>CAVQGY010000005.1:0-315742 GCA_963712165.1 uncultured Chloroflexia bacterium | reverse complement strand
GTTTTATTGGCAGCCCTGTCATTTGAAATTGAAAAGTGGACTGTTTGCAATTGAAAGCTGGACTCGTTTTCAGCCGAAAACTGGACTGCTATAATGGTTTCCCTCAATAAACCAAGGAGGAAGTTATTGCGCAGTAACAGAAACGGGTTGCCAATGAGTGGAGCAATTTTTTTCACTATATAACCTATCCATTCTCCGATGAATTCTTCTGTTTTTTGAGTCAAAAGGAGAAGGGTCCAGTTTTCAGCTGCTCCTAACAGCAAGGGAACAACAATTGCCCCTTCCAAGGAGAAATTATGCGCAACGGCTTTCCTTGTACTGCGCTAGTATATTTTTATACCAGATCTCATAGTTGGCGGAATACTCAGTACAATCCTGGCAACCTAGAATGTCAAAAGAACAGCAAGGTTTGAATAAGCGGGACAAAGGAAGATCGAGCAAAGGGAGAATACAGGCAGAGTTATTCATTAACTCAAATTAACAGAATTTATAGTTCGTCAACCTGTGGAAAACCACAGTATACAATCCAACTACCTTCTTGTAGAATCAATTTGTATGTTGATTCTGGAGATACATTCGATAACCCAACCCGTAATCTAGTCAACCCAATTTCACCGAGGCTTAGTGCTAGGATTGTCATTAATATAGCGTTTTCGCTTTCTTTATCAGTGAATTGTGATTCATGTGAAATCACTTTCCAGGAAGGTGATTTTCTTTCAAATATCTGTACATAAATCCGGCTCAGTTCATTTGTATCTTAAATTGATGGCGGATTGAAATGGAAAATGATAATACTATACGTACCCGATTTGCTAGCTTGCTTGTAGTCTTGGTGTTCGTCTTTACAACTGGATTAACCACTCTAGGCAACCAACCCCAAAGTTCACCCCTATTGCGAGTGTTTTCCCGGCAAGACGAGATAAATGGGGATGAGGTTGTAGTTGGTGACATTATTGCTATAGGAGTTCGCGGTGAAGATGGTGCTTGCGACTTTGGAACTATAAAAGTGCGCACCACAGCACCTGGTCAAAGTGAGACCCAGTGGCTAGGAATAGTCTTAGACCCACAGTGCCAAGCGGTGGTTAATGCGAAATGGTCAGGAACGGTAGACAATGGTCCTCAGGAGATAGTCAACCCGCTTATGGAACTCCTGCCCACGGCATCGCTGTTGGTCTTGGAGAAGTCCCATACAGACACCCAAAACGAGGGTAGCGCGTCTGTTGCTGGTGAAAGAGCAACCAAAACCAGTGAACAGCATGTCTTTATGTATGGGTATGGAGGAACATGGGATAAGCTCACTCATAAGTACGGAAAGATTACGTTCTCGTATGATGGACAGAGCGCGACGATAATTTCACAGACTGGTAGTTGCCAAGGGTCGAAGCCGTTTCCTTGGTATGAGTGGGTGGTTGATGGTTGTTATCTCACTAGTGTGAACTATGGTCCTTCTACTGTTGTATGGCGAACTGGTCGAGGTAATTATCATTGCGATCCTTCTGGCTCATTTCCTTGCAACCTTTCGAATCCCGATGGATACTACCATAGTTTGTACGACGATGAAGACGGACACGCCAGTGGTAAATCATATTGTACCTTTTGGTGGTCCGGCAACATTGTTGCTGGCGTTAGAAAACAAATATTGCAGGGGTGTAATTAATAGTGGATAACGACATAATTAATCCACCTCTCAAGATGCTTATATCGAAGGTTGCTATCAAGGCGACTCTCCTGGTAGCTGTTGTAGTAGGGCTATATGGCTTCTTTTTGTTAATTATTGGTTTACCAGGAATGTTCATCCAAGAAGTCCGGATGTATGAAGTTCCTGAATTGGTTCAGGAAAGCACGCGATTTAGTCCTGCCCCACAGGGGTTTATCCCATTCTTGGCCGCAATCCTATTAATAGTCGGACTGCGAGTACGGAAATTGCTAATTGCTTGGCTCGGTTTGGTAACTCTCCTTCTGTTCAGTGCCTTGTTTTTATTTGGGGTAGGGGGAGCGGTACTCCCAGCGGCTGGGTTCTTACTAGTTTTGATGATTATTATTACCATCACTCAACGAAACACAGAAAACACACTAAACGTCCCTTCCCAGAGACGCTAGAGTACACGTGCCGCAATTGTAGGATACGATGATCAAGTTCTTTTAGTGTCTAATAGCTTTTCCTCAAGTTTGTCTTTGGTTTCTCCTTCATCTAATTATCTTGATTTGGCCGAAAAGTCTCTATTAAAATTCCACGCGAATGGTCTCATAGATACTGACACGTCACAGGTCCAAGACAGTGGGCGGTATTGAACTCGAATCGAACCGGAATTTAATTAGCCACTGACTTCAGATCGGTACATCACGGACTAAATGCCAGTCGAAACACTGTTTAGACGGTTATGAGAATCATTCCGAGTCTACTTGAATCGGGATAGACCACGGTCCAATAACTACAGGTTCAATCAAACCAACTACGAGGTAGACTGCCTCGTGATTGGTCATACCTGGAGGTATCTCAATGACACCGAAGCCCGGTCCTGGCTGGTCGCGATCCGGCTCAATGACCAGGTCCGGAGCCACCCTTTCAAGCTCCTGGAGAACGGCGTCCCAGTCAATCTTTGCAGGAAAGTCGGCAGCAATTCTCTTCACTGTCAGGATTGCCTCGTCAATTTTGAAATCTTCTGGGAGAGAGGATTTGAACTCATCACAGCGCATTTTGCAGGCAGGATCGGAGCGATCTTCGAAAGACACAAAACTAAATGAATTAAGGGGGATGACATGCTGGCCATCGGATAGAGAGACATCTCCTGGGACCCTTACGAGAACCCAGGACGGATTAGATGAAGGAAGCGAGAAGCAGATGGTAAGGTTGACTCTCTCTCCATTGATTAGTACTTTCCTGATCTCCACCAGCTGGAACGAGCTGCAATACTCGGATTTGGGCGTTGGTGTACAGACCTCAGAAGGATGAGATATCGGAGTATCTGCCACTGCAGGTGTGGGAGTCGGAGTCTGGAACTCAATTGGATGGGATATCGGAGCCTGGACCTCTGTAGATTGGGGAGTTGATGTAACTATTTCAGCAGGTAGAGAATCGAGACCTTTAGAATCCAAAGGGGAACATCCTGCTGCCAAAGCTATTCCAACCACAATCAATGCGGAAAGTAATATCCTCCTCTTTTGGTGATGTAGACCTGAATTGCTATTTCTAAAGAAGAATAGAAAAGCCTCGATATTCATTCTCTTCCTCCAGTTATGCTGCGAGGCATCTTCGATGATGATCACATAGAACTTAACTCAATAACTATTTATCGATTTCGGTTTACGTACTAAGTCGCACGCCTCTGGTCGGATGCCTGGGCTCAGCGATGCTTTCAACACGTAGATGAAGGTGTCAGCATAAAACAGAAGGTGGCAGACTACTTGTGTGATTTGTAGTATATACTAAACTCTAACCTGAAGGGCACGACAAATTTATTGCTCGTCGTGCCTTTCTTCCATCATGAGATTTCCATTTGTTCTTAGGGTATATCTCCAGACTTATACGAGTACCAATATCTATGGGGGTACGGATGATCGTAAAAATCATGATTTCCTAACGATTCACCCAGGCGTAGAGTGGGATTAAAACAAAACAGCTTGGTTCTAATTCTTGACGCTGAATAAGTTGACACATGGTGATGCACAGCTCCGCCATAAGTATCAAAGTCTGAAAGAGTAACGTTACACCATTCCCTGATCGTCCAGTATGCGTAACCGATATCATCCATCGCCGTTGTTGGATTTGATGTATAACTGTTGACACCTGCGTACCAGTAAGAGCCAGAAGTATTGGTCACCGTGTGGTAGTAGTTTCCTATAGTAATACAGGAACCTCCGCCTGGATAACATTGGGAGTAAGCTTCAGCCACCACTGTTGTCAACAATCCCAGTATAAGGATTGTCGTTATACCCATTGCCAGTTTGAGCAATATTCTTTTCATTGAGCTGCCTCCTGTTCAGACTAGTTAATCATTTCCGAGGGATCTATAAAGTCATCCTCATAGGTGGCGTCAAGGTATTTCTGCACCTCCGCAGGCGGCTGAACTCCTCTTTCCCAACTCACAAGTTCCATCGTGTCGGTGACCCGTTCTTCACCGCTCGAAAAAATCATCACCCGTTCAAGGGAAAGCAATTTCCCGCTCTCAGGCTCGTAGCAGGCTTGTGTTTTGATGGCTGCTACCGGATCAGTGAACCCGGAAAAGTCCATTGGGAATGGGAATTCCTCTGTGAGGGTATAGAGAACTACGGTTTGGTCGTCCAGGGAGACCATTTCTTTCTCCAGACTACCAACGATATCGGCTACCATTCCCGGAAATCCAAAATCCCAGACAAATTCTAAGGCCTCATCCGGCAGAGACATTTTTATGCCATACGTCAGGTTATACCCCGTACCATCTCTTAGGGCAGATACCTGGATCACGTTGCCATTCATATCCCGCTGAATTGACAAATGAGTTATTTCATATCCATGTTCATCCAACAAGAACCATTGTTCCTGTACATATCCATTTTCCATCGGTTTCCCATCTGGAAATACTCTAATCTCATCTTGATCCACCTGGTATACAGAAACGATGTGGATCCAGCCAGATTTTCGATTGTTTTCATGCCACCGCGAGCTCAACTCTTGAACTTCTTGGGCGAGAATTACTCCAGGTTCTCCTGTATCGGGTACTAAGGAATACAATTGACCTGTATCTTCTAAGCGATCGATGACGTCCAGAAGAATAACCGGTTCTCTTCCTAATTGGTCATTTGCATGAGTGGAATTTGCTCGTCCGATGAAAAGGGCAACGACACTCAGTAAGATTATCAGGAGAAGAATCCCCGTAATTGAACTGAATTTTTTCTTCATACCTCGACCTCCTGTATGCGAATGCATTGGTTAGAATAAGCCTACGAATTCCACTTCAGTGTAGCAAGACTCTACACGACAATCAATATGTTTATATCTGTGATTGATTACCACAAACACGCATTTCCGAGGTATATTGTGGCGCTCCAAGTTGAGATCCCACGTTTTAGGTATGCGGTAGTGATCCCTTGTTGACTGTAGCCAAGGTAGGTAATATTCACATATTGAGTACTCCAGGAAGGGGTGATAGAGTAATAAACCCCACTCGTGGGATAGGATACATTTCCATAGTTATACCTGTTGCAGAAGCCGGTGGTGTAAAAATCCCCATAGCATCTTGCTGCAACCTTTAATGTTGTACAACTTACGTCTCCGTCAAGTTGAACCCATTTTCCTTTCACTTGACTTAATTTCATGTATTGTGCCTCGTCATATAGGCAGCTATATGAAATATAAACATAGATTTTTACCGATCTTGTTGAGTCATAATCCCAATCTTCGGCCCCGGCTCTTCCTTCTAGGATTTCTTCGGGGATGTCCACAGAAATTAGTGCTTCATTTATCCCTTCACCCAAGGCCCTGGTCCAGTGGGCAACAACAGGAAGTTCGTAACTCTCCCCCGTTTCAGCATTGGCAATAATAGCCTTGTTTGAATACATTGGATTAGGTGAGTCTTCCATTCTTCCATCAGGTGGGACTGAGCCCATGAGAAAAGACGCTACTAATATGATAAGTACCACGAATGCCAGTTTCTTCTTTATTTGTTCCTCCTTTTCTTTAGTTGAAAAACTTGTTTCTTGTAAATGAAGCGACAACGTTTTTCTACTACCAGATGATATTATTTGATTCATCTCCTTTTCTTTCAGCGTAAGGCGCACAAGGCTCCTGCTTTGAATTTTCCAGAATAAATCCTCTTGCCTGATCACAGTGATTATTGTTTTTTCACAATCTCGGCGTTTAGAAGTAGGTAGCCGTCAGTCGTTTCCTCAAATGCTGCGGTAAGGTGAGCTGCGGCAAGGGGTTTGGACGTTGAGAAAGTGAGGAGAAAATCAACTGGTTTGCCGGCAACAAGGGATTGGGCAACGAGTTGATTTTTTGTGTTGAATGGACCATACATATGAGTAGTCGCACCTCTGCCAATGAAGATTTGGTCATTGGTGGAACCTGAGAGAATGGCTGCTCCTGTTATCTCATCGTTGATAGTCATCGAGACCTTGATCTCTTCATCTAGTGGGTCACCGAGATACTCGCTTGCATACGATAAAGCCAGATACCGCACTTCGCTGTAGTTGTCATTCATAGGGTCATCTGAGGTAAGTGATGGATCGCAAACCAGGAAAAGTGAAATCAGGAAATCGCCGCTCCTGACTGTGCCTCCAGCGAGAACCGTAGCCTCAATCTGTTGGTTATCCACCATCAGTAGGCGCGGGATAAAGCTGCCTTCATCAATGCATGTGTGTTTCGACAGGGACGCTCGCTCTGGGGGGAGGTCCTGATTCACAATCGAGCATCCAGCTAGGAGGGAAACCAGCGGGAACAAAAGCAAAAGTATGGATAATCTAAATGACAACCTGTTTCTTTGTACCATTCTTTCCTCCTTCATGTAAAGGATAGATAGACCAAGGATTTCCATGAATTGCAGATAATGACAATGTCAAACTGCAATCGAAGTGA
This sequence comes from uncultured Chloroflexia bacterium, assembly GCA_963712165.1. Classification (GTDB taxonomy): domain Bacteria; phylum Chloroflexota; class Anaerolineae; order Anaerolineales; family UBA11858; genus B10-G9. The sequence goes on along the minus strand of CAVQGY010000005.1, from coordinate 309,189 downwards.
TTGTCATTTAATTCGGTTTGTATCTGTTTTCATTCCTATCTCCTTTATATTTTTCCAATCTTATGATCAGCACGATCAAAGATCCAATAGCTCTTCCATCATTTTTATAGTTATGTGCTGCAATAAAACAACACAAGGGTCTCCATTTTGGGCTAAATAAATGTCTGTGATGCAAATCCCTGCTTGGGGAACCAAATTTAAAACCGCCATTTTGAGCAACTTTATTCAGACCTAAGGCCCTTTTAGGCACTCCTGAGCGTATATGTCTGCGCGAATATGCAAGGTACCCTTTAGGGGGTTTAGCCCCAGTTCCTTATCTTGTCAAGCACCCTGTATAAAGCTTTATGGGCTGGCATAACCCCACGAGGAACCATCTCCATATACACCCTGATGCGTATCAGGATAGCCATATAGACCTAGGATAGGGTTGTAGAAGGTGGCATAGCGGTGCAAGATGTAAGACCCCTGCCCTAATCCCCCGCTCTGGTTCTTAGTAGATCCGATGAATTGCCAACCCCAATACGTGCTGTAGGATTCCCAGGTATCGAGGTATGTAATTGTGCTCCCGTTATAACACCAATTAATACTAGAGCTGTAGCTGTACAGCAGCATACCATAAGCATTTTTCACCTCAACGCCATCTATGCGGGTTTTGCACCCTCTAGTATCCAAATTGTTATCCGATAACCTCTGCCAATTATTACTGATTTCGTTTTCAAGAATCTGGATAGTTTCCTCTGAGACACCTTGCTTGCGTAAATCAAATACAAACGCATCAATATCACCACTCTCCACCTCAACAGAAAATGTTAGCTTCTCAAAGGGACCGTATGTGGTGGCTTCAAGATTGGGACGCAAGTGGGCTAAATTATTTTGGATCTCCGCTTCGGGTAAACCCTGCTCCCGCAGTGTATGCGCAAAAAGTTGTAGATCCTGTTCTACATCACCAGTGAACTCCACAACAAAAGAATATGTAGTAGTCTCAGCAGGATTAGCCAAGTCTGCTTGGCTGGCACCTATAAACGCCGCACCTAGGACCAAAATCAATAGCGTGGAGATGGCAATCAGGATATTGTGTCTCTTGTTCATTATTCTCTCCTTTCTTCATTAAGGACTGATAGAGAGTGATCCATCTTCATTTTCAACACTATCCTCTGGTCTGTCAACTAAGGAATACCCCAGTTCCTCGATATCAACTTTATCTGTGGCTTTTAATCATTGTCTAAACAAACTCAACCCTGGAACTCACCTGTACTTTGGCGGCCCAGTACTAACCGTGAATATGGTTGTTACCGAGTCGATTAGTCGGCTGAAGGCCTTGTTCCCAAACGATGGACTATGATGAATGCTAACGATCCGAGTATTGGAACTAGCAACACGACCAATGCCCAGACTGCTTTTGTAAGGTTGTCGAGGTTGCTTCTCTGTATCCAGAAAAGTGCGATACCCACCGAGAGTATCCAGGTTGCGATTATTAATATATTTGCGCTCATTGGCAATATGTCCCGGATGTATTTACAACAAGACGAGAAACAAAATAGTAAGTCTCTCCACCCCATGGATAGAATTTAATTTCAAGATTGCCCCAGGCTTGTGTATAACCATATGTCTCAAATCTTTGCATAATCGAAGGGTAAGAAAATTGTCCCAAGCTCTTCCATGTAGCAAAAATACTTACTGATCTTGTGCCGTACATATCCATCCAGTTAAAACGGGCTGGGGCTAGTGTATAGCCTGTGTAGTAATATACATTTGCCCGGTTTCGTAAATATGCCATCAATAAGCCAGACTTGTACACATCAATCCCACAAACCTGAGTATATGTAGCTCCTTTGGTTGATGCTTCTGAATCCTGAGAGCTATCTATCAGTTCCTCTGCTAAAACTTTGATATAGATAACGGTTCCTTGAAGTCTATATAGCTGACTTCCTCCAGGGGGAACTAGTGCAGATCTGTTGTTGATATTATCAATGACCAAGGCATTCTTTAGTTCTTCTTCCGTTAATGGTGCGGTTTTTGATGTTGAGGGCGGAGGGGGAGTATCAGTGTTTGCTTGTGCTTCAGTAGTCCTTGGGGTTATTGAGAAAACCAATACGAACGCAATTGATAATGCTAGAATTCGGGTTTTGTACATTTTATCCCTCCATGTTTTTTCTTATATAATGAGCATGTCACATGCGTTTCTTTTGCCGTGTTCTGCTAATATTTAAATCGCCTCCTTTTCCACGTGGTTGGGGTGCGTAGGGAAAATGGCCCTTTCTTTATAAAAAACCGTTGTCATCCCCCTCTCTTAATGGTCGGTTGAGAAAGCTATTTTCACAGTTTTCTCCTTGTATTACGTAACCCAAGGTGAGAAATTAAACTTAAGATGAATGGTTATTTGTAACCTCCTTGTAAAATTAGATTGATTATCCGGATTATTAGTGATTTTGTAGTAATTGTTATTTCGTTGCCCCAGTGTGCTAATTCATGAGGGATAGAAAGGGTCAAGAATTCATCTTCAGGATAGCGTCGCCCCGCACATAATAACTGAAACTAGCTATTTTTTGGCGTCCTTCTTCCCACCCTGATTCTTTGACTAAGATATATCTCGTTATTCCCGCCTTTCTTCAGCAGCTGATCTACAATAGACCTATTTCCATTTTCAACACTACCTTCCGGGTTGTCAACTATGGAATACCCCAGTTCTTTGATAGCAACTGTAACTGTGGTCGCTAAATCAAACCCAATCATGGAACATAGCTGTACCAGGGCATAGATATCTTTCAGTTAAAATTCAACCGTGTCGATAGAAATTTCAAGAGATGATGTAATTAACTGTAGTTCAGATCATTAATTATGCTAGCCAGCGGAGAACTATCAGCTTAATCGGCATCAAGCGTGCCAGGTTCCTGATCTCTCGTCCTGGACCTTGCTGCAATAAGAATTCCCCCTGCTCCAACCAGGTATGGGATAAGCCACAACGGCCCTATTAATCTAAGGATAAGTGTTATGGCAAGAAAGGACAGTAAAATTATATACGAGATGAAAACAAGTGTTCGAAAACCTGTTCTAGGAAAAAGCAGAAGCAGGAACAGAATTGCAGCAGCCGGTAGCAGCCATAGGAATATTGATCGCCACATTATAATGGATCCAGGCAGACTGCTGGCAGTATAGAATAGAAATCCAAGCGGCAATAGTATCATTATTAAACAAGTGATAAGAACTAATCGATATAAGCGCATGATACTACGCAACCTCTGTAATTGATCGATAGTGGACCTATCTCCATTTTCAATACTGTCCTCCGAACTGTCAACTGTGGAATACCTCAGTTCATCGATTTCGATATTACCTGTGGCTTTCCATAGTACTAAGATCAGCTCCAGCCGGGAGCTTACTTCCAACTTTGCATAGATACTATTCAAATGGAATTCTACTGTGCTGATAGAAACATCAAGCGCCAAAGCAATTAGCTTATTGCTTTTACCCTGCAGCAGCTGTCTGATAATTTCCCACTCACGGTCACTCAATTGATTGAATTTGGCCATAGGATCATTTCCTTTTCAGATATCCCCACAAGACTCCCCTTGGTGGTAAAACGCACTCGTTTCTGGGTGTTTGAACGCTGTCGAAAGAACCTAGGCAATCCAACTGGAGATTGTTTGGCGGGACTTGAAACCTCACATTCATCCCTAGTCTATTTATTTTCGGGATTAATGTTATTCAGATCTGCTTATTCTCCCGCCGACCGTAGCCAAAGGCTCCTGTATGCAAATATTATACTTGAAGTGTTTTGGCGGTCTTATCTATCAAGCAGACCAGCCTTTTCTTCCGGGCTGATAAAAGCCACTTCCAGAGCATTCTGCTGGGCCTGTTTGATCTACTTCTCGGTAAGTCGAGTTGCAGGTACCTGTTCGTGTTAATAACGCAGATCAATTGCACTGATACCAGGATCATCTGTGTTTATCGTTGCCAGAATACCGCTTTCTATGGATTTTTCCAGGGGATGGCTTGTATAACTTTCCACAACCCTAGTTAGTAAATTGCTGGTCAGATTCGATTTCAGGCCAATCCTGTGTTCACCTAAATAATCCATCAATATCGGGATCTGAATAGCACTAGCTCCATGGCCAACCCGCTCAGCGCCAAGCTCTTCAATTACGTGTCAGATACTTTCCAATCCGGCTTCCCGTACTTCATGGAAGAGATCAACAGAGAGCTTTCCCGGAAAGTTCACTTCATCACCAACCAGGATATCGATCATATGCCTGAATTTGTCAATAAAGGCCATCACTCCTGTTATTTGATAATTGAAAAGTGGACTGTTTGCAATTGAAAGCTGGACTCGTTTTCAGTTGAAAACTTGACTCCTATAATAGGTTCCCTCACACCACCCAGGAGGGAACTATGGCACAGCTCCACAGACGATTTTCAGATGAGCAGGTTGTCTTTCTATTTCAAGCCTACGAGCAAGGTCTCATGACACGAGAAGAAGTTCAGGACACGCTGGATATTGGCAGATCTCGCTTCTTTGTGCTCTGGAAGCAATACCGAGAGGATCCCGAAACTTTCTCAATCTCATATCAACGAGCCACTCCGAAGAGAATTTCTCCAGAAGCAGAAGAGGTAATGGAATTTGAACTAATGCGCGAAAAGGATCTCATTGATAATCCTGAGATACCGATATCTGGATACAACTACTCGGCCATTCGTGATCGTCTGCAGAAACAAGGGATCAAAGTATCACTAAATACAATCATTGATCGAGCCAAGAAACTGGGTTGTCATAAACCCCGAAAGAAAAAGAAAGCACACGATCGAAAGGTCATTACCGAGTCCGTTGGTGCTTTAGTTCAACATGATGGCTCTACCCACCGCTGGTCTCCTTTTGCTGAAAAGAAATGGACTCTGATCACCTCCATTGACGATTACAGCCGTTTGATCCTGTTTGCCGATTTCTTCTCCGGAGAGACTACCTGGGCCCATATCCAGGCAGCAAAGGCTGTCTTTGAGACCTTTGGCTTACCTTTGCGCTACTATGTTGACTCGTTGCGTGTATTCCGGTTTGTGCAGGGTCGAGACAGTTTCTGGCGCAAACATGTCCTGGAGACAGATGACGTCGACACTCAATGGGGAAAGATGATGCGCCTGCTGGGCGTGGATGTCATCTTCGCCCTCTCGCCACAGGCCAAAGGAAAGATCGAGCGGCCTTATCGCTGGATGCAGGATCGCATCATTCGCACATGTGCACTGGAAAATCTGGGAGAGTTCTCTGAGGCAAGAGAAGTCTTGAAAGAAGAGCTTGATCGCTACAACAATCACCAGATCCATTCCACTACCGGAGAAATCCCCCGCGTTCGATTCGAGAGGGCATTGACTGAGGGCAACAGCCTTCTCAGGCCTTTATCTCTTCCTGAACCTTATACTTCCCATGATGATGTCTTTTGCTTGCGAGAACAGAGAAGGGTAAATTCTTACAGCCGCATTTCTCTTTTCAGTCACGAGATCCAGGTCCCAAATACACCTCTCCACAAAGTTGTTGATATCCACATGACTCCAGACTTGGAAAAGAGTATCATGGGGATTCGTATTTGGTGGAATGATGCTTTGGTTCATTCACTAACCCTTCCGCTTGATGGCTTTCGAGTCCACTTTTGAAGCGATAACAGTCCTGTTTTCAGCTGCTTCTAACAGTTCTTGCCAGCCCCATTCAAGACATCCCGGCAACGATCACCCTGGCACTTTCCTCAAATCAGGCGGTTGACCAGTAGGGATCGGCTACGGACCGGATCATTGAGTTGTTGAATCAGTAATCCAGCCAATCAATTATGGGATTCTTGTTGGGTATGATACGGAAACGGAACGGAAAGGAGCAGATCTGATCGGCTCTTGGTCTAGATCATATAACAGGCGGACCAGCTTCTAAAAGAACATCGTTTGGAAAGGGAAACAATCTACAGCTCTGAGAATCGAATCATCGGGTAATTCGCCCTATGCGTGATGCCAGATCCCCCGGTTCTTGATCATCCATTCTTGGGAATTCAGGTTTTTCTCCCCTTCACTCCGCTGCACAGGCTCATATTGACCATCAGCCAGCATTTTCCTGGCTTTCACATTGTCCCTGAGATGAACCATCAAAATATCATCGCGGAGGGATTTTTTGATCACTTCATCTTCAATCGGGAACAGGGTTTCCACTCTGCGGTACAGGTTCCGCGGCATCAAATCAGCGCTTCCCAATAGGATCTCTTCCTCCCCCCCATTGTGGAAATAATAGATCCTGGGATGTTCCAGAAACCGCCCCACAATAGACGTCACCGTGATATTGTCGCTGACTCCCGGCACCCCGGGTCGCAGGCAGCAGATTCCTCGAGCCTGGATATCCACTTTGACTCCAGCCTGAGATGCTCTGTATAGAGCTTCAATGCAAGGCTGGTCAACCAAGGAATTCATCTTAAAAGCCAAGTAACCCTCGCCGCTTTCTTTATGCACCTTGATCTCCCGATCGATCCTGGAGATGATCCCTTCCTGCATTGAACCTGGTGCGACCACCAGTTTTCTATACTCATCATCCAGGGAGTAGCCTGTCAAACCATTAAATAAGGCAGAGGCATCCTTCCCGAGATCTGGATCGCAGGTAAAATAGCCGATATCTGAGTAGGTCCTGGCTGTAACATCGTTGTAATTTCCCGTCGCCAGATGGATGTAGCGGCGGATACCCTCTGGTTCGTGGCGAATAACAATACTGACTTTTGCATGGGTCTTCAATCCCACCAGTCCATAAACGACATGGACACCCGCCCTTTCCAATGATTTGGCCCAGACGATATTATTCTCCTCGTCGAATCTGGCTTTTAGCTCGACCAGGACCGCAACCTGTTTTCCGTTTTCCCGGGCGTCCATCAAGGCAGCCACGATGGGGGAATCAGGTCCTACCCGGTACAGGGTCATCTTGATGGCAAGCACTTCTGGATCGCGGGCTGCCTCCCGAATAAAACGGATAACCGGATCAAAACTGTCATAGGGATGGTAAAGAAGGATATTCTTTCTCCTCATGACAGAAAAGATGCTTTCATCTGTCGAGAGGGAGGGGGGAATCGAGGGCTGAAAAGGGATATCCTTCAGATCCGGCCTGTTGATACTCATCAATTCCATCACATCACTTAAACCGATCGGACCATCAACCACATAGATCTGGTATGAGGCAAGATCCAGGTTCGTTTGCAGGATATCGCGGACCTGATCCGGCATAGTCTTGTCAACTTCCAACCGAATGGCAGAACCAAACTGACGCTCCCTTACGCTTTCCTCTATAGCTGCCAGGAGGTCGGAAGCTTCATCTTCCTCGATCTCTGGATCAGCGTCCCTTGTCACCCGGAATGGATAAGCCGCTTCTATCTTTAAACCAGGGAATAGCAGGTCCAGATTAGCTTTAACAATCTCTTCCAACCACACGAAGTTGGTTGAAGAAGGATTGTCCAGGCCCAATTCCTGAAACTCATCAGCACTCTCCTCGCTGGGGATAGCAATCAGACGGGAGTAGATCTTGGGCACTTTCAGGCGGGCAAATCGCTGGCCGTGTTTTAGGTCATGGACCACGACTGCCAGGTTCATGGACAGATTGGAGATATGAGGAAAAGGGTGTCCCGGGTCAAAAGCCAGGGGGGTGAGAGCTGGGTAGATCTCTTTTTTGAAATGCCTGCGGAGGATTTTCCTCTGTTTCCTTTTCAGCTGGCTATAATTCAGGATCCTGATCCCCTGCTTTTCCAGCTTGGGCAATAAGTCCTTTTTCCAGCACTCTTGCTGCTCCTCTAATCGTGGTAAAAGCCGCTGGCGGATCATTGCTAGCTGCTCTGATGGCAGCAAGCCATCCGCTGGAATGATATGGGCGCTGGCTTCTAATTGCCGCCGCAATCCAGAGGCCCGGATCATGAAAAACTCATCCAGATTGCTGGAAAAAATAGCCAGGAACTTGAGCCTTTCCAGAAGGGGATGAGATTCATCCAGAGCCTCTTCCAGGACTCGATCATTAAATCTGAGCCAGCTCAACTCGCGATTAATATACAGTTTTGGATCGCGCAGATCCGCGGGAGGGTTGGTTAAGAATTGCTTGATATTCTCAATTACCATTATCATCTCCAGCAACAAATCCTTGCAGGTGTTGATACAGAGCAGTATAAGTGATGTTGTCTAGACAACCTCATTCCTTTGGGGAGAGATTTTACCACATTCAGGAGGGGTAAAATGATCTACCCAGGTCCCCTAATTGGCCTTGATTTTCTTGTTTTGGTGATTATAAATGAAAATTCCATCTTTCTATCCCTACCTGTCCAGACTGTAAATTGATGTTAAACTTCTCCATAGTAAAATCTGTACTACTATAGACTCATTCCATACCCATTAATGAACAATTACCAGCCCGTGTAGCTATGAGGGTAGCTTTATGAAAATGCAGCGATACGTACTGATAATACTTGCCATCTGCTTGATGGTCTGCCTGGCAGGTTGTCAGGCTGAACCGCAGCCACAAAAGATCGGGGCGCTGGACCCCTCCAGCCAACCAGACCCAGAAAGTGCCAGCCGGATACAACAAGAGCTCATATATGAAATAGGGGATATTATCAGCATTAACGATGCTGTTCTGGTTGTGCTAGGTTGGGATCAACCTCCGGGTGGCGACTTCAATCCTCCTGAAGAGGGAAAGAAATATCTTGTAGTGGATCTGATGATAGCCAATCAGGGCGAAAAATCCTTTAATAGCTCACCGGTTTTCCAAATGTCGCTCAAATCCCCTTCAGGCGTGAAATTCAATATCAACGGAAAGGCCAACCTGGCCAGCGGCAGCAATCAACCCAATGGGGAGATCAATCCAGGCGAGATCGTCCGGGGCAAAGTGGGATTCCAGGTCCCGGAGGATCTGGTCGGTTTCACTTTTGTTTACGAAGCCAATCTGCTCGGTTATGGAGAAGTCTCTGTGAATCTGGGCCCGGTTCCAATAGCGATGGATCCTCCCCAGGACCTGAATCTGATCCCATCCCTGGATATCTATCAGGTTGGGGATCTGATCCAGATCAGCGATATGGTGATCCAGGTACTTGGTGTCAGTTACCCTGCCGGGACTGAGATCGTAAAACCGAAAAGTGGTTATCAATTCGCGGGCGATAGATATCCAGGTCGAGAACCAGGGAAGCACTGTAAAGGAAATAACCAGCGTTGTGCAGATGTATCTCAAAGACGACACTGGCCAGAAATATACCTTCCACCTGGGAGCTCAATCTCTCCTGGATGCCGGACTACCAGATGATGAACTGCAGCCAGGCGAATATGTCCGGGGGCAAATTGGTTTCCAGGTACCACAAGATTCTTCAGGTCTGGTTTTTGTTTTTGATGCTGAAGTTTTTGGTTTTGGAAAGGTGTTTATCTCCCTGGATTGATAACTGAAATCTCATCCAGCCAAGCCTGGGGGCAGCCTAGGTTCCTTTCCCTCGTTGATGTCCCTTACCGGCGTGTTTCCCCTCATGAGTAGTGACCTGGATGGCGGCCAAGCCTTCTACAGGGCATTTGTATTCACAAATACCACAGCCGATACACAGATGAGGGATGACTTGGGGCCGCTGGAGCGCGATGATCTCCCCCTCTTCCTTTCTGATATAAAAAATCTCCAGCGTGATCGCTTTATCAGCGATCGGGCACATTTCCTCACAAACGATACATTCTTGATCATCCACCCAGGGAAGGCAGCGAGCCCGGTCAATCTCCGCTTTCCCGATCACTTGTTCGCGCTTTGCATCCAACGTTAAAGGTGGGATCGCTTCTACAGGGCATACCTGACCACAGGCATTACAGGAAAAATCACAGTAACCGATCCTGGGCACAAGAACAGGGGTCCAGAAACCTTCCACACCACCCTCGAATACCGCCATTTGAATGGCATTTGTTGGGCAAACTGTACTGCATTCCCCACAGCGAATGCAAGTACTGAGCAGATCTTGATTGATCACTCCCGGGGGACGGATCATTTTCGGGGAAGGGGTCTTGTCGATCAATTTGCTCTCAAGCAATCCAACGCCAACTGCCGTTGCTCCCAGGGAGAACAAGGCTTTCCGACGATCGATATCATAGGGCTGCTGCAGGAACTGAGAGGTTTTTGCTGGGAAGCTGACTTGATCCGTGGGACAATCCACAGCGCAGGCCATGCACATGGTGCATTCTCCCGGATCACAATACACATGATCCCCCTGCTGGATCGCACCAGTTGGACATGTGGGCATGCAGGATCCGCATTGCGAGCAGCTTTCGGATATCTCACAATGGACCAGGCTGAACTTTCCACAGATACCCAACAGGCCTCCCAATGGACAGAGATATCGGCACCAGAAGCGCGGTGCAAGAGCGTTTAAGGCGACCAGGACAAGAAAAAAGCCTCCGTAGAGCCAACCAAAACGATAAACTGCGGGATGAGCAGGAAAGATGACCGGTCGGATCAGGCTGTCAAAACCACCCACTGCCGGGGCTAAAAAAGGAACTTTGAACAAAACCAATTCAACGGCCGTGATAACTTTATCTAATATCGGCCAAACCGCGGCTGTCAGCGTTCGATAGCCAATGGTCAAGGGATCCAGGATCATCAAGCTCAAATTACCCAGAATGGCTGCCAAGAGGATCATCAGAAGCAGGACGTATTTGGTACCGCGTAATTTCTCGGAAACCGCGGGGGATTTTATTTTCCGGCTTCGCAGTGGGATCCAGTCCAAGACGGTGCCTACAGGGCAAAACCAACCGCACCAGACCCTGCCGAGCAATAAGCTGATTCCAATGGTCAACAACGCCAGGAGGGTGCCAGGCAGGAGCACCCTGCTGGCGATCGATTGAGCCAGCATTGCCAGGGGATCGAGCTGCAAGGGCAAATTGACCAGCGTTTCCTTGACTCCCGATTCCAGGGAGGGGTTAAGATAGAATTCTCGCCTCGACCAAAGAAAAACCACCAGGAACAGGAACAGGAAAATGGCCTGGCTGACCTTTCTGAGCCTCAGCCAGTTATCCGGAGATAGCTTAGGAGGTCGTTGTCTCTTCCTGTCAGCCAAGGGAAATTTCCTCAATACGCAGCTGGCTCAGATCTTTTACCCCCAATCCCATCTCTGCCCCTTTGTTGATATACGCCAGCTGGTTTGGCTGATATCCGAAAAGGGTCGCGGCATAACTGTCTGCGGCGACAATATCCGTAGAGGCGATAATGGTATTGGCTTTTCTCACATTAGCAAGATCCCCGCCTGAGGGTCCACCCGCCATCAGCATGCGAACAGCGTCAACAATCACCAATTGAGAGGGCACCCGGGTGCTGAGATCTGCCAGGCGCTGGCCGAGATTGGCATGCAATCCTTCTCTGTTATAAATCACCCCCATCAGGTTCTTCATGGCTAAAGTTAAGATAGCCAGACTGTGGTTTTTGGCGATCGGCACATTGATCAGCACATCCGCTCGCAGCACATCGTCGAAAATCCGGGCCGATTTCAGGCTTTTCCCTCTTGGTATGTCAGTCTTCACAAATTTAACACCGGTCATCACAACCATCTTGCCGCCAGCTTTCTGGACTTCTTGCTGGATTCCACTTTTGTAATAGGCCTGCTCGGCAGTGCCTCCGAATGGGTAATCCATCACTTTGACTGTTTTTGCGCCAGCCTCCACAGCTAATTTTACGATCGCACCAACAATCCAGGGGTTGGTTGTCGCAGCATATTCATACGTGTGATAAGCCACACAGATATTCGGTTTCACAACCACCACATCGCCAGGCTTTACGAACTGCCCTATACCCCCCAATGCCTTAATAGCCGCTCTGACCATCTCATCTTCTGTTCCATTTCTGGCAACTGCCAGGTCTGGGGGAGTTGTGGTAGGTGTTGGGGCGGGGGTTTCCGTGGCTTCATCCGTAGCGGTTGGTTCCGCAGTATCTGTTGGATCTGGCAAAAAAGCCGTAGGTGAGATCTTATCAGGGGATATTGCCCTGGATAGAAGTTTGTCTTGATTGAGGCAACCTGCCAGGTAGAGGCCCCCTAAAGAACCCAGGCTGGCGGCCAGAAAACGGATAAAATTCTTTCTGGAAAGCTCAGTCATAAACACCTCACTTAACTGATAAATTGAGTGGACAACTGTAAATAGGCACTCAAATGAAAATAGCGTGAAGATTACTCAGATTGTACCCGCTCCAGGAGTTTTATACAAAGATATCTTTATTATGAAAGAAGCGGGATCCTTGAGGATCCCGCTTCTTGTACATTGAAGGGAATTTTTATGTGCCTTCTTGCCAGGAACTCAGGTATTTGGTCTGTTCTGGGGTCAGGACATCGATATCGATTTCCATGGATTCCAGTTTCAGGCGGGCGATCTCTGCATCGATCTCATCCGGTACTGGATAAACCTGATTCTTGAGCTTGTCAGCATTTTTAACCATATATTCAGCGCTGAGAGCCTGGTTAGCAAAGGACATATCCATCACACTCGAAGGATGTCCTTCTGCCGCAGCCAGGTTGACCAGGCGGCCTTCAGCCAATAAGTTCAGGCGGCGACCGTCTGCCATCAGATACTGGTCGATCATTGGTCGAACGCGGATCTTTTCCTCTGCCAAATCCTCTAAAGCCGGGATATTGATCTCAACGTTAAAGTGTCCTGAGTTGGAGATGATCGCTCCATCCTTCATGGCTTCAAAATGATGTTTATCAAGCACATGCAGGTCTCCTGTAAGGGTGCAGAAAATATCTCCGATAGGAGCAGCCTCGATCATGGGCATGACCCGGAATCCATCCATCACCGCTTCCAGTGCTTTTAAGGGGTCGATCTCTGTCACGATCACATTTGCGCCCATTCCACGGGCCCGCATGGCCAGACCCCTGGCACACCATCCGTACCCGCCAATCACAAAGACCTTCCCAGCGATCAAGAGATTGGTCGCCCGGATGATCCCATCCATGGTGGACTGCCCGGTTCCGTAACGGTTATCAAAAAGGTGCTTGGTCATCGCATCGTTTACTGCCACAACCGGGAACGCCAGTGCGCCATCCTCCGCCATTGCCCGCAAACGGATCACCCCTGTCGTTGTCTCTTCCGTACCCCCGATCACATCCTTAAGGTTCTCCCGCCGATCTTTATGAAGGGTACTGACCACATCCGCGCCATCGTCCATTGTGATATGAGGTTTATGATCAATGGCAGCGTTGATGTGTTTGTAGTAGGTGATGTTATCCTCCCCCTTGATGGCATGGACAGGAATCTCATTATGCATCACCAGGGATGCGGCCACATCATCCTGCGTCGAAAGCGGATTGGAAGCCACCAATATTACATCAGCCCCCCCTGCCTGTAGGGTTGTCATCAGGTTGGCTGTTTCCGTGGTGACATGGAGACAAGCTGCCATGCGAATATTCTCGAAAGGCCTTTCCTTGACAAATCTTTCATGTATTGATCGCAAGACAGGCATTTCCCTTTCAGCCCATTTGATACGGCGCCGGCCGCCTTCCGCCTGTGATTTATCCTTGATATCGTAATTTTCCATTGTGGTCTCCAAATACTGTTTAATAAGAACTCTACACGGCGTGTTTCTGCCTGTGCGGGAGGGGGATTGATGTTATTTCAACAAAATATCCAGTTTTTTGCTGTCATCAAAATGACGTCTGAAGCGGTCGATAAACTCCTGAGGCGTATAGGAATGACTCTGGGGGCCATCTGTTTCCAGGCAGTATGAGGCTGCCAAAGCGCCGATCTGGCCGCAAAGTTCCAGATCCAACTGGTAACTCAAACCGGTCAGGAAACCTCCCCGGTAAGCGTCTCCAACGCCTGTGGGGTCAATTATGGCAGCCGGAGGTACCGGGGAAACCTCGATTTCCTCCCCGCTTGAGTAGATCAGTGATCCGCCCTCACCCTTGGTGATGACCAGGATCTCGACCAGGTCCTGGATATCAGCGAGAGATAATCCTGCATGTTTTTCGATCAGGCAGAATTCATAATAATTAACAAAGAGTGCGTAGGCCCTTTCCACACCCTTGCGCAGCTCCTCGCCTGAGAGGCGTACCGTCTGCTGACTAGGATCGTAAAGATAGGGAATTCCGAGCTCGGCCGCCTCATCGATGTACTGGTTCATCGCTCCCGGGTCGGTGGGAGAGATCACGATCAGATCCAGCGGATCGCCCCTCCATTCAGTCAATTTCACCTGGTCGGCATGAGCCATTGCTCCAGGATAGAAACTTGAGATCTGGCAGTTGCTCCTGTCCGTGGTGGCGAAGAAAGAGGCTGTGAAATCATCTTCAACAACCTGGACTCCACTGGTATCAACACCTTTCTCCTCCAGCCAGGAGCGATAATCGCCAAAATCCTGCCCTACCGTGCTGAACAGGATCGGGCTGCCACCCAGCAGGGCCAGGGTGTAACCGATATTAGGGCCGACCCCTCCCCTTCGTTTAACCATCTTATCAACCAGAAAGGATAAGCTGATCGAATCCAGTTTGTCCGCCAGGATATGTTCCTGGAAATGCCCCGGAAAGGACATCAGATAATCATAGGCGATGGACCCTGTCAGTGCGATTTTCATAAGTTGATCTATACCTTATGTGAGTATTGCTCCCTAACTCCGGATAAAATCCAGCTATATCTTACCACTGATGAAGGGAAAAAGAACAGGTCATGGACCGAAGAGGAATCGACGGGGCTGAAAGAGGACAAAGGTGGATCAATATGGACCGAACGAGGACCGATGGTCGCTTCGCGACCGGACCGAGACAGATCGGTTCAGATGAACTACTCACCGAGAGATTTTTTGAGATTCAATATCCAATAAAACAAAGTCTTTCCAATTGATCTTGCTTCAGCGATATCTTTCGCGTGCAAATAGTTCCGCCTTTGAATCAAGTCAAGACAAGCAATAGTCTCGATAAATGACCTCAATGAGAATCTCAAGAAACGTATTTGCTCCTTATTTGATTGCCCAGTAGATCCTTCAGCAATGTTTAACACAATTGAAGTGGCAGAACGAACTAATTGAGATGATAAGTTATATTTCTCATCCATTGGCAAACAATCTTTTAGATCATATATCTTATCGATGTATTTCAAACCTAATTGATACACCTTTAACGATTGGAATTTGTACTCTGCCATCATTCCCCCCTTTATTGCATCTTATACCGATCAACATCTCTTTTCCAGAGTTATCTGGTTTTACAAATCAGGTAACTCAGTTCCCATCGATTCTTCTTCCGTCCCTATTCGGTCCTTTAGCCGTCCAATTTCGGTCCTCCTCGGACCTAATTCCGCCCTCCTTCCGTCCCTTCTTGCAGATCACAATCAGTTTAATATGTCCTACCTATGCTATACTGCCATCATGAAACATATCGCCCGCTCCACACTGATCATTGCTGTGTTCTTTGGCCTTGAAAAAGTCTTGGGATTCGTGCGCAATGTGCTGATTGCACGGACTTTCAGTCTCTCTACAGAACTGGATGCTTTTAATGCAGCCAATAATATTCCCGATCTGATTTTTGCACTCATCTCTGGGGGCGCTTTGGCTATGGCTCTTATCCCTGTTCTGGCTGAATACCGGGAATCCAAACCAAAATCTGAGATGTGGCTGCTCTTTTCAAGGGTCGCCAATGGCGTTTTCTTGGTAACCGCACTGGTATCGATTCTCATTGCCCTCAATGCCAGCAGGCTTGTCAGCTCGGAGATCGGCATCGCACCCGGTTTTGGAATAGAGCAGCAGGAACTGGTCAGTGATCTGATGCGCCTCAATCTGATCGCAACCCTGCTCTTTTCCCTGGGAGGATTGGCAATTTCCGGATTACAGGCCCAGCAGCACTTCCTAGTACCCGCTCTTGCCCCCAGCATGTATGATATTGGTTCTCTTTTTGGAATCATGATCCTGGCCCCGGCTGAACCTTATCAACTGGGACCGATCACACTGCCGGCCTATAACCTGGGCGTTCATGGATTGGTTTACGGGGTCATATTGGGGGCAGGATTATTCTTGCTCATTCAGATCCCCGCCCTATTCAAGTTTGGATTCAGGTGGAAGGCAGATATTAAGCTTCGGGATCCTGGTGTCCTCCGGGTTTTGAAGCTCATGGGGCCGCGTGTGATGACAATGTTTTTTATCCAGGCAGTGTTCATCAGCCAGGATAATTTAGCGTCGAGGCTTCCTACCGGGGCAGTCACTGCCCTGGTATATGGATGGTTGTTCATGCAGTTACCCGAATCACTGCTGGGGACTGCCCTGGGGACCGCCCTGCTGCCCACACTCGCTCAACAAATCTCCCGGGGGGATGTGCCTGGCTACCGGTCCACCCTCGAAAAGGCCATCCGGATCCTCACTGGTCTGACTATCCCGCTGGCCGTGATTTTGGCGCTCAATCTAGAACCGATCATCGCCTTATTGGGTTTTGACCCGGCAGGTACCGAACTGGTCTTATGGACAGTCCGGGCATACCTGGTTGGTTTGATGGGGCATTCCTTACTTGAGGTCGCATCCAGGGCGTTTTATGCCCGCCAGAACGCAAAAACGCCCCTCATGGCGTCCGGAGCTGCCCTGATAACCTTCCTGATCTTTTCCATTCCCCTCTCAAACTGGTTGGGAGCTCCCGGGATCGGTTTGGCCAACTCACTTGCTTTTTCGTTGGAAGCCTTATTCCTTTTTTATCTCCTGCATAAATTGATGCCCTACTCACCAAAGGTGGGGAAAACGCTTCTGAGAGCCCTGGGAGCCAGTCTTACAGGCATTATGATAAGCCTGATCCTCAATTATTTTCTGGGTAGCCCGGGGTCACCAACCATAGCCGCGGTATTCGCCTCGGTCAACTTGCTGGTCTGCTCCGCATCGATCATTCCCTGGATGCTCCCCGAGATCAAGGAACTCCTCCACATCTAACGAGAAGAAAATGGATCACGAACTATTTCTGAAATACCTGGAGTTATACACCCTGGAAGCCCTGGATAAAGCAGGGGACGATGTATCTGATGCTGCTGATCATCTCGAGAAAATGAAAAAAGCGGGGATTCTTGTGAAGGATCGGGCAGAAAAGAATGCTGCGCTTGACCGGGTCAGGAAGGTTTTTTCCTCCTCCCGGGAAAGATCGTTATATATCGTATTAAAGAGTCTGGGGTTGGATGACCTGGCAAAAGAAAAACTTTAACCAGGCTCAGTCATAACTGGTCTTAATGAATCCCGCCTGAAGTTCTTCCAGGATTTTCATCACCAGGTTGAGTTTCCCTTCGGTCAGCAGATCAGGATTCACATCTGTGATCAATAAGGGTGGTAACTCTTCCAGGCCTGTCTCAGATTCGAGAAAACGCGGCCAGAATTCATCTAGGGATGCAACCAGATCATATTCCATAGAAGCAACCCAATACTCCCGGTACTCTTCGCGAAAATCCATCCCTGAGCCGATAATATTCTTCTGGTAACCGATTAATTGACGGTATATCTGGGGAGTTCCCACACCGGGAACAATATAGTAGGTATTTACAGCTCTATCTACCAGGGTATCGACATAATAGGAGATCTCTACATCTGAGGCATCTACTGGCAAATCGATAAATTTGGGGTACAGGTAGGCATCTCCTACTGGCGCATATTTGGGATTGCACCACCCACAGAAATACCTAACCCCTATGCGGAAACCATCTCTGGCTGCCTGGGCTTTCAGGTTCTCTTGTACACTAAGGGCTCCAACGCGCCAATCCGGGGTGATCATAGCTGCAATATATCCTGCAATAAATCCCTGGATATCATAATCTGTGCCGCCGGATCCCAAGAGGCTGAGATTATCCCTGATATCAAGTCCATCAAATCCTATCGCCAGGAATTTTGTTTCCGGGGCGGATTCCACAAGGGCTTCCAATTCCGGAAAGGGCGGAATCACAACGACTATGGCAAACTCCTCCGCCTGGAAATCGCTGGCGGAAAGATTGGGCAGGACCTGGTAACGCAGTCCTTCTCCCTTGATATACCCGCCAATGATTGGTCCCAACTCTTCCACATATTCCGGGTTGGATCCCTCAGGGGTCAAAAAGACACCCACTGGAGCCAGTGGTGTGGGAGTAAAAGTCGGCGAAGACGTAGGGCTGGCCGTTGGAGTAGTGATAACATCAGGTGGGGTTTCTGACCCCGCACTGCAGCCTGCCAGGATGATCAGGACCAATAGAAACCAGTAAGATGATTTACCCTTCATCAATTAAAACTCCTCAGTTGCATTCAATAGGGTCTATTTTACTATGTTTTCGAGGCTTGGATTCTTTCTAGTATAATCTTTATATTGATCAGCACAGATATCTGGAAACCGTAGAAAACAACCCGGAAAACCTGGTTCTGATGTCAAGAGAACGCAGGTGGTTAACGGCAAGTGGTTTTTTCTATGGAAGCAAAGCCCAGGATTGAACTGACAGGAAATCCCTATGTCCATACCCACAACTGACCAGTTCCCCGACGATCCAGAAAAATTAACACCATCCCGGAGGAGGCGAGCCCGGAGAGGCTTGATTCCTGAAGATCTGGTTGAGATCGCGAATGATATCGAAAAATTGGCGTATCAGACCATACCTACATTCGATTTCTTCCTCTTTTCACTTCTATCTGCTGCGATCATCACCGTCAGTATCCTGGTGGATTCACCGGTTCTGCTGCTCCTGGGAGTTTTAACTGCACCTGTGATGGCTCCCTTTATTGGGATTGCCTTAGGAGCAGCCACCGGATCCTTGAAATTCTTCAGCCAGCGTCTGGCCGGATCCCTGGTAGCTGGTGGTTTTGTGTTTTTAGTAGGCATTTTAGGTGGATACACCACTTTTGTCTTTAAAACACCTCAGTTGGAATTCTTGATCTACAATGCCCGAGTTTCCTGGACCCATTTTCTCCTTTTGCTCTTCGGAACTGTCTTCTCGATCATAACCTTCAAAAAAGAAGGTTACATACCTGTTCTTCCCAGCCTGGCCATTGCCTATGAATTGTACGTTCCCCTCGCGTTGGCAGGGTTTGGATTTGGCAGCGGTCAGCCTCATCTCTGGCCAGATAGCCTGGTCCTTTTTGCCACTCACCTGGCCGTCCTGGCCATCAGCGGTACGCTGGTTTTCCTGATCCTGGGAATTAAGCCTCTTAAATTCATCGGTTACACTTTGGGAAGCCTGGTTATCATTCTGAGTATCGTTGCTCTGATCGGGTTAAGCGGCGCCGGTGCAATTATCACCGGAAATATCGCCTTGCCAACACCCTTCCCAACTTCTACGCAGACTTCAACACCCAGCCCTACCCCTACTCAAACGCCCATTCCCCCCACTCCAACCCTGACCGCGACAGTACCAACAGCCACGAATACCCCTTCACCAACGCCAACCAGGACCATAACACCGAAGCCACCGCCCATCTACGCGGAAATTGCTGTAACCGGAGGATATGGCGCCTATATTCGCACCGAACCCAGATTTGACCCGGATAACGTGATCCAATCCTTGATCAACGGAACTGTTGTAGAAATACTTGATCCCTCACCAACCTATGATGAGGAAAGTAACTACAACTGGCTGAATATTCGTTTTGTCAATGATGATGGAGATTATCAAGATGGCTGGGTTGTAGCAAAACTACTGCTAGTTGCCACGCCCCAGCCAGACTGGTGATTGTTTCACTCCTCCAAATCCCGGGGAAGAAAAGCACCTGGCAGCAGGTCCCTAACCGTGTCTTGTCGGATCAGGCTGCCCGATTCATCCACTAGCAGCACTTCAATATCGAGTCCAAACTCGGACATCACCTGCCGGCAGGACCCGCAGGGAGTACCGCCATTCCGAGTCGCCACAGCGATAGCATCAAATTCCCGTTCTCCAGCACTAACTGCACTAAAAATGGCTGCCCTTTCTGCACAGATAGAATCAGGGTAAGCCGCATTTTCGACATTCACACCGAGGTAGATCCTTCCACTTTTTGATAAGAGGGCAGCTCCTACCTGGTAACCTGAGTAGGGCGCATATGCATTCAGGCGGACCTCAAGGGCTTTCCCGATCAATATTTGGCGTTTCTCATCTGTAAGAGTCATTTGGACTTTCTCCTCAATCGCTGCGGGGGGTTCAAAACAAAGGGTTTTGGGAATCCCTCCGTTAGAGTGTCATAACAGGGTTGTACATTGTACTACGACCTGATTATTTCAGATGATCCAATCAGGATCGGATTATTGATCCTTCTTCCGGATCTGTCGAGCAGGAATACCAACAACCACTCCATCAGGAGGGACATCCTTGGTTACCACAGAGCCTGCACCAGTGGTTGCATTTTCTCCTATTTCCACCGGGGCAACCAGCATGGTGTCGCTTCCTATGAAAACACCGTCCTGGATGATTGTCTTGTGCTTCTTTTCCCCGTCGTAGTTGCAGGTAATGGTCCCCGCCCCGATATTGACATCCTTTCCGATCTGGGCGTCACCCACGTAGGAGAAATGGCCCATTTTTGACCCTTCTCCCAGATAGGATTCCTTGATCTCCCCAAAATTGCCAACATGGACTCCAGCAGCCAGGTGTGAACCCCGGCGAAGATGGCTGAAAGGGCCAATATCCACACGATCTTCAATGCGAGACTCTTCCACAACTGAGAACTCGATTTCACAACTATCACCTATTCGACTGTTGTAAACCTTGGTTCCTGGGCCAATCGCACAGTCTTTCCCTATGACTGTATCTCCCTGGAGATAGGTATTGGGAAGGATCATCGTATCCAGCCCGATTTGTACATCCGGGTCGATATAAGTGCTCTGTGGATCAACGATGTTCACACCAGATAGCATCCAGCCCTGGTTGATCTGCTCCCTGAGGATCCTGCTGGCTTCAGCCAGATGCACCCGGTTATTAATGCCAAGTAATTCCCAGGAATCTTCCACCAGGACCGAAGCAACAGCCTGGCTTTCCCCCACCGCAAGACCGACCAGATCTGTCAGGTAATATTCTCCTTTGGAAGATATTTCCAGTTTCCCGAGGTTTTCCCAAAGCCATTCTGATTGAAAGCAGTACATCCCCGCATTAAGCTCGGTGATCTTAAGCTGTTCTGGTGTAGCATCTGCCTCTTCAATAATGGCCTGGATATTCCCTGAACTATCTCTGGCAATCCTGCCAAATCCCCGGGGGTCATTATCAACTACGGTCAGAAGGGTCATTGGGCCAGAATGCTTTTTCTGGGTATTGACCAGATTTTCAAGTGTCTGAGGTCTGACCAGGGGCATATCACCGGGAACAACCAGCACAAGGCCTGAACTATTTTTAAGGGTCGATTCTGCCTGCTCAACCGCATGTCCGGTTCCCAGCAGCTCCCCCTGAACCACAAATCGAGCCTTTCCAGCCAATAAATGTTGGATCCGTTCTCCTTCGTGGCCAACAACAAGCACAGGCAGTCCCCCGGTCAATGGACCGACAGCTGATAATACATATTCAATGATGGGTTTCCCCAACAAGGGATGGAGTGGTTTGGGCAAATTGGAGACCATTCGAGTCCCCTTCCCCGCTGCCAGGATGATCACTTCGGTTTTCATAAGCCTTCCCTATACTTCATTATTGGTTTGTTCTTCTTCCAGATTAAATAGATCAGCGAGCAGGACAGCTATAACAGTCCAGGCTCGCTATTGTGGTGAGATTCATTCATGCTCTGGAAATGGAGTATCAATTCCGGTTCTCTTTTTTCCCAAAAGGATCAGCTGGGGAGCCTGGACTCGAACCAAGATCAAAGGCTCCAAAGGCCTCTGTGCTACCATTGCACCACTCCCCAATGTCAGCCAAGGCATTGTATCATAGGAAAATTTTTGTGGCAATGGAAATGGGATTTCACCTCAGAATTGAGGGTTTATTCGTCCAGATTGTCACCAGAAGGAATAAAGCCAAGCTTCTGGGCCTGCTCAAATGACAAGGAATCAGGGCTATCGATCCGGCTGATTTCCTCCTCCAGCGTGGCAGCTTTCCAGAATTTATGGACTTCATTTTCATCCACTTCCTCAGGTGATGGGGCATCCTTTTTGGTATTCTTCGCCGATCCATTATTGCCCTGGGATCCTCCTTTGGGAAGATCTGCCTTGGCAGGTCCAGAGGATGCTTTCTTCTTGGCTGGGGGTGTAGCCGGTTCTTCCTTCTGGGAGGCTTGTTTTCCACCCTTTTCTCCCAAATTGGATATGATCGCACCTACTTCCTCAACTGCCAGCTTGACAGTGGTCAATACCCAGGTAAGATCGTTATTCTGCTCGACGGGATTGGTAATGATCACCATTCCATAATCGCTGTTGATGCTGGACCAAAACAGGTCATATTTCTCACCCGAAAAGATCCAGGTGCTTTCTGGTTTATCCTTTTCCAGGTAATGGGAAATCCTATTGGTAGCAGCGGCCGCTTTCAGCAGGGTGGGAATAACATGGGATTCATAGATATTATCGGGCAATATACCTGTTTCTGCAGCAATAACGCCTTCGATCTCTAGAACCAGGATAGAAATAGCGCCTAATTCGCCCCGCAAGTCCGCAATCCGATCGGTGATATCCTTATGAAGGAACTTTTTGGTCAGCTTGATAAAATTCTCTGCATCCTCTTCAACCGGATCCAATCCCATCGTCAACCTGACAGCGTTCAGGAATTCAGGCATTTTGAGAGGTTTAAAGAAATAGGCTTCCGGGTTGAGATCAGTGATTTCCTGATGGACCTGTTCGTCCTCAATGCCAGTGATGATGATCACCTGCATATCCGGGTAGGTAGCTTTCAATTTTCGGTACAGATCCAATCCAGATAATCCCGGCAGACCCACATCCGCGATTAACAGATCAATCCCTGTGCCTACCACCTCAACAATGGCTTCCTCTCCCGAGGGCACATCAAGCAGATCGAGATCTATATCAAGGGTTTCCAGGGCAGCACGCAAAACCGTGCGAATTTCCTGGTGATCATCAACGATCAATACCCGGAACTTATCACTCATGCAGATATCATATCATGCCTGTTGAACAGAAATACCCCTGGCCGAGGCATTTTACCTTGCAGTTTTATTAGGGTACCAGCAGCTCATCCCGGACCAGGTAAGTAAAAAAAGAACCAGTCTTTCCATTCATCATCCGGGGGAGATTTGTTATATTCCGGTCAAAAAAATATTCATTCTCTGAAAAATCCCCGGCGTGGATTTTCGGATGGCAATTTTTGTTATAATAAGTCAATGCCCTCCCCTAATCCACCCCTGCGATCGCTGCGAGTCAATTCCTACTTGATCCCTGTCTTCGGGCTGATCATGGCCCTGGTTCAATTATTCTTTCCCTTTAAAAGTTGGGCAATCCTCTCCTCTTCATTTATCGGACTGACCCTGTTCTCACTCTATTGGGCCTGGAGCCTGAAGATTAAACTCTCCCTGGAAAGGGAGATGCGTTTTGGCTGGATGCAGGTGGGTGATCGCCTTCAAGAGCGGATCGGGATTGAAAATGACAGCTGGCTGCCAGCCCTCTGGGTCAAGATCATAGATCACTCTTTTATGCCGGGATACACAGCAAGCGCGGTCATGAATGTCCGCAGCCAATGGTATACACATTGGCATACTTACGGAGTTTGCGAACGGCGGGGCATATATACTCTGGGCCCAACCAGTCTAGAGACCCATGATCCGCTGGGGATATTCACTGTCAGGATCGATTATTCTGAAACGGTCAATATGATGGTCGTTCCCCAGGTAATACCTCTGCCTCAGATCGAAATAGCCCCGGGTGGAAGGACAGGTGAAGGGAAATCGACCCATTCCGGCCTGGAAAGGACCATTGTCGCTGGGGGTGTTCGAGAATATGCGCCCGGTGACAGTTTACGGTGGCTGCATTGGCCGACCACAGCCCGTTTGGGAAAACCCTACGTGCGTGTATTCGATTTCTCCCCGGCCAGTAACTGGTGGGTGCTGCTGGATATGGACCCGGGAGTCCAAACAGGTGAAGGTCAGGATTCAACAGAAGAATATAGTGTTATCCTAGCCGCTTCGCTGGTCCATGAAGGACTGCAGCAGGGCAAATTAGTGGGATTCATCACCCATGGTGATGAGTTGATCTGGCACAGCCCTGCTATGGGCGATGCCCATCTCTGGAGGATCCTGCGCTCCCTGGCCCTTGTTCGGCCGACCGGTACCCCCCTGCCGGAGATGTTGAGGCACCTCCGGGTAACATTGGATCAACGCACCAGCTTGATTGTGGTCACCCCCAATATGAACCCTGAATGGGCCAACGAGCTGGGGTTACTGGTCAGAAAAGGTATAGTGCCCACAGTTTTGCTTCTGAATCCATCCGCTTTTGGTGGATCACAAAACCCCAAAGCCATCCAGAGTCGTCTATTGAATATGAATATCAAACACTACAACTTCAGCGACTCGCTTCAAGATCTGGCTCAATTTGAGCCCCTGGGACAGGAATACCAACCAGGCAGTGAAATGAGAAAATACGTGAAAACTCTTGACCGTCAGTCTCGTGAATGGAGAGCTCTCTGATGTTAGGGTCCCTGCGCGCTTTTGCAGAAAAGAACTTGTCCAAGCCGATCCTCAGGAATATCATCCTGATCTATTTTCTATTCATCCTGCTGGTCAATGTACTGCGGGATTCCATCCAGGGAGTAGAAACAAGCCTGTTGACCCTGATGATCACCAGCGGACTAGTAATGGCATGGGTCCTGGCAATCAAGGAAATTGAGGAATGGAAAACCGGGGTGATCGCCTTCCTGAGTGGCACAACGATCCTGATGATCCGAGTTGGCAGATTAGGTGGACTGATCTATTCATTATTCCGGAATATGTGGGATCTTGGATCCCAGACCATCTTGAGTTTAGTCAGAGGTGGAGAAATTCCTCGTTCCAATGATATTCCGATTGGAGTTGCTGAGCTCGGATCCCGGATTCTAACTCTGGGTTCCCGTTTGGGGGTTTGGATCCTTAGCCTGCTTAGAGGGAAACCGATCTATGATCCGGTCGCCACAGCCTTCATTTGGGGCATCTTCATTTGGCTGATCGCTGTTTGGGCAATGTGGATCACCATACGCCACAAAAAGCCCTTGTGGGGAATTATACCCACCCTGGTGCTGACCAGCCTGAGCCTGGTTTATACCGGAACCTCAGTCTACAATCTGGTACCCATGTTAGGTATCATGATCGGACTGGTTGTGATGAGCAGGTATGATGCCCATGAATACCGCTGGAAATCAGAGGATATAAAATATGCCGGGATCATCCGGGAACGGATGGTATTCTTCTCTGTGGCCTTGGCCGTGGTCTTGATGCTTTTCGCTGCTATCAGTCCTTCGATTACCATCCGCAGGATTGTAGACTTCATCGACAGAGTCACATCCGGCAATGTCGATGAGGATGATCTGGTGCGCTCTTTGGGACTGGAACCTGTTGGAAGAGAAGGCGCAGTAAGCGTTTTGAACAGCCGCCAAAGCGGCGGGTTGCCTAACCGACACCTGATCGGATCTGGAGAAGAACTTGGCACCGAATTGGTGATGATCATCCAGGTTCAGGAGAGCAGCGATCCCGACCAGGATGAACTCGATCCTTCCGAACAGGTCTATTACTGGCGCAGCCTGACCTATGATCAATATGTGAGCCGGGGTTGGTTCTCCCGGGACAGCGTTGATCGGGAATACAAACCGGGAGAAAAAACCCTCTCCAGCTGGCTTGATACCTACCAGATCATCCGCCAAAAAGTTGATTTTGTGGAGGACCTGAATGGTCTGTTATTTAGCGCCGGGATCCCGCTCAGTACAGATCAAGATTTTGAGATCGCCTGGCGGATCCAGAATACCAATCAATATACTTTTGATATTTTTGGGGGTTCCCTCGAGGCGGATTCCTACCTGGTGGATTCCCTCCAACCCCGGGCAAGCATAGAAGAACTGCAGGATGCCGGGCAGGATTACCCCCAGTGGATCCAAAACCGCTACCTGGGATTACCACCTTCCGTTCCCGACCGAGTGATCGGCCTGGCCAGGGACATCACCGCTACAGAAGCCAATCCCTACGATCGGGCGATTGCCATTGAGAGTTTCCTGCGCAGATTCCCCTACACTCTGGATCTCCCTCAACCTCCCATGGAACGGGATATTGTAGATTATTTCCTGTTCAGCGCTCAACGAGGTTATTGTGATTATTATGCGACCGCAATGGTGGTTTTAGCCCGGGCAGCTGGATTGCCTGCCCGGCTGGTGACTGGTTATATCGGGGGTTATTATGATGCAAACCTGGACGCCTACCTGGTAACTGCAGACCTGGCACATGCCTGGCCGGAGATCTATTTCCCGGAATACGGTTGGATCATATTTGAGCCAACTGGCGGCAGGTCAGAGATCGATAGGCCGGAAGGGCCAATTCCTAAATTCTCCGAGGAATATGCGGTCTCCTTCGACCCGCTTGTCCCACAGAGGGAACCGTTTCCTGTGAGCTGGTGGGTGGTCGGTCTGGGCTTCCTGTTCGGAATCCCCCTGATTACCTACCTGGTTCTCCTGGGAGATTATCTCCTGCTCCAGCGGTTGACGCCCCAAAAACAGCTCCAAAAAGTTTTCCGGAGGATCTACCGTTACGCACGCTGGCTGGGTCTTGAAACCAAGCCTGGTGATACACCCCGTGAGTTCAGCAATAATCTGATCCATCGATTGAATGGTTATGGAAGAGGTAGTAAACAAGCGGAATGGCTTCTATACGGCCCACATATCATTCGAGAGATCACCCGGATCTATTATCTTGCCCTGTACAGCCCTGATCAGGGTGCCGGGCTGGACCGCAAGGGCACAGCGATCCTGTTCAGGGATCTGCGGTCCCGTTTGTGGTACCTCTGGTTATTGATCAAAGTTTACCCTTACAGAATTCCACGTTTCTTCTTGTGGGATTCTGCCCCTATGTTAATCCGCTCAAAGCCCACTAAACCATAAGAAGGATGACTATGAGTAATATTAAAGTAATATCAGAAAAGATCATGGCAAATATCAATCAGGTGATCATCGGTAAAAAAGAGACCGTGGAGCTGGCGGTGATATGTCTCTTGAGCAAAGGCCATTTGCTGATCGAGGATATACCTGGCGT
The DNA here is from genome assembly GCA_963712165.1 of uncultured Chloroflexia bacterium. Classification (GTDB taxonomy): domain Bacteria; phylum Chloroflexota; class Anaerolineae; order Anaerolineales; family UBA11858; genus B10-G9. Next base: position 282,131 of record CAVQGY010000005.1, on the reverse strand, counting down.
TGGTAAAACCATGCTGGCCCGCAGCCTGGCCCGCTCTCTGGATGCTGACTTCGGCCGCATTCAGTTCACTCCGGATATGCTTCCCAGCGATGTCACCGGCGTATCCATTTACAATCAGGGCAGCGGGGACTTCGAGTTCCGGCCCGGTCCGGTAACATCTGAGATCGTCCTGGCTGACGAGATCAATCGGGCAACCCCAAAAACCCAATCTGCCCTTCTGGAAGCCATGCAGGAAAGAACGGTGACGGTGGACGGCGTCACCCATCAGCTGCCGGAATTATTCATGGTCATCGCCACTCAGAACCCCATTGAACACGAAGGGACTTTCCGGCTGCCAGAAGCCCAATTGGACCGGTTCCTGATGCGGATCAGGATCGGGTATCCCCTGCTCAACGATGAGCTGAACATATTGGATGGCCAGCAGTTCCAACACCCCATTGATGAACTTGACGCTGTTGTATCGGTACAAGAGATCCTGCAGGTCCAGGAAGAAGTCAAAAAGATCCACATCACACCCCCGGTCAAACGTTATATCGTGGAAATGGTTCAGTATACCCGGGATCACAATGATGTATATCTGGGAGCCAGTCCTCGCGGCAGCCTGGGGCTTTACCGGGCCAGTCAGGCCAAAGCAGCCATCCAGGGACGGGATTATGTCACACCAGATGATGTCCAGCAAATAGCCGAACCGCTCCTGGGTCACCGGTTGATCCTGGCACCCGGAGCCCGGCTTCAAGAGAGAAGCGAAAGCAGCGTTGTGGAGGAACTGCTGGAGAAAGTCCTCGTTCCCGGCGGCGATGTCGGTTCCAAGTAAGCAGGAAGCGGGATCTATTCGACCTCAACCGCCCCATTGGGTCATTCTCGACTCGGAGCCCTTCGACTCTGACTCCGTCATCGCTCAGGATAAACTATGGCGAAGAGGAAGAATCCAGAGGGTGATGATACTCAGAGCTGCTTCATGTTGTGGATCCTTCCCCTTCGGTTATCCTCAGGATCAAGATGAAGGAGTGTGATTTCAAGGATTCATCATGGCCTGGAGCTCCTCGCTAGCTCCAGATTGGTCCCTTTTCGCCCAACGATTGAAATCGTGGGCTGAACCTATGAAATCCCCCTGCAGGGATTTCATTCAGAATAATCAAAATCACCGCAAATATCCAGTCGCCGAACTGTCGCAGGGCAGTTTGCCACGTCAGCCCACGGGTTTAGCCGTTGGGCATTATATCCCTCTCTTATAGAGACGAAGTCTTTTAAAAAGACTTCGTCTCTATTTATCTAATAATTCAACTCAAAACCGATAACCATTAATCCCAAACTTAGAACCTCGCCTGTTTTCTGGAGCTTTTCCAGATCTATGGTGTCCATATTATCATCCACTGTGCCGCCCGTATCCCACCATTCATCCCAGTAGATTCCGACAAAGGGTGCCTCTGCGGCCGATGCGTTTATGCTTTCGTCAAATAAAACACTAAAATCAACCTGGCTTTCCGCTCTGGTGACTGGTATTCCCAATCTCCTTGCAGAGGATTCAAACAACTCAACCAGGCGCAGACTGCCCTGGGTAGATAACATCACCTCCTCTCCTGCTCCTGCCCCGACACCCCGGATTTCAATGATGGCTTCCAGATCAAGGTGAGTTGAGAATCCTGATTTCGCCTGGAGGAATTTGGAGACATCCGGATAGGCCCATTCTCCACCTTCCAGCCCTTCCCCGGGATAGGCGATAAACAGGAAAGTCCTATTGGGTTGGTAGCCTGACTCTTTCATCGTGCGGATCAGCTCCAACATCAGGGCAACACCGGAGGCATTATCATTGGCAGCTTGGGGCGCGGATTCCCCCCTCATCAAGGGAGGGCTGTCGTACTGAGCCATGACCACGATCAGCTTGTTATCCATTTGAGCTCTGGGATCACCCTTGGTTCCAGGAAGATGTCCGATTACATTGCGAACCTCAACGTCTTCCTCAACATTTCCCTGTACTTTCATCGAGGCAGTTATGCCAGAAGGTATGATCAGGAATTCGTCTTGTTTGAGATCATCCACCCGGATTTTCAAGGAATCCACCTGATAGCCAGTTCCTTCAAGAAGATAATTAGCAATCTCACTGCTGATCCGCAGGATGGGGGTTTCCTGGCCGATTGTCTCTGTCGAACCAAAGGGATTGAAGAAAGGAGATCTATACGAAAGTGTTGTACGCTGTTTCATGATAGTCTGGTCTTCCGTGACCACCAGCAAACCTGCCTTGGGTATATCCTGGATAATACTCACTTCATAGTCATGAAGGACAACTACGATCTGTCCACTGAAATCAAGCTCATCCAGAGCAGGAAAATTCTGGAACCACTGTCCTACCTGCATCAGGTCACCCAATCCCAGGAAGACCACTTCTCCGGTAGATGCTCCTAAATTCCGGTATCGGCCTACAAATTCAACGAAGTCTTCATGGTAAACCAGTTCCGGGCTATCATCAAGGAACTTCAGGATGGGGGTCTGTGTCAGGTACTGGTAGGACCTTGGTCGGGTTTGAAAATAGGTTAAATCCTCGCCAGCCGGCTGCAGACCAAGGGCCTGAAACTCCCCGGCAATATAATCAGCTGCCTGATCCAATCCCTGCGAACCGAGGGCTCGCCCTTCCCAGCGGGGATCAGAAAGGATATCCAGATAGGCATAAGCCCGTTCTCCCTGGAAACTCTCTGCCTGGGTAATGAAGATTGCCGTTGACCCGGTAGCTCCCCTGAACCAGAAGAATACCGCTGCCAGCGCACCAAATACTGCCAGAGTGTATTTATTAAATATCAACCGTGTGGCAGCAATGCCCACAGTTTCAATGAACCTGCGAATACCCTCTCCCAGGAAATTGAATCCAGTGATAGCGACAAAAAACGCTCCTGCAGGGTACAAAGCAGTCCAGGGATAGGAGCGGGCATAAAGCCGGATATTGCTCAACAAAGCACCCCATTCCGGAACATCAGAGTAATGGTAGGGAGGACCCCAGATCTCCACTTCCGCAAATGCTCCGCCGCCGATGAAGATCCCAATAAAACCCAATTCGCCCAGCAGCATCAGCACAGCCCCCATTTCCAAAGACAAGATCGAGACCAATCCCGGTATGATGTTGGGGAAAACATGTTTACTTAAAATCCTGCCAGAGTTGCCACCTGCTGCCTTGGCGCTTTCTATGAACAGCTTGGGCTTGATCTCCAGCACCTGGCTGCGCACATATTGCATGATCTCACTCCAGCCAATAAAGCTCATGGCAATGATAAATGGCTGCATGCCCTGGCGGATACCGATCCCCAGTATTAAAACCATCACCAGCAGCAGGGCCGGGAAGGCTGCAATGGTTTCTGATGCTCCCAGTACAAAGCGGTCCAGCCAGCTCCCCGAAAACCAGCCAGCCAATGCACCCAGTAAAAAGCCAGCCACCAGCCTGACCGCCACAACTGAAAGAGCCAGTGTGAAAGTCTGCTGCGCGCCAGCCAGGATCAAGCTCATAATATCCCTTCCCAGGGGATCCGTGCCCCAGGGATAGACTTCGTCAGGCTTGAAAGGCGGCACTAAAAGCTCACCATCAACAACAGTCAAGCCCTGGGTCTGATAGGGGCTGTGGGGCACCAATTGGGGGCTGAAGAACATAATGGCAACCAGCGCTGATACAATCACAACGCCGATCAGCAAAGCGGGATTTCCCAATATGCCCTTTCGCCAGACCTTGAGCTGATTCTTGCCTAACTCCAGTGTATCGGTGTAGCTAAACTCATCATCGCGTTGATCGATAATCTCTCTAAATGGACTGGGACCTGCTTCTTGACTACCTGGAAGCCAACGAAGCCAGGGTTTATCAGCCAGAAAGTTACGAATATTTTGAATGAGTTCTTTCCAAAATCCCCAGAAACCCTTCCTTCCCCCCCGGATATTTGCCCCCTGATTCCTCAAACGGGGATCGATCATCGTATAAGACAGATCCAGGAGTAAATTGACCAGGATGAAGAGGATACCCAGGCATAGTGCCAGCACAATCGTCAGGTCATCATCCCGGTTGGAGATGGACTGCAGCAACGTATAACCGAGACCTTGCCAGCCAAAGAAGAATTCCACTATCGGCAAACTACTTAAGGCAAAACGCAAAGATAGGCCGATCGTAGTCAGAACAGGTACAGCTGCGTTTCGAACAATATGCACAACAGTGATATAAAGGGACCTTAAACCTTTACTGTGGGCAGTTCTGACATAATCCTGCTTCAGAATATTTTCAACAGTCACATAGGTGACCCTGGTAATTTGTGCCAGTGGTCTGGCTGCTAATACCAATAAGGGAAGGACGATGTGATCGTCCCAGCCAAAACCCCCTACTGGCAGGAAGGACTTCCCCAAGGTCTGAGTCAATTTTATTGTGCCCATCTGCAGCAGCAGTGCCGCGAAGAAGCTGGGTACCGAAACACCAGCGATCGAAGCCAGCAGTGCTGCCAGCGTAATGCCGGAACGCTTTCCTGCGATTATCACCCCCAGGAGTACGCCAACTACAGCTGAGACCAACAGCGATGCGCCTAACAAGCCCAGGCTGCGTACCAGGACATCGGGAACGACTTCCACAACAGGCTTGGCCAGCAAAGAGACACTTCCGGAAATAGTTTCACCAAAATCTCCCCGCAGGACATCGGAAGCATAATCCAGGGTCTTAATAATGCCAAGTGAGGCAGCTCTTTGAAAAGGCAAGCCCCTGGCCATATCTAAACCCAGGAAGCTGGCATAAGTGATAAAAGCCAGGACCAAAACCCCAAAGAACAGTCTGGGGGTCAGGAAGGCTATCGGTTCACGAAGGCGGCGTAGGAAAGGCAGATCGAGTTTCAATTTTTCACCTATCTTTGGTAAGTTCAAGTAGCTTCTTCCATCATCGGCGACCCTGATATCCAGGGTCAGGAAAAAATACCATGCTAATAATAAGAAAAGGATAACCAGTTCGGCCAGGATGATCATCCAATCAGCATTTAGGATGCTGATCGCTTTTCCCCCCTGATAGATATGCAGGGGAGTAAACCGGGCAACCATCTTCTAGATTCTGATTGAGATTGCCCAATCCAACCAGTAGATAATTACTAACCAGAAGGGACCCTGACACTATACTGGTCATACGGGAGGAGGGCAGGACCCAGTTGAGCAGAGTTGCCATGAGTCCAAATAATGCCAGCTGTCCCAACAGCGGAAGAAAAGGACGGGCCATTTCCAGTGGTGACAGCTCTAACCCGGTGATTCCAGTCGGTATGGTCCAACTCAGCCAGGATATGGTCAGGATGATGACCAGGCTTGTCATGTATCCCAGGGCTCTGCCCCAGAAGATGGCAGACCTTCCAGTGGGATAGGAGAGGATCAGTTCATCTTCTTTTTCACGGGTCAGCAGCTTGGCTCCCATACTGGCAGCCAGGATACCGACAATCACTATCATGGGATTGAAAAAAATGACATCCAGATAAGATTCCGGTGAGGAGAGAGATAATATTTCCCTACCGAAGAAAGCCAGGAACTCTTTAGGGAAAGTGTCCAGATACCAACTGATATCTATCCGGGCAATTTCACTGTAGAAGGCTCCCATCAGCAGGCTGTAGGCCCCTAATCCTATACCCCAACCGAGAATAATTCTCCGGAATCTTTTTAGTGTACGAGCGAACTCTGCAAACATGATGACTCCCGAACTACTCAGCGATCAAAAAGCGGCCATTCAATGATGTCCGGCCTTGGAATGACCTTTCAAAGAATATAAGATATTCCAAGAATATGCATTGTTCACTACTGATAAAACACCTCAGGTGGCATTCCCCCCCTAATACTCGCCCAGGAATATCACTCCATAGATGGACAAGGTCAAAACAGTATCTACCAACACTGCAGTCATGTAGTACCCTAATGATGAGGTCGGCGATTCAGTGCGTGACCGCCGGCGCCATTCAGCTGCTATGATACCCAGAGCCACTATAATGATCGGTACCACGACCCTGAAGACCCGTCCTATTCCCTCCGGAATGTCAAGCCAGGCAGAAAAGGGAATGTAGACCAGTATATCCGGCAAGAAAAGCAGCTTGGAAATCTGGTAAGCCAGAAGTGCAAGGATCACCAGGACCTTTGACAACGGTTGGGTGACATCCTCATCGTTTCGGGCCAATCTCAATCCGATCATCATCACTAACCCAATAGCCATCCACGGGAAGGCGAAAGGAAACAGCATGATACCTGTTAGTGCTTCCAGGCCTCCTGCCAGAATTAGGTTGGAAAAATCAGCCAAGGCAACCTTGTCCAAGTTTTCCAATGCCAGGGGGGCTGTCGTTGCATAATAAACCCGATTCCCAGTATGCCCTTCCTGCCAGATCAGATGTAGATTTCCACCATCATCAAGGCCGATGTATGGATTCTGAGAGATCTCAGTTGTTTTTGTTCCAATTGCGTAGCTTTGATAAACTCCATTCTCAAAGATTCCTAGCATAATCTGCATCTGGTCGTCAAGGCGGATGACCTGACTGGCAGAAACAGCAACGATCTGAGCTCCTGGGGACGGTTTCGTCAGGGGCTGAGGATCAAGGATATTATCCGTGGTCATATATTCTTCCCTTGGGGCAGGGACAGATTGAGATAAAGCCAGGGAACCCTGATAAGGTTGGAGAAAATCCTCACTAACCGGAAGGATCGGCATCACTGCCCGTCGCGCCTGATCTGGTTTTCCGATCGGGAAAATCAAATATTCCGTGATCGCAGTCCCGGCTTCCAGGCCGACCTGGCGCAATATGGACCAAAAAAGGTAAACATTGCCATCAGCAATCCCGATAACAGGGCCATCCATTCTATTCCCCACTGCAACTTGAATGGAAGTCAGTTCAATCCCTTCCAGTGGAAGAAGAACTGCCTTGATCCATTTGTGTGTAGAACAGCCGGCCATTCTCCATCCAGGAGATATGAATCATCCCATCAGCTGCGATCAATGCGGGTAATTCACCATTTGTGACCAAGAGCACAGGGGGGCTGAGAACCCTTCCCAGATTTGATATCCTAGTCAGATGCAAAGAATGAGAATTGCTATCCTCCCAGACAATAGAAATATTGCCCTGCTCATCTCCAGTTATATTAAATTGACTGACCCTCTCTGTTCCCCCGGAAACCAGTTTTGGGGGAGAAGTGATCTCAGCTTCGGTATTGATGATCGCATGCCAAATACCCCAACCCTCTAGGGTTGATTCCCGAGCAGCCCATACCAGATGAAGTTCTTCACCGATATAAACCATTTTGGGAGAGCGAACAAATGGCGCTAATCCCAAGTCCACTTCTTTTTCCTTAATGATCTTGCCTGCCGGGCCAATTTGAAGGTACTGGAAGGCCGGCTCGTTCTCTTCGTCTTGAGTTGGGATCAACACCTGGATGAGATTTCCGTCTGGACTGATATCCGCTGATACTGGACCGATAGCATCCACAGAAAGCGGTAATCCGCGGCTGAAATCTCCCGGTGGTTTGCGGGATTTCTGACCCTTACCATCACAACCAGTCAAGAGGAGAAGAACCAGCAGGATAAAAACAATGAATATGGCTTTATGCTCTTTTAATCTATTTATCATCTTCCATTCCTTCAAAAGAAAACTGCGGATGCCCTGGCATCCGCAGTGAGAGTTTCACAATCAGGACTTGTTTGATTTCCCTGATCCCTACTTCTCTATCTGTCGGGGATCGAACGCGTCTCGGAGGCCATCGCCCAGGAAGTTAAAAGCGAGGGTAGTCAAGGAGAGCGCGATGGCAGGGAGCAATACCTGGTTGGGATAGGAGCGTAGTGCCTGAACTCCTTCCTGGATCATCAAGCCCCAACTGGGGGTAGGTGTATTGACACCCAGTCCAATATAACTCAGGAAGGCCTCCGTAAAGATGTAGCCTGGAATGGCCATGGTTTCTGCCACGATCAGTGGTCCCAGGATATTGGGCAGCAGGTGTTTGAACATGATCCGGGTGTCATTGGCGCCCAGGGCATGTGCTGCTTCCACGAATTCCATCTGTTTATAAGAAAGCACCTGCCCCCGGGCTATGCGGGCCATACCCAGCCAGTTGATCAACCCGATAGCGATAAACAGGAACAGCATACCTCCCATCTCATTATTCAGATTAATGAATACAGCCCCAAAACCTTCTCCCCCACTGCGGCTGGCAATGGCTTTGAAATAGGTTTGAAGCAGGATAACCACGATCAAGAACGGGAAGGCCCACAGGAAATCCACCACTCGCATCATCAAGCTGTCTGTTCTGCCGCCGGCATAGCCGGAGATCATGCCGTAAACAATACCAATCATTAAGGCGACAATGGATCCAGCAAAAGCGATCGATAGCGAAACACGGGCGCCGAACATGGTCCTGGTTAACAGGTCCCGGCCAAGATGATCCGCTGAAAGGGGATAAGCCGTGCTAATTTTGGCGTAATTCTCCGCCCCATCCGGCAGCAAGAACATCATCCATTCTGGAATGGCGTTGTTAGCCTGCAGATCCTGTTCAGCAAAGGTATAGGGAGTGAGATAATTAGCAAATATCGCTACCAGCATCATCAGGATAATAAATATCGCGCTGATCACTGCAACTTTATTCCTCAGCAGTCGATCCATCGATTTTTGCCACAAACTGCGTTCTTTTTGTTGGGGTATGCCTTTCAATTCTAATTCTACAACTGCCATACTTTCCTCCCAGCAACCATGGAGTAGTTTTGATTAATCATAGCGAATGCGTGGATCCAGCCAGGCATAGGTGATATCCACCAATAGATTGGCGATCACCAGAACCACTGCGTAGATCAGGGTCACGCTGGTTATCACCTGATAATCACGGTTACCCACACTGTTAATGAAATGTTTTCCCATGCCGTTGATGCCGAAGATATTTTCCACTATTAACGTTCCTGTTAACAAACCTGCAAAAGCGGGTCCCAGAATGGTCACAACCGGGATCAGGCTGTTCTTGAGAGCATGGACAATGATCACAGTCCGCTCCCGCAGGCCCTTGGCCCGGGCGGTGCGGATGTAATCCTCACCAACCACCTGCAGCAGGCTGGCCCTGGTCAGGCGGGCAATGCCCGCCGCAGAGCTGGTGCCCAGGGCAAAAACGGGCATCACTGCACGCATGAAGAAATCCTTATCCAATGCTGTGGGAAGGAACCCTAGTAAAAAGGGCGGCTTGGAGCCCCAACCCGCCACCGGGAACCAGCCCAGGATCAGGGCAAAGATCCAGATCAGGATCGGAGCCAGCACCATGTTGGGAATGGACACAAACATCACTGCTCCAAAAGTACTGGTGTAATCGATCCAGGTATTTTGGTTCAAGGCAGCTATGATCCCGGCCGGGATACCTATGATAATTGCCAGCATGAGCGACATAAATCCCAGCTGAGCTGAGACAGGCAGGGTGGTCTTGATAATATCCACCACCTGCTGCCCCCGATAGAAATAGGATGGTCCAAAATCACCCCGGATCACCCCGCGGGAACTGCCTTCTTCTCCCAGGATGTCATCACCGATCATATAAGAAAGGTACTGCTTCCAGAGCGGCCAATCCAGGTGATATTTGGCTTCCAGGTTGGCCACGATTGTTGGTGGGAGTTGGCGGTCACCCGCAAAATCAAACGGGCCCCCGGGAATAGCGCTCATCAGCACAAAAGTGAATAAACTGATCGCGATCAGAACCGGGATGAACTGCAGGATTCTTCGTAAAATGTAGCGGGCCATAAAATAATTCCTTTGTGGAGATTGGAGACTGGAGGAGGAACCTCCAGTCTCCAAAAGTAGCTACAACTAGTTTGGATTATTGAGCTGCCAGTTTGGCATCCATATCAAGAATCCAGTTGAAGTAGTCGGGACCGCCGATGGACGGGAAGTTCCGGGTCAGCCACGGCTTGGAGAGATTCACCGTTGTGTAGTGATAGATCGGAGCATAAGCGGCTTCCGTATCAGCCAGGATGGTCTCTGCCTGTCGGTACAACTCAGCGCGCTTTGCTGGATCTAATTCCACTTGAGCTGCTGCAGTGATGGCATCGAATTCACCCATCTCGCGGCGGAGGCGGTTGGCGCCCTCTTCAGCGTGGAAGACCTCATGAACCCAGTTGTTCTCATCCGGGTAGTCTGCGCACCAGCCCATTCGCCAGATATGGGGCATGTCTTCTAACGGGGAGGAATTATCAAGAGAGTCCAGATATACAGCCCATTCCTGGTTCTCTACACGTACCTCAGCGCCGAGCACGTCAGCCCAGAACTGCTGGATAGCAGCCGCGATCCGGGCATGGCCCTCACTGGTATTGTGCATCAGCACGACATCCAGGGCGTTGAAGTCATCGATGGTCATGCCTTTCTCATCAAGGAATTCCTGAAGAGCGGCTTTAGCACCAGCGGGGTCATAGCCCAAACCAACTTCTCCAGGAGGAGGAGCGCCGAACATTCCGGGAGGTGCAAAGGATGTGGCTGGTTCCTGCCCACCCTTCGTCACGTTGTCGATCAGGCTCTGGCGGTCGATCGCCATGGAGAAAGCCCGGCGGACACGTACATCATCGAAGGGGTACTTGTTATTGGTGAAGCCGTAGTAGTAGGTGCAAGGATAAGGAGCATTGGTGAGTTCTGCACTTAGGACCGGATCAGCCTTCACGCGGTCCATCTCGGGCAGCGGAACGCCAACGCTGTCCAGTTCATTGTTCTCGTAGAGTGCAAAGGCCGTGGAGTCTTCCACGATCATCACAAAGTCAACGACCTCAATCTGAACGTCGTCTGCATTAATCCACAGGGGGTTCTTGACCAACTGCAACTCACCACCGTGAATCCAGCTTGACAGCACATAGGGGCCGCTGCTAACGATCAAGCCTGCCTCGGTCCATTTGTCGCCCCACTCATCGATCGCCCAGGCCGGCATCGGTTTTACGATCCACATGGTGCTGATGCCTGAGAAGTAACCCGCAGGATACTCGAGGGTGAATTCTACGGTGACATCATCGATAGCTTTCACGCCGAGGTCATCAAGGGTCAGTTCTTCATCGCCGCCGTTGATGGCTGCGGCATTCTTGATGATGTAGGTAACATAGGCATAATCAGAGCCAGTGTCGGGGTTAACGGTTCTCTTGACACCGTATTCCACATCGTAGGCATTGACAAAGCGGGGGTTGCCGTCTTCGTCAACTTCCTGTGTGGTTTCACCAGTAACTGGATCGTAATTCACCCAGGGAACGTCATCCCGCAGGTGGAAGGTCCAGGTCTGCTCGCCGTCGGCATTCTCGCCGATATCCCAGGAGGTCGCCAAATAGGGCTCAACTTCATTGGTGACCGGGTTGAAAATGGTCAGACCAACAAAGATATTCTCCTGGATCGCTACGGATGTGGTGTCAGTGGCCAGGGAAGGATCCAGTGTAGGAGGTTCGGTTCCCAGGTTCAAGTTCAAGGTAACAGGGACCTCTCCCATTTCCGGATCTTTCTCGACGATGACGGTCTCGATGATGGTCTCGCCATCTTTCTCGACGATGACGGTCTCAACAACGGTGCCGCCGCCGCAGGCGGAAAGCAACATTGCGCCGACGATCAGAGCGGAAAATAGTACTAACAATCTTTTCCTCATGGTAGTTCTTCTCCTTCTAAATGTGTCTGAAATCTCTTACGTACTCTATTATTTTTGAGCGGCATCACCTCCTTTTTTTTAAGATTACCCCGTTTGATCGATACGAGTGAACAACGAGGTGGTAATTAGATCATCTCTTCCTGGGCTTTTTTAGTGAAGTGACAGGCTACCCAGTGTCCAGGTGATTTTTCTTCAAAAGGTGGATCCTCGATCTTGCACAGGTCTTGCGCTATAGGGCAACGATTGTGGAAGCGGCAGCCAGAAGGGGGATTTGCGGGGCTAGGTACATCGCCCTCCAGGATGATCCGTTTTCGCTGGCGCTCTTTGATCGGATCAGGTATGGGTACCGCGGACAGCAATGCAATGGCATAGGGGTGCATCTTATTATAAAAGAGTTCGTCCTTATCGGCAAGTTCAACCAGTTTGCCCAGGTACATGACCGCGATCCTGTCAGAGATATGCCTTACCATGGAAAGGTCGTGGGCAATAAACAGGTAGGTCAGGTCGAATTTCTCCTGAAGCTCTTCCAGCAGGTTGACCACCTGGGCTTGGACCGACACATCCAGGGCAGAAATGGGTTCATCACATACGATGAAATGCGGGTTCAATGCCAAAGCCCTGGCAACACCGATCCTCTGACGCTGACCTCCCGAAAATTCGTGGGGATAACGCTTGATAAAAAATGGATTCAAGCGCACCAGGTTGAGCAGCTCCTGTACCCTTTCAAGGCGTTCTTTGGCAGAGCCGATCTTATGAATATCCAGCGGTTCCCCAATGATATCCCCGATCGTCATCCGGGGATTAAGCGAAGCATAGGGATCTTGGAAAATGATCTGCATATCCCGGCGCAGTTTGCGCAGATTGGCTTCTCCCATGGTGGTGAGATCCCGATCTTCAAAAAAAATCTTGCCGCTAGTGGGCTCGTGCAGCTGCAATATGGTTCGACCTGTGGTTGATTTGCCGCAGCCACTTTCTCCCACCAGACCAAGGGTCTCTCCCTGTTTGATCTCAAAACTGACTCCATCAACAGCCTTAACAGCCCCAACCTGGCGCTGGAAAACAACACCTTGTGTGATGGGGAAATGTTTAACCAGGTTCTCTACACGTACCAATGTGTTATTTTCAGCCATTATCTTAACTCCCCTGTTTTTATATCAACCCAGCAGGCAATCCTGTGGCCAGGTCTGACCTCTTCCAGTGGGGGATTGATCTCCTTGCATTTGGGTACAGCGAACTCGCAGCGTGGTTCAAAGGGACAGCATGTAGGGCAAGCCAGCAGACTGGGCGGCAGTCCTTCGATGGTGGCCAGTTTTTCTTCCGAGCGTTCATCCAGTCGGGGAAGGGATTTCAGCAGCGCCAATGTGTAGGGGTGAAGCGGATTGCCGTAAAGTTCTTCGACTACGGCATCTTCCACAACATAACCAGCATACATGACAATCACCCTTTCGGCTATTCCGGCGACGACGCCCAGGTCATGGGTGATCCAGATCAAAGCCATGCCCAGTTGGGCCTGGATCTCTTTGACCAGTTCAACCAGCTGGGCCTGGATGGTGACATCCAGAGCAGTGGTCGGTTCGTCAGCAATCAACAAGGTAGGATTGCAGGCCAGGGCAATAGCAACCATAGCCCGCTGCCTCATGCCTCCGGAGAATTGGTGGGGATAATCAGATAATCGGCTTTCGGCCTCAGGGATATTCACAAGCGCCAGGAGTTCTGCAGCTCGTTTCGTGGCCTCTTCATCACTCATTCCCAGGTGGAGTTTAAGAGGTTCTTTAATCTGGAATCCTACAGTCAAGACGGGATTCAGGGAAGTCATCGGATCCTGGAAGATCATGGTCATGTTGGATCCCCGGATCTTGCGCATCTCAGATCGTGAGAGGTGCCGCAGGTCCTTGCCTTTAAAATAGATCCCTTCTGCTATAACTTCGGCTGGTGGCTTGGCTAGCAAATCCATCACAGATAGCATGGAAACGCTCTTCCCGCAGCCACTCTCCCCCACAATTCCTACAGTTTCCCCAGCATGTACTATGTAAGAAATCCCATTTACTGCATGAACAACTCCTTCCTGGGTGTGAAATCGCGCATGCAGATCCTGAATATCAAGTATGACCTCTCGCTTATCCAATTCTCTCCTCCAGTCACAAAGTTGGCGCTTTGTACTTCATCGAGTTACAACGGGTCCTAATTTATCCTCTAACTATACAACTTGTAGGTGAAAAATTCAATCCATACTTTCTAATATAAATATTTTGGGGTTTTTGCATCCTGAAGAAGAATTCTACCATAAAGAAAAATATTTGCTAGTCAAATTCCTGAATAAAATAAGCGTGTACTCCATCAGGGTCAACTCCAGTTCATCCAGGCTGATCACAATTAGTCCATATACTCGATTGTCACGAATGGCATAGGGCTTCCCTCGGTCAAACCAGTCAGTCCCGGTCGGGAGATCAGAACATCTCTGCGGTAGAATAACGGGAGAGCTGGCAGGTCTGTCTGAAAAATGGATTGTACGTCCTGGATTCCCTGTCTGGATTCCTCAGAATCAGGGGGGTTTGTCAATATTGCCTGGCAGGCCTGATCGAAGCCCTGCTCGCTGAAACCTGCAGGGTTAGCTCCACCCCATCCTTTGGGATAAGCAGGATACTGTCCTGGAATCTCACCCGTTTGGAATATCTGGCACAGATGGTAGCTGCCAGTTGTCCAGGCAAATAAGGCAAGATCAAATTGGCGACCAAAAATCGGACCTTCCGGTCCTGGCGCCAAAAGCTCTGCAGCTGGCAGATACTGGATATCTACTCCTATTCCACATAGACCCAATTGCTCTTTGATCATCTCCGCTGTCGGCGAATCCCCCTCTACTCCAGGCACCAGCAAGGACAGCTCCAGGGATGTTCCCCAGGGTATACCAGCCACTCCCCAACCCGTCCGGGGAGTGGTCGGGTCCAGGTCATTATCAGACCAGCCCAGGGATTCGAGTATCGCCTCCCCTTCCGCCGGTTGATAAATATGCGAGTCAATCTCAGGGTTGCTGCGAGGATCCAGGGGGTGATAAAGGTTGTCAGCCAACGTTCCTGCATCTTTCCGGCTGGCAGCGATAGACTCCTTATCAATACACATGGCAATCGCATTCCGCATCTGCGGATCGGTCAGCAGCTTCCGCGATCTCTCTATAGAGTCGATACCAAAACTGATCTGCTCCCAGGCTGGCTGATCGATAAAGGTCAGGTTCAGGTCGCCGGTCTTCTCCAAGGAGAGGATCTCAGGTAAGTATGTGGTAAAGCCTGGTGTGTTAACAACCAGATCACACTCTCCGGATTTATAGGCGGCCAATGCCTCCTGTCCATCCTGCACAAAACGGAACACCAGGAAATCGTAGGCAGGCCAGCCCTGGTTTCCAAGGTGATAATAATCATTCCTGATCAGGGTGATATGGTCCCCCCTGAGCCATTCCAGTGATCGATAAGGTCCCCAGCCTAAGGGCGTGATGGTTGTTTGCGGGGAGGTCAACAGCTCCTCCCTGGTATAGTTTGCCCACAAATGCCCTGGCAAGGGAGTGAAAAACAACTCGGCATAATCGTAGATACCCAGGTAGCCGGGAAGACCCGTCCACTGGAGATCTCCCTCTTCAAGGACCTGGTAATCAGCCGCGAACCGGAGCTTGGCGGGGCCCCGGGGTCCATAGATCTCCTTAGCTACCTGATAGGAAAATAGGGAATCCTCCGGAGTAAGAGGAGCCCCGTCAGACCAGCGGATTCCAGCCATAATCGAGAACTGGACAGAAACCTGATCAAGGTAAACAGACGCCTGATCTTGGTAGATCTCCCAACAATCAGGGCTGTAACAACCAGCTGGTCTGTATTCCACACCAGGAGCCAGGAGGGTGATATTTCCCTGGGTATCAACCAAACCCTGACCGGGAAAGACCTCAACCTGGTTCACTGAGACACCGCCATTTTCCTGGGATGGAAGGTCATCGAGGATGATGGGCTGGAACACGAATCCAACCTGGTCAACTGGACCATCGTAGATTGCCTGGCGGATAATTTCCGCTGACACTGAAAGATCTCCATATAGGAAGAGTGATCCAGGCTCTCTGCCCAGACAGACCGACAGAATAGAGGGAGGATCTGGAGTTGGGAATGTTGTCGGTTCCGGATCAGATTGAACATCACCTGGAATATCAAAGACACTTAATCCCTCCGGGCTGCAGGACGTTAACCCAATCAGGGATGCGAGTATGATTGCCAGGATGAATTGCCTTTTTAGAACCATGGTATTTTATCTTCTTCCACTTCCCGCATGCGGAGGTAGGATCGATAACGTTCCGGGTGGATCTCCTTTCTTTTGATGGCTTCAATGACTTCGCAGCCAGGTTCGTGGGTATGACTGCAATCGCTGAAACGGCACTGTTCCAAGGCCTGACTGATCTCCCGAAAATAGCCATCCACCTCTTCCGGAGTTATATCCCACAGATCCAGGGCTTTCAGCCCCGGAGTGTCTGCCACATAACCACCCAATTCCAGAGGTAACAGCTTGCGGGAGACCGTAGTATGTTTGCCCTTGCTGGTCGTTTCACTGACCTCTTTGACCGCAAGGCCCAGTCCGGGCTGGATAGTGTTCAGAATACTGGACTTCCCCGCGCCTGATGGGCCCGCAAAAATGCTCGTTTTGCCAATTAGCTGCTTTAAAAGCGCCTTTAACCCTTTATTCTTCGGTACTGAGGTGTAAAAGACGGTGTAGCCGATTTTTTCATAGCGTTGAAATAGCTCTCGGGCTACCCGCATCCCGGTTAGATCGATCTTATTCGCTACGATCACGGCCTCGATCTGTTCTTTTTCCGCGATTACCAGGAACCGATCCAACATTCTCAAGCGAGGTTCGGGGTCTTTTACGGAAAACACAAAAACCGCCTGGTCTGGATTGGCTATCAGAACCTGTTGAAATTCTCCCCGGGGTGTGGGGGCCATCCGATATAACATAGATTTGCGGGGCTCAACATCCTCAATCATACCTGTGTCAGATTCCTGAGTGGTAATCCGGACCCAATCACCAATCGCAGCGATATCTCCCAGCTTTTGCCCTTTTTTCAGGCGCCCTCGAAGCTGGCAAATAATAACACCCTGGTCTGTTTCCACATCATAGAACCCGGATTGGGTCTTGATGATCCGTCCGCGGATTTCTTCGGTCAAAGAGTACTCCCTTTTATCTTATTCTGCAACTTCATCCTCTGGCACATACCAGACACCTATCTCAACTTCCCACGGGTAATATTTCAAATACTGGTTGAAGTACAGCTCAACCACTCGTCTGAAGATCGGGGCAGCAATATCAGATCCCTCACCGGCGTTTTCCGCGATCACTACTACGGCAATATCCGGTTTATCCGGGTTCTGGACATTGGTATACCCTGCAAACCAGGCATGGGATTCTCCGGAGCCTGACTCTGCGGTTCCGGTCTTACCAGCGATCGGGATCCGCTCCGTCAATCCCTTGAATCGGTGAGATGCCGTTCCTGGGTTTGGTGCCGGTTTTTCAACAACCTGGATCATGGCATTGATGATGGTATTCCTGGTGGCTTCGCTGATCGGCAGTTCACCAATAATCTCCGGCTCGAACCTGAACAGTTCTTCCCCACTCGGTAAGCGGATGCTCTCCACAAACTGCGGGCGGTAAAGGGTGCCGCCGTTTCCAATGGCGGCGATGAAACGTACTACCTGGAGAGGTGTGACCAGCGAATTTCCCTGGCCGATAGCCAGGTTGGTGGCGTCTAGCTCTGAACCCGGAACCGGCATGTCTCCGGCTTCCTCTTCCAGGCTTTCAATGCCCGTGGGGGCACCCAGCCCAAAGCCTTTTGCCATATCCGAAATAGCGCTTTCAAAGCCATTCCGGTACAGGTGCAAACCGATATGCCAGAACCAGGGATTACAGGAGCGGTATAAACCAGCAGGCAAGGTCAAGTTTCCGCTTGGGAGCTGCTTCCCATCTTCCAGAAAGTGATCATAGGTCCAATCGTTCAGCGTGACACCAGGAAGCTCGTTAAAGAAATATTCGCATTCATAGGTATCACTCGCCTGAAACTCTCCTGTTTCCAGAGCTGCGGCCATGGTGATGATCTTGAACACCGAACCAAGGGGATATAAACCCTGAGTTGCCCTGTTCAGGAAAGGTGATTTTTGGTCCGCCTTGTAGTACTCCTGAAGCAATAAAGAGGAATTGTAATAGTTGGAATTGAATGCATTTGGATCAAAGTGAGGGTTAGATGCCATGGCTAGAATACGACCAGTATCCATCTCCATCACGACAATGGCACCGTTAAAACCATAGAGAGCCTTCTGAACATCAAGTTGGAACTCTTTTTCGAAGGTTGTATAGATCTCGGATGCCGGGGCGGCTTCTTCCCGGGTCAACTCAGTGAGGATATTCCCTTCCGAATCCACCATATAAAGAATCCCCCCCCTGTCCCCTGCCAGATAGGGCTCTCCCCACCTTTCCAGTCCCTGGCCGCCGACCTTCTCACCCTTTGAATAACCCTGGATGCGGTAAAAGTCCATTTCTGGTTCCTGGATCCAGCGCACGTATCCGATTGCCTGGGGAGCTACTCCCTGATTGTAGTAAAATCGGCCATCAAAATACCTTACAAGCAGTCCAGTATTTGTATATCCCTCCAAAATCCCCAATCTGGGCTCGATGGAATCCAGGGAGATAGCGCCTAGGGGCAGGTACCAGTTCACACCAGGAGGATAGTCCTCATACATGGCATAGATGACTTCCGGGGGAATATCCAGGTCTCTGCCTAGTTCGTTCAGCAGGTTATCCTCCCTCTCGGGATCAATATTAGAAGGCGTTAACCCCAAGGAGATCGCCTCGGAATAGGAAACAACTACGCTGCCATTCCTATCATAGATATTTCCGCGGGATGGAAGAAGCCGGGCCAGTTGAATTTGGTTCTCACCTTCAAGTTCAGGGAAGATCATTCTCCTGGCCCAATCCACTTTCCACAACCCACCTGCAATGCTTAACTCCAGGATGATATCTCGCTGGATCCCTTCGATCAGCAGGCTGCCATACTGTACCGAGACCGCTACCTGGGCTTTGCTGGGATCCACAAAGGATGAGAGGATCGTATAGTCCAATGAACCCAGGGCTAATTCAACCGCTAGAGTATGGTACTCCTGGGAAAAATCCTCCTCGCTGATCCGGGATTGGCTATCCGGGCTCAACATAGCATACATTGCCGAGTAATCACTGACTTTCCAATACTCTAGAAACTCAACCGCCGCACTTTCAACATCCGGCGCCTGGGTCGTCTGAATAACTGGAGTCGCCAGTCCTGGAGTGGGCGTATCCGGGGGAGATAATGTGCCATCCGGTGTCCCCTTGCTGCAGCCTGTAATCACCCCCAACAGCAGGATAATTGTCCATAGTTTTGATTTTTGTATTCTCATTCTCATTCCTTCCCATCCATTCCAATCAACACCTCGGAAAATATGGGACATTGATATCCTATTGATTCCTGGCAGCGGACTGCTACATCATCATGGAGAGGGCTGTCCAACTCATGCAGAAGAACTGCCAGGTGGCAGAGGGGTAAACCCATCACGTTCGCATAACAATCGTTGAATTCCGGCACAGGGTCGAATTGAGGATTCTGGATCGCATATGCACCAGCTTTGTCCATCGGATCTCCGCTGGCCACATACTCTTCAATCTCTTCTTCAGTATACTCCCTCATATGAACTTTGGAAGAAACCATTCGGGTTAGAACCTCCTGACCAGAGGTGTCAAAAACCGCAAGGCCTGAATATACAAAATGGGTTTTTCCCTTCAGCTGCGGTTAACATCCGGACTGCCTGGGTTTTGTCCTCTGGCTTTCCGAGAATCCTGTCGCCATCCACAACAATGGTATCAGCCGCGATGATCACACAGTCCATTCCAGGCGAGGTTTTGACCATCTTCCGCCCAACCAGTGCTTTTCGCTCACTGATCCGGAGAACATGCTCTTCTGGGGTTTCTCCCTTTTCGCGGACTTCAACAATTTCGGGATTGATGATAAGGAAGCTATCAATCAAATTCCGGAGCAGGTCTTTCCGCCGGGGTGATTTTGATGCCAGAATGAATTCTTTCATCGCCTACTGAACCGAGTGGAGCCTGGAATTGATTTTTTCAATACAACAAATTCTATCACACAGACGATTTTTGCTTTTGATGGTAGTTAGATTTTTGTAAACTCACTGAAAATGGATACTAAGCTCTAAAAATCCCCTTTTTGGTACAATGGCAATCATCAATTATGAATAAAAGGGTAAATTCGACCTCCTTTCTTAAAGTACTTCTTCTCTGTCTGGCTGCCCTGTCTGGATCATCCGGGGCCAGGGCACAGACAGATAGATCTATCCTCATCTCCCCCCCAGACCACTCTGCCTACCCCACTATTTCCTTTTATATGGATCCAATAGACAGGGGGGGCACCCCACTGGGAAACATCCAATTGGATCAAATCACCCTCTTTGAGGATGGCGTAAACCAGGAGATCCTTGAACTCCAGCCTCTCCAACCTGGAATCCAACTGGTTGTAGCGTTTAATCTATCTGCCCCTTTTGCTATTCAGGATACAAGCGGACGATCAAGATTCGATCTTATCCAGGAATCTCTCCTTAATTGGGCTGCCCAACCTCAGGACTCAGCTAATGATGATCTGAGCATCCTGGATAATCTTGGATTGGAAGTCATCCACCTGGATGAGAAATCAGCTTGGGTCAGTGCACTGGAGAAGATGGAGGCAGTGGAAAGGGAAACCATTTCGGATCTAACTGTCCTCTCACGGGCGATCGAGGTCGCCGCCGATCCTGTCAACCAACCTGGTATGAAGAAGGTTGTGCTGTTTTTTTCCCACCAGCCGACCTCAGATGAATTCGAAACCATCGATAGTCTGATCTCCCAGGCAAAGGATAATCAAGTTCAGGTTTATACGGTGTTAGTCTCCTCTCCAGCCTATTTCGAGAGTTCAGGAGCAACCAAACTTCAATCCCTGTCTTCGGAAACCGGAGGTAAATACCTGACCTTCTCAGGTGAAGGACCCCTTGCAGATCTTGGTCAGCTTCTACTCCCGCTGAGGACAACATATCTGGTGAAGTATCAATCCAGCATCCTCACCTCAGGGACCCATACTCTAGAAGTATCGGTCGCGACAACTTTTGGAACAGTAGAGGGTATAAGGGAGTTCACACTTGATATTCAACCGCCAAACCCGTTCTTTATCGCCCCTCCCCGGGTCATAACAAGGACTCCCGTTGAAGAGACCCTTGACGGCGCTGAAGGAATCAAATTCGAGCCAAGCTCAGTGATTCTGCCAATCCTAATTGAATTTCCGGATTTACATCTCCGCGATCTGGAGAAAGTGATCTTTAGAGTTGACGGGGAGCTCATCGAAGCCAGAACCTCCCCTCCTTTTGACCAATTCACCTGGGATTTAGAGGATTACCAAATCAGCGGCACACACTACCTTAGCCTGGAGGCTGTAGACTCAATGGGTTTGAGCCGGCAAAGCATTGAAACTCCTATTAAAGTTGAAGTCATCCTCCCCCCTCTTGATTTCTGGGATATTATCAGGAATAACATCCCTGCCCTTCTGGGATTGGCGCTGATCCTGCTGCTAGGACTGACCCTGTTCGGACTGATCAGTCGAGGACAGATCCGGCCGGGCAGCAAGCGAGAGATCACATGGATTAAGTCCCCTGTAAACCGGTTCGTGAGTTTCATCAAGGGTTTATTCCGAGTCCAAGAATGCAGCATCCGGAAGCAGAGCCCGTGGAGATCAGTTCATACCGTCTGATTCCGGTCAATGATCTTTCACAACGGCTGTTCTCTGCACCAATCCAGATCAACAAGACTTCGATCACACTTGGATCAGCGAACCTCGAGAATGGGATCCGCATCAAACATCCATCGATCATGCCCGAGCATGCCCGGATCTCCCTGGGTAAAAAGGATCTCTTTCAACTTACTGATCTGGGATCTGTGGCAGGATCCTGGATCAACTACCAGCAAATCAATCCCTCCAGCCCCCACGTAATAAAAGATGGTGATATTATAAATATCGGAGAAGCAGCTTTTCGTTTTCAGATCAAGAATGGCTGATTATCCTGGCATCAAATAAGGAGAATGGACATTGATACCCAGCAAACAACACCACCTAGATGTCTTTGCGATCACAGACCCAGGCAGCCAGGGACGGATCAATGAGGATTCCTATGAGATCTCGTCATTTGTCATAAACGAAGATGATGAGACCCCGGTCCTGGTGGCTGTTATCGCAGATGGCATCGGTGGACATAAAGCTGGTGAGATCGCATCTAAAATCGCCGTTGCAACCATCATATCAGCCATCGCAGAAAGCGATGGAACTGACCCAATCTGGATCTTAAAAAGCGCCCTCCTTGAGGCCAATCACAGCATCACTGCAGAAGCTGGGGATGATGATTCCCACCAGGGCATGGGCTCTACTGCAGTGTGTGCTCTGGTCATTGACCAGGCTCTTTATATCGCCACATTGGGGGACTCTAGGATTTATTTGATCAGGGATCAAGTTGTCCAGCAATTGAATATTGACCATACCTGGGTTCAGGAAGCGCTGGACTCAGGCATCATTAACGAGGAAGAAGCCCGCAATCATCCCCGCCGTCACCTCATTCGAAGCTACTTGGGGTCTGCCGATCCTATCAAGCCTGATTTGAGGCTTTACCTGGACCTGAATGAAAATCAGGAACAAGCAAAAGCCAACCAGGGTTTACCTCTTGTGCCGGGTGACCAGGTGCTGCTCTGCACAGATGGCCTGACAGATCTGGTTGCAGACGAGGAATTTCTGGAAATACTGGAAACCGCTGGCAGCGGGGACGATCACCTGGGCAAGCTGGTCGACCTGGCGAATTTACGGGGAGGCCATGACAACATCACAATCATCCTCCTCAGAGCTCCCGGAGAAGAATTATTTGATGATGATGATGATGATGATGATGAATATGAAGAAGATGATGAAGAATTAGACGACTGAAACGGCTCTCTGAGAACGAAAAAGGATCCGCAATCCTCTAAGGATTATTGATCCTTTTTTTTTAACGAGTCTCTTCCAGTATCTATCAGGGAAGAAGTTGTTCTGTATAAACCTGATCATCAACCGCCAGGAAAACGCGGTCGCTCATAGTCACAGTAAATGCAGTTGCTGGTTGATCGAATATACCCTCTACTGGCCGGAACTGATCCTGGTATTCCAGCTGAGTGCTGAACCTGTACAGTGCCTGTCCCTCGGAATCGAGCATGTACAGGGCAATGCCCGGTGAACCCTTCATGGTGAATGAGTCAAAACTGGCCCCATCGATAAAAGGACCTGGCTCACGCCCCGGCCTGGAATCGGAAAAATGAAAGGGTGTTGTGCAGATGGGGTCTGAATCTGCCCGATCTGTGACGCATTTTGTGATATAGCCATCCTGATGCAGAATAAAAAGTTCACTGCCGTTGGTCACCAGATCGACAGCATCAGACATCTCAGGTGAATCGATCGCTCCAAAATATTCTGATCCTTCATGGTAATTCTGGCTCTGATACTCAATCCAGATAGCTCTTTTATCAGGATCCAGAATATAAAGATTATAGGGTGAGCTTGTGGCCATGGTTATCGCTTTGACCGGACCCCTGCCCAGCGTGTAAGAAGTGTCTTCGAATATCACCGGGGTTTCGGATTCATCCGCAAAACAGAATAACATGGTGTGATTATTATCGATTCCCAATATGGTTGCCTGATCCTGCTGGGATGTAGGCAGGGCAACAATATCCACCAGCGGTCCAACGGATACATGCCCTTCGATAGGTCCACAGGTGAAATCATCCATGATCCTATATCCATCCGGATTGGATTGAGCCCAGATAACTGAACCATCATTTTCATTCAGCATATAAAGGTCATTCCAGGCTGTCACCACGATTTTTGATATGCTCACATCCGCCCCCAACCCCCGGCTGAACAGGGGCTCATAATCCAGGCGTGTCACCCGATCCAGGGTATCGAGTTCAAGCCGCAGGATTGAGAATAATTCCTCCACTTCCTCGGTTTGCTGATAACTCCTGGCTTCCGTGACCTCAGCAAAAGCCTGAGAGATAGATTGATAATATTCTGAGGAGTCAAACTGGGTTTCGGCCAGCGCCATCAACGTCTGGGCTTTGGAGAAATGATCCTCATAGAGGTGATCCCGGCCCCTGCGAATATAAAACACACTGCCAATGATCACCATCAACAAAGGAACAAGGATGGCGATCATACTTAATGTCCAGGGTGGGAGATCCAGGACCTGATCATCTGGCAGGGTCTTGGAGATAAATCCCAGCAATCCTTGCCAAGCCTTTTGGATCGTGCTTCCAACTTGGCCACTGATCTTATCAAAACTTACCCAGGCTTTAGAAGATTGGATCTCTGTCAATTTTGGACCGATCTCAGCTGCAACTTGTGCTGCCAAATCAGGTTTCTTTTCCTCTTCCCGAGTTATGGGTTCGCGCTGGAGAGGGGGTAACTCAATTTCATCTTCCGGCTGGGGAGGTTCAAACGGAGGAAGATCATCATCCATAAGCTCAACAGCTGATCCAGGGAGATCCGGGGATTGTAAAACTTCAACTCCAGCCTTGTCCGGAACTGGAGGTTCAGAATAGCGGGTTTCTACCTTGGCGCCATCCAGATCAGGCATGTTGATCATCCCACCATCAGCAGCCCAGATCGGTTCCATGACCTTTATCGTAGAATCCCCTTCCAGCGGGAAGATCACAACTGCTTCAAGGCTGCCGTCGATCTTATGGAGCAGGCGCTGAACCAGAGCGCTGAATTTCAATCGCGGCAGGGTTTTGAACAGGTTCTCAGACCAGGTTTTGGGCCTTTCAGCTGCCAGGATCAGGATTTGATTGGGAGTGAGGTTAATTTGATGATAGCGAACTTTGAATGTTTTCCCAAGGCCTAAACCCGATCCTGAGAGGTCGGGATCATGCAGATCCACTACAGTCTCAGGAGTGACATGGTAGATATAAGTCGGCCCACATTGGGCATAAAGGATGCGGTCTTGCCGAAGTACTACCTGGGTTAGATAACCAACTGCTTTTAATCCCCTCGAAGCTGCTCTATAATTCCTGTCTAAAAGATATTTATTAAGCACATCAGTGACATTTCTGAGTGCGGATGTGGTCGAGCCATCGGTCTCATAAAAAACCTCAGCCAATTTGTTCAGAAGCTGTCCCATCGCCGTATCAGATAACGGCGCATTTCCATCCAAACGGAGGTGCAGAAGCAATTTCTCCTCTGCCCTTCTCCTCCCAGGTGTTCGCCTGGGCGGGTTATATGTCAACATCCCCGGAAGATGGGAGACAGTTTTTCCCATTGAGTGATTTATGGGAAGAATGTTGAGTTCAAATTGCTTAGTCATATGGTTTTTTCCAGGTGGAATCGATTTCTGTTTCTATTATACTGGTAAAATGGGGGCGGAACCACAACCGCCATACCGAGGACTGAATGGGCTTTGACATAATCCAATCCACGCCGGATTTCCTGGCCTTGAAAGAGGACTGGAATCTCCTCCTATCCTCTAGTGCAAGTCACGTGCCGTTCCTCCGTCATGAATACCTGTCCAGTTGGTGGAGCACATTGGGCGGGGGTGAATGGAATCAGGGAAACCTGGCTGTCGCTGTAGATAGGAATCCAGATGGGACCATTGGGGGCATCGCTCCCCTATTTGCCACTGGGGACCGCTTATTATTTCTGGGAAGTTTTGAGATCTCGGATTATCTTGATTTCATCGCTCCCCCGGAAAGATTATCATCTTTTCTTAGCGGGCTTTTCAGGCACCTGGGTGAAGACCGATTCCCAGATTGGAAAGTGCTGGACCTGTATAACCTGCCGGAGAAGTCTCCCTCCCTCCCCTACCTTATAGAAGAAGCCAGCCGGGCAGGGTATACGGTCCGGCGGGAGGTGATCCAACCTGCCCCTTACCTGGCATTGCCAGGAAATTGGGGAGATTATCTTGAGTCCTTAAAAGACCACTATCGGCGGGAAATCGAAAGAAAGATCGCCAATGCAGATAACTACTTCCTGCCAGTCTCCTGGTATATCGTTGGAGAGCAGGATAACCTAGACGAAGAGCTGGACACTTTCCTGCGCTTGATGGCAAACAACCCTCAAAAAGAGCTGTTTTTAACTGAAAAGATGAGAGAACAGATGAGATTGATTGCCCAGGCAGGATTCCAGGAAGGGTGGCTGCAGTTAGCGTTTTTGCAGGTTGGAGACATCAAAGCCGCCGGGTATCTGAATTTCGATTTTAACAATCAGATCTGGGTTTACAACTCTGGAATTGATCCCCTTTTTGAGAATCTCTCTCCTGGATGGACCCTGTTGGGTAAGATCATTGAATGGGCTATCGACCAGGGCCGGGTTGGGCTGGATTTCATGCGCGGTGGTGAGCCCTACAAATACCAGTTCGGCGGGATCGATCAGAACCTCCTCCGGCTGGAGATCAGTAAATGACCTAAACAGGCCCGATCTTGATCAAGGGACGCGGGCATTCTATTTTCAACGCCAATAACCGGGTATTTTCGTTCCACATTCAGGACAACACCCTTCCGATGTGATCCGGTACTGCTGGATTGAATACCCCCAGCGTTTGATCAGCAGAGCCTGGCATTGATGGCAGGAAGTATGCTCATACTTGCCAAGACTCCCCGCCAGATTTCCCCCATATACATACTGCAGACCAGCTTTATATCCAATTTCAACGGCATCTAGGATCTGTTTTACTGAGGTTCGCGGTGTGCCTCTCATTTTATATTCGGGTCGGAAAGCACTGATATGCCAGGGAATTTCCGGGGAGACCGAATAAATAAAGCTGGCCATATCAGTCAACTCTTCTTTTGAATCATTGAATCCAGGCACAAGCAATGTGACGATTTCAACCCACATTCCCAGCTGAAACGCGAAGGTAATACTATCCAGAACAGGTTGCAAACCCCCTCCCAACTGGCGATAATGATCTGGCTGCATAGTTTTTAGATCAACCTTAAAACCCTGCAGGAAAGGTTTGAGATAATCGAGGGCTTCCCTTGTGCCGAACCCATTGGATATGTAGACATTTTTGAGTCCTGCCTTGCTTGAAAGGCGGAAGATATCTGCCGCCCACTCCGTCGTGATCAGGGGTTCATTATATGAGGATGCAACCACTTCGGCTTTATATTGGACCCCATAGTCCACTATCTCAGCCGGTTGGAGGATTTGTATGTATTCCTTCAGGCGATCCGTACCCTTTTCTCTCAGGGCCTGAGATGTAAACCAATTCTGGCAGTAATCACATTGAAGATTGCATCCCAGCATACCGAAGGTCAGTGCCTCGGCGCCAGCCAGGAAATGGTAAAAAGGCTTCTTTTCGATCGGGTCAACTTGAAGTGAGGAAACGTAGCCCCAGGGGACTTGAAGTTGACCTTCCCGGTTGAAACGGATCTTGCAGATACCCCGCTGGCCAGGTTTTAGGCGGCAGGAATGGGCACAGGCCAGACAGCGCACAGTATCGTCTGCCAAATTTTCTGCCAGCTCCCCCGCTCTGGTATATTGGTCTAGAAGCTCCTGAAGACTCATAATATTCCCTCCCCCATTCCGCT
The DNA here is from genome assembly GCA_963712165.1 of uncultured Chloroflexia bacterium. GTDB lineage: Bacteria > Chloroflexota > Anaerolineae > Anaerolineales > UBA11858 > B10-G9. Next base: position 254,858 of record CAVQGY010000005.1, on the reverse strand, counting down.
GAAGGACATCCCAAAACTTGCTTCTTGTCATTATAATCTGAATATGCTGACAACCGTACTCCAGGCCGGCGGGGCCTCTACCAGGATGGGGCAGGACAAAGCGTTGATGTCATTCCTGGGTATCCCCCTGATCGAGCGTTTGAGGGACAGGTTATTGACCTTAAATAGTGAGATCAAAATAATATGCCATGATTTCTCCGCTTACGAGCATTTAGGACTCCCCCTGTTCAGTGACGTCCTCCCCGGAAAGGGCGCCCTGGGAGGCTTATTAACTGCGCTTACAATCTCTGAGACCCCTTATGTGGGATTGATCGCTGCGGATATGCCCTTTGCCAGTCCCCAGCTCCTGGCCCACTTGCTGGACCAGATCCAGCTCTCAGGAGATGATGCGGCCATACCCAGCAGCCCTGGTGGGCAGGAACCATTCCACGCTGTTTACAGACGGGATACCTGTTTGCCTTTAGTTGTGGATGCCATCGAGCGGGATCTATGGCGGATGCGATCCTGGTTTGATCAGGCCAGGATCAAGGTCCTGGACCCGGATGAAACTGGCAAGATCACTGGCAATCCATACACATTTTTGAACCTCAATACCCCGGAAGAATTCTCTGAGGCTGAAGGTCTGGCTTTGAAATTCGGTTTTCTCTAAAAAATCCAGTCCTTTGGCAAGGGATGAAGGATCTCAGAAGTCCAACGAGGGCTATTGCAATTTTCCGCTATCTGATGTAGATTAAGCGGAATATCCAACTTCTCTTACTAAATATAAGCAGGTACTTCATGGATTATCGAGACATCACGATTGAATACGGATCAGAGACGATCAACCACTTCTTGCCGGACGACAAGGGAATCGTAAAAGTCATTGAGTCACCTGATCTAAAAACCAGGATCAGTGATCTGGCAGCGGATCTGGTCAACTCGCTTGAGAATCCCCTTCGCTCCCAGCCCCTTAAGGAGCTGGTTAAGCGTTATTATCCAGGTTCGGGAAAGAAGATTCTCCTGATTGCGGATGATAATACTCGTCCCAACGCTCATACAAGGATCCTATATCCCTACATACTCGACTATTTGATCCATACCTGTGGAGTGAAGAAAGAAGACCTTGGCATATTGATCGCCAGCGGAACTCACCGTCCTCCCACTGACCAGGAGATCCGGGATATGATCTTGGGAGAAAAAGTCTTCCAGGAATATCGGGAGCAGTTATTGATCCACAACGACCGGGAAAACCTGGCTGACCTGGGTTTTTCAAGCAGAGAAACACCGATCAAGTTCAACCAGGATGCTCTTAATGCTTGCCTTTTGATCCCGGTGACGGATTCAGAATATCATTATTTCGCCGGTGTAGCGGGTACAGTCAAACAGCTTTTCCCCGGTGTGGCGGGACGGATCACCATCAATACCAATCATACCCGTATGTTCGATAAGGATTACGGCTTTAAGCCCGCCTGCCGCCTGGGCAATACAGGTGGAAATCCAGTCATATCTGATATGAAAGAAATGGTCCAGATCGTGAGGGAACAAGTCCCCATTTTCTGCATCGATGCCATCTTGGATCATGGAGAGATCACGCAGATCAATGCAGGCGATATCATTGCCCTGCACGACCTGGCTGGTGAACTGCTCCAACAAAGGAGGGTGATCCACGTTGATCGGCCCGCTGATTTGGTGATCATATCGGTAGGCAAACTCGGCATCAATCTCTATCAATCCGGCAAAGCCATCCATGCCGCCTGGAACGCCACCCTAAAACCCGGCGGGACAATCCTCCTGCTGGCCCCCTGCCAGGATGGTGTAGGTTCAGCTGGGTATCAAGAGAGCATGCAAGCTGTCCAGGGGATGGATCTGGACCAGGCCCTGGAATGGGTCCTGAACAATAAATGCAGCCTGGATACCTTCCGGATTGGCAATCAGAAACCGGTAGATACCCTGAGGATCATCAAATCTCTCGGCTCTGGAAGAATACATATACTCTCAGAAATGGATCCAAAGGAATTGAGGGATGTTTACCGCCTGGAACCCCTGCCAGATAAAGGATCTCCCTTGTCAAGCCTCAGGGATTTCCTAAACAATTTTCTGAAGGATGCTCCCGAGGCACTCATCTATGTGATGCACGATGCAGGATTATATATCGTGCCTGAGGGATAACATTACTCTCCCTCATCACTAAAAGAAGAATGGGAACTGAGTTTTCTGGTGAATTAACTGCCAACGAATAGGGGTGCCGGTCTCAATTCAACTGACCGGAGATCCCAGGGCCTCGAAGCTCTCATCACCGGTCGATCAAACAGAGTACGTATTACTCGAAAACTACCTTGGCATAGCCCAGATCCACAAATAGCCGGCCAAGGAAACTTTCCGCATTCCGAGCTGCCAGATCAAGGATACCGTCATCAAGTGCGCTCTGTTCGATTTCCATCTCTGCTGCCCGGCGAGCTGCGGTTTCCAGGTCGACCTCTCCATGGGTGAAGAGCCCGGTGTCCCGATCGTAGACATAGGACTTCTGATTATCGATCGCCACCACAAAGATCTCCGCTTCCGGGAGGGTTACAAATAGGACATCATCCTCCAGGCGCAGATCTTCCGGAGATAGTTTGCCCAGGTCCACACCGGCGATCACTTCCCCATGAGCCACAAATAACAGGCTGTCACCTACTAGCCAGGCGAATATTCCCTGCCTTGTTTCTGCTGTGATGATCTTTTCCAGGCTGTATTTGATGGTCTCAAGCCGAGCCAGGCTGCGGACCTCATGGACTATGGTTATTGGATCAGGAATGATGGTAGGTGTAGGATGTAAAACCTCAGCGACCTGCGTAGATAGCGAGTTTGCCATTTCCTTCACCGGCAGCAGCTGATTGGAGAGGGTCTTTTGAACAGACATCACCAGGTAAACACCTGTCCCCACCAGGAACAATAAGAGGACTATTTGCGCGATCCACTGCCATTTTTTCATGCTAACTCCTTTAAAAAGGATAACACTAGAATCCTCATCAGGTTCCAAGAGAATATTCTGATTCACTCAGAGAGTTTACTCTGCCAAAGCCTGAGTGTATCGATCGCCAGTTGAGCCTGGTGGGCCTGAACGTAAAGATGATCATGATAGAAGGCTGAAATCAGGTTTACGCTGATTCCCTGAGCTGCCAACACATTAGTGACCTGGGCCAGAAATCCTACCGCTCCCAGGCTGGAATGAACATTCAGAGTGATCCGCTTGAAAACGAAATCGTAGGGAAGTCCATCCAGGTCAGCAAGGTGCCTGCCTATTATAATGGTAACACCTTCTCGCTCGTTATAATATCCCTGGCAAATAGGAAAGTAACTCTCTCCTTGATCCAGGGGAAGACTGCAAAAAACCAGCTCTTCGTCTTCCAGTACTGGCCGCATATCCCTTATCAGTCTATCAAGATCCGATTCTCCCTGAGATAGGTCCATATTTCCTCACAAGCTGATTATGTTAAATAGGCCGCCAGGATGAATTGCTGGATCGCCCTGGCTATCTCAACCACACGGTCATGGTTGACAATATCAGGGTGGTCCGCTGGCGTATGGGTGATCTGTTGGGAATCAACATGATCAACAAACCAGGCGGATGAAACTGCAATGGCTGGAACTCCACGCTGCAGGAAAATGCTGTGGTCCCCTTGATACCAGGGGACTCCCTCGATCAGATCCTCGGATGATCCTAATACTTCATCCAGGTCCGACTTGAGAGGTTCCGCCAGGTTAAATGGAGAAAAAGCTGAAGGTCCAAGATGATACCCTGCTCCATCAATATTGATATTGATCAGCATCTCATCGAAACGACCCTGATTCTGTTCCAGGAATAACATTTGACCTGAGGCAGCGTAATAATCCTCACCATTAAAGGGCAATAACTCCAGGATCGGACCATCCCGGTAATCCTTGAATAGTTCAGCCAGCAGCATCAGGATCACCACTCCCGTGCCGTTATCGATCGCTCCGGGAGTGCCGAGCTTGGCATCGATGTGGGCCGAGATTATAATCCTCCTTCCACGATCATTGCCCTTAGTCGCTGCCAGTTGATACCCTTTTGAATGAACCCGCTCTGCCCGAGAGACCAGATAGCCAGTCTTTCCCACTTCAGACAACAATCTGCTCCCTTCCTCTTCTGTTAAATAAACAGATGGGATCTGGAAATCCCCATCCTCGATCAGAGGAAAAGGATAAACTCCCCCGGCCAGGCTGGCGTTGCGGCTGGTTGCGGTCAGGATTGCTGCCGGCTTTTTCTTCTCAAGCAAAAAAATGATTTCCTGATGTTCTTCCGGGTTGTAAAAAACAAAATTCTTAGGCATGAGCTGCTCTTTTGTTAGATCTCCATGTAGCAGGAGCAGCTTCCCTCCCGCATCTATCCCCTTCAATTCCTGTATATTCCCCGCAGAAACTAAAACCGCCTCCATTGAACATCCTTCCGCATAAGGACTGGGGTATACCTGATATTTTTCCCCCATCAGGGTCAGTTCTGCTCCCTGATCGATCCAATCCAGAGCTGGAAATGGAGTAGTTTCTACCTCCCAGCCAAATGGTGCCACCACTTCTTGGAAGAAATCTGTCGCCTTCTTGTTGCCATCACTTCCAACAGGGCGTTGAGGGAGTTCCAGACATAGGCGATGTAAATAGGATTTTGATTTCTCTATCATCTATATAATCCTTGAAGGTGTGCTCCCTATTATAGCTAACAAAATAGCGGGACAGAAATATTCCCAGGGAAGCTCTTGACATTCAGGATATTATTTGCTATATTTACTTTGTATTTCAAAGTTCTTTTATTGTAGTAGTTTCAATTGGAGGTTCCGATGACAGAAAAACTCAGCCTGAAAGATCTGGAGCGGGGTTTATTCAGAAATTCTGTCCAGGATGGCATTCTGGATATACAGATCGGCTGCATGTTATTGATGTTTGTCTTGCCGATCTATCTAAGCCCAAAACTGGGAGATTTCTGGTCTTCAGTGGTCTTTTTACCTGTCTGGTTTTTAGTGATCTTTGGCCTGCGGGCATATCGGGCAAAAGTCATTCAGCCAAGAGTGGGAACAATCAAATATGGAACCTACCGGGTGAAAAAATTGAAGCGATTAAATATCGTCATTCTGGTAGTCAATCTGCTTGCCCTGTTGCTGGGGTTGTACTCATTTATCAATTTTTCGGCCCTCTCTGTCTGGTTTCCCCCCACTGCATTCTCATTGATCATGTTGATCGGGTTCAGCCTTGGCGGATATATGATGGAAATGCCCCGCCTCTACCTCTATGGGATCCTGATCTCCTCTGCACCACTTATCGGCGAGTATCTTTATCAGAATTATGGCGCCTCTCATCATGGCTTCCCGATCACATTTGGATTTCTATCGGCTGCCCTGGTTTTAACCGGGCTGATCATACTTATTCGCCTGCTGGGAAAATACCCACCCCTGGATAAAGAGTTGATGATATGAGCGAGACCAATCAAGCTGAAAATCCGCTGGCTGCAATTGACCAAATCATCCACGCCCCCGCGAGGTTGAATATCGTGATGCTGTTATACGTGGTTGAGAGCCTGGATTATGTCTTCCTGAAAAATCAGACCGGGTTATCCTGGGGCAATCTTGCCACTCACCTCGGAAAACTGGAAGAGGCCGGTTATGTCAAGATCGAAAAAGGCTACCAGGGCAAGAAACCGCACAGCATGATCCATCTCACATCTGCGGGAAGGTCAGCTTTCCGGAACTATAAAAGCAATTTCCAGCAGCTCCTTGATGATCTGCCTGAATAGCTAGAATAGAAAATATTGTAAAAGGAGTACCGTGCAGATCGACCCCGCCATCACCAGGGTTATATGCAGCTTCAGCAAGGACAATCCCAGGGCAGCAAGTCCGCCTATTATGCCTATTAGCGGTTGATCTTGATCGACCAGCAGAACGCCAGGGAATATCAAAGCCCCTAACGCAGCATAGGGTATGCTTTTTAACCATTTTTGGAACCAGGCCGGAAACTGGACCCGGTCCAAAAAAATCGCCGGCAGCAGCCTGGGAATATAGGTTACCAGAGCCATGCCCAGAATGAGCAGGAGCGTTTTCATTCCTCTCCTCCCAGCAAAGGAATACCCACCCCTGCCGCCAGAATTGTAGCCAGCACAATGGACCACCCGCCTTCGATCCAGTGCCCTAATCCCCAATTCAATATCATGCTCAGAACCGCGATCAATACGAAGGGTGGATACTTTTTTGCGGGTGGGACTAAAAGGCCAATAAAGAGCCCGTACAAACCCACAGTCATCGCGGTTGTGACCTGAGGGGGAATAAAATTCGCTCCTAATCCTCCCACCAGGGTGCCGGAAACCCATCCCAGATAAGCTGTTAACAACAAACCGGCCAGATAGAATGGACTCCGCTGCTGGGTGGAGTCCTCCCTTCCCAGGGTTAACAACGCGAAAGTCTCATCCGTGATAAAAAAGGAAAGGGCACTTTTCCAGGCCGGGCTAAAATCGCGATTTTTATCATTGATCGCCAGGCTCATGATCAAGTGCCGCATATTCAAGAACAAAGTAGTTGTGATGATCTGCAGAGGTCCCACTCCAGCGATGATCATGCTCACTCCCACAAACTGGCTCGCGCCAGCATAAACCAGGCTGGACATCAAAACTGCTTCCAGCCAGCTTAACTGGGCCTGGCCCGCCAGGGCTCCAAAAGCGATCGCAATAGGAAAATAACCTATGAAGATCGGAAGCCCGGCCTGAACTCCTTGTTTGATAGAAGACCTATTGATTTGCATGGAGTGATGTGATAACGATAACTGGTGGTTTCAGGGAATTTTGAAGCGCTGAATGGTTTTATCCTTCAAACTGATCACTGGGAGGATCATTTTTCCTTCATTATTCCGCTCAATCGTCTGACCAGAGGCGAATATCATGTCGATCCCAAATAGATCCTCTTTATTATCCTCCGGATCATTAAACCTGTGATCGAGATGTTTATGGCCAAATAAAAGGAAGTTCACCCGGGGGGGTTCTCCCTTCCGCCGGGAGATGACCCCTTTAAGATCGGCATGGTCACGCAGGCCATGATAAAACAAGTAATCAAAAGGATGATGATGCAGGATGAGTACGATATTCTCAATCGCAGGATTCTCTGCCAGTTCATCCAGCAGCAGATCCAATCTCTGGAGCTGCCTTAGACCCAGATAACCCTGCGCTCCCCAGACCTCCATCTTTTCCATTTCAGCTTCCATCGAGTCCAGCAGCACAAATGCCTGGCCAGATTTGATGAACAAAGCAGGATATTCCGCTACATGCGAGATCAGATCCCGGAAGTCGCGTTTGCTGGCCGGGTTTTCACGGAAACCATCCGGGCCGGAATCATGATTGCCCGGCGCTGCCAAAACCATATAACCAGCCTCTCGCAAGCGCTCTACCAATTCCCTGGCTTTTTCAAATTGCCAGGTTTCGCCGTCATCCACCAGGTCACCGCTGATCACGACCAACTCTGATTGATGGAGGTCTTTATTCTCCAGGATCCAATCAACAATATGGTGTGCTTTTTCATAATTATCGGATTGTCCGATGTGCAGATCAGATAGTTGAATGATGTTCACAAACCCATCTCCCGTTTTCAAGCCGCCTGACTTCCCCGGATATATCCGGGGGAATATTCCCCAATTTTCTTAGCATACCACAAGGAATCAGGCTCATCTGGAAATTTCCCAGACATGGATAACTGATCTGTATTCATCTACCAGCCTTTCCACCAGATAGATCAAGCCATTCTCCCTGTCAAATGCTATGTCTCCCACGAAGTCTCTTTTATAGTTCCCCAGATCAAGTGCTGGATCTAAAAGATATGGATCAAGTATTAGCACACCATAGGGTTGAGGGACCCAGCTGTCCATCTCCCCGCGGGCAACAGCAGCCAGGTCAGCCGGATCAAAAAAGATCATTTCGGCCTGGAAATCCTCCGCCCAGAACCCTCGATTGTCATAGGGCCAATCAGGCACTTCCGGACACGTGGGCGGCTGGCTCTCAGCGCAATCATGTTCCCAGATCACGCCGTTGGCGAACCCGTACCATTCCTCTCCCAGGGCTTTGGTCCCTGCCATCACTACCGCAGACGCACCCCCGGATGTCAACCAAGAGCCTCCCCACCAATGATCCGCATCCCGGTATTCAAGCATTGACTGGGATGGGCTGCTGACGATATCCGGCTGCCCGGGCAGCTGCTCTCCATAGAGCAGCAGGGGAAGGACTCCACGCAGCGGCTCCCCGGAAGCCGGGGGGTTCCCAGCTCCAGTCGGGCTGTAGGCAAACAAAGCAGGACCTCTTCCACTCCATAATCCCTCCCGGGCCCTACCGCTGGCAAGCAGCGGACCGGGGGCGATCGCATCCCCCCAATCGGAGGGGATTTCGAAGAGATAATCGTTGGTGACATAATTGGTAAATCCTCCCAATATCCAGGCTCCCCGGGCATCAGGATCATCCAGATCAAGACCTGCCCAGCCGTGGGAGGGTTCAAAATCTTGAAAGTGCTGCCCGAAGGCGAAGTGCAGCCTGGGTTCCGGATGGGGCAAATAAGCCAATCCTGCCCGGGGAATGGTCATCTGCCCTGGCTGGAATAAGCCGTCGGTCAGGTCAGCAAAGGGTTGCAGTGTTTCGGCAGTCGGGGCATCTGACAGGTCTCTGGAAATCACCGGCACAGGTATGCTGATCTCTGATACCTGAAGTTGATGGTCATGTCCAAACCCAAACAGCGAGCCTGGAAAACCATCCTGATCGCCGCCGGGATCACCATCCGGATAAAAGGTCAAACCATGCCCACTGTATTCCCAGTTTGATTTTCCGGACCCTTCAGGCAGCCTAAAAAAACCCCGGTAAACCAGGTCACCCGGCTGGATCAGGTCCCCTGCGGGAATGGGATGGGGGTTGGCAGCTTCCCCGAGGTCAGGTTGATCCACCAGATCTTCCTGGCTCCCTTGAGGGCTGGTGCTGTTCTCCGGAGCATCCGGAAGGGCTGCCTGACAGGAGTTTCCAAGAAACAGTATGATCAGTCCCACTATCAAGTATTGGAGTGAGCCCAGTTTAATCCTGGTCATAGTTTTCCTTCTCCCACCTGATCCGTTGTCATTATCTTCGACCCTCTCGGTTTTTATTTCTCAAGCATCTTGATCACAGCCGGTCCAACAACCGCCCAATCCACACAGGGACGCTGAAATCCCTCAGGTTGGATCAATGGGCATCCGAAGGCGGCATCGTCGATATACAGCTGACCGTAAGCCTTGGGGCTGCTTGTCCAGTGGACCTGGGTTGGGTTTTTGTTAATCCCGTAGAGCTGGATGCCATTTTCCTGTAAATAATTGACTGCAGCTGTAAGCACATCTCCATTGCGCCCTCCATCTGAGCGCATGGTGAAAAGGATCAGCCGAGCTCCGGCTTTCTGGAATTTCCCCATCCAATCCAGGGCACCTGGCACTGGGGGACCAATTTCTGGAAAGCGGTGGTCAGCGATCGTTCCATCAAAATCTATACAAATATACATGTTTTATCCTTTCATAACTGATATCAGTATACCAAGGCCAATTTACTTCAAGAAATCCAAAAATAAAGCTATACTAGTAAGTGGTTGGCCCATCCTCGATATTCCCGCGAGGCCAATCTATTATCCATCCCTTAGTGGCGGATGCAACCAGTCCAGAACCCTGATCATCAGCTCCATTCGAAGGTCCTTACCAACAGACCTGTTCAAGTTTACCGGGAGAGCGGATTTTTTTGCTGCTCCGGAGGAGGTCAAATGAGAAGAAGCCCCCTGCTATTGCTTGGTACCATTCTGCTACTTTCCCTGCTGCCCCCATCAAGATCCACACTGGCGAAACCCCTTCCCCCCCAAGATGACCAGACTCTCCAGATCGTGCTGGTGCTGGATGTCTCTGGCAGTATGGCCACGCCTGTCTATACCGGCATCGTACCCGAAGACCTTCTGTCCCTGCTTTTACGCCTGAATGAGTTGAATCAGGATCCAAAATACCTCAATCTGCAAGACCAGCTGAATGAAGCTGAGAATGATCCAGCAGTCCAGGAAGCCAAAGATAAGATGGGTGATGCATTTGATAACCTGGCCGATTGGATCGGTGAGAACCAGGGAAGCAGCCTGGCAGAAGTTCAGGCAGCTATCCAGGCCAAATTAGGTGAATTTGACTGCGAAGGTACCAGCGCTGGACTGATCGTTACCTCAGGTTATACCGATCAGATCATGCGCTATTTGACCCTTGATTGCCCTCCTACTACCAACAAGGGGAAAGTGTTAAGTGAAATATTGAAGCTTGTCCCTTATCTGGATGATCCAGACTATAAGGCTGTCAGAAGAGAATGGCGGATAGCTTCCAGTGATTATGACCAGGCACTTGAAGATTCCGGCAAGACCTCTTTATCCGATAGATTGGAAACCTATAAGCGGGAATCGGGCATGTCGGAACTCCAGGAGGAGATCGATCTGCTGGTCGTTGAATACGGCATTCCTTCCCGCCTGGACCTGGCGAAAACCGCGGCCGTCAACCTGATCGATCTCTCCGCCCTGGATCAAGACCGCACTGGGCGGGAATCCATGATCGGGCTGGTGACTTTTTCGAATCAGGCTCTACTGGAAAGTGGTCTTACGCTGGAACATGAGAATCTCAAATCCCTGATCAGCTCATTGATGCCTTTAGCACAAACCAATATTGGCGAAGGGTTGTCATTAGGTTTATCTGAGCTGGAGAATATCGCTGATCCTGACCTTCCCATGATGGTGATTTTACTAAGCGACGGTCATGCCAATGTCGGTTTATCCTCCGGCGAGATCCTTGCGACTATTCCCAATCGGGCGAATAAAAACGACATCATTCTCTGCACTGCGGGATTTGCTGATCTGGAAACCGAGGTTGATTTCCTGCTCCTGGAGGGACTTGCCTTTGAGACCGAAGGAGAATACCTGTTCACGAACAGCGGCGCCGAACTGGGTTCATTTTTCGCCGCCTGCAGAGAAGCAGCTGCGGGAAATATACTTGTGGGACAGATCAGCGGCGTTGTCCCTGCTGGCGAAGTCCAGGAAATAGGCCGGATCGATGTAGAGCCAACAACCTGCGAACTCACCCTGGTTCTCAACTACCTTAGCGGAACCCCTCTGCTCGAGTTGACCAACCCAGAAGGTGTCGTATTGGACCTTGAGTCAGAAGGTGTGGATTACCAAAGCCGGAACCAGGTTCAACTGCTCACCATGGCTTCCCCTGAATCTGGAGAGTGGACAGTAACTCTATCCAATCAGGATAAAGAGGGTGAATCTGCCGTATTCAGCCTGATAATCAGCTCTAAGGACTGCCTGGATGGTGATCAGGGAACTGAACCTGTCCCTTCATCACAATCCACAATCCCCTTCCTGCTCACCAATCGGGGATTGACCGTACTTACTGGCGGTATGGCTGCAGTGATCCTGATCCTTGGCGGTGGGGTGATGGTGCTGATCAGGTTCCGGCAGCGGTTAATAAAATAAGCTGTACGAAATGATTAGACTAAAAGAGCTATCCAGGAGAAAGGTGCCGTTATGAAGATCTTTCGGTTCTTCGGAAAATTGATCGGGGCTTTACTGGTCCCGGTATTGATCTTATCCATATTCTTAAGCATATTCGCCCTCGCCTTTACAACCCAGCTTTTCAATCCGGATTTTTTTCTGGAGATCTTTGAAGAAGAGGATTTCTTCGATCAGCTTCCCGGTATTGCTGCAACCCAGATCCATTATTCCATGACCTTCAATCCCTGCCTTGAGGATCCGCTGATGTGCGAGGATGGGGAACCTTCAGATGAAGGCGAAACTGAAAGCGAAGGTGGAGGTCCACCCAGCTATTTCCAGGCGCTATCAGAGGAGGATTGGGAAACCCTCCTGACGGAAGTGCTCCCCCCGGATTGGCTTGAGAACCAGCTCCATGACCTGGTACACAACCTGATCGACAGCATCCGGTCCGGGAGCGAGGAATTGACCTTGGGAATCTCTTTATTGGAGCTCAAAGAGCACCTCACTGGCACGGCAGGGGTGGAAGCGATCTCTCAGCTTCTGAAAAACCAGCCTGAGTGCACCCAGGAAGATCTGCTGGATATGACCCGCATCCTGGAAGGAAATGATGATAGCGGCAAGGATTTCCTGTCCTGCAATCCCGGAAACGATTTTCTAGATAATTACATTCCCCAATTTGAATCCCTGTTGAGGAGGTCGTTGACAGACATCCCCGAAGAAATTGATTTCGGGAAAGGTTTGAAGGGGAAAAGCGTAGACCTTAAAATATTGGGTGAGGACCTTCCCCTGACTGTCGTGATCAATTTTGGGCGCTGGATGGTCCTGATCAGTCCGCTATTGATTTGTTTCCTGCTGTTGGGCATCGCCACCCTGGCTGTTCATACCTTCAGGGCATTAAGAGTTTGGTGGGGCTACCCGATCGCGATTGCGGGGTTGCTGGCCACCGGCCTGGCGTCCCTGGCCGGTCCGGCTGCTGATTTTCTGCTGGACAGATTCCTGGGTGAAACACCCCTGGCCGGCCTTCACATGGATCTGGTTGACACAGCCACCAGTCTGGGTCTAAAGATCATTTATTCCTTGTTCTCCCAGGCCCGAACCTATGCTCTGGTCGTGACGGGAATCGGATTGACAGTGATCATCGTGGCTTCGGTCCTGAGAAGACCCCATAAGAAATTAGGCAAGGATGAACCCATACCTGATGATGATCTGGGTGAGGCCGATCCCCAGGAAGGAGATCAAGACCAAACCGCCCCTCCTGGATCAGGGGAAACAGAGCAGGAGGAGGAGCAGCCGAAGGAGAAGCAGGGGAAGAAGAAAAAGAAGAAAGAAGATAAGGTAGAAGTGGCAGAAGAGGAGAACCCGGACCAGGATACCAATCCGGAGACTCCGCCAGAAGGCCAGGACGGATAGCTGGACTAGGACTCACAAGATTGGGCTCGGAAGGAGAAACGTAAGTCGTAAATCAAATCAGTGTTCAGTATTCAGTATTCAGTTCTAGAGTCAGATGTGCTTAAACTGATTACTCCTCCTGAACTTTGCCCTTAAACTTAAACGGACACTCGTGTTTAACACAAATGTCCTACTCTCAAGAATGGGCCCGGAAGGATACATACAATTGAACATAGGCTTGGAGGATGCGGGATCCTAGGAGGCACTTTCTTGCGAATCTCTTCATAAGTTTTTCCAAGGCGCTTGAAGTATCCTCCATTTCCCAAGAGAGCTTCATAGCATTTCGTTGTGTTAACATAAACTCCAAGTTATTCGAAATATTTAACTTGACTTGACAGCCTATTTCTACGTACAATCTGAAGTAGATGTTTGAAGAGTAGTTTTATCTCTATGGAAGTATTAAAGGTTATTCTTATGTTTAAGCAAATCCTTGTCCCCTTGGATGGTTCACAAAATGCTGAACAGGTACTAACGACAGTTAAAGCCGTCGCCAACCTTCATAAATCAAAAGTCCTATTACTGCGCGCTATAGCGCCTTTGCGGCAATCGCTGATGGCAAGTCCCTCGGTGATCAGCAATATATTTGAACAGCTAGATGAAATTGCTAATCAATACTTGGACGGAGTAGCTGAACAGCTACGCAGTGAAGATATAAATGTACAGACCATAACGGAGCAATGCTTCCCAGCACAATGTATCCTCGATACCGCCCGGGAGAAAGAATGTGACCTGATCATCATAGGAACACATGGCGAAACTGGCTCTGGGAAATGGCGTTTTGGCAGTGTGGCTAACAAAGTCATTAAGGCGGAGTCGGAATTTGCCATATTGATCATTCCTACAATTTTATCTTTATAGAATGGCTATTCCTAACCTTAGCACTGGTTTTACACAGATCTCATCCATTACCCCAGAGCCTGGAGCTGGCCTGGCCGCCCTGATCTCGACTGGAATCTTCTTCATTGTCTTCCTTGTGATCTCCTTACATTGGTTACATGAGACAGCTGCCGCCCTATCAGGGGCCGCAGCTGTGCTCTTAATTACCTATATCGGAGGTCATTACAACCCAAATCTCCAGCTGCTTAACTTTGATGATGCTATGCAGGTGGTGGACTGGAATGTGATCTTCCTGATCATGGGAATGATGATCTTTATGGCCATCTTGGCGGATACTAACGCATTCAAGTGGTTGGCCTTTCGGCTTTACCAGAGAGCCAAAGGCAATGCCTGGATGATCGCGATGGCACTGATCTTATTAACTGGAATAACTTCAGCATTTCTGAACGATGTCACAGCTATTCTGCTGATAGCACCACTGTCTATCCAGATCGCTGCTGCCATCGGATTGGACCCATTAGCAATCGTCATCCCTGAGGTGCTGGCCTCAAATATTGGGGGGGCAGCTACCCTGATCGGTGATCCACCAAGCACGATCGTTGGCTCCCATTTAGGGATGAGTTTCGGGGAGTATTTTGTCAATATGGCACCTATAGCCATCCTGTGTATGTTCGCATTGGTTGCGATCAATTGGTTTCAGTATCGTAAAACCTACCAAGATGCGGACAGAAAAGTTTCCCAAGTTTTGGCTGAGCAGCTGGCATCGGAGTCGGAGATTTCAAACCAGACTACGTTGAACAAAGCCCTGATTGTTGCCCTTATCACATTTATTGGCTTTTTTGTAGCCGATGGGTTCAACCACATGCCCCCCGGTGTAGTTGCTATTAGTGGGGCAGCCATCTTGATCATTTGGGTTCGACCTGATATGACAGATATGGTCCGCGAAGTGGATTGGACTACTCTGTTGTTCTTCATTGGTTTATTCGTTGTAGTAGGGGCTATGGAAGCCAACGGGGCGATCGACTGGTTGGCATCCCGTGTGATCCTATATGCCGGTGAAAGCCTTGACAGGGCAGCCCTTTTAATCACGTGGGTGGCTGGGATAGCTTCCGGCATCGTGGCTAACATACCTTTTACGGTGGCAGCGCTCCCGGTAGCAGACTACTTGACCATTAATATACCCGGGGGAACTGAGAGCCGGATCATCTACTGGGCATTAATCCTGGGAGCGGACTTAGGCGGGAACTCCACCTACCTAGGATCTGCTCCAAATATTGTCACTGTGGGCCTTCTTGCACAAGCAGGCATTCGTGTGTCATTTAAGCGTTTTATGCGCGATGGTGTACCGGTCACGTTTGTGACCCTCTTAATTGCTACTATCTGGTTGTTAGTGCGGTATTAAAAAAAGTAGCCATTACTACTAGAGATGTCAAGGAAGGTGACTCCATGGGTTTGATCCTATGTTCCACCCGAGGTGGCGAAGCCAGTTATAAAACACAACAATCAGCCATCCAGCTAGCCAAAGAGCGGGGCGATGATATCGTCTATCTTTACATCATTGACCTAAGTTTCCTGAATAAAACTGCCGCACCGATTGTGGTCGACATCGAGAACGAGCTGGAGGAGATGGGCCGCTTTTTCCTTCTGATGGCGATCGAACGGTCAGCTGAACAGGGAGTAGAAGCCCGTTCCGTGATACGCAAAGGGAACATCAGGGACGAGATCAAATCCACAGTCGTTGATGAAGGGGCCACACTGGTGGTTCTTGGCAGACCGGCTGGAGATCAGAGCTCTTTCCAGATTGAAAGTCTGGAGGCTTTCGCAGCTGAGATCAAGGAGGAGACTGGAGCGGAAGCAGTAATTGTGTAATATGTATTAGGATTGGGGGGCATGCCAATGTTTTATACCGGGGGAGTACAAATCCACATTTTCAATGGTACTGCGGAACAATAATAGTGGAGTGAAAACCAATAATCCATTAGATTCCAGTGCATATGGCAGAGACATAATATAAAAGACATACAAAATATACAGAAAAACCCGCTGAAATCCAATCCTCTCAACGGATCCATAAAATAGCAGAGGACGTTTAAGCCATTGAGTACACTTGGTTATTTAGGGTTCACCCTTGGTTTTCGGTCATACGCTCAATCACCATCCACCAGCCTGAGCATTTCCTCGATATCCGTTGTCGGGGCACTGCATTGAAAATTCCTGCAAACGTAGGCGGTTGCCTTGCCCTCCAGGGGAAATTGTTCCTGAAGTATTGGAACCAATCCGAATAAAGCCTCATCCGGTTTCGTAGGCCGCAGCAGCAAAACCAGATTTGGATAATAATGCTCTCTCAATGCCTGGATCATGTTCTTCGTATCAGGACTTTCCGGATCCCCCGAGATCACCACCTCCAGAGACTCGCTTTCGGCCGCCAGCAATCCGGACATCAGCTGGGTATGACCCAGGGGTATCTGATTGACCTGGGCTGAGAACGAGCGTCCGATCAGCTGGGCCTTCTCCTCCAGATCTGGTCTCGAAAGCAAACGGCTCAGTCGGATCAAATTATGGAAGGCAACTGCATTCCCTGAAGGAATAGCTCCATCATAGATTTCTTTGTTCCGATGGATGAGATCCATCTGCCCTTCAGCAGTGAAGAAGAATCCCCCATCTTCCTGATCCCAAAAGTCAGCGATCATGATCTCTGTCAAGAACAGGGCATATTCCAGGTACCTGGTTTGGAAGGTAGCCTGATGAAGTTCCAACAGCCCCCAGACTAAAAAGGCATAATCATCCAGGTGAGCGGTGAGTCCGGCTTCTCCATTCCTGTAGCGCTTGAGAAGCCTTCCCTCCCCGTTCCGAAGCTTGGCCCAGATGAAATCGACAGCCTTGCCCGCAGCCTGGATATAAGTGGGATCCCCAAGCCCAGCGCCAGCTTTAGCCAGGGCGGCAATCATCAAGCCGTTCCAATCCGTGAGTATCTTATCATCTTTAAGGGGGTGTACCCGCTGCTCCCGGATATCGAACAGGTGGGTTCTCAGGTCATCCCACAACCCGGTCAGCTCGTCCGGCTTCATGTTTAGGTCTCCTGCCAGCTCTTCCAGGGGAGCATCCAGATAAAGCAAATTTCTCCCTGATAATTCGCCCGTTGCCTCATCCCTGTAATTTCCATCTTCCACCAGATTGAACAGGGATGAGAAAAGCTCCCCTGCCCGCGGGCCGATCTGCTCCAGGAATTCTTTTCTGGTCCAGAGATAGAACAATCCTTCCTCCCCTTCGCTGTCCGCATCCTCGGCGGAATAGAAGCCCCCTCCAGGATCTGTCATATCCCGCAGGACATAGCTGAGCACTTCGCGAACAACCCGGGCATAAGCTGGGTTCTCGGTGGCAAGGTAAACTTCCGTGTAAGCCATGACAAGCATAGCCTGGTCATACAGCATCTTTTCAAAATGAGGAAGACGCCAGGAATCATCTGTAGAATAGCGGTGAAAGCCAAAACCGATCTGATCGAAGATCCCACCCAGGCGCATCTTCTGGAGTGTTATTTCGACCATCTCCAGGGCAATTGGCTCCCCTGTTTTCTCCCAAAAACGAGTCAAAAATAACAGGTTATGGGGGGTTGGAAATTTCGGAGCACTTCCGAACCCGCCCTGGGCAGGGTCATATCTCGCTTTTAATTGAGCATAGGCCAGCTGGATGACTCCCGGATCGATATCTCCCCCGCTGGTCTGGTTTGCATCCTGGAGATGCCTGGTGATCTTGTCCGCGCTTTCCAGGAGTTCATCCCGTTTTGTCGCCCACAGGTCCGCCACCCTGGGGATCAGATCCATCAATCCGGTTCTTCCAAAGCGGCTTTCCCTTGGAAAATAAGTCCCGACAAAAAAAGGTTTCTTGTCCGGGGTCAGGATAACGGTCAGCGGCCAACCCCCTGTACCAGTCACCGCCTGGCAGACCGCCATATAGATCTGGTCGATATCAGGTCGCTCTTCCCGATCCACCTTCACGGGAATGAAATGGGTGTTGATCAGGTCAGCTGCCGCCGGGTTCTCAAAGGATTCCCGTTCCATAACATGGCACCAATGACAGGTGGCATAACCAATCGACAGGAAAACCGGTTTGTCTTCCTGCCTGGCCTGTTGGAAGGCATCCTCTCCCCAGGCCTGCCAATCTACCGGATTGGCAGAGTGCTGAAGCAAATAAGGTGACTGCTCAAAGATCAATCGGTTGTATTTCTCTCCCCCATCCGGGGGCAAGTTGTTTATCTCATCTTGCGGGGGAATATTCAGCTGCATATTGGACCTTCTTCTTGAAACGGATAAGTGAGAGGAAAATCAAAAACTTACTTACTAGAGGGGTTCCAATCCATGAGCTACCAGCAGAGACTCGTTTTCCAGGAGCTTCTGGGTTGGTCCATCAGCTACGATCTTTCCCTCATCCATGATGATCATGCGCGGGAAGAGATCAACCGCCATCCGCAGGTCATGTGTGGATACCAGCATAGTGATCGGAAGATCACGCAAGAAATTGATCAGGGAGCGCCTGGCTCTTGGATCGAGTCCGGCGGACGGCTCATCGAGGATCATGATCTGGGGTCGCATGGAGAGCACCGTGGCGATGGCGATCCTTTTCTTTTGGCCCATGCTCAAATGGTGGGAAAGCCTGTTACCAAAATCATCCATCCCCACAGCGCCGAGAGCCTCTTCTACCCGTGACAGGACCTCATCCTCCGGCAATCCCATATGAAGAGGGCCAAAAGCGACATCTTCGAAGACTGTGGGAGAAAAAAGCTGGTCATCTGGATTTTGAAAGACCAGCCCTACCAGGGCTCGGATCAGTGGCAGATTCTCCTTGTCCAGCTTAAGTCCGGCGATGGTGATCGGGCTTTGCTCCCCAAGTATGCCATTCAAATGCAGCATTAAGGTCGATTTTCCTGCTCCGTTTGGGCCAACCAGGGCGATTTTTTCTCCCTCGCAAACAGATAGGCTAACACCTCGCAGGGCTTGATGGCCGTCAGGATAGGCAAAATGAAGGTCCTTGATCTGGAGGAGATCACCTTCACATTCTGGAACTATCAGCTCAAAGGTTGGTTTATGTTTTACTGGCATTAGAGAATCCATCCTACTAATTGAATCAAGGCCATAACCCCTGCGGAAATCCCCAATATCAGTCGATCCCGGGTCTGGATCTGGTGAGGGTTCAATGTCCGGATATGACCGGCATAACCGCGGGAGATCATAGCCTGGTAAATACGATCAGAGCGTTCATAACTGCGCGTAAAAAGCTGTCCAGCCATACTGCCTGTCATTTTGATCCGCCATCCCAGACTTCCCCCTCCCCGGATAGAGGGCAACCGGGCGCTGCGGGCTTCGCGGGCTCGAAGGATCCGGTATACCTCATTGGTGAGGATAAACAGATAGCGGAACAGGAAGGCAATAATGGTGGTTAACGTCCGGGGCAGCTTCAGATGCTCAAGGGCGTGAATTAAATCTGGAAATTGAGTGGTCCCCACCAGCAGAATGGCCATCTGGACAGAAAGCCAGGACCGGACCAGGATACTGGCAAATCTGATCAATCCGACGTCCGTGGGAATCAGAATTATAAAACCAAGATCCCAAACTGCTAGCGGCTTTCCCTGGGGTGAAAAAATCGCACTGACTGCAACCAGGACAAAAGGCAGGATAATTACCGAGCGTTTTAAACTAAAATCCAGACCTAGGTTAGCCAGATCGTTAACCAGCAGGATAAACAGCCAGGCCAACGCAAAGGCAAGCCAGCTGCCATCCGGGAGGATGGCATTTGAGAGGATAAACCCAACCGTGATCACTACTTTTACGCGCGGATCCAGCAGGTGCACTCGGCTTTCAGTGAATTGGAATTGATCAAAAACATCAACGTGCATAGACTATCTTACCTCTCTGTGCGCTTGCGCAGATTTCTGCCCAGCAGGATCAAAAGACCCATTAGGACAGCTGCCCCAACTACACCGGCCAGGATCGTAGAAAGGGATGTTTCTCCTAGAAGGGGAATCGTATAATCAGGCAGTAATTGATAAGATGGGCCCTGACCGGCGCTCAGGAAACCAAGGTCCTCCGCCACTCTCTCCAATCCATCCGGGTTTCCAGAGGCAAATGGCGACAGAAACAGAGCTGCCAGAGTTAAAAGGACGCCTCCCACAACCCAACCCTTTCCCCCACCCTGGGCTGTTTTTTCCAAACTCAACAAATCCGGCCGGGTTTGCTCAATATAAGCCAAGGCAGCAACCGTGATCAATCCTTCGCCGATGCCGATCAGGGCATGCACACCCAACATAGCGGGCAGGACTATTTCCAAACGGGTGGTCCCGCTCAGCCAGAGCTGAAGCGCTGTTACCAGAGCTGCCGTCATAGTGGCAAGCCAGGCCCCGCTGCCAGCAACCGCCAGCCGAATCCCGCGTTTCTGGTGAACCACCAACCGGTACAAACCAAAACCGATCACAGCAGTCAAAATTCCCATATTAAATATATTGGCGCCCATCACCAGCAAACCGCCGTCCTGGAAGAGCAGAGCCTGGACACCCACAACTGCGGTCATTACCAGAATACCTGCCCATGGACCAAGCACAATGGCTGCCAGGGCACCCCCCAGAAAATGTCCGGATGTTCCTCCAGCGATGGGAAAGTTCAACATTTGGGCTGCAAAAATAAAAGCCGCCATTACACCCATCAAGGGAATTTGTTTCTCTCCTAAACTCTGATTGGTCTTCGAGACAGCCAGCCAAACCATAAGGATGGTGATCAACCAAAATATCAGGGACACCATTAAGGTCAGGAATCCATCAGGGATATGCAGATTTACTGGGGCAAATAACATTTTTCTCTCCTCCTATCTGAATGTCCAAGCAGGGAAGTTCTTACCGCTCCTGGCATTCGGAGCAGATACCAAAAATCGAGAAATGGCCCAGGTCCGAATCAAAACCATATCCCTCTTGAAGTTCCCGGTCCAGTTTACTTAACACCGCCGCATCGGCATCGATCACCTGATCACACTTGCGGCAAACCAGGTGGATATGGGGTCCATGCTGAAATGTAGTGTAAACTGTCTTCCCCTCACTCAAATCATTCCGGCAGGCAAATCCTTCCTGCCAGAGCAGATCGAGCGTTCGGTAAACTGTCGCAAGATTGATTGCCTGAGTGTGTTCTTGGAGCTGAACGGCGATCTCTTCTGCAGTAGTATGCCTGGAATTGTGGGCAATGGCCTGGATGATCATCTCCCGCTGGGGAGTGATCCTATAACCTCTACTGCGCAGTTCAGCAAGGATCGTGTGGCAGTGTGACATAATCTATCCTATTGCGAATATTTGCATCTACGTATATTATAGCTATTATCAGGGGATTGTCAATCAAAGATTCTAATGGGTTAAATCCAATTTCGAGTACCAAATATGTCCATTACATCATTCCACAAAGACAGAGAATAAACGAACCCGGGTCTCACCGCAAGAAACCACGTCTACATCACTCGTATTTCTTTAATGCTTTCGCTTGGGGTAATCAAACACTGACTCCGACGCGATCACCTCGCCAATTGAAGTCCAGCTTTCCACATCGAATTGCAGGATAGCCACCCCGCAAGTCGGCAGGTTGTCCAGGTCCAGGTCTGAAAGGTCATTGATCAGATAGGTCATGCCGGGATTGTGGCCGAACAACATCAACCCATCCAGGTAATCTTCCTGTTCCTGGATTAACTCCAGTATTTCAAGTTCTGTTGCGTGATAGAGGTCGTCCTCCACCTGGATTTCGTCCCAGGGCAGCCCCATTTCAGCCGTTACCATCTCCGCGGTTGCCAGTGCCCTGACAGCGGAGCTGGATATCACTCGATCTATGGGAGGTCCCCATTCAGCCAGCCTTGTCCCCATTTTCGGCGCATCACGTAAACCCCGTTTTGCCAAGGGACGCTGATGATCTGACAGAAAGGGATCATCCCAGGATGATTTTGCATGACGGACAATAACAAGGGTTTTCATTTTTTTATTTTCTCCTCCCTAGCAGCTTTTTTCAGAGAGAGCCATTCGAGTAGTGATCCAGGATAATCACATATTCAGTATACAGGAAAAACGCCGCTCCTGTGTAGTGGGAGATCTGATCGGATCAGTCAGCTGGTTTCAGGGTTATCAGGATCACTTCCGGTCGGCACAGAAATCGCATTCGTGGGGCATACCCCCGTTCCAATCCGACACCATTCGAGACCAACAGGTGTTTCCCAGGATCGATCTCTGTCAATCCGGATGCCCAAGCGCGGGGAACTACAGATATGGTAACCAGCGGGCCAATACCCGGCAGCTGGACCTGGCCCCCATGAGTATGCCCGGCCAGCAAAAGATCACCCTCGATCTCTCCCAGGCTGAAATTCGGTGAATGTCCCAAAACGATATGGAATTTTTCGCCCCCTTCGATCTGGAGAGAGGGATTGGCCGAATCCACCCAGCCAACTCCGGTAAGCATGATGGGGCCCAGGTCAACAGCCTCGGTCTCATCGAAGAGCCTGATATCAAGGTCCGTGAAAATATCCTTCCAGCTATTCCAGTCAACATTTCCCCGGACTGCATAAATACCAAATTTCGCAAAAAGGTCCGCGTCGCGCAGGATCTCATTCAGGGCTCTGCCCTGACCCTGGTAACTGTCTGGATCCCACACCTGGATATAGTCCCCAGCCAGCAGGATCAGATCCGGGTTCATCTCGTTGACAATCTCCAGGACATCCCTTTCAAACTCTCCGGGTGAATCCGTCTGGATATCTGCCAGTAAGGCGACAGTCAGGGGTTCGTCCAACTTTGGGGAGGAGATTTCATACCTTGAAACCTTCAACCAGTAGGGTTCGATCAAGAAGCTGTCTATCGCAATCAGCATGGTGATCGCCAGCAGGATCAAAAGGGCTATTGCTGTACGGCGCTGGAAACTCCAGAAGAAAACTATGCCCAGGGATAAGAAGATGGGAAAATAAAGGAATGCCTCCCAGGCTAGCAGCTGGACCCTCGCAAAGCCATCCACCGGGAAGAAGATAGCTGTCAACGCTAAGCCAAAGAGAAGAAGTATTCCCAGCAGGATGGTTTTCATAACTGGTCTATCTTCCCTCATCTGGTAGAGAGTGAAGACAGCCAGACCTGTCACAAGGCTGGCAATCATATGATAAAGGAACAACATTTGGGACATTAACTTTCCTGAGTGGAATACTGGGGACCAGCGTGGAAGATCTTAAAGAAGAGCTGAACCAGGGGGCCGATAAAGATCGCAAAAACCAGCGTTCCAATCCCGACAGGGCCTTTTAACAGCCACCCGACCATCACAACCAAGACCTCGATCACCGCCCTGGAAGTTCGCACGCTTTTCCCTGATACACGGGAGACAGCCAACATCAAGCTATCCCTGGGACCAGCGCCCCCATTCACGCTAATATATACCGCCGTCGCCACTCCGGATAGAACCACGGCCAAAAACAAACCCAGGATGCGAAGCCACAAGAAATCCCTGAGGGAAGGGATCAAAAAAAGGAATAGATCCGTCCAGGGTCCAATAAAAAGAATATTGCCTAAGGTTGCCCAGCCAATCCGCTCTTTAAGCAGGACCGCGCCGATCAGCACCAGGAACCCAGTTATGATAAGCATCGTCCCGGGAGTCGTCCCGCTAAGATCCGCCAGAGCCACTGCTAGCACCGCCCAGGGGCCAGTTCCCAGTTCAGCCCGGATGATCAGGGCGATCGCCAGGCCGTAGATCACAAATCCGAGCATGGCAACGGCGAAATCTCGTGGAAAGGTTTTCCAATTGATTGGTTTTAACATGTGGATGAGTTTACCACAAGGTACTCGAAAAATTACTAGATTAAACCATCTTGAAGGTGGGTTGATCAGACCAGATGGGGAGCAGCGATTTTCTAGTCCACGGGGTACTTAAAACAGCTTTGGAATTCCCTGGCGGTCAAATCGTTTGTCAGCCAGCGGACAGCTATGAGGGATTTCTTTCGTGCGCTCCGGATTTCCTTTTCATAGATGCCAATCCATTGCCCCAATGCCAAAATGGGATCCAAACTGCTCCCTGATTTATCAAGATCCTCAGCCAAATGGATCAGACAGGCTACCTGGATGTCTGCATCCTGATATACTCCCAGGGCATCCTGCACATTTTTTATCTCAATCCGCAGCTTGTCATATTCTTCCTGATCGACCACTAACTGGAAGAATTCCATCAGGTAGCGTAATTCTTTAACTCTAATGCGGAAATCATGGAACTGCTCAGCATGCGATTTTTTGCCCAATTCCAGTCCGGTCTTGCGTGTTCTTCGATAGCGTTTGATGATCCGCAGGCAGCCATACTCCCGGGCAGGTTCCAGGGAGTATTCACTCCCATCTAACATTCCGCTCTCCAGCAGGTCTGACCAGGATGAAAAGAGATCACTTACTTTTTTTGAGTTCAAAACAGAAACTAATTCCTCCTGGGCAGACTGGCGTTTGATTTCCAGCATTTCTCTGGCAGGAACCAGGTGCCTGCGCCAGTTCTTGGAGATCTTCTTCTCATAGGCGGGAAAACGCGACAACCCGATATCGATATCTCTCACCGGGCCTGTGATCTTATGGATCCAGCGAAATTCTTCCAGGTATTTTTCGACTACCTCATTCGGGAGAAGATTCTGAAAATCGTTCAATGCTCCCCGTGTACGCCGGTTAGCTACTCGCAGATCATGGAGGTGAATGGGATCCAGACCTGCAATGCAGCCATCCAGATTGAGCTGCATCCGCTCCAATTGGGATTTAAAAACTATCCGGGCAAGCTCTGATAGATTCATCGCTTAGAACCTGCAAAATAAGTTGATTCGTGGTTCACGCCGCAACCTTGAGTGAATTGAACCTGGCTCCCCGTGGCCCGAGATAGTGGCCGTAAAATCCGGTCTCCTTTGACCAGTGCACATCTGCCAGGGCATCTAACAGGTTCCCAACCAGCATACCACCTTTGAAGGGTTTTTTCTGCCCATCTTCAACCTGGTAACCCAGGCGGATCTCACAAGCGAAATCTCCGGTCCTGGGATTAGGATTGAACCAGGAGAACTCAGCAATCTCGATATACGCCCCAGACATTAAATCCGTCAAAGGCCTCCTTCCTGCCGGCAATTCCAAGCAGCCAAAATCACCGGTGGGTCTTGATTTTTGATAGTGGGCATAACGCTGGTCTGCAATAAAAGAAACCAGCTTATTCTGCTGGATCAATGGTACACGCTGAGCGGGTATACCCTCATTATCAAAGGAGCTGGAAGGCACTCCATAAGGAATCTGCCGGTTGGCCCAGATATTCAAGTCGTCTCCCTTGACTTCCTCCCGGAAGATGGATTTTCCTACTTCCCAGGGTGTCTGCCTGCTGTTTTTAAGACTGGCATTCGATAAGCTTTTTACAAGGCTGCCCCCCAGGATTTCTCCAGCTACCATCCCGGCCAGGGTGCTTCCCTGCACGACGACCGGACCAGTATAGCTGATTGGCTTTCCTGTTCGCAGCAGATCTGAAGTGTATTGAGCGCGCAAGGAAGCTTCTTCTTCCAGATTCAGATCCGCAATTCTTCGGCGTCTGATCTCAGCGAAGGTTTCCACTTCATTCTCGCCTTCTCCCCCGATATATACCCACTCTAAGTAAATATCTGTCACTGTTTGACTGGCATCGATTCCCTTGCTGCTGACCAGATGTATTTGTCTTTCCTGGCCATAACACTCAGCAGCGGTCAACCGAACTTGAGGGTAAAGCTCAGTGGTCTCCTTAAGGGTGTCCAGAATTTTTTTTACCTCCCCTTCTGGATCTTGTTGATAGGTCGGATCTGCCAGTTCAAGTTCTGGAATCGGAGCCGGTTCCGCAAAATCATAGGGTTCGTTATGCATAAGCTGGGCGGTGAGCACCGCTTTCTCTAGAGCGCTAGTTATATCTACCCCTGGCAGGAAGGAAACATTTCCCAAACCGCTGCTGGGTTTGCCCTCTTTATCAATAGAATCGCAGAGCACGTCCACGACAAAAATCTCTGAGTCCACATCCCTCACGGCTTCGGCGTGATCCTTCAGATCATACTGCTGGATGCTGCGGGAGCTCTCCTGGCGGATGGTCCAGGCTTTGATAGCTGGGTGGTTCCCAAGTGCTTGTTGGATAATCTCGATCATCAGCCCAACCTCGCTTTCATTAACAGATGAGGTCCTCCTGTAGTCACAGGTACGATTTCCTTGTTTCCTTTGCCACAGAATCCACAGGTTAACCCAAAGTCATTTCCCACGGCTGTGATGCTTGATAGCACATCAGGCACATAACCTGTCATGCCAATCGGTGCATACATTCTCTCTGTCAGCTGACCGCCTTTGATCTCATATCCATGATGTCCGGTCACCTGGATCCCCCAGCCTTTGGGATCCTCCATGCCAGAGGTATGTTTAACGACATAGATCCCATCCTCCACCTGGCCGATCAAATCCTTTAGCGGGGTTTCGCCAGAGCCAAAAAAGGTATTGGTCATCCTGGGATAAACTTTTCGGGTACGATCCTGCCTGCGTCCGTTTGCGGAGCGTTCCAGACCCAGCGCAGTCGCGGAATACAGATCTGTTATACCTCGTTCAAAGATTCCTTTGTTAACGATCCGGGTTGTTTTTGCAAGAAATCCTTCATCATCAAAGAAGTGAGATCCATATGCTCCATCCAGGCTGGGGTCATCATAGATATTCACCAATTCAGAACCCACACGTTTGCCAATAAAATTGGCCGCTTTGGCTCTTTCCTTGAGGAACATATCCGCTTCTACCCCATGGCCGAAGGATTCATGGGAGATCACACCGGACACACCAGGGGCCGTGACAACCGAGTATTCCCCTGGCTCGATCCTTTCGGCGTTCAGCAACCCGATGGAGGTCTTGACCAACTTCTCCAATTCATCATCGCTAAATGTGAGAATCTCCAATCCTGCGGTACCGCATTTTGTGATCCAATCGAAGACCACACCTTTTTCACCCATCATCATGACCATGATGGACAAGCGCACCCGCTGAATATCCTGGGCCAGATCCTTGGCCCGATTTCGGAATACCGATTTCTCCCTGAACTCCATGAAATTGACCCGGACATCGACAATTCGGGAATCAATCTTGTTCACCCGCTGATTGAGCTCCCGCAGGTAATCGAGCTTATCCTGGACCGGAATCAGGTCCGGATCATGCTCCATCGCTGTCTGGAAACTCTCAACCTGCTCCTCTCCTGGATCTATCTTCCCGTTCTCTCTGAACGAGACACCCTTAATAAAATCCCTGGTTTCCTGGAACACCTTCTCCCGGTTGAATCCTCCCAGGCTTCTTTCTCGCAATGTATGACCGTCAAATGCCCGTAAGATCACACCTGCTGTAGGTTCGCGAGTATTCACTTTCTCCTGATTGTTCTCAACCATATATTGGGTGACCTCCCGGGACGAGAGGGAGACAGCACCATAAGGCGCTTTGGACTCCAGGAGGGAGACCACCTGGCCCAGATCGGGCCGGAGTTTCTCCATAGCTGGGGTTAATAGACTATTATTCATTTTCTTCTCCAATCTCTACCTCTATCTGCTCGTGGATATCTTGAGGGATCTAGAAAGCCCATTCTCCGCCACGAAATACAGGTTCTATCTCTCCGCTCTTGAGAACACCATCAATATCCAGATCACCGGACCCGATCATGAAGTCTGAATGTACCAGGCTGTTATTGCCGCCCAGCTGTTCGAACTCCTCACCTGTCATACTTTCCCAATTATTCAGGCTGAAGCGGTAGGCGCTGCCAAGGGCCAGGTGGCAGGAAGCGTTCTCATCCAGCAGAGTGTTATAAAAGAGCAGTCCGGATTGGGAAATGGGCGAGCTATTAGGTACCAGGGCAACTTCCCCTAACATAGAAGCCCCATCATCGGTCTTGATCAGGTTTTCAAGGATGTTTTCTCCTCTTTCAGCGGAGAAATCATTCACTTTGCCTTCCTTAAAGGTCAAACTGAAATGATCGATCACGTTGCCAGAATAGACCAGCGGTCGGGTGGACCGGACAGTTCCTTCCGTAAATCGTCTATCCGGGAGTGTGAAAACTTCCTCCGTTGGGATATTGGCAGTGAAGGGAATGCCGCTCTGGGTCTTAAATCCTGCTGAGCGCCAAATATGGCCCTCTGGAAGGGTTAATTTTAAATCTGTTCCCGGAGCCCGGTAGTACAGCTCCCGGTAGGCTTTATTATTCAAATAATCACTGCGCTCCTGCAGCCCTGCCAGATGCGTTCGCCAGGCGGCGATGGGATCTTTTTCATAAACCCTGGAAATCTTGAATAGGGCATCCCAGAGAGCTGGAACCTGATCCTTCTCAACCAGGTCCGGGAAAAGTTTCCTGGCCCACCCTTCATCGGGTGCACAAAGCAAGGTCCAGTTCATGGCATTTTTCCCAAGAAGGGTGCTGACAGGTTTCCAGGCATCTAGAATTCCCCGCTGCATCCGGTCCAGCACCTGGGGATCCTGTCCTGCCATCCGATCCGGATTGATTGCAGAAATGGTGAACATCGCACCCCCATTTTCGATCACATCCAAGATGCCCTGTATCAGATATAACGCGGTCTCGGAGATGGAATCCTGGGGGGCGTACTGCATCCGACTAAAATAAACCTCCTCATCCCGCCACTGCACATCCACAAGGGGTGAACCTACCCGGTAAGCGCTGCCAGCAAGCTCCCTGATAAAAGGTGCAATTTGGATGGGTACTCCTCCATCTCTGAAATGCTGAATGATTAACTTCTGACCCGGCTGAAGGTTTAAACCCACTTTTACTGCCAGTTCTGCATATTTCCTGAGATTTGACTGAAAATCGGAATCCATTCTTCCTCCAGTATTTCATTCTCGCTGATCAGACATCCACTCCAGGGAGATAGACCAGGGTCTTTCCTGAATTTTACCATCCTGGAATTCCATACCATAAAAAGGAAATCCCACAGGATCAATATCCTGTGGGTAATATGATAAATGCCACCCATTTACAGCTCTAGAGATTAATTTGGATATCTAAGACTGAGTTCTATCAATGATCCCCAGGAATTTTTCTGCGGATAAACTTGCTCCACCGACCAGGGCTCCATCGATCTCAAACTGTTTGATATATCCCCCTGCATTGCCTGGATCTACAGACCCTCCATACAAGATCCGGATTCCACCTGCAAGCTCCTCTCCCCACTGACCGGCCAATCCCGGGCGAATGACTTCAGAGATCATTTCTGATATATCCTCCGGTGATGCGGACCGTCCTGTGCCGATGGCCCAAACCGGTTCATAAGCGATGACCATTTCCGCTGCCCGGGATATACTCACTCCCTCCAAAGCTCCCCGGATCTGGCGGCTGATCACCCCCGCTGCCTGGCCGGCATCCCTTTCTGCCAGGGACTCACCCACACACAGGACTGGGACCAGGCCCGACTCACGGGCAGCTTTGACTTTTCTATTGATCAGGGAGTCATCCTCTCCGAAGTAGGACCGCCTTTCGCTGTGACCCAGGATCACATACGTGCAAAACTCCCCAGCCATCTTGCCAGAGATCTCTCCGGTGTAGGCCCCAGATGGTTGATCTGATATATTCTGGGCACCCAACAGGATGGATGAGCTGACCAGCAGTTTATGAAGCTGTGATAAGGATGTGAAAGGTGGGCAGATCAGGATTTCCACCCCGGAGTAATAACGGGAGCGCTGCATAAGGGTCCTGACCAGGGAGATGGCCTCCCTTTCAGTCATATTCATCTTCCAATTTCCGGCAATCAGGGGTATACGCATACCTACTCCAATTCCTCGATTTGCAGGGAATCCACGATGCCCACAATGACAGAAATCACACAGCCATCAGGATTATCCAGGATCTGGCGGGCCCCGTTACCTTCTCTGTTGACCAGCACTGTGTCACCCACCCCAGCCTGGGAATTATCCAGAGCTACAAAATCACCTTCAGGTGGATCCCCCGGCAAAGTCAAGGGCTGGACAACCAGCAGGCGGCGGTTCTTATAATGTGCGTGACTTATTGTAGTCACTACGGTTCCGGTTACTTTTCCAAGTATCATAGGTCAGGTGTATTTTGTAGTCCCTTTTTTCAGGGTGACATCAAATTCGTTATCTGGATGAACAACCAATTCATCAACGATCCCGATCAATGCCAGGTCGACTGGCACAAAGGTATGGATATCCATCGCCAGGGCCGCTTCCCGGGAGCGGACCATAACACAGAGGTCTCCAGGACCGGCCTGGACAACATCCACAGCTACCTGAAGCGGACCTGTGGGCTCAAGGTGTTTATTAAGAGGTTCGACAACCAGCAGCTTCATCCCGGTAAGATCCTCGTATTTTACAGAAGCCACAGCTGTACCTCTCACTCGGCCAAAAAGCATCTCAGCTTCCTCCCACGTTTTTGAGAACCCGCTGAATGATGGTCCTTAACAAATCTGCTTCAACGGTATCTCCCACCTGTGCCTGGACCGCCTGAAAAACGCGATCCTCAAGAGCTGCCCGGGGCGGCACCGGTTCCGGGGCCTGGGGCAATGGAGGAGCTGCGCTGGGGGATACGTTTTTTGTGATGTAGGGCCGGATCGGAGCGCTGGATGGTTGATCATGTTCCTTTAAAAGCTCCAGGCCCAGCTTGCGGGCTTTTTCCCGGGCCAGATCGGTAACCACCACATCATCATTCACTACCAGGGTGGCTACCCCGCTTCGGTACAGATCCTCAATATCCCGTTCTGTATAAAATATCTTTGGCATCAGAATCCTCCTGGATTACTTGCCCGCGATGCCTTCCACGTTCTCCATGGCCTGGATCGCGGCATCCCTGGCTGTGACCATCTCAGCTTCTGTGCCCGACATCCACATCCTTCCAAACCTTCCGACGGAAGCTATATGGATGATCTTGACATTGGCTTTCTTTTCCGCCTCATTGGCTGCCAGCATGATATAAGCTGCCGGGGCTACTTCTAACACGAACAGGGTCTCACCTGCCACAAGCATCGAACCTCTGCGCCAGCGGTTCAGTAGCTGGGCCTGGTACGGGTCGACCCGCGTGATCAGGTTGGAGGAATACACAAGGGGCTTGATGCGGTCTTCCTTGACCAGCC
This sequence comes from uncultured Chloroflexia bacterium, assembly GCA_963712165.1. GTDB lineage: Bacteria > Chloroflexota > Anaerolineae > Anaerolineales > UBA11858 > B10-G9. The sequence goes on along the minus strand of CAVQGY010000005.1, from coordinate 223,938 downwards.
CCAGCCTGTCGAGCACGATCTGGCCGGATTCCAGGACAGCTGCCTGGTTCAGGGAGTGCACCTCAAACATGCCGAATTCCCGTTCTACCACCTGGGCGCCAGGTTTGGCTTCTGTCGCCTTGACCGCGATGTCTACCACGCGAAAGACTTCATTGCCTGGTGCCATCTCCACATAAAGGGACGCCATGCCTTCCACTGGTAGGTCACCCTGGGTGATGGTTCCCACAAAGGCCGCGACCTCGGATTGCATGCGGTCAAGGTAACAATACACGCGTAATTGAAATTCTTGATTTGTCATACTCACTCCTCTGGGGACTTTCACCGGGAACCGGTTGGGGTTCTCAGCTCAAATCCACGTTGTTATGCATTGCCATGCCGATCGGGGTCACCAGGGCAGGATGATCTGGGACCCAGGTGGGTATACCTGTATAATCTTCGACAACTTCTGCTGCCCGGTAAAAGGCGCTGGTGCCACCCACCAGGGCGATCTCCGGCACACGGTAGCCTTCAATATGCCTGGCTACAATGCTGGCAACCTTTTCAAGGACAGGTTTGACCACGGGGAAAAGAGCAGGTTGTTCTACCGGGTCAATCTTCAGCCTTTCGGCCTGTTCGAATGAGATGTCATGCGCGCCGGCGATCACCAGAGAAAAATGTGTCCCGCCAGTTGCCTCATCTGCGGTGTACACCACCTCGCCATTTTCCACCACAGCGATTCCGGTTGTGCCGCCGCCCACATCCACAATAACCCCATCCTGCAAACAAACCAGGTTATTGGCAGCTGTGGGTTCATCCACCAGGCCGGTGCAGATCAAGCCTGCAGCTTCAACCACATGGGCTGTAGCCTGGACTTCCGTCCGGGGTACACCCGGGGGATATCCACTGGCTGCATGGGTGAGCTCCCTGCCCAGGCGCCTTTCGATGCGGCCCTTCATACTCTTGACCAGATCGACTGCGCCGACAAAGTCCACCACCAGCCCATCCTTGGCCACCTGCGCGAACTGGTATTCACCTGTCAAAGGCTGGTCATTTTCATCCAGCACAGCGATTGTGAGGTAAGCAGTGCCCAGGTCCACGCCCACTTTGAGGATTCCCGTAGGAGGAGATTCAAATGGAGCGGGTTCTGGGTTGTCTACCCAGTGAAAAAGTTCGGCAGCGCGGCTTAAGACCTTAAGGAGTTCAGTTGAACTCAAGATACACCGCTATTTCTTATCTTCTGAACGTCCGCCAAAGGTGCCCTTCGAGCTATGAGGCAGCACCATTTCCACGTTCTCGTGCGGGCGCGGGATGACATGGATCGATACCAGCTCCCCAACCCGTTTTGCGGCAGCGCCGCCAGCATCAGTGGCCGCCTTGACAGCGCCCACGTCGCCCCGGACCATCACGGTCACAAATCCGCCGCCAACATATTCGGATCCAATCAGGACCACATTGGCTGCCTTGACCATGGCATCAGCGGCTTCCACTGCGCCAACCAGGCCGCGGGTCTCCACCATACCGAGGGCGATAAAGGAAGGATCTTGTTGTGCCATTTTTTACTCCTTGTACTAAATGAATAGACTCTTTTTTTGAATAGGGTTTATTTTTTACCCAGTATTTCCATCACAGTTTCCTGAACCAGCTTTTCCAAATCCTGAAAATCAGGCGCCTGGATGCTTCCAGCCGGGACTCGCCCAGGCTGGAATGCTTCCTGCGGGGGTGAGCTGGTCTCAAATGCCATCCGCTTGACATTAAAGAGATGGTGGACCTCGATATTATCCCCGGTGATCGCTCCGCCAACTCCGCCTGAGCCGAGTGTCAAAGAGGGAGAGATCCCAGTCGTGTAGCCGATCATCCCCAGGGTGCCCATAGTGTTGACCCCGATCCGGAAGACCGGTTTCTCAAGGCCAAAGGCATAGATGATGTCTTCGTTGGTAGCATGGATGATCAAGCTGTGGCCCTTCCCTCCAAAATCGATCAATTCCAGACAGCGATCACAGCCGGCTTCCCAGCCATCAGCGATATAAAATCCTAGAACTGTGGTCAGTTTCTCACGCGAGAGAGGTTCATCCCGGCCAACAACTTGAAGATCTGCGACCAGGATGCGGGCTGAATCGGGAATCGAAAATCCTGACATAGCCGCAAGGACCTGGGGGGATTTCCCAACTGTCTTGGCATTGATCGTTCCATCCGGATAAAAGAGCAGGGAACGCAAAGCATCCGCCTCTGTTTGAGAAACCCAGTAGGCTCCCTCGGCCTGCATCAGTTCTTTCAGGCGGCTGGCAATGGGCCTGTCAGCCACAACAGCCTGTTCTGTGGCGCAGATGGTTGAAAAATCAAAGGCCTTGCTGCCTGTGATGTAGCGGGCAGCTTTTTCCAGATCTGCCGAGCGGTCCACATAGACGGGGACATTTCCCGGGCCCACGCCATAGGCCGGTTTGCCTTTCGAATGGGCTGCCCGGACCATCGGCCCACCACCTGTAGCGAGGATCAATGCAGTGTATTTATGGGAGAGAAGTTCATCAGTACCAGGCAAAGAGATTTCAGACATACAGTGGATCAATCCTTCAGGCGCACCTGCAACTACAGCAGCCTGATCCATGATTCGGGCAGTTTCCACGCAGCAGTTGACTGCCGCGGGATGAGGCGCGATGACAATCGCGTTGCGAGCCTTCACCGCCATCAGGACTTTATTCATCACAGTAGAGGTTGGATTGGTACTGGGAGTCAGGGCTGCGATAACACCCATCGGCCAGGCAATCTTGTATAACTTCTTGACATCATCCTTCTCGATGATGCCGACCGTCTTTACATCCTTGATCGATTCCCAGACTGCCTGGGAGGCGAACTGGTTCTTGATCTTCTTATGTTCCGGTACACCAAAACCGGTCTCTTCAGCGGCCATCCTTCCCAGACGCTCGGCTGCGGCAAAGGCCGCCTCGGTCATGGCTTCACAAACACGGTCAACTTCAGCCTGGGTTGCAAAACACCACACTTGTTGGGCTTCCCTGGCACTGATCATCATCTGGCGGGCCTGCTGGATCGAACGTAGATCTTTATCAAATTCTGGCATAGGAGTATCCCCTTAACATTTCTAAGGTCATTCCTTCTGGTAGGTTATTTCTCCCTCGACGCTAAGATGGTCAATGACTGCCATGATGACAGCATCTACCGGGCGGTCTTTAGTCTGTTCTGTCTGCCTGCCGCTTGATCCATGAGCGGTCAGCACCAGATCCCCAATACCGGCATCCAGGGTGTCCACCGCCACATAGGGTTTTCCGACCGGTTTACCATCCACGCCTGTCTGCCGCAGGATCAGAAGTTTCCTGCCTTCCAGGGTAGGTTCTTTGATGGTTGATACTGTTGTTCCAATAACTTTAGCGATCAGCATACCTGTCTCCTGAAATCATTTCCTGAAAGTGATCTCGCCGTCAACTTCCAGTTGGTCCAGTACGGCCATGATCACAGCATCTGTAGGGGTTTCCTTGGTGAGCGGAGTTTGTCTGGCCGCAGAGCCATGACAGGTCAGGACCAGGTCTCCCTCACCGGCATCTACCAGGTCAATAGCCGCATAGGGTATGCCCAGTTCATCTTTACCAAAGGCGTCCGTTTCCTGGCAGAGCAGGAGTTTTGTATCCTGGATCCGGGGGCTTTTGATGGTTGAAATTGTGCTGCCTATTACGCGGGCAATCTTCATCCTGGTTTCCTTTTAATATGTTGAGGCTTTTTCAGCTGGTTTGGCTGACGATCCATTTCCGTTGGATGCCAGCTGCCCCGCAACGATCTTCACACCAGCGCTTGCTCCCAACCGAGTTGCTCCGGCCTTGACCATATTCCGGGCGTCTTCGAAGTCCCTGACCCCACCGGAGGCTTTTACGCCCATCTCAGGGCCTACCACCCTGCGCATCAGGTTGACATCATCCACTGTGGCCCCTCCCCCGGAGAAGCCGGTAGAGGTTTTCACAAAATCCGCACCCGCTTCTTTGGCTAAAAGGCAGGCAGTGACTTTTTCTTCATCGTTCAAGAGGGAAGTCTCAATGATCACCTTGACAATTACCCCGGCAGCATGGCCAACTCGAACTACTTCATGAATATCCCGGGCAGCCAGGGTCAAATCGCCGGCTTTCAAGGCCCCTACATTGAGCACCATATCGATCTCGGTTGCACCATCCTTGATGGCTGTCTGGGCTTCAAAGGCTTTGACTTCTGGTGAAGATGCACCCAAGGGGAAGCCGATCACTGTGCAAACCTTGACCCGGGTCCCCTGAAGCAGCTCGGCACAAAGTTTGACATGGGTAGGATTAACACAGACCGAGGCAAACTTATACTTTCGAGCTTCATAACATAGTTGAGCGATCTGGTCGGCGGTAGCATCTGGCTTAAGCAGGGTATGATCTATCAGACCAGCAATATCGGGGTCGTCCGGAATATTTCCCAATTGGGACGTGATCCTGGAAGCACCCGCACTGACCACCTCGCCTACCTTGTTGAAGCAGGTATCCACGCAGATGCCCTCAGCACATTCTGAGGTGCAATATTCCCCGGAGGATTGATCAGCCTTATAATCCCTTTCGTTGAGGGCAATCAATACTTCCCGGGCAATGATCTCCACCAGACGTTTGATCTCCTGTGTTCTAGTTTCCATATGTCAACTCTCGATTGCCATGATTTTGTCAACCCGGCGGCCATGGCGTCCGCCGCCGAATTCCGTTTCTAAGAATGTAGCTGTGATCTGCTTGGCTAAATTGGCACCGATCAGACCGGCGCCCAGGGTAAGAAGATTGGCGTTGTTGTGTTCCCGGCTGTTGAAGGCTGTGGCATAGTCATAACACATGGCTGCCCTGATTCCAGGGACCTTATTTGCCGCCATACAGCTTCCAATACCTGCGCCATCGATCATGATTCCCCGCCAGGCAGTTCCGTCCGCCACAAGCTCGGCCACCGCCCTGGCAAAATCAGGATAATCCACGGATTCCGTGCTGTTCGTCCCGCAATCTATAAACTGGTAGCCTTTCTCCTTCAAAAAACCTTTGAGGATCTCCTTCAGTGGAAACCCGCCGTGATCAGCGCCAATTGCGACAGCCTTACTATCAACTACTGGACTGTTATCTGGTGTAGTCGCGGGAGCGCTATCTTTCTGGGTCACGATCTGGGAAGGCATCTCCCTGGTCAGACTGGAGACCACTTCTTCCACAATTTTTTTCAGATCTGCATCTGAGAGATTCTCCATGGTCATCACTCCTGTAATCCCTCAATAGGAAATCGTTGAAAGATCGCTCCCGGTGAGGAAGCAGATGCTTTCAGGTTGGTATAGAACCGGAAGCGGTCAGCCCTGAACTCGGATTCTACGTATTCGATCACCCTGCCATCCGCTGTGCGCGTTTCCCTGCGGATGACCAGCACGGATGCAGGATGCTCCAAATCCATCAACTTAGCTACCTCAGGAGTAGCTATTTCGGCCCCGATCTCCTGTTCAGCATGATCAGGTTTCATATTAAACCGGGATGCCAGGACATCATACAGGGATTCCACGCTGAAATCATGCTCTAATATGCCGTGACAGAAATTATGTGGCAGGTATGCTCTTTCAATTGCTGCCGGATTACCGTCTACTAATCGAAGGCGGTTCAAAAAGACCACCTCAGCGCCCAGCTGAACCCGCAGGATCCTGGCCAAGAAAGGATCCGCGTGAATGATCTTGGCTTCCAGGATCCGGCTGGCGACTTTTTTCCCGCGCTGGGCCATCTCCTGGGAGAACCCATACAGGAATTCCACTGTCTTGGGGAAATGGGTCTCCGTCACAAAGGTCCCTACTCCCTGGACCGATTCCACATAACCCTTGGCAATCAGGTCACTTAACGCATGACGAATGGTGTTTCTGCCCACGCCATGCTGCTCACCCAGAGCATGCTCAGATGGCAGCCGGGCTCCGGGCTCCAGGTCGCCGGACTGGATCTGTTCCAGGATGGAATCTGCAATTTGCTGGTACAAAGCTTTGGTCATCAACGCTACTCACCTGGCCCGATTGGCCACTACCCACATGTTCCAACTTGTTCCTACATGTTCTGCTTTGAGTATACAAGAACGGGGGGAGGATGTCAAGCGCCAATTATCCCCTCTCTACGGGATTGTTAATATAAAGAGCCCCTACCTGTGGCGGAAATCCAGATTGAAGATAGAAATTTGAAGAAATAGCTGCGTTTTCGTTCACCTACAGCTGCAGCCTGAGGCTGGTATGGAAAACTACACTCCGGTGGTTCGGTGGCAGTTCATCAGGGGTCATCTTGATCAATTAGAGTTGGGTCCTCACAGGGCGACTTAATAAATTCAGCCCGCGAATTCTGCTGTTGGGCATGAAGGATATTGAATCAGCGAGATCAAAACAAGGATGGAAGTGAAGTTCAGCCCAGATTGACTTCGGGAACCACTTTATGAATATAGTCCCGTATCTCCTGGTCGCTTGTCAAACTGAGGGCAGTTTCCGCTACCTGGCAGGCATGATCAAAGGAAATAGAGCGGATCAAGCGTTTGGCAAACGGGATAGCGGGAGGATTCATGCTGAACTCATCCAGCCCCAATCCCAGCAGGATGGGGATTGCGATGATCTCGCCAGCCATTTCCCCACATAATCCTACCCACTTCCCCTTCAGGTGAGCCGCATCGATAACAGTCTTTATCAACCGGAATACTGCAGGTTGAAGACCTGAAGCCAGGGGAGCCACCTTGGTATTGGTCCTGTCTGCAGCCATCGTATATTGAGTGAGATCATTGGTGCCGATCGAGAAGAAATCTACCGCCTCCGCCAGCTGGTCAGCCAAAATCGCGGCAGATGGGATTTCAATCATTATTCCAATCTCCATCTGGTCGGCTACTAACTGCCCTTCAGCAATTAGCTCTGACCGGCAATCCTCTAAAACCATCCTGGTGCGAATCACGTCATTCGTGGTCGCAATCATAGGGAACATCAATTTCAAATGATTGCCGTATCCAGCCCGTAATGCTGCCCGAAGTTGGGGTTTGAATATATCCGGTCTCTCCAGACAGAGGCGTATCGCCCGCAGACCCAGGAAAGGGTTAGCTTCCTCTGGAAGATCTATGTAGGGAATTTCCTTATCTCCTCCAACATCCAGTGTGCGTAGTATTACCGGTTTATCGCCAAATGCATCCGCGATTCTTTTATAGCTCTGGTATTGTTCTTCCTCAGAAGGTAAATTATCCCGTTCCAGGTAGAGGAACTCTGAGCGCAGCAACCCCACGCCTTCCGCCCCTGCATTCAATGCGGGCTCGATTCCCTCGAGATTGCCAATATTAGCGACCACTTCAACCTGGTGGCCATCTAGTGTGACAGCCTTTAAATGAGTGGTTTCTTCCGCTTCGGTAACATATTTCTTATATTTTTCCTGCCGACGCCGATATTCCTCCAAATCTTCTTTCCCAGGATTCACAACTATCTCTCCGCTATTCCCATCGATAATCAAGGGATCGCCAGTCGAAATTGAATGTACATCACTGCCTGCTCCCACGACAGCCGGAATACCCAATCCTCGAGCCAGGATAGCGGTGTGGGAAGTAGAGCCGCCCTTGGCTATACAGAAACCTAAAACCAGCTCTTTGTTCAACAGGACTGTATCTGATGGAGTCAGGTCGTCAGCAATGATAATCGCTGGGGAATCAATTCCAACTGCAGGGGAATCTTGCTTTCCTAATAAATTTCGCAAACAACGTATTGATACATCGCGAATATCCAATGCCCGGGCACTGATGTATTCATCCTCGATGGCTTCTAGCTGGTTGGCAAAGGTTTCGGCAGTTTCCTTCAGGGCAGCCTCAATGTTTATTTTATCTTTCTCAACGCGCTGCTTAATCGCGTTGATCAGCTCAGGATCAGATATCATCATCTTTTGGGCATTAAATATTTCAGCGGCTTCATCCCCTACATCTTCTTTAGTTACAAAGTAGGCGTCATCCAACTGCTGGATTGTTATGTCCCGGGCTTTTTCAAACCGCTGCCATTCATCGTCGAGGTCTTCAATACGATAGGTTTCAATCACCAGCTCCTCATGATCAAACACAAAAGCCGGGCCGATAGCGATTCCCGATGATGCTGGAATTCCCCTAATTGATTTCATCACTTCTCCCCGAAATTTTCGTTTACAAGTTCTTCCAGTGCCTGGAGAGCTTCAGCTGCATCCTCACCTTCAGCCTTGATCCGGATCTCCGCTCCCTGGTGCGCTCCCAGAGTTAATACACCCAGGATACTCTTGGCGTTCGCGGTGGTATCTTGGTGGGTTACTTCAATATCTGCTGAAAATTTGGATGCTGTCTGCACGAATAATGAGGCAGGGCGGGCGTGCAGACCCACGTCGTGTTGAATAGTTAAGTTGATTTCTGGCATACCTGCTCCTTGAAAATGATTACCCTGATTGGCTTCCTCTTGTTTAAGAAGCAACCCATGATAAGGTTATTTTACTACTCAACCTCAAATCTAAAAAAAAAATCGACTGTTTCAGAGGATTGCTTGAATTCACCTAAGCCTGGCTGCCTAGATGATAGTGAAGTGCCCGGGATCGGGCTGTATTCAAGAAGGCCCTCAGCATCTCTTCGGTTTTTCTCGCAGGGTGACAAAAACAAATGCCCAATGGCGCCTGAACAGCTAAATCAAATCCGTTCCTTGCTTTTCCCTCATCCTTCCTGGGCCTGGCGCACCGGCTGTGTTGCCCTGAGTGAGATCAAGGCAGAGGGAATTAAAAGACCAACAAAAAGCCAGAGTGAGATTTGAAAGCTACCGGTAAGATCAAAGATCAAGCCCGTGATAAACGGACCGAGGCTGCTGCCAGCCACCTGGGCGGTCAATACCGCACCCCGCAGTTTGCCCAGGTGTTCCCTGCCAAAATAACGCGGCAGCAAGGTTCCCCCGACGAGGGAGATCAATCCGGTTGAGATGCCGAACACCACAGCATATAAATGAGCGATCACAGGTTTAGTCGCAAAGATCAGGACAGTAATTCCTCCCGCCAGGGATAACATGCTTGCCATCAATAGGATCTGAAGTTTCCCTCGATTCGCCAGCGGTCCCAAAACCAATTGAGTTACCAGGGCTGCTGCCGCATAGGTTGTATATGTCGCTGCAGCCACTGTAGGTGAGATATCCAGACTATTGAATATTGAAAGCAGATTAAAGAATATCGCCGTGATGATCATAGCCCACAGGGCATTATTCACAAGCGCAATCCAATAAGAAAGCGTCCTTCGGGCCTCTTGAGGAGTGAAGGAATCTTCCCCTCCCTCCTGAGTCTGCATCTCCCTCCTCTCAACTCCGTCCACACCATCCATTTGCTGGCCTACTTCTTCAGGTCTGTTTTTATACACCAGCAGGATCAAAGGTAGCAGGATCAGCCAAACCATAAAACCAAGCAGCACATAAGATGAGCGCCACCCGATCCGGTTTATCAGGTACAGGAAAAAAGGGGGGATCACTGCCATACTGATGGAAAATCCGCTGCTGACAATTCCGGTCACCGTGCCTAGTTTTTCCCTAAACCACATCGCCGGCATATTCCCTGCTAAGAGGGATAATGCACCTTGACCCAGCAGTCGCAGCAAAAAGAAACCCAGCAGCAGGGTGATAGTGGAATTGACTCGGCTAAAGAACAAGCAAGCCCCTCCCAGCAGCAATCCGATCACGAAGGTGGTGTTACGGATTCCGAAACGGTCCATCAGCGATCCGACATAGGTCTGCGGCAGAGCAGCTGCCAGTGTACCTACCATATATGTACCGGTCAATACAGTCAGACTGATCCCCAGGGCATCTTGCAGGGAGGGATTAAATACCGAGACTCCGTAGGTCTGCCCTACTCCAGTGACCATTTGAGTGAGGATCGCCACCATGACAATGGGCCAACCGTAATAAAAGGGCAACCGGCCGGCCAGCCAGTGGCTGGTTTTCTGGCTCTGGTTTTCTAGCATTTACTTCCTTTCCTATTATCTAGAATGGCAATTGATCGCCGATTGATTCTCAATTCCTATCCGGACTATTGCTTAGATTCCTTATGGATAAGCGAAGGTACTCCGCTGCCCGGGTCCTAGAACACCAGCACAAATTCCTGGAAGGCCAGCAGGGCAGCAAAGGCCAGGGTCACCGCGATGCCGATCTCCGCACCGGATGGTCCCCGTTCGTAGGCTTCAGGGATCAGCTCAGCGAATACCATCCAGATCATAGCCCCCGCCGCCAAACCGAGACCCACGGGGAGCCAGGGCTCAAATAAGACCACGAAAAGGAAAGCTGGCACAGCCATCAAGGGCTGGGGCAGGCTGGTAAAGATCCCCCACAGGCCCGCTTTCCAAGGTTTGGTCCCTTTGGGGACCATAACCATGGCAATCGCCAGACCTTCCGGGATATTATGGATAGCAATCGCAGCAGTGATGAATAATCCTAATTTCTGACCACCCCCAAAGGATACTCCCACACCAATCCCCTCAGCAAAGGAATGGGCAGTCATGATGCCCAGGATCAGCAAAGCTTTGCGGGCATCACCTCCGCCAAGCTCTCCCAGATCGACCTCTCCCCGGCTCCTGATCCATTTATTTGCAAGCACAATTAATGCCAGACCGATCAGCATGCCCACAAAAGTACGATAAGGGTTTAAGTGGGCGCCTTCCTGGATCAGGTTGTGGCTGGCTCCCAGCATCAGACCGGCAGTGGCAGCCTGAAATATACCCAGCGACCAGGGGTTGAATTTCTTATAGAAAAGGAATGGCAGAGAGCCCAAGCCAGTGACTAGGGCGGTGAGGCTCGAAGCGATCAAGATGGTCCAGATATTAACTGTGAGTTCCATTATTCGTTCCTTTCTGCAAGGATGGTGCGGCTGAAACCTACTCGAGGAGATCCCACGATAGAAAATCCTGCATCTTTTACCTCCGCGAGGATCTCCCAGAATCTGTTCCGGGAGACATGAAAGTAGGGTTCAGCGATCAATAACCGCCCCCCGGTTTTAAGCATAACGTGAATCTGATCAAAGAAAGATCGGGAATTATGCACCTCATGAACCATCCAGAATGCGAGGATAAAATCTGCCTCCTCAGAGATTCCGATCTGATCCTGAGTACATTGATGGGTTTTGATCCTCTCTAATAAACCGGCTTTTTCAGCTCGGCCCTGTAAACCGGCCAACATTTGACCCTGCAGATCAACAGCGATCACCTTGCCCTGTTCCCCTACCAGGGCGGCCATGGGAATGGAATAATACCCCATCCCGCAACCGAGATCAATAACTGTACCACCGGTCTTTATATATGGCGCCAGGATTTTATCCGGATCTTGATAAAGTTTCCGAAGAGGGTTATCAAAAGTGAACAGGAACCACCAGGGGCAGGTCGGCTGTTTGATTTTCAGTTTGCTGAATGCCACAATAACTCCTGTTATGTTCGTTCCAGAAGAATTCACAGCTCTTTGATCAGGGAGCTGTGATCTTTGCCAGCAGGCTGGCTAATTTCTCTATTTCAAGTGGATCGAGATTCTCGGTGATTCTTCTGGCCAATATCTGATGGACTTCACTGTGAAGATCGTTGAAACGTTTCCCTTTCTCGGTCAGGTGGATGAAATAAACCCGCCCATCCAGGTCTGACTGGACCTTGGCCAGATAGCCCATATGGATCAATTTATTGACGATGCTGGATACGGATGGCCTGGTAACGCCTAACTCTTCAGCAATATCACCAAAAGCTGGCTGTCCAAGCCGGGCAACGGCTTCCAGGTAAAGCATCTGGTTCATGGTGATATCCGAAAAACCTTCCTGTTCAAAGGCTTTGCTTTCCAGCTCTCCCATTAATTGCGAGATCATCTCAACGGTATCAAGCACGACTTTTCGCTCATCCATTTAGTTAGTTTAGCCTAACTAACTATTATTGTCAAGCACTTATTGAGGAATCGAACACAGCTCAAAAACAGGCCCTCCCCTGGACGTTTTCCCAGGTAAGCCGTCGAGACAAATTCTTAAGTAGTAGATATGAGATCGGATAATCCCCGGCCGAATCCTAGTTATCCGTTCCGCTATGCCCCCTATGCAGGTATATATTCGGCATATTGCAGCCGATGATTCTTCAACATGATCTCCTGATAACGTTTTAGCTCAGCTTTTAAGAGCTCAGGTGGCCATCCCAGCATTAAAGCGCAGATCTCACCGATTTCTTCCAAACTCTCAACGGATATCCTGCCCAGTTTGGCCAGCGTGGTCCGGCGCAGGATAAGATCGTCCAGGTGCAGGACATCTTCTCCATCCAGGATCCAGATTAGTTCTCCAGTGGTGATTTCCGGGAGAGTATTTAATGAAGTGAGTTGATCGGTATATCGCTCCAGGATTTGGGAGGTTTTGGTTCCATACCAGGTGAAAAGATTTTCTAAACGGTTGCGGGGCAGACCACTTTCCCGGACCCAGTCATTAAGAAGCCTGTCCTTTTGGGCCTGATTTTCCGGGTAGTCCCGGCTGCCGCCAATAGGCAGATCCCAGGTGGATAACCTCCGTCCATTCCCCAGATAAGCCAGGATCTCATCTGCTGCCTGTTCAGAAAATGCCCTGAAAGAAGTCCATTTCCCTCCCACAAGCGATAACACAGGTATATCCAGCAGCTCGCCCGGTCCAAGGGTTTTCACTTTATGATTCCGGCTGATCTGCCCGGTATCACCGCCTTCGGTGCGCTCTAGAGGCCGTACGCCAGAAAAGGTGTAGACGATCTGGGAGCGATCAAGATCAATATCAGGGAAAACCCGACCGATCATATCAAAGAAGTAGTCAATCTCCTCTTCGGTGATCACCGCATCATCCGGGTGATCGATCCTGAGATCAGATGTGCCGATCATGACTTTATCCAGCAGCGGGAATATCAGAACGATCCTTCCATCTTCATTTTCGAAGAAGAATTCCTCTTCTCCAATAGCTTTCTTAAGCGCTGGGTTGTCGAGGACCAAGTGGCTGCCCTTGGTGGCAGAGATAAACGGCGTTTCCTGACCCATTTTCTTATTGACAAGATCAATCCAGGGACCAGCAGCGTTCACCAGCACTTTAGGATGCAGGGTGATCTCATCTCCGCTGTACTCGTCGTTAAGCTTTACCTCCCTCCCCTGGGCTGAAACCAGCGAGACATAATTCAATGGAATGGCATTTTCGTTGGCTTCCACCGCATCTTTGATGAGCTCAATCGCTATCCGCTCCGGTGAGGGCATAGCCCCATCAAAGTAAGTTGCTGTATAAAGAATCTCCGGGTTGAGTTCAGGATATCTCTTCAGGGATTCTTTCCGGTTTCTAAAAATATGAGTGGGTACGGTCTTTTGTTTTCTGGTGAAGGTATCATAGAATACCATGCCCAACTTGATCACCAAAGCCCCCCGCTCAGAGGGTTTATCCAAAAGACCCAGGAATTTCAGGGGGGCATTCAACAATCCAGAAAACCGCTTAAAAATGGGAAAGGTTGTCGGGAGTGGTTTTACCAGGTGGGGCAATCGATCAATAAGCTGATTGCGCTCCTGGACAGCTTCCCGGACCAGGCTGAACTCCCCGTTCTCCAGGTAACGTATACCGCCATGGATCATATGGGAAGAGGCCGCGCTGGCCCCGCTGCAGTAATCTCCCCGGTCCACCAGGACCACATCCACGCCCTGCAAAGCCAGGTCTCGGAAGGTGCCGATGCCGTTGATCCCCGCACCCACGATCAAAACGCTGGGAGCAGATCTCTCTCTTAACAACCGCAATCTCTCTTGCCTTGATTTCATCTCTTTAGTCCTGGTCGACCCAATCAAAAGTCCGGGTTACTGCTTTTTTCCATTCCTTGAACAATGTTGTAGCTGCCTTGCTATCCTGGTCAGGCTGCCAAGTCTTGTCGACCTGCCAGTTCTTTTTCATTTCATCCTTACTTTTCCAGAAACCGACCGCGTATCCCGCTGCGTAAGCCGCGCCCAGGGCAGTGGTTTCAGCCACCACGGGACGGATGACCGGCACTCCTAAGACATCGGCCTGGAAAGCCATCAGGGTGTCATTATGCACCATCCCTCCATCCACCTTGAGGGCCTTGAGAGGTACACCGGAATCCGCGTTCATGGCATCCAGGATTTCCCTGGTCTGAAAAGCTGTCGCTTCCAGGACTGCCCTGGCAATATGGCCCCGGTTGACAAAACGGGTTAATCCCACGATCACACCTCGGGCATCTGAGCGCCAGTAAGGAGCAAACAAGCCAGAAAAGGCAGGTACAAAATAGACCCCACCGTTATCATTCACGGTTTTGGCCAGATTCTCAATCTCCGGGGCGGAGTCGATCATTTTAAGATTATCTCTCAACCACTGCACCAGCGCCCCTGTAATAGCAATCGAACCCTCCAGGGCATAGACCGGCTTTTCATCCCCAAACTGGTAACAGAGTGTAGTCAGTAGTCCCTGTTGGGACTGAACGATTTCCTCTCCAGTATTGAGGATCATAAAACAACCAGTGCCGTACGTATTTTTGGCTTCTCCAGGCTCGAAACAGGTCTGTCCTACAGTGGCCGCTTGCTGATCTCCCAGATCTCCAGCTACCCGGATGGATCCCTGGAAAGGCCCATCCGGCAAAGTATGCCCATAGATTTCGGCTGAGGAACAGATCTTGGGAAGCATCCTCATCGGGATCCCCATCAGCTGGCAGATTTCGGGATCCCAGGCCAGGGTTTCCAGATCCATCAGCATGGTCCGGCTGGCGTTGGTGACGTCGGTGACATGTTTCCCACCTCTCATGCCGCCGGTCAGGTTCCAGATGATCCAGGTGTCAATATTCCCGAAGACCGCTTTGCCCTCTTCGGCAGCTTGGCGGACCCCGGGTACATTTTCCAGGATCCAGGTTATCTTCGGGCCAGAAAAGTAAGTAGCAAGCGGCAGTCCAACCTTTGCCCGGAAGCGATCCGGACCGCCCTCTTCTGCCAATTGGTTGACGATCTTGTCCGTGCGTGTGTCCTGCCAAACGATGGCGTTGTAATACGGTTGGCCGGTGGTGGGGTTCCAGACCAGGGTAGTCTCCCGCTGATTAGTGATCCCGATCGCGGCAATCTCCTCTGCAGAGGTGCCGGCCTTACGGAGGGCTTCGCGGATGATCTGTTCAGTGTTGCGCCAGATCTCCAGGGCATCGTGTTCCACCCAACCAGGTTGGGGATAGATCTGTTCGTGCTCCATTTGCTGCACAGCCACTGGCTCACCACTGTGGTTGAAGATCATGCAGCGGGTGCTGGTGGTGCCCTGATCAATGGCAGCAATATATTTTGTCATAGCTTCTCCTCCAGGACTTATAGTTCCCATCCAAGCTCAATTCAATTATAACGAGGTCTGAACATCGTGTCTACTTACCTGCACGGATGTGCAGGTAAGTAGTTCTCAGTGAATGGATTGAATGAAAAAAAGTCCTAATTGGGAGGGATGCATCCGATTGTTGCTGAACCTCCGAGGTCGGGAGTACCTCCAAGATCAACCAGATCTCCGAGGTCTTCCAGGTATCACCTGAAATCAAAGAGCCTGCGGGTTGGCAGGCTCTAGCTCACTTATTAGATGATTGCAGTTTCAGGGCATAACCGGATCATAACCCAGCTCGCGCAAGGTCTGGGCGATCACTTCGATACCCAATTCGTTTGGGTGTTCGCCATCTTTGGTATAACCAAGATCATTGGGATCAATATCCCAATCCGGGCCATTCCAGGCTTCAGCAATGCCTGCAACCGGGATATTATATTTGGAAGCTGCCTGATGAATGGCATCGTTATAAGCTCCCCAGCACTGTTTGCATTCCTCATAAACACCATTCTCTCGGAAGAGATTAATCCGGGGGTTATAGGCATCATATGCCAGGATGATTGTAGGCTGCCCTGATCTCAGTTCAAATATGCGCTGATAAATGGTTTCCAGGTGATCACGGTAAGTTGTGAATGTTTCTGGATCACAATCGTTGACATAAGAACCATATCCCGAAGTACATTCCCAATCCCCTGGTCTGGATTCGTTGACCGATTCCGATGGATTGGCATAAAAAACGATGATCTCTGCTTCGGCAACCAACTCAGGCATTTGTTCAATTTTCACACTTGGGCCATCATAAACCTCGGTAAGGGACTCGAAGATCAAACCTGCTGGCAGACCTCCGATCCAGTAATCATGTACATTAATTATTTTCCCAGTATCCTCAGCTACCATTTTGGCATAAACATCGGCCACATCCCAGCCCGAGGAATCCGAGATCCACAGCAGGTCCCACTCCTCTAGGTCCTCCAGGGGCATGATCTCAGCTGCTGGCTGGGGTTGCTGGGGGGGTTCTGCGGGGGAAATGCAGGCAGTCAAGGAAAACGTGGCTACCAGGGCCAATAACAAGATCCCCAGATATAATCCTTTATCTTTCATGGTATTCTCCTTCAAAGGTACTCGTTGTTATTTGACCCAGCCGCAGTCCAGCAAGGAATCAACCTCATAAAAAGTCTTTTGATGCTGGATTCTGCCATCCAGGTCAGGGGTCAGGATCAAGGCAGCCTGGACCTGACAGGGATCTCCCTGCTCATCAGTTGTGAAGATGCTGAACAGGCCACCCTTGGAAGCCAGGATCTCTGATTCAGAATTGGCAAAATCATCTTCCGCAAACGAATATATTAATTCCCAGCTTATTCCAGGGTGGTTTTTCAGGAGATCCCGGGCGTATTTCTCTACCGCAGACTGGCCTTCGACTGTCACGCCAAAGAGGGTATCCTCCAGGACAGCTTCCTGGGAATAAAGCCCCGCGGCTTGATCCGGGGTGCCTTTTGACCAGGCAGCCGCAAAAGTGGTCAAGAGATCTTCGTCGATCCTCTCACTATCAAAGTGGTGATCATAAAACAATCGCCAAAAGGATATTCTGCCATTGCGGGTCTCCAGCAAGTCAAATTCCAAGCCCGGATCGTCTTCTTTAAGACCGCCTGTGTCCCAGAACATCCAGGTTCCAAAACACTCTTCCTTGGAGATATAGGTTTGGCCCGCTTTCATCTGCCAGTTTGGAAAAGCCCTGAACATCCTGTTCGCCATAACCAGCACCTCATCAATCCCCACAAAGAGAGGTGCGCCGTCAAAATGGACAATATCTTCTGTGTACACCGAGCGCAGTTTTTCCGGGTCCTCTGAGATCCAAGCGTCAATTTGGGCTTGATAGATCTCGGAGCAGCTCATTCCCAGGGACGTTACCTCGTCCACGGGAGGAAAACTGATCACCGTTTGCCAGCAAGCAGTCAGGGCCAATGTACTGACAATCAGGATAGCTGCCAGATAAATCAGGGGAGAGCGGGATGTGTTCACGAGAAGGTCTCCTTACAATAGAAAAATAGTTTTAACGGCATCCGCAGCTGTGGCGGATAGTTAGTTCTGTAGGGATAGTAACTGTTTTTTGGGATGGTTTTTTCCCATCCATCAATTCCTGCAGGATCTCCAGGGCCAACTCTCCCATCCGTGCCGCCGGCACGGATGCCGTGGTCAATTCCGGGCTGACCAGCGAGGCAGCCGGGATATCGTTATAACCTGCCAGGGCCAGGTCTCCCGGGACACTTAGTCCCTTTTCCCGGATTGCTTGCAGAGCCCCCAATGCCAGACTATCCGAGGCAGCCAGAATGGCATCGGGTGGATCCGTCAAAGTAAGCAGCTGCTCCACCGCCAGCCGACCGTGCGACTCGTAAAAACCATCCACCTGGGCTACCAGATCAGCTATAAACTCCTGCTCGCCCTCTGATAAAGCCCGCCTATAACCATCATAAAACTGCCTGACGTTGGGCCAATCCAGGGGTGGAGTGATCAGCCCGATCCGCTGGTAGCCGTGATCAGACAAGTGCTTTGCTACATGATATGCAGCTCCTTCAGTATCAAGCAATACACGGTATCCGGGCATATCCGGCATATCGGCGGTGACAATAGGCGGATATTTATCAAATTGATCCTGGTTTAAAACAAGATTAGGGACTGAAATGCTGGCCATTATAAATCCATCCACCTGGCGGGCAATCAGCTGGTTGAAATAGGTCTCCGCCAGATAAGGATTTTCGAAGGTATAGCAGAACAGCGGCAGGTAACGCAGGTCCCGGGCTCCCTCCTGGATGGCCTGAATAAAAGGAGCATAAAAAGAGGCTGGGGTGGGCAGGATGACCCCAATCAGGTAGCTTGGATTGTCGGCTCCCCGCTGGGCGACTGCTGCCGGATCGTAAGGCAGCACCATCGTGCCCCGCCGGGTTCGAATCGAGACCAACCCGTCCGCTTCCAGGCGCTGGTAAGCCTGGCGGACAGTGTGCATATGCACGCCCAGATTTTGCCCCAGCTGGCGCATGGGTGGGAGTTTGTCGCCCTCATTAAGTTCCCCGCTGGCGATCAGCCAGGTCAGCTGCTCAGCGAGCTGGTTGATGAGAGGAACTCCCGAATCCGGGTCGAGCTGGAGATGATTGACGAGGGAAGAGTTCATAGAATCTGATCATTTGTTACATAGATATATAACAATTATATTAACTTCAATAATTTTGTCAAGAATCCCCTATAGGAAGACCTCGGAGGTCGAGGGGACCTCCGAGGTTATCTAAGTTAAGCTTGCCAAATAAGCCTTGACAGGATTAAATGGAGGTATGCCCAGCCGCGCCATCAAAGCACTCTCGGTCAGCGACCGTTTGGATACCTCTTTGCTGCAGCCCGACACCTATGAAAAATTCAAAGATGTCGACCTGATCCTTTCCTGCGGCGACCTGCCCTACTACCATATCGAGAAGCTCTTTCAGCTCTATGAGGTCCCGGTCCTTTACGTGCGGGGCAACCACGACCCACGGGTGGAGTATGGAAAAAGCGGTCCCCTCTACGGCCCACGGGGCGGGACCGATCTGCACAACCGGGTGGTGTTCTTGAATGAGTTGATCCTTGTAGGCTTTGAAGGCTCCCTGCCTTATAAAGATGGGCCATTCCTGTATTCCCAATCCCAGATGTGGCAGATGGTGCTGGGGCTGGTCCCCAGATTGCTCTGGAATAAATTGGTCCACGGACGCTACCTGGATGTGGTGATTGCCCACAGCCCGCCATACGGGATCCACGACGAGGACAGCAACGTGCATGGCGGATTCAAAGCCTTCAAGTGGCTGATCAAGGTGTTTCAGCCCAGCTATTTTTTCCACGGACATATCCATGTCTATGAAAAGGACCAGATCACAGAAACCGTGGTCGGTAAAACCAAGGTGATCAATACCTACGGGTACCGTAAGACCATCCTCCGACCCGGAAAGCGTCATTACACGGTCAAAGAACGCGCCTACATCCCCAGCTCTGCCAGCACAACGGAGGATTTCCGGGATGCCCGGCGTAGGGGTGCCCTGGAGAGCATGTGGTCGACCCTGACCGGATCCGCTCAACACCTGATCCGCTTCCAGCAGGTAGAGGACCAGCTCCAATATGATCAATCGTACAAACTGGGCCTGGTGGAAATACCCCTGGACGCGATCGTGGGCAGCGTCAACCGGCCTGATGATTTCACCCGAAAATTCTTCCCTCGCGAGGTTGTCGATCCCGGCCGCTGGCAGCAGGTCAAAAAAGGGATGGAGCTGGCCATCCGCCCTATCGAGGCCTACCAGATCGATCAGACCTACTTCGTGTTGGACGGCAATCACCGCGTCTCCGTAGCCCGCCAGCGGGGCATGACCCATATCCAGGGCTACGTGACCAAGATCGAAAGCAGCCTGCCGCTCACACCGGACGATGATATCAATGACCTAATCATTAAGAACCAGCAGGTCCGATTTCGCAAAGAGACCGGGTTGGAAGCACTTCGACCTGACCTGGAATTTGCCACCAGCTTCCCGGGAGTCTATCAGCAGCTCCGGGACCAGATCCGCTCCCACCAGCAGGGTCTGGCAATCCGTCAGCGGAAAGGATTCAACCTGGCTGAAGCTGCTGCAGACTGGGTCGAGGAAGTCTACCTGCCCATTTTACAAAAAATATCCCAATCAGGCTTATTGCGGGATTTTCCGCAACGCACACCCACTGATCTGTATATCTGGCTGACCCGCTACCAAAAAGAGATCAGTGAGAACTACGGCTGGGAGATCCAGCCCGAGGCTGCCCTGGACAGCCTGGCCGCAGCCTACAGCAGGCGCTTGAGCCAGAGATGGCGGAGATTGCGGAACAAGCTCTTCCCTTCCTCGCTGGTTCCCGCAGGAGGCATTGGGGACTGGCGCAGGCAGCACCTGCTGCCCCGAAAAGAAGACCAGATCTTTTCAGGGATCCTGGTCGCTCTTGATGGAATGGATAGTGGATGGAAAGCGTTGGATCAGGCTATGCAAATCGCGGAAATCGAGAAAGGCCGGGTGGCTGCCCTGCATGTCCGACCTTTACGGGACAGGGATGACCCACAGGTTGAGGCGGTCAAAACTGGTTTCAGTGAACGGAAACAAAGATCGGATCTTGATTTGAATCTTCATATTGAAGAAGGAGACCTGGTAGATTTACTGACCCGGCGGGCTTTGTGGAACGATCTGCTGGTCTTTGGACTGGAGCATCCACCCGGAGAGCATCCGGTTTCCCGGCTGCGATCAGGGGATCGGACCCTGATCCAATCCTGCCCCCGACCGCTGCTTGCTGTACCAGCTGTCACCAAGATGGACCACGGATTGCTGGCGTTCGATGGCAGCCCAAAAGCGATTGAAGCACTTTATCTGGCAGCCTACCTGGCAGAGAAGCGGGGGGTCAAACTCACGCTGGTCAACGCCCAGGAGGACAGCGCAAAGCGGACCAACCCCCTGGACGCTGCCCGCGAATACTTGGAGGCCAGGGATATCAAGGCAGCCTATATCACTGAACTTGGCCCTCCGGCTGAGGTGATCCTCACAGCCCAAAATGACCGGAGGTGCGATTTCCTGATCGTGGGCGGCTACGGTTATCAACCGGTGATGGAGCTGCTGTTCGGCTCCACCCTGGACGCCTTATTACGCCGGTCCGATGTGCCTGTATTGATCTGTCATTAAAGGTCGACCTCCGAGGTTGGTCTAACCTCGGAGGTCGATTTATCTGGAGGTTCTCAAATGCGGAAATCAGATGGAATTTTTCTTGGAGTGGACCTGGGCGGCACAAATATACAAGCTGCCGCTGTTAAGGATGGGCGGGTACTGGCATCAAAGAAGATCAATACCAAGGCCAGTAAAAGCGCTGATGCTGTGATCAAACGAGTTGAAAAAGCCATCCGGTCAGTCATGAAAAAAACCAATGCCCAGCCCGGGGATTTCAAAGCTTTATGTATTGGCGCTCCTGGTGCGGTCGAGTTGGAGACCGGCGTGGTCAGCAGCGCCCCCAACCTGGGTTGGAAGGATGTACCGCTGGCCGCAAAGCTTGGAAAGCGCCTGGGGATCCCGGTCTTTGTTGATAATGACGTCAATATCGGCACAGCAGGGGAGTTTGCCTACGGCGCCGGGCAAGGCGCTGACCATATGGTCGGCATCTTCGTCGGCACCGGGATCGGCGGCGGAGTGATCATCAACGGGGAGCTGCATTACGGCAGCCGGGGAGCAGCGGGTGAGATCGGCCATATGGTGGTAGTTCCTGATGGTAGAGACTGCGGCTGTGGGAAACGGGGCTGCGTGGAGGCCTACGCTAGCAAGATAGGCATGCTCAAGATCATCCAGGAAAAGATCGCCCAGGGCCGGAGGAGCGTTCTGGCGGAGGTTGTAACGAAAAAGGGTCAAATGGTCCTTTCTAGCAAACAGATCGAGGACGCCCTGAACAGCGGCGATGAGCTGATGGCCGAGGTTATTAAGGACGCCCAGTTCTACCTGGCTCTGCTGACGGCCAACCTGGTGAACATCCTCGATCCCGATGTGATCGTATTTGGCGGAGGCATGGTCGACCAGTTGGGAGAATCCTTCATCAAACCAATCCGGGAGACCGCCCGGGAATATTACCTGCAGCAGACTGATGCCGAGCGGGTCCGGATCGTCGCCGGCACTCTGGGAGACCACGCCGGCACCATTGGCGCAGCGGTTGTCGCCCAGCATCGCCTGGGGTTATAATGGGACCTCCGAGGTCGTGCCGACCTCGGAGGTCGTTTACTGATTATTTTTAGAGGTTTCATGGTAAATATCGAAGGTGAGCGCACCACCCTGCGGGCCATGATCCGCATTTATTGCCAAAGGCAGCACGGGGGAAATCCGCTCTGCGAGGAGTGCAGCCAATTATGGGATTACGCCGAGGAAAGGCTTGCGAAATGCCCTTTCGGAGTGGAGAAACCCACCTGCCAGAACTGCACCGTGCACTGCTACAAGCCTGAGATGCGCCAGCGGATCCGGGAAGTGATGCGCTACGCGGGCCCGCGTATGATCTGGCACCACCCTGTGATGGCGATCCGGCACCTGATCCACAACAGGAGACCCCGGAAGAGCACTACCCACCAAAGTTTAACTTGAAATGTAATCTATCAGATATTCAATCCTCAGGTATGTAAGGCTGTACCTGCCCAACTGACCCAGGAGTTAATCATCATCGTGTTTTCTTCCATCCCAGTGGCAGCGAATGCAGTTGTCCAAGTTCGATATACCTTCGTGCTCTTTTACCACCTCGGAACTGTTATGCTCGTGGCACTGGTAGCAATTATAAGTGGAATAATTATTGGCTGGATGGCACAGGTTGCATTGATTATTGGCTCCCTCGTGGTTCACAGGGAATGTATGGGGCACATAGACTGGCTTCCAGGCAGTTGTTTCATGGCAAACTGAACACTGGCCCGGAAAGTGATTCTCCGGGGTTTCCTTCTGGTGGCAGGTTGAACAGAACTCAGCATATGGACCCACATGATCGAACTGGATCACCAACCAGCTCCCTGTTGAATGACACGCAGCACAATCTTCTCCGAAGATCATCTGATGGGGTTCATCCTCGCGATGGCAGGTAAGGCAGTCCCCTTCTTGCCCCTGGAAAGTAAGGTCCATGTGGCAGTCGGAGCAAACCAGATCGGTATGACCTCCATCCAGGATAAAACCAGTATCTGTGTGATTGAATTCGGCGGAATCCCAGCCAGTCGGTGTATGGCATTCCTCACAAATCTCGCCAAGGAAATTCTGGTGCACATCCTGATCAGCATGGCATGACAAACAGCTGATCAGCATCTCCTCGAACTCTTTGACAGAATAAAGGCCGGCATGGCAGCTGGAGCAGGCAAGTTGTAGATGTTTCCCCATTAAAGGAAAGTCAGTTGAGCTGTGATCGTAGAATGCATTGATGGTTTCCAAACCGTCGTGACAGGCCAGGCATTCCGTCCCATACTTATTCTGATGAGCTTGGATCATGCTGGCATCTAGATCGGAGTGGCAATCAGTGCAGGTTGTATCACTGAAATCCAGAAAACTCCCCGGGTGGCAGTCCTGACAAGTAATTTCTCTATCCCAGTTTGCATTTGAGTGGGCCCGGATCGAATAATCCAGCAGATCATGTGGGAAAGTATCTCCGCTGTAATTAGTCAGATCAGATTCAGGCCCCTGATGTTCTGTATGGCAGATAGTGCAGTCAAACGAGGTTTGTACTGTCCTGACTGCACCATGAAGTGATTGTCTGTCACTCAGATCTGTTTTGATATCCTGATGGCAGTCCAGGCAGAGATCCAATTGATCTACACGATCCCAGGGGGAAGGGTGGCAGTAATCGCATTCCCGGCCGAATTCAGCATGGGTCAGAAATCCCCCCACCAGGACGCCAGTGCCCTGATTGCTCAATCCACCCGGGGAGAACATCAAACTACCGGAGATGATAAAAGCCACCAGAATGGCGGTTGCGGTGACTGCTCCGGATATCAATCCGCCAGTTGTCAAGCATCCCAATTTCTTATCTACCATAATGCTTTCCTGTCCTGATATCTGCCTGGATGATTATATAATTTTGTTCAGTGCAGCAGTGTCGCGTAGTACAAGGTGGCAATGATATGAACCAGGGCGATAAGGAACATAGCCAGGCCGAACGGCACATGAAGCGTATGCCAGATTGCCAAGAGCCGCCTCGAGCGATCCAACGAGGAAAGCTGACCTTGTAATTGTGACTGACGCAGATAAAGCCGGTAGAGCTCATCAGCCTCTTCTGGCGACATACCCAGACTTCGTATCTGCTGTTTAAGTTCCGCGTTGGATAGTTTCAATCGCCTGCCGTCATTACGGAAATCCGGCAGTAACCCAATCTCGTCCATCATTTCGGGATTCTTTTCAACGAGGGCCCGGATCGAAGCCAAACTATCAGAGATCATCGTAGAGATTTGGGCTTCCTCAAGCACCGCTCCATCTGTGGAGCGAGGAACAGCAGTATAAAAATATCTCCCCACAAAACCACTGAGCACGATCACCACCGTAAAAAGGGTTAGTATGCCTGCCAGGCCGTTAAATTTCCAGGATGAATGGAGAAGCACCAAAAATGGACCAACAATGCCTGTAAAGATGTGGAAAGATAGCCAGTTCTGGAGTTTGCCCCAGCGGGCGAGCTGGTATCTTTTCCGGATGCTGTATAAAACCTCTGTCAATAACATCAGGACAAACCCGATGACACCGAGGGAATGGCCGAAGAAACCGCTGGCAGATGGAATGGATGTCCGGGTTGCTACCTGAATATACACAGTTGAAATAATGACAATCACTATCACGGCAAGCCATAATTCAAGATTCTTGATTTTGATCATTGTTATCCATTTCCTTGCCAATAGTTGATTAGAATGGATCTGATATCCTCACCCGGCGATAATAGTTGATCCCGGATGGGTGTGATCAGCGTCTGGTTCATGATCAGATCTTCTAATATCCTGGACAGAGATTGATCTCCCATCAGCAATGCCCCCAACAGGATATCCTTCCCGACCATCAATCTCAAGCGGTTGACATCGAAGTTATTCTGGCATACCACAGCATCTGGCATCAGCTGCCAGCTTTCGCTTTCACCTCTGACGATCTGGCACTCATCTTCAGGCGCTGGCTGTCCAACCCGACCTATAATGGTTGTTGTCAGGCCCGCCAATCTCGTCACGTTGATCGGGCTTCGGCGTTGGATTGGCTCTTTGATCCCTGCCATATTCTTTCCGGCTATGATGCCGTGCTGTCGTGCTATCGGCCAGAGGCTGTCAAGGGCCCAATTCCCTGTATTTGGATCGTAAACTTCTGCGACATCTCCTGCGGCGTAAATAGATTCGCGGCTGGTTTCCATGAATTGATTGACCCTTATACCCCGCTCGACGGTCAGTCCGGCGGCAGACGCCAATTTCGTTCTCGGCCTGATCCCGATCGCAAAAGCAGCCAGATTCGTGCTGATCTTCTCCCCGGTGCTCAGATAAGCCGCTTCAAGCTTCCCTTTCCTTCCGTCTAATTTTGTTACCTCTGTATTTTTATGTATTCGGACTCCCTCAGCGGCCAGGCGTGAAAGGATCAGTTCTGACTCCTGTTGATCGAGGACGCGGTTCCAATAGCGGCTTCCCCGAAGCAGGAAATGCACCTCCATCCTGCGCGCCAGCAGCCCCTCGACAATCTCTAGAGCTGTGATCCCGCCCCCTACCACAAGAGCTTTTTTTCCTCTTTTGGATTGGCGGATCATTTGAACCGTTTGGGCAAGAGAATCAAGATAGACTACTCCATCCAGAGAATGGCCTTCGATCTCAGGGCTTACTGCCACTGCTCCTGTGGCCAACAGCAACTTGTCATAAGCCATCTTCATCTGTTTGCTATCGATGATCGTCTTCTCTTCGGGATTGATATCTGTGATCA
Source organism: uncultured Chloroflexia bacterium (assembly GCA_963712165.1). Taxonomy (GTDB): domain Bacteria; phylum Chloroflexota; class Anaerolineae; order Anaerolineales; family UBA11858; genus B10-G9. Next base: position 198,206 of record CAVQGY010000005.1, on the reverse strand, counting down.
GCTTATGCTCAAGGTTGATATTCTGCTTCTCAAGGTCCGTTCTGTTCAAAGGAAAAAGTGATTTTTTATTGATCTCTCTGCTTAAATAATATGCCAGCGCAGGGCGGGAGTAATATCCAGCTTCTTCAGCGGAGAAGATAATGATCTCCCCGCTAGGATCATGCCTCCTGATAGTGCCTGCAGCAGCATAACCTGCTGCGCCGGAGCCAACGATCAAATATCTTTTCATATCAATGACCATCCGGTTTAAAACGGATGTCCTCGAATCGCAGTGTGCCTCGGGGACATCTATTGATGCATTCAGCACAGGTAATGCAGTGGCTGTCGATAATTGACATCCCTCTCCAGGCATATCCCCGGACATCGATACCCAAAGGACAGTTATAGGAGCAGATACCGCACTGAACACAGCGGTGTGGATCAGGGACGACTTTGCTGTGGGATAGGGCTTTATAGCGGGAAAACTCTTCCGGGCTGGTTGATTTCACCATTATTTGATTACCTTTTCAACAAATAAGCATTCAGCACACAACCAATATCTATCAATAGATAATAACGCAAAATCATTACAAATGTTCCCCCGCCAAAAAAAAACAGGTTGTAAGGCGCTTACCGATACTATCTGGAGTGGTTCAGCAGCAAAAGGATCTGCCTGACCGGATGATAGACAAAAACCGCTCGAGATCATTCTCGGGCGGTTTGTATACCCCGGGTGGGAATTGGACCTCAGGCACAAGCTTGCAATACCATTTCAGAAATTATCCGGTTCATTTTTCAGCGATCATTTCGTTCAGTTCCTGGAGCAATAAGTAATAGGTTTCCTCGTATACCTGAACTTGATCACAATGGTTTTCACCCGCCACCATTGAATCTTGGTCGATAATCACATCTGCGAATTTTCCAAAATAGCATTGCTCTGTATAAAAAGCATAATTATATAAGGCTGAATCTACTTTGGCCCCACAGAGAGGAAACTGATATTGCTCTAGTTCTTCTTTCAGTTTCGTCATCTGCCTGACAATGAATTCAAGGTCTTCCGCGGGAGTAGCAGCAGCCACTTCTGCCAGTTGATCTATCTCCTTTTTAAAATCATCAATATCCCCGACTATCTTTTCCAGAATATCTTTTGAACAGGGATCTGGGGTGCTGGTTGGCTCTGGGCTGGTCAACCCGCTGCAGGATGTGATCAGCAAGATTCCTGTCAATAAAATGGTTGTCCTTGGTGTTCTTGCTCTCATTTGATCTCCCCTTGCATGCAAATTGCATGAAAAGCGTTGGCCAAGCGCACGAGAAAGGCGTAATAAATATTATACAATGATGATTGTACAATATCTTTTTTGTGTGATTATATGGGGAATAATAAGGCCACTCCTGGAGGAATTCAATGAAAAGGAAACCTCTGCTTCCTGGTTTGCTTCTGTTTCTGATAGTGTTGGCAGCTTCCTGTAGAGCTGATTCCACAGCTACTAAGGCATTGGTTTCCGACTCAACACCATCTACACCAGAGGAATGCAGAGAGATACTCTTTACTTATTCAAATATCCACACCAGCAGAAGCGGAGGGACCAATATCTTTGCCATCTGTCCGGGAGACACGGTTCCGCGCATGGTGACCTTTGGAGATAATTACAATGAAAGTCCCCGCTGGTCCCCCGATCGATCCCAGATTTGTTACCTGTCATATAACTCAGGTAAAGGGCAGTTACACATCATGGATCGGGATGGAAGCAATGACCGCCAGCTAATCTCCGATTCCGATCTTGATGTTGAGGGCATGCTCTTGCTGCTCGATGGACGCCTGGAGTTTGTGGAGCTGATCTGGCTGCCTGAGGGAAATCGAGTCGCGGTTGCGCTCCGAGGACATGAGGGGCTTATCTGGCAGGCTGTCGATGTGGCCACAGGAGAGATCACCCCTCTGGACGACTTGTTTTTACCAAGCTCCAATAACGCCTGGTCAATGAGCTTATCCCATGATGGCAAGCGAATGGCCTACACGGAGCGCACTAACAAAGAAGATGGTGACAGCCCGGTCGAGATCTACATCCAGGACCTTGACGGCTCCAATCTTTATCAACTCACAACCACCGGCTGGAATATCAAGAATCCTATTTGGTCGCCAGATGATAGCCAGATCGCATTCCTTTCCAGCAGCGAATACAACCCTGACCAAGATCCCAATTATCCGATCCAGAACGCCATATATATGTTAAACCTAGATGGCAGCAACCTTCATGAGCCCTTTCTGACAGATCTCAATCCATGGAGTATCACCTGGTCGCCCGATGGCAAATCGCTGGCGGTTATCGCAGGCGAGATGCGAACCACTGGGGATTTGTTTAATCCTGAGATGGTGATCATCACACTCAATACTCTAATAATCCGAACTGGGGAAAGAATCATCTTATTCCAAACTGAATCTCCTAATAGTATCTACGATCTATCCTGGTAGCAAAAGACTGTTTTTAATAGACCAACCGAGGAAGATATTTGAGACTAGGAGACAGGGAGACTTGGTGACTGATTGAAAGTGGTTAAGTCGAAAGGCCCAAACTGATTTGGATGCGTAGGAGGTAAGAATGAGGGGAAAAACTTTTTTTCTTAGTATTCTTTTACTGGTGACATTGATAGCAGCTTCTTGTGTCCCTGGCCTGCAGCCAATATTGACGAAAACACCTCTGCCGCCAACGACCGCACCTACGAACACATCACTGCCGCCAACTGCCGCACCTACGATCACCCAGACGGATACTCCTGATCCAACCCTGCAAAGTAGCCCTGCAGCCAATGAGCCTTATTCTCCCCACCTGGAAATCCGTGATGTCGTGCTGGTGGAAAACAGGCTGGGATTAACGATCTGCTTCGATTTGCCATCTGCCCGCTTTGATTGGACAATGGGTAGATTGTATGGTGATGTTTACCTTTACGATGGTAATCACACTGTGATATTGTCTGGGTTTACATTAGCATCCCCGTTTATCAAATCAGAATCTCCGGTCAATCCTCGTTGCGATAGGACCCAATCCGTTATCCCGGCTGATTTTCGCGTTGAACAGGCAACCTTAACAGTAAAGAGAATTGCAGCTTCTTCTAACCAGAATGAGATTGACTGGGATACCTTGCTCCGAGAGGTTGAAAGCATGGTTCTAGGCGCAGTACTGGAACAAATCCCGGACGGCTTCTCTGTCGTAGAGACACCTCCCGGCATGACCGCACTTGAAGTACACGATCTGGTAGTAGGCATGATGGAACCCGTATTTATTGGACCATGGTCTGTGCCGATTCAAGCAGATTCGGAATGATCCTCCTGCTCCAACTGATGGACCGATCTGGTGACTGGGTGACGGGGAGACGTAAAGCGTAAGTCGTAAATCGATTGTAGGGGCGACCCGGCGGGTCGCCCAAATGCCTCTCAATGCGCTTGGGACAGACTCTTCAGTAACGAGTCCTCAGTCCTCGGTCCTCAGTCCTCGGTCTTCAGTCTTCCGTCTACAATAAAAAAACCTCCTTTTCACTGAAAGGGAGGTTCTCCACTTTTTTGGAATACCCCGGGCGGGAGTCGAACCCACAACCTAGGCTTTAGGAGAGCCTCGCTCTATCCTATTGAGCTACCGGGGTCTGTGCGGAGAAATTATAGCATCCGATTTGGCCTCGGACAAGGAAGGTCGCCATACTCACGACCGGATGCGCCTTCGGCACGACCGGGAATAGGAGACCGGGGCGGCTAAAGCCGCGACCGGGACAAACCGATCTCTTCAGATGGTCTCAGGTCCCCCGGTCTATCCTCTCCAATCCTTTTTCAATTTTCAATTTTCAATCTTCAATTTCTAATTGGATCCCGCAACTTAAATCCCCCACTCGCTGTACTACAATATAGACATGACTGCAGCCGTTGAGAAGGTGTTGATTCAACAAGTCCGGAAAGGGGATCTGGATGCCTACGGAGAGATCGTCCGTGAGTACCAGAACTCGGTCTTCAACGTCTGCCTGCGCATCCTGGGCAACACCCAGGAAGCCGAGGACCTGACCCAGGAAGCTTTCCTGCGTGCTTACCGGAACATCGGACACTACGACCCTTCCCGGCCTTTTGGTCCCTGGATGCGGGTCCTGGCTGCCAACCTGTGCTACAACCATCTCAATAAAGCCCGCCTGGAACAGACTCCGTTGGAAGACGAACGGGAGAGACTGCAGGGTAATCACCACCAGAGCCCTGAAAACCTCCTGGAGCTTTCCCAGGAACATCAGGATCTTTATCAAAAGATCTGGCAGCTGCCAGAGAACCAGCGGATCACCCTGGAGCTGAGGCACTTCCAGGGATTGACCTACCAAGAGATGGCCGATGCGCTCCAACTGCCGCTCAACACCGTGCGCAGCCATCTCTACCGGGCCCGCCAAAAACTGGCGGAGCTCTTGGAGGAAGAATAAGATGACAGATCAAAATCAACATATCCCAGACGATCAGCTCCAGGCTTATCTGGACGGTGCACTGGAATCCACCAGCCTGGAGGACTTCAAGGCCCACCTAGCAGGCTGCCCAACATGCCGGGAGGAGCTTTCTAACCTGGAAGCCCTGCAGATCCGCCTGGGTAAACTCCCCGAATTCGCCCTCTCCAAAGATATCTCTGGTCTGGTTGTCTCCCAGCTTAAAGAAGAGCAGTCACTCTCCCCGGCTATCACCTGGACCCTGGCGATCGAGGCCCTGGCTGCAGGGGTGGTTCTCAGCATGTTAATTCCAGTCTTCCAGGTCGCTGGTTGGCTTCCTCGCCTGTTTGAGGTCCGTCTGGAATTAAGTGCCGCCCTAAACATCTTCCTGACTCAATTGGCCAGCAACTGGTTTGTATGGTGGGCTGGTTTGAAACTGCAGATCAACCAATTAATGACATCATATAATCCCCTGAACGGTGTGGTCCAAGGCGCATTTTCTCCCTGGATTCTGATCGGAGCAGCAGGGGGATTGGTGATCCTGATCAATGCCCTCCTGCTCGGGCGGCAACCCCTGGTGGGGATTAATCATAATGGAAGTCAAATATAGAGGAGATTCTCATGCAAACAATATTCGTGATCTTGTTCGCTGTTCTTTCCCTGGTTGCACTGGTCGCCAGCCTGATCCTGATCCGGGGACTCTTTCCAGTCCGGATTGAACGCGTACGCCAGACTCTGGAAGTTCATTGGAAACGCTCTTTTTGGATCGGATTGCTGAACACAGTTCTGATCACAATCTTTGTCTTAGGTCTGGGATCGCTGGCCAACAGCGCACCAATCTTTTACTTTCCTGCTTTCGGGATCTACGGGGCTTTCCTGGTCGGCTTGTTATTCGGTTTGGGAGCCTTTATCAACCTCCTTGGGGACCGGCTCTTTGCCGAAGGGTCTCCTGTCAAAAAAGATATCCGGGCTGGAGCGATCACCATGCTGGCCTGGACTCTTCCTGCCGTAGGTTGGTTCCTGCTTTTTCCCTATGTGATCAGCCTGGCTGTGGGCGCTGTGGTCATCACCCTGTTCCAGAACCGAAAATCTAAAAAGAAAAAGGTTGATACTAAAGATTAATCTTCCCCTATCAGCGATCCTCCAAAAACTGCTCCCTCCTGGGAGCAGTTTTTGCTTCTCAAAACCCGCAACTTATTATCTCCTATTCCTGTATACCCTACAGAAAACTCATTCAACCGGGGATGATTCTATCTTCCCGGGACTCAATACAGAGGAGCAAATCATGTCTGATAAACTCACACTGTTCGGGGGTCTGATCCTGATGGGAGCCAGCTACCCTGCTTTATTAACAACCTGGTGGCTACTCTTTCCGGACCGAGTAGAAACTGCCCGAGTGAAGATCATCGAAGAACCCCGCCGCAGTTTTTGGATCGGGGTCCTGGTCGCTCTGGGAGCTGCGATCCCGGGAGCACTCTTTTTCGCAATTGCAAAGACCCTGGGTGGGATCTGGCTTGCCGTCGTGCTGGGCTTTGCCAGCCTGGGCGCTGCCGGCATCGTTTCCGAGCTTGGCCTGCGGGTGAACTGGAAGAATGATGGCGCCTTCCTATCTCTGGGCGCTTTCCTGCGGGGAGCATTGATCTGGGAGTTAGCCGCTGTTCTCCCCCTGATCGGTTGGCTGCTTGTGATCCCCGTGGGAACCTTGATCTCCCTGGGCGGAGCCGTCCGGACCTTGCGCCGTGAGAAAACCCCTCAAGAAGAGAGCGGGAAAGCCTGAAAAAGATCTAGAGCTGAACCATCACCTGTAGGCTGAGGAAAGGAAATATTATGGACAGGGATACTCCTATCTCTAAAAAACATCAGTGGCTGTTCTGGCTGATCCTGGCCGCGCTTTCAACCTTTTTTGCCGAGGTTTTTTCAGGCTCCGATATGTTCCCCTACTTCTCAGCCTGGGGGCTGCTGGTGGTAGTGCCCCTGTATGGGCTGCATACCATTCTATTGGCCCACCTGGTCTACCGAACTGAGGAGCCCCGCTTTCCCAGCCTGGTCTTTGCAGGGATGATCTTTGGCCTCTATGAAGCTTACTTGACCAAGGTGCTCTGGGCTCCTCCCTGGGGAAATCCGGTGATCATCGCTGAGGTTGCCCCCATAGAGACCCTGGTTTTAGTCACCTGGTGGCACTGCTGGTTCTCCTTCATCATCCCTTTAATGGTGGCAGAAAAGCTCCTCACAAACTCCACCAGCCTGGGGCGAAGCCTTCCAGGGAAATTGGGGGATTTCCTCAACAGCTGGGCAGGCCTGGCCGCTGTGATGGTTTTTGGCGGTACCTTCCAGAGCATCAACTCGCCATCCGTAGGTCAATCTTTGCTCTCCGGGCTCTCCACCACAGCGGTCCTGGCTGGGCTGGTAGTTCTCTGGAAGCGGGTCACCAGAGGACAGATCTACTATATGAAAGACTTGCTTCCGGATCAGAAGCAGTTCAAATGGCTGCTGATCCCTGCCGGGTTCATGTACCTGGTGATGGGGATCCTGATCAGGCCTGAGGCGCTTCCTGGTTTAATGGGCCACGTCGTTATCTGGATCCTGTATGGGATCAGTTTCTATTTATTCTTCAAGAGTCAAAATGGGCCAGCTCCCGAGCCAATTGAGCGGGAGAGGGAAAGCTGGTCCACCCAAAAATGGCTCCTGCTGGCAGGGATCTTCCCTTTGGCAGCCGTTACCGGTGAGGTTCTGCTCCAGGGTCTTTTCGAACCTCTGGCACTGGTCTTCTGGTTCGGAGGGATCGCGTTTGGGATCATCATGGTTATTAATGCCTTGAGACAATTGAAAATAGCAAATTGAAAATTGAAGATTGATGGGAAAATTTTCAACCTTCGATCATCAATTCAACCTGGATTCTTCCTCTTCGCCTTAGTATATCCAGATGGATGATAGAGCCAGAGTCAAAGGTCTCATCGTCAGAATGACATATTGGGAATTGTCATCCTGAACCCGAGCATAACAAGGGGAAGGATCTAGGATACGAAGCAATAACAAACACCAATACCCTTAGCGGTCTTCAATCCATCCTGCTCGCCGACCCGTCCCTGGGGAGGCAGAACCCCTCGCGGGCGACTCAGCGAGTCGCCCCTACAATCCCGATAGGATCATTGCCCTTGGAAAACAATCACCCACAGATGAATTTGTGGGCTGAGGGTTCACTCAGACTTAGATCGATACTCTCTCTTCACTACAGCAGTCAGCCTTCATTAAGCCCCGCTTAAGCGGGGCTTGGTTCTCTCCAGCCCCCGGATTTATCCAGGGGTGACGAAATGGAAGATATTCAGCGAGATTACTCCAGGCAAGTTGCATGTCATCCTGAACCCGAGCATAACAAGGGGAAGGATCTAGGATACGAAGCAATAACGAACACCAATACCCTTAGCGGTCTTCAATCCATCCTGCTCGCCGACCCGTCCCCGGGGAGGCAGAACCCCTCGCGGGCGACTCAGCGAGTCACCCCTACAATCTTATTAACATTTTTTTTTTGAATTTTCAATCTTCAATTCTTAACGCAACTTCAGCCCCTCTAACACGTATATACTCCCAGAAAACGAAGAACAGGAGTTAACAAGCATGTCAGTACTTGGTAATATGATCTGGTTGATCTTCGGTGGATTTTTATCCGGATTGGGTTATATCCTGGGTGGGTTGGGTTTATGCTTGACGATCGTGGGAATTCCTTTCGGGCTGCAAGCGATCAAGATCGGCATGGCCACCTTTGCGCCCTTCGGCCGCGAGGTCAGGGATATGGAAAACGCCAATAACACTGGCAATGTGATCTTCAATATGATCTGGATCATCCTCTTCGGCTGGGAAATCGCTCTTGCCCACCTGGTCCACGGGATTCTCCTGGCGATCACCATCATCGGCCTGCCTTTCGCCAGGCAGCATTTTAAACTCATCCCCCTGGCGCTGCTGCCCTTCGGACGGGGATACCAATAATCCTCATGGCTTTATAAAGCTTTTCTCCTTGCACTCCCCGCCAGCTGCAGCTGGCGGGGTTATCGCTTAAATACAAAGGATGCGGGGTCCCTGAAGGATCCCGCATCCTTCCCAAATCCAAGAAATTCCGTACTAATCCAAACTTCTTTTGGCCAGGGCTTTCTTGATCTCTCCTATTGCCTGGGTCACCTCGATATCTCGCGGACAGGCATCGGTGCAGTTGAAAATAGTATGGCAGCGGTAAACGCCGAACTGCTCATTGAGGATTTCCAATCTTTCCCCCCCTGCCTGGTCCCGGCTGTCAAAGATAAAACGATGGGCATTGACAATGGCAGAAGGACCTACATATTGCTCGTTCATCCAGAATGAGGGACAGCTTGTGCTGCATGCCGCACACAGGATGCATTTGGTGGTATCGTCAAAACGCTCCCGCTCCTCAGGGCTTTGCAGGCGCTCTTTCTGGGGAGGAGGATCATCATTCACAAAATAGGGCATCACTGATCGATAGTGATCAAAAAAGGGTTCCATATCCACGATCAAATCTTTTTCCACTGGAAGACCCAGAATGGGCTCGATCACCACCGGGTGTGATTTCAAATCCTGAACCAACACCTTGCAGGCCAGCCTGTTAACTCCATTGATGCGGATCGCGTCGGATCCGCAAACCCCATGCGCACAAGCTCGGCGAAACCCCAGGGTACCATCCCGATTGCCCTTGATCCTCTCCAGCAGGTCCAGGACCCGATCAGATGGTTCAGCCTCCATGGTGAAGGTATCATAATGTTTCTTCCGGCCATCTTCCGGATTATAGCGAAAGATCTTCAGCGTTACCTGCATGGTTATCCCTCCTAATATGACCGGGTCTTGGGCTTATACTTGGTCATGTTTACGGGTTTATAATCCAGCCTGACCCCGCCGTTCTCCATCCAGGCCAGAGTATGCTTGAGCCACTTTTCATCATCCCGATCAGGATGATCATCCCGGGAGTGGGCACCACGGCTTTCTGTCCTTGCCAGGGCAGATACCGCTGTAACCTCCGCAATATCAAGCAAGTTGCTCAATTCCCAGGCTTCGATCAGGTTCATATTATATTTTGAGCCGTGATCATCAACCCGGACATCCTTGAAACGCTCTTTCAGTTCCCTGACCTTCTCCACGGCTTGTGCCATGCCTTCTTCCACCCGGAAGACTCCCACATGCTCGGACATGACCGACTTCATCTCATCCGCCAGGGTGATCATATTCTCCTTTCCGCTGCTCTCGCGGATCGCGTTAAGCTGTGACAACGCATAAGCTTCCGGATCGGGAGGAAGATCAATATAGGCTTCAGCCCTGGAATATTCCGCGGCTTTCAGGCCGGAATATTTTCCAAAGACGACCAGGTCCAAGAGAGCATTGGTGCCCAGCCGGTTTGCCCCATGAACGGAAACGCAGGCCACCTCTCCGGCTGCATACAGGCCAGGCAGGACTGTGTTTTTTTCGTCAACGACTACTTCACCATATTTATTGGTGGGTATACCGCCCATGGCATAATGTGCGGTTGGTTGGACAGGCATGGGTTCCGCGATCGGGTTGACACCAATATATGTCTCGCAGAAGTCAATGATATCAGGAAGTTTGGAAAGGATATCATTGGCAGTCACGCGGTATGGGGATCCATCTGGATTCTTTCTTCCATCAATTTCCGCGTAATGATTGACAACCTCCGGAGTGACATCAAGGTTCATATACCCTTTTCCATTGATCCCCCGGCCGGCTTTCAGTTCCAGGTACATGGCCCGGCTGATCACATCGCGGGAAGCCAGGTCTTTCACTGTCGGGGCATAGGTCTCCATGAAGCGGTCCCCTTCTCCATTGATCAGCACACCACCTTCTCCGCGTACTCCTTCAGTGATCAGGATGCCCATGCGGTAGATCCCGGTAGGATGGAACTGATAGAATTCCATATCCTCGGCAGGGATGCCTTTCCGCATAGTCAGGGCTACACCATCGCCAGTATATGAGTAAGCATTTGAGGTAGTTTGCCAGACCCGGCCGTGGCCGCCTGTGGCGATGATCACAGCCTTGGCCTGGAATATATGCATCTCACCTGTTGCCAGCTCCAAGGCTACCAGTCCGGCTGTTTTTCCATCAACGATCAGGAGGTCCAGCACATAAAACTCATCAAAGAACTTGACCTGGTTCTTAATACTTTGCTGGTAGAGGGTCTGGAGGATCATGTGACCTGTCCGGTCAGCTGCATAACAAGCCCTCCGGACCGGTTTACCGGTATCGTTATTGGTATGTCCGCCAAAGGGCCGCTGGGCGATCGTGCCGTCCGGGTTGCGGCTGAAAGGCAGTCCCATATGTTCCAGTTCATAAACAGCATCCACAGCTTCAGCTGCCATGAATTCAATCGCATCCTGGTCGCCCAGGTAATCACTCCCCTTAACGGTGTCGAATGCATGCCACTCGGGATGGTCCTCTTCGGTATTTCCCAGGGCTGCCCCGATCCCTCCCTGGGCCGCACCGGTATGGGACCGGGTGGGGTAGAGTTTGCTGATCACGGCTGTACTGGCATTCTGGGAAGCATACAGGGCGGCAGTTAACCCCGCTCCCCCAGCTCCTACTACTACAACTTCATATTGATGTTTTTGCATAGCTGCTCTCCTCTCAGGAGCCGAGAATGACGTAAATAGCTACTAATCCGGAAAAGACCCACAACAGGAAGATCACAAACCGCAGGACCGCCTGCCAGATTCCTGGCGAAGTGTAATCTTCCAGGACGACTCGCAGGCCATTAAAACCATGAGTAGCCCCAAAGAAGACCACCAGGATCTGCATGATCTGCCAGAAACCATTCGCCCACAAGAAAATATCCGGGATCTCACTATCCAGGACATGATTGGAGTTGGGGAAAAACGCCCAGCGCATCAGGGTTCCCATATCCATCTGGTTCCTGGCACCCATCAACAAGCCGAGGGAGATGCCCAGGACCGCCAGCAGGATCAAGGTTAAACCTGATATGCGAGTGAAGATCCACATCAGGTATTCCAGATTCCAGCTGGGTTTTGGCATTGCTTTTGATCGCATACCTGACTCCTTGACTATTTATCCCGCGAGAAAACGCTGGATCATGATAAATGCGATGAGAGTATAAAGGGGTAAAACCACGAACCACTCCAACCAGGTGGCTTCTTTTTGATAACGGATCAAACGAGGCCAGATATCCAAGACAATGATCCTGAAGCCATTCACACCATGGAAGATGGCGCAGAATACAATAAACAACTGGAAGTAGATCGATTCGTAGATGATATTGATCGAGATCCCCAGGTCACTCCCCATCTGCTGGGTTAAGAAGGATGCTATCACGTGTAGGGCCACAAACAGGATGATCCCCAAACCGGAAATGCGGTGGAGGATCCAGGCTAACATTGGACCGCCCCCTTTGTATTTCGCTCCCGCGATTAAACCAACTCTGCGGTTTAGCGCCATATTCTCCTCCTTAATGCCTGGGCAGAAAAAGAAAATATCCTGGCTTCGGATCCAGGATCTGATTTATCCCTTCATTATGTCATTTAAAGCCCTAATATTGAAAGTGACATTTCTCACAGTTTGTTAGTCTCAGATATCATCAGACTCAATAGGGGTTCTGGTCTATAATGAGTGAATACTTTCACACAAACGGTACTCTGTAATCATTAAAACGAATATTTCACACATCTACAACCTGGAGTGATCTATGCCAAGGAAATATCGTTCACCAGTTATGGACAGGCGAAGTTTTGTAAAGATCGTCACTTCATCCCTGGGAACTCTCATGGCAGCTGTCGTAGGGTTGCCTGTTATCCAGTATTTTATCTCACCTGCTTTAGGAAGAGATGCAGGAGATGAGTGGATATCCCTGGGCATCCTGGAAAATTATCCATTTAACTCACCTACCCTGTTCAATTTTACCCTCACAAAGATCAACGGCTGGGAGAGAAGCAGCCAAAGCTATGGAGTGTATGTCCTCCGGGAGGAAGGGAAGGATGTGGTCGTTTTCTCGGATGTCTGCACCCACCTCAGCTGCCGTGTAAACTGGGATGCTGAGCAGGAAGGTTTCTACTGTCCCTGCCATGCAGCCTATTTCGGCAAACACGGTGAGGTGGTCTCTGGTCCGCCCCCTCGCCCCATGGACCGGTATGAAACCAAAATGGATGGGGGTCAATTATTCATTCACCTGAGGGAAGGTTAATATGGCACAGAAGGTTTTCAGCTGGTTAGATGAGCGCTTGGGCCTGGAAGGGATTTACGACACTGTCCTTGACCGTAAGGTTCCCAAGGTGAATTGGTGGTTCACACTGGGCAGCGCCAGCTTGTTCCTGGGCGCCATGCAGGGTATCACCGGCATTTTATTATCCGTTTATTATGTCCCCACGCCAGATCATGCCTACGACAGCATCACCTTCATTATGACTGGTGTCAAGTTCGGCTGGCTGATCCGAGGCCTGCACCATTGGGGGGCTTCGTTATTGATCCTGACCGCTTTTATCCACCTGCTGAGGGTGTTCTTTTACGGGGCATATAAATATCCCCGGGAAGTTACCTGGATCACAGGTGTGGTACTGCTGATCTGTGCCCTGGGCATGGGTTTCACCGGGTACCTGCTGCCCTGGAACCAGCGTTCCTACTGGGCTACTACGGTCGGCACAGAGATCGCTGGCACAGTACCAGGGATAGGAGAGTTCATACTCCGGGTCCTGCGGGGAGGAACGGATTTAAGCGCGGTCACATTATCCAGATTCTTCTCTCTCCATATCTGGATCATACCGGTTATTGTTCTGGCCACAGTATTCACTCATCTCTATTTAGTGATCAGGCTGGGCATATCTCATATACCTGACCAGGATAGCTGAACCGGATGGCCTGCTGATCAGAGCCATGTTTGAGGAGGGACCCAGTGAAAGAAGAACAGAAAAAAGCTTATCATCGGAAATATAATGCGGCCAAACAGAAAGGGGTCAAGTTCTGGCCGGACATCATCTATAAAGACCTGCTGGTCTCATTTGGTTTGTTCATCCTGCTGATCGGTCTGGCCACTTTTGTGGGTGTGGCCTATGAACCCAAAGCCGACCCAAGCGACTCCACTTATGTGCCGCGGCCGGAATGGTACTTTTTATTCCTGTTCGAATTCTTGAAATTTGTGCCCGGCAAGATCGAATGGGTGGGGACCTTTCTTATCCCGCTTGTAGGCGTTCTGGTCTTGATTGCCCTGCCTTTTCTGGACAGGAACCCCTTACGCCATTGGAGGAACCGCCTTGCGGGAATATCCATCATGGGCGTAGTTGTTTTGGGGATGGTTGGATTGACAATCCGATCTGTCGTTACAACACCAAAGAATGAGGGTACAACTGCCAGCACCATCCAGGATAAATATGTGCTGGGAGGTGATCTGTACAGCCTGCACTGCGTGGAATGCCACGGTCCGGATGGAGAGGGTGGGATCATTCAGGGTGTGGAAGGCCTGGAAGGCGTAGAATTGAAATCCATCAGCAGCCGGGATGAGATGTACACCAGGTCTGATGAAACGCTCCATGCTATTGTTGATTATGGCCAGCAAGATCTGGGCATGCCGCCTTATGGATTGGCTTACGGAGGCGAACTGAAAAAATCAGAGATCGATGCAGTGGTCCTTTATATGCGTTACACCTGGGATGACCGGGCTGAACTACCCGCTGACGCCGCGTCTGCAGGGGCGATTCCCGCTCTGGCTGGCGATGAGGTCCCGTCTTACGAGATCCATATTTCCCGGCTGGTGAAGCGCTACTGCATTTCCTGCCATCGGCCCGGAAAGGAAAATAACAATTATCTGATGGGCACCTATGAGGAGATGCTCACCAGCGGGGATAATGCACTCCAGAACCTGATCTCAGGCGACCTGGACAGCTATTTGTTCCAGACCCTGAACGGAGTGAGTATTTACGATGAAAATGGTGAGGAGATCATCCAGCAGATGCCGCCCACAAAACTGATCAAAGACGATTACATCCACATCTTTGAAGTCTGGATCCTCAACGGCATGCCTGAAACGATCGCCGATGCTGAGGCGCTGACTGTGGAAACCCATGAGTGAAACATGCAGGATGAGGGATACTATATAGGAAGCGGGATCCTGAAAAAAGGATCCCGCTTCCTCATGGCCGAAAAGAAAAAGCCTCCCTCAGGAGGCTTTTACTATCCACTTAGAAACAAAATCCTAGGGCATGGCGAAGAGAGTGTTTTCCAGGGTTTGCAGCTTGGTTGACAGCAGCTCCAGATCGGTCATTACAGTAGCCGCATCGGTTTCAAGCTCGATCATAACCAATTGATAACGCTGGATCATATTTTCCACCGTATCTACCTGGTCTGCGTCCAGCATATCCTTAAGAGAGTCCAGCGAGGTACCCACTTTACTTAAAGCCAATTTGGCATCTGCCAACCGGCCCTGTTCCAACGCCAGGGAAGCATCCGCAACACCTGCTCGGAGGCCCAGGATCACTAGGTGGACATTGAGTTCATCCATCATCTGTGAGAGGGTGGTATTCTGATCTTCGAACTTTCCTAGGCGCTCAATTTCCGCTTCTAGGGAAGTGATCTCTGCCTGGGCATCATCGAGATCCGCCTGTAAAGCGGCAGTCCTCTCCTGCTCCGGTTGATATCGCAAGCGTGAATTCAGGTAAGAACCCCCTGCAAAGGCGGTGGCGATAACCACCAGCCAGATCAAGACCTTTCTCCAGATCTTCCTGCCTCGGGAAAGACCCTTCTTCTCCAAGGTAGGATCGGTTATTTCATCGTCAGGCACACTCTCGAAAGACCCGCTGCTCTCCTCCGCGCCTGCTGCATCTTCAAGCTGAGCTTGTATTTCAGCATCGCTGATTTTCTGTTCAATTTCTTCCAGAGGTTTATCCTCGTTAATGGTCATCTCGACCTCCTCGATTTATTAATTAGCACAGGCAATTATACCTGATTCTTTTTTTCTTTTTACCTTAGCCTTTCACCAAGGCTACTTGAGAACCAGGATCCAAAGAGGGCAAATAATAATAGGTAGGATCAGGGGAACATCTGCTCGTAATCTCGTCCGCTTGTTATATTATCCAGGAATTCAACCACCACTTCTTCGAACTGGTGAGGTTGATCCAAATTCGGTAGATGAGCAGCGTCTTCGATGACCTCTTTCCGGGCATATTGGATCTTATCCGCTATATAATCTGCAGCGGAATGCATATACTGGAGGTCATTAGAACCAACAATGATCAAAACCGGAAAATCGATCTTATCCAATCTCCTGGCTGCTGGTTCTGTCATTTTAGATTGGGTCTGTTCGGATTTGGTAGCCTGGCTGCCCAATACAGACCTGTTCATATCATAGAGGAGAGCCCTCATACTTTGATCCACCTGGTCAGGATCCGCATGCATACAATCGAACCAGATCTGAGTCTGAATCTCGGCCAGTAGATTGAGATCTCCTTCTTCAAATGCCTTCATAGCTTCTGAGAATAACTCCTGAGTGCAATTATCCAGCTCAAATCCGCACGAACCAGGACCGATCATGATTAACGCCCTGACACTCTGGGGATTTTCCAGGGCGTAATCCAGGGATAACAAACCTCCTATCGAACAACCCATTAATATCACGGGAGGGTTGTGAACAAGTTCATCAATGACCCTGGTCAGATCTCCCAGATGGCTGAAAGGACCCTCTATTGGGTCACTACACCCATACCCTCGCATGTCATATCTGATGACCTGGAAATTTTCAGAGAATTTGCCGAATTCATTCTCCCACTGTTCACAGTCACCCACACCGGCATGGACCATTACCAGCGGAATCCCGGAGCCAGCGGTTTCATAATACAGTTTAGTCTGATCGATATCTACATACCCAGAAATGACTTGAGATTTAGACATAGATACCTCACTTTATATTTCAGATCTCTGGCTGTATTCAACTCGAGGGAACAGGAGCGTATACCCATATTATAAAGCAGAAGAGCCGGTAAAACCGGCTCTTCAACCATTAATCTTTGGAGAGATATGGATGGTTTATTTTGCTTTGATCTTGATGGTCTTGGGTAAAGCTTCCTCTGCAACAGGTACTCGCAGGGATAGAATGCCTTTCTGCAGGCTGGCTTCAGATTTCTCCATATCCAGCAATTTGGGCAGGCGCACCACCCGGCGGAATTTACCTAAAGGGCGTTCCTTTCGGAGATAGTTCACTCCCTCATCCGCTGCCTTAAACTCACCCTGGATGATAATGGTTTTCTCAACGATTTCGATATCCACATCATCTGGTTCCAGGCCAGGAACGATCATCTCGATCACATAGGTATCATCTTCAGCAATGACATCCAGCGGTATATGAATATCATTTTCAACATTACTCCAGCGGTAAACTGGACTTCTGTGATACCGGGAATAAGGTTTGATGTACATGGACATTTTGCACTCCTTCAATTAGCTATAAATGGATCACTTATTATCTAGAACAAATGATACAGCTTATGTGTTAGAGGAACTTATGCAAATTGTTAGAGATAAACAAACACTTCATAGATGTTTTATTAACAAGGATTTTTCCATCCTGGTCCAGGTTTAGTCCATTCCAACTATTTTCGGCAGATCAAGATCAGGTAAGGAGATGAATGACTATACTTTCCCCCTGAAAAATCACCTTCACAAAGCACATCTCGAAAGCCCACAATGTCCAGTTCGGTCAGGATCTCATCCTGAGATCTCGGAAAATGTTCAACCGTGACCACGTATCGCTCCACCTGACCATCCGGGTGAAGATGGTCATAGATCCAGTCCCACAACAAGCTTTTCCTGGAAGCCCTCAAGCGGCTGCTAACCTGGACCGGAAAGCCCGTCCTGGGATGGATGAACATCCTTTCCGGATCCGGATAGTCGTCCTGATCATATCTGCCAAGCTCGGACAGGATTTCTTCGGTGTGCCGGGGATTGGGAAGACTGGCGATCAGCAAGCCATCTTCCTTCAACCAGGTAAATATATTACTGAGCAACCGAAGTCGGTCCTCGTAATTAAAGGTTGAATAGGTATTGCAGGGAATGATCGCTCCTCCAAAGAGGTCATGGGGTTGATAATCTAGGATATCAGATTCGATCAGTGAGATCCGCTGCCGTATCCCATTTTCGAACTCTTCCAACCTGCCGGTCAAATAATCCAGGGAGTTGGGATCACTATCAACACCTACTAAAACACGTCCCGCCTTTATTAAAGGCAGAGTAACCCGGCCATGCCCACAACCAATTTCCAGGATCGGATCCAGGCCTTCTGTTTTCCTGATCCAGAAAGGTATATCGTCATCATATTCAGCATGGTGGATACGGATCAGTTCTGACTTCATGATTGGATCTGCTCGCATTGGGTGTCCTTGACTATGGTAATTAGAAAGATTATACTGCTTCCAGAATAATCATGGAAATCGGGGTGTGGCGCAGTTGGTAGCGCGCCGCGTTTGGGACGCGGAGGTCGACGGTTCAAGTCCGTCCACCCCGACTATTCTTTTAATGATAGTCAATTTACCCCCAGTCAATCTGAATTGAGAATTTTGATAGCTCTCTCTGGGAGTATGAGACGCTGGTATAATCAAAAAAAACATCACAACAGGATGAACTATGAGGACAATAGATTTATCCAAATTCAAAAGCGAATCAAATCTATCGGGTGTGTTGAAATCTCTCCAGGGGGCGATGACCTATGGTATTTCCTGGCAGCAAAGCCGGAAGAACCAGGATGAATTGATAGAGATCCTTGGCTCTGTACTGGGCAATGAATGTGTATTGCTGCGGGATGTGAATATACCCAAAGTCAACCGGCCCATACCTATGGTCCTGATCACGCCTGCCACAGTAATCGTGATCAATCCAAAATCCCAGCAGGGGTTTTTTAGGGCAGAAGGAAAATTTTGGGGGGAATTGGGCAGGAACGACCAGTACCGGCCAGCGCCCATTAATCTCATCCGGGAAACCTGGCTGTATCAGAAGACCATTGAGGGGTATTTCAAGCAACATAATTTCACTGCTCCGATGGACCGCGGTGTGATGATATTTGTCTCTCCAGAGACTGTTGTCGAGTCCATTCGTCCCCGAGTAAGGATCATCCAGGCGGATGGGATCAAGAATTTTGCCAGGGAGTTATCGATCGCTAAGGCAGTTTTCAGTGATTTGGACTTCAAAACTGCAGTCAACTTACTCACTCATCCCACACTTCCGGAAAGATCGAAGCAGAAAGCAGCCCTCCCTCCAGAGCTGATGGATCCCTCACCACTGGCTGATCCTCTGGACAAAGTAGATGAAAGCATAACAAAAGTAGCCCGTAAGATCAATTTCACCCGCAGGGAATGGATCATCATCGGTGTTCTTTCCGTTCTTCTAATCATCGTGCTGGTCATATTGGTCTCCCTGGTGACCCTCTTCAGCTAAGAGTAATTTTCGTGCAACAACCATTTCTTTCGATCATCATCCCCGCATATAATGAGGAGTCTCGCCTTCCTGGAACGCTGACCAAGGTGGGTACGTTTCTTCGCGAGCAGCCATATATTTCTGAAGTCCTGGTTGTGGATAATAACAGCACAGACCAGACCTCTGAGATCATCCGCGATTTCTCAAAACAGTTTAATTTCATCAGGGAAAGCTTTGAGAGAAATCCAGGCAAGGGCGCTGCTGTGCGCTGCGGCATGAAAGAAGCCCAGGGAAAGTTCCTATTCATGTCAGACGCAGACCTTTCCATGCCTATCGAGGAGGTCAACCGATTCCTTCCTCCCATTTTGGAGGGATTTCAGGTTGCGATAGCTTCCCGGGAAGAGCCTGGGGCCATCCGATATAATGAACCTCATTTTCGCCATCTGGGAGGCAGGTTCATGAACTGGATGATCCAGCTGCTCATCCTACCAGGCTTGAACGATACCCAATGTGGATTTAAGTGTTTTTCCAATCAGGCTGCCAGAGACCTATTTGGCAAGCAAACCCTTGATGGTTGGTCTTTTGATATCGAGCTGCTCTATATCGCCCGCCAGCGCGGATACAGAATCGTTGAAGTCCCTATCCCTTGGACCTACAACCAGGAAAGCAAGGTTCATGCAGTACGAGATGCCTTGCAGATGTTAATCGATATCCAAACCATCCGGGAAAATCATAAACAGGGCGTATATGACCCGGAGATTTGATCCCGGTTTGATCCCACCATCTCCCGATCTCCAATTCGAAAATGCTTTATGGAAAGCCGGCTTAACCGCAGTCGCCGGCATAGATGAAGCCGGCCGGGGCTGCCTGGCAGGGCCAGTTACGGCAGCTGCAGTGATCCTTCCTGCGGCTAGAGGAGTGGCCAATTCCCTCCTGGGCGTGAGAGATTCCAAACAGCTTTCAGCCGATGAGCGGGAAAAGCTCAGGGTAATTATAGAAAGAACCTGTTTGGCCTGGGCTGTGGGCTGGGCGGATAATGGGGAAATTGACCAACTTGGCATCGTCCCTGCCACCCGGCTGGCTATCTGGCGCGCATTGGAAATAATCGAAATTGAGCCCGACCACTTGCTGGTGGATTATCTGGTCCTACCCAATATACCTCTTCCTCAAACACGTTTAGTCAAGGGCGATGCCCGTTCCTTAACTATCGCAGCGGCCTCAATCCTGGCCAAAACATATCGGGACAGATGGATGATCAGTAATTCCAGCTTATATCCAGGGTTTGGATTTAACACGAACAAAGGATATGGAACCCCCGCGCATCGGAAAGCCATCCAAGTATTGGGCCCCTCCCCCATTCACAGGATGAGTTTCGCACCGCTGCGCGGCCCAGATCAATGACCCGCGCCTGATTTCCAGAGAGACCCATTTAAAGCCAGGAACGTGCAGGGATCCACTATCTAAATCTTGCTCATAGTAAGATATAGATATATACTCTTACCTGGATTCCTATCTTATGACAGAGAAGATACAGCTTCCCCACGGCCAATGGCCTTCACGAATCACTCCCCAGAATTCAGGCGGGCTGCTTGATTTTAGTGAAACAGCCTGGAATAAAAACGGGGATCTGTTTTGGCGGGAAAGGAACTCCACCCAGGGATCCATCCAGATGGTAACTGCTGGATGCAAGGAGGCTAAACTTATCAGTGGGAGTATTAATACTGGCGGTAACCTGCATTATGGGGGAGGGAGTTACGGGGCAGAAGAGGAATGGGTCATATTCATTGATAGGTCTTCTCGCCAGCTATTCAGGGCTTCCCTTAAAGCTGAGAGTATATCCCAAATCACGACCAAACTGTCATATCCAGCATCCCCGGTGATCTCCCCAAGTAGGGGTTCTGTCCTATTCATACACTCCGATGGAGAACACGATGCTTTATACCTATCCACTCTGGAAAAGGGACTAAATCCAACCTCGATCAACAATAATGCGGACTTTTACAATTACCCCCGCTGGCACCCCCTGGGAAACCAAATCGCCTGGATCAGCTGGAAACATCCCCATATGCCCTGGGATTCCAGCAAGCTCTGGTTGGGTTCATTGGAGACATCCCCAGGAGAAGCGCCCCGGCTGCTATCTGAAACGCTGATAGCAGGAGGTGATGGTATATCCGTTCTTCAGCCAGAATTTTCCCCGGATGGACAGTGGCTGGCATATCTTTCTGATCAAAACGGCTGGTGGCAGTTATATCTGTACGATCTCGCCACCGGTAAAAGGGAGCAAATGACAACTGAGGAAGCTGAACATGCCCTGCCCCCCTGGATGCAAAATCGTAACGCTTACGGATTCAGCCGCGACAGCAAGAAGGTCTTTTTCCTCCGCAACCAGGAGGGTTTTCGGTCAATCTGGGTAAAAGATTTAAGAGTCGGAGAGGAAACAAAGATCCCTCTCAATGGAACTTATACCTGGATGGATTGGTTATCAGTCTCTCCCAAGGAAGACCGGATGGCAATGATCGCATCGGCTGGAGATATACCCCCTCAGGTGATCACGGTGGATCTAACCGGAAGGGTTGAGATCATCCGCAAATCGAATCAGGAGGATCTTCCCCGGAACCTTTTTTCTCTTCCAAAGCCCGTCTCATGGCCAAATCCCGAGGGAAGCCAGACCAAAGGATTATTCTATCCACCCCATAACCCTGACTATCAGGCGGATGGAACACCTCCCCTTCTGGTGATCATCCACAGCGGTCCAACTCGCCAAAAATTCGCGGAATTCTCTCCCCGGACCCAATTCTTTACCAGCCGCGGGTTCGCCGTATTGGAAGTGAACTACAGGGGCAGCAGTGGATATGGCAGAAACTACCGCCAATCCCTACAGAGAAAATGGGGAGTGGTTGATGTGGAAGACTGTCTGCAGGGGGCCCTCTTTGTCACTGGGCAGGGGTGGGCCGATCGGGATCGAATGGCTTTGCTGGGCAGTAGTTCTGGAGGCCTGACAGTTTACCAGATCCTGATCAAATATCCCGGGGTCTTTCAAGCTGGGATCGTTCTTTATGGGATTGTGAACCATCTTGATCTACTAAAAAATCCCCCGAAATTTGAGCGTCATTATTCCGATTGGCTGATCGGCCCCTATCCTGAAGATGAAAAACTTTACTGGGAGCGGTCCCCGATCTTTTTTGCCAACCAGATCCAGGATCCCATCGCTGTCTTTCAGGGAGGTAGGGATCCCATCGTACCCCATAACCAGGCAGATCAGATCATCCAAGCATTAAAAGAAAATCAAGTACCCCACCTTTATATCCTCTACCCTGACGAGGGGCATGGGTTCAAAGATGCAAAGAATATCGATATTTTCTATTCTAAAAGCCTGCTCTTTCTAGACCACTATTTAAGAACGGGCGAAGGAGATTGATATGCCTAAATTGATCATTGAGGGTGTTGGAGAATTCGAAGTTGAAGAAGGAATCCGCCTGGTTAATGCTCTAGAAGATCTTGGAGGTGAACCGCTGCACCGCTGTGGGGGTTTTGCCCGCTGCACAACCTGCCGGGTGGTGTTCCTATCCGGTGAACCGGAAGAGATGACTGAAGCAGAACAGGCCAAGCTGGAAAGCCAGGGGAAAATAGGACAATTCCGTCTTTCCTGTCAGAGCACAGTGGATCAGGAGATGCATGTCAAAGTGCTGCTGCCTTTCAGCGAAAGCGGCTTGGATGATCCTGGTCCGCGGCCCTCAGACGAAGTGGAACCTTAACCGTGATGGATACCAAACAAGATCTGATACCTCCCAGAATAAAGACCTGGTTCTTGATCCACTTTGGAGTGGATATGCTGTTCGCTATCCCGCTGATCTTCTTCCCGGAGGTCATTATGCCTTGGTTTGGCTGGGAGAATGTCGATCCGGTAACCTCCCGTTTGGTTGGCGCTGCTCTACTGGGGATAGGGGGAGAGTCGTTATTCAGCCGGAATGCTTCCAGAGATACCTATCGCGCCTTACTGAGGTTGAAGGTCATCTGGGCTTCGGGCGCTGTCCTGGGACTGGGATTAGCTCTAGGGATGGGAGCCCCGCTTGCTGCATGGGGATTCCTCGTCGTATTTATTCTCTTTCTTACAGTTTGGCTATACTATGCCATCAAATTGAGATGAATAAGCCATCTTAATCCCATCAAACCGGGATATTTCGACTATTTTCCAACTCACTCTTCTGGCGGGGATTTACTCAGTGGCAGCCAGTGCTTCCTCGATCACCTGCTGGAAGTTCTCATAAGGTTGATTTCCGCGCAGGACAACCCCATTGATCACAAAGGTTGGCGTTCCGCTAATGCCTAGATTAGCTGCAGCAACCTGGTTCTCGGCTACCAGCTGCTGGTATTTCCCTTCAGCTACACAGGCCGTAAATTCATCCTGGTCTAATAAAAGCATTTCCGCAAAGGTCTCCAACGTTTTGGAGATATTTGCTGTACGGTTGGTAAACAGTTTAGCCTGATTGGCGAAGAGCAGATCATGGTAATCCCAGAATGCCTCTTGCTCACCGGCACAATAAACACCTTCAGCAGCCTGCCGAAGCGCTGGCGCTTCCGCTAGATTTCCAAGAGTGCGGAAGACAAGCGAAACTTGGCCTGTTATTAAATATTCCTCTTCCAGCAGTTTCTTGGTTCCCAATGCGAAGTCTCCGCAGTAACCACAGCCAAAATCTGAATATTCTTCAATGAGCACTGGAGCCTGGGGATCACCCAAGCCGCTCAACCCGTACTGATCAAGCTCGGAAAATTCCGGTTGCACAATCTGCCTGGCCTTAAGGTTGATATTACTGCTGGTAATAACCGCATAGATCACCGCAGCAAGAACGAGAGTTACGCCGCCAACCATGATCAGTGCATAGAGATTATTCTGTTTTTTTCTCTGCTGTCGTCGTTCTTCAAGATACTTGCGAGAACTCATCATTCACTCCTCTTGTGGTCAGTATACCTATACTAGCCGTTTTATATCCTGAGATATATTGGATGCTGCAGTTCTAATAAATCATTAATTAAATGAATACTTGATAGATTTTGGCAATAACGGGATGACTTCTTAAAGAATACTGGATCCACCGGGTTCTGGTGGATCCAGGCATGAATCTAATAACCCTCAGCTCCCAGCTTTTATTGACCCGTATATGATCTTGGTAAGCTCAGCGGCGATTGAAGGGCCAATCAACAAGGGCAAGATGATCCGCCACTGGGTCCAGCCCAGGGGTACTGTGTCAAAGATCCCCTGGAGGAAGGGGATGTAGACCACTGCCATGAGCAAGGCCAATGAGGAAAGGATGGCAATATTCATCACCTTATTGCTGAACAAGCCTATCTTGAGGATCGGGACCCTTTCTGATCGGGCTGTAAAAGCTCGTAACAGCTCTGAGAATGAGAGGGTCACAAAAGCCATAGTAGGGGCCAATTCTGGGTAATTCCTCAACCCGATCCAGTAAGCACCCAATGTGACGGCTGTGATAGCGATAGTCTGAATACCAATCCCGGTTAACATAAAGCGGTTCAAAATCGGCTCACCAGGATCACGAGGGGGTTGATCCATTAGATCAGGATCGCCTTTTTCCAGTCCCAGCGCCAGAGCAGGCGCACCATCGGAGATCAAATTCAACCACAGGAGCTGGATGGCGCTCAGGGGTGATCTCCAGCCGAACATGGTTGCCAGGAAGATGGTCGCTATCTCTGCGATATTACAGGAAAGCAGGAAGTAGACGAATTTCCTGATATTACTGTAAATGATTCTCCCTTGTTCTACAGCAGAAACGATGCTGGCATAGTTATCGTCTGTTAACACCATGTCCGCTGTTTCTTTGGCCACATCAGTCCCCGTGATTCCCATGGCGATTCCAATATCCGCCTTTTTGATGGAAGGCGCATCGTTGACACCGTCACCAGTCATCGCTACAACTTCATTATTGGCTCGAAATGCGTCTACGATACGCACTTTATGCTCCGGCGAGACCCGGGCAAAGACATCGGTTACTTTTACTGTTTCTTTAAGATCCTCGTCACTGAGCCTATCCAGATCCTTGCCCGTGAGTACACGATGGCCTTCGGCGAGCAGCCCGATCTCCTGGGCGATCGCTCGGGCAGTATTGGGATAATCACCAGTGATCATCACTGTCCGGATACCAGCTTTCTTAGCCGTAGCCAGCGCAGGAAGCACCTCGGGGCGGGCTGGATCGATCATTCCCAGCAAACCAACAAAGATCAACTCCTGCTCGATGCTATCATCCAGGTCACTATCCGGGTGATAATCCAAATCTTTGATCACCCGGTAGGCCACGCCTAAAACGCGAAGGGCTTGGCTGGTCATGCGGTCATTGGCTGCCAGTATGCGTCGGCGCTGTTCCTCATCAAGCGGCACAACGGTATCATCACGGCCCTGGTAATGTGTACAGCGATCCAAAACTATATCAGGGGCGCCTTTCTGAGCTACAACATACCAGGCTTCCTGTTTCTGATCGTAAAACGGGGATACATCTCCGGCTTCAGGATGTTTAATGGCATGGATAGTCACCATGCGTTTGCGTTCTGAATCGAAAGGAATCTCTTTTATCCGGGGGTAAGCCTGGGCCAGCGGTGCTGGAAGTGCTCCACCTTTTGCTGCGGCAATCAAAAGAGCACCTTCAGTTGGATCGCCAACCATCCGGATTGATTGCCGTCCCTGTTCATCGTAGTCCGTTTCCAGGATAGCATCATTATTCAAGGCGCTGATCCATAGGGCTGTTCGGATGCCAGGATAATCCTCAGCCAAATCCACTGCCAGGCCATCACACAGGAAATCCCCTTCCAGATCATATCCCGTCCCGGTAATATCCAGGAACTCGCCATCCACAGCGATATTGGTTACTGTCATCTCATTCTGGGTTAAAGTGCCAGTTTTGTCAGAACAGATCACTGTTGCCGAGCCCAAAGTCTCCACTGAGGACAGCTTCCTGATCAACGCATTGCGGGCGATCATTTCCTGCATGCCCAGGGCCAGAGTGATGGTCACTACTGCAGGCAATCCTTCAGGTACGGCGGCGATGGCTAAACTGACCGCGATCATGAACATTTCCAGGGGAGGAGTTCCTGTTATCCAGCCTTCCACAAAAACCGCCCCGCAGATCACCAAGGTAACCCACCCCAGAGTACGCCCAAAACTATCCAGTTTCTTCTGCAGTGGGGTATCACCTTCTTCCACATCCTGGAGCATGGTCGCGATCTGACCGATCTCTGTTCCCATTCCCGTACTGACAACTACACCTACTCCCCGTCCGTAGCTGACCACCGTGCCTGTATAGGCCATGGTTTTCCGGTCTCCCAAGGGAGCATCCACTTCCAGGTCGAGATCGGGATTCTTTGTGACTGCCACTGATTCCCCGGTCAAAGCTGCCTCTTCGATCCTGAGATTAGCGGTTTCTAAAAGCCGCACGTCTGCAGGCACGAAGTTTCCGGCTTCCAGGAAAACAATATCTCCCGGGACTACCTCTCGGGCAGGGATCGCTTGGCGGTGACCTTCCCTGAGAATATTGGCATCAGGCGCTGCCATCTTCTTCAAGGCAGCCAGGGCTTCCTCTGCCCGACTCTCTTGAACCACACCAAGGATAGCGTTTAACACCACGATGGTGAGTATGGCAGCAGCTTCTATCCAGTCAGACAGGACAGCTGAAATCACTGCAGCCACCAGGAGCAGGATGACTACAAAGTTGGCAAACTGCTCATAGATCTTGATCCAGATGCTGGTGGGTGGAGCTTCCTGGAGCTCGTTCGCTCCATAAGACTCAAATCGTTTCTGGGCTTCGGAATTGGATAGGCCCTCTTCGCGGTTGCTATTTAGAAGGGATATGACCTGATCGGCTTTGAGTGCAAACCAGGTCTCAGGATTCATCTGGCTTTCTTGTCCAGGATAGGCAATATCTTTGTTCACGTTGTTCAACCCTTGTAGTCCAAACTGGTGGTCAGGAGGGATTAGTCTCCCGCTGGTTTATCATCGGTCGGTTCCAAACCGCCAGGCACTTCCACGAACAAATACCAATCAATGATGGTATTTAGGCGATCGGAGGGATTATAAATTGGGCCAATGCGGACACCCTTTACGTCTGAAGCAACCCCGTAGTTATAAACTTGATAATATAGAGGAAGAGCCGGCAGCTGATCATGAAATCTCACCTGGAAATTCTTGTAAAGCTTGGCCCGTTCCCCAATATCAAGAACCAATCTTGCTTGTTCCAGGTACTCACTCGCCCGGCGATCGTTCCAATTGGA
The DNA here is from genome assembly GCA_963712165.1 of uncultured Chloroflexia bacterium. Taxonomy (GTDB): domain Bacteria; phylum Chloroflexota; class Anaerolineae; order Anaerolineales; family UBA11858; genus B10-G9. The sequence goes on along the minus strand of CAVQGY010000005.1, from coordinate 171,101 downwards.
GTAATTCTGCCCGTTCGTCTTCTGGGTTTGGTGCCAGAATGGGTACGGATCAGGATCAGGCATACCAGTGAGATTCAGATCGACCAAGGCCGCCGCATAATCCCGCTCATCCAGTTTATCCAACAACTCCTGGTAAGAAAGCGGTTGTAGGGTGATATTGAATCCCAGGACTGTCCAGTTTTCCTGAATGGCCTGAGCGATCTGGGTGTGTATACCAGTTTCCGGGTAGATCAGTTCCATCTCCAGGCGGTCCCCCTCTTCATTCTCTCGCGCGAGCACATCTTCGCTTGGAAAGGTATACCCAAGGTCTTTGATGATCTCAATCGCGAGTTCGGTGTCAAATTCGTAACGGGGGATATTATCGTAAAATGCCCAGGTATTTGGGAAAACAGGGCCATCTGCAATGATGGCTTGCCCCTGATTGATCTGATCCACGAGATATTGACGGTTAATACCATACAGGAGAGCCTTCCTCAGGTCCACTTCGTTCAAAAAGGGAAGCTCCGGGTTATCCAGATTGAGCAGTACCAAAGTCAATTCAGGCAACCGGCTGGTGTATAAACTTAGATCCTCGTCCGCTAGCGCGTCAAAAAGGATCTCATCCCTGATCTCCCCAATGCCCTGGATCTCCCCATTCTGATAGGCCTCCCATATCGCCTGGGAATCTGGGTAATATATAAAGGCCACCTGATCCAGAAAAGCTTGTTCTCTGTAGAATTCTGGATTCACCTTGAGGATAACTCCCGCGATTTGACCATCTTCTATGATCAACTGGTCAAACTGATAAGGACCTGTGCCTACTGGCTGCAGGTTATAGGGCGCATCAACGATTTCTGGGACCGTCAAGTCACCCAATAAATGGGCTGGCAATATCCCAAAATCAAGATAAGCCAAGAATGGGGAATAAGCTTCCGGGAGTCTGAACTGGAAATTCCTTTCATCCAGGATGACCGCCTCAACCTCCTGCCAGAACGCTGCCAGATCTTCAGGAACCGGGAACTCCGGGTCCTGAAGCAGGCTGACTGTAAAGATCACATCCTCACTAGTTACCGGCTCCCCGTCATGCCAGAAAATATCCGGCCGCAGGGAGAAGTTATATACTGCGCCATCTTGTGAGATCCCCCAGGCACTGGAGAGGTCGGGCTGCGGTAAACCGGTACTGTCGAAACGGATCAACCCCCTGAAAAGCAGGCTAACCGGGTCCTGATCGGGAGGATTGAATTCTGCCAGGAGCGGATTCAGGCGCATCAGGGAACCGATAATACCCTCTGTATACAATCCACCACTGGTTGGCTCAGGATTTTCCACGAGTACTGGCTCAGCTTGTTGTCCCCAGAGGACAAAAGCGATCACCACTAATGCCAGGACAATAATCAATATTTGCCAGCGCAATTTCTTAATCAGTTCCATGGGTTCATTCCTACAGTTATGAACATACTATCCCCCCTTGACTTAAACCTAGCCGGAAAACATGGGATCCATATTTTCCGGCACTCTCTGGTCATAACACTTGGTGCTATAACAAGTCTGTCTTCCTATTAAACTGTTACAATAACTGAGGCAATAGCCAATCCAAAAAATAAAACACTGAGTCCAATAGTCACCCGGAATAGAGTCTTTTCAACTCCTCGGCGAGCAGAAAAAACACCCCCGGCATCGCCACCTGTTAACCCACCCAGGCCAGCTCCCTTGCTCTGTAGAATAACACTGGCAATCAGGGCAATAGATGTAATAATCAATCCGATATTCAAATATGTTGCCACAAAAACCTCCCCAGACCAGCAGCTTGCTGGATCACAAAATCAGTTCTGCTGATCATTCATTTTAACACTTTCCAACGATTATCAAGCAGGGCGATTATACCTTCTCTACAGGGAGAACGTCAAGAAGCTCACCCCTACTCATCTAGTTAGACAGGAATGGATTATGCCAGAAATAATCATCAACTTACACATGCATACAGTATTTTCAGACGGCACAGGCACCCACCAGGAGGTTGCAGAAGCAGCTCTGGATAGCGGGCTCGACGCGGTGATCATCACCGATCACAATATCCTGGTTCAAGATCAGGAAGGGTACCACTCCCGGGGAGATAAAAAGATCCTGGTACTGATTGGGGAGGAGATCCACGACAACAACACTCCAGCCCGGAACAATCACCTGCTTGTTTTTGGTGCTGACCAGGAACTGGCTGGGATGGCCGGGGATACTCAAAAGCTGTTGGATCGAATCAATGATCTGGGCGGCCTGTCATTCATCGCCCATCCTATCGATCCGGCTGCCCCTCAATTCGATCAGGGAGATTTTTCCTGGGACAAGTGGGATGTCAGTGGGTATACAGGGATTGAGCTCTGGAATGGATTCTCAGAATTCAAAACCAGGTTGAAGAATATCCCTGCTGCACTCTGGTATGCCTATCTACCAAATTTGATCGCCCGCGGTCCTATTCCAGAGACCCTGGCCATATGGGACCGCCTGACCGGCGAAGGAAATCGCGTTGTTGCGGTCGGCGGATCAGATGCTCATGCCATGCATGCCAGCCTGGGGCCGATCAAGAGGACACTCTTCCCCTACCAGTTCCATTTCAAGTCTGTAAACACACACCTGCTGCTGCCAACAGAATTAACAGGTGATTTTAAGTCCGATCAGGGTTTAATATATCAAGGTTTACGCGCAGGGCATGCCTTTATAGGTTATGACCTTCCCTTCCCTTCTACCGGCTTTCGATTTACCGCCAAATCCGGGGAAGACCGGGGAGTGATGGGGGATGAGATCCCCCTTCAAGGTAGAGCAACCCTGGAGATCGAAATACCTCTACCCGCAGAATGTGTTTTGATCAAAGATGGCATACCCATCAAGAAATGGAGAAATCGCCTGGGCTACAAATTCGAAGTTGCTGAAAAAGGTGTTTATCGTGTTGAAGTTTTTCTCCCTTTCCGGGGCAGACGCCGAGGATGGATCTACAGCAACCCAATTTATATTCGTGAGTGAGGAAGGTTATGGAGTTTAAATTACAGGCCCCGTTCAGGCCTATGGGCGATCAGCCCCAGGCTATAGAAAAATTAATCGAAGGCATTCGCGCCGGGAAACAGCACCAGGTCCTCCTGGGAGCTACAGGCACAGGCAAAACATACACCGTTGCCAATCTGATCGAAATGACCCAGATGCCGGCCCTGGTGATCGCCCATAACAAAACCCTGGCAGCCCAACTATATGCGGAGTTCAAATCATTCTTCCCGGAAAACGCTGTAGAATATTTTGTCAGCTACTACGATTATTATCAGCCTGAAGCCTATGTGCCCCATCATGATCTCTTCATCGAAAAAGAGACCGATATCAATGAAGAAATTGAAAGGTTGCGGTTGGCCGCAACCACGGCACTGATGTCCCGCAAAGATGTGATCATTGTTGCTTCGGTCTCCTGTATCTACGGCTTGGGAAATCCTGAGGCTTACGGCAGTGTCGCCATTGAATTGAGTGTTGGTTCTGTTTATCGGCGCAATGCTCTCTTGCGCCAGCTTATCGAAGGACAGTATTCCCGCAACGATATCGATTTACGGCCAGGTTCCTTCCGTGTGAGAGGAGATACACTGGAGATTGCCCCGGCCTATGACGACCAATATATCTATCGGGTATCGTTCTTCGGCGACGAGGTGGAGCGGATCTCTCGCATCGACCGGGTAACTGCAGAAATCCTGGAAGAGGTCCAGGAAGTTCATATCTACCCCGCCAAACACTTCATCACCGAGGAAGAAAAACTCAAGCAGGCGATCAAGGATATTGAAGATGAAGTCACAGAGCAGGTGATCACCTTTAATCGCCATGGGAAGCTGCTTGAAGCACAGCGGATCGAACAGCGCACTAAATACGACCTGGAGATGCTTCGCGAGGTGGGTTACTGCTCGGGCATAGAAAACTACTCCCGCCATCTTGACCAGCGCCCAGCCAATTCGGCGCCTTGGACAATGATGGATTACCTGCCGCAGGAGTACCTGCTGATCCTGGATGAATCCCATATGACAATACCCCAGATCCGGGGTATGTTCAACGGAGATCGCTCACGAAAATCCACCCTGGTGGAATATGGATTCCGGCTACCTTCTGCGCTGGACAATCGTCCGCTCCAATTTGAGGAATTCGAAGAAAAAATGGGCTATACCATATATACATCTGCCACTCCAGGCCCCTATGAGCTGGGCAAGGTTGATGAAGTGGTAGACCAGATCATCAGACCCACAGGCTTGATCGACCCGGAAGTGGTCGTTCGACCCATCGAGGGACAGGTGGATGATTTGATGGGTGAGATCTTCGAGCGGTCTGAAAGAGGCGAGCGGGTTCTGGTAACGACCCTGACCAAGCGGATGGCAGAGGATCTATCCAAATACCTCGAGGAAAGCGGGGTCAAAGTTCACTACCTGCATTCTGAGATCGACACCCTGGAGCGGGTTGGCATACTGCGGGATCTGCGGCTGGGCATTTATGACGTGATAGTGGGCATCAATCTGCTCCGGGAAGGTCTGGATCTCCCCGAAGTATCCCTGGTCGCCATCCTGGATGCTGATAAGGCAGGATTCCTGCGCTCGGATACTGCTTTGATCCAGACTATCGGAAGAGCAGCCCGTCACGTGAAAGGCAAGGTGATCATGTATGCTGACTCGATCACACCGGCTATGAAAACCGCCCTGGATGAAACTGATCGGAGGCGCCAGAAACAAGTCGAGTACAACCAGGAACATGGTATCGAGCCGGAGAGTATCAAGAAATCAATCTCGGACATCACTGAAAGGGTGAAATCGAAGGCGGTTGCCGAAAGCGGTGAGGAATACGAGGCTGGCATGGAGAATATTCCGGTGCCAGAGCTGAAGAATATCATCGCTGAACTGGAAGTCCAAATGCTGGCTGCCGCGGAAAACCTGGAATTTGAAACCGCTGCCGGTTTGCGGGATCAGCTGTTCGAGCTGCGCGAGCTTCTTGCTCTGCAGACAGATATGAAACCCTGGGAAAAGATCAACTTGCTGGCAGGAAAATAGATCAGAAGATATGGATCAGGGGGAAATCTTCCGGATCAAGTACTGGAAAGTGTACCCAAGGGGATTGTCCTGGTCTGCAGAATACTCCTGCTGGCAGATCTTCAGCCAATCATTGGGCTCATAATCGGGGAAAAAAACATCCGCCTGGCTGGTAGTATGCACTACTGTTAAATACATCCTGTCAACGATCGGCAGTGCCATTTTATAGATCTCACCCCCACCAATCAGGAAAACCTCATTCTCACCCGCATCACGGGCCATTTGCAGACCTTCCTGCAAAGAGGAAGCCACCAGGCTTCCTTCAAGCCTATACTCCGGATCCCTGGATAAAACGACCATCTTCCTTCCCGGGAGAGGTTTGCCGATCGATTGATAGGTTTTCCTTCCCAGAAGAAGATGATGTCCCATGGTTATCATTTTGAAGCGGGCTAGATCTCCTGGCAGATGCCATGGTATTCGATTCTGGAATCCTATCCCTCCCTGTTCATCCAACGCGGCAATGATGGACAGGATCATACCGATACCTCGGCCTTGATATGGGGATGGGCTTGATAATTCTCCAATTGAAAATCCTCATATTTGAACCCAAAGATCGAATTCACGGCAGAGTTGATCTTCATGGTAGGTAGGGGATAAGGCTTGCGTGCCAATTGGATCCGGGCTTTTTCCAGGTGGTCCAGGTACAGGTGCGTATCACCCAGGGTGTGCACAAAATCACCTGGCTTGAGTCCACATACCTGGGCGATCATCATGGTCAGCAGCGAGTAGGAGGCTATATTAAACGGCACACCCAGAAAGACATCCGCAGAACGCTGATAAAGCTGGCAGGACAACCTGCCGTCAGCGACGTAAAACTGGAATAACAAGTGGCAAGGAGGTAAAGCCATTTTTTCGATCTGTCCCACATTCCAGGCGCTGACCAGGATCCTCCGTGAATTGGGATTGGTCTTGATCTGTTCTACTGCCTGAGAGATTTGGTCAACTACTCCCCCTTCAGGATCCTGCCAGAACCTCCACTGGAAACCATAGACTGGGCCCAATTCCCCGTTTTCATCAGCCCACTCATCCCAAATCCTCACTCCATGCTTTTTTAGATACTTGATATTGGTGTCCCCCTGCAGGAACCACAATAGTTCATGGATGATGGATTTGAGGTGCAGCTTCTTGGTTGTCAGCAGGGGAAATCCCTCGGCAAGATCAAAGCGCATCTGGTAGCCAAACACCGCTCTGGTACCAGTGCCTGTCCGGTCCCCTTTTTCAACACCCTGGTCCAGGATATGCTGCATTAAATCCAGATATTGCCGCATGATCTACCTCTTTTTGGATGGTTGATAATCTGCACGGAATCCCTACATAGCTTATCATATTTCCAGACTGACTGCGAGAATATGCGGTCTGCTACAATAAGGAAATGGGTTCAAAAATGGTCAGCAATAATGTCACCAGATTACTGGATAATCGCAAGATCGATTATCAGGTATTCGAACTACCAAATGAACAATTGGGTGGGGAGGAAACTGCCCTGCTGCTGGGCGTACCTCCTGAGATCGTGTTCAAGAGTATTGTCATCACCCGCAGGGGTCCGGGCAAACCTATCCTGGCTGTGATCCCTGGAAACAAGGTAGTCGACCTAAAAGCGCTTGCCCTGGCAGTCCGGGAAAAAAAGGTCTCCCCAGCGACCCAGAACGAGGCAGAGAAGATAACCCGGCTTAAAGTTGGGGGCATCTCTCCTTTGGCTCTGGTCAACCTTGGATTTGAAATCATAATCGACCGCTCAGCTCTCGATCATGAATCCATTCATATTTCCGGGGGAGAACGCGGTTTAAATATTCGCTTAGCATCAAAGGATCTGATCCAGCTTACCCGGGGCAAGATCGCTGCGATCTGTTGATTGGGTCAGCCTTTGATCACCGCCAGGGGCTTTAGACGAGCTACCGGAAGTGCAATACCCGCCTGGACAACAGCATCAACCACTGCATCCACGTTTTTATAGGCAGCAGGCGCTTCCTCGGCCAGGCCGGCCAGTGAGCCTGCCAGGATGGTGATGCCTTCCTTTTCCAGGCGTGCCCTCAGATCCCCCCCAACGATGGTTTTTTTCGCTTGTGAACGGCTCATCACCCGCCCTGCCCCATGGCAGCAGGATCCTAAAGATCGCTGCATGGCTTTTTCTGTGCCATGCAGCACCCAGGACGAGGTCCCCATGCTTCCCGGAACCAGCACTGGCTGACCGATCTTCCGGTATTCTGAAGGCAGGTCTTCTGTCCCGGGACCAAACGCCCGGGTAGCGCCTTTGCGGTGCACACAAACCCGGGTATCCTTTCCATCAATCGAATGGGTTTCAATCTTCCCAATATTATGAGCCACGTCATAAACCAGGCTGAGCTCCCAATTCTTGACCCTGCCTGCCAACACACTTTCAAATGCTTCCCGGGCATGATGGCTGAGCACTTGACGATTGGCAAAAGCAAAGTTGGCGGCGCAAGCCATTGCTGATAAATAAGCTTCCCCCTCCGGTGTATCCATAGGTGCACATACCAATGCCCGGTCCGGGAGCTGAATGCCGTAGCGGTCCACAGCCGACTGCAGGCTCTGAACATAATCGGAACACACCTGGTGGCCCAATCCCCGAGAGCCGCAGTGGATCTGCAAGGCAAGATATCCCTCCTGGAGACCCATCACCTGGGCAGCAGCGGGATCGAAAACCTCATCTACCAGGTCAATTTCGATGAAATGGTTTCCAGCTCCCAGCGAGCCAACCTGACCGCTGCCGCGTTTCAGGGATCGGGGACTCAAGTGTCTTGGGTCCGCCCCAGGGATCTGTCCTCCATCTTCCGTCCGCCGCAGATCCTGCTCGCTCGCAAAACCAGCAGAGCGGGCCCAAAGGGATCCTTTCCTGCATACTTCCTCGATCTCCCGGGAGGAGAAGCGGTGCCTTCCCCCGGTTCCTACTCCTGAGGGACAATACTGGTTGAGCGCTCCAGCCAGTTCTTCTACATGGGGTCTAGCATCCTGATAGAGCAGTCGGCTGGAAAGCAAGCGCACACCACAATTGATATCGTAACCAATTCCCCCAGGCGATATCACTCCCTCAGGATAATGGGTCGCTGCCACACCTCCGATTGGGAAACCATAACCCTGGTGCATATCCGGCATCACCATCACCGGGCTTGCCAATCCTGGCAGCGTAGTGGCATTGACCGCTTGTTCCAGGGATTTATCTCGAGTGACCTCCTGGAGCAGCTCCTCAGACGCAAAAATACGCACCGGGACACGCATATCCGAGCGGTGGGAAACGGGAATTTCCCACTCATGACTCGAAATTTGTATTAGATCAGTCAGGGAGACCATGCAGGACAACCTTTAAAATTGATGTGCTAAATATCAAAAACGATATTTACTGAATAACCATCCTCTGTCTCTTGAATATTCAATCTATGATAAGTAACCGCTTTGATATCCCGCTGGTAGGATTTGATCTGGGTCCCGCGCAGCTTGGCTTTAAGGGAGAAATTATCTTTGATGGTGAGTTTGTCGATTTCAAATAACATATAATCTTCTGTCAGGCGGTAGAGAAGCTCTTCAAGAAACAGGATCAGCAATCCTTCAAAATCCATGGCATCTAGAGAGATCTCTTCCCGGATAGACGAAAACCCTTCCTCATAGTCCTCGATTCCAGAAAGGTGGAACATACCTCCGGCAGCAGCGGTAAATAGAGATACGAGATCTTCCCCCCAAGCTCTAACTTCCAGGTCCGCAGTATGGGCGACTTCCTCAAATCCACTGTTATTGGATATCATCATATCTCTCAGTATACAAAATTAAGGCCATTTTGCCAGCACTATTTTAGATTTATTGGTCTAATCCCATCCACATTCATGAACGAAGGGTGATGAATGTCAATCTTGTGGAAAGATTGGGGTTCTTCTATAATCTCTATATCAAGCCGCCAGACCTGAGTTAATTGGCCCATTTTTCAAGGATCATCATGAACACACCCCCTCTTTTTGCTGTCATCGGTGGATCAGGTTTGTATGAGATTCCCGGGTTATCCCGCATCGCCGAACACAACCCGGAGACACCTTACGGATATCCCAGCAGCCCGATCCTGGAAGGAGATCTGGCTGGGCAGCGGATACTTTTTCTTTCCAGACACGGCCAGGGACATGCCATCAATCCCGGTCAGGTGAATTACAGGGCCAATATCTACGCCCTGAAATCTCTGGGAGTGACCCGGATTATCAGCATCAATGCCTGCGGCTCGCTGCGGGAAGATTATAAACCCGGCGACCTGGTGGTTCCTGACCAGATCATGGACATGACAAAGGGCCGGGTGAATACCTTCTTCCAGGACGGTTTCACCGCTCATATAAGCACAGCTGATCCCTTCTGCCCTGGCCTGTCACATCACCTGGTTCAGTCATTAAGAAAAGTGGGGGGAAGAGTTCATGACCAGGGATCTATTGTGATCATCGAAGGACCGCGGTTCTCTACCAGGGCAGAATCCAACACATACCGTGCCTGGGGCATGTCCATTATCGGGATGACTTCTGCCCCTGAAGCTTTCCTGGCCAGAGAGGCCGAGATATGTTATGGAGCCATTGCTCATATTACCGACTATGATGTGTGGCATACCCGGGAGGATGAGGTCTCTGTCGAGATGGTTTTGAAAATCCTTGCCAAGAACACAGATCTTGCCAATAACGCGATTGCTCACCTGGTAGAAAATCCTCCAGAAGGTGACCGCACCTGCGGATGTCAGTCCGCTTTAGAAAGCGCTATCATAACTAATCCAGCAGCTATCCCCCCTGCAACCAAGGAAAAATTGAGTTTACTGATCAGTAAATACTTGAAGGAGTAAAAGAATGAGAGAAATTACCATTCCCATCTCACCGGAAATCATTCGAGAACTGCATACTGGAGATACCGTTGCCCTGACAGGCATCCTGGCAACGGGCAGAGATGCTGTCCATAAATGGATGATCGATACATTTATCCGGAAAACGCGAGAGCCAGCGGGGGACGATTTAGAAGTTTACGAAGCCATCAAACCCATCTTCAAGGAAAGCTTGATCTATCACTGCGGCCCGGTTGTCTCTGGAATGGATAGTGGAGATTATAAGTTCGTGGCTGCTGGTCCAACAACCAGCATCAGGGAAGAACCCTACCAAAGTGAAGTGATGCATCACTTTGATATGCGAGGTGTGATCGGTAAAGGGGGAATGGGTGCCAGCACCCTGCGCGCCTGCCAGGAAGTGCCGGGGGCATACTTCCACGCTATCGGAGGAGCAGCCACATTGATCGCGGAGTCCGTTGAGCAAGTTATTGGTGTTTATAAACTTGATTTTGGCGTTCCGGAAGCGATCTGGGTGTTAAAAGTCGATCATTTCCCGGTAGTTGTTACCATGGATGCCCACGGAAAAAGCATCCACGAGGAAGTTGAGAAGGCATCCCTGGCTAAATTAAAAGAACTGATCGGAGATTAGACTCCTTCAACCAAATCATATCTCTGGACAGACTCCTTAAGGGCGATCATTGCATCGCCCTTTTCCATTTCCTGGTGAGAGTAAGAACTATACCTCGCACACCATCTACAAATAAGTTGGAAAACAAGATTCCCAATCCAAGAATGGTCAAGGGTTGGACCTTTGGAGGTAGATCATGAGTGATTTTAATAAAAAGATCATCAAAGAATTCCGTGCCAATGGTGGGCAAGTAGGAGGTTTCTTTGAGAATATGACCTTATTACTGGTGCATACCCGGGGAGCAAAGACGGACCAACTCCGGATCAATCCTGTGGCGACCATCAAAGTCAATGACGCGCAAATCATCGCCGCTTCCAAAGCAGGAGCGGATTCCCATCCAGACTGGTACCACAACCTGACAGCCAATCCGGACGTGATCGTCGAGTTGGGAGAAGAGAAATACACTGCAAAGGCGGAAATTGCCACAGAACCCGAGAGGACCGTTCTTTATGACAAGATGAAAGAAGCCTATCCCAGGTTTGCTGAATACGAAACCAGAACTAACCGGGTGATCCCTGTTGTAAAGCTGGAGAGGCACTAAGAAAGGTCAAGATACAGAACCCAGGGGGTAGATGATCCAAAAGGAACAAACGCCTCAGAAGGCGTTTGTTCCTTTTCGGGGATTACCAGGATAATCCAATCGATTCAGTCAAAAACCGCATAAAAGGTGCCGCGACCTGGCAGGTTTCCAGATAATAATCCAAAAAGTCCGCCCGAGTAGCTATTTTCTCATCAATCTCGATTGACGCCAGATAATCCACCCGTTTGAGGTCCTCGATCAGCGGATGGTCAGGGTCGAATCCCCGGGGAGGGCGCTTCAAGGACTCTCCCGCTAGCCGATAGAGAGCTGAGAATTCCTGATCCTGTATGGCATCCAGCCAGCGTTGGGAGTGTTCAGAGACCACCAACCTGATCCGCTCCAGTGATTCGCGATCCGGCTTCCAGATCCCACAACTGATAAAAGAATTCCCCGGCTCGAGGTGGATATAAAAGCCTGGAGAATGAACATCCCTGGCGCGTTCATGCCGAAAATGCATCCCAGCCCAGGTCTTGAAAGGTCTTTTATCTTTGCTGAAGCGTACATCGCGGTAGATGCGGAACAGTGACCCACCGGTCACCTTGGGTACAGCCATATAATAGGGGCTGACAGCCGGCAGCCGTTCAGCAAAAGCAGCGATAAAATCCAGTAAGGGCTCTTTCAGGTATTTCTCATAACGGTCCTTGTTCTCCTGGAACCATGCCCGGTTATTATTTTCTTTCAGGTCGGATAAAAAAACATAAAGTTCAGGGGGGATCTTCACCATTTTCTCCTTCGTGGAATCACCAATCATATCTGGCAGATCTCCAATAAAACAAGTATACATTCTTTTTGATAGCTAATCATTTCCGGCTTCGAGACCAGTGGTATAAATAGGGGATGGACTGGCTCAAAGGACTAAAACCTGGTTTACCCAAGAACTGGCTGTTATCGATCGCCGGGCTGATGTGGACCGGCGTGGGCATATTCCTGGTCTCCCTCGCCTGGGATTGGATCTTCAACCCAACGGTGAACGTTACTTGGATCTACTGGCTCCCGGGCTTATTCCTTGCCGGATTGATCTATTATTTTGGGTTTTCCAGACTGGCCCGCAAGAACAGCCTCCGGATACAGAACCTATCCGATGAGAAACCCTGTTTATTTGCTTTCCAGGAATGGCACAGTTACCCCTTGGTCCTGTTCATGATCGCCCTGGGTATCACTTTAAGGAAATACACCCCTATTCCCAAACCTTTACTTGGCATCCTCTATATCGGTATAGGGGGGGGGTTGGGTTCGGCAAGCATCCATTACTACCTGGCCGTAATTAAGAGCCTGAGAATCCAGGAACAAGGGACTTAAAGGGGTTTTGTAAAGGCATATCCTCTTTTATTGCCTTTCTCCTCACAAAGCTGTAATTTCCAGGCCGTCAAAAATGCGGCTTCCAATGCTAATATGTTACAAACTGATTGGAATAGAATGTTCAATCGGGAAAACCGGAGGTTTTATGCGTGAACTAATCAGGAAGTTCGGGCGGGGCCAAACTGTTGTTCTATTCTCGACCTTTGCAGTTGTGGTTTCCCTATTGGCTACCCTGATTATTGAAGTCATTCTTAATGTGATCGGAATAGATATCAATCTAAGAGCCGGTTTATGGATAGCGGTTTTTGTCACCTTGTGCGTTGCACCGATCATGATTTGGCACATGATAGACCTTTTTTTAAAGGTCGACCAACTAGAAGCCGACATGCGCTTGCTGGCAACCTATGACTCCCTCACCGGGCTGCTTACAAAGCGGGAATTCTTGGAACAGGCGAATTATTTCCATAAAGTCGCTCTCAGGGAGGAGTGGCCCTACGCACTGATCGTCGCCGATCTGGATAATTTTAAAGAGATAAATGATCAATTTGGCCACCTCACAGGAGACCAGGCTCTTGAGACATTTGGCCTGGCAATACATGAATACCTGCGGGAGAGTGATCTGGCCTGCCGGTTCGGAGGAGATGAGTTCCTATTCTTCCTACCCAATACAACCCGGGAGCAAGCCGAGCAATTTGGAAACCGGCTGCATACGATCATAGGCAAAACAATCGAGTGTTCCTGGCTGGATATTAAACTATCTATCAGCCTCGGAATTGCTTGTTATCCAGACATCTCCGCAGAAAATGTGGAAGATATGATCTCTGCGGCGGACAATGCCCTCCACATAGCAAAAATTTCCGGGGGGAGTATCACACAACATTACAATCTCGAAAGTATCTCCTGATATTCTGAGCGGTTATTGTTACAATTCGTCTTGCATGAATTCACGTATCTATTTCATGATTTCTGCGTCTTATGTTAAGTAGCTATGTCCACTAATCCGGAAAAACTTCTCAAGGGTGCCCGCGCTTTCAATCAGCAAGCGCTGGCCGCTATCTACGATCAATACAGCGATGCTCTTTATAAATACGCCTATAAACATGTCGGAACACCCCAGGTTGCAGAGGACCTCGTAGCGGAGACCTTCCGCAGATTCCTGACAGCTTTGGAGCGCGGCGGTGGCCCCCAGGACCACCTGCGGGCTTATCTTTACCGCATCACCCATAACTTGATCACGGACCTATACCGCCGGGAACCTCCTCCAACCCAGGAGCTGGATGAGGATCACCTGGTAGAAGACAGTCCCGGACCGTCAGGCCTCTTGGCTGAACAGGAAGAAACTGAAAGCGTCCGACTAGCTCTGCGGCTGCTCACACCAGAACAGCGCCAGGTCCTGACCCTGAAATACCTGGAAGGCTGGAGCTCTGATGAAATCGCCCAAGCCCTGGATAAATCCCTTGGGTCTGTAAAAGCCCTGCAGCATCGGGGAGTGGCCTCCCTGCAGAGGATTCTCCTAGAGAGGGAGAATCCTGATCAGGATTAGATCAGCCCGTCTCCAGTTTTCAAGTTAATCACCCTAACCCACAAACGAATTTTTCATTTGCCCGTATCCCAGGATGATTTTTGGCGTCATATAGGGCAAGAAGGAAAACTTTTTCCAAGGATGATATATGAACAATCAAGAAATCAATCCCGAACTGAAAAAAATGCTCGAAAGCCTGCAGGATGTCCCGGAGAGGGATCTGCAGGCCATACATGTTGGACGGGAAGATTACCTGGTACAGGTAAGAAATCTCAAACCGCGCCGGTTGGGATCGCGAAAATCTGCCCGCCAGAGCAAACCTCTTGGTCGGCGCACCTGGGTCACCCGTTTTGCAGCTATCGCGGCTGTGATCATGGTCGCGCTTTCCAGCCTGGGCGGGACGATCTACGCAGCCCAGGCTGCCCAACCTGATGATTTCCTTTATGGTGTAAAAACCCTTACAGAACAGGTTCAGGTCAGCCTGGAAAGTGATCCGGAGGATAAGCTGGATCTCTACGTATTCTTTGCCAACCGCCGCCTGCAGGAAATCCAAGCTCAGGTAGCTGCTGGGGAGACAGTATCCGAAAATGCCCTTGAACTATTAGAAAAGCACACCCAGAAGATGCTTGAGCAGGCCGCCAAATTGGATGGCCAGGGCATGGAAAAAGCCCTCCGCCAGATTGAGAACAACCTCCAGAAGCAGAACCAGATGATGGCGGAACTCGGAAAGGAACACCCCCAGGGCGGCCCTCCCGGACTGCTGAAAGCCAAGGAAAAGATCCACGAACGCCTTGAACTTGTCGAAAACGGCATCAAAGAGCCTAAAGGTTTCCGAGAGAATATGCGCAATGAAAAGCTTAAAGATCAAAGCGATGGCAATGAACCGAGTAATCCGGACGGCCAAGGTGATCCCGATGGCGGACAGAGTACACCTGGAAACAACTCAGGCAATGGTCCTGGCACCAAATAAACTATAGTCAATCAAAGTTCATCCTGATGATGAAAAGGAGCACAAAATGAAGAAAAGACTCACTCTTAGTATCACACTGATCCTCACCCTCTTGGCGGGATTACTGACCACTGGTATGGCATTTGCCAGCGAGGGCAATGAAGTTGAAGTGGAAGGCACGATCGTCGGCATCTACCCGGATGAGTTCTATCTGGAAGTTGAGGCCGAGGTCGAAGGTGAAATCGTCGTTCTCGAAGTTGAGGTTGGCCAGAATTTCAACTTTGATGCTTACGACGAAGGGGATATCCTTGAACTCAAAGGCACCCTGAATGAAGAGGGCAGGCTGGTCGTCACGGAACTAAAGATCCAGGAACGGGCTCGCGACAGGGTACAAACCCAGGAAGGTGAACTGGCAGCCAATTACTGTGCTGTAGAGGATGTAAATCATCCGGTCGCCTTCAAAATCGCAGAATCCTACGGGATTCCTTATGAGGTTATCGAAGCCTATCTGTGTGGCGAGACTCACGTTCCCCTGGGACAGATCATGCTGGCCCTGCAGACCGCAGCCCTTTCAGAAGACTATGATTTCACTTACTTCCTGGACGGCTTTGAGAATATCAAATGGGGCAAGATCTGGCAGGAGTTAGATCTCAAAGGCAAACCCGATCACGGCACCCCCCCAGGGCAGATCAAAAAGCAGGATGGCGATGGGACAGGAAGCGAAGGGACCTCCCCGAAGAAAGGGAAATAGGAGCTGGACATCAATTCGCTAATAATCAACTTACATAACTGAAGCGACGCAGCATGGGCACCCGGACTGAACAGTCTGGGTGTTCATGCTATAAAGAGGATATGACCATGAATACAGGAAAACAGATTGCCTTGGGGATCTTATCAATCCTGCTTATACTAACCATGATTGGGTGTGGGACGGATACACTTAAGAGTTCTGAACATTCTCCTCAGGATGAGTTCATTAGCGAGGGAGAATCACCCCCAGAACACGCCGAGGATGAAATCTCGGAGGGTGGATCCCCCGCAGAACCCACGGAGAACCCTGAGATTAACTGCTCCTCACTTAACCCTCACCCTATGGCGGAAGGCATGGCAGAGAGTTTCGAGGTCAGCTATGATCAGATCATGACCTGGTATTGTGACGGCGCAGCTTTCTCCGATATTCTCTTGGCTCTGGAAACGGAAGAGCTGGTGGACTTATCGGTTGAAGAGCTGCTTAACATGGTAGAGGACAAAACCTGGGAAGAGATCTGGCAGGACCTGGGTGTAGAAAAGTAACAAGATAATTTTCAAAAAAAAATCCAGGCGTGATACCATGCCTGGATTTTTTGTATTTCCGGAACAGATTCACTTAGCTGGTTTCCGGTTGCAGGTGTTTGATATACACCCTCCGGCGTTTGTGCTGTCGGTCATTAAAGAATTTCCACTGCTCAAGGACCTTAAAATTGGTTTCCATCATGGGGTTGGCATGGATCTTTTTCACACCACGTTTTTGAATTGCCAGGTAGAAGGCTTCCATCATGATCGCGTTGATCCCCCGACCCTGATATTCCGGCCGCACCGCGCCCAGGTACATATCAACCCGGTCAAAGCGCTTCATGGCTAGCAGCAGGTGGATGAAACCAAATGGGAACAACCTTCCCTTCCCTTTCTGCAAAGCACGGGAGAGGGATGGCATGGCTACCGTAAACCCCACCATGCGGTCATTATCATCCAGCACGAACGGCACCAGGTCTGGAATTACAAAACCAAAATACTGTTTAACATAGGCTTCCACCTGGGCATCAGTAAGATGGACCACACCGTAAAGGTGGCTGTAGGCTTCGTTGATGATCTCAAAAAGCTCCGGTGCGTAGGATAACAAATCTTTCTTCTTTTTAATCTCCGGGACACGAAGTTTGTAGCGCTTGCGGGCAATGGCTGCCACCCGTGATATTCTCTCATCCAGCGGGCCGGTCACATCCACCTCGTGTTCCAGCCAGTCAGCGTCCTTCTCATATCCCAGATCTTCGAGGTGCTTGTGGTAGAAAGGCTGGTCATGGCGTGTGGCCAGGGTCCCCAGCTCGTCAAATCCATCCACCAGCATACCTTCCCGGTCCAGGTCTGTAAAACCCAGCGGTCCATGGACCGCGGTGCAGCCCAATTCTAAAGCCCAGGATTCCACTTTACCCATCAGGGCTTTGGATACTTCAGGGTCTTCGATGAAATCGATCCAGCCAAAACGCATGTATTTCTCGCCCCAGGTCTCGTAATGCAAGGGATTATAGATCGCTGCGACCCTTCCAACAGCCTTACCATTCCTGTAGGCGAGGAAATAACGGGCCTGGCAGTGTTCGAAGGCCGGATTGATATCCCAGGAGAGCGTGTTCATCTCATCCATATCCAGGGCGGGCACCCAGGCATCGTTATCCCGGGGGAGAGAATGTGGAAAGCGGATAAATGACCTCAATTCCCGCTTGTTAGTGATTTCCTTCAGCGAAATATTCATGATTTATCCCTCTTGTTATTGTTAGCGGAATGACCTGATCCAGGGCAAGGATCACTGGAATGCAATACACGGATTATAACGGAAATTAGCTGGGGAGGATGCGCCTGCGGGAACACCTCACATATGGTATAAAAAAAACAGGAGAATTGCCATGGGTAAATTTCTGGAGTTCGATAATCGAAGAAAAACGGGATGGTGGACAGGCATCATCCTGATGGTTATCCCGGCATCTCTGGCTTTATCAAGCTGCGTTTCCGCGGTCGAAATCCGCCAGACACCTATCAATACTTATCCAATCACGGATGTGCTTCCGGATTACCCTCAGGACCAGGAGCAAGTCTACATCACTGTGCTTGAGGAATTCTCTATAACCAACAGGAATGGATATGAGATCCACGGATATATCCGCCGGCCTGATCCCGCCCAATATCCTTCCACGCGATTTGCTGCCGTGGTCAAAGTTCCGGGGGGGATTAATCCCGGTCGGTCTGAGATCCTGGCTCCAGAAGCCATCGCCCTTGCCGAAGCTGGTATGGTTGTAGTCACCTTCAACGCAGAGGGACGGGTAGACACCCGCAATCCCGAGGATATCCCATCTCAGGGAACCGAAGATTTCAACGGGCATGAGAACCAGGATACTCTGGCAGAGATCATCGCTCATATCCAGCAGCTTCCCTATGTGATCAGCGAGAATGTTGGTATCCGCAGCCAGTCTTACGGAATCAGCATGGCTGCAGGATGCGTTGCAAGGCATCCGGAGCTGAGCGTGAAGTACATCGTTGATGGAGAAGGTCCTCCTAACAGTTTCGTCACTGTTCAGGAACCCAGGGCCATGTTCAGCCCTCCCGGACACCCATTCCAGGATAAGTTCCAAACAGTATATGGGATCCTGGGCCATTACAGCCTACAGCGAGATCCTTCTGAGGAGAACCAGGCTTTCTGGGCAGAACGGGAAGCCATCCATTTTATTGGCGGTTTTAATGGCATGTATCTCAGGCTGCAGGGTGAATGGGACCATTCCCAACCCCCAGGTAACCCAGAAGAGATCGAGGTTTTCCATCAACCACCGATTTGGTGGCAGGGAAAACATACTTGTGAAATTGTCAATGCGGCGCTGGATGGAGGTGTTCCCTGGGTCCGGGTGAATTTGCCACAACAAGGTAACCCTATCAATGAACGTTGTGCAATAGATCATATGCCTGTCTTCATTCCCGGTGAGTTGAATAATAATCCCCTGCTCCCGGTTGTGGCAGTGATCGAATTAGCCCGAGCTGATGCCGTCCGGCGCTGAAAGTTCAACTTATCAATCAAGACCTCCGAGGTTATCCCGAGGTTGTCCCGAGGTTGGACCGACCTCCGAGGTCCAAAAATCCCGGGAAGAAAGGGTACAATCAGGGAAAACAAGGTGAATGAATATGGATAAATATCTCGTAAAACCCGAAACACAAATTGACCTCAACCACTGGGATCCAAATGACAAGAGTCTCTTCCCGATATCCAAAAAGGAAGGAAAAAAGAAACTCCTCGAGCTCAATAAGGAGCTGGAAGTTCTCCAGGAACTGCTGTATGCAGAGGGCAAACACAAGGTGCTGATCGTCCTGCAGGCCATGGATACCGGAGGCAAAGACGGCACCATTCGTCATGTCTTCGAGGGAGTCAATCCTCAGGGAGTTAAGGTTGCCGGGTTTAAAGTCCCCACCCCCAAGGAGTTAGCCCACGATTACCTCTGGCGGGTACACAAACACACTCCAGGTAAGGGAGAGATAGTGATCTTTAACCGCAGCCATTATGAGGATGTGCTGGTGGTCCGAGTACATAACCTGGTAAAAGAAGAGATCTGGTCCAGGCGGTATGAACATATCCGGGCCTTTGAAAAGACCCTGGCTGATGAAGGCACAACCATCCTTAAGTTTTACCTGCATATCGACAGACAAGAGCAGAAAGAGCGCCTCCAGGCCCGGCTGGATGAGCCTCATAAGACCTGGAAGTTCAGCAAGGGGGATCTGGCGGAAAGGGCTTTGTGGGATCAATACCAGGCTGCCTATGAGGACGCTCTTTCCAAAACCAGCACAGACAAAGCCCCCTGGTATGTTATACCGGCCAATCGCAAATGGTACCGCAACCTGGTGATCTCTACCATTATCATCAACACCCTCAAAAGTTTGAAAATGGCTTTCCCCGTACCGGAAGAAGGATTGGAGGAAATTGTCATTGAATAATTCGACAGATAATCCTATTCTTCAAGATAGTTCCGCCCCAGCCAAAGTGCCCTGGACCTTACGTGACGTCTGGTTTGGCCTGGGCTTATTTCTGGTTTGGTTGCTGGTCTCGATCGGTTTTGGGATCGCCAAGGAATACTTTGATTGGCAATTCGACCTGGGACTCTTCCTGGTCCTTTGGGAAATGGTGCTGATCCTTCCTGCCTGGTGGTTGACGGTCCACAAATATCAACTCAGCTGGGAGTCCCTGGGTTTAAGGAAGTTCGATCTGAACACTCTCGCGATTGGCTGCGGGATGATGATCTTATCTTATTTTTTCAACATGCTCTACAATCTGAGCCTGCTGTTCAAGGGGATCCAATCCCGTTTTGAGGTTAGCGAGATTTTTGGCGTAGGAGCCTCTCCTTGGCTGATCTTCCTGGCAGGCATCGTTATCGCTCCCCTGGTGGAGGAGGTCTTCTTCCGGGGATTTCTGTTTACCGGATTAAGGGAAAGATATGGCTGGATCGCTGCAGCCCTGATCAGCGCGGGGTTGTTCGCAGTGGTCCATCTCCAGCCCATAGCCATGCCCCCCATTTTCCTGATGGGCCTGGTCTTCGCTTATCTCTACCAGAGGACGGAGTCGATCTGGCCAGCAGTGATCATGCATGTGGCCACCAACACGCTGGGCCTGGCAGCGGCCTATATTCTTTCCCAGATGGGACCCCTAGTTTGAATCTGCTTCCTTGTCCGATTCCTTCTAGCCTACGCTTTATTCTCCAGGTGAACAGAAAATATTGATCTACCCTTTCAAATTGGATTCTATTCGCCGCAGATCTTGAGTATTTGACTTCTCTAGATCAATTCTCTATAATGAGAACATCCTGAGAATATCGTCTCTTCTCTCATTGATCACTACCCTTCTATACTCCTCACAACAACATTTTGAAGTAACAACTTTCACAGATCTGATCATATTCAACTTCAACCAGGAGGGAAGTATGCACTGGAAAAGAAGTAGACTTACCGCGTTCCTTTGTCTGGTAGCCATCTTGATTATTAATCAGGGATGCAGTCAGACAACCAACTTGTTCGGGGCATTACCAGAAGAAACGGGTACACCGGTCAGTATTGCCAAGACGGACACCGATGATGAAAAAGATAGTGTTGGTGAGTTTGGGGAGGATGATCAACCTGGCAATGTTGGTAGAGAAGCGATGGTTTTTGTGGTCGACCCCGACTACAACCCTATCCCGAATGCAGTGATCGGGACAAATAGAGAATATGCTGATATGTCTGGTGTATTCTACGGAGAAGTCACGGCCAATGAATCCGGATGGGTACCTGTTCAGGCCGCTGGCTATGTATCCAATTACGCCAAGCCCAGCCCCTATAGCGGTGAATATGACCTGTATTTCGTCACCCTGGCTCCAGTAGGTGCAGCGTTTTATTATCAGGAGTCATCAGGATCTCACCTCCAACTGGCTGAACAGGAAGCGCCACATTTAGAAGTAGATCTTGAACCGGGAGCCCTCACCGAGGGAGAAGGATATCTGGAGATCACAGAGCTCGATCCCAGGGAAATCTGCATGGATGATGCCTGGGCAGAGCTGGATGACCCTTTTGGCGCAATCCTCTCCTTTGACATCAGCGCCTGGAATTTGGATGGAGAGCCAATCAACCTGGCGGAAGGTAAAACTGCACTGATTAACTATTCAGGATGACGAACATGATGTTAATGATCTTGTCCTTCAATCTTTTGATCCAGAAAGCGGCACTTGGATCGATCAGGAAGGAGCCTGTACCCGGTTGGATGAGGAGACAATTCAGTGTGCTCTGAACCACTTCTCATTGCATAACTTCATGGAGAAAAACCTTGAACCCTGGCAGCGGGAAACTGAAGAGATTATTGACTTCAGAAACCGTTATTTCGAACTTGGAAAACTTTATAAATCGGGAGAAGAAGGAGGAACAGGGGATGAGGGAACGAACCAAGCAATCACTGAACTCTTAATGAAACTGATCGAGGCCGCCAGGAAGTATGCAAAAAAGAACCCCAATGAATCCGGGAAAGCCATGTTGGTATATGCAGCCCAATTAGCACAGATGTCCGGTGTTGAAGCTGGGAAAACTCTAGCTGATGAGCTGATCAAGGAGGCCCAGGACTTGACCGCGGAGCTAGCAAAAAAGCTGGCAGAGAAAGCCGACTGCGGCCACACCGATGAGATCATGCATCTAATAGATCAGGGAATGCGGTTGGGCGGCAGCGCTGCCGCTGCGGCCGAGGATCTAATGAAAAAAGTCAGTGACCAGCTTAATAACTGCGTGATCTGGAAAGGTCAGATCCATTATATGTTCTTCCTGCTGGATGAATTCCCTGAACTGGAAGGCCACTGGCTTCTGCAAAGTCCCGGAATGACTTGGCATGAATTCCACACCGTCACCATCGGCATCAATCCGGTAACCGGCAAGGTATCCGGAACCAGCAAAGTCCGGACCACAATGAATAAGGCCCCTTACTTAGCAGAGCTAGGCAGTGATGACTGCGGAGTTGATAAACACTTCCTGGACATTGAGGCCAATCCCGGGGTTGGTTACACAACCCTTAAGTTTGATGGAACGTATGTGGATCAAACTTGGAGTATCGGACCGCTGCAGGAAGGGGAATACGAACCCGTTGTTTTATTTATGCATCAGCACGGTCTTTTCGGCTGCCCAAAACAAACCATGGAACTCAGCAATACGCAAATGTTTACCTACCGCTCCCAACTCTTACACGGTTTTTTAGGTACGCCGCAGCCCCCGGACCTGGAGGAAATGCTGAATTATGGAATCTACCGCAAAATCTCCGAAGGCAATGAGTTTATTCGCGGCAACGAGGATCTTACATTTACATCTGGAGTGAACCGGCCACCCATCATGCCTGTCGATCATGCTAGCTTGACCTGGAAATTCCAGCGGGTATCCACCAGGAATATGGATCAATAGACTTCTCAGGATATTTCCTGCGAAGCCGGAGCGCCGGGCAGAGGATCGATTGGGTTGATATTGAATCCATCCTGCCCGGCCTCGGTATTTAATCTTAGGCTTGTATCCCATTTAGAACACCACAAATCATATTTCTGCAGATAGCAGGCAGCCAACCTCCATCTGCTATTTATCTGGCTATATCTGAATTACAGCACAATAACTACTATCCTCAACTGGAGGGGACCATGGACCATGAATCTACTGAAACGATCCAACTCAAAGAAATCACCGAAAACACTCTCTGGCCGGTCATGAAACTGGAAGTGGCTGAAGAACAGCGCTCCTTTGTGGCACCCAATGCCTTTTCCATATCCGAAGCTTATTTCAGCAAAGAAGCCTGGTTCAGAAGGATCTATCTGGGTGACACGCCAGTAGGATTTGTGATGCTTTATGCCGACCCGGAAAAGCCCGAGTACTTTCTGTGGAGGTTGATGATTGACAAAAACCATCAGAGAAAGGGTTACGGTTATCAAGCCATGCAGCAGGTCATAGAACATGTCAGGACCCTGCCAGGCGCTGCAGAACTAAAGACCAGTTATATAGAGGGAGAAGGCGATCCTTCTCCCTTTTATTACAAGTTGGGATTTGAGGAAACTGGAGAAATACTGGATGGGGAGCGAGTATTGAAGTTAAGCCTGTGATGCGTTATTGCAGCATCATTAAATCAAAAAGCTGGCCGCTCAGACTACCACGGAGAACATCCATATCACGATGAATAATCCCCGGGAGATCTGGTAGGCCAGCTATTAATTCAAACTACGGATTAATCCTGTTCGTTCTTGTACTGCTGATAGGCCTTTACTGCTTTACTCCATCGCAGGGCCAGGCTGGCCAGGTACATTCCAATGCCAACTGTGATCACCACATACCCGGCAATCATATAATTTACAGTATCGGGAGTCATTAACTTACTTAACATGGATTAGTTCTCCTCTTGAAAGGATTCAACTCGCAATGATTCCACTTTCGTTTTTAATTCACCTAAACGTATCCGGTGCCAGAGCAGATCTACAAAGAAAACCGAAAATGCTGCCAGGCTGAAAAAGAAGGCTGTTTTCATGGATGGATCCATGTTGAAACCTCCCTGAGCTGCAGCTTCGGCATTTCCAATCACCACCGGATGTATAGTTCGCAAAAGGCGGATAGATATAAAGGTCAGGGGCACGCTGATAAAGCCGAACAGGGCATAAATAGCCGAAAATCGAGCACGGCGTTCGGGGTCGTCCACTCCGGATCGGAGCAGCATATAAGCCGCGTAGATAAGCTCCACGATCGCGGCAGTGGTCAATCTTGGATCCCAGGTCCACCAGGTATTCCAGATCGGCCTGGCCCAGATAGAGCCCATGATGATAGCGATCAGGAAGAACACCAGGCTGATTTCTACAGCCGAAACCCCAACAATATCCCAGCGCTCTTTTCCCTGCCGGAGATACAAAGCGCCAGCCACAGCAGCAACCAGGAAACCAAGCATGCCCACCCAAGCAGTTGCCACATGGAAATAGAATACTTTCTGGACTGCGCCCATCAGCTGTTCGACCGGAGCATACAGGAATACCAGCCCGGCTGCCGTCAAGATCATCAACACTGACAAAATGTCAAGTGCGGTCAATAAACGGGGTTTTGCTTTCATCTATTAGTCCTCCAATACATAATCGAACACCATAAAAGCCCCAGCGATAAATATTAAATCATAGGCTACAAGGATATTTACCCAGACAGAGAAATCTGCCCAAGGCAGATTCTGGAAAAAACCCTGGCTGGCATTAACCGCCGCTATGATCACTGGTAGGGTCAGGGGAAATAACAAAATGGGCAGCAGGATATCCCTTGTCCGCGCCTGCACTACCATGGTGGAAAGCAGGGTCCCCACCGCGGCATATCCAATTGAGCCGAGGATGACAACACCCAGAAAACCGGGCTGGAAAACGTTAATCCCATATAGAAAACTGAAAATGGGCAAGATGATCGCCTCGACAATTAACATGAAAACCAGGTTTCCGATGGCTTTTCCGAAATAGATCACACTGCGGTCAACCGGGGCCAATAACAAACCATCCAGGCAGCCACGATCCTTCTCCACGGCCAGGGAACGGTTCAATCCGATTGTCCCGGCAAAGATGAAGGTGGACCACAACACACCAGCTGAAAGTGAGGCTTTGGCTTGCAGGTCCAGATCAAGGGCAAAATTAAAGATGAGGATCACCAGCAGGGCAAAAACCAGCATAGCTGAGAGGTTTTCGCGATTCCGCCACTCCATCCGGAAATCCTTCCAGATCACCGCTCCTACAGCGCGCAGGTAGAATTTCATCCTTCCATCCCTCCCTTCAGCGCTGTCCGGTAGAAATCCACCAGGTCGCTGGCGGTCAGATCATCAGTCGAGACCGATGCGCTGATTTTGCCGCGAGAAAGAAGGTCAACCCTGGTAGCCAGATTTGCGGCCCGGACCAGATCATGGGAGGTCATCACGACTGTTCGACCTTCCAGGGCAACTGCTTGAAGCACCTGATCCAGGATCTCTCCAGCTTCCTGATCCAATCCAGTATGGGGCTCATCCAGAAGCAGGATGCGGGGATTATGAAGGATTGCCCTTCCGATGGTCAATCGCTGCTGCATTCCCCGAGAATAGGTTCTTACCAGGTCATCCTTGCGCTTTGTCAATCCAACCAGGGCGAGGACCTCAAGGATCCTCTCACGGTTCACGGAATAAAATTTGGCAAAGAAGCGAAGGTTCTCTTCCGCTGTCAGATCCCCATAAAGCAGCGGCTGGTGGGAAACCACGCCCAGATGAGCCCGCAGGGCTGCACCGGACTGGGGAAGCCTGTAAGAAGCGATCTGGACCAGGCCGGAGGTCGGTCGGGATAACGTTGCCAGAATGCGCAGCAAGGTTGTCTTACCTGCTCCATTAGGACCCAATAATGCCACAAACTCTCCGGATTCGACTTCAAAATCAAGCTCGCGGAGTACCGGCAACGGTCCAAAACGTTTTACTAGTTTCTTAACAAGGATCATTTCTGTTTAATCTTGATCGCCTTCAAGCGCTTTCAATTTGCCTTTTAAATCCTGGCGCTTTTTCAAGTAGTCTTTTTCTGTGATCTCGCCTTCCTGATAGAGGTCCTCAAGGGCGATGATAGAATCAAGGATCTGTTCGGCATTTTCATCAAGAGCTGGATCTGCGTCCAGCGACAGATCCTCGCGGCGGCGCCGTAAAAAGAGCCCCATCCCTACAAAAAAAATCATACCTCCCAGCACTCCTGCGCCAATTACCAAGCCTCTGGGGAGGATTTCCGTCCCGTCTGCAGGCAGGGCAAGGGTCTCAGAGACCACTGTCAGCCGGAAATCAAGGGATTCACCCTTCGCAAGTTCAGCTCCAGAGTAAATTTGAACGTAGCCATCAGGTATGGCCTGGATCCCCTGGTCTTCGAGGGATGAGCCTTTCAAGACAGCCTCGTCAGCAGGAGTCATCACGGTCACGGCCCGGACAGGATAGGGCATCTCCTGCGAAAAATTGATCCTGTTTCGCTGGAGGGGAAGACTGTAATAAACCAGGACCTGATATACACCAGAACCCGGAGGAATGCTCACCGTATCGCCAAATCCATCCTCTGTTCGCAAATAACGCTGCCCCAACGCGCCATTCTCAAATTCTATGGATTGCGCTCCGGAGGGCAAGGGGAAGGAAATGGATGCATCACCGGGATTTTCAGCTACTACTGTGGTATCTCCCAGATTGGAAACGATATAGATCTCAACGATCTGAGCAGAATCCGGTGAGGGGAAATCAGCCAGGAGATGGATCCGATCAATAACCAGATTCTCATCGCTTGTAGTCGTTTCAAAGATATGAATGGTTAGCTCCAACAGGTCTGTTTCGGCACCGAGCTCAACGATCTCAGATCTGTAAATGGCACCCCCCAGGGAAATGGATGCAAAATACACTCTACCTTCCAGGAAAGGGGCATCTGAAAATATAATCCTATTGCCTGATGTTAGGATCTCAGCATCTTCATAGACCAATTCAAATTCCTCAAAACCAGCCAGTTCGACAACCAGCTCCTGCTCTAACAGAGCACCACCGCTTTGATCTACCACATTCACAACGATATTATCGCCCTCGAGCTCTTCAGGAGATAGTGTAGGGGAAATCTGGGGAACTTCCTGAGCCGGTGTCTGGGTAGGCCAAAGCGTTGCAGGAGCCTGATCCACCTGTGCATCCGAGGGGGGTGGTGTGATATCAAACTCAAATGAACTGCAGCCGGATACAACAAAACTGATCGCGAGCAATAACCCAAGCCATCTGTTAACAGTAAGATTTCTCTTGATCACAATGCTTCTCCGCAATGACTGCAAAATTGGGCGCCTTGCTCTACGGATTTACCGCATTTGGCGCACTTGATCTTTCTGTCACCTTTTAATTGCTTCCGGCGGTCAGCAATCATTTTCTCCAGGTCATCACCTTTTTGGGTCGAGGCTGACTTCTTGCTTTTTCCCGGTTTGGATCCTGGCAAATCATCCAGTTCTTTGATTACTTTAGCTGCCTCTGCCAACAGGATATCCCTGTTCCGGGAATGCTCCGTGACAGAGATCTTCTTCAACTCGAACTCGAGATCGAGTTCCTCAATTGCGCTGAGGAGTCGTTCCCGTTCAGCAACCAGGGAATCCCTCAAAGTAGATCCTGCCCTTCCTCCCCGGTTTGAGCTGACAAAAAAGGGCCGCAGGATGTAGAATCCAGACAGGATGAAAATAAATAGTACGACTATAAAAGAACCTGATTCCATATTGCCACCTCTGCCCGGTTAATCCAATAAAGGATCTATTCTAAGTAGAATGTCCTCAAGGGATTGAAAAGGCCCTATCTGGACATGGGCGATCAACCCATCCTGGTCGATAACAAAAGTCTCGGGCACCCCCCCAACCCGGTAAGCTTGCGAGATCTCTGTTCTCAAATCTGGTCCATTCGGATAGGTAATACCGAATTCTTCCAGATACGCCAAGGCTTCCGGCTCAGTATCGACATAATCTACGCCTAGAAAGAGCACATCTCCTCGGTCCAGGTAATACTGGTATGCAGCTTCCAGATCCCTTGCTTCAGGTTTGCAGGATTCACACCAGGAAGCCCAGAAATTGACCACAACCACACTGCCTTGGTAATCTGCCAATTGATAGGAATTACCTTCAAAAGTAATCAATTCGAAATCGGGGGCAATTTCACCTACGCTCACCTGACCCTTTTGCGATCTGATGATTCCAATGGTCAGGAAAAGCAATAACAATCCCAATCCACTCCAGAGCAATATCTTCTTCATATTAATCCTTGGCCCTCTTCAGCAATTCTTCCTCTACCCGCCTGATATCCTCATCCGAAGGTTTATCAGGTATTTTGGTCATCCTTTCCTCCCGGCGCTGGTCACGATCCTCAGCGGGGGTCCGCCACTTCATAAATCCCCTGTAAAACAATAAACCACCACCGACAAACAACACAGCAGGCACAAGATAAACAGCCCAGTTAAAACCTGTCCGGGGAGGTTCCGCTAATACCCGATCCCCGTATTGAGCGACGAAATAATCCTTGATCTGATCCTCAGTCCACCCTTCTGCAAGCCTGTCCTTGATGATTCCCCTCCATTGTTCGCAAGCCTGCGTCCCGCAAGCGTCCAGTGGGATATTCTCACACACGGGGCAGTAGAGCTGTTTGGCGACAGCGTTAACATCATCATCGGTTGGACCTGAACCCTGGGCGGAGACAGATACCGGGATCAGGCAGAGCAAGAGCAGCATTGAAAGGATTTTCCAGTGGTTAATTGTGTTTTCCTTACTCATCAAGACCTCACGTTTTAGAACCAACCTTAACGGATTTTCTGTCTGGCAGGGAGGCGACCACCACTCCCGCAATAATCACCCAGGCACCTATCCAAAGCCATTGGACCAGAGGATTATGATAGACCTTAAAAGTCGCCCCTTCAGACGTGACCTCTTTCCAATCAACCAGGATCGTATAAAAATCATCGACCAAAGTGCTTCGAACTCCGGGGATGGTTACCTGCTGGCGGGAATCATAGTAGTAGTCCCGGCGGGGATAGATCTCATCGATCACCTGTCCATCCTTCTTTACCAGGACAACTGCCCGGGCGACATTCCTATCATCCGAGGCATCAAAGATATCAAGCCGTTCGTATTCCATCGTATACGGACCCAGCTGGAGTTCCTGCCCTTCAGCGATCGTTCCCTGTGTTTCTGTTTGGAAGAACTCAATCCCGATGATGCCCAGGGCCATAAACACCATACCCACATGGATGATCATGGCGCTATAGGAGCGTTTGTTCCGCTGAAACACCTTTGTTAAGGATTGGAAATAAGTCTCCGTATGAGACCTTCTACGCAAGCGGGCTCGTCGAATGAACTCAAAAATATTCACGGCCAGCACAAAAGCGACCAGCCAGAAGGCGATCACAGCCGGGATCTTGGTCAATCCACCAATCAGCGGTAGAGCGATGCCGACCAGTGAGACAATAAATGGCTTCCATAATAATTTGCCCAGGTGCCTGAAAGAAACGAAACTCCAGACCGCAAGGGGACAGATCACCATCAGTGCCAGCATTCCACCCAGGATAGGGGCTGCCACACGTTCATAAAAAGGTGGGCCCACGGTTACTTTCTGCCCGGTCACCAATTCCGAGATATTGGGGAAGATCACACCCCAAAAAGTCGTTACCAACATACCCAGGAAAAGAATAATGCTGAGCAGGATCAAGGCTTCTTTGGAGAAGAATGATGTCAACTCCTGGCGGGATTTGAATTTATCCCAGCGAGAACTCAAAAGCCATAGAGATGCAGTAAATGTCAAAGCGATAAAACCCAGAAAGATCGGGCCAATTGAGCTCGCCGCAAAGGAGTGCACCGAGGACAACAAACCCGATCGAGTCAAGAATGTTCCAAAGATAACCAGGTTGAAGGTCAGGATGATCAGCACGATGGGCCACTGCTTGAACATGTTCCGCCTCTCCTGGATCAGCACCGCATGCAAGTATGCAGTACCAGCCAGCCAAGGCATTAATGCAGAATTCTCAACAGGGTCCCACCCCCAATAACCTCCCCAACCCAACACATCATACGCCCAACGGGCACCTAATATCAAGCCCAAGGACAAGAACAACCAGGCCCAGATCGCCCAGGGGCGGGAAAGCTGGATCCAACGGTCATCCGAACGACCAGTGATCAAGGATGCCATGGCATAGGCAAAGGGGACAATATAAGATACAAATCCCAGATACTGCACCGGGGGGTGAATGATCATACCAGGATGGCGCAGCAGAGGATTCAGACCATTTCCGTTGCGCGGAGATACTTGAATCCCTCCTGGAGGAGGTGCAAATGATTGAACGATCTCCTGGTTCACCTGCCAGTAACGGACAAAGGGATTTTCAAAAAATGTATTCAGGATCAGGAAAAAAGCAATGACTCCCAGAGATATGGCAACAACCCAGGGCATCAGATCCTGATCTCGATCCCATTTTTTGAAGGTTAACAAAAAACCGAATCCTGCCAGGAGCCAGGACCAGAAAAGCAAGGATCCGGACTGTCCCCCCCAAACAGCAGTGACCTTCAAATAAGTCGGCATGTTGATGCTTGATACACTTGCTACGAAGACGACTTCGAAATGGTCTGTGAGTATCAAGTAAATCAAGGAACCAATCGATATTGTCAATAAGGGGAATACCAAACGCATCGCTTGGCGAGCGCTTAATATCCAGCTTCTCTGACGATTCTTTTCGCCGTAGATTGCTGCGATTATGCCGTAAACCGAAACAACCAGGGAAATAAATAATGCGCCGTAACCAATCTCAGCTAGCATAAATTACTCCAACCCTATGGGTGATATAAATCACGGAATTTATAGATCAGTTTGCTCAGGGACCGAGCCTTCATATTTCGTAGGACATTTCAATAGAAGCTCATCTGCTTCGAAGACACCATTGGGCAGCAATTCCCCCGTCAATATTGCTTGGGCTTCATTTTGAAGCAGATCAGGCCTGGCACCGTAATACACAACCTGCAGTCTGGAACGAGCAGGATCCATCACCGCATTATGAAGAGCAGCGGCAAGGCCGCCCTCATCATCGACCAAGTCGATATCTCCTGGAACATGCACGATGGTAAAACTCAACTCCAGATTTTCCATATCATATTGAATAGAGTCCCCCAGCACGGCCCCTGATAGGCGGATATTCCTTCCTGATAATTCTCCAGCCGTTTGTTTCTCAAGAACCTCATCTACCGTCAAAAAATACTGCACATTGGCTTGCAGTGAAGACACCATTAAATACACAATTGCCGCAACAATAACCAGGCCGCCAATGATGAATTTTAATGGATTTCCTTTCCTGGGTTCAGCCTCGATTGGATAAAGATCATTCATAACCGATTTTCCTTTCATATACCAATAAAATAAACCTGCCCTATATTAACATGAAAACGCAAAAATGGTAGCCTTCTTGATGAAAATCAAGGACTTTATTCAATCGCCTGGCGGAGCTGATGGGTCAAACTTACAAATGCAGGAGAATAGCGATCTTCTCCGGCTCTTGGTCGCCCCAGGGTGATCTCCAGATCCAGCCGCAGATTTCCCGGCTGGGGCGAGATAGCCAAGACTCGATCTGCCAGGTAAACCGCCTCAGATATATCATGGGTGATCATGATCACGGTTTTTTTCCTGGCCCGCCAGACCCTGAGCAGTTCCACGCCCATCTTCTCGCGGGTCAGGGCATCCAGGGCACCAAAGGGCTCATCCAACAGCAATAGATCTGGATCATGGATCAGACTCCTGGCAATCGCCACACGCTGCAGCATACCCCCTGACAGATCCTGGGGAAGCCAATCCTCGAAACCGGATAGACCGACCAGTTCGATCAGTTCCCGGGCTCGACTGGTTGCCTCTGCCGGGTCAGTACGGCTGATTTCAAGAGGGAGAGTGATATTCCTCAGCACAGACCGCCAGGGCATCAAATTGGCTTTCTGAAACACAATACCAACGCCCAAACGAGGTGCTATTACAGGGATACCATCCAGGGTGACTTCCCCGCTGGTGGGCTTTAAAAGGCCAGCCAGAACACGGATCAAGGTGCTTTTTCCACTTCCGGATGGACCAACCACGCATACAAATTGCTCCCTCTCGATGGAAAAATTGATCTGCTTTAAGGCCTGGAGGGACCCTTTATCATCTGTAAAGGTAACTCCCAGATCCTTGACCTCCAAGAGGGGATGATTATTGGCTGAATTCATTGGTATAGGCTTCTGTCAGGTCGATTTCCTCTTTCATCAATCCCATATCCATCAACACTTCCTGCATATTCTCCCAGGCTTGGGGATTGCTATAGCCAAAGGGATCGGTTTGGTAGAGCGCAATAGAGGATTCCAGAACCTGCTTCTGAACTTCCTGATCAGCGTCTTTCAGGCCATCAACATATTTCATACAATGCTGATAGGCTTCCTCAGGGTTTTCGACCGCAAATTGGATGCTCTTCATGGTCGCTGAGACCATTCTCTGCACCAGGTCAGGATTCTCAACCAGCGTGGTCTGATTGGTGATCAAACCATTTGAGACCAAATCAAGGTAATCCGAGACCAGTAATACATCCAGATCGTACCCCATGGCTGCCAGCTGGACCGGCTCGTTGGCGAGATAACCTACAATGACCTCGCTGGTATCAGTGGCCAGGACCTCTACCTGATTGAATCCAACCGATTCGAGAGTTAGATCCTTTTCTTCGAGACCTGCGTAGCCCATCAATGCTCTCAGGCCAACATAATTTGCGCCGAATAAACCAGGCAGCCCGATCCTTTTACCTGCCAGATCCTGAGGGGTTTTTAGATTTTGGTCTGATTTGGCAATCACAGCGACGGGATACTGCCCATACCAGGCCATGACGTAAACGATTGGCAGTCCTTCTGCACGGGCGATAGGTACCTGTTCACCCGAAACCAATGAAAACTGAAGTTCATTGGCGCCTACCAGGGCAACACCGTCGGTTTCGTAGGAATAATCAAATTCGATCTCTAAACCAACTTCTTCAAAAAACCCCTCCTCAACACCAGCGTAAAAGGGGGCATACTGCACATTGGGGATATAGCCCATAGGCAGCCGGATGTGAACCACATCTCCAGTTGACTCCTCGGGACCTTTCAGCCCTTCACAGGAGCTGGCCACCATCGCTACCAATAAGATCACCATCCATATTCCAGATCTCTTCATTTTTTCCCTCCCAGTAATTCTTTAATGTCCATTCCTCTTCTGCCAGGAAAGCAGCCGATTCTCCAAGAAAACGACCGATCCGTACAAACTCAGTGCCAGCAGCACCAGGGTGAACACTGCCACAAAAACGAGGGCCGTATCATAAAGCCCT
Source organism: uncultured Chloroflexia bacterium (assembly GCA_963712165.1). GTDB lineage: Bacteria > Chloroflexota > Anaerolineae > Anaerolineales > UBA11858 > B10-G9. The sequence goes on along the minus strand of CAVQGY010000005.1, from coordinate 138,071 downwards.
CTACCAACATTCACAAGGAAACCCAATCCTTTATCTGCTCCCACGAATTCTCCTACTACAGCACCAATTACCGCCAGGGTAGCACCGATGCGCAGGCCACCCAAGAAAACCGGCATAGCTGCAGGGATCTCCAGTTTTGTGATCCGCTGAAAGGTATTGGCCTGGAGGGATCTCATCAGATCATAGAGCTCAATAGGAACAGACCTCAGCCCGACTATGGTATTCACCAAAACAGGAAAGAAAACGATTAAGGCGCTGGTGAGGATTTTTGAGAGGATTCCCGGTCCCAACCAGATTACTAACAAGGGCGCTATGGCTACAATGGGGATCGATTGACTGGCCACAATATACGGTGAAAGCACCCGCTCAACCAAGCGGGATTTGGTCAGAAAATAGCCGGTAATGATCGCTGCTGTCAACCCGAGAGCCAAACCAAGGATCACTTCCTGAAGGGTGACCAGAGTGTGATAGAGCAATGATCCATCTTCAATCACAGTGATCAGGCGGTTCCATACTTCTACAGGCGCAGGGAAAATGAAGGAGGGGATATCACTATAAGCAGTAAATCCACTCCAGAGGGACAATCCCACAACAAGCGAGAGAATAAGAAAACCGATCTTCCTGGCACTATCTGCCCAAAATTTCATCGATCCTGCTCCAAATAAAAAAAAACCGCCATTCTAGGACAGGGCGGTAGATATGAGAATGGATATTCTGAAAAAAAATCCCGAAAGCAAATAGCTTTCGGGGCATTCAGAATATCAGCCAGGTTCAGCTGAACCTCTCTAACCTTCTCCTATCCGGACTATACCGTCGGCCCCGGAGTTTCACCGGATCCTACGCCAATTAAGGCGCTCGCGGGCTGTACCGCCGATTGGGAATTGCTTTCGCTCACCCTGCCCCGAAGGTGTTTATTCAATTAGCAACCAAAGTATACTACTCCATCAATACTCCGTCAACAAGATCTCTTAAGAGAGCTGGTATCTATATTTCAGTCGACAATCTCAACCACGATCGTTGCGTCACTGATCAAGGCAGCCAGGGCGCCAATGGCGGCCAACTGTGGCGCAACCAGGGCCCCTATCACACCCAGGGTCAGAGGAATATCCAGCAATGTTTTTCCATCGCCATCAATGATCAGGATCCGGCGGATATTTCCTTCATGGACCAGTTCCTTGACCTTTTCCACCAGCGCTTCACCCCGAACCCTGAATTCTTCTCGGCGAACATTTTCCTCTGTCATTGTTCCTCCAATATGATTAGTTCCTATAGTATAGTTTATACCTTATCATCAGCTGATTGATATCTGATCTCTCCCCGCATCGGCAAAGCTGCCTGATTATCTAGACGAAAAAACCCCCTCATGATATACTGGCCTCGATCCCGCAATCCTGCGGGTCAAATTTTGTATCACACACGCTTCTCGACCCAACGGCGCGTGCCGGAGGAATACTCCGGTCCCGGACGGAAAGACGGAAGCGGAGGCTAAACGCAAGGAGTGTACTATGCCTAAGATATCGATGAAAGATCTGTTGGAAAGCGGCGTCCATTTCGGTCACAGGACCCAGAAATGGAATCCGTATATGGAGCCCTACATCTTTGCCGCCCGCAATGATATTCATATCATTGACCTGCAGCAAACTGTAGCTGCTCTGGAAGAGGCCTATGAAGTCGTCCGAGATACCGTCACTGGTGGCGGTTCGGTACTATTCGTGGGTACAAAACGCCAGGCTCAGGAAATCATCAAGACCAACGCTGAAAAAGTGGACATGCCCTACGTGATTGGTCGCTGGCTGGGTGGAACCCTGACCAATTGGCAGACCATCCGGGAACGCATCCACGAGCTGGAGCGCCTGGAAAAGATGCGCGATCAGGGTGAGTTTGAGATTTTCACAAAAAAGGAAGCACTGGGCATGACCCGCGAGATCGAGCGGCTGGAAGGGCGGCTGGGCGGCATCCGCGATATGGACGGCTTGCCCAAACTGCTATTTGTGGTGGATGTCTCACGGGAAGAGATCCCGGTCCATGAAGCCAACCTGCTCAAGATCCCGGTCGTGGCCATGGTGGACACTAACTGCAATCCAAATAATATTGACTATGTAATCCCTGCCAATGATGATGCCATCCGGGGAATTCAGCTGATCGTATCCCTTATCGCCCAGGCCGTAAGCGAAGGCATCAACCTGCGTAAGGATTATGAGGCCGATATGGAAGCTGCAGAAGCTGAAGCCCAACTGCCCGAAGAACTCCGCGATCAGCTGAGTGATGAGGACCTTCTTGGAAAATCCACCCTGGCAAAGATGAAGCTGGATGAAGAGGAAACCACCCCTGAAACTGATCAAGAAGCAGTCGAAGGTTCCACCGATGAAGATGAAAATGAGGGGTAATTAAAATGGAAATCTCAGTAGAACTGATAAAAAAACTACGTGACGCGACCGGCTCCGGCGTTCTGGACGTCCGGGAAGCTCTGCAAAACGCGGAAGGCGACTTTGATAAAGCGGTCGATTACCTGAGACAAAAAGGGCTGGCAAAAGCCGCCAAACGATCAGACCGGGATGCCTCTGAGGGTATTATTGAGCTCTATACCCACGGTGACGGACGGGTTGGCGTGATGGTCGAGGTCAACTGCGAGACTGATTTTGTGGCCAGATCTGATGAATTCCGGGAGTTTGCCCATGAAATCGCTCTGCAAATAGCCGCCGCTGCTCCCCTATGGGTCAAGGCAGAACAGATTCCTGACAATGTGATCGAGCGCGAGAAGGATATTGCCCGGGCCCGTTATAAGGAAGAAGGCAAACCGGATAACATCATCGATAAGATCCTCGAAGGAATGGTTGAGAAGTTCAAGGTGGAAAATTGCCTGCTCGACCAGAGGTATATTCGGAATGAAGATATTACCATCCGGGAACTTCTTCATGAGAAGATATCCTCAATAGGAGAAAACATCGTCATCCGGCGCCTGGAACGCTGGGAACGAGGCGAAAGCATCGATTAATGAAAAAGAAGCCAACCTCTGCAGGTTGGCTTTTTTCTTATATAATAGATATCAAAATAGCCGGCAATCAAGGATAAGCCATGAATAAAAAACTGGTATACAATCGCATTTTGCTGAAGATCAGCGGAGAGGCACTGGCAGGTCCGAACGGGTTTGGCATAGATCCCTTACAAGCCGAGGGCCTGGCTGAACATTTGGAATCCGTCAGCAACCTGGGTGTAGAAATCGCTATTGTGATTGGTGCCGGTAACTTGTGGCGCGGCAGGCAGGGAATTGACCGTGGTATGGATCGAGCCACTGCTGACTATATGGGTATGTTAGGCACAGTCATGAACGCTATGGCGTTGATGGATGCCCTGGAACGCAGGGGGATCATCACCCGTGTGCAGTCCGCCATTGAAATGCGCGCCGTGGCTGAACCCTATATTCGCCGACGGGCTATCCGCCACCTGGAAAAGAAACGCCTGGTGATCTTCGGTGCAGGCACAGGAAATCCCTATTTTTCAACGGATACAGCCGCCGCGCTGCGGGCGATGGAAATCGGAGCTGATGTGCTTATTAAGGCTACTAAGGTCGACGGCGTGTACGACAAGGATCCCAAAAAGAATCCTGATGCCAAACTCTTTACCTACCTTCCGTATATCGATGCAATCAACTTGAGATTAGAGGTCATGGATTCTACAGCCCTCTCGCTGTGCATGGATAATAAACTCCCCATCTTGGTCCTGAACATGGGTGATAAAGATGCACTGGAACGGGTGCTGGTAGGAGATGATGTAGGCACCCTCGTATCAGACGATCCCCGCTGATGCCTGCTCTATCCAGGAAATTAAAGGTTCAGCTTATAAACCAGATATTTGCCAATATTGATCAATCTCCCCCAATATTTGCTGGATAAATCACACCGCGAAGCAAATTGAATGCCCTTATAATATATCCACACCTGGTCATCAATGACATGTCTTTATCAAGATGAGGTTATAGATTATAGTATTAGGTAACCGTATCTGTATATCATTTACATCGCTGGGGCATTGTCCCGCTCCAGTTTGAAATTTGATCTTGGAGGTTAAATATGCTAGCGGATGTATATCAAGAGACCGAAGAGCGCATGGAAAAAACCATTGTAGCCCTGACCCAGGAACTAAACAGCATCCGGACCGGCCGGGCCAACCCATCTCTGGTTGAGCTGCTGCCAATCGAATATTACGGCACACAGACTCCGCTCCAGGAGTTGGCGGGCATCAGCGTTCCGGAATCCCGCTCGCTGCTGATCCGGCCCTACGATCCTTCTTCATTAAAGAATATCGAAAAAGCCATCCTGAAATCAGAACTGGGACTGACACCAAATAACGATGGAGAGAATATTCGCCTGGTGCTTCCTACACCTACAGAAGAACGAAGGAAGGAACTCGTAAAAGTAGTAGGTGAGAAGGCGGAGGACGCCCGCATTGCCATCCGTAATATCCGCCGGGAGAGTATCCGTGATCTGCGAGAATTTGAGGGTGAAAAAATGATCACAGAAGATGATCTGCATCGCGGTGAGGATCGTATTCAGGAGATCACGGAAGATTACATCAAAAAGATCGATGAGTTCTGTGAGCGCAAGGAAAAGGAGATCATGGAGGTTTAGGATCTTTTTCGGTTTTATTCTTCAACCTACATAAGGTTCGAGGCAAAAACCAGACAGATCATCATACCTCATATAGATCAAATCCATGACCAAAGAACCCCTCGAAAAACCCGCTAAGATCCCTCAGCATGTGGCCATCATCATGGATGGTAATGGGCGTTGGGCCCAGGAAAAAGGTTTGCCTCGAGTTTCCGGCCATAAAGCTGGGACAGAAAACCTCCGCGAGGTGATCGAAGCCAGCGTGGAATTCGGGATTCAGTATCTCACCATCTATGCCTTTTCCACCGAGAACTGGAAGCGCCCCCAGGAAGAGGTCCAGGGGTTGATGGGTATTTTCAAAACCATGCTGGACAGGGAATTGAACAATCTGCACGAAAACGGTGTCCAGCTGCGCCATTTTGGGTGCCTGGACCGGATCGAAAAAAACCTGAAGAAGAAAGTTCTCGAAGCCATCGAACTGACCAAAGACAACCAGACCTTGACCCTGAACGTTGCTTTCAATTACGGAGGAAGGAATGAGGTCTTGCGCGCGATTCAGGCGATCATCATGGATGGTCTACCTCCTGAAAAAGTGGATGAAGATCTATTCTCCACATACCTTTACTCTGCAGGCTGTCCGGATCCCGATCTGATCATCCGCACTTCAGGCGAGTTCCGCTGCTCCAATTTCCTGATTTGGCAGGGGGCATACTCAGAATGGTATTTCACACCGACCTATTGGCCTGATTTCGGAAGGGAAGACCTTCACGAAGCACTCATTGACTACAATCAGCGGGAGCGACGGTACGGCGAAGTTAAAACAGATTAGGACTCATAGGACCCATTATGGGACAACGATTAATTGTAGCCGCAATCCTCTTACCTCTGGCAATAGCTGCAATCTATTTCGGGGGTATCGTTTATTCCATCTTTATCATACTATTTTTAACAGGGGCAGCCTGGGAATATTCCCTGCTTCTCAAGAAGGTCGATCTATCTCCATCCACCTACCTGATCCTGGGCGGAGTTATCTTCCTGGGTGTGACCCGCTTTGTTTTCCAATTTGAATTCCTGGCTGCTGCCCTGACCGGACTGATCTTTTTGGGAGCGACCTATCATATCTTTGAATTTGAACGGGGAGATACCCGGCCAGCCGCAGATTTTGGGGCTACCTTAAGTGTCTTGATCTATCTCGGGTTCCTCGGCCCTTATTTGATCTCTCTGCGCGCACTCCCAGACGGGATATGGTGGACTTTTATGGTGCTGCCAATAGTTTGGATCGCAGATACCGGCGCTTACCTGGTCGGCAGCTCCATCGGCAAACATAAATTGGCTCCCAAAACCAGCCCGCATAAAACCTGGGAAGGCTACCTGGCCGGCGTTATAACTGGCGTGATGGGAAGCCTGGGATTGTTGAGTCTATACAATCAAGTGTTTAACGCAGGTCTGACCCTCTCACTCCTGGAAGCTGCGGGGTTGGGATTGGCAATTTCCGCATTTATTCCCCTGGGAGACCTAACGGAAAGTCTAATAAAACGCCAGGCTGGGCAGAAAGATTCCGGGGTAATTTTCCCCGGGCATGGGGGCTTTTTTGACCGGCTGGATTCCTTCTTGTGGGCCGCACCGATAGGCTATTATCTGATTCTCCATCTATCCCAATAAAGAGGTATTTATGAATTCACAAAAACCATCACGCAACCTGGCCCTGGAGTTAGTTCGAGTTACAGAGGCAGCTGCGCTTTCTGCAGGCCGTTTTATGGGCCGGGGCCAGAAAGAGGTCGCAGATAAAGCAGCAGTGGATGCCATGCGCCTGGTGTTGAACTCAATCGATATGGATGCCGTGGTGGTGATCGGAGAAGGGGAAAAAGACGAAGCGCCCATGTTATTTAATGGCGAGGTTGTCGGTACAGGCAAAGCCCCCAAAGTTGACCTGGCAGTGGATCCCATCGATGGAACCCGGCCTCTGGCAAACGGCTTCCTGAACTCCATCGCCACTGTGGCCGTTGCCCCGCGAGATACGATGTTCAATCCAGGCCCATTCGTTTATATGGACAAGATCGCGGTCGGACCCCTAGCAGCGGGGAAGATCAATATCGAAGCCCCACTGGAAGATAATCTCAGGATCATCGCGGAATCAGAAGGAAAGTCTCTCAAAGACGTAACAGTGATCATTCTCCAACGCCCCAGGCATGATGATTTGATCAACCGCGTCCGGGAAATTGGAGCCCGGATCCGCCTGATCCCCGATGGTGATGTGGCGGCGGCCTTGATGACATGTCTGCCAGAGTCAGGTATCGATGCCCTGCTGGGCATTGGCGGCACACCGGAGGGAGTGCTGGCAGCCTGTGCCATCCGGGCAATGGGGGGTGAAATTCAGGGAAAACTTTATATCAGGAATGAGGAAGAAAAGAGACTTGGACTGGAAATGGGATATAACCTGGACCGGGTGATCACCATGGACGATTTAGTCTCTTCCGATGATGTGTTTTTTGCTGCAACTGGAATCACGGATGGTGAGCTACTTTCTGGTGTGCGCTATACCGGCAGGGGAGCGGAGACATCCAGCCTGGTGATCCGGGGAGAAACCGGCACGGTACGCTGGATCAACGGAAAACACAATTTCACTAAACTCAATCCGATCAGTGAAATTGAATATTAACGATTGAAAATTGAATATAGAAAATTTGAATCGTTATCCATTGCCCGACGGCTGAACCCGTGGGCTGACGTGGCAAACCGCCCTCCGGCGGTTAGGCGCTGGATTTCCAACGCTTATCTTGAGTGATTTTTGTGAAGTCCCTGCAGAGGGACTTTTTTGGTTCAGCCCACGAATTTATTCGTTGGGCACAAATAGAAGACAATCTTTTGACTACCCGACGGCTGAACCCGTGGGCTGACGGGGCAATCCACCCTGCGGCGGTTCGGCGCTGGGTTCCCGACAGTCCTCTTTAGTGATTTTAATGAAGTCCCCGCAGGGGGTCTTTTTTGGTTCAGCCCACGATTTTAATCGTTGGGCGAAAATAGAAGACAATCCTCAATTCCACCTACACGCCAAGCTCCTTAATTAAATATAACTCCCCCCGCTCGTAGCCTCGCTCCAGGTAATAACCGCGGGTTCCTACCGCAGAGATCACAGCTATCTTCTGATAACCATTCTCAAAGGCGATGCCTTCAGCGTCCTCAAGCAGAGCAGTCCCCAGACCTGAATGTTGGGTTGCACCATCCTTCTCCGAACCCACTGGCAGGGATTCCCCATAGACATGAACTTCCCTGATCAAGGCCGCTCCTCTGAGTTCTTCGATACCCGGATCCGCTGCTCCCGGCCCGGGCAAACTCAGACGGGCAAATCCAGCCAGGTGGTCATCCGGAGTATCAAAGGATAAGAAATGCTCCCTGCAGCCATTACTGGTATATTCCAGGTCATTGAAGCTTAAACTCTCCACTTCGATTTCCTGTCCCTTTACTTCCCGGCAGCGGATGCAATTACAGGCTTTCCCTCGCCGCGACAGTTCCAACTGAACGTCCTGCCGGAGGCTGGTCCTTTTATTTCCCTCTACCACATTTCCGGAAGGGATATCACGGATGACCCGGTTCACCCGGCAGTAGCGGGGGATTCCTAATTTGATATCCGCGATGAGCTGGATCAGATCCTCGGTTGTATAAGGGTGATACTCACCTCGCTTCCAGATCTGATACAGGCCAGTATCCGCAAGGAGCTGAGTCGGGTAGATCTTGATCTCATCCGGTGAAAGATCCTCCCAGAGACGTTTGAAATCCTCCCTGTCAGACTCTTGTGTGGCACCCAATAAGTTGGGCATCCAGTGAAGCACGATCTTAAACCCGCCTGCCCGCAGCAGGCCCACACCATCTTGGGCCTGCTTTACAGTATGCCCACGTCGGTTGAGGCTTAGGATATGGTCGTCCAGACTCTGCACTCCCATCTGAACCTTGGTTACCCCCAATATTCTCATCCTGGCAAGCTCACCAGGTGTGATCAAATCCGGCCGGGTTTCCAGGACCAGACCTACGTTCTTATGAGTAGCAGTCTCATTCAAAGCCTGCGCTTCAGCCAGAGAAGAGGACTCCTGGCCGTTCATGGCATCAAAACAGCGTTTGATGAACCAGGTCTGGTACTCCCGGTCATAAGCAGTCCAAGACCCTCCCAGGACGAGTAATTCGATCTTTTCAGTCGAGTGGCCAATCTCATGCAGGGCCTCAATCCGCGAGACAACCTGAGTATAAGGGTCATAGGCGTGGAATAAGGCCCGCATGGCACCCGGCTCATCAGGCAGATAGCTGACTGGCATTTCCTCATAATCAGGACAGAATATACATTCTCCCGGACAGGGAAAAGGCTTGGTGAGTACGGTGACCGTGGTCACTCCAGACAATGTTCGGGTTGGCTTCAAGCGGATCTTACTCAACAGGGTTTGGTCTTCGACGCGTTGTCCTCTCGCAACCTGGTCCCGATAGACTGTCACCAGAGTATGTTTGCTGAGGAACCCAACTCCTCCTGGCAGGGGATGACGCCTGATAGCTTTAAAAACCTCCACGCCAGATTCGATCTCATCCAATGTCAAGGATGCCAGCTTGATCTCTGCTTCCAAGAACTGGTCCTGATTGGATTTACTCCCGCTCCTGTTTTCAGTCATAATCAATCCCTCAGAGGAAAAGATCTTTGCCCTGGCGTATAATAGAAGCATGCAGCCAGAAGTCGCCCAAAAGATCATTAACCTCAATCACCAATTTTACCAAAGCTTCGCCACGGATTTCTCTGAGACCCGCGGCAGGCTGCAGATGGGTGTGCTTAAGATCCTGGAACGGATCCCACCCGAAAGCTCGCTGCTGGACCTGGGCTGTGGGAACGGCAAGGTCCTTTTACAGCTAGCTGAGAACGGATTTAAAGGTAGTTACCTGGGAGCGGATTTCAGTCTGGGATTGCTTGAATGGGCTGACGGCGATAAACCTGAAGGGATCCAGGCAGGGTTTCTGGAGCTCGATCTGACAGCTCCCAGCTGGGCTGATCTCCTACCTCTGGCCTCCTATGATGTGATCTGCTGCTTTGCGACCCTTCACCATATCCCCAGCCTCGAGATCCGGACCAGGTTATGTCAGAACATCAGGAGTGCCCTGGCTGATGATGGCATTCTCTACCTCTCCGTCTGGCAGTTCATCAAGAGTGAACGCTTGAGAAAAAAGATCCTCCCCTGGCATACTGTCGGCATCCGGGATGATCAGGTGGATAAGGGCGATTACCTTCTGGATTGGCAGAGAGGTGGGAGTGGAACTCGATATGTGCATCTCTATGACAGCGAAGAACTCCTCCAGCTGGCGGAGGAGAGCGGGTTTAAGATCATTGAAACATTTGATTCGGATGGCGAAGGGGGAAATCTGGGACTATATCAAGTCTGGGAAGCGTCCTGACCTTCGAGCTGCACAAAGAATCCCAACTCCATCAAAGCTTGAGAGATTTTGGATTCACTGCCCGGTTTGATGATCACCACTGTAGGACCTATTTGCTCCAGGATATAGTGGCTGGCTCGGGATCTTTTTAAAGCTTTGAGAATTGCCGGTGAACCGAGGCGCAATACTGTCCGCGGCTCGATGGCAGCCTGGGAACCGCTCTTTTCCCAGCGTTCCAGGGCTGCCAGAATATTAGGGGGAATGGCTTCCGTGTGGTTTTTCAACAATGACAGCAAATGAGGTACTCGCAATCCCTGCCCCTCTGCCCGGACCAATGATCCCGGCGACAAGCGGTATTGATAAGCATCTGCCTTGACAGGGTACCAATCACAGAACCGGGCAATCTGGTAGCGGGCTTTGCGAGGCACATCCACCGTCATGCGTATCTCCCCCTGCGAGCGCAGCTGAACAAGATCCGGTTCAGCTGTCTTCAAGGTGGGGGATCGACCCGCCATTAATTCGTAAAACAAGGGAGTCAGCTGAAAGGCCAGCGGAGGTACCTCTTCTTCCGGAGCACCCAACACAGTAATACCGAGCCAGCGAAGAGGGCCAGTGAGAAAGAAGCGCAGTAAAGCGCCTTCGATCTCATCCCAATGCTCAAACCCGGTTAAATATTCCTCAGCCGATCTTCGTTTGATGAACCAGGATTCATATTCCCCGCCTGCCCTTAAAATATCCGGTTGGCGTTCTTTGACCTGGGTTACAAAGGACTCGATACTCCACCATTCACCAGGTGGAAGCTCTCCCAGGAAGGTAAGCAGCTGCATCCTGATCCGTGAACCCTCCAGGGGCGGCTCTCCTTCTACCTGAAGATCAGGCAGCAAATAAAGCTCAGGGGCCATCTCATCGCCCAGCCAAGCAGTCCAGATGGTTAAGAAGGCTTCAGGGTCAGCCAGATCCAGAAAATCCCGTATAGCATCCGGAGCTGTACTCCCGCTGTTATTGAGAAGACCCGCCGCAGCTGCCAGGGTTTGGTAGAAACCCTTTTCAGGTTCCGTTAGACCCGGCAGGTGTGGAGAAGGGTCCTGAGCAATGCGGATCCCAGCCAGCAGGGAGCAAATCTGATCAAGAATGAAGCCAGGATCGGGCAAGATCTCCCCTCTTTCGCGAGGAGCCGCCACTCGACAGATAAATGACTCCTTCGGGGAGGTAGCGCGGTTCGGGTTCAAGATCGGCATGACCTTTTCACGCAGGTCATCAGCCAGATAACCAAATTCCTGCGGGCCGGTCTCGGTCTCGAAAAAACCCCTGGCGATCAAAGCCCGGTACCAAAGACTTTCCAGGGGGGATACAGGATCCCGGTCCGGCCTTTCCCGTTCCAGTCGCCCTGCCCCCATTTCCCGTAGCTGGCCATATTTTCGAGTGATGTGATCCCAGGGGATCTTTCCTCCCTGATCATCCAGCCAGATCAGCAGCTCCCGCTCCGGAGGGTCCAGGGTCTGGGAGATCCCTGATAAGAGATCACTTTTCAGCAAGGTATCAGCCACCAGATCGATCCCCTCCCGGGTATCGGGCGCCGTGAAATTGAACCCCCATTTTTCGGCCACGATTTTCAGGTAACTGTATTCTGATTTAAGCAGGCTGTGCCACAGATCGGTCATACTGGTTTATCAGGAGACCACTCTTATAGCCTCGTGTTCCATAGTCACTGTGATCTTTCTCAAATTGGATGTAAAACCTGAAAAGACTTCCCCGTCAATGTGGATGAACATAGCGGAATCCGATTCCACCACCATCTCTTTGAAGTCTCCAAATTTGACTTTGGGATGCTTCAAATGGGTACCACTCATGAACATGGGTATGAAACGCAGCATCATCAATCGGCTGACATTCGGAACGGTAATGTAATGAAGAATCCCGTCACCATTCTTTGCTTCCGGGTAGAGGTGGAAACCGCCGCCTTCCCTGCCCCCATTACATAAGGTAAACATAATCAATTTATCCTGATATTTTTTGTCCCCATCCATGGTGACATCCACCTCAAGGGGATGATGGTTCAGGAAGATGGTTTTCAGTACGGCCAAGACATACATCGCCATTCCCCTCGCCCAGGGCATCTTGTGAGAATGAATGGTAACGATGGCGTCAAACCCTATACCGACCGTATTATCGAAATATTCGGTCCTGCCCCGATCATCCTCTACCTTTCCGATATCAATCCAGGATTCTGTCCCGGTGAAGATTTGGCGCAGTGCGATGGCAGGATCAGGATCCATACCCACTGCATAAGAAAAATCATTGCCAGAACCCAGAGGGAGCACACCGAGAGCAGGGCGTTTATCTTTCGGGAACTCCATGATCGCGTTAACTACCTCATGCACAGTGCCATCCCCTCCCCCGGCGATGACCAGCTCATATCCGTCATGAACGGCTTTTTTGGCCAGCTCGATTGCATGAGTGGGATAGACCGATCCGGCCCAATCAGCGCCGCCATATTCATCCATGATCGGCCGCAGGTCAGCCGCCTCTCTCCAGGCCTGGCCCATATTGGCATTGGGATTGATAATAAATAGGGTTTTCTTGGTAGTCATATATTAATCCTCTCCTAGGTCTCATGTCGGCCAAGGTGTTGTCTGGTGTTTTCCCCCACTCTAATTAACCAATTAGTTGTATTTTGGTTTCAGGCTCTTTGAGGGCAGGACGATCTGGCCATCCCTGGGGTCCCCCAGCAGGCTGACCTCGTCCGGCTTTGTAGCTGCTTTCCAGGCCAGGTAAGCAGCCATCAAAGCTTCCAGCTCTTCCACAGAGTGAAGGCCTTCCAGAGGCAATTCACCTTGCAGGATCTTATACCGTGTGATCTCCTCGAAAATACCCATCGGATCAGGCACAGCTACCGATAGCGAATGCAGCAAAAGCTGGCGCTGGAGGCGCCCCTCGAGAGTCTTTTTCAAAAAGGGGATCCTTTCCAGCAGAACCGCATAGGCTCCATGAGGATATACCTCCAAGAAAAGCTGAACTTTGTCCTTGACCGGGTAATCCATGAATCCCATCTCTTCCAGATTGCGGTAGAGCTTAAAACCGACCTTCATCCAGCCCGGGCAGTCCGAGATCTTGCTCGGCGTTCTGGGGATACGAATATTGCGCTGAAAGAGCAGATATTCCGCTACACGGAAGCCATTGTACCGCCCCTGAGTGGGTGGAGGTTTAAGCTTGTCCCGGACGGCGTCCTGTTTCATCAAACCCTGGTTGAGGCGCCGGGGCGCATTGACCCCGACCACAGCTGATTTCTGCCCGCCGATAAAAGCGGATACGGTGTTGAGCTTCTGCTGGGAGAGGGCCAGGATGTGCAAATCCTTGTCGAGGACCGCATAAGTCAGGGAGTCCTCCCCGCAGGAAGGGTCAATGCCAATAAAGACAGTATCTTTGATAAACATAGCGCTCCCGGGAGTGATCTGGAAGTATAGTAGGAGTGTAGCGCAAATTTTCAAGATTACGCAATGTGAGGGAGGGATTGGAAATTGAAGGTTGACAATTCAAGATAGAAGATGTGGACCTTTGAATTAGGATGTCCTGGTACTCGCTGGAAATAATCCCATGTTTAGGCTACGATAAGGTTTATCAAGGTAAATAGGGGAACATCAAAGTAAAATCCATGTTGACTTCAGGTTCGTTTCGCAGGAGATCGATGTCGATGGGGTCTTGACTGATGGAACCTCTGAACCGGTGATGAGAGTCGGAGAATGGGCTTTTGATGTATAAATAAAGGTGCAGCTTGATCCATCCTTGTTCGAGGAACCTCCAATGACCATCTCCATGGATATCCAACTGACCAGTGCCAGGTTAAACATCCTCCTCCGCCCCCCCAACCTGGAGGACGCAGAGGGCATGCACGAAGCCGTGCTGGCTTCCATACCTGAGCTGCGACCCTGGATGGAGTGGTGCAATGAGGATTACTCGATCGAGGTGCCCGGAGCTTTCATCAAGGCTCAGCCTGAATCTTGGGAGAACGACACCAACTACCAGTTCACGATCATTGACAGGGAAACCAACCAGGTCCTGGGAGGGTGCGGATTGAATCACATCAACCGCTACTACCGGATGGCCAATCTGGGCTACTGGGTCCGCTCAGACCGGACCAGAGAGGGCATCGCCACTGAAGCAACCCGGCTGTTAGCCCAATTTGGTTTTGGGCAGCTGGGATTAAGGCGAATCGAAATCGTCACCGCCGTGGATAACTGGGCCAGCCGGAAAGTCGCTGAAAAAGCCGGCGCCACCTTCGAGGCCGTCTTGAGAAAGCGCATGAGAAAGGGTGAGATCAATATGGACGCGGCCATGTACGCTCTTGTTCCCGAGGATCTGGATATCTGAGGTAATGATTCTTGGAAGAAACCATCCCCGCTGCCAGGTAGTTAGAATACCGGGTTACAAGCTGATCTACTTATACGATAAGGAAAAAGCCTGTTCAATGAACAGGCTTTTTTTTTATGTTGAGGATTGGATCGTCAATCTTGCAGTAGGCTTTGCATCTGTTTGCTGATCAAGGCAGCTGCCCGTTTGGGACTGATCTTGTACATCAAATTCATCATTTTCGAATCTGATCCGGCATAGATCTGGTATTGGTCTTTTTCCATCCCGCTGATAATGATCTCGGCTGCCTCGCTGGCCGGCAGGGCTTTCATGGCGCTTGAGCTGTCCTCTGCACCCTGGGTTATGGATACGCCAGAGTTTTCGCTGATATTGGTTGCTGTCGCGCCAGGAAAGACAACCGTAACCTTGACATTCGTACCACCTAATTCTGAATGCAGCCCTTCCGTTAGCAGCTTGATGCCTGCCTTCGAGGCCCCTTAGATGGTTTGACCGGGAAAAGGAAAGAAACCTCCCATGCTGGAGACATTCACAATATGAGCTTCAGACCTGTTCAGCAAAATCGGCAGAAATGCCTTGATGACATAGAGCTGCCCCCAGAAGTTCACATTCATCACTCTTTCAATCACCTCATACTCCAGATCATTGACTTTGACGAAGGGTTGGATGATGCCGGCGTTGTTGATGATCCCATCTACCGCTCCATGCCGGGCAATGATCTTTTCCGGCAGATCCTCAACAGCTTTCCTGTCTGTGATATTCACAATATATTGGGAGATCTTATTTCCGAGTTCTCCCGCCAGATCGGTCGTTTTCTGAAGTGTTTGGGGGTTGATATCTGCCGCAGCAACCTTTGCCCCCTTATTAACCAGGTTCAATACGAGATTCCTTCCGATTCCACTCCCACCACCCGTAACCAGGATCACTTTTCCTTGGACCTTCATGCTCTCCTCCTCAACTAGTAGGCTTTAACCCATGTTACTGTAATTGACCCAGAGCTTTGCATGGCAAATCCGAAATGAAGTCTTCCCCTTATGGAAAGCCACACAACAAGCAGGTCAGGATAAAACAAACCAATTTTCTATCTTCGTGGCAGTTTATGATATCCGGGAACTTTAAGATCCTTATTCCCGTCATAGAGGATATCGAAAGTACAAACGTGGTGAAGAGCAAATAAATTTTATCCGTATCAAGGAATGGAGGATTTACTCATGGTTAGGAAAATGGTCGTTCTATTGGTTGTCATCCTGGTTCTATTGAACGGGGCCTGTTTGCCCCTGATCAGCAAATCAGAGGGCTCCGGGAATGAACCCGAGATAGTTCTAGATGAGATTTCCGGGGAGGATCCGGAAGAGGATCCAGGAAATGACATCAGCAAATTCTTCAGCGAGGAACTTCAGCGCGCTGGCGTGGAGCGTGTCGGAATGCCTATCGAAGGCTTCAGTGCCTTCATTTACCTGGAAGCCTTCCCGGGGTTTGAAGAATCCGATTTTGATGGGGTTCAATCCCTGGAGGGAATCTACAAGGTAGAAGGGGAAAAGCTCGTCTATGTGAGAACCGCGGGTAATGTGGTTACCTCCGCAGAGGAAACCCTATCCGAGGAAGGATATATTACCTTGCTTGAGAATTTTTCTAAGCGGGTGGGTATAGAAGTAGCTTCAGAAGATGATATCGCTGCCCTACTTGAAAAACTTCATGAAGGTGATGTCTATCCAGACTCATTCATCTTCGACGATTTTTCGATCTGGCTTCCCGAAGGTTGGTATGCCTACGACCAGGGATATTCAATTCTATTCGTTCACGATCCTGAACTTGATTTGGATAGTATGGGAGCCACGGAAGGCTTTGCCCTTGCGCCTTACATCCAGGTTGTAGTACAAGAGATCGAAATGGATGTCATGTTCGAGCAAAATATGTGGACTGATAATTCAGAGTTTGTGGTATCGATCGATGAAGTCAGGATTCGCAATGATGAGAGTATCCGGGTGTTATCCTACGCCGCAGGTGCGGATGGGCTCGTTCTCCACTATGTCTTTGATGCTGAGGACGGAAGGGTGTTTACCGTGTCCATCTATCCTTACGAAGCAGGCAGCCAGGACACAGACGACTTCGAGCGCGCCGTTCAGAGTTTCATGATCAACTATGTGATCGACGGCTCAGAATAAACTAAAAACAGCTAATAGATTGCCGCACTTCGCTAACGCTCAGCGCAGGCTGTCGCTGAATAAATTCAGCTCCTCGCAATGACATAAGAGACCCGGTCCAGTCCTGGCACCGGGTCTCCTCGTCTCCTAATCTCCAAGTCACAATGTCTCTACTTTATTTCTTAGAAAACACGAGCTGGTCCTCAGTCTCCGGATCCAGATCGACCTTGACCATATCTCCGGCCTTGAATTCGCCTTCCAGCAGCTTCTTGGAGAGCGGGCTCTCAATATATTTCTGCAAGGCGCGGGTCAGCGGTCGGGCGCCAAAATCCTCCGAGTAGCCATTTTGGGCCAGCCAGATCCGGGCAGCCTTGGTGAGGTTGGCTTTAAGCCCATTCTCTTCCATTCTGGCTTCAACATCCTTCAGCTGCAGATCAACGATCTTGACCATGTCCTTCTCCGTCAAGGGTGAGAAGGTGATGATCTCATCTATGCGGTTGAGGAATTCGGGCCGGAAGGCATCTTTGAGAGCTTTGTCGATCTTCTCCTGGGCCTCGCGGTCTTTGGCGCTGGCCTGGCCGTCCAGGAAACCCAGACTGCCGGAGCGGCTGACATATTCCGTTCCCAGGTTGCTGGTCATGATCAGCACCGTGTTGCGGAAATCGACCTGGTGCCCCTGACCATCGGTCAGGCGGCCGTTGTCCAGGATCTGCAGCAGGGCGTTCCAAACCTCGGGGTGGGCTTTTTCGATCTCATCAAAAAGGATCACCCGATAGGGCCGGCGGCGAACAGCCTCGGTCAATTGACCTCCCTCTTCATATCCAATATAACCGGGAGGCGCACCGTAGAGGCGAGAAGCCGTATGCTGCTCCCGGTACTCACTCATATCCAGCCTTAACAGGGCATCCTCATCATCAAACATGAACTCTGCCAGGGCTTTGGCCAATTCGGTCTTGCCCACACCGGAAGGTCCGATAAACATGAAGGAGCCGATCGGTTTGGAAGGATCCTTCAAGCCGGAGCGGGAGCGACGGATGGCATCAGAGATCACCGATATGGCCTCATCCTGGCCGATGATGCGCTCATGCAGGCGCTCCTCCATCTTGAGCAGCTTCTCGGTTTCGGCTTCGAGCATTTGAGTCATGGGGATGCCAGTCCACTGGGATACCACCTCGGCAACGTCATTATCATCCACAACCTCGTCCAGCTCATGCTCGGATTCCCAGGCGTCGCGCGCCGTGTGGAACTCCTCTTCCAGGCGGATTCTCTGGGTCTGCATAGTAGCAGCCCGTTCATAATCGCGTTCCTGCCCGGCCAATTCCTCTTCTTTCTTGAGATGTTCGATCTCGGCCTGTTTGTCTTTTAACTCCTGGGGAAGGGAGTACAGCGCCACTCTCAGTTTGGCGGCGGCTTCATCGATCAGGTCAATGGCCTTATCCGGCAGGTGCCGATCGGTCACATAACGATCCGCCAGCATAGCCGCAGTTCGCAGGGCTTCATCCGAGAAGCGCACCTTGTGATGGGCTTCGTAGCGGTCCCGCAAACCCTCCAGCATCTGGATGGTTTCCTCTACCGAGGGTTCCTCGATATAAACGGGAGCAAATCGCCGTTCCAAAGCGCTGTCTTTTTCGATATATTTATGATACTCGTCCAAGGTTGTTGCGCCTACACAGCGGAGTTCTCCCCTGGCAAGGGCTGGTTTGAGCATATTGGATGCGTCCATTGCCCCTTGAGCAGCGCCGGCTCCGACCACCGTGTGCAGCTCGTCAATAAAGAGAATTACCTCTCCATCGGCCTGTTTGACATCATCAATGGCCGCTTTAAGACGCTCTTCGAATTCTCCTCTGAATCGTGAACCGGCAATCATGGCGCCCATATCCAGGGCTACCACACGTTTACCAGAGAGGATCTCCGGCACATCATTGCTGGCAATCTTCTGGGCCAGACCCTCGACTATCGCAGTCTTGCCAACGCCAGCTTCTCCGATCATCACCGGGTTGTTCTTGGTCCGGCGGGAAAGGATCTGGATCACACGTAAAATCTCCGCGTCTCTACCGATCACCGGGTCCAGCTTGCCTTCCCGGGCCAGCTGTGTCATGTCCCGGGAGAATTTTTCGAGCGCTTTATAGCGGCTCTCGGATTTAACGTCTGTCACTCGCTGGCCGCCGCGGATCTGATCAACAGCGCGGTAGACACGGTCCTTGGTCAAACCCTTCGTTTCCAATAATCGGGCTGCCGGGGTATTCTTCTCATCCATAATAGCCAAAAAGAGGTGCTCAGTGGATATGAACTCATCCTTGAGGCGATTGGCTTCCTGATTGGCTACGTCCACAATGCGCTTCACTCTGGGGGTGATAAAGACCTGCCCGGCGCCTCGGCTGCCAAAGATGCTGGCTTTCTGGGTATTCTTGAGAATATAATCGAGTCGATCGCTCAGATCAAAACTCTGGATGTTAAGGGCTTCCAGGATCTGAGAGATGGCACCTTCAGGCTGCTCTATCAATGCCAGGAGGATATGCTCGGTATCGATCTGGTTGTGCCCGTAGCGCTGGATGATCTCCGCAGCGCGCTGGGCTGCTTCCTGTGCCCGTTCTGTAAAACGGTCAAATCGCATCATTTATCCACCATCCTTGTACCAATGTGGAATCTGAGATTCTTTTGGTCATTTTCATATAAAATCTAAAAATATTATAACAATACCCCGTTAACTAAATGTATGAATCACGATCTTCCCACTCGCATCCCTGGCAGGTGGACCATCCCTATAGTGCAATATTCAAGCCGAATTAAGAATTAAAAATTGAAGATTGAAGATTGAAGATTGATAATCTGTACCTGAATTCTCAATGATCAGGGCCAGAAGATATCCTCCATTCCATCACCCCCGGATAAATCCGGGGGCTGAAAAGAACCAAGCCCCGCTTAAGTGGGGTTTCATTTAGTCGAGAAATTGTGTGAAAGAAGAGTATCGATTTATGTCTGAGTGAATCCTCAGCCCACAGATTCATCTGTGGGTATAAGGATGATCGGCTGCCCGGGGTGATGGTACACGATCCTTATCCAAATCATGGATCCTTTACCTTCGTTTCTCTCAGGCTCAGGATGACAATCACTCGTTTGTCATTCCGACCCGAAGCGGAAGAATCCAGAGACGGAACAAGCTCAGGGGGATGAGGCTCGATCCTGATTCAGATCCTGGATCCTTCCCACTCGCTGCGCTCAGGCTCAGGATGACAATCACTCGTTTGTCATTCCGACCCGAAGCGGAAGAATCCAAGAGGTGATCATATTTCCCATGGGGGATGATTCTCGATCCCGAATCACATCGTGGATCCTTCACCTTCGCTGCGCTGCGGTTCAGGATGACAACAGGAAAAGAATTGTGAATGCAAAAAACCTCCCCGGAGGGAAGCCTGCATTACTGGAGAACAATCCAATTGCTGGCTAAGTTTATATCCAACTAGTTCCGCTATTCATATCTGATTGAATTTCAAAATCAACCACACCCTGGCTATATAACTCATATTCCTCTTGCTCTAGAATCTTACCGGTCGAAACAATCGCTATCTTCCACACTACCCTTTGATGCAGAACTTCAAAGCGTGACATATGCATTTACCTATATTCAATCATATTTGTCTATTTCAGTTCATCTTTTATGACAGAAAGAGGTTTTTGGTTTTTTTTTACAACGACATGCAAATTTCGGCAGGGTTCAGCCCTGTTCCTGTGTTTCCAGGTACTCCTGATAAGCCTTCCAGCCGGGACACCAAGTGGTATGCCAGCGCCAGAATCGGGCTAGAAATGATTTTGGCCTCTCTTCAGCCTTAAGCCGCATGGGGCAGGTAGCACATTTTGGTTCTCCATTCATTTCTGCCATTCACCCTCCTCAATCTCTTTATTCCCTCAGCTCAAAACAACATCTTCCACTCTCAGAACGGTTTTTTTCTGCGAGGACCGATCCTTTATCTCAGGATAAGACCTCAATCAAGCCTGGCCGCCATTATATTGACCTCTGCTTCCGGAATCCTTGAAGAGATTCCCGATAACAAAGATCAAGAAGCTGATCCCGTAGACCACTGCTCTCACAATCGAGAGGAGATCAATCAGGGGAGCGGATCCATTATCGTCCCCTTTCTGGATAATAATCCCCTGGGAGAGCTTCCAGCTCTTACCTCGACTTGGCCTGGAAATCTGGACCAAGGGAGAGAAGAGCCTGTACTGCCTCTCATTGCCGCCTATTCTTGACTCAGGCTCATCCTTCAGATTGATATACTGACCTTTCCTGTACCACATAAAACCCTTCCTGCTCACTGAGCGACTTCATTCTATTTCATTATACAATTAACTGATCTCAATTGAGGCCACACCAGTCTCAATCCGGATATCAATTTTGTTATCTGCTGTATCATAATCCGCCGACTGGTAGATCCCTCCCTGTTTTGGGAAGCGACTCTGGTCTACTGAGACCGTTGCCAAACCCGCCTCAGCGTCCACCCGGGCTGCTACTCCGTCCGGGACATAGATCACTAGAGATGCCGCTCCGGCTTCCACTTTTAAGTTGGTCGTCCCAGCCTTTGCGGGTAATTTAACCTCGGTTGAACTGGCGCCAGTTTTCAGGACCAAATCCTTGATAATAAGGTCAGTGAGATCCAGGGAAGTCTCAGAAGCCCCGACTTCGAAGACCAGATTCAAAGGTATCTCCTTTGAAAGACCCAAGTCCCAGTTTAATCCTTTACCGCCAATCCAGTTGCCCGGGAAGATCACATCCGGGAAGGCTTTCCTATGGGGCTGAAGCACGACATCCAGATTCGTCCCGACTTTTTTTACGCGGGCATCCAGACCGTAGGCGAAAGTGCCAGAGACTAGTTTGCTCTCCTCTGCGCTGGCATCCAGTTTCATTCTTCCCGCTCCGTACTTGACTGTAATGGAAGCGCTTTCCGCGTCCCCCAAATCCACTGAAGCCTCTTCCATCACATAATCACCTGTCCCCGGAGTGCTGCCAACAAGAAACCAGATACCCAGGATGACCAGCATGGTAGGCCAGAATAAACGCCATAGATTGATGTTAAATAGACCCAGGTTATTTGCCAGCAGCAGGAATCCCGCTGCTACCAGGATCACAGCCCAGAAAATTCGACTTTTTCGCATGAATATTCCTCCCATCTGACTCTACGCGAGCCAGAGGCTAATTTTTACTTAGGAACGTCCGGCCTAGAAGGACCACACCCAGCAGGATCAACAAAACGGGCCAGTATTGTCCGGCCATTCCCAGGGCGCCGAAGAACGATCCAAACACAGCCAGGAGGACAAAACTTATCAGCACCAATGTGCCGCCATCCTTGACAGAGGCGTCCCCGCCCAGCAGGCTCATCAGGATGACACCCAGGCCTACAAAGCCGGGGATCAAAGCCCAGATATATGACCAGCTTGACCAATCATTACTGTAGAATTGATAGGCCAGGATGCCGCCGATACCAGCTACAATAGTGGCCGGCACAGCCAACCCTGGTTCGCCCAAGGTTGCCCCAAGTGCAAACAGGAATAATCCTACGCCAACAATGATCCAAGGCCAGGAAAAGACCCGCCAGAAATCAGGTACAAGATCGGGCATGATCTGGGCCGCGAAAAGCAGCGCTCCTACCAAAATCAGGATCACTCCGCCAAAAATACTGGTCCGCTTTCTTTTATCCATCTTATCTCTCCTTATAATATCCATCCATAATCTCTGTGATTAATGAATCTTAACATGATTACAGAGTATCCAACATTCCTAGAGACTATTTCCGGTTGATAATAGGCTAATAACTGCTGGTATCCCCTTTCCTTGGTAGAATACTAGCAGCTGTAACATTCCCTACCCTTTATACGTTGAATAATTGAAAAAGTTTCTCGGGATCGGCCTGTTCGATCTTGTAGTTTGTACCTACACACAAGGAGATGGAATGATGAAATCCTGGCTCAAACCAACCCTGCTTCTTTCAGCTGCCTTAATGTTGATTCTCATTTCTGCCTGCGACCCGATGCCCAATTGCGTCGGGCCCTATAATGTCACCAAAACCGACGACACAAATGATGGCGTCTGCAGCACTGGGGACTGTTCCCTCCGTGAAGCAGTTCTTAACGCCAATGCCTGCTCTGGTACCCAAACCATCAATCTGCCTGCAGGTAATTATGTCCTTACGATTGACGGAGATAATGAGTATCTTGGGGAGACAGGAGATCTGGACGTCACAGATGACCTGATCATCGTTGGTACCGGCGCTCCCTCCATCAGTGGCGGTATTGAACGGTCATTCCAAATTCACAATGGTGTGACTGCCGAGTTCTCCGGTATCTGGCTGACAGGTGGTGATGCTATCTATGGCGGCGGGCTGATCAACGAAGGGGATCTCACCCTGAATGCTTTTACCTGTAATTACAATACGGTATCCATACCCCCGGACGCGATGGGAGATGCCATGGGGGGCTGCATCTTCAACACTGGGGACCTTACCATAACGGGCGGTCAATTTCTGGAAAATACAGCCGGTTTTGGGGGAGCAATCTACAATCTCAATAATTCGACTGCTACGATTGAAAATATAGGCTTTTACGGCAATGAAGCGGAATCACACGGGGGCGCGATCTGGATCGATCTGGATGCGGAAGTTGATATTTCCTGGAGCACCTTCGATGGCAATCTGGCGGGATACGATGGAGGAGCTGTCTGGAATCACGGGGACTTCATTGCGGAGGGTGTGGCATTCATGAGCAATGAATCCGGCAATCGCGGTGGTGCTGTTTACAGCTGGACAGATTCCTACACTCAATTCACCAACAGCAGGTTGAGTGAAAATGCCTCTGCCGCAGGGGGTGGTATTTTCAATAACAACGGCATGATGCATCTTTATGAGAGCGGTTTATCGGACAACGTTGCATCTGGACCTGTGGGAGGAGGGATCTACAATAATGGCCCTGTTCCTACTGGTGGGCTGCTCCTTAAAAACGTAACCATCAGCAACAACACCGCCCTGGGTGGTGTGGGCGGTGGAGGTATATACAACACTGGCAATTTTGATTTCCGCTTCATCACCATCGCCGAAAATGACCCGGGGGGCTTGCGGATCGACACCGGATCAGAGATCAAGCTCCGCAGCTCCATCATTGCTGACAATATTGCTGGTGACTGCGCCGGAATCCCTCCGGATTCCCTGGATTATAACCTCGACGGCGACGGCAGCTGCGGCCTTTCCGCCCTCCATGACCTATCAGCCACTAACCCACTTCTGGAACCCTTGGGGCCGCATGGGGGCATGGGGCTCAGCCACCCGCTGGGACCCGGCAGCCCTGCAATAGACAGCGGCACTCCGGATTTGTGCATCGCTTACGACCAGAATGGCGTATCCCGGCCGCAGGGATCAGGATGCGATCGTGGTGCATTCGAAGACCCTGTGCCACTAGGCCTGGGACCAACTATCAGCGGGCTGGTCTGGCATGACCTGTGTGCCGTACCCTACGCAACACCTCCCTCACCCCCTCCTGGCTGCATCGATCTGGACGGTGGTGGGCATGGCGCGAATGGCATCCTGGAGCCCGGTGAACCCGGGATCGCAGGAATCAGTGTGGATCTATACGATAGCCCCTGTCCTCCCTCGCCATCAGCCTTTTTCGGTTCAGTACTGACGGACAGCAATGGGGAATATACGATATCGGATATCGGAGGGGGAACATGGTGTGTGGCTGTCGATGCCCTGCTGACACCCAACGATACCATCCTCATCCCGGGTGAATGGACCTATCCAGTCTACGGAGCTCCGCTGCCCTCCTATGAGCTTGTCCTCGGACCAACTGAGAATGTCACAGACATCAACTTTGGATGGGATTACCAGTTCCTTCCTGCACCTGAGGGTGAGTCCTCAAGCAGAGGAGAAACTACCAAGCCCGCTTTCTGCAGAAGGGGACCGGGAACGGTGTATGAGGTTGATACTGGTTTCTTGCCCGGCACTGGGTTTGAGATCCTAGCTCGATCTGAACATCATCTTCCCTTGTGGCTGTATATAGAAGAGTTAATCCTGGAAATTCGCTGCTGGATCTCTGCAGATTTGGTAACTTTTGAGATCAACCCCGATCTGATACCCACCAAGATTGCTACGATCCTACCCCGACTCCGATCTTCTGCCATGCCAAGTTAAATCAGGAAGACTGCGGCAAAGCCGGGGGAACCTGGTATCCCGGACCCGCAGCGGCTCCCTATTGTGTCTGCCCCTAAAAACAACCTTGCTTAAAAGAAAAGAGCAGCCCTTTGGCTGCTCTTTTCTTATGTAATCAGAACGATCCAGGATCCTTAGTTCATAGGATCCCGGATCGTGTTTTTCAATCCGGAGCACTTGGCGATAGCTTGTATTCATCAGGTCCGGGTTTCAAGAATGGCAGCTTGATGATCTCATATTTGACCAGCAGCCAGATGATCCCTGCCAGGATCATCACACCGGCAACGATCCGGGAATAGCTGATATCTGTGTTCCCCAATACGGGGTTGATCCGGACGGAAGAACTCAATGATCTCCCGGCCAACACCTTCCAGGATCAGCCAGCCGGCAAATATTGATGCAGGCTTGACCCGTTTTTTAAATTCCATGGCAATCCACAGTAAAATCCCGGCTGCCAGGAAGTTCCATAACATCTCATAGGCAAATGATGGATGGAAGAGAGTGGTCTCATATGGAAACTGGAACATATTATTCCAGGGCGGGATGCGGTGGGCGGCATCTATCCGGATGCCCCAGGGCAGGTCAGTCGGCTGTCCGTAGAGCTCCTGGTTGATGAAGTTTGCCGGGCGCACCAGGGCCTGGCCGATCAAGAGAGCCGGGGCGGCAGCGTCCAGGAAGATCCTGAAATCAAGCTTGTTCCGCTTGACAAATATCAATGCTCCCAGAGCTCCGAATAACACCGCGCCATAAAAATGCAAGCCACCCTGGGGCAGATTGATGATCTGGACAGGATTTTCAATATAATAACGGCCCCCGCCCAGCATATCATTGACCACATACCATAACCGGGCGCCAACGATACCAAATGGCACGCCCCAGATCAATAACTCCCAGATATGCTCTCCGTTTTCTCCCCGCTGTCGAACACCCCATTCGGCGATCATTCCGGCAAGAATGATCCCAACTGCCATGATCACACCGTACCAGTGCACGGATATATTCGTTCCTGGAATGGTGAAAATGATCGGATCCATAAGTTCCTCCGTGATAATTAGGTGCGGATTTCTCGCATAAAAAACTACCGCGATTATCTTACCATACTAAGATAGTCGCGGCAGTGAGATCTTAGGGGTTTAAGTTGATATCAGTCCTCCCCAACCATCCAGCGAGGATTTTGGCCATCCTTTTCCGGAAAACGCGAAAGGACAGTCACTTCGATCGGCAGAATCACCTTATTCTTGGTAAGCAGGCCTTCTTCCAGGGTTTTACCTTGAAGGGGGAAGACTCGCAGTGAGACATCCTCCTGGCAGCAGCGCTTCTTAACCAGCGCCAAGCCGACAAGATACCCGTTGACGTCCACAGAACAGCTGGTTACCTGTCCCACCTCCAAACCAAGATCATCCACAACCGGATCAAGCATATGGGGCCGGCGGGTGTGTTTCTGGTTGCATCGGAACCTTAACAATTCCCGATCCTGGTCCAGCTCTTTGCCAAGCAGGGCACTCCGGCCGATGAAAAAGGGCTTGTGATATTTGACATATCCTGGAAAACCCGCTTCGATCGGTGTCACGGAAAGGGGTCCTGCCAGTTCATGGCCGTAGAGGGGGAGTCCAGCTTCGATGCGGGTTGAATCCCTACAGGCCAGGCCAGCAGGCTTGACGCCCAGAGGTTCACCTACTTCCAGGATGGTTTCCCAAAGCTTTACCATCTGGTCGGGGTGGACCAGGATCTCAAATCCCCAGTTCTCTCCTGTATACCCAGTCCGGGCGATCACCAATGGAATGCCGCTTAGCTCACAAGACATCAAGGCAGTACGAGGCAGCCTGGCCAGTTTTACCTTGACCTGAGGATCATCCGTCATAGCTTGCAGGGTTCCCAGAGAAGCGGGTCCCTGAAGGGCGATATCGCGCTTCTGAGCCTTTCCTGAGGAAGGATCCTTAAGATCCCGCAGCATCGCAGGCGCCTCAATCTTGACCCAGGGCCGGTCCCGATCGATGATCACAGCTCCACCATTTACCGCATTAAGCCAGTCCCAATCCTTCTCCTCATTGGAGGCGTTGATGATCATATAATAATATTCAGAGTTGAGCCTGTAGACAATACCATCGTCGATCACTCCCCCATCCGGAGCCAGTAAATATCCGTAGAGGGATTCGCCGTCGTTCAACCAGGCCACATAATTTGAAAAGACCGTATCCAGTAAAGTAGTGGCATTGGGACCGGAGATCTCAAATACACCCATATGCGAAACGTCAAATAAACCAGCCCCGGTCCGGACAGCCCTATGCTCTTCCATCACCGTGGTGTAGCGCACAGGCATTTCCCATCCGGCAAAGGGGACCAATTTCGCTCCCATTTTTGTATGCACAGGGTGCAGTTCCGTTCTTTTTAACTCAGATTCAGGTTCCACCCAGGACCACTCAGCTCCAGCGTCCTCTGGAGCAGCATCCTGGACAACACTCTGCCCCACAAAATAGGGTTTGGTCAAATCGAATCGTTCCGGTTTGGCCTTGATCAATTCGCTTGCCATGGTCCCTGAAGTGAATTCAGGTTTAAAATCAGCTTTCTCCGCGCTTTCCAGCTCAACAACCACTGGACCTTCCACTTTCCGGAAGATATCCTCGTCATCAAAGCAGATATAGCCATCACTGATCCCCCTCAGCCAGGAGAGGACATGATTAGCATCCTCTGATCCGCAATTTATCAGGAAGATCTCTCTGCCATCATCCTCCGGCTGTAATCGCCGGATCACTACCTCGGCGATCAGGGATCCCTTGTTATCCAGCATATAACTGGTGGTCTTCTGATCTGTATCCAGACCAAGCAAATGGGCTGGCACCAGCTGGTCCAGGAACTGACGGGCCCGATATCCAGATACTTTGATCCGTGAATTTTCCGGAATGGTTCCAGTAATATCCAGGAAATGGGGATATCCAACCCCTTCCACTTCGAAATCAATGCCTGCCCTGGCAGCGATCTTCGCCGCACCAGACTGGACTTCTTCGAGTATATCCAGCTCAACTTTTGCGCGGGGCAGTACCCCCACCAATCCATTGTAAGCGAATGGTTTGAGATTAGACAGCAACCGGGTGATCAAACCTGCGATCTCATCCATATCCGATTCATCCAATCCGCGCTGAGTGAGCCAGGGTGTTCCTAACCTGATACCGGTCGCTAAGGAGGTCTCCAGGTCGCCCGGGATGGTGTTCTTATTGGCAACCATTCCGGCCAGATCCAGAATCCTGACAGCCGGCTCACCCCAGATGGGGTATTCCTGTCCGGTAGGAAGGGCTTTTGGGGTTGGGATCGATTTCAGATCAAGCAGCAAAAGATGGGTATCTGTACCTCCGTAAGCTAAGCGCAAACCTCGTTTTTGCAGACCATCTCCCAACGCCTTGGCATTCTTGATGATTTGGGCCTGCAGATCCTGGAATTTTGCCGTCCGTCCAATGGCAAAAGCCACCGCCATGGCCGCAAATTTATTGACATGGGGACCACCCTGCTCTCCGGGGAAAACTGCCAGATCGATCTTATTTGCCAGTTCCTCATCGGTCGTCAGCACGACTGCGCCGCGAGGACCCATCAAGGTCTTATGGGTTGTGAAGGTCACCACATCAGCCAGGCCTATAGGTGTGGGATAAACTCCGGAAACAACCAATCCGGCAACATGGGAAATATCCGCCATCAGGTAAGCCCCACAGGCATCAGCAATCTCCCTGAAGGCGGACCAATCCGGCGCCCAGGGGTAGGAAGTATAACCGGCAACAATGATCTTGGGTTTGTGCTCCAGAGCCAGGTCACGAATGGCATCATAATCCAACCGTTCGGTTTTAAGATCAACTCCGTAAGATATCACTCGGTAGCGCTGGCCCGAAATATTAAACTCAGAACCGTGGGAAAGATGGCCGCCTTGATAGAGGTCCAGCCCCATAAAAGTATCCCCTGGTTCCATCAGGGACCAATAGACCCCCAGGTTGGCCGGTGTGCCAGAGAGGGCCTGCACATTCACATAAATATCCTCAGCAGGCGTATCCGGAGTGGCAAAGAGTTCTGCTGCTTTGCGCTGTGCCAGGCATTCCAGAAGGTTAGCGTATTCCTTGCCTTTGTAGAAGCGTCTGTCTGCGTAACGGCGGTAGTTTGCCAGGTGCCAGGCAACATCCTCCAGTTCCTTTTCATCCGCCTTGAGCAGTTGTGTTGGGGGATATCCTTCGGCGTAGATATTCTGGAAGCGAGTACCCAGAGCGCTGCGAACAGCTTCTGGCACATAAGACTGGGAGGGAATGAAGATCAGTTTTCTGGCCTGGCGCTCATCTTCCCAGCTGATCAGGTCGGAAACAAAGGGAGCAAGTTGCTCAATACCCTCCCGGAACAGAAAATCATCTTTGCCTGTTTTTGACATGATCGACCTCTCCTCACAGTTCGAATATCCCCGACGGACCAGAGATTCTTATCGTAAATCAGTCAGATTCCTGCTCAATTAATTTAACCACAGACATCGCCCTCTTTCATGTGACATAAAACATGACCTTTTTTCCACCAATCCCATCCAGGAACTTGCTTATCCGGACGACCGGGTGTACACTTTATGTGATATATCCGATTTTTTTGTGACACCAGGGTTGGGTCCCTGATCAAAGGAATGAGTCATGCGAACAGTTGATACAAAATACTTCTCGGAAAATGAATGTTGGGGTGTACAGATCGGAGGCCTTCAGCACTGTCAGGAGAACTGCAAATGGATTGGGATCAGTGCTTGCGAAGGACAGAATATCCGCCTCACAGGGTATAACGCCAAAGGGTATAGGGTCGGAGAAACCGGCCTTATACCCGAAGACTATAATCCTGAATATGATAAAGTGACAATTCCTGGGTGAAACGGATCAACTCCCAGTCAGGGTCTTCTTAAGATACTGCACACGGGAGAATGCAGCCGAATTTTCCGGCACCTTACTCAGTTTTCCCTGGAACTGGCTTAGAGAGGAATAATTACGTATTTTTGCCCACTTCTCCAGATCCGAGACCAATACTTCTATATAATCAATCCCATTTAGGAAGAGCGTAGTGCATATCTGAGTGGCGGCCGCACCTGCCAATAACTGTTTGATGATCCCATCAGAGTCGTGGATTCCCGTATTGGCAGCCAGGTCACAATTTACTCGACCGGAAAGCAGAGAGATCCAGCGCAATGATTGCGTCATCTCTCCTGGGGTGCTGTAGATATCTCCCCTCACGACCTTTTCATTGTCAATATCTATATCCGGGCGGAAAAAACGATTGAATAAAACAACCGCGTCTGCACCAGCCTCTTCCAATCCCTTCACCAGGCTGATGAGATTAGTGAACATACAGCCTATCTTCACAGCGATCGGAAGATTCACATAGCGCTTGACCTCTGAAACGATCTCGATATATTTCCCTTCAAGCTCCAGGCTGGTCAAATTTTCATCATAGGGCATGATGGAAATATTCAGCTCCAAAGCATCCGCACCCGCTTCCTCCAGCTCAGCAGCAAATTTCGGCCATTCCCTGGGCGTTGTGCAGTTGATGCTGGCAATGATGGGAACTCCGGTGCCTTTTTTCGCTTCCCGAATCAGGGTGAGGTACTCATTCAAGCCCTGCTCCTTGGCATGAGAATTGATATATTCCACAGCTTCCGGGAACCAGTAATAGTGTTCATCCTGATCCATGAGCTTTTCCCGGTCAGGTATGAGCTGTTCCTCAAAAAGCGATTTGAGGACAATGGCACCCGCGCCTTTTTCGGCACACATCAAAACATTCTTGATATTATTGGTCAGTCTTGAGCTGCTAACGATGATGGGATTCTTGAGCTCCAGGCCCATATATGTCGTTGAGAGGTTCATATATCATCTTCCTTTAACATAGTTTCAATCCATCCAAGGATGTCATGGCTGTTTCTGGTCGTTCCAGGAGATTAGCCATAAATAAAAAGGCTGCTTCCAGATTTTCCACTGCCCGGGAGGATAAACCCTCCCTGAATTCCCACTCATATCCCTTGATATGTAATAATAACACTCGAGGGTCTTTCTGGAATAACTCCTGGCAGAGTTTCAGGATATAACCTGGTGAAGCGGCATGGGTCGTAAAAGAGAGTGTACCAGTCCCATCCACCACACTCAGGCAGAAATCATCGATCTCTTCTTCAGAAGCATCAGCGAAGATGACCAGATCCTGATTGGAGATCGCATCTGCATCCTCGATATTGAGCTGGTAGTTATTGTCAAACTCAATTCCTGACAAACGTTTCTCGGCTGCCCAGTTTTCCAGCTTATTGACCAGCTCTATGCCTAGTCCATCATCCTGTCGGCCAGGATTACCATAGCCATAAACCAATATTCGCATTGAACCGTTTAGGTCCTTTTCTGGTCGATCAGAATTCCATCAGCATCATACAGCGATATTTCCAGCGGCATCTGGCCCAGGGCATGGGTGGCACAACTCAAGCAGGGATCATAGGCCCGAATGGCAACTTCCACCGCATTCATCATTGGTTCGGTTATCTCGGTTTTTCCATCCATCCAGGAATGAGCCACGCTATTTACCGATTGATTCATGGGCTCATTATTATTCGTTGTCGAGACGATCAAATTCGCCATAGTGATCTGATCATCATCATTGATCTCATAATGGTGGAAGAGTGTGCCCCGGGGTGCTTCAATCAAACCTACACCTCTCTGAGTCTTGGTTCCTTTAGTAACCAATTCCCCTTCCAATAGATCAGGATCATTCAACAGCTCTTTCATCATCTCTGCTGAATGAAGGAGCTCGATCAATCTCGCATAGTGATAATGCAGGCAGGTATTATTTGGTTTGCCACCGGTGAGGGCTTTAAACTGCTCGAATTCAGCCTGTGCCAAAGGCGATGGGATGAATTCGCAGGTGTTCAAT
Organism: uncultured Chloroflexia bacterium; assembly: GCA_963712165.1. GTDB lineage: Bacteria > Chloroflexota > Anaerolineae > Anaerolineales > UBA11858 > B10-G9. The sequence continues at coordinate 106,454 of CAVQGY010000005.1, read as the reverse complement.
CTAGCCAGTGGGCCCACACGATACCAGCCTTTGACTGGTCCTAAGGATTTAAGATAGGGGAATTTCATGTAGGACCAGGAGCGGACTTCCTCTTCGATGTATTGGTTATATTCCTGACAGTCCACATCATCGAGAATCCTATTTCCCTCTGCGTCAACCGCTCGCAGAACACCATGGTAGAGGTCCATCCCGCCGTCCTTTCTTACCAGGCTGAGATGATTGGATGGGAAGGAAACAAAATCATCGATAAAACTCTTGTTAGCTTTATAGTAATCCTTGAAGAATTCGAGCACGCTAACAGACCAATCGAGCATCTTGTCGATGTTCATGGGATCCGGCCCGTTCAGGAAGGCTTCTTTATCCTCTGGTGTAAGGTGCTTATTAATGCCTCCGGGAATGGCCCCTGTGCCGTGGATCTTCTTGCCAGCAGTGGCGCGGATGATTTCCTGCCCATATTTTCGCATCATCACACCCTGGACTGCCAGATCCTTATGCTCCAGAGCCACACCGATCACGTTGCGGATTGCAGGGTCGGCATCGATTCCAAAAAGCAGATCCGGTGAAACCAGGTGGAAGAAATGGAGGGCATGAGATTGGAACATCTGCCCATAATGCATCAACCTGCGCATCTTCTCCCCTGTGGGGGTCAATCCATCGCCTGTGCCAGCACCGACCAGCACATCCAGGGCCTTGGCAGCTGCCAGATGGTGACTTACCGGGCAGATACCGCATAATCGCTGCACCAGGACTGGAGCCTCCCAGTAGGGTCGTCCCTGAACAAAACGTTCAAAACCCCTGAACTCAACAATGTGCAGCCTGGATTGTGCTACCTGATTCTGATCATCCAGATGGATGGTGACTTTTCCGTGCCCTTCAACCCTGGTAACAGGTTCTATGGTGATTTTCTGTGACATAGTTGTATCCTTTTACTAATCAAATTTCACTACTTCATAAGGCAAATTCAATTCGTCACCTGTGACCAGGGCCACAAGAGCATTCCAGATCAGGTCAGCCGTAGGCGGACAGCCAGGAAGATAATAATCGATCTTCACGATCTCATGGCAGGGATAAACCCTGTCCAGGATCATGGGCAGTTCATCATCATTTGGAAGGATTTTCTCTGTGTTTAATCCCACAGTCGGGCCATTCAGGTAGGCTTCCTCAAGGCATTCCTTGACCGGGATGCCGTTCCGCAGGGCAGGTAGCCCTCCCATTATGGCGCATTCCCCAACAGAAACCAGGATCTTGCAGTTTTTCCTGAATTCCTTAAGGACTTCCACATTTTCGCTATTGCAGCAGCCACCTTCGATCAGACCGACATCACACTCTTTTGTAAATGTCTTAATATCATCGACAGGCGACTTATTAAATTCAACCAGCTCGATAAGTTGAAGTATCCTCTCGTCAATATCAAGGACAGACATGTGGCAGCCAAAACACCCTGCAAGTGAAGTTGTCGCTAAGACTGGTTTACTCATAGTATTCGTCCCATTGGTATCTACTTGTTTTCAATATCGCTGCCAATTGGCAATTTGTCGAACTTTCGTTCCCCAATCGGCACTAAATAACCCTGCTCCTTCTTCAGAATAGCTCCCACAGGGCAGATCTCCATGGCTTCCATGGCTTCTCCCTCTGTGAGCTGGGAAGCGAGCTCTTTATCCATCACAACCTGAAGATGATCTCCTCCCCTTCCCCGGTAGGCAAATACATTTTTTCCGTCTTTGGTGACTGTTCTCACACAGCGCTTGCAGAGGATGCATCGGTTGCGGTCATGGAAGATATATTCTGCGCTGGCATCCACATCCTTGATGGGGAACTCATAGGGGAATCTGGGCACCATCATCTGATACCGATAGGCCAGGGCCTGCAGTTCACAGTTACCGCTTTTTTCACAAGATGGGCAGAAGTGATTCCCGGTTACGAACAAGGCTTCAATGATGGTTTTGCGAAGCTCGTTCAGCTCAGGGATATCATTTTCCACTACCATCCCATCAGCAACTGGTGTTGTACAGGCTGTCATATTGCGCCCATTAACTTTGACATTGCAGATTCGGCAGGATCCTGCAGGCTTTACTCCCTCAACATGGCAGAGGGAAGGAATAAAGATGCCATTAGCAGCGGCTGCATCTATGATCGATTCCCCTGTTGCTGCTTCACAAGCTTTCCCATCAATTTCAAATTTCAATTTTCCATTCGTTTTCATAGTATTCATCTTTTTTTCCGAACTAGGTTAATGGGATTCAAGATTCGGCACCCGGCCTACAATTTCACAGGACTCAGCTACCGCCTGTGCCATATCGAAGCTCGAGACGAAATCGCTGTCAGTATCAATATAAGATTCGTACAAGCTGCGGAAATTCTCTATGGTTGTTGTGATCGGATTCGCAGCTGTCTGCCCCAAACCGCAGCGGTTAGCTGCCTTACCTACCCGGGACCACTCGAGAAGCTCACCAATATCCCGCTTAGTCCCATTTCCAGCCATGATCCTGAGTAATTTATTCTTCATGATCATATTCAAGGACCTGCAGGGAGCACACGATCCACAGGATTCCTCAATAAAGAAATCCATGAAATTGAGCACATAATCCTTCAGCAGATCACGGTCTTTACCAATGATTATGATCGAACCTCCTGTCGCCAGGTCCTCAAAAGCGATCCGGCGGTAGAACTGGGATGGATCGATACAAATCCCGGATGGTCCACCAACCTGGACCGCCTGCACAGCAGAAGCACCCACCATCTTCAATAATTCCTCAATGGTCAAACCCCACTCCACTTCGTATACGCCAGGTTTATCGCAGTCTCCAGAAATGCTCAGTAATTTGGTTCCGGCGGACTCCCCTGTACCCATCGATTTGAACCAATCAGCTCCATTCAGGAGGATCTTGGGCACAGCACAAAGGGTTTCTACATTATTCACCACAGTGGGTTTATCCAGGTAGCCTTTCTGAACCGGGAAGGGAGGTCGATTTCGAGGCTCGCCGCGTTTGCCTTCCATGGATTCGATCAGGCCGGATTCCTCACCACAAACATAGGCTCCGGCTCCGAGCTGGATGCGGATATCAAAATCGATGCCCTTTTTACCGGCGATATTCTTCCCTAACAGATTCAGATCGCGCATTTCCCGGAGAACTCCCTCCAGGTATTCCTTCATATAACTGTACTCATAGCGCAGGTAAATGATGCCCTGCTTAGCATCCAGAGCATAACCAGCAATAGCCATTCCTTCAAAAAGCAGCCTGGGCAGCTCAGTCAAGATCACTCTTTCCTTGAATGTGCCCGGCTCACCTTCATCAGCATTACATACCAGGTAAACTTCGTCTCCACCTGATGCACGACAAAATTCCCATTTCATTCCAGCAGGAAAACCAGCCCCACCCCGCCCCCTGAGATTGGAATCCTTGACGATGCCAACCACCTCTTCCGGGGCCAGACCCACCGCAAGGTGAAGGGCTTTTCCAACTTCATATTCCGAAAATAGCACAGGGCCTTTCTGGTGGAGGTTGTTCTGGACCATAACCGGCAGAAGATCATGTGCATAGATCTCCTCTCCGACTTCCTTAGCCAGATCTTTGAGGTCAGTGCCATTTCTAAGCCCTTGAACGATCTTCTTCACTTTGCCGGCGTCCAGCCTGGTGAATACCGTGTCATTGATGAGAGCCGCCGGCTCCTGGTCGTTCATCCCGATATCCGCGGTATCCCAGAGTCCCATCAACCCATCATCAGAGACGCTATTAAACCCTGTGCCAACCTCAATCTCTAAGGCTTTAACAACCTCTGCGCGGCCAAACATATGGGCTACTGGGCTGTCATTTAGATAGATAGCGAATTTTCCAACTGGTTCTTGAGAGAAGAAATGGTAGAAGCTGATGGTCTGTTCAACATCAACTAGGGAGAGATCCAGCTGATCCGCCAGAATTTGGACCGCTTCTCCAGGAATATGATTGAACAGGCCCTGGATATCCAGCAAGATATCCATCAGCCTGCCCCGATCCTTTCCATACTTGTTAAGAATTTTTTGGATTTTTTCTTTCATATATAGGCACCTTTCTGGGGGAACTAAGGCATGATTAAAGATCGTTGAGGGTGATCTTATTAAGTTGACTGGTACAGAAACGGAAACCAATAAAAGGAGATTGAGAACTATTTCACATTATACAGCATTATAACGACAAACCAGATCCGCCATCGGGAGAGGTACTCCAAGAACCCTGTCCAATGTGATATTCGGCTTTCAGATTGATTACCTTCTTCTTAATTCCCCGCTATTTTAGCCCCCTCTCTTATTCACCCCCCAAACTTGGACAGGGTTAAAATTATTCCCTGAATAAAAACCAGAGATTAATATCTGGCAAGTAGATTTCTCAAACCTATTCCAAATAAGCTCATTAATAGGTTCATTTCAATCTACCAAGTATCTTATAGGACCTTTTTCATGGGTTGGATAGGAAGCCCATAACCCTGGAAGCTCCAGCTTTTGCGGATCCCGGTCGATCGTTTATACCCCATTTTCAAGTAGAAGGGAACAGCGTAAAGCGAGGACGCAACACGGATCACAGATCCTTGGTTGCGGCGTACTTCCTCCTCAAAATGATCCACCAGGCAGCGTCCGATTCCCTGGTGGTGATACTCCCGGCTTACGAATAGGGAGCCCAATCGGTCCATCCTCCCCCGTAACACCCCAGCGATGATTCCCTCAACTTCCGCCAGGTAAACAAACTGGGACCTGATCATTTCGTGGATGGCAAGCTGCTGGGCAGGATCCTCATGCCCAGCAAAAGCAAATGGTCCCAAAAAAGCAGGAAGCTCAGCTGGTTCCAGATGATCCAGATTGAAATAACTATAAGTATTCTTAATCAGCAGCCCAACTGCTGCCGCATCTTCCCTCTTATAATTGCGGATGATCATTTTAGCTTAACTCTTGTTGGGTGAATAAAAGCCATTTGATGTATACTAAGAAATGCTTTATGGAACCAGGCTGTCCAGAAAATCAAGCACCAGATCCAGAAAGATTCCCCCGCTAATGATCACATCATTGTGCCCTGCATCTGGAATCACCCCCAATTTTGCATCAGGGATCATTCGGGCCAGCTCCTGGGCTTCCCCAAGGGGGATATATTCATCACATTCTCCCATCAATATCAAAACTGGAGAGGTGACCTTCTTTATATCCTCCCCGGTATACCCCAACGGGGTCCACCATAATTTGGCCAGCATTGAGAGCAGCAGGCGGGGATAATCCGTCCTGGGATCATGGTGCGCTTTTCGAAGGCGATCTTCCCAATCCGGTGGGGCTTGTTTTTCGTACACACTTAAGTCAAATACACCCGGTGAGATAAATCCAGCTCTTGAGATGGCGTCCAGATAATATTGGGAATACTGGAACCAAACTCCCCCTAGCACCAACGCCCCGACTAGTGTGGGATAGCGGATCCCCAGGTCCAAGGCCGCCTGTCCCCCATCGCTGAAGCCAAAAATAAAGGGAGAGTCAAGGTTCAGGGTCTGGATCATCCCGGCCAGATCATCTGCCATCATTGGATAGGTCAGGAACGGTTCCGGATTGAACGTCCGGCCATGTCCCCGATTATCCGGGGCGATGACCCGGAATCTTTTGCTTAACGATGGAATGAAGGAGTTCCAATAAGCGTGAGTGTCTGTTGCCCCATGCAGCAGGATCAGCGGTCTGCCGGTCCCCCATTCCCGGTAAAAGATCTCTAAACCGTTGGCTGAGACTGTTTTTCCTTCCTGGTGATAACCCTCAGCAAGCTCAGCCATTACCAGATCCCGGGCACCAGGCGGTATTTCGTTACCTGCGTATATTCCTCATAACCAGGCAGCTCTTCCCGCAGGGTGCGGTCCTCCAATGCCGTGCGAACCACGGAAGCCGCCATCACCAGAACCATCGGGAGAATTAACCAGATCGAACTGAAAAAGACCGGGGTAGCCAGCCAGGATAACAATCCCCCGGAATAACCAGGATGGCGTACAATTCGATAAGGGCCTTCCTGCACAACTGTCTGACCGCGGTCAGTTTGGATCCTGACCTGGGAAGAAAAGTAGCGATTAACAATCATGGCCCAGCTGCCTATCAGACTGCCCAGCTGGATCACGATCAAAGCAATGATCTGGATCCCATCTGGCAGATCGGGTGACCAGCCAAAACGCTGATCCAGGCCGGCAACGATCCAGGATAGAAAAGGGCCAATCAAGGCTGTGAACGGCATCAAATACCTATCCCAATCCTTCACGCCCTCCATTTCGTGGGCTTGGGCTCGTTCCAGTGCCAAGTCAGGGAATTTCCTGATCATAAAAACCCGACTGCCAACCAGCACCAGCAAACCTGTAATGGTATAAGCCCAGGCTTCCCACCAATCCCATCTGCCAGCGGAAAGCAGCAGGGTCCCCATCATAATGGGGACGATCAAGACCAGGCGAACCGCACCTTTCCAGAGGCTCTTCAGATTTGATTTATTCATTTTTTCACCATCCAGAACTACCAGATACCCGGCAGTAATTTGAATTTCACCCGCCTTTGATAATGTTCATATCCTTTAAGCTCATTCTTCAACGTTCGGTCTTCGAGGGCCGTTCGAAAACAATATAGAACAGCTGATATCAGTCCAGGTATAAATGCCCACCAGGATTCTAGTAAAAAAGGAATACCCAGGGAAAAGAGGATCGCGCCCAGATATCCCGGGTGACGAATGATCCGATAAGGCCCGCCATCAGCGACCTGATGACCCCTCTCCTCCTGGATGCGAACCATCGGTGAGAAAAAGGCATTGGCTCCCATAGCCCAAACAATAATCGCATGGCCAATAATCGTTAAGGTAAAGCCCGCCAGTTGAAGTGCTGGCGAAACAGCCGGTCCCCAATCCCAGCGCTGTGTGAATCCAGCGAGGATCCATCCCGAGAGAGGCAGAAACCCGGAGGCGAGAGGCATGATCACCTTGTCCCAGTTCTTCACATTGGGATTGCGTTGGGAGCGCTCGATCAGCAACCCAGGAAAGCGGGGTATCACCACCAAAGCTGTCGCGGCGTCAAAGGCCAGGAAAATAAAAACATACAGCCAGCCAGCATCCCAATCCCAACGGCCGGCTGACAGCATCAGTACAATCCCAACATAAGCCTTATACAGCACACCTTTGACCGCCCAGCTGATGACTCCCTTTTTAGTCTTTTGATCCATCGGTTCTCATCCAGTTATCTTAAGTATATATTCCATGTGTTCGCTTTCATGCTCGCCAAGGATCTCGATCAATTCAGCCAGGGTCCGTTCTGAACCCCAGGGAAGGATCAGTTCCTGTTCCAGTTTTTCCGAGTCCAGTGCCTGGATCGTATCCCGAATCTTTTTTCGGGTATCCATCCATTCTTTTAATACCTGCTCCAGCGGCCAGTCTGCCCGGAAATCTACGGCTTCTTGATTAAACCGATCGAAATCCTGCTCGTGCAGGAAGTATGGAGGATCATCAGCCGTAAATGCCCGAATGGCTTTGTGGATGACGATCTCCCAGGCCGTGATATGCCCGATGGTATCTTTGATTGTCCAGCCTGGACAAATCTCCAGCGCTGGATCGGTTTGGGAGGCTACACCCTCCATCTTCTGGCGGACGCTGTCAATATAGGCTATCAATCCATTCAATTGAGAGTTGTTAGTATCCATATCCCCTCCTTTCTGGTAATTTGGTCGATTCTAGACTTTCAGGCTTGGCTACTGCCATATCCCTCCCGATCCAGTTATGCCTGATATTGATAGATATGATTTTGAACCCTCACCACTATTTTATTCTAACCCTGAAATGCCATGAAACCTCCTCCAACAGAAAAGTCATCTCTAGATAGGTTTTGGAAAATATAATCCTCTCTGGGTTCCAAAGGCAAGTAAAATGAAGTTGATGAAGATCATACTTGTTGGCTTGGGTCACGAGATGCACGGGGACGATGAGATCGGCCTGGAGATTGTCCGCCGCTGGTCAGCGGAGCATATGGGGAAGTATCCTGGTCTGGATATCCAAACCAGCCTCCTGGAAAGCCCGGGAATCAACCTTTTGGGCCAGATAGCCGGGCTGGACGCGGCCATCCTGGTGGTCGCGGTCCGGAGCGGCGCCCCACCGGGGACGGTCAAGATCCTCAAGGACCAAGAACTGGCAGACTTCGAAGGGAGCAGCGCTAAACAGAGGAGATGGGGCGCCGCTGAGGCCCTCTCCCTGGGGCGCCAGCTGGCCCCGGAGGACCTGCCGAAGCAACTGATCCTGATCAGCATCGAGGGAGCCGCTTTTGGGCTGGGAGAGGGCCTCAGCCCGGCGGTGCGGGCTGCCATCCCGGGTGCGCTGAAGGCGCTGGATCAGGCCTTGAATAAGATAGCCGGAAAGAGAAATGCCCTCATAGTGCTAGTCAAACAGATCACCAGCGCTCTTCACAAAGTGTTCGCCGCTGGCAGCCAGGGGGATCATTAACGGAGGCCTTGCAAAAATATCACTTGGGAGCATTTGCAGCCAAGACTTCGTTGAAAAAATGCCAGGCCAGCAGCACTCCATCAGCATCTTGGCAGACCGGGCCCAGGAGTGGAGATACCAGTCGGGCAAACAGGCCCGGTTGGTCCAGGGATGGCAAGGTATGACCGCCTCCTTCCACGCTGTAAAACCTGACCTCAGCACCCCCTTCCCCAGCGGGATATATCTCCTCCCTGATCCTGCAATTATCCCCCGGATTGAGATCTGGCAGAATCCGGGTTTGCTTCCAATCCTCTTCCGCCCCATTCATCTCAACCCACCAATCCACGGTCTCCTGAGTCGAAATCACCAGGCCGCGGTCTTTGGCAACAATCCCCCCTTCATAGGGCATTAAGGGATCTGCTGTCCCATTGGCGATCAGGATTGGCACTCGGGTTGAGGGTTCTGGCAAAGGATCCTCGAGATCAGGAAGATTCGCAATATAGGCCGCACCGGCAGCAAACCGCTCCGGGGCTTCGATCAGCAGCCGATAAGTCATCATCCCCCCGTTGGAGGCCCCGGTGACAAAGGTTTGGTCCGGATCGACCGGCAACTGAGTAGCAACCAGGTCCAGCAAACTTATAAGAAAACCTACGTCATCCACCTGAGACTGCCCCGACGCCCCGACAGGCCTCAGATCATTCCAGACCTGGTCATCCCCATAGCTATCCCCTGTTTCAGGATTGGTTCCATTGGGCACCAGCAGGATGATCCCTTCTTCTTTAGCGATATTCAACCAGGTAGCAGTACTGTCAACTAGGGGAGAGAACAGAGATCGCATACTCAGTGTCCCTCCGTGGAGGTGCAATACCAGTGTCGGGTTTTCCGGTAGAGGATCCGGCAGGTATATCCGGTACCAGCGCGCTGAACCGTCATGAACCAGGCTGTGTTCCTCCCAACCTTCAGGCAGGCGCTGGGCTGATCTATCCCTTGTGCCTGGTGAGCAACCCGCTAGCCAGAGCAGCAGGAGCAGTACTAAGGGAAGAATTCCGCGAGAGATTGAGTTCGTTTTCATATCTTTATTACCACACGGGACGATGAATAGTTGCACACCTGCCCATTAATGTGGTCTTATTTGGGGATTGAACCCGGAACATGATAACAGCCAGCCTGACAGGCTGGCTGTTAATCGGTTTATCAAGCGGGACCCATCACTTACGGGCAGCGGCAGGTTTTGAACTTTTCATCCCAAAGACCACCCATTTCATTGCACTCTGTTCGAGGCAGGTTTGCCTGACAGGTTGGCTCAGGCGGATCTTCAATCGGTAAATCCTTAAAAGAGTAGGTGATCCCAGGTGGTGTATCCGGCCAACCCGGTACGAAGTTGTCAACATAGGACCAGCAATGGATCTCCCGTTCGAAGGGTTCGAGGGTTTTCTGGTCCAGGATGGTCAATTTCAGATAAGTGGTCTGGAAATTGCGGGCAATCGCCAGCACCCGATGGCCTTCCTCTACCGCCCACTTGGGAGGGAAATACTTGACGAAGGTGCCTCCCCGGCAGTAGTGATTCGTTAAAGCTGTTCCCGGCACACCGGATGGAAGGCACAGACCGCTTTCATTTACGTAGAAAGATCGGACAGCTGATTCGGGTCCATTGGCCCCGGCCTGGTTTGCGCTGACTTTATAGTAGTACCAGGTGCAGTCGGCCAGGGGATCTGTGATCACAGCTGTTGAGGGTTGTGGGTATGCTCCCAGCAGACTGATGCCGCTGAAAGTGGGATCATCCTGAAGATTGATGAAGTATCCATCAGGAATACAGGCGGGCTCTCCTGGGTGATAACGCAGCAGCGGTGTCAGGGTATCGACCACCGCTCCTTCTGCTGGCAGGTCCGGGACAGGCGCCATGACGTCCGCCAGGGAAGCACATTCTGGACCGGTAAAGAATCCCCGCGATGAGCTGTAATCCCCAATAATGGGATCTCCGCCGCCCTCAACCGCATAAGCAACCTTGGTCCAGTACTGTGTGGCCGGTTCCAGGGAGGTAGGATTATATCCGGTGATGAATTCACCAGAGAAGTACTGATCCAGGCTGTCATCCTCATAGAAAGGATCATCCGCGATCTTGATGGACACGCCATCCTCAATACATCCTCCCGGATTTTCCCACTCGATGGTGACATTCGTATCTGGAAACACCTCAAAATACGTCGGGCTGAGTATATCCGGGATGGGCAAAGATGATTCTGAGCAGCCACACAGACCATCCCTGTCGATCACAAAACGCCGGATTGGTGAGGGGGGACCCTCCACGCCTTCCGAGATCACTGCCATCTGCCAGTAATATTCCTTGCAGTTATCCGGATCGGGTTGGACGATCATCGCAACGGAGGCTATATCGGGAACATTGGAATCAAAGACGATCGAGCTCATATCCGCCTTATCCGAGATCCAGTGATGCGTCCCTTCAGGCACACAGCTGGGATCGGGATAGGACCAGGTCAGGATCAGATGAGGAAGCGTGTCAATCTCATCTTCCAGCGGGGTTTCTTGAACTGGCGCGACCAGGGAAGCCGCGGTGCAGGCCGGCGCTGTCCAGAACATTTTATGATTTGGGAGAGGCCCGTAGGCTCCATCCGCATAGGCTGAAACTCGCCACCAGAATTGGGTCGCTGGCGGTGGAGGACTCCCAAACCCCCAGCTGGTGCCTGGAGAGCCAGTAGCGCCGTTGTAGGTGGTATCCGTGAAAGCGGGATCGTGAGGAGAGACCTCGACTTTATAGCTCTCCGGGATGCAGGTCCCAAATAACGGCCAATCCCATTCCAGGGAGTCATAAGCGTTGTCATAGATCGAGCCAAAAGCAGGAGCGGTAAGATTGGGTGCAACCAGTTGACCGGCAGTGCAATAGGGTAATGTGAAGAAGCTGCGCCGTTCAGCAGAATACCCTCCATAGCTGGATCCGACCTTGGCCCTCACCCGCCACCAGAACTGATCAGCGATATCCAGGGTCGGCGCCGTCCAGGTCGTGGAATCGCCCGGTACCAATACCGTGTGTTCGATCACTGAATAATCATCGTATTTGGAGATGATGATCTCAAAATTCTCCGGTTTGCAGGTATCGGGGTAGGACCATTCCAGGACAGCATTCGTTCCGTCCACCACCTCGCGCCAATTGGGCGATACCAGGTCCGGCTGCGCCAGAGATCCCGGATCACAGGTTAACGTGCAAGAAGTCAGCAGCAACCCTGTTACCAAAAGGAATATGAAGAAGATAGTCCTTCTAGACATTTCATCCTCCAGTACTGTGTTTATCTATTAGCTAAACGAAAAGGAAACAGAATAAGTTACACGATTAAAATGATCCGTTCTTAAATCATACATGATTTTCAATTTAACAGCAAATGAATCCAGCAAGAGAACTGGTATAGCAGTGAGTCGATGATGGAATATCATCAAGGCACCCATTCACCTTCTCACTAAGGCAGGTAATCTCGTGGTAAACTTTGTCGAAATACAGTTACTGTTTTGACCGATTCTAAAGGCTGGAGGTCGGCTTGTTCTTTGTAGATAAGCCCTATATTTCAGATTTCTTCAAGCAAACCGTACGGGATCATCGCATCCCGGTGGTCGACACCCCGATTTCCCGTGAACTGGGATTGCTTGAGGGGACACTTACCATCCCGGAATCCGAGGTCATCCCGGTCATCACAGCAGCTGGAATCACTCCTCTCTACTCAACGTCGGAAAATGCACTGGGCTGGATCATCAACCATCTTGGATTCTGTGATCTGATCGAGAAGATCAGTCTCTTTAAGAATAAAACAGCGTTCCGGCAGCTGACCCGTACCCTGGTTCCCGATTTCTTCTTCCAGGAGATCTGCCTTGGAGATCTTGTGAACACTCCCCATCCCGGGGTTGATCATCCCTTGATCATCAAACCCGCCACAGGATTTATGAGCGAAGGGGTATACAAGGTCATGAACCCAGGAGAATGGGACCAGATCGTTCAAGAGATCCTGGCTGCCAACCTGGGTACCAGCGAGCTCTATCCCAGAGAAGTTGTGGATGCCAGCGCATTGATCATTGAGGAATGCATCGCGGGCGACGAATTTGCACTTGATGTCTACTACAACTCAGCCGGCGATGCGGTAATTCTCAACATCATGGAGCATAGATTTGCTTCCAGCGCTGATGTTGGGGATCGGATCTACACAACCTCGAAAGAGATCATCGAGGCCAATCTGGAGGAATTTACCCGGTTTGTTAATCTTATCGGGGAACTGGCTGGTGTGCGGGTTTTCCCGGCTCATATCGAACTGCGGCGGACCCCAGCTGGCGCTTTGATTCCGATCGAGATCAATCCCCTCCGATTTGGCGGTTGGTGTACCTCGGCTGATCTGGCCTACCACGCCTATGGTTTTAATCCCTACCTGTACTACTATAACCAGCAAGAGCCAGATTGGTCGGATCTGTTGAAAGACAAGGGCGGGAAACTATACAGCATCATCATCCTGAACAACTCCACCGGGGTCGATCCGGACAAGATCCAAAAATTCGATTATGAGAAACTTCTGAAAGGTTTCGACAACCCCCTCGAACTTCGCAGATTTGATTATCGAGAGTATCCTGTCTTTGGTTTCCTCTTCACGGAAACCCAGGCTGAGGATCAAGAGGAGCTTCAGCGCATCCTGGTTTCAGATCTTACAGAATATATCAACGTCCAGGAATAGCCTACGTTGGGACGATATCCTTCGAATCATTAAAAGAAAGGAGCCAGCCCGATCTGGGCTGGCTCCCTTGATTATGATTGGATCCTTGTCTAAATAACGCCTAAGTCCTTGCCAACATCCTTAAAGATGCCCAGGGCTTGATCAAGATCGTCTGTGCTGTGCGCCGCGGAGATCATCACCCGGATGCGGGCCAAGCCTTGCGGCACTGTTGGAAAGCCGATCGACATTGCAAAAACACCTTTTTCAAAGAGTTTCTTGCTGAATTCCTGCGCCAGGGGCGCTTCACCCAGCATAACAGGCGTTATCGGCGTGGTACTTACACCTGTATCAAAGCCCAAGGTCTTCAGCTCTGATTTAAAATAACCCGCGTTCTCCCACAGGCGGTCAACCAGCTCTGTGGATTCTTCCAGGATCTTGACAGACTCGATGCAGGCAGCTACATCCGGCAGGGTCATGGCTGACGAGAACAAAAAGGGCCTCCCGCGCTGATAAAGCCATTCCACGACCAGCGGATTACCGGCCACCACACCTCCCACAACCCCGAAAGCTTTCGAGAGTGTGCCTACCTCAACATCTACCTTGCCGTGAAGCTGGAAGTGGTCAACAATTCCCCGTCCGCCATCACCCAGGACACCCTCACCGTGGGCATCATCCACCATTAAGATCACTTCATAATCCCGGGTCACCTGGTAGATCTCGTCCAGGGGAGCTACATCACCATCCATACTGAATACGCCATCTGTAACCACTAGAGCCCGCCGGTAGTCTCCTCGGTTGTCATCCAGGGCTTTTTTGAGGGCTTCCGGGGAGCAGTGATCATATGGGATGATCTTGGCCCTGGACAACTTGCAGCCATCGATAATGGAAGCGTGGTTCAGGCGGTCAGAAAAGATCACATCTTCCTTACCGACCAGGGCGGGAATTGTAGCCAGATTGGCGGAGAATCCAGACTGGAAAGTGATCGCTTTTTCGACTCGCTTGAATCCTGCCAGCCGCTTTTCCAGCTCCAGATGGAGATCAAGCGTACCGGCGATGCTGCGCACTGCCCCGGGTCCTACCCCATATTTATCAAGAGCTTCCTTCGCCGCCTTAACCAACCGGGGGTGATTGGCCAATCCCAAATAATTATTGGAGCAGAAATTGAGGGTCTTCCTTCCATCAACGATCAACCAGGCTCCCTGAGGGGATTCCAGGGTGCGGATCTGATTGTACAAACCCGCTTCCCTGAGGTTATTCAATTCAGTTGTGATCCAATCCAGTGGAGTAGGCATAGGTCTTCCTTTCAATTAGATCTGATTTCCTCATCGTTCTGATAACTTTCCACCAGCACCATTTTCTTGTGCCTGGGTAATTTTTTAATCGCATTTTCCCGGCGTTGTGCGGCCGAGCGATCGGGTACTTCTTCCAGATATCTCAGTTCGACTGGCCTGCGCCAGCGGGTGTATAAGGCACCCCTGCCGGCATTATGCTCCTTGATGCGCCGTTCCGGATCCGTGGTCCATCCTGTATAGAGGGATCCATCAGCGCATTCCAGCATATAAATATAGAATCCTGATCCAGACCGACTCACTCAGCGTCTCGTTTGGGTTTTGGAGTTCGGAAACCAAGTAACCGGGCAAGAAGGTTTTCCCGCGGTGGGATACTCGCTTTCTTGACATCCGCCCAGGAGCCTCTCTGGCGGTCATCCAACCAGATATCCCTATCTAGCTGCAGCTTCTCGAAACGGCCTGCCAGTTCATCCTGGGTGGGGGCACCGTCCAGGTCCCTTAATTCCACCAGGCTGCGGATCATATCATTGATCAGGCGCTTAGTATTATCTGGATTGAAGGTTATTGCGGCCGCCAATGCACCAGAGATCTCATCCTTTCCAAAGGAATTGGTAAGCTGGGTAAAGGGTTTTCCTGCAAACTTCCGGGCTTCCCGCCAGCCAGGTGCGTTCTGGCATATATCCAGGTATGCGGCTGTCAGAATCTGGGGTAGAAGGTGGGTCATAGACATCACCCCATCGATCTCCAACGGGTCCACAAAATATGGGGTGGCTCCCACCATTTGAGCAAAATTGGAAGCTGTGTTGATAGCTTCCTCACTAGCAGTGTGACTGGTAACCACTGCCATCAGGGAATCTTCAAATAAATCCGCATGGGCTGTTTCCGGTCCGTGTTTGATCTCGTCCAGGTACTCTGCCTTGATGGTCGGAACCAGGCCAACGTAATGGGCCGATTCAGGTAGGAGTTCTTTCACCCAACTGATGACCGGGCTCTTTAAGGGAGCTGTATCCAGAACCAGGACATCCTCTTTTAGGTCCTCGGCAATAAATTCCAGTACAGGATAGATCTCCTGAAAGGGCAGCGCTATCAGGATGATATCCGCGTCTTTCACAGCTCCTGAAAGGGTCAGGGTCGTTTTATCCACGGCATCGTTCTCTTTAGCCAGATTCACTGCCTCGCGAGATTTATCATGACCTACCCGGAGGATCTTGTCCTTGTATTCACGAAGGGCCAACCCAACTGAAGATCCGATTTGCCCTAACCCAAGAATGGTCAATTGAATAGCCATAACACACTTCCTAGTTTAAGTTGTCTGCTCTTTGAAGTTTCTTCAATAATTCTACGCCCCCTTGGTCGAATAATCCAGTCAAATCTTCTGCCTCGTGATGGCGGATCAGCCAGATCACACGTGGGCTGCTGCCGATCCTTTCGGCCAGAGCAGCCCCCCAGGCAGGATGTTGAAGAATGATAACCAGCGGCCGGTATACTCCCTTGGGCTCTTTCTGTCCCCAGGCAGCTGCAGTATGTGGCAAGAGTCCTTCCAGCAGTACGGCAAAGACTCGCTCCCAGAGGCGCAGGGGATGCAGGGTTTTCCCAATATCATGCAGCAGGGCAGCTTTTAGCAGATCTGGATCCGTTTCTCCTGCCTGTTCCAGGGTCTGCAATACGCGCAGGGAATGATTTTGATCCGAGGCAGGGAGCGACTTGAACAATTCCAGTTCAGCTGGATCCAGGATCCCCTGGGCATTCTTCCACTCTTCCTGCTGGGGAGTTTTTTTCAGGGACTGCCAGAACTGCCAGGCCCGGTAGCCAAACCTGGATTTCATAATCCGAGTAATAGAGTGAACAGGTAATCAACCGGTTTGTAGATCAGCCAACCCAGTATATCCAATCCCAGTGAAGGTCCAACCAATACAAGCACTATCAAGATCATCGGACCATACGGGCGGATCTTATCTAGGGCTCTATTCCAATTTTCCGGCAAAAAATACTCGGCGACCTTATCCCCATCAAGCGGCGCCAGTGGGATCAAATTGAAAATTCCCAACACTAAATTGAGGTAAATAAACATGAATGCAAATTCCCATGGCGTGGGCAGGATGGTCGACAGTGGTCCTGCATTGGACACAGTTCCAGTGAACCAATTCAGATGAAAAGGGATCGCTGCCAGAACTGCCAACAAGAAATTCGAAAGCGGTCCAGCCAGGGCGACCCACATCAATGCTGAAGGTGACCTTTGCCGCAGGGTATAGGGATTGACTGGAACAGGTTTTGCCCATCCAAAACCCGCAAATAGCAGCATCAGGGAGCCGATCAGATCCAGGTGTGCCAGAGGATTCAGGGTCAACCGGCCGTTGATCCGGGGGGTGCTATCGCCAAAAGAATCGGCGACCCAGGCGTGGGCAAATTCATGAATGGTAAAAGCAATTACCAGAGTTATGGCTGACGAGATATATACCGCCAGATTGGAATTAAACATAGATTTTTCTCCTGGGGGGCATTATACCATCAGGCGAATCAGGCCTGGGATCTTCACACTCAGCTGAGGATCGCCTCCTGGATTCTTCCGCTTCGCGTCAGAATGACAATTGGCTTGTATGTCATCCTGAGCCTGAGGGAAACCGCAGGCGAAGGATCCTGGATATGGATCTGGATCAAGGATCAGGGCACTCGATTTGGCATCACCTTTTGGATTCTTCCGCTGCGCGTCAGAATGACAGTTGGCTTGTATGTCATCCTGAGCCTAAGGGAAACCGAAGGCGAAGGATCCAGGATATGAATCTGTATGGGGGATCATCCTTTGATATGGATCGCTCTCTGGATTCTTCCTTCTCACTAACGTTCGTCGTCAGAATGACAGTTGGACTGATTGTCATCCTGAGGCTGAGCCCAGCGAAGGCGAAGGAATCAGGGTGTGAATCCGGATCGAGCCTGATCCTCACCAATGGATCGCTCTCTGGATTCTTCCTCGTCGCTGACGCTCCTCGTCAGAATGACAATTGAATTAAATGTCATCCTGAACCAAGCGTAGCGAAGGTGAAGGATCCAAGAAGCGAATCAGAATGAAGCATCATCCCTCATACCCAATCAACCCCTGGATTCTTCCGCTGCGCGTCAGAATGACAATTGGCTTGTATGTCATCCTGAGCCTAAGGGAAACCGAAGGCGAAGGATCCAGGATATGAATCTGGATCAAGGATCATCACACCTGCCAATCGATTGCTCCCTCACCCACAGATGAATCTGTGGGCTGAGGATTCCTTTAAAACTATATTCGATTTTTGGCAATCTATTCCATATTCTACATAAAATAAGCCTCGCTTAAGCGGGGCTTGGTTTTCATCAGCCTACGGGTTCAGCCGCAGCTAAAGGAGCGAGCATCTTTCATGCCCAAGTACTCCCTCTAAACATCCTTCATACCATACCCCCCTGGTCAGATTGATGGATCAGATTATAAATTCCCCAGAATCGTAGAATAGCTCCCCATCAACAAAGATCTGCCCGCCATCGCGCATATCGCAGATCATATCCCAATGGATGCCGCTCTGGTTCTGGCTGCCGGTGATCGGATAGCCTTTGCCTAGGGCCAGGTGGATTGTGCCGCCGATCTTCTCATCAAAAAGGATCTTCTTAATGAATCGATTGATCTTCTTGTTGGTCCCTACTGCAAATTCACCCAGGTAGCGGGACCCTTCATCCAGATCCAGCATGGTGAAGAGGAAATCTTCATTTTTCTCCGCTGAGGCTTTGATCACCCTTCCCTTTTCAAAATGGAGCTCAACGCCATCCACCTCTCTTCCAGAGAGGATGGCAGGGTGAGTGAAGCGGACCCATCCCTGGGCAGAATCCTCCACCGGACCGGTGAAAATCTCCCCACTGGGCATATTCGACCTCCCATCAGAGTTGATGAATACCCGGCCGTCGATGGACAGGGTCAGATCCACATTCGGACCTGCGACCCGGATCTCTTTCTTGTCTTTCAGCCAATCCACCAGGACCTGCTGCTCATCCCTGATCCGGCTCCATTCCCCTACCGGATCATCACAATCGCTGAAAGTAGTGCTGTAGACATAGTCTTCAAATTCAGTCAGGCTCATCCCGGCATCATCAGCGTATGCCTGGGTGGGAAAAAGAGTGCTTACCCTGCGCAGATCACCTGAGGCCATGCGTTCAAAATAGGTATCAAAGATATCCTTGTGGGCCTGACGGTGGATCTTCAGCTTTTCTGGGGAGATATCGCTCAGGCTCCGGGTATTGAATTCACTCTGGATAAAGATCCGGACCTCAAAATCCTCGTTGAGTGTCTTCCAGAAAACATCCTCATGGTTAAGCTGATCCGGGCTGGCTTCCTCAAAGATATATCTGGGCCAATCCTTCATATGCCAGGGTTGGCAGGGGAACTGAATAAGGAAGCAAATAAGGGTATCCTCCACTGCGGAGCACTTCCCGGAGGACTTCCTGGAGCAGAGGTGTGGCGGGAGGCTGGGCAATGATCCCCACACGGTCACTTTCTTTAACTTCGACGCAGTAATTCACCAATGTCTTTGCCAGGTTTGTTATTCGTTTGTCATTCATGATCCTCTCCTCGGGCCAGGCAGTCATCTTACCATCCTTAGAATATAACACTTTTCAAGCATCCTTGACCGGTGGGGTGATATCAAGCCAGAAGTCATCCTAATCCGGAAATGATATAATGCCTCCATGCTGCCAGATTTAGAGCTGAACGACATTCTTAAACTGCGCAAGATCCATCCCTGCGGGGAGGACCGCTGGAAAGTGACCCGCCTGGGAGCCGATATCAAGATTGAATGCCTGGGATGCGGCCGCCAGATCATGCTTCCCCGCCGGAAATTGGCTCGCAGCGTAAAGACAAATCTCTCCCAGCAGGAGAGGGGCGATGAGTAATCTATACCTGGTTGCTACACCGATTGGGAACCTGGAAGACCTTACTTTCCGGGCCGTCCGGGTCTTGAAGGGTGTTCCATTAATAGCTGCAGAAGACACCCGCACTTCCCAGGTGCTGCTGAAGAAGTACCAGATCGAAACACCTCTTACCCCCTACCACGACCATAATAAGGAAAGTAAGACCAGCGCGCTGCTGGATCATTTATCAAATGACGACCTGGCATTGATCTCAGATGCAGGTACTCCAGCGATCAATGACCCGGGATTTACCCTGGTCCAGGCAGCCATACAGGGCGGTCACCAGGTGATTCCGATTCCCGGACCCAGCGCCCCCATCGCAGCCCTGTCCATTTCAGGCCTTCCAACCGACAGGTTTCTCTACCTGGGGTATTTGCCCCGGAAATCCACCTCCCGCCAGGAGCTGCTCGACCAGATCAAGGATCTCCCCTGGACATTGATCTTCCTGGAAACGCCTCACAGGCTGATGGATTCCCTGGAGGACTGCCAAACAGTGCTGGGAGACCGTCAGATATCAATTGCCCGGGAAATGACAAAACTGCATGAGGAGATCATCCGGGGGCCGATCTCCTTAGCCAGGGAGCACTTCCAGGAGAAGAAACCCAAAGGAGAGATCACCCTGGTGATCGCCGGAGCAGACCCGGAAGGGATCTGGCCGGAAACCCGGTTGATGGATGAGATCAATAGGGCGCTTGGGAGCGGTGAACTCAACCCAAGCCAGCTGGCCAAGAGCCTGGCAGCACGATCGGGCTGGCCTCGCAGGGCGATCTATGCTATATTGCAGGATTTGTGACAAACCTTAAAACTATACCTTCCGGTAAATCGAGTCAGGATAGTAACTTAAAACATCAGATCAGGAATAGATATGAATTTAAACGATCATCAAGATTTTCCGAAATTGGACAAACAGGATATGCTGGGGGAAATGCAGGGGCTTCCTGAACAATTACTGGCAGCCTGGGACGAAGCCGAGGCCCTTCCCCTGGATGATTACCGGGAAGTCAACCAGGTCTTGGTCGCTGGAATGGGCGGTTCTGCCATCGGGGCAGATCTGGTCAAAGCCTATGCCTCACCGCTCTCAACTGTCTCCCTGGAAGTGCACCGAGATTACGGGCTTCCTGCCTGGGCAGACGGCCCGGAGACCCTGGTGATTGTCTCATCCCACTCTGGCAATACCGAAGAAACCCTCTCCGCCATGGAAACTGCCCTCGAGAGGGGCTGCAGCATGCTGGCAATAACGACCGGAGGGAAAATCGCCGAGCGCGCCCGCGAGAGCGAGGTTGGACTGTGGATATTCAAGCATCAAGGGCAGCCCCGGGCAGCGGTGGGATATTCTTTTTCCCTGCTGCTGAATGTGTTAACACGATTGGGTTTCATCCCCGATCCTCTACCTGAACTTAATGATGCCGTGCGGGCGATGCAGGATGGGCGGGAAAAGCTCGCCCCTGAACTGCCCGACCATCACAATCCAGCCAAACGCCTGGCAGGCCAGTTAATTGACCGCTGGGTGAGTGTTTTTGGCGCAGACTTTCTGGCTCCGGTAGCAAGGCGCTGGAAAGGCCAGATCAGCGAGGTCGCCAAAGCCTGGGGGCAGTATGAAGATCTGCCAGAAGCGAACCACAACACCCTGGCCGGTGTAGTCAATCCCGAACAGGTTCTGCTGAAAACCATAGCCTTGTTCCTGGAAGCTGACTCCAATCACCCCCGCAACAAACGACGGATCGAACTAACCAAGAAGAATTTTATGCTTGAGGGCATCAGCACAGACCTGATCCAGGCCCGGGGAGAAAGCCGCCTGGCCCAGATGTGGACCTTGATCCAATTCGGGGATTACACCGCTTATTATCTGGCAATGGCATATGACGTCGATCCAACACCAGTAGCCGCGATCGAGAATTTGAAGAGAGAGCTCTGATCCTTTTTTTCTTTTCCAGGAATGGGGGGATTCTGGAGGGAGGGAGATCATTATGGGTTCCAAAATGATCCGCTTTGCCTTGATCCTCTTGGCATTTCTGGTTCCGCTCAGTTTGGTGGATTCAATTCAGGCCCGTGAAGGGAGTGCAGCTCTACTCATTCCCGGCAAAGACCAGGTGGCAGCTCAGTTCGATCTGGTTGTCCAGGCGTCCAATACACCAACCTCTCCACCTCAGCCAACAGCTGTACCGATTATCGTCTCTACCCCCCTGCCGGACGGGACAGTCAAGCATATTGTCGGCGGCGGCCAATTCTTATGGGCCATCGCAGAGATCTATAATGTGCCCTTAGAAGACCTGTTGGAACTCAATGACCTGGAACCGGACGCCATTGTGATTCCAGGCGATGAGCTGATCATATTTCCTTCCTACACACCCACCAGCACACCGATCGGCGAACCCAGTGCCACTCCCCCTCCCAGGTATTCACACACACCTTCCCTGGACACTCCCCTGGCTACCAGTAAATCATTTGCTCCCGCAACAGCGGCACCCACGGAGACACAGAAAGTCGAACCCCGTTTTCGCACCAACGCAAAAAACCCCCTGGTCGTGATCACGGCAGTCCTGATATCTGGCGGATCGCTGGCAGCAGCTCTTTATTTCAGTTTAAGACAACGGGAGTAAAGTCGGTCAAGCATTAACTGCCCTGCAAATCTCCCCCAACCCAATCCAGTTTTTCCGATTTGGACTCTAACCCCAGCAGGGTAGTTAAGATGGTGTCCAGGTCATTGGTCGCACCAGTTGTATAGAATAAGACCTCCCCTTCTTCCAACCTTCCTTTCTGCAGGTCATACTCATTCAAAAGCCTCTCAGCCTGGCGGGCGACTGCAGGCGCGGGATCGATCACAGCAACCTCATCCCCAACGATCTCCTCGATCAGGGGAATAACAAATGGATAGTGGGTACACCCCATGACGATCTCGTCCACGCCCTCTTCCAGCATAGGAATCAGGGCGCGTTCAAGGATCTCCCGCGTTTCTGGTGATTCGATCCGTCCTTCCTCGATTTGTTTCACCAACCCAGGACAGGTATCCTGGAGGATCTTCACTCCCTTGGCAAATCGCTCAACAGTAGAAGCGTACAGATCTCCCTGGAATGTGGCTGGTGTGGCTAGCACGCCAACCACACCGGTGATGGTCTCCGCCGCTGCCGGCTTTACGGCTGGTTCCATGCCAACAAATGGGAGAGCCGGATATTTTAATCTCAAATCAGCCAGGGCAACTGCGGAAGCAGTATTGCAGGCGATGATCACCAGTTTGGTCTGGATTTTGATCAGGTAGCGAACAATGCCATCAGAAAATCCGAATACATCCTCGCGGGATCGGTTTCCGTACGGGACATGGGCTTGATCGGCAATATAGATCAAATCCTCATTGGGAAGCAGGCGCCGGACCTCCCTCAATACCGACAATCCGCCAACGCCTGAGTCAAATATGCCAATTGGGCCATCATATTTGTTCTGTCTGGTCATCTAACTTACTCCTGGACCGCTTCCAGATATTTTTCAGACTCTTCAACAAAAGCAAACCAGCCCAGTTTTGGCGTGCCGTCCATTTCCCGCAAACCCAGATAAGTCAGGAAATCAACAAAATCTCTCATGAAATCTTCATCCTGGATAAGGTGGGAGTCTGGGGGCAAGAAGGATAAAGCCGATTGATAGGTATTTTCCAGGTTATTGTCGTGCAAATTGAACCAGGCAAAAAACTCGATCTGGTCCCTGTTTAGTGACAGCAGGCGGAATACTTCCCTGACAAAGAATTCCTGGTCCTGCTCGCTGCCAGATAGGCTTTGGGCGGTATTCCAGCCGATCTCGGCAAAAGCCACTGGAGTATCTCCAGCCAGGTCCAGAATACGGTCAAAATAGGACTCCAGTTCGGCAGGATCACGGTCAAAGTTAAAGGGTGGGCTGTACAGGTAGAGTGTAACTGGCAGGAAATCACCCAGGTTCAACTCTTCGATGATATCGATGGCATTGGTGGTCTCCGCATCATGGTAAGCGAAGGTCATTGCCACCTTCAGGTCAGGATATTCCTGATGGATCCTGTCCCTGACAGCCAGGAAAAAAGTCTTATATGCCTGAATTTCATCCCGGTGGTGAATAAAATAATCATTTACCTCATTGCCGATGCTGAGATACTGCACGGGATAGCGGTCCAGGACCTCAAGGATAAACCCACTGAACCTTTCTATGAAGACTGGGTCATCGAAATCCATTTCAGCCAGGTCTTCCGGCATGGGACCTCGCAGGGAAGTGTGGATTATATTCACTACCAGGGAGATCTCAAAACCTTCATGGAGGCGATAACCCATCAAAGCATCCTGCCACTCCCAGACGCGCTCTCCTTCTGCAGGTTCAACCTCCCCCCACCTCAGGTAGCTGTGCATCACTTGTACGCCATTTTCTTTCGCCAGCCGCAGGGCAGGATAATAACCCTCCCAGAAATCATCCAGCGCCGGATTGACCATCAGCCCGATCTTCCCGGTTTGCAGATTCGGCACCGCATAGGGGTCCTGGCAGGTTGAAGAAGCCAGGACATGTTGGAAGAGGTCAGCATTTTCTACTGTATCCCTGCCTCCGGTAACCACGGCATAGGTTTGTCCCTGGCAGTAATTTAAAACAGCCTGGACGCGCAAGGTTTGATCTTCTTCCCGGGTTGTGAACTCGAAGAACGGCTTTCCATCCAGTTCATCTTCCCGGACCAGGTAAGCATTGGGGTCTTCATCGATAAAGGCTTTAAATTGGGTCGCAAAGATCTCCGGTAAATTCTGGTAGCGGTTGATCCCGACAAATTGCCCTTCTTTCTGGACCATATAAACAGATTCCGGGTCCAGCTCTCTGGTTTGCTCCCAGCCGGGTACCACCGCCACGAAATGACCCTCCTGGAAATATTCGAAGGAGATGCGCGGAATGGTCGGTTCAGGTTCAGGAGTGGGATCCCCATTGCCAGCACAGGCAGTGAGGGTGAACAGACCCAGCCCAAAGAGGAGTAGTAGAGCCCGGTGTTTCATGTTTTTCATTATACTCAGGTTTTTCTGGGTATTTTCCCCCGTTAAAAGGAAAAGGGCACCGAGATTATCCCAATGCCCTTGGTTGTTTGCAGATGTCTCCGCTCAGGAGGTGAATTTCTGGCGAAGTTTGGCCCGTTTTCCGCTCCGTTCGCGGAGGAAATACAGGCGTGAGCGGCGGGTATGTCCCTTGCTCTGTACAGTAACTTTTTCAACGATCGGTGAGCGGGTCAGGAAGGTGCGCTCAACACCGATGCTATTACTGGCAATCCGGCGGACAGTGAAACTTTCACTGTTGCCAGATCCATGAGTACGAATCACGGTTCCTTTGAACTGCTGGATACGCTCATGATCGCCTTCTTTAATGCGGACAAAGACTGTCACAGTATCTCCGGTTTGCAGCTCGGGGATATCGGGGTTCTTGGGCGTCTCTAATGACTTGATCAACTCACTCATTCGATTATTCCTTCCTGGATTGACACGAGAATCCAGTACATCAACTATCATTTTCAAACACGGCTGGTGATTATATCACGCGGGATATGATTTGGGAAGGAAATCATCCAGATTAGATATCCCCCACTCTCCTCCTGGTAATCAACCGATCAACTTGATCCGAACCGTCAATCCTGGACTTTACCCAGCAAGGTCTCCAGGGCTGCTTCGGGGGCAACCTGATCTTTGAGCACCTGGACTGCAGCATCTCGAATTGCCGGGCCGATCGCAGCTTCCAGTTCTCCATCCGGAACCAATACGGCAGCAGGCAGCAGTCTCTCAAGGGTGGAGTAATAGGGCTTTTCGGACCAGCTCTTCAGGCTTGTTGGCCGAACAGGCAGATAACCCCCCTCCAGGGCCCAGCTGCTTAAGAATTCACTCTCGGAAAGGAACAGCGCCAATTCATGGGCGAATTGCTCGGTTTCCGAATCTGAAGGCACAACACACCATACCCAGCCCTCTGCGTAGGTATAAGCCCGGTCGTCTTTGGTTGGCAAAGCTGCCAGGATCGTATTGGGAGATTCCGATCCCAACATAACCGATGTCCAGGTTATGGCCAGGGTCGACTGCCGGTCCAGGTAGGATGTCCAGGCCTGTTCAGCAGTCTCAAATTGGGTCAGCCAGTAGGGCATGACATTCGCATTCTGAGCTTGTTTATAGAAGTTCAGGACCTGAAGCATCAGTTCCCCATCCAGGCTGGGCTCCCCATCCTCCCCCCTCAATTCTCCCCCCAGGCTTTGATACCAGGCCAAAGTCACCAGGCCACCCGGATCAGAGGCAGGGAAAGACACTGCCCGTTGAGTATCGAGGAGTGCTTTCCAATTGGTAGGGGGTATCTCGCCAGTATTATCCCTATAGGCCAGCACCATCAGGTCACCCGCGAAGGGGATACCTGCGGTTTGTTCATCCACCATGGCCAACTCAAGGGCGTATTCATACCAATCTCCCCCAGCTTGCAGATCCAGATATTCATCCAGGGGAACGATCAGGCCATCCCGGTAAGCCTCTTCCAGTAGATGGCGCGGCAAGGCGATCAGGTCTGGCTTGAGCAGCGGTGCAGTTGAGTCGATCAATTTCAGTGATTCCAGCAGGCCAAAGTCTCCCGAAAGGGACTTGATGCGAACCCGGAGGTCTGTTTGTCCCTGGGCGGCCTCAAATTCCTCCAACCTGGCAGACAGCAGATTTCCGGCAGTGGTTCCTGATTCCGGATCTAAATGGGGTGGTAGCCAGAGTGTAAGGTTGCGAGGTTCAATCGGAAGGATCCCGGGGGTTGGCGATGGTTGGGGGGTTGCTGTGGGTTGATCTCCAGAAGGGATCTGGGTTGGATCATTAAAGGGTAAAAATATCCCCGATATCGGGAAAATTACAGGAGCTGATCCCGATCACCAACGATCCCAGGATACCCAAAATGAGGAATATCCGTAGATAGATCCTTCTTCGGCCAGGATTTTCAGGTTTTTTCATAATACAACCTTCTCTACACAAGAGGGTACATTAAACCACATTAATCTCCGGAGGAAAACAATAATAATGGAAATCTAATAATCCTGGATGAAGATCACAGTCCTTATTTAGCGAAGGACCTTCCTTATTCTTCTATTGGCGACGGAGTGATCAATGGAGTATCACTGGGCGGAGGTGGCGTGTTGGTGGCTGGTCGGGGAAAGGGTTGCAGTGAACGTACCCGTCGGTTCAGGGGTAAGTGTGGGAGTGAGCGTATTCGTGCTGGTCAGGGTAGCGGTAAAGGTCAGGGTTGGTGTAAAGGTCGGATAACGGGTAGGAAGGACCAATCCAGGCGTGTTTGTGAGTTGGGGAGACCAGGTGGAAGTAGCAGTATAGGCCTCGCGCGGGGTGATGGTAGGCGCGATCCGGCGGTTCACAGAGACAAAAAACAACCCCAGGCCGTAACAGGGGATGGTCATCCCAATGATGGCCGCCAGGATAATCTGGGTCCGGGTCTGCTTCTGAAGGGGAGTGCTCATATCCAGTTGAATCCGCTCAGGGAAATAACAATCTTGTTAATTGCCAAATGGTCACGTCCCTGTCAGGATTAGGTATTGTATAATCCATAGTATTATAAAGGAATTCCCGGGAAAGGCAGCAAACTGCTACCGGCGAGAAATCTTGGACTGGAGAGCCAATCTATGGCGTCTCCCCATTAACTAGCGGCAAAGGATCTCAGGATGACCATACCGCTTCAGATTACCACCTTATTATTTGATCTGGATGGGACATTGATCCATCACCATCCATCCTCCCTTGACGTCCTCTTCACCATCCTCGATAAACACCAGGTTCCCCTCATGCAGTCAGCCTACCGGAAAGCGCTGCACTTCACCTTCCAGTATTGGGCCAGTTCAGCGGAATTGGATGAGGATCTCGACATGTACGGGCAGTTCACGGAGGAATTTTGGCTGCATTATCTGAAGCGCAAGATGTGGGCAGTGGGCATGTCAGAGGATCTAACCGCACAGCTCGCACAAAATGTACAGGCAGAATTTAATGAGCTGTACCAGCCGGAAACCCTGGTTGGACCGGACGTCAAACTTACTCTGAAAGCCCTGCGGGGCAAAGGTTATAAGATGGGCCTGGTCAGCAACCGCTCCAACTCGATAGACGATGAGATCCGGGAACTGGGATTCGACATCTATCTGGATTTCTTTTTTGCGTCCGGAGATATCCAGATCTGGAAACCCGATCCAGAGATCTTTGAACATGCCCTCTTCCTGGCCGAGAGCACACCCGAAACTACGGCCTATATCGGGGATAACTACTACACTGATATCATCGGGGCTAAAAACGCCGGAATCCACCCCATCCTGTATGATCCCCGCAACATCTTCCCGGACGCCGACTGCCAGGTGATCACCAACATCAGCGACCTGGTTCCTCGCATCGTGTAAGGTATAATTGGGAACAAATCCAGCTCGAAAAACCGTCTAAACAATATGAAAAGAATACTCTTGTCTAACCCTGTTGTTCGGCTGGCCGGCTGCCAGCCGTTACCTATTGATTCTTCCAAACCACTGAGAATGGGAGCGGTGAAACCCCAGTGACGGAAGAGCTGCCCAGCCACGGAACCCGGTGAGACTCAGGTAGTTCCTCCCTGCCGTGGGTGAACCGATCAGCGATGAGCCCTATCCAGAGTTTGAACCATCCGATCTGCTCGAGCTGGCCGTCAGGGACCTGGCCGTCCGTCTGGAGGTCGACTGAAGCCATTGAAGTCTAATCCTGGTCCAATCTTCCAGCAGGTGGAGTGGCCTGATGGCGGATTGGGCTGCCCTTTCCCGAATGCGGATTACGCCCAGGTGATCACCCCTGGTTACCGCATCGTCCTGGAGGTTGAAGGAACAGGCCTATACCTACCACACGAGACCAGGGCACCTTCGTGGTGCTCTGCCTGGAGGATGGCCCCGAATCGCTGCCGGTGATCCCTATCCCCAAGGGTGAGCGCATCATGGATGGCATCCCCTGGATGCCGGTCGATCCCCCGCCACGATGAAGTGGAGGTTGACGATCCAGATCCGGTCTAAGTGCATATTTAGGAAGCGGGATCCTGTTAGGATCCCGCTTCCTGTTTTTAATAAAATGAACCCGCCTGTTGCCAGGCGGGTTCTGATTTCAGCTTCAATGGAGGTCCTTATTTCTTGGGCCCGGCATTGGTATAGGTGAAATCGTAGGTGTAGTCGGCATAACCTGTGAAGCCTTCCGGAGCATCAAAGGTCACCAGCATGACTGCCTTATCGGACCAGCTCAACACTTTGTTAAGCTCAAACAGGCCGGTTTCAGTAACATCATCCAGCTTCATTGTGTGGACTTTGTACGGTTGCCATTCTTCTTGTCCTTGATACCCACAAAGGTCACTGTGAAGTTGTTATTCACAGGGAGGACCTCGGTGATATCCTTGAATCCTGAGGCATCAGAACCATCAAAGATCTCCACTCGTCCATATAAACAGCATCGATCCACCAGCCGCCGTAATGGGTAGCCCAGTCAGTCACAAGCCGGAAAGCCAACCAGGATATCCTGGCCAGCATAGGGGCTCAGATCATAGGACAGCGTCACCCAATCAGGCACCCAGCTGGTCAACCCTGGCAGGTTGTCCACAGCCGTGGAAATGGCATTCGGGTCGACATCATAAGTTGAGTAGCCTTCATTATCCTCCAGACTGGTCCAGGTGTAGCCCCCATCCGTGGACACCTGGACAAAGGCGAAGTCCCAGTAGTCCTCCAGGTCCCAGAGGGTGTCGATGCTCAGCACACCGCCACCCGTGGTCTCAAAGATGGCCCAGTTATCCAGCAGGTCACCCGTGCCGCTGAAGAGCACATCGCCATCCGATGTCCAGGCGCTATCAAAGGTGGTGTAATCCATCCGTTGAAACTTGGCCATCTGGCATCACCCTCGATCCAGATATAATCCGCACCCCAAGGAGGAGCGCCAGGTGTGTCATAAGCATCCGGGTTGGGAGCATCAGGTGTGCCAATATCAATCGCCACATCCAGCAGCTCAAACCCATAGCGGTAGTTGGCCTGTTTGAGTCGATCAGCACCGCCACCGCGAAGTCATGATAAAGCTCACCAAAACTTGTCTGTTTAATTAAATGCGGCCAGGGTGCTGTTAATGCTGGCGATGCCGTTATCCTGATTCATGAATTCGTACTGAATGAATTCCTGCCCAAACTTTTCGTAAAGATACATCTGGTACAGGAACACGATGCCATAATCCGCCACGATCTCCCGTCCGCCCTGGTCCTCCCAGACTGGCAGGGAGTTTTCTGGATGGCCTCGAAAGTGCTGTAGGCATCATCCCCTACCACATACCCGGTCAGGAACTCAGCAGAACATGGCCAGGCCCTTCGTCTGACCAGCTTCACCTTCATCCGGGTCATAGTCGTCATGCAGCAGGTGCTGGTACTCGTGGGCGCAAAGACACCCTTCATAGAGGTCAGGAATCGCGGGCAACCATCTGGCCCGACCCGTTCTCCCAGGCGTAGGAATCAATGCTCATGATCGTTGCGGTCGAAGTAAGCTTCAAAGTGATGGAGAATAAAAACCAGCGATGTAGTTGGGAAGGTTGGATCGTAGTAATTATCATCACGTATCTTCCATTTGAAACAAGTCGACTGCCTCGTCGGTACTGCGAGCAGAATTGGCCTCAGTAGATAGATACCCGGCATGGGTTCGTATCCAACCAGGCTTCATAGTAGGGAATAACTCCCATCATGAAGATCTGGCGTTCCAAAGAACACCGTTTCAGTCGGATACATGTTGCTGATTCGAACTCTCCAAGCAGATAGCTGCTTGCTCACAGGTCACCATCGGTGGTAGTCTCGGGGATCCCAGCTGGCCAGCTGTAATCAGCCTGAACCCACAATTCCGATCCAGCAGTCTCAGCAACCAGATGAAAGAATGTCAAAGAAATAAAAACCTGTGTAATTGTCTAGACTCATCCATATTCTTGTGTCTAGAATACAATCGGACAAGGCGTTTCGATGCTGCGGCTTCAGCCTCTAGGCATCAATTTCCATCAGTGAGAACAAGCCATTCTCCCATAATTACGTAGTCTTTAGCACCGAGTTGCGTTCCCAAGTACGCGATAGTCTCCGGGCCGACATCCACCGGTTTATAGATCCGGCCCTGGGGGCAGGGCAGCCCGGCAGCGGTGGCGCTGAACAGTAAACCGGTCATCAGCGCCAGAATAATCATGATATTAAAAGATCGTTTCCTCATTTTTCCTCTCCTAAATAAGTCTGGTCAAAAGAAAAAAGTTCAATTATCTTCCTGGTCCTGCCTTGATGGTTTCCGGGCACCTCCTTTTTCGTCCGGGATGGACAAAAAAAATCAGCTGCAGGGCAATATGCAGCTGAAATCTACCAGTTCTTGGGTGGTGTCAGGTATTTGTGTTAGTCCTGGTGGAATGGTCCATAACGAATAAGGGAATTTGAGAAATTTTTCACCTAACAGAATTGTAAGGTGGAGTACCTAGTAATGTATCACAGGCCTGACATAGCGTCAAGAAAGCAAAGGCCTGGAAAAAAATTTTAAGGTTGCGTAATACAAAAAGATCAGGCTGCCCTAAAGGTCGCATATTGAACCAAGGATTCCAATAAATTACTTTTGAAAAATGGTGACAGAATATCCTCAGTGCCCAACGAATGAATTCGTGGGCTGGACCTTTCAAGGTCCCCCTGCAGGGACTTCACAAAAAACACTCAAGAGAACTTCCGGGAACCCAGGGCCTAACCGCCGCAGGGCGGTTTCCTCCGGCAGCCCACGGGTTCAGCCGTCGGGCTGTCAAAAGATTGTCTTCTGTTTTCGCCCAACGAATAAATTCGTGGGCTGAACCTTTCAAGTCCCCCTGCGGGGACTTCACAAAAAACACTCAAGAGAACTGGCGAGAATCCAGCGCCTAACCGCCGCAGGGCGGTTTCCTCCGGCAGCCCACGGGTTCAGCCGTTGGGCTGTCAAAAGATTGTCTTCTGTTTTCGCCCAACGAATAAATTCGTGGGCTGAACCTTTCAAGTCCCCCTGCAGGGACTTCACAAAAAACACTCAAGAGAACTGCCGGGAACCCAGGGCCTAACCGCCGCAGGGCGGTTTCCTCCGGCAGCCCACGGGTTCAGCCGTTGGGCTATCAAAATAGAAGAGACCAGGTCTCTCTTGATGGGATCACTCAGATTCCATCAACACTGTCTGGGTCGGGTAGGCGAACTCGATCCCCGCTTCCTCAAAACGCCGGTACAGGGCCAGGTTGATCCGCTGCTGGATATCCAGGTAGGCGGCATACTCCGGGACCAGCACATAATAGACCACGGAAAAGTCCAGCGAATACTCGCCCAGGTTCTTGAAATAGGCCCGCTCGAATCGGGTCTCAGGTATGGGTTCGATGATTTCCCGGATCATGCCCGGGATCCGTTCCAGCACCTCCCCCTCAATCCCGTATACCAACCCGATCGTGAAGGAGATCCGACGTTCCTCCATTTTTTTGTAATTCCGAATCCTGCTCTTCAGCAGGTCCGTATTGGAGAACACCACCTCCTCACCCGACAAGGCCCTGACCCGGGTGCTCTTTAACCCAATATCCTCCACGTACCCCTCAAAATCGTCCACTGCGATAAAATCCCCGATCGAAAACGGTTTGTCGAGGGTGATGGACAAGGAGGAAAACAGATCGCCCAGGATATTCTGGACTGCCAGGGCCACGGCAATGCCACCGATCCCCAGGCTGGTCACCAGGCTGCTGATCTCCACATCCAGGTTGTCCAGGATGATCAAAGCCAGGATCACCCACAGGGCGATCTTCCCGATCAGCCCCATAGCGTCCAGGGTGGTAGCATCATCCCCTTGATCTTCTGCGATCTTCAGGTCCACATTGCGGGTGACATAATAGTTGATCACTCCCACACCCCAAAAACCAAGCTGGATTGTGAACATGATCTGAATAACACGGGAAAACCAGAACTGGATCTCCCCCGGCAGCTTCAGGAACTGGGCGCCCAGCCAGATGCCCAGTGCCAGCAGGCTGAACCAGCGCGTTTCATCCAGGAGAGGACCCAGAAAATCATCCACTCCGGTGGTAGATCTATGCACCAGGGCTTTCACGCGCCCTTTAAGGATCCGCCGGATCAGCAGGGTGATCAGGAAGATACCCACTGCTGTTACTGCCCCCAACAGCCAGGATTTCAAGTCATTATCCAAAAAAATCTGGTTCAAGATTTCCATCGTTCACCGCCTTAGAATCAATCCCAGTCCAGTAGACACAAGATTCAATCTTCTTTTATAATCCGGTTCTTTTCCATCCAGTTTACCGCAAAATCCACCAGTTCCGCCTGGGGGATCAGCAGGCTTTCTGCCTGGCCGATCTTCCCCTTCAGGACCGTTCCGCCGGAGGCCTGATAGGCATCCCCGATTTCCTTGAAATCGCGCTCACTGTGATCCTCATACTCCTTCAGTTCAACCCAGCGCCGCTCCCCGTCAATCATCAGCGGAGCCCCCTGTTTGATTTCTTTCTTGCCCTGGAAAATTGCCCTGAATTCAGCCAGATGGAGGCTGGTATTGCTCTCATGCCCCACACCGATCAGCAGGATCCAACCCCCGCCTTGATATACTTTCGCCAGCGGTGAACCCTCCCCCAATCCAAAATCCAGCGAGTGGTCCCGGGTGATAACAGCCGCCTTTTTCCCCCGGGCAGCAAAGGACACATGGGGATGATTGCTGCGTTTGACTCCCTCCTGGGTCCGGAAAGTCTCTGCTATCCTTCCCAACCCCCGGGTCGGGGTCAATCCAGGATCGAAAGCCGGCATGGTCTGCCGGATGGGTTCTACCCAATCCTCCGGTACAGGCGGATTGGACCATTCGGCAGGATCTGTCAGATCCCCGCTGTGAGCGGGCATAACCAGGGTGCCTTCAGGGCCCAGAACCTCTTCCAGCGCCAGGATAACAGCTACCGCCCCGCCGCTGATCCAGCCCATCGAGCTTAACGAGGAATGGACCAGCAGGGTCATTCCCGGCTTGATCCCCAGAGCCAGCAGATCACGTTTAATATCCTCCAGGGTTATGGGACCATTGCTCGTTTTCTTGATTACGTCTGCCTCACTCATCTTTTTCCTTGTGATTTCCAGAAATCATACCAGATTTACAGCAGCCAGGACCAATCCCTTAGGCCGGTCAGCTCTGACAGGAATCCCTATGGTATAACTTAGTATCATGGATGAACGCATCACCTTTTATCCTTCCAGGCGGGTTGGAACAGTCTTTCATATCGCCTTAATGGTGCTATTCTCTGCTGCCGGTATCTGGGGTATTTCTGGCGTGTCTTCGGCGGAGATGGCTCCCCAACTTCTGCCATACCTGGCCCTGATCATCCTATTTCTGGTCATGGTTCCCTATCTGTTCTACCGTCTGTACGCCCTCCACCGCTCCGCCTATATCCTGGAGAGGGGAGGCATCACCCTGCACTGGGGATGGCGGTCGGTGACCTTACCAATGGACCAGATCAAATGGGTTTATAGAGATGCCGATCTTGAAATCCCTCCACAACCCCCCGCAATCCGCTGGCCCGGGGCTGTCACCGGTGTCAGGATATTTCAACGGGGTCCCGAAGTGGAGTTCATGGCTTCCCGCGGGAAGAACCTGATCATCATTGCCGCCAATGACCGCTATTATGCAATCTCACCGCATTTTGTGGAGGAGCTGCTCTCTACCTATCATGATCTGATCGAATTAGGAGCCTTGTACACTCTCTCCGAGGAGTCCATTCAGCCCAACCTGGTCATCTCAGAGATTACCGCAAACCGCTCGGGGCTGGGGATGATCCTGGTGGGAGCTTTATTGAACATCAGCTTGTTGATCTGGGTATTGCAGGTCATTCCCTCGCGGGAGAGCATATCCCTGGGTTTCAGGCCGGGTGGCCTTCCCCGAGAATCCCTGGAAAGTGTCAGGTTAATTCTCTTTCCAATCCTGAATTCCTCCGCTTACCTAGCCAACCTCATCCTGGGTCTGTTCATGTTCCGCAGCGCTGATAATCGGGCGCTGGCTTATCTACTCTGGGGGGCGGGAATCCTGACTGCCATCCTCTTTCATATCGGGCTGTACTTTATCCTCTAGAAATCCCCAACTTATCCCCGGAATTTGGCCGTAATCCACAATTAAACTGGTTTTATCCACAACTTTATCCAGAAAGATGGGGTGACTACACCTATACTGTCATTCTGACGACGAACGTTAGTGAGGAGGAAGAATCCAGTGAGCCATCCCTTGGAGAGGATCAGGCTCGATCCGGATTCACATCATGGATCCTTCCCCTTCGGTTTCCCTCAGGCTCAGGATGACATCAGTCCATCTGTCATTCTGACGACGAACATTAGCGACGAGGAAGAATCCAGAGAGCGATCCACATCAAAGCATGATCCCCCATGCAGATTCACATCATGGATCCTTCACCTTCCAGAGAAGATTTGGTACACTATGCCAGAGTTCAATATAACAAGCGGAAATGGAATCAATGCTCCAAATTGAAGGCTGGATCACACTGGGATTATTCTTTGCCACCATCCTTTTATTCTTGACAGAATGGCTGGAGGTGGACCTGGTAGCCCTGGGATTGGTTATAGGTTTGATGATCACCGGGATCCTCACTCCTGACGAAGCCCTGGCTGGTTTTTCCAGCCCGATTGTGATCACCATCGCAGCCTTATTCATTGTCGGCGGCGCGGTGATGGAAACCGGTTTAGCGGATACTATCAGTGGCAGGATCATCCGGTTCGCTGGAAATAGCCGCTTCCGTCTCCTGGTCCTGATCATGGGCACTGTGGCGTTCCTCTCGGGTTTCATCAGTGATACCGGCACCGTGGCTGTGATGGCCCCGGCCATCATCAGCATCAGCCGCAAAAAAGAGATCAATCCGTCCAAACTCCTGATACCTTTATCCTTTGGATCCCTGCTGGGTGGAGCGATGACATTGATCGGCACACCCCCCAATATCGTCGTCAGTGATCTATTGGCGATCAATGGGTATCAGCCTTTCCGGTTCTTTGATTTCACGCCCATAGGAATGATCCTGCTGATCATGGGAATCCTTTATATTGCCCTGACCAGCCGCTGGCTGCTGCCAGATCACAAGAGCAGTAAAACCATTCAGCGGGTTGATACACCGGAAAAATTGATTGAAGTTTACCAATTACCTGATAACCTTTACAGGCTTAGGATCCGGTACGGCTCTCCCCTGGTTGGGAGGACTATCCTGGAGAGCGATCTGGGCAACAGCTATGACATCAATATCCTGGACATCATTCGAGGTGAACAAACCCGAACAAGGACCCGCCTGGGAGATTTCCGCCTCTTACCTGAAGATGGGAATGATGTTCAGCATCCCATTGCCCAATCCATCCTTCAGCCAAATGACATCCTGATCTGTCAGGGCAAAATCAATGATATCAGCCATGCCTCTGCTGCTCTCCGGCTTGGGGTACAGCCAGCTCAACCAGAGGATCAGAGATCCCTTGTAAATGATGAGGTTGGTTTGGCGGAGGTACTCCTACCACCCCGTTCACACATCCTGGGGAAGAGCCTGGTCTCATTCCGGTTCGGCAGCCTCTACCAGCTGACTGTGCTGGGCATCAACCGGCCGGGGCATGATTCCAGCCTGCCTCTCAAGGATACGAACCTGCAATTCGGGGATACGCTTTTTGTCCAGGGTCCCTGGAAGAACATCCGCGCTCTGGCTGAGCAGCGGAGGGATTTTGTGGTCGTAGGCCAACCAGAAGACTTAAAAGGTACACCTCCTCGATCAAAAATGATCACCGCTGGCCTGATCCTGATTCTCATGATCCTTTCCCTGGTCACCGGTTGGTTACCACTGGCTACGACCTCATTATTGGCAGCCTTCCTGATGATTATCAGCGGCTGCCTGAGTATGAAGCAAGCTTATAACAGTGTGGAATGGAAAAGTGTGATCCTCATCGCCGGCATGCTGCCGATGGCCACAGCCCTCCAGAAGGTTGGATTGGTTCAGACCGGGGCAGAATGGGTCGCATCCAGTCTGGGAGGGTGGGGAGCGATTCCAGTGCTGGGGGCTTTGTTCTTGATCACATCTGCTTTCACGCAGGTGATCTCCAACACAGCCACAACTGTGTTAATTGCGCCGGTGGCGTTATCGATTGCAGTCAATCTGGGATTTCAACCGCAAGCCTTCCTGATGTGTGTTGCCCTGGCAGCCTCGTCGGCTTATGCGACTCCGGTGGCTTCTTCTGTGAATACCCTGATCATGGGAGCTGGAAACTACCGCTTTAAGGATTTCGCCAGAATAGGTATCCCCCTGATCTTTCTCTCGATGCTGATCACAATCTTGCTCTTGCCCTTGCTTTTTCCGCTATAAGAGATCATTCCAAATTAAAGTCATTCGGACAAAACCAATCTGATGCTAGATCCTTCCACCTTGGATTAATAGATTCAATTAAATTGATCTTCTTACACCTTTTCCAACCCTTAATCTGTTTTTCTCTGGCAATTGCGGAATGGATATCTCGAGATAATTCAAAATAGACTAAACGTGTCACATTATAGCGTTGCGAAAATCCTGGAGTAATCCGCTGTTTATGGGTGAATACCCGGTTGAGGATATTATTGGTAACACCTGTATATAAAGTCCCTCCGGGGCTCGCCATGATGTAGGTGTAATATGTCTTCAAAGATCCCCCTATGTTTACTACCATCTTACTAACGAATATCTCAGAGATAAATACCTTCATGTCATTCTGACGACGAGTGCAAGCGAGGAGGAAGAATCCAGAGGGCGATCCCCTCCAGAGGAGCCTGACTCTCGATCCTAATTCACATCATGGATCCTTCACCTTCGCTGCACTTTGGTTCAGGATGACAATCACTCATGTCATTCTGACGCGAAGCGGAAGAATCCAGAGGGCGATCCCCTTTAGAGGAGCCTGACTCCCGATCCTGATTCACATCATGGATCCTTCACCTTCGCTGCACTTTGGTTCAGGATGACAATCACTCATGTCATTCTGACGCGAAGCGGAAGAATCCGAGGGGCCTGACTCCCTCCTGATTCACTTCATGGATCCTTCCCTTTCGCTGCGCTCAACCTCAGGATGACAATCAACCATGTCATTCTGACGCGAAGCGGAAGAATCCAGGGGCTGATCCAATTCCAAGAGCAATGATCCTTGATCATCGTTCTGTGGATCCTTCACCTTCGCTGCGCTTGGCTCAGGATGACATTCAGTCAATCTGTCATTCTGACGAGGAGCGCCAGCAACGAGGGTGAATCCAGAGGCTTTCATTTTCCGGGGGTGATGTTGATTCAAGCTGATTCGTTCTGTGGATCCTTCACCTTCGCTGCGCTTGGCTCAGGATGACATTCAGTCAATCTGTCATTCTGACGAGGAGCGCCAGCAACGAGGGTGAATCCAGAGGCTTTCATTTTCCGGGGGTGATGTTGATTCAAGCTGATTCGTTCTGTGGATCCTTCACCTTCGCTGCGCTTGGCTCAGGATGACATTCAGTCAATCTGTCATTCTGACGAGGAGCGCCAGCGACGAGGAAGAATCCAAAGAGCGATCCATTAGAGAGGATCAGGCTTGACCCAATTTCGATTCATGGATCCTTCCCCTTCCTTTCAGTCAGGCTCAGGATTACAGGATGAAAAAACCCGCGGCATAATCACGCGGGCCTTTTTATAGTTCAATCTCCGCTTTCCCGCAGATGCGGGAACAGCAGCACCTCTCTGATCGTGGACTGACCCGCCAGCAGCATCACCAGCCGATCAATACCCATGCCAAATCCGCCATTGGGCGGCATGCCATAACGCATGGCCCGAAGATAATCCTCATCCAGCGGATGGTGTTCATCCTCCCCGCTACCATAGGAACGTCCCATTTCCAGGAAGCGCTCTTCCTGGTCCAGGGGATCGTTGATCTCTGTAAAGGCATTACAGAGCTCCATCCCACCCATAAAACCCTCAAAGCGCTCCACAGTATCCGGGTCATCCGGGGTGGTTTTGGCTAAAGGTGAGATCTCCCGGGGGTAGTTATACACAAAAGTGGGCTGGATATAGGATGGTTCCAGAAAATGCCCCAGCAAGTCATCAATCAGTTTGCCCCGCGAGGCTTTGGGATTGAAATCCATATCGAGGGATTTCATGGCCTTGGCCAATTCCGATGCGGTTTGATGATCCTGGATATCTATCCCAGTCTTATCAATGATCCCCTGGCGGAGTTCAACCCGCTGCCAGGGTTGATCAAGGCTGATTTCCTGGTCTCGATAGGTAAAGGTCTTTTTACCCAGAACCTGACCCACCACAAAGACCAGCATCTCCTCGGTCAAATCCATCACCTTCTGATAATCCGCATAAGCCCAATAAAACTCCATCTGGGTAAATTCCGGATTGTGTTTAAAGGAAACTCCCTCATTCCTGAAATCCCGGCCAATTTCATACACCTTATCAAAACCACCCACCAGCAGCCTTTTCAGATAAAGTTCAAAGGATATCCGCAAATAAAGGTCCTGCTTGAGCTGGTTGTGGTGTGTTGTAAATGGCTGGGCCGCCGCACCTCCGTAAATGGGCTGGAGTATTGGCGTTTCTACTTCCAGGAATCCCTTTGAATCCAGGAAAATCTGGATTGCCCTGATGGTTTTCGCGCGGAGGCGGAAGACATCACGGACTTCCTGATTCACAGCCAGATCAGCATAACGCTGCCTGTATCTTGTTTCTGGATCTGATAATGTGGCGTGAGATACTACCTCGCCATCCACGACCTGGTCTTTTTTAGGGGGTAAAGGGGTGATGGCTTTGGCAAGCATTTTATACTCTTCAACCCAAAGGGAGACCTCCCCTGTCTTGGTGCGAAAGATCTTTCCACCTGCCTGGATAAAATCACCCAGATCAAAATACTCTTCAAAGAAGGTCATTTGACCATCGCCCAAATCATTGGCGCGGAAGAACAGTTGGATCCTGCCAGTTCCATCCTCAATATGGGCAAAGATCACCTTACCCATCGGTCTGACAGATCGGATCCTGCCAGCCAGGACTGCTTTGATCTCCTCAGGGGCTTTATCATTCTCTGTTTTCAAGAATAACTCAACCGCGGCGGCAATCGTCTGATCCCGCTCCACACGCCTTGGGTAGGCTTCAATTCCCAAATCACGCAGCTTTTCCAGTTTAGCCAGGCGGATTTTTTCCAGATTTGTGTACTCTTCCATGACAACTTCCTTCTTATAAAAAACCCCGTGCGTTTGTTCTGCGCACGGGGGAGATTTCAACTTGGGGGTGGTCAGCCTATCTTAACGATTTTGACCTGAAAAACTCCTCCCGGAGCCAGAACGTCCACCTCGTCACCTTTTGAATGCCCTATTATCGCGCTGCCGAGTGGAGATTCGTAGGAGATCTTGCCTTCCAGTGGATCAGATTCGGCCTTTCCAACAATGACGTAGGTTTCTTTTTCCTTTTCGGCAGTCTCGATGGTCACCTTAGTGCCAATTTGGACCACATCTGTTTTGGAAATATCATTCACGATCTCTGCCTGGGCGAGAATGCTCTTTAAGTAAGCAATGCGGCCCTCTACAAAAGCCTGAGCGTTTTTTGCGGCTTCTACTTCAACGTCCGCATCCACGCCCAAAGGGCTGCCATCCAGCGCTTCTCGCAAACGTTCAGCCACTTCCTGCCTGCGTTCAGATCGAAGGAATTGCAGTTCTGACTTTAGTTTATCATACCCTTCTTGGGTCAAATATGATGGTGCCATAGTGTTCTGCCAGTGGACTTTCAATCGTCCATATTTTAATAGAAAAAGAGCTTTTTTCAAGGGTTTGTCACCCAAAAAAGCCCTGCCCTCTAAAAGTGCGCTAATTCTATCATATCAAACCATTGCCTGCAAGGGAGTCTCAGTTATCCTCTTCAGGAGCAATCCAGTGTTTGAATCCTCCTAAAAATGCTGAATAGCCTATGATTTCCCTTCGAAGAGCATGGTCATCCTCCCAAAAAGTTGAGATTTGGGAACGATAAGCCTGGGCTGCCTGCCACCAGATATCCAATCCCTTCTCCGAAATCCGCGTTTGTTCTCCCTGCCATTCCCGGGATTCTTCCATGAAACTTAGGATCCCCTTACCCTCTGGGGTCCGAGCATAGGGATAATCCGCATAATAGTGCAGATCACGCTCTAATCTGGCGGCTGCCTTACGGACAATTTCATGATCCACATGGTTTCCTATACCCAGGGGGGCAAATAATTGTACCTCTGGAGGTAAGGCTTCCCCAAGATCGGCGCTGATCCTATCGATCAAATCAGCTTCTCGTGGATCCAACCCTCCAAAGATATCCTCTTCGCTTGCATAATAGTACTCTCCTTCCGGAGATTTACGATAGATACAGTCTGGAAATGGAAAATGCCTTGACTCAGCACCGATGATCTGGCAGGCCTTTGAATCCTCGTCACGCCGGATTTGTGTCGCGTTGTCACTCAGATTCCAGGTTCGGTGAAGTGTCCTGGCAAAGGCAGATAGAGATCCTTGCGGCGGGTCTCCAGCACAGATGGTCCAGATCTCCACATCCAATCCACGCTGAGTTTGCTCCCAGATCCAGCCGCCGCAGGAGAACACTGCGTCATCCAGGTGAGGTGAGAGGTAGATGATTTTCATATCACCTTTGTATCATAATCCATCCAAGCTATCCACTCGGATCCAGAGCTTCTTTCCATCGCTGATCAAGGTTATATTTCCATTCTGATCGGTTCTGAGCAGGGAATAACCTCCTAACCTGTCCAACAATCCCCGATCCGGCAGGCCCCGACTGTCTTTGATACCCACACTCAACAGGAGCAATTCTGGGTTTAAGTTTTCAATCCAGGCGCCAGGGTTGCTGGATTGATACCCATTATCTGCCAGGTAGTATACGCTTAAATTCCCCAACTCTCTACCCTGGCCCCAATCCAGACGGTCATCAGCGCTGAGCCCAAATGGGAAAAGGGCTTGAAAGCTGCCATACTGGATCAATATCGTCCCTCCTCTTGGGTTCACTGACAAGATCTTGACTCGTAAACCATCACTGAATAGCAGGATTTGCCCAGCTTTTCCAGATACTACCGGGATCTGATCATTCTCCATCTGT
The DNA here is from genome assembly GCA_963712165.1 of uncultured Chloroflexia bacterium. Classification (GTDB taxonomy): domain Bacteria; phylum Chloroflexota; class Anaerolineae; order Anaerolineales; family UBA11858; genus B10-G9. The sequence goes on along the minus strand of CAVQGY010000005.1, from coordinate 65,010 downwards.
GCCCTTAAATGTTCACCTTCCCAACTTATGGTGTGTTCCCCCAACCAGATGACCTGGCTGGGATAGAAGCGTGGCAGGATCCCACTCAAGGCATCAAGATCGTTTTTTGCCGGGGATGCGATCACCAGGAGATCCAACTCTCGTTGAAAGGGCGGCAGCCTGCGCCCGAGGTGCTCTGATAGCCGTTTTGTACTGGGTCCTCCATTGATCAATACTCGCTGCCCGGTAGGGCTTTCCAGCAAAATCGCGCTTCCCATTCCTACATCCAAAAGCGTCAGATGGACCAAACCATCCGGGGCGCAGAAATAAGCCCGCCAGAGGACCACTGCCGCGATCGCCAGAGAAGATCCGACCGCAGCCGGTTTCAGCCACCTCTTGGCGAGGATCAGCAACTCACGACCAAACGTGTAAATCCCCAGCAGCCCATAAAAACCATAGATCCATCCCGGTGCAATCTCGCCAACTGCTCCCCGCCTGATGGGCAGCCGGCTGAACCATTCCACTACCCGGATGGTATAAAGCACAAAAGGAAAAACCAGGGGAGCCGCAATCTGACCGAGCGGAAGCCAAACCAACCCCAAGATCAACCCCAGCCCTCCCACGATCATGATCGGAGGTTGGACAGGCAGGATGGCAGGATTGGCCAGGAATGTGCTCAGGGAGAAGCTGTGAAAATGGTAGATCATCACAGGCAGAGTAGTCAGCTGGGCAGCCAAAGTAAAGAGAATATATTCACTCACAGGCCTGGTGAGCTTTTGAGCAGCTTCCAGGGGGAGGTAACCTGAGCTCCATCCCAGGAACCAGTTCGCCAGAGGATCAGCGTATAAGACCAAACCCAGTGTAGCAGAGAGGGAAAGCTGGAAGGAGATATCCCAGGGGAGCCTGGGATTAACCAGGATCATGATCAAACTGGCCAGGGCAGCGGCGTTAATACCATGCTGGCGGCGTCCGATCTGGCTGGCGAAAATGGATAATCCACCCATCATCGCAGCCCTGACAACAGCTGGATCTGCCCCTACCAGCAAGGTATAGAGACTGATACCCAGCAGGGCTGCCAGGGCTGCCTGCCGACCATTAAGCAGTTTGCTGAATACTCGGGAAAACAAACCGGCTACGATGGTGATATTAAAACCGGATATGGCAATGATATGCGTGGTTCCTGTATCACGAAAGGCTCGTTGAACCTGATCGGAGATACCGGATTCCACACCCAGCAGGATACCTGCCAGCAGGGAAGCTTCAGGATCTGGCCAGAGGATATAGACGCGTTCCAGGGCATTCGCCTTTAGATCATAGATCGCCCGCAGGATGAATAACCCCTGGTCAGATTCCAGCACCTCCAGCTCTGCCTTAAGCAGGTAGGCATAGATGTTCTTCCTTTCCAGATAGATACGATAATCAAAATCCTCATCTTCCGGGGGCAAGTCCAGATACCCTCTCAGGTGAACGATATCTCCATAAAAAACCTCGCTTTCAACGGGGATTTTTGCCAGAAGATAACCATAAACCGGTGTAACTCCCTCTTCTTCATTGACCCTGATAGATTCTGTTTTGATCCGCAGATTCTGGATCTGATCCCGGCGATCTGGAAAATCGACCACCAACCCCTGGACCTCTACCGGGGAGCCAAGACCAGCATAATTCAAAATAAAATCAGGATCATCAAAATCTGGTACTGCCAGACTATAGCGGATACCTCCCAATGCAAAGGCGATCCAAGCTGCCATTATCATCCAGCCAACTCGGCCCAACCCTCCCTGGAATTTGGTATGGGAAAGGAAATGAGTTAACACTGCTCCCAGGCTGATTCCCCCCAAAACCGCCAACCAGGGCCAGACACCCCAAGCCAGACAATCAGCACAGAGAATTCCTGCAGCAAACCCGATACAGATCCAGATAACCGGCATGAAAAAACCCCCTCCGGTCGTGATGATTAAATGCTAATACCCCCTCATGTACCCCTTTACTCTATATTGACAAGGATAAAATTCTCCCGCAGGGTCCTTTTCTCCTCATTGGCCTGATTAGCGCGGTACATCAGCTGTTGGGCCAGGATAGCTGTCCCAAAAACGAACAGCCTGCGGGGGGAAGGCTCTTCTTCCTGAAGGATTACTTCGTCCGGGATCTTGAGGCGCTTGCACAAATTCTGGATATCCATCTCCATGAAGTTGCCCTCGCTCATATCGCGGATGAAGCGATTGCGGATATGCCAGATCAAGACCAGGTCATGATATTCCGTCCTGCTGATCAAACCAAAGCCATAGGCAGCCTTGATCCGAGCCTCAAAACTTCCCAATGGATTTTCTTCGTCCAGGAGCATCTTGGATATCTTCTCATCATCAATGATAAAACACTCCAACAGGCGGGATAGGTGGGTGTTGAGGTAGGTAGTGCCCAGAATAGCTACGGCGCGATCGCTTTTCTTCTGGAATTCTTCAATCAGTCTTTTCCATTCTCTGGTCTTTGTTATCTTCAGTTCTGACATGTACTGTGCCTTTCCTGAGCGGGCTCTTTCTCAGGTCTTTTTATTATACATGACATCCACACGGCAGTGGTGATTTTCAAAAAAAAAATTTACCTGGACGCTGCATCCTGATAGATCCACTCGAATTCACCCAGGAAGATCTCAGCGAAGTTACTGTCATAGATGATGAGAATATTTTCATCGTTCTGGACCTCAGCGCTTCGGGTTAGATTGTAGGATCCCGTAACCACGATGGTCTCATCGATGATCAAGACCTTATGATGCATCTTCTCGGGATGGGCATCCAGGTACACATCCAGGCCCTGATCCGCCAGATGCTGATACTCCCCTCCCAGGCCAACCCGCTCCTGATAGGCATCCAGCACTCCCCGGACCCGAACCCCCTGGCTGGCTTGCTGCAGGATTGCCTCGCTAATACCATCAGAAGTGAATGAATAATACATGAAAGCGATCGATTCTTCTGCGGATAGGATCAGCTCGATCAATCGCTGGGCAGGTTCATCATCCGGTGAAAAATAGGTCTCTATTCGGACCCCGTTGATGGTTAGATCGGGATGTGGTGTGTTCTCCAAACTGTTCTCTCCAAAATAACCCTCCAGGAACATCTCCTCAAACTCGGCCTGGTAATTTTCCGCCAGGCGGGTTGACCGCAGCCTCACCAGATTATTGAGATGGCGGTAAGCGCCGTTTACCGTCAGATTCATCGATCCTGTCCACACTTCAGCACCATCGATGATGATGAATTTATTATGCATCAGGCCATTCCTCTGATCCGTCACGATCGGGATGCCTGCGCTGATCAATTCCTGGATCTCCGTCCGGTCCAGGGAGTCATTTTCCACTACCAATCTCACCTGGACGCCTCGCTGATGGGCCCGGATCAGGGCATTGCGGATGGTCCACAAATTCAAATCATACAAAGCCCCATCTATCTGGCTTCGAGCTTGATCCAGGGCGTCCGCCAGGAAGCGGTCCGGCCCTCCCTTGAACTCATCATTAGCTGGCGCCGTAAAATAGACGCTGTACAACTGATCAGGGGAAGTGTATCCCGAGGATGTTGTTGTGGGGATGGGTTCCAACCAGCTTGGTGGGGCTGGCCGGCAGCTGCCCACCACGGTAGCCAGTAAGACGAGCAGGATGATATGGGTTGGATATTGGCGCACTTTATGTATGATCCTCAATTTCACCTCAGGCAGCTTTCAGGCAGCGGATGAGGACTTTCCTGGGATGGGGAGCTGACCGGTGTTCGGCCAGGTAGATTCCCTGCCAAGTTCCCAGGCTCAAGCGGCCTCCATCTATGGGGATGCTCAAGCTGGTTGCGGTAAGCATTGAGCGCATATGAGAAGGCGAATCATCCCGACCTTCCAACGTGTGCCTGTGCCAATCTTCTCCTTCCGGAGCAAGCCTGTCCAGGAAGGCTTCCAGGTCCTGCCTGGAACTCGGATCATAACTCTCATTGACGACCAATGAGGCACTGGTATGGGGGATGAACAGGTGAAGCAGTCCCTCAGTGACCTGCCATCTTGCGAGGACTTCCTGAATCTCTCCAGTGATGGGAATTAAGCCTTTACCCCCAGTCTGCACCACGATCTTATCTTTCAACCATTCCATAGCGACCTCCTATCCCCATTCTAACGGATTCCCGGTCTAAATAAAAAGAGCAGCGATCTCTCGCTGCTCTTTTGACTGTCAATTTGGGTTAACTAGAATTCGCTGTCGGAGTCATCACTGAAGATGTCTCCACTATCTTCTGGATCAGTGCTGAAGGAAGTGACGCTCTCACCCAAGGCTTCTACATCCTGTGCCTGGGGGCCTTTGTCGCTTTCAACAACATCAAATTCAACTCGCTGACCTTCGTCAAGCGTTTTGAATCCGGCTCCATTGATGGCGCTGTAATGAACGAAGACATCGCCTTCGCCATTGTCGCGCTCAATAAAACCGTAGCCTTTTCCTGCGTTAAACCATTTTACAGTACCGGTCTCACGCTCTGCCATAAAAAATCTCCTTCGAACTAAATGGTATCAACTCAGCAGGGCGTTCCCCCTCGTCCTAAACAAAAAAATTGCTCTAGAAACGCACGTTCTGCTTCTGGAACGGATTAATCCAGTTCCACTGAATAAATATAGCACGAAGATTTGATATCGTCAACGGGCGTGTAAACAATTTATAATGATCATTATTCCATGACAAAATTATCCGAAAATCCGGGGGCAGATTGAGATTCGAATCTCAATATTGACCAGTTTTCTTCTATAATGGATTTGTTCTCCCTCTCACCTGGATTTATCACAAGGGACCAAGACTATGATTAATATTTCCACGCTGCTGCTGCTGGTGATTGCCGGGGTTATTATTCTGTCAGGAGCGGGATTTGCACTGCTTTCGCTTTATGAAAAGGAAAGACTGGCTGCCCGGAAAACATCCCTGGTGACTCTATTCGGGAGCGGCCTGGTTCTTTCAGGGCTGGCGCTGGAAGGGGCCAGCCAATGGATCTTGATCTCGGTCATCGGCCTAATCCTCCTGGCTGGAGGAGTGGCTTTTTTCCTCCCCGTAGGCAAGGTTGAGCCGGAATTGAGGCAGCCGGCCCATCAGGTTGATGAGCGGGAGATCATCTTTGCCCGAGCCCGCCTGGAGCCAGGTACAGAGACTTATCAGCAGTATTATGCATCGCATCCTGAACACAAAAAACCCGATGATCATTCCCGGACCCAACCAGGTCTTCTCAATCCGGATGCCAGGTTTATCGATCCTCTGCACAGCGCCGCAGCGGCAGGCAGTTTCACTTTAACAGAGGCTCTTCGCGAAGCCGTTGATGGACCTCTTGGAAGTATTCCACATTCAGGAACCCCCGAAGAACTCACCCAGACAGTCAAAAAACTGGCCCACTATTACGGCGCACTGGACTGCGGTATCGCCGCCTTAAAACCTGGTCATATCTATTCCCATATCGGCAGGGGAACCGGGACCTATGGTGACCCGATCAAGTTGGACCACTCATTCGCAATTGCCTTCACTGTTGAAATGGACCTGGAGATGACCGCCGCCGCCCCCCATGGACCGATCACAATGGAATCCGCCCGGCAGTATGTGGAATCCGCCCGGATAGCCGTGCCGCTTGCTGCGGCAATCCGGGAACTGGGCTATCCAGCCCGGGCTCATATTGACGGAAATTACCGTGTGGTCGCACCTCTGGTTGCCCGGGATGCAGGATTGGGAGAAATTGGCCGGATGGGCTTGCTGATGACCCCCCGCCAGGGTCCTCGGGTTCGGGTGGGTGTGGTGACCACCAGCTTGCCTCTGGTCCCCGATGATTATCGACCAGATCTCAGCACCCTGGATTTCTGCCAGATCTGCGAAAAATGCTCCCAGAACTGCCCCAGCCAATCCATCCCATACGGAGATCGGGAAATCAGTAATGGTGTTCTGCGCTGGAAGATCGATCCTGAAAGCTGCTACCATTACTGGACAGTCATCGGTACCGACTGCGGTCGGTGCCTGGCTGTCTGCCCTTTTTCACACCCTGATAATTGGGCCCACAACCTGGTGCGCTGGGGGATCCGGCGATCTGGCACGTTCCGGCGGGCAGCCCTTCTCCTGGATGACTTCTTCTATGGGAAAAAACCACCTGCCAGGAATGTATCCTTCCTGCCCTGAAAACAACCCAAATAATTATGCAAAACCATCCCCATCCCTCCCCAGAGCAAGTACAATATTGGCAGGTATAATGATCATTTTCTCCTGGAGAGGGTGGATTAATCTATAAGTGAGGTGTATATGGATCCCGTAATTCTATCCAGGTGGCAGTTTGCCATCACAACCATTTTCCATTTTTTCTTTGTACCGGTAACCCTGGGCTTGGCTCTCTTCCTGGCAATCCTGGAAACCAAATATGTCACCAGCGGCGAGGTGATCTACAAGAAGATGACCAAATTCTGGGGAAAGATCTTCCTGATCAACTTCGCTATCGGTGTGGTCACCGGCATTGTTCAGGAATTTCATTTCGGGCTTAACTGGTCGGAATACGCCCGCTTTATGGGAGATGTCTTTGGCGCTCCCCTGGCCATAGAAGGCTTGATGGCTTTTTTCCTGGAATCAACATTCATCGGCGTCTGGATCTTCGGATGGGACAAACTATCCAAGAAAGCCCATGCTGGAGTAGCCTGGCTGGTCGCGATCGGCTCCAATCTGTCCTCCCTGTGGATCCTGGTCGCCAACTCCTTCATGCAAAATCCAGTTGGCTATGCGATCCGCAACGGTCGGGCAGAAATGACAGATTTCTGGGCTCTTCTGGGCAACCCCAATGTCTGGCATCAATTCCCGCATGTGGTCACCGCCGGGGTGACAATCGGAGGTTTCCTGGTCATGGCATTCAGCGCCTGGCACCTGCTTCGCAATAAACCAGAAAGCAAGGACTTCTTTACGCGGTCCTTCCGCTGGGCAGCGGTCTATGCCCTGATCGGCGCAGTTCTGGTTGGCCTGATCGGCCACGCCCAGGGACAGTTCCTGGCAAAATCCCAGCCGCTGAAAGTCGCCGCCATGGAAGGACACTGGGAAACCGAAGCCCCGGCTTCCTTCTCGGTAGTCGCCATTATCGACCAGGAAAATCAAGAGAACACATTTGATATAAAAATCCCCAAGTTCCTGTCCTTGATGCTCTTCAACGATCTCAAGACCGAATTTAAGGGTCTCCGGGAGCTGCAGGAGGAAGAAGTCGCCAAATACGGTCCGGGGGATTATATTCCTCCGGTGATTATCAGCTACTGGTCATCCCGGGTCATGATCGGCCTTGGCCTACTGATGGTCCTGATCTCCCTCCTGGCAGTCTGGTGGTCCCAGCGGGGGGTGATCGAGAAGCGGACTTGGTTCCTGCGCCTGCTGATTCCGGCCGGCCTGCTGCCTACTATTGCCAGCACTGCTGGCTGGTTGATCGCTGAAACCGGCCGTTGGCCCTGGATCGTACACGGCTTGCAGAAGATCGAGGATGCGGTATCACCAGTCATCACTCCGGGCAATATCATCTTTTCTATGACCGTTTTCCTGATCCTATACACGGTCCTGGGAGTGATCGGAGTGGCCCTGATGCTCAAATACGGCAAGAGTGACCCCGCGATTGCTGAAGGAAAAGGAGACTAACTATGGACCTCAACACACTCTGGTTTATCTTGCTGACCGTGTTATTCTGCGGTTTCTTCTTCCTGGAAGGATTTGATTACGGGGTCGGGATTTTACTTCCCTTTGTGGCCAAATCCGACGGCGAGCGCCGGGCGGTGATCAATACCATCGGTCCGGTTTGGGACGGCAACGAGGTCTGGATGATCACAGCCGGCGGCGCCATGTTCGCAGCTTTTCCCCATATGTATGCCACTCTATTCAGTGGCTTTTATGTTGCCCTGATATTCATGCTGATCGGCTTGATCATCCGCGGGGTATCCTTCGAATTCCGCAGCAAACGGGAGGATACCAAATGGAGGAGCACCTGGGACTGGGCGATCTTTTTCGGCAGCCTGATCCCCGCCCTGCTGTGGGGGGTGGCAGTGGCCAATTTGATGCGCGGGGTTGCGATCGAAGCCGACTTGAATTATTACGGTGGCCTGCTGCCCCTTCTCAATCCCTTTGCCATCTTCGGCGGACTGGCTTTTGTGAGCCTGTTTATCGTTCACGGTGCCAGCTTCCTGGGCATCAAATTGGAAGGGGTAGTGAAAGACCGCGTCAAGGATCTCACGGGGAAGATCTGGATTGTCGCTGTGGTACTGACAGTGGCCTTCCTGGTCTGGACCTTCCTTGCCACAGATATCCTCAATAATCCCGGCTGGGATGGACTGATCCCTGCCATCCTGGCTGCGGCTGCCCTGCTGGCATACGGGTTTTTCTACAGGAAAGGAAAAGACGGCTGGACCTTCATCTTTGGCGGCCTGGTGATCATACTGGCTACGGTGATGGTCTTTTCAGGCCTGTTCCCGCGCCTGATGATCTCCACCCTGGATCCTGCTTATAGTCTGGACATCTACAACGCTTCATCCAGCCCTTATACCCTGAAAGTGATCACTATTGTGGCAGCCATCTTTTTGCCCATTGTGCTGGCTTATCAAGGCTGGACCTACTGGATCTTCCGCAAGCGCCTCAGTCCGGACAGTCCGGACCTGCATTACTGAGAAACTAAAGAGGCTGGATTTTCCCAGCCTCTTTAGTTTTAATTGATCTGATCTCACTCTTTGAATTAAGGAAATGAAACCCTAGCCGTTAATTTCTTTTAAGAAACTGCTTATAGCCCTAATGTAGCCATCGTACCGCGTCCGGCGGATATCATGCGTAGCTCCTTCCAAATGGACAATCCTTAAATTGTGGATTCTTTTCCCCAATTCCTCCGCCATTTGGTGGGAAACGATCGCTCCCTGATCCCTGTCACCATAGATCAACATACCTGGAGATTCAACTTTCTCCAGCAGGTCCAGGTCGAAATTGCCTAATAACCAACCAGGATCCTCAATCGACTGGATAAAATCATCACTCGCTCTCCTTTTGGATTCCAGCCAGGGTTCGATCTCTTCAGGTGGCGCATCCCCCATGAACCTTCTGGCCATAGCAAGGCTGACTGATCTGGGCAGCAATCTGAACAATCTCCACAAACGCACCAGTCCTTTGAACATTACCTCAGTAACTTTGCCAGCCTCCCCTCCGAAAAGAGATTCGCCAGGACAAGTGATTGAAGGGTCTTCCAAGAAAAAGCCTGAGATCAGATCAGGACGCATTGCAACTGCATACAGCGAGGCAACTGCCCCCATCGAGTGTCCACCGATTACGGGTTTTTCCAATCCAAGCTCCTCAATCAACGCAATCAGGTCTGCTGCCCTGGTTTCCGTAGAATAATCCCCCGCACCAGAATCAGACAGCCCATGCCCACGGGCATCAAGCAGGATCAAATCATAATCTTCTTCAAGTGCTCTGGCAATCCGGGTCCAGCACAGACCATCGTCCAGTGCCCCATGGCTCAACACCACCTGCGGCAGGTTTCCGCCAGTGCGATAGTAATGAAGCCCGATACCGTTGGCTTGAATCTTACCGGTCTGCCAGTAGTGGTCCATTCTATTCTTCCGGAGAAATTCCGAGATTATCGTTCCCTGATCAGATCTTCGATCTCTGCGGCCACATCTGCGATCGATTGGTCGCCATTGACCTGCTCCAGGATCCCGCGCTCCTGGTAGAAATCGATTAATGGGCTGGTCTGCTGATGGTAAACGGCCAAACGCTGGCGGACAGTCTCGGGTTGGTCATCCACCCTCTGGTAGAGCTCTCCACCATCTAGATCACAGATTCCCTTCTGTTCTGGGGGATTGAATGCCAGATGGAAGGATTTTCCACAGACCCGGCAGATCCGCCTCCCACTGGCCCGCTCCACCAGGACATCCTCCGGCACCGCAACTGACAAGACCCCTGTCAGTGAAGCGCCCAACTCATTCAGGATCCTGTCCAATTCCTCGGCCTGGGGATTGGTGCGTGGAAATCCATCCAGGATGGCTCCCCCAGCGCAATCAGGCTCGCTGAGCCGTTGGGCTACCATGCCAATGGTGATCTCATCCGGCACCAGATCTCCCCGGTCAATAAACGCCTTGGCTTGTTTCCCGAGCTCGGTCTGGTTCTTGATATTGAACCGGAACAGATCTCCGGATGAGACCTGGGGAATACCCAGCGATCCAGACAGACGGGCAGCCTGGGTGCCTTTGCCAGACATGGGTGGGCCGAGCAGAATCAGGAAAATTGGCTTGGATGGCATGAGGCATTCTCCAGTTGATATGGTGTTCGATCTGGAAAAAGTATAGCACGAAATCCCCGGTTGCCTCTCTATCTGCGCCAGGAATAAGGGCTCGCGCTCCTTGAGCCGGGGTTGTGATACCATAAGGAAATATCCTTCAGGAAATGCCTATGATGCCCAATCCCAGGCTGCTCAAATTGGCCCAAAAAAGCCGTCCCTGGTTGATCCTGACCATTGGATTGGGATTCCTTTCAGCGATCCTTTCCATCTCCCAGGCCCGCTTCATCAGCCAGATGGTCAGCAGGGTATTTTTGGATGGATCCGGATTGGATGATGTCTCCCGGATCCTGTTCTGGATCCTGGCGGCCTTCAGCGCCCGGGCACTGCTGGCCTGGGCCAGCAGCTTGAGCGGCAAAACCATTGCCGTCCAGACTAAGAGCCTGGTCCTAAAAGCCCTGTTGGAAAAAGTAGAGCTACTTGGTCCAGCATATTTGAAAGGTGAAAGAAGCGGGGAGATCAGCAGCACTCTCTCGGACGGCATCGAAGCATTGGACGCCTATTTCAGCCAATACCTTCCTCAACTGGTTTTATCCGCCCTGGTACCTGTCACCATTCTGTTCTTTGTCTTTCCGATGGATACCCTTTCGGGTATTGTCCTGCTGGTGACCGCGCCGCTGATCCCATATTTTATGTACCTGATCGGAGGCAGCGCAAAAAAGATCACCGACCGCCAGTACAACACGCTCAGCAGACTGGCAGGCCAATTCCTGGACAGTCTCCAGGGTATGAAGACCTTAAAATTATTCAATCAAGCCAAAGCCGAGGTGGAAAAGATCCGGGAGACCAGCGACGAATACCGGAAAACCACCCTGAAGGTACTCCAGGTGACTTTTTTATCAGCCCTGGTCCTGGAGCTGCTGGCCACGTTGAGCACGGCGGTCGTGGCTGTCCAGATCGGCCTGCGACTGCTCTATTTCCGGGTTTCCCTGGAACAGGCCTTATTCCTATTGATCATCGCCCCTGAATTCTATATTCCCCTGCGCACCCTGGGGCTGCGGTTCCATGCCGGCATGGAAGGCCAGAGCGCAGCTGAGAGGATCTTTCAGATCCTGGACACCGAACCGCTTGATAAAGATAGGGAAACTCCCCAAGAGCCCACTTCGCCTGCCCCTGCCTTCCAATCCCTGGAGCTGCGGGGAGTCAGTTTCCAATACCCGGATGATCGCGGAGGCGGGCTGAATGATATCCATCTGAAGATCAAAAAAGGGGAACAGATCGCCCTGGTGGGCGCCAGCGGCGCCGGCAAGAGCACCCTTGCCAGCCTGGTCCTGGGATTTTTCCCACCTGGCGAGGGTCAGATCCTGGTCAATGGTGAGGACCTCTCCAGTTTTGACCTTTCCAGCTGGCGGGAGCAAATTGCCTGGGTCCCCCAGGAACCGGCGCTGTTCCAGGACACGATCGCCGCCAATATCCGCCTGGCCCGACCGGACGCGGATGACGGCGCTGTGGCTGCAGCGGCCTCCGCTGCCCACCTCGCCGATTTCATCGCTTCCCTCCCGGATGGTTACCAGACCCTGATCGGCGAAGGTGGGGCCCGCCTTTCCGGCGGGCAGGCACAGCGCCTGGCCCTCGCCCGGGCATTCCTCAAGGATGCCCCCATCCTGCTGATGGATGAACCCACATCCCAGCTGGACCCGGTCACTGAAACCCTGCTGGCGGACGCGACCCGGAAGCTGATGAGAGGCAAAACCGTCCTGACCATCGCCCACCGCCTCAACACCGTATTTCAAGCCGACCGCATCCTGGTCCTCGATCAGGGCCGGATAGTAGAACGAGGGACTCATCAAGAGCTGCTGGCTGCTGGCGGGGCTTATCAAAAACTTGTCCAGGCTTATACCGGTTCAGCTGTTCTGGCAGACCTGCCAGATTTTGAGATAGAAAATAAAGTTGATGATCATATCTGGGGGGACCAGATCGAAACCTCCCCTATTTCTGACTTGGAGATCAGGACCTCTCCTCCCCAGAAAAACGTCCTGGGAAGGCTCTTGGCATTCTTCAAACCCCATCTCAGCGAAGTGCTGAGTTCGGTCCTTCTGGGAGCGATCACCATCTCTTCCAGCATTGGCTTGATGGGCGCCTCCGCCTGGTTGATCGTGACTGCCGCCACCCATCCCAATATCGCTGTTCTCCAGGTTGCCATTGTTGGTGTGCGGTTTTTCGGCCTGACCCGGGGGATCAGCCGCTACCTGGAACGCCTGGTATCTCACAACCTGACCTTCAAGATCCTCACCAGGCTTCGCGTGTGGTTCTACAAATCCCTGGTCCCCCTGGCTCCGGCCCGCACCAGCCAGTACAGGGCCGGTGATCTGCAGAGCCGGATCATCTCTGATATCAAAACCCTGGAGGATTTCTACATCCGTTCCCTGGCTCCCCCGCTGGTCGCGATCCTGATCGGACTGGCCACCGGGATCTTCTTCTATTCCTATCATCCCCTGATAGCTATCCTGCTGGGGATCACCTTCCTGATCAGCGGGATCGGCGTGCCCCTGGCTGTGCGGTTCCTGGCTCGAAAACCCGGCCGTGAGCTGGTCCAGGCTCGTGCGGCCCAGGGGTCATCCCTGGTGGACCTCATCCAGGGGTTGCCAGATCTACTCGCATACGGGCAGACCAAATCCAAGATGGCCCAGATCCAAGCCCAGAACCTGCGCTACGGGGAAGCTCAACTGAAGCTGGCCCGGATCAGCGGATTAAACGCAGGGCTGCTGATCTTCTTCAGCAACCTGGCCATGTGGTTGATCTTCATTGCAGCTATTCCACTGGTCAACTATGGAAAGATCCCCGGAGCAATGCTGGCAGCCCTGGGTTTGATGGCCCTGAGTGCCTTTGAAGCGGTTCAGCCGCTGCCCCAGGCCATGGAAATCCTGGCCAGCTCCCGCGCCGCCGGCGACCGGTTGATGGAAATCCTGGACGCCGATCCCCCGGTGAGGGATCAGGCTGACCCTGTTCCACTCCCCTCCCATGCTGCCATACACATCAATGATCTTTTATTCCGATATCCGGAGAGCACCAAGAGCAATCCTGGATGGGATCGACCTGGAGTTAAATGAAGGACAGATCCTGGCAGTGGTAGGTCCCAGCGGAAGCGGAAAAACCACCCTGGGTAACATCCTCACTCGCTTCTGGTCTGGTTATGAGGGTCAGATCTACCTGGGTCCTGATCAGACACCCCTGGAGGCAATAGCCCAGGATGAGGTCCGGCGGGGGATCAGTGTGGTATCTCAGGGAACTGGCCTTTTCCGAGCCAGCCTGCGGGACAATATAGCTTTGGGAAAACCCGGCGCGGGGGATCCCGAGGTCCTCGCAGCAGCAGAAAAAGCCCGCCTGGGGAATTGGATTTCAAGTCTGCCAGAAGGACTCGACACCCTGGTGGGAGAACGCGGGAGCCAGATCAGCGCCGGGGAGCGACAGCGGATCGCCATTGCCCGGGCTATTCTTAAGGACGCCTCCCTCTTTCTGCTTGACGAACCTACTGCCAATCTTGACCCGGTGACGGAAGGGGAGATCCTGGACACCCTGTTCTCTCATCTGGCCGGGAAAACCGCCCTTTTGATCACTCACCGCCTGGTAGGCCTGGAAAGAGCTGATCAGATCCTGGTCCTGCATCGTGGGAGGATCATCCAACGAGGCACTGAAAAAGAACTCCTCGAACAGGATGGCTTCTACAGGAGGATGTGGAGCCTGCAGAACCGGATCCTGAGCTTCAGCTGATATCCAGTTCTTTCCTGTGCTGGTGTTCTTTCCTGCAACTTTTAATTTTATCTATTCGTATAATAGTACTCTGCCACGATTGAGCCGGGATTGACTTCACTTTACCAGCCAAAAATGCCCGCTATAATACAGGTTAGGAAGTCAAATTCAGAACACCAAGGAGATATACGATGTCATTTCCTCCTGAACTGCTGGCTTTAGGCGTCCTTTTCCTCTTCGGAATCATAGTTTACCTGATGATCCGCGCCTCCCGACGCGAAAGAAATGAACTGACCAATCAGCTCTCCCAGCTTGGTTTTGTGCCGTTGGAAAACGCTCCACCAGAACTGGAACGGAGAGTAAAAGAGCTTCATCAGACCGATCAGGATCAGGAGATCAAACTCTGGCAAATCTATCATCGGCGGGAACTTGACCGGGATTTGTATCTTTTTGACGTAGCTGACACCCGGGGAGAGGGCTCCGAGTTGGGATCAGAGGTCTTTGGGATCATCTCCAACCGCTTGGCCTTACCCCGATTTTCCCTGGTCACTCTGCCTGATTTTGATCAAGCTGGCTTGATCGGCAGCTTGATGGACAAACTCCTGGAAAAAGTCATGTCGTACGCTGAAAGGCGCCTCCAGCTGCAGCGGATTGAAATTCCCGACCGACCCGAACTGGATGACCAGATGGTCCTGTTTGGTCGGAACCCCTCTGCCGTGCGGGAGATGCTGGACCGGATAGGACACCAGATACTTAGATCCTCACAACTTCCTGTCCAAATAACGGGAAGCGGTGATTTCTTAACTGTGGATTTCAGCACCTCCAGCAGCCTCAATCAGCTAGGAGAAGATCTCGCTACCAGATACCAGACTTTTGTTCAGATCAGTCGCGTGTTCATGGAATAATTCCTGAATGGTTCGAACCAGACCAAATTAACCTAGAAGAGATTATCAAAAGGAGAGAAAAATGACCCTGAGAAGAAAACTCCACTGGCTGGCCCTGCCTATCCTGGCACTGGCAATCGCTGGATTGGCTTGCGGTACTGGGTACAAAACAAGCTCGACCCTCTATGGAAATTCGGGCAAGGTTCGGGTACAGGTGAAGGAAGCCAGTGGGGTCAATAACAACAGCGTGGAGATCAATGAGGACTGGAGCCGGGAACGGATCGGCGCCACAGTCGATTTCAGTGTAAGTGAGGGCAGCTGCCGGGCTACCCTGAGTGGGGAGGAGAATACCAGTATAATCCTCGATGCCTCAGCGGGCAGCCCCATTCGTTTAACCGGTGATCTGGTCACAGATGGTTTTGGAGATCTCGATCTGGAAACCGACTGTCAGGACGCAAAAGAGCTGGACCTGACGATCGACTTTACTCTCAAATAGGATGCCGGTCCTAGATACGCCTTCCAGGAGCAGAATACTAATCTCTGCTCCTGTTTTCCCGTTTTCACCCCCAATATCGCCCCAAGATTGCCAATTCAAGTGGTAAATCCTATACAAATCAAATTATCACGTGATAAAATGGCTAAAAGCATCAGTATTAGGCAGATAAGGAGTAAAAATGGCTGAGAAGGATAGGAAATTCAGTTTGTTCCGCAAGAAGGAAGAAGAAGATAAGGCTGCAGCCGAAGCAAAAGCCGAAGCAAAAGCCGGAGAATTGGCAGATAAGAAGCGTCGGGAAGCAGCTCGGGAAAAAACCGATGCTGAAATTCGCATGCGACATGAAGCAAGGATGGAAGCTGCCACCAAAAAGAAAATCATAAAACACGTGGTAATCAGCGGCGATACACTAAGTGGAATCGCCAAAAAATATTACGATGACGCTGGCAAGTATATGAAAATCTACGAAGCCAACAAAGACGTTATCGGGGACGACCCTAGTATGATCAAGCCCGGTATGGAGCTGGTCATACCTAAACTCTAGATTTGAATCCACCCTTCCCGGTGCTGGGAAGGGTGTTTTTTATTAATTGATCAGCATCCAGGAGTTAAGAATGGCAAAATTAGAAATGGTTGAAGGTATTGGAAAGAAGTATGCCAAGGACTTAAGGAAAGCGGGGGTCCGAAGCACCGCAAGTCTGTTATCAAAAGGCGCCACCCCTTCCGGCCGGAAAGAGATCGCGGCCGCTAGTGGTATCGGGAAAGCCCTGATATTGGAATGGGTAAACCATGTTGACCTGTTCCGGATCAAAGGTGTGGGTGAGGAATACGCCGACCTGCTCGAAGAAGCCGGTGTAGACACCGTGGTTGAGCTTGCCCAGCGCGTGGGTGATAATCTCTACAAGAAGATCCTTGAGGTCAATGCCCGCAAGAAGTTGGTCCGCCGCCCACCATCCAAGAAAATGGTAGCAGGCTGGATCGCTCAGGCTAAAAAGCTGCCCCGGAAGGTCTCTTACTAGAACACGCAGTTTGTTATGTAAAAAAAGAAACCCCTCGATTGAGGGGTTTCTTTTGCTAATATTTAGATGCAGGATCCTATCTAAAGGATCCTGCATCCTGCTTCTTGTTAACCACCCATCAGGGATTTCAGCAGGACATCGGCAACCAGCTTGCTGGATTGGGCCCGGTGAGGGGTTTCGCCCATCTTGCTGGCAGAGATCACAGCATCAATGGCTGCTTCCAGGTTGCTGTCCCCTTCCTGTTTGGACTGCAGGAAAGCCGCGCCTGCATTGAGGATATCGCCCATATCCAGGCCGTCCTCACCACCGAACGAACCCACCAGAGAATCCAGCAGACCGCCAGTACCCTTGGAAACAGAAGCCTCTCCACCTCCCAGCATGGTCTGCAGCAGGGGCAATAGCTGGCTGGCATCCAGGTCCTGGTCCTGGAAATACTCGGCCGCCTGGGCCAATCCCTTAGAATACATGGCTGCTGAGCCGCTCTTTTTCTCGGTCAGTAGTTTGCTAGCTGTTTTCAGACCGGAGGAGACATCATCTTTTGGCGCTTCTTTTACGGCTCCGGTGATCATCTTAAAAATATCCACCATATGATCGCCGTGATCCTGGTTGTATTCATCGGCTTTGTTGAGAGAGTCCTTATTTTCCATCATGGTTTCAGCTACAGCCGAAAATATTTTGACAAGATCTACATTTCCGCTCATTACTACTCCTTCTTCCTATATTTTTCTATTTAGTTGGGATCTTCAATTCCTGGCCAACCTTAATCTGGCTGGGGTCTTCACCGATCAGGTCTTTGTTAGCCTCATAAATCACCATATACTTCGCAGCATCGTCATAGAATTTCTTGGCGATAGCGGAGAGGGTATCTCCCTCCTGAACCGTGTAAAGTTTATCTTTGGGAGCTCCGGGCTTGGCTCTAAATTCAAAGGTGTTGTCCTTTTTTTCCATTTTCACTCCTTTGGTGAGAGGGATTTGAACCGATTATAACAATCAGGGGAAGTTGGGTCAATCAAATCCCCTTAAGGACAGCGGCCGGTCACCTTTTACCCGACCGGCCGCTCATCCCTGCCCCCCTCGTATATTCAAGACAAATCAATGGCCGCTGGTATCCACCTCCCACTCCTCCTTGAAAAAGCCCGCTGGCAGAGGGGCTCCTTCTTCAAGTCTGAGTGGTTTCTGTAGGTAAAATCCACCGGAGGGAGTGAAATCCCCCACTTCTCCCTCCGGCAGAGCGACCTTCGGGATGATCCCGGAGATCTCAGGCGCGGTGACTCGCTGGGTTGAACAGGGAGTGGGTGAAGCGAGAGGAAACCCCTCCGCGAGCACTTCCAGCGGGTCAGCTGCCGCTGCCTTCAACATAACCATCTCGCAATATAGGAATGTCTTTTTCCACATAGTACGCCTCAAGATTTGGTGAATCCAGCCCAGATTGACCCAAGAACAGATTGCTAAGCAAATGGGTCCCGGCGGACTGCCTTTCCCCATCTAATCCGGGATTTGAACTCATTCTATAAAACAGGACCCGTTGATGTCAACAGGGTAGCAGTTTTTTCTCATGTGAATTCGACCTGGAGATAGGATAATACAGCTCGGTCTCTGAAGAGGTCTCTTAATCAATTGAAAATTGAAGATTGAAGATTGAAGATCCGCGGAGCCTGTCTTGAAGGAACTGGAGGGTAAAGGACCGGGGTAATGAGACTGGAATCCGTATCCACCCACGGTTAAAACCGCGGGCTGGGGTCTAACAAACCCCGCTCAAGCGGGGTTTTTAGGGAAACCTCCCTTCAGGGAGGTTTGTAGTGAATCAGCCCCCGGGTTTGCGGAGCACACCGAGCGATAGCGAGGTGCCAGCCGGGGGTGATTGAGTGACATATCACTTTCGTTTTGATGGAACGCCATAAAGAGACCTCCACTAAGAGATCGGAGGTATCGGGTGCCCGACCAGGGTGAAGAGACTGGAATAGGCTTGCTGAACGAGGGACCGTCGTCCTATTATCATTTTCCAAGAGAGATACAGCTCATGGAACGGAGCGACATCCAGAGGATGGAGCGTAGATGAAAGAAGATTGCCCGTTTTTGTCATTGCGAGGGTGCGCAGCTCCCGTGGCAATCTCACCGCTTAACTGTGGATTCTTCTCAAGTTAATGTAGTCAGATTCTTGTGAAATGAGAGCGAGATTGCTGCGCTTCCTCTTAGCTTCTCGCTCAGAGTCCGCTGGCAATGACAGTCAGTTTGAATTGGCCTCGTAAGATGAGCATCATCCTACAGCATGGCAATCTCATGAAAAGAGAAGGGCGAGCCTCCTTCGGCTACGTTCAGGACCGGGCTGGCTCGCCCTTACAATTGTGTGTACCGTGTCTCCAGTTTTTCCCGGTCGCACAGAGACTTTTCTACTAAAGGTCTTTGCTGGGCTCTAACTCTGGCATTTCCTCCAGGCTGGAAGCGATGATATCCAGCAGATCACCATAGTAGAGGATCTCATCCTGGTCTTCCCCAGACAGGAACATGTATATGTTGGAATCACCGGAAACGACCTCGAGGTCATAAGCCCAGGTGTAATATCCTTCCGCATCCACCCATTCGAAAAGGGTTAAATAGGCATCTTCTGCAAAGGAGACGTAATAGGTATCGCTGGTGATCAGCTTGAATGTATCCTCCTGGGCTTCCTCCTGAATGGTATCCAGAATATCAAGCGCAATCTCCTCCGCCGTTGTCCCGAGATCCGTTAGATCTTCACCCATATAGATATAGGTGTAGCTATTTGGCTCATAAAAAGTGACCCCGTAACCTTCCATCTCGATATCCCATCCCACAGGATAATAAAAGGACATCCCGATATCAATGAAATTGAACCATGCCAGGGGAATATCCTCAGCATCCTGAAGTTCCTCGAAGATGGGTCCGGTATCATACTCTCCCCCATCAGGACCCGTATCATCCTCCAATAGATCATCAAACCCCGGGATAGAAGAAGGGTCATCGAGGTAATCAAGGGGCAGGTACTCCTCGATCTGCTCCCTTAACCCGGTTCCGAGGGGATCGAAATCCGAGAATAAGGGCATCAGGACCAGGGTAATCCCACAACAAAGTATCACCAGCCCCAAAAAAAGGGCTATCAAACATCCCCAGAGAAGCTTATTCGTCTTTTTTGGTTCTACTGCCTCTGGAATAGGTGGAGTATCGAAACTCATGGACTGCCTCCTCTGAGAGCTGGACTTGGTTCTTCTCCTACAGAAGGTTAAATCTTCAGTTCATTCTGATTTTAACATCAAATAACGTGAAAGACGACTTCCTGTAAATAAAGGGGGATTGGCCACCTCACTCAATTCTAGTGTAGAATGGTATCTAATCAAAACAACGGAGGTCTCCATGTCCCCCAAGTACAGAATGGTACTACTGCTCACTTTTTTGCTTCTGACCATCACTGCCTGTGATCTTCTTCCTTCTCCAGATCCAGGCATCGATCCAGGACTCGAAGATTCCATATCCACCTCGGTCGCAGCCACGATTGCAGCGGAGGAGGGCCAGGGGGTGGAACCAGATACCTCCCCTGATTTGGAACCTAGCGGTGTTCCTGAGCTCCTTCCAAGTGACACACCAGAACCACTCATCCTGACCCCGATCACCTTAAAAACCGCCTATATCAAGGATGGAAATGTCTATTACTGGGTAGAAGGCACCCCTCCCCTCATGTTGACCTCAGGCGGGGATGCTTCTGGCGTTCGCCTTTCCGATGATGGGAATGTGGTAGCGTTCACGGCCGGCCCGGATTGGTATCACCAGGAGCTGTGGGCGATCAACAGCGACGGCAGTAATCTCAGGCAGCTGGTCAACCAGGCAACCCTGGACAGCTATATCACCACACGGACTGCTTTGTCAGCCAGGATCTACAGCTTCTCGTTCAAACCGGGTACACATCAAGTCGCCTTTACTACCCAATTGACCTTTGAGGGGCCCGGTCTGTTCCTGAATGATGATCTGCGGATCGTCGACGCTGATTCCACTGCCCTGACAACAATCCTCGCGCCAGAGATGGGAGGTAATTTCTTCTACTCACCCGATGGGACAAAGATCGGCATATCTAAATCCACTCAGATCTTTGTGGTAAACGCTGACGGCACAGGCCGGATCGATCTGCTGGCATTCCCGTTTGTGATCACATACTCCGAATACGCGTACTATCCACCTCTGGCATGGACAGGGGATGGCAGCGCCATCCGGGTAGTGGTCCCTCCTGAAGATCCCCTGGCTCTTACTCCTCAGGTCAGCCGGATCTGGCATCTGCCTGCAGATGGATCCCCGCCTACGACTTTGATGAGCATGGTCACAGTGCCTTTTCCATTGAATAATACAGAACTCTCAGCGAATACTGACCGAGTAGCGTACCGGGTGGTGGTCACAACTGGTGATCCCCCCATCCAGGACCTGCATGTATCCAACACAGATGGCAGCGGTGATCTGGTCTATGTTACTGGTCCCATAGCCTTTTTTGGCTGGGCAACGGATGGAGTGTACTTCATCTACACGGATGCTGATCCCAACCCCAAGATCGGCCAGTATGGCGCCGGTTCCATCCCCCTGGCCAGTGTGACAACCCTGATCGATGTCACCTGGGTCAGCCCTAACCGCTTCCTATACCAGAGTAAGAATGGAGCCAATTTTGAGTTTTGGCTGGGAGAAGTGGGCGCTCCTGCGATCTTCATAGACAGCACAGCGGGCTTCAAGATCAATTACGATTTCGTCTACTGAACGAAAACACGGTAGAAGGGGTAATCCCTTTGACAGAAATAAAAATAGCACTCCAAATTGGAGTGCTATTTATTTGAGAGAATATGATCTATGGTTAATCTTTCTCCTTCTTTTCCTTCTCTTCCTTTTCTAGGATCTTGTCTTCTTTTTTAGCCTCAATAACCTCTTTTTTCTGGGCTAATTTATCATCCAATTCTGTTTTCCTGAGTGTTTTTTCGGCTTCCCGTTCACTTTTGCTGGCTTCTTTTTCAGCGTCTTTTTCGGCTTTTTTCTGATCCTTTTCCGCTTCTTTTAGGTCTTTATCCGAAAGGGTGTCCTCTCCGATCAGGATCTCCTCAACGCCCGTGGTCTCTCCCCACCGGTATTGGTATCTTTCCTCAGAAGGGTTTACATAAACGTAGCCAAGGCTTTTTTCACCCTCCCCATCCAGGAGTATGGCCACCTTATCAGTTCCTGAGGTCTCCTTTGGCAGGGCCTCACCTCCGGATATCTTGATCGTTTTATTGGCCATACTTGTACCTGTGAAGGGGAATATCTCAAGGCCTTGATTTAGGATCGTCATGGCATTCCGTAAATCAACGCTGAAGGCAGTAAACAAATCACCTGGAGAGGCGGAGGCGGACAGGAAAAACAAGCCTGACCCAAAAACCACTACCAGAGAAATCATAGCCAGGCGATAGCTGGGCACAGGTTGGATCAAATTTCGGGCCCGGTATGAATTCAGCAAGTGGGTTGCCCAGTTCTTGACTCGAAGACCTAAATCCGACCCGGATCTGAGTGAGGGGGAACTGGGTTGGTCCATTTCAATCAGCATCTCGATCTTTCCCAGACGCTGAGCTGATTGGCTCGGTACGGGAAAAGCCATCGTCCTGCTGGCCATGGCAATCAACAATAATGGCTTGAGCTGCTCCGATTCAGCAGGATAATCCGCCAGGACATCGGGGAGGTCTTCACCCCGGTCCAGTCGGTGGAGGCATTCTTCCACAATTCTGGAAAACCGTCTTCCTAACATAAACAGAACCTTGATTATAAAGGGTCCTGAACTAAAGGCCGATAACTGCTGAGTTAAGGGCGCGGAATACCTGACAACCTGTGAATGATGTACGCTACGGGGGAATGGTTGTGAGAGTGTCCCTCTATTGTAGCAAAAAATAACAGAATTGGAAGGATTCAATATGAATCGTTGCAAGAAGCGTGCAATTCTGAATTTTTAGGGTTATTACTCACCCAACCTCGATTTTCAGCCGCCATAAATAAAAAAAAGCACTCAATGAGAATGCTTTTCATTACCTGATCGGTAGACCCCTAAATAGAAGTGCTATTTTTTGTCTTTGGGATCCTTGACCCTTTGATTATCGATCTTGTCGGCTTTCTTCTCGTCCTTATCAGATTCTCTGGCCCCTGAAGCCGCATCCTTTTCTTCTTCTTTCAGATCTTTTTCTTCATCCTTTTCAGCAGCGGCCTCATCCTTTTCTTCTTCTTTCAGATCTTTTTCTTCATCCTTTTCAGCAGCGGCCTCATCTTTCTCATCTTCTTTCAGGTCTTTTTCTTCATCCTTTTCAGCAGCGGCCTCATCTTTCTCATCTTCTTTCAGGTCTTTTTCTTCATCCTTCTCAGTGGCGGAATCATCCTTCTCTTCTTCTTTCAGATCCTTATCTGCTTCCTTCTCGGCTGCTGCCAGATCCTTCTCTTCCTCCTTCAGGTCCTTTTCTGCTTCTTTATCGCGCAGCTCATCCTGGAGGTCCGGATCTTCAAATCCATATTCATCCTGGAAAGAATCAGGCATGGCTGAATCTGGATCTTGATGATCGCTGAATAGACCACTCATTTCCCACGATACGGGGCGGAACTCTACCGGTTCTTCAAGGTGGGGAATCATATAACGTTCTTGCAATACCAGCCCTGCTCTTTCCAACCCCAATCTAATCTTATAGAACAGGTCACCCGGTTGGCTGGATGCCGAGGCGGATAAAGTAAAGAAACCTCCTGAGAGGATCAACACCAGGGATACCATTGCCAGCCTATGGCTATGGGCCAGGCGGGTGAATCCCCGGCTGCGGGCTGCGCTGACCAGGTAACCTGCCCAGCGGCTGACAGGTGGGATAACGGATTTCTTCCGGAAGGCTTTTTTGTTCTCGAGACGGTTCATCTCAGCCAGCATCTGGTTCCTTCCCAGGCGCTGGGCTGTTTGGCCAGGCACGGGGATGGCAAAAGCCCGGCTGGCCATGGCCACCAAAAGCAGCGGTTTAAGTTGATCCGCCAGATCAGGGAAATCCGCCAGCAGGTCCGGTAAACTTTCGCCCCGGTCCAGACGCTGGAGGCAATCCTCCACGATGGCAGCAAAACTACGATCTCTCATAAACAATTCTCTTTACCCAAAGCTTCTTCCAGTGATCTGAGGGCACTCAGCTGCAAAGTCCTCACTGCTCCTTCGCTCTGATTGAGCAGGTCCGCAATATCACTCACGGATCTGCCTTCCACAAAACGATGGATGATGATCTCCTTATGTGTATCAGTGAGATGCTGCAGCGCTTGTTGAAAACAACTCAGGGCTTGCTCATCACTACTGGCATGGGATCTGCCATTGGAAGATCTTGTTTTGCCGTTGGACTGATCTCCTGTGATATTTTTGGCAGATATCAGCTCCTTGGCATTTATTTGATAATCCTGGATGACCTTTTTTGCCAACTGATACAGCCAGGAAATAAAAGGTTTGCCCTGGCCCATAAATCCCGGTAGTTCACGGATCATGCGCACAAAGACCTCTGCACTCAGATCCTCAGCCGTGGAAGGATGATTAACGCGATAAAAGATATAGCTGTAAATATCGCGGTAATATTTCTCGTATAATGTACCAGCTGCCCCCCTGTCCCCCGCATGGGCGCGGTACAGGAGCGCTTTTTCTTTGATATCCATAGATCCAGATATCCCCTACCAAATAATAATCTATGCAGGCAGCTCGAATCTCCGTACTTCTATTGTAGCAAGAAAATCATGATTTTGGAAATTGTATTTCAATAATTACAATATCATTACACACATGTAATACTACGGTGTAAATGAGCCCGATCCTTATCCTGCCTAGTTGACCGCTCACTTTCCGGGACTTGTTATACAATACACCCATATCATAAGAGGATGTATGGAAACCTTAAAGGAAGAGATCAAGGCCTTTATCCAGGCCAGGGATTGGGAACAGTTCCACGCCCCCAAGAACTTGGCCCTGGCGTTGAGTGTTGAGGCAGCTGAGATCCTGGAGATATTCCAGTGGAAGGGTAATGATCAGCCGCTCACAGAGAGAGAGATTGAAGGTCTCAGACAAGAGATTGGGGACGTACTGGTCTACCTCTTGGAGCTGGCGGACAAATATGGGATTGATATCATCCAGGCCGCCAGGGACAAGCTGGCCCTGAATGAGAAGAAGTACCCGGCTGAGAAAGTGAGGGGCAAGGCCTGGAAATATACCGAGTATGAGTAAGATGTAAATTGAACAGTGTTAAGTGTTGTGAGTAAGTTATCGCAAAGAGTTGTATCATCCGCTTTTTGTCATCCTGACCCGAAGGGGAAGGATCCATGATTTGAATCAGGATCGAGCATGAACATCCAAACCAGGAAATCCCCCTCTGGATTCTTCCTCTTCGCCATCGCTCATCTTCAGAATGACAAATGGGAATTACGCTCAGGACAGGCAAGGCAGGCCCCGGTCACTGGGACGTTTCCCTCCCCGGGGACGGGTCGGGGAGCGGGAGTACATGGTATAAATATGGAACCCTAATTGTGGATTTGATAGTTTCCAGGAGGAACGATGAAGAACAAAGGTATATTGGTCCTGATCAGCATCGTCATCATAGTCGGCCTGGCTGTCGCTGTCTGGTATTTTGTTATTCGATCAGATACGCCCACACCAATCTCGCCGGATATTGGAGAATTTTCATATCCAGTCTCAGTAGCTGAGATCGACTGGGAGGACCGGGAGATCTTTAGATCTGGACTGGTAGACAGCGCGGTCTGGGTTTTGGATGAACTCCCTCAGGCAAGCACCTATTACATCTCCCTGGAAATACCCGAAGACCTGGTTTCCACCATCACAGGGCACCAGATCGTGCGCTACTTCAATGCTGAAGATGAGGAGCTGACCGAGATCTACTTCCGGGTCTTCCCCAACGTCCAGGGCGGTCAGCTAGCCGTTTCCAACCTGATGATTGGGGGCAGCCCTGCGACCACCGCCTCTGAGAGTTATAACACCGCCCTGCGAGTGGACCTAGTGGAGCCCCTGAGCCCTGGTGAATCCCTGGTAATAGAACTCGACTTTGAGCTGGTCCTCCCGACCGATATGGGTGGCAACTACGGCCTTCTGGGCTATTTTGAAGATGTGCTGGTTTTGGATTCCTTTTACCCGCATATCCCCGTCTATGATGAATCGGGCTGGTATAACCAGACCCCACAACAGAATGGGGATCTCCCCTATAACGACGCTGCCTTTTATGTTGTCCAGGTTACAGCGCCTGCGGATCTGGTCCTGGCCACTTCCGGAGTGGTCGTAGATCAAGAGATCACTGGCGGGGCCCAAACCACTCTGTTCGCCTCTGGTCCCTCGCGGGATTTTTATCTGGCCGGAAGCCGGGAATTCGTCGAACTTAACGAACAGGTGGGTGAGACACTGGTCCGGGTCCTGACCAAACCGAAATACGACCTTAACCAGGTCTTTGCGGTTGACTTCGGGGTTGCCGCCATCCAGATCCTCAGCGAGCGGCTTGGTCCCTATCCCTACACCGAGTTTGATATCTTCAGCGCCCCCATGATGGCTCTGGGCATGGAGTACCCGGGGATCACCAATATCGTGGAGGATGAATTTGTGGGCGGCGGTGAATTATACGGTCTGCCGACTGAACAGATGCTGGAATCCACTTTGGCCCACGAGACAGTGCATATGTGGATCTACAACGTGGTCGGAAACGATCAGCAGAACCAGCCCTGGGTGGATGAGGCTCTGACGCAGTATCTGACCTATATCTATTATCAGGACCGCTACGGTGACGGCAGCGGTTACGCGGAATCCTGGGTTGGCCGCTGGAATCGGGTGGATTTTGCTGATATCCCGATTGGCTTGCCAGCAGGAGAATACGTCGGCCAAGAATACGGCGCCATCGTTTACGGCCGCGGACCATTGTTTTTCCTGGAGCTGGAAGAGAAGTACGGCCAGGATATGGTCCTGGAAGCGGTGCAGGCTTACTACGCGGATAATATCTGGGGCATCGGTGACGGCGATGAACTTCGGGCCGCCCTGGAAGACTCCTGCGGCTGTGACCTGAGCGCCGAGTTTGAGGAATGGGTGTATTAAGAATTGAAGATTGAAGATTGAAGATTGAAGATTGAGGGACCGGTGTAAAGAGACCGGAGAACCGGGACAAACCAGACAATATTCACAATGGATCTGAATAGGGAGACACCCATGAAAAAAGAAATATTCCTGGCTCTTTTACTAACCTCTTTCCTTATCACAGCCTGCCAGAATTCTCAACCTGCCCAGGAAGATGCTGGACCGGTCGAGGTGTTTGCTGTCCTGGCGGAAAAAGATGATTACAAAGATGTGGGAATGTCCGATCTCCTGGTGGACTATGTCGATAATGCCCGCCTGCGGGATACATTGGAATCTCTGGGCTGGCCAGCAGAAGACATCATCGAGCTGCGAGAGTTCACCCGTTGGGACCTGGAAGCTGAGCTGGACCGCCTGGAATTGAAAGCCGACGCCAACGACCTGGTCGTCTTCTATATCACTGCCCATGGGCGCTACCTGAGCGATGTGATCGTCTGGGGAGATTTTTTCCCCGAGGAATGGGCTGAAATCCCCAGCCTGAACAAGGTCCTGGTGGTCGATTCCTGCCAGGCGGCCAAATTCACATCCCAGCTCACAGGTGAGGTAGGTCTGGCCATCGCCGCCGTGGCTAAGGACGAATTTGGCTGGAAAGGCATTGATGAAGAAGGCCTGCCGATTGTGGGGGGTATTTTCACCTATTATTTTGCAGAAGCCCTCACAGATCTTGGGGCAGACGAAGATGGGGACGGCCAGGTCTCGGTCCAGGAAGCCGCTATGGCTGCGGAAATCAAGCAGCGGGAGTACATGCACGATGTGGTCTTTGCGGTTCCGGAATTCGTAGCGATGTATCACGAGATCGGTGTCCAGCCCGAGAAGGATATAAGCTTTCCGGATGTGATCATCACCGACTCTCTGGGCTCGGATCTATTCCTTGACATAAGTGGTGTTGAATAGATTCGAAATAAATCGATTGGAGGGGCAACCCAGAAAAAGCAGACTGGGAGACTTTGGGATCAGGAGTCTGGGAGGGTGAACGGAAACCGAAAATCGATTCGATTGTAGGGGCGACCCGACGGGTCGCCCTTTTCTTGTCATTGCGAGTAGCTCCTGAGTGAA
This sequence comes from uncultured Chloroflexia bacterium, assembly GCA_963712165.1. Taxonomy (GTDB): domain Bacteria; phylum Chloroflexota; class Anaerolineae; order Anaerolineales; family UBA11858; genus B10-G9. The sequence continues at coordinate 37,450 of CAVQGY010000005.1, read as the reverse complement.
AACGAAAGACCAATGCGGCAATCTTATCTCTCAGGAGATTGCCACGCCTGTCGCGAAGTTAATCCTCCTGGAGCGGCGGATGGGACCGATCCAGATCATTATCATCCCACGATACCGGATCTGTCAGGGATTCCAGGTGGGTGAAGACTACCGCATTTGGCAGGACTTTCCTCAAATCGAATTCGATTTTCTCCAGCAGATCATGGCCGCGCTGGACGGTCCACTCCCCGGGTACCAGCACGTGGAAAGACATAAAAGCCCGGGTGCCCGCCTGGCGGGTTCGCAGGGCATGGAAATCGATTCCTTCCTGGCGGTGACTTTCCAGGATCTCTTCTATCACTGCCAACTGGGGAGCTGGCAGGGCTGTGTCCATCAATCCTAAAACCGAGCGACGCACGATCTGCACTCCGGTCCAGACGATATTACCCGCCACAGCCAGGGCCACGATGGGGTCAAGCCAGCCCCAGTCTGTCAGCGCCACCGCGCCCACCCCGGCCAGCACGCCGATAGAAGTCCAGACATCGGTCATCAAGTGTTTGCCATTGGCTTCCAAGGTGATCGATTCCCTGCGTTTGCCAACCCTGATCATGATCTGGCCGACGGCCAGGTTGACAACCGAGGCGGCGGCAGAAACTGCCAACCCCAAACCTACCTGCTCCAGAGGTCGGGGGGCGAGCAATCGCTGGATGGCCGCGAAAGCGATACTGAGGGCTGCAACCAGGATCAATGTGCCTTCGATCCCACTGGAAAAATACTCCGCCTTGCCGTGCCCGTAGGCATGCTCCTCATCAGCTGGACGGGCGGCGATGGTCAGCATGACCAATGCTACTACCGCACCCACCAGATTGACCACGGACTCCGCAGCATCTGAAAGAAAACCCACCGAATCTGTGTAAAAATAGGCAGCTGCTTTCAGGCTGATGGTGACCAGGGCGGCTCCAATGGAAAGCCAGGCGTAGCGGGTTAAGGGGGTGGATGTATCTGGAACTGTTTTCATAGGTTATATTCCCTCTCGACACTGGAAATATTCCCCGCGTCTGATTTCAAGCTGTCAGGCCAGTCTGGGGTAAAATCATGCTGATGGATCCACTGCATATTATATATCGGGTAGGATAAAATATAGACGTTTATTCATCCAACAGGACCCCACCCTATGCGCACATTTGAACTTTTACTAAGCATTCTAACCATCCTCGCAGCGGTGATCATGCTGGTGCCCAGTGTTCCGGCAAAATATAAGGGCTGGCTGATGTCTGCCTTCTTGGGGATCTTCGCAGCAGCCCAGCTTTTTCTGGAAGGTTTCCGCTGGCAGCTCTGGCCTCTATTCATCGCACTTCCCCTACTCAGGTTTGCCGGGTATCAGCGAATACAGCGCAGAGGGCGGATCCTGCTCCTGGGCCTATCAATCCTCTTGGCTGGGATCTCACTTACCCTGGGATTTCTAACTCCCGTGCCATCCCCTTATCCGATCTCCGGACCTCACCTTGTGGGAACCCGGGAAATCCACCTGGTCGATCCCGACAGGGTGGAACTCTACGGGGAAGATCCCACAGCGCCTCGTGAGCTGATGGTCCAGATCTGGTATCCGGCGGCTCCTGAAAAGTCGGATCACCGGGCCAGCTGGATGCCGGGTATTCAATCTGCCGCACCAGTCATCGCAGAAAAGTTGAATCTGCCTTCTTTTACACTGAATCACCTCAAATATGTGAATGCCAACGCTTTCTGGGAAGCACCTTTCCTGATCTCTGAAGAACCTTATCCGCTGCTGATCTTCTCTCACGGCTGGGAAGGTTTTAAGGAGCAAAATATCTACCAGGTTGAAGAGCTGGCGTCCCATGGTTATGTTGTCGTGGGGATCAATCACACTTATGGAGCGATCCACACTCTTTTCCCTGATGGCCGCCAGGTGGCCGTCAATCATGACGCCCTGCCCGATGGTGTCAGCGACCAGGAATATGATCGAGCTTCGGATATTCTCTCCCATCAGTGGTCGGAGGATATTGACCTGGTCCTGGATGTGCTGACTGAATTGAACCAGTCTAAAAAGGAGGTATGGCTCCCCGCCGGAAGCCTGGACCTGGAAAAGATCGGTGTCTTTGGACATTCAACAGGAGGCGGAGCGGCAGTCCGCTTCTGCCTGACCGATGTGCGCTGCCAGGCAGTATTGGGCATGGACCCCTGGGTGGAACCTGCCCAGAAGGTGATCGAAGAACTGGTTCTGCGCAAACCAGCCATCTTTCTCTACAGCGAACGCTGGAGCCCGGTGGCAGGCCAGGACCGGAATGATGACCTGATGATCCAGATTGCCAATACAGCTGACAACGCCGTGATCCAGGTCAGTATTGAAGGCACACAGCATTACGACTTTACCAGCCTGCCCATGCTCTCACCGCTGACGGCCACCATGGGATTGAAAGGTCCCATCGATGGCGAACTGGTCCTGGAAATCATCAACGCAGAAACAGTGGCCTTTTTCGATCGTTATCTCCTGGGAGATAAAACGGTCAGCCTGGAAGGCATCTCCCAGGGTTACCCGGAAGTGGATTTCAGTCTGAAGCCGTGATTGGGATGGTGAAAGATCGTAAATCGTAAGAAGTAAGTCGTATGACGAAAAGCGCTCATGTCATTGCGAGGTGACTCTGAGCTGAAAGCGAAGAGGAAGCGCGGCAATCTCGGTCCGCAGGACCGGAGGAGAACGCCACTATGAAAAACACATCCCCAGCCTTGAGACAGATTATTTTCATCTTTGTGATCGGTTTGCTTATTTCCACTTTCCTGGGCGATTTTAATCTGGGAGGATTATTGGCCGGGACGGGAGAAATGGAGTTAAAGTCCCTCTTTGATACCCTGAGCATGGTCCTGGCTGTCATCTCCCTGGTACTGGGGACCGGCTACCTGGTCTATCGCGCGGCGCGGGGTGAAACAGACAGAAAGTCTGATAAGCGGGATGAGTGGGACCACTAAATTACTAGAATTCTAAGACGGCAGATGAATAAATCGTGGGGCGACCCGTATCGTCGCCTCTTTTCTGTCATTGCGAGAAGATCCTGAATTTCAACGAAGGATCGACGTGGCAATCTCACGTATATGTTTGTTCGGATTTAATGTTCACCGATGGACAAATCCATGGGCTGAATCAAAACAAACCTCCCTTAAGGGAGGTTTACCTGTATGTCATTCTCGAAAAAAATCGCAGCTCATTGAGCGGAGCGACATCCAGGGGATGGAGCGAAGACGAAATGGCGAATTCAGTCAGATCCGCCTCTTCGACTACGGCCTCCGGCCTCCGCTCTGAGAGCTGATTTTTTTGTCTTGTATCCATCCTCCAGTCAGTCTATCCCGGTCGCGCCAACGGCGCTCCCTCCCATGCTATACTAAAACTCATATGAACTTCACACGACTCATCCTGGGCGCTGCTCTCGGAAAGCGCCTGCCCATCCTCAAGGGGGAACTCGAGGTGCAGGGGATCAACGCGCCGGTCCTGATCCGGAGGGACGAATACGGTGTTCCCTACATTCAAGCTGAATCCGAAGCGGACGCCTTTTATGGCCTGGGATTCTGCCAGGGCCAGGACCGCTCCTTTCAGATCGAGCGCCTGGTCCGCACCGCACGGGGAACGCTGGCCGAGATCTTCGGCCCGCTTGCCCTGCCTGTGGACCGCCTGACCGTCCGGGTAGGCCTGGGCCGCCATGCCGCTGCCCAGTTTCAGCTCCTGGAGGAAGGCGACCGGGGTCTGCTGGGTGCCTTCGCGGCCGGGATCAACGCAGGTGTGAAAATCGGCTGTGCCAAACCTGCCCCGGAGTTCAGTCTACTCAAATCCCAGCCGACCGAGATCCAGGGAGCCGACCCGCTGGGAATCCTCAACTTTGTAGCCCTGATCCTCTCTCCCTGGCCTTATAAGATCAACCGCCTGATGATTCTGCGCGAGTATGGTCCCGAGGCCCTCCAGGCTTTGGACGGCGCCTACCCGGAGTGGCTCCCGGCCGCTTTCCCGGTCAACCAGCCTTCGGGGGTCAGCGGGCTAAAGATCGCCCAGGATATCCAGGAGCTGGCCGGAGCACTGGGCTTGGGAACTTCTGGCGGCTCCAACAGCTGGGCTGTGAACACTTCCCGCTCGGCAACCGGCCGCCCCATATTAGCCAACGACCCCCATTTGAGCCCCACCATCCCCTCCCACTGGTATCTGGCCTGCCTGGAGACTCCTGATTACAAACTGCGGGGAGCAGCCCTGGCAGGCACGCCTTTCTTTTCCCTGGGCCACAACCAGCATGCCGCCTGGGGCGTGACCGGGGGCAGCGCAGACAACACCGACCTCTTCCTGGAAGAGCTGGATGCCGAAGGAGTCATGGTCCGTGACGGTGAGGATTATCTTCCCCTGGATGTGACCCAGCACACCTTCCAGGTCAAGGGCCAGGCACCTTTTCAGGATACTGTTATGAGCACTCCCCGGGGGCCGATCATCTCCGATGTCCTGGAAGGCGTCGATCTCCCCTTATCCATCCGGTCCGGCTGGATGAATCCCCGCCCTATCCAGGGCCTGTTTGCGGTCCACCGGGTGAGTAACTTCCAGGATTTCCGGACCTGCTGGTCACGCTGGTACCAGGCTGCCATGAATATGGTCTATGCCGACCAGTCAGACACGATCGGCTGGCAGTTCATCGGGGATTTCCCTCATCGCAAAACTTCACATCCACCATACCTCTGCCTGGCTGGGACCCGGATTTGGCCGGGGAGCCAGACCGCATCCCCCTTGAGGACATGCCCTTTTGTGAGAACCCAGCGCCAGGGCTGATCGCCACTGCCAACACCAAACCGGTTCCCGGTGAGGAGCCCTACCTGGGACACGATTTTGCGGACGGCTACCGGCTGACCCGGATCGTGGAAGTATTAGATGAACGCCGGGATTGGGATCTGAAGAGCATGGCCTCCCTGCAGGAGGACCTGGTGGCAATCCCCTGGCGCGAGATCCGGGAGATCGTGCTGGGCATCCCGGTTGAGGGAAAGAAAACCCTGGAAGCCCTGGCACTCCTGGGAGTCTGGGATGGACGGGTCAGCCCGGATTCCCCTGCTGCCACTTTGTATGAATTCTTACTGGCTGAGCTGGTCCGGGAGTTAGGGGAGGTTCACGCGCCGGAAGCGGGGGAATGGTACCTGGGCAAGTCTACCCACCCCCTGCTGTATGCCTCGCTGGGTAAACGCCAGGTCAGCCATATTTCCCGGGTTTTACAGAAGGGATCCAATATTGACTTAGGCGGATCCCGGGAGGAACTGATCAGCCGGGCTCTTAACGGCGCGCTGAATAAACTAACCGAGGATTATGGGGAAAAGCCGGAGAACTGGACCTGGGGGGAAATTCGGCCCTTGACCCTGGAGCACCCCTTTGGGGGGCAGCGGTTGATCGGAAAGGTCTTCAACCGGGGACCCTTCCCCTGGGGCGGGGACAGCCAGACCGTCTCCCAGGCCCAGCGTTCCTTGAAGATTCCCGCCCACAATCCCACCGGGATCGCCAATCTGAGGATGGTTCTCGACGTGGGTGAATGGGAGAATAACTTATTTGTCCTGGCTGGCGGACAGTCCGGGAATCCCTTTTCTAAACATTATGATGACCAGATCCCACTCTGGAGAAAAGGAGAAGGCCTGACCTTGGCATGGGGGGAGGAGGAGATCGAAGCCAGGACCAGGGCAACACTGGCACTGAATCCCACAACAGAAAAGGAAATCTGAATTATTCCCCTCCGCTGTAATATGAATTCTATTGGTTTTGGCCCAGCTGGATCCGCAGGCTGTGTTTAACAGGTTCAGGATCGAGATCGATGAAATCATCAGCCATTGGTCGTCCATCCAGCTCCATCCAGGCAATTCCTCTCTGAACGTGATCCGGGTTGAGGACTTCGATCTCATAAACCGCTTCTTTATGGCGCAGCTGCATCTTAAACCCATCCCACCAATCCGGGATCACTGGATCCAGGATCAGACGGTTCCCGCGCTTCTTCAGACCAAGCACCTCTTCAATCCAAACCCGGTACATCCAGGCTGCCGATCCGGTGTACCAGCTCCAGCCCCCTTGGCCAATTCGTCCCGGCAATCGATAAACATCAGCCGCAATCACATAAGGTTCAACGGTATAGCGCCAGACGTCAATATCCTCCCGGGTATGTTCGATCGGATTGAGGATGCGTAGGATCTCACCAGCTCGGTTTCCATCTCCCTGGCGGGCAAAAGCCAGAGCCAGCCACAGAGCAGCGTGAGTATACTGACCGCCATTCTCCCTGACACCTGGCGGGTATCCTTTAATATAACCAGGAGAAGGATGGCTGACATCAAAGGGAGGTGTAAACAAAAGGACCAGTTTCTCATCTTTGAGGACAAGTTGGCGCCAGGCGGACTCAAGTGCCTGCTCTTTGCGAACAGGATCGCCGGCACCGCTGATCCAGGACCAGGACTGAGGAAGTGAGTCGATCCTGGCTTCAATGTTGTTGGCTGATCCCAGGGGACTCCCGTCATCAAAAGTGCCCCTGATGTACCAGGCCCCATCCCAAGCTGCCTTTTCAATCCGGGTTTCAAGAGCTTTGGCCTCCTGCTGATAAATTACGGCAAGTTCTTCTTTTCCCAAGCTATTAGAGAGCCATTCCATATCATTCAGGACCTGGATCAGGAACCAGCCCAACCAGACACTCTCTCCCCGGCCTTCTACTCCCACCCGATTCATTCCATCGTTCCAATCTCCGGTCCCAATCAGGGGTAGACCGTGGGGTCCTTTGGTAAGTCCTTTTTCAACCGCCCGACGGCAGTGTTCAAACAGATTTGCTTCTTCCCAGCTAACCTGGGGTTCAAGGAATACTTCATGCTGGCCAGGCTCCAGTTCTGGCGCGTTCAGGAAAGGAATCTGTTCCTGGAGAATTTCTCTATCGCCTGTGACCCGGACATACTGAGCTGTAATATAGGGAAGCCACAATAAATCATCCGAAATCCGGGAGCGAATTCCAGCTCCGGTCGGAGGATGCCACCAATGCTGGACATCACCTTCAAGGTACTGATGGCTGGCAGCAAGCAGGATTTGGTCTCGAGCTATTGCAGGATCTGCGAGCAAGAAAGCTGCCACGTCCTGCAGTTGGTCCCGGTAGCCAATAGCACCCCCAGATTGGTAAAAAGCGGAACGACCCCAAATCCGGCAGCTCAGGCTCTGGTACAGGAGCCAGCGGTTCAGCAGGAAATTGATCGACATCTCGGGAGTTTCAACCTGGACTGTATCAAGAATATTATCCCAATATGATTTCGTTTCATCAAAAGCTTGATTGACCGAAAGAAGGTCGCGATACTTGCGGGCCAGTGATTTCGCCTGGTTCCCTGATTCTCCCTGACCCAATACACAGATCACTTCCATTGACTCCCCAGGCGAGAGCTCCAATTTGGTCTGGAGGGCAGAGCAGGGATCCAGACCAGCTCCTACCCGCTTGGATAATTCCACTCGCTCCAGAGCAGCCGGATTCTCTGCACCTCGATTACGACCTAAAAATACAGTCCTATCGCAGGTAAATGATGACGCGGCTGGAGTGATGGAAGTAAAAGAGACCCGTTCACTGAAATCAGGGTGAAAACCGTTCCGAGCCAGAATGAGTCCCGGCTTGGGTTCCCATTCGGTCACTACATGCTGCTGTGTCATTTCCCGCTGCTCTCCCAGGGTCCATTCTACATAATAGGTCACACTGAGATGGCGAGTCTTCTTGGAATCATTCCGAAGTTTTAATTTACTGATCTTAAGGGGTTCTCCTCCTCCTTCGTCGGTGGGCACAAACACAGTCAGCAGCTGTTCAATGGAATGGCTATTATGTTCAAATCGGGAATACCCCGCACCGTGGCTGACCCGGTAGGCATTTCGTCCCCGGATGGGACCAGCGGTAGGGTTCCAGACCTCCCCGCTGTCTTCATCCCGGATATAGATCACTTCTGAGTGAGGATCCAGGACTGGATCATTCGACCAGTCGGTCAACCGATTGCGTTGGCTGTTGCCAAACCAGGTAAAGCCAGCTCCTTTTTCACTCAATATTGTCCCAAAGTGGGGATTGGCGATCACGTTAATCCAGGGAGCGGGTGTGCTGGTATTAGGTCCCAGGTAAATGACGTATTCTTTACCATCAGTAGTGAAACCTCCCAGACTGTTGAAATAGGGAAGATCCTTGAACGGCAGAGACCGGGAAGGTTCTACATCCAGTCTTTTGGTGGCCAGCAAGCCGGGTTTCTCAATGGTCTCCTGGGGAACACCAATTTGTTGAGCTAAAGGTCCCCGAGCCGCTACCAGGGATACCCGAGCTACTGCCTGAAGCAGGAGCAGGTCTTTTTCCTGAATTTGGTCCACAGCTCTTAAGTAGACTTCTCCAGCTTGATCATCGCCGGTATAAATACTGGAGGATTGAACCAGTTTATCCAGCCGCTCCATCAGGGGCTGTTCATAACTGCTGGATTCCTCATTTAATATCACCAGATCCACCAGTAAGCCATGCTGTCTCCAGTAAGCCTGGGCTTGGAGCAGCTGTCTTACCAATCCTAAATCACCCACATCGGCAATAGTGACCAGCATGATTGGCAGGTCACCCGATATTCCAAACTGCCACAGACCAGCTTGCCCCTGGCGGTTTCCCTCCAAGCGCTCGGCTGGTGGGCGTAAATATGCTGAGGGGTATAACAGATAGCCAGCTAGTTTTTGGAAGCGGCGGGCCTCATCCGGGTGAATCCGCAGCGAGCGCAATTTAAGTTGGGTTGAAGCCCAAGCAATTTCAAAAGCCCGCTCAATCACAGCTGTATCCCGATATTTTTCCAACAAATCCAGGGCACCTTCCCGGCTGTCAGCAACACCCAGCACAGAGATTAAATGTACACTCTGCCCTGGGGGCAGGTGAATTTCGCGCCGGATGCTGAAAATGGGATCCAGCACATAACCTTCATTATGTCCCAGCTTTGTTTCGATTCCCATTGGATTGGCCAGGGAATGCCCCCGCCCAATGAACACCCTCCGATCGGTTTCAAATTGGGGCATACCGGTTTGAATTGTTTGATCGATGGCATCGAGACTGTGAACGGTATATATTGGAGGATCATCTTCCTGACGAGCTCTTCGGTAAGCCAGCAGAGCTTGTTTTTCCACCACTGATTCTGTCTGGATAAAAAGCTTGTTAAAGGCTTGGTGCTGGCGATCCGCTCCGGGTGTTGACATCGCTAATTCATAATAGCTGGTAGCCTGTATCTTTCTGGTGCGGATGGATCTGTTGATCAATGTGATGCGCCGTATCTCAACATCGTCCTCTGGGGACACAATCACTTCCGTTCTGGTTTCAACACCATTGTCACGGCGGCGGTATTCAGCCCGGTCCAGTGGGAAATGTACGCTATAACGATCTGGTTTCCGATTCAGGGGGTGATAGAGGTTGGACCAGATTTCTCCACTATCTGTATCACGCAAATACAGGAAAGATCCATAATGATCTGTGGTGCTGTCCGCCCGCCAGCGGGTAAGATCCATTTCCTTCCAGCGCAAATATCCTCCCCCTGCATTGGTAGTCATCGAGGAAAGTTGACCGTTGGAGAGCATCTGAATCTTGGGTGTATTCGTATGAGGTGTATCAAATTTGCTGATCGAGGGAGCAATCCCTATGGCTTGAACCCGGGTTGATATTTCTTCGCGGGTTGAAACATGGTGAATGGGTGGTGAGACTGGAACCCGTTCATACAGGAGCGGTTCGGCTGCCTTTATCCGGGGATCCTGGTGAAAACGACTCTTCATCACGTCATCGAACAGAAAATTGGTCAAAGCCAGAAATCCCATGCCTTGATGGTGAGCCATATACGCTCGGACAATCACGCCGGGTTCAGCATCTGACCTGGGTCTGCGATTATAATCTACGGCCTCAAAGTAGCCATAATCACTCAGCATTCCTTTTTTTGCCAGACGATCCAGGTTTTTTACCACTGCCTGTGGTTCAATACTCACTGCCAGAATGGCTGCATACGGGGCCACGACCAGGTCTTCCTCCAGATCACGCTTGAGGCCTAACCATGGAACACCAAAAGCTTTGTACTGGTAGGTTTTGTTCAGATCCAGATCCCCATAGGCAGATTCTGAAATACCCCAGGGTATCCGGCGGTTATTGCCGTAAGCAATCTGCAGGTTAACCGCTTCCCTGGTTGCTTGATCCAGCAGGGAATTGGGGTATGACTGCTGCAGAAGCAGCGGCATCAGGTATTCAAACATGGTTCCGGTCCAGCTCAACAAGACCCTATGTCCGCGATGGGAACTGTAAGGTCTATTCAGGGAAAGCCAGTGGTCTACCGGAACATCTCCCCGGGAGATGGCAACATAACTGCCCAGGCGGGATTCACTGGCCAATAAATCATAATAGGAGTTGTCAAATTGATCCGTGGTCAGGTTGTAACCAATGGTGAATAGGCTCCGTTTTTCGTCGTACATGAAACCCAAGTCGATTTGATCGGAAAAAGCCCGCATGTCCTCGACCAAACTTTCAGCCTGGGAAAGAAGTTCACCAGCGAACCAGCGGGATCGGGAAAACACCTCATAAAATTCACCCACCCAGCTTGGGCTGTTCTGGGTCTGGCTCTCAGTGATTTGTCTGCCGAGATCAAGATCACCTATACCGGTGAACTCTTCTCCCGCCAGATCACGCAGGGAAGGAGCATCGGTAGCGTCTTGGTAAAGGGTCAGCAGACTATCCAGACCAGTCTCGGCCAGATCTTCTTCTGATTTTTCAGCTAATATTTCCATCCACAGTAAATAGGTGTCAATCAATTCTGTCCAGTCTGAGACCTGTCGTTCAAGCTGGCGAGCCCAATAAGCTCCCCCAGCCTGGGTTCCGGCGTAATCACGGGTTAAATCAGCCGTAGAGATCACCCGGGAATGGATTTCCCGGATCAGCTTGATCAGATCCATGGTTCTGGGAGGGCATTTCTTGATCAGATTCAAAAGATCAGAAACTTGCTTGATGATGTCTTCCGGGGCCTTCTCCTTCCGCAGCTCTTCGAGCAGGATTTCCCCGGAATCCTGCAGTCCAGTCAGGGCAACCTGATCCAGAATGGGTTGGGATAGTTTATTTTTTATCCCCACTTCAAGAGTCCAGAGGGCAGCAATGAAGTTGCCGCTGTCAACCGATGACACATAACGGGGCGAAAGCGGCTGGAGATCTTCCAGGTTGTACCAATTGAGCAGATGGCCATTGTAGCGTTCGATCTGACCGAGTGAGTCCATGGTACTTTCCAAGCGCTGGATGGTTTGATTCAAGGTCAGGTACCCAAAATCATTTGCCGCCAGAGCACTCAGCATCCACATACCAATATTGGTCGGGCTGGTGCGCAGGGCAAGCTGGTTCTGATGAGAAACCTGGTAGTTATCTGGCGGAAGCCAGTGTGTATCGGGTCCCACGAAATCATCAAAATAGCGCCAGGTCCGCCGGGCTACCCGGCGAAGTTTGCGTGTATCGCGGCCGCTAAGAGACTGCCTCGGTTTTCGGCCAGGTTCCTCCCGGGTTAATAGCCAGGCAAGCAGCGGGCTGAAAAACCACAAGAACAACCACGGCAGTGCAGCCGGCAGGCGATCTGGTCTCAGCAGGAAAACAACTGCCCCAAGAACAGCGCTGATGATTGAGATCAACCAGAAATTCAGCTGAAGTATATTCTCCTGAGCTCCACTGATCTTTGCAGCCATCTGGGCTGTGGTCCACTCCAGCAGCTTGCGCCGGGAAATCCATTTGCGGATAAATACTCTAATGATGGCGTCTGCTGCCAAACCTGCTTGGTGCATCAGTAAGGAAGCTTCCGAAATAGCGCGGGTCAGATCATGGCTAATCTGGCGCAGAGAAAAGGAGCCGAGACCTTTTGAGGTAGTTGCCCAGGTTAATGGACCCGCCAGGGGTTGAAAGAGCAGCACACTTGCGATCAGGGCGTAAGTGAAAACAGGAAACTCAGAATTCACCAACCAGGATAAGATCAGGGCAGCCACACTGGCCGTCGGAAGAAGACTTCGGCGCAGATTATCAAAAATCTTCCAGCGAGAAATTGCTCCCAGAGGATTGGGAATTCTATCCCCCTTTCTACTGGGCACTCTGGGAAAAATCCACTCCGCTATCTGCCAGTCTCCCCGGATCCAGCGGTGCTGTCTGCGGCTGTAGCCCATATAATCAGCGGGGAACTCATCAAAGAGTTCAATATCGGTGGCTAAGCCTGTCCGGACATGGACACCTTCAATTAAATCATGGCTCAGCAAACACTCATCTGGAAAAGAGTCCGCCAGGGTGTGGTGGAAAGCCCGGGGATCATAAATCCCTTTGCCAATATACGATCCTTCCCCGGTCAGATCCTGGTAGGCATTGGAGACTGCCTTGGTATAAGGATCCGTTCCCACTGGATCGGTAAAGATCCGGCTGAAGCGGGATGCGGTTGCGCTGGGAAGCGAGGGACTGACCCTGGGTTGAATAATGGTATAAGAACCCCCTGCGATTCTCCCCTCTTGATCATAGCGAGGTTGATTGAGGGGATGAGCCAGGGTTTCGATCATGCGCCGGGCAGTGTCCCGGGGTAACTGGGTATCACTGTCGAGGGTGATGACATAACGAATATCCCGCAATCGGTTTTGATCTCCCAGGTATACAATAGAGGGTTCATCCTCGCCTCGCTGGCCCAGGATCAGATGGTTGAGTTCCTCCAATTTTCCACGTTTCCGTTCCCAGCCAATATATTTCTGCTCCGATTCACTCCAGACCCTCTGGCGGTGGAAGAGATAAAAACGCCCCACCCCATAGGTCTGGTTCAGTCTGTTGATGCCAAAGCGGGCGATATCAAGCAGCTCCTGATCTTTATCCAATACTGGAGAATCAGCATCAACAAAATCAGAGAACAGCCCGAAGATCAGATTATATTCGCGGTTTCCCAGGAAGCGAATTTCCAGCTTCTGAATTTCTTCCTCAACAGTCTTTGGATCTGTCAGCATCATTGGGATCACTACCAGGGTGCGATAGACGTCCGGAATCCCACCCTCGGAGAAGTCCATTTTGGGTAAATTTCGAGGAGGTATGACCCGGGTGACCAGATAATTAACCCATTCAGTGGCAAGTTGGCTGGCTGGAAATAATATGATGGCCAATATCAAGCCATTCATCAGTGTCAATCCAGTATTAAGGGTCTTGATCAGGGGATAAGCTATCAATATCAGGGTCATGATCAGGATAGAGCCGAGATAAATAGGGGTGTGATGCTGATAGATCCAGCTCCGTAACCGGAAAAGCAGTTTCTCCTGACAGCTGATGGTTTTTGAAAAGCGGGCTCTGCCTTCCCCAATCAAGTAGGTGCCAATATGCTTCTGGCGGGATTCCCAGCCTTCCCTGGTCCCATCTTCCGCAGCCAGCTTCACAACTCTGCGGGCTACTTCAATTTCCTCCATACCAGAGCCTTTGGCCATGATCTCAACCATTCCCCGGTACTGGTTGCGGGTATCAAAATCCATATCTGCGTATATCCCGGCCGGATCGCGGCGCAGGATGGCTTCAACACGGCTTTGCTCTTCAAAGATTTCCCGCCAGTCCAGCAGGGATAATTGGCGCAGACTGGTTATGGCATTTCCAATCGAGATCTGGCTGATAGCCTGGCGGGATTGTTCTGCGGCATGCAGCTCGGTAAGAGATTTCCTCAGGGAGCGTTCCAGCCAACTTTGAACCGGCACAAGAGCAGCATCCTCATCATAGAGATGGCCGCTGAGTTGGGTGGCAAAATAGGGGCTGGGCTGACTTTGCTGCCCTGCCAGATCAGCCAAAACAGCAAAAAGTTGGTCCGGTTCTCGCCGCAAGATTGCCAGGAGCCGGTTAGCCCAAAGATCTGCCAACTCCCGATCCTGCAGTTCTTGCCAGGCTTCCCGGACAAGGAGTTCTACCTGATGGATCAAGGCAATCCTCAGCATGAGCGGCAAAGCCCATAATTCTCCGATGGTGAGGCAATCAACCTCCTGATAGGCATCCAGGAAAGCTAACAGCTTTTCACTGTCAAGCCGGGCATCGGTGTGAGCAATCAGCTCTTTGGCCAGGCTGTAAACTCGCGGGAAGTCCCGATCAGGATCCTCGCTGAGTCTGGGCAGCTCCTGATAATAGGATTTTGGCAGATTGAGAGTAACATCACGTCCGTGGCTCTCAATTACATACTCATTATCGAGAATCCATTCGGCAACTGGGCTGACATTCTGTTCCAGATGAACAGAATCTCTCAAATCACCACAAATATCATGGATGGTCTGACGGGAGTTTTCAAGTCCCTCTATCAGCAGGCGGCTGGATTTTCCCTGGAAATCAACTTTATGTTCTGCTGCCAGGCGGGAGGCATGGTCCTTGATTTGGGGCAGGGTCAGGGTGGTGAGTTCGCGGTGAGGTCTGGAAGGCGGAAAATGGAGCTGGGGGTGCAGGGCAAAGATGGAAGCATCGGTTTCAATCGCATCCCTAATTACCCGCACAGCTCCAGCCAGAGAATGACCAGGTGCCAGCAGGATCAGCAAGGATTCCTCCCGCCTCAGCCAACGGGCATACTGATCAGCCAGTCTCTTCGAGACACTGGGCAGCACCCGGGCAGAAAACAATCCGCCAAAACTTGCCCCCAGGATCAATCCCAATCCACTGAACAGCAGGACATTTAGCTGCTTGGATGGGATCAGTTGGGGTAAAAGGTCCAGATAATGGAGGACCCAGCTGAATCCGCCCAGGAATAGACCAATTAACACGTGGATCAAGCTCCGCACCCGGTAGCGGGGATCGCGGCGCACCAATCTTCCTTCAGAAGTTCTCTCCAGCAGGACCCGGCGCTGAAAGCCTTTGCCCCCCAGAGCGCGCAGAGATGCCTGGGCATCCTCGGCTTCGCGGAAAAAACTTAACAGTATTCCTTTCTTGGCCATATATTGAGTTATCTGGTTGGATTTATTCGTTCAAGTGGTTGACTGTCTACTTTGGAAAAAGATGGTCTCCCAGAGCAGGATTATCCGCATTATATCTTGCCAAGCTCCCTCTGCATAGCAGGGAGGTTTGAATTAAAGTCGCCCTCGGATTTATTCGGGGGCTACTCAGCAGCGGGATTGCGGCTGGAGCCTTAGGAATGACCGGGAGACTCGGAGACGGGGGGACAGGGAGAATGGACACAAACCGCAATTCGGATTGATGTAGGGGCGACGCGATGCGTCGCCCTTTTATCATTTTCTAAGGGATATGCAGCTCATTGAGCGGAGCGACATCCAGGGGATGGAGCGTAGACGAAATGGCGGATCCAGTCATATCCGCCTCTTCGATTGCATCCAAACATAGTATGGTTGGAGCCTATCTTGAGCAGAGCGAAGGGCTCACGACCGGGATAATGAGACCGGAAAAGCTTCGCTGCGCCTGTCCTGAAGGAACTGAAGGGCGAAAGATCGGTGTTAGCGGAGCCTGTCCTGAGCAACGTGAAGGGCTCATGACCTGGTGGCACTGCGGCAATATTATGTCTGTGATTAATCGGTATTCTTAACCATCCATGGTTAAAACCATGGGCTGAATTAAACCAAACCCCGCTAAACCGGGGTTTCCGAGCAACCTCCCTTCAGGGAGGTTTGCTTATCATCAGCCCTCAGATTTATCTGAGGGTGCAGGAACGATTGGATTCCCAATTCCTCATAAGGGGGACCGGGGTATCGCTCAGCTGCGCGAGGGAGGGTCGCCCTTTTATCATGTTCCAAGGGATATACAGCTCATTGAGCGGAGCGACATCCAGAGGATGGAGCGTAGACGAAATAGCGAATCCAGTCATATCCGCTGATGGTTAATGAAATTTCATCAAATGAGAAGCAGACCATATGCATAGGAATAAAAGCGAGATTGTCACGGACGCTTCGCGTCCTCGCAATGACAACACTGGAAATCTACGTCAAAAGTATTAGATTCAAACCATCTTTCCTTCCGATTATTTTTGAGTAGTTATTTGTTAAACTTCATACAGATCATTGCTGCATCCAATCACTGAATGAGGTAAACAACAATGAAGACTGGAAAATCGAGTGAGAGGCAGGTTCGATCCTTCAAACCTTATCTGTTCGTCAGCTGGATCCTGTTGTTATTTCTGATCACCGGCTGCAGCCAGACAGTAGATAACTGCTCCCAGCAACAACCGGCAGATTTGTCTGAGGCCCTGGCTTTCGCCGAAAACGATCAACTACCATTCCAGTTTCCTCTCGATGAACTTGGCCTTTATGACAATCCTACCCCAGCCAGGTTCTGTAAAAGCAGCATTGGAATAGATCCAGTAAAATATCATGCAGCCGAGGATTACCATTTACCTGCCGGCAGCCCCGTTTACGCCTTCGCCGACGGTGAGATCAGTTTTTCTGGCACCATGGGCGGTTACGGCTGGCTGATCATCATCGATCATCCACAATTCAACATCTACTCGCTTTATGGCCACCTCAGTCCCAGCCGCTGGTACCTCGAATCAGGCAGCGTTGAGAAGGGAGATCTAATTGGCTACCTGGGTGACTCAGATGAAAACGGAGGTAGTGCGGAAAATCCTTTAGTGACCCACCTGCACTTTGCGATCCGGGTTGGACAGCGAACGGATTATCCCGGGACGGGAGAGTGGCGCTGGATGGCCGGTTGGATCAAACCCTGCCCGAGTGATGTGGGCTGGCTGAAACCGTCTGCCGTCATCACCAGCCAGGAGATCCCTCCCGGTGGATTCCAGATGCCAAAAGGGAACTTCTTCGAGAAGTGGAGGGGGGAGATTATCTTAGTAAGCATCTATGCCTTGACCGGTATCTTAGCACTGGCCCAAGCGCTGAGGAAGAAAAATGCCATTATTCCGATCATATACGGAATCGCAATGGTGATTGGCGGCTACTACTTTTCCATCAAGGAAACCAGAACCCAATACGCTCTCTATGCCATGGCCGCAGTTGCCTTTGGGCTCGCCATCAATCTCATTCTTTTAAGAAGGAAGGCAAATCCAGAAGAAGAAGGGAAGGAATAATGGATAAGTCAAATGGGAGAATTCTGAATTAATAACCGGGAGAACGCCTATGAATGACTCCTCATTTTGGGGTATGACTGTTCCACGAGTACTCAGCTCCTATGCTGTTTTGATCTTCCTGATCCTCTGGATTGGATTCACAATCGCCCTGATTGCGAATCCGGCATGGTTGTACACCCTCTGGAAGTGGGTGGGGGATTTGCCCCCCGTTCTAAGGATCCCCGCCTGGGTGTTCATTACCCCCATCATGACAAGCTTGTGGATCTGGGAATCTTCCTGGACGATGATCGTACGGGTATTGGCCTTTTCTGGAATCGCTGGCTGGACTGCCCTGGCTGCATCCAGCTTCTTACGGGCTTTTCGTTAGGATCGATTCTGCTCCCCGCTCTTATCTGTGATGGGATTGCCGCGTCAGGTCGCCCTCGCTCCTTCCTCGCAATGACAAAAGGGCGACCCAGCGGGTCGCCCCTACATCTGAACCTATCACCATCCTCCGTCTTCGGTCGGGAGCGCAGCGACCAATCCCGGGAACTTTTCCACTCTCAAGGGAGTCCTTAACCTAGAAGGAGATCCCGATGTTAAAAACCCACCTGCGCCTAATTCTCTTTACCCTGCTCCTGATCACCCTCTCCGCCTGCTCCCCGGTACCCCGGGAGTACGGGACCCTGGCCGGCCAGGTCACGATTGGCCCCCTGGTTCCTGTAGTGCGGGAGGGGCAAGTAGAGCCCACCCCGGCCCCGGAGGTCTATGCCGCCCGGGAGATCGTGGTCTATAAAAAGAATGGAAGGTCAGAGTTCACCCGTTTGGAAATCGGTCCGGATGGGGTCTATCGGGGAGAGCTTCCAGTGGGGACTTATGTAGTGGACATCAACCGCCTGGGAATTGATTCAGCGGACAATCTACCACTGGAGATCACCATCAAGGCAGGTGCTATCTATCAGTTGGATATTGATATTGATACGGGGATACGGTAAATCGGGTTGAAACCCGAAGGCCGGTTGTTCGCTGCGCGAGCGGACGGGATTTAAATATGGACTGAAGTCCTCAGAAGGGCTAACGCCAAACGTCCCCTTCGGGGACGTAAAACCCCCAATATTAATTCTATTCCTTATATGTAATCTGCCTCTCCCCCTCACCTGGTCTCCAAGTCACCCAGTCACAAAACTGGTCCTCCGTCCTCGGTCAGGACGTAGTTCCCGTATGCTATACTGAATTAAGTCCAAATATCCAGTCCTATCTAAGGAGCGCTGCCCCTGGGTAAAAAGCTGCAGATCCAGCTTCTGGGCAACTTTCATGTGGTCTATGACGGGCAACCCCTCCCGGGCCTGGATACCCCGCGTCAACAATCCCTCCTGGCTTATCTCTTGCTCCACCGCGATGCTCCCCAATCCCGCCAGCAGCTGGCTTATCTGTTCTGGCCGGATTCCTCCGAATCCCAGGCCCGCACCAATCTCAGAAATTTACTCTATCACCTCCGGGAAGCCCTTCCCGAAGCAGATCGATTTCTGGATGTGGGCCCTAAAACGCTCTGGTGGCAACCGGATGGACCCTTTTCGGTTGACCTGGACATTTTTCAAGAGGCGGTCGAACAGGTCGAAAAAGCAAACAAAAAGGGGGATCATCAAGCCTTCCAAAAAGCCCTGCAAATTGCGGCTGATACCTACAACGGTGATCTGCTGCCCAGCTGTTACGATGATTGGATCTTCCCGGAAAGGGAGCGGCTCAGCCAGGCCTACATCCGAGTCCTGGAGGAGCTGATTGAGATCCTGGAAGGTGAGGGGGAGTTCGATGAAGCCATTAAAAGAGCCCAGCAGCTCTTGCGCCATGATCCACTGCATGAAGCCACCTCCCGCAAATTGATGGAACTGCATGCCCTGAACGGGGATACCCCCCGGGCTATGCGTGTTTATCATACCTGCGCAGCCACCCTCGAAAAGGAGCTGGGGTTGGAACCCAGCCCGGCAACCCAGGAAACCTACGAAAAGCTCCTGGCCCGGGATCTGGAAAGTGAAAAAACACCCCGGATCACAGAAAAAGGCGCTGGCCTGGTCGGTCGGGAGAAACCCGTCAAGGAATTGCAGAAGCTATGGCGGGAATTATCCGATGAGCCCCACCTGGTCATCCTTAAGGGAGAAGCCGGGATCGGAAAGACCTTCCTGGCCGAGGAATTTACACGCTGGACCCGGCGCCAGGGGGTCCTGAATCTCATAACCCGCTCCTACCCCACCGAGGGAGAAGTGGCCTATACCCCCTTAATTGCCATGCTTGAGAAATGAAGAGAGTTCAGGCCAATCTACCAATCCTGGATGAAGCCTGGTTGGTGGAACTCACCCGGCTGCTGCCGGAGCTGAAAGGGAAATATCCTGACCTGCCAGAACCCGAGGAACTCAGCGACAGCTGGCAGCGGGGGCGGTTATTCGAAGCCTGCGCCCGGGCCGTCCTGGGAAAGAAGGACAGGCTGGTGATCATCATGGATGATCTGCATTGGTGCGATCGGGAAACGCTGGCCTGGCTGCGTTATATGATGGAAATCAAAAGCAAGACCAAACTGCTCTTCCTGGGAGGAGTCAGACCGGAGGACCTTACCCCGGAGAACCCGGTTAGCTCCTTGATCACTGAATTGGGACAAAGGGGCCAGGTGACCGAAATCGAATTGGCCAGCCTGGACCGGGATGCCACCGCTGCCCTGGCTTCCAGTATCTGGGGAGAAAAGCTGGCGGATCACATCGGTGAGCGGCTTTTCCAGGAAACCGAAGGCAATCCCCTGTTTGTGGTGGAAATGGTGCGCTCGGGAACTATCCTGGCCGGGGAGGGCTCGGCCAGGCCCAGCAGCATCCCGCCCAAGATCCAGGCCGTGATCCATAGCCGCCTGGAAGCCCTCTCTCCTGGATCCCGGGAACTGACCCATCTGGCAGCCGTCGCGGGGCGTGAATTTGATTTTCAGCTCTTATCCCAGGCTGCTGACCAGGAGGAAGAGTCGATCCTGCAGGGATTGGATGAACTCTGGCAACGGCGGGTGATCCGGGATCAGGGCGAAGAAGGCTACGACTTCAGCCATGATAAATTCCGGGAAGTGATTTACGGGGACCTGAGCCCTCACCGTTTAAAGCAGCTCCACCTGCGCATCGCCCAATCCCTGGAAAAGCTGCATAAAGACCAGCTTGGTCCAGTGGCCTCCCAACTCGGGCATCACTACCAGATGGGGGGCGATAAGGAGAGGGCAGCAAGCTACTATATCCTGGCCGGAGATCATGCCCGACAGGTCTATGCCCGGCTGGACGCGATCGCAGCTTACCGGCAGGCCCTGGTCAACCTGAAGGATAAGAGGGACCCCCAATCCATCCAGATCTACCAGGGATGGGGCAATGCCCTCTTCAAATTAGCCCGCTACCAGGAGGCTGCCGAAGCCTATCAACAGATGGAGACTGACTGCCAAATCGCTCAGTGATCAACAGTCTGAAGTCCAGGCCTGGTTGGCCCTGGGCAAAGTCCAGGACCGCCAGGGAGAATTCCAGGCTGCCCTGGAAAATGCCCAAAAAGCGGCCGATCTTGCCCGGGAAAAGGGCTGGGAGGAAGAGGCTGCCGACGCGGCCTTATTGATCGGCCAGCAGCACTACCGCCTGGGGCAAGGCTGAGTGAAGCAGAGATCAATATCCAGAAAGCGCTTGAACTGCATCAAAAGAGAAAGGACCAGTTTGGGGTGGGACGCTGCTTGAATCTATCTAGGTTTGGCGCATGATGTGCGGGGCCAATTCCAGGAGGCCCGACAATATAAGGAGCAGGCCATCGAGGTCTTTGAGAAGATACCTGGACGTCATTCCCAATGGTGGGTTGGAAATATCACCCTCAACCTCGCCAACTCCGCCAATCTGGGTGGGTGATTATCAAGAGGCGGTTGGTCTCTATGAAAAAGCCTGGGAGACCATGGAAGAAATCCAGGACCAGGATTGGGAACTCACCTGCCTTTTCAACCGGGGCGGCGCCCGGGTGGGATTGGGTGAATATGATCAAGCTGTTGAGGATCTTCAGGAAGTGCTGCAGCGGACCGAATCCAGCGGCTGGTTGGGACTATCCCTGACCCATTATTTCCTGGCTGAGGCTTATCTGGGTCAGGGCAAGGTCAAAAAGGGGGAGAAATCGGCCCGGAAAGCCTTCGAGCTGGCTCAAGAATCGGGATCGAGTGAGTTCCTGGGCGCTGCCTGGCGGGCCCTCGGGAATGTCAGCTCCCAGAAAGGGAAGGATCTCAAACTGGAGAAGAAGACCTACTCAGCCCAGGAATGTTATCAGGAAAGTGAAAGGATCTACCGGGAAGCCGGGGCGGACGGGGAACAGGCTTATACGCTCAAAGCCTGGGGAAAACACGAATTGAGAGCGGGGAAGGTAAAAGAGGGGGAAAAGTTATTGGCTCAGGCCCGGGAGATCTTCCAGCGTTTGGGGATGACGGCTGAGTTTGGGAGAATGGATAATTTGCTCCGCAAAGACCGGTAATCGCTACGTTCAGGACCGGAGTTCACTGCGTTCACGACCGGGATGAAGAGACCGGATGCTCGCCTTGCTCGCGACCGGTAAAAAAATCTAGTATTTCCCGGTCGGTCCCGAAGGGACCCCCGGTCCTCGGTCGGCTGCGACGCAGCCAACCGGTCATGCTCTCACTTCCTCCCCACGTCCCCCAGTCACAGAATTAGCATCCCCCGATGGCCGGATCGGGAAGGTTGGGAATCTCAACCAATAAACCAATATATATACCCTCAGTAATTGGAGTTGTTTTTTTAATTTCTTTCCAATCACCTACCCATTCACCATTATATTTCCTGATGAAAATCCTTGGTTTTTGCCCTCCCCCTCCTGCAGCTATACTGGCGTCCCAGGCTGTTTGGGTATATAGAACCTTCAGGATCGGGGGATTTTCCTCATTGTATTCCCCCTCAATTTTGAAGTAACCAAATGGTCTAATATATGGAATACCAGTTGGAGGTGCAGGCGGGTATTTTTCAAATTCTGCCAGCATATCTCCAGTTAAATGAGTATCAACAATTAATCCGCTCGGGACCTCTAGAACAACTTTAATTTCTGGCCAACGTGGCACTTCGACTCTTTCATTCTTTTTCTCGTCGTACATATTCCCTCCCAGGTAACATAACAGAATAAATCCGTGATCTAGATCACAGCTGGATGAACCATAGCTGAAATGGCAGGGTGAACGGCTTTGTGATTTCCCCCGGATGGTGAATAGGCTTGGGCAGCTATACTCCTCCAGCATAGCATATTGGGGCGTCTGAATCAAGTTGGCTATGGGTTGGGTCCCTTCATCTTGTCATTGCGAGGACCCCGAGCGGAGTCGAGGGGAACGCGGCAATCTGAAATTGCTCCCAACAGACGGGGTCTAGATTGCCGCGTCAGTCGCTACGCTTCTTCCTCGCAATAACAATCGTCTGTACCGGTTGATCCTGACAAACACCCATGGTTGCCCCTCTCTAACGCTCGGGGTGCAAAGCAAAACCATGGGCTGAGGGAACCCAAACCCCGTTCAAACGGGGTTTCCCGAGGAACCTCCCTTCAGGGAGGTTTGTTTTGTATCAGCCCTCAGATTTATCTGAGGGTGGAAAGACGATGGCATCCACAATAATCGAGTATGGGCGACCCTCCCTCGTCTTCTCTCGGGACAGGGCCGGGTCGCCCGTTGAAATTGGACTGAAGTCCTCCCTACAGGCTTACGCCGAGTGTCCGCCTTCGCGGACACTTTGCAACCTGTCATTGCGAGGAGCCGGATTCATCCGGCTTAGCCTGTCCTGAACGAAGTGAAGGACGGCAATCTCGCTGTCGTTCTTCAGTTTTTGGGGATAGTGTCTTGAAGCCAGGAATTTATTCAATTTTAGCTGGATTGCCGCGCTTCCCGGCGTTGCACGCCGGTACGCTCGCAATGACAATCAGTCTTTCCCGGTCGCGGTCCTCGGTCTCCGGTCGTTTCGAGGTGCTTTTCCGAGAAACGTTCCACGAAACGCTTCAGAAACGCCTCATTTTATATACTCAGGTCGCAGGGCTAAGAAACGGGAAATGTTCGGCCCAGAACTTTAACAATAAAAGGAGGTGGAAAATGAACTTCGAATATGAGTTCCTGCTCAAAGAATTACGATTAAAGGATTTTGTGGAAGAGGTTGAGAAGGATCGCCTGGTTCGTGAAGTCAAATCCTCCCGGAGAAAACGGAAACCAAAGCTGCTCTTCTTGAAGCTCAAATCCAAATCGCCGGTAAGATTTTCATTTCAAAACTAACCACAGGTCTGAGAACCATTTAGAAAAAAGGAGTACACGATGATCAGCTGGAAAGATGTCCACGTACAAGCAGAAATCAGAAAAGACCGCATCGCCAAAGCCGAACAGGCTCGAATAATCAAAGCCATCCGCGCAGAAGAAGACGGACCCACCAAAAAAGAACCCAACCTGCTCTTATTGGGAGTTGCAACTAAATTGGTGAAATGGGGAGATGCCCTGCGAGCCCGAGAAGCCGATCTGAGTCTGGCCAATGAGAGTTAAATCAAGAATCCTCTCCTCATGGTGACCCCGGAGTACTAAAAAGTGCTCCGGGGTTTTTTTGTTTTCGCTTCGCGAAGGACGGGTTGAACGCTGCGCGTTCGGACCGGTTTCTCGCGGAGCCTGTCCTGAACGAAGTGAAGCGCTCGTGACGGGGGTGAAGCTCCGCTTCACGACCGGTAAGGAGAACCTAGTTTGTCCCGGTCTGCGGTCGGGCCTCAAAGAGGCCTTCCGGTCAGGCGCGAAGCGACTTTACCCGCACACCAAAACCCAAGGTCCGGTGTTACCATAGGGTGAGGACATCGAATTCAATCCAGCAATCATTGCCAGAACCATGAAATCATCCTTCATTAAAAAATTCATGTCAGCCCATAGGTCGGTCTACCAAAAGACCGGCGGCCTGGTCGGCCACAGGGCGCTGCACCACCGCTTTCTGATGCTGCGTTCTATCGGCAGGAGCTCCGGGGTGGAGTACATCACCCCCTGTCCTACTTCAGGGATGGGGATAACTTCATCCTGGTCGCTTCCAACTGGGGCCGGCTGGACCACCCCAACTGGTTCAAGAACCTGGTCGATCAGGCCCGAAACCACGATCCAGGTTGGAACCAGGAAGATCCTGGTGCAAATGAAACTCCCGGAAGGAGAAGAGTATCTCAGGCTGTGGACCCTGGTGACCAGGCAGAATCGCCATTACGGCAGGTACCAGGCTGGTTTGGACCGGCAGATACCGATTTTAGTCCTGGAGCCAATTGAGAATTAAAAATTGAAAATTGAAGATTAAAGATGAGTTCTTCGCTACGCGAAGGACCGGATGTTCGTTTCACTCACGACCGGAACAAAGAGACCGGTGGGCACTTCGTGCCCGACCGGGGAGAGAACCAGTTTGTCCCGGTCCCGGCTTTAGCTACCCCGGTCTTCGGTCAAACTATCCCTCGCAACTTCCACTCGGGATAAACTCTGGGCCAACCGGTCGTATGCTATACCTACCCTTTTTCCTAGCAATGACAGGCTGATCGAGATCAACCGTCCTCAGATGAAGAACGAGGAATCCAGCAGGTATAGCAGGCCGCCCAGCAGGACCAGGGCGACCCAGAAGCGCCACAATCCGCTGACCTTGTACTTGAACTGGGCTTGGTAGAGGACGATCAAACCCCACAGGCCCACCAACAACATCATTAATGAGGGAGGTGTGGATTCTGCCCAGAAAACCACCCCGGCAATCACCAGGGCGATGCTGATCACCAAGATCAGCAGGAAATGGTTTCGCCCCCTGATTTTCGTTTTATGAGCTCGTTCCCATAGCAACCGGGCATTTACCAACTTTGGATCAGTCGAATATGCAGACCCACCACTCTCACCCTTGCCAGTCTTTGAGAATCGACCTGAATCCGCCTTGCTGGCCCTGCCCCTCCCAGAGGATTGGGTCCCGCCGCTCTTACCGGAGCGGGTCTGACCCAATCTGCTTACCGAAGGTTTACCTGCCCGGCCGGCCTCAAGATCTTCCAGGGTTGGCAGCCCTGTTATATTTCGCTCCTGCTGGAATTGAGCCAGAAGCTGGTTGGCAATCTGAGAGTGTTCAGAAGTTGGAGGGTCAGAAAAATGCATTTTTGTTATGAATGCATTCATGTACTCAGTGGCCACTGATCCTTTGGCATGATATTCCTCTACCTTAGAGAATTTTTCGCCGGTCACATAGGCATAGTTTCCCCGCACCACAAAGGTATAAATTCCAGGTTCCGGAAAACTAAAAGACAGCACGTATTTTTCAGAATTGGCAGCTATCTCATAAAAAACCACCCCCGGGGAAGTATCCAGAGCGGTTTCCGGGTCTACTCCCGGACGGCACATAGCGATGTTGCCATCCAGCAGGGAGGTCTGGTCCAGGAAGCAGGTCAGCTCGATCCCGGTTAAGCCCTCCGGGACCGGGAAATACCAGTAATGATCCCACCTCAGGTGAGTCTGGCGTTTGGAATGGATTACAGCGCCGAGATTGCCGGAATCGGTGTCAATGCTAGCCATCTTGCCTCCCGTACTTAGATTTAGATTTGGATCAACAAAGAGAACTGGATCTATTCCTGTCCAGGCAGGAATACCTGATAATGAATGGATTTTAACATAATCCTAAGATTGGGGAACCAGTAGATTTTAAACCTGAGAGATTAAAGCAGAAGACTTAAAGAAGCTGACCGAAGGCGCTTCAAATCGTTGGCAGGTGTCCTATGTGCCAGAGGAGGATCAACACGGCTGCCTTGGGCAATAATGGGTGCTCACAACTGACCTTCTGAGACCGGATTGTCGCGGCTTTAGCCACCCCGGTCTTCTGTCTAACCATCCCTCGCGGAACCTGTCCTGAATGTAGTGAAGGGCTCGGGATAAACTCCGAGGCATCCGGCCAGGAGCGCAGCGACTAACTCAGCGGTATTTCCCATAATTGGCCTGCTTCAACTGCTTTTTGATCATTTTTTCGCAGGCCGGGCAATTTTCTGGATCCAACTCCGGGGCATCCGGGTCGCAGATATGGTTCTCTTCCCTGAGATATTCAGGTAGCGGAGTATGGGTCATTAGGTACCACTTGCGGATCTGCTGCCGCTGTTCTTTGAGTGTAAGATCTTCCATATTCCCTCCCAATCAATTTTTTGACTCGTTCATAGGAACTTGAATTTAACATGGATCGCTGCAGTTAACAACCTGCGCTTCCCTGACGGTTATCCTGCCCAAATCCTACATCCAGGAAATAGATTGGCAACAGAAGCCTGAAGAATCACTTGCTTGTTCTGGGTAATTTCTTGACAGGAATGCCCCCCTGACTTACACTCAATACACGTCTCCTAGTGCACATTCCGGGGACCCATTATTTGCTAGATGTCTTAATCCACTTTTATGGGGCATATCAACCAGACCCAGCCCTCGGCGCTGCCTGCATCACAATCTGGTGAGAAGAAGAAATGGGCCGGCTTTCATCCGATCTTTGCCTATTCTACATGCTGTTCCTAATCTCCCCACGCGTTTATCCATTCTATCTAGCTGAAGGCTGCTCACGCTGCTCTTTCCACCCAATCACTCTGGATTACCGAGCTAAAAGCCGCAGCATTTCCATTAACCAAATTATCCTCAACAGTATAGGAAGTGAGTCATGATCCATAACCCAAAACGACTTACACTCATTGTCATTTCCTTATTCCTATTTTCAGCATTCTTATTCATTCCCAGTGAAGGGAATGCTCAGGGAGCAGACTCCACACCCACTCCTGAAGCTACTCCCTTGCCTGGGCCTACCTCAATTCCCGATACCTTGCAAAAAGATTTAATCCAGCAAGTGCAAAGCTTAGAATCTTCCAGCACCCAATCTGATCGAGGATTAGATCCAACCACGTTGACTGCGACTTATCATGACATGTCAAACCTTTATTTTCCCATTCTTACAGAACCCTGGGACCAACCGATAGATTTTTACATTAGTTGTTATGGAGAAACCTATCCATTTCCAAGCTGTAAACTTATACCGGAATTAGATAATGGAAAAGACTGGAGCATTCAATGGAAGGGAACATTGATTGTTCCAGTAAGTGGCGATTATACATTCTCCCTCCCGGAACATGATGATGGGGCTCAAGTGTTTATTGATAATGAGTTAATAATTGACAGCGGTTGGAATTGGCCTAACCCGGATACGAAAGGGCCATATCCCCAAACAGTAAATCTTACCGCTGGGCAGCACGCTATTACTGTGGACTATGAACAGAGGCAAGAATTTGCTGCTGCCATTCAGCTCCGCTGGTTTGGACCAGGTTTTGCAGAGGAAGTCATTCCGATCTACTCCCCACATCAAGCCCCACCACATTCTCTAAGTCTTTACTGGCAAAGCCTTACCCCATTTGTTAACCCAACATCTCCAGAAGCTCCCGGGATTGGAGATTTGGATACAAAAAAGTTGAGAGAATTTGGTTGCAGCGAAGCAAAGAAGAGGAATGGATCCATAGTTGTTGTCTTATTATTCGGGGATCCTATGATCTTTAATGGTAAATACTATACCAACCTGCCTAGCTCAAGAACCTGGGTCAAACTGGAAGATATAGAAATAGGAGTACAAGAATATATAAGTGGATATTGGGATTGTTCTGATGGCGCCCCGTTAGGAAGTGAGGGCCTGGTTCTCGCTGTTGGAGTAGCCAACACAGGTGAAGCGCTGAACACAGAAGGTCGTCCTAGAGAAGTAGGTGAAGAATGGGGGAAAATGATCAATCGTTTACGTGATTGGGTGCAGGAAGTGCCAGTTTACACGTATGGACCAGGTATGATTCGATTTGAAAATTACTCAAGCCGTGTTAGCGTGGTTGGCGCGATTAACATAGAAAAATGGAGTGGAAGAGCAACGCCTCAAGGTGCATTGGAATGGGTTGATGGATATGCATCAACCACAACCTTACCGTATTTTAATGTAGGTTCTTGTGAGGATTGTGATTATTACTCTCCTGATCCAGCTGTATGGGATCGGGATCACTACTGGGATCTTTCCTGGGGTTTACGACGCGCTTTGCCTCTACCAGAAATTTACAACTTAACCCTTGCCCAAAGCTGGCAGGAGCTGAGCAAGTATGGCGCGACTTGTCAGGACTGTGATCCTGAAGATAGCGAAGGCAAACAAGGCCGAATGTACTTTTTTGGATCCTTTACACAAGAACTAGCTTGTGAGCAAACATTAGATCCTAATTGCTATAAATCAGAATTTAACAGAACAGACCTCCCTCCCGATGAAGGCTGGCAGGCTCTTATTCACGGAATTGAATAGCGATCCAATAACGAGGCTGGAAAGGCTGATATGGTCAACAGATATTGGCTGGGATATTTACCTGGACCCCTCGGAATAAGGAGATTAATCGATGGGAAGAAAACAACGATCAATTCGAGTACTGCTAATCTCGATAAGTATATTCCTTATCTTTGTTATCGCGGCTCAAGTATTTGGAGCTGGACTGTGGTTCTTGGACTCCACTCCTTTTCCCACAGATTTTCCTGATCCCAAACGGACAATGCTGGAATCATTAAGGCAGACACAGGATATTGCCCTGCAATCACCTACACCCCCTCCTGGAGGCGCAATAATCGGAATGGGACCAACCCCAGACCCCATTCAGTTGGGATTACCGCCGGGCACCCCTATGGGAGATGGCATCCTCACTGATTTTGTGGGTAATGCATATGAGCCAATATATGGGAAGTTTTCATGGCAATTTGCTGGTCTGGGTGGCAGAAGCTGAGAATGGCAGAGCGGTCCTGGTCTATGCTGGGGTGGATGCTAGCGACCCGGAACAAGGCCTACTCTATGTTGTCCGTGAAGGAACGATCTGGCAAGGGATTGGGGAGAAATTCGTCCTACCAACCCGATCAGGCAGACCCCAACATCGTTGACGCAGTCGGGCAGCGCTTGATCATTGAGACAGAAGGTGGGGATACCTTCTATTTTGATGTTTCAGCCAGCAAGTTTGCCACATCGCTGACTGACCCTCTGCCAACCAGAACACCGGGGCCAACCCTCACACCCAGGGCTACCCCTACACCAATCTCTGGAGATGATGTTTCAAATAACCCATCTGGCGCAGGGATTTTCCCTCTCAACACAGATTTGAGATACAAGATCAGTCCCAGCGGAGACCAAGACTGGTTCATTTTTGCGGTCATGAATACACATCCTTTGCAAGTCGCCCTCAAAGATCAAGCCGCATCTTACCAGATCCTTGTGATCTATGCTGAAGAACCCCAGGTGATAGGATCAGCAGTTGGAGCTGACACAAATGACAAAATCATGCTCTTCGAGGATGTCGAACCCGGTTATTATTATCTGAAGATCGAAGGGATCAATGGCTCATCTAATTCTCATGTGCCCTATACCCTAAGGGTTTCGGATTATTTACTTGAATGGCTTCCTCCCCTTGGCGAAAATGTTGTCTACACAAGTACAATTGGCAGCATCATTCCCATTGAATTTTCGGTTCAACGATTCTCCGGGGAGATAATCATCGATGAAACGGTCCAGTTATCTCTACTTGACAGTGAAGGGACTCTCGTAATGGGTCCTTATGGATTTGCAGCCAACCCAAATGATGGAATCTCCATTGACCCGTCCGGTGTATATTCCCTAAACTTAATCCCTGATGATTTACAACCCGGCTCCTTTACCCTATTGGTAACTTTCGGGGATATCGGTGGAGAAAATAAATTAGACATCTATCTCAAAGAAAGCCTACAGCCACTCGTTTTTATCGGAGGGGCAGAGACTCTCAATGAAGGAGAAACCCTGACCAGGAGCGGAAATTTCCTGGATCTAGACTCCACTAGCTGGACTGGTTTGGTGGATTACGGATTGGGCGATGGATTCATACCACTGCCTCTCAATTCCGATAATACCTTTACACTATCCGAAGTCTATCTCGATGACGGTTTGTACACTGTCACTGTACAAATCACCGATGAGCAGCAGGCAACCGGGGAAGTATCCATTGAATTGTCTGTGAATAATGTGTCTCCGAGTGTAACCTTGGCCGGGGATTTTATCTTGAATGAGGGAGATACCTTTACCGGTAGCGGATCCTTTACTGATCCGGGAGAGGATAGCTGGACAGCTATAGTGGATTACGGAATAGGCGATGGTCCGGTAACATTGTTACTGACCGATCAATCATTTGATCTGGAACAGTTCTATCCAGAGGATGGTGATTATTCCATCACAGTCTGTGTAGAGGATGATGATGGAGGTGAAAATTGTGCAGTTCTAAACCTGGCCGTTGATAATCTCCCACCCCTGGTGGACGCCGGTCCGGATCAGACTGCAGAAACCGGGCAGGAGGTGGTTTTCTCAGGTTCGTATTCAGATCCAGGTATTCTCGATACACATTCAATTACCTGGGACTTCGGAGACGGCGAGACTGCGGGCGGGATCTTAGATCCAACTCATACCTACCATACACCAGGCAACTACGCGGTCACCCTGACAGTTACAGATGACGAGGGAGATTCAGGAAGTGATAGTACCCTTGTTGAGGTCACCCAACCATCAAGTGGGGATGTGATTGCCCTGCTGGATCGGCAAACTGACAACTGCCTGACATTGGATTTAGAGACAGGTGCCTACACCTGGGAAACTGAAAACGGTATTGAGTACAAGGGCACTGCAGATCTCAATAGACGGGGAAATGTTGTGCTTTTCAGAAGTTCGCCGGGAGATGATCAGTACCTGCGGGGACTGTTGATCACCAGGCCGGAATTTGGGACCGCCCGGCTACGAGTAGGCAAATGGTTCCGGTGGGATTGGCAGATCATTTTTGATCGGGACTTTACTGATCCCCTGGTCTGTCCCTAGTTTTTCTCAATAGCAGTTCAAAATGCCTGGTGGAATGGAGGAATGACTTGATTACCTGATCAAATCTAAGGGGGAAAAGCAGCGATATGGATGAGAAGAACTGATCGCCGCCCCTTCTCAAGGCCACTCAGTCGCAGTCACAGGCTGCCTAACAGAATTATCATCTCCTGGGTGGATTAATTTTCTATAATGAAATCAAATCTCAAACCAGGGTCTGCATGGCAGATCCTTTTTTGGCTTGTCAGTTGTCGGGGATCTATCCTATGGATGAGGTAAAAGAACCAGAGGAAAACTTAGAACCTGAAGTCACAGGCGAAGAACAACTAGGAGAAAAACCCATTTGGGCCAAACTCGAAAACTGCCTGAGTGGCTGCCTGGCTTTGATCATCCTGGTCGCTCTTCCGTTTATTTTCTGGTACGTGATTTTGCCACTACTTGAAGTTGATCCCTCTCCCAATCAAAAAACCCAACAGGAGATTCGCCAGGAAGCCCTGGAGGAGAACTGGAACTTATACCTGGATAGAGCAAATGCCGATGGCCGTCAAATTCAAAAAGAGAACTTTGAACTAGGTTTGTGCCCTTTTAGCAGTGATGACACCTGGTCCCATCCCGAAGAACCAGAGGAAGTCGGTTTTATTTGCGGGGATATCACTGTCCCCCTCGACCATCACCATCCAACAGGAGAGACAATCCAGATACCAATAGCTATCTGGCCTGTTTATGGAGAAAGGGTTAGTAAATATCCTCTTTTTTTCACCCACGGCGGACCAGGAGGCTCAGCCCTTGAAGTTTATCCAAGTTACCTTTATCCTGATAAATTAGGTGAAGACCGGGATATCGTCTTTATTGATCAACGCGGAACCCGATACGCCCAACCCAATCTTGATCTGCCCCGAGGTCACTGAAGAAATCTACGGCGCATTCAATCCGGATGAGGATGAAGATGAAGGGTATGATTATCAGGAATTCCTGAACTACTGCCGGGCTCGCCTTGCAGGGAAAGGAATTTCCTTATCCGCATTCACCACTCCCCAAATTGCCCGAGACTTTGAATCAGTCAGGCAAATCCTTGGATATGAGCGAATCAATTTTTACGGCGTTTCCTACGGTTCCCATGTCGGCCAATACCTGGCAACCTACTATCCAGATACTATCCGATCCTTGATCCTGGATGGTATTGCACCGGTTCCCCTGGATTACCTCAACAGATCTGTTTCAACCAGAACCAGGATTCTGAACGAAATATTCACCTCCTGCGATCAAGATCCAATCTGCGCGGAAAACTACCCTGATCTTTCGAACAGGTTAAGTGCAGTAATCAATAGGCTAGATCAAGATCCTGAAAAAGTCAAATTAGGCTTTGATTATCGGTTTTACCCCCTTGAACTGGATGGAGAATTCTTCTTTAACTATCTTCTCAGTATCGCCTATATGGATCAGAATTACGCGGTGCTGCCCTATATCATCAAGGAAGCTGAAGAGAATCGTTTCGATTACTTCAAAGCCTGGGTAGATTGGAGAATCGAAGAAATCTCGCAGAGAAGTTTAAGCTATTATTCAGTGGTTTGCAGTGAACACCAGCCTTTCACACAATTTGATCAAGAAAGTCTGGGCTTGGATATTCCCATCATTAGCTGGGAAAATAGTGATCTTGAGGAATTCGAAGAAACCTGCTTGGCATTGGGATTTCAGCATATACCCAATGCACTAGAAATTTTACCTAGCTCCGAAATACCTACCCTCTTGCTGTCAGGGAATTTCGATCCTATCACCCCGCCTGAGTATGGCGAATTGGCTTTGGAGAGTTTCCCAAATGGAAAACATCTCATCGATCCCATAGGATCCCACGGGATCGCATTTAATGATGAGTGCCTTGACTCCATCATGAATCAATTCCTAATCAATCCGAATGAAGAACTTCTGCAATTCTGCCTCAAGGATCCAGATCGCAGAAACGAGGTAGTCCCCTCAACCGCATTGTCCAGCCTCTTTATGCAGAAAAAGAAGGATATTCCATCCTTATTGATGTTTATTCCCGTGATCATGGCTCTTCTCGGTGCGCCCCGCTACTTCATCATCGGCATTAAGTGGATTTGGAAGAAAATCAAGAAGATCAATGGCCAGTTGATTCCAGAAGGTAAACAACTCCGCATCAGATTTGAATTGACAAATTGGGTGTTTGGCCTATGCAGCTTCGGGTTAGGATATGGACTGGATCAAATAAGACGTCCAGATATCTTCCGGTATGCCCTGGCTCTGCCTGAGGACACCAGGGTGCTCCTGGTCATTCCACTCATCATTTTACTGCTGACACCCATGCTGGTATATTTCACTTTCCGAACCTGGAGGAAGAATTCATCCGTGATGTCAAGATTATATTTACTGCTGAACTCCATTCTCGTTCTGATCATTGGGGGCATAATCGTCTTCAATGATATGCTTCTGACCTGGACCCGGTAAGGAAACTTATGATGTATAAAACCAAGATCAATGAAAATGGTCAGATCGAGCTCTGGCACGAAGGGGAGAACACACTCTATCTACTGGGTGTCTATGATAGCAAGGAGGAGTTGGATGAAGCCCGGGCTCGAATCCAGAAGCAGGAAGAGCGGGCCCAGTTCCAGAGCCACACCCTCAAGGACGGAAAGCGGCGCAGGGTAATTTTACGGGATCCGGGCATCGAGAAGAGTGAAAGTTCTGCCATCAGCACGGTAATTATCAGCGATGATATCGTGCAAGTGGGGAAGTTAGATATCAGAGACGTCGATTTACTGATCTCCCTGGGTGACTTACCAGACAACTCCCTAATCCTTGCCAGCCAGGTTTACCAGCCTATCCAGTTCCTGGCCGTGCGCGGCAACCACGATGACATGAAGCCTTTCCCAAAGCCTATCCAGGATCTGCATCTGCAAATGACCGAGTTCAGGGGTATCACCTTTGCGGGTTTTTCAGGCAGCTGGAGTTACAAGGAAGGGGGAGATTACCTATTCTCGCAAGAGCGGGCCAGCCGGCTTCTAAACCGTTTCCCTAAAGTGGATGTGTTCATCGCCCACAATTCTCCCTGGGGCGTGCATGAAAGGGACAAGGATATCCACCAGGGATTCAAAGTTTTTCAGGAGTATATCGAGAGAGTACAACCGCGCTATTTCCTTCACGGTCACCAGCATGTGAACCAGGTGACCTGGGTTGGAAATACTGAGGTTGTGGGTGTGTATGGGGAGAAGATGGTGGAAATTGATGTAAGTCCGGAAATATAAGTATAAACACCCATTCGGGTGAACCAGCCTGACTTGTTTTGTGAACTAAAGTCCTCAGATGGGCTAACGCCGAACGTCCCTTTGCCGGGACGTTTAACTTGTAGTCATTTTGAGGAACCTGAGAGGAGTCCTAAGATGACAAATCAATTCAACTGATAATTCACCCTTCGTATTTGATATCCATCCATGGTTTCAACCATGGACTTTTAAATGAGACAAGCCCCGCTTAAGCGGGGCTTGGGGTTCCGCAACCCCGGGTTTAATCGAGGGTGAATGGGTGAAATCTATTTTTCATTTCCTTTAAACAGATCAATCACGATTCGCAGCGCCTGGATCTGATGGGTGAGGTCTATTGTTTCCTGGACCAGGGCTTTCTTTTCCTCTACATTCTGGGCTGCAGTTAACTGCGTTTCAATGTCCTCTCGACTTTGGATCAGCAACTGGAGCTTGCTATCCAGCGTTAAAAACGGAGTGCCTTATCTGATTTTCGTTTTCGTTTTTTCGAAGATAGACATCTAGGTTTATTTTATTCGAAAATCAGTGGATAGTCATTAATTATGGTGTCATTGCGAGGACCCCGAGAAAAGTCGAGGGGGATGAAGCAATCCAGCCGATGGATTGAAAAAGCATGTCCTTTGAAGATGTTGTAAATTTACCGCTGATGCACGGCAAGATTGCCGCGCTCCCTCTTCGCTTCTGCTCAGAGTCCGCTCGCAATGACAGATTGATGGTACCCGGTCCCCCGTCCTCCGTCTTCGGTCTGGGGCGCTAAAGCGGCCCTATTCCAGGGCTCCAACAACATCTTCCCGATCCGGATAATATCCCCGGTACTGAGCTGGAAACGTTCCATTAACCTTACCGGCGTTGGCGATGGTGCCACCCTGGCTGCGGTCTTCCAAGTACCAACCCCCACCCCGGCGGATCAGGCGGCACTGGTACTCCTCCACCAGAGCATGCTCCAGGACAATATCATTATCCGGCGCGGAGCCAATGCGGATCTCCAAATCCTTCAATTCCATCTGACCACCCCTCCAGCGGATACACGGGGAGGTGGGCCTTCTCGCTCCATGCTAGCTTGGATAAATTGTGGCGCAGATGGAGATCATCCCGCATCCTGCCCATACTGCGATCATGCCGCGGCCAGCAGCGGCAACCTTGGACCTCTGGCTTTTACGGGAATAGGCATCATAACGCTGGGCGCCAAATTCCATATCCCGGGCCTCTTCCAGGAGCTGATCCCGCAGATCGAGGAGATCGTCGTCTCGAGTGCGGGTCTTCGTGATGGCTTCCGCCATCTTCAGCAGGACTTTTTCAGCCTGGTTGAACTCACCTCCGTCTGCCAGGGCTAAGGCCTCTTTTCGGGCACCACTGGCTTGCTGAAAGAGCACCAACTTGCGGACTTCTTTATTCGGCGCCTTTCGCTTAAACTCTTCTGCCGGCACGGCCTGGATCACGATCTCACGGACGCGCTCCACCTTTTTGATCCTGTCCCCCTGGATAGCGTCGTAAGAGATCGTGACCTGGCCCAATTTGATCTCCCCCTCGTCCAATGCCCGCAGTTTCAGCTCGAAGATCTGGGTGCGGTCTTCCTCAGCATACAGGTCCCCCAGCTGGTAGACCAGCGCTCCCCGCTCTTCTTTGAAGGGGAATTCATAGATCTGTTTGAGGGATTTAACTTCGGCTTCAGTTTCAATGGCTACCGTTAGATTTTGACCGACCACATTGAAGAGATCCTTGAGCTCCTCTTCGAAGAGGGCTTCGGCTTGATCGGGATTGTCGATAAAGTAGAAAGCGCCCCCTCCCTCGTTAGCCATGCGTGCCAGCAGGTCCTCGTTATAGCCCATCCCCACTCCGAAGGTAGTGGTGGTCACTCCCTGCTGCTTTTGTTGGCGGGCCATGGAAGCCAACTGGTGAGGGCTTGTGACCCCCTCATTGGCCAGCCCATCGGTCAGCAAAAGAACGCGGTTGACGCCCTGCCGGTTAAGCGCTGAGCCGACAAACTCGCAGCCCTGCTGCCAGCCGCCGCTCAAGAAGGTGTTGCCGCTGATCCGGATGCGCTCGATGGTCCGGTAGATTTGCTCTTTGTCAGTCAATGAACGGGGTTCCATTTCAATCGTGACGTCGTGGCCGTAGGAGACCAGGCTGAGGCGATCCTGGGGACTGAGCCCCTCCACTAACTTCGAAGCGGCGGGATCCAACATACCTCAGTTTTTCGCCGTGCATGGATCCGCTGCGGTCGATCACCACAGAAAGGTTGAGCGGAAGCGGCTCGCGGTCCGGATCCCCTTTGGGTCCGGTGACCTTGGCCAGCAGGTAGGCAGTCGTCTCCTCGCCGGCTTTGATGGTCTTGTGGTCGAACTTGATACTGGTTTTCATGTCAATTACCTCCCTTATCGTGGGATCAGCCGTTGGATTTAGTACCAAAGGTACTTGGGCTGGTCCCATTCGTGGTCGCGGATATCGTGAGCTGTCCTGAGCAGAAGCGAGGGACGAATGACCGATGACGGAAGACCGGTCAGGCATCTAAATCTTTCACGTTTCTCGATTTAATCTATCCCGGTCATCGGTCCTCGGTCTCCGGTCGGCTCTACCGCCTATGGTAGAGCCTTCTCAACTCCTGCCCCAACTCCATTTCAGTAATTTCCCCAAACAGATAACGCTCGATCACCACCATATACTGCCGCATGATGTCCACGCCGCCTGCCCGTTGGACGATCCTGTCCAGCTCGGCCCGGTTGGTATAGGGGCGGTTCGTGCGGTCTCGGTGGGGCGCTGACATAGCGGGATTCATGTGAGAGGTTCGGATTCAGCTGCGTTGATCTGGGGAATATCTTGAATCCAGCACCTTCTTATCCATATCGACATTGGCCGTCTGCCAGCCCACATCCATCCAGGCGTTGAGGGCGTGATTGTTGGAAGCCGAGTTAGCCCACCAGGCCCGGTTTTGGGCCGCATCGGGAAGCGGCTCCCCCAGGATGGTCTCGATCTCCGAGAAGGTCAGGTTGATCTTCTCCTCGTTCAGCTCGCGCAGGTAATCGGCTAGATTTTCATATTTGCCTTGATAAATCATAATAATCTCCCATCACAATGAATTATTATTCCGCCTGACATATACATAAGTGACTCTATACTTGTGCATAAGTTGTCTTTCATCATAGCATATTTTTGCATAATGTCAAGTGGAAAACTAATTATTCGTGTTTTGAGGAAGGAAAATGGAAATTTGAAGAAGTATCAATCAAAAAATCGACAGGTTATCTTTGACTAATAGTCGAAGATCAT
>CAVQGY010000004.1:0-191076 GCA_963712165.1 uncultured Chloroflexia bacterium | reverse complement strand
AACCTGTCCCGAGCCCTGCGAGGGATCTCACGGTATAATCACACCATGAGCAAATACTTCACAGCCAGGGGAGACGAAGGCCGAACCGACCAGCTGGGAAAGTCCCGGCTCTCCAAAGCCCACCAACGGATCCAGGCCCTGGGAGCCATCGACGAAGCCTCCGCTGCCTTAGGCTTGGCCAGGGCCCAGATCAACCAGCCTGAATTGGACGAACTGATCAAGACCATCCAGGTCGACTTGTTCAGGATCATGACCCAGGTCTCCCTGGAGGATCCAGAACCGGAAAAATTCCCTGACCTGGAACCGGAGCGGCTTGACTGGCTGGAAAAAATGATCTCCAATTATGGAGAGCCGCTTGATAAACCCAAAGGTTTTATCCTGCCGGGAGAGAATCTTCCCTCCGCCGCTCTGGGTATGGCCCGGGCTATCACCCGCAGGGCAGAGAGGGAAACCGTCGCTCTCGATGAGGGGGGAGGATTGTTCAGCA
The DNA here is from genome assembly GCA_963712165.1 of uncultured Chloroflexia bacterium. Taxonomy (GTDB): domain Bacteria; phylum Chloroflexota; class Anaerolineae; order Anaerolineales; family UBA11858; genus B10-G9. The sequence continues at coordinate 190,589 of CAVQGY010000004.1, read as the reverse complement.
CAACCGCCCTGCCCTACCTTAACCGCTTATCCTCGCTGTGTTTTGTATTGGAGCTGATGGCTGCGGCCAATCCGCCTCCCAAACAGGAATGATATTATGACTGGTACCATACTGAACACCGCAGCCGTAATAATCGGTGGGGTGCTGGGCATCCGTTTTGGCAAGCTGCTCAAAGAAAAATCCCAGGAAACAATTGTTTCCGGGCTGGGTCTGTTTACGATCGCTCTCTCGATTGGCATGTTCCTTGAAAGCAATAACGCCCTGATTGTGCTGGGCGCGATCCTGATCGGCGGACTCCTGGGTGAATCCCTAAAGATTGAATCCCGTATTAACCAGCTGGGTGAAAAACTGGAAGCCAGGTTCACCAACGGCGCAACATCTGGTCTGAAGGGGAATTTTGTGCGGGGTTTTATGACCAGCTCGGTCTTATTCTGCACCGGTCCCATGGCGATCCTGGGAGCCATCCAGGACGGGCTGACAGGTGATTTCCAGCTTCTGGCGATCAAATCTGTCATGGATGGGTTTGCAGCCTTTGCCCTGGCATCCACCCTCGGCCCGGGCGTGTTATTCTCTGGATTGATCGTGTTTCTTTACCAGGGATTCTTCAGCCTCCTGGCTGTTCAGTTGCAAAGCGTGATGACAGCGGAGATGATCGCCGAGTTGACTGCAACAGGGGGAATCCTCCTGATCGGTTTAGCCATCAGCAGTCTGCTGGAAATAAAAGTCATCCGGGTGGGGAATTACCTGCCCAGCCTGGTGATCAGCCCTTTGATCGTATTTCTGCTGTCGATAATCCGTTAGACTGTGGGTATCAAGAACCAAGTGTGTACTGGAATACTGGATAGACCTCAGGCAGCTCTACAAATCCGAATTTAGTATATAAATCCATCGAGAATGGATTATCAGCCTGGGTATTCACACTGATATCCAGGATGCCTGCTTCAAGGAAACGGTCCAGCAGATCTGCCAGCAGTCTGCTTCCTAGCCCTTGATTTTGGAAAGCGGGGTCCACAGCCAATCTTGCCAGGTGTCCCCCCTGGGGATTGGTCGTGCTGATCTGGTAGCCTCTCACAACTCCCTCAACCTTGATCACAGAAGCGTAAAAGGCTTCCTGATAGGCAGCCTGGAGCTGGGAGATCGTATTTCTCCAAATGGGTTTAAAGGCCCCCTTGTCAATTTGATAACATCTAAGCAAATCATCCGGTTCCAATTTCTGCAAATCAAGCTCTTTATTCACTTCAGGCCACCTGGCTGTTTTTACGTCCCAGACAAGCGATCTCACCTGATTGATCTCCTTAAAACCAGTTGAAAAGAGAATCTTTTCCATTTCTGGATGGGTGGCCAATGAGGTGATCGGGCTGTCCGGTGAATATTCCTGGCACCACTCCAGTCCAACCTCCCAGAGGTCCTTCCAAGCCATCGAAATAGGAATACCAGGTGCGACAGCGAACAAGCGCAGCCAGACAATACCATCCTCGTCGCGAGGAAATGCCAGGGCCGCCAATAATCCCTGGACTTCTCCCTCTAAAAGATAAAAAGGTTGTTGTCCCAACCAGGCCAGGGGGGAATGCCAATCTAAATGCCGATGAATGAAGGATTTCCGCTGAAGCAAACCTCGCAGATCATGTTTGTCGCTGATCTCAGCCTGTCTGATAGTGTACTTATTGCCAAGTGGAATCATAAACTTTGCTTAACCAGCTAGGTTCAAACACACGCTGATCCTTCTTTAGTGATCCCTTATAATAGAAATCCAGTTTTACTTGTTGAACAAATTGTCAGGGATCTTTAGCAATTTCTTAAGGATCTTTTGTCTCCAGGTGGGTTTCTCGATCCCTTCTATGCCTTTCTGCATAGAAAAAAGCGCCCCACCAAGGTCCCGCGACTTCAATTTTAGAGCGGAAACAGACTGCATGGTCTGCAGGTATAGCTCCTCCTCGTCAATAGATCGGAAGATCTCTCCCGCCCTGGCAAAGGCTTCCAGGGCTAGATCATTCTCTCCCAGATCCTTGAGCGCTGTGGCTTCATTGCCCAGAGCCATGCCGGCATTCAGCATCTGTCCAGCTTCTGAAAACACTGAACTTGTCCCTTGTACCGCTCCCAGGGCTTGCCGGGGTTTATTAGCCAGGAGCAGAGATACACACTGATTATTACGCATCTCTGCCCCCAGCGGGCTCTCTCCCAGAGCATCATACTCTTCTGCAGCTTGAGAAAACGAATTTGCTGCTGGCAGGTATTTTTTAGCCTGATAGAGAGATTTTCCCTCTTCTGCGAGAGAATCTGCCGTGTGTCGATCCTGTTTTGCCATGGAATTTTGAATTAGAGTGTAATATCCAACAAACGCTCTGCCACATCCCGCATCTGATCGACTGACATCTGGCTGAGTTTCACAGCGATCTCCAAATAGGGCCGATTGACAGGCTTAAGGACAAATTCCTGCAAGTCTTCGGGAAGCTCCACAAAAGTGCTGCATATCTTATGGCTGCGAGTCCAATCGGCAATCGGACCACTATCCACAACCAGATCGCCTAACTGATGATTGTATAATCGAGCCAGAGCATTCAGCTCAGCTACCGGTACTGGGAAAGACCCATTTTCATAGGACTTTAACCTGTAGGTAGTGATCCCCAGCTTCTCGGCGACTTCTTTCATACTCAGTTTGGCTTCCTGGCGATATTTGCGCAAAGAAGCGCCAATCTTTAAATTGCGTAGTTCAAGCCTCTTCTGCAAATTTGTGATCACTTTCATCCTGTCCTGGTGATCCGGTGCGGTCTCTTCCCAAAAATTCTCCAGCGGCAAGTCCAGATAGTAGGCAAGCACTTCAAGCTCGGGCAAGGAAGGGGATTTCTCCCCTGATTCAAATTTGGTTATGGTCCGGGAGCTGACACCGATGATATCCCCGCAGGTTTTTTTAGATTCTCCTCTTCGAGTCCGGGCAACTTTGAGCAGCACGCCCATTTTTTTGGACAAAATACTGATTGCTAGTTTGTAATCCATACAACATTCCTCAGTTTATTCTGTCAAATTAGGCATGGTATAGCCCATGCCAGTCCTGGTGACAATATGTACCGGGCTGCTGGGGTCTTCCTCAAGTTTGCTGCGCAACCTTGATATCGTTACCCAGAGGATTTCCTTGTCGTTTTTGTATCCATCACCCCAAACAGATGAGAGCAATTCCTCTGTGGTCAGGATCCTTCCTTTATTATGGGAGAATTGTAACAAAAGCCGGTATTCAGTCGCTGAGAGCAGTACTTTTTCTTCTTTCAGGTAAACCTCAGCTCTGGCAAAATCGATTTTCAGGTCACCATGGTGAAAGATCACCGGCTGTGAGACATCCCGGGAGAACATGGAGCGGCGCAGGACGGCCCTGACCCTTGCCAGCAATTCAGATGCCGAAAAGGGTTTCACAATATAATCATCTGCTCCGACATTTAATCCTTGGACACGATCGCTCTCATCTCCCTTGGCAGTGACCATGATAATAGGGACCTGTGAGAAGCCGCGAATCCGACGACAGGTTTCAAACCCGTCTAATTTAGGCATCATCACGTCCAGAAGCACTAGATCGATATCCTGTTCCGATACGATTTCAACTGCTTTCTCACCGTCCAAAGCCTCGACAACGTCAAATCCATCCACAACAAGATTGGCGGCAATCAACTGAATGTACCGGGGTTCATCATCGACAATTAAGATGGTTCCCTTTTCCATAATATCCAGCTCCTCAATTAATCAGATCCTTCCCCATGTGTCATAGGGATAGTGATAATAAATGTGGTACCTTTCCCGATTTCAGATTCTGCCCTGATCTCTCCCTCATGGGCACTGATGATCTTTTGGCAGATATATAATCCCAGACCACTTCCCCGAACGGCCATTCTGGTTTCCGGAACGCGATAAAAACGCTGGAAAATTCGCTCCAGGTGCTCTGGATTGATTCCGGGTCCGTCATCAATAAATTTGATCACGGCCTTGCCACCCTCATCTTCCAGCCGGATGACCACCGTTGATCCAGGCGCATATTTCGAGGAATTATTAACCAGGTTATCAAATACCTGCCCCAGGCGCATGGGATCAGCTTTGATGAGAATCCCAGGTTTAACGATCTCCAACTCCAGATGCACATCAATATCACGGAGCTCAGACCGCTGGATCATTTCCCGCAGGACCACATCAAGACGTACAGTCTGCAGATTCATCTGCAGCGTTCCAGACTGGAGCCTGGATGAATCCAATAAATTATCAATCAGTTCATGGAGGCGATCGGCCTCATCATCTATTATCCCCAAGAACTCCCGGTAAGTTGGAACATCCCAATTAGTATCTTCTCTCAAGAGTGTAGTCGTGTAACCCTTGATAAAACCCAGCGGGGTTCTAAGATCATGAGAGACGGTGGCGACGAAATTTTCCTGCATTTCCCACATTCTCTGGCTGCCTTCAATCTGTTCAATCGTGTCAGTCAATACATCCCGTTCCATCAACCAGTTGATGTGATCAGCAATAAATAAAAAGGTTCTCTGATCCTGCTCATCGAATTCTGGGCCCCCGAACCTGATCATGATCAAGACTCCCACAGGTTTGTCGCCGTGCCTGATTGGAATCCCGATATAATAGGGCACTTTTAAGCGATCATCGTCAGGTCCCTCAACCACATCCTGATGGATGGATAAACTGTTCTCCTTGAAAACCCGATCGATAAATGCATCCCCCCAATCAATATCAGCTTCTTTTGAACGCCCTCGACCGACTGATTTAGCAAAAGTTGGCCGGAGATCACCTCCATCTTCCAGGTAAATCACAAGATTATCAAAGATGAGAAGTTTCCTGGCCAGGGCTACCAGAGGTGCAAATATATCCCCAATTTTATCGGCATTAGAAATTAGACTGCTGAATTCAAACAGCGCATTGATTAACTGTTTTCCAGAGACTGTTCGATCGCCCATGATTTCCAGCGCCTACTTACTTCAATGATGAGAATTTCAAATGGTGATCAAAAGATTCCAAATCTATATTATTCGTGTATTATAACGCTATTGAGGTTAAATCGAACCCCAATTCCTGGATTCCAGCTATCCCAATCAAAAAAAACCACAAACTCAATTTCAGTGACCGTTAAACCATTTTGTTAGCTGGCTGTAAAGTCCTCTCTGTTTACGAAAGGATTGTTCTATGTTGTAATAGAACCACTTATGAATAGCCGATATCAAAAAATCAGCCCGACCATCTTAGTGATCGATAACGATCCCTCCACCTCTGCAATATACGAAAGGCTGTTGGAATCCAAAGATTATAATGTCCTGACCTCAAACTCAAGCAAGGAAAGCCTTGAGATCGTTCAGCGAGTGATGCTTGATCTGATCATTCTCGACCTGTTGATGCCCGAGATGGACGGCTGGCAACTTTGCACAGCGATCCGGGAGTTGACCCGAACGCCAATATTAATTATATCAGCAATTGAGTCCCCTGAAATCATCACCAAAACCCTCGATCTGGGCGCTGATGATTATCTGGTTAAGCCAATTTCATCCTACACTTTATTGGCTCATGTGAAGAATCTAGTTCGCAGGCACAAAACAGAAGAGCTTGCCCTACCTCAAAACAATTAGCCTGTTTAACGGATTATGATAGACAAGAATCCTGCCCCACCTGGCAGGATTTTTTTTATGTGCCAACCATATCGAGCATAGTTTTGGTATAATTGAGCCAATCATCAAGAGCAGATATGCAGGGGAGAGACCCGCACCAGGGCACCGAAGGGGCAAAACTACGGCTGAAATGGCAACGAGCTGTAGATGAAACTCTCAGGTAAACGGACCTTGCACATTCAACCCTCTGGAGAGTCCACGGACACCGAAGGAGCTTAATCTCTCAGGTCCCCAGACAGAGGCACACGCCGGTTACCTTTGCGTGTGCTTTTTACTATCACTTATTCGGTCTATATCCATAAGGAACAAGGAGTAATTATGAAGACACCTGATGATCTAAAATACACAAAGAATGATGAATGGGTCCGCGTAGAGGGCGATGAAGCTGTGATCGGGATTACTGATTATGCTCAGGATCAGCTGTCAGATATTGTGTTCGTAGAGATCGTCGCCTTTGAAGGTGATTCGCTCGAACGGGGGGAAACATGCGCGGTTGTTGAATCTGTCAAAGCTGCTGCAGATATATACATGCCTGTCAGTGGAGAGATCACGGAGATCAATCAAGTCCTGGCAGATTCCCCAGAATTGATCAACGCAGATCCATTCGGTAAAGCCTGGCTGCTAAAAATAAAAATGAGCAATCCTGCCGAATTGAACGATCTGTTAGATGCAGAAACCTATAAAAATATGGAACGGGATCATTAACTCGACAGGAACCCTGATCAGTTGTGTTTTCCCTATTTGTTGATCCGTAATAAGAACCCAGAAAGGACCTGCTATGTATACCTCCCACACAAAAGCTGACAAGGAGGCAATGCTTAAGGTTATTGGGATTGAGAAAGTGGAAGATCTTTTTCAATGCCTGCCAGAGGAGGGGAAATTCCCCACCTTGGATCTACCTGATGGTATTACTGAAATGGAAGCGATGGATGAGCTGCAGTATATCTCATCCTTTAATGAAACGACCCAGGAACTCGTCTCCTTTCTTGGAGCTGGTGCCTACAACCACTTTATCCCTGCAGCAGTGGATTCAATCCTGCGCCGCAGCGAATTTTATTCCGCATACACTCCCTACCAACCGGAAATTGCTCAGGGAACCCTCCAGGCAATCTTCGAGTATCAAAGCCTGATCGCTGCCCTAACCGGGATGGATGTAGCCAACGCCTCTCATTACGACGGAGCAACCGCAGTAGCTGAGGCGGTGAATATGGCTTACCACAACTTCCGGGGCCGAAAAAAGAGGATTGTCCTCTCCCCATCTGTCAATCCCCAATACCGGGAAACCATCCATACCTATATGGATGGCATGAGTCTGGAGATTGTCGGAGAAGATCTCGATCCAAATTCAAAACCAGATGATTTGATCGAGCTCATCGATGAAAATACAGCCTTAGTTCTGGTCCAATACCCGGATTTTCTGGGCAGGATCTTTGATCTAACGGCAGTCTCCAAGGCCGCCCATCAACACGACGCCCTGTTTTCTGTTCATATCAATCCCATTTCTCTGGGTTTATTAAAACCACCCAGTGAGTATGACGCTGATATCGTCACTGGCGAGGGTCAACCTCTGGGCATTTCGCTGTCATTTGGCGGCCCCTACCTGGGTCTGTTTGCCACCAAAGGTAAATATGTCAGGAAAATGGCTGGACGCCTGGCAGGTGAAACGGTGGATAATCGGGGCCAGCGAGGTTATGTTCTGACATTAAACACGCGGGAACAGCATATCCGCCGCGAGAATGCCACCTCCAATATCTGCACAAACCAGGGATTGATAGCCCTGGCTTCCACAGTATACCTAAGCTTGCTGGGAAAGAACGGCCTTCAAGACCTGGCCAAACTGAATTACCACAAAGCCCATTATGCTGCCGAAAAGATCAGCACGGTTCCAGGTTTTTTGGTCAATCCCCTCCAGCCATTTTTCAACGAGTTTGTTGTCCAATGTCCTGTTCCAGCTGCTGAAGTGAACCAGTACCTGCTTGAACATGATATTCTGGGAGGATATGACTTGAGTCAGGTCTATCCTGGAATGACCCACGATTTATTGGTCGCCGTGACCGAAATGAACCCGCGCTCAGAAATTGATTACCTGGTCGCGGTTCTGGAGGAGGAATACAATGACTGAAAAAACGATCTTTGAACTCTCCAGGCCAGGCAGAAAAGGCATTCGCTACCCGGCACCTGATGTACCGCTGGCGGAGCTTCCAGGTGAATTTCTCAGAAAAGACCTGCCATTGCCTGAAATATCAGAAAATGAAGTAGTGCGTCATTTTACGAATATATCGCAGCTGAATCACGCGGTAGATACAGGTTTCTATCCTCTTGGGTCATGCACCATGAAATATAACCCCAAGATCAACGAAGAGACTGCTCGTCTGCCAGGATTCAGCCAGATCCACCCACTCCAACCAGTTGAAACAGTTCAGGGCGCGCTCGGGCTGATGTATGAAACGCAGCATTGGCTGGCTGAGATCAGCGGCTTTGATGCAGTCACCCTTCAACCAGCCGCAGGAGCCCATGGGGAATTGACCGGTGTGCTGATCATTCGCGCCTATCACAATTCCCGGGGAGAAACCCAAAGGACCAAAATGCTGGTTCCTGACTCCGCCCACGGGACCAATCCTGCTTCTTCGGCAATGAGCGGCATGACCATGATCGAGATTCCATCAGACAAAAACGGGAATATCGATCTCGAGTATGTCAAAGCCGAATGTGATGATACCCTGGCTGGCCTGATGATCACAAATCCCAACACCCTGGGCCTTTTCGATGAGAACATCGGGGAAGCCTGCCAGCTCATCCACGACAGTGGGGGTTTGGTCTATGGTGATGGCGCCAATATGAACGCCTTACTGGGTATCTACAAACCAGGTGAGATGGGAATCGACGTTATGCATTTTAACCTGCATAAGACCTTCTCTACCCCACACGGAGGCGGAGGCCCTGGATCTGGCCCGGTCGGAGTCACCAAGGAACTGGCCGGGTTCCTGCCTGATCCTGTCGTTGTCATGATATCTGAAGGTGATCAAGAAACTCCAGCCGTATACGACCTGGTAACTCCTGAGAAAACCATCGGCCGGGTCAAATCCTTCCATGGTCATTTTGGCGTGGTTGTAAGAGCCTTCACATATATGCTCAGCCTGGGCAAGAATGGCTTACTGGACGCCTCGATCACTGCTGTGCTCAATGCAAATTACATCCAGGCACTGGTCAAGGATGTCTATCACATCCCCTACGAACGACTATGCATGCATGAATTTGTAACTGAGGCAAGCTGGGAAGATGCTCCAGGTATACGGGCTCTTGATATATCTAAACGCTTGATCGACTTTGGTTTCCACCCACCGACCAATTATTTCCCTCTCATCGTCCGAGAAGCACTGATGATCGAGCCAACAGAAACAGAGACCAAAGAAACCCTGGATGCTTTCGTCGATGCTCTGCTGCAAATTGCTGACGAAGCCAAGAACAATCCTGAGATCCTCCAAAATGCCCCCACAAAGTCTCCCTTTGGACGGTTAGATGAGGTTAAAGCAGCCAAGGAGCTGATCCTTAAGACCCAACTCCCGGAGGATTATGGAAATTAACCCCCAGGAAAAGGGGACAGGATAAGTCCCCGTGTGCTATCGCTACTGATCCAGCCCGGACCGTTTGGTCCGGGCTTTTTCTTCCCTTCGAGGAAAATGATAAAATAGGAGTAATTCGAAACCTATGAAGCAGGTAAAAATGGCCCACCGAGAAGATTTCGATTTTGTAGAACCCAGTAAGGATGTAGAAATCCACCTCTCCAATGGAGAAGTGATCTCTGGTCCCAGGGGTGGAACACTGGAAGAGTTCCTGGAACTGCTTGAGGAACGCGGACTACCTCCTATTGTGGGGGCAATCGTAAATGGAAAACTGACGGAGCTTTCCTATATAGTTGAGATGGATGTGGTAGTACACCCAATCACCATGGAAAGCGCAGACGGCATGCGCTTCTACCGCAGATCCTTGACCTTTCTGCTGGAAACAGCCTTCTCTGTCCTATTCCCCGATGCGATCCTCACGGTGGATCATTCTGTCACATCCGGTGGTTATTTCTGTCAGGTCTATCGCCGCTCACCCCTCAGCGATGCAGAACTTAAGCAGCTGGAAGCTCGGATGAGGGAACTGGTGAGTAAGAATATCGCCTTCGAACGCCTGGAGATCTCCCTGAATGAAGGCAGAGAATATTTTCAGAAGATGGGATTTGATGACAAGGTTTCTTTGCTTGCACACCGGAAAAAGGATTACCTGACTCTCTACAAGCTGGATGAGCGTATGGACTACCATCATGGTTATATGGTTCCCTCAACCGGTTACCTGAAATGGTTTGATCTGGTCTCCATGGAAGATGGTTTTATCATTCGCTTTCCTCGACGGAAAAATCCCATAATCCTTCAACCCCTATCAAATCAGAATCCTTTACTGAGTGTTTTTAAGCGCTACGGCAGCTGGCTGAACAGATTGGGAATTGACAGTGTTGGGGCATTGAATGATTCCATTGATCAGGGTCATATTCGAAAATTGATCCTGGTTTCAGAAGCATTGCACGAGCAGCGGATCGCAGAAATCGCCGCGCTGATCGAAGAAAAAGCTGAAACAATCGAAGTCATCCTGATCGCGGGTCCTTCATCATCCGGGAAAACTACTTTCTCCAAGAGGCTCATGATCCAACTGCTTGCCCGGGGCATCAGCCCTTTTCCCCTGGAGATGGATAAATATTTCGTTGACAGGGAGAACACACCCACTGATGAAAACGGGGAATGGAATTTTGAAGACCTGGATGCAGTAAATCACAAGCAGCTTTCCAAAGATCTAAGGAAATTGATTAATGGCGATGAAGTCCAACTGCCTGACTACGATTTTCAAACTGGCACCAGCCGAATGGGCGAAACCATTAACCTTCGACCAGGGCAGATCATCATCCTGGAGGGTATCCACGGCCTGAACCCTGATCTTCTGGCTGATTTTCCCCAATCAAGTACATTCCGGATCTATGTATCTGCTCTGACCCAATTGAACCTGGATCGTCACAACCGGGTCTCGACAACAGATACGCGCCTGATCAGACGTATTGTCCGGGATGCTCGGGAAAGGGGATACTCAGCAATGGACACGATCAACCGCTGGGAATCGGTCCGCCGGGGTGAAAAACAATATATCTTTCCCTACCAGGATTATGCCAATGTGATGTTCAACTCGGCCCTGGTTTATGAAATGGCCGCTTTAAAACCGCTAGCAGAACCACTGCTCCGTCAAGTCCCCCACAGCTCTCTGGCGCAAATCGAAGCCAAGCGACTATTAGCCTTCCTGGAATGGTTCCTGCCTCTCGATCTGGATATGATTCCGGATAACTCGATCTTAAGGGAATTTATTGGAAATTCGATCCTGAAGGATTTCAATCTCTGGGAACAATAGAGACGAAGCCTCTTGAAAGCACTTCGTCTCTTGTTCACTCTCTTTCTTTTCGTTTTTAGAATTTCGGAAATCTCCGGAGGATTGTCGCAGTATCCGGCAGAGCGACCCGCTCCCCATAACTGAGATCCGTTAATTCAGTACCTTTGCGGTTTTCTACATCCTGGTAAATATAGATCAGGGTACCTTTTACAGCATAGCGCTTATTGACATAAGCCTGACCGAGGAAGTAACCCTCACTATCTGTTGCACAGCTGGTCACTTTACCAATCACGCGGCCCTGCTCATCCATGATCGGATCTCCAAAATGGGCTTTGCGCACACGCTTTTCACTAAACCGGAAGCGGACAATCACATTTTTCCGATTCTCTTCCTGATCTAGATATGCATCCCTTCCAATAAACCAGGGTTTATTGACCTTCATATAGGATGCAAACCCCGCCCCGCCAGGATTGATGCTCAACTCTCCTGCAATTTCATACCCGTAAAGTGGCAGTCCTGCTTCTGTTCGCAGGGAATCCCTGGCTCCCAACCCGCAGGGTTTCAGTCCATGAGGTTTACCCAGTTCCAGCAATTTACGGAATAGGTCAGTGGCTTTATCCGGGTGCACAAACAGCTCATAAGCAATTCGTTCTCCCGTATAACCTGTCCGGGAAACGACCAGATCGAATTCCTCATTATTCACTTCGCAGAGCTCAGACCAGCGCAGATGGTTGATTTTCCGCTCATCCTCTGCATTGAAGCCCAGTTCCAGGAGGATAGCTCGTGATTTGGGACCTTGTATCGCCAAATCGACCCGCTGATCTGACCCTTCCAGGGGGTTCTTAAGGTTCCGGAGTATTGCCCGGATACCATATGCCTTGGCCCAGGGGCGTTTATTGTCAACCTTTACCCTTCCTGCCTTGACTTCATTCAACCATTTCCAGATCTTAGCCTCATTCGAGGCGTTGACAACTAACATGTATTCGTACTCAGTTCTGCGGTAGATCAGCGTGTCATCTAAAACCTGTCCATCTGGATCCAGAAAATGAGCATAAAGAGATTCCCCTGCATCCAAGGCAGAGACATCGTTGCTCACTACACTGTCCAAGAATGCCATCGCATCTGGCCCTTCTGCCTGGAATACTCCCATATGAGTCACATCGAATAATCCGGCTGCCTCTCGGACGGTATTATGTTCTTCCTGGACAGACTCATAACGGACTGGCATCTCCCAACCCGCAAATGGCACCATCCTGCCACCAAGCTCGATATGCAAATCATATAGCGGTGTACGGCGCAAGGGAGTTTCCTCCTCCACCCACTCAAAAGCAGGCAAGGGTTCTCCTTCCTCCTCTCGCATGCCAAGGTAAAACGGTTTATCTTTCCCATAGGGGTCACCTTCTACCAGCGCATCATATTCCCGGTCTGATTCACGGACTATTACCGGACCCGGGATCTTCCGCAGCACATCCTCATCCAATCTGACGTACCCATCGGAAACTGCCCTTAACCAGGTCAAAACCAGGCCAGCTTTTTCAGCGGGAACAGTCAGGTGGAAGCTCTGCAGATCATCACAGGTCACCATTGCGGGGATCTGCTCCTCAGGTGTATAGAGCAAAGCAGGCTGATTGGTGCCGCAATCCATGACCTCAATATCGCTGCTAACCAGATAGTCCAGGAATTGGCGTGATTTATCCCCACTGATGATATAGGATGAGGTAGCTAATTTCTCATCAGCCTCATCATCCAGATAATAGAAATGGGGGTATCCATGTTTATCAGGCTTATAGTCAATCCCTGCCTTTTGAGCCAGATCACGGACTTTGAGTTTGGCCTCTTCCAGGGTCTTAAAATCGACCTTGGCGCGAAGTCCCCTACCTTGATAATAGGGTTCACACGAGAACAACACATCAGCTATGATATCCGCCACCAGACGGGTTTCCTTTTCTCCCAATCCTCGCTGCGTGATCCAGGGTGTTCCCAACCGAACTCCCGATGGATTCAAGGCAGACTTATCTCCTGGAATTGTGTTACGGTTGGTCACGATGCCAGCCACATCCAAGATGCGAGCTGCCAGGTCACCACTCAACCAGGCTCCATCCTTGCCAGTGACCGATTTTGTATCAATATTGGTTAAATGGGTATTGGTCCCGCCGAATGGAATCCGGAATCCCCTCTCCTCCAAGCGATCGTTGAGAATCTGACAATTTTGGACAATCTGTCTCATCAGAGCTGAAAACTGATCCGTTTTGGCCAGTTTGAAGGCGAGAGCCATCGCGCCGAACACATTCACGTGAGGACCACCCTGCTCACCCGGAAAGACAGCCCGGTCAATGGCCCGAATGATATCCAGATCTGTGCTCATCAGGATCGCACCCCTGGGACCGAGCAGGGTTTTGTGGGTCGTTGAAGATATGATATGAGCGTGGCCAATCGGGGAGGGATACTCACCGGCTACAATCAAGCCAGCCACATGGGAGATATCTGCCAATAAAAAAGCCCCAACTTCATCAGCAATTTCCCTGAATCTCTTCCAATCCAACTGCCAGGAATATGATGATACACCTGCAATGATCATTTTAGGGCGATGCTGCTTGGCAAGTTGCTCGATATTATCGTAATCGATCTTCTCCGTTTCTGGATCAACTGAATAAGAAATAATATTATAGAATTCGCCGGAGCGATTTACCCGGGAGCCATGTGATAAGTGACCGCCGTGCAGCAAGTTCATACCCATCACGGTATCGCCAATATTCACAAGCCCGTGATAAACTGCATTATTTGCCGGTCCGCCGGAAAGCGGTTGGACATTCACATAGATATCCAGGGCTGTTTTGTCATTAGTGGCAAAGGCTATTGCTGCTCGCTGGCAGGCAACACCTTCCAGGATATCAGCGTATTCTACACCCTTGTAATAACGATCATCTGAATAGCGTCGGTACTCGGTCAATAATCTGTCATAATCAAAAAGTTCGTCCTCGGTTAAGCCCCCGGTAAGATCGAACGAATAACCTTCTGCATAGATATTGTGGAAACCCGAGCCCAAGGCCCGTCTGACCGCCATGGGGGTCATGCTTTCACTAGGGATCAGGATCAACCTTCGATACTGCCTTTCCTCCTCAATCCTCAGCAGCTCGTAAAGCTTTGGATCCAAATCCTTGAGTTTTCCTCGCACTAAATAATCATCCATGATCCACTCCCAGTAAAATATTACTCAGTCATCCCTCTCAGGAAACCGTTGTCGAAAAAGCTAAGCACCTATTATACAACAGACTCTTGTATTATCTCCCTGCAGTGCAATACCTTCAGCTTTTCATAATTGATCGCAGTAGATGACCTCAGTTAAACCTCTTCCCTTCCAAACTCGTCCTTTTTAGTTCCTCTCCCGCGCATAAAGAGAAATCCGATCACAGAGATCACAATAGTAGCCCCTGAAATAAACCAGGTCGATGAAGGCACCCGGAGCCAGGACTTCAACCAGCGAGGGACCTTTAACCCTTTCCAGCTTGAAGATCCTTTCCTTGCATTTGCTATGGCACTGAGCAGATATTCCCTCACTTCACCGATAGTGAAGAAATTGACAAGGCTGGTCATCATATCGCTTTCATCATCAGACAGGAACAATTTAATGGTGAGAATTTCCCCGTATGCCAGGGTCGTCGCTTGAACGACATTATCCCAATCCAGATGTGCCACCCGATCTCGAGCACTCAAACTCATCTCCCGATACAGGTCCTCTGGTAAGGAACATACTCGTTTGATCTGTTCAGCAAACTCGGATGGTTTTGTGTTCCTTGCCAGCCAAGCGCCTACTTCATCAGTGATCATTTCATCGATAGTTTCATTGGAAAGACCAACAACTGGCGTTCCTGATGCCAGGGCTTCGATCACCACCAAGCTTTGAACCTCCATGGTTGATGCTGAGATGAAAACGTGGGCAGATTCCAGAATATCAGGTATTTGATCCTGTTCGACCTGGCCGACAAATTCAATATTTGTCAAATTATGCTTTTCAATATATTTTTCTAGTTTTTCTTTATAGTCTTGATTTAGTGGGCTCCCTATCAGCCGAAGCAAATGATCCTCTGGTAAATACTTTATCGCTTTCAGTAGATAGAGCTGATTCTTCCGTTCATTGATAAAACCAATGAAGACAAGGGTCTTTCGCGCTGTATTTATGTCCGTGATCTGTCGCTTATTGAAATCAGCCAGTTCCCTTCCATTGGGAATGATAAATACCGGACCGGAATATCCAAAATCCCGGATGGAATCGTAGGCTGATTGATTGAGGGCAATCAGCGCATCACAATTCGAAAAGAAATTGGACAGAACACTATGGACTGCAAATTCGCTTAAAGGGCTTTGACGGAAACCTTGTATCGTGTCCGTTGTTCCAAAATCAACCGCCCTGGATGGCAAAACATGAGAAGTGTGTACAAAAGGAACAGCGTTCATTCTTGCCCAAACCTGGCCAATCAATCCGATCAAAGCAGGATCATGGGCGTGGACGATATCAGGGTTAAAATCATCCAGAAAATCGAACAGATCTCGGACCGTGGGAGCTGATAATTCAGGCATCTGGAACACTGCATCGCCAGCACTGCGGATACCATACACAGCCAATCCGTTTTCAGCTTTGAAATATCCGGTCCTGTCTGCTGGGCAGATCATAACAACCTCATGCTCCCGGGAAAAATGTTGGGCAAGCTCATGGGCAACTCGCCCCGCACCCCCACCTGATCCAGCTCGAAATATTGACGTGAACACTATTTTCATTTTTTTATTTTCCCAATTGATACTTATTGATTATTCCAGCAAATCTATCCTCCAAAACCTGGGAGGAAATCCCCATTTCCTCTAAAGAATAATGATGCTGGCTGCGATATTTCCTGGCCATTTTGGATTCATGCTCAAGAAGATCCAAAAACTCCTGCGAAAGAACCAGACCCAATCGTTGGTAGACTTTCTGGACCGTTCTCTTTGTGTCAGAGACCAGGTCATCAAACCGGACTACTATTTGCTGATCATCAGGGAGCTGAGCCAGTCTTTCCAGGGGATAATCATACCATTGCACAGATGACCGGAGAACAAAATCCCGGCAGGCGTACTCTTCAAGAGGAGATCCGAGCATCTGCCATTCCTTATTCTTGAGATTGATATGGGATGGGATCGCTTCCAGTGGATCCCTGATCAGATAGATAAACTTGCTGTCGGGAAATCGGTCCAGCAAGGTTCCGATCGAAGGAGAGAAATGGGGGTTCTTGGATAAATACCTTCTCTGGTTGCCGTGATAGAAGATATGGCGTTTAATGCAGCTCTCATAGAATTCCATCATGCGATATTTTTCCGAATCAGGCATCATCTCATCAAAATGGATAAAAGGATCAGCTTCATCTTCCATGGCCAGATAAGACCAGATTTTCAGGGTAGAGAATATATGGATAAATAGATACTCATCTTCCTCAGGAGCTAAAACCTTTAAATGATGTATCGGATTATTATCCTCCCACAATTCCTCCATTTTGCGGATGCGCCGGCTGATATCCATTCCAATTGTCTGGGCAACATTGGCAGCGAAGCGAATTATCTTTCGAGCCAGAACTGAAGGCGCACAAAAAATCTCCCAGGCCTGCATAGCCAGGAAGTTTTCACTATCCCCGGCCAGTACCCGGTGCAAATAAGTTGTACCACTGCGTGGATTTCCTATGATAAAGACTGGTTGGGTGATCCTGATTCTGCGAAAAGAGGAAAAAAAGGCCTCGTCAAGTAATAATCCGGACCATATCAGGAGTTCTGCTGGAAGGTAGATACCTAGAGCCAACAGTAGAATTCCCAGGCGTTTTATGGTTAATCTGTAATTCGTTCCCCGATTGTGAAAAAATGATTTGTTTAAGAATCTCAGGAAATTCTTTACATTCAAGTAGGCCACGGGGAGTTTTACCTCTCCAATCGATTATAACTTTCCCAAACCACGCAGAACCCTTTCAGGAGTGAGCGGGAAATCATCAAACCAAACCCCTGTCGCGTCGTGCATCGCACCCATAATAGCGGGTGCAAGGGAGATAAACGGCATTTCTGCTACACCTAATGCACCAAAAGGACCATTGGGATCGGGGTTCTCCATCACAACCGGTATCAATTTTGGGGGAACATCCTGGACTGTAGGGATCAGGTATGTGGATAGTTTATCTGTCTTAACAAAGCCACCTTCCTGGATGAAGTTTTCTGTTAACACATATCCCAGAGCCTGGACAACGCCCCCTTCAATTTGTCCGATAAGCTGATCAGGGTTGATCGCCTTTCCCACATCATGAGTGGAATAGATCCTCTCTACGGAAATTTGACCGGTTTCCATATCCACCAGTAGTTCTACTGCCTGGGCAACATAACCATAGGCAAAATTGGGGGTCCCCGCACCAGTTTCTGGATCAAGCTTAGTGGTTTTCGGCGCCAGGTATTGATAGGTCACAATAGCCGGGCGTTCTTCATCTTCCCATTTCTCCAGTGCTTGTTTGGCGGCACCATATACGCTGTTCCCTGCCATGAAGGTCATCCTTGATGCGGACACACTGCCCGAATCACGGGTTTCTCCCGTATCTGCACTGATAATCTCAACCAGGTCAATTGGAACGCCCAAAGCCTCTGCGGTCATTTGCACAATAGCTGTATGGGTACCCTGACCAACCTCCGCAGCTGCATGGCGCACTACTACTTTTTCAATATCTTCAGCTCCATAGAGCTCAATGGTTGCCCAGGAATTTTCCTGATAACCTCCGGAAAATCCAATATTCTTAATTCCACAGGCATAGCCTATTCCCCTCTGAAAACCCTTCTGTGCTCCCTGGATTTCTTTTCTACCCCAACCCTTCTCACTTCGCTCCCAGAAAGACTCTTCTGCACAGCGCTCCAATACATCTATGATATTGACCAATCCCGGTAGTGGAGTTCCCACAGATGAGATGCCTTCTTTATCAAGGGAGTTGAGGATCCGGATCTCTACGGGATCCATCTCCAATTTTTCGGCCAGTTTATTCATCTGGCACTCAGCGCTAAAGGCCCCCTGGGGACCACCAAAACCACGGAATGCCCCTCCGGGAACCTTGTTCGTAGCCACAGCTCTGGCGTCTATTTTGATATTGGGAATATCATATACTCCGGTGGAGGCGATAAAAGCATTGGTGAGGACCTTGTTTGAAGTGTACATGTAGGCGCCACCATCAGCAGTAATATCAATTTCAACTGCAGTTATCTTCCCATCTTTTGTGGCTCCCCAGCGGGTCGTGATATGGTAAGCGTGTCTTTTATGGTGACCGATAATGGATTCTTCCCGGCTCCAGACAATTTTCACGGGCCTCTCAATACCCTTTTCTTTCAATTGAAGCACCGCAAGACCAAGCACGATTTGAATCGAAATATCCTCCCGACCGCCAAAGGCTCCCCCAATGGCAGGATGGATTACCCGGACTTGATCCGACTCCAATCCCAGGGAATGTGCTATTTGTTCCTGCTCTTCATGGGCCCATTGGCCAGCAGCAGCAACCACTAACCGCCCTTCCCCATCAAAATAAGCAACTCCAGCTTCCGGCTGTAAATAGGCATGTTCCTGGACAGGTGTGTGGTACTCTCCCTCTATGATCACATCCGCTTCCTGGAATCCTTTTTCAAGATCCCCTTTGCGGAGCTTATAGGATTCATAAAGATTGGATTCTTTATCCGGATGGATCAGTATAGCCCCTTCCCGGATCGCTTCAAAAGGATCCAGGAGGGTTGGAAGATCCTCATAACTGACCTCGATCAACTCCACTGCCGCGGCAGCGATCTCTTCTGTTTCAGCAACCACCGCAGCAACCTGATCTCCTACAAATCGAACCCTGTCCGCAAATGGCTTTCCTGATCCGGGTCCGCATAATACTGGTTGGTCTGGTATTTGAAGACCATACTCATTACAAGGAACATCCGCCGCAGTTAAAATCAGGACCACTCCATCCAAAGCAGCGGCTTTTACCGTGTTGATCTCCTTCACAATGGCATGGGGTCTCCCGGCAAAAAGGATCTTCATAGATAAGGAATTCGGCAGGTGTATATCACCTGGGTAGACAGCTTTTCCTGTAACCTTATCCAGCGCATCTATTCTTTTGTGAGATGTGCCAATTGCTCCCATACTCTTTCCTTATTTCATCAACGATTATGTTATTTTGTTTTTGATAACCGACCTTTCTCCAGTTGGAATATGCGTCGGATAATTGCCAATGAGCAGGCATAGGTTGGGTCCATGCCATAATATGACAGGGTGCCTGCGCCCAGATTCTTACCCTTACTGAGCGGTCGATCAGAGGCATAATGTAAGATACCCAGATCGAAGGGTACGCGATCCAGGTTAACGATTTCATCAACCGGATGACGGTTGGGGCGGAACATTTCATAGACTGCCGATAAATAAGGTCCCGCTTCCATTTCAATCCCGGTATAGCCTTCCCTATAAAACACATCCATATAGGTGGGATTCTGGAGGAAAGTGCCCTTCACAGTAACGGCTTTCTGGTTATCCAGCACAGTGCCGTAGATCAAGTATGGGCTGACATCACGAGCTTCAAAAGCCCGAGGACACAAATAGGTATTACGGGAATGTTCATCATGGACCACATAGGGGATCATCACATCCCCAACAACGCCATTCAATGTGGCAGCTTTTCCGATTGAGTATACCCCCAGGATATTGCCTGCGTTTTCAGCTACTTCGGTCAGTATATTATAAGCTGCCAGGCCCAGGGGATAATCAATATTCAAAATCAGGGCGTTGCTCTTGGATAGATATTTCAGATCACCCAGATCTTCCCTCACCCTGGGATCCAACCAATCCGGGATCAGTTTGGCAATATCAAACACCTGAGAATCTACATCGAAGGAGTTTTCAGAGTCGATCCTCTCGATGCCGCAAGTCATTTCATGCTCATTCCTGCGTTGATAAACCTGTTCATTTCCAGATTCCTGGAGATACTTCTTCAAAGCGTAATACCAAAAATTCTCTTTACTGGATGGGACTTTATGGGTCTGAATCTGGCGCCACTCATCCATCAATTCGATCTGCTTGGCATCGATCAGGTATTGATTGATCTCTTCCTTGTTCTCGAGGGCAAAACCTGAAAGAAGGTTCGTGAAACTATGGGTATTGCTGGAAATGAAGTAGATTGGCCGATCTTTGATATCCGGGACACGATCAGCAATCACTCGCCACCATTCATTGGTTGCCCGGTTATATTCGATCAAAGACCCATTCAACAGCCGAACTTGAAAATAACATTCCCCAGATTTGATCTCCCTTAACCGATCTACGAACTCTTCCCCACATATCGAACGCCAACGATTCAGGTCACTGACTGACATCATCAGCGCTTCAGCCAGGTTGGACCAGGCATCCGGTTTGTTTTGAGCTCTTGATAGATCGATATCATCCGACACGTGCTGCAATAAACGGTGAATCTTGTTCCATTCGATCTGGTAGGCGACCAGCATGGGAATCACATCATCAATATCAGATCGACTGGCGATGATGCAGGCCAAGATCTGTTGATCCCCATCATAGAAACAGCGACGACGACGAGCCCGACCATTGACCTGCTGCCAACCCCAGACATCTCCCAGGCCGGCTTCTACGAAAACAGATCCTGTTTGGCCCAGTACGATCTCACGTGCTTCACGGACACAATCCGGTAGTCGCAACAAGGCGTAAATAAAAGCTGTCATATCCGGGGCACGATCCCGGGCATGTTGATGCAACAGGGAGTTCATGCCAGCATGAACTTCTTCTAGAGAGCGAATTTGCACTGCGTCAGATGTCCTGAGGAGCGAGTAATAGGTCCTCAAATACAGCTCTACTTCTTCTGAGGCGGTATAAGGTACTGTGCGTTCCATTTTTAGGGCCTTTTTTCCTCTTCTTTCGGGCGGTTTAGATACACCTTGTCCAAATTGTAATTCTCCAAAATGGATGAGAACTCTTCTTTTAAGTCTTCCTCATCCAGTCCCATCTCCTTCAGGGGGTATCCCCCGTATTCTCTCCTGGAAACAATTGCCTGATCCTCTAGAACTTGAAGCATCTCCTCGCTGATATCCAAACCAAACTCGCCATAAACGCGGAGGATTTCTGCTTTGGGATCACTGATCAATTTATGGAAAGGGACAACCTGGTAGCGGTCCGGACCGATTTCAGATAGGATCTTATGTGGATAATAATACCAATGCCTGGCGTATTCTTTGACTACTTCGATATATGGAAAAGCCTCTCCAGGAGTACCATATGCTCTCCAGTTGCTTGCCCACAGGTTAACTGAAGATGGCAGCATCTCTTCCGGTTGGCGAACCAGATTGATGAACCTGGCATTAGGGAACTGCTCCAATAACGTCTCTACCGCCGGTGTAAAATCAGGATTCTTTGAGATGTAGCGCGCTCCCGGATGATTGTAGATATGCCGGGTGAGTACCTTCCGGTAATATTCGAACTGCCGTCTTCTTTCTTTGTCAGGAACAGCCTGATCGTAATAGATATACCTCCTGGCCAACTCAGGGAAAGCAAAGATCGCAAAGATATTAAAGGATGACCAGGTATGGTAGAACAGCTGGGAATCCTGTTCATAAGTATACAAACCGGTTTTGTGCATCGGATAGATATCGTTCAGGAGCTTGTCAAACGCCTGAACACCTTTCTGGATCGGACTGCCGATCTTACTGCTGACCACCAGGAGGAAACGAATTAATTTACGGTGTGACAGGGCAGGTGCAAAATAAATCTCCCAGGCTTTTAGGCAGGTGAACTGCCTATCGCGCAGCAGTAAGCGGTGGAGGAATGTGGATCCAGATCGGTAATTACCTATGATGAATATAGGATCGGTTGTATAGAGGTGTTTAAGTTCTGGGAAGAGAATCTTATCCAGAAAATACCCTATCCGGATGTAAAGGTTCCAGAAAGGAAAGGCAAAGAACAAGAATGTTAAAATAAATACCCGTTTCGCAGAGAGGCGGGCGGGTGTTCCTTTAGAGCGAAACAGGCTGTAATAAAAATCCAGCAAATATAGACGTAAGTTAAACGGCATAATCCACCAATAGCTACTTGTACACTACCCAGCACATAACCCGGGATCCTTTTTATGTATGATCCCTGTAGTGATGACCGGGAATTATTTAACCATCTTATACAGATCTTTTGGTCTTGTGATCCTGTAAAGGATTGAATATACGATGGTCAAGAGCCCAAATCCAATAAATGTCAGAAAAACGGCTGTGATAAGCTCGGCATATAAATCGGGAGCCCAGGGGACACCTCCCTGGATCTCAACCGGCACCTGGATCCAGCCTTTGGTTTTGTTAGCTTCGACCAGTAAATTTGCGCCAGCATAGGACATAACAGCGATCACAGCCATTAATATAAATCCCAACCCGCGCCATACAGGATGAGGTCTTTCATGCTCAGCCTGTATCCTGCGTTCATACTGTTGATATCTACCCATTATCCACCTTCTTTTTTACTAGCTCCCTCAATTGCCCGGATAATTTTATAGTATCCAGTACAACGGCACAAATTACCAGAGATTGCCGTTTTTATATGAGAAAGTTCAGGTTGAGGTATTTCTTCCAACAGTTTTGCGGCAGACATGATGAATCCCGGCGTGCAGTAGCCGCATTGCACTGCCCCTTCTGTTATGAATGTTTCCTGTACCGGATGAAGGTTCTCTTCATCTCCCAGTCCTTCAATGGTGATGATTTCTGCCCTATGCGCCCGGGGTGCAGGTACCAGGCAGGACATCACTGCTTTTCCATCCAGGAAAACCGTGCAAGCCCCACATTCCCCTTCCTCACAACCAACCTTGGACCCGGTGATTCCTACATAGTCCCTGATCAGGTGCAGCAAGGTTAGATGGTGTCCCTCGTCAAAGGAGTACTCTTCGCCATTCACCCTGGTAATGATTGGTCCACCACCTGATGCAAGAGGTTCACCTATATTTTTGAGTTTACCATTTTCTGGAGGTTTGCCGACTAAAAGAACGGGGATCTCCGGCAGCCGGGTGTCGGTTTCTCCAGATGCGATTTGTTCCAATCCGCGTTGGACCAGGACTCTGGTAATTTCCTGTCGATAAATAGCAGATCCTCGAATATCATCTATCGGTCGGGAGGCCTCCTTTGCTAGTTCAGCCGTTCTGAGAATATTCTCCTCTGAAAGCATCTTTCCAACCAGGTATTTCTCGGCGCTCTCAGCATGGATGATAGTGGGTGCCACTGCTCCCAGGGTGATTTTTGCGTCTCTGACCGTATCCCCATCCAGAGTAAGCACCGCAGCCATGGTAACTAATGAAATTGCCTGGGCTTTACGTAGCCCTAGTTTGAGGAATACACCCTTTTGGTCTCGAGCCATTTTAGGAATGATAATTGCTGTGACCAGTTCATCCGGTTGCAGGACATGTGCCCGAACACCAGTATAAAAATCCTTCAGCGCAATTTCCCTCTCACTTCCCAGGGATTGAACCAGCAGTTTGGCATTCAGGGCATAAAGCGGCACGATCGTATCGTTTGCAGGAGAGGCTGTGACAAGATTACCCACAACGGTCCCGGTATTGCGGATCTGCGGAGCTCCCACTTCCCAAGATGCCTGCGCCAGCGGGAGAGCGAATTTACGGATATTGGGATCTACCAGGCATTGATTATGAGTAACGCTTGCTCCCAGGCTCACACAATCATCCTCCACTGTGATCTGGCTTAATTCTTTCACGCGCGAGATATCAATTAAGGTTTCAACTCGTTCGGGCTGTCCATGCCGCAATTCGAGAACCAGATCAGTTCCCCCGGCAATGATCCGCGCTCCAGCCTTCTTTTCAGCCAATACAGAGAGTATTTGCCCTATAGAATCAGCATTGATATACTCTTGCCACATAGTGTAATCTCCATCCTGGATCATGTTTCAAGCAGACTCAAGATAACTGGTAGGAGTTGTTTCTTACGTGAAACGACCCCTTTAGCAAATCTGGTACCGTCCTGGTCTGCCGGATAAGGAAGATCATCAAATACAGGGGGTGGATTGATCATGATCAATCTACTTGAGCTCTGAACCACATCAGTTACCATTAAGATCGTAAAATCGAGTGCCCGACTGATCCGAAGCTTTTCAAGAGCGCTTTCCAGGTCCGCAAGGTGTTTGTCTACCTGCATCAAATCGGTAACTTCAGCCTGGGCTATCCCAAAATTGAGCCCACCAGAAGTATAGGTCTTGGTATCAGAAGTGACAATCTCATCCGGATCCCGAGTAGATATCCCTGCTCCAGCTTTGATCACAGCATTCCCAAAACTCTTCAGGGTTTCCCCTTTTAAGGGATTCTTTGCAGAGAAAGCCCAGCGTCCGATCCTCTCTGCAGCCTTCTTGTCTCGAGGGGTAGTAGTCGGGGATGTGAAAAAAAGAGTGTCAGAGAAAATACCTGCCAGGAGTATACCGGCAATATCCCCGGGAGCGCTGAGTCCCGCCTCGATGATCCTCTCCGCAATAATAGTACTTGTACTGCCAACCACTTCGGTCGTAAAACGGATGGGGGCCCTTGTAAAAGGGTTCCCCAACCTGTGGTGGTCAATAATTTCAAGAAGTTCTGCTTCCTCCAATGCTCCAACAGCCTGCTCGCGTTCGTTATGGTCAACCAGCACGACTTGGAGCCGGGGGGGGTTGAGGATATCCCGCTGGCGGGAAAGCCCAACATACTGACCATCATCATCGATAACCAGGAAATAATTACGTTCTTCTCTAAGAATCTTGTTAAGACTATCCCGAATTCTGCTGCCAGCCTTGAAAAGGGGCACTTCTGTATCTGCTGCCTCGTGGCAGGGCATTTCCAGCAGCTCTGTGATGCGCATATCCTGGCGTTCTGGATGGGGCCCTACCAGCTCAGAGAGAAATGAGAATAATGTTAATCCTGTAATCAAACCATATGGCGTTCCATCATCATTAACAACTGCGGCGACTCCGCCTGTTCTGCTGGCGATTTCCCATGCTTCACGAAGGGGTTCATTAGGGGAAGCTGAATCCATTCTCCGGGCCACTGCCTCAAAACGGGGCGAGACGTCTGTTAACAAACAGGGAGCCTCCAGGCCCAACCGGTTCAGCACCCAGGTAGTCTGAGGATTTATCGTCCCCGCCCGGGCAGGTACTGCATTCATCCCATCCCGTTCTCTCAGGAGCCAGGAATAACCAATTGCAGAGGCAATTGAGTCTGTATCCGGGTTGACATGCCCGATAACGTATGTGATCTGTTCCATAAGTAATTCCTGTCTGTTATACTCGTTAAAACTGCTCTATCATCCTTTGAATATGAAGCCAGCTTAACTACTAAATTATAACAGATAGGAACTATCCTGCCTTCACTCCAACACGCATCAGGGGAGTAAAAAAAATGCCCAGGAGTTCAATCCCGGGCATTTCCTTATCTCCTGTTATTCATTTTACACCATCCGGAGTTCCCGCCAGACTCTTTCCGGTGTAACTGGGTTTTCCCTAAGGTTGGCTCCACAGGCATTAAAAACAGCATTGCCAACAGCTGGAGCCACACCATCCAGGGGTATCTCTGCTACAGCCTTGACACCAAAGGGGTGAGAAGGCTCAAACGTTTCCACAAAAATCGTCTCCAATTCAGGCATTTCATGAGCTTCGAAGATATGATAATCCCTCAAGTTCACCTCTCTCGCCCGACCCTTTTCATCGTAGACCATCTCCTCGGAAACAGCATAACCCAGTGCCTGGGTCATGCCACCTTCAATCTGCCCCGAGGCAGTGACCGGATTAACGATCACACCGGCATCCACCGCCATAATTAATTTGTCAACCACAACCATTCCAGTTTCGATATCCACAGTGACTTCCGCGAATTGAGCGGCAAATGGTGGTGGAGCGACTGTTGACACATAGGAACCAACTGCCATGATCTGTTCCTGATGGGCGTGATGCAACGAATGCAAGGCAATCTCCTTCATAGAGACTGCGTGTCCATCTGGCGCTATCGCACAGCGGTTGGATAATTCGATCTCGTTGGGAAGAATAGCCGCATTTTCCAACCGGGACTCCAAAATCAAAACAGCCCTTTCCCGGATACGTGCTGCTACTTTGTTGGCAGCATCCACAACCGCTGCGCCGGAAATATAGGTTGTGCTCGAGGCGTAGGCCCCTTTATCAAACGGCGTGAAATCAGTATCCGAGGAATACACGATGACATCCTCCAACGGAACACCTAGGATCTCTGCAGCCATTTGGGCCAATACTGTGTCTGAACCTGTGCCAAGGTCAGTAGCACCCACAAGGAGATTGAATGATCCGTCATCATTCAACTTGATGCTTGCACCTCCCATGTCCAGGTACGGAATAGCAGTTCCCTGCATAACCAGAGCTGCACCCACCCCTCGCCTAAGATGGGGTTTGCCTTCAATATACTTCCATTTAGGATCGGCAAGTTTTTCATCCCACCTGATGGCTTCTTTTCCTTTCTCGACGCACTCAACCAGGGCGTTGGTCTGGATCATTTCAGGGACAGGATCCCTCCCTTCACTCCAAGCAACGCTAAAGGGATGGATTTCCCCGGCCCTGAGGGTATTCTTGAGCCGGAATTCCAGAGGATCCAGTCCAATCTTTTGGGCAATGTGCTCCATATGTCGCTCAACCGGCCAGTATCCCTGGGGCACACCATACCCTCGATAAGCACCAGAAGGAGGTGTGTTGGTGTAGACTATATCCGCATAGAACCTGATATTGGGTGATTCTCGATAGGGACCATCTCCAACATAGAGAGCCATGGATTTAGTGGTATTTCCGGTGACCGTCAGCGCATGAGCGCCATTGGCGCCGGTATCGCTCAGGGCATACATTTCATTGGCGGTGATTGTGCCATCATTTTTTACGCCGGTCTTCAACCGAATCCGCATTGGATGGCGCGACCGGGCAGCGATGAATTCCTCTTCACGGGTATAAACATACTGGACAGGCTGGCCAGTAGCGATGGTCAGATGAGCTGCAACATCCTCGATCAGCATTTCCTGTTTACCGCCGAATCCGCCACCAACCCGGGGTTTGATCACCCGGATGCGCTTGATTGGCATTTCCAGAACAGGAGCTATCATCCGGCGGATATGGAAAGGCACCTGGGTGCTGGTCCGGATAACAAGCCGATCGTCCTCATCCCAATAGGTCACTACAGCATGAGGTTCAATATGGGCTTGTTGGACCTTTGGCACCACATATTCCGCCTCGAAAATGTGATCCGCATCCTTGAATCCCTCTTCTACATTCCCGATATCGATCCGGATCTCGGCTGCCAAGTTTTTCGCAGGGTCGGATTCCGCAAAATGGATATAATCCTCCTGATCATGGATGATCGGAGCGCCTGGCATCATGGAAACGCGAGTATCCAGGATCGGTTCCAAGATTTCATATTCCACTTCGATCTTCTCAAGCGCCTTTTCAGCAATCTCATCGGATTCTGCCGCTACGAAGGCTACCCTATCACCCACAAATCTCACCTTGGTATCCAGGGAATAACAATCCAGCGGTCCCGGGATAGGATCAGATTGGCCTGCCGTAGAATAAGGTACCCTGGGGATATCCTCATGGGTAAGTATGCAGCGGACACCTGGAATTGCTAAGGCTTTTTCAGTAGTGATCTTTTTGATCCTGGCGTGAGCATGGGGGCTGTGAAGCACCTTGGCGTAGAGCATTTCTCGGCGCTCAAAGTCTGCCGTAAACGCTGGCTTCCCCTGAACAAGCTTAACGGCATCCACTTTTTCCTTGGGTTTTCCAACCTGGCGCCAAGTATCAGGGGCATTACTGACCTTCAACTCTGTGATCACTCGCTCAGCTGTCAGGGTCGATCCTTTGACATCGATCGTTCTTGTCGAAGGAATGGAATCCCCCAAATCTGTGCCCATCCATTCCGGGGGAACTTGGATCGGATCCTCAATAGGTGGAACCTCTTCTCCGCGGAGGCGGGCTGCAGCTCGCAGCACTGCCTCCACCGGTTTCAGGTAGCCAGTACAACGGCATAAAACGCCGGATAGTGCATCCCTGACCTGCATATCTGTCGGATCAGGTTCACGGTCTAGCAGTTCTTTCGCAGCCAGAATCTGGGCTGGTGTGCAGTAACCGCACTGGATCGCTCCATTTTTGACAAACTCCTGCTGCAAAATATGCAAGCCCTTGGTATCCTTCCAACCTTGATGAGGATGTTCACCAATCATTTCCAGAGTCTCGATCTGGTGGCCATCTGCCTGGGCAGCAAGCAGAAGATAAGAATTGACTGGTTTCCCATCCAGCAGGATCGTATCTGCCCCGGTCTTACCATGCTCATCTCCAAATTTCACGCTGAAGAACCCCAATCTCCGCAAAACGGTATACAGGCGTTCTCCCGGGTGAATCCCTAGTAGATACTTCTCTTGGTTAATGGTCAGTTCTATATCGATCATGGTTATCCATCCCTCATTCTTCCCGCAATTTCTCCCAGGCAGCGTTTGACCAACACTCCCGCTGCGTCTGACCGATAAGCAGCGCTGGCCCACTGGTCCTCGGCTTCCGAATAAGCATCCCTGGCAGCTGATTCGGCTCCATCTGGGTCCGGTCCGTCCAGGACCATGATGGGTTGATCACCATAACCTATCAAGACCACCCTGGTCCTACCTGAAGGCCAGCAGGAAGCAGCAGCAGCGACAACAGGGAGGTCAGCTGGAGAACGCGCTGCATAATGGTATGCAACCTGAATATCAGTAGGAATGGTGATCCCTGTAATGATCTTGCCTGCAATCTTCTCCTTCCGGAGAGGAAGGAAATCCCCCAACCTGATCTTTTCCGCCTTATTACCTTTCCCCACAAGCTCAAGTTCCGCATCCATCGCAAGCAAGACTCCCGGAATAGAGGATCTTCCGGTAGCCGCAACGAGCGTACCGGCTACCGTGGCTACCTGCCGACGATTATTGGTTTCCTGATGCTTAATCGCATCTTTTAAGGCGAGAGGAATATCTGGCTGTTCGAGGAGCGACTGCAGGGTAACCCCAGCGCCTATATCGATCAGTTTTCCCCTGGATTTGATGCCATCCAAGCCCAGGTCCTGGATATCTACAACGCCAATCGGTTCCTTGATCACCTCATTGATGAACAATCCTCCTCCAAGGACGATTGTTACGGGGGATTTTCTGGATAATAGATCGATCATGTCCTCAATTTTTTCAGGGCGGTGGTATTCTAGAATCATAGCTCTTTCCTCATACGAACAGCCCTGGAAAGGATCTCCTTTCCAGGAATCTTCTATCCAGGGCCGTCCTCATACTCCTTATTACGGAGCAAAAGTATCAATCAAAATCTTAACATCCCCGCCAACAGGATAAAGGATCGGTGTGGTGCAGCCCTCTGCTCGGTACTGGTCCACTTTCTGACGGGCAACATCCGGTGTACCGGAAGCTGTGATGCGGTGGATTAGTTCATCTGTCACCAGATGTTTCGCAGACTGGATCTGCTCGTGGGTGGCAGGCCAGCCTAAAATAGACTGGATCTCAGCCACCACATCGTTGGAAACGCCAGAAGCCATAGCGATATGGGGTTGCTGAGCGAGGTACTGAGTCAGCAGCTGGCGGCTGGAGTCCATAGCCTCGTCATAATCATCAGAGACTGAACATACAACTAGCTGAGGTCGATCGATATCATCCAGGGTTTTCCCGGCTCGTTTGGCGCCGATCTCGATATTCTCAAGGGCCATTTTGTTATACTCTACCGGGACACAATAGTTCATGACCACACCATCGCAGATCTCACCGGCCAGCTGGAGCATTTTGGGTCCTGTCGCTCCTATCATGATCGGAACATTGCGCGGATTGGTGTTCCCGTGAACGACATCTAGCTCGATCCCATCAACGTGGACAAATTCGCCGTGAAAGGTCACGTTCTCCATATTCAATAGGCGGCGCATGATTTCCACTGTTTCCCGCATAGCAGTCAACGGTTTCCGGCGAGAAATTCCCACGTTCTCTGCCAGGGGGTCCCACCAGGCACCTATTCCACAGATCATCCGATCCGGTGCCAGGTCATCCAGCGTAAGGAAAGTGGATGCCAAGAGGCCTATATTACGGGTCCAGTTATTAATCACACCGGAACCGATCTTGATCTTCTCCGTGACCGCTGCGTAGGCTGCCATGGGAACGATTGCGTCTCTGACCAGGCGCGATTCAGCCTGCCAAACCGCATCAAATCCCTTCTCCTCAGCATAACGGACATATTCCAAACCATCTCTCAGATCATGGGCATCCTGTAGATATAGTGCTGCAGGTTTTGACATAGTATCCTCCAAAGGTAGTGAATAAGAATTAATCATTAACTCGAAATTCGGCTTCAATCAATGCCAGGTCCTCAGGTTCATCCAAATCAAGCTCCAATGAAGCCAAGTCACAGATTTCCAGGCGGGTCCCACTCTCCCGGGCTGACTGGCAGTGCTTATCAAATGATCCCGGACCATAGCTGAACTCAATCAAATCAGGTGGGCAAACCAAAAGGGCATTTGTCCCTTCTCTCTTCCGGTCAGGTGCGATCACAACCACAGGCGGCTGATCCCTGTGAACCAGGATCCGGCGCAGGTCCTCAGCATCCAATCTCGGCAAATCCGCCGGAATGATCAGTATTCCGCATGTCCCATATGTTTTAGCGATCTCTACCGCCCGGGTGAGTGCGGTGTTAAGACCTGGACTGCCATATTCTTGAACAGTGCGAGCCCCCAAATCCCTGGCAAGTGCTAGAGCTTCAGTGTCCCGACTGATCACGAGAATATTCCCAATTTCATCAATTGTGGATAAAACCTTGATGGTATGTGACAACAAATACTGATTCAATTCCGCTCGCTCTTCAGCAGAGATCACCTTTGCTAAGCGAGATTTCCCCCTCCGTAGCGGCTTAACAGGAACAATCGCCCATAAAGCCATGCTTAAACCTCCTTTACTAAGCTGCTACCATAAGCCATTATCTTTTCTGCCACAGTTATGCGGTCAGCTCTTGATTTCATCCAGATATTCGTACTGAACAGGGTCAGGGAACCCTCTCCCGCGGACAGGATTTCCTCCTGGTCCTCCCGATCCTGATCATCGATCACAAAACCATCCAGTAAATCTCCATAGTGCGCTGCAACAGCCCCTGCTGAAGCCTCGATGCCCATCTCGCGGTACATTTTTGATACCGGACCCTTTACAGCCTCACCACCGATGATCGGTGATACACCAAGCACAGGCTTTTTCGTCAATCCGCGGCGAATTCCTGGTACTGCCAATATGGGGTCTATGCTAACCCACGGATTTGAGGGGCAAAAAACCACCCAATCCGCTTCCTCGATCGCATTCAATACGCCAGGAGCCGGCTGCGCAACTTTCACCTCTTGGAAAATAAATCCCTTTACCTTCGGTTTACAGCCCATTTTTACAAAGTACTCCTGGAACTCAAGCAACCCTTGATCCGTGTTCACTAAGGTGGGAACCAGATTATCTGTTACGGGAAGGACCCTGGCCGTGATTCCCCAGACCTGGCAGAAATCTTCTGTGATCTGTGATAATGGATCACCCATTTCCAGACGCCGGGTTCTCTCCAGATGAGTGGCCAGATCCTGATTGCCCAGGTGGAACCAGGATGGACCTCCCAGATCTTCGAGCAGCTGCATGGTATCCCATTTTTCAGCGCCCCTTCCCCAAACTGTCTCAGGATTTTCCACTCCTGCCAGATTATAGCAGACGGTATCCAGGTCCGGCGAAATATGCAGGCCATAATACTTGAAATCATCGCCAATATTGACGATCACGGTCAGATCGATTTTCGGATCTTGCCGATATATACCATCTGCCAATTTGGCACCGCCTACTCCTCCTGCCAGAGCAACAATCTTCATCATTCCCTTCTAGTCATACCACAATCTCTATCTATCACCGAAACAGATCGCTCTCCTTTTCTCGGGGCAGCTCGCTGAAGTCACCATCCCTCAGGGGATAGGGGAACCCCCGGACGTGGATCACTGGCAGTCCCTCATCTGCTTGGCCCATAACCAATGACCCAGCACCTGCCAGCTCATCAACTGCCGCAATCCGGGTGACCTTGAGTTCATATCCAAAAAGATCAGGATCACCTACCTTATCAACGATCCCCGGCAAACCTGAAAAACCAATCGAAATGCCAACTATACCCTGCCGCCAGGCCCTTCCATGAGAATCGATGATCAGGATCCCTATCCTACAGTTCCAGCGTTCTTCCAAATACTCCCGTATCTCCCGGGCGGACCGGGTGGGATCTTCCGGTAGAAGGAGAACGCAATCACAGGCATCGTCACCCTCTTGCTGGACATTGGAGCGGTCGATCCCAGCATTGGCACAAACAAATCCTAACTTATGCTCGGCGACGATCAAACCAGGACGATGCCGCAGGATGCTGGCGCTTTCTTGAAGGATCAACTCGACTAATCTAGGATCCTTATCCGTTTTTTCCGCCAAACTTAGGGCTTCCGCCGATGGTACAACGGACGCAAGGTCAACCTGGCGGCCTTCTGCCTTTGAGATCACTTTTTGGGCGATGATCAACACATCACCATCCTGAAGATCGATCCCATTGGACTCCAGGGCTGAGTTGATCATGGCTGATAGGTGATCCCCTTCCTGGACCAAGGGAAAACCTGGCAGAGCGGTCAATATCAACTTTCCTTCTGGATTCGTGTTCAATGTCTTCCTCAGGAACCAACGATCTTTACGCTGGCATGTTTGATCTCGTTATATTTATTCAAGTAGACCAATACTGCGGTTATGCCTTCCAGGGTGATTGCCAGATCCAGGTCTCCAACATAATAGGCGTTCATACCCGTTGCCCTGATCAGCTCTCCAACCTGCTCAGCATCCTCTCGCTGGTCTGCACAGACCAGCACATCGCTATCCATTTTCTTTTCCAGATTCTTCAAAGCGCTGGCTGGGATATTCTGGAAGGCTGCCACAACCCGGACCCCTTCTCCAAGCAGATCCTGAGCCAAACGAGCTGCAGACGGGGGTTCAGGCGGTTTGGGATTTGGGAATTTGATCCGAGCTGTCGCATCCACCAGTATTTTGCCTTGCAGATCCTCTTTCAAACCAGTCAGAGCTGCCTCGTGAGCTGACGCTACCACAGTCAAAACATTGATATCCGCTTCTCTGGCCGCTGCTCCATTTTCCATGCCACGGATCAGCTCTGCGCCTAGAATCTCATTCAACTCTGCCGTCACCTTTAAGGCTTTCTCTTCCTGTCGGGATCCAATGATCACATCATAGCCGGCACTTGCCCAGCGGAGCGCCAATCCGGTCCCTTCATGCCCTGTGCCTCCCAGGATGGCGATGGTTGGTTTGTCAGTCATTTATCAATCTCCTCTTTCTGATTTCTTCAGCTGTACTTCCCTACAAATCCTTCATACCGCTTCCAAATCTCGGGTGCAATGGCCCGCGCTTCAGCAGCGATCTTCTCTTCATCCAGAGTCAGAAGCTCTTTGTCCTTCATCAGGAATTTTCCATCCACTATTGTGGAGGTGATCATGCTCTCCTGGAAGCCGAAAATGATCTGCCAGGGCAGATTGCCGGCGCTTAAGGGAGTGTAAGGATGGTAATCAACAAAAATCAGGTCCGCTGCCGCTCCAGGTTTGATCACACCCAGAGTGGTTTCCGGCAGATACAGGTTTGCCAGGGCTGCATTGTTATAAACTCCCATCCTGACGATATCCATCCCATTCATTCGCCGGGGATCCAGGCGGTGGACCTTATGGAGGAAATAGACAGTCTTCCATTCCTCCCACATGGCATGATAGAAGCCATCTGTACCAAGTCCTACTTTGATACCCAGACGCAGGAAATCCTCAATATCAGCTACACCAACCGCATTATTCATATTCGAGCGGGCTTGGTGGGTGAGCCAGGTGCCGGTTTCTTTGAGTATAACGGCCTCTTGATGATCGATATGGACACCATGAGCTACGATGGATTTTGGACCAAGCATGTTAAATTTCTGCAAACGATCTACCACCCTCAAACCACTTCGTTTTAAGCTGTCATATTCGTCTGCTTGATGCTCACCTACGTGAATATGGAATCCGGCCTCATCTCCAATCGCATTCCGGCAGGCTTCAAGGGTATCATCATCCAGAGTCAGGCTGGCATGCAAGCCAAATGCAGCTCCAAGCCGTTTATCTTCAGCAGCCTTCTTGATAAAACGCACGTTCTCCTGAATGCCTTTCGCGGCGCCGTCCTTACCATTCCGGTCAGTGACTTCGTAGCACAATACACCACGCAGACCTGCGTCCAGCAGCACATCACCTATAACATCCAGGGACCCGTCGATATAATTAGGTGAAGCGTGATGGTCAAATAGAGTGGTTGTGCCATTCTTGATAGCATCAACAGCAAAGACCAGAGCCGAATAGCGAACCCCATCCTCGTCTAGCGCCATATCCAGCGGCCACCAGAGCCTCTCCAGGATCTCAGGGAAATCTTTCGGTGCGTCTCCAGGAATGCCCATTCCGCGTGCGAAGGCTCCATAGAAATGAGTATGGGCACAGATATTTCCAGGCATCACATACTGTCCCCCAGCATCGACAACTTCTTCATCCGGGAACTTCTTATCCAGATCCGGTCCAATTTCCTTGATCACACCCTCCTGGATCAACAACTGGCTGTCTTCTAAGATCTGATTTTCCTCTCCCCACGTGATCAATTTTCCATTATTAATGATCATTTTTCCCTCCGTTTCAATTTGCTTGCAGGATCATACACTATCATAGTTGATCACAAAATCTTCCTGGTAGCGGTTCTCCATTGCTCCCGGGACCGATTCTCTGACCCAGCTGATCGCTTCCTTTCCTTCAAGTCCTAAGACCTGTTTGGCAAGGCAGGCCAGAAATATCCCGGTCCTCCCAATACCTGCCAGGCAGTGGACAGCAACATTTTTTCCATTTTGCGTCTCTTCAATTACCCGGTCAAGCCCTACCTGCCAGCTATCAAAATCATCCGGAATTCCAAAATCAGGCACCGGCAGATGGCAAACCTCCAGATCTTGAGACCGGTAGAATGCCGGCAGGTCCTTCTTTGCATAAACAAGGTATTCCTGTTTCTCGGTCAGGAGGACGACCGTATCGATCCCTTCGTCGATAAAGGACTGCCAAACATTCTGCTCATCAAACTGGCTGAATGGCATCGGGCTCCGAAAGATCTTTCCAGGCAATGAAAAAGGCATTTCAATGAACATAATTATCACCATTAAGTAAAAAATTCCACAGGACTCTATCCTGTGAAACATTTGTACAAGGCATTTTATATTGGACGAAGAGGATTAAATAATCAAACCTACGGTTATCTGTTCTATTCATGGGATCGGCGACTCTTGCTCAAAAGGACGGTAGCACTTTTCACCAGGCAATCCTGGCGCCGCAGAGACCAATCATGATCCCCTACGACCACCGATCCACGTTTATTAGATTGTACCATGAGGACAGCGGGGATAGAATATACAAGTCTTCCTCTCCCTTCTCATTCTTAGATCCTCATCTCCTATTTTAGTTTTTTTATCTCTCCGGCCAACCAGTCCTGGTCAATGGGAATTGTCCGGAAGCGGACCCCGCAGGCATTATAAACTGCGTTGACGATCGCTGGGGGTACCGGCATGGTCGAGATCTCACCCACACCTTTGCCACCATAGGGTCCTTCACTGGTGGGATCTTCCACGATCATGATCTTGATTTCATCAGGTACGTGATGAATAGATGGCATCCGGTAGCGGGAGAGATAATCAGTAAAAATAATCCCATCCTCAACGATGAATTCCTCGGTTAGGGCATGGCCAATACCCATGATCAGACCACCTTCAGCCTGACCTTGCAATCCAAGCGGATTGATGGCTTTACCAACATCAGTGGCACCAACCGCTTTAGTCACCCTGACTTCTCCGGTTTCCAGGTCCACTTCAACCTCAATAGCCTGGGCAGCGAAAGAATAGGCAAAATGTTTATCACCCGCTTCCCCTAGAGGTGTTGTTTTGGGTGATTGGTAGTCGTAGACCAATTTGGTATCTCGGCCCTCTTCCCTCATCAATCGTCCAGCTTCTGCGAAATCCAACTCCTGGCCGTTGGCTGAGATCTTTCCATCCTTGATAACAATCTCCCCAGGGGCAATATTGAACTTTTCAGCGAGGGTGGATAACATGGCATTGCGCAAAGTCCTGGCAGCGAATTTTGCAGCATTGCCGGAGATATAGGTTTGACGGGATCCGGTAGTTGGACCACCATCCGGTGTCAAATCGGTATCGGAAAGATAGACCCGGACCTGGTCGATTGGCAGGCTCAACTCCTCCGCTGTTAAGATCTGCAATACAGTCACCAGGCCCTGGCCAATCTCGGCAGAGGAGATCCTGGTTTCTACAATTCCATCCTCAAGAAGTTCTATCTCAGCAGATGCGTTATCGGGTGCGCCTTCACCAAGGCCTGTATTCTTGAAGGTGACAGCAAAACCCCATGAACGGCGTTTAGTGGGCTGGCCTTCAACCTCTCTGGAAAGAAATGGATCCTCGCCCCCTGTATAGGCCAGCATCTCCTTTTCAGTTTTCTCGATACATTCCAGCAGACCAACGCTCTCCGTAAGATGCTGGCCTGTGTTCGTGACTGAATCTTTCCGTAAGGCATTCACCTTGCGCAGTTCAACCCGGTCAATCTCCAACTCTTCCGCCACCTGATCCATCATACATTCGATCGCGAAGGCAGCCTGGAGGGCGCCAAACCCCCGGAAAGCCCCTGATGGTGGATTATTGGTATACATGGCATAACAATCGATCTTCACATTGGGAACAATATAAGGCCCGGTAGAGTGAGTAGTCGCTCTGCCCATTACCTTTGCTCCCAGGGATGCATATGCTCCAGTATCTCCATAAAGCTCAGTCTGGGCAGCAGTTAAGGTACCATCTCTCTTCAATCCCAGCCTGACATTGATCTGTGTTGCGTGCCGTTTGGGGTGAACGAGCAGGCTTTCGTGTCGGTCATATAAGATCTTGACCGGTTTTCCGGTTTTCTGAGCCAGCAAGGCTGCGTGGATCTGTCCAACGATATCCTCTTTACCCCCAAAACCACCCCCTATCAATGGACCACGTACACGGACCTTCTCTAACGGGATGTTAAGGGCTGCAGCTACCTGGTCACGGTCCGCATAAGGGATCTGTGATCCCACATAAACTTCGATCCGCCCATCCTCAAGCGGTCTGGCAATGCTGCATTCCGGTTCCATGAAGGCGTGTTCGTGTGAAGGTGTAAAGAAGGTATCTTCGAGGATCACCTCCGCATCCTCAAAGCCTTGTTGAATATCTCCCTTATTCACCTTGATATGCTTGAGCAGGTTCCCGTCTTCATGAACAAGCGGGGAATTATCTTTTCTGGCATCCACCGCATTGGTAACCAGCGGGAGAGGTTCGATATCAACCTCGATCATACCCAGGGCTTGTTTAGCAATCTGTTCAGTATCAGCAGCAACTATTGCCAGCGCATCACCCACATAACGAACTTTCTCCCCCACTCTGACCAAAGCCGGCCAATCCTGGATGATCAACCCGTGATTGACCCTGCCAGGGATATCTTCTGCTGTCAGGACTGCTCGCACCCCGGGCAGTACCTGAGCTTTGGAGATATCCAGTTTTATTACTCTACCATGGGGGATACCTGCTCTCAAAGTTGCCCCAAAAAGCATATCCGGGAAGGTGATGTCATCTGTATAAATGGCCTTGCCAGTAACTTTCTGACGGGCTTCTGGCCGAGGAACAACCTGGCCAACCACTTCATGGCCCCCGCCAAAATCAAAATGGGGATATTCGATAGGTTCGCCGTGGTTGATCTTACCCGCCGCTGCATGAATAGCATTGGTGATCATCGGATAGGTCCCACAGCGGCAGAGAGTATCATTCAGGGCAGAAGAGATTTCAGCATCTGTTGGGGCCGGATTCTCATTCAATAACGCAGTTGCGGTCATGATCTGGCCTGGCGTGCAGAATCCACACTGGACAGCCCCATGTTTCACAAAAGCTTCCTGGACTGGATGAAGCTCGCCATTCTCTTCTAAACCTTCAATGGTTACCACAGATTTTCCATTCGCTTTAATTGCCGGGTAATTGCAGGAGAGGATGGGTTCTCCCTCAACAAGCACAGTGCAGACACCACACTCGGCTTCCCCACAGCTAATCTTTGTACCTGTCAATCCAAGCCGGTAACGCAGCACATCGGACAACATTTCATCAGCCTTGATCTCAACCTTATGATCCTTACCATTAACATTAAATATCACTGAATTCATTTTAAGATCTCCCTCTCAGCCAGTTATTTCCCAGCCCTTCTGATAGCTTTATCCATCACTTCACGCAGTAAAACAGGTAATATGTGATGGCGGTATTCCTTGGTTGCCCGGTGAGCGCTTGTCCGCAAGCTGACTTCATTTGACAATACTTCGGCCGCTTCCTCCAACGTGGATCCATCCCAGATCTTTCCAGCCAGGAAGGCTTCTGTCTGATATGCCCGGAAAGGTTTGGGGCCGGCTGGTCCGCAGGATAGGCGGGTTTTTTCAAGTGTGCCATCGGGATTTAGCCTGACCCAGGCAGCCATATTCAAAATCGCGATTGCCACACCCTGGGGGCGCATCACCCGGTGAAAAGCGGATCCTTCTCTTTCACTCCGAGCGGCAAACCGAAATCCCGTCAGGATCTCCTTCTTCCGGTCAAAGACGACCTTTCCCGGTCCAAGGAAAATATCGATCAGCGGATGCCACGCAGGCCCACCAGACGATGTGATCTGAACTTCTGTGTCCAGTGCCAGAAGGGAGATGGTTCCATCCCCCGCGGGTAAAGCATGGGCCACATTTCCACCGATGGTGGCAACATTGCGGACCTGAGGTCCCCCAATCAGACCGCAGCCTTCGACCACACAGCGAGCATGTTCAATCAATAGTGGATCTTTGATGATCTTTTTATGGGTTACACCAGAGCCGATGTAGATCCGGTCCCCTTCCATTCTGATCTGTCCCAGGCTGTCTATGCCGGATACATCCACAAGCCGCTCTACAGCAGGATGACGGCCCTGGCGAAGTTCCAGAAGCAAGTCAGTGCCGCCGGCTACAACTGCCACTGATCCCGGGGCGCTGGCAAGAGCCATTAAAGCCTCTTCTACAGATTTTGGTTGAAGATACTCGTTGAAATGGTTCATAGAAAAATCCTTACTTAGATATCGGGTCTCTTGCCCACATTCCTGGAAGCACCATTGTTCAGGATAGGTTTACAGTTCTATTTTACCTGCGGATCTTCCCCGGACAAGCAAACCTTTCTCTAGAATAATATCAATATCAAGAAAACAGGTGACAATCATTATACATGATATGCATGATCGCGCATTGATCGCATCAAGATACCCTCATCTTGTATAGAAACTTCACTTTTGCCTAATCCCAGTACCCACTCTCCCGTGACTGCGGTAAAATCTACCCAGTGGACTAAAACTGAAACAAGAACAGGGAGGAACAACCTCATGGCAGGACACCGGGAAAACGCGCTCGTATATACCCAGGAGCATAAGGATCAGGCACTCGAAAAGATGATGGAGCTTATTTCAATCCCATCCGTCTCCACAGATCCGGAACGAGCAGGAGAGATAAAGAAAGCCGCGGAATGGCTCAAAAAGGAATTGATCGCATTGGGAATGGAAACGGTGGAGATCCACCCTACACCGCGGCATCCCATCGTCTATGCTGAGAACCTCTCTGCAGGAAA
This sequence comes from uncultured Chloroflexia bacterium, assembly GCA_963712165.1. GTDB lineage: Bacteria > Chloroflexota > Anaerolineae > Anaerolineales > UBA11858 > B10-G9. The sequence continues at coordinate 150,716 of CAVQGY010000004.1, read as the reverse complement.
GGACCACCCAACTGTCCTGATCTACGGCCACTATGATGTTCAGCCAGAAGACCCACTGGATGAATGGAAAACTGATCCTTTCACCCCAACTGAAAAGGGCGATAACCTTTACGCCCGAGGCGCGACTGATATGAAAGGGCAGATCATCGCCACCTTCAGCGCAATCCAGGCTATCCGGGAGACAGGCGACCTTCCAGTCAATATCAAATTCCTGATTGAAGGAGAGGAGGAGATCGGAGGCTCTTATATCGAGGAGTTCATCAAGAATAACGCCGAGAAACTCAAATGTGATTTCTTCTTAAACCCTGATACAGGGATGCAGGCCCCGGATCTACCAACCGTTACCTATGCCTTGCGGGGAATCGCTTATTTTGAACTCCGGGTTCAGGGCCCCAAACAGGATATGCATTCAGGAACATTCGGGGGAGCGATCCATAATCCAGCCCAGGTGATGGCAGACCTGCTCTCCGGACTGCATGATGAAAAAGGCAGGGTGACCCTGCCCGGATTCTACGACCGGGTTCAACCGCTGGATGAGGAAGAGAGAAAAGAACTTAGCAAGCTGCCTATCGATGAGAAATTTTACCTGGAACAGGGCGGAGTGAAAGCCCTTTTCGGCGAAGAAGGTTATACGGCTGTAGAGCGAACCGGAGCCCGACCTACCCTGGAAATAAATGGACTTTACTCCGGTTTCATAGGTGAAGGACAGAAGACTGTTTTGCCAGCCTATGCCATGGCTAAGGTTTCCTGCCGGTTGATCGCGGATCAGGATCCAATCGAGGTTTACGAACAATTCAAAACCTACCTGGCAGAAAACGCACCCGAGACAGTAACTTGGAAGCTGATCCAAATGTCAAAGGATTTTCCATCCTTAAGCGATCGTAAATCTAAATGGATCGAGGCTTATGTCCAGGCTGCAGAAGCAACCTGGGGTAAACGGCCTATTTTCAAGCGTGAGGGCGGCAGTGTACCGGTTGTCGTGCATATCCAACAAACTTTGGGTGTGGACTCTGTCAATATCGGGTTCGGTTTGCCCAGCGATAATATGCATGGACCCAACGAAAAGATCCATCTGCCAACCTTTTATAAGGGAATTGAAGCCCTGATACATTTCTTCTTCAATCTAATATAATGAGTTCAGAATCGACAACGAAATTGCCGAATTATGGCGGCCAGGCAGTCATTGAAGGTGTGATGATGCGCGGTAAAAAAGCCGCTGCAATTGCCATGCGCACTCCTGATGGGGAGATCGCCATTCATACCGAGGAATTGAGCAACATCTATCAGAGCAGGATCATGAAGATCCCCTTCTTGCGGGGTTTGATTGGCCTCAACGATGCTTTGATCCTGGGTATGCGTGCCTTGACCATATCTGCCAATACTCAAACCGGGGAGGATGAACAACTGGAAGGGATGGGTCTATTCTTCACTTTCGCCCTCTCCATAATAATTGCGATCTTGATCTTCTTCCTCATCCCCGCCGGGGTTGGTCAGGCTGTAGAACGCTACCTTGATTGGAAACCCTGGGTTGGCAATCTGCTGGAAGGATCCCTTCGATTGGTCTTTCTGATTGTTTATATGTGGGGAATTGGCCAGATGGAAGAGATAAAACGTGTATTCTCCTATCATGGCGCGGAACACAAAGTGATCAATGCTTTTGAGGACAGCGCGAAACTTGACCCTGAAACTGTAAAAAAATACAGTTTGGAACATCCCCGCTGCGGGACTGCATTCCTGCTGATCGTTGTTTTGATCTCAATCCTGTTATTTACCGCCCTGGGACCAATGACCTTGCTCTGGCGACTACTCACCCGTGTGCTGCTGCTGCCAGTCCTGGCAGGAATTGCCTACGAATACCTCCAGTGGACTGCTAAGAACATCCATCGTCCATTGGTCAAAGTACTCGTAAAACCTAATTTGGCACTGCAGCACCTGACAACCAATGAACCCTCCCTGGAGATTATTGAAGTCAGTATTGCTGCCTTTAATGCCATGCGGGAACTGGAAGAATCATAATACAAGGGATTGAATCCTATTGAAAGGATTCAATCCCTTGTTAAGAAATACAGAAAGCGGTGTTCTCTGAACACCGCTTTTTATTATTGAAAAATGGAATTGATTTCCTTAAAGGAAACCGTATCCTAGATCATCCATTAACTCTCATCTTCCAGGAACTCTGTCGCTTCCATCGCTGCAGCTGCACCCATCCCGGCAGAGAAAATCACCTGCTGGAAATGGGGATCACCGACCTCACCGGCAGCGAACACACCGGGTACATTCGTGTGCATATGCTGGTCAAGCACCAGGTAACCACTTTCATCGGTTTCCAGCTGATCCTTGAACATCTCAGTATTGGGATCATGGCCTATGAAGATGAAAACTCCATCAATCTCACGGATTTCTTCCTGCCCGGTTTTTACATTTTTCACTCGCGCAGAATTGACCGTGCCTTCACCGATGATTTCGGTCACAACTGAGTCCCAGAGGAATTGGATCTTTGGGTTGGCTTTGGCTTTCTTGGCTAAATAAACCCCCCCGCGGAGCTCGTCCCGGCGATGCACGATGGTTACGGATTTGGCAAAGCGGGTCAGGAAAATGCTTTCTTTCAGAGCACTGTCCCCGCCGCCAACCACTATCAAATCCTTTTCTTTGAAGAAGTGTCCATCACAGGTAGCACAATACGAAACACCCTTCCCTGTGAATTCTTTCTCTCCGGGAATACCTAATTCACGAACGGAGGCACCCGTCGCGATGATCAGGGACTCAGCCAGGTATTCTCCGCCGTAAGTGGTTATTTTAAAAGGACGTTCGGATAGATCGACCGCTGTAGCGGAATCGAACACGATTTCTGCCCCAAACCTCTCTGCCTGCTGCTGAAAAACAGCAACCAATTCAGGTCCCTGGATACCGTCCGGAAAACCGGGGTAATTCTCAATCGCATCGGTTTTGGAGACCTGACCCCCCAGATCCATACCTGAGAGAACAACAGGGGCCAGATCTGCCCGGGCAGCATATAAGGCTGCGGACAAACCAGCAGGGCCGGATCCAATGATCAAACACTGATGGATCTTCTCAGGAGAATCAGACATCATTCGGATCAGTCAAGCACGGCCAGGACTTTTTCAAAGTCCATAATATTGTAGTCTTCACCGCCCAGCTTGATCTCAGTGCCGGTATATTTCGGGAAAAGGACTTTATCGCCAACTTTGACAGTGATCGTGACATCTTCTGTGCTTTCACCAACTGCAACAACGATACCGGTCTGGGGTTTTTCCTTGGCAGTATCGGGAATGTACAGACCACTACCTGTGCGGTTCTCTTCTTCGACCGGTTGAATGACAACACGGGCGCCTAGAGGTTTGATTCCTAATTCTTTTTTCGCCATAATATCACTCCTTATTTCCTTCTTTCATTAGACGACAATACCACGTGGACATTTTACCAAATTTATAGGTAAATCAGTGCTTCACTCTCGTTTTTTTCGCATTTTTTATATTATATTTATACATCATTCAGCTGCCAGTTCTATTTCATATCAATAAAAAGACCCGGCAGGCAACCTGCCGGATCTTATATTGTACTGAGCTTGAAGGGCTACTTCTTCCGGTCAGCTTGTTGTGCTTCCTCAAGGGACCATCCTTCCAGCACAGCTTGCCTGGACAGGCGGATCTTTCCGTCTTTGCTTATATCCGTTACCATCACGGTGATCTCGTCACCGAACTCAACCACGTCTTCAACATTCTTGACATGGCTGCTTTCCAGCTGGGATATATGGACCAGTCCATCAATACCCGGGAGAATTTCTACAAAGGCACCAAAGGTTTTAATACCAACTACACGGCCAGTGTAGATTCGTCCAACCTCAGGTGTCGCGGTCAAGCCCACGATCCGCTCCTGGGCCATGCGAGCGCTTTCTGCATTGTCTGATGCGATGTAAACCAAACCTTCATCATCAATGTCGATCTTGGCGCCTGTCTGTTCCTGGATCTCGCGGATGGTCTTGCCACCCGGGCCAATAATGGCACCGATTTTATCAACTGGGATGCGAATAGCCTGGATGCGCGGCACATGGGGTTTGAGGTCCTCCCGCGGTTCCGAGATGGTTTCCAGCATCTTGCTCATGATAAAAGATCTGGCAGTTTTTGCATGTTCAAGGGCCTCAGCCATAACCTGTGAGGAGAGACCTTTTAATTTGATATCCATTTGCAATGCAGTGATTCCAGTGTCAGTACCAGCGACTTTGAAATCCATATCCCCAATATGGTCTTCCAAGCCCTGAATATCGGTCAGGATCGCATAACGATCACCTTCTTTGACCAGACCCATGGCAACACCTGCCACTGGCGCCTTGATGGGCACACCTGTATCCATCAGGGATAATGTGGATCCACACACAGATGCCATGGAAGAAGATCCATTAGAGGACAACACTTCAGATACCAATCTCATGGTGTAAGGAAAATCTTCCTCAGTTGGGAGAACAGGTATCAGCGCCCTTTCTGCGAGAGCTCCGTGTCCTACCTCACGACGAGATGTTCCCCGGAGGAAGCGCACTTCACCAACCGAGAAAGGAGGGAAATTATAATGATGCATATACCTTTTTGTGTCAGTCGGTGACAGGTTGTCGATCATCTGGGCATCACGCGGCGTTCCCAAAGTAGTCATCGTCATCACCTGGGTTTGACCACGGGTGAATAATCCGACACCATGCGGTCGCGGGCTGGTGTTGACATCACACCAAATTTCGCGGACAGTGGTCAGATCGCGGCCGTCCGGTCGTTTTCCAGATTCCAGGATACGGTTACGAACGGCGGACTTCAATGCGGCTTCAAATGCCTCCTTGACATCACCAGAGGCGATCTCTTCATTCTCTGCATAGGATTCCAGAATCTCATCCCGAACTGCATCCAGAGATTTCCGAAAATCGACTTTTTCAAGGTCCTTCTCAAGGATAGCTGTTATCGGTGAAAGGGCTTTGCCTTCAACCTCTGCTTTCAACTCATCACTGAGATTGAAGGAAACGATAGGTTTCTTTTCCTTACCTATCTCCTGGGCCATTTTCTCCTGAGCTTCGATCAAGGGCTGGATGGCATTTTGTCCCCATTCCAATGCTTCCAGAATAACCTCTTCAGGGAGCTCCTTGGAATTGCTTTCAACAGTCAGGATAGCATCGCGGCTGCCTGCCATCACCAAATCAAGATCGGATTCCTCGATCTCTTCGTAAGAAGGAAACGCGATGAATTTTCCATCAATACGCCCTACTCGAATGCCACCAATCGGGCCATCCCAAGGGATATCAGAGATGACCAGAGAAGCGGACGCAGCATTGATACCGAGAACATCCAGTGGCTGGTCATCAGCTGAAAGAGCATAGAGGATCAATTGGACATCATTCCGCATCCCCTTCGGGAACAACGGCCTGAGCGGACGATCGATCAACCGGCACGTCAGGGTGGCATCCTCACCAGGGCGTCCTTCTCGACGGAAGAAACCCCCGGGTATGGAACCATTAGCGTACATGCGCTCTTCATAATTCACGGTGAGCGGGAAAAAATCAGCGCCTTCACGCGCACTATCGTTCATGGTGGCGGTACCGAGAATAATCGATTCGCCCAATTGGACGGTTACTGCTCCCCCTGCCTGTCCAGCCAGGGTTCCAGTTTCGATGATAAACTCTTTTCCATCCACTACTGCAGTAAATTTCTTTGATTCAGGTTTCATTTTTACCTCCTGCCGGCATCCATAGGGTCAGGGATTGGGAGCTAGGGACAAAGCCTTGTCATTACCTCCCAATACCCAACCTGACTAGAATGCACGGACTTGATAACATTCTACGTTTGAGTAAGCAGTTAATCGTACATCAATATAGCTATTCAGTTTTTCTGTTCCTCAGGGAGAAATTGATCAACCGCTCTGGTTGGGACCCCCACTTTCACAACCTGGCCGCACCGACAACCGCATTTCCCTGCCGCGCTAGTTATTTTTGATCTGGCTCAAAAAGAAACCGAGCGGCAAAAGCATCTTGCGCACTCGGCTTTTTTCCTTTTATTTCCTGCGCAATCCCATACGATCCGTGATTGCCACATACCGCTGGTAATCTTCCCGCCGTAAGTAGGTCAATAACCTGCGGCGCTGGCCAACCATTTTCAACAAACCACGCCTGGAGGATTCATCATGGGTGTGATCCTGCAGGTGTTCTGTCAGTTCAGATATGCGGGTGGTCAACAACGCGATCTGGACCTCGGGTGAACCAGTGTCATCTTGATGTCTGCCATATTCCTTTATGATCTCTTCTTTTTGTGCTTTTGCAATGCTCATGACGTCTGCTATCTCCTATATTCTTGATAAATGCCTACTAGCAGGTCTCCGAATTCGCAGGGAACCCCGCGAAATGGTCTAGTCAGCACGGAAATTATACCAAAGAGGACTGGGTTGGCAAGGATGGTCAATCCTGGTCGAGAATACGGCGGGTATTGGTGATATCCACTTCGATTTGGGCGATCAGGTCATCCACCTGGGAGAACTTCATCTCATCCCGCAGGCGTTCCACGAAAAACAGCTCCACATCCTGGCCATATATATCCCCTGAAAATCCCAGCAAATGGGCTTCGATCCTCGGGGCAGATAGGTCCTGTCCGAATGTCGGTCGAAAACCGATATTGGTCACTGCCGGCCATTGTTTTCCTTTTACAATCCCCCTGGTGGCATAAACCCCAGGTTTGATATTAACCACTTCGCTGTGGACTTCCATATTGCAGGTGGCAAAACCAAGGCTTCTTCCCCGGTTATCTCCCTTGATGACCCGGCCGGTGATACTAAACTCCCAACCCAATAATGTGTTCGCAGTGGCTACCTCGCCTTCACGGATCAAACTCCTGATGCGGCTGGAGGAAACCACCTCACCGGACACTTTATGAGATGGAATCACATGGACAATATATCCCAGATCCTGACCCAATTTCCGGAGCTTTTTGCTGTTCCCTTCTCTATCCTTACCCAATGCAAAATCATAACCAATTAAGAGGTCCGTAAACTGAAAACTTGTATAGAGGGCAGAAATAAATTCCCTAGCCGAAAGCCGGGATACTCGCTGATCAAAAGGATAGGTGAATACATAATCCACACCCAAATCAGCCAACAGCTGGGCTCTTTTTTCCGGAAGTGTGAGGTAGTAAGGTCTTGACTCCCCTCTCAAGATGAACTGAGGGTGGGGGAAGAAAGTGACCACTACAGAAGGAACTCCTGCCTCTCTGGCTCCTTCGACCAGAGAATGGATAATATGTCTGTGCCCCAGGTGCACTCCATCAAAACTACCGATGGTCAGCCAGGAACGCTCCAGTTTTACATCATTCAGGTCGCGAATATGCTGCATAGATGTCCAATCAGGTGGTCATAAATACTTTGCGGGGCTGCCAAAAATCATCCCCTTCAACCACCTCCAGAAGAGCGATCAGGTCCCCTTGTTCACTCAAACCACGAGCCCAGCCACTTGATCCGATCTCTGCAGGAATCCGGTGGCCGTGTTTGATCTTATCCATATCCTCAGGAGTCAACTCAATGGTATGCCAATCAGCCAAGGTTTCCGCAGCAGGAATCAGGTGTTTGTACCAATCTCCAATCTCAAAGGATTCCTTCAAATCCTGAAGGCGAACTGCATCTCTCAATGTGAACTGGCCGTTTTTTGTTCTCCTCAGACCAGTCAGATGGGCACCAACGCCTAAATCATTACCGAGGTCATTCGCCAGGGAACGCACATAGGTGCCTGAAGAAGCATAAACATCTACAACTGCTTCAGGTGGAGCCCATTCCAATAATTCCAGGTTATAGACATCGATCATGCGGGGTTCTAATTGGACATCCTCTCCTCGGCGAGCCAGATCATAAGCTTTTTGTCCATTTACCTTGATGGCTGAATGGGCAGGTGGTACCTGGGCAATCCTCCCCTCATACTCTCGAAGAATTCTCTGAAAATCATCTTCCTTCAGATGATCAACAGATCTGGTTTCCCCAATCTGAACACCTTCGGTATCATATGTGTCCGTTGAGATCCCAAAGCGCAGGATCGCCTGGTATCGTTTATCGGATGCCGAGAGGAATTCACTCAAACGTACAGCTGGTCCGATCAACACAACCAGAACACCCGAAGCTCTGGGGTCCAGGGTGCCTGTATGGCCCGCCCTGCGGATCCCTGTGCCGTTCCGGACTACCTTAACAACATCATGGGAGGTCATCCCAACCGGTTTGTCAATCACCAGCGCGCCAGTGATAAAATCTTTCAAATCATCATTATTCATACAATAACTCCCCAACAATAAGACCTACTGAGGAATGGAATCAACCTTGAATTCCAAGGGACTTTCTGGTTGCTTCCAATACTTCCACCTGAACAGTCTCGAGATCACCTTTAATATCTGCACCTGCGGCAGGTTTATGCCCCCCTCCTCCAAACTGAGAAGCTATCCGGGCCACATCAAAGGCTGGCTGCGATCGCCAGCTTACCTTGACAGTCCCATCCGTCTGCTCAACGAAAACCACGCATATATCCGTATCCTTGACCCTGGCAAGAATATTTACCAGGTCTGCATCATCCCGGCCGGAATAGTCGGCAACCTTTCGATCCTCAAGGGTCAGTGATGCCCAGATCAAGCGATCTTCCCGCTGAATGCGGGACAAACCCTGGCCCCAGTAGCGGACCGCCTCAAATGATTTTTCCAACATGGCTTTCCGGTACAAGACCTGTAAATTCGCGCCCCGATCCATAAGATCAGCTGCAATTCGCAAGGTTCTGGCCGATGAGCTAGAGGTCCTGAAACCTAAACTATCAGTTAACAGTCCAGTTAACAAGGCTTCAGCGATGGGCAAATTGATCGGAAGGGATAGTGCCAGAGCCAAATCGTAGATGATCTCCACAGTCGCAACCGCGGTATCACGAACAAGATTCAAACTGGCAAAATAAGTATTGGTCGGATGATGGTCAATATTGATATCAGGGTCTCCATAATCATCCAGGACAGACCCTGTCCTCTCCAAATCGGAGCTATCTACAGCAATGACCAGATCATAAACCCCGGCGACCTCCCGGATGACCTTATCTGCTCCGGTTAAATGTTGGAATACGATCGGAACCCCGTCCTCAAGGACAAGATTGACTTCCTTTCCCAGCTCTTCAAGCATCAACCCCAAACCCAGTAATGAGCCGACAGCATCTCCATCAGGTCTGATATGGGAAATGATGAGAATCCTCTCCGCTCTGGAGATCATATCCCCAAACGCCTGTATGTTTTCGTTATTCATCCTGCTCGTCTATCCCCTCTTCATCATCCAGCTCGGCATAAATCTGGTCCAGTCTCTCCACTCGTTCAGGTACTGGATCCCAGTGGAAACGCACCTGGGGAAAAGTCCTTAGATGGGAAATGGACATAGCTAGCTGGGTGCGGATAAACCCAGTAGCCCTTTTTAGGGCCTGCAAGATCTCCCTCTGCCTATCCGCCCCATCCAGGACAGAAACATAGATGTCTGCGTAGGCGAGCTCCCGGTCTACTTCGACATAGGTGATATTTACACCTTCCAAACGGGGATCGCTGATCTCTTGCAAGAAAAGCAAAGTGAGTTCCCGCATGATCCGGTCTGCAATTCGATCGCTTCGTGATTCAGAAACCATGATGTTTAAAACTCCGATACCATTTCTATTACATAACTTTCCAGAATATCCCCTTCTTCGAAACCAGAAAATCCTTTCAAACCAATCCCACATTCAAAGCCTTCCCGGACTTCATTGACATCATCTTTGTGGCGCTTAAGGGATGCGATGCCGCCATCAAAGGCGACTTTTCCTTCCCGGAGGAGGCGTATCTTGGCATTTCGGCGGATCTCACCAGTCTCAACTCGGCAGCCAGCAACCTGGTCATATTTCCCTGACGGGAAGACAGCCAATACCTGCGCCCTGCCCATCAAGATCTTCTTTTCAACCGGCTCCAGCATACCTTTGAGGGCTTTTTCAATATCCTCAATAAGGTGGTAGATGATCTTGTATTTCCGGATGGATATCCCTTCCGAATCCGCTAGGCGGGTGGCTGAGTTATCCGGGCCAACATTGAACCCGATCAGGATTGACTTTGTTGTGGATGCCAGCATGACATCATCATTGCTAATGCTTCCTGTGCCTGAGTAGATCACCTTCACGCCAATATCCTGTTCACCACCACTCTTCAGGTCCTGAACTGAGGTAATGATCGGTTCCAGTGAACCTTGCACATCGGCCTTAATGATCAGGCGGAGCTCTTCTTCCTCACCAGCCTGAACCCTTGCAAAAAGCTGCTCGAGGCTGGCTGCCGGATCCAATTCAGTTTCTTTTTGTTCTGCCTCTATTATTCGCTGATCTATCACTTCCCGGGCTGCTTTTTCATTGGCAACCACATTGAATAATTCTCCTGCCCTAGGCACATCATTAAGTCCCATTACAGATACAGGAACAGAAGGACCGGCTTCCGTGATCGGGGCGCCAGAATGATCAAACATGGCTTTAATGCGTCCGTAGGAATTGCCTGCCAATACAGTCTCCCCTACTTTCAAGGTTCCATTCTGGATCAAGAGGGTAGTCATCACACCTCGGCCCTTGGTTACTTCCGCCTCGATCACCGTCCCGAAGATATCCCCTTCCGGATTTGCCCGGATATCCAGGTCATCGGCAACTAACAGGATCGCTTCCATTAGATCATCCAAGCCGATTTTCTCAGTGGCCGAAACGGGAACAAATATCGTGTCTCCATCCCAATCATCAGGAACGATGCCTATAGCCGACAGCTGTTGTTTTACAGTATCCTGGGCCGCATTATCTTTATCTATCTTATTAAGAGCCACGATCATAGACACCTGGGCTGCCCGAGTATGCGCGATCGCCTCTTCTGTCTGGGGCTTGACTCCATCATCTGCAGCAACAACCAGAATGACAATATCTGCACCCTGGGCGCCACGAGCCCGCATTGCAGTAAAAGCAGCATGGCCAGGCGTGTCAAGGAAGGTAATGGTCCTACCGTTGTGCACGATCTGGTAAGCACCAATATGTTGGGTTATTCCACCTGCTTCTCCTGCTTGCACAGACGTCTGCCGGATAGCATCCAACAAGGATGTCTTGCCATGATCAACATGTCCCAGGATCGCAACAACGGGAGGCCTGACTTGCAGTTGTCCCTTATCTTCTTCCTCCAATTTCTGGCGCCAGAGTGGGACATCGACCTCTTCCTGCTCTTCAACTTCTTCAACTTGGATTGGAATTGCCTCATATCCCATCTCAGCAGACACAATAGCGGCAGTATCAAAATCAATTTGCTGGTTGATATTTGCCATCATGCCGTTCGCCATTAAGGTTTTAATCACCTCAATAGGACTGGCTTCCAAAGTTTGGGCCAATTCCCGGACAGTAATGCTGCTTGGCAATTCGATTATTTTGGTCTCTTGTCCGTTATCACTCATGTATTACCTCATTGGTCCTGATTATTAATCCGGTCTTCCAACCTGTTCATCGGGATCAGAATCCTCCCGCATGGAATCCACGTATTTCCGCATTCGATCCAGATCTGCCTCGCTCAAAGCTGTCCTTAATGCGTTCTGAAGGGATTTTTTCATTCCGATTTCCCAACAGGATGGATCAGCATGTAAATATGCTCCCCGGCCTGGCAGCTTTCCGGTTTCATCAACAAGTACGCCATCCGCTGTTCTCACCAGACGCACCAGGGCTTTTTTGTCCTGGCTCTGCCGGCAAGCCACACACATGCGTTGGGGTTGATGCTTGCGTCTTGTCATTCGATCTTTATTATTTACTCCTCGGATTCATCCTCATCGTCAACATCCTCTGAATCTTCTGAAGCACCCTGCTCATCATCCAGTGGATCTTCCTCTTCACCAGGGGTTGACTCTTCATCAGTGTCAGGAGAGTCTTCATCCTCTTCAATTTCAGTACTCTCTTCCTCAGCAGGTCTGGTCGATTCCTCTTCGGTCTCAGCGGATTCTGGCTCATCGACATCAGAGGTTTCTCCTTCCTCTTCAGCTTCTGCGCCTTCCTCTTCAACCTCGCTGATCAGTTCCTCCTCAGCCTCAGCAGACGCTTGTTCATCAACCACGGCAGCCTCTTCACCTTCGCCTTCAACATCTACACTATCTTCTTCCACAGCAGTAGCAGTGCCAGGCAGGATCAGTTCTTCATCAACATCAAACTCATCCGAAAGGGGCGCATAGCCGATCATGACCTCTAGGGCGCTTTCAATTTGTTCGACATAGGCAGGGCCAATGCCGTCAATACCTCTAATGGAACTCGGAACCAGCAGCAGGCGGTAAGCCAGGTCACCCACATTGATCAAGCCGGCTTCATCCAGCAGGTTTTCCACTATAGTGGGCAAACCCAAAGTCATAATAGGCAGATCATATGCATCATCAGGGACAGCTTCTCTGGCTGCCTGTATCCGGGCTTTCTGCTGTTTGGTGACTTCCCGACGCTCCTCGATAAGCCCGGATTCCACACGATTATTGAATAGATGGAGTTCTCGGTATTCTTCTGGTGTGATCGGACGACCCTCTGCTTTCTTTGCCAGTATAGATTCGATCCTGGGGATAGAACCAGCTTCAAGGTCTTGAAACTGTGTGTATTGGGGATCATCCTGGATCTTAAATAGGGTCTCAGATACAGCTTCAAATAAACCTTTGATATCAATCCGCCAGCCGGAAAGCTTGGCAGCCAACCGGGCATTTTGCCCGTTCCGGCCAATCGCCAGGCTCAGCTGATCCTCCGGAACAACCACAGTCGCCGTGGGCATACCATCGGCTTCCTTATTTAGGAAGACACTCAGCACTCGGGCTGGACTTAAAGCTTTAGCGATAAATTCCTCAGTATTGGGATTCCACTCGATGACGTCGATCTTTTCATCACTCAATTCCCTGACAATGGCTTGGATCCTCACACCCCGGATGCCCACACAAGCTCCTACAGGATCTACACCTGGTTTGAGCGCTGTAACTGCCACCTTGGACCTATACCCAGCTTCACGAGCGATAGAACGAATCTCGACCAATCCCTGGTAAATCTCGGGGACTTCATTTTCCAGCAGCCGGCGCAGATAATCCCTGTGGGCTCGCGAAAGGATGATCCTCGGCTCTCGGGTTGTTTCCTCAACATCCAGCAGCAAAGCCCGGATGCGGTCATGAACCCTGTAATATTCCTTAGTGATTTGCTGGTTGCGGGGCATTTTGCCTTCTGCGTTAATATTCAAACCGATCGTAAGTTCATGGCGGTGGACTGCTTGAATGACACCTGTAACGATCTCCCCGATTTTATTGCTGTAATATTCATACTGGGATGCTCGTTCAGCTTGGCGGATACGCTGTTGAATGACCTGCCTAGCAGTTTGGGCAGCAACACGTCCGAAATCCTCAGGTGTGCTTTCCACCATTTCCAGGTCTCCTAGTGCCGTATCTGGATTTACCTTACGAGCTACCTCAATCAGGACTTCTGTGCGGTCGTCATGGATATCTTCCACGACTTCCTTCTCCACAAATACGGTGACCTCACCTGATTCGAGATCGATCTCCGCCTCGACTTTCTGGGCGCTGGAAGCGTTTACAGATCGGCGGTAAGCCGATACCATCGCATCCTCCAATGCCTCGACAATGATTTCCTCAGGGAGATTTTTTTCGTTGATGACCTGTTTAAACGCCAAAGCAAATTCTGTTTTCATATCTATATCTCCAACTACAATGACCGGGAGGGTGGGCTCAGGCTGAGAGGCATTAAAAAAAGTGGGGGTGTCCCACTTTCCGTTGCCGCCAATATTGCTTCCCCCCTCTGGAAAAACATAATATCATGTTTCAAATCAACTGGCAAGGCATTTTATCAGGCCAGCCACTTATTATCCGGGGGATAATGAGCCGCCCTCTTCTTCCATTAATAATACCTTCAGCAGGTCTTTTTCCTCCTTGTCTGAGGAAATCTCACCATCCAGCCTGGCATTCTTCAATCGAGAAAGGATCTCTGCGTAGCGTGGTCCTGGATCCAGACCGGCTTCCTGCAAGTCCTTCCCTGAAATCGAGGTCTTAATATGCTGCCAGGATGATAAATAGCGGGACAGAATCCCTTTCAGAGAAGAATCTCCACAAGCAAGATAGACTGCATAGATGGCGAGTTTTGATAACCTGTCCAGAATGGTCGTTGCCTGGCTGGGTTTCATATCACCAAACTCAGATAACTCATCACACAAGTGTGAGGCCTGCCGGATCACCTCAGATAGTGACCCAACTAAACGGAGACGGGTCCTGGCTGTGCTTTTTTCAGGGGAATGCATTAACCAGAGAATATAAAACAGGGATTTCTTTAAGGGCAGATCCTTGATGTCACCTTCCGAAAGCCATTCACCCGGCGGTTTCTTGGACGGCAGAGATGTTATCAATCTGCCGATATCCTCATTCCAGACCAGATCAGGATGGATTGATTGGAGTATTGTCAGTTCAGCGAGGCGGTCCATCATCGAGGCTGCTTGCTTCTCCTCCTGGATGCGATCAAACTCATGGCGGATGCGGTCTCCGGACACTCGTTTTAGGAGTCCTTTGGCTTCGAGCATCAGGTCCCGGGTACGGTCATCAATCATAAAACCATAACGCTGCTCATATCGGACTGCCCGCAGAATTCGGGTAGGATCATCCACAAAGGATAAGGAATGAAGGACTTTTACAACCTGACCCCGAATATCAGCCATTCCACCCCAATAATCATACAGCTCTCCGTAATGCTGTCCATCCAGTCGCATGGCAAGGGTGTTGATCGTGAAATCCCTGCGGTGGAGGTCCAGTTTAATACTACCCCTGGCAACTGTCGGTAAAGCTGTTGGATGGGTATAAAACTCCCTCCTTGCACTGATGAAATCCAAAGAATCAGGCAGGGAGTCCTTGATCTTCTGGGTAGAGCCAAGAATGATCAGCTCTTCTTTATCGATAAACCATTTCGCAGTTCCGAACCGGCTGTGGCTGGTCACACGACCGCCGAGCTTCTCGCGCACGGCTTCAGCCAGGGCAATTGCATCCCCTTCAACAACCAGGTCAAAATCAAGGCTGGGGGTATCCAGGAGCAGATCACGAACAAACCCGCCCACAATATAGAGAGGGATCTTCTGAATCACCGCAATTTCGGCAATCTTTTTCAGCAGTGCGATCCGCCCTTCTGGCAGGGTGTTTTCCAGGCGCGCGGCCAGGTTCTGGCGGCCGGGAGAGAGTTTATGGGGTGCCAATATCTTGATCAAATCTGTTCGGGTAATGATCCCTACGATATTCTTGGAGCGGGAACTGATGACAGGTATCTGGCCCCAACCCGACTCCATCATCACATCCTGGATCTGTTCGATTGAATCGGCAGGGAAGACTCGCACATCGCCTGCCTCCATGATGCTGGCAGCCGT
This sequence comes from uncultured Chloroflexia bacterium, assembly GCA_963712165.1. Classification (GTDB taxonomy): domain Bacteria; phylum Chloroflexota; class Anaerolineae; order Anaerolineales; family UBA11858; genus B10-G9. The sequence goes on along the minus strand of CAVQGY010000004.1, from coordinate 135,279 downwards.
GACATCCAACCCATGGGCCAGAGCCCGGTCCACCGCCCGTCTGGTGACCAGACCGAGGATCTTTTGATCTTCAACAACAGGATAGCCCTCATACCCATACCTCAACATCAGCTCAGCCACTTCATTAACTGGTGTATCGGGCGCCAGGGTTTGGGGATCTTTGGACATGATATCCTTGGCCCGAATAGCGGGTTTGACATATTGGGGAAGGATCTTAGTCAATTGCTGATAAATGTCTGACAGCGTGGCGTCATTGACCAGGGCAGCAGCAGCCCGGGGATGACCTCCCCCACCTTCAAACTGAGCCAGTATATCGCTAACATCAATGTGGTCATCCGTTGAACGTGCCACGATCTGAACGCCGCCGGATGTACTAAGAAGCAAGAACAGTGCATCAGGATCCAAGAGGTCCCGGAGCTTATGGGCCAGGCTTGATAGTTCTTCCTCCAATTCTGTTGCATCAGCCTGGGTGACGATCAGGCTATGGCCATGTATGATCAGGCTCTCGGCATTGGCCCGCAAGTCCTCATAGACCTGCTGCTGAGCCGGGGAAAGGGGCAGGTTGATATAATCGGAAACAATTTCCAGGCTGGCTCCCCGCTCCACCAAAATGCCGGCAGCATAAATATCCTCGGCTGTTGTTCTTGTGTAAGATAGAGATCCCGTATCCTCATAGATTCCCAGGAGAAGTAAAGTCGCTTCAACAGGCGTAAGAGGTATATCACGTTCCTGGATGGCAGCTACAAATAATGTCACTGTCGCACCCGTGTCACGGATCGTGACCTCCCAATCATCCGGAATATCCTCACGTCGGATGTGGTGATCGACGACCTTTACTCGCAGATCCTTTACCATGCCCTTGATGCTGGTCATTGCTTGCGTGTCAACCAGGCATACCGAATGGATCGGCTCACCCGTCAAATCACGGGGATCCACAAAGGGAAGCTCGACCCCATATAGATTCAGAAAAGCTTCAACGTTGCGGTTCAACTGCCGGGGAAGAACGGGGGTGAGATTCTGATCCAGCAAATAGGCTCCCAGAAGGGAAGCTAGGCCGTCAAAATCTGTCCGCTCGTGAGTTAGGATGATATCCATAAATGATTCCCCCACTGAGTGACATGGGTCATGGATATTGTACACTAAAGGAAAAGAAGATAGAAAATGGAAGATTGACTATGATTGTTAGGTATCGATGAAATGGTGAGGAACAGATAGGGCAGCCATGGATCTTGAACGGTGCGTTAATCATATGAAGGGGTTTGGCGTATAATACCGGCATGAAAACCATCACTGTATTCGGTGGCTCGTTACCTCAACCCGGATCTCCAGCCTACCTGGAAGCCCAGCAGTTGGGAAGACTCCTGGCAGAATCCGGCTTTGCTGTGCAAACAGGAGGTTATATCGGCACCATGGAAGCCGTATCCCGGGGTGCTTCAGATGCTGGAGGGCATGTTATTGGCGTCACCTGTGATGAAATTGAATCATGGAGGCCAGTGGCTCCTAACCAGTGGATAGTCCAGCAAAAGCGCTGCCCCACCTTGAGGGAGCGCCTCTATGTACTGATCGACGAATGTGATGGTTTAATTGCGCTCCCCGGGGGAATTGGAACTCTGGCCGAAATTGCCCTTACCTGGTCCCAACTTCAGATCCATCCCGGGGATCGAAGGCCTTTTATTCTGCTCGGAAGCGGCTGGAAACAAACCCTTTTAACATTCACCTCCGAGCTGGGTACCTACTTACCAGAAGCCGACCAGATGCGCTTTTTCACCGCCCCAGACGCGGCCTCCGCACTGGCATATTTGGCAAACCATTTAATATGACAGCCATCAATCCAGCCAGACTGAAATTGCAGATTGCCGAATTAGGGGAACTGATCGATCAGGCGGACCAATTTGCTGCTGGTCTGCATGAACTGCTGGCTTACTACAGCGCTCGCATTCAACAGACCAGCCTCTCAAAAACTCCATTAAGACTACAGACTTACCAGGTTCCAAAACCTGTGATCCGGGCCCTGGAAAACGAAATCTCGGAAAGGCTGGTAAGTAATCCAGAGGCAGGTTTTCCGATAGTGGATGCACTTTGGGATGAATACTGGATAGAATTCCGGCAAATTGCGGTCCAAGTCCTAGGCATCTTACCTCCTAATGAACCCGACCGGATCCTGGACAGGATTCTGATCTGGCTGGATGATTGTTCTTCCGAGGACATCCGCCTTATGATTATGACCGAGGGGTTGAACAGCCTGGCAAGCGAAAGTCCGGACCAATGTATTGCCCTGATTGAGAAGCTCGTCAGCAGGAACGATAAAGGGAATCACCAGGCAGCTCTGTTTGGACTGGGTATGTTTGCGAGGAGTCCCTCATACCTGAACCTACCCATTCTATATCGAAATCTAGCCAGGATCCTGCAAACCGTAGAAAATGGTCTAATCAAAGAGATCTGTGCCCTGGTCCGGATCTTGATTGATCGATCGGAACAGGAAACTACCTATTTTTTGATCAAGCAGTTAGACCTGGCTTATCAGCCCAGATTCAACCGGGTGGTCAGGCAGGTAATAAATAATCTATCACAAGATAATCAAATCCTGCTGCGGGAGAAGATGGAAGCACTAAAGAAAAGAACTTAACCAGAAAAAAGGGGAGTGAATGGGTGGAAAGGGGTTCTACTTGACAAGCTGAGGGGGAAGTCCTATACTGGGATAAACATATCCAAGTTGCACGGGGAGCCCCTAGAGGGCTGAGAGGAGGACGATGGTCCTCGACCCGCGAACCTGATCCGGATCATACCGGCGGAGGGATGCCTGATAAAAGAGACACTCCTCCGAATAGAGGAGTTCTTTATTTAAAAGATAAGGATAAGAAATGATGAAGGTCGATCGCGCGATCGTATTTGCGAATGGAGAGTATCGCAGTCCAAGCCGCCCGCCAGAACTCCGAGATGGTACCCTGGTAATAGCCGCAGATGGAGGGAGCAGGCACTGCCAAACCTTAAAGATCCTTCCCCATCTGCTGGTTGGAGATCTGGATTCTACAGATCCAGATCTGACTTCAAGTTGGCAGGAGATGGGCGTGGAAGTGGTCCAGTATCCCGAAGATAAGGACCAGACCGACCTGGAGTTGGCGTTACTTCTGGCCCAGGAGCGTGGTGCGACGGAAACCAGGGTTTACGGCGCTGTCGGCGGTCGTCTGGATATGACCTTTGGCAACCTGGTCTTGTTGGCACATCCCCAGCTGAGAATTCCCACCACCCTGATCTGTGGAAATGAAGAAGTTCATCTCCTTCGCCCACAAGCAACCCTGGAGTTGGAAGGCACAATCGGGGATACTCTATCCCTGCTTCCACTCCACCCGGAGGGAGCAAGGGTTTCAGCCCGGGGGGTGCAGTATGCCCTCGCTGATGAAATGCTGGAATTTGGTTTGACTCGAGGTATCAGTAATCAAATGACCGGATCAACAGCTGTTATCCAGCTGGAAACCGGCCTGCTGGCCGTGATCCATACCCGATCGAGTACTCCTGAGGAGGTTTCAACTTCATGAGAGTTGATAGATTAGCCCTGACCATGTTTGTTATTTCCATATTGGCAACAGCCTGTACAGCGAAACCACCTGAACCGCAAGTCCTGACTGTGATGACCCATGATTCATTTGCGATCTCTGAGTCCATCGTAAGTTATTTTGAATCCGAGAATAATGTTGAAGTCCAGTTTCTGGAAGTTGGTGATACCGGCACTGCGGTGAATAAAGCCGCCCTTTCCAAGAACAACCCGCTTGCAGATGTGTTCTATGGCGTGGATAACACCTTCCTCAGCCGGGCCTTGGAGGAAGGGATTTTTGAAAGCTACCGATCCCCCCGACTGGATGAGATCGATCCGATCTTCCTCCTAGATCCTAGCTACCAGGCATTGCCAGTTGATTTTGGAGATGTCTGCCTTAACTATCAGAAATCTTACTTCGAGGAACACGCTTTGGCACCACCAGAAACCCTGGAGGATCTGCTCCTCCCGGCATACAAGGGGCTATTAACGGTTCAGAACCCTGCCACGTCGTCTCCTGGATTGGCTTTCCTGATGACCACAATTGGTTATTATGGAGAGGAAAACTACCTGGATTACTGGGAAAAGCTGGTAGAGAACGATGTTGAGATTGTCAACGATTGGGAAACCGCCTATTACAGTGCTTTTAGCCAGGCTGGAGGTCCGGATCCGATTGTGGTCTCATATAGCTCTAGCCCACCCTTTGAAGTGCTTTACTCCGAAGAACCCCTTGACGAAGCCCCCACCGCTGCAGTTACCGGTCCGGGTACCTGTTTCCGTCAGATCGAATTCGTTGGCATTCTCAAAGGAACGGAAAACCGAGATCTGGCTGAAAAATGGATCGATTATATGCTCTCCCCTGCCTTCCAGGAAGATATTCCTCTCAATATGTATGTGTTTCCCGTAAACAACCTGGCGGTCCTGGAAGAGACTTTCCAAAAATACCTCGTAATCCCCGAGATCACTGCGAATATCTCTCCGGCAATGATCGCCGAAGGCCGGGAACGCTGGATCAGTAACTGGACAGAAGCAGTGCTCAGGTAGGATCGAGACCTACATATCAAGTGGATATTCATGCAAAATAAATCGGCTTCTAACAGGCAGAGCTTCACCAGGTCCCGCCGCCTATTCTTATGGCTCATTCCCCTGGCTTTTATGGGGATCTTTTATTTCTTCCCTTTGGGAAAGATCACCCGACTCAGTTTTTCCCGGGAAGAGGCCAATTTATGGGAGGTGATCAGGGAAGCCCTTTCCTCGCCGACTATCCTGCGTGTGATCGGTTTTACTTTCAAACAGGCTGCCATCTCCACCCTGCTCACCCTCGTAGTTGGGCTTCCGGGAGCTTACCTCTTCGGACGGTTCAATTTCCGGGGGAAAAAACTACTCCGCGCATTGACAGGTGTTCCCTTTGTTATGCCTACACTGGTTGTGGCAGCTGGTTTTTACGCCCTGCTCGGCCCAACCGGCTGGATCAATTCCACATTAATGGATGCTCTAGGCCTGGTAAACCCTCCAATCCAGTTCGTCAATACCTTCGGAGCCATTCTCACCGCTCATGTCTTTTACAACATCACAATCGTATTAAGAGTAGTAGGTGATTATTGGAGCCGTCTGGATCCCCGTTTGGAAAGCGCTGCCCGTGTGCTGGGAGCCGGGCGATGGGCAACCTTAAGAGAGGTCACCCTGCCCTTGCTTTTGCCTGCCCTGGCAGCCGCATCCCTGCTTATTTTTATTTTCGACTTCACTTCCTTTGGTGTTGTGCTTGTGCTGGGCGGCCCGACCTTTGCCACCCTGGAAGTTGAGATCTATTATCAAACCATCAGCCTCTTTAATTTGCCGGTTGCCGCCACCCTATCGCTGCTTCAGGTGGGATTCACATTGATCCTGACAATCATCTATACCCGCCTCACCGCCCGGATCCAGAAACCATCCCAGCTCACCTCCCGGGGCCGGGGCCAGCACCCGCTGGCCAGCCGGCGAAGCCGGCTGCTGGCCGGGCTTTTCATCGCAGCTTTGTTGATCTTCCTGCTCAGCCCGCTGGCAGCCCTGGTGGGCAAATCCCTCACCAGCTCTGATCCCGGCACTCCTCTGACCCTGGCTTTCTACCGCAGCCTGGCCAGCCGGCCCCGGGAATTCCTGTTTTATGTGCCTCCCTCAACTGCTCTGGGAGTATCGTTGGGCTACGGTTTAATAACGGTCCTCCTGGCTCTGGCTTTGGGATTGCCGGCAGCTTGGTCCCTGTCCAAGAAGGAACTGACCATCATCGATAAGATCATTGACCCAATTTTAATGCTGCCGCTGGGAACATCGGCAGTTACTCTGGGTTTAGGTTTCCTGGTAGCCCTCGACCAGCCACCCTTGAATTTGCGAACCTCTCCTTTACTTGTGCCAATTGCCCATACCCTGGTTGCATTTCCCTTTGTGGTCCGCAGCCTGACCCCGGCCCTGGCCAGCATCCAGCCCAAACTGCGTCAGGCGGCAGCGGTGCTGGGAGCCTCCCCCCGCCAGGTGCTTCAGGAAATTGACCTACCCCTTGTAGGCCGGGCAATCATTGTGGCAGCTTCCTTTGCCTTCACCATCTCCATCGGAGAGTTCGGAGCCAGCTCCCTGATCACCCGACCGGAGTATCCCACAGTGCCGATCGTCATCTACCGCCTCCTAGGAAGACCCGGCACCTTGAATTACGGACAGGCTATGGCCCTCAGCTCCATTCTGATGGCCGCCACCCTGACCGGGATGCTGCTCATGGAATATTTCAGAGTAGGTGAAGTAGGAGAATTCTGAGTAACAGTAATCATCTTGACTGGGAAGACGATTATGATAGAATAATTTTCGCTGGGGGCGTGGTGTAGCGGTTAACATGCGGCCCTGTCAAGGCCGAGATCGCCGGTTCGAATCCGGTCGTCCCCGCCAGCGAATGAGAACCACTTCCTTGGAAGTGGTTCTCATCTTTTAACTTAAGGTTTTCATAAGAATCGGATTTTATCCTGCCCTTTTTGAGGTATGCTTATAGGTAATCCGATCGATCATATTTAAAGAAAGGAAACCGGTTTGACCACAATCCTTCAACGTGTACTGGAAATCGCTGCCTATATCCTGGGTGGGTTGATCGTTTATCAGATTTTGATCCGGATCATCCGGAGAATTTTCCATTTCCCCGCTCCAGCTTTTATTGGCATATTCCTTGATAGCGATCGCAGGCGAGTTTTACAACCTGCGGAGGATTTTATCCAGGTCGCCGGGATCACGGCTGGTATGCGGGTCCTGGAGATCGGCTGTGGCAGTGGAGCTTTCACTACTTTTGTTGCCCGAGCTGTCGGTCCGACCGGAAGAGTGGAAGCTCTGGATATCCAACCTGCCATGTTAGCCCAGTTGGAACAGAAGCTTAACAAACCAGCTTTTCAGGACATCCAAAATATCACCCTCCACCGAGCCAGCGCTTATCAGCTGCCATTCGGTGACTCGGAGTTGGATCTGGTATACCTGATCACAGTCCTTCCAGAAATACCTGATCAGGAGCGTGCCCTGGCTGAGATCGATCGTGTCCTAAAACCAGGAGGGATCCTGGCTGTAGCTGAGCTGCTCTTCGACCCGGATTATCCGCTCAAAGGAACCACGATCCGCCGCTGCCAGGGTGCTGGTTTCCACTATGAAGATTGCAGCGGGAATATCTGGAGCTATACTGCCAGATTCAGCAAACCAACCGATTGATCGATAAATACCTGGATCAGGATTACTACCGTCCTGTAACATTTCTAGATTACATTTCGTTTCAAGATTAGAAATAGAAGTCATAAGCAAGGTACAGGGGATGTCTCTCAAGGAATTATTAATAGATCCAATGATGCTAATCACCATTCAGGAACGTTACACATTATCATTTCAGATCTGATATGACCCGGAGGAAAACCATGCCATTCTCAAAAAGAACCTTAGTCCTGTCAACTCTATTGATTATCCTGGCTCTGATCCTGTCTGGCTGTGAACTGCCAGGTTTTGGGGGTCCCCCTCATTGCTCGGCTGAGTTTTTGATCACCTCGATCAATGATGCCAACAGCAACGGACCCGGTACGGACACCATCGATTTGGCCGCGGGATGCGTCTATGAACTCGGTGTTGTAGATAACACGATTGAAGGCAACAATGGAACTCCTTCCATCACCAGCGCGATCATTATCAATGGAAACGGGGCCACCGTTCGCCGCAGCACCGGAGCTCAGAAAGCCGCCATCCGGCTCTTCCATATCTCACAGGGGGGCGAGCTGTCTCTCAACGACCTTACTCTGCATGATGGCATGGGCATGGAGCCAGCTGATGTTACCATCACCATCAACAATTCCGGTGGGGCTATTTTGAATAATGGAGTCCTCACGGTTAATAACAGCGTCTTTGACTACAATCGTGCTAAAACTCACGGCGGGGCCATATTTAATGTCGGCACCATGACCATCAACAACACTTCCTTCCTTAATAACGGAGTGAATATCAGCAACGTACCCAATGAGGCCGGGGGAGCGATCTGGAATAACGGGACAGCGACGATCACCAACAGCGCTTTTGTTGGCAATGTTGCCAGCCTTTCAGGTGGAGCCATTACTAACGCCTCCGCTGCTGCCATGACGATCACCAACAGCACCATCTCCGGCAATTCCACCACCCTGACCGTCAACGACAGCGGCTCGGCGATTGCCAATGCAGGGAACCTCACCATTGGCTTCACCACCATCGCCCACAATATCGGCACTTCCACAGGAGCTCTTTATTCTTCTGGCCCGACCCTGGATATCTACAGTTCGATCGTTGCCGATAATCCGGGAGGAGACTGCAGCTATCCGCCAACCAGCATGATCCTGGGCATGAACATCAATAGTGATGGGTCTTGTGGGGCAATGACAACAGCTAATCCCCTGCTGGGACCGCTGGCGAATAATGGAGGTCCCACCCTCACCCATAGTATCCCCTTCAACAGCCCAGCCAAAGACGTTTCCTTTGGACTTTGCCCGGCAACCGACCAGCGCGGTGAAAGCCGGCCCTTTGGCCCAGAATGTGATCTGGGCGCCTATGAGTATCAAGGTGAAGAACTTGTTGGAGAAAATTCTCTTATCAGCGGGATCGTTTTCAACGATATCAACGCGGATGGAGTGATCGATCCCGGGGAATCACCATTTGCAGGCGTCGAACTTGTCCTAGCCAGCGGCACCTGCGACGCACCCGGCACAACCCAAACCGCCCTCTCCCAAGCTGACGGGAGCTACCAGTTTGAGCTCAGTCCTCCCACCGCTGGATCCTACTGCTTGAGCATCGATCCCTTGACCCCACCCAATGACACAATCCTCATTCCCGGCAACTTCACATCACCTGCCTGGGGGCGGCTCCAGTTCACCCTGACAGAAGGTGAGGACCTGGTCGATCAGAATTTCGGCTGGGATTTCCAATTCTCACCCGGCTACGGGGAAGCAGGTTTGGTGATCACCGATGTGGTCCTCAGCGCCACCACGATCCCGCTGGACAGCTGGGTTGAAGTGGAGGTCACGGTGGAGAACCAGGGCATCACCCCGGCCAGCGGCTACGATGTTGTCCTCATACCTCACTATGGTTGGGGTCCGCCCAATCCAGGCGGTTATCAAGCCATTCCGACCCTGGCACCGGGCGCCAGCCATACCATCAGCTTCACTCCAGGTGTTTTATACGCCCATGTCGGCACCTTCACCCTGCGGGTGCTGGTTACAGACGATTGGTATTCCCTCGGTGATCCCGATTCCACTGGCACTGCCGGCGACCTGGAAGATCTCCTCATCACAGTTGAGGGCGTGGACCTGGTTATCACGCATATGTCCTTAAGTGCCACCAGCGTGGAGATCAATCAATGGGTTACTGTAGACGTTACAGTAGAAAACCAGGGCAACCTGAGCGCTTCCGGTTATGACGCGGTGCTCATCCCCCACTATGGCGTCGGACCTCCCAATCCTTCCGGACTGGAAGCTATACCAGTCCTGGCACCTGGAGCCACCCACTCATTCACCTTCACGCCCGGCGCTCTTTACAGCACAGCCGGGTCCTACACCGTGCGGACGCTGGTGACGGATGACTGGTACAGCGAGGGGGATCCCAATTCCACGGGCACCGCCGGTGATTACCATGACCTGGGAATCACCGTCATCGATCCCCCCCCCACCGATACTCCAACGCCAATTAAGGGATCGATCAGCGGCATCGTTTGGCATGATGAAAATAGCGACGGTATTCGTCAAAGAACTGAGCTCGGCCTTTCCAATGTGACAGTCAAGCTCAAAACCGGCGCATGCGGCACGATTGGTAAAAACTTAGACCCCATAACTACAAACACCAAAGGAAACTATACCTTCACAAATTTGAATAAAGGTACCTATTGCGTTTCGATACAATTGCCGATCACCGTTCTTCCCCCTACCATCACACATCCAGACCCCCCGTACTACACGGTTGTACTTGGAACCGGCGAGAATCTCTCCGGATATAACTTTGGTTTGAAACCAAAGAAGTAGGAGGGGCGAAGAATAATACCTTCAACATGGGCGGCTCAGTGAGCCGCCCTTATACTTAGAGGATAGGCACTAAGTGTGAGTTTCCAGTTATCATGAAAATAGAACAAGATTAATGAAAATCACAATTTTAACTTATGGATCGCGGGGAGATGTAGAGCCATTTGTCGCTCTAGGAATCCGGTTGTGCCAATCAGGGCACCAGGTGCGCCTGGTTGGACCCGAAGTCTATCAGTCACGGTTTTCTCTCCCCGAGATTGAGTACATACCACTACCAGGAGACCCTGCACGCCTTGTTCAGGATCTGATAGACCAGGCAGGGACAAATGGCCTTCAAATGTTTTCTAGCATGGCGAAATTTGTAATTCCACTTGCAAGTCAAGTTTTTTCACAATCTAGAGATGCCTGCAGGGATGCGGATGCGATCCTGCATTCCTTTCTACTCACCTCGACGGGGATAGGATTGGGAGGGGAATTGGGGATCCCTACTATCTCCGCTCAGCTTTTCCCAGTCTTTTCCTCCACCACCGATTTCCCAGCACCCACTTTTCCCGATCTACCACTGGGGGGAGCATACAGGCAGTTAACGCATAATATGGTTACCAGGTCATTTAAGTGGGGTAGCCGCATGTTATATAACTGGTTAAGGATGAAAAACCCCCACCTGCCGAAGTTAACTGAATGGGCACCCGGCAATAAAGGTATGAAACAGATACCCATACTGTATGGATTCAGTTCGCACGTCGTGCCCAGACCAACTGATTGGGCGGCCAATTCCCATATCACTGGATATTGGCTCTTGGATGACGAATATGTCCAGGATCCTCCCAGTGAAGCAGTTGATTTTCTGCGCTCCGGGCAACCACCAGTAACAGTTGCCCTTGGAAGCACAAGAACTAGAAGATTCGGAGAAATCAAACGAATCGTGATCAAAGCCCTAGCTGACTGCAAACAGCGAGGGATCATCGTAACCGATCAGCTGAAATCAGTTCAGGTTTCGCCAGATCTGCTTGAGATTAATCACGCCCCGTACGATTGGTTGTTCAAACGATCCGCAGCAATTGTCCATCATGGTGGAGCTGGAACCACTGCCAGGGGATTATTAGCTGGTGTGCCGAATATCGTCATCCCTTTCACTAGCGATCAACCTTTTTGGGGCCGCCAAGTATTTTCACTGGGAGCTGGTCCCCAATCAATTCCTGCCAGGAGTCTTACGGAAAAAAAACTTGCGGGAGCGATAAACCAAGCCATCAATGACCAGATTATGAGATCCAAGGTTATCAGAGTAAGTGAACTTCTCAATAATGAGGATGGCACCTCCCAAGCGGTTAGGATCATAGAAAACTACTTGGCAGGGGGAGAAAATACACTCATAGATTTAAAGTAATAATTGATTCAATAAGCATCTCTGCCGGTAGGTTCTCTTCTTTCGTTCTTCCCATATCTTTTACTGGATCCTCTGCTACATAAGGGTTAGCGCAGGAATGGGATCATCTCTTTTTATCATCTAGCATTGTTAGCATCCAAACTCATCAATTTGACAGGGAAGGCCATATAACGCTATGATTAGAGTACTTAGATAAACTGAGGACATAATGAAAGAACACAGCATTCGGGAACTGGGACAGAAAATGGCCGCTGGTGAGATCACTGCTCGTTCCCTTACAGAGGACTATCTGGATCGGATCGAATCCATTGACCGTTCTGGTCCCCGGCTGAACGCTGTGATCGAGATCAACCCGGACGCATTGGAAATTGCCAGGAAGAGGGATCAAGAACGGAAATCCGGCAAAGTCCGAAGCCCTCTCCACGGGATCCCCATCCTCATCAAGGACAATATCGATACCCGGGACAAGATGCAAACCACCGCCGGCTCGCTGGCTTTGGAGGGTTCCTATGCCCGGCGGGATGCCTTTCTGGTCAAACGGCTGCGAAGGTCCGGCGCTGTCCTGCTTGGGAAGACCAATCTAAGTGAGTGGGCAAATTTCCGCAGCACACGCTCTGTGAGCGGCTGGTCCAGCCGGGGGGGGCTGACCAAGAATCCCTATGCCCTGGATCGCTCAGCCTGCGGTTCATCCACTGGCTCGGCAGTTGCGGTTGCAGCCAATCTCTGCGCAGCCGCTGTGGGGACGGAAACGGATGGATCCATCCTCTGCCCTGCCCAGACCTGTGGTGTGGTAGGGCTGAAACCCACTCTGGGGCTGATCAGCCGCAGCGGTATCATCCCCATCGCAAAAAGCCAGGATACTGCAGGCCCAATAGGACGTACGGTTGAAGATGTAGCAATCCTGCTGGGGGAGATGATCGGAGTGGACGAGCGGGATAAGGCCACCCAGCTGAAACGACGGAAAGCCTATTATGATTACACAAAATTCCTGGATGTGGATGGTCTGAAGGGGGCCAGGATCGGTGTTGCCCGCAATATGCTCGGTTCGGATAAAAGGGTCATTGAAATCCTTGATAATTGTCTGGATCTCATGAAAGAGCGGGGCGCCGTGATCATTGACCCGACGGATCTGCCTAACCTGGACAAATTCAGCAAGACGGAACTGGAAGTCTTATATTATGAATTCAAATCAGGTTTGAATGCCTACCTGTCCCAACTGGGACCCCGATCCCGGGTTCACTCTCTGGAAGAGGTGATCCAGTTCAATGAGGATAACAAGGATCGTGTCATGCCCTATTTTGAGCAGGAAAGGATGCTGGCTGCGATCGAAAAGGGACCCCTCTCAAGCCCGGAATACCGTGAAGCGCTTTCCAAGAACAGACAGCTGACCCGCAGAGAGGGCATCGACAAGATCATCAAGAATGAGCGACTGGATGCGATCATTGTCATCACCGGTGGACCCGCCTGGGTGATCGACCTGGTAAATGGTGATCCTCACAGTTGGGATCTGGAAAGCACTTCGCCTGCCGCTGTTTCAGGATACCCGCATATCACTGTCCCCGGAGGCCAGATCGATGGTCTTCCGATCGGGATCTCATTCTTCTCAAAGGCTTGGAGCGAACCCACCCTATTAAGGATCGCTTACGCTGTGGAACAGGAACTCCAGGCCCGGAAAGCCCCTGAATTCCTACCAAAGCTGAGATTGGGTGGCAGCAAAGAAAAATCCTAAATATGCCAATGCCCCCCTCCACCTGAACACTGGAGGTACTGATGAATATATTGGCTGATCTTCTTACTACCTCACGCATTGTGATTGTCCTCTACATACTTTATATCGGCATATCCAGGGGAGAGGATAGATTGCTCCTGGTGGTCGCTCTCACGGCATTGGCCTGGATCACCGATGTCCTGGATGGGATGTTTGCCAGGAGGACCGAAAATGCCACAAGATTGGGCCCCTTTGACCTGGTTGCGGACCTGGGTTTGGCCCTGGTTTTATCAACTTGCATGATCCTGTGGGATGTCGTTTCTCTCATACCTGCGGTTATTATCTGGGCGCTAGCCGGGGCAGCTGCCAGGATAACCCGTGGCCAGGCTCCTCTGCAATTAGCCATGGCACTTGTCTACCTCACGCTGATCATTACCTTGATGAAGATCCATCCCTTCTGGGGTTGGGCGCTTGTGATAGGCCTGGGATCCCTGGCAGTGATCAATCGGAAACGATTCTCCCAGCTGGCCTCGCAGTTCCTGGATCAGGTCGCAAGTATTATCTTGAAGGTCTGAGGTAGACATAGTGGCGGAAAGGGATTCCAATTTCCCTATATGTATATCTAGCTATGGATTTGAAAGAGCAAGGCGATCACCATCATGGATGATTTGAATAGACGAATTAACAGGAAAATGCCCTCAAGAAAAGATCTTTGGGAAAGCCTGCTCGGAAAACCCCTTATCACTCTGCTGTGGGGGATCTCACTCTTGATCCTGGGTATCCTCTTCTCCCATATTCCCACTATGATTGCCAGCCAGAATTGGCCCTCAACAGAGGGCACAATCACTTCCCGGATACTTCTGGGACAGAAATTTGAGGAATATGATGGTGATTACTATACTCATTTTGAAGGATTTATCAGATACCAATATATCGTGAACGGGAAATCCTATTCATCCACCATGGTCAATTCCATTCGCTCTCTTTATCATCCATACGAAACTGCCCTCAAGTATCCGGAAGGAAAAGATGTAATTGTCTATTACGATCCTCGGAAGCCTGAGAAAGCAGTCCTTGAACCCGGATGGATCCTTTCCAGCAAAGCGTTAGGTTTTATTCCTTCATTGATCATTTTAGCTGGCCTATATTTCATGGCCAGATGGGCCAGATCTTCCATCAACCGGAAGCAGTGCATCCCATTCTTCTCCCCAAAAAAATGAACCTCGGCTACAATTGATTTTGATACCAGACAAGGAGTGATAAAGATGAATGAAGCTCAATCCCCTCCAAACAAGTCAAAAAACTGGATCCGATTAGCAGCCCGGATCTGGTCCGCACCGGTCATTCTCGTCACCTTCTTTATTGCCTTGGGAAATATCTGGTCTTGGTTAACCAACGGCGCCGCTGATCCATATGCAGTGGAAAGAACCTCTACTATTGAAGCTCTTCCCCCTACCCTGATGCTGATCAGCGCGATCGGTTTGGCGCTGGCCTGGCGCTGGGAGACATTCGGTGGCGGGTTTTCTTTGTTCTTCACTGCTGCAGTTTTCATCGTTCTTTTTCTCCAGGGACGCGCGGCAGCTGATTCAGCTTCCGAACTGATCCCATTTTTGCTCGGTTTGGTCATACTCATTCCTGGCATCCTCTTTTTGCTCTATGGACTCAAAGTCAACAAAACTGAAGAATAAACTTTCATATTTGCTTATTGAAAGGAAATTAGATAAAGTGCAGAATCCAGCTGAATCTGATCAATCCTCATTCAGATTCAGCTTGTGTTTGAGCAGTTACATATTAACCCATCAAATACTGGGACCCAATCCATGATCATTCGGAAATATAAAAGCCTAGATAAAGACTCCTTGATCGCTCTGTGGGGGGAAGTCTTTCCGAATGCCGCTCCGCATAATGATCCAGCTCGCGTGATCGAAGACAAGCGGGCAGTAGATGACCTGATCTTTATAGCTGAAGAAAACGGCTCAATTATCGGAGCCTGCCAGGCTGGTTATGACGGCCACCGGGGCTGGCTTTATGGGGTAGCCGTAACCAAGGATCAGCGCAGGCGGGGGATCGGATCAGAATTGGTCAGAACTGCAATCGAGGCCCTCCGCGAGAAAGGGTGCCACAAAGTCAATCTTCAAATTCGTCCTGATAATACCGCAGTGGCTGCATTTTATAGAGCCCTCGATTTTGAAGTGGAAGAGCGTCTGAGCATGGGCCGCCATCTCTGACCGGGGGTGTTATTAGAAATGACAATGAAACACAGGCCTGATTCCGAGAACCACCCCTGGGAGAGGATTTTCGCCCAGGAAGGTCGGGTATTTACCAAAAAGCTCCCGGCTCAGGTGGAATTTACTGAACGTTTCCAACAACATGGTTTTCGGACAGTGCTGGACCTGGGCTGCGGGAACGGCCGCCATGTGATCGCGTTAACCTCCCAGGGTTTTGAGGTCATCGGATTGGATATTTCCAAAACCGGCCTGGATCTTACTCAGCAATGGCTGAGGGAGGTGGATCTAACTGCACATTTGGTCCTGGCCGATACGCGTTTTCCCCTACCCTTACCAGATAATGCCGTGGAGGGAATAATCTCTACCCAGGTGATCCATCACGCTTACCTGGCTGAGGTCCAGCTGGCAATCAATGAGATCTACCGGGTCCTCAAGATGGGGGGATTGGCATTCGTGACTGTTCCCAGCTGGAACCGCTCTCATAAAAAAAGCGTAAAAATCGAAAAACACACCTATCTACCCCTGGAAGGTTCAGAAGCTGGCCTACCACATCACATCTTCTCTAAAAAGCGCCTGCGCCGAGCGTTCAAATCATTTAAGATCAATGAGGTATCCTACCGGGATAATGGCAATATTTTGGCTATCTGGGTGGAAAAACCTCTCTAGTTGATAATTGTTTCTTATTATTTGTATCCCCTCCTATAAGAGTTCTCCATCAAAATAAAATGTAGCCTTGTTTATTTTGAAACAATCATTATAATTTATGGGTAATTTCAGGCGAGTGTTATCGTTTTTACTTATTATCCGAAAGTAACAATCTACAACGCTGCTAAATCCTTTTAGGGCCCCCTGCTCCGATCAGGGTAAACCAGCGATTTCAGACGCCCGCCAGAAAAAGATGATCGGAAATTGGAGGAAGTTCCACAAGACTGGAGTCATACGCATCACTAATAACATAGAACGCTGATCACTGGACAACCTTAATCGATACTCGTGGAGCTCAAGTTTCATCCTTTCTCTTCGGGTTCGATCCCGAGCCCAAGATCACAAGTATGATCCCTGATCAATCAGCAAAGCTATTTTGCCTGATGTAATTTTTTGTCAATCTTTTTTTAGAATCAACGGAGGATTCAATGGGAGGTTTAGAAACTTTACGAAACGCCACCTTATTTGAGCAGATCGGCTTAGGGGCCGTTCTGCTCACAGCTCTTGCAGCTCTGGTCTATGCCTGGATGCTTGCCCGCGAGGTATTGCGGGAGGACCCCGGCACAGAACGCATGCAGGAAATTTCCAACGCCATCCGGACAGGAGCAATCGCCTATCTAAACAAACAGATGGAAGTGGTTATCCCCATCTCCTTTGTGCTGGCGATCGTCCTATTCTTCACTGCCCATCTTGCCGATGCACCTCTGGCCATCTCCATTGGCCGTGGCGCCGCTCTGCTTCTAGGTGCCAGCTGCTCCCTGGCAATTGGGCAGATTGGATTGCGAATGATCGGTACCCGCGGGAATGTCCGAGTGGCCAATCAAGCTCGTTTGGGTTCCTTTTCAGGCGCCCTGCGCGTCGCCTATCGCTCCGGCACTATCGCCGGCATGATAGCGGATGGTCTGGGATTATTGGGCGGAACGGTGATCTTTATACTCTACGGCGAACATGCCCCTGAAGTGCTGCTGGGATTTGGTTTTGGCGGTACTTTGTTAGCTATGTTCATGCGAGTCGGTGGAGGTATCTACACTAAAGCTGCCGATGTTGGCGCGGACCTGGTAGGTAAGGTAGAAGTTGGTATTCCGGAGGATGATCCCCGCAATGCTGCTGCCATCGCAGACCTGGTCGGTGACAACGTAGGTGATTTCAGTGGAATGGCAGAGGATGTTTTCGAATCCTACGAAGTGACCATCGTTTCAGCCATGATCCTGGGATTAGCTGTTATGCAGGTCGATCCCACTCAGAGTCTGAAATGGATCGTCTTCCCCCTTCTCGTCAGAGCCATCGGCGTATTTTCCAGCATCATCGGAACCTACGCCGTTTCTTTGTGGCCGACCAAGGGAGATGCCTTCCGGGCGATGGACCTATCGTACGACCTATCGTCAATTATTTCCACGGTATCTTTCTTTTTCCTGGCCGTATATTACGCCCAGGATATGCGGCTATTTGCCGCCACCGCTTCTGGTATCTTGCTAGCAGTTGGTTTCAACAAATACACTGCCCTATTCACGGAAAGGGAGACCCCCTCGGTGAACAGGCTGGTTCGCTCTGCCAAGACTGGTGAGGCAACCTTGATCCTGGCAGGCATCGCTATTGGTTACGAAAGCACTGTCTGGGCAGTGATGATCATTGTTCTCGTCATTATCCTCGCTGTGGGGATCTACTCTGTTGCTATCCCAGCGGCATTGCTGCCGATCATTATTGGCGCATCAGTTGTGCTTGGATTGGTCGCGGGTATTATCCTGGCCGTTAGATCCAAGAAACTGGAAAACGGCATCTTTGGAGGCCTGGGTGTGATCGTGATCGGTTTGATCATCAGCAGCTTCGAACCTGCTCCAGTCGGCCATGAATTCATCTTTATCATGTATAGCATCGCCCTGGCAGGCATCGGCATGCTCTCCCACACGGGTAACAACCTGGCCATGGACGCCTTCGGACCACTGGCAGACAATGCAGGCGGAATAGCAGAGATGTCTAAAGAGGATTTTAAGGATCCGGAAAGTCAGCGCACTCTAGCAACCCTCGACAGTGTGGGTAATACCACCAAAGCGATCACCAAAGGCATTGCTATCGCCTCAGCTGTAATTGCTGCCTTAAGTTTGTTTGCCTCTTTTATCGAGGTCACAGGTTTGGAGACCGAAGGCTTGAATATCGCTGATCCGCTGGTCTTTGTGGGTCTGTTGATCGGTGGTGCCCTGCCCTTCCTCTTCAGCTCCATCCTGCTGCGAGCTGTTGAACGAGCAGCTGGTTTGATCATCGAGGAAGTGCGCAAGCAATTCAAGGTCCCCGGCGTTATGGAGGGGACTGTCAAACCTGCTTACGATGTTGTGGTGCGCATTTGTACCGTTGCAGCCCAACGAGAGCTGATCGTGGTAGCGATGCTGGGTATCCTTGTACCAGTGATCGTCGGCTTCTTGATCGGCGTGCGGGCGCTGGGTGGTTTCCTGGCGGGCATCATTGTCACCGGCCAGCTGCTGGCAGTCTTTATGGCCAACGCTGGTGGTGCCTGGGATAATGCCAAGAAACAGATCGAGGATGAACCCTCTGATCCCGCGAACAATCTGGGCAAAAATTCCGCGCGCCATAAGGTTAGTGTGACCGGTGATACAGTTGGTGATCCACTCAAAGACACCGCTGGTCCCGCTCTCAATCCGATGATCAAGGTTGTCAACCTGGTATCATTGCTGGTTGCCCCCCTGGTGATCTCTGTTGCGGTAACGGGTGGATCGATGAAAACGGTTGCAATGATCATCGCAGCTGCCTGTCTGGTGGCCTTGATGGTTGGCATCGGATTCAGCCTCCGCGACAGTAAATACGAGCTTGAATAGATCCAGGATCCATACCTAGTATTTACTCAACAGGGATAGCTAGTTTTATTACAGCTATCCCTGTTTTTTATCCCGAGATTTGTTGTTCACGTAATGGGTACTTTTAACGATCCGTCCGATCCTCAGGTTGTGGACCATTAGATTTCTGTTAAAAACTCATCAAAAATGGAATCGCCATATCCTCCTATGTACATATGTGGTAAACTTCACAATATAAGCTCGGGTTATGAAATTTGAATTTTTGGATTATATTTAGCTATATATCTTGAGGTGAAGCATGATCCATTTACTAGTGTCTGTCAAACAAGTCCCTGACACTACGAATATCCGCATAGACCCAGAAACAGGCAGCCTGATCCGTAAAGGGGTTCCCGCCATTCTCAACCCCTACGACGCTCACGCTGTTGCTGCTGCCGCAGAGTGGAAGAAAAAACTGGCCGGCAGATTGACCGTGATCACCATGGGGCCTCCCGCCGCGGAAGAAGCTTTGCAGGAATGCATCGAAATGGGCGCAGACCGGGGCATCCTGATCTCTGACCGCAAATTTGCAGGCAGCGATACCCTTGCGACCTCCTATGTGCTGGCTGAAGCTATCCGAAAGATCCATCAGGAAGACCCCCTGGATTTGATTTTCTTCGGAAAACAGGCCATCGATGGTGATACTGCCCAGGTCGGACCTGGCGCAGCTGTACGCCTGGGAATGCCCCTGGTCACTTATGCGGTGGATATCCGGGAGATCAATATGGATGAAAAGTATGCCCTTATCATTCGCAAGACCGAAAGCGGTCGCGAGGTCATCCGGACATCCCTGCCTGCGGTATTAACTGCAGAAAAATCAATTGCCGAGATCCCCTACGCATCTCTCCCAGATCTGATCAATTCCCTGCGCTTCAAGCCCGAGTTCTGGACCGCGGAGGAGCCGCTGCTGTACGATGAAAGCCAGATCGGCTTGAAAGGCTCCCCCACGTGGGTAGCTCAATCCGGAACGCCGGAAGCTCACGAACCAGCTGAAACGATCAGCGTCGCTGACAAAGGACTTAAGGACACGGTGGAACTGACCCTCAAAGATATGTTCTCGAAAAAGAGTGTGGCTTCCATCTTGGAGGATATGCGATGACCAGGAGATTTTGGGTATTTATTGAACAAAATAAAGGTGTAATGCACCCGGTCGCCGCAGAACTGCTTGGTGTAGCCCGCCGCTTGGTTGATGAGATCAGCGACGAATTGGTTGATAGCGGAGAAGAAGCGATTGTGGAGGGCATCCTGGTTGGTTGTGAAGTGGACCATATCGCCCAAGAAGCTATCCAATATGGTGCCGAGCGGGTTTACCTGCTGAATGATCCCGCTTTCGAACATTATCTCAACCGGCCCTATACAGAAGCCCTCACCCATCTGGTCAAAAAATATCAGCCGGAAGTATTTCTGGTGGGTGCCACTACCCTCGGCCGTGACCTGGCTGGCGCGGTAGCCACTTCTGTAAAGACCGGGCTGACCGCAGATTGCACCAAATTGGATATGGGACCTATCAGAAATGCCACAGGCAAGTTCCTGTTGGCGACACGTCCCGCATTTGGCGGCAACGTAATAGCAACTATCGTTTGTAAGGAATTCAAACCCCAGATGGCCACAGTCCGTCCCCGGGTTTTTGAAGTCCCTGAACGCAACCTCAAAGCAAAAGGCGAGGTTGTCCAGGAAGACTTCCTGATCACACCTGATATGCTGGCGGCTAACCTGGTTGAATTCATTGAGGATAATAATGCCCAATTCAACCTTGAATATGCCGATGTGATTGTGTCTGGCGGTAAAGGGTTGGGCAATCCTGAAGGTTTTAAACTGATCAAAGAACTGGCAGATGAGCTGGGGGGTGTGGTTGGATCCAGCCGGGCTGCTGTTGATGGCGGCTGGATTGACTATGAACACCAGGTTGGACAGACTGGAAAACATGTACGACCTAAGCTCTATATTGCCGCCGGCATCTCAGGAGCTATCCAACATAAGGTCGGCATGCAGGATTCCGACTATATCCTGGCCATCAACATCGATCCAAAAGCACCTATCTTCGAAGTTGCCTCCCTGGGCGTGGTGGGTGACCTTTACGAGGTCATCCCGGAAATGATCCAGCAGCTGCGCGCAAATAAAGGAGCCCAGGCATGAGTGAAAAGATTCAATTTGATGTAATTGTTGTCGGCGCCGGAATGGCTGGATCCACCGCGGCTGCTATTGCCGCCCGGGAAGGCCTGAAAGTTGGAGTCATTGAACGAGGGCAGAAACCTGGCGCGAAAAACTATTTTGGAGGTGCGGTTTACACGCACGCCCTGCAGGAGATTTATCCCGATTTCTTTGACCGCAAACCTCCCCTTGAGAGGCCTATCACCGAAACCGGATTCTGGTTTCTATCCGAGGACGGAATGGTCAAAGCCACTGTGCATGATGGCCATATCAACAACGATCCCATCGATGCTTATGTGGCTCTCAGGGCAGAGTTTGATCCTTGGTGGGCTGAACAGGCCGCGGCCGAAGGAGCATTTTTCATCCCCAAGACGCTGGTAACTGATTTCATCTATGATAATGGACAGGTGATCGGTGTAAAAACAGACCGCCCGGAAGGTGATGTATATGCTCCGGTTGTGATCATCTGCGAAGGAGTTAATAACTTACTGACCCAGAAATTAGGGCTGATCGACCATGACTTAAAGATCTCCAAAACCGCTCTGGCAGTCAAGCAGCTGATCTCTATTCCTGCCAAAGATATCAACGCCCGCCTCGGGTTGCCAGACAGCAAACATGGTATGGCCATCTCAGTGGTAGGGGATGTATCGATGGGCATGCCCGGATTAGGTTTCTTATACACCACCACCAGTGCCCTTTCCCTTGGGGTTGGCGTAACCCTGGATGCTCTCCAGAAAACCCAGATCAAACCTTATGAACTGCTTCAGCGCTACCTGGAACATCCTTCCATTGCTCCTATTGTCAAAGACGGTCAGCTGATGGAATATGGCGCCCATTTGATCCCGGAAGGCGGATGGACCACAATGCCGAAATTGTACACTGGCGGCGCGATGGTCGCCGGTGATGCAGCTTCTATGGTCAATGCCGTTCATTGGGAAGGCACCAATATGGCCATCACTGCCGGTAAACAAGCAGCCCTGACCGCGATTGAAGCCCATCAGAAGAGTGATTTTTCTGCCAACACCCTTGCCGGATATCAGCAGCGGCTGAGTGAGACCTTTGTACTCAAAGATCTCAAGCAGTACCGCAAAATGTCCGCATTCTTAGAGAACCATCCTGAGTTTATGGATATCTACCCGGCCTTCTTGAATGATGCCCTGGGTATGTTCTTCACTGGATTTGGCAAGCCCAAGGAAAGTTTATACAAGGATATATTCCGGTCCCTGACCAATCGCCGCCCTCTGCTCAAAGCAGTCGGAGATATCATCGCATTCGGCAGGGCAGTTACCGGTATCTAAAAAGGAAAGCTCTTATGACCAAGAATAAAACTGAAAACAAGCGCGAGCTTCCCCAGGTTTATGTAGACGATATGCTGATGTCCCTCAAGTATTTCACCGACGAGAAAGAGCTGCACCTGTCAATAATCGATCGAGATGTTTGCATAGCCTGTGAAAATCAGCCTTGCATTGATTTTTGTCCAGTTGGTGCCTACCGTCCCCAGGACGGCCGCACGGTGCAAATCGCTGTACAAAGCTGCGTGGAATGCGGCACCTGCCGGGTGCTCTGCCCTTACCTGAACGTATCCTGGAAAAACCCCCGGGGCGGTTTCGGCGTATCTTATAAATTTGGATAAGTCTGTTCATCACAGACCAGCAAAATATCGGGCCGCGTCAGTTATGTGCGGCCCGTTCTTTTTAATTAATCAAAAGGTTCCAAAGCCAATTTTACAGATAGATCTGCCTGTGCCCAAGATATATTTTCAAAATACAGCAGGTGCCATTAGAATTAAGCCATGCCAAAAACAGATATGCCGTCAGAAGTTGTATTGGATTTAGTGCGACGATTGAACGACCAGGGCATTGAAGTCATCATTGATGGCGGTTGGGCTGTGGATGCGCTGCTGGGTTATCAATCCCGCCCTCACGATGACCTGGATGTAGCTGTCTTCCACAAAGATGTGCCAGCTATTCGAGTCCTGCTTGAAGCTCAGGGTTATGATATTGTCCCTCGGAATGACAGTTGGGAATGCAATTTCGTTTATGGGAACAATGCCGGCCATCTAATTGATATCCACTCCTGCAGTTTTGATGAGGAAAAGAACCATGTCTACGGGGTGAAATACACCTGGGATGCTCTGCAGGGCCTTGGCCAGATCGAGGGCATCCAGGTTCGCTGCATCCCGCCCGAGATCCTGGTTGATTACCATACTGGATACAACCTGGATGTGAATGATTATCACGACGTCCGGCTGGTATGTGATAAATTCAATCTGCCAATGCCCCCGGATTACCAGTCTTTCCTTGACCGAGAAGGGGAAAACAACCCATAATAAATTCATCTAATTCTTTAGAAAAATCGTTTATGATTAATGTTATGACAAAAACCACCTCAATCATGCGTATTATCATAGCAGGGTTCCTGTCCTTTCTGGGCACATTATCCACTGCCCAGGCTATCCTTTATATTCTTTGGTTGGCCGGGGATCTATCACCTCGCTACCAGCTGATCACCGGGATCATTGCAGGTTTGATCGGCTTGTTCGTGGGAGGGTTGATCACCACCAGGGTGATGGACTCTGAGGATGTATGGTTCGCAGCTTTCAATGGCTTTCTGGTCGGAGGGGCTTCGGCATACTCTCTTTTAGGACTGGATATTATTGTCCTCGGCATTATTGTGCTCTCGTTCGTATTTGCTGGTCTGGGGGGCTTTGTTGGCCTGCGAAGACGAGAGCCTAAAACGGAAAAAACAACCCTGCCCCAAGAATGATCTCACAACGATCCAGAAGGTTTCCCTGGGTATTCCTGCTGGTTGGTTTTGCGATCTCCTGGTCCATCTGGATCCCGGTTGCGTGCACCGGGAGGGATTACCAATCCACCCCTTTATTATTGGTTGGCATGTTGGTGGGCGCATTTGGGCCAGGTTTAACAGCAATCATCCTTACCTTCATCAACAGGGAGAAGCATGATTTCCAGGATTTCCAGAATCGGATCTACGGGCTCCGCAGGATCCGGCCTTACTGGATCTTGATCATCCTGGCTCTTTGGCCAGCCCTGCATGCTGGGGCCATCGGGATCTCCCAACTCTTCGACGCCCCGATCCCGGACTCCCCATTTCTGGAAGAGCTAATTGCCCAGCCCAATACCATTCCCCTGATCATATTTCTCTACTTTCTGCAGGCAGGCGTAGAGGAAATTGGCTGGCGGGGCTATCTCCAGGAGAAATTGGGAGGTTTGTTCTCAGTTCCAGTCAGTGCGCTTTTAACAGGCTTGTTCCATACTATTTGGCACCTGCCTCTTTTCTGGGTTGTGGGCAGCAACCAGATCAAAATGGGATTTGGTACAGACTTCCTGGTTTTTGTCGTTTTCGTGGTTTCCAGTGCGATCTACTCCGCCTGGTGTTATTACGGGAATAATCGCAGTATCATGGCGGCAGCATTGCTGCATACCACCGCGAATCTGAGTTTTGATATCTTTGCTTATGCCCCGGGGACATTGAAACACCTGATCTTTGTGCTGTTAATGGCAGCAGGTGCAGTTTCGCTTTTATTCGTCCTGGGACGCTTCTCAACTAAAAACAGCCTATCAGCTGAGTCCTCCTCACTTAAAGAGTGATTTCCATAAATTTTTTAGGTTATCACAAGCGTGCCAGCTTAATCACCAAACAATGCAACGGTTGTCGAATAATTCCGTATATATTCCTGAAAACAACTTTTCAGGAAATGGGATTATTCGTGAATCAAAATGACAAAGCCATAAAATTCATAACCTGGATTTTCTTATCTACAGGGGTCTTTGCCATCGTTGGTGCAGTATATACCTGGGGAGATGGACCACTTTATCAGCAGGACGATCTGCTGACCGCTCTCGTTCCCTGGGCTGACCTTGTTATCACCGGACCCCTTTCCATCCTGGCAGCTTATGGCATTATTAACAGGAAGAATTGGGGGTTCATCACAGGTCTGTTGGTATGCGGCATTTACCTTTTTGGCTCTGTTCTGGTATATATTACCCTGGTCTGGCAGGGAGCACCTTACCCCCTTCACCTGGCCCTGCCTCCTCTAGCTGGAATCGGGATCGGAATCGGATTCCCGATTTGGATCAACCAGAGATGGAGTTTTACCCTCACCGCGGTGAAAGCCAAACACACTAGTCCCCGGAGAACCAAGAATAGGATTATTCAGAATCCTTTCCCGAATCTGTTAAAGGATTCAAGCCTCGAGTGATAGTTTATTCAGCATGGATTGATCCTCTCCCAAAATCGCCCGGATGCTACAATAGCTAGCAGGAGGTTTATATGAAGACCAAACTGCGATTCCTGTTGGCTCTGGATGCCGTGATCAACCTGATCCTGGGAATCATCCTGCTGCTTTACCCTTTAGGAATCCCTTCTCAATTGGGTCTTCCTGCTCCCGTTTCCTACTTTTACACTTCCATTCTCGGAGCTGTGCTCCTCGGGATTGGTCTAGCCTTGCTTCTGGAATGGCGTTTTGGTCATGCTGAGATCCGGGGATTAGGAATTGCAGGGGCAATTGCTATCAATCTCTGTGGAGGTGGGGTCTTGCTGATCTGGCTGCTGCGGAACGACCTGGTTCTGCCAGTAGGAGGACGGATATTGCTGTGGCTGGTGGATCTCCTGGTCCTGGGAGTCGGCCTGTTAGAGTTGCTCAGGGGGTCCTGGAAATCCAGCTGACATAGAATGCCATCCACGCTTGGGGACCAGAGCCAAATGACCAAAATTACCTGCTATCGAAGGGTGGAATGAGCTGATACCTCATAGTAAATCTTAAAATATTCCAGTCTTCCTGTCACAAATTCCGCCCAATAGTATAATGGGTAATATCTACCCTCTCCATAGTATTTCTAACAAGGAGATAATATGTCCAAATTGAAGGACGGATGTGTCAAACCCGTTGTAGGTCCCATTACCGGTAAAACCGGGCCGGAAGAGGGCTCGGAATCTGGTGTCATCCAGGAGGTGAGAAAGATGCTAGCAAGAGTTGGCAAAGCTGCAATAGATTTTGAAGCCAGTGCGTTTATCGCAGACAAAGGTTTTAGCCCGGTCAGACTATCCGATTACAAGGGCAAGTGGATTGTGCTCTGTTTTTATCCTGGGGATTTTACATACGTTTGACCGACTGAATTGGCAGCGGTCGCTGCCCTTTATAACGAGTTCAAGGCATTAGATGTCGAAGTGTTATCCATCAGCACAGACAGCCGATTTGTACACAAGGTCTGGCAGGAAGAGGAATTATCCAAGATGGTCGATGGTGGAGTGCCCTTCCCAATGGTTTCTGATGGTGGCGGGAAAATCGGATCAGCCTACGGTGTTTATGATGAAGCAGCAGGTGTGGATATCCGGGGACGGTTTATCATTGACCCCGACTTTATCATCCGGGCCATGGAAGTGCTCACCCCTGAAGTAGGCCGCAACCCGGCAGAGCTGCTCCGACAGGTGAAAGCTTTCCAGCATGTGGCCGCTACTGGCGAGGTTACTCCTTCTGGTTGGGAGCCGGGTGACCTCACTCTCACCCCAGGACCTGACCTGGTAGGCAAGGTCTGGGAAATCTGGAAACCCTGAAAGTGATCAATAGTACAGAAATGCGCCCGGGACACCCCCGCGGCGCATTTTTTTGTATTAAGCTAGAATTAACCCTAACACAGACAATCAGCACAAAGGCAAACCTGTTGAGAATAAACGTCATTGGTACAAGCGGTAGCGGGAAGACCACCTTCGGTCGCCAGCTGGCCGAGATCTTAAAAATCCCTTTTATTGAGATGGATGCCATCTTCTGGGGCCCAAATTGGACAGCTGCCGATGATGAGATCTTCTTTTCCAGGCTGGCCAAAGTCCTGGAAGGTGACCACTGGGTCCTGGATGGTAATTACTCCAGGACAACTATGGTCAAATGGGAGCGGGTTGAGGTAGTGATCTGGCTTGATTTCAGCTTCCTGCGGACAGTCTTCCAGGCAGTATCCCGGGCCACACAAAGGCTTGTATCTAAAGAGGAGCTTTGGCCGGGCACAGGAAATCGAGAAAGCCTGCGGATGTTGTTCAGCAAAGAATCGATTGTACTCTGGACGATCACTACATATAAAAGAAGAAGTAGGAATATAATAAAAACTATAGCGTCCCCAGAATTCGACCATATCCGATTTATCCGCTTGCGCTGCCCGGCGGAAACGGTGGGATTCTTGGAAGCAGTCCGCCTGGATCCGAAGGCTTTATACGCAGAGGGGACAGGAGTGGAGTAACTATGACCGAGGATTTCTACAATCAGTTCCGAGAAGGCATTATTGGCATCGACCTTTCCCTGGCTACTCCGGACGGGATTGATAAACCGTTGATCTATGCGGATTGGACAGCCAGTGGAAGGTTATACGCTCCTATTGAGGATAGGCTCCGGAACGAGATCATGCCCCTGGTCGCCAACACTCACACCGAGACCACCACCACGGGCATGGCCATGACCCATGCGTACCACGGGGCTCAGGCTTTGATCAAGAAACATGTAAACGCAAATTCATCCGATCTCATCCTGACCAGCGGTTCCGGGATGACCGGTATGATCAATAAATTCCAGCGAATCCTGGGATTCAAAATCAATCCCGATTTCCAATCCAGCATCAAGGAAAAGGATCGGCCGGTTGTTTTCATCACTCATATGGAACACCACTCTAACCAGACCAGCTGGTTGGAGACCATTGCCGAAGTGGTGATCATCCCTCCGGATGAAGATGGACTGGTGGATCTCCAGGCCTTAGAAGACCTTCTCAATCAATATCAGAAAAGAAATATCAAGATCGCCTCAGTTTCCGCCTGCTCCAATGTGACAGGTATTCGGACACCCATCCATCAGATTGCCCAACTGATGCACCGGGAAGGCGGTTACTGTTTTGTCGACTTTGCTTGTGCGGCTCCCTATGTCAAGATCGATATGCATCCTGATATACCCGGCGGAGATCTGGATGCGATCTTTTTTTCTCCCCATAAATTCCTCGGCGGACCCGGCTCCTCCGGCGTGCTGATCTTCAATCGCTCTTTATATAATAGAACAACACCAGACCACCCTGGGGGCGGCACAGTGGACTGGACCAATCCCTGGGGAGAACATAAATACATCGATGATATCGAAGCCCGGGAAGACGGCGGCACGCCGTCCTTTCTGCAAACCATCAAGGCAGCTATGTGTATTTCCCTCAAGGAGGAAATGGGTGTCGATCAAATGCTCGCCAGGGAACACCACCTGCTTGATATTCTCTGGGAGATCATCGCTCCTCTTCCTAACCTGCACATTCTCGCCCCGCATCACCGCGACAGACTGGCAGTGGTCTCATTCTATATCGATGACTTGCATTTCAACCTCGGCGTCCGGCTGCTCAACGATAAATTTGGCATCCAAACCCGCGGCGGCTGCTCCTGTGCTGGCACATACGGGCACTACCTTCTGCATATCGACCCTGGACGGTCAAAAGAGATTGTTACTATGATCGATAAAGGTGATTATTCAAAGAAGCCAGGCTGGATACGGGTTTCCCTCCATCCCACCATGACCGACCAAGAAGTGCGGTATATCGGGGATAGTATCCGGGAACTCGCCCAAAAACACCTGGAATGGAGGGGTGAATACAATTTCGACCCCGCCTGCCTGGAACTGGTACCAAAAAAATCTGATCCCGATCAATCCATCCGCGAATCCATCGACTCGGCCCTGACACGGGGTTTCTTAGACTGATCGATACGGATAAAGGAGATATCTATATGTTTGGTCTGGATCCTCATGATACGCTTTTTATTCTCTGGGCTTTTTTTCTGGAAATCGTTCTGGTGATCCATTTTGCTATTAGGAAGCCCTTCTATGAAACCTATACCCGAAAATTTGGCTGGATGGTCTATGCCTTAAGCATCCCAGGGGTTGCTGTCAGCCTGGTGCTGCTGATCGAAGGTAAAAGCTGGTCCTTCTGGCTGGGAGGGTTTTTATACCTGATGTTTGCTCTTTATGGATTCTGGATCGACTACCATAAGGCCATCCCCTGGAGAAAACCCCTCCGTAAAGAGATCATGTTCCCCTATGTCACCCTCTACCTGGCATCGATCATGTTCTACTGGTGGCCATTGGCAATCCTCTACCGCCCGCTCTGGTTTGTTTTTGGATTCCTTTTTGTGATCAGCACAATCCTGAACATAACCTCCCACTAATACCAGACAGGATCCTGATCAGGGTGCAGGAGATCTTACTATGTTATCTGAAATCCATTTTTTGCTTACCTATAACTGCAACTTCAAATGTGACCACTGTTTTTTGTACTGCGGACCAGAAGCAGCGGGAACTTTCACCATCCAGCAGGTGGACCAGGTCCTTCAGGAAGCGCTGAAGATCGGCACCGTAACCATGGTCTACTTTGAAGGAGGTGAGCCTACCCTGTACTACCCTCTCTTGCTGGAAAGCATCAAAAGGGCTCGCCAATACGGTCTGGAAGCAGGTATTGTTTCCAATGCCTATGGAGCCCTGGCGGAAGAGGATGCCAGGTTGTGGCTGGAACCTTTGGCCGAAGCAGGGCTGAGTGTTCTCTCCGTGAGTGATGATCAGTTCCATTATGGAGAGGAATCTGAAACGCCGGCCGGCATTGCCAGAAAGGTGGGTGAGACTCTAGGGCTGACAGCATTTCCCATTTGCATCGATCCTCCCCAGATCCTGGAAACACCGGAAGGAGAAAAAGGCGCCACATTGATAGGCGGAGGAGCCAAGTTCCGGGGCCGGGCTGCAGATACCCTGACGGATGGTCTGCCCACCCGTCCCTGGAGTGATTTCAAGCACTGCCCGTATGAAGACCTGATTGCTCCCGATCGTGTTCATGTCGATCCATTCGGGCATACCCATATCTGCCAGGGTCTCAGTATCGGGAATTTCTGGGAGGAGCCGCTGTCTAAGATCATGGCACAATATGATCCAGACAAACACCCCATTTGCGGACCGCTGAACAGGAATGGACCAGCGGGATTGATCGAGGAGTTGGGAATAACACCAACTATGGCTTATGTGGATGAGTGTCACGCCTGTTTTTCCCTCCGCCGAGACCTGATAGATTCATACCCGGATCTGCTGGCTCCCCGCCAGGTCTATGGCTGTTAACATGATCCAATCCCTCTCAAGGAGAAAGCCATGAAAAGTCTGGTTGTTTTTGACTCTCAGTTTGGGAATACTCAAAAGATCGCCCACGCGGTTGCAGATCAACTGGCCCTTTCAGGGAAAGCTTACGCAATTCATGTAGATGAGGTACAACCCGGGGATTTGCTGGGGATCAATCTCCTTGTGGTGGGCTCCCCCACGCAGCAATTCTCGGCGACTTCGCCAATTAAACACTGGTTGAATATTATGCCGCCAGCCATTCTCAATGGAGTTCGGGCTGCAGCATTTGACACCAGGTTTACGCAGGAGAAGATCGACGAAGTCAAAATCCTATCTTTTCTCGTGAGGATCTTCGGCTACGGTGCAGAACCGATTGCTAAAAGGCTCGTGAAGAAAGGCGCGAGATTAATTGCTGAACCAGAAGGATTTTTTGTAGCTGATACTGAAGGCCCCTTGCTGGCTGAGGAACTGGCCAGAGCTGCTGCCTGGGCAGAGGGTTTAGCCTCCTGACCCGGGGAAGGTTCCTGGTTCATTCAACATAACACTCATGTCTCTCTAAGGAGGATTTATGGATCGTGTCTTCTGGGGATTATCTGGAACACAATGGATAGATATCGGCATCTCTACCTTGATATTGCTGGCCGTCCTGCTCTTAGGCCGGGCAGTGATATCCTTTTTGCTCGACAAGGTCCTCTTCCGGATAGCCACCAAAACCAAGAACACATTGGATAACCAGATCCTTCAGGCATTCAGATTCCCGATTTATCTATTGGCTGTGATTGTCGCCCTACATTCGTCCCTGGCCAGATTGGATTTCATGCCTGAGAACTGGGAGATCTGGATCCGGGAATCCATATTTGTCCTTTATTTCCTGACAGGTTTTATACTTATCTGGCGCCTGGTCACTCATATTTTCAAATGGCTCAGCGATGAGGTATCTCTGAAAACCAATGCCAGTCTGGATGAACAGCTCTTCCCATTTTTTCAGCGTGTTATCCTGATCCTGGTCAGTGCAATCGGAATCATCACTATCCTTTCCCATTTCGATATCAACATCACTGCCATGGTCACTACACTGGGGATTGGTTCATTGGCTGTAGCTCTGGCTGCTCAAAACACGCTGGAGGATTCTATTAATGGCTTTATGATCATGCTGGACCGCCCCTACCGGATCGGTGACAGGATTGAACTAATGGATCTGGACACCTGGGGGGATGTCGTTGATATCGGGTTAAGAAGCACTCGCATCCGCACCCGGGACAACCGCATGGTGATTGTCCCCAATTCCAAGATTGGAAAGAGCCTGGTCGTCAATTATGCCTACCCCAACCACCAATACCGCCTTGAAATTCATATCGGGATCGCCTATGGCACCGATCTAGAGAAAGCCCGCAGTGTAATGGTTAATGCGGTATCCAATGTAGAGGGCGTATTAAAAGATCTTCCTATTGAGGCCTTATTCCTGGAATTTGGCGATTCCGCGCTGATCTTTCGGGTCCGATGGTGGTTGGAATCCTATATCGATACACGGCAGATGTTTGACCGGGTGAACACTGCTATTTATAAGGCACTCCAAAAAGAGAACATCCAACTGCCTTTCCCGCAGCTGGATGTACATATGAAAGATTAGAACTGTGGGATTGGATCAATAATGAAGGGATCTGATCCTTTGAAAGGATCAGATCCCTTCCACAGTTTCAAGGCTTAACTACTTTCCCAGTCCGTTTCTTGCCGTTGGCTATCACAGTCAGCGGCTTTTTTGTGCTGACGTGCCGGAAGAAATGTAGTTTCAGTACGGGTTGCCAGATCCTCCAGCCAGCTCCAATCCAGGAAATCACTTTTGGAATTGTGGGGGATGAAGAAATAAGGAATACCTGCGGAGGAAATATTATGGAAGAAATGGCTGCCCTGGGAATGGTCCACTTGGAAATCTTCCAGATCAACCTCCATGATCACCTTGGCCCCATTGATATCTGACCAGATCACCGGAATACCCAAATGCCTTTCGCAGGTCCCCCATCTCCCCGGTCCGATTAAGATATAAGGTTTTCCCCGATCAACCAGGGTGCGATTGAGTTCCTTGATCTCGTCAACCATTTGGATCGTTTTGGTAAGATCAAAATCACCAGGTTTGACATAGACAATATCCTGGATATCATCGATTGATCGATAACCGGATACAACTGAGGAAGATACAAGCAAGCGTTCTTCAGGAATATCCTCATCGTCGACCAGGAGACCTTCTTCGTGTTCCAGAAAAGGGCGCAGTTGCAAGAGCCGGAAAGTTGATATGCCCCCTTTGTCCTGGGAGAGATTGCCAGCAAATTCAATTTCCACCGGACAGCCCATGGCCTCTTCACCGATCTTCAGAACGCGGTTGATGATCTCAGCTAGCGGGAACGTATTATATTTCAGCTGGCGGTTGAAAGTGATAACAGGAGCGCCAGCTTCTTCATCCCAAAAACCGCTGTTCAATCTCCCTCCCTGAGGATCATAGGTATCAGCGATTTCAGGGAGTGTTCGATCCTCAATGGCATCTCTCAGTGTGCAGCTGAGCAGGAAGTTCGATTCGCCTTTCTCAGGATCGATCTCCTCCTGGTGGGCAAGGTCTACCGCAAAGAAACTGCTCTGGCTGCCCTTGATCTCCTCCTCCACGCTAGCAAAGATATTCACCTCAGGACGCTTAGGACTGAAACGGCGCGAAAGCCCACCCTGAACGACTGTTTTTCCCAGGCCCAGCGCAACAAAGGCGATCCGGTCTTCTGGCTGCAGGTGTTTGCCAAGCGGATAATAGTTGTAGGAAGCCGCGCTGCCTGAAAATGTGGGGTAAAATCTGTCCCCGTAGCTTCTGCCAACCACCTCCTGGATAACCACTGCCATACGCGACTCACCTAGCGAGATGGATTGAGTTTCAGCATATGACCTGGCCAGTTCCAGGTAGACAGAGGCATAGACCAGTTTGATCGCAGAAACCAGTTGACGGAGGCGAATCTCCACATCGGAGTGGCTATTGGGGAGCATATAAGTAGCAAAGACACCTGCAAATGGTTGGAAGAGGGAATCCTCGAAGATATTCGAGGACCGGACTGCCAGTGGTTGGGTCTTGCTCGCATATATGTAGCGCAGATCATCCCATAAGGCATCAGCTATCTTGCCGGCTAAAAATCTCTCCTTGATCTCCTGGTCTGTATGGCTCTCCGCGACAAAATCATAGAGGTTGTTATCCCGCATGAATTGATCGAACTCATCTGTACCGATGACCACTGTCTTGGGGATTTGGATATCCACATCAGGGAACTCTCCTCTGAAGCCTTCAGTGAAAGAACCCCTCAAGAAAAGCAGGAATGCCAATCCTCTGCCCTTTCCTCCCAGGGACCCAGGTCGGAGGCGAATGAAACGGGAATGAGGATGATAATTCTCGCGATCAAAATTGACGATGATACCCATACGTTCCTGAAGGATATCCTCCACAGAAGCCAGGATCAGCTGGCGCAGATCCTCTTTGTCCTCATACTCGGACACCTTGTGGGGCTTAAGCTGGCGGGCGACAGAAAACTCCCCCCTGGCCGCCATCCAACCAGAAAAATGATCATTCTGGGCATGGTAAATGAAGGATTCCAGGGGGATTTTTTTCAACTCATCGTGAAGCTCAAAAAGCGTATCCGCCATGCCGACGATCTTCTCATCCGGTGTACGGAATGTGAAACAGCCAAACCCCATATATTCCATCAGGAATGTCCTCAGATCCTGCAGTAATGAGTCGCTTGTCTTATTAACAAAGAAACTCTGCAGCCTTTCTGATCTTTTCCGGTTCTTTTCAGCACTCGATTGGATCATTATGGGCAGTGTAGGTGATTCCATCCGGATCTTCTCTACCAGGCTGAATCCGGCATCATCCACCAGATCATCTCCCTTTGGGAAGCGTATATCGCTGATCAATCCCAGCAGATGATCCTGGTATCGATGGTAGTAGGCATAAGCCTCTTCATAAGTGCGGGCCAGAAGGATTTTCGGCCGGGAGCGCATTTGCAGCAGAGAAAGGTAATCATTTGCCCCCTCAGAGATCAAACGTTGTGTTTGCATCATGATCTCGGAGTAGAGCACTGGCAGATAGAGAGAATAAAAACGGATCGAATCCTCAACCACGATAATCACCCGGATATCACCGATTTGGATATCCGCATCGACATTCATGCGGTCTTCCAGGAGTTTTATAATAGCCACAAACACAGTGGAGTTGCCGTTCCAGACAAAGGTATGGTCAATCTGGCTGTTCGCCAATGACTTGCCAGGTAAATATTGAAGCTCGGAGAAATTATTGAGCAGCAGAACAACAGGAATATCCTGGATAGCCTTCACCTGCTCAGCAAATATCATTGGGTTGATCTCACCCAGCCGGCGCATGGTGATCACCAGATCGAATTGACGATCCTCGAGCATCTCCAGGGCCCGAGAAACCGATGTTGCCCGGAATATTTGCGGTAGAGTTCGCAGGTTGAGGTTGTGGAATTCCTCAAAGATCTGATCCGATAACCGGGCATCCTCCTCAATGATGAAGGAATCATACATGCTGGATACCAGCAAAATACTGTTGATGCGTTTCTGCATCAAGTAGCGGTAGGTTTGATATTTTGGGCGGTACTCCAACTGGTATCTTCCAGAGGGAGAATGGGTGGATGGATTCATAAACCTCAATGGATAAGTTTTTCTAGATTATATCGTAACCCGGTCTTCTCAGGTCCCTGCCCTTCAGATTTTACAATTAAGGCATAAATTATTCATATTATCTGAATTTCTTTTTTTTACCATCCAATTGGATCCTCTCAACAAATCAACGGTCTGAGAGTTGGATCAAACACCCGGAAAGGAGGTGCAAATACCGTCTATCGAGGACCGGCTGGGAGTTAAGACGCCGGTCCTCGATTATTTAATATTTTCTCCACAACCTCTTAATCATTCCTTAATATCCCTCTGCTACACTTGGATTGGATCCATAAAGTCAGACCGTTGAACATAATAACTATCAGGAGTGAAAAATGAAACCAATTACTAAGACTATCTTAATTGCCGTGTTAGTTTTCGCGGCGGTGGGAGCAAGTGCCATCGGTATTGCCTATGCGCAGGGCGATGTCCCTCACCCCCGAGGAGCGCTGGCAGAATTATTAGGCCTGGATCGTGAAGAGCTCCACGATATGCTGCTATCTGGCTCAAGCATCCAGGAGCTTGCCGATGAAGCAGGAATAGACCTGGAAGCCTTTCGCCAGGAAATGAGCGCGAACCGGCAGGGTGATCTGCAGGCCAAGATCGAGGAAGCCCTTGCCAATGGGGACATTTCCCAGGACCAGGCGGATTGGCTGCTGGAAGGTCTTGAGAAAGGATATCTGGACGGACCTTTCTTCAAAGCTGGCGGCCGGGGTGGAAACCGACCAAGCTTCGATGGAGAGGGATTTCCGGGAATGAAGGGTGGAAAACCCTCACCTGATCAAGGATAAACAAAGCAGCTCCACCCAATTTCTCTCCACCCTATCGAGAGCCGGACAGGCTGATTAGTCCGGCTCTCAACCTGGAATAGTTACAGGTATAATTCTTGACAGATAATTGTTTTGAGGAAATATGGCAAAAAAAATCCTGGTGGTTGACGATAATCCCGATATCCTGAACATGGTCAAGGCTTATCTCACAGGGGATGGTTTCCAGGTGGTAACTGCATCCAATGGCCAAAAAGCCCTCCACGTCGCCAGGAGTGAAAAACCGGACTGCATCGTCCTGGATATGATGATGCCTGAGATGGGTGGAGAGGAATTCATCAGGATCTATACTGCCGAGTCGGATATACCTATTCTGGTCCTGACCGCCAAAGTGGAAGAAACCGACAAAGTCCTGGGACTCGAACTGGGCGCTGATGATTATGTCACCAAGCCATTCAGCCCCCGCGAGCTATCAGCTCGCATAAGGGCGCTCATCAGGAGGTCTCAGAAAAGCCCGGGGGAAACCGAGGTTTTTCGAGCTGCAGACATCACACTTGACAGACAAGGCCATCTTGTCGAGGTTGCCGGAGAACCAGTTGACCTCACCCCTTCCGAGTTCGCCCTGCTGGCAGTTCTGATCTCAACCCCGGGCAGGACTTACAGCCGGGCGGAATTGCTGGAAAACCTGGGCGAATCCACATACCTGGAAGGATATGAGCGTACGGTAGACGTACATATCCACAATTTGCGCGAGAAGATCGAGCCAGACCATACGAACCCCATTTATATTCAGACCGTCTATGGCGCAGGATACAGATTTGTGCGGGAAAGGAACTAGAAGCTTATGCGATCGATCAGTCTGAAAATCATCCTGGTACTGGTCGTTGTCAGCCTGATTGGGGCTTTGTTTACCATCATCTACATTCAATCCCGAACCAGAAAAGCTTTTGATGCCTATATCAAGGATCAGGACCAGTTTGCACTGGCGGACCTGCTCACACAGCACTTTGAGGATTTCTCCTCCTGGGAAAACGCGGATATCCTCTTCCAAGATTTTTACAGGGCCAAGCTACCCAACTTTCCTGGAGGAGGTCCGGGCGGGAATAATCCCAATCGACCTAATGAGAACCTGGCCCCTCCACCCTTTGTACTAACAGATCCGGATGGGACTATTCTGGTAAGTATGACAAACCATTCTGGTTTTTTGATCGGCGATCAAATCCCTGAAAAAGACCTGAAAAAGGGTCTATCGTTAGAGATCAATGGAGTGGTCGAAGCTTTCCTGATATCTGTCCCAACCACACCCAATCGCAACAGCATGCAGCAGTCATTCCTGGGTACTGTGCAGCAGGGACTGGTTATTAGCTCCCTGGTGACTTTGTTGATCGCCCTGGTCCTGGGAGGGATCCTGATCACCTCTTTCACTCGGCCGATCCGAAAATTGGCAGACGGCACGGAAAGGATCGCCAGCGGAGAACTCGGTTACCAGGTAAAGGTCAACTCCGAGGATGAATTAGGGAAATTGGCAAAATCATTCAACGATATGAGCTCGGACCTTCAAAATGCCGATCTACTCCGCAAACAAATGACGGCGGATATCGCGCATGACCTGCGCACACCCTTAAGCATCTTGCACGGCTACACAGAAGCCATCAGTGAAGGGAAAATGGCGGGGAATCCAGAAATATACCAGGCAATGCACAGTCAAACCAGGCACCTCAACTACCTGATCGATGATCTGCGTACCCTGTCGCTGCTTGATGCTGAACAGGTTAACTTCCAGTTTGAAGATATAGATCCCACCAGAATTCTCACCCAAACCCGGACTGCTTTCATGCCCCTGGCAGCTAAAAAAGATCTCAACTTCACTTTGGATCTCGGTGAAAAGCTGCCTAGAGTGGAACTCGATCCAGATCGGCTGACCCAGATCCTGGGAAATTTGATCAGTAACGCAATCAACGTCCTGCCAACAGGAGGCAATATCTGGCTGAAAGCCTGGCAGGAGGGTGAAAAGCTGGTTATTGAAGTCAAGGATAATGGACCGGGGATCGCAGAGGAAGACCTGCCCCATATTTTCAATCGGCATTATAAGGTTGACCAATCACGCGGTCAGGATCAGGGTTCATCGGGACTCGGGCTGGCGATCGCTAAAAAACTGGTTGAAGCTCAGGGGGGAAAAATTGAGGTCAGCAGCGAAATCGGGGGTGGAACTTCATTTCAGATCTTTTTCCCACTTTAAAAGTCTACTCAAAGAGGAACCGGGTTCCTATCAGGTACCCGGTTCCTCTTTCGACCCCCTTCAATAAAATCAGTTCCCGATCTTGCCCTCAAGCAACTCGATCAGGGCTTCGATCACAGGCACTTGCCACCTGTTAGCACCCGGACCCCCACCCATCTCTTCTCGGCGGGCTTCCATGGTAGCCATCAACTCCGGATCCAAATCTACACCTCCACCCTGACCTCTCCCCTGGCCGCCGCCAGGCCTCGTGCCATCCAAGCCATCCGGCCTGGTGAATCCGTCTCCCCCTTCTTCCCCATCAAGACGTAAGCCTTGATTAATACCCAGATCGCTCATCAGGGTCATCAGATCCTCCTGGATAAGTTCAAGATCGATAATGTAGGATAGTTGCTCTGACGTCATAACACCTTCAATCTCATTGATCATCGCCTCCAACTCTTCAGGAGCAGTGGCATCACTTTCCAGCAGGTTTAGATACAGTTTCCAGTAGGGGATCAAGATCTCTGCCTGGTCATGACCAATGGCGAGTTCAGTATCATCCAGAATGATGGTGCCTACAGCTAGCTGGGTAGCAGGTGGTAATTCACTTTCGGCAAGAGTCTCCCTGAATAGTTGTCTGTCTCCCACAGCTGTCTGATCTCCCTGGGGATCATCTCCACTACCAACCTCGCTAGAATCTGGTGAGATGGAAGATTGATCCTCAGGCTTAGATCCACAAGCCGCCAATAACAGCAAAACAACCAATAACAATCCTGCTTTCTTAATATTTGACATCTTCATCCATCCTTTATTACTTACGGTTAAGTCAACTCTTGAGAAAATCCACATTTTGTGATCATCAAGGGAATAAGGAAGTTAATGGAGTAACTTCCGACATTTTTACTCATAGCGCAGCGCTTCGATCGGATCCAGCTGGGCTGCCTTGTTGGCTGGATAATAGCCAAAGAACACCCCCACCGTGGCAGCAGAGCCGAATGCCAGCAGTACCGAGCTGGCCACG
Organism: uncultured Chloroflexia bacterium; assembly: GCA_963712165.1. Classification (GTDB taxonomy): domain Bacteria; phylum Chloroflexota; class Anaerolineae; order Anaerolineales; family UBA11858; genus B10-G9. Next base: position 96,367 of record CAVQGY010000004.1, on the reverse strand, counting down.
ATCACTGTCCGCATTCCGCTGGCCTGGCCGAAAACCCAGGAGCCGATAATACCCGCCCCACACCGATCAAGCCGCCGATCAAACTGAGCAGCAATGCCTCAGTGAGAAACTGCCAGCGGATGTCACTGGGTGTTGCGCCCACCGATTGGCGGATGCCAATTTCCCGGGTGCGTTCAGTGACACTCACCAGCATAATATTCATGATCCCAATACCACCCACGATCAAGTGACACCCCTGCAACCCAGGCCAGCAATGAACGGAACGCGGCCGTGGTGGATTCCTGGGTGGTGATGATATCCTGCTGGGTGGTGATCATAAAATCCGGTTCTTCCAGGGAGACATCATGTCTCTTGGCGAGCAGCAGTTCGATCTGATAGATCACATCCTCCAAGGTCCTCTCCCCATCATCCCCAACGGTCTCATCCACTTCTACATAGATCAATCGTACCCTGTCGCCCATGAAACGAGAGAACAAGTTACTTGGCAGTTTTTCCAGAACGATCGTGATCGGGGTGTAAAGGCGGGAATCGTAATCTACCTCTCCTACCATTCCTTTTTCTTCGAAAGACCCCCACGATCGTCAACCGAACACTGTCTCCAACTGTAATCGTCTGTCCATAAGGATCACTTTCGCCAAACAGCTCCTCTGCCAGGCTGCTGCCCAGCACAGCTATGGGAGTCGTGCGATCGATCTCATGCTGCGTAAAGTAGCGCCCGCTGGCAATCTCCATATCCCTAACAGAAGGAAAATCCGCTGTGGTGCCCATGATGGTGATGCTGTCTAGAGAAATATCCCCGGATTTGACGGTTTGGGTGGATGACTGCTCAACAACCACACCAGCAACACCGTTGATCTGATCTGCAATTGCAAAAGCATCATCATAAACCAGGCCGCCAGCTGCTGCCTTGCTCCTGTCCAGGTCCCATTCTGGCAGATCCGATACTGGCCTGGACGTAGATCAAGTTGGAACCCAAACCCGTGATCGCTTCCTGAATGCTTTTTTCTGTTCCTGCGCTGATGGCGATCATGATGATCACCGCAGCCACGCCAATAATGATGCCCAGCATGGTCAACAAAGAGCGTATCTTGTTCTTTATCAACGCCAGCCAGGCGATTCTAATAACCTTGATTGGTTTCATCGATCATTCCCCCCTTTTCCATTTTTGACCTCTCTATACACCTTCCCATCCAGCAGATGGATGGTCCGGTCTGTATAAGCCGCGATTTCTGGATCGTGGGTCACCATAACAATGGTCTTACCCTGGCTATGAAGATCTTTTAACAGGGCCATGATCTCTTTGCCAGACTTGCTGTCCAGGTTTCCGGTCGGCTCATCCGCCAGCACCATGACCGGGTCATTCACCAATGCCCTGGCGATCGAGACCCGTTGCTGCTGCCCGCCGGAAAGCTCTTGTGGTTCGTGATAGATCCGATCACTCAATCCAACAGCATCCAGTACCTGAGTGGCTTTCTCCCGCTGTTCTTCATCAGATAAAGGAGTCGTCTGGTTATAAAACAGGGGCAAGATCACATTCTCCAGGGCTGGTGTCCTTGCCAGCAGATTATAGTTCTGAAAAATGAACCCCAGTTTCTGGTTGCGGATCTGAGCCAGCTCCACCTTATTCAAGCTGCTGACGTCCTCTCCATCCAGGAAATAATTACCGGAAGTGGGACTCATCAAGCAGCCCAATACATTCATCAAAGTCGATTTTCCAGAACCAGAGGGACCCATGATAGCCACAAACTCCCCCTCATTCACCTGGATGGATGCACCGTCCAGAGCCCGGACCTCAATTTCACCCATCTGGTAGACCATTACCAGGTCTCGTCCATCAATGATCAGATTCTCTTTGTTCATTGTGCTGTCTCCACCTGTCCGGTTGTCACCACGTCTCCCTGTTCCAATCCGGAGAGAATCTCAGCAAAGATCAAGTCCTGCAAACCTACATCTACTATTTGGATACGCGGTTCGCCATTTTCCATCACAAAAACCGCGTATTCGCCATCTGAGATTTCCCGCAGGGCTTCTATTGGCACAAGCAATGCGTTCTCAGCCTTTCCGCCGATCACATCCACACCGGCCGCGGAACCGACAGGGAGACCCTCCCAGCCAGTTTTCGAGGTATCCAGTTCAACAACTGCATACACAATCGAGGTATTCTGCTGTAAAACCAATCCCGGATCTACATGTACAACCTGTCCTACGTATACGTTATCCTGCAAAGCATCAAAGATCACCTCGACTGGAAATCCTTCCTGAAGGTTTTTCCAGTCAGACTCGTCAAAATAGGTATCCAACGTCGGAGGGGTTAGATCTGAGATCACCATGACCACCTGGTTGCTAACCATCTCTGCAAGATTCACATTGATCTTCGTGACCGTGCCAGCAATGGGCGCGATCAAGTTGGTAGCTTCCAGATCTTCTAGGGCATCATCCACTGCCTGCCTGGCTTTCCGGATAGCGGATACCTGCGATCCTGTAGCAAGCTCTGGAATGTCTTCTCCTGTCTTTAACGCATTCAAGAGCACCTCCAACTCAACAATGGTAGCTTCCCCTAAGGAAACCTGGGCCCGGACAGAATCGATCTCCGCATCGTTGGGTGGGACGACATAGTTGACAGTACTGCCATCATCATCCCGGTAGGACCTTAAAAAATAAGCCGGGAGGTATACATTTTCATAATAAATCCATTGAGCTTCCAGGTTGGACTCAGCTGACTGCAAATTCTGCTGCGCTTCTGTCAAGAGCTGCTGGTTCTCTTCCGAGGGATCCTGGGCATAGAAAGACTGCGCTTCATCCAGTTCGATCGTAAACGCCTCGACTTTCAACTCAGCGTTATATACGGACTTGCTGATCAGCCCAACCAGGTCATCGATATCCTCCTCAAGGTCGAGCTTCGCTTGCGCCAGCTCGAACTCCAGCTTGGCAATCGCAGTCGCGGAAGTGAGTTCCCTGAGTTCACGCTGGGCTTGAAGGAGGTTCTCCTGACGGCCGCTGTCATCCAGGCGGGCCAGAATTTCTCCCTGCTCCACGACATCACCGACATCTACAAGAAGTTCTACTAACTCTTCCTGTACGTTTTCACTGATACCAAATCTGACATCCACTTCTGCGGAAGGGACCAGTTCACCCGCTCCTGCCGCGTAGAGGATGATATCCCCTCTCCGGACAACTGCGGTTTGCAATGCCGATTCACCATTCTCCATTGACTGGGTTGGCAGATACCAAAATCGGTACGCCCCGTAGCCGCCCGCTGACAATAGGATAACAACCAGGGCGATGATCCAATAGATACGGTTGTTCTTTTTCATGCAAACTTCTCCTTCTTATATGAATATTCACTATTCCAAGAAGTAGTTTACATAAAAGATATTTAGAAAATATTTAGAGAATGTGTAGGGTATGTAAGGAAAGAACAGAGATGGACTAAGTCCTTGGAAAGGGAGAAGGATCGGATCCCTGGCAGGGATCCGATCCTTTTCAGGTCAAACTTATTCCACGATCACCCAATCGCTGCCGCTGCGGCCGAAGACTTCCGGAGAGTACATCTCCTCGGCTTTGGCGGGCGGCACCACAAAGGTGCCCGGGGTTGTCGCTCTTGCTACATAAGTGTACTCGAATACACCATCCCAGAGCAGGGATGTAAAGACCTCGGCCCGTTCATCCCGCATGTTCTGATGCTCGTACCAGGTCCACCACCACCACCAGCCATAACTTGAATCCGAGCTGTTGGGATCCTGGGGTACAGTGCCGGATACTGCCAGGGCAGGATTGATGATCTCCAATCCAGCCGGCAGCGGATCCACCAGCGCCACATGGTAGCGGCGATTGTCCGCCACCATGGTCAGCCGGATCCGGACCCTGGCGCCAGCCTTGATCACCCAGGTGCCGTCCTCCAACCGCTTCACGTCATCCGGATCATCCACAGCTTCATACTCGCGCTGGACCACAAAACCCATTTCCAGAGGTTCCAGCTGCAGGTCTGTGGGAGCGTATTTCAACCCCAAGCGGTAGTACAACCGGCCGGGACCTTCTTTACTGATGATCAGGTCCTGTTCCTCCTGATCGGTATCCACCAGGTAGCTCATGGGCACTTCGGTCAGGTGGCGCTCAGTGCTGTAGCCCACATATTCATGTTGTCCGGCATAAGTATCCCCCAACCAGATCCGGGCCACAAACTCTGGCTCCACGGATTCATAGGTATTGAAGTAACGGTCCAATGCCAGCAGCACAAAAACATTCTCCTGTGTGCTGCTCCAGTGCCCTCGCTTACGGTGAGCCAGCAGGCCTGTCACCAGCTTGGGGATCAGGTCGCTGTCCGGGTCATCCGCGATCAGGGTATCCAGCATGACTGCATCGGTCTTGCGGTCTGAACTCAGAAGCAAGTAGGTCTGATCCGTGTAATCGGTTGTGAAATTAGCTGCTCCAGGGGTTTCCACCACCCGGTTCGCTACCCAATTGCGGATCTCCTCCAATTCACTCAAGGAATTGGCGTCATCCACCAGCACCTGCCAGATCCAGCCAATACCTGCCATTGAGATCTTCTCAAACCCAGACCGCTGGAAGAGGTCCCTGGCTTTGGCGGGATCCGCATCACCCATCAGGTCCCGCACATAAAGTGCGTAGGAGCTGAGAGTGTTTCGGGTATATTCACTGTACCAGTACGGATAATAGTTTTCGATATACCTCAGATAGTCCAGTGCCATCCCCCACATATCTTCTGGCACTTCGAAGCCCTTCTGTTCTGCCCGGGCCAGGGCATGGGCAACATGGATTGTGTTGTAAGGAATGGAATCCTGACCGCGGCGCCAGTAAGGGAATCCGCCATCAAAATTCTGGATAATGGCCAGGGTTTCCAGGTCCTTGGCCACCCGCTCCACCATCTCCTCCGGTGAAGGCAGTCCGTCTGCTTCAAAGGCGCTGAGCACGTCCCGCAGGGCAGCGATGCCCAGAACTCGGGACGCCATCTGCTCGGAACATTCATAGGGATAGGAGTAAAGGTAGACAACCGCGTCTGTCAATGCCTGCAGGGCAGTTGAAGAAGTGTTGATCTCCAACCCGCCGAACTGCGGGAAGACATTCTCCGGCCTGCCGACAGGCTGAACGATCGCGCCTTGATCGACCACACCGTAGGTGGCAAATGCTTCTGTGGTGGCAGGGGTATATACTGGCAGCTCACCCACTGCAGCGTCTGCGTAGGATCCTGATGTAGCTGCGATCCGGAACCTGGCTGAACCGGCCATATCGGCTGTCATTGGGAATCTCACCTCGATCCGGTCATTGGCGGGAACAGTTACTTTGTATCCCTGCGCCCCGATCAAGTCCAAGTTGCTGATCTGCACCATGAGGTTTGTTTCTAGGTCCTCATCAGTCTGGTTCTGAAGCACGACTGGCAGTTCAAACTGATCGCCAAAGTTCAGGAAGCGGGGCGCCGAGGGCCGCACCATCAGGGGCAGCCTGGCAGTGATACTGGCTTCTCCGGAGCCAAATTCCGCTCCGCTGTCGTCCACGGCAACAACCATCACCCGGTAGCGAGTCAGATTATCGGGAAGGTTAACCCGGATGGTCGCTTTACCTTCTCCATTCGTTCTCACTTCGGGTTCAAAGGTAGCCAGGGGATTGAAGTCGATCCTGATCTGGATCGCTTCACCACCTGGAGCGGCTTCTCCATCCATGCCCATACCTACGGCATCCATGGCAAAATCCGCTTCAGCTGCCGATGGGGCTTCCATGGCTTCTTCAACCCATTCCCCTTCCTTTTCCACAACCACCTGGGTGGCACTTCTAGCCGCATCGGCCGCCTGGTCCATGAGTGCAGCCGGGTTCGTGAGCAGAATGCTGGCCCGGGTGTAGTAGCTGCTGGTATCCGCCGGTCGAGTAGCATAAAAGACTGACAGGGGATCGGCAAGTTGGTAGTTCGTCAACCCCAGGATGGCTTCATCAACGACAACTACTGCGAGTTCTGCTCCGGCGATCGGTTCGCCTGAAGCATCCCGGACTGTGACATCCAACCAGGTTTTCGCGCCCGGTTCAACCGCATCCTCACGCGGCGAGACATCCAGATCGAGAGTTCGTTTAAGAGGAGGAATCGAGAGGGTCATATGCCCGGTGGCAAAAGCCGGTCGGGCGGGAGCGTCTTCCAAGGGCTCTCCTTGATCATCCGTCCGCGGTGCGGCACCCACCACATCCACCTGAATATGCAGGTTGGGGATGTATGCCTCTTTGATAGGTATCCGCAGGGTGTGGCTGCTGCCATCCAGCTTAAAGCTTTCCGTTGAGATGATCCCATTCCGGCTGATGGTCAGCAACCCCTCACCATTGGCAAAAGGTGCTTCGATGAGAATCTCTGCCACATCACCTGGCTGGTAGGTTTCCTGATTGGGGATCAAAGTCACCTGCTCCTGCTCAACATCCCTGGAAGGGGGCCGCTGACCGCCACTCACCCAGCGGGTGAAGCGGCTCTGGTTTACTCGCCCCTCACTGTCAGTTATTACCGCTGTGATCTGATAACGTCCGCCGCGGGGTGTTTCAAATTCGCAGCTCACAGGTATTTCCTTTGAGCCAACACTGCATTCCTGAAGGTTCACCTCAACTTCTTGCCAGCGGCCATCCTGGTACTTCCATTCCAGAAGAGCTGCCGAGACCTTGACAGGACGATCAGCAACCGGATTTCCATCGAGGTCGGTCACAATCATTTCGATCTCGAGCGGTTCTCCCTGCTGGACAAAGTACCGGTCGGAACGCATACCAACATATAGATCTGCTGGATGCACGGTAAGGCTGGTTGTTCCTGCCCAGGCCTGTCTATTGACATCAAAGACAGTGCCCTCAGCGATCACACTGTGCGTCCGGGGTTCCTCCATTGACTCAAAATCCAATCGCAGATAATGGTTACCCGAAGCATCCGTCCGGCCACTGAAGCCGGCTCCTGTTGTCCCCCAATCCTCACCACCAAAATAATCATAGAACCACCATGGTGTCCAGTATCCAAAACTGAAATCAGGCCAATTGGGGGGCTGATAATTGATAGGAGTGGATGTGACATACCAGGAAGTCTCCGCATTGGGCAGAGGGCCGCCTGCATAATACTTGGCCTCTAGTGCCACCACAGCATGCTCCCCAACAAAATAGGGACCTGTGGTCTCGTTGCGGGCGCTGACCTCAAATTCCGGCCGGCGAAACTCCTGGACCTGAATACTGTGATAATGGTTGTTATGCTCAATGCCCGATAATGTGCCTATCGGGTTGATATTGATCTGGGTATAACCTAAATTCGCATTCTCTGGCAGTGTAAAGTGGAAATCGAAACCACCCAGGCTATTGACATCAGCCTGGCCCGAGGCCAGTTCATTGCCCTGAGATCCGATCACCTGGTAGGATACTTTACTGACCTGGTTCCCGACCAACCCCACATCACCAGATTCATCCGTTCCGATCCTTCGCATCCAACCTTTTAGATAGACTTCTTCTCCGGGCTTATACATTTGCCGGTCATCCCAAACATACCAGCGCAGTTCATCCACCAGGGAGCGGCGAGACCAGCCTCCATCTCCCCAGTAATACGTTGAGGGAGGCAAAAACGCCAGATCATCACCCGCCTTGCCAACCAGGTAAGGGATGCCTGATGGGGGCAAGTCAAACCTGGCAACACCATCGGAATCTGTACTTGCGATTACAGGGCCGTCTCCAGATTGTATATTTAGATCGGTTAGGGGTGCACCAGTCAGCAGATCGGTGGCCCAGACCACCATTTCAGAATGGTCTACGAAGGCATCCAGACCAATCCCTGTCACCTGGACCCAGACATTCACATGCTCCCAATATCTTTCCTGTTCGAAAAATCCCTTGGGAGGATGGGCGACTACGACAAATTGGCCGCTGCCATCGTCCAGGAATTCTTTCAGAGAGATATAAGTCTCAGTTAATTTATCTGAAGGCGATTCAATATTTACAAATTCATCGAAGACTTTCTTTCCAGGGGGAGAAAGCTGCAGATCTGTTCGCTGATATTCCCGCAGGTACAGCAGGAAATCCGACCAATCGGCTGGTTCAACCTGGTAGATCTCCACATTGAGTTTATTGTGGTTGATGGTGAACAGCGACAGTGCTGGGTTCGCATCAGCTGGATCCAGGGTCACAAAGATCTCGTTTGGACCAAATAACACCGGTTCAGCAGGTCCTATCCGGAATTTGAGCCGTTCATTTGAGCCCAAGGTCTGACCGAATTGATCCTTGATGGTTTTGTCAACAGTGACCCAGTAAGTGGTTCTGCCCTGGGTATTGCCGCGGATATTGATGGTATTCCCGTAGATATTGATGGATGCGTTGGGTAATTCTGGCTCGATAGTGAGCATACTGGGATCATAAGCATCCAGGTCAATAGGATTGTTGAATCGGATGAAAAGGGGTGTCAGGGGACGGCATTCATCATCCCCCCAGGAACAGCCATGGTCATCGACCCTCAGGGGCGCATAAGTGTGGAAACTATAACTCTGATCTGTTTTCGTAACCAGGGGTCCTTCTGCAGAGGGAGTTCCTGCCTGGATCACAACAGAGATCGATGTGTCTGCCGGTAATTCTTCCAAAGCCTTGAAGACCAGCCAGCGGCCATCTTCGGCATATTCAACCCTGCGGCTGACAAGCTCATCTTCCTCGATCTCTTCCTGGCTGGCCAATTTGATCTCCACCTGCTTGCTGCCTGCAGTTACGCGGATATTCTCCAGTACGGCATCCGGATGGATACGTTGGTCAAAGGAGACAAAGAACAGCGGGTCCAACGGCTGGGGACTTCCCGATGGATAATAATCATCCATAATGGGTGGAGGAGTGGAAAAGCGAAACTGGACAGTCTCCCCCAGCGCCTTTCCGGTAGCTGACTCCGTCCCGGCCGGGATAGTGACCAGATATTCTGTCGCCATAGGAAGTCGGTCAAATAACTCGGTATCATAATTGAAATTCAAGGTCCTGGTACCCAACCAGCGCCAGGTACCCGGGATAACCGGAGTCACCTGGACCGGCAAATCCTCTTCTGCCAGTGCCTCAAGCGTGTTGAGAGCGATCATGGGTTGATTGAAAGTCACGCTGATAAAAGGAGCGATCGCCACTTCTCCTTCAGGAGCGAAGCGCAGAACTTCCAGCTCCTCGCCAAAGACTGGCTGCGGTCCTGTCAGATCCGAAGACGATGGAAATGATTCGGGGATCGTATCGCCGGTTAACGGAGGGGGCAGGATCGCTTCCGGAAGGCGGAAATCTACTTCGAGACCCTGGTCTTCAACCCAAGGGGCCAGGCGGGACAATATGGCCTGGATCTCCTCATCCGTCAGCGGTTCACCCGTGGAGGGAATAAGCTGGTCAATGACTGTAGGAACTGCCTTGCCGTCGCTCAGGCGGATGGTCAACCCTGACACGTCCTCACCTTCACCATTGAAGTCAGGTCCTTCTACCTCAATAACCGCACCCGGGTCATTCTGGTCGATAGGTATTGGTTGGGGAGTAACAGGGCCATTTCTGCCAATACCTAAAAAGGTGCATCCTGTGGTGGTCCCCAGGACGAGGACCATAACCAAGATAAACCAAACTAATCTTTTGAACATAGCGGTTTCAATTCTCATCGGACTACTCCTTCTGATAGAAAATGGGCACAGCCTGCAGTCCACGGATCAGTTGCTAATAATCTGTGTTAGTACATATGACGGATAATTCCACAAAATAGTTCCTGATCATCCTTGATCTATGCCCGACTTACAAACTCAATTCTTCCCTTGAAGAAGCCAGATACCTTCTCAGGATCATCTCCGCATCAGCCAGATCTCGATAAGACTTGACAGATAATAAGGGATGGGGGTTGCCCGTGATCATTTTTGATACCACCACCTCCTGATCATAAAGGCATAAAACAGGTTTCTGGAGGGAAAGCGCGTAACCGATCTCATAACCCACGCCATGAGAAGGTGTACTGACTTCAGCAATCAGCAAGTCGCTTTCTTCAATCCAGTCCACGTCTCTCTGGTAGATATCCAGGGGGTCCTCACCACCATCAACGATCTCAATCCCGGTCTCTGCGATATGGGCGGTAGGCACTTCGATACCCATATCTTCCAAGACCTTGACAAGATATTGATAGGCTTTCTCATCTTTCCTTCCCCCACTGATCGAACAGGCAAAATAGATTTTCATAGCCACCATCATCAAAAAATCGATTATGTTATACTCGAATTTGACCCTTATGGTTCATATGAGTACATTGTACCCCCGGAAAATTATGCAAGGTTTGGAAATTCGCGATATTCAGAAAAGTTTTGACGGAAAGGCTGTTTTAAACGGCATTTCCTTTCAGCAAAAACCTGGCGAGATCCTGGCAATGCTGGGTCCCAGCGGCAGTGGGAAAACCACATTACTGGAGATCATTGCCGGACTGCTTGAGCCTGATTCCGGGGATTGTCTCTGGGATGGAAAATCCCTGCGAGGGATTCCCCCCCATAAACGATCCTTCGGTTTGATGTTCCAGGATTATGTCCTTTTTCCCCATAAAAACGTACGTGAAAATATCGCTTTTGGACTGAAAATGGCTGGGGACAAGGCAGAGATCTCAAATACAAGAGTAAGGGAAACCCTCAGATTAGTAGGGCTGGAAGGATTTGATAACCGGGATATCAGTACTCTCTCAGGAGGGGAACAACAACGGGTCGCTTTAGCGCGCAGCCTGGCTCCTGAACCGAAACTGGTCATGCTCGACGAACCCCTGGGTGCACTGGATCGGACCATTCGGGAAAGACTTGTAATTGACCTCCGCCAGATCCTTCTAGATGCTCAGCAGACCGCGCTTTATGTCACCCACGATCAGGAAGAAGCCTTCCGGGTCTCTGATCGGGTCGTGATCCTGGGTGAAGGAAAAGCAGCCCAAATCGGCACGCCCCAGGAAATATATCACCATCCCGCATCCCCCTATATAGCCCAATTCCTTGGTATGAATAATTTCCTGCAGGGTGAAGCTCTGAAGAATAAACAGGGATCGGTGATCAAAACCAGCCTGGGTGAATGGCAGACCAGCAAGGATTGGCAGGGACCGGGCTCAATTCTGATCCGGCCGGACAGGATCATGTTAAGTGATCAAGGATCAGGAGACCTTCCTTGCTTGGAAGGTACGGTCAGCAGCAGCAGATTCAGTGGGTCAGCCCTGCAAATTGAATTGGTAATCAACCAAACGCGGATCCAGTTTTCATCCACTGAATCCGCGACCCTTGTTCCCGAAGTGGGGGACAGCTTAAAAGTCTGGTTCGACCCTGAACAGGCAGTGCATTATTTCCCTGATTAGGCGCCAGGATCAGATCAGGGTTTTCGGGGGGACACGTTCAACTGCGATCTTTCAGATTCTTACTGATCAAGAAATCCTGACCAGGTGCCGGTCAATAGGTAACGAATAAGATCGATCAGCGCGATTTGAAAAGCTGCTGTCCCGAATCCTGCCAAGATCCACCACCCCAGTTCTCCCCAGCTGCTAAAGGAGTTTTCCCTCCTGGTCAGCAAGATCCAGATCACCATGTAGAGCATGCTGAGCAGGGTTATTAATCCTCCCGTGCTGAGCAGGATCAGCGGGTAAAGGATCAACGGATTGCCAGTTAACACCAGCAGCCCGATTCCAATCCCTCCTCCAATCCACAATAGCCACTCCCTGATTCCACTCAGAGATCGTTCCGTTGAAAACTCTTTCCAGATGGTCTGACCCATCAGGGGGTAATAGATAGCACTGATCGCCAAACCCATCCCCAACCCGCTAAACAGACGGAGCTCATTCAGAGGCTGATAGAGAGACCACTCACTCAGGCCGGGATATAGGGTCAGAAGCGAGTTCACGCCATCCAACCCGTAGAGTAGAAGCAGAATGACAAGCCCGGTCACCGCCCAACGCGAGGGAAACCCTGTTCTTCCCTTTCCGAGAAAGATCTGAAGAGCAAACCCCCATAGGAACCCCAGATATTGGCCGCTGCAGCGAGCGCAGAGTGAAAAAGGCCGATCGCTAAAGGTAAAGGAATGGGAACCGATCCGATGACAAACTGCATAGGCAACGGCGTCCGATTTTCCAAGCAGTCCTGGAGGAGTGGCAAGCAGCCAGGCCAGGGCTAAACCTCCAATGAATATCACCAGGGTTATACGTATGGCAGATTTGGGTCTTTTATCCCTGAGGGGCATCCCTGGCTCAACAGACATTTTATTGGACTCCCGTAAATCAATTTTTGAAAATCTCTTCCAGGGCCTGCAGAGCATCGGCCGCGGTCAAATCCAGATTTAACGGCGTCAGAGAGGCATATCCAGCTTTGAGGGCGCCAATATCTGTTCCCTGATCGGGAACACCCGTTGGCGGATCCCCTCCGATCCAGTAATAAGGTACACCTCTGGGATCGGATCGGACCAGCAGTTCATCATGGTAGACTCTTAATCCCTGGCGAGTAACCTGGGTTCCTTTGATCTCCGAAAGAGGCAAACCAGGTATATTGAGGTTAAGAACCGTATCAGGGGGTAATTCACGGTTGAGCATCAATTTTGCCACATTCCGGGCTATCTCAGCAGCCGGCCCATAATCCACGCTTCCCAGGTGATTTTCCGGGCTCTCCAGCGATACAGCCAGACCTGGTAATCCCCAGATCACAGCTTCCATGGCAGCTGTCACTGTTCCAGAGTAGGTGACATCATGACCCACATTGGGATTGGGATTGATCCCGGAGACCACCAGGTCGATATCAGAGAGCAATCCGAGTACTGCTAATGCCACACAATCAGATGGAGCCCCATCACTTGCCAGGGCGGGACTGCCATCCTGAAGCTTGACCTCTTTAACGCGCAAAGGGCGATGCAGGGTTTTTACATGGCCAGAGGCTGACCAATTCCGATCGGGAGCCAATACGCTAACTTTCCCCAGTTCGCGGAGCCCTTCAACAAGCGCAAATAAACCGGGAGCTGTAATGCCATCATCATTTGTAACAAGTATATGGGTCATTTCAATTCCAATCATCAGGTTTGGGTTCGATTGTCAGGGATATATTATAAATCACAACGGATTGGTTGGTCTTCAGATCGAATTTTTTTTACCTTTTCTGTTCCTTGAAAGGTGCTCATTCTGGATTACAATGGGAACATTATCATTTACCCGGAAATTGAGAATCTCTCCTATGGACAAACCTGATCGCAAACATCCTGTAGATATCACCCTGCTTGCCAGGATGAAAGTATTCATAACAACCTACCCCTCTCAATTCTGGCTGTTGGTCTCAGGCATGCTTGTGCACACTACCGGAATGAGCATGGTCTGGCCGTTCCTGGTTGTTTATATCGGGGAAGAGCTTTCCCTTCCCTTATCCGTTGTCACCAGTTTGATCACCATCAACGCAGTCATGCGCCTTCTCAGCTCTCTGATTGCCGGGTCGATCACAGATCGCCTGGGTAGAAAATGGTCCATGGTGATCAGCCTGATCGTCTCTGGTGGAGGGCTTGCGCTGATGATCCCTGCACAAACCTACTGGCAGTTTGCCATGGTCATGATCCTGCGCGGCATCTTCCAACCCCTTTATCGAGTAGCAGCAGATGCCATGGTTGCTGACCTGGTTCCTGATGAACAGCGGTCCGACGCTTATGCCCTGGTTCGATTAAGTAAAAACCTGGGTATCGCAATGGGTCCTGCCCTGGGTGGTGTTTTGGCCGCTAGATCCTATGGGATCACATTTTCCATCGCGGCAGGGGCTGCCATTTTCTTCGGCCTGCTGATTGCCCTCTATACCATTGAAACTTTGCCAGAAAAAGCCCGCCAGGTCCAGGAAAAGCTCATCGAAAACCTGAGAGCATTTCGAGAAATACTCCGTGATCGCATGTTCACCTATTTTGTGATCGGTTTTACCCTCCGGCAGGTTTCGGGCTCGATCCTCTGGGTCCTGCTCGGCGCCTACACCAAGGAGAACTACGGCCTGCCTGAAAGTGTTTACGGTTTAATACCCACAACCAATGCCCTGATGGTGGTCTTCCTGCAGCTTTTTGTGACTCGAAAAACCTCTCGCCGCAATCCTTTGGGGGTGATGGCTCTGGGCACCCTGTTATATGGAATCGGTGTGGGCAGCATAGCTCTGGGAACTGGTTTCTGGGGATTCTGGATCAGCATGGTGATTGTCACAATCGGTGAATTGATGGTCATACCCACCGCGAGCACCTTCACCGCTAACCGGGCTCCGGAAACCATGCGCGGCAGGTATATGAGCGTGCTCGCTCTTACCTGGGGCGCAGGTTCCATGATCGGCCCCCAGCTGGGGGGTTTTTTAAACGACACCATCAGTCCAGCAGCGATCTGGTATGGTGGCGGTTTAGCTGGAATTATCGGGGCTGTGGTATTCCTGATCCTGATCCTAAAGGGAAAAGAAACTGTAGAAGCACATCGAGCTTGACATTGGATTGGACTAATGACATGGAGACTGGAAAATATGACTGGGTGACCAGGCGACTAGGTGACTAGGAAAAAAGGGAATAGTTATTGGAAGTAGTTTGAGTTTACTATAAAATGAATAGAGTTTTCAAAAGGAGAAAATCCTGACGTGTGAGGTGGAGCATTTCCATATGGGGGAAAAGATAAGATACAATACCGATCTGGAAGTATATCAATTGGCATTTAATGCAGCAATGCAAATATTCGAGATAACTAAGTCATTTCCTAAAGAGGAAATCTATTCGTTTACAGATCAAATCTGGCAATCACACGATCTGTTTGTGTGAATCTCGCTGAAGCCTTGCCAAAAAGGAGGTACACGGGCGCTTTTATTAACTGCCTCAACCATGTTGAGGCACAAGCTGCAGAGACCCAGGTCTGGTTATCGTTCAGCAAGGAATGCGCCTATTTATCTGACCAGCAAGTTGATACCTTAATCAACAATTATGATCATTTTTTAGGGATTATTGTCACCATGATCAAGCATTCTGACAAGTGGGTCATTTGACCCCAGATCACCCCCTCGCCAAGTCTCCAAGTCAGTCCTTCCTTTCCAGAGCAGATTCTATAAGTTCTTGAATTCCGGGAATCATCGAAGCTGGATCGGGATGCAGGCCTTCAATTAATAGCGTATTCTCGAAGATCTGCTCGACAATCAGCTTTGTCAAAGGATCCTTATCCTCCAAGACGCTCAGCTGTTTGAGGATATTGTGGGAAGGATTGATCTCCAGGATCTTTTTAGGGATTTGATACTCCCTGTCCATCATCCGGTAAACCCGCTGCATTTCCTGCCCCAAAGATCCTTTAGGGTCAACCAGCCTGGAAATTGAATTTGTCAGTCGGTCGGTAGCTCGCACTTCCGCTACTTTGTCACCCAGGATTGACCGGAATCGGGACAATAATCCTTCGATGCTTTCCTCATCCAGCGGTTCCAGGTCCTCATTCTCCTGCGCTGTCTCATCTCCACCCTGAACATCAGGCAGCACAAGGTCTGAATCAGCCACGTTTTGGAGTGGGAACTCCTTGTATTCCCGGAGGCCGAGCAGCAAAAATGAATCCACAGGATCAGTCAAGATAAGCACTTCAAAACAATGCGTTTGGAAATAATCCAGGTGTGGGCTGCGAGAAACTGAATTCTCGTCATCACCGAGTATATAGTAGATCTTATCCTGTCCTGGCTTGATATGTTTCAGATAATCATCAAGAGAAGACCACTGGTCAGGCATGGTGGTGGTCCTGAAACGTAATAAAGATGATAGTTCTTCTTTGTTATCGTCATTGGCGGCGATCCCCTCTTTGATAAATTGACCGAACTCCTGCCAGAAGCGCGTGTATGAGTCAGGATCTTTGGCTGCCATCTCCTTGAGCTTGCGGATGATCTGGTTAGTCAAAATCTTGTTGACTCGATTGATCACCGCCGTTACCTGCACACTCTCCCTCGACACATTGAGGGGAAGATCCTCCGCGTCGACCACACCCTGGATGAACCGGAAATATGGCGGCAGCAAATGATTAGCATAATCCTCAATAAGGATTTTTCTGGCATAGAGCTTGAGGCCTTCCTGCTCCCGAAGGGTGAATAATCCTCGATCAGGCTTTGCGGGAAGGTATAACAAAGCATAGATCATCAGAGGAGCATCGGCTATAAAATGGATCTTCTCCAGAGGAGGTTCTAACTCCAGGGTGAGTTGGCGGTAAAACTCCTCATACTGTTCCGGTTCAATGGAGCGGGGATTCTCCCGCCAGATTGCGGATTGCTGATTGATCTGTTCTTTACCCCCATCCAGATAGATTGGGAACGGAATATAATCCGAATGGGTTTTGACAACACTCCGAATTCGACTCGCCTGGGCAAATTCCAGGGTATCCTCTTTCAACTTGACTTCGATAGTTGTGCCGCGATCGGCTTTTTCGGCGCTTCCTATTTCAAAGGTGTCAGCTCCTGTCGCGATCCAGCTGGCAGCCTCTTGATCAGGCCGATAGCTGCGGGAAGTGACCTTCACCCAATCAGCAACCATGAACACAGAATAAAAACCCACGCCAAAGCGTCCAATCACGTCCATCAGATTGGATTCATCACCCTGGGCGGCCTCCAGGAATGCTTTTGCACCAGACTGGGCAATGGTGCCCAGGTTGGTTCGCATTTCCTCACCGGTCATCCCGATACCGGAATCGCTGATCTTCAGAATACCTTGATCCACATCCAGGTCCAATCTGATTTCAAGATCCTGGGAAGGATCAAGGATATCCTGTTCCGTTTGCTGAATGAATCGCATCTGAGTTAAAGCATCAGACGCATTGGAGAGCAGCTCCCGGAGGAAGATTTCTTTTTTTGTATAGAGGGAATGGATCAGGATATCTAATAACTGCTTTACTTCCGTCTGAAAAGCGATAGGGCCGCTGGAATCTTTCAATGCTGGGGCATGATTTTCTGCCATGTGAGCCTCCACTTTTGCCTACTCTTCCACTTTACCTTATCAGTATTAACTTGACATAAGAATAAAAAAAACCGGGCAGAAATGGCCCGGTTTTAGATGGGAAGGATTCTTTTAAATTGTTCTACCTGATAATGGCATCCGTCATGCGGGCAATTCTGATCATCTCCCGGACATCATGGACGCGAATGATATCAGCGCCCCGGGTGATGCCCACGGATACCGCTGCCGCTGTGCCTTCGATACGTTCATCCGGAGGAAGATCCAGCGTATAGCCGATAAATGATTTTCTGGATGGGCCCAGGAGCACCGGATACCCTAAATCCCGGATCTCGTCCAGGCGGTCGACCAATTCAAGGTTCTGTTCGGTAGTTTTTCCAAATCCGATCCCCGGATCGAGGATGATCTGTTCATCAGTTATGCCTGCCTGGTGGGCCCGGGAGACGCTTTCCAGCAGTTCTGCCTTAACGTCATCGAGAAGATTCTCATATTTCATTCCGATGTAGCGGCCTCCCAGTTTTTCCTTGACGGCCGCGTTGCTGGGATTGCTGCGGTTGTGCATCAGGATCAGCGGTGCGCCTGCCTCCCGGGCAACGTTGCCCAAGTCCGGGTCCACCATCAAGCCCCAGACATCGTTCAGGATCGATGCCCCTGCCCTGACCGCTTCCCGGGCCACATCGGATTTATAGGTATCGATAGAGATCAAGGTCTCGAACTCTTCCGCCAGGGCGCTGATCACCGGTAGGACACGGTCGATCTCTTCCTGGGCGGACACCTCGGCAGCGCCAGGGCGTGTGCTTTCACCACCCACATCAAGGATATCCACCCCGGCTTCCACAAAATCACGGGCCTGCCTTAGGATGGTCTCGAGCTTTTGCTCTGCCAGGCCATCCCCGGAAAAGCTGTCCGGGGTGATATTGAGGATGCCCATAACATAGGTACGGGACCCCCATTCAAAAGTGAAATCTTTGAGAGTTAGGTTTTTCATAGATAATTCCATTCATAACGTAGGATGCAGGATCCTGAAGTTGCACAATTGTAGAAAGATACAAGATTGAGGATCCTGCATCCTGCTTGTTCATCCCGCATCCTTCATATTAGTCTGGTGCATTTCCATTATACTATCGTAGATAAGGGGGTCACTAAAGAGGTCTGAAGAAATCAAATCTCCTGGATCTTTCTGTGCATAATTCGGATAGGAAGAGAATCGCCAATTCTGAAATCTCTCCACATATCCATGGTTTTGGGGATTATGATGGATATAGACCAATGTAGCATAGAATTGTGGCTCTGAACCTATTACCTTTCTTTGATACCTGCCTTCGAATAAGCGGCCCGTTCTTTTATACCTATGATTAATGGTCTTTACATATGTTCCCAGAAAGGTCCCAAATTTCCTTGATATTGTCTCTTCTCCTCTCTTTAAATTCTCTTCCTTATTTTTGATTCTCAGCAGCAGATGGAAGTGATTTGGTAATAAACAATAGGCATATAGATCAGCTACACTTTCCAAAATAAATTCTATACAACCTCATGAAGTAATCATAGTTCTCAAACTCAAAAAAGATCTGCCCTCGATTATTACCGCGGTTGTAGATATGATAGGCATGGCCCGTTATAAGTCTTGACATCTTCAAGAATACCTCCAAATTCAAGCAGGATGCAGGATCCTGAAATCATAGGTATCGACTAAAAGATCCGCACCTGTGGTTGATGGATCCCGCATCCTGTTGGTTAATTGGATCCCGCATCCTGTTGGTTAATTGGATCCCGCATCCTGTATGTCGACTGCATCTCAATGATCCTCTTATGACAGCCGGGATCGAGCAGCAGCTCCTTGGCGATCATCGATCTGCGGTCCTGGCGCAGGTGGGCAAAACAGGACGAGAAGGGCCAGATCCGATAATCTGACACGATGCCGTGGATCTGTGGATTTTGATGGATATAGACCACGAGATCACAGATCAAATCGTTGTTCCTGGGTATTTCCCGGACTGACCAACCCTCGATCAAGAACCCTGGCCGCTGATAAGTATGGTTGATATATCGGGTATAGGCTGCGAACAAGTTCGTAAACTGCCCCCACAACATACTCTCATTTGAATAGACATATTCGATCTTACTCTTATCCTTGATGCGCAGCAGCAGATGAAAATGGGTCGGAAGCAGGCAATAGGCATAAAGATTGACTATCGGGCGGATATACTTCCTGAGCAGATCCAGGAAGGAATAATAATCCTTTTCCAATGGGAAGATAGCTTCTCTGGGATTCCCTGAATAATACAAATGATAACAACAGCCAAAACGCAGTCTTTCCTGGATCATTTTGCCCCCTTTAATGATAAAAGGATACGGGGTTAGATAAACCGTATCCTGATTATGTCAGCCAGTTGGTTCTTAACTGCTCTCTTATTCACTCCCTTAAACTTAAATTACCTCTGCGAAAGGTTCCCGATCTAAGAATTTCCCCTGGCCACGCTTGCCAAGCCATTGATCTCCATCCACTATACACTCACCGCGCAAGAAGACTTTTTCCGGGTAGCCCTCCAACCGCCAGCCTTCATATAGGTTGTAATCTGTCCGCTGGTGGGCAACCTTAACGCCATAAACAAGTTCCTTGTTCGGATCCCAGATCACCAGATCAGCGTCAGAGCCGGGTTCCAGACATCCCTTGCGGGGATATAAACCGAAGATCCTGGCTGGATTTGCGCTGGTAAAAGCCACAAACTGATTGGGTGTGATCCTGCCCTTGACCACGCCTTCCGTCCACAGGATCGGCATCCGGTCAGCGACGCCTGGCAGACCGTTAGGGATTTTTGTAAAATCATCAACTCCCAGTTCCTTACCGGGGATCTTCACTTCCTGCCCTTCATATGTGATCGCTTTGGTGCCATCATAAAAGAATGGGCAATGATCGGTCCCAACCGTCTGGATGGTGTTATCTTCCAATCCCTGCCAGATGCGCTGGTTGTCGACTTCCTTGCGCATGGGCGGGGAACAGATCCATTTGGCGCCATCCGGCCTCATCAAGTGATTATCATTAAAGAACAGATACTGGGGGCAGGTCTCCCCCATCACCGGTGCGCCGTTTTTCCGGGCATAGGCCAGCTGGTCGATGCCCCCTGCGGTGTTAAGATGGACAAGATAAAGCGGAGCTTTGGCCTGGGCAGCCAGGGCCGCACCCCGCAGGACCGCTTCCACCGCGCCCCAGGCCGGCCGGGTGCGGGCATGCCAGATCGGCTCGGTATGCCCTGCTTTAAGGGCTTCGTCCACCAGGACATCGATCACATCCCCATTTTCTGCATGAAGCAAGGTCAACATACCGTGTTTCCCGGCAATTTTCATCAGTTGGAAGATCTCCCCATCCTGCAAACGGAGCCGGTTGTTGTAGGCTGTGAAGACCTTCAGGGTGGTCACGCCGCTTTCAAGGACGGAAGGGATCTGTGCTGCGACTTTTTCATCAAAATGGGTGATATTCAAATGAAAGCTGTAATCGACCGCCACCTTGGGATCCGCCTTGGCCCGCAGATCGGCGATATTCTTCAGCAGATCCGGATCCTTATCCTCCACAAAATCGATCACCGTGGTCGTCCCGCCAAAAGCCGCCGCCTTGGTACCGGTGTAGTGGTCGTCGGATGAGACGGTGTCAAACATGGCCAGGTCCAGGTGGACATGGGGGTCTATGCCTCCCGGCAGGATGAATTTCCCACTGGCATCAATTACCTCCACGCCGGCTGCATCTAGACCTTTCCCTACCCGGGATATCTTGCCATCCGCGATCAGCAGGTCTGCATCAAGGGTCTCATCTGGTGTGATAAGCTGACCATTCTTAATCAGTAAATTAGCCATACGCCTATCCTTTTCAAAACAGGGTTTTGGAGTGATATCCTGTCGACAAGATTATACCCCAGCTGATCAGCCGTCAGATAAAACACCGCGGATATCCACCTCAACTTTGATGGGAAGGGATTCCCAATAGGGCAGAGAGACAATCCAATGCCAGATCTTCCCAATTGTCAATGCTGCATACTGAATAAGCCGGGTCCATTGCACTCCTTTCCCGCAGGGCTTTCCACAACCGCCTCCTTTCTGCGGGTTTGACGGTCAGGTCGGTCAGTTCCCTGGCTCCCCTGAAATACTCCCCCGTGGTATAGAGGAACGTAAAACGCTTCCAATCCCCAGCCAGGATGGGCCGGCCAAGATGGCACAGGCCCCCAAGCTGGATCTTGAAGTACTCCTCATCCGCCCGGGGGTGATCCCCTTCCTCACGGAGAAGCTCGGTCCGGGTGGCGAGCTCATGGCCCAAAACAGGCGCGATGAACTCCACCCGCCATCTGCGATCCCGGAATGATGCCGGCTGATAGAAGGCGATAAAATCGACATTCAATATCCGGGGCGCGCTGCGGAACGGGATCCGGTACCATCCCAAAATACGGGCAACCTGAAGGTCGTCTGGCGATGGGACGATCGCCACCAGGATCAGGGCATCCGGCGATAGATAAGTATCGTTCATATTTACCCCCTTTCTGCCCATTATAGAATGCAGAAACCCCTTAAATCAATAGGCTACGGTTTCCTTGAAGGAAACCGTAGCCTATAAAATTGGTCACCGGTCAGCCTAGAAAAGCCAACCGTCCAAGCCCGCAGGGCTTAGATCAAACCCACCTTGTCATTGAACTCAACGATCAGTTCATCGATCTCGGGGATTTGCTTCTGGAAATTGGTCCAGTAATTCTTGTCATACCACTGCGCCTGGATCTCCTCGTAGGTCTTCCCCTGCTGCTCCACCCAGGTGAAGTACTTCAGGTTGTGAACCCGGCGCTGCTCCTCGTAGTTCAGGTCCTGAAGGTAGTCTGTGGTGATTCCAGCCAGGTACTGAGCATGGGTTTTAGCTGCATCGACCTCTTTGTACTCACCGATCTCATCATGCATTTCTTTCAAGCGGCTGCCGTAAAGCTCCATCGAATCGGTCCAGACGGTAAGGATGACATCCGTATTGTCCATCTCGTAATATTTGGCTGCTTTGATAGCCATCACAGTATTGGCGATGCTGGAGAATCCGAGCAAGTCCAACCGGCCAACCAAGTCCTCAGGAACACCCTGTTTGACCAGGTATTTCCGCCCTTCGGGTTCGTTGAATAACCTGGCCAGATTCACAACTGTATTGTCATCAATACCGATGATCATATCCGTATTCTTGACATTGTGGATCCAGGGAACGTGTTTGTCTCCGATGCCCTCAATGCGGTGAGCACCGAAACCATTTTCCAGCAACGTTGGGCACTGGATGGCCTCACCTGCGATCACCTTGCTGGTTGGGAAAAGCTGTTTCAAATAATCGCCGCAGCCGATCGTTCCGGCGGAGCCAGTTGTCAGGGTTACACCCCTGTACTCATCATTGGGACCCATCACTTGCTTTAATACCTCTTCCATGGCATGGCCCGTGATCTCGTAATGCCACAAATAGTTGCCGAACTCATCAAACTGGTTGAATACGAAGATATTATCGCGGGTTTCCCTCAACTCCCATACTTTGTCATAGATTTCCTTCACATTGCTTTCGGATCCAGGAGTTGCGATAACCTCACCAGCCACTTTGCCCAGCCACTCGAAGCGTTCCCTGCTCATCTCTTCTGGGAGGATGGCAATAGATTTACAGGCCAGTAAAGCAGAGTCGTATGCTCCACCCCGGCAGTAGTTGCCGGTCGAAGGCCAAACTGCTTCGTGCACCGTGGGGTCAAACTGTCCTGTCACCAGAGGGGGAACCAGGCAGCCATAAGCTGCGCCTACTTTATGCGCGCCGGTGGGGAACCATTTTCCGACCAGGGCAATGATCCGGGCTGGCACACCGGTCAAACTGGGGGGAAGTTCAACGAAGTTCACTCCAGCGTATCCCCCACCTGATGGGACAGGTTCATTTTTCCAGCTGATCCGGAATAAGTTGCGGGAAGTGATATCCCAGAGACCGATATCCTTCAATTCTGCTTTGATGCTGTCCGGAATCAAATCCGGATTCTTCATTTGAGCGAAGGTGGGGATAATGATGTTTCGTTCCTTGGCTCGCTGAACCGTACGTTCTAACTGCTTGGTGTCCATGGAGAGGTCAATCATTTTTCATTCCTTTAAATCTAGAGTTTTTCCAAACCTGCAAGAGGTATTTAAGTTGTCAGACAACTTACCTATCTTACTACATTTTAGTGATTGTCGGGAGGGATTTCCCTCACAATATACAGCGGCCTGCCTTTGGCTTCATCGTATAAACGTCCTATATATTCCCCCACAAGCCCCAGGGAGATCAGCTGCACGCCACCCAGGAAGAGGACAGCGATCAATATCACGGCCTGTCCCTGCAAGAAAAGTGAACCTGCCAGGCGCAGGATGATCATCAACACCAGACCCAACAGGCTCAATCCCGCACTGAAGAATCCCATATACAGTGGCCAGCTGCAGCGGAAAATAAGAAAATCCGGTAATAGCGTCGCTGGCCAATTTAAGCATCTTTTTGAGAGGGTATTTGGTTTCCCCCGCGAACCTCTCTGCCCGATCATACTCAACCCCGATCTGTTTGAATCCAACCCAAACAGACATGCCGCGCAAAAAGCGGCGTTTTTCCCGCATGCTGTTCATCACCTTCACAACCTTGTGATCCAGCAAGCGGAAATCTCCCGTATCCCGGGGGATATTCACATCAGTTATCCGCTGGATGGTGCGATAAAAAGCAGCTGCGGTGAACAACTTGAACCAGGTCTCCCCCTCTCGCTTCGACCTGACCGCGTACACCACCTCGTAGCCTTCTTTCCACTTGGCGATCAAATCCAGGATGACCTCGGGAGGGTCCTGCAGGTCGGCATCAATGATGACCACGGCCTTCCCCCGGCTGTGATCCAGGCCAGCTGTGACAGCGATCTGATGGCCAAAATTGCGGGCGAAGATCACCGGCACGATCTTATCGTCTTTGGCTTTTAGATCCATGATAGCCTCAGTGGATCCGTCACTGGATCCATCATCAACCATCACGAATTCCCAGGGTTCACCGGTACTATCCATCACTTCAGATACACGTTGATGCAAGACCTGGATATTCTCGATCTCGTTATAAATCGGAGCGATGATCGTATAGGTTGGTTTATTGTCCATGGCTGCCTGCCTTTCCTGGATCGATCCAGGGATCAGCTATCGAGGAGTTTTCTCACGCTCTCCAGATTGGGCAGGATCACCGGAGCTTCTCCTGCCGCCTGCCTGGCTGCTTTGACATCTTTCAATCCACTACCTGTGTTGAGGACCAGAATCGGGTCATCAGTTTGAACCAATCCATCCGCCAGAGCCTGTTTGAAGCCCGCATAGGCAGTCGCTCCTGCAGGCTCGGCAAAGATCCCCACCGCTCCCAGATCGGAGATGGCACCCAGGATCTGCTGGTCTTCAACCGCGATGTAAGCTCCGCCTGGTCTGGGTAGCAGCCCGCAAAGCTCTCAACCCATCACTCGGCAGATTCACAGAAATGGAATCTGCCAATGTCGTTGCCGAGACAGGCTGGATATCTTCCTTCCCAGAGACAAAGGCATTATAGATGGCAGCCGATCCAGTGGATTGGATCCCGAAGATTCGGGGCATTTCCTTGATCTGGCCGATCTCAAAGAGGTCCTTAAACCCTTTGTGGATCCCGGAAATGATATTGCCATCACCAACGGAAACAAATACTGCCAGGGGTCTGATCCAGATCATTCGCCAATAAGACCTGCTCCCAGATCTCATAGGCGGCTGTCTTTTTACCTTCCGCGGTGAAGGGGTTATACCCGGTATTGCGATTATACCAGCCGTACTCTTCTGTTGCTTCCAGGGAGAGCTTATAGGCTGCGTCATAATTATCATCAACCAGGATCACCCGGGCGCCGTAGATCAGCAGCTGAGCGATTTTAGCGGGGGGTGCTGTTTTTGGCGCGAAGATCACCGATTCCTGGTCCACTGCAGCGGACATCCCCGCCAGGGCTGCCCCCGCGTTCCCTGTGGAGGCGGTAACGATCACTTCGGCCCCGATCTCCTTGGCACGCGCTACGAGGATCGCGCTGGCCCGGTCCTTGAAGGATGCCGTCGGATTTCCGCTCTCATCCTTCACCCATAACTGCTTGAGGCCCAATTTGCGCTTGAGCTGAGGAGGGGAGAAAGGTGGGTGTCCATCCTGCTGATCGCAGGACGGTTCCCTCTCCGATCAAATTCGACACCGGGAGAAGGGGGAAATACCGCCAGAGAGAAGGCTCATCCTTCAGGATCAAATCCGCTGTCTTCTTTCCCTTGAGGTCCTCATAATCAAGGATCACATCCAGTATGCCATTATCATCCGGGCAGGTGTAAGTCACCTCATCCGGCTGGTATCTCTTATCACAGATCGAACATCGATAACCTATAAAACTTCCCATTCTACTGCACTCCTTCCTGGACTCCTGCCATTAACAGGCCTAATTTTTCTGGTGTAGCGTCTTTTCGTTTGACAATTCCCATGATCTGGCCTTCATAAATGACAGCAATCCGGTCAGCCAAAGCGAAGATCTCATCCAGGTCCTCTGATATCAACAATATCGCAGTGCCGGATTTCCTTTCTTCGAGTAATCGTTCCCGCACATATTCCATCGCACCCACATCCAACCCTCTGGTTGGCTGGGCTGCAATGATCACCCGTGGTTCTCTCGATAACTCGCGGGCAACAACCACTTTCTGGATATTGCCGCCAGACAGGCTCTTTGCAGGAGTCTCTTGAGATGGGGTTTTGATCTGGAACTTCGTGATCAGATCAGCGCTGTGGGTAGCGATGGCTTTTAAGTTGAGTATTCCCCTCTTGGAAAAGGGTCTTTTATGATGTTCCCTTAAGATCAGGTTCTCAGCCACCGTGAATTCCTTGATCATGCCATCCTTCATTCTTTCCTCGGGAATATAAGAAAGAGCTCGATCAGTCCTCTCAGCTGGCAGCAGGTTGGTTATATCCTGTCCATCCAATTCAATCCGGCCGCTGGTCATTTCCCGGAGGCCGGTGATGACCTCTGCCAATTCCCTTTGGCCATTACCCGAGACGCCGGCAATGCCCAGGATCTCTCCAGACTGGACTTCCAGATCGACATTTTGCAGTCCTGGTGTGCCTCGGTCGCTCTTGCATGAAGCTCCGCTGACCTGAAGCCGAACTTCTCCCAGATCGACTTTTTCAATCTCTGGCCGGAAATCCACATCGCGACCAACCATCCAGCGTGCCAAGTCCCCTTTGGTGGCATCCGCTGTCTGGTAAGTGCCCACTTTTTTGCCATCTCTCAAAACTGAGACCCGGTCGCTGATATCAATCACCTCATGGAGTTTATGGGAAATGAAGATCAAACCGTGTCCATCTTTGGCCATCTCCCGGATGATCACAAAAAACTCATCCACTTCCTGGGGTGTTAAAACAGCTGTGGGTTCATCCAGGATCAACAGCGCGGCTCCCCGGTAGAGGGCTTTGATGATTTCCACCCGCTGCTGCTGGCCCACAGAAAGCTGCCAGATATATGCTCCCGGATCGATTTCCAGGCCGTAGATCTTAGCTAACTCCAGGATCCTTTCAGTCACCTTATCCAGATCGGTTAACGGCTCCCGGGATGATCTCATACCCAGAGCGACATTTTCAGCCACAGTGAGGGATTCAACCAGCATAAAATGCTGATGGATCATGCCAATCCCGTTGTTGATCGCATCGGTTGGGGAAAGGATCTCGACCGGATCGCCATTCAGCAGGATGCGGCCTTCATTGGCGTGATACATGCCATACAGGACCTTCATCAAAGTTGTTTTCCCCGCCCCATTCTCTCCCAACAAGGCATGTACTTCACCGGATATAACGCTGAAGTCAACATTATCATTGGCTAATACACCAGGAAATCTTTTGGTAATGCCTATCATTTCCATGTGATCGATCCGGGTATGACCAGAAGGAAGAATTTTTGATTCAGCCATAAGAGACCCTTTTTTGATTTGATTATGATAAACCTGGGAGAGCAGGATCCTGGGAGCCTGTTCTCCAAGCTTTATCAAAAAATGGTTATTCCCCCCTTCCCTGCTGGGTATCAACAAAGAAGGGGGAAAATTATTCAAACATACTTTATCGATAAGGATCAATCACCAAATTCAATGGTGATCGTGCCATCGATAATGCCAGCCACCGTATCATCCGCGAGACTCTTGACATCAGCGGGCAGTTCGTAATCAGCATTGAAATCCATGACTTCCACCACCATTGGCCAGGTCAATCACAAATGACGTTCCACCGAGGGTTCCCTCGTCGATCAAGTCGATAATCTCATTCAGAACAACATCCCAACGATAGACCTGATTGGCAACCACGATCGGAGGTGCCAGTTCGGTCTGGGAAGCCTGGGTGCCAAACCACATGGCGCCGCTTTCCTCAGCTACGCCGATCGCGCCCACAACCATCTGGGCGGTTCCGGTCAGTCCATCCGCGCCAGCAGCCACATGCGTGTTGGCTGCTTCTGCATGCCAGGGCAACATCGGAGAAAGAACCGATATAGTTCACATTGACCTGAACATCAGGATTGGTTGCTTTAGCTCCAGCCACAAAACCATCCACGTAAAGTTTGGCATCGCCGGTTTCGATCGGGCCAACCACACCCAGCACGCCGGTTTCGGACAGGCTGGCCGCGATCACGCCATTAACATAACCGCCCTCTTGGGAGGCTGCTTCATAGGCAAAGATATTGTCGATACCAAAGGTATCAACCGTGGTGCCCCAGGCAAAGCTGGTCTCGGGGAAGTCAGGGGCGATTTCCTGCAGGGAGCTGCCGTACTGGGAACCATGGGCGATCACCAGGTCATAGCCTTCTGCGGCATAGTCCCGGATGGCAGCGGCGGCATCGTCCACAACAAACATGCCGTCAGAGTAGACAATTTCCATTGCCTCTTCTCCACCCATTTCTGCCTGGATCATAACCAGGGCATCGTACATGCTCTGGCTGAAAGCCAGGTCATTGATCGCACTGGGCATTACAACTGCCACCCGGAAGAGTTCCTTCTCTTCCATTCAGGTTCTTCTACTGGCTCCTGGGCCTGACAGGCACCCAAAGCACAGCAATCAAAATCATTAAACTGATCAAAAATCTGAACTTCTTCATATATCTTCTCCTTATTGATTGAATGAAAAATCTGATAGCTGACAAAACTATTTTTTCCCTCATCACCTCCATGATATTTCCTCTAATCCGCTCGTTCAAATGGCTTTGTGAGCGCGGAAGGTGCCCGCACTCGCGATACGGTCGCAACCAGCACCAGTATTGTCAATATATAGGGCATCATCACTGCGATATCGGATGGGACCGGGATACCCAGAACCTGGATCCAGAGCTGGAGGGAGTTCACAAGACTGAATAGTAGTGCTCCTCCCAGAACCCCCCACGGCCGCCAGGCCCCAAAATAGACCAGGGCAACCGCGATAAAACCCAACCCGCTGGTCATATTCTGCTGAAATACATTTAACAGGGCAATGGACATCGAGGCCCCAGCTACTCCGGAGAGCGTTCCTCCCAGGATGATTGTGAAATACCGGATCCTGGAAATACTCACACCCAGCGAATCTGCTGCGTCCGGATTCTCACCCACAGCCCGGATCTTCAAACCAAGTGTGGTCTTATTAAGGATGAACCAGGCAATGGGCACCAGGGCAAAAGCGATATAGACCAGGATATTCTGGCGGAAGAAGATCTCTCCCACAACTGGAAGATCGCTTAAGACCGGGATATCGAGTTTCGGAAAACCCTTTACGGTCTCCACGGTACCCAGCAACTTCTGGAATAAGAGATCACTCAATCCCAGGCCAAATAGGTAAAAACCAATCCCGCTGATACCCTGTTCCGCATGGAGATTCACGGTAACAAAAGCCATGGCCAGCCCCATCAAGGCACCTACTATCATGGCAGCCAGAATTCCTAACCAGAGGTTTCCTGTTTTGATCGCTACATAAAAGGCTGCAAATGCACCCAGCAGCATTTGTCCATCAACACCTAGATTTAACACACCGCTGCGCTGGCCGAATGTCTCGCCAATCGCTGCATATAAATAAGGAGTAGCCAGGCGGATACCAGAAGCCAAAATACCAACCAGAACAGTCATTGAAAAGAGGTCTGAGATCATGATGTCACCTCCTCATCAATCATCTTGCCTGGATCTGCAAGGTTCTCTTCCCCTTCCAACGGCACAGCGGCAGCCAATCTCCTTCGCTGCCTGCGCCGTTTCCAAATCTCGCTGCTGACCACAAAGACCACCACCAGGCCGTTCAATGCGGTGATCAATGCGGATGGAACCTGTACGACCCGCTGCATTTTATTTGCGCCTACCAGCAGTGCACCGAACAGGATCGAAGCTGGTATTGTTCCAATCGGATGCAAACCTCCAAATAGGGCGGCTACAATTCCGTTAAAGCCTGCGCTGCCCGTAAAACCGGAAGCAGATCCGTCTGTGATCATGCGGTAGTTGACACCATATACCTGCATCACTCCTGCCAACCCGGCAAAGGCGCCGCTCAGGATCAATGCCAACACGATATAGTTCTTGACCTTCACTCCTGCATATCTGGAGGCATCCGGATTCTGGCCTACTGCCCGGATCCTGTAACCCCAGGTAGTGCGCCAGAGCAATATGTATACAAGAATAGCCAGGATCACAGCAATCAAAGCGCCCAGGTGCAGCCTGGTGGGTATCCAGCGAGGAAGCCTGAAGCTATCTAACAGCCTGGCTGTTTGAGGGATCTTGGACGCCAGCTCTGCCTGGGCGGGATCGATCATCGGTCCCCGCAGCAGGAAGTTCATCAATTGGACCGCGATAGCGTTCATCATCACCGTGCTGAGGATCTCATTCACCCGGAAATATGCCTTTAAAAAGCCGGGGATGCCTCCCCAAATCGCTCCCCCAAGGAACCCTGTGAGTAATGCAAAGGGAACGACAGCCCATCCCGGCCAATCGGTTAGTGTTATGCCAACCAGGGTACCCAGGATCGCGCCAACTATCATTTGGCCTTCACCGCCAATATTGATCACATCTCCCCGGAAGGAGATGCAGATCCCCAGGCCCACCAGCAGCAGCGGAGTGGCTTTAACCAGGGTTTCGGCCAGCGCATTCTGGGAACCAAAGGCGCCTTCCCACATGGCTTTATAGGCTTCGATCGGGTTGACCTTAAGCAGAAGAAGCATGATCGCGCCTACCAACAGGGCAGCCAGTGTGGCAAATACAGGCAACAATCCGTCAATGAGCTTCGGTCCCCATTTTTCTTGATTAGAATTGCTCATAAGTATCTACCTTTATTAAGGATGGGAAATGGTCATTAATCACTATCATCTTTGATCAACTGAAGTCCGTATGCATCATCTAAGAATGGCATCAGCATGTGATATAGGGTATCTTTGTGAGAAAGGATTTTTCCTAAACTCGCTGTTATGCTTGGAAATCATTGACCCCGCTCACCTCGAATATAAGGGATCCCCAAAGCCGAAGGTGATCCAGCTCTTTTCTTCGCGATTGCCCTGGACCCGAAGATCAATGCAATAATTGTTAAAATATAGGGGGTCATGATCAGAAAGAAGCTGTAATTGGAATTCACATAAAGCGGATTTACTAATCCAAACAACAACCGGGGGCCCTGTAAATCCAGTATCAACCGGCGCAACATGCCAAATAGATATCCACCCAATGCAGCCCGGTATGGATTCCACTGGGCAAAGATCACCAAGGCAACAGCGATCCAGCCTTGACCGGATGTGGTTTGGGAACTGTACCAACCGGGCGAGACAGAAAGACTGATCAGGGCACCAGCTAAACCAGCCAAACAACCACCAATAAATACATAGAGGTAGCGTAAACCATAGACATTAACACCCAGGGAATCTGCTGCCGCCGGTTTTTCCCCTACAGCCCGCAAATGCATTCCAGGTCGTGTTTTATGGATATAGAACCAGGTAAGTGGCGTTAACAGATAGCCAGCATAAATGAGCAAACCATGGTCTTGAAATAAAGCCGGGCCAATAAAAGGAATGGACTTCAAAATAGGAATACTATAATCAAGCAGGAGAGGTGGAGTTTGTCCTGTTAATCCCTCGCCTAATACCAAAGCTAACCCAGTTCCCAGGAACGTAAGCGAAAGTCCACTGACAACCTGGTCTGCCTGAAAGTGAATGGTGACAAGGCCGTGGGCAAGGCTCAACAAACCTCCTGCCAGGACCGCAACAGCAACGCCCAGCCAGGCGCTATTTGTTGCCAGAGAAGTACCAAAACCTGCCATCGCTCCCAAAAGCATCATTCCCTCAATACCCAGATTGAGGATGCCGGAACGTTCAGTTAATATCTCTCCAATTGCGGCAAATAACAAGACAGTCCCAGTAGCTATCCCAGAATGCAAAATAATTTCAAAATTCATTCTGTCTCCTTATTAACACGAACGAACTTGATTTTATAGCGAATGAGCACATCACTTGAGATCAACAGGAAGAGGATAATTCCTTGTAGGAGAAATGACAAACCCGCAGGTTGAATCTCGCGTCCCGCAACTATAAGGCCAGCAAATAAGACAGAAACCGGAACAATGGCAAAAGGATTGAGTTTCGCCAGCCAGGCAACAATGATGCCAGTGAAACCATACCCCGGAGATATACTTTCCTGCAGACGGTGAACAACCCCACTTATTTCCGACATACCAGCCAGCCCAGCCAGTGCCCCCGAAAAGGCCATTACCAGGATGATATTTTTGGAAATATTGATACCTGCATATCTGGCAGCATTAGGATTATCTCCAATCAACTTGATCTCGTATCCCCAGCGGCTGAAGCGGAATATCCACCAGACAATGACTGCTGCGACAAGACCAAAAACCACACCTAAGTGTAATGTGACACCTGAAAAAGCTGGTATTTCCTTAGCGTAATCCGCCAATCTCGGCAGCCAGGCTACACGGTCAAACGTAGCTGTCATTTGGAAACCGCGGTCACTCCACTGATCAAAAATCCAGAAGTTGTTCCAATTAATAATGATATAGTTCAGCATCAAGGTTGTAATAATCTCATTGACCTTATATTTTGCCCGTAAATAACCAGGGATGAATCCCAAGATCCCACCACACAGCATACCCATCAGCATCATCAAACCGATGACAATAACTTTAGGACTCTCAGGGGGCACCAGGGGAACTAACACCACCAGACTTGCTCCAAATGCCCCAGCGTAAAACTGCCCTTCTGCGCCAATATTCCAAAGGCGCATTTTAAAAGCGATCGCGCAGGCAACGCCAATGATTATCAAGGGAGTGGCTTTCACCAGCGTATCAGAAAATACACCCCAGTTGCCAAAAACTGCCTGATAGAAGAAATACAGAGCCTGCATGGGCTTCCCACCCACAATTTTGAAGATTACCCCACCCAGAATAAATGCAATAATCACCGAACCTATCGATGTGGCAGAGGGCAACCATTTGGGTACTTCAACACGCTGTTCAGTTCGTATACGAATAGCCATGAAAGTCTACTCCCTTATTTCTTGCATCCCCGCCATCATCATTCCAATCTTGTCGATGTCAACATTTTCACTATCAACAATGCCCATGATCTTTCCTTCAGATATTACAGCTATCCGGTCACTTAGAGATAAGACTTCCTCCAATTCCTCAGAGATCAATAGAATTGCAGCCCCATTTGACCGCTGCTCTAAAAGCAAAGCCCAGATATCTTCTATAGCACCTACGTCCAGGCCTCTAGTAGGCTGCATGGCAACTAGAAACCTGGGTTTTGAATTGATTTCACGGGCAAGGATCAACTTTTGAAGGTTTCCCCCAGATAGTTTACCCGCAGGTGTATTCACGCTTGGGGCAAGGATCTTATATTGATCCTTAAGCTTGCTGGTGTGCTCATGAGCGACCTGGAAATTAATCCGCCATCCATCTCCGATCGGCTGTTCTTTATACCCTTTCATTATTATATTATCTGTCAAACTAAGGCTTGGGGCCGTTCCAACCGCCGTGCGGTCCTCTGGAATATGCGATACGCCTCGTTTTATCGCATTAATTGGAGGTTGGTTGCTTATATCCGTTCCCTGGATGAGAATTTTCCCAGTACACTGTCTTAATCCGGTGATCACCTCAGCAAGTTCACTCTGGCCATTACCGCCTACTCCGGCAATTCCCAGGATCTCGCCGCTTCTGATATTCAAGGATACATCCCTGAGTGCAGGAAGCCCACGATTATTGAGGGCTGATACATTTGTCATCTCCATTACCACTTCCCCCAATTCATGACTCTCCCGCTCAACAGTAAACACCACCTCGCGCCCCACCATGCGCTGAGCCAGGTCTTTCTTCGTCACACCCTTCATTGACTCCCCCTCAGCAGTTACGATACCCTTCCGCAGTACTGTTACTCGATCAGCGATATCAACCACTTCTCCCAACTTGTGAGTGATGAAAATGATTGATTTTCCCTGATTCGTCATGGATCGCATGGTTTCCATCAATTCATCAATTTCACGCGGAGATAAAACAGCTGTGGGTTCATCCATGATAAGTATATTCGCCCCACGGTAGAGAGTTTTAAGGATTTCTACCCGCTGTTGTTCACCAACTGATAACTGCCAAATTTTAGTGGCTGGATCAACAAATAAGCCATATTTCTCTTCCAGTTCAAGGATTTTCTGGTCATATTGCTTTAAGGACATCACAAACCTGGGCTCATTCAAACCCAGAAGAATATTCTCAGTTACTGTCTGGGTTGGCACCAGCATAAAATGCTGATGAACCATCCCAATACCTTTGGAAATAGCATCACGGGGAGAATTGAAATTGACTAGCTCGCCGTGAACACGAATAGTGCCAGAAACTGGTTTGTACAAACCCGCTAAGGCATTCATTAATGTGCTCTTTCCTGCTCCGTTCTCACCCAATAAAGCATGAATTTCCCCTTCCTGCAAAGTTAGGTTCACGTGATCATTGGCAAGAACGCCTGGAAATTCAATCACGATATCTTTCATTTCTACAGCTGGGGGATTTGAATTCATATCATTATTCCTTCAGGATAAGCAATAAAAAGGGATAATAGCTCGAGTCAAATAGAAAGACACTCAAGACGGATGAAAATCCGTCTTGAGTTATCTTTATGTAAAAGTTACTCTAATTCTGGTAATTCTGCGGTGATGTTTTCATTCCACCAATACATGCAGGTCTCACAAGGACTGCCAAATTCTTTGAAGCCATCCAGGTCTGCTTGAACAAGACTCTCACCTTCAGCCAGGATCACATTACCCTGATTATCGGTGATTGGACCAGAGAAGACATCAAAGCGGTCAAATTCGCCGGCCAGCATAGCTGCCAGTGTATCGCGAATGAGTTGAAGATCTGCTTCGGGCAGTTCGGCCACACCAGGCTGAAGGGTTTCTCCCTCCATAAATCCAAGCAAGCCCATGCCGCCTACGTCTGCATCAAAGTAGTCCCAACCGCCAACCCATTCACCGGCGCGGGAAGCTTCCACGATATCAGCATAAACTGGACCCCAATTCCAATACATAGAGGTCAGGCAGGCATCAACAACACAGTTGCCGCTATAGTCGTAGGTGATACCCCATTTCCCTTCTGGTGCAACCTGGGCGGGTGCTGGTGTATCTGCGCCAGTCATAACAACCTGGGATCCCGCATCAAACAAGGAGCTTGCTGCTTCCTGTTCTTTAATGGGATCATGCCAGGTATAGATCCAACGAACATCAACAGTGCAATCGGGGCAAGTCTGCTGTGCGCCAAGGGCGAAGGCATTTCCCAACCGCAATTCTTCTGGAATCGGGAAAGTAGCGATATACCCAAGTTTGGGATTGCCGTCCACCATTGCCCGGGATCCTGCCAACATACCAGCAAGATATTTCATGTCTTCCATGGCGCCCATCAGGTTGCCAAAGTTAGCTTCGTTCGACATGAAACCAGAGATATGAATGATATCCACATCGGGAAACTCATCTGCCACTACAGCCGAGGCATCCATGAAACCAAAGGAAGTAGTGAAAATTACGTCAAAGCCTTTCCGGGCCAAGGAGCGTGTTACCTGCTCTGAATCTGCGCCCTCAGCTACTAGTTCCACATAGGCTGTGTGCACATCATCAACATTTTCTTCAACATACACCCGGCCTACATCATGAGCCTGGGACCATCCACCATCATCATGTGGACCAACGTAAACAAATGCCACATTGTACTTCCCTTTCTCAACAGCAGGGATCTGATAGCCAGCAACTTCTTCGGGGCCAGCATCAGGTTGGCAAGCTGTTAGGGCGAAGGATGAGATCAACAACACACTTATCGCCAACCATAGACTTTTCTTTCTCATTTTTACTCCTCTCTATATTGAATATATTGGTACATGTCCGACTCTTTCTTTGAGATGCACCTCCTTGAGTCTGATCCTAAACGACAATAACTCTAGTATACTTGAAACTCGTCTTTTAGCTTAAGAACAATATCCATCAATGACCAGTTCAATGTACCGCATTTCATGTTAGTCCTACTTCATGATCAAGGCACAATCCGCGTTCCGGTCTCACCCCGGAGGGCCCGGCCGATATTTTCTGGATTGGTGATGATGGCTTCTTTACCGCCCTGCTCCAGGAATTTTATAATTGCCCGAACTTTGGGCTCCATGGACCCTTTGGCAAAGTGACTTCCCTCATCAAGATACTTCTTTGCTTCCGCAACGGTCATCTGGTCCACATCAACCTGATCCGGTTTTCCGAAATTCAGCGCCACTTTTTCTACTGCGGTGGAGATCAGCAGCAGGTCTGCATTGATCTCATTCGCCAGGAACGCCGAGGCAAAATCCTTGTCTATTACCGCAGCTGTTCCTTTGATACCGTCATCTGTTTGGATGACCGGGATCCCTCCACCACCAACCGTTATGGTTACTGCCCCGGAGTCAATCAAGGCTTTGATGGCATCCAGCTCCATGATCTCGACAGGAAGCGGTGAAGCAACCACTCGCCGCCAGCCACGTCCCGCATCCTCAACAACATCCCAGCCTAGCTCCTCTCGGCGCTTCTTAGCTTCAGCTTCTTCCATAAAAGTGCCGATCGGCTTGGCAGGTGCCTGGAAAGCTGGATCGTTGGGGTCAACCCTTACCTGGGTAATCACCGTTGTTACAGGTTTGTTGATCCCTCTTTTCTTCAATTCGTTTTGAATGTTCTGCTGCAGGGAATACCCGATCGCTCCCTGGCTGTCCGCACCGCAAACATCCAGGGGTAGTTCATGCATTCCCTCGACTTTTGCAGCAATCTCAGACCGCCGCAGGATAAATCCAACCTGGGGTCCGTTCCCGTGACCAACCGCGATGTCCCAACCAGCTTCGATCATATCCACCAGGTGGTAAGCTGTTTCCTGGGCAGCTTTATACTGGTCCTCGACAGTTTGATGCTGTTTCGACTTGATCAACGAGTTACCGCCGATTGCGACAACTGCTACTTTTTTCTCTTTTCCCATCATCTCTCCTATTTCATGGTCAAGGCCATGACAGCTTTTTGGGCATGCATCCGGTTCTCGGCCTGATCAAATACGACCGAGTTCGGCCCATCCATCACTTCGCTGGTGACCTCAACATCACGGTCTGCTGGAAGGGGATGCATGTAGATCGCATCCTTGTCAGCCAGGGCCATTTTGCGGGCGTCAGTGATCCAATCGGCATATTTATCCTGGATCTTCTTGCCCTCTTCCGGATCCTGGGTAGTCATTAATGGACCCCAGGATTTGGCATAAACGATATCGGCATCCTTGAAGCCTTCTTCCATATCATCCACAACTTCAAATTTGCCACCATATTTCTTGGCCTGCTCCTTGGCCTGTTCCATGATTTCCGGCATGAGTTTAAATTCCGGAGGGTGAGCCAGGGTCACATCCAGCCCGAAACGGGGCATCTGGAGGATCAGGGACTGGGGGACTGACATCGGTTTCAGGTAGGAAGACGCATACGCCCAGGAAACAACCATCTTCTTCTTGCGCAGGTCGCGGCCTTTTTTCTCAAAAATGGTCATGATATCTGCCAGACATTGATGGGGATGGTAGACCTCACACTGCATATTTAAGACTGGTGAGCGTGAAGCGGAGGCAACATTATTGATATAACTATTGCCCACACCCCAATCCACATGGCGGATCGCGATGCCGTCAAAATACCGGCCAAGGATCTCTCCCAGCTCTTTTTCCGTATCACCATGGGAGACTTGTGTGGTTCGGCTCTCCATAAAAGCTGCATGTCCACCCAGCTGAGCCATGCCGGATTCAAAAGAAGCCCTGGTGCGGGTGCTGGAAAAGAAGAACAGCATAGCCAGGGTCTTGTCCTGCAACAAGTTATGGCGTTCACCCAGGGCGCGTTTTTTCTTCAAATCCCAGGCAACTTCGAGAACGGTTTCAACTTCTTCTTTCGAGAAGTCCAGGTCACCGATCAAATGGCGACCTCTCAGATCACTTATCATGGGTTTCTCCTTTTATAATGATCCTGATCAATTCATAAAAACGAACTGGTAGACAAGCTGTTTGCCTGCCTACCAGTTAGGGGTTCTTGTTTACTCTTCTGCACCCAGAACCAGGGCCAGGAGAGCCATGCGCATAACAACACCGTTGAATCCCTCTTTCCAGTAGCGAGCCCAGCGGGTCTGATCCACATCGGGAGGAATATCATCCATTCGGGGTAAGGAATGGAGCAGGACTGCATCGGATTTGGCTTTGGTTTCCAGAAGTTTTTTCGTGATCTGGAATTGGGGAGGAGTCAGGCCCACATCTCCATCCCGTTCATCGCGGGATTTAGTGTAATCTGGCTGCACAACCGGCTCAACCAGGATAACGTCTGCATCAGCAATGACTTCGCGCACATCATCAACCTCTTTGAAATCGAGGCTGTTGCGTTTGAAATCCTCTTTGTATTCATCAGGCATCCGCATATCTTCCGGAGCGACGAAGGTGACCGGGCAATCGAACTGGCTCAGGGCATGGCCCAGGGAGTGCATGGTGCGCATCCTCATATCACCAACTGCGACCCACTTCAGCCCATCAATCCGGCCTCTTTCAGTCAGGATTGTGTAGAGATCAGTCAGGATCTGAGTGGGATGTTCACCCCAACCATCACCACCGTTGATGATCGGCACGCTGACCCATTTTGCTGCTTCATGGGGAGCGCCTTTCTGAAAGTGGCGAACTACGATCACATCACCATAGTTTTCAAGCATTTTAAATGTGTCTTTGATCGACTCCATATAGAAGTCACCTGCCCGGGTGTTCTTGGCATCCGAGAATCCAGTCACTTTTCCGCCAAGGCGCAGCATCGCTGCTTCATGAGCCAGGCGGGTCCGGGTGGAAGGCTGATAAAAAGCAGTAACAAGAGTCTTCTCTTTTAGCAGGTCCACATTCTTGCGGTTTTCTGCTATGGGAGCCAACTTCTTGGCAACCTCAAAAACCCGTTCAAACTCGTGTCGTTCAAAATCTCGTAATGACAGAATGTCACGTCCAACAAAACTTCTCATTTTAAATCTCCTTTAGGTTGATTGAATAATGCTGTAATCAATAATTATGAATGTTGTGTTTTTATACGGCCCATACCTTCCTGTAAATCTCTAGCTAAAGGTCCTTACCTACTCGACGGACAATATGAAAATGAAAATACCCGGGCAAAAAATAGCTGAAAGAGGAATCGATAATCCTTCCCCGGGTGGAAAACAACAAAGATGAAAAAACCAGCAATGGATCATGGCGCTGAATATCAAGCGCACTGGCAATCTCTGGTGGTGCCCCGACGGCGCTGATCTCACATTTGGAGCTGGCCAGTGGTATATCGTCCCGACGGATCAACATGTCCAACACAGAACCTGTAAAATCTTGCTTGACCTCCTCTTCGCTAAGAATATCCAGAGGCAGATTATCTTCCAGGAACGCTACAGGGCGATCCTCTGCCAGGATCACTCGCGAGACCGTTAGGATTTCCATTCCTAGCGGCAGCTCAAGGGTTTCAGCCATTCTTTGATCTATGGTCCTGCGGCAAACCTCCAACGCTCCCATGGAAACCATTAATCCCAGTTGATCAGCGATGGTTTCCAGGCTGTTCAGATTCTCCAGGCCTGTTTCGAAGACATTCCCTGGATGGATGACAAAAGTGCCCACTCCTTGTTTGCGCTGCAGGAGTCCCCGCGTCTCAAAGGTCCGCATCGCCTCCCGGAGGGATGCCCGGGAAACACCAAAAACAGCCGCCAGCTTTGGTTCAGAAGGCAATCTTTGTCCGGATTCGGTCTCTGCGATCAGCAGGCTGAGCTGTTCATGGAGGGACCTGGAAACATCATTCTCTTTGATCAAGATCCTTGTCCTTCAACAACAGGCACGAATTCAAATTTTTCAACATCGACCAGGCCCAGATCAGAGATCCTAAGTGCCGGGATCACAACCAGCGCCAGCAGGCTGAGCTGCATATTGGGATTGATAATTGAACAACCACAGGCTTGGAAACCTATTTAAAACACTGGCTGCTTCTTCAGCTACAACCTCTGCTCTTTTCGATGACATCAATCCCGCGATGGGCAATAGAACCTCACCGATCACCTGGCCATCCTTGATGACCACCTGGCCACCGTTCATCTCAGCTAAACGATTGGCTGCCAGAGCCATTTGCTCCTCATCGGTGCCTACCACGATCATATGGTGTGAATCATGGGCGACAGTGGAGCCAATTGCACATTTCGCCTGGAAACCAAACCCGGAAACCAATCCAACCTCAACACCCCCAGTCGCCTGATGCCGCTCAACCAGGGCAATCTTCAGCAAATCCTGTGCCAGATCGATCTTAACCTCCCCGTCCTGCACATCAACTGGTAGTTGCAGGTGGTTGGTTGGCGCCTGGCCTTCTACTACTCCGATCACATGAGCCACCGCTTTTCTATCAGGGATATCCTGATCGACAACCAACTTGAAATCAGCAGCTGTCAAGCGACGTTTCATATTGACAGAATTCGCAGCCCACTCGGGATATTCATACTCTGGCAGATCAACCTGCCAATTACCGGAACTGGCCAGCAGCTTCCCTTTGGCATAGACGGAATCTGGTCGGAAATCATCCAAATCCTTCACAAGCAGGATATCGGCGTACCTGCCAGGTGCGATCTGGCCCATATCCCTGGCAACTCCAAAATGCTCCGCCGTGTTGATCGTCGCCATCTGCAAGGCGGTCATGGGATTCACTCCCAAGCCAATCGTATGGCGCAGGACGCGGTCCATATGTCCATCATTCACAAGAGTCTCTGAATGGGAGTCATCCGTGCAGAGGATGAAATGGCGCGAATCCAGCCCCTCTTCAGTGATGGCCTTGATCTGTGCTTCAATATCCAGCCAGCCTGAGCCATAACGCAGCATAGCTTTCATGCCCTGACGGATCCTGGCAACCGCATCTTCCTTTCTGGTGCCTTCATGGTCGTCTTCCGGTCCTCCAGCGGCATAGCCGTGAAAAGGAATACCGAGATCGGGAGCGGCATAATGCCCCCCTATCACTTTTCCGGCTTCCCGGGTAGCCGCCATCTCGTCATGCATCTTCTGGTCACTGAAATAGACTCCCGGAAAATTCATCATCTCTCCCAGGCCGATGATCCGGTTCCAGCCCATAGCCTCAGCTACATCATCAGGACCGATAGATGAACCAGGAGTTTCCAATCCCGGCGCAGAAGGCACACAGGAGGGGACCTGGACCCAAACATGAATGGGCTGGTCCTCTGCTTCATCCGCCATCAATTTGACACCCTTCAGACCAAAGACATTGGCGATCTCATGGGGATCGATGAACATGCCTGTTGTCCCTCTTGGTGCAACTGCTCTTACGAATTCTGTGATCGTAACCATACCAGACTCGACATGCAAATGCGCATCTAACAGTCCTGGTACGAGATAATTTCCCTCGGCATCAACCACTTTTGTATCATCCCCGATCGTATGAGAAGCGTCCTCCCCCACGTAGGCGATCCTCTCCCCAAGCACAGCTATATCCGTTCCAGGAATGATCTCACCGGATTGGACACAAACCCACTGGCCGTTCCTGATCACCAGATCGGCCTTCTCCCTTCCCATCGCGGTATCGACCAAGTCTCTGGTGCGATTGCTGATATCCTTTCGGCTCATAATTCTCTCCCGAAGATCTGTAAAAACCCTATCCATTCAACAGGCGGGCTGCTGCCTGGTTATGTTCCTCTACCAGGACTGGCACATCAGCTGTGGTCAGCTGGCCTTCTTTGACGATGAATTTGCCACCTACGATGTTATAGTCGACTTTGGCTGGAGCACAGAATGTCAGTGCTGCAACAGGGTCATGCATCGCGCCGGCATAATCGATCCTTTCCAGATCGATGGCAATCAAATCCGCCGCTTTTCCTGGTTCAAGAGAACCAATATCATCCCTTCCTAAGACCGCTGCTCCACCACGGGTTGCCAACTCAAGCGCCTGCCGGCCCGTCATGATCGGAAGACCTTGATCTCCTGAACGGGAGGCGCCCTCTATTCCTGCTTTCAAGCGGGCCAGCAGCAATGCCTGGCGCGCCTCACCTAACATATGGGATCCATCGTTGCTGGCCGAACCATCCACACCGATACCAACATCCACGCCAGCTGCTAACATGTCAAGGATTGGCGCAGCTCCTGAAGCCAGCCTCATATTTGAACTTGGACAGTGAGCCACACCACACTTGTGATTGGCATAGACACTGATCTCATCATCATTCACATAAACCGAATGGGCAAACCAGACATCGGAGCCAATCCAATCCACTTCTTCCATATAGGCCACTGGCCTCTTGCCAAACTGCTGGATCGTAAAATCCACTTCGTCCTCGGTCTCCGCCAGGTGTGTGTGCAGCTGAACGCCATAATCCCTGGCCAGAGCGGCGCTTTCCCTCATCAGATCCCCGGTAACGCTGAATGGGGAGCATGGCGCAAGCACGATCTGGGTCATGGATCCAGGTTTCCCATCATGATAAGCCTCTATCAAACGCTGGGAATCCTTGAGGATTTGAGCTTCGTCTTCAACTACACTATCCGGTGGTAAACCGCCGGCGCTCTCACCTAAACTCATCGAGCCCCGGGATGCATGCAAGCGCAAACCAATCTCAAGGGCCGCTTCGATCTCATCATCCAGGCGGGATCCATTTGGGAATAGATAGAGATGGTCTGAAGCTGTAGTGCATCCTGACAGAGCCAATTCAGCCAGCGCGGTCCGGGTCGAGATCCGGATATCCTCAGGTTTCATCCGGGCCCAGATCTGATAAAGTGTTTTCAGCCAGTGAAATAGATTCGCATCCTGGGCTTCTGGTACTACCCGGGTGAGGGTCTGATAAAAATGGTGATGTGTATTTACCAAACCCGGCAGGACAATATGTCCTTTTAAATCAAGAATCTGATCCGCTTTTGAGGGCAATTGATCAGATTCTCCCACTTGTTTGATAAAGCCATTTTCAACAAAAAGACCACCACCATGGATTTCATGACGGTGGCCGTCCATGGTGACCAGGATCTGGGCATTTTTCACAAGCAGGGTAGACATGAGATATCCTTATTGATAACTTGTCTGACAACTACAAGTTTAACAAAATCTTCTCAACCTGTCAATTGTCAGACAAGTTATTGATCACAGAAAGTGAGTTAAATCACCTCCCCCTGATCCGCTAGATTTTGACTGCTAGGATCTAGATCAGAACCACAATTGAAGCAAATTCCTGGTAAATACAGGGTTCAGCAGTGCAAAAACCGCCAACCCGAGGATGAGAATAAAACCAAGCAAGGCAAGTAGTGCCAGGCAGCCCCCGCGATCGATCTGGGAACCCGCTTGCTGGGCTTTCTTCACCCCCTGTTGTGGGGGTTTGCCGAGAGGTTTTCTAGTTATCTCCTTGGTTTCAACACCACGGACAATCACACCAGGAGGTTTGGTTGGTTCCTTTTTCGGGATATTGGCAGACCCCCCCGGTTGGTCGATACCGAAATTGAAGCTGAATCTTCCGCTCTGGGCTTTCAGAAGCTCGTTCTTGAACTCGGCAGCCATTTGCCAACGGTCATTGGGGTGGACTTGAAGAGCTTTTTCGACGGCTTCGGCTACGCGCTTGGAGACCTTCGGGTTTCTCTCTCGGACCGGTGTCAGCTCCAGCTGGTCCATCGTTTGAGCTAAACTATCTTCCGGCGTCAGTCCTGTCAAGGCGGTATAAAGAGTGGCTCCCAGGGAATAGATGTCCGTGCGGGCATCTGTGCGGGCAGCCCCGTACTGTTCAGGGGGAGAAAAACCCATAGTCATTGCCCTGGCCCCCGTAGTTGTGGTCTGATCGCCTTGCATTACCTTAGCAAGTCCAAAATCTACCAGGTACACTCCTCCAGAAGGAGTGATCCTCACATTGGCTGGCTTGATATCCCTGTGGAGCACCACCGAATCCCGGGAGTGCATATAACCCAGCGCATCGCAGATCGCTGCGCCAATAAAGACGACCTCTTCTTCATCAATCGGACCCAATCTTTCCAGTCGTTCCTGGAGATCCTCTCCCTCAATATAATCCATGATCAGGTATTGACCCTGATCTTCTAGGCTGAAGTGATCGGATACACGCGGCAAATTGGGATGGCGCAGATTGGCCAGGATGGTCGCCTCCCGTCGAAATTGACGGGCATAATCATCAATGGTGAATAGGTTTTCCTTCACCGCTACTTCCAGACCCAGATTCTCGTCGACAGCCCTAAAGATAGAACCCATACCACCATGGCCCAGGGGCTCGATGATTCTGTAGCGTTCACGAAGAAGCTGACCTTGATTTAGCGACATTTGGTAACTTTAAATATCCAAATTCCTTACTTCATTGG
This sequence comes from uncultured Chloroflexia bacterium, assembly GCA_963712165.1. Lineage (GTDB taxonomy): Bacteria > Chloroflexota > Anaerolineae > Anaerolineales > UBA11858 > B10-G9. The sequence goes on along the minus strand of CAVQGY010000004.1, from coordinate 52,584 downwards.
CATGTGTGATGATAAAACGCTTCCTGGGGGGAACTGATGCGCCCATCAGCATATCAAAAGTTCGATCAGCAGCGGCAGCATCCTCAATGGTCACCTGCAGCAAGGTGCGTGTCTCCGGATCCATAGTGGTATCCCAGAGCTGCACCGGGTTCATCTCGCCGAGTCCTTTGTAACGTTGGAGGCTGGCCTTCTCTGGTGATAGACCCAGCTCCTTAAACGTATCCAATTTTTCCTTCTCGGTGTAGAGATAGATCTTTTTATTTTTATGATTAAGACGATACAGGGGAGGTTGAGCGATATAAAGGTGCCCCTCTTCGATCAGCGGCTGCATATATCGGAAGAAGAACGTCAGCAGCAAGGTGCGGATATGAGCGCCATCAACATCAGCATCGGTCATGATGATCACCCGACCGTAACGCAAGCCTTCGATATCAAATCCTTCCCCGATCCCTACACCCAACGCGGAAATGAGGGATTTGACTTCATTATTGGCTAAAATCTGGTTCAAGCGAGCTCTTTCTGTATTAAGGATCTTACCTCGCAGGGGCAGTATAGCCTGGAAATGGCGATCTCGTCCCTGTTTTGCCGAGCCACCTGCCGAGTCACCCTCTACAATATAGATTTCAGACTCGAGAGGATTACGGGAGGAGCAGTCCGCCAGTTTCCCTGGCAGGGTCATGCTTTCCAAGGCAGATTTTCTGATCACCAGATCGCGAGCTTTGCTAGCGGCTGTTCGGGCTCGAGCCGAGGTAAGGCACTTATTAACAATGGCTTTTGCAGCCGTGGGATGTTCCTCCAAGAATGCCTCGACCCCTTCAGCAACCACCTGCTGGGCATGGGTCTTTACCTCAGCATTCATCAATTTTACCTTGGTCTGGCTCTCGAATTGGGGGTTGGGATGTTTGACACTGATGATCGCCGTTAACCCTTCCCTGGTGTCGTCCCCCGACAAATTGGGATCAGAATCTTTGAATATCTTTTTTGCCCGGGCATAGTTATTGATTGTCCTGGTGATAGCGGTTCTCAAACCGGTCAGGTGAGTGCCGCCGTCGTGAGTGTTGATCGTATTGGCAAAAGCGTAGATCGACTCTGCAAAGGAGTCGGTGTACTGGAATGCAGCATCGATGACGATATCGTCAACTTCTTTCTCAACATGGATAACGGGATGCAATTTTTCCCGGTTGCGGTTCAGATAACGCACAAAGGAAGTGATTCCTCCATCAAAATAGAAGGTCATCTCCTTATCTGTCCGTTCATCAATGAACCGGATGGTGACACCCCGGGTGACAAAGGCCATTTCCCTGAAACGCTGCACGAGGGTCTCAAATTGGTAGGTCAGCTCTTTATCGAAGATCGTTTTATCGTAGAGGAAGGTCTGTGTTGTGCCCGTTTTCCCCTTCGGCGCATCACCGACAACTTCCAGTTTATTGACGGGAACGCCCTTTTCATAACGCTGGAAATATTCTTTTTTGTCTCGCCAGACGCGGACTTCAAACCATTCCGAGAGCGCGTTAACAGCCGACAGACCAACACCATGCAGACCACCTGAGACCTTATAACCCCCGCCGCCGAATTTCCCGCCTGCGTGAAGCATGGTCATAACCAGCTCAAGGGCAGGCACTTTTTTCTCAGGATGGATATCAACTGGAATACCACGACCGTTATCAGTAACTGTCACGCTATCATCGTTGTGAATGATAATTTCGATCTCATCACAATACTCGGCCAATGCTTCATCGATCGAGTTGTCAACAACCTCATACACCAAGTGGTGCAGTGCTTTGATGTCCGTACCACCAACATACATCCCGGGCCGTAAGCGGACAGCTTCCAATCCCTCCAGCACCTGGATATCTTTGGCATCATAGGACATAGTCTCTTTCTTTTGAGCCACAGAACCCTCCACTAATCAAAACGCAATCCCGCATCATACCATGATTCAGGTTAATTTTCTATTGTGGGCCGCTCCTCGATGATGGGCCGAGGCGCACCCAACGTTTTCAATTCCTCCACCCATCGAGTGATATCCTGGTAGTAGACAAAACTAGCAGACAGCATGCCAGTGGTCACAAAGGCGTTACCGAGAATGCTGATCACCATCAGCCAGGAGTCTTCCGGTGCGATCTGCCAGACCAAATTCAATCCCTGGTTAACCAGAATGGCCAGCATAATGAACATACTGGTTCTCATGAAAGTCAAATTCGTCAAGCGGATGCTGGATACGAGCGAGCGCCAGGCCTTTTCTCCCTGCACATAGATGCCATGGGGAGAAAAGAAAAGCGGAAATAAGAGCCAAAAGCAGATGATCCCGAAGAAAATGATCGCAACCTGGCCCAGGGTGACGCTGAAAAAAGTCATTCCGGTCGCAGCACAACTACCCAGTACCAATACTGCCAGGAAGAATCCCGCCCAGATGACACTAAGCAGAAGGGATTGGATGCTGACGCGGGGCCAGTCTTTTAAAATTGGCCGCCATTTAACCTCATCAAATATGGCTGCCTGGCGAACAGCTGAGAAATAAAGCCCTCCCAGGAGCAAACCTGCCATAAATATCAATAGGGTGAAAATAAAAGCGGCCCCCGGACTGGTCACATCCCAGAATATCGGGCTTCCCAGCGGGTTTTTAACCGGAAGTATGGACGACAGCAGGCTGAATATCCCAACAGGAAGCGACCTCAAGGCAACCAGCAAATTGATCCGCTCCGCCGCAACGGACCAGATGGCCTCACCTTCCTGCATGATTTGAGCGAAGTCTGCCGGAAACATCTGAGAGACATCGTTCATCTCCAGGATCAATCCTTCAATAAGCGACCGGATTTGAATATGCGGTCCAAACCACAATAACAGATCCAAACCCAGGGGAAAAAGCAATAATAACAGGTGTTTTGTGATTGCATCAAACCCGGTTCGAATGGATTTTAGGACATTTGGGGGTTCTGGAAGGACGATTTTATTGATATTCATCGATGCTCCATTTTACCATACATCACCCCCTAAAACCCTCCCAAAAGGACCAATCAAGGGGCCATAAAAAAGCGGAAAATCCCTCCTGAATATACTCTCCCTAAAGCCGATCCAGGCCTGATATACGTCTTTATAAAAACCAGTTTGAGATGATACAATCTATCCTAATCACCTGCCGGCCCAGATGTCATAATCTCACTGAGGAGTATCCATATCAAGACCAGCTACGCCTGTGGGAGATGATCTTTTATTGGTTCAAGTTGGTCTAACTCGAATTTGCGGCTGCCCAGGTGCAGTGCCAATGATCGGTAATCGAAAGTATATTCAATCCATAACGAGAGTGTAAATAGTAGGTACGAGGTAATTCTGCTATTTATGTTCTATAGGTTATAGGTGCAGGTAGGAGGAATGACGATGGCTAAGAAAGTGGATACCTTACTGATCAACGCCCATATCATCTGTATGGATGATCAGTTCACACAATTTAAGAATGGAGCCCTGGCCGTGGTGGGTGACCAGATAACGGATGTTGGGTTACAGGATGATCTCCAGGGTAAATACCAACCGGGAGAATTGGTGGATTGTGAAGGCAAAGTCCTTATGCCGGGACTGGTCAACGCCCACACACATGTTCCGATGAATCTTCTGCGCGGTCTGGGGGATGATCTCAGATTGGATGTTTGGCTGCTGGGATATATCATGCCGGTGGAAAGGGAGTTTGTTAATCCTGAGTTTGTCCACCTGGGTACCTCCCTGGCCTGTGCTGAATTGATCCGTTCTGGCGTGACCAGTTTTGCGGATATGTATTATTTTGAGGACCAGGTCGCAGAGGCGGCTGCTGAAGCCGGACTGAGAGCCGTCTGCTGCCAGACCATCTTGAAATTCCCCGCTCCGGATGCCAACTCCTATGAAGAATCCCTGGCGGCTTCTGAAGAAATGATCAAAAAATGGAAGGATCATCCCCTGATAACTCCAGCGATCGCTCCTCATGCCCCTTATACTTCCACGGTTGAAATATTGCGATCCGCGACAGATCTGGCGCTAAAATATGATGTTCCCCTGCATATCCATATCGCAGAAACCGCCCAGGAAGTTGAAGACAGCCTGGACCGAAATGATATGCCTGTTGTCCCCTACGTGGAGCAATTCGGTATTTTCAAAGCCAAGGTGATCGCTGCCCACTGCGTGCATATTGATGAGCGGGAGATGCATACCCTGCAAAGGCATGGTGTGGGTGTGGCTCACAATCCCACATCCAATCTGAAACTCTCATCAGGTATCGCCCCCATCAGCAATATGCTCGAGCACGGATTGAGTGTGGGAATTGGTACCGATGGAGTGTCTTCCAACAACGATCTGGATATGTTCGAAGAACTTCGCCTGGCAGCTCTGCTCGCCAAAGGCAGCAGTGGAGATCCCACAGTTGTGCCGGCCAGGACCGCAGTTAATATGGCTACTCATCTGGGTGCCAAATCCATCCATCTCGATAGCCAGGTCGGCTCCCTGGAAGTTGGGAAAAAGGCTGATCTGATCCTGGTAAATATCGACACTCTCCACAATACACCTCATTTTAGACATGATGAGGATTCCGTTTATGCCCAGTTGGTTTATGCGGCGAAATCAACAGATGTAACAGACCTGATGGTCAACGGCCGCTGGTTGATGCGCTCCAGGGAATTATTGACCATCGACCTGGACAAATTGACACCACGGGCCCAGGATCTAGCACAACAGATCGACCAATTCCTGATTGAACGCTTCCAGTCAGTTTTCTCTAAACTGATCGCGATCGGCGGCGCAGAGGAGCAGGAAAGCTACGAAGTCCAGGTGAAGGTCAAACTGGAAGACCCTCAAAGTGTGATCACCCGGTTGAAGGAATCCGAACTGGAAATCCTATACTACCGACACTACCACGAATATGATACCTATTTTAATTTCTCTGATCCCCAGGAAGGGTGGCTGCGTTACCGGGAAGACGAATTTCTTGACAGCAAGGGGGAAATCGAAAACATACGTTATCGGCTAACGCTGATCGGGCAGGAACGGGAACGCCACTTCCCAAAGGATGTCCTGCTCTCCAGGAGTCGATTTATAGCCCCAGCGCCACATAGTTTGCGTTTTTACAGGGAATATTTCAAACCAGCCCGAGAGATATATATTGAAAAAGACCGTAAACGCTGGAATGTGAATTATCGGAATATTGAGTTCTTCATCAATGTGGACCGCTTGGATGAGCCAAATCTGGGTACATTCCTGGAAGTGAAAAGCCGCACCTGGAGTTTGGAGGATGCTGAGAAAAAAGCCCAGGTAGCAGAAGATCTTCTGAAACTGCTCGGCAGCCATCCCAAGGATGCAGAAACCCGAGATTATGTGCAAATCGTTGAGTCGAAATCCTGAGCTATGAAAATTGCTGCATTGGGTGATATCCACGGTAATTACCAGGCATTGATTACCGTGCTTGACCATGTCGAAGCCTGGCAGCCTGACCTGGTCCTGATCTTAGGAGATATCATCAATAGAGGTCCCCGCTCCAAGGATTGTTTGGATCTGATCCTGGCTCAATCAACCCATCCAACCTGGCATGTGATCAAGGGTAATCATGAGGGGTATGTGCTGGATTTCGAGGATCCCAACTTTTCCAGGGAGGGAGTTGACTATTCCCTCAGGCAGGTGATCTATTGGACATATGGATCGCTGACCAGGGAGGATCTCGATAACCTGATCAGTACCCCCCTTGAGATAAAGATCGACCTTCCCGGATCCGGACTGATCCAGGCTGCCCACGCCTCCCTTGCCGGGGATCGGACCGGAATCTACCCCAGCACCCCTGACAGCAGGTTAGGGGGATTGGTTCCCGAAGATTCCCGACTTTTTGTTATCGGGCATACCCACCAACCCTTAATAAGGACATTCCAAAACACATTGATCATCAACGCAGGATCGGTCGGGCTGCCATTTGATGGAGACACAAGGTCAGCATACGCCCAGATCACCCATATAAATGGAAATTGGCAGGCAGAGATCACCAGGGTATCTTATGACCTCAATGCCGCTATAGATGATTTTTCCCAATCTGGTTTTATTCCCGGGGGAGGTCCGCTGGCAGATTTGATCCTGGCAGAACTGCAGTTAGGTTGGCCGCAGCTAGGGAAATGGTTCAAAGCCTATGAAATGGCGGTCCGGGATGGAAAAATCAGTCTCGAAGATGCAGTATATGAATTTCTTAAGAATCCCAATATTGAATACCGCAATCCTCATCAGCCGCGGTAAGATAAGCCAACAGGCAAAACCATGACAGAAAACAGACTATCTGTGGCGGCGCAGGCAGCCATAACGACCGGGAACGAGCTCCTCCCTCTATTTCATGAAGGACATAATGGCGGGGAGATGAAATCGGATCATACCCTGGTTACGGAAGCTGACCGTCGGGCAGACCAGCTCATTCAAGAGATTCTCCTGGAGAAATTCCCTCAGGACGGTATCCTAAGTGAGGAAAAATCCACGAGTATACCCTGAGACCAAACACGTCTGGGTCATCGATCCTCTGGATGGCTCGGTAAACTTCAGCCATGGACTGCACTACTGGGGCGTTTCCATCGCCCACCTGGAGGATGGCTATCCCCAAGATGGAGCAATATACTTCCCTGTTATCGATGAGCTGTATACAGCTTCACAAGGGGGAGGTGCCTTCCTGAATGGACAACCCTTATCCCTCGTTGATGGAATAGAAGATGAGCTGTTCCCGCTGTTTGTGCATTGCTCCAGGATGCATGAGAGGTATGAAATCAAAACACGCTATAAAAAGCGCTCGCTCGGCGCAGCAGCCTATCATCTTTGCCTGGTAGCCAGGAACACAGCGATCCTTGCTCTGGAAAGCACTCCCAGGATATGGGATTTTGCTGCAGGCTGGCTGATCATCAAAGAAGCCGGGGCAGCCATCAAGGCCCTGGATATCGAACAGCCATTTCCCGCTCAGCCGGGAGTAGATTACGGAAAAATACATTTCCCGATCCTAGCGGCCCGCTCAACAGATGCCCTGGCTGCTGCTGCAGATAAAATTAAACCGACTTCGAGATAAAGTCGTTTATAGGGAGGTTGATCATGGAATATAGGTATTTAGGAAGATCTGGATTGAAAGTGTCCACCCTGTCTTTTGGGTCCTGGGTGACCTTTGGAAGCCAGGTAGATGTTGATCAAGCGGTCAAATTGATGTCCAAAGCTTTTGACGCAGGTGTTAACTTCTTTGATAACGCTGAAGTATACAGCAATGGGGACGCCGAGACGATCATGGGAAAGGTCTTGAAGAAAACAGGTTGGAAGCAGAAAGATCTGGTCCTTTCAACCAAGATCTTCTGGGGTGGTGACGGGCCGAATGAGCGCGGATTATCCCGAAAACACATCATAGAGGGCCTGGATGCCTCCCTGAAAAGGATGGATCTGGAGTATGTTGACCTGGTATTTGCTCACAGACCTGATATCCATACTCCAATCGAAGAAACTGTACGCGCGTTCAACCATGTTATCAATCAGGGGAAAGCTTTCTACTGGGGTACCAGTGAATGGTCGGCTCAACAAATCATGGAAGCCTATGGGATCGCTCGCCAGGAGCATCTCATCCCCCCTTTGATGGAACAGCCCCAATACAATATGTTCCACCGGGAAAGGGTCGAGGTTGAGTATCACAGGTTATACACTGAAATCGGCCTCGGCACGACCATCTGGAGTCCCCTGGCCAGCGGTCTACTGACTGGCAAATACAACCAGGGCATCCCGGAAGATTCCCGGGCCAACCTGGCTGGTTACGAGTGGCTGAAAAGCCGATTTACTGATGAAAAAGCCCAGAACGAGATCAAGAAAGTCATCCAGCTGGCAGAATTGGCAAAAGACCTGGGCTGCACAACTGCCCAGCTGGCATTAGCCTGGTGTACGCTCAATCCCTATGTAAGCACTGTGATCACTGGTGCTTCAAAGGTATCTCAAGTTGAAGAGAATATGAAAGCTCTCGAGGTAGCAGAACAACTGACACCGGATATTGTGGAAAAAATTGAGGAAATCCTCGATAATAAACCTAAACTTCCTGCCGACATGCGCTGAAACCTGATTGGAAGAATAATGGGAGACGACCGGGGAACGGATGGAAAGATCCGTTCCCCGTTTCATTTATGAATACCTTGGGAATACATTCCTCAGGGGATGATAATTCCTGCAGCCCAGGCTGTCAGGTAAGCAAATGAAGTTCCGAGTAAAATACTCAGCAATGTGCCGATGATGATATATTCCGCTTGCCAACGCCGGCTTGGATCGGTAAGTTCCCCGAACCGAAAAACGGATTTAGCAGCAACCAAGAACCCAATACCCGCAGGATAACCAGCCAGGATAAAAAGAGTGATCAAAGCGCGTTCAAGATATCCGATGACCCTGCCGCCATCTGCGATGCCCACCTCACTTTCCTGAGGACCTTCAGGGCCACTTGCCGCTGATGATGGTGGGATCTTATTTATCCCCAGGGCCTCAAAAGACAGCTCCACCAGGAAACTGGCCACGTAAATCGATATGATCGATCCGGAAAGCACCGTCAGCACTAACAGATAAGGCCAATTAAAAAGGTTGGCCCAAAGACCTGGAAATTCACCATACTTATAAACCGCTGCCCAAGAAAAGAGGCCCAGGATGATGAGATGGCCCAATTGATCAACCACAAACCTTCGCAGGCGTGTTCCTCTTTGAGAACGCATCTTCCAGGCATCCAGCAGGCCGTGTGTCAGGGCTATTCCAAGAGGGATCTCCCACCCAGGGATCACCCCAATGAACAGGTATGACAGGATCCCTGCGATCAGTCCATGCACAATCAAACCAATTATCTTGCGTTTTGCGCGAACTGATGCATCTGTTTGAAAAATAAAATCTGTCAGTAAATGGGCAAAAAGGGTCGGGATGAACAATCCCAGGAAGGGGTCAGTCATGGTTTGTTACTCCCTAATACAAGTTTTAAAGCTTGTTTTCTTAAGTTACAACCCTCAAATAATCAAGGTGATAAAACGACTGGCAGGATTTCCTCCAGAAAGTATACAGCTTTTTTGATCTGGGTCCAGCCGGCGTTTTCCAAATGCTGGGAAATAGCTTGTTGGCTCACCGGGTCAGGCTGCCAACCATCTGCGATCTCTGCCTGGGTCAAACCGATCAGTGCCCCTGCCGCTGCCCGGGATTGTCCAGGGGTCCAGCGAACCACCAGCAGATCGATCAACCTGATGATAGTGGTCAACCCCTGCTCTTCCCAGATTCCCTTCGGCTGTGGAAAACTCAAGTTCATCCTGACCGGCTTTTGACATTCCTCTAGACCTTGACCTGATAAGGTGAACGCCAATCCCGTTCCTGTGGAAATCTGATCCGATGGCAAGTATTCCACAGGTCCATAACCGATCGATACCCTGGAGTCCATTTCATAATTAGCTTTCAATAAAGCCCGGATATAGAGGCCGATCCGAACAGCGATCTCTGGTTCGCGCACCACCATTTGCCAGCTATCCCCTCTGAACACATCGATCCGCCCGTGAATTGCCTGGTGAAAATGCTTCTGGACCCACATTGCCGTATTCTCGATCAATGTGGAAACTGGCTGCTGACCCGGTTTCCGCAATCCGGAGGAATCCACTATATCCCCTGTTAATACTGCAAATAACCTGCCCTCGATCACTTTCCACCTCTCCCTAATCGATACTGTATACAAGTTATAACACTTGTATACAAGAAAAACAAGTCTAAAAACTTGTTTTTGTAGGTTTTGAGATCTGCCCGGACGGAAAGCGTTTCCAGTTGTCCCCCATTATTGAAGGATCAGCCAGTGATGGTCTGGCGAATCTTGTCTGCCAGACCATTCGCACGGGACACACAATCCCCCAAATAAGCGCTGATTTCAAGAAAGGTGTCCACTTGCTTTTCATCCAGATATTGGGTCAGAGCCGGGTCATTCACCAGCAAATCCTTGATCGGATTGGGTTGGCCCAGACGGACCTCATCCCAGGCTGCCAGTGTATGGGCCCTGATGATCTCATGCATCTCCTGCCTATCTGCACCAGCTTTGACCAGCTCCATCAGCAGCCTTTCGGTTCCTGCGAACAAGCCGAACTCATGCAAATTCCGTTGAATTGCCTCCGGACGGATTTCCAGACCTGAAAGGATTCGCAGGGCTCCAGTCAGGATCTCATCCAGGCATAAAAAAGCCTCCGGCAGATAGATCCGCTGATTGGCGCTATCATCCAGCGTACGCTCCAACAGACTGTGAGCAGTATTATCCCAGGCGATTCTGGGTAATTGGGCCAGGTACCTACCCAGGGAGTTGATCTTTTCGGAAAGGATCGGGTTTTGCTTGAACGGCATCGCCGAAGAGCCCACCTGAGCCTTGCCAAAAGGCTCGGACAGCTCTCCAAATCCCGGAGATTGCAGGATGCGCAGATCAAAAGCCAATCGATAGAGAGGAGCGCCTATTCCTGCCAGGCGAGATATCAGCTGATAATCCTGGAGCCGCGGATAGGTTTGGTTGGTCACCGGGAAGAATTCCAGGTCCAGTTTACGGAACATCTCTTCCTGGAAACCAGGCAAATTCTCCTCACCCAGTAAGGCGGCAAACGAGGCACTTGTCCCGACCGCTCCTGTAAAACCCTTGGCTTTGATCTGTCCGGATAAATCAGCCAAATCCAGATAACCCATCAGCAGATCCTGTCCATAACCTGCCAGCCTGAAACCCAATGTGGTTGGTTCTGCCGCTTGGAGGTGGGTATAACCCATCAGGGGAAGATCAGCCCATTCCTGGATTCGGTCAGCAAACAGGATCAGCAGCTGCCTGGTCTGAGCCAGGATCAGCTCCAGGGCTTCTTTCTGCTGTATGACCAGAGCATTATCCTTGATATCCGTCGAAGTTGCACCCAGGTGCAGGATCCCCCCGGCGGAGGGGCATTGTTCAGCAAACGCGCTTAATTCCGCCACCAAGTCGTGTTTGAGGTTTAATTCCAACTCAAATGACCGATCCAAATTCAAATCAGATACCTTGGACCCTAATTCCGCTGCCTGATCGGTTGTGACCAAGCCAAAGGGGATTTGCGCTTCTGCCAGGGCAGTCCAGATTTTCCGCCATAAAAGGCGGGTCCTCTTAACACCCCACAGTTCGCGCATCTCCTGTGATCCATATCGCCAACTGAACGGTGATTGGTATGTAGTTTGATCGGTCATATCTTCATCCCGGGGCTAAGATGTATCCAGAAAGAATAGCTAAGCCACATTCATTATAATCCCTGCCGGGGAAATCCCGCCTCCTATCCTTTTAATTGGCTTTGAACTGTCTGCGCCCTGCCTGGTTGGTCACCAGGCAGGGCTTTATGATACAATCCTTTCATTAAAGAAAACTAGAGACAGTTGAAAAAGTATATAATAAGGTGGTAGTTCAATAAAACCTCAGGGAGGTTTCATCTGGAAACCAGAAAAATCACCCAAAATCTCGATAAGAGATCAAAGACCCTCGAATATTTGCAGCCCGGCACCAAACTGGAAGGAAGATATAAGATCCTATCCACTGTTGGCCGGGGAGGCATGGGTGCAGTATATCGGGCACAGGACCTGCGCTTTAAGGTTGAAAAGATCGTAGCTGTCAAGGAAATGATCAGCCAGGCTACCGATCCTGAGATCCAAAAAACCATTGTGGAAGGGTTTGAGCGCGAAGCCAACATTCTTGCCACAGTTAGCCATCCCTCTATCCCCACCATTTACGACTATTTCACCCTCGGCACTCGCTCCTACCTGGTCATGGAATTCATTGAGGGCGACAACCTGGAAATCAAGCTCCAGCAGCGCCGGGCGCCTTTTAACGAAGAAGAGGTTATCGCCTGGGCGATCGCTCTCTGCGATGTACTGGATTACCTTCACACCCACGAACCTGAGCCGATCATCTTTCGCGATATCAAACCCGCCAATGTGATGATCACCAGGCGCAACCAAATCCGGCTGGTAGACTTTGGTATCGCCAAGACCTTCCAGACTGGCTCGAAGGGCACGATGATCGGCACTGAAGGTTATTCTCCCCCCGAGCAATACCGCGGAGAAGCGTCACCTGCAGTTGATATTTATGCCCTGGGTGCAACCCTTCACCACCTCCTGACCAATCAAGATCCTCGAACCGAACCCCCTTTCACCTTTGATGAACGACCTATCCGGGGCGCCAATCCAGCTGTCAGCGTAGCCCTGGAATCCATAGTCAATACAGCGCTGATGTATAACCCCCCGGATCGGTATGAGTCCGCCTCTGTGATGCGAAAGAACTTCATCGCCTTGGCACAACAAACCGGCATGCTCGAGGAAGAAATCTCCGTTGCTCAGGCTACCCAGCTCTTCCAGGACCAGAGCCACTCGCCGATCTGGACATTTTCCTGTGAGGATGAAATTCGCGGCACCGCCAGTTATGGGGATGGTGTTTTATATATCGGCTCTTATGACCATAACCTTTATGCCCTGGAAGCTGATAATGGCAATTTCATCTGGAAATACGCTGCTAACGGCGGCATAGTCAGTAAACCAGCCATCCATGATGGCAAAGTTTATTTTGGTTCCACAGACCAATATATACACGCCATCTCAACCAGGGGAGGGAAAAAGGTTTGGGTCCAATCAACAGACGGCGCAATCTATTCATCTCCAACTATCGCCGAAGGTCATTTATTCATCGGTTCCGATGATGAAAGACTGCATGTGCTAAATATCCTGGCAGGTAGGGAAGCCTGGTCCGTTAATCTGGGTTCGCGAGTTCGTTCCAGTCCCATAGTCGCTGCCGATTCTGTCTTTGTTGGCTCTGAAAATGGGGAGATCCAGTGTTATGACTTCAGTGGAAATATCCGCTGGAGAACCGCTGCAAAACGGGCGGTGACTGCCTCACCACACTTTTATGATAATGCCATCTATACCACCTCATTGGACGGTGTATTATATGCCATTGATGCCAAATCAGGATGGGTGATCTGGCGGTACCGCATGGAAGGCGGATCTATCAGCACACCCACTACCAATGAGAATCATGTTTATGTGGGTTCCACTGACAACACCTTTTACTGCATCAATATCAAATCTGCCAACAAGGTCTGGAGCTACGATACGGATAATCAAATCAACAGCTCCCCCGTTTTCTATAAAGGGGCGATCTACTTTTGCAACGTGGACGGCTTGGTGTTCAGCCTGCACGCAGGTAGTGGGCGGTTACGCTGGAAATACCAGACGGAAGGATCGATCACTGGATCCCCAATCATCGTAAATGACACCCTGTATATCGGCGCCACAGACAATAAGTTATATGCCCTACCAGTCTAATATGCCTACCATCACCGGGAAAATATGATTAATAAATTACGAACGACATTCAAAAATCTTTTCCAGCCGAAGTCCCATGACTCTGTTAAAGAGTATGTGGACCGTGAATTAACAATTGATACCAAAGAGCTTGACAAAACAACCACCCCGGTAGATACAAAGGCTGTCGGATACAGCTCACCGCATATCAATGTCGGGTATGGCCTCTCACCTGGCAAACAAAGAAACCATAACGAGGATGCCTTCTTTACATTGACCACCATGTTCTCCTATAATGAAACGGAGCTCCCTTTTGGCCTTTATATGGTAGCTGATGGCATGGGAGGTCATAAGAACGGTGAAATAGCCAGCGAACTGGCGATCCGAACCATAGCTGGCACAGTCCTGAGGGAGATATACACCCCCCTGATGAGCCTGGATCCTCACCCCAGTGAGCTGTCTTTCCGGGAGATCTTCCACAATGGCATCGAACAAGCCAATATGGAGATCATTACTAAATCCTATGGCGGGGGCACAACCATCACAGCTGTACTGGTCATTGGAGACCAGATGACCATCGCTCATGTAGGGGATAGCCGGGTTTACTCTGTAGACAAGAAGGGTGTTATCGAAGCGCTCACAAGGGATCACTCACTTGTCAAGCGACTGCAGGAATTGGGGCAGATCTCACCTGAAGAAGCTGCCGTCCACCCTCAGCGCAATGTGTTATACCGGGCTCTTGGCCAAGGCGAGCCCTTTGAACCGGAAATCATCTCCACTAAGCGGCCAAAGACCGGTTACCTTTTAGTATGCTCTGATGGCCTCTGGAGCATCGTAGGCCAAGAAGGTATGCAGTCGATCATCAAATCCGGCGTCTCACCCCAGGATATATGTGACAGATTGATCGATGCAGCTAACGATGCCGGAGGCCCTGATAATATATCTGCAATACTGGTCGAGTTTTCCTAATCTTTACTGATAGGTATGCCTGATAAGACAGATTTTTACAAACGGCTGAATATTGGCACCGGTGCCTCCGAAGAAGCGATCAAGAAGGCTTATCGGCTGGCTGCCAGGAAAGCCCATCCCGACGTTAATAAGAACGAGGGAGCCACACAACTCTTTTTGGATATTCAGGAAGCCTACAAAGTACTATCTGATCCTAAACAGAAGGACACCTATGATGCTGGGCGTGATCCAGCAGAAAGAATTCCCAATATTCTGACCCATATCGAATACAGTCAGAGTTCCCTGCTCCGGTTGGAAGAGCCCCAGACCATATATACCATGATCGATATCGTAACCACTGAAGAGGAAAGAGACGTCTCCAATCTTCCGCTGAATCTATCAATGGTAGTTGACAACTCCACCTCTATGGCAGGGGACAGGCTGGATATACTTAAAGCCGCGACCAAGGAGATCATCCAAGACCTGGACGAAGATGATCAATTTTCATTGGTCAGTTTTAATGACTTCGCAAAGGTACTGCTCCCCAGTCAGTCCCAACCAGATAACAGGAAGATCGACGTCAGTGTAAATAGCCTCTTTGCGGAAGGCGGAACGGAGATCTTCCAGGGATTGGAAGCCGGTTATAAAGAGATCACGAAAAAGAAAACCAGTAATTATGTGAATCACATCATTCTCATCACTGATGGGCACACATATGGTGATGAGGACAACTGCCTCTCCCTGGCAAAACAAGCAGCGGAAAATGACATCAGCATCAGCGGAATTGGGATTGGCATTGAGTGGAATGATAGTTTCATAGATCAACTATGTGCTCTCACTGGCGGTCAAACCAGATTTGTGCAGGACTTGAAACAAGTCAAAGAATTCCTCGAAGAAACCATCTCATCCCTCAAGCAAGCCACTTCCAGGCGAGTCAGTCTGGAATTACTACCTGCTCCGGGAGTACAAATCCTATCAGTGTTCAGAATTCTCCCCGAAGCCCTTCCTCTCCCTCTACAAGATTCATATGCCCTGGGGATTTTAAAAAAAGACAAACCTCATCGACTTCTGTTTGAGTTTCTCGTAAACCCCGTTCCTGAAAAGATTGACCGGGCAGTGATTGCCTTTGGAGAATTTTCACTTAAGAGGACCGGTAAAGACATAACCATACCTTTAACCCTTGATCGAAATCTGGTGGAGAAATCCGAGGATTTGATCACGCCCATTCCTGAGATCATCCGCGCCATATCCCACCTTACTTTTTTCCGCTTGCAGGAAAAAGCTCAGCGTGATATTGCAGTTGGCGATCCTGGCACTGCCTTCCAGCGCTTGATGAACCTGTCATCTCATTTAATGGCGAAAGGTGAGAGCGGGTTGGCAAAGATTGCCATGAACGAAGCCCAATATATTCGATCCCATCATAATTTCAGCCCAACAGGCAAAAAAGAGCTGAAATACGGCACGATACACTTGATGCTTCCGGAAAAAACATGATCACATGTAAAGTATGCGGTAACCAGGAATATCACGGCGTGCTGTTCTGCAGAGAGTGCGGATCACAGTTAGCATATGCTTCTGATCAAAAAGTCAATACATTGGTTTACCCGAACAAGATCAAGGGGCTAAATGTAGATATTTCCAATACTATTCCCAAACAGCTGCTGGAAGAAAGGGATTTCATCCTTTATTATTCAGCAGGAGAGGAAGCGATTAACCTGCCAGTCCAGAATGAGTTCTCTATTGGTAGATTTGTTGATGGACAGGTTATCGCTCCGGATGTTGATCTCAATAAATATGAAGCCTTCAACCAGGGAGTCTCGCGGCTTCATGCCACGATCCGGATCGACCCTCAAAAGAACAAGGTATATGTCATAGATCAGGGTTCCGCAAATGGAACCTTTGTCAATGGTTATGAAATACCGGCAAATTCAGAAGTGCCCCTCAACCACGGTGATGTGTTAACCCTGGGCAAGTTCAGTCTTAAAGTGATCTTGCCAAGTGAATTGTAGCGAGGAAGGTAAATGATGGCGATGACAGTGATAGTCCATATCAGGAATGCCGACGCGATGCTTGCGGAAGTTGAAGATTTTCCCGGTTCAACAGACACAATCATTAAGTTAAGCAATCCCCGCCAGCGTGACGGCAAGGATTTGATTTTCCTTGAGCATAATGTGGTCACCGTTTATTGGCCCTTATCTGAGATCAGCTTTATTGAGATCCTCCCGGGTGATTCAGGAGAAGAAGTAGTTAGCTTCGTCAGGGAGTAAGATGAATAGTGATAAAACCCGATATAAGATCCTGGCTGTAGATGACGAACAAAGGATGGTCCGTTTTATCCAGCTCAATCTGGAACAGGACGGATTCCAGGTCATCACTGCCTATAATGGAAAAGAAGCCCTTGAACAGGTCAGAACCCAGCTTCCTGATTTGGTTTTGCTGGATATCATGATGCCAGATATCAATGGTTTTGAAGTCCTGGCCAAGATCCGGGAAGTGAATAATGTGCCTGTGATCATGCTGACCGCAAAAGGGGAAGAAGATGACCGCATCCAGGGTTTAGAACTGGGAGCTGATGATTATATTACCAAACCTTTCAGCCCTCGAGAGCTGGTAAGCAGGATTCGCGCTGTGCTTCGGAGAACAAGAACATTCCAGGAAGATCAAGTGGACCTGATAGAAGTGGATGACCGGTTGACGATTGATTTTTCTCGGCGGGAAGTCTGGGTAGAAGGAGAAAAAGTAGATTTGCGCCCCACCGAATACCGGCTTTTATATCACCTGGTTCAAAATGCAGGATGGGTGAACACACACGAGCAGCTGCTTTCCAAGGTGTGGGGATTCGAATATCAGGACGAGCCTCACTACGTTCGTCTCTATGTCAATTATTTAAGGAAAAAACTCGAAGAAGATCCTTCCAATCCTAAATACATTCTGACAGAACGTGGGGTCGGATATCGTTTTGTGGATTACAAGAGAGACCAGGAATAACCTCTCGGACCATGTGCAGGATATAGTCACAAAGTTTGGGGTTCCTTGCCAGTCAGCCCAGTCTAGTATATACTGTCTCCAATATATCAGGAGATAGATAATGTCTTTCCAGCGAATTATGTTAGTAGATGATCATGAAGTTGTTCGCCTGGGTTTAAAATCACTGCTCAATCGACACACCAAATTCCAGGTCGTGGCTGAAGCCGCCACCGGCGAGGATGCCATTGCCAAAGCTGACCAGTATCATCCCGATGTGGTGGTGATGGATATTCGCCTCCCAGGAGGATCGGGAATTGAGGCCTGCGAAAAAATCATCGAGAAATATCCTGACACAAAGATCATCATGCTCACCTCCTATGCCGAGGACGAGATGCTCTTTTCTGCCATACGAGCTGGCGCATCAGGGTATGTACTAAAACAGGTAGGCAGCAATGAGCTGATCGACGCGATCGAAGCTGTTGGTCGCGGGGAAGCCCTGCTGGATCCTGCAGTTACGCAGCGTGTTTTCAAAGAGGTACGGAAAGCTGCCAGGGAAGAGGAAGCCTCAGCTTTTACAGACCTGACTGACCAGGAAAAACATGTTCTGATCCATGTCTCAGAAGGAAAAACTAACCGAGAAATAGCCAAAACCCTTTATCTTGGGGAAGGCACGGTCAGGAATTATGTCAGCAGCATTTTGTCCAAGCTGAGCGTCAGCAACCGGGCAGAGGCAGCAGCCTATGCAGTGAAACATAATCTCCGAAATCACCTGGTCCATTTATCTAAAGATTAGGGGATATTACCAGACGAAAAAACAGAAGCGGGTATCGCTTCTGTTTTTCTGTTTAAGGACTTTGGGCAGGTTGTAGATAATTGGATACAGTCCACCCCTGCCTGGCGGTATTCAGAGGTGCTTCAAGCTCCCACCACACATACCCATCTCCCTCTACCGGTCCCCCTTTAACAAGAAATATCTCTCCCTCTAACCCGAGGTAGACTATCGCCCCGGTTAGGGAAGGATCTCGTCGCAGGCGCAATCCTTCTCCTTCAGTACCGGATATCTGAACATGGCCTCCTACTTGAATGCCATCAGCAACCAGTGAAGTAGGGGTAACAATCGGTACTGGTGTCATCGTGGGTGGGAGTGTTGGGGTAGCTGTAGGAACAGGGATGATAACGATCTCAGCCCCACCCTGATAAGGGCCTTCCTCAGGGATCAAACCACCGGAAACAAGATATACCACAAGCAAGATTATGCTGGCTGTGAGAACCGTGCCGCCATAAACCCAGGGATTAAGGAATTTCTTCATAAGGGATCTTTCATAAATAACGCTCGGGGCAAATTATCCGGCACCATTACTCTCAATGCTTGCGGCTTGATTGCTATCTTGACATCTTTTGAAGGCGCGATCGGTTCACCATCCAACTGGAGATACAGATCCGTTTTCGATTGGATCCTGATTTCCTTAAAAGCCCGACAGATTGTTTTTTCAGAATCCACGTGTTTACCAGCTGCGAGGTCAAAAAGGTGTTGGAGAGTTTCCAGCATGCTATCACCCGAGAACAGCCATAAATCCATCCGTCCATCATCAAGTTTAGCGCTGGGTGAGAGTTCCGCCATTCCTCCCGCATAAAGGTGAATATTGGTTGTTAGAGCCAGGAGATAAGTACCCTGAATTCTTTCCCCATCGATCCAGATATTCAGATCCATGCCAGAGAAGGTTCGGGCAAACCAGGCTACATTCGCTGCATACTGAGTGGCCGGGAATTGTTTCTGCCAACGCGTCCTTGGCTCCAGGTGATGGACCACAAAGGCATCAAACCCCGCTCCACTCCACAACAAAAAAGGTATTCCCTGGCAGATGCCCACATCCATGGTATGGATCTCGCCGTTAAGTATTCTTTTAACGCTCTGCTCCAGAGCGGCCCAGTTGGTCCAGGAAAGCGTGGGCAATCCCAATTCCTGAGCCCAGACATTGGCTGTCCCGGAAGGGAGGACGGCCAGGCTGGTTTGACTGCCAAGTAATCCCGCAACTGCTCTATGGATGGAACCATCTCCACCTGCCACAAAAACGGCATCCATGCCATCCCTGGCGGCTCTTTTCGCCAGTTTGGTCATATGGTCTCCATCCTGGGCTTTCACAAGTACTATATCCCAGCCATTTGCAGTTAATATCTTGGCAGCCCTTTCAACCAGGGGTTGGGAGGGAAATCTACCCGCCATGGGATTATAAAATAACCGTCCCTTCATCGACCTCCTAATAACATAAAGTAAATCGTTCTCCAAGTGTAACCCAACCAGGGAGCACCGTCAATCAGATGATGGTACAATCATTTCGGCAGCCAAAAAGGTTCAGTTGATGTCCGAAATTCTCAACGATCGCTACCGTTTGGATAAAAAATTAGGAGAGGGCGGGATGGCCATTGTCTTCCAGGCCACCGACCTGATGCTTGAGCGGACCATCGCGGTAAAAATCCTTCGCAGAGCATTTTCAGAATCACTCCCCTTCCAGGAGAGGTTCAAAGAAGAAGCCCGGGCTGCCGCCAATCTCACTCACCCTAATATCGTCACTGTCCATGACTTCGGTTTTGATAAGAACCGGTTATTTATCGTTATGGAACACGTTCCGGGAACCGATCTCAAGGCGATTATCAAGGAGCATGCACCCCTTCCTATCACCCACGCATCCCGCCTTTTTATCCAGGCTTGTGCAGGGATCGGTTATGCCCACAGGGCTGGTTTGGTTCATTGTGATATCAAACCCCATAATATCCTGGTTACACCTGATTTCAGGGTAAAAGTCACAGATTTTGGGATCGCCCGAGCCCTGGCTTCAGTGAAACATGACGAACGGACCAATGCGATCTGGGGATCTCCGGCTTATTTTTCCCCAGAGCAGGCGGCGGGAAGAGCACCGTCCCCTGCTTCAGATGTTTATAGCCTGGGGGTTGTCCTATATGAGATGGTAACCGGAGAACTACCGTTCATGGATTCCACACCTCAGGATCTTGCTCATCTCCATCGTTACGAACCTCCCCCTTCCCCACGCCACATCAATCCTGAGATTTCACCGGCCCTGGAAGAGATCATCCTCAAGGTCCTGTCAAAGGAAGCCAACTCCCGTTACAGGACAGCAGACCAATTAGGCAGGATAGTGATCAGCTTTACTGAATTGGGAAGCAATGGTTATCTTGAAGAGGAACCTCCGACAACTCAACCACCTGATCCCGCCCTGCAGGCCATCAAAGCCCTGGAGGAGAAAAAAGTTCCCCGGGGATGGATGACCATTGTTTTAGGACTGCTAGCTCTGATCGCCATCGGTGGATTAATACCCTTCTGGCTCTGGGTTTATTTCAAAATCAATTGAGAATTGAGGATCAACCTTTAACACCATATGAAAAATAGAGAATTCCTGATATCACCCTCCATACTGTCGGCAGATTTCACTCAATTGGGTGACCAGATCAAACGCGCTGAACAAGCTGGTGCAGATTGGTTCCACGTCGATGTCATGGACGGGAACTTTGTTCCCAATATCTCTATGGGACCCTTTATTGTAGAAGCTTGCCGCCGGGTCACAGACCTTCCCCTGGATGTGCACCTGATGATTGCACAACCCGAGCGCTACCTGGATACATTCGCGAGTGCTGGCGCCGATAATCTGACAGTTCATATCGAAACCTGCCCGGATATGGACATGACCCTGGAAAGGATCCGGGAGTTGGGATGTAAAGCTGGCATCACCCTAAACCCGGGAACAAAAGCGGAAAAAATCGAACCACACCTCCCATTGGCGGATCTGGTCCTGGTCATGACTGTCCAGCCAGGCTTTTCCGGCCAATCCTTTATGCCGGACTTACTGCCCAAGATCAGTCAGATCCGAAAAAGCATTGACAGGATCAAGTCTGAGGCATTTCTTGAAGTCGACGGGGGAATAAACCCCGAGACAATCAGGAGCGCTTATAATCAGGGAGCGCGGGTTTTCGTGGCTGCCAGTGCAATATTCAAACACCCCCAGGGCATTCGCGCCGGGATAGATTCTTTAGTGGATCAATTACCTGGTTAAATGGAAAAATCCCGGTGAATGATTTGAACCGGGACTTTTACTCTAAAACTAGCAAAACGAAAGCTTCTTATCTGTGTTAATGAATATGGTTCAGACTTTCGTTAAAGTGCGAATGCAGCGGGTGCAAAGAGTCTTGCGAATTTTATTGCCATCCTCATAAACTGTCACTTGCTGTAAATTGGGTTTAAATTTCCTTTTGGTCGTTTTCTTTGACCAGGGTCGGCTTTGCCCAAATTGTGTGGTTTTTCCACATGCTTCACATTTCGCCATAAGATGTCCCTCAGATTACGATGAACTTATTACTGATAGCCTCAATCCTCACAACTATCATAACTCGATTGGATCACCTTCCATTCCGCGGGAATGAAAGCTATCTTCCAAGCCCGCAAATCTTACCATACAACCCCCCAATCCACAAGAGGATACCTACCTTTCCATTTTTTATGTTAAAATCTCCTTCTACTGGCAAGCCCACAACGACCATATAAGAGCAGGGTGATAATTATGACAAAAGACACAAAGCCCATAGGCGACATTCAAATTTCCAAGCAAGCAATTGCTACGATAGCCTTCCAGGCTGCTCAACGCTCTTATGGAGTGGTAGGACTGGCATCCAAAAATATTGCTGACGAACTGGCTCATGCCATCGTCAAGGATCCCACACACGGCATAGATGTGGAATACAGGAACAAACAGATCAATATTGATATCTACATCATTATTGAATACGGCACACGGATCAAATCCGTGGCAGCCAGTGTTGCCAATACAGTACGGTACCAGGTAGAAAATTCCTTGGGTCTTCCTGTGAATGAGATCAATATTCACGTTCAAGGCCTGCGCGTCAGCAACGGCGAGGATTAGTTAATCTGGATCCTTCCAGGAAGATACATCCCAGGAGTACTTCTTATGAGTGAAAAGCAGTCAAGAAACAATAAACCTATTACCGGCAAGCAGTATAAGGAATTTATGATCGCCGGTTTGACCTGGCTGAGAACAAACCAGGAATCAGTAAACGCCCTGAATGTCTTTCCTGTACCCGATGGAGACACGGGCACAAATATGGTTTTAACCCTGCAGGCAGCTGTGAACGAGATCTCAGATCTCAAAGACGAGAACCTGGGCAAAATGGCAGAAAAACTTGCGCATGGGGCCCTTATGGGTGCCAGGGGGAACTCCGGGGTGATCTTAT
Organism: uncultured Chloroflexia bacterium; assembly: GCA_963712165.1. Lineage (GTDB taxonomy): Bacteria > Chloroflexota > Anaerolineae > Anaerolineales > UBA11858 > B10-G9. The sequence goes on along the minus strand of CAVQGY010000004.1, from coordinate 30,120 downwards.
CTCAAATATGGCGCGGCTTTTCTAAAGGGATTGGACATTGCCAGACCATGGATGGGAAATGCCTGGTGGAAGGTTTGAAACAAGCCCGGGACACGGCCTATAAAGGCGTTGTCAGGCCAGTTGAAGGCACAATTTTAACAGTATGCAAGGACATGGCATTGGCAGCTGAAGAGCATCTGAAAGATACTGAAGATCCCTTTGAATTGATCAGATTGGTCGCTGATGCAGCCCAGGTATCTGTGGATCACACGCCCGAACTCCTGGATGTCCTCAAGGATGCTGGCGTAGTGGACGCAGGGGGTAAAGGGTTGATGCATATCTTTGAGGGCATGGTCCGTTTCATTGATGGTGAACCGCTGGATATCGAACCCATTCACATTCAACCGCTTTCCGTTATCGGCCAGCAGGAAGCCATGAACAGTGCTGAACCCGGACAGGATTACGAGGTGATCGTTGACTTCCATCCGCATGAGCCATTGGTCCTGGAAAACTTCTATCAGGAATTGGAAACCATTGGTACCTCTATCCAGGTAGGTGAAGGCGATGGCATTTACCGCATGCATATCCATGTTCCCACAGATAAACGGTACGAGCCGATTGATTATACAATGTCGCTAGGAACGATCACTAAAGTACATATTGAAAACTTGATGATCCAGGTGGACGGATCTGGCGAGGAAAAGGAAGAACCTCTTAAGCTCGCCAGCGTCTCTCCAGATGATGTTGCCCTGGTAACTATCTCTCCCGGGAAGGGTTTTTCACAGATATTTGCCAGTCTGGGTGCAGCAGCAATTGTGGAGGGTGGCCAAACCATGAATCCCAGCACCCAGGAAATCCTGGCCGCCTTTGAGGATCTACCCACCGATCAGGTAATCATTCTGCCCAATAATAAGAACATCCTCATGGCTGCCAGATCTGCAGCTGAATTATCCGTGAAGAAAGTCAGGGTAATCCCCTCAGTCACCGTCCCCCAAGGATTAGCAGCCATGCTGCGTCTAATTCCAGGACAGAAGCTGGATGAGGTGGCACAGGAGATGGAAGCAGCCATTGCCGAGGTGGAAAGTGGTGAGATCACTACTGCCGTGCGAGACGTGGAAATCGATGGGATCGAAGTGAAAGAGGGAGAAATCATATCCCTCCATAACGGAAAACTGGTCGGATCGAATGAAAATCTGGAAGATGGCTGCCTGGTTTTCCTGCAAAAAGCCAAAGCAGAGGATTTTGAATTGATCACCATGTATCATGGCGAAAATATCTCCCAGGAAGAAGCCCAACTAATGGCTGATGCCCTTCAGGAGAAATATCCCGATCAAATCGTGGAACTTCAGTTTGGGGGACAGCCGCACTACCAGTTCATAATGTCTATCGAATAATAAATAAAAACAGTCGAGCGGTGCGGTTATCATTCATTTAATATCCAGAAAACAGACGGCGGGCTCAGTCACAAGCTCCGCCGTTTTTATAATCAGGAAGGTTCCTTTGCCAATAGCCATAGTCACCGACAGTACTTCCGACATACCTGCCAGCTTGCTCGATGAAAATTCGATCTATCAGATCCCTGTTGATCTGACCCTGGAAAATGTAACTTACCTGGATGGATTTGACCTTTCCAGGAACGATTTTTATGATAAGTTGCCCGACCTGAAGGTGCTTCCGACTACAGCCGCGCCATCAACAGGACGATTTCATAATCTCTATACAAAGATCTTTGAAGGTGGGTACACAGAGATCATCTCTATCCATGCTGCAAGTGCCTTGAGCGGTATATATAATGCCGCCCGCCTGGCTGCCGAGGAATTCAAACAGACGATCAGTGTCATTGACAGTGAACAGCTCAGCCTGGGCTTAGGATTCCAGGTCTTGGAGGCAGCCCGGGCAGTGCAAGATCACCTCCCCCTCGGGGATGTGCTCCGCAAGATAAAGTCCGTACGAGACCGCAGTCATGTATACGCCCTGCTGGATACATTCACCTACATCCACAGAAGCGGTCGTGTCTCCTGGGCCAAGGCCCGGTTGGGCTCTATGCTCAATATCAAACCCATTGTTGAATTAAAAAGCGGGCAAGTCCTCAATCGAGGTCTTGCCCGGGCCAGGCGAAGCGGTCTGCGGCAGTTGGGGAATTATCTGCTGAATGTTGGACCACTGGAACACCTGGCTGTCCTGCATACCAACGCTGCAGAAGCGGGCCAGGAGTTCATCCAGCGCTACTCACCTCCCCATATCAAGGACCCCTTACTGGTGAATGTCACCACCATAATTGGAACCCATGTCGGCCCTAATGGGATAGGATTTGCAGCGGTGGTAAAATAATTTCAATGAAACCTTCAATAAAGAAACTGCGTAAGTTTTTCCGTTTAGAAGCAGACAGAGGATATGACAATAAAGCGGTAATGGGAGGATTGGCCAATATCCTCTCTTCCTGGGAAATGGAGGCCAGGGAAGACCAACTTCCCGAGCAAACCATTCAAGCTGTGATCAGCCGCCTGCGGGATTATCACAACCTTAGCGAAGATTCCCGGGAGGAGGCATTAAAAGGGATCTGGCAGCGAGTCATCAGGGAGACTGATACAGCGACCGAGGATGTGCAGCCTCCCCAGCAAAACCCTCCCGATCCTCCATCAAATGAGATCCTAACCGAGGACGAAGCTCAAACCATGGGTGATATCTCCCTCACCGGAGAACAGACTCCTGAGAAGGAAGAGCCAGAACCTGGTGATAGTACTCCCGCCAGTGAACCCTCCCCCACTAAGGAAGTACCTCAACCTCCTCCAGATCTGGATTTTGACACACCTATATCATCCATCAAGGGAATTGGAGCCAAAAGGCAGGCAGCCCTGGAAAAGATGGGAATCCACACGGTCAATGATCTGCTGTTCACCTATCCTCGCAGACATGATGACTACTCCCAGCTCAAACCTATCGGAAATCTCTGGTATGGCGACGATGTCACTATCATCGGTTATGTGGATAACGTTAGCTCCCGCAGCGTTCGCAGCGGGAAAATGAAAATTGTCGAGGCGCTGGTTTCCGATAAAAGCGGCGCGATCCGGGCTACCTGGTTCAATCAGCCCTGGATGGAAGCCCAGCTCAAGAAAACCAAACAGGTTGTGCTGAGTGGACTTGTGGAACAGTACCTGGGCAAACTGGTGATGAATTCTCCTGAATGGGAACCGCTCAGTAAGAAGCAGCTCCATACAAACCGCATTGTTCCGGTTTATCCACTTACTAAAGACATCACTCAAAAATGGTTGAGACAAACCATTCATGAAGTGGTAGAGGGATATGCTCCCTACCTGCCAGACCCCTTACCAGAGGAAATACTCACGGAGAATAAGCTGCCCTCCCTCTCTGAAGCTGTTCAGGAAATTCACTTTCCGGATTCCGATACATCGCTTCAAGAAGCCCGGAGAAGGCTGGCTTTTGATGAGCTGTTCATGCTCCAGATGGGAGTCCTAAAACAAAAACAGCAGTGGGAAAGCCGGGAGGGGGCAGTCTTTAATCCCCCGGATGAATGGGTTCGGATCCAGCTTGACAATCTGCCATTCCAGCTCACGGCCGCTCAGGGTAACGCCCTTCAGCAGATCCGGGAAGATCTGAGATCAGGTAAACCGATGAACCGTCTGCTCCAGGGCGATGTGGGTTCGGGCAAGACCGTTCTGGCTGCTCTTGCAGCTGCAATAGTCATTCAAGGAGATGCTCAAGCTGCCCTATTGGCACCCACGAGTATCCTGGCTGAACAACACTACCAGAATCTGATCAATCTACTCACCGGATTTGATGGCGGCCTGGAAGAAGGACAGATCAGCCTGCTGATTGGTGCAACTCCGGAAAACGAAAAAGAAACCATCCGAAAAGAACTGGCAGAAGGCAGGATAAAATTGGTCATCGGGACCCACGCCCTGCTTCAAGACCCAATACAATTCAAGAGATTACAGCTGGCCATTGTTGATGAGCAGCATCGTTTTGGGGTAGAACAGCGAGGCTCACTACGCCAGAAAGGGGATAATCCCCATCTACTGGTGATGACTGCCACGCCGATTCCACGGTCCCTGGCCTTAACAATATACGGCGACCTTGAGCTTAGTGTGATTGACGAACTGCCTCCTGGCAGGCTGCCTGTCGAGACGCATATCCTCTACCCGAGTGAATTGGAACGGGCTTATGGTCTGGTTCGTCGTCAAGTTGATCTGGGCAATCAGGCATTCATCATCTACCCCCTGATCGAAGAAAGCGACAAGATCGAAGGTAAAGCAGCCGTTGAGGAATTCACTAGACTCCAGGATCAGATCTTTTCCAATTACAGACTGGGTTTGCTTCATGGCCAGATGAGTGCAGCTGAAAAAGATCAGGTTATGACCCAATTCAGGAACAAGGAGATCCAAATCCTGATTTCCACCACCGTGGTTGAGGTTGGCATGGACATACCTAATGCCACTGTTATGCTGGTGGAAGGCGCACACCGATTCGGACTTGCCCAGCTGCACCAATTGCGGGGACGTGTCGGCCGGGGCGATGAAAAATCTTACTGCATATTGATCCCTGGCAGCGCAGAAGAAGTCGAGAACCAACGCCTGCAAGCCATGGTAGAAACCAATGACGGCTTCATTCTGGCTGAGAAAGATCTCTCCATCCGGGGACCCGGGCAATTTTTAGGAACCCGCCAATCTGGTTATACTGGACTCAAACTGGCCAGCATAACTGACCTGAAGATGATTGAAAAAGCACGGCAGCAAGCCTCTGCCCTCTTTCACCAGGACCCTGAACTCAGCCAAGAAAGCCATCAGATCCTGGCCCGGGCTGTCACACAATTTTGGACAAGGCAAACAAGTGGTGATATCAGTTAAAATACATCGAGAACCCAAGGCAAGGAGTACAAGATGATAAGAGCGGTCTTTCCTGGCACTTTCGATCCTGTCCATTTTGGTCATATAGATATCGCCCAGCGTGCTTCCCGCATGTTTGATGAAGTTATTGTGGCTGTTTATGACAAACCCATCAAAAAGATCCTCTTCCCACCGGAAGAAAGAATTGCGCTGGTTGAATTGGCATTGAATAAGACCTCCAATATCAAAGTCACCGGCTACAGCGGCCTAACAGTTGATTTCTGCCACCAGATAGATGCACAGGTGATCGTACGAGGATTGCGTGTTTTTTCAGATTTCGAGTATGAGTTCCGGATGGCACTCGCAAATCACAGCCTTTCACCTGATATCGAAGTGGTAGCCCTGATCACGAACAAAGACCATACCTTCCTGAGCGGGGCCACCGTTCGGGAAATCGCAGCTTTGGGAGGGGATGTCAGCTCAATGGTCCCTCCAGAAGTTGCCCTGGCTTTAAGAAAACGTTTCCAGGAACTGGGCAGTGAGCAGTCTATCGTTCCCCACACATCCCTGCGAGACTGAGGAATTCCTTTTCGTGATATACTAAAGGATACTTCTGTTGGAGGGTAAGCATGGACATTCTACACCTGGTAGACCGACTGGAAGAATTGATAAATAGCGGCCGTGATATCCCTTTCACCCGCAATGTCATCATTGATGAAGATCGCATGCTGGACATCATAGACCAGATGCGTGTTGCTATTCCGGAAGAGGTCAAGAAGTCTCAACAGATCCTGGCCCAGAAAGACCGGGTAATCGCTCAGGCCAAGGAAGAAGCAGACCGAACAGTCAGTATCGCCAAGGAAAAAAGCGATCAATTGACAGATCGGGATAACATCGTCCGGGATGCAAAGAAAAAGGCCAAAGATATCGAATCAGAGGCGGAAATCAAGGCTCAAAAAACCCAGGCCGAGGCGGATGAGTACGTTGCAGAGACCCTGACCAACCTTGAGATTGCCCTGGAGCGAGTGCTGAACCAGGTCAGGAATGGCATATATATCCTGGAAGAGGAGAACAAATTCTTAGGGCCGGACCCAGATCAAGGTATGGGAGATAAAAGGAAATAGGCAGAAAAACGGATAAGAAATACCACAGCCCCCGCCGGGGCTGTTTTTTTTATTCCACTCTCTGGCGCCAGGAATAGCGTATCCCATCCTTTGTATAGAAAAATAGAGAAAGCAACCAGCTGATAAAACAAGGAAAGATGCCGTTGATCCAGATAACCAGCGACATGAACCAGGGGATAACGGCTTTTACCTTCCTGCGGCGGATCAGGTAGAGGATCTTCTCCGCAACAGTCTGGGGTGAAGCCAGCGCAAAAGCCGGTGCGACTGTCCTGGACTTCCAATTCACTTTCGGGTCAACCGCAAATTCTGTATCCACAGCTCCTGGAAAGATCTCAGACACTACCACGCCTGTGCCCCGGAGCTCACGGCGTAAACCTGCCATGAACCCTCTGGCCCCATATTTTGCCGCATTATAGATCGAATAGGTTGGCACACCTACCCAGGCAGCTACCGATGAAATATGGATGATCTGTCCCTTCCCCGCCTCCAGCATACCCGTCAGCACAAGCCGGGTGAGTTGGATCATGCCGATCAGATTCACATGTAATTGTTTGGAAATATCATCCTCAAGGGACAGCTCATCCAACCAGAGATGCCTGGCCGAACCCGCATTATTCACCAGGATATCAATCCGCCCATAATGGTCAATCGCCCTATCAACCAGATTGATGATTTGTTCCTTCTCGGATATATCCAGGCCCACCGCGATCGCATCCCCGCCGGAGTGAAGGATCTGCTCCACAATCTTTTCCAGGAGATCGACCCGGCGCGCTGCCAGAACCAGGCGGTATCCCTGCTCTCCCAAGACAAGAGCGGTCTTCTCTCCAATGCCTGAAGATGCGCCAGTAATAACTACAACTGGAGATGAATTCATAGCTTTGCTCTCCTGTTGGTTCCCATTATGAATTGATTTTACCAGAGAGAGAAGAGCTCAAAATCAGATTAAGTATGATTGATTCTGGAAGGAGTTCCGATTAGAATGGAGATTGTACTCTCGGATGATCTCACTTCGCAGTGGCCAGGAATGGGATCATCACCATCCCATCTACCCGGAAAGGAGGCCCGGATGGATTTCCAGTTATCTGAAGAGCAACGCTTATGGCGGAAAACTGTGCATGATTTCGTGAAGAAGGAAATCAAACCCCTTGCCCAGGAAATCAACGAACACGAACAGATTCCTCCTCCACTACTCAAAAAAATGGGACCGCTGGGTCTTTTGGGAATGAGTGTGCCGGAAGAATTCGGCGGGGCAGAACTCGATCCGATCAGCTCGGCCATCGCTATTGAAGAAATCGCCTGGGGAGATGGCGGCACTGCTTTGACTGTCGAAGCCCATAATGAGCTGGGATGCGCAGCGGTGGTCTATTTTGGCTCTCAAGACCAGAAACAGGCTTACCTTCCCCCGGCTGCTACCGGGGAGGGAAAACTCAGCGCGTTGGCCCTCACCGAACCGCAGGCTGGCTCCGATCTTCGGAATATTCAAACCAACGCAAAAAAAGACAGTGATGACTGGGTGCTGCATGGATCCAAAGCCTGGATCACCAACGCTGGAGCGGCAGACTTTATCGTCACCTTGGCCATCTCAGACCCGGAAAAAGGTTCCCGTGGCATGAGCATGTTCATCGTACCTACTGATGCGGCGGGTTTGACCATCGCACCACCCGAAAAGAAAATGGGGGCTGGTGGGACTCACAGTCACGAAGTCCGTTATGAAAATGTCCGGATCCCGGCAGAATCTCTGCTGGGTGTGGAAGGCGAGGGACTTCAACAGACCCTGCATGTCCTCGATGGTGGGCGGATCAGCGTTGCCGCGCTATCGGTAGGCATCGCCCAGGCCGCACTGGAGGAAGCCCTGGATTACGCTCGGGAACGTGAATCCTTTGGAGTGAAACTAAAGGACCACCAGGCCATCCAATGGATGGTTGCCGACGCGGCAACTGAAATCCACGCCGCCCGGCTGATGGTCTATTATGCGGCCTGGTTGAAAGACCAGGGAAAACCCTTCACTAAAGCAGGAGCTGCTGCCAAGTTATATGCCACGGAAATGGCTGAACGGGCAGCTTACAGCGCAATTCAGATCCACGGCTCCTATGGATACAGCCGCGAATACCCTGTAGAAGCCATGTACAAAGCCGCCCGGCTGATGACCATCGGCGAAGGCACCAGCGAGATCCAGCGCCTGGTGATCGCCCGCCGTGTCTTCGAGGATGGACCGCTGCAGATTCCTTAACCAAAACCTTAAATAAAAGGAAGCGGGATCCTATCAATCAGGATCCCGCTTCCTTTTCGTTTATACATTCTTAGATCGCCCGACCTGGATCGTGTCCCCTCTCGGCATCCTGATCACCCCTTAACAACTGCACAGCATGATGCAGCACAGGGGCCAGTATCCTGAAATTTTCCAGGGCGCCTTTGGGGCTCCCAGGCAGGTTGATGATCAATGTACTCTTTCGAATGCCAGCTGCTGCCCTGGACAGCATGGCATGGGGAGTGATCATTAGACTACCCGTGCGCATGGCCTCGGCCAGCCCGGGTGCATCCCTTTCGATCACAGCCCGGGTTGCCTCCGGAGTGATATCCCGGGGAGAAAATCCAGTGCCCCCGGTTGTCAATATCACAGATGACGATCCTTCATCTGCCCAGGCAATCAGCACATCCACAATCTCCTGGAAGTCATCCGGGATGACAGCGGTTTGGTTGACAAGCCAACCAGCTTCCTGGACTGCCCGGACCAGGGCAGGTCCAGACAGGTCCTCCCTTTTTCCGGCAGCGGACCGGTCAGAGATCGTGAGAATGCCAAAATTCAAGATCATTGATCAGCTGTCCTATATCAGGACTTCCCAGCGGCCATGAATGCCATCATCCGTGACTCCATAATAATGGCGGTAGCCATCATTGGTGCGTTCTATCAAATCATAGCTGCTGAAATTCCCTCTCTTCTTTTTTGAAACCAAGCCCAGATCTCCCTGCCATTGGATATCCATGGATTCGATCTTGGATGGGAGTTTGGAATACTGCGTGAGGGCATAATGCCACAGGCGGCGTGAGGATTTCAGGGTCACATTCTTTACCACGTTCCCGTTGCGCAGGTCGCGGACCTCATAATAGTTGTCACCTCCCCGTTTGGTAACTGAGACGACCTCCACACCTGTCCGGGGAGGATCCTGGTCACTGTCATCCGTCTCAGGGGTGGAAGTTATTTCATAAACATCTTTCGTGCCAGGGATCGGCAGCGGGGATGCCTGGTTCTCTTCTGTTTTTTTCGATCCTTGTTTTTTCCCCTGAAGGACCATATCCACTATCTCATCCCGGACAGCCATGCCTGTTTCAGTCTCTGTCCTGATGTAGATCTTGTTATCGTCCACCGCAAAAGGAGGATCATCGCCCTTGGGAATCATCACCTGGATGACTTTTTTCCCCTGGGTCTCCAAGACCTCAAATTTGCAGGCTAGCTCTGGACTAATTCTCTTGTCGATCTCAGCCTTGAGCTTCTCAATACTCTGATTGGGACGTGGAATACCCTCAAAAACCGCATCAGGATCCGCTGATAAGCCTAGATAGAGTGTGCCGCCATTGGAATTGGCAAAAGCGCAAATATCCGCAATGATCGAATACTGGTTTCCACCCCTGACCGTGATCTTGTCATGAAAATCCTGCATGAAGGTAGCCCCTTCCTGGCGGGCTTCGCGGATGAAGTCGTAGGCTGGTTGGGAGCTGTGGCGGTGGGGGCGAGTGCGGGAATAGTTATTACTCTGGAAGAGTTCTTTGAGAGCCTTAAAGCTCTTATCCTGGAGCCGTACATCTGTGGTCCGCTCCCCTACTCCTAGTTTATTTGCAAAGGCCCCGTTCTTGACAAGTAGGTGGGCATCAGAGCCCTGGATACAATGCATCCTGCGGGGATATTCTGGTTTATTACCGCTGAAGAAAAACGCTGTTGAATGACGTCCTTTTTTATCCAGGTCCGTCACTTCTATCGCAAAGAGATCCGGATCCTGGGTATAAGCGATCTTGGTTTGCCCTCCGAAGGGGAAGCGCCTCATCGCCACTCCATTATTGGAATTGGCATGGGCTGCGATAGCCATACCTCCTGCTTCCCGGATGGCTTTATAAGCGGTTAACACATCCACGCTGGCTCCCACAGTGACCGAACCCTCGTCCAACTTCTCTGAAGGAATATTCAATTCCAGCAGGAGGTGTTCAATATCACGCACGGGTTTATCAGCCGGGAATATCGCCAGGATATGGAATCCAAATGTCGCTGTGAACTCGAAGCCTGGTAGCACCAGAATGCGGCTGAGTATTTTTTGATATTCTGAAAGCCTGATCTCCTCATCTGGGAGCAATCGATTAAGACCCTGGAGCAGTTTAAGCTGGTCGATTTCCTCCATCATCCGCCGATAACCAGCCACTGTGTTGTGATCTGTAAAGGCGATGATATCCAGGCCTTTCACTGCGGCTTGTTTGAGGATATCAAGATATCCAATATCAGGCTGTAGATAGTCTTCCGAAGCCGGGGTATGGAGATGGATATCCATCGAATACCAAACCAACCCGGCAGATTGATTATTTGTCACAATAACCTCGCTATTGCAGTTTTCAGGCTATAACCTGTATACAGGCCCACAGTGAAGAAAATCAACTGATTTCCTTCTTTTATGGTTCATCCTGAAAACTCGTCAAATATATACATTACGGAGGGAACAAAAGACACTTCAGGACCAGGAATTGAATTTGGCTGCCAATAGTTAGTGGCATGAATTGAATCTACCTGGTCAATAATACGTTCAGTCCTGTTATTGTTGTTCCTCTGCGCAATTTAATAAAACAAATACGGCAACCTCGACCAGCCCAAAGGCTCATTTGGAAGATTTTGCCTTCTGGTTTGGGGCTGTCCCCTTTGTGAGGGCAGCTTTTAATACCTCTTCAATATTCTCAACAAATATGAACTTAATCTTTTCGAGCACTTCCTCTGGAATATCCTCTTCTAGATCTGCCTGGTTCTTCTTGGGTAGGATCACTGTTTTAGATCCCGCCCTATAGGCTGCCAGCACCTTCTCTTTAATTCCTCCAACCGGGAGGACCTGACCGCGCAGGGTGATTTCACCGGTCATGCTGACGGCGCTTTTTACTGGCTTATCAGAGATTAATGATACCAGCGCTGTGGCCATGGTCACCCCAGCTGAAGGTCCATCTTTCGGCTGGGCACCAGCCGGTACATGAAGATGAATATCCTGATCTGTGTAGAAATCCAAGTTCAAACCCAGTTTATCCGCATTGGACCGCACATAGGAGAGCGCTGCCTGGGCAGATTCCTTCATCACGTCTCCCAAAGACCCAGTCAGCTGGAAATTATTCTTTCCGGGCATAGCAGTCGCTTCCACAAATAATACTTCACCTCCGGTGGATGTCCAGGCCAATCCTGTTGCCACGCCAGGCATTGAGGTCCGATTGGCCAGTTCCTCATCGCCATAATAGCGGGGCCTGCCCAAATACTCCTCCACCTGATCGACGCCAACCTTCACTTTTTGAGCCTTGCCTTCTGCAATCAAAGTCACCACTTTACGGCACAAACTGCCGATCTCACGCTCCAGGTTCCTGACACCAGATTCCCTTGTATAGGAACGGATAATCCTCTGTAGCGCGGCATCCGAAAAGGAGATCTCTTTCGCCCGGAGACCATTTTCCCTGATCTGCCTGGGAATAAGATAACCTTTGGCAATGGCCTTCTTTTCCTTATCCGTATAACCGGATAATTTGATGATCTCCATCCGGTCTCGAAGTGGTGAAGGGATAGGCTCAAGCAAATTTGCGGTGGTGATGAACATCACCTTGGAAAGGTCATAGGCTACCTCCAGATAATGGTCCCTGAATTCACTGTTCTGCTCCGGGTCGAGAACTTCCAGCAGGGCTGACGTTGGGTCGCCCCGGTAATCCCGGCCCAATTTATCGATCTCATCCAGCATAAATACAGGGTTGTTTTTACCTACCCGGCGCAGAGCCTGGAGTATTCTGCCAGGCATGGCTCCAATATAGGTCCGCCTGTGTCCCCGGATCTCAGCTTCATCACGTACGCCGCCAAGCGAAATGCGGATGAACTCTCGCCCCATCGACCTGGCAATCGACCGTCCCAGTGAGGTCTTTCCCACCCCGGGAGGTCCCACAAAACACAGGATCACTCCTTCCCGGATCTGGCGGATATCATCTTCATAATTCTGATCGATCTCCCCCTCCCGCTCTTTGCGAAGTTTTCGCACAGCTAGGAATTCCAGGATCCTTTCCTTTACATCTTCCAGTCCATAATGGTCTTCGTCCAGCACGTTCCGGGCCCAGGAAATATCCAGGTTGTCTTCTGTTATTTCTGACCAAGGGAGAGTGACCATCCAGTCCAGATAAGTCCGGATCACACCGTATTCTGCTGCAGCTGAAGGCAAATGGGACATCCGGTCCAGCTCTCTTTTGGCCTGTTTATCGGCCTCTTCAGGCATTGCTGCTTCTACGATCTGGCGCCGGAACTCATCAATTTCCACCATCTGGTCATCTTCTTCACCCAGTTCCGAGCGAATGGCTTTCATTTGTTCCCGGAGGAAATACTCCCGCTGCACTTTTTCGATCTCTGAGCGGGCCTGGTTCTGGATCCGCTGGCCGATCTCCAGCATTTCCAGTTCCCGGGTCAGGAAATTGACCAGCTTGTGCAGTTTCTCTGAAACCGAATTCAGCTCCAATAGTTCCTGGGCTTCCTTCAGCTCCAGGCGCTGGAAATTGGCAACCGTATAGACCACCTGTAGAGGGTCGTCGAGGGTCATAACCGCATCCACCAACTCCTGGGGTACGGCGGGCACCAGATTGGTGATCTCCCCAAATTGATCCCTGGCCTGGCGGGTCAGGGCATCGATCTCCAGATCCCGCTCGACCTTTACGGGGGAAAGCTTGATCTTGGCTTTCAAATAGGGTTCTTCCTGGACAAATTCCTTGATATGAAAACGGGTAATTCCTTGGACCAGGAGGCGAATAGTGCCATCTGGAGCCCGGAACAGGCGGTGAACGGAGGCTACTGTCCCTACCTGGTAGAGGTCATCCGGTCCGGGATGTTCGTTCTGGGGATCTTTCGAGGTGACCAAACCAATCAGGCGGTCATCAACTGAGAGCACATCATCTACCAGCCGGATGGATCGCGGTTGGCCGATAGAAAGTGGTACTGCGGTTTCCGGATAGACCACCAATCCCCGTAAGGGGAGTATGGGCAGTTCATCCGGGATGCGGCCAATCAGGGCTTCCTGGTTGATCTCGTCCTGTTCGCTGCCTTCCGGGTCATCAAAATTGGCTACCACCGAACCCAGGAAGATATCATCGAGGGATAGATCCTCGCGATTCACCCAATCGAGAAGTTCCATGAGTTCAGAGCTCCAGCGTGTACCCGGCATTAAAATGTTCCCTCGATCATTGATCACTACCATCCAATATACTTGTTGCTATTTCGGGGCAGAACCTTCTACTCTCAATAGAATAATCTCCCCAGCACTCATTTTAACACAGAGATATGCTCTTTCCCCTGCAGGACCCTAATCATATGGGAGATTAACACTTTTGGTACATTTTCTACTCCAACTTATGATCCAATCGGCTCCTTAACCTTGTCATCCGATAAGCTTGACCTATAATTGTTATCATCACTAACTTTACTTTTTGAGTATTGGTATAGATTGGAGGAATTCATGTTAACAAAGAAAATGCACCAGGCGTTGAATGATCAGATCCATCATGAGCTGGAATCAGCCTATATCTATCTTTCGATGGCGGCTTATTTTGAGACAGAGAATTTTCCCGGCTTCGCCCACTGGATGAAAATGCAATTTGAAGAGGAAATGGCGCACGCCTTCCGTTTTTATGATTACATCCACAGCCGGGGAGAAAAGGTAAAACTATTGGCCATCGCTGAACCGCCAGATACCTTCGAATCACCCCTGGCAGCGTTTGAGAACGCGCTGGGACATGAGCGTAAAATTAGCAAGGATATTCACAACCTCTACGGCCTGGCCATGGAGGAAAAGGATTATCCCAGCCTGTCATTCCTGCAGTGGTTCATTGATGAGCAGGTGGAGGAAGAGGAGCATGTTGGCGGCGTGGTCGAGGATATCAAGCGAGTCCATCAATCGGACCAGGGCCTGCTGATGCTGGATCGGGAATTGGCTCAACGCCAGCCGGATAATGGAGAGGAAGCAGTCTGATCATATACACTGGAACTTGAGAAGTATAACCTCCGGACCGCAATTTCGATGATTGCGGTCTGGTATATTTAAGGGGAGTAATTGTCACATAAAACCATGTAATTCGGCAGTTGATTAATAAGAGCACTAATAGGATACTGGTGTTAATTTGGCAACACTAAAATAAAGGATAAACAATCCTATGAGCGATTCTTCTTACAACCCCTATACCATAGCCCAGAAGCAGTTTGATAACGCCGCAGAACTGCTTGAACTGGACCAGGCGACCAGAGATCTGTTAAGGGTCCCTCTGCGTGAATTCCATTTCAGCATCCCTGTCCGGATGGACGATGGTTCAATGAGGATCTTCCAGGGTTTCCGGGTGCAGCATAATGATGCCCGGGGCCCGAGCAAAGGCGGCATTCGATTCCATCCCCAGGAAACCATCGATACCGTCAGGGCTTTATCGATGTGGATGACCTGGAAATGCGCCGTGGTAGATATTCCACTTGGCGGTGGAAAAGGCGGGGTGATCTGTGATCCTCATGATCTCAGTTTAAACGAACAGGAAAGGCTCTGCCGAGGTTGGGTCAGAGCCCTGGCAAAAAATGTTGGCCCATTATCCGATGTGCCAGCCCCCGATGTGATGACCAATTCCCAGCATATGTTGTGGATGCTCGATGAATACGAAACAATCCATGGTGGAAAATTCCCCGGCTTCATTACCGGAAAACCAGTGGGCATGGGTGGATCGCTGGGTCGGACAGAGGCAACCGGGTACGGGGTGATGATAACCGTCCGCGAGTCCATGAAAGAACTGGGTGTTGATATCCAGAAGACGACAGCCAGCTTCCAGGGTTTTGGAAACGTTTCCCAATATGCTATCGAGCTCTTCCAGCAGATGGGCGGCAAACCAGTATGCGTATCCTGCTGGAACCAACAGGAAGGGAAAGCCTATTCCTTTATAAAAAAAGATGGCTTTGACCTGGAGAAACTACGAGGAATCACCAATCACTTTGGTGAAATTGACAAAACACAGGCCCAAGATTTGGGCTTTGAGATCGAGGAAAGCGGCGCCTGGTTGGAGCAGGATGTGGATCTGCTCGTCCCCTCTGCCCTGGAAAACCAGATCACCGGGGAAACAGCCCCCAAGATCTCCAGGCAGGTGAAGATCATCGCTGAAGGAGCCAATGGCCCGACTACCCCGGAGGCTGACGAGATCATCAAAGAACGCGGAATTCTGGTGATCCCCGATTTTCTGGCCAATGCTGGTGGAGTGACCTGCAGTTATTTCGAACAAGTCCAGAGCAACCAGAATTATTACTGGGCCAAAGAAGAGACCCTTGGAAAACTTGATCTGAAAATGACCAATGCATATCTGGCAGTGAGCAAATTTGCCCAGGCCAATAAACTATTTATGCGCGATGCCGCCTATATGATCTCCGTAGATCGAGTTGCCAAGGCCTGCCGGGCCCGGGGATGGGTATAATATGAGTTCATGAATACAAACTCGGAGCCTTCTCCGCTTCAAAAGCTCGTGCCCTTTGACCGGATATCCAATGACCCGGCTGATCGCATCCGGGTGATTGGTTCGGGGGAAATCGGCGGGAAAGCCCGCGGGCTGGTCCTGTTAGACCAGCTGCTCTCATCTGACCAATTAAAACCTATTTACGGGGATGTGACTGTTGGAGTTCCCGCCCTGACAGTGCTTCGCAGCGGCGTTTTTGACGCCTTTGTGGAAAAAAACGACCTCTCCCGCTACCGCGACGGCGAGTATACAGATGATCAAATCGCTCATGCTTTCCAGAATGGTGAGCTGCCCTTCCAGTTCCTGGGTGACCTTCACGCTCTGATTGAGAAGGTTAGAACCCCCCTGGCTATTAGATCATCCAGCCTGCTGGAAGACGCCACATTTGAGCCCTTCGCGGGAATATATTCTACAAAGATGATTCCCAACCACCAGTTTGATCCGGGAATCCGTTTTCAGAAATTATCCGAGGCCATCAAGTATATCTTTGCCTCGACTTTTTTTAACAGCGCAAAAAGCTACCGGGTTGCCACTGGCCACACGCATTCTGAGGAAAAAATGGCCGTCATTATTCAGGATGTGGTTGGCAGCCGGCATCATGTCCGCTTCTACCCGGAGTTATCTGGTGTGGCTCGCTCCTATAACTATTATCCGGTCGGGCGCGCCAAACCGGAAGATGGGGTGGTCAGCCTGGCCCTGGGACTGGGAAAGACCATTGTGGATGGGGGCATAGTATGGTCCTACTCCCCTGCCCGTCCCCGGGTCGGACCCCCATATGGTTCTGTCAATGAGCTCCTCAAAAACAGCCAGAAAGGTTTTTGGGCGATAAATATGGGAACTCCATTGAATTACGATCCCATCCGGGAGACCGAGTATCTGGTCCATGAGAACCTCGCCGCTGCAGAACATGATGGAACCCTGGGTTATATCTGTTCCACCTATGATCCCCAATCGGACCGCTTGGTGCCAGGGATGGTGAACCCTGGTCCCAGAGCGTTAAACTTCAGTCCTTTGCTACAAATGAATAAGATACCTCTAAATGACCTGATCAAGGGGATCTTAAAAGTTTGTGAGGGTAAACTGGAAAATCCCGTTGAAATCGAATTTGCCATGACATTCAACCCTCCTTCCCTGGGACTGCTGCAGGTTCGCTCAATGGTTGTCTCATCCCAGAAAATCCACTTGGATGCGGATGATTTGAAGAGCGACAACCTGCTGGCGGCTTCGGAAAACGCCCTCGGCAATGGTTCTCTGGATGATATATACGATATCGTTTATGTGGTCCCTGACCTATTTGAACTGGCTCAAACCCGGAAGATCGCGATCGAATTAGAGGAGATCAACTCCCTCCTCGTGAAGGAGGACCGGCCCTATATCTTAATCGTTTTTGGCAGGCTGGGAAGCTCTGATCCCTGGCTGGGCATCCCGGTTAACTGGGGGCAAATTTCTGGCACCCGGGTGATCATAGAAACCTATCAAGATGACTTCAGTGTCGATATGAGCCAGGGATCGCACTTCTTCCATAATCTAACCAGCCTGGGTGTGAATTATATGGCGATGCCTAAGGCTAGCCAATATCAGCTGGACTGGAAATGGCTCGCTGGGCAGACAGAAATCCAGCATGGTAATTTCGTCCGCCACGTCCGTTCAGCTCAGCCATTATCCATTAAAATAGATGGAAGATCCAGCCGGGGCCTGATCCGGAAACCCGAGGTGTAAATGACTGAATATCCAACCAAACCTCTCAACAACCTGGTAGATGAACTGAAGGAAAGAGCCAAAGAGCTCAATTGTCTCTATGAAGTTCAAGAAACCCTGACCCAATCCGGGATCAACCAGGATGAATCCTTCAGGCGGATCATCAAGGTCATTCCCCCAGGATGGCAGTATCCTGAAATATGTGTCTGCCAGATCAAACTTGGCGAGAAGACCTACCAGAGCGAGAACTTTACCCTTTCTCCTTGGACCCAGCATTCCGATATCATTGTTCAGGATCAAGCAGTGGGGCAGATCAGCGTTTATTACCTGGAAGAAAAGCCAGAACGCGATGAGGGACCGTTTTTAAGGGAAGAGCGCAGGTTGATCAATACCATTGCAGACCAATTGGGTAATTATCTGCTGCAGAATCGTCTGCAGGATGTATTCGAGAAACGGTCCAGAATTGACGCTGAATCAGGTGCAGGCTGGCGGGTCGTACTCGGTTTGTTGAAAAAGACCGATCCTGATCTGCTGATAACCATAGCCCGAAAAATGGTCCACTATATGTGTGACCACGGCATCAAGGAAGCAGAGGGACTGTGGACTCTGTTCAGCTCGGCCTATAGGGAGGATCGGGAAATTCTGGAAACGAATTTTCCATATGAATTCAAAGTGGACAAGGAAGCCGTAGGCACACTTGATGCCGTTTTTGACCTGGCAGAAAAATTCCTTGATGAAGAGGAGCTATTTTCCAGCATTCAGCGGTGGATCCGGGAAGATCAAACAGGCTTCCTGGTCAACACACTGGTGCAGCCCAACCGCTCCCTGAATGAGATCCTGGGCGCGCTGGACCGCTTTATCCAACTATCGAACCAGGGAATAGAATTATCCGAAGCCAGAAAACGAAGCGTGCAAATGGCCTTGATCAGGCGGCTGCTCAGCACACAAGATAGTTATGTTCAGAGCGCCAAGAAGCATATCGACATCAAGGATTTCCATCATCTCTCCAAGCGGACCATCTATCAATCTGGCAGCTTCGGCAAACTCGGCGGCAAGGGTGCCGGGATCTTCCTGGCTATGGAAGTGATCCAAAAAGCACTGCGCAATCAGGAGCTTTTTGAAAAGGTCAAGACACCTAAAACCTGGTATATCGTATCTGACGTGATCTTTTCCTTTATCGAGCAAAACAACCTGGAAGAGATCATTGAACATAAATACCTCAATATGGGGGAGATCCGCCAGGAATATCCTTATCTCATCCATGTCTTCAAAAATGCGCCTCTCCCGCCAGATATCGTCAAAGGGCTATCCGTAGCTCTGGATGATTTTGGAGACGTTCCGCTGATCGTCCGCAGCTCCAGCCTGTTGGAAGACCAGGTTGGCATGTCCTTCGCCGGGAAATACAAAAGTCTCTTTGTGTCCAACCAGGGGAGCAAGGAGGAGCGCCTGGCCAGCCTGATGGACGCCATCGTCGAGGTATATGCCTCCTTATTTGGGCCGGATCCGATCGAATACCGTTACGAACATCAATTGATCGACCACCACGAAGAGATGGGGATCCTGATCCAGGAGGTCGTCGGTCGGCGCGTGGGCCCTTATTATTTCCCGGCCTTTGCAGGTGTAGCCTTCAGCCAGAACGAATTCCGCTGGTCGAACAGAATTAATAAAGAGGATGGGTTAGTGCGCATCGTGCCAGGTTTGGGCACCAGGGCAGTTGACAGGCTGACTGACGACTATCCCATCATGATCGCGCCCGGACAGCCTGGTTTGCGGTTGAACAAAACACTGGAAGAAACCCTGCGTTATTCGCCCCGGAAAATAGATGTTATCAACCTTGAAAGAGGCGCCTTCGAATCCATCGATATCGATCAACTTCTAAGTGAGTACGGAAAGGAATACCCAGGCATCAAGAATCTGGTTTCGATCATCAGCGAGGATCAGACCCGGGTCCCCACAGGATTGGGACCGGATTTCGATAACGACAAGCTGGTTTTCACCTTTGATGGTCTCTTCAATCAAACAGAGTTCCTATCCCTTCTTCGTTTGGTCCTGACAGAACTCGAGGAACAGCTCAATCATCCCATTGATATCGAATTTGCCTGTGATGGTGAGGAATTCTACCTGCTTCAGTGCCGCTCACAGAGTTATGGAAGTGAAAATATACCAGCTGATATCCCTGCAGCGATTCCCGATGAGGAAATCATCTTTTCTGCCAAACGCTATATCACCAATGGCACCATTCCGAACATCAGCCATATTGTTTATGTAGACCCGATCGCTTACGGCCAGATCCCCACCCGGGAGGAAATGCTGGATGTCGGCCGGGCCATCGGACGCTTGAACAAGATCCTCACCAAAAGGAAGTTCATCCTCATGGGACCAGGCCGCTGGGGCAGCCGGGGCGACATCAAGCTGGGTGTTAATGTCACATATTCAGATATCAGCAATACTGCTGCCTTGATCGAAATTGCCCTCAAGCAGGGCGATTACACCCCGGACCTTTCTTTCGGGACCCATTTCTTCCAGGATCTGGTTGAGTCATCCATCCGCTATTTGCCGATCTACCCTGACCATAAAGGTGTTCGATTCAATACAGAATTCCTAACTCAAACGCCAAATATCTTTCATGAGCTGGTCCCTGATTATGCTCGTCTGAGTGATATCATCCACGTGATAGATATTAAGAACGCATCTGGGGGGAAACTGCTCCATATCCTGATGAACGCTGATCAGAACCTCGCTGTAGGGTTGCTGGCGCAGGAGGATGAAACCCGTGAGGTTATCTCCAAACCCAGATCCCACAATCGGCGACGATCTGTTGAGGATCACTGGCGCTGGCGATTCCAGACGGCAGAACAGCTGGCCGCCAAACTCGATCCTGCCAGATTCGGTGTAAAGGGGATATATCTTTTCGGAAGCACGAAGAATGCCACGGCCGGGCCGCAAAGCGATATAGATCTGATCATCCACTTTACCGGGACGGATGAGCAAAAGGATGATCTGACACTATGGCTGGAAGGATGGAGCCTGAGCCTGGATGAGATAAACCGCAGAAGGACCGGCTATGCGACAGGCGGCTTATTGAATATCAACTTCGTATCTGATGAGGATATTAAGAACCGAACCAGCTATGCCGTAAAAATCGGTGCAACCACCGATGCGGCCTTCCCCTTACCAATGGGGACTACCAAGGAATGATTTAGATTGGTCTGATAATGTCGGCTAAGGTGAAGGGATCAATTCTCTCACTGCCCGGGCTGGTTCTTCCAGTGGAAAACACACCAGCGCAAGTTCTGGACCGTCATGGGCTGCAGACAAACAAATGGTCTTTCCAAGCTGATCTATCCAAGCCCCAGTCAGGCGGGGAGATTCATGCACATGGCCGTGCAGAGTCAGCCAGGGTTCCCTGTCCAGGATAAAATCTTTGATCGCGATACTGCCTACATTCACGTCCAGCGGGGTGTGATCAACCATTTTTCCATCCAGAGCTGCCCGATCCAACCTGGTTTGGTAAGGTGGGGAATGGAATAGAAAAACAGCCCGTGACAGATCCTCTTCCCCGGTTAGATCGACCAGGTCTTTCTGGATGGTCGCATATTCTATCAAGTTGCGAGGTTCCGGTTGAGAATGCCAACCTTCTTCCGGGGAGATACATCCCGGATCAACATATCGGGAGATATCATAACGCTCCCAGTCCTTATTTAGGAACGGAGTCGGGGGTACATAGTTGTAGCCAAATATCTTAAATTCCCCGAACTCCACAGACTGGTAGTGGATATATTCCCAGAGATCGGATTCACCCAGCAGCCATTGCTCGTGAAGTTTATTATCATCATTCCCGAGGATAAGAAATACGCGGGGATAATCATCCCCCAGTTCCTTCTTGATCCCCTCAAAACCTGGTGCTAAAAAATCAGCCAGAAAGTCCCCCTCATTTTGGGTCTCCATGCCTGGGAATAGATCCCCTCCCAGGAAAACCGCCTCTGGTTGTCCTTCCAGGATTCTCTTAAACAGGGAAAGATAGCGGTTTTTTCTGCCATGGAGATCGGATACAAAATAACAATCGCGCATAAGGACACAAGGGGCTAGAGGGATACACTTAACCATAGATAATATATCATAGGGAGAGACCTCCGAGGTTGACTCGACCTCGGAGGTTGAACATTGATAGGTGTCTTACTCTACAGGCAACGGTTATTGAAACCGGATCCCCGGTTATCGACCTTTCCACGTATTTGTTAATGTATACTGAGATTGATGGGAGATGATATGACTGTGAACAAAAAACCAAAAATCGATTTCCTGCTGGTGTGGTTGATATTGGTCAGCTTAACCTCTCTGGCTTCGTTGGTCATTGGAATCTTATTCGATCTCGGCCTGGAATTTGGATCGGGGTTAGAACTATATTTTTGGATCGTGTTGGGAACGATTGGCATGTGGGGAGGGTTCCGGTTCAAGAAAGGTGGCAACAGACAAACCATATTCTTCTTTTCATTCATTCCATTCATTCTGGCAGGTTCCCTATTTCTAGGATTTATTCGCAACTTGATCCAGCCTTAATACATAACTTATAGGTATTGATCCACCGTTCCATAGATCTTTTGTGCATTTGATTCATAACAAAATCCTCTGCTCAGTCTCTCTCCCAAACATAACAAAAAGCCTCCTTTTCCCCAGGTTCAGGGCAAAGAAAGCTTTAGAAACAATCCTTGAGGTTCAGGCGCCCTCGGTAGGAATCGAACCTACAACCGTCGGATTAGAAGTCCGGTGCTCTGTCCATTGAGCTACGAGGGCAGGTTATTTTTGTGCCGGCTATTTTCCCGGTGCTGGTCTGATCCCTTTATAGACCCGGGTGCCTGAAATGGTCTGCAGGATCTTCATTGGCGGTCGGTCCAGAGCCTCTGCCAGCTGGGCTGGTGAAAGGGACTGGTTGCCATTAGCCAGGAAAGTGCGGAATAACGCTTCAGTCAGGGTGGTATGCTCGGTGATGAACTGCTCCTGCCTGGCGCAGTGGGAGATCAAAGTGTGCTGCAGCCCATCCACAGACTGCACTTCCGCTGTTTCGGGGTCGATCCAGTCGACTTGCTCATCCCCGGAAAGCTCGGCATACATTTCCTGGTGCTCTTCACACATGCAGCTCCGTAAATGCACCCGCCAGGAGCGGTCGTGCTGCATCCACCAGTCAAAATCAATATGGAACGGTGTTGAAACCGTAGGTTTTAACAAACTCGTCAACTTGGGTTTTGACACCGCGAATCTCCTTCTTCTCCCTCGTTATTATTATAAACGCTCAGAATCGTCAAACCGAAAATGCAAATCACCCACATGGACAAACCAGGGACGGGTTTCCAGCAGCGCGAACAGCGGCCCCGGAGGGCAGCGGCGAACAAGATTGACGGCCGCATAAAGTTCAGTGGCATGCACATGGCCCTGGGGATTGAGCTTGGTCAGCTCGCGGATCGTATTAACCACGATCTGCTCAAAGGGGGGCGGTTTATGCTGGTTCTTCTCCCAGACAGCGTCCACTGGTTCGATATCCGGAACCATGATCGCCATCCGGGCATTGAAGTCCGATGAAATGATCTGTTTGAGGGTAGCAAAGACCAATTCACCGTCAGAGCCTACCAGAATAGTGCGCATCCAATCTTTTGTAGAACGGGAACTCTTGGTCTCCACAATCACTTCCCCTGGCTCCTTGCCGGGTTTAATATACACAACCCCGCCAGGTATAAGTCCGTTCTTGCCATACCAAGCCTTCAATCCTGAGACATAACGCTGCTCACGGACAACCCAGCCAGGGAACCGTTCACCGGATTTTCCGTCTACCAAGGTAAAGCGGATCCGGGGAGCTTCATAAGCAGTTGGGAAGAGCGGCATCACCCGTTCAGACAGCGGCAGTGTGCCCGCCCTCCAGTGTGGGAATATCAGCCGTACTTCAACATCCTCAACCGGGTAGCTCCTGTCGTTATTCCAGGGTGTCAGCTCATCATCGAGGGATTCTTCCAGGGCCACCATATCATCAGTCAAAGATGCTGGATCATACTCAATAGGTGTATAGCGCAAGTACAGCGGCGTATCTCTGACACTTTCTGGCTCAAGGGATTTTAAGAACCAGGAAATAATCCCAGCAGGACCAACCTCGTCAAAACGCGGGTCTTCCTGAAGGGCATGATCCAGCGAGAACTCGATCAGATGAGGATTCACATCGTCCGGCAGATCCACTTCCTTGATCAACTCCGCGGTTGCCAGGGGTCCGCCTTCGTTGATGTCCAGCACAGCTTCCGCCAGATTTAAATGTCCTGTATTCACATCGACCAGCAGTGCCCGCAGGAACCAGCGGCCTGCAATTTGCACGAAATCATCCTGACCGTTAAGTCCAAGTTCGATCCTGTCAACCAGGGTGTTCCGATAGGCTTTAATGACTGATTCTGTGTTGAGGGAATCTGCCTGATCAGCCTCAGGTGGCACATTCAGCAGGTGGTCTTCAATGCCAGCGGCAAACTCACGTTCATCTCCGTTCTCGAATTTCACCTGGATGACATCAAACTTTCCCTGAGCGGGATTCTCACCCGCGCGATTGCCCACAACTTCCCCTTTTTGCCAATCAAAAGCCGGGAAGACAAGTTTATCTCCTATCTTGTAGGTATCTTTAGGAAGATAGATCTCATTCCCACCCAGACGCTGCTTCTCGAGGTGGACCATTTCCCGTCCAATTCGCTGGTTGATCAGGATGGGCATGAGCTCTTCAGATGAGAGGGGAGTCTCATTTTCCAGCAGATAATCATACAGGAAGGAAATATCCTCCCCTTCCAGTTCGTATTCCTCCCAATAATCCTCACGGAGGGATAATAAAGCACTCACCATACAGTTCCTCAATCCAATGATTAATAATGCCGGGATTCATTCCGGAATCAAGCCAGTATATTATACTCTACTCTCCCAGCCTTACAAGCTTGGAGGAGCGCTGAGCTCCCCGCCAGACGAGGGTAGTATCATCGATCAGGGATAGGTATTCTTCAGCCAATCCAGGGGGTCTACCTGCAGGCCACCAACCCAGACTTCCCAATGAAAATGGGGGCCGGAAGATCTTCCGGTCGACCCCACCCGGCCTATCAGCTGGCCTGTTTTAACCTGCTCGCCAACCTGGACCAATATCTCGGATTGGTGGGCATATAATGTATACACACCCCAACCGTGGTCGATCAAAGTGGTATTCCCATGCAGCAGAAGTGAATCTATATAGACTACCTTTCCAGGAGCGGACGAATAGATATCCCCTCCCATCTGGCTGTAGTAATCCAACCCGGAATGGAAATAAAAATACCCGCTGCCATTATAGGATCGGCGGCCGCCGTAGTAGGACGAGTATTTCCCCTCCAACCAGGATGGTACAGGGCTGGCAAAAGCCCCCGACCAGAATTTGGAACCGCTGGCCAGATCGGTGTATTCTTTTAGGGTCTGAGTTTCTTCCTCTGTGATCGCCACCCCTACCGTCTGGGGAGGAACGCCAACAATATCCTCGTAATGATAGTTTCCGCTGAAAATCTCCACCATCTGGGTATGGGCAAATGGTATCCCATCCGGCAGCCTGCCTGAGATAGATAGCTGTTGAAGCCCTGTCTTCTCTTTGGCATGCAGCCCCTGCAGCGCCAGGTAGGTTTTCCCATCCTGCGAGAAGAAACTTAAGGGATATTCCCCCAGGCTCCCGGTGATCTCTATATCCAGGGGAGCATTGACCCGCATAACGCTTGTGTGCCCCTGAATAAATCTCGCCGGGGTGTAGCCCACGGATTGGATCGCGCCCGGGAATCCCCCTGGCCCATCACCTTCCGTGCCAGGAAGCAGCAGCACCTCTCCCGGGATCAAATCCCAGCTTCCACCTTCTCCATTGGCATTGATCACTGTCCAGGGATTGAGATTGGATTGGATGGCCAATTCCAGGGTGGACTGACCGGGAGCGAGAGCAACCCGCTGCCCTCCATTCTCGGTGATCTCTTCCTCTCCTATCAGAACCACAGAAACACCTACATATAACTCCAAGGGGCTGGTCAAGCGATTCAGCTTGATCAAATCCTCCGGATCTACATCGTACTTGCGGCTGATACTTTCAAGGTTTTCCCCGTATGCCACTATAGTCGTATCAAGCACGCCACTGAGGTCTTCCAGGCCGGGAATCACCAGCTCATTACCAGGAATGATCGAGCTATTTTCAGTAAGCTCGTTGACCGTCAATAAATCGTCATAGGATATGTGAAGCTTCCGGGCAATGGTCCACAGCGTATCACCCTCAGTGACGATATAGATCGGTCCACTGGTGGTGCTTTCCTGGGCGGATGCCGAGGTTGTAACCAGTACCAATATGAACAGGACAAGAATCGCAGAACGGACTTTTTTATTCAAAGCTTAATTGATCTCCAATTAGAAATTCCGGTAGCCTCTGAGGGTGGATCTCCAGGATATATTTGGCTGGGGATTGGGGGGTGTACATAGGCTGCCAACTTTTTGCGAGCTTGATATCGACAATGATCTTGGCGGCATCCAGCCAAAGGACCCCCAGATCCATGCCTACAAAGAACATATGAATGGCAGCATTCGCCTTGCTTTCTTTTTTCTGGGCCATCAGCAGGCCGCCGTTGGGATCCAGGCTTGATCGGAACATTAAACCCCTCAACCTGCAGGCAAAACTTTCACAGTTTTTCACCCGAAGCGGATTTGCCAGACTTCGTGTTTGGTTAACAACATTGATTTCAATCATTGAGGTAGGATTTCAAACAGGGAAATTCAATCCACCCGTTCACCGGCCTGGGAAAGCACATACTTAACTCGTTCAGCGAGTTCCTCTGGCCGGAAAGGTTTGGTAATATAGTCATCTACTTTGGCTACCTGGCGCCAGAGCACAATATCAATGCTCTGGACCTTGGCAGTCACGACAATGACCGGGATATCCCGGGTCTTTTCATTCTCTTTCAAGCGCTGGAATACCTGTGTGCCGTCCATTTCCGGCATCATTAAATCCAGCAGGATCAAATCAGGAAAATGTTCATTGACGAGGGCCAATCCTTCCTCACCACCATTTGCTCCCAGAACCTCATAACCTTCTCTAGCCAGGATCAGCTTCATCAGATTTGTGGTTTCTGGTTCGTCCTCAATGCAAATGATACGTTTTTTATCCGTCATCATTTTTGATTTCCCTTTCTAATCATCTGTAAGTTTACCATAATTTAGATAGCCTTTGGGCTAAGTCAACCCCCTTCACCTATTGAAGATTGTTACTAGAAAATGGAAGATTAATGACTATCCCACACCATTATCAGGAATGGATCGGGGTTATCTCACCGAGGAGGAAAGAATATAAATGCCAGTTATCTCCGGTCCTCGGCCCCCGGTCTTGCCGAAGGCGTTCTCCATGTCTCGTAGTCACAAAGTCCCCCTTTCCCTTGCCATGAATTTCAGTCTAGAATATAATCTTCTCGCTGAATAACCCAATCAGACCAAAAAGGCTTATCCATGATTGATGTGAACGAGTTGAGAAAAGGCGTGACCTTTGAGTTGGATGGCAGTATCTTCAAGGTGCTGGAATACGATCATCATAAACCCGGTCGGGGGAAAGCGACCATCCGCGTTGATGTCCGGGATTTACGCACTGGCACCCGCCTTAAGAAGAAATTCAATTCAGGGGATTCTGTTCAGGACATCCGCCTGACCTACCGCAATGCCAAATATATGTATACTGATGGCGAATTGTACTATTTTATGGATGTTGAGACTTATGAACAACCTGCCCTCAAGGCTGAAGTACTGGGAGATAGCGCTAAATTCCTGACTGATGAAATGGAGGTCAAGCTCACATTCTATAAAGACGATCCTCTGGATATCGATCTGCCCACTGCTGTGGACCAGGTTGTCGTACGGGCTGATCCTTCTGTCAGGGGTGATACCGCTACCAGCGTCACAAAAGCCGTGACCACGACCACAGGACTGGAAGTATTTGTGCCCAATTTCGTGGAAGCAGGCGATACCATCCGGATCGACACTCGTACTGGCGAATATATCACCAGGGTATGAAAAATCCCGCCGGTGTTGAATGTCCCTACTTCTTTGGGGATTATTTTCGCGGGAAGAACAAGGAGGAATGCCGCCTGCTGGGAGCAACCATCCCTCCTCTACCCTGGGAGCCCCGCCTTTGTGATAATTGCCCTGTGCCGGGAATTCTCAGGGCGAATTCCTGCGAATTTGTGCAGCTCCGGCCTGAACTCAAGCGGCCATTCCCCCTTTTTCCCCATCAGGTCCAGGTCAGTGCCTACTGCCGGAAGATCCACCAGGATGTAAAAGAACCCAAAATCGGCTGCGGAGAATGCCACCAGCTTCCGGAGATCTTTTTGGGTGAATGAAGGGTTTGAAATCCAATAAATTGGGACCGGGTCTTTTTAAGGGACCCGGTCCCTTCGTAAAACAAATCAGTTCTGGGTATAACACCCCCGGTTGAAACCGGAGGCTAAGGGTAACCAAGCCCCGCTTAAGCGGGGCTTAAATATAACTGTACCCGTATTTTGATCAGAGATAACCATACGGAGAACAAAATCATCAGCCCCCAGATTCATCTGGGGGTGAATTGGAATCTGCTTCCGAATATTAGGCTCTAGTGCCCATAACCGGGCATTAAATTTCATCCCTGACCTAGGACGATACAGGGAGCGCTTAGTTGAGGGGTTTGATCCAGATATTTTACCCCCGGATGAAACCGGGGGATGAGGGTAACCAAGCCCGGCAGGCATTCCTTCACATCGGCCCAGTCCTGCCAAATTTCCTTTCCAGCAGGTCCACAGATAAGTGGATCATGGTAGGACGCCCGTGCGGACAAGTGCGTGGTGAGCGGCAGGATTCCAGATCGAACAGGAGCTGTTCCTGCTCTGCGGCTGATAAAACTTGACCGGCTTTGACTGCAGCCCGTTTACAGACACGGGCGATGATCTTCTCTTCCATTTTCCCTTCCAGCGGGGTTTCATCAACCTCTAGATCCTCCACCGCAGCGCGCAGGAGCGCCTCCGGGGAGGATTTTCCCACTAGCCCGGGTACTGCCCGGATGACAAACGAGCCTGGCCCAAACTCCTCCACCTCAAATCCCAGATCAGCCAGAATGGGCAGATTCTCATTTAGCAAGTCAGCACTGGCTGGAGAAAAATCTACCACAACTGAGTCTAGCAAAGCCTGTGAGGGAGGATTGTCCCCCCTGTTAGCCATCATCTCCTCGAATAAGATCCGCTCATGGGCTGCATGCTGATCTATCAAGTACAGGCCATCCGGACCCTCAGCGATTAAATAGGTTGCTGCTACCTGCCCGATCAACCGTAATATCGGACCACCCAGAGGAGCTGGTATCTGCCCTGATTCGTCCGGCTGCCCGAGAAGATGTTCTCCCTGCGGGATATCAAGCATACGCCAAACCGGATCCACGCCGCGCTCCAGGTATCTGTTGTCCGGAGCCGCGCCGCCCCAGATATTTATTCCCCTGAGATTACTGATCTCAGAGACTGGAGTATGAGCCAGCAGGGCTCTGCGTACCCCCCTCCCCACAGCACGGAAGACCTCCCCTGTATCTTCAAACCGCACCTCAGCTTTTGTGGGGTGGACATTCACATCTACTTTTTCAGGAGGAAGGTCCAGGAAGAGCACCGTGATCGGATATCTGCCTTTCATGATCAGGGTATGGTAAGCCTGGGTGACCGCTTTGCTGAGAGCCGGATCCTGGACCGGTCGTTGATTGACATAGAACAACATTTCTCCCCGGTTCGAGCGGGTCAATCCAGGGGGACTGATGAATCCCCCGAGGCGGATATTTTCATCCTCATAAATGACCTGGACCATCTGCTTGGCGGTGTTAATCCCATACACAGCGGCGATGGTTTCCTGCAGATTGCCGCTTCCAGAGGTCTGGAAGATCAGCTCATCATCCTGGATCAGCTTAAACCTGACACCCGGGTTAGCCATTCCGTAGCGGCTGACCATTGTGTTAATATGCCTCTTTTCCGTACGATCCGTCTTGAGGAATTTTAACCGGGCTGGGACGTTGAAAAACAGATGCTCTACCCGGACGGTTGTACCAGGTGGAATGCCCAATTCAGAGACCTCGGCCATTTCCCCACCTTCCACCCGGATCGATCCCCCCAGATCCTCTGATCCTACCCGGGAAGAAAGAGTCAGGTGAGAGACCGATCCGATCGATGCCAGTGCTTCACCCCGGAAACCAAGTGTGGAGACCTGGAATAGATCATCAGCCTGGCTGAGTTTGCTGGTCGCATGGCGGTGGACAGCCAATTTAAGCTCATTGAACGGTATACCGCTACCATTATCAACGATCTCAACCAACCTTTTGCCGGCATCGCGAACCATGATCGTGATCTGATCTGCTCCGGCATCCAGCGCGTTTTCGATCAACTCCTTGACAACAGATGACGGTCGTTCGACCACTTCACCAGCGGCAATTTGAGAAGCGACTTCTTCCGAGAGTATATGTATCGGCATGAGGATATTATAACGGAGCACCTGATCTTGCGGGTAATGCTATGCTGAATGAACTGGGAGATCTGCGGGAAGTGGTATCAGGGTATAATGCCTTTATGTCATTTTCTACCCTTTTTTTTGATCTGGATGCTACCCTTTATCCTCCCTCCAACGGCCTCTGGGACGAGATCAGAAACCGGATCTTCCAATATATGAGAGAGGAAATCGGCCTGCCGCAAGAG
>CAVQGY010000003.1:0-541244 GCA_963712165.1 uncultured Chloroflexia bacterium | reverse complement strand
GTAGGTTGGGGGTTCGAGTCCCTCCGGGTGCGCCAGAAATACTCCTCATGCAATTGGGGAGTTTTTCCTTAATCTTCCCTCGGATTCCGTAACATTCTCTTCTAAATCTACGTTACCTCTATGCAAGATCGATTCATTGCATTTTGGTCAAATTTCGTTTATTGTTAGGCTAAGTGACGCCCATCAACCCAGGGAGATAAACAATGAAGATCAATAAGCTTTTTTGGCTGCCTGTCCTGCTGGTCCTGGCTTTGTTACCTGTCAATGATGTCAAAGCGGGTGGTTCCGGTTGGTGGGTAAACACCACCGATGACCTCGATGACGGCCTGTGTGATGACGCGCATTGCTCCTTGCGCGAAGCAATCATCGCCTCAAACACTGTTCCTGGACAGCAGATTATCGCCTTCGATATTCCGGGCCCTGGCCCACACACGATTGAAATCTGCAGCCTGCTTCCCGCCATCACCGACAGCGTCTTGATCGATGGGACCTTAGAGCCGGACCACCAATTCAATGGTAGTCCAGTGGTTGCCCTTACACCGGGACAGGGCTGCGCAGCACAGCCCTACGGGCTCTGGTTTGAGGTGGGCAATAACGTCGTTCGCGGCCTGAGCATCGCCGGGTTTGACCAAGCCAGTGCGCCGATCTCCGGCGGCCTCATCCTGCATAATGGGCCTGGATCCACTATCGAAGACAACTACATCGGTTTGCTCCCCGATGGCACACCCTGGGGCAACCGCAACGGCATCCTGCTGGGATCGGAGTCCCATACCATCGAAAACAACATCATTTCGGGGAACACCTACGGGGTGCACGCCTTCATGGGAGGGCACATCATCGACCAGAATTTCATTGGTACTAACCCGGGCGGGACATCCACGAGCCTTGCCCTACGCAATACGATCGGCGTTTACATTGAACCCGGCGCCGACAATAATGACATCGGGTTAAGCGGCTCCGGTAACCTTATCTCCGGCAACGGTAACGGCGTCTATCTTGGCTCCCAGAGCAACACGCTGTTGGGAAATAAGATCGGAACCGACCACACCGGCACGATTGCCCTGGGCAACGGTACAGGCGTTCACGCCTACCTTGGAACCCATAACGTGGTCGGAGGGACGGTTCCTGGAGATACCAACCTGATCTCAGGTAATATCAGCGGCCTCAAGATGGGCAGCAACAGCACAGTGTGGGGCAACTTCATCGGAACCGATTTTTCCGGCTCAGCCGCGATCCCCAATCAAACCGGGATCAGCGTCCAAGCCGCCAGCTACGTCCTGATTGGAGGTACGGGGGCCGGGCAGAGCAACCTGATCTCCGGCAATTCCAACGCCGGCATCATCATCGCCGATGCCGCTTCGCATGTCGAGGTCGTACGGAATAAGATCGGCACGGACATCACTGGATCCGGTCCCATGGGCAATGGACGCGGTATCTTCATCCAGGGCAGCGGCAACTTCATCGGGCATATTGCCACCGACGGCGGCAACACGATTGCCTATAACAGCAACGAAGGCATCCTGCTTGGATGGTCCGCCTCCCATAACCTCATCGAGGTCAATCATATTCATGACAACGGCGTGGGCGTGTATGCGATGGATGATACGACGTCCGCTAACCCCTTTACCCAAAACACAATCTTCGCCAACAGCGCCTTAGGGCTGGATCTGGCGCCCTGGGGAGTGAACCTCAACGATCCGGGTGATGGGGATACCGGCGCAAACCAGCGCCTGAATTATCCCGAGTTCACGTCTGCCAGCACGAGCATCGCCGAGGGCACGGCCTGTCATGGCTGTACAGTCGAGATCTATCTTGCTGATCTCGATCCTTCCAATCACGGCGAGGGCCAATCGCTGCTGGGTTCGCTCGTCGCTGGACCTCTCGGCGACTTCAGCTTCAACTTCCCCTCTTCCCTGGCAACCTGCGACCGCATCACAGGGACAACGACCGATGTCTTTGGCAACACTTCGGAGTTCGCGCCGAATAGAGCCGTCGGCTTATGCATGATTCTCGATCCTTCCTGGTTCTTCCTGGTCGAGATCACGATCTTCATTATCATCTGGTTTTCGATATTCATCGTCAGAAGGCGGCAGGGTCGACCCGCTGGCGGCGCGGCCGCTGCCGGAGGCGCAGCCGGGCTCCTGGCTGTACTTGTTATCGGGGGAGCGATGGTCGCTTTGCCCTTTATCGAAGTCGGACTTCCCTGGATGACACCAGAGTCAGAAGTACCACTAACACTGCTGCCAGCCTGCGAATCCTTCCTTGCGCCCAGCAGCATGCACGTGATGGACGCCTTCATGCCGCCCGATCCTCTCGATGATGATGGCGAGCATGGCGATTCCTCCGGCGCAGCTGGTGACGATGGCGAGCACGGCATGCCCATTGATCCCTATGGCCATTTCTTCCTTTCCTGGGACCCATCTGAATCGATCTATATGCCGATCGATCCTTACGGGGACGATGGCGAACATGATATGCCGATCGATCCTTACGGGGACGATGGCGAGCATGGCATGCCGATCGATCCCTATGGCCAGGGCATGCAGGTCTTCTGGCTGGTCGACCTGGTGGGACCGTCCGGGATGGCCACCCGCCGTCTCACCAACGGGAATGCGATCCCGCTCTCCATTTTCATGCTGACAGGTAAGGGCTTGATGGTGAATGATCAGGATTATGATACGCAGGGCGCCTCACAAGATGGTTTGATGGTGGATGATCAGGACTACGAAACACAAGGCGCCTCGCAGGATGGCTTGATGGTCGATGACAAGGATTGGGACCTTGAGGGCGTGCTGCATGAAGGCTTGATGATCAATGATCAAGATTGGGACCTGGTGGGCGTTTTGCAGGAGGCCTTGATGGTTGATGGTCATGACTACGATGTGCAGCCCTTCCAGTGGCGTTTGACCGGTCTGGCCCGTTCCGGTGAGGGCGCTCTGCTGCCCTTCTGTGAGTCGACCCATTGGGTAGCCTTCCGGCTCGGCGGCTCCAGCCCCATCGCGCTCCTGCCCTGGACGGACTCAGCGCCACCGCCCTCTGAACCACCGCCTTCGCCACCACAACCTGTTGTCATTTTTCCAGAGGAAGAGTCGACAGAGTGTGAGCCGACCTTCACCGCCAGTATGAACCTGGCCTGCCGCTATGGACCTGACTCAGCCTATGAAGAACTTGGTTATCTGCTTCAGGGTGAGTCCGCTATCGTTGAAGGCCGAAATGACTTGAGTACCTGGTGGTACATCCCCAATCCTGACTGGCAGGGTTACTGCTGGGTATGGGATGGCGGCGGCCAGGCGGTCTGCATTCCGGAAGACCTTGCCGAACAACAGGCACCGCCCTTACCAGATCCAGAATCCGGTGACCCGGTTTGCGCACACGATCTGCCAAAGGAGATATGTGAAGCCTATGGTTGGACTTGGTTCCAGGTAACTGACTCTTATGGGATTTGCATGTGTCCGTAATCACGAAGACTTTGGTGGAGACACGAACCGGTTAAGCGTTAATGTGCAAAGATAATCCACGTGAGATCCTTCATGATCTGAGAAGTTAAGCTTCTATTGATGATGGCAGGTTCTTTTCAGCACTCTTCCCATTCTCTGGAGATTTCATTATAGGATTTGATAGTGCGCATCAATAGAAGAGAGATAAACCCACATCAAATCTGGTAATTTGTCGCCTAAATGAAAATAGCCCAAAAATTGGCGAAAAATACACCTATCCACTCTCGCAACCGTAGCTCAATAGGGGAGTTTTACCCTTTAGTGCCCTGCATTCTCCGGTCGCTCAAAAGAAACCGGGGAGTATCGCCTGGATACTCCCCGATTGTGGTTGATTGCTGAAGTCTCCCTAAACGCAGATCTAAACTCCACTGATCTCGTTCTCTTCCAGGTGTGCAGATTTAACCATCGATCAATTCCCCTTCCCGATCAGCAGCCCAGGGATCAGGGCACCGCCGCAGAAATGATAGCATCCACCCTGCAGCCTGTATAATCATCCACTAGAAATGGTGACCATTCATGGTCTGGAAAGTGCAGAATATTGTATAAAACCAGCGGGGCGCTGGAAAATGACGCCTCACACTGCACATCATTGTCAGACGCTTCATCATAGTCGATTAACATGACCTGGAATTTCAAGACATCCTGATCCTTCACCATGATACGCAGCCTGTTGTTATCGTATTTAAAATAGGTATCCTGACCGTTCAGGCGGCAATTATACTTGCTGTCTGAGGGACAGACCAGCTCCTCTGCCAGCTGATAGGTTCCACTTTCATAACGATTGAATCCTCCATAAACTTCAGTTACGTGATAGGTTGTTTCCCAATCGGCAAGATTCAGGTAGCGGTATTGATTTGTCCAGTATGGCTCATGATTACAGTTTCCGGCCCATTCAGTGAAGCAATTCTCTGTTTCCCAATGGCCCATCGAAGGGGCTTTCACCCGGAAATAACCATACAGCTCTACATGCTGAGCCCCTGAATCGCCATCATCCACTGAGGTCAAATCAAAACTCACAAAGTTGACATCCAGATAGGCAACTTCTTCTGGCTCCTCGATCATTGAAGCGGTCAGCAGGTCGGGGGATAGACAGGGAATGCTAACCCAATTGCTGTAAGGCCCATAATGGATCTCCGCGGGTGTGAACTCGAACTCGCCAACCTGGCTGATCTGATCTCCCGGGCTGACAGAAACCGCAATGCCTTCCTTTCCTGGCCGATACCACAAACGCACACTGTAATCCGTTTCCCCAAGACAGCTTTGCGGGGGGACAACGAACATGGTCAGGTTTGGCTCTGTGACATTCCAAACCATCTTTTTCCCTCCGGTCATCCCCAGGATGGTAAAGCCAACCTCTCCCCCTGTCTCCTCTGCCATTGCCAGCAATTCCCAATATGTCTTGCAATTCTCGCCCGTCCCCCCAATGCAAACCGGTTCAAAATCAAAGCCCCAGACCAGGTAGGGCTGAAAGGATTTAGCCCCTTGATCAGGATCATAATCTGGATATGGGAAGCAGAAAAGCGTCTTTCCAAGAAGATTTTGAGCCTCTGGGGGGATGTATTGTCCGCAGACCTCCCTGTCATAGGTCAGCGCCAGGGTTGCCTTGGGGAGATCTGGATCGAGAGGGTTGAGGGGCGGCAGGGCGATCAAGCCGGTGGATATTACATGTGGCAGGTCCGGGATTCCAATATCACCCACTGGGAAAATCGCTCCACCATCACTGGCTGCTTCGGACTTAATTACCAGTTTGGCTGTTATCCCAATCCCGATCAACACCTGCTTCCCGGTGAGATCCGGCTGCAGTTCGCCTGTGATGATTTCTCCCAGCTTGCTCAAGGCGCCTCCCTGCCAACCCCAGCATTCCAGCAGCAATCCCTCAGCAGCAAGAGCGAACTCAGTTCCTGATCCACGCTT
Organism: uncultured Chloroflexia bacterium; assembly: GCA_963712165.1. Taxonomy (GTDB): domain Bacteria; phylum Chloroflexota; class Anaerolineae; order Anaerolineales; family UBA11858; genus B10-G9. Next base: position 535,833 of record CAVQGY010000003.1, on the reverse strand, counting down.
CCTTTGAACCATGATGGGTACTTCCGGAAGCGCCCCCGTATCATCCGGGAGGAGGAAACCAACAGTAGGCCATCGGGACCAATTTTCGCCATCCCGGGAGAGGTAACAATATACTTGATCTGCCTGGGCATCATCAAGCACCACTGCCAATGCCGCAGATTCGACTTCAGGGGATTCTATCTTTTGGGCGCAGTTTTCAGGATCGATATTCACCAGCACCGGATTGCTTTGGGATTCACCCTGACCATTGAAGGCGGAGACATAATAGGTCACCGCTCCGGAGATTCCCTCATCGCTGTATTCCAGCCAGTCACCCTGAGATTGCGAGCTGATCTTGGCAGCCTGTTCCCAACCGGGGGTATTAACCAGCTGCCGGTAGACTGTAAAACCTTCTTCATTATCAGATAGATCATGGATGAACAGGCTGGCAGCGCAGTCCCTGGGTCGTACAGCCAGATCCGGAGCTGCCGGTTTGGCGTCCGCTGTCAGGCGAGTCGCTAATTCTCCCAGTGAACCAGTCCAATTCCCGGCAGGATAGATGGAATCCCCTTCTCCCGGGACGACCGGGGGCGTGTAGGCCCCTGCCCCAATTCCTGGCACCATTACGGAATAACCCTCCGCCGCTGACGGGCTTTCTTCTCCAGCTTCATTGGGAACGATCAAGACCGCAACCTGGGATGACAAAACTTTATTCCCATTCGCATCTACGCCCAGCGCCATCAATCCGTGATAGCCAACATCGATGGGATGCCAGGAGAATTGGGTCGTGAAGGGTTGTGCTCCTCCCACGGGTGCCGTCTGCACCCCGACTGGTTCCCCGTTCAGCCACAGCTCTATCGTGTTGTATGGATCAGGGCCGATCGCCATCACGTCCACTGTCAGGATTTCATCCACTTCAGCTCTGGCGCCACCCTGGGGATTGATGATCGCCACCTGGGCCGGGAATGCCATGTCCGCAAGCAGCCCGGAGTCCTGTCGGTATTTAAAAAGATTGAAGCCGATCCAGCCCCCCAGGATCACGGCTGCTGTTCCTATCACACTGATCATGATCAAAGTGACCTTTTTTGTTTTATATCCAAGCGGGTCCTTATATGGCTCTACCATGTGTGACGCTCCTTAGCTCTTATCTGTCTTTCTTCGATCAATCACGATGACTTCCCAATTGCCAAACCTTCAAACTACATCCTGCGGGGTGTTCCCGGTTTGGCGCCTTTCGGGCCAGTGTATACGCAGATGATCTCACCAGCATGGGATACGTTGATTTCCCCTAAGAAAAGTTCCTCCCAAAGAAAGTTACCAGTAAAAGTATGCAATTAAACTGACAGGAAAAAGTGACCAAAAATTACGATCGATTAAGAACTGCTACTTATTTATACATCATATTTGATTTTAATTTTAAGGGGAAATGGTTTCTGCAAGAACAATCGGGGTTCGAGTCCCTCCGGGTGCGCCTCAAAACTCCTCATCCACTGGGGAGTTTTTTTTCAGCCCCCTTCGGGATCCGGGTGAAAAAAAAAATGGGTGGTATCCCAGATGGATGCCACCCATTTTCGTCTCAGGTAAACCTTTCCTATTTCTTTTGATATCATCGCGTGTGCGGGTCAGCCTTGTTTCTCTCGATCAGTCTGAATCCTCCCATCTCCCTAGGTCAATCTACTGCCTGGAGTATAGCTGGTATACCAGCTAACCAGCCTGCTCCTCGTCATTAACCGATCTTTTGCTACGGCTGATGCCGGTTAAAGATAAACCAACCAGACATAGATGCTCGCCAGGATCAGGGAAAGAACTGTAGTACTGGCCCCATATCTCAGAAAGAGGCCAAAGCTGATCGGGTGACCGCTTTTTTCTGCCATACTGGCCACCACGACATTGGCTGCCGCACCAACCAGGGTGAAATTACCCCCCAGACAAGCGCCCAGTGCCAACGACCACCAGAGCGGCTCTACCGTCATGACCTGGCCCAGGCTCTTTACCAGGGGGATGATTGTTGCTGTATAGGGGATATTATCAACGATACCAGAGGCAAATGCTGAAAACCACAACAGCAGCATAGAAGTTAGCTTCAAACTGCCGCCGGTCAATCTCAATGCTGCCTGGGCTATGTTTTCTATGATCCCCATTTCGACCACCGCTTCCACGGTGATAAACAACCCCAAGAAAAAGAATAATGTGGTCCATTCAATATCACGAAGCAAGTGATGGGGGTCGCGTTTGCCCCATAACATCAATAACGTGGCTCCCGTTAAAGCTATCGTTGCCGGTTCCAGGTGCAGTGCGCCGTGTGCCAGAAAACCGGCGATAACAGCTGCCATGATAATTAAGGATTTCCGGAGCAATACAGGATCAGTGATCAGCGTGGATGTGTCCAATTGTTGGATATCCATACTGACCTCATTAGCGGTTTTCAAGTCATTTTTGAATAAGATTCGGGAGTATCCAATAAAGGCCAATAAGATGATCAGAGAGATTGGTCCCATATTGGACACGAAGGTCAAAAAATCAATTCCAGCTGCACTGCCGATCAATATATTTGGCGGATCTCCAACCAGTGTAGCCATGCCCCCGATATTCGAGGCTAGGATCTCGGCAATCAGGAAGGGAACAGGGTTGACCCTTAAACTTGATGCCACGAATAATGTCACCGGGGCAACCAGGACAACTATGGTCACGTTGTCAAGCAGTGCCGAAGTAAGAGCGGTTACCAAAGAAAGGATCACCAGTACCCGAAAAGGATCACCTTTTCCCAGCCGAACAGCCTGAAGAGCGATCCATTGGAATAACCCGGTTTCTTTGAGCACGTTAGCGATGATCATCATTGCGGCGAGGAGAAAAATTACATTCCAGTCCACAGAATGAAAAGCCTGGGCTTGAGGCAAGATACCAAAGAGGATCATTGCCACGCCGCCTAGCAGGGCCGAGATCGTGCGGTGAACGCGCTCACTGACGATCAGGGCATAGGTTAATAGAAAAATACCACCAGCTATCCAAACAGGATTCATGAGATATCCTCCGCAGATTTTGTTTTCTCTTTGTTCTCCATGCAGAGGGCTACCAATTCCAAAAGGTTGATATATCCGGTCACACGATATTGGTCATCAACAACCGGCAGGCCTGATAATCCATTGTCATGCATTCGCTGAAAGGCTTCTTTGACTGTATCCATGGGTTTTACCCAAACTGGATCCATCATAGCGTCACCAGCGCATAAGATCCGGGACTTGTCTGCGAATGCCATCATTTTCTCTATGTCCGTACTTTCGGCAATAAATTCTTCAGGCATGATATGGAAAAAAATATCATCGGCAAGATTTCTTAAACTTAACAATCCTACCAATCTGCCATCTTCTGCCACCACGCTGGCCACGTGCACATTGGGATGGGCCAACATACATTGAGCAACTTCGCTCAAGGAATCCTCGGTGCCCACGATGGTTGGCTCTAAACGCATAATGGCATCGATATTTACTACAGGAGTATCCCGCAACTTCTGCCAATCTGACCTCACTGCAGGGGGTGAAATTTTTTGAGCTGGTTTAGGTTTGGCTTTGTAGAGACCTTTAGTCTGAGATATGGGCAGGACAAGCAGGACTCCGCTATCAGGCCGATCAAAACCACCCACGATTCGTTCTGCCTCAGCAATAGCTTGGGCAAGCAAATCATCATCTTCAATTACAGCGAAAAGGGTTCGTCTTTGAACCTCTTTGGCTTCGAAAATATGATCGATCGCACTCAAACCAACCTTGCTAAGCCAGGTACTCGTGCGGTACCCGCCTACACTTTTCATAATCGTTGTGCCTGACACACCAATCTCCCTCCAGGCCTGGATCAGATCCGGCAGGAATTTTATGTCATCCAAGACTATTTGCAGTAAATTAGCCATACTTCATCTCCAAATTTATTAAGAACAATAGAAAATCAGTAATTCGTTCCCTCTGAACCATTCTTTTTAGGGAAATAGAATACCAGAACCAGATAAGCACTCCCCAGAACCAAAACTGCGATTCCGATGGCAACTGCGAGCTGAAGTGGATCTTGCATGGTATCTCGTGGCCAAAGTAATAAAGCGGGGAATAACAGTATTGCCGCTCTCAATCCAGCCAACCAGAAGACGCTTTGTTTCTGAAAAGCAGGTATTTTCCAATTACCTCCCACCCATGCGATTATGATCCCGATCAAAGCCCCAATAAACACTTCCAGAATCAATAAGGCCGACACTGGTTGGTGCCCTTGCCAACCCAGAAGCAAGAAAAGACCCAGGATAAAACCGAATCCCGGCCAGGTATTAAGCGGCGCCATTGGAGGGGTCTTATGGAAACCAAGTTCATAGTACTGGTTAAGCCAAACAAAAGTCATTATGCTTACCATAGCTGCCGTGACTGCAGATACTCCACCAAAATATGAAACCCAATAAGCTAGATAAGCTTGCCCAATTCCTATCCAGGAATGATATTTTTGAGGAGTCTTTTTAAGATAATATAGACCAATAAATGCGGCGATCATTCCAAAAAAAGCACCACTGAAAATGCCGCCGATATAATGATTTGGTGTTTGGATGGCAATTTCTACTTCGGTTAGCAGAAATATCAAAGTAAGAGGTCCAACCTGGCTCATATAACTGGCGCCTTTTTCCGGTTCGCTGGCCCTCCAGATCATGCTGGCAGCAACCACACCAAACAGCAATGAACCCGGCCAGTTCAAAGCGCCGCCAAGCCAGAGAGCAAGGCTAATGAGCAGTCCGGCTATCACCCAGAGGATTACACTTTTCCACCCCCTCCATTCCGCATTGACAATTCTGCGGACATTTTGCCACATCAGCAATGGAATCACCAGGCCAAGTAATAAATTCCAGGGAACGGTTATCGCTCGTGACGGCGGGAGGAATACCAGTAAAATACCAACCAGGATTATTGCCGATGCCAAGCGTTGCCTGGGGGGTTTTGTGTTGAGGATGCCGGTCAATAACAATAGTATAAAAATGGTATGTTCAAACTCGATCATCAAATTACCCTCCTATATGCAATACTCCAGGGTGATTTACCCGGATCCAAGCTCCACGAGTGCCTTGGTCTTTTATCAACAGCGTTATGGAATATCTCACTACACGCAATATCCATATTGTCTTCACTCGATAAAATATTCTATTTTAATGCTTGTATCCAGGAGAAATTCGGCTTAAGTTTGATATAAGTGCAGGTCGTTATAATACCTTATTACAGTATAGTTGTGAAGACAAATAGCGATCCTTGATCAACTCCCTTCCCTGTGCTGGGAGAGTGTTCGAGCCCATCCTGGGCACCGTTCAAACCAGGTGGCATCATCTGGTCGCTGCTGCCAAGAAACTATCACTTGCCTTGGCTGATCAACTTTTCACCGCTAAATAATTCCACCAGCTGGTAAAATGGAGCTTTCATACCTTACCTATCAAATCAATTTTCAGGAAAAAAATGACCCGTCCCTTAATCCTCATCCTTGTTTTTGTATTTGTAGATGTACTGGGCTTCAGCCTCATCCTGCCCCTGCTGCCCTACTACGCGGCTGACTTCAACGCCAGCTCGATCATGGTCGGTCTGCTGCTGTCCGCCAATGCCCTGACCCAGATGATCGGCGCTCCCATCCTGGGACGGCTGTCCGACCGCTACGGCCGCAAACCACTCCTGATCGCCAGCATCAGCGGCACCGTGCTCAGCTTCCTGGTGCTGGGTTTCGCCAATTCCCTGGCAGTGTTGTTCCTGAGCCGGATCCTGGATGGTCTTCTGGGAGGCAATGTCTCCCTGGCTCAGGCCTATATCACCGACTCCACCACCCGCGAGAACCGGTCCACCGGCCTGGGTTTGATCGGAGCCGCCTTTGGCGTGGGCTTTATCTTCGGCCCAGCCCTGGGCGGATTCCTGAGCGCTGGCGGGAATTATGCCCTGCCGGCTTTTGCCGCTGCCGGCCTGGCAGCTTTGAACCTGGTAGGCGCGCTGATCTGGCTGCCGGAGTCCCTGCCGCCCGAAAAACGGAACATTTCCAAGGATAAGGCCAAACCAGAGGTCTCGCTTAAAGCGCTGATCAATGCCTTGCGAAGACCCTGCGTTGGACCGCTGCTGAATGTGGTCCTGGTCTACGGCCTGGCCTGGACCATGTTTGAAACCATGTTCTCACTCTTCACCCAGCAGAAACTGGGCTTCTCCGCCCAGTCAACCAGTTATGTCCTCACTTATGTGGGCGTCGTGGTGGTCCTGGTCCAGGGCGGCGGCATCCGCTGGCTGAGCGCCCGCTTCACTGATAAGCAGCTGATCTTCAGCGGATCCCTGCTGCTTATTGTGGGATTGCTGGGCTGGGCCTTTTCATCCAATCTGGTTATGCTGCTGATCGCCCTGCTCCCCCTGGCTTTGGCCTCGGGCATGCTGCGAGTCTCCTCCAATAGCGCCCTGACCAAAAGCGTGGATCAGTCTGAAGTGGGAGGCATCCTGGGTCTTTCCGCATCCATGAACAGCCTGACCCGGGTCATCTCACCGCTGATCGGATCCTTCCTGCTCGCCCAGATCAGCCCCGCGGCGCCCGGTGTGGTAGGGGCAATATTGATGGTCGGGGTGGCGATCCTGACCTGGACCCGGATCCTCAACGTCCCCGACCTGGAATGTGAGGATCCAACCGGGGAGCAGCCTGCCTGAAGAAGCTGATAACCTGCTGGAGTTCATATGAAAATGAAAAAAGGCATTAAATATACCCTGATTGGACTTGCCGCCCTGCTGGTGATCAGCGTGGTTGGGCTGGTCCTGTGGTCGGCAACTGGAACCTATCCCGCCAGGGAGGCAGCCCTGACTGCCCTGGAAACAAACCAGCAAGTGACTGTTTCCCAGGAAAAATGGATCACCTTTACTCCTGGGGAAGCGACCGATCTGGGACTGATCTTCTATCCGGGCGGCTTGGTCGAACCTACCGCCTATGCGCCTGTCCTGCACCAGATTGCCGCACAAGGGGTTCTGGTGGTCATCACGCCCATGCCGCTCAACCTGGGCATCTTGAACACCAACGCCGCCAATCCTGTGATCGAAGCCTATCCTGAAATCTCAACCTGGATCCTGGCCGGACATTCCCTGGGAGGGGCTTCGGCGGGCATCTATGCCGCCAATCACGTGGACCGGATCGATGGGCTGGTTTTCTGGGATTCCTATCCACCAGACAGCGCCGATCTTTCTGCCAGCAGCCTCGAGGTACTTTCGATCTACGGCACAACAGAGGGCAATCCCAATACAGATAACTTCGATGACCAAAGGGGCCTCCTGCCAGCGGATACCCGGTTTGTCCCCCTTGAAGGTGCCAACCATGCCCAGTTCGGCGATTATGGTCCCCAGAAGGGAGACGTTGTAGCTTCCCTGAGCCTGGCAGAGCAGCATGAACAGGTTGTTGAGATCATGCTGGATTTCATCCACGCTATCCAAAGTAAAGATTAACCCCAGCGGTTTGTGGATTTCCAGGATTTTCTTGTTCCGAGTGGACCACTGAGGTCTTTTTCCCTTCAATATATGATGATCATATGATGATCCCCAGCCCAAAGCCCACTGCCCCTTCACTCATCCAGCCTGAGCTGGTTCCCAGATGCTGGATTCTGTGTGATTCCAAAATAATCGTTAGCTTTCGATTTGTTATACGGGAACCTGATCCCTCCCGGTCTGCCAGGATCAACGTGTTCAACATTTCTGGGATTTTTTTTTGCATTCAATAAATATCCAATTATAATCCTAGGAAGTCCACCACTACTGAGGCAATCATGAGAATAACAAAAAAGGTGTTTACTGATCTGGCAATCTGGATGATCCTGTTTGGACTGACCATCGGGATTGTCTTCCCCTGGTTTGTCATTTTACTGGGTGTTCCCCGTTCAATCGCCATCAAACCTGGTTTTTATCTGGCTTGTTTGGGAGCAGGCGCTATAGCCGGCATTGTAAACTGGGTGCTTGCCCGCCTGGTGGTTGCTACTCGCATCCGGGTCCTGGCTGCCGGCATGCAGAATGTAGAACGGATCCTGAGAGATATCAATGCCGAAGAAGACAAACTAGAATGCAATTATGAAACCTGCTCTATTTCAGTCGATTCGGAGGATGAACTCGGAGAAAGCGCCAGGTCCTTCAACAGCCTGGTAAAAACCCTCGCGGATTCCCTGAGAACCCAGGATGCCGTATTATCCTTCTCTGAAATGTTGGCCGGGACTTTGGAACTGGAAACCCTGGGGGAAAATTCCTTGGAAATGTTCCTGAACCATACTGGATCCTCGGGAGGTGTAGTATTCACAGAATCTGGAGGAGAGTTGCTGGTAACAGCAAACCGGGGAATCAAAAACCCGGAGGCTGTTGCCCAAAGCGATCATGTCCAGATCGCTTTGCGCCAGGGAAAATCCCTCAAAGTTCCCCTGCCTGAGACAGTGCTGATGGAGGGCATCCTGACAGACTTCCGGCCCCGAGAGATCTATGTCCTGCCGGCTACCTATAAACAAGTACCTTTAGGCGCTGTCGTGCTGGGAAAAGTGGAACCTTACCGGGCTGAAGAGCAAACCCGCATGGAGCTGTTCCGGCAGGCTTTTGGGCTTGCCTTGAATAATGCCCTGGCCCACGACCGCCTCCAACGCCTGGCTGCATTGGATCCGCTGACCGGGGTCTATAATCGGCGCTTTGGACTGGGCCGATTGCACGAAGAGTTCGAACGAGCTGTGCGCAGCTCGCTGCCGCTGGGCACGCTGATGATGGATATCGACCATTTCAAAAGTGTCAATGACACCTACGGCCACCAGGTCGGCGACCGGATTCTGAAATCAATTGCCGGGGTGATTAAGACGGTTCTCCGCGAAGGAGATATTCTTGTCCGTTATGGTGGTGAGGAATTCCTGGCGATTCTCCCTGCCGCCGCCAGCGACGATCTTGATCTGATCGGAGAACGGATCAGAAGGAGCGTAGAAGAATCCTCGGTAATCGAAGGCCAGCAGACCATTCGGGTAACTTTGAGTATCGGAGGAGCTTCTTTCCCCAATCAAAGCGTGGAAAAAGAATCAACCCTGCTCCAATTAGCAGACGATTCCTTATATCGCTCCAAAGAAACCGGCCGCAACCGGGTGATAATCGCCAGGTAAGCTGGTCACCTGCCTGTCGCCCGGGATCCAATCCAATACACCATGGACAATCCACACCCCGGTGTGGTATACTCGCGCGGTTGGATTAGATTTGTCCAGCTACAACTAAATAAAAACATTGTTTTGAAAATTCCACATGGCGGCTCGTCAAAATCGGGACGAGCTTTTTTCTTGCCGCAGGGGGTATTGGGAAAGCGGCTGGTTGAACCCGGGACATTTTCCGCAAGGAAAACGCCTAATTCACAAGGGTTGTGAGGCTTCAAGAGTTATCAAAACGCACAAGGAGATTTTGATGACTTTTGAATTTTCGGATTTAACCCTGGACCCCGCATTGATCCAAACCGCAGCTGATCTTGGATATAAAACCCCTACTGAAGTACAAGGCAGGGTCATACCCCTTATGCTGGAAGGCAAGGATGTGCTGGCCCAATCCCAGACCGGATCCGGTAAAACTGCAGCCTTTGCATTCCCCATCCTAAACAAGTTACCTGAGAAAGAGAATCGTTTTGCGATCAGTACTCTGGTCCTGACTCCTACCCGTGAACTGGCCATCCAGGTAGCCGATGCCATCAAAGCCTACGGCCGCCAGATAAGCGTCAGTGTACTGCCCATCTACGGAGGCCAGCATTACGGAACTTCCCGGCGCAGATTAAAAAGAAGGGGTGGATGTTATCGTTGGTACTCCCGGGCGGCTGCAGGACCTGATCCGCCAGAACATGCTTGACCTCAGCCAAGTAAGTACAGTCATCCTTGATGAAGCGGATGAGATGCTCAGCATGGGATTCGTGGATGATGTGGAAAACATCCTTCAGGAAACACCCCCAACCCGCCAGACAACCCTGTTCTCTGCCACTCTCCCTCCTTCCATTCGCCGCCTGGCAGATAAATATATGCGGACACCAGAAACGATCATAGTCCAGCGCAAAGCCCTTACCGTTGATACTGTTGACCAGCGTTATTATCTGGTCAAGGAAAAGGACAAAATGGCAGCCATCATCCGCCTTTTCGAAGCCGAAGAAATTGGCTCAACCCTGGTCTTTACCAAAACCAGGATCGGCTCCGGAAAAGTGGCTAATGACCTCATTCAGCGGGGATTTTCCGCAGAAGCGCTCAACGGTGATCTCTCCCAGGATGCTCGCATCCGGGTCCTGGACCGGTTCAAGGAAGGCCAGGTCAAAGTACTGGTTGCCACAGATGTCGCAGCCCGAGGCCTGGATATCGATGATATATCCCATGTGATCAATTTCGATATTCCCACAGATCCTGAGGCTTATGTACATCGAATCGGCCGCACCGGCCGGGCTGGGAAAACTGGGATTGCGATCTCTTTACTCACTCCTAAGGACAAACGTTACCTCGGCCGGATTGAAGCTTTTTCCAAATCCAAGATCACTCTGGCTCAACTTCCAACTGACAAGGACCTTTACGAGCGCCGGGATCTCAAGCTGTTGGAAATGATGGAGGTCTGGCTGGAAAGGGACCGCAGCAGCCGGGAGCAGGAACTCGTGGAATATATGGTCGCTTCCGGGCACGATCCCATCAAGGTTGCCGCAGCGGCACTCAAGATGGCCAGGAAAGGGATGTCCAATCAACCCCTGGAGAAGATCAGCGTTGTGGAATTTGCTCAATCCTACAAGGAATCTAGCCGGGGCAAGAAAAAACCCCATCGAAAAGGTCAATCCTCAGGCCGGGTCCATGCCCAAGGAAATTCCTCAGGCCAGGAAAGAGGCATGGTGCGCTTGAGTTTGCCCAAAGGGAAATCACACGGCATCAATCCGGGAGAAATAGTGGGAGGGATCGCCTCCCTGGCGAATATTCCCGGTTCCGGGATCGGAAAGATCATAATCCAGGAAGATTTTACCCTGGTGGATGTTAAGGAAGACTTTGTGCCGGCAGTTCTCGGCAAATCCGGTTCCTACCACTTCAGGCACAACCATAATGTGGATATCAACCTAATTAAAGGCTGATCCCAAACAAGCTCAGGACAGCATCCGGGCTCAAACCCGGTGCTGTCCTTTTTTTATTGAAGTTCTCAACAATTTCAGAGACAACAATCAACCCGATTTCGAAAATTTCTTCTGGCCCGACATCAACTGAGGGTCAATCTTCCGTAAACTGAGTATAAAACTATACACTGCCACAGCTACCAAGGGAGTGTGCAGCAGCGACCAGTACCTGCCCCGCTCCGGAGGATCCATAAAAAATCCCATCCCGAGAGTGACGATCCCGATCAGAATACTGATAAAGCTGGAAATCCTGAATAATGGCAGGTTGACCCGAGGATACAGGATACACAACATTGCCAGATAGATGGTTGTGATCATGCAGAAGGCGATCGGGGAGGTGGATGTCAGGAAGAGGATCAGCCGGTAATCTCCCGCCCTGTCCGGGTTCCAGAAAGAGAAGATCGCAGCGGCGACCAATAGATAATGCTGGAGTTGAAGTGGTTTAAATGTGTAGTCGGTCTTTCTAATCGAGGCCTCCCAGATCCATGCCAGGGCGATGCTGAAGATCATGATAAAAGCATTCGGATAAAAAACCAAGCCGTATTTATCTGTGATCGCCCCAGTCTGCATATACAGGATCACCAGGAAATGCAGCCCTGTGATCACTGAAAAAGCCTTTCCAAAGCGGTTCTTCCATATTAAACAGCGCACCAAACCAAAGCAGCATCGCCAGATGAAAAAAGGGCATATACGGAACGAGGACCAGTTTCTTGGCAATCAGGAACTCGGCGATATACTCCACAAGCTGCTTCAATTCCGCAAAACTGCTGATCGTTGTAGAACTCCAGGGCGGGATAAAAACAGCCAGGAATAATAATCCGTAAAGCCACCATTTCCCGGTCAGGGTCACTAGAGAATCATAGAGTCTGTCTGTTTTGTCAGCGGTTCCTCTCATCAACCTATTCCTTTTCTGGGGGCATATTGCACAGATCTGGAGAATGCCAGTCAACTCTGTAAACCTCCACGACCGGCATATAGTTACGAAGAGGATCACTGCCCAGCTGCCAGATGTCATTATCTATTTCGAATCTGGCTTCGGATACAAGTTCAAACCGCTCGTCAGTTCTATATCCCATCTCCTTCGCAAAATCGATTCCGGCTTCCCCCGATGTGTTATAGAGCATCAGATAACAGAGTTCTTTATGCTCAAGATAATCCGCGTGGCTGCCGCCCGCTTCCCAGAAAGGTCCGATTTCCTTATTGACATGCCCGATCAAATCGATCACAGGCTGGCTTGAGAAGTAGCGGATCGGCCCCAGGTCCGTGGCGCCAACAGCTTCCTGGAGAGGGACCTGGTCAGCTATATATTTCGCGGCAGCGATCTTAACTCGCTGGTTATATTCGATATTGGCCGCATATACACGCTGCCAATAAAAGGGGCTCAACAGCAGCAGGGCCACGCCCAGGGATAATGAAATTCGGCGGATTGTCCTGCTCTTGAACGAAGACGCGCCGACAATCACCAAAAACCAGAACAGGATATGATTCATCGGCGCGTAGCGCCCTCCAGCACCGATCTGCGAGATGAATATCGCGTAAGCCAGGTTATGGGTGACAATCCATACAGCAGCTGCTGCGAGAACCCGTTGACCTGGTTGCCTTCCAAGAAACTCGTGCCGTTCTTTCCAAAGTTTAGTCCCTCCCAGGATTACCAATGGAAGACAGACCAGGAATATAGCAGCCCATCCCAGGTATGGAAAGCTGAGTTGGGCGCCAAGCAGCGAACCACCCGCCTCCCACATCGGCCCGGGCAGGCCGGCTGCTCCACTGGCATATAGAAACAAAAAGGCCGCCCAGCTTACAAAATAAACCACAGGGTTGATGGAGATCAGCCAGTCCAGGACTGGTTGGTTTGAAATACGGGCATTGGCCTCGGCAGCCATCACCACTCTCCCCTGATAGCTGGCAGTCGCAAGGATTCCCTCCCGTCCCAGAAGATATAGGATCCAGGGCAAAAACATGACCGCCACCATAACAGCAGTCAGGATCAGTTCCCTGGGGATCTTTCGCTGGCGGACCACTTCCACCAGACCCAGGGAACCAGCAAGTATCAAGCCCTCGGCCCTGGTCAATGCCAAAAATCCCAGGGCAAGGCCAAGCCAGAACCAGCGCTTTAGATCATAGAACCTCAATGCTACCAGTGAAAGGCACAGGAACAGGATCGCTTCCATCCCGCTCAGGGCCAACCAGACCATGCTGCCGGGCACAACAGTCATCAAAGCCGCGAAAACAGCAATCAGGGTACCCCGCTGGTTGGGAATATTTCTTAAAGCTCCTCTGGTGAGTTCGTAGACAAGAATCCCTGAGGACAGCAACAAAATAACCCCCAGAATAATCGCTGAGTACTCGGGTGGGATCCCGATCACCTGGAAGCCAGCCAGGGTCAGAACCCATAACAGGCTGGTTGAGCCGATCCCTTCATTCAAGCCAAGGTTATAGCTGAGCTCCTGATGTTGAGCCAGGTTGCGAGCGTAAGTGAAGTGGATATAGGAATCCGCCATCGGTATTCCCTGATCAGTAGAAAAAAGGAAGATGAATACTGCAAGCAGCGCGGCAGCAGTGATCAGGGCGTAAGGCAGCCAACGTATGGTTCTTTCTGTTGTCATTTGAGTGAACTCACAGCATCTGGCTTTGAAGATAGCAGGTCAGGTCGCCCAATCTGTTTACATAACTTCCAAATTCATTATCATACCAGCCGAAGATCTTGGCATGCGTGACGGGAATACTTACCTTTGTCCCAGGCAAGTCTACCTTTGACAACCCTTCCAGATGACCAATGTCCAAATGGATCAATCCCGTTCGCGTGTGGGTTGCCTGACCTTCGATTACAACTGCTGCATCCACACCGACCAGATCTGAGGACACGTTCTGCTCCATGCTAAGGCGCAGCAGGTCCTGACCGCTGTTCTTAGAAGCCATTCGATAAATATCCAGGAGATGTTCACGATTGATCAGGCTCTGGCCCAGTGAATCCAGCCTGGATGAGAAAGTACAGTTCAAGATGATCAATGAGCCAGTTTGGATGGGAACCCGGACCGAGTCGGCCATGAACCCCACCTCCCTGATCTCCGGTATGGCTTGTTCCAGCGCTTGCGCAGCCCCGGTAGAAGTGAGAATGATATTGTTCAATGCTGATCGGCTCTTCCGTAAATCTCCGGAGCCGCTTTTTGGGACCGTATCCAGGGTGCTCTGCGTGTTGGTCGCAGCATGGACAGTAGACATCGAGGCAGTAATGATCCGCTGGGTCAGCTCATCCTCCAGGAGAGGTTTCACCATATGTGCCAGAGCAGTAGTTGTGCAGGAGGCAGCAGAGATCACCTGGTGGGTTCCTGATTTGAAGGCGTTATGGTTGATGCCATAAATGAACATGGCAGCGTCGTCTGGCAATGAAGGCCCCCTGTATTTAAAAGGCGCGCTGGTTATCACCAAACGAGCACCCCCTTCTAGATGTCCCCGCAAGGAACCTCCAGGATCATCAGCCAGCAGTGAAGGATCCCGGAATTGACCTGTTGTGTCAATCACGATCTGTGCTTGATATGAACCCCAATCCAGGCGAGCAGGGTTCCGTTCCTCCTGGGTAAATTTTACAGCCAAGCCATCAATGAGCAGCTCTCCTGCTTCTTCATCCATCAATCTGATCAGTGGCTCCCCCTTGATGCCGTACAGGAATCGCTCCAGGCTGCCGTAGGTGGAATCCTTTCTAACGGATTGGATCAGATCTGTCATCCCCCCTGCCACAGGCCGGCCCAAATTAACAATTATCCTGTCAAAGTATTTTCGCCCAATATGATGCCAAAGGGTGAGTTTTCCGATCCGGCCCATCCCGTTAATGCCCAATACTCTTCGTTCTGCCATAGATCACCTGTTATTCAACGAATCTTGCCTAATGAACGATATCTTCATATTGGACAGGGAATTCTCCCAAGTAGATGGTTCCCTGTCTCCCATCAATGCTCAAGCTTTCCCCAAAGTGGAAAAATACTCCGTTCAATTCCGCCATCCGCCGCCCCTCTTCCACCCGCAATGATCTGCAATTCACTACACAGGTCTTCCCCAATCGCTGAGCGGCTACAGCAGCGTGAGACGTGCATCCTCCCCGAGCAGTAAGTAAACCATCCGCCTTGGCAATCAATGAAAAATCCTCGGGCACTGTATCAGGACGGATCAGGATCACCTTGCAACTAGGTTCTTGTGACCGAAGCTCATCAATATCAGTTCTCGTAAATGCCGCTTTGCCGGCCAAGGCTCCACCCCCAGCGCCGATCCCTCTCCCCAGCAGAGAATCCTTCAACGCATCGGAAGTTACAAATACCCGGACCCGTTCCTTTTCAGAGACAACCATATTCCTGGTTTGTAATATGAACAGATCATCGATCCGCCCAGACTCGAAAGTAAACTCGATCTCTTGATGAGCGTATCCCTGTTCTTCGATTAAAAACTCTGCAACATTTTTCAATTTTGTATAGATTTCTGGAAATCGAACCTGGAGAGGAGAGTCCCCGATATTCGACCACTCCTGCTGCTGTTGGGATAATGTGATGGGTAACGGATTCACCAAACCAGAGACCACGTCCTCGCCCTGGCTGCAAACATTATAATCCCCATAGAGATCGAAACTTTCTTCGCTGTCAAGTGGATTGCGGGTCATGATCACACCGCTCCCAGATTGCTCATTGAGATTTCCAAACACCATCCGTTGGACAATGACAGATGTTCCCCACTGATCAGCGATCCCCAGGTGTTGGCGGTAATCCTCTGCCCGTTGAGCAAACCAGGATTCCAGCACAATCTGGATGGCACGGACCAACTGCTCAAAGGGCTGCTGGATCAGTTCTATGCCATGATCCGCCATAATCTCCTTATAGCTATAGGCAATTTCTCGCATATGCTCAGGATTGAATTCCATTTTTTTCTCAACACCATAGCGGATTTTTGCATTCTGAATAGCTTCATCGAAGAGATCACGGTCCACACCGTGTGACATCGCCCAGGATTGGATCAGCCGCCGGTAACAGTCCCAGGCACCCCAGCTATACTTCTCGTTTTTACCAAGTCTCTCCGCAATCTCGTCATTCAGTCCGACATTTAAGAATGTGCTCATCATGCCCGGCATGGACATGACCGAGCTGCTGCGTACAGATAGCAGCAGTGGAGTATTCACTTTTCCAAATCTTTTTCCGCTGATTGTCTCCAGGGCAGCTAAATATTCCTGGATCCGGCACCTTGTATCCTCCTGGAATGGATCATAATTCATTGCCCGTTGGCAGCGAAAAAGCTCTGTGGTAACGATAAAGCCTTCAGGCACTGGGAGCCCAAACAAACCCAGTCGCTTTAAAAAGAATCCCTTGCTGCCTAGGTGAAGGGGATCATCATAAGGATTCTCCTCCCCATGGATCGTACTCAGTAACCGGTAAGGATCATAACTCATCAACAGCGTTTGCATTTGATCGTCAAGGTACTGTCGCATATTAGTCATTGCCACAAGTACCTTTCCGACCAGATCATCTAGGTCCTGGAGCCCAAAACAGCTAGTTATCAACCCCCGAAGGACTCTCTCAGATAGACTGAAACTGCTGTCGTCCAGGTGAGAATTATCCGGATCGGATTGGGGAAGGTGCTCCAGGATCGCCTCCAGGTTTCCCGTATGCACATTCAATACATATCGGTTAGTGATCTCATTGACATCTCCGGCAATATACTGGAAAACATTGACGAATTGGTCTACAGAAAAACCCTGGGCCTGTAATCCCATAGCCAGCAGGTTGATATTATTCTTCAAGGATGCCGATGTCATGCCATCAATTTCCAGAGCCCGCACAAGCAGTCCCAAGATCAGGTGGATATCCATCAGGGTATTTTTGGTCACATAAGTGAGATTGACCGTTGACACAAGATCAGCAAATAGGCTTCGAGCCAATTTTTCCAAACGGAAAGTCATGCCCAGAGCTTCGAATTTTCTTTCTCGATAGGCACCGTACATCGAGGGAATACCGGCAGCGATATGCCTTTTATAATAAATCCTCTCATCGCTAGAACTTGGCGCCGGGTCGAGAATGATCTCTTTTAAACCTTCCAGAACATCCAGAGTGGCGTGTAGGATGGCTAATGGATTCCCTTCATCCAGAGAGCTCAAGAAACTTTCAGCAAGCTGGTCTTTAACCAGTACAGACCGGCTTATCCAGCTGGCGATGTCCTCTGTTACAAATGAGTATTTTTGCTCCAGCAGCTTGTACAGCCTGACCAGTAAATTTGCTCTTCTCTTCTCAGTTTCAGGAATATTGTTTTGGGCCTCAATTTGCTTTTCGATTATTTCGTAATCCAACTCTAGATAGGATGGATAGTTTAGGGTATGATCCAGTGATTTGAAGATAGAATGCACGTCATCAAATAATTCTCCTTCCGACTCCAGGGCAGTGAAAATTTCCGGTGGGAGCCAGGGCTCTAAGGGCCCTTTATCCCCCGTTGTCCAATAACCGATAATCTCTCGAGTGAACTCCACTTGAGTATTATTACTCTCAACGTGGCTAAGTTTCCTTAGAAAATGGATCAGAGGATCCTTGCGGGCCTGGAGTTGGTCTATCTCAGTTGAGACATCCCTGAGCTCTCCCTCAGATCCGATTTCTGTAAAATAGATCGGAAGCATGCGGGAGAGCTGTTTGACCTTTTGGTAGACCGGACCGATTTTGGCATTCAACAACTTGGAAACTTCCTTCTGAAAGAGATCCGTGTCCTTGATGAACAAGCCCTGGATCGCAACCTGGAGCACGAGGGCTGATAATAATCTTCGAAATCGGGAAGGATCGATATTGACCAAATGCATTAACAAGCGCACATGAGGTAAATGATTAGGATTGATCAATACTTCCCATTGATCTGTTACACCATAAATTTCCGGCGCTTCGAAAGGATATTCGATCAAATGAGTGATGAAGACATCCAGCAGTTGGCTTTCCTCGCGGTTAGCTAATGTTTCACCTAGCGTATAAGCACAATTTAGGGCAATCGATTTTTGCTTGAATTGGTGCCGTTTAAGAAGCGCGAAGAATCGGGGGATGAAATTGATGAGAACCATTTCATCACTGGACTCCAACGCCCGCAGACAGGCAACCAGATCCGACATAAGCCAGTGTTCGTAATTGCTAAAAGTCTCACTGTCTACCATGTACAGCAGGAACTGGGCCCGATCAGCGGCCTCTTCGATTTTCTGGATCGTACATAATGCTTGATCTACGAGGGTTTTATAGTCTGGCAGGGCAATTAAGTCCTCAGCTGTCTCTGCCGCCTCAGCCTTTTCCGTTAGCCCCTGCCAGACACCGGGAGCCAGTGATTCCAATATCTCTTGATAATTAGATTCGGCTGAGAACAGATTCCTGTTATCGCAATACCATTGAGATAGATCACAGTGGTCGAGCCAACACTGATAGGTCACTAGGAGCGATTGCTTAAAGAGGTTGAAGTATGCATGGTTGAATCTCTCAATAGGGAAGAATGTCTGGCAATATCGATTAAACAGGGTTGATCTTCCCTGGCAAAGGCCAGGGGCTTTCTGAAAGACTGCCTTTAAGTATTCCAACATATCCCCGACATAAATATCAAACGAATCGGGATGCTCGGTCTCTAAAAGCTTGCCAAGGAATTCCAGTGTGGTCCGCAGCAGTTCTAACTCATTTTTTCTTGGCATATCCCCCACATATGCCCTCTTAAAAATATCTACCAAAATCGATATAGCACTGAGATTTTCTTCATGATCCAAAAAATAATGCAGATAACTGAGGGAGGTTAACCGCAGTCCCTCTATCACCAAATCCCAATTGGCATAAGGATGATTTAGCTCGGTCAAGAACTCGTTGACGCGTTTGTTCACGCCATACAAGTTTTTCGTTATATTCAACAAATTAAGCTGTTCAGAGGGGATTTCAATCGGGCCTTGAGTTTCCTGTAGATTCGCAGATAGTGCGGAAGACTGGAAATTACTCACAATATCACCAGATTTATAATTATTCCTAGGGGAAATTTCATAGTTATTATAGCGTAATAAATAACTCCTGCAGCTCAACCTTGATACCTGGATCCTCGAATAAGTTCAGACCCTCTCCGATCTCCGCCCGGTGCTCCTTGATCCAAAGGGCTCTTTTGACAAGCCAGAGAATGTAATGGCTATGCGCAATTTGATCAGCCCCTGCAGGCCTGGTAAGTGATCAGGGCTCGCTCTCTAGCCTCTTTATGATCGACAAGTGGTTTTGGATACCCTTCCACCTTCAAGTCTTTTTCCCAGGGCGCATGCACTGCAGAACGATCCAGATCAGCCAATTCAGGCACCCAACGGCGAACATAAACCCCCTCTGGATCATATTTTTTGCCCTGCAAAATTGGGTTGAAGATCCTGAAATAGGGAGCCGCATCAGTCCCGGTTCCAGCCACCCACTGCCAACCCCCAATATTGGCTGCCAGGTCTCCATCCAATAAGGATTCCCTGAACCACCGTTCTCCCCAACGCCAGTCTATCAAGAGGTGCTTCACCAGGAAAGATGCTGTGATCATCCGGGCCCGGTTGTGCATCCAGCCTGTCGCCCTGAGCTGTCTCATCCCTGCATCCACAATGGGATATCCTGTCCGTCCGGCTTTCCAGGCTTCAAATTCACCGGAGTCGTTCCTCCAGATAAGAGAATCATATTGGGATCTAAAATTCTGTATTCGGGATTCTGGAAAATGAAACAGGATATGGATATAAAATTCCCGCCAGATCAACTCTTCCAACCAGGTCCGAATCCCTGGTTCGGCCGAACCATCTGCATATGCTTCCAGGGCGTAATGATAGGCTGTCCTTAAACCCAGAACACCTAAATGGAAATAGGGGGAAAGTTGGCTGGTACCATCTTGATCCATCCGATCCCTGGCTCTTTGGTAAGCCTCAACTGGACCACTCAAAAAAACAGCTAACCTCTCCCGGGCAGCATACTCTCCCGGAGGAAAGTGAGGGTCATTTTTACCTGAAGGCAGATCAGCAGACAGGATGCCGGGTATGGATGGGATATTATCAGGCGCTGGGATGAGATCAACCCTGGTTCGCAGGGCTAACCAGTTCTTCTTAAACGGGGTGTAAACCTGGTAAGGTTTGCCGTTCGCTTTTAAGGCACCCAGGGGATGTATGCCCAGCTGTCCCTGGACCAGTTTCAGTGGCAGGCAACCTCCTACCAACACACTCCTCAATCGAGCATACGGCGTATAATCCTCCTCGGCGTATATTTGCTGGGCCCCACTTTCTTCCATTAACTCCTGGAGGACATCAACGGGTTTTCCATGCCTGATAATCAGGTAGGATCCCCGAGCCTGCAGATCCGCCCTGAGCTGGTGGAGATTTTGGAAAAGGAAGTCCTGCCGCCGATCCGGGGCAGATAAGAGCAAGCGCGGGTCTAGAATGAAAACAGGCAGGATCGGAGGGTTCTTTAATGCTTCCAGGAGGGCCTTATTATCATGAAGCCGGAGATCCCTGCGAATCCACCAGATAGATGACATCAGGCACCAAACTCCAGATTGATGGCATCCAGGGTCTCCAGCACTTCAGCATTAGCCGGAATATCCGACATCTCGTGTCCGTAATGAACAAATCTTACCTGTCCGAGAGGATCAACGATCAGCATCGCGGGCATGCGTCCAAACTTGAATAATCTTACTTCTTGCCCATACAACTTCAGCACACTGTGAGACGGATCCGGCAGGCCCACAAACGGCAGATCGTTCTCTTCAAAGTATTTTCTAAAAGCTGCTTTATTCTCCGGACCAACCACCAGGATCTCGGCATTTCGGGATGTGAATTCAGGATAGTCATCGCGCAACTGCGCCATATGTCGCTGGCAAAACGGTCAAAGGAAACCCCTGTTGAAGACAAGGATGACAGCCTTGCCGCGATACTCCCTCAAACTTATCTTTCTCCCCATAAAATCATCCAGACTGATCTCGGGAGCTGGTGAATCGATTTGTACCTTTGGCATTTTCTACCCTATCGTATGAATTCGAACACCTCACAAATATACCTTCCAATCAATTCAGGGGCATACTTTATTGGTCAATCCCAGCATATCAGGGAGCACACTCTCCATCCGTTTTGAAAAATCCCAACTGAAACAATTTACTGGATCAAGCACCAGGGCAACCTCCCTGTCCGCCTGGGCCAGTAACTTTTTTGCCAGTGGACTCTCGACTCCATTGAGGTAACGGACCAGGAGCTCCTCAAGGATCTCAGCACCCTGCTCCCGGTCTACACGAGCCCTGGCCTGACCCCGGATTCCACAATAAGGAGGTAGGTCTCCAGCGATCTCAAAACCACAACGGGGTTCATTTTCCAGGTATTTAACGATCCGGGCATCATCCTGCGTAGCACAATAAATGAATCCGTCCCGGTAAATGAACCAGAGAGATAATACAAAGGGCCACCCCGATTCTGTCCTACAGGAAAGCCGGACTGGAATCCTCACCCTTGCCAAATAATCCGCGTAGGACCTGATATCTGCCATACCAACCTCCTGCCATTAGATAATTGTACGCCAAGAAATGAGATCGAAGTAGATGATTGTTTGGCTGATTGCCAACCTTGAATAATGATTGATTTTCAAAATTGGGTCTCAGAATCCCCGCTTTTGTCCTTCCCAAGGTGCATTTTTACCAGACTGGAACTCCTCCACGCTTGGCCCTGCTAACTTGCTCAAGCGCCACAAACCATAGAGATAACTGATGATCAACAATAAAATGGTATACGGCCATCCCAGTACGGTGCGGATCAAACCCAGGGATCCCGCAGCACCCTGCTGGAAAAGCCAGTATTCCAAACCCAGGCGGGCCCCAAAGCCTGCTGCCCAGAAGATAGTCACCTCGCTATAGGCAGGCCTCACCCGGGGGTGCCAATACCAGGCCAATGGCCAGCTTCGAGTGAGATGGCTTGTGACAGCTGCGAGAGGGCGCCTAACTACAGCACTTGCCAATAGCAGAATGACTGTCAAGCCGCTGGTGATCAAACCGGGCAAAAAGAAGCCAACTGCGGAATTGCTGATCAAGGCAAAGGCTGCAGCAAGCAGGACAGCTCCCAATCCCCCCAGTGCATAACCCAGGTTGTCTTTTTTTATCAGACGGAAGACCGTAAACAGCGCTGCCGTGCCGATAGACAAACCCAGGGCTATCGGGATCCCCAAACGGGGATTTGCCGCCAGGAAGATCACCACAGGCAGTATAGCATCCAGCAGCTTGACACCTCTTCCTGAAAAGACGCTTTTCAGTTCCTCCCACAGTTCCTGGACTTTACCCGTTGGCATGTTTCCCCATCCAGAAATTTTTCCAATCCCCCTGGCTGCGATAGAGCGTCATCAGGACATAAAGGCTGGCGGTGAAAAATCCCAGGACCATCATTAAAACCACCCAGAATGCTGCCACCAGGATGGATTTCTCCCGATAGACGATCCAGGCAGAAAAGAGGATAAAACCAGTATACAGATCCACCAGGGAAACAATCCCCCATGGATTCTGGAGGATCTCTCCCCCATCTGCGCTAAAATCTCCAATGACAAACCCATAGATCAGGACGGCTGTCATAGCCAATAACCCCAGACCTGCGATCCATTTTGCAGTATTCATATGTCCACCTTATCAAATAATGAGAATGATCCCCAAAACCAGCTCTACGAAAAAGCTGATGATATTGGAGGATTCCGGGGAACGATCAACAAAGATCGAGATACCCCGGACCAGCGCCATCGCCAGGTAAGTAATGCCCAGAACGACGTAGGGTTCCTGGCTGTTGAAATAGAGAACACCCAATCCCAGCCCCACGAAGAGGGCGCCCAGGATGGTCCGGATTTCAGTGATCCCCCGACCGCCCTGAGGCTCCAGTCCCGTAAAACCAGGGACCTTCATGGGCCAGAAAACGGAGACCACGCCGGTGAGAATTGTCGCCAATGCGGCGATGATCTTCAGGATCTGCAGGATCATAATTTCTCCTTATTGGGCGGAAGCGGAATTAGAACTGAAGTATTCTTCTTATAGGTTTCATAATCCTGCTGACCACCCCATTTTTCATCCGCACTTTTTTCCAGCATGGGAACTCCACTGATGCGGGTCAACAAGATCGTGATGAACACTGGTGAGATCAGCGCAACCCAACCCCAGCCGGTTAATACTGGCAAAGCAATGATTGCCACTCCTGCCCAGAGCACGATTTCACCGAAGTAATTGGGATGTCGTGACCAGGACCACAATCCCTCTTGAATGAATTTGCCTTCATTGGCTGGATTCTCCCGGAAGTTTGTCTTCTGCTGATCTGCAATCGCCTCTATTCCGAAACCAATCAGCCAAATGATCAATCCAATCACGTAATAGATGTCCAGCGGGACTCTTTTCTGAGATGTCACCACGATCAGGGCTGCCGCCAGGGAAAAAGTCACCCACAAGCCTTGCAGCGTCCAGGTTTGAAGAAAACGTGGAAAGGACGTTTTGATCTCGCGGAAGCGCCTGTCCTCTCCCGCTTTTTTGATCCTCAAAAACAAGAAGGATCCCAGACGCATGGCCCAAATGGAAACCATGACCAGCAGTGTCCAGGTCCTGAGATCCCTCTCGGGTGTGAGCAGAACGGAAACGATCATCACCGTGATATAGGTAATGCTGCCTGTCAGATCAAAGAATTTTTCCGTCTTATTGATGAAGGAAGGGATAAATACGATCCACTGGATCAGAAAGGCCAGCAGAACACCCAGCGCATATACAGGAAGCGATCCGACCTCATATCCCCCCTGACTCCCTGCTAGGGCTACACCAAGACCGAGCAAGATAGTTATCAAAACCCCTAAATATTGTCGCACAGTTGAATTTTCCATTATTTCCTCTCAGTCTAGATCTATATCTTGCGTTCTGCGAATATCTTGGATACGATCGCATATCCAACAGCGCCCGGACCGAGATGAGCGCCGATCACAGGTGTGATGTCCATCGAAAAGATCTCTCCAGCAGGTAAAAGAGTTTTGATCTTATTTTTGAATTGCTCCGCCTTCTCATGAGCATTGGTATGCAGCAGTGCGAATCTTTCAATGGGAATACGCTCTTCCAGTAAACTGATCAAGCGCTTTTCAGCCCGGATGCTGGTCCGAACCCGATCCGACCCGGGCTGACCGTTGAGCATGGTCAGGATGGGCTTTATATGGAGCAAGCTGCCTATCCCGGTCATAAACCGGTTCATCCTGCCGCTGCGTCTCAAGAATTCCAGAGTGTTCAATCCTGCTGTTACAAAAGTCCTCTCCCTGAGGTCATTCACCGCCTGGATAATCTCTTCCTTTGATTTCCCTTGCAGGGCCA
This sequence comes from uncultured Chloroflexia bacterium, assembly GCA_963712165.1. Classification (GTDB taxonomy): domain Bacteria; phylum Chloroflexota; class Anaerolineae; order Anaerolineales; family UBA11858; genus B10-G9. Next base: position 511,383 of record CAVQGY010000003.1, on the reverse strand, counting down.
ATTTTGCAGCAAGCTCCACTTGAAAACCGGTCCCGATACTCAATTGACCTGAATCCAGCACAGTGACAGGGATCTTCTTATATTCCAACGCGGCAGCGCGGGCCACATTGATGGTTGCGCTGAGATTCTCAGAGATATGAATAGCTATGATCTCGCTGGCGCCCCGGGCGGCAAGCCTATCAAATGCTTTTGTAAAAGAATCAGGTCCTGGCGTGCCTGTCGTTGGATGAATAGGATATGAAGGTAGATTCGAATAAAACTCCGTTCGAGTGATTTCTATACCATCCAGGAATCCCTGGTCTCCAATATTGATATACAGCGGAACAACACTGATATCCAGATCCTCAATGACTGAAGCCGGCAAATCGCAGGTGGAATCTGTCACAATTTTTATCGCCATTTACCTACCCTCACTTGTTAATATAACTTCTTGGTTTTGATTAAGCTGAAAATAATTGCTAGCCCAACAACTCCCGCACCGATCCAAGATGCGCTGACGATGCTAGCTGTTTCTGCCTGGCTAACTGCTATACCAGCAAAAGCCCAGATCAGAACCAGCCCGTAGGCTGTGTCATTCTCCCTCCAGCTCATCAAGACACCCAGCAAACTTGCCACACCAACCATGATCACAGCCCAAAGTTCCGGAGCGATTTGCCAGCCATTCCAATCCAAATAATATAACCATTGCGAAGCATTGGCAATTGTTGCCACACTTATCCAGCCTAAATAGATACTGAACGGTAATTGCACCAACCACTTAATTAAACCCTCAGAATGGACTAAGTTGCGATTGATCAGCAGCAAACTGACCAGGATCAACCCCATGAATAAAATGGTCCAGCTAAACACTTCATAATGCCACAGGAAAAGCCAGATAATATTGCCCAGGCTCCCAACCCAGTAAAAGGGGGCGATTTTATTGAAGATAGGATTCTCAGCCTGGGATGGGAGAGCTTGATAAATGGAATAGGCAATTAAGCCCAGGTATATCAATCCCCAGATAGAAAACACATACCCTGCCGGGACAAAGAAGATCTCAAAACGGTCCGAGATCTCCCCTGTATTCAGTCCATTTAGCGGAAGTATGTTGGCCAGGGCATTAATACCAATCACCCCAACAGTAACGAGAACGGTGATTATCTGGACGAAAGTGATTCTTTTCATTTCTTCTCCTCATCGAACGTTGTTAATCTTCTTTCAAGTTCCTCCCAACAACCTGCTTTCCAAGTCGCTGGTTCATATTCTCGAAAACCAGTATACATAAACGCACATGTTTTGTCAATGTATATTCATCTTATTATTGACATCTTGTACAGTTAAGAGTAATATATCGGTAATAACCCAAGGATAATACCCAGTGGAAAATCAAAATCTGTCCAAAAAACCATTATTCAACCTCAGCAAGGTTCTCCAGGAAACCGGGATCAAGGCTGATACCCTGAGAGCCTGGGAAAGGCGCTACCAGCTTCCGGTTCCCTCGCGGACAGAAGGAGGCCATCGGCTCTTTTCTGCTTATGATATCGAGACCATCAAGTGGCTTCTGGCGCGCCAGGACGAGGGCCTGCGCATCAGCCAGGCAGTGGATTACTGGCGGGAGCTGCTTGCTGCCGGCGCTGATCCACTCGAGGGCCAGCCCCAATCAAGCTCTGTTAATCCAGCCTTTTCGATTGACGATAATGTCCGCCAGCCACTTAGCGCATTGACCAGATTGTGGATTGACAATGCCCTGAGCTTCAATGAAGTGGAAGCCGATCAGATCCTGGATACCGCTTTTTCTCAATTTCCCTGGGAGCTTGTCTGCACGGATCTGATCCTTCAGGGCTTATCAGATATTGGAAAGCGCTGGTATCGGGGGGAGATCACAGTCCAGCAGGAGCATTTCGCTGCCGAGCTGGTAGTTAAAAAACTGGGCGCACTGACTTCCGCCGCTCCGCCAGTCTTCCACCAGCAAAAAGTGCTCCTCAGCTGCCCTCCGGGAGAATATCACACCATCCCTCTCCTGATGATCAACACCCTGCTGCGTTACCGGGGATGGGAAGTGACCTATTTGGGAGCTAATGTCCCCGATGACCAGCTGGTAGATGTCCTTGAAAAAATCCGGCCAGCCCTAGTGGTCATGTCAGCTGCCAGGCTCAGAACCAGTGCGGCTTTGCTGGAGACCAGCCAGGTTTTGCAAGACCACAGTATTCCCCTGGCATTTGGGGGCAATGCCTTCACCGAGATTCCTGGGCTGGCAGAAAAGTTACCCGGCACATACCTGGGGCCAGATCTTGGCCAGGCAATATCCAAGATCGAAACCTTATTGAGTAATCCTGACGAATTTACTAAAAAGCCGCTATCACCCAATCCGCACCGCGATCTCATGAATGAATTCAGGGATAAGCTGCCCCAGCTTGAGAATCGTGCCTTCCTGGAAATCACCGCAGATGGTTCTGCGAATTCTCCTCAGGATACAGTTCGAGAAGCCAATGGCTTCTTTTTTCAAGATATACTGGCTGCTCTTACCCTGGGTGATATCCAGTATCTTCACTCCAATATTGAGTGGATTGGTGGATTGATCGAATCCCAGGGGCATGACCCAGGATATATCAAACAATACATTCAAAGAATTATTAATATCCTTGGGGGCGGCATGTCTGGTGGGGTCCAACCTTTGCTGGATTGGCTGAACGAGTTTATTGAAAACTCGGACAATAAAGGGTAACTATGAAGTTAATTATTGCTGGAGGAACGGGTCTGATAGGGTCCGCACTGGCAGAGTCTTTGCTGTCGGATGGTCACGAAGTGGGTATCATCAGCAGGACTCCCAACCGCATACAACACAAATACTTCCCAGTTTCCTGGGATGAATCCTCCCTCAGCAAAGAACTGGCCGGATCAGATGCGGTGATCAATCTGGCTGGTGCCAGCCTGGCAGGCGATAATCCGCTCAAAATGCGCTGGACCGCCACTCGCAAACAGGCGATCATATCCAGCCGCCAGACTGCTGGAAAGAAGTTATCGGATGCGATCAGTTCATTGGATCAAAAACCAGAAGTCTTCCTCCAGGCATCCGCGATCGGTTATTACGGTAATCAAGGTTTCGACCCTGCGGACGAGACCTCTGGGGCAGGGAGCGATTTCCTGGCAGATGTCTGCCGTGAGTGGGAAACCTCCTCGGCTGGCCTCGAACAACTGGGCCTGCGCCGGCTGGTGCTCCGCATCGGTCTTGTTCTCAGCCCTTCCGGGGGATTGCTTTCTTTACTGGCCCTGCCATTTCGCTTTTTTGTAGGTGGAAAGATCGGAAGTGGATCTCAATACCTTTCCTGGATCCATATCCAGGATATTGTCGACAGCATCAAATTCCTCATCGCAGACCAGAGGCTCCAGGGTGTATATAATCTTTCCGCTCCCAATCCCGAAACAAATCACAGGTTCTCTCAGCTGTTAGGGAAGACGCTCAACCGTCCTTCCTGGCTGCCAGTGCCGGCATCAGTCTTGAAGATAGCTTTTGGAGAAGCATCCACACTTGCCCTGGATGGACGCCCGGTGCATCCGACCAGATTGCAGGAAGCGGGATACCAGTTCTCATATACGCAACTGGATGATTGCCTGCAAGATCTTATCAAGAGCTGACAAAGATTCATCGACTTCATTATTCTCAAGGAAATAGATCGCATGACACCAAAAGACGTAAATAAAACAACCACCCGCCAGGACCTGAGAGCATTATGGGTTGGCATACTTTTCAGCCTCGGGTTTGTCCTTCTGATCTGGCAGCTCGGTCCAAGACTGGATACCATACAACTTGCTCCCGATCAGGGCGCAAGTTGGTATTACTGGAAACTGCCCAACCCTACATTCTGGTCAAGGGCAACTGCTTGGGGTCTCTACCTCTTACATCAATTCTCGCTCTGGGGCTTGATCTATTACGCTCAAACCAGGGTCAAGAAATATGCAACACACCTGCACCTGGTTAACTATGCGGCGCTGGGCCTGAACGCGGTTTTTATCCTGCTTAGAATTCTGCAGACCCACCTCTGGTATGATGGTTTGGCTCAAGATGTATCCATCTGGAGTTCCCAGGCATCGGTGGCCATCCTGCTAATTTGGGTGCTGTTGATGGAAAATCAGTCCAGGGGGATGTTTTTCGGAAAATCCCTGCCCATCTCCAAAGAGATCGTCCGGTTCGCCCGTAAGTATCATGGATATTTCTTCGCCTGGGCGACCATTTATACCTTCTGGTATCACCCCACCATCGCGACCAGTGGACACCTGGTGGGATTCTTATATATGTTCCTGCTCCTGCTCCAGGGCTCCCTGTTTTTCACTCGCATCCATATCAACCGCTGGTGGATGATCTTCCAGGAGGTGGCTGTACTGGTGCATGGCACCCTGGTTGCAGTGATGCAGGGCAATAATATGTGGCCCATGTTCGCTTTCGGATTCGGCGGAGTTTTTGTGATCACCCAGATGCATGGACTGAAGATCCCCAAGTGGTCTCGCTGGAGCATCCTTGGCATTTACCTGGCCCTGGCACTGGCCGTCTACAGCAGGCGTGACATCACGATGATCCACCAGATCACGTGGATCCCGATCATTGATTACCTGGCTATCTTTATTTTGGCGGGGATCCTAGGTGTCATCATGCTCATCTTTAGAAAGAGGCAGGAGAGATCTGCCCCATTACAACGGGACAACTAGATATCATAATTGAAGGGATCACTCACTTCAGGGTACCCTGAAATACTTTAAGCACTCTCAAAGAGAAGAAAGCACCCTACCGTGGTGCTTTTTTTCATGCTCATTCTTGGAAATGGCAGATAGTGGATATGAAAACACCTGCTATAATCCTACCTATTACCAAAGGGAGTATTTTACCGTTATGTTCAATACCAAAGCCTCTGATCTGATCCGCCAGCGATACTCCTGCCGGACCTATCAGAAACAACCCGTCTCTGATCAAGACATCAAGACCCTGGAAACGTTCATGCAGCGCCTGATTCCTGGTCCGTTTGGGAATCAACCTCGTTTCCTTATCGTTCCCGCCAGTGAGCACGATCCCAGGAAACTACCCAAACTGGGAACCTATGGGTTTATCAAAGACCCCGCAGCGTATATTATTGGCGCTATACACGATAAACCCACTGCACTGGTAGATTTTGGCTATTGTATGGAGCTGCTGATCCTCAAAGCTGTAGAGATAGGACTTGGAAGTTGCTGGCTGGGCGGTACTTATACTAAAAGCCGTTTTAGCTATCAAATGAACCTCGATCCTGCTGAATCCATTCCCTCTGTGACCTCACTCGGATATCCCAGCGATCATAAGGGTTGGCTGGACAGAACATCAAGAGTCTACGCAGGAGCGGACCGCAGACTGCCCTGGGATGTGCTCTTCTTCAGCGAAAACTGGGATACGCCCCTCTCAGAGGGGGAGGCAGAGGCATTTCTCGAACCCCTCCAGCTGGTACGCCTGGCTCCCTCAGCATCGAACAAACAACCCTGGAGGTTTCTGCAAACAGGGGATACCTGGCATTTCTACCTTCAAAGGACCCCTAATTATCCGACCCCGGTTTTTGGTCAATTATTAAACATAGCGGACCTGCAGCGGATCGATATGGGCATTGCCATAGCCCACTTCGACCTGGCTGTGGCTGAAAAAGGTCTCTCTGGCAAGTGGATTGCAGATGATCCTAAACTAGAAAATCCCGATCAACCACGGGAATATATCCTTTCCTGGCTGCCGGTCAGGAAGTAAAATAGGTATAACAAGGAAAAGTCATCCATGGCTGCAAACAACCAGCACAAATTCGACATCTTGTTATTGATCGCCCGTCCTGCTGCCGGCAAAAGCGAGATTATCGCCCACTTGAATAAGACTCCTGTGGACCAGCGGATGGAGAAATATCATATTGGTAATTTCCAGGAGCTGGATGATTTCCCCATGCTCTGGACCTGGTTCGAGGAAGATGAGATTCTGGAAAAGCTCGGACACCCAAAAATCCACACTGATCAGGATGGCTGTTTCCTTCATCTCCACCAATGGGACCTATTAATCCACCGGATCAACCTGGAATATGACAAACTGCTGCGGGATGATCCAGATTTCTTTCAGCACAACACATTGATCATTGAATTCGCCAGGGGTTCCTCACATGGAGGGTTTAAGAGAGCATTCGAGCACCTAAGCGAAGATATTGCGGTCCGCCTGGGAATCCTGTATATCAATGTTTCCTGGGAAGAATCCCTGCGGAAAAACCGTGCCAGATTCAATCCTGAGCGTCCGGACAGCATACTTGAGCACGGGCTTTCAGACCAGAAGATGGAATCGCTTTATAAAGAATCTGATTGGGCTGAGATCAGCCATAATCATCCTGATACCATTGAAATCCAGGGCATTTCGGTTCCGTATGTTGTTTTTGAGAACGAGGATGATGTTACCAGCCAGGGAGGCGATGCTCTATCACGCCGCCTTCAGGTAGATCTGTCTCGTTTATTCGATCTTTATGCGAGGGTCCAGGGATTTGATTCAGATTAGCATTCAAGCTGGTATCCGACAATAACTATTGATTATTTTCCTGGCTGATAGGTCCGTCACCGGTCATACAAACTACCAACCTGAAAACACAAGTTCATCCTCACTTCAGGACTCGCCTAGAGGCGTCTTAAGCCTTCCTGAAATCAGGTGATATTCATCATGAATTCCTTTTTTTCGACTGATGAATACCTGTAGTCTGGTATAACTATACGGTATCTTGGCAGGCAAAATCCCCAAGCCTCAACGATCGGTAATATTCCAGAAATGATGTTGCGAAAGTTTGGGACTCCGCCAAGTTTATTGGGAGGTTTCCATGTTCGTAAAAGATCGTATGACACCCAATCCTATCACCGGTCACCCGGAGATGTCTGTGACAGACGCTCAGGATCTAATGATCAAGAAAGGCTTCCGCCATTTGCCCATCCTGGATGAAAACGATCAACTGGTCGGATTGATTACAAAGAGCTCCCTGGCCAGCACACTTCCCTCAGATACCTCTAATCTCAGCCGGTTCGAGATTAGTTACGTTCTGGCAAAAATCAAAGTCAGATCGATCATGATTGAAGACATGATCACCGCGACACCTGATACTCCCATAGAGATCGCGGCCCGCATGATGGCAGACAACCTGATTGGTTGCTTGCCGGTGATCGATAGTGGAAAACTGGTTGGCATTATTACAGACCGGGATCTTTTCTTTACGATGGTCACTTTATTAGGAGCACGCAGTGAGGGTATACGCGTGACAGTCCTCCAGCCAGAAAGGGCTGGCGAGGTAGCCCGGCTTACAACAGCCATTGCTGAAGCTGGTGGTAATCTTGCCGTTAGTATCGGCTACTATCCGCCTGAAAAACCAGGATTCTGGGTCTCTTTTTACAAGATCCAGAACATAAGCCAGGAGAAAATCATTGAAGTCATCGATAATCTCGAAGATACCAGCATAATAGATATTCGTCAGTTCCAGGAGTAACCATGATCAGTGTGCAAAATCAATCTGCTGCATCAGCTTTAGTGGTTGGCGGCGGAATAGGCGGAATGCGAGCTGCACTCGATCTCGCTGAAGCCGGTCTCAAAGTTTACCTTATCGAAAGGGACGCCGGACTGGGAGGCAGGGTTGCCCAACTGGGATATATGTTCCCCACCCACGACTGCGTTTTATGCCGCGGAACGTCAGACCACGGGTACGGCTGCACAAGACCTGCAATTTCTCCGGCATTCCATGAACACAATCGTCATCCAAATATCGAGGTGATGACTCGGACAGAGCTCAAGGCCGCAGAAGGTCAAGCTGGGAATTTTCGCATCACGCTGCACCGAGAGCCACGTTATGTTGATCCAGCCCTGTGCACCAATTGTGGCCTATGCGCAATTGCCTGCCCTGAACGTTTACCCAGTGAATTTCAGGAAAGCCTGGTCACCCGTAACGCGGTACACAAGAGCGCTCCCCGCTCCCTTCCAGACACTTATTATATTGACAAGGGAGATTACTGCGAAGGCTGCAATCGCTGCGTTGATGTATGTCCCACAAATGCCATTAACCTTGATGATCAACCCTGGGAAGAGACCTTAAAGGTTGGCGCCATCATCCTTGCCATGGGATATACCCTCACAGACCCTCTTGAGTTGGCCGAGTTTGGCTACGGCCGTTATTTAAATGTTGTCCACAGCATGCAATACGAGCGTTTTGTCAGCCGCTCAGGTCCGACAGAAGGCATGTTGCTCCGCCCTTCAGACAATTCTGCGCCTAAACGGATTGCCTGGCTGCAGTGCATCGGTTCCAGAGACCAAAAACATCCTTACTGCTCCTCCATTTGCTGCATGTACGCCACAAAAGAAGCAGTCCTCGCCAAGGAACGCCTGGATGATGTCCATTGCCAGGTCTTCATCATGGACGAACGTGCCTTTAATAAAGAATATAATGCCTACTTCTACCGCTCCACATCCCAGTATGGTGTTGAGTACACCCGCTGTCGGATCTCTGATATCCAGGAAGATCCAAAAACCAAGGACCTGATCATCAAATATCCCGATCCAGAGCGCGGTGGTGAGATCGTTGAGGACCGCTTTGATATGGTTGTGCTTTCCGTCGGCGTCCGTCCTCCCAGCGGCGCCTCTGTGGTAGCTCAGCAATTAGATTTTGATCTCAATCAATACGGTTTCTGCCAAACAGATAAATTCAATCCTCTGGAAACCAGCCAACCCGGGATATATGTATGCGGTGCGTTTTCATCTCCCAAAGAAATCGCAGAAACCATTATCGACTCTTCCGGGGCTGCCGGGGATGTTATGCGCCTGTTCCAAGATCAACTCGGATGTTCTCAAGCCAGCCATGAATATCCTTTTATGACCGATATAGATTTTCCCCCAGAAAAGGATATTGCTGGCAAAGAACCTCGGATCGGAGTATTCAGCTGCCGTTGTTATCCCACTATGGAAGGGATCATCGATATCGAGGACCTGATCGACAGATCTTTGGAGTTCCCTGGCGTTGTCCATGCTGAAGAGATCGGTTATGGATGTTTCTCTGAAGGACTGAACTTGATCAAGGAAGCCATCCAGAAACATGACCTCAACCGGGTTGTGGTCGCGGGCTGCAGCCACAGAACACACGAGTCCCTTTTCCAGAAGACTGTCCGCGCAGCCGGCTTGAATTCCTATTTGCTGGAAATGGTCAATCTGCGTGGCTTTGCCGCCTGGGTTCACAATCACCAGACAGAAAAAGCCTTCCGTAAAGGACTTGAAATTGTCCGTGTAGGAGTTGGCAGGGCTGCATACCTTGAACCCATTTATAGATCATCCATCCCACCAGACCGCCGCGCGCTGGTCATCGGCGGAGGTGTATCAGGTATGACAGCCGCTCTCTCTATCGCGGATTCAGGCTTTGAAGTGATCCTGGTAGAAAAAGAGGATTCTCTGGGAGGGAACCTCCAAAAAATCCACTTTCTTGTCGAGGGTGTTAACCCTAACTCCTTGCTCCGCGACCAGGTAAACCGAATCATCTCTCACAGCCGCATTAAAGTTATGACCAATACTACCGTCGAAAAACATGAGGGCCATGTAGGCGCTTATCATGCCATCTTGCGGCATGCTGACGGTACTTCTTCAGAAATATCACACGGTGTCACCATCGTCGCCACCGGAGGATCAGAAACCCGCGTCCAGCACTATCTGCTAGGTGAGCATGAATCTGTCATCACCCAGCTTGAATTGGAAGATAAGCTGGCCTACCATTTAGACCAGATTACCGGTCTGAAAGACGTGGTGATGATCCAGTGTGTCAAACCCAAAGAAGAAACGTACGAATACTGCTCCAGGATATGCTGCATCAGCACGATCAAAAACGCCATCCGCCTGAAGACCATCAACCCAGCCTGCAAAGTCACAATTCTTTACAAGGACATCATCACTTATGGCTTCAGAGAGCAATACTATACTCAAGCCCGGGAACGCGGCGTGATTTTTGCCAGGTACGATGATCACCAGCCCCCACATGTCGATCACGAGAATGGTCAGATCATAGTAACCATGCATGAGAAAATGATCGACCGGGAACTTGTTATCAAACCAGATCTGCTTGTGCTTAGCACCTCCATCAAACCATCCGAGGGCATCGAGGAGTTATCCAAAATACTCAATGTGCCGCTTTCCAATGAAGGATTCTTCCTGGAAGCCCATATCAAGATGCGTCCGATGGATTTCATGGAAGAGGGCATCTTCATTTGCGGGATCGCCCATTATCCCAAATTCATTGAAGAGAGCATCAGCCAGGCGCAGGCTGCCGCTGGCCGGGCTACTACCATCCTCAGCAAAAAACCATTCCATTTTGGAGGCACGATTGCGGTTGTGGACCCTGATAAATGCGTGGGCTGTCTGACCTGTATGCGGACCTGCCCCTTCGAGATACCACGAGTGAGTGATGAGATCACCGGCGTGGGTGATCTGGGCGGCGCGGCCTTCATCGAACCAACTCTCTGCCATGGATGCGGCACATGTACAGCAGAATGCCCAGCCAATGCCATCCAACTCTTAAACTACACAGACAACCAGATCATGGTTCCTGCATTTCCAGTTCTGGGAAGTTGGGTTGAGTTATGAACGATCAAATCTTTGAACCCGAGATTACTGCCTTCATGTGTATCTACTGCGGTTATATGGCAGCAGACACCGCCAGTGCTTTGCGAATTGAGTATCCAGCCAATGTAAAATTGATCAAGCTGCCCTGCACAGGCAAGACTGACGTCAGATATCTTCTCAAGGCTTTTGAAGATGGCGCTGATGGCGTCTATGTAGTTGCCTGTCCAAAAGGCAACTGCCATCATGTCCGCGGGAACGAACGCGGGGAATTGCGAGTCGAAAAAGCAAGAGAAATGCTGGATGAGATCGGACTGGGAGGGGAAAGGCTGAAAATGTACTTCATGTCCGGCGGCCAGGGGATTTCTTTCGCAGAAGCTGCCCAGGAGATGACCGATAAGATACGGGAACTTGGACCAAACCCCCTAAAAGAATAAAGACCAAGATCAAAGGTGCAATAAAGACCGTTGGAATACAACCAACGGTTTTTTTATGTCTTGGGAAATAGATAATGTTTTCCGGTTCGGGGATGGAGGAAAGTCTCAACTTCAGTTTGATAAGCATCCTGAATATTCTCAGGGATAAGCACTTCCTCGGGCTTCCCTTCAGATCTCATAACCCCGTCAACCAGCAAGGCAACTCGGTCTACCGTGCTCGAGACTTGATTGAGGTCATGCAAGGCCATCAGCACCGAGAGTCCCTCCTGTTCCACCAGATCGCGAAGCAGTTTAAGAAGGCTGACTTGATATTTCAGATCTAGGTGGGTGGTTGGTTCATCCAACAAGAGAACCCGAGCGTTTTGGGCGAGGGCTCTTGCCAGCAGCACGCGCTGCTGCTCCCCGCCGCTGATCTCCGCTAATTTGCGGTCTGCCAGAGAATCTACAGCGGTTATCTTCATAGCCCAATCCAGCATTTGCAGGTCCTTTTCAGCCGGATTTCCAAGAAATCCCAGGTAAGCGGTCCTGCCCAATAAGACAGCCTGGCGCACAGAAAATGCGCCGCCAAGTTGGCGTGCCTGGGGCACAACAGCTAACTTACGAGCCCTCTCGGCTGGTGAAAGGGATGTGATCGGCTGACCGTTAATATACACTTCCCCGGATGAAGGATTCATCACTCCGCTTATAACCTTGATCAAGGTGGATTTCCCTGCGCCATTAGGACCGATCAAGCCCACCATCTCACCCTCCCTAACATCCAGGGAGATCCGATCCAGTGCGAGGGTGTCCCCGTATCGAGCAGAAACATCCTGGATCTGCATCACAAGCCTTTTTGCCTCATTCACCAGAACACCTCCTTCTTTGCCCTGCGCAGGATCCACAGGAAAAAAGGGGCCCCGATCAGGGCGGTGACAATACCCACAGGCAGGTATCCCGGAGCTATAACGATCCTTGCCAGGATGTCAGATACCAGCAAAGTGATCGCTCCCCCAAGGATCGAAAGCGGAATGAGCTTTTTATAATCCCCTCCCCAAAGAATGCGGATGATGTGAGGAACAACCAGGCCGATAAAACCTATCACGCCCGAAAAAGAAACTGCGGCAGCCGTGGTCAGTGATGCTGAAACAATAATGAATAATTTTACCTTTTCTACGGAAAGACCAAGCTGCCGGGCCTGTTCCTCGCCAAATTGAAGTACATTGAGGGAGTGGCCGCTTAATATCAGGGAAGTCAATCCTAGCGCAAAATATGGCAGGGCAATAGCCAGCGGCCCCCATCCGGTGACAGTCGCTCCACCCAGGAGGAAACTCATGGCTTGCAGCACCATCTGGTTTGATAACAACATCAAAAAGGAGGTCAAGGCTGAAGTGAAAGAACCTAGCGCTACTCCTGCCAGGATCAACGTGGTCAGGGGAACGATCTGCCCCACTCTGGCAAGCTGGTAAACGGCGATGATTGTCAGCAACGCTCCCAGAAATGCGCCCAGCGGGACCAGGTATCGTCCAGCCTGTGGGATAGACATGATAACAATCGCTCCCAGTCCCGCGCCGGACGCTACGCCGATCAGATACGGATCCGCTAGCGGATTTCGAAACAATCCTTGAAATGCCGCTCCGCTGCCAGCGAGAGCCGCTCCCGTAAGCGCAACCAGGATGGTATGCGGTAACCGGAGCTCCCAAAGAATGGTCTCATAATAACCAGGCCAATCCTGGGAGAGATCAACTCCTGGAAGTTTACCCACCAGGATCTGCAAGGCACTGCCCGGAGGGATGGTAATAGCCCCCAGGGCAATGCTCAGCACTAATGCAGCTCCAAGCAGAAGAGATACGGTCAAAAAAGGTTTTCGGGTCATCAAGATTCAGTCAACTATCTCCGGGTGAAGGATCGCAGCCAGGATCTCAAATCCATCGACAAGGCGTGGTCCCGGAACACTAAGTATGAATGGATCAAAGGGATAGATTTCACCTTCGTTAACTGCTTTGATCTCACTCCATCCAGCTCGCCCTGCAAGGCTTTCTGCGGTGACGCCATAAAGGGCATCTGACAGAAGGATCACATCTGGATTCTGTGCCACCAGCTCTTCTGTGCTGATCTGGACCCATTCGCCTTCCAGGCTGTCACCCAGGTTAATACCCTTGGCTCTATTGATGACATATGAGATGAACGTCCCGGCGCCAGCTGTCCAGGGATTAGCCGGTTCGGAAGCATCCAGCTCATAGAATACCAGTGGTGTTACTTCAACAGCATCCAGCTTCTCATCCAAGGCTGCAACTCGGTCCATCAATGATCCTATCAACACTTCTGCCTTATCTTCAGTACCAACAAGAGCAGCGATGTCGCGCATATTCTGATAAAGCCCTTCAAAATCATCCGGATTGGCCTGCCAATATACGTTCAGCCCCAGGTTCCGAAGTTCTGTTATAGCTTCTGCAGAGTAAATTTCTCCTGCCAGGATCAGGTCTGGTTCCATGGCCAGGATAGCTTCCGCGGGAATTCCATCCCACATGCCGCCCAGGTCAACTGCCTGCTGGGCTGCTTCAGGATACATGGAATTCGAATCTCGGCCAATCAAGCGGTCGCCAGCACCAATCCCGAAGAGAATTTCCGTCAGGTTCGGTGAGATGGAAATGATCCGCTGGGCTGGTTTTTCCAGAACTACCTCAAATCCTAACCCATCTACCAGTAGAATGGCTTCTTTCTCTGGAGCTTCAGGTGATATTGGAGCACAGGCAGTTAGAACTGCAGACAGGATCAGCAGAATCCATAGTATCAATCCAATTTTATCTTTCATCTTTCCTCAATAGTATCGACTAATCTGTTTAACAAAAAATCCCTGTCTCAGACAGGGAAAGCAAATGGGATTCTGGTTAAATAATCCAGGTTCACACCTCCTTACCTCGAGAGATCAATGAACGGTCAGCATTGGCGGTCGACCTGGCTTATCGGGTTCTTACACTCGAATCACAGTTGCGGGTCAGCGTCTGATTCTCACAGACTTCGCCATCAAGCCCTCCCCTGAAGGAGTACTGGCACCAATGCTATTTTCAATTGTTAAATTGCCGAACATATACAACGAGCTAATTCTAATTAACTTATTCCCATTTGTCAAATAATGAAATATACAATCACGATCTGGATCCGGGATGATGATACACTTCAAGCAATGCACATTCATCAGACTGAGAAACAACTTTATGAATGTTTATGATCTAATCGTGGTTGGTGGTGGACCAGCAGGATTGATGGCAGCCGGTCAGGCAGCCCAGAAAGGGTGCCGGACCTTGCTGATCGAAAAGATGGACCGACCCGGCAGAAAACTGCTCCTGACCGGAAAACATCGCTGCAATCTCTCGAATTCTGCTCCGATCGAGGAAGCCCTGGAGCAGTTCAATAAAGAAGGATTGTTCCTCAAAGGTGTCTTTTACCAGTTTTATAATCAGGAGCTGCGGGGGTTCTTCAGGGAATTGGGTGTTCCGACAGTTGAACAGCGCGGAGGTAGGATCTTTCCGGCTAGTGAAAACGCGAGGGATGTGATCGATGCCCTTCTTTCCTGGTGCAAGGATTCAGGCGTAGAGTTGCTTACAGAAACCCGGTTGGAAGAAATGTTGATCGATGATAACCAGGTGAAGGGGGTTCTCACTTCCAGGGGGAAATTCTCCTCACAAAAAGTGGTCCTTGCCACGGGCGGCAAAGCCTATCCCGGTACAGGATCAACTGGTGATGGGCTGGCATTTGCCCGGCTGGCAGGACACACCATCCAGCCGTTGCGGCCATCCCTCGTCCCTCTGATCACTTCCGGTAAAGTGCCTCAGGACCTCCAGGGATTGAGTTTAAGCAACATTCTCGCAATCGTTTACATCAATCAGATACCTACCAATCAGCTCTTCGGAGAGTTGATGTTCACTCATTTTGGCCTCTCCGGACCAGTGATCCTGACTCTGAGCAGAGAAATTGTCGTTGCCCTTGGGGAAGGAAAAGTTGTGGAGATCATCATTGACCTCAAACCCGCCCTCTCTCACCAGACACTTGATACCCGGCTTCAGCGCGATCTCCAACTCCTGGGGGTAAAACAATTCTCCTCTTTATTAGCCGGCTTACTTCCAAAAAGGATCATTCCAGTTTGTGTAGAGCAGACCGGAATTCCCTGGGATAAAAAGAACAGCCAGATCACTGCTGCAGAAAGGAAAACCCTCCTGGCCTGGTTGAAAGGTGGATTCAAATTTAATGTGACCGGACATAAAGGTTTTGAAAACGCCATCATCACTGCGGGTGGCGTTAATACCAAAGAAGTTGATCCGCGAACCATGGAATCGAAATTGATCAGGGGACTCTATTTTGCAGGCGAGATCCTTGATGTGGATGCCAACACTGGAGGGTTTAACCTTCAAGCAGCTTTCTCAACGGGTTGGGCGGCTGGAAATGCGGCAAGTTCAACCTCGGAGGTCGGATAGACCTCAGGCAAATAGATTGGGCATTATGACAGGAATCACATTAGCTCAGTTTTAATCACTATTCGGAAGCCTCCAGGCCCCCATTATGTTATGATGAACCGTATGCCCCCACGCAAAAAAAGGACTGAGGTTATCCAGACCTTCCGGTATTTCACAGGGATCGCAATGGCATATTTTGCGGCCCTGTCACTTTTCACTGCCCTCCAAACCGGTCAGATAGTCAATCCCTCCCAAATCCAGTCCTACGTGAACCTGGCGATCAATGGCGTGTTATTCGTTTATCTGTCCTGGTCCTGGCTGGAACAAAAGCTGGGACACTACTATCTTCCACTGGCATTGATTTCTGCAACTGTCGTCCCCCTCTTCAGCAATCTGGTCTATTTGGCCAGCCCCCAGGAAACCGCCCAGATCACCATCTTGCGCTCCTGGCTCCTGTTCCCAATCCTGATTGTTCCCCTGGTCATCATCGCCTGGCAGTACCACTTCAGGTATGTGTTAGCCTTCACTTTTCTAACATCGATCATTGAGTTAGTGATCTTGTTCTCTCGCCTGGAAATGGTCAATTTTGAAACCCTTCCCATCCTCGGTCTTCCCTTGATCCGGGCTTTTGCCTTCGGGATGATTGGCCATATCGTTACCCGGTTGATCAATACCCAGCGCCAGCAGGAAAGCAAACTGCTATCTGCCAATTTAAAACTGAGTGAATATGCAATAACCCTTGAGCAATTAGCAACAAGCCGGGAACGCAATCGCCTGGCCCGTGACCTGCATGATACCCTTGCGCATACCCTGTCCGGGCTTACGGTGAACCTGGAAGCGATTAAGATCCTGCTAGGAGAAGGACACCAGGAGATTATAGAACGCCTGGACCACGCCCTGGAAAAGACCAGGACCGGGCTGACTGATACAAGGAGGGCGCTTAAAGATCTGCGCGTGAGGCAGGTGGAAGACTTAGGGCTTAAATTGGCTCTCGAAAACCTCTCTGTTCAAGCGGCATCGCGAGGAGGGTTCGTTCTTGATCTTCATCTGCCCGAGATCATACCGGAATCTTCTATCCAAATCGAACAGGTCTATTACCGAATTGCTCAGGAATCTCTCGAAAACATCATCAAGCATGCTGATGCGAATCGTGTCAGTCTCAGCCTTTATCTGGAAAAGAACCTTTACGCCATGATCATTGAAGATGATGGTGTGGGATTTGAACCGGATCAGCATACATCTCTCGATACACTTGGGATCCGAGGGATGAAGGAACGGGCTGCAGAATGCGGCTGCAGATTTGAAATAAACAGCCAACCTGGATCCGGCACAAAAATAAGTATTCTAACGGAGTTAAATCATGTACAGAATCTTGATCTGTGATGACCAGAAGATCGTTTGCGAAGGCCTGCAAACCATCATCAATGCTGATCCCGACCTTGAAGTAGTCGGTATCGCATATGATGGTGCCCAGGCCCTGGATTTGATCCCTGATACTCATCCTGACCTGGTACTGATGGATCTTAAGATGCCTGAAATGAACGGCGTTCAGGCAACCTGCAAGATCACCAGCTCCTACCCGGACATCTATGTCCTGATATTGACCACCTACGATGATGATGAATGGATCTTTGACGCAATTCGCAGCGGTGCGGCGGGTTATTTATTAAAAGACACACCACCTGGTGATTTGATCAAGTCCATCAAAGGCACACTGCAGGGGAAATCCTTCATAGATCCCCAGGTAGCAGGAAAACTGCTCTCCGAATATGCTGAAAATTTTGGCAGATCACAACCGCCAACTCATTACACCTTCACGGAGCGTGAAAGGGATATCTTAACCTTACTCTCCCAGGGATTATCGAATACAGAGATCTCAGAAAAATTATTTTTGGCAGAAGGTACAGTCAGGAACTATACCAGTGTGCTGCTTAAAAAACTTGGGGTCGCGGACAGGACGCAAGCTGCTATCCTGGCAATTCGATATGGTTTGGTACCAGACCAGGAATAATAGGTTAGCTCAGGGGGGAAAACTGCCATCGATGGTTGCTGAATAAAGCTGGATCATTCGGGTCGAAATATTCTCCCAGTTATAGTTCTTGGCGAACGCAAAAGCATCATGGCCCATCCGATATCTCAGCGCTTTATCCTTTATCAAACTCGCAATTCTCGAACTGAGGGCCCGGGGGTCTTCAACCGGGACATGGTATCCCGTTACGCCATCTTCAACGAGATGGATAAGACCGCCAACCATGGAAGCGATCACCGGAGTGCCGCAAGCCATAGATTCCAATGCCACCATTCCAAAGGATTCATAATGAGAGGGCATGATAACCATCTCTGCTGCTGAATAGTAATATGGCAGTGAATCCTGGTTTTGTTTCCCAAGGAAAGTGACCATATCCTGCAGCCCGTACTCATCCCGAAGCTTCATGAGCAGCTTGACTTCTTCTGTTTCTTCACCATTCTCATCCTCCAACTCACCACCAATTACAGCCAGGCACAGGTCATCTTCGGATTCTCCGTTCGCTCGCAGGATCCCGATTGCCCGCAACAGGGTTTTGATGCCCTTCAGCGGCTCGATCCGGCCCACAAACAGGAGCATCTTTTTTTCCAGGGGAACTCCTACAAATTCCTTGGCTTCATCGGGCGGTATTGGATAGAAATGACTTAAGTCCACACCCGGTGGGATGATTTCGATCTTTTGAGCCGGAGCCTCATAAAGGGTTACTAGCTGCTCTTTCTCCGTGGAAGTCGACGCGATAATCACATCAACATTCTCGATGACCCGGGACTCTCCTTTTATCCGGTAATCACCTTCTGCCTCTTCAGCATTCTGGGCAACCGCCTGTTTCAATTTCCCTAAAGTATGGAACATCTGGATCACTGGTACGTTCCAGATTGCAGAGAGCTTTTCTGCTGCCAATCCTGACATCCAGTAATGACTGTGTATCAGATCGTATTTCAGATCCTTGGTTTTGGAAAAAGCCTGGATCCTGTCCACGAACTCCTGAATATGTTCTATCAATTGTTCCTTCGGCAAGGGGTATTCAGGTCCGGCAGGTATATGCGCCACTCGGTTTCCATACCCGAGGTCATGCAGAACATGCGGAACGTGCTCATCCTGGGATCGAGTGAATACATCCAATTGAACGCCTTCCCGACCAAGAAATAAAGCCAGATCACGAACGTAAACATTCATCCCGCCGGCATCTTTTCCCCCCAGCGTGGCCAAAGGACAGGTGTGATAGGATAGAACAGCTATGCGCAAATCGTACTCCTTAAGATAGTGAAATAGTGCTGGACCAGGCATCAGCCACCTGTCACTCCCGTATGATAGCTGGTATAATTCCACCCGTCAACCAACAGCTTTTCCGCCACCGTAGCTCAAGGGTAGAGCAATCGCTTCGTAAGCGATAGGTTATGGGTTCGACTCCCATCGGTGGCTCTCTTTATTTAGATGATTTTCTCAACTAAGCCTCCAATTCCCGTGTAAACCTAACCAAAACAGTTGACGGAAAAATTCGATTTGGATATAGTAATGAGAACGGACATTTCACAGCGATAATTCCGGATCAAAGGAGCAGGTGATGTCAGAAGATCAAGTCACCCTTGAATATAGCGCCTCAGGCAGGCTAAAGGCTTCCCACTATAATCGGGAACTGGCCCACCTCCAAGAGGAATTGGTGAAACTCCAGTACTGGATCAAGGAAAAAGGCTTGAAGGTTTGTGTGATCTTTGAAGGCCGGGATGCCGCTGGCAAAGGTGGCGTGATAAAAAGGATCACTCAGCGCCTTAATCCCCGCATTGTTCGCGTTGTTGCACTGGGAACCCCATCGGACAGGGAAAAGCAGCAGTGGTATTTTCAGCGCTATATCCCCCACCTACCTTCCGCCGGAGAAATGGTTCTATTCGATCGCAGCTGGTACAACCGCGCAGGTGTGGAGCGTGTGATGGGTTTCTGTACTGATGATGAATACCGCGAGTTTTTACGCACCTGTCCGGAGTTTGAACGCATGTTGATCCGCTCTGGAATCATACTTATCAAATATTGGTTCTCGGTAAGTGCCGAAGAACAGGAAAAGCGATTCCGGACCCGAAATACGGACCCCTCACGCCGCTGGAAACTCTCTCCTATGGATATGGAATCACGCACAAAATGGGTAGAGTATTCCCGGGCGAAGGATGCCATGTTCATGTATACAGATTCGGATAAAGCGCCCTGGTATGTGGTCGACGCCACGATAAAACGCCACGCCAGGTTGAATTGCATCACACACCTACTCGGCTTGATAGATTACGAGGATCTCTCCCCCGAGCCAGTTGAACTACCTCCCACTCAAGTTGACCCTGGCTACAAGCGCCCTCCCATCACCAGCCAAAAGTGGGTCCCTGCTGTTTACGGAGAGAATTTCTACGAAGAAAACTAGTCCCGGGCAATTCAGGCACTATACTCTCCAGGGTTTCAATATTCTAATCAACGTCCTATCCTCTAACCAATGTCAAATGGAATGGGGTTTGCTTAAGGCCAAACACCTTGAACCCTATTTTTTTTCGCTTCAGAATTGGAGAACACAACCAGTCTAAATATCGTATACTGATTTTTATTAAGGAAGATCATCCTGGAGGAAAGTACATGCCAGTCATTGAACAAATCCATCAACATCGCTCGATCCGGAAATATAAACCAGATCCGATCCCGGAAGCGCTGCTGGAAGAAATCCTTGAAGCCGGAATTCGAAGCCCATCTTCCGGGAATATGCAAGCCTATTCGATCATCACCACCCAGGATGCGGACCTTCGCGCGAAGCTCCTCAAACCTCACCTAGAACAGTCCATGGTAGTCGAAGCGCCGGTTCTGATGACCTTCTGTGCTGATTTTCACCGTATGCGGTTGTGGCTAGACCTCAGCAACGCACCTGATGGTTTCGATAACTTTTTTAGCTTTATGGTTGCTGCAATGGACGCGATCCTTGTCTCGCAAACCGTCGCGCTGGCCGCAGAGTCGCGGGGCCTTGGCCTCTGCTACCTGGGAAGTACTTTCGCCAACGCTGACCTTATTGGTGAGATACTAGAGCTTCCAGAGAACGTCGTTCCTGTGGTTGGCTATTCACTGGGTTATCCGGATGAAAACCCTGATCTTCGGGATCGACTGCCTACCCGGGGACTCGTTCATAAGGAAACCTATCATGACTATACCGACCAGGAAATAAAGTCGATCTATTCAGAGAGAGAGATCAAGGGTTGGGAGCGATATATGAAATCCTCCTGGCTCAAAAACCAGGCAGAAGCCAACTCCATTGAGAACCTGGCCCAACTCTATACACGTGTCAAATATACCCGCTCCAGTCAGCAGGAAATCTCGTCACGCCTTTTGGCTTATTTAGCCGATCAGAATTATATGAACCAGGAACAAAACAGGCCTGACAGGTAAATCAGGCACACAACCCAGAATGGTACAATTCCAGCATTGCAGGCAGGTAACTCAATAAGCAGGAAACGACGGCAGGAGGAAAGCATGAAACATCTGGAAAACAAACAAATCGCTTTGATAGGCAGCGGAAATATGGCAGGCGCAATGATCGGTGCCTTGCTTCGAAAGAATGAAGTTTCACCTGAGCAGATCACTGCCGCGGACCCCTATCCGGAACAGAGAGATTTAGTAAGGACCAAATACGGAGTAAAGGTCACTGGAGAAAACCAGCAGGCCGTGGTGGGTGCGGATATCGTGATCCTGGCAGTTAAACCCCAGGTCTTGCCGGATGTGTTCTCGGACCTGAAAGGAAAAATACCAGCCGGAAGCCTGGTATTTTCAATCGTTGCGGGGATGCCAATCTCTACCATCCAAAAAGGCCTCTCTCACAAATCAGTTATCCGGTCCATGCCCAACACACCTGCCCAGATCAGTGCGGGGATGACCGTCTGGACAGATTCGGTCGCGGTGACTGAAACCCAGCGGGAAGAAGCCAAAACGATCCTGGAGGCGATGGGCAAACAGCTCTACATGGAGAAGGAAGACGCCCTCAATATGGCAACCGCCGTAAGCGGTACCGGACCGACTTATGTTTTTTTACTGGCTGAAGCCCTGATCGATGCCGCGGTCCACCTGGGTTTTTCTCGCCGTGATGCCCGCCTGATCGTTCTGGAGACGCTCAAGGGATCCGTAGAATTTGCCCAGCAATCCGAGCTGCACTTAGCTGAATTGCGCAATATGGTCACATCCCCTGGCGGAACAAGCGCGGAAGCCATCTACCAGTTGGAAAAAGGCGGTATGCGCACGATCCTATCCAAAGCTGTCTGGGCTGCATACCAAAAGAGCCAGATTCTGGGAGAAAAGGCCGAAGAGCCGCCGGAGGCGCCCCTTCGGGTAGAAAACTGAGCTTTATCCAGGCTTATTTATCCTTTCTTCTTCCCCGGCAGGCTGCACCGCCGCCAGAACCTCCAAAGGTCGCTGAAGCACCTAGCAGAAATCCAAAGGTGTACCAACCACCATTATTATGGACCTCGAATACATAAATATTCTTGGAGAATAAAGACAAGATGAATGTGATCGGGGAAATCATCCCATGCCAGATTCCCTTCCAAAAACCAGCCACCTCTCCATCTTCATCGGGTGTATTTCTGAGTTCATTGGGGCCAGCAGTGCATGCTGCTAGCAGCAAAGGAATCACGATCAACACAAGCATTAGCAGGTTCTTCTTCATTTTTTTATCTCTCCTTAAATGAATCCTATCAAATATACGTTCAAATCTGATTATTGTTTCATAGATCGCCTTTGAAGAAACCTGATCAGGGGATTGATTCCTTACAGCTCAATTGCTAAACTGAACCTAGCAGCGTTCAAGTATAATACGATCACCATGACCAAACATATCACTTCTCTAGTAATTGGTATTGCCGGAGGAACGGGCTCCGGAAAGACTACGATTGCAGACTATATCCTGGAAACGGTCGGTCCTGAAAAGATTGCCTTCCTCCCTCACGATGCGTACTACCTTGAACTGCACCATCTATCTCAAGAGGAACGGGCCAGGGTGAATTTCGATCACCCCTCATCACTGGAAACGGAGCTTTTGATCGAGCATATTAATCAACTCAAAGCGGGGAATTCGATCGAGCTTCCCCACTACGATTTCAAAACCCACACCAGAACATCAGAAACAACCCTGGTCGAGCCTCAGCAGATCTTGATCGTTGAGGGCATATTGCTCTTTGCTGAGCCAGAATTAAGGAAGCTATTTGATCTCAAGATCTATGTTGACACTGATGCGGATATCCGCTTCATCCGCCGTTTGCGCAGGGATATCGAAGAACGGGGCCGAACAACTGAGAATGTGATTGAACAATATCTTGATACGGTCCGACCCATGCACCTGGAGTTCGTAGAGCCATCCAAGCGATATGCCAGTGTGATCATTCCTGAAGGCGGCTACAACCGCGTAGCTCTTGATCTGATTGTCGCCAGGATAGAATCTATGCTCCAGGAGTAATCTATGTTTGACTTTTCCGCCATTGATCGTTACTTGGAACAGAACCTGTCCAACAGCCTTGAAGAATTAAAAGAGCTTTGTGCCCAGCCCAGTGTCGCCGCTCAAAACCTGGGAATGAGAGAGACCGCCCTGATGGTAGAGGCCATGCTTAAAAAACGGGGGTTTACAGCACGGATCCTGGAAACAGGCGGCCATCCGGTCGTGTTCGGGGAGAGAGCTGGGACCAACGATAAAACCATCCTGATCTACAATCATTATGATGTCCAGCCGGCAGAACCTCTAGAGCTTTGGACTTCACCTCCTTTTCAACCAGAAGAACGTGATGGCAAACTGTTTGGACGGGGGATCAGTGACGATAAAGGCCACATCGTTAGCAGGCTATTTGCACTAGACTCTCTGCTCTATGAGCTTGGTGAGCTGCCATGTAATATCAAATTTATCATCGAGGGTGAAGAAGAGATCGGAAGCGTTCACCTGCCAGATTTCGTGGAGTCTCACCAGGAGCTGCTCCAGGCAGATGCCTGCATCTGGGAGTTTGGAGGAGTTGATCACCGCGATACACCCATGCAGTACCTTGGCCTGCGCGGTATTTGTTATGTTGAACTATCTGTGGATACCGCAGATATGGATGTTCACTCCGGGCTAGGTGGCTCGATTTTTCCCAACGCCGCTTGGCGATTGGTCTGGGCTTTGAACACATTAAAGGACCAGGATGAGCAGATCCGCCTACCTGGTTTTTACGACCCAATCATCCACCCCTCAGCTAGGGAAATCGATCTGCTTGCAGCCCTTCCCCCTGTGAGCCAGGAATACAAGGACAGGTATGGAATAAAGGATTTCTTAAAGGACTTCCCGGATGAAACAGCTTTAAGGGTTGCTGCAGTATATGAACCTACCTGCACAATTTGTGGACTCACATCTGGCTACCAGGGCCCGGGGTCAAAAACGGTCCTGCCCGCCAGGGCATCCGCTAAAGTCGATTTTCGCCTTGCCCTTGGCCAAACTCCATCCCAGGTCCTTAAACAGCTGCGTGAACACCTGGACCATGAGGGCTATCCAGACATCCATATTGAATATCTGGGAGGGGGACCTGCCGCCCGTACAAACCCAGATGATCCTTTTGTAGAACTCGTAGTCAATGTATCGGAAGGCGCATTTGGAGAAAAAATGCAGCTGGTCCCGATGGTTGGCGGTTCTGGTCCCAGTTATGCTTTCGTCCATACTTTGAAACTTCCAGTGGTCACTACGGGAATCGGCCACCCTGGTGGAAACGCTCATGCCCCGGATGAAAACATCCGGATCGATCTCTATCTTAAAGGCGCAAAACATATCGCGAGGATCTTACAGGCTTTCGGGCAATCCTGACGCCGGTCAATTCGTTTTCTGAATACTCGCTTTTTCATCCTGCAGGACTTAATAAAGCTCTGCCAAAGGTAACTTTATGATTGATAAGACTCTCTTAGTGCTGGACCTTGAAACCACCGGCCTTGACCCAAAATCTGACAGGATCATTGAAATCGGGGCAGTGCTTCACACAGATAAGGGGAAACAGGCGGAGTATTCACAGCTCGTAAACCCGGGCATACCGATTCCTCGCTTCATCACCGAGCTTACTGGCATTACCCGGGAAATGGTTCAATCCGATAAAGCTCTGCCAATTGATGATGCAATCAAAAAGCTGACCAATTTCCTTCACAAGGAACTTGGCCAGGCTGGCACTTCCCTCAGGATAGAAGATCTACCTATCGTTGGCCATAATGTGGGTTTCGATCTTTCCTTTCTCAATCAACAAGGGGCTTTTGAGGATAATCCATCCCTGGATACCTACGAAATGGCATCTGTGATACTCCCGGGAGAAGGCCGCTATAATCTACGTGCCCTGGGACAGGTACTGGGGGTGCCAAAACGCGCCACACATCGCGCCCTGGATGATGCCGCGGTAACGCTGGCCATTTTCAAGATCATGTACGAGAAGATCACCCAACTTCCACTCAGCACACTGGCAGAAATCGTGCGCCTTTCTGAAGACTTGAAATGGAAAGGTTTTATACCATTCCAATGGGCCCTAGAGGAGCGGAAAAAAGGGCAGAAGGATTTGGACATTGAACAATATCAAAATCCTATCCTTTCACAGCCACCTCCCACCGAATTTGACCCACTGGAGCCTAAAGAAAAGGTTCAAGGACTTGATCTCGAAGAAGTTTCCGCTGTCCTGGAGCCTGGCGGGCCGTTTCATAAATCCTTCCCGGATTACGAAAACCGCTCAGAACAACTCGAGATGCTCCGTGCTGCTACCAGGGCCATATCCGAAGGCAGACATTACCTGATCGAAGCCGGCACTGGGATTGGGAAATCACTGGCGTATTTGATCCCTGCCGCGATCTGGTCTTCCATCAACCAGCACAGGGTTGTGATCTCAACCAATACCATCAACCTTCAGGACCAACTGATAAGCAAGGACATCCCCTTATTACTAAATACTTTAGAACTTGACTGCAAGGCAGCGGTTTTGAAAGGCCGATCGAATTATCTCTGCCCCCACCACCTGGAAACTCTCAGAAAAAGCAAACCTAAAAATGTCGATGAAATGAGGGTGATTGGCAAGATCCTGGTCTGGTTGGAATCCAGCCTCAGCGGTGATCGAGGTGAGATCAATCTCAACGGTCAAAATGAGAGAAGAGTCTGGAACAGGATATCCGCAGATCATGAAGACTGCTCAACGGAAGGATGCTTGAAAAGGACCGGAGGCAGGTGTCCATTTTATCAGGCGCGTCAACGAGCTCATTCCTCACATATTATTGTGGTCAATCATGCCTTATTGCTGGCAGATGTTGCCACCGGTAACAGGGTTCTACCCGAATATGACACCCTGGTGATCGATGAAGCACATCATTTGGAAAGCGCAACCACTAACGCTTTAAGTTTTTACACTTCACAATCCCTGCTTCGCAGGTCTTTGAATACCCTCGGTGATGAAAATAACGGCATCCTAAGCTGGGTTCTGTCCCTCGGGAAGGATAATCTGACGCCCTCCGATAGTGGGTCCTTGAACCAGCTGATCCAATCCATGGTATCGCGGTCCTTTAAGGTCAAGAGCCGAATGGAGGAGGTCTTCCAGATCCTGCAAGGATTTCTGGACCGGTCCCTGGCAGCAAAAAGGAATAGCAAGTATACGATCCAGCTCCGTTTTCAATCTCCTAACTCCCCGGAAAGTTTTGGGGGGATCCTCCGTTCAGGATCAGACTGGGATGAGCTTGAGGCTAGCTGGGATCAAGCCAGGCAGTCACTTTACGGGCTGCTTGAAGACATCCAAAAACTGTGGGAATCTATCAATGACCTCCTGGGCAGAGATCGTGATGGCCAACCCAAGTACGAGGCCATTTTAAATGACCTCAGGGAGGCATCCAGGGAACTCTATGAGATGTACGAGAATATTGATAACCTGGTCTTTGAGCCGGACCCAAATATGATCTATTGGATCGAATCCCATCCCCAATTCCCGGCAGTCGCCATCCAGGCCGCGCCGCTCCATATCGGGGCATTGATGGAAAGCCACATCTGGTTTGAAAAAAGAGCGGTGATCATGACTTCCGCAACACTAACTGTTGCGGGTAATTTCGATTTCATCCAGAATCGACTCCAGGCCCACGACGCAGAAACCCTGTCCCTGGGCTCTCCATTCGATTATCAAAACGCGGCACTGCTTTATCTGGTTGAAGATATTCCAGAACCAGGTGATCTTCAAGGCCATCAGCAATACCTTAATAAGGGTTTGATCTCTCTCTGCAAGGCAACGGGAGGCAGAACACTGGTTCTGTTCACGTCCTACGGTCAGCTCCAGAGCACTGCTCGAGCGATCACCGGCCCTCTTGCCCAGGAGGGCATTATCGTCTATGAACAAGGCAGCGGACCCTCACCCCACACATTGCTGAACAGTTTTCGTATGGCTGAACAGGCAGTATTATTGGGCACGAGAGCATTCTGGGAAGGCATAGATATACCAGGGCCAGATCTCTCAGTTCTCGTAATCGCAAAATTACCCTTTCAGGTTCCTTCGGATCCCATCGTTTCTGCCCGGGCAGAAACCTACCCGGATTCTTTCCAAAACTATATGCTTCCTGAAGCGATCCTCAGTTTTAGGCAGGGTTTTGGGCGATTGATCCGGACCAAACAGGACCTGGGTGTTGTGGCGATCTTCGATAAAAGATTAATAAGCAAAACCTACGGGGACCTATTTCTAAGCTCGCTTCCCAGATGTACTATTCAGACGGGATTTTTGAAGGATTTGCCCTCTACAGCCAGCCGCTGGCTCAATATTTAGCTTGCTGGCTTGAAGTATCCCGGCCAATTTGATATAGTTAATATATGGTGCCCGCTGATCAACGGCGCCCTCCTTGAACGTCGGGGATCACATCGCATAAGTCCAATAACCGAATAACCCCTGGCCAATCCCATAGATGGAGGTGTCAAATGGTACGTTATCATGATACGCTCTGGTGTGATGGATGTGGTGTAGAAATTTACT
Source organism: uncultured Chloroflexia bacterium (assembly GCA_963712165.1). GTDB lineage: Bacteria > Chloroflexota > Anaerolineae > Anaerolineales > UBA11858 > B10-G9. Next base: position 483,913 of record CAVQGY010000003.1, on the reverse strand, counting down.
GGAAACCGAGTGTTAAGGACCAGCGGAACTATTGTTGTGAAAGATGCTTGAAGGGAGAGGTCTGCGATTGTGCTGAAGCTTTCGAACAATACACAAGTAGATCTTCCAGGCGTCCGGAATACCCTGCTGACCTGCCTTTAAACCATCTGGCTGACGTGTATTAACTTCAGCCAGTTCATTATTGATCTGGGGTTGAGCTTAGTCTTCGGTTTCAGTCTCTACTCCTGCGGTCAGTTCCTCGGTCTCCCCCTCGGAACGTGATTCTCCATCCAATACCTTTCCTGACGCGCCCAATTCTTGTACTTCGTCCGGTATGCTTTTATCTTGGTCAGCCTTTGTTTTGGTCTCTTCGCGAACTCCTTGATCATTATCCTCAATCAACTCTTCTCCAGTATTGCTTTCCTGGAGCGATGCATCGGAAACATCTTCAAGATTCATGATCCATTCCATCTGGTCAGAGACCGGGACTCGTCTCATGCTCAGAGATACTCGCTCCCTACCTGTATCAATTCCCATGATTTTGACGAGGACTGGGTCTCCTTTCTTAAGAACTGCTTGATGATCCCCAGTATTTGAATATCCTATTTCAGAGACGTGCACTAATCCATGCAGGCCTTCTGCGATTTCTACAAATGCGCCGAACTCGAGCACCGAGACCACCACTCCCTGGACGAGATCTCCTGCTTTGAATCCACCTACAAGCTTCTCCCAGGGATTGGGCAGCAGGGCTTTTCTGCTCAGACTGATACGTTCATTCTCAATATCAACGCTGACGACTTTTACTTCAATTTCATCACCAACCTTGAATAATTTACCTGGATGTGTCACCCTTCCCCAATCGATTTCTGATTTATGGATTAAGCCATCCACTCCCTCGAGATCTACGAATAAGCCAAAGTCCACTACATTGGCTACCCGGGAGTTTATCACCTGCCCTACCTGGATCTCCTCCAATCTTTTCAATCGCTGTTCACGCTGGGCAACCCGGGCTGAAAAAACAAGTTTGCGTTCTTTTGAATTCACCTCAATCACCTTTAACGGAAGTTCTTTCCCGATCAGGCCGGCTTTTATCTCCCCTGCCTTCTGAGTGCTGGTTCCCCTGCGAATGGCAGGGATATGAGAATTCGGCACAAAAGCCTGTAAATTATCAAAGGCTACTAACAATCCACCACGGTTCTGATCAACGATTTTCAATTCTATAACCTGGCTGCTCTCTGCAAGTTCTTCTGCTTTAGCCCATGTTTTTTGAGTCAAACCCTGTTGCAGAGATACCAGCAAGTCATCATCTCCCAAGGGTGTTCGCATAACACCAACCACTATCTCATCACCGACTGTTAATCCACTCAGGTATTCTGGATCAACTCTATCCAGATCCTGTTTGGGGATGATCGCGTCCCTTTTCAACCCAACATCCAGCAAAATGGATCCTTCCTGGATGTCCAGGATCTTACCCTTTAACATTTCCCCTTGCTGAGGTTTGTCAACATCATAATGATCTACAAAATCGTGAAACCAACCTGGTTGTCCGCTGGTTTTTTCTTCAGCATCTTGGGGATTTTCCTGTTCTGGGGGCTGTTTTTCCATATCCATATCTAGCTCTCGTTCTTACAGGACAAATACTTGCTACTGCAGAACGATTCCTATCCACTATTGCCTTAGTAAGATATTTGCCTAATTATTGGCACTGTTCAGAGCAGGTAACACAATTGCAGTCAGATTATGACAAATTTCTATTCGTTTGTCAATTAACGGGGTTGTATCAGGGGTTGAACACATAACCCACACCCCATTTATTACTCAGGATCTGCGGATTCTTTGGTTCTACCTCGATCTTTTCTCGTAAACGCCGGACATGGACAAAAAGCCCCTGGCGAGTCCCTTTTTCCGGTCCTTCCCAGACATGTTCCAGGAGTTGTTCGTAAGGTATGATCTGCCGGCCTTGACGAGATAAATAAACCAGCAGATTATACTCAATGGGTGTGAGTTGAACGAGATTTCCCCTCACCCAAACTTGCCGGGTTCCCTGATCGATACGGATCGAGCCTTCCTGGTATATCTCAGACACGATCGAATTTCCCGCTTCCTCCGCTCTGGATAAGAATACTTGGACTTTTGCGAGTAACTCCTCGATCATAAATGGTTTATGCAAATAATCATCCACTCCCATCCTGTATGCATTGAGAAGGTCTTCCGGACTATGGCGGATGCTGATCATGATGATCGGTACTTTAGACCAGCGGCGCGCTCCCTGCGTGACCAATAGCCCGTCCATTCCAGGTAGATTTCTGGCCAGAATAACCAATTTCGGCTGTCCTGCCTGGACCATATCCAGGGCAGTATTGCCATCCACGGCCAGATCGACCCTATATCCCAGCTCTGTAAGAGCTTCTCGAATACGTAGTTGGTATTCGGGCTGATTTTCTGCCAGCAGAATCCTTCCAGAGCCTTTTTTTACCAGCAGCCCCCTTTCTTTTCGATTCGGCTGCCCCCGGGGAGGTTTCACAGTGGGAAGGGAAACTTCAATTTTCAATCCTCCTCCCTCATCTTCCGTTCGTTGATCCAGGACTAAATTCCCTCCCTGAGCAGTCAGGATCTTCCGAGCCAAATAGAGTTCAAGGTTATTTTCAATCGTAGCTTCACCATCTTCTACAGGGGCTAAGCCAGGCAATGGAAGTATTCTGGGATTTGAGATCTGCAGCACCACGAAATCTTCTCGCTTGGAAATCTTCAATGCAGATTGTTGGCCAGGGGTATTTCTATTAGCTACTTCCCTTAAAAGAGATGCTAAAGCGATCTTGACCATCGCCCGGTCAATATTAACCTGCAATGGTTCACCATCATCCGATTGGACCTCGCTGGTGTTTACCGATGTGATCCCTAACTCAGAGATAATTTCATGAATCAGATCGAACAGCGGAACCGGCAAATTATAAGATGCACTTTCTGTGATCGCTTTCGAGTAAACCAAACCCAACTCGAGAAATCTAGCCATCTGATCTAGATCATCTCTGGCATCGGAAAGGAACCGACTGAGAACATCCTGGTTCCAGGTAAGCAAATTACCTGACAGAGCTTGCAGGTTTCCCTGGACAGCAGCAGCCAGCAGTCGGGCTGGTACCAATAACTGATCAAATATCCTGACCGAATCTTGTATCTGTTGACCTGATTGCTCCCCAAAATCACGCCACCCGGATTGATCTCGCCCTTGCGGGTATCCCTGATTCGGTCTTTCTGGATCAAAATCCTTAAAATCTGCCTGATTTTCCATATTCGCATTCTAGCATACCCATTTCGAGGGGTCAATGTAAGCACTTTGTAATTCTTTCGTATTCATTTATATTGCATTGTAAGTTTTTAGAGGTATACTTGTGGGGAGATAGGCAAGCGCGGAATTTCCCGTGCGATTTTGCAGAGATGCAAAAAGATCGAATTCAAGGCTGCAAAACACAAAAGGGTGAGAAAAGAAGGCTCGCCCTTTCTGCGTGATGGCCGAAAAGAAAGGATGTGAGAAGTCTTGGCTGTACGAGTAGAACTCCGACCTAATGAATCGCAGAAGCAAATGATGAAGCGCTTCCGGAAAAAAGTCTCTCGGAGCGGTGTTTTAAGCACTGTCCGGCGCAAGAGATGGTTTGTTTCCAAAAGTGAACTAAGCCGCATCCAGCGCAAAAAAGCGATTCGCCGGCGCAAACGGCGTCTGGCAAATAAACGACGACAGAAGAAGCAAGGTATTCGGACATACTAGAGAAGACGAACGATCCGGCACCGGGTTATCCAGCACGGGGCAGATCCTCTGCCCCGTCTGCCACAATTGACATCAAGAGGTTTCATGACAAAAAAAGATGACAAAGTGAGAATGGAAGGCACGATTGTCAAGGCACTTCCAGGAACCCAGTTCATCGTTGAACTGGACAACGGACACGAGATACTTACCTATCTCGCGGGAAAAATGCGCAAGTATTATATTCGTGTCCTCCTGGGAGATCGCGTTACAGTTGAAATGTCAACCTACGATCTTACCCGGGGCCGGATAGTTTACCGGCACAAAAAAGGACAGCCTGCTCCCAAAGAAGAAGAAAAGAAGGAAGAATAAGCTATTCGTTTACCTTTTTGCTGGGTTCTGAGTTATTGCTTCGCGTGACTGGTACTTTCAACTAACTTATCGATCGTTTCAAAAACCTATATGGGCAAAACAAATCCTAACTCCCCCAAAGTTGATAGTAAGACCATACTGAATCCGATCAACGAGCTCATAGAACTGGGACACTCACAAGGATTTATAACCTTTTCCAACATCCTTACTTATTTCCCAGATGCCAAAAAAGACGTTACCAGCCTGGAAAAAGCCTTCGCCTCTTTACTTGAGGAAGATATTCCCTACCTTGAAGAGGATGATGACGATCTGGATCTCGATGCTGAATACCTTGAGGATGGCGGTAATGGCAAACTGGACGAAGAGGATGATCTTGACGATGACCTGGAAAATCGGCTTTCCAGCATAGATACCAACGATCTGATCGAACTCTACTTCAAGGAAGCCGCAAGTATCCCCCTTCTCTCAAAAGATGAGGAAAAAGACCTCTCCAAGAGGATCGAGCGTGGCCGTCTGGCCCGGAAAGAAATGGCCCGGGGGAATGTCCCAGTCGACCGCCGTGCTGAGCTTTATCAGATGATCGAGGACGAATGGACTGCGCTGGATCACTTGATCACAGCGAATTCGCGCCTGGTCATCAGCGTTGCCAAGAAATATATGGGGCGCGGTGTCCCCTTTCTGGACCTGATCCAGGAAGGCAATATCGGTTTGATGCGCGCCGCCAAGAAATTCGATTATCTGCGGGGGTACAAGTTCTCGACCTACGCGACCTGGTGGATTCGCCAGGCGGTAACCAGGGCCATTGCGGATCAAGGAAGGACTATCCGCGTCCCTGTGCACATGGGTGATAAGATCTCAAAGATGTTCCGAATGCAAAACGATCTTAAACAATCCCTGGAAAGGGACCCATCCATTGAGGAACTTGCAGAAGCACTCGACGAACCTCCGGAAAAGGTCCAATACATGATGAAAGTAGCCCGGCGCCCGCTTTCACTGGAAATGCCTACTACCAAAGAAGGCGACGCTGTCCTGGGTGATTTTGTGGAAGATCTGGAAACACCATTACCAGATGAAACGGCCACCATCCACCTCCTGAAAGAACATCTCGAAGAGGTAATGGAGGCCCTGCCTTCCAGAGAAGTCCGCATATTAAGGTTACGGTATGGCGTTCCAGATGGAAAAAGCCACACTCTCCAGGAAGTGGGAGAAAAAGTAGGTGTATCCAGGGAACGGGTTCGACAAATCGAAGCCCAGGCCCTGCGAAGATTACGGCAGCCCCGCATTCAAAGGATCCTCAGGGATTATTTGGAAAAGACAAAAAATTCTTGACCAGTTATGATAGAATAGCTGGCTGGTAAGTGTTCTAAAGCACGCGGCTGCAACTGGAGTTGCGAATGTCTGAAAAACCTAGGTCATTTAAGAAAGGAGATTGGGTTTCCCACTTTCAGTATGGCGTGGGACAGATAGAAGGAAAAGAGAAAAAAACCCTTGGTGAAGAAATCCAAGAATATTTCAGGGTACAATCTCGCAATGGTGTCTATTGGATACCTACAGATAAACTAGACCCAGAGCGTATTCGGCCCGTAGTCAGTGAGAGTAATCTCCAGAAAGCCATTGCTGTCCTTGAATCCCCTGCGGAGGAAATGGCCAGCAAACACACTGATCGGAAAAAACGAATTGATGAAGTGGTGGCGCAGGGAGATTTAGTAGGTTTTTGTACGCTGCTGAGGGATTTACATGCCAAGCAGGCCGCAGGCAAGCTGAATACTACAGAGCAGCGGACACATACATCAATCAAGAAAAAAATAGCCTCTGAATGGTCAGCTACCCGGGAGATCGGTGTACCGGAAGCAAACAAGGAGATCAATAAGATCCTCCGCAAAGTGAAACCCCCAGAAAAGGGGTCGAAGAAGAAGTAAGCTAATAAATAAATGGTAGGTCGTTCCTACCAGGAGAAAGGATCATATGGGTAAAAAAAGTATAAAAACACATCAATCCACTGCCAAACGGTTCCGGAAAACCGGAAGTGGAAAAATCCTCCGCACCAAGGGACATCATGGACACCTGCGGCGCAGGAAATCCAGCCGATCAATCAATGACATGAAAAAAATGCATGAGGTCGAGGCAAGCGGTTTGAAAAAAAGAATTAAGAGACTTGCGCCTGGTTTAGATCGATAGACTCTCAAACCTGAACGTAGCCGTTTCACCCCTGTGGAACGGCTTTTTTTTATAGGTCATTCCAGCCAGCAGGGACAAAATCCCCCCGAGGAAAACATGGATCCAGAGAAAGTACCCGATGCTCAAAAAAAAGAAAAAGCGAACCTGTCCTCAAACTCCATTCTGAGGGTTGCCCTGAGAATCCTTATCGTTACCTTAGTGGGGGGAGTTATCGGAGCAGTGGTCTATTTCTCCGCTGTTGGATGGGTGCCCTATTTGGAACAAAGACTGTTTGAGCCAGTTGATAATAATCAGGACCTGATCCAAGAACTGGCGGCAACCCAAAACGCACTAGAAGATCAACTTGCTTTTCTAACAGGGGAACTGCGGGAAAATCAGGTCATAAACAATCAGGATCTGGAGTCTGCCTTCGAAGCAGCCGATCGGAAAATCGCTGAAGTACAGTCAGCCCTCGAAACGGTCAATTCCTTCAGCCTAACCCATGTCCCGGGTCAGCTAGCGACACTAACCGCCAATCAATTGGCGAACGAAAATCACATTTCTGCCCTGGCTACTGCTCAAATGGGGTATTTTCAGGATGGGTATGAGAATGAACTGGGCAAGATAATCGCCCTGCTCTCGAAGGCTAACCAATATCTGCTCCACGCAAACTATGGTTATGCGGAAGATCAACTGATTGCTGCTCAGCAGGTCTTGACCAGCCTGGATGTGAATCTCAACAGCTGGCAGCGTCTTCAAGCCCTGGAAATGGCAAGTGCTATTGAAGGCGCCATTGCGGATCTACCCGATCAGCCAGCGTTAGCTAGCGGGAAAGTAGAACTAGCCTGGCAATTGGCCTTGCTTGGATTTGACACTCAGGATCTTCAAGAGACGCCTTCACCGACCCTCCTGGATTCCATCACGCCTACCCCGACCCCTGATTAATAGAATGAAGACTCTCGTAATCTGCTTCCACGGCCTCAACAAATGAGTATAATGTTAGGATAATAACTTCCCAGGCCAGGTTTCGCTGGACCAGTAAGGAGAAGAGAATGTCAGGTATACTATGCGCAATTCGTGGTGGGCCATCAAGCCAACCCACGATTGCTGCCTCCATTCAGCTAGCGAGTGAAACCGAAGAGACCATATATTTTCTCTACGTAGTCAATCTGGACTTTCTAACTCATACCATCAGCAGTAAAACCGACCATATTTCAAAAGAATTAGAAGAGATGGGAGAGTTCATTTTGCTGGGCGCCCAGGAGCAGGCACATCAAGAGGGCGTTGAAGCAGATATCATTATCCGGAAAGGTACGGTGGTGGATGAGATTATCTCTTGCTGCGAGGAACTCAAACCCATATATGTGATTTTAGGCCGCCCACAGGAAGACGGGGAAGACAACCTGCTCAACCTCGAAAGACTGCACGCTTTTGCAGAACGGATAGAATCAACCTGCCATGCCAGGGTGATCTATACACCGGATTGATTTTCGTTCCGGAAACCCAATTCTGGTACAGCACATACCGGAATATATACGCCGAGGGGTAAGTTTCATGCCCCATATTGAAGGACCAGCTGGTGAAAGCTAGACTCAACAATTCCTTGATCATCATACTTGTTGCTATCGCCTTGTTTTTATCCTGGAACCAGGTAGCAGACGCCCAGGACGATGAGCCAGGACTGTATATTTATGGCCGGTTAGAAGACTCTCAATTCCAATCAATCAAAAACGTGGAAGTAGGTTTATTTAAGATTGGATCACTAGATCCACTGACTTCTACTTTATCTCAGACGGATGGAAGTTATGCCCTGCCCATTATCTATCCCATAGAGAATGACCTGGAAGTACGTTTTCAAAGATCTCATTTTAAAAATGTAGGAATGCCCCTTCAAGGCGAATCACTCACCACTTTGCATAACGGTAATTCCTTGACACTGCCCACAATAGTCATGGACAGGGAGATCACGCTGGCATTCTGGGTATCAGCTGCTATCTTTATTGTCCTGCTGGTTCTGATTGCGTCGGGTTTTCTGCACAATACCCTGGCTGCATTTGCTGGGGCCAGTCTCTTACTGGGGGTTAGTTATCTAGGAGCCCCGCTCCTTCCTGGGCTGCATATCTTTTCATTCGCTCAAGCTATTACCTATATAGATTGGAATGTTATCTTCCTGATCATGGGAATGATGATGATCATCGCGGTTGTGGAGGACACAGGGATTTTCCATTGGCTGGCTTATCATTCCTATCGGGTCTCTGGGGGCAAAATGTGGATCCTTCTACCGGTGCTGATGCTGATCACCGGTGTTGCCTCAGCCTTCCTGGACAACGTCACCACAATGTTGTTAATGACGCCCATCACTGTTCAGATCGCCCTGGCGTTAAATATCTCACCCCTGGTCCTATTAATACCCGAAGTGTTCGCTTCGAATGTAATTGGAGTGAGTACCCTGATTGGAACCCCCACAAATATCCTGATCGGATCTTTTGGGAAGATCACCTTCAATGAATTCCTGATAAATCTTACTCCCGGAGTGCTGCTGGCATTCATCGGACTGATCATTTACAGTTGGTTCACCTACAGGAAGGAACTGGAAGGTGAAAAAACCGGTTCGCCATTATTGCTGGATAAGCTTGAGGAAAGAGGAAAGATCACCAATCCAGGCAATCTGACCAAGGCCGGCTGGATAGGCGCAGGCATGCTGGCTTTATTCATCTTCGGAGAAAAGATCCACCTTTTACCGGCGGTGACTGCCCTAATAGGTTCGGCAGCCTTATTGATCTGGATTCGGCCTAATATCGAAGAGATGATTGGCGCGGTGGACTGGACAACATTGGTATTTTTCATGTCCCTTTTTATCGTTGTGGGAGCGATCCAGGAAGTAGGCCTGATCAGCCTTATCGCCACCCAGATCGGCAACCTGATTGGGGAAAACCTGGTCTTGGCCATGGTCGTGCTTACCTGGTTCAGCGCCATATTATCAATGATCATCGCCAATATCCCTTTCACCGCAGCCATGTTGCCCGTGATCGGATACTTGACAGTGATCATCCCGGGAGCAGACTCTAAAGTGCTATTTTACTGTCTATCCATTGGGGCTGCCATGGGTGGTAATGGTTCCCTGATTGGAGCATCCGCCAATATGATCACCGCTGGTATCTCAGAACGCGCCGGGTATAGAATTACCTACGCTTATTTCCTGAAAAAAGGATTGCCGGCAGTGGTGATCACAGTAACAATCTCCTTGCTTTGGCTCTTCATTCGTTTTCAGTAGAAGATATGTCCAGCGATATCATTCAAGCTGGCAAGGTATTATGAAAAGGTTTCAAAAAAGCGCGCAATCCCTTGATCCGGCTGAATGGGTTATGATCTTCCTGAGTTGGATGATCTACCTGGGGGGAATCATCTTCTTCTCCAGCCAGGAAAGTGACTGGGCCTTATTGGCTCTAGGAGCCTTACCGGTCCTGGTAACCGCCTGGTCCCTGGGGATGATTTTTGGCGCTGGGTCAGCAGCGCTCAGTGTCAGCATTCACATCCTTTTCCATCTCGCCAATCCCGATACAACGACTACGATCAGCGGCACGCTCTTCCAGGAATTGATAGGTTTTGCGCTTTTGGCCATCACGGGCATGTTCGTTGGTCACTTAAGGGATCTTCAGCATAGATCTCAATCAGAGTTCCTGGCACTCACGGAAAACAACCAAAAACTGATCCGGCTTTCAGAAGCCCTGGAAGCTACAAATCGGTTGACTACCGACATGATCACAGCCCGAGACTGGATTGATAAGATCCCCGAGCTCCTCAAAAAAGTCGCTACTGCTGCTGATATTGAGCATCTCTTCCTGCTTCAGATCACAGAGAACAACCGGGTTGGTTTCACCGGGAAGAAATATCATTACTGGATGGATATCCAAACCAATTATCCAGCTGAGGAAAGCCCCCTTCTGCCCATAGAATTGACTGACTGGATCAAATCCGCCCGGGATGATATACCAAGCACTGGAAGATTGGAAGAGCTTGCAGAGCCGATCAGGGAATATTTCTATCTGCGTGAAGAAGGGAATTTTGCCGTTTTTCCTGTCTTTGCCAATAATTCCCTGTGGGGTTTCATCGGCTTTGAGACCTTCCAGCGAGAAACATCCTGGGATAAAACTGAGCTGAATACATTCAGAAGTATTGCCCAGACCCTCGGTGCCATCATTTACAAGAAACGCATTGAAGAAAATTTGATCTTAAGGGCCAGAGAACTGGATTCCCTCCAAAAAACCAGCTTGGACATATCATCCAGCGATCATCTTGAATCCGGTCTGCAAAGTGTTTTATCTCAAATCTTCGAACTTACGCCGGCATATGATGCCAATATCTATCTCTACCATGATCAAAATCTGCGTTTTTATATCTCACTTGGCAAGAATAGCCAGCAAACCCTTCCCTTTTCCCATCCAGGAGAGGAAGAGATCTCCCTTCAAGTCGCGCAAACCGCCCAGGATTACTTCATCTCTGATGTGACTGCATTTAAAGACATCCAGCAAGAATCACCAGGGCAAAAAGAAGCTCTGATCTCCTTTGCCTTGAAAGCAGCAGCGGAGGTGATCGGCATACTCAATATCTGGTATCCAGATGTAAGGTCATTTAGCAAGGATGAGAAGACCATCCTGCGTCTTCTGGCCGATCAAGCGGCATCTGCAATCATTAGTATGCAATTCCTGCAAGCTGAACGGGAACAGAGGATTATCGCGGATTCTCTCAGAAAAGCCAATTTGATGGTTTCTGATAATCTAGAACTTAAAAGTGTTCTTGAAAGCATTTTGGATCAGGTCCTGAACCTGGTATCAGCCCGGGATGCCCAGATCTTCCTTTATGATGGAAAAACACTGGATTTCGGGGCGGTGATCTATAAAGAAGGTATCCAGCCTGATCCAGTATTTCCTCTCGATGAAAACTCGATTTTCTATAAAACTGCCCAGCAGGGGGAGCGGATCCTCATACCTGATATTCAATTTGAGAAAAACCTGCCGGACAGCTGGAAAACAGGTGCCCTGGCAAGCCTGCCATTGATATTCCATCGCAATGTGATTGGCATCATGAACGTCAGTTTCATCAACCCTGGTGAGTTAGATGATAACCTCCTTCAAGTTCTGGATCTGCTTAGCAACCAGGCAGCCATTGCCATCAATAATGCCAGGACTTTCGAAGCAGAGAAGAAACAAAGGAAACTTGCCCAAGCCCTTCAGCATACGGGACAGGCTATCCAATCTTCCCTGGATATCGAAGTAGTTCTCGATCAAATCCTTGACCAGATCGCCACTGCAATCGATTATGACTCAGCCAACTTGATCTTGGTCGAGGAAGGTGTTGCCAGGACCGTTCGCCAGCATGGCTATCAGGATCAGGTCGATGAAGGAAGGGATTTGTCGATCGATAAATTTGATTTCTCCCGGTTCACCACCTTTGAAAAAATGACCCAGTCCAAAAAACCGCTGATCATCCCTGACACCAATCTCGATCAAGACTGGATCAAGACAGAGAGCACCGAAGATGTCATGTCCTGGGCGGGTGCGCCTATCCTTGCTGGTGCTCAGGTAATCGGCTTCTTGTCCCTGAATAACAAACAAAAGCATTTCTATAACAAGGAACACGAGGAACTGTTAACCGCGTTTGCCAGCCAGGCTTCTATCGCCCTGGAGCACGCAAGGCTCCACAAGGAGATCCAGGACCTGGCAATTACGGATCCCCTCACGAACGTCTTCAACCGCCGGGGACTGGAACGCTGGGGGCAATATGAGATCGACAGGGCTAAACGGTTCAATAGTTCCTTATCTGCAATCTTTTTCGATCTTGATAAATTCAAAGATATCAATGACACCTACGGCCACGATGCTGGAGATGAAGTCCTGAGAGAAGTTGTCGCCTGTTGTCAGAGTGTTATCCGCAAGATAGATATCTTTTCCAGGATCGGTGGTGAGGAATTTTTGATCATCCTTCCAGAAACCCCCCTGCCAATCGCTTTTCACGTTGCAGAGCGGATCCGCATAACGGTTGCCGGCCAATTCTTCGAGCTCAACGCTCACCAGGTGAATATCACACTCAGCCTGGGGGTTGTAGAGCTGAATGAAGAGATGGATACCTTATCAGATCTGGTCAATGCCGCTGATCAATATATGTACCGGGCCAAACAATCTGGCCGGAACCAAACCGCCTACCCAACCAGTTAGATCCCCACCAACCTCACCATCTATTGACATCACCTATACTATCCTCTATACTAAAACTGACCGGACGGTCAGTATAAAACACAGAGGAAATCATGTCACCCAGAGCTGATGTCTCCGAGAAACGGAAGGCGCAAATCCTGGAGGCCGCCAGGGATATATTTTCTGAACGCGGTTTCCATAAAACACGCATGTCGGATATCGCTGTGGCATCAGGCTTAAGCAAAGGAGCTTTATATTGGTATTTTGAAAGCAAAGACGCCATCATCCTCGGTCTTCTTGAGAAGGTGTTTGAGCCAGAACTCCGGGATCTTAGATCCCTGCTTGAAGATGATCGCAGCTCCGGTGAAAGGCTGTTGATCTACGCGGAAAAAGGAGCTGATGACATTCAACACATGCTCAAATGGATGCCGCTCATCTATGAATTCCTGGTGTTGGCTTTTCGCCGAGAGTCAATCAAGAAATTCATCTCTTCCTTCTACAGTAGGAATATGGAATTACTTGAAATCCTTTTCCAGCAGGGCATAGAATCCGGGGAGTTTAAAGTGAGTTCCGCCCGGGACGCTGCGATAGCCATGGGGGCAATCATAGAAGGCACTCTGATGCTCTGGATCTATGATCCGGACGGGATTGAAATCAAAAAGCATATAATGAATAACACCCAGATTCTGCTGCGGGGTTTGTGCTGCCATGAATAAAGGAAACCTGGTGCAATTCCCCTCACCTCCCCGCGGATTAAAAGCCATACCCTGGAGATTGCCAATCTACCTTTTCCGGGTCCGTCTGGGATGGATTCTAGGAAACAGGTTTTTATTGCTCCGCCATAAGGGAAGAATTTCCGGGATTGATCGGTTTGCTGTTCTGGAGATCATTCATAGACAACCTGAGGAATCCTCATATTTTGTGGTCTCTGGTTTTGGAACCCATTCTGATTGGTATCAAAATATCCTTCAGCATAGTGCCGTTGAAATTCAAGTCGGAAATATAAGATCTCCAGCAAAAGCTCGACAGCTTGAGAGCTCTGAAGGGGGAAAAGTCCTTCTTATTTATGCTGGCAAGAATCCAGGCAGCTTAAAAGCCCTTTCCAAGATCATGGGGTATGAGATAGATTTCACTCCCGAAGGGATCCTTGATTTTGGTCGGCAAATTCCTGTGATCCAATTTAAATTAACCGAACCATTACCTAATAAAGCTGCACCAGAGGAGGAATGATGTCAATATTTTTTGAGATCATGATATTAGTCGCTGCAATGATCGTCGTAGGGGTCATTATCGCTACCCTGGCGGGATTGATCTGGAAGGAAAACCGTCCTATAGGTGTATCCGGAGACTATATAGTCTCGATCTTATCGACCATCATCATGGGATTCGTGGATTGGTTCTTGATCCCCGCGATGGGCTTTGGAGATACGATTCGCTGGCTGGGTGTGATATTCGAGCCTCCCGCGGCCGCCTTGATCGTATTATGGATCATCAGGAAAGCTAATTAGTGATCATTTTTGAGATAGAGTTTTTTATGTCGACTTTATAGAAAAGTGCCAGGTCCTACTTCTTCACAGCTTAGGCGACCTAACCCCAATGCCCGCAAACACATATATCCAGACTGCTGGCCTTACTAGAAGATTTAAAGAAAAAAATGCCCTTGATCATGTGGATCTTGAAATCAAGCAGGGCGAGTTGTTTGGGCTGGTTGGCCCTGACGGAGCAGGAAAAACAACCCTTATAAGGACACTGGCTGGATTAATTGGCATTTCTGGAGGGAGTGTACAGGTGGCTGGTTGTGACCTGTTAAAGAATCCAGAAAGCGTCAAACCCCGGATCGGGTATATGGCTCAGGAATTCAGCCTCTATGGCAAACTTTCCGTTCTCGAGAACCTGCAGTTTTTTGGCGAGCTGTACAATGTCCCTGCATCTCTGCAGAAAGAACGAGTACCGGGCTTATTAGAGTTCGCCCAGTTGACAGAGTTTACGAACAGGCGAGCGGCAAATCTTTCAGGAGGTATGAAAAAGAAGCTGGCCCTCGCTTGCACATTGCTCCACCGTCCTCCAATCCTTCTACTGGATGAGCCCACCACAGGTGTTGACCCAGTCTCCAGAAGGGAATTCTGGAATATCCTCAATGACCTTCATGTCCAGGGTACAACCATTGTAGTTAGCACGCCCTATATGGATGAGGCTGATCGCTGTTCCAGGGTCGCGTTGATATATGATGGCAGGATCGTTCAATGCGATTCTCCAGCAGCCATTCGAAATCAATTAGGTGTAGAGGTGTTGAAAATCGTCACGGATGATTGGCTTACAGCCCGGAACCTGATCCTTCCGCTCCCGGGTGTGCAGGAAGTTCAAAGTTACGGAGAAGCACTTCACGTTTTGATCGATTCCGTTTCTCTCAGATCAGCAGTCATCGAAGATGCTCTTAGGAAGGACAATATTGGAATCTCCGAGATGCGAAAGATCACTCCCCGCATGGAGGAAGCCTTTATTTCCTTTATTCGTAAAATGGATCAGGATAAGTAACCATGTCTATTCGTCATCTCTGGGCAGTGATCCGCAAGGAAATCCAGCATATTCTTCGAGACCGGGGAACGTTCATCCTCGTATTGGTCACACCCACCCTTGTGCTTCTGTTGATGACTTACGCATTGGCAGTTGATATTGAGCATGTGCCTATCGCTATCCTTGATTATGATCAAAGTCCGCTTTCCAGGCAGTTCATCCAGCAGATCACAGCCGGCGATGATCTTGACCTTCATACGAGCGCATCATCCTTCGAGGAGATTGAACAGCTTCTGATCAGAGGGAAGATCAAAGCTGCCTTGATCATCGATCCTGGATTCAGCTCAGACCTACTATCCCTGAGAGGGTTATCTGTCCAGGTTTTGATCGACGGAACAGAACCTGAAACAGGTGGATTTGCTGTCGACCATATTGGCTGGAGAGCTGAAACATTCTCTCATCAGATCCTATCCAGCCAGCTACAGGCTTCAGGTCTGACAGTGGATTCCTTCCAACCAATAGACCTGCGGATCCGGGCCTGGTATAACCCCAGCCTTGTCCCCCAGGTTGATTTAGTTCCAGGGCTTCTATCTGTTGTTCTGGGCTTTCCCGCTTTCTCTGTGGCTCTAACCCTGGCCCGGGAACACGAACACAGGACGATGGAGCAGCTCTTGGCCACCCCGATAAAACGGATCGAATTACTGCTGGGCAAGATCATCCCCTATATATTAGCAGGCCTCCTGAATGTCCTGGTGATCCCTCTTTTCGCTATGGCTTGGTTTGATGTTCCATTCCATGGCAGTTTCCTGGTATTCCTGTTTTTATCAGTGCTATTTCTTTTCGCTGAACTTAGCATGGGAATGGTCATCGGGGTTTTTATGCGCTCTCAATCTGCTGCTCTGGCCCTTTCCTTCCTGGTCGTCATGTTTCCAGGCTTCTTTTTAACTGGAATTTTCTTTCCGATCGCCTCACTGCCTGAGCTGGCACGGATGGAATCTCTCTTCCTGCCTGGAACGCAGTACGCGATCATCACCCGGGGTGTATTCCTGACTGGTATCGGCCTTGATGTGCTTTGGCCATATGCGATCATGCTGGTCTTCCTGGGCCTGGTATTCACTGGTACAGCCGCATTATTCTTTAAAAAGAAGCTTGCCTAGTCCCCAATACAATGATCAGAAGAATAATTGCCCTCGTAAACAAAGAATTCCTCCATCTGAAAAATGATTGGTGGCTGCCTGCTTTCATGTTATTTGGCGGCGCCCTGGAATTACTGATGATCGGATGGGCCACTTCTCGCCCTATCTCGAACCTGCCCTTGATGGTCTGGGACATGGATAGGACTCCCGCAAGCAGGAACCTGGTGATCTCTATCGAAAACACAGGTACATTTGAACTTGTTGAACCCGCCAGGTCATTCAATGAGATTAAAGACCAGATGGACCGGGGAAATCTCAATGCCGCAGTGATCATTCCTCGGGGATTCGCAGGGGAATTGAGTTCGAGTGCTGGTCAACCGATCTTGCAGGTCATCCTCAATGGCGCAGAAAGCATACCCGCCAGGGAAGCGCAGAGAGCCATCGAGGGGGTCGTCTGGGATCTTGGCCAAAAGATAACCATCGAAAGGCTGGGGGCGAACGGGGATCGATTTGAGGGTTTTGACTTCAGCCTGCGGGTCTGGTTTAACGAATCCCTCAACGAGGCTTATTTCACTACCCCTGCAGAATTGGCTTTGATGCTGGAATTCACGATCTTGATATTTGCTGCTCTGACCTTTTCGCGAGAGCGTGAATTTGGAACGCTAGAACAGCTCCTGGTCATGCCGTTCACATCATTAGAGATCATCATAGGAAAATCCATTCCTGTGATCCTGATTGGCTTGTTTGATTTTACTCTTATGCTTGGTGTCGTCCATTTTGCATTCCATGTTCCTGTCCGGGGATCAATCCCCCTGATGTTCTCACTCGCCTTTATCTACACCTTGGTTGAGTTAGGGAAAGGTATGGCAATATCCGTTTTTTCCCGGAGCCAACACCAATCCTTTTTATTGGTGCTGATGGTTGGTATGATCGACTTCATGTTTACAGGATATGCCGCTCCAGTGGAATCCATGCCCCGGATCATACAGTTCCTGGCAAATTTCATTCCTGCCCATCATTGGCTGGAAATATTGAGGGGGATCATCCTCAAAGGTTCCAGTATGGCTGATATACTGCCCAATGTGCTGTGGTTAATAGCTCTCGGAACCATTATCGGATTTTTCTCCCTGCGTTATATCCGCAAGGCATTAGATTAGGAAATCATGGCCACTCAAATAACCATACAAACTAATCAGCTCTCCAAGAATTTCGGAAACTTCACAGCTGTTGAAGAAGTCAGCCTCCAAATTCAACAAGGCGAGATCTTCGGTTTTTTGGGACCAAATGGTTCTGGGAAAACTACAACTATCAGGATGATGCTGGGTTTGCTGGCACCATCGAGCGGCACGGTTGAAGTCCTGGGTTCACCAATCCCGAGCCAGATCCAAGAAGTTCTCCCCCGGATCGGTTATATGTCCCAGCACTTTTCACTTTATAATGATTTATCGGTTCGCCAGAACCTCGATTTCTACAGCCGGGCCTATGGGATAGGACCTGGCATCACCCCAGAAAAGATACGGGACGCGATAGCTCTTTCCGGTTTAGAGGGTCATGAACAAACTAGAACCAGTGACCTATCAGGGGGATGGAGGCAGCGTCTGGCTCTCAGTGCGGCTATCCTGCACCAACCAGAAGTGATCTTCCTGGATGAACCTACAGCTGGAGTTGATCCCATTTCCCGCCGGGCGTTCTGGGACCTCCTGTATCGACTGGTCGCGGAAGGAGTCACGATCTTTATCACCACCCATTATATGGATGAAGCCGAACACTGCCATCGTCTGGCATTTATTCAACATGGAAATATCATCGCCCAGGGAACTCCGACAAGTATTAAGAAAGACTTCATGCAGCACTCTGTTCTGGAAGTCGAGACACCCCAACCCGAAGAGCTGCTAAAGCTCCTGGCAGCAAACAGAAAAGAATCCAGTCTGCAAGATCTAACTGCGGAACTCTACGGATCCATCGTTCATATCTTTACTCCCCGCCCTGACTTTCACAAACAGGAATTACGATCATTGGCCACGGGGGCCGGGATCAACCTGAACTCGATAACCGAGACCGACCCATCACTTGAAGATGTATTCATTTCATGTATGAAAAGCCGCGAATACGGAGGAAATCATGAAAACTAGGACCCTACCTTCCCTTATATTCATTCTCCTGCTCTCAGCAGGCTGCGATTCTCTGCTCACTGACCAGAGCCTGGAGCCGATCCAGGCCTCTGGAGTGATCGAGGCCAAACAAATCAACATCTCTCCGGAACTATCTGGCCGTATCAAAGAAATCCATGTAGAAGAAGGTTCCAGCGTTTTAGCCGGGGACCTATTGATAAGCCTGGAAGATGATCTCTTGTTAACCCAGAAAGCTCAGGCAACCGCCCAATATCGCGCGGCATTAGCGATGCTGGAAAGCGCCAATGCTGCCCTGCTCTCCGCCAACGCCTTTCACGCCAGTGCGGAAGCGAATCTAAATGCGGCTGAGATCCAGTATGAACAGGTTCTGGCTCAGGTTCATGTTCTGGAAGGTGAAAATCGGGTAGCTGATTGGATTGGGGTCTCTCCCAGCCAGATCGAATTGCCCGCCTGGTATTTTCAGCAAAATGAAGAAATCGGGGCTGCCAGAACTCTGGTGGATCATGCCTGGATTGATTATCAGGAAGAGCTAACGTCCTTCCAGAAATTCGCTGAAGAGATTGGCGGAGAGGATTTTCTGGAAGCCGAAGAGCGCCTTGCCTATGCCCAGGCAGTATTCCAGGTTGCCTCTGCCCTTCGGGATAGACAGACCAGCTACTGGGGCCGGCAGGAGATCAGGGAAGAGCTCGATAGGATATTCAATGCAGCTGAAGCAGCACTTGAGGACGCTCAAGGTGAGTATGACCAGATCCTGTTAGATGCCCAGTACGAAGAGATCCTGGTGGCCCGGGCCAGAGTCTCTGTCTCCAAGGAACGTTACGACCTGGCCCGGGATTATTGGGCCCGCCAATCCAGTGGAGATTATTCCTTTGATGTTCTACTGGCAAAAGCGCTATTGAACCAGGCTGAATCCGGTTTGGATCAGGCCCAGGCCCAGATCATTCAGGCTGAAAACGGTCTGATCAGCGCCGATGCAGCTGTCAAGCAAGCGGAGGCGGCCATGGAGCTGACCGATCTCCAGCTCGGCAAAACCTTGATCTCGTCTCCAATCTCTGGAGTAGTTTTGGCGAAGGCGATTGAACCAGGAGAGATGATCGGCGCTGGCTTTACCGCTCTGATAATTGGCGATCTTAACAATTTGACGGTTACTGTCTATCTTCCAGAAAACAGGTATGGGCAGATCTCTCTTGCTGATCAGGCGGAACTCAGCATAGATTCCTATCCGGATAAAACCTTTGAAGCGGAGGTTATCCATATTTCTGATCAAGCAGAATATACTCCCAGGAATGTGCAAACCCAGGAAGAACGCCAGAATACGGTCTATGCCGTCAAGTTGATCGTCAAAAACACATCTGGCATCCTGAAACCTGGCATGCCAGCAGACGTTTTGTTCCATCCCTGAGGTTTTACTAACCACGAAGATTACCAAAAAGACCTGGCTCATTTGAGCCAGGTCTTATCTATTATGCGAGGGTTTTTAATCTTCCAGGGCTTTATCCAGGCGCTTCAGATCAATATTCTCTCTCACATAGCCCATGAATTTATCCAATTTTTCTTTTTGACCCAATCTGGTCTTTCCGAATATCCGGTCCAGAGCCTCAACAGTTTCCATGGTGTTTCCTGGAACCAGAAGGATGGGCACACACATATTCTCTGCTTGTTTGATGATCAGATTACTGGGATGTAAATTGCCAGTCAGGATCAAGCAAGTCGTGGAGGTTTCCATCGCCGCCAGCTGAATATCGGTTCTGTCGCCGCCAGTGATGACAGCCTTGTTGGGCTGTTTACGGAACCTTCTTAAGGCAGAATCCTCGGTCATCGCACCTACCATCAAGGCTTCCACCAGGGCTTCCTCATCGAAGCAGGATGTCAATACCTCAGCATTGAGCACCTCGACGATCTCTCCCAGAGATAGCGCCGCCAGTGCCTCATCATCCGGGAGCACTCCCAGAATAGGAACTCCCTGTTTTTCAAGGAAGGGAACAACCAGATCATTGACGAAACTCATAGCGTGCTTAGGTACACGGTTGATCACAACGCCAGAAAGGGCATTAGGCAAACGGAACTTTGCTGCCAGTACATCATCAAGCAGGCAGACATCCTCACAGTATTTAACAACCACAATAATAGTACTGCCCAATTCCTTGGCCACGTCAGGAGTTGCGAGATTCATCACATACCCCTCCCTAAGACTTCCTCCTCCTTCCAGGAGCAGCAAATCCCTTCTTTCCTCTAGGGACTTTGCCGCTTCCAGAACCTTGGGCATATAATCGATCTGCTTCTCGCTGGTCATATATTCTCTCAGCATTTCAGGAGTCGCCACAACGGGTGCCATCTCCCAGGGTTTGGCATTGATCCCCAGGATATCGATCACAAAAGCGGCATCTTCATCGGCGATCTTGTCGCCAATTCGCCAGGGCCGTAAACTGAAAGGTTTCAGATAACCTACATTGAGTCCACGTTCCTGATAGATCTTTCCCAGGGCAAGGCAAAGGGCGGTTTTCCCAGAATATTTCTCAACGGAGGTGATATATAATGATTTCATCTTCTTCTCCTTATCTTCCACTTTCTAAAACCAACCGCATATCAATTGCCAGAGCTCCCTGCCCTTCAGGATATACGATCAGAGGGTTAATATCCAGTTCTGCGATTTCTGGGAAATCCTGAACCAGCTGTCCCACGCGCAATAGGGTATTTACCACGGCCTCCTTGTCAACCGGAGGATTGCCCCGGACGCCATCCAACAAAGCCTTGGAACGGATTTCACTTAACATAGCCTCGGCATCCAAGCGGGTGAAGGGGGCCACCCGAAAAGTTACATCCTTGAGGGCTTCTACATAAATCCCCCCCAAGCCGAATGTCACCAGGGGACCGAATTGTGGATCTCTATTCATACCTATCAGTACCTCGAGGCCACCAGGAGGAGCCATTTCCTGCACCTGGCAGCCCCAGATCTCCGCTTCGGGCAAATACCTTTCGGTTCTGAACAGCATCAAATCAAATGCATCTCGCACATCTCCTGCTGATTCCAAACCAACTTTTACTCCCCCTACATCTGTTTTGTGCAGAATATCGGGAGATGCAATTTTCATTACTACCGGGTATCCCATCTCCCCGGCGATCTTTACAGCTTCTGCAGAGGTTTTAGCCAATATTGACCGCGGAATACTCAATCCATAAGCTTTCAGGATATCCCAAGCTTCAGCATCACCTATCGCGTATCGCCCATCTTTCTTCGCGCCGTCGATCACCTGCTTGATGATCCTGTTATCTACTTTGAAGCGCTCAAATATTGGATCTTCCCTTTCAGTGACCGCCCGGTACTGGGACATGGCGCTGAAGGCGAGTGATGCCCGTTCTGGGAAAGAATAATTCGGCACTTCATATCCACGAAGAACCTGGATGCCCTTTTCAACTTTAGCTTCTCCCATGAAGCAGGCCAGGATTGGTTTATCGATCTTTTTGGACACTTCACCAATCGCCTTGGCAGTATCCTCAATCTCTGTCATTGCCTGAGGTGTAAGCACAACCATGATCCCGTCCACATTGGGGTCTTTGGCCACCACATCCAGCGCAAACTTATAGCGGTCAGCTTTGGCATCTCCCAGGACATCTACAGGATTGGCAGCAGAGGCAGCGTCAGGCAAATACCGCTCAAGCTCCAGAATGCTGCTAACCTCCATTCTCGCCAGACTCATCCCACTTCGTTCCAAGGCGTCTGTGGCCAGAATACCGGGTCCGCCTGCATTTGTGATAATGGTTATGCGGTCATTCTTTAACAGGGGTTGATAACCTAGGGCAAGGGCCATATCAAACATACTGGCCATATCGGTCGCTCTGAGAACGCCTGCCTGATGGAATGCAGCTTGATAAGCTTGCTCCGATCCAGCCAGAGAACCTGTGTGGGAGGATACTGCCCGTGATCCTGATTTGGTCACACCTGATTTAATGGCAACCACCGGTTTTAATTGGGTCACTTCCCTGGCTACTTTGATGAATTCTTCCCCATTAGGCAAACCTTCAGTGTACATCAGGATCACATTGGTATCTGGATCATCAGCCCAAGCCTGAAGCAAATCGATTTCACTAACATCTGCTTTGTTGCCAAGGCTGACAAATTTTGCCAGACCCAGGCGTCCCGCTTGGGCCCAATCCAGAATGGCGGTTCCTAAGGCTCCCGACTGTGACATAAAAGCCATGGGGCCCTTAGGTGGCGTGCCCGCAGAAAAGGATGCATTCACAGGAGTGAAAGTATCGATTATTCCGAGACAATTGGGGCCGATCAGGCGAATATTGTACTTAGTAGCAATCTCAACCAACTCTAGTTCTCTGTTCAAACCTTCCATTCCAGCTTCCCTGAAACCGGCACTGATAATGACAACTGCCGGGATCTTCTTCAACCCGCATTCTTCAAGCACCGCAGGCACGTAATCATAGGGAATTACGATCACTGCCATATCGATCTCGCCTGGAACATCCTTGACCGATGGATAGGCTTTTTGGCCCAAGATCTCATTTGCCTTGGGATTAATGGGATA
Source organism: uncultured Chloroflexia bacterium (assembly GCA_963712165.1). Taxonomy (GTDB): domain Bacteria; phylum Chloroflexota; class Anaerolineae; order Anaerolineales; family UBA11858; genus B10-G9. The sequence continues at coordinate 461,152 of CAVQGY010000003.1, read as the reverse complement.
GATCTTGCCAACATCCACATAACCTCCAGTCACAAGGTTTTCCAGAACTGCGTAACCCAGTTTATCTGGTGATGTTGATGCTCCCACAACTGCAACTGATTTTGGATCAAAAAAAGCTTCAAGCATATACACTTCCCGAATTGTGACTTTGGATTATTCTTCAAACCTGGTCAATTATCAATAAACAACCAGGCTTATTCTCCTGATATCATTCCATCTAGTTGGTTTCCAACATATGACACCGCGAGCCATTATACACTAATCTATCTGGCTTCGATGATCCGCATTGATCCAACATTAGAGAAGTACCTGGCCCATGTCTGATTGGCAACCATCTTTATTTATTGATGGTATTTTTCCTTGGACCAGATCCCTCTAATCAGCCATACAGGTCCTCATTCCTGTCGCTGAGGACAGGCATCCAGCTCCGGATCTTGGCAGAATATTCTGAATCGATATCTGCCACATAAACCCCAGGAGTTGCCCCTCCCTGGGTTAACACTTCTCCCATAGGACTGATCACGGTGCTGTTCCCCCCTAGTTGTTCCCCTTTGCTGGTGCCCACTTTATTGACCGCAGCAATAAAACACTGGTTTTCAATTGCCCTGGCCTTCAGCAGTATATCCCAGTGCCCAATCCTGCGCTGAGGCCACTCAGCAACCAATAGGATCGTTTCAACTCCCGCAAGCGCGTAAGCTCGGAACAACTCAGGAAATCTCAGATCATAACAGAGAGCTAAACCGATCTTGCCCCAGGGAGAATCAATAACAGCCAACTGATTACCGGCTTTGAAATATTCTTTTTCTCTGATCAGATCGAATAAATGAGCCTTTCGATAAAAACCAAGCTCTTTCCCGGTCCTGTCCAGAAGAACAAAGGTATTATAGAAATCATCTCCCTGTTCTTCGATCATGGATCCGCCCAGGGCTAGCTTATTTTCTTCTGCCAACTCACCCATCCTGGCAAACCATCCCTCCCTGCGCGAGCTGGCATATTTGCGGGCATTAATAAGATCGTATCCACTGGCCCATAATTCTGGAAGAAGCACAATATCCGCTCCTTCTCGTGCTGCCTCAGCCACTGCCTTTCTAGCCTTAAAGTAATTCCCGTCCGCGTTTCCCAATTCCAGTTCGATTTGAGCAAGTGCGATTTTATATTTCATTTGCTGATCACCTTATGTGAACTATGGGGCGATGGGTCGGGCAGGATCCGTGATCCATTCACTCCAGGAGCCAGGGTAAAGTAAAGGCATCTCAAAACCTGCTTCCACCATTGCTAGGATATTATGATTTGAAGTTACCCCGGATCCACAATATACAACCACCTGTGAAGGAGGAACCCCCTCAAGGAGATTATCAAATCTCACTTTCAGGTCAGCCGCGCTTAAGAAATAACCATCCTGGGTAAGGTTGTTTTCATAGGGAGCGGAGACTGCTCCCGGAATATGTCCCGCCCTCTTATCAATAGGTTCTGCTAGACCCCAGAACCTGTCTGGAGAACGAGCGTCCAGCAGAAGGAAGTTGTCATCATCCCGGAACTGATCAACCAGCTCAACATCCGCAATCAATTCAGGATGCTCTACTGCCTTGAATTCCTTTTTTTCCCGGGTTACCTTTCCGCTTTCTAGGGGGTAATCCTTACTGCACCAAGCTTCCCAATCTCCATTTAATACAGCTGCCCTTTCATGTCCCAGCCAACGCAGCATCCACCATAATCTTGCCGCCATTGCTCCGCCCTTATTATCATAGGCGATTACCTGGGTCAGATTATCAATTCCCCAATCGGATAGTCGTTCCGCGAAGACCTGGCTATCGGGCAAGGGATGTCGTCCTGTTTTTCCAGGGATGATCTCTCCCGAGAGGTCCTTATCCAGGTGAACGTAGATTGCCCCCGGGATATGAGATTCCATATATTCCCGATGCCCCCGGTCGGGCTCTTGTAAATAAAAGCGGCAATCCATAACTGCCCAATGAGGATTATCAAGATTCGAATGGAGGGTTTCTGGCGAAAGTATTGTTTTGTACTCCATGATAAGCACTCCAATCCACATAACTCTTATCTAGGCTTTTTCTACCGGTATAACTGTTTCTCTTTTATATAAGCAGAAACTTCCGGGATCAAAAAGTGATTGTGCCCTATCCCTGCTTTAATTCTTGAACGTATCAAACTGGATGATATCTCCACCAATATATCCTTCAGGTAGACAGTCTTCTCTTTCAACCCGGGTAATTGCTTGTCCAAGCTCAACAGATTTGCGCTGCTCCCAGGTCTGGGAGCCACAGCTAGCTGGTCAACAGCTGCTAAAAATCGTCCTGGCTGATGCCAATCAGGTAGATCCTCCAGGGAATCCTCGCCGATGATATACACCAGATCCACTGCAGGCTGCTCATTCTTAATTAGCTCAACTGTATCCGCCGCATAATAAGGTGGTGAGCGGTCCAGATCAACCTTGGAGATTTGGAATTCCTCATACCTGTCAGTGACCAGTCTGAGCATGTCCAGCCGGTATTTCAGAGGAGTGATCGTTTGATCGGTTTTATGAGGAGGGTCTGGTGTGATCAGCCACATCACGGCATCCAGGCCGAGCTGGCAGAAAGCCTCCCTGGCCAGCATTTCATGGCCAAGATGTGGTGGGTCGAAAGTGCCACCAATATAGCCCATTTTCTGGTGTTCACTCATTCTTCCCATTCCAATTCGTGCTCGCCGATCATGACAATATCCCCCGGTTCTACACCAGCTTCCCGCAGAGCCTGATCCACACCCATAACCTCCAGTATTTTCTGGAAGCGCCGGATAGATTGAAAATGCTCCCAATATGTCATGGCCGCGGCCCGTTCAAGTCCTTTTCCAGATATCCGCCATCCCCTGTCTGTTTTTAAGATCAGAAAATCTTGCGGATCGCTCTCAAGCGTGTATACTGGCATTTCGTTCTCTGCCAACTCTGGACTATAGTCGTACTCCGGAGTTTCCGCCAACAGCTGAGCCGCCCGATATAGAATGGGTGTGATCCCATCCCTGGTAATTGCTGAGATTGAGTGGATATCCTTATACCCTTTCTGGCGCAGCTTTTTCTCGAGGTCTGGCCATTTAGCCCTTACCTCAGGTAAATCCATCTTATTCAAGACTACTAGTTGGGGTTTTTTACTCAGAGTTGGATCAAATAAAGCAAGTTCGGAATTGATTTGAGCCAAATCAAGGAACGGGTCCTGCGCAGTGCCATCCAGAAGATGAATTAAAACACGAGTTCGCTGAATATGCCTCAGGAAATCATGGCCCAGGCCTTCTCCGCGGTGAGCACCTTCAATCAAACCGGGTATATCTGCCATAACCATCTGCAAATCATGCTCCAATTCAACGACACCTAAATTGGGTTGCAGAGTAGTGAAAGGATAGGGCGCGATCTTCGGTTTTGCATTGCTTATCACAGAAAGCAAGGTGGATTTTCCAGCATTCGGAACACCAATGATCCCGACATCGGCTATCAGCTTCAATTCAAGTCGTATGCTCCGTTCTTCCGGCGGCTCCCCCTTTTCTGCCAATCGGGGAGTTTTGTTCGTAGATGTCTTAAACCGTGCGTTTCCCCTTCCACCTCGTCCGCCTTTGCAGACAACCAATCGCTGGTCTACATCAACCAGATCGCCCAAGATCAATCCCGTGTTTTGATCAAAGACCATCGTGCCCTGGGGAACCTTGATGATCAGGTCATCACCTGACGCACCGGTTTGGTTCTTGTTTTTCCCCCTAGAACCATCGGCAGCTTTGAAATACTTCTGATGCCTGAGATCAGATAGCGTATTATGATGCTGATCCACTACCAAGACAATATTTCCACCATGGCCGCCGTCTCCACCATCTGGTCCACCTCGTGGAACATATTTTTCGCGGCGGAATTGGATCACGCCATCGCCACCTTTTCCTCCGGAGACTTCAATTATCACTTCGTCAAAATACATAAGAATCCAATCTCAAGAAAGCGTACCCGCATACCCCTTTAGATATATATGCAGATCGTTTTCTCAGTATAACCAAGGGTAATCAGCGACTATCAATCGCAGTGAGTTTCAGGCTATTATACCATTGGCACTAATCAGGCTATGTTATGGTAAAATTGGAAAACTTATCATAAAACTCATAGATATCTTAACCGTTAAATATGCTTTTATTGGAATCCAAATGACAAGACAAATTCCCCGCATCATTATTGGTAGACTGCCCCTTTACCTCCGAGCCTTAAATCGTCTCCAAAAAGAAGGCTTTACCTATGCTTCCTCACGAGAACTGGGTAAATTGCTGGATATCTCAGCCGCTCAGATCAGAAAGGATCTCTCGCACTTTGGCGAGCTGGGAAAACGGGGCAAAGGTTATGAAATTGATTTTTTGGTTAATGAATTGAACCAGATCCTCAACACAGATGTCATCTGGGACATGATCGTAATTGGTGCGGGAGACCTGGGTAGCGGACTGGCCCGTTATAAAGGTTTCTCAAATCGGGGTTTTAAAGTATCCGCTATCTTTGACAAGGATCCGGAAAAAATCGGCAAGACAATAGGGAACCTTGTTGTCAAAAACATTCTGGAAATGTGCGATTTTGTGGCTGAGAATAATATCCAGATCGCAGTCCTCGCGATTCCAGCAGAAGATGCCCAACACGTGATTGATGACCTGGTCGAGGTTGGAATAACCGCAATTCTGAATTATGCACCCATTTATATCAAAACACCTGATGGCGTACAGATCGAACACATCGATCCCTCAGTCCATCTTCAAAAATTAAGCTATTTTCTGAAGTAGCCCTTCCTTTAATAACAAGGAAACCGCATCCTATCAGGCATGCGGTTTTTTTTTAGATCTTGCTCTGGATTAAGAATAAAGACTGCGCCTGATCTTTGGGAAGATTGCGGGTGCAAAGGCTCGGGAAGCTCCTTCCACAACACAAGTGGTCGGATTATCCACCAGATAAGTCGGAACGCCAAGCTCCTTGGTGAGGAATTTTTCCATCCCGGGCAGAAGAGCGGATCCCCCGCAGAGGGCAATTCCCCTATCAATAATATCTGATACGAGTTCGGGGGGAGTTTTTTCAAGGACTCGCCTGGTCATCTCCACTATCTCCTTGAGAGGAGGTTGAAGCGCTTCGACCACTTCATCAGTTGTCAGAGTCAGCGGCTGCGGCAGGCCAGTTACTTGATCCTGGCCCTGGACCTCGATCCCCGCTTTGCTGTCCATTGGCACAGCTGCGCCGATTTCCAGTTTAATACGCTCCGCTGTTGGCTGTGCAATGACCAAGCCATATTTACGACGGACATAAGTCGCGATGGCATCATCAAAATCTGCTCCTCCCTTGCGCAGCGTGCCAGCGGAAACGACTCCAAACATCGCCAAGACCGCTGCTTGTGTAGCGCCGCCACCCATATTCAAGATCATATTACCGGTGGGTGTATTGATAGGCAGATCGATTCCTATCGCAGCTGCCAGGGGTTGAGGAATCAAGAAGACCTCACGAGCGCCAGCTTCCAGGACTGCTTCTTGGACAGCCCTGCTTTCAACGCTGGTCACCCCGTAGGGTACGGTAACCATGATCCGGGGATGAAATAACCTGATTGGACCAGTTACTTTTTTTATCATCCGCTCCAGCAGTTTCATGGTCACTTCAAAATCCGCGATCACGCCATGCTGAAGGGGGTGCGCTATTTCAAGGGAGTCTGGCACTCGACCATACATATCTTTGGCAGCCTGGCCAAACTCAACGATTTTTTGTTCATCTATGGCAATAGCCGCTACAGTCGGCGCACGATCGAGAAGGACCCCTTCTTCTGCGATCATGGTGTAATAGGTGCCTAAGTCTATCCCAAAATCCTGTGAGAATAATGCCATAGATTGCCTGTCAGGTCGATCCCATTCCAGGTGGCCTGGAACGCTGTCCTCTTCTGCGGTAGTGGTCCACAGTTTTCAGTCGCAAATTGGATCGGCGGAGAGCTGCCTGAATACGGATGTAATTTTCTGTATCATCCTCGCTGTATTCTTCCAGCAACCTTTGAGCTCTCTCCATCGCCTGCTGAGCTCTATCCACATCGATTTCTGCTACATTTTCAGCCGCGTCTGCCATAATTGTGACAATATCCGGCTGCACTTCAATAAAACCACCTGTAACGGTAAAGACTTCTTCCTTTTGATCCGCTTTTACCCGGATCACGCCCATATCCAAAGCCGATAGCAGGGGAGCATGACCGGGCAAGATTCCCATTTCGCCCAGGGCGCCAGGTACGATAACGATATCAGCATCGCCTTCATAAACCAATCGATCCTGGGAGACAATTTCACAACGGATAGGCATAATACCTGCTCCTAATTTCAGCCAAGCCTTTCAGCTTTTTCAACTGCTTCATCAATCGTTCCCACCAGCATGAATGCATCTTCAGGGAGATGATCATATTTGCCGTCCAGGATTTCGCTGAATCCCCGGATAGTTTCTTTGATGGGCACATATTTTCCAGGCAAGTTAGTGAACTGTTCAGCCACAAACATCGGTTGTGAGAAGAAACGCTCAACCTTCCGGGCCCGTGAAACGGCAATTTTGTCATCCTCGGAAAGTTCATCCATACCCAGAATGGCAATAATATCCTGAAGGTCCTTATACTTCTGGAGGACTTCCTGAACTCGCCGTGCTGTTTGGTAATGTTCCACTCCTACAATAATAGGATCGAGGATCCGGGATGTGGAGGTAAGCGGATCCACTGCCGGGTAAATCCCTTTCTCTACGATGGAGCGCTCCAGGGCAATGGTCGCATCCAAATGTGTAAAGGTTGCGACAGGTGCAGGATCGGAATAGTCATCTGCTGGAACGTAAATGGCCTGCATAGAAGTAATTGAACCTGTTTTGGTACTGGTTATCCTTTCCTGCAGGTTGCCCATCTCAGTAGCCAATGTGGGCTGGTATCCCACGGCAGATGGCATCCTGCCCAGCAATGCAGATACTTCAGCACCCGCTAAACTGAAACGGAAGATATTGTCAATAAACATCAATACATCCCGGCCTTCATCCCTGAACTTCTCAGCCACTGCCAGTCCGGTAAGGGCTACGCGCAAGCGCGGTCCAGGTGGCTCATTCATCTGCCCGAAGACCATCACGGTATCCTTCATCACACCGGATTCAAGCATTTCCCTGTACAGCTGGGTGCCTTCCCGGGTGCGTTCTCCCACGCCGGCAAAAACAGAGTTCCCTTCATGTTCAGTGGCCACCGAACGGATCAGCTCCATGATAATAATTGTCTTGCCAACACCTGCACCGCCGAAAACACCTGTTTTGCCACCTTTAGTAAAGGGAGCAACCAGATCTATGGCCTTAATTCCAGTTTCAAATACCTCAACTGATGTTGATTGCTCCTCAAATGTAGGTGCTGGCCGGTGGATGGGATAATAAACGTCTGAGATAACCTCTCCCTGGCCATCAATCGGCTCACCAAGCACATTCAATATCCGACCCAGCACCTGCTCGCCGACCGGGACCATGATTGGATTTCCAGTAGTCATAACCGTCATCCCGCGTTTCAGTCCAGGTGTTGGTCCCATGGCAACACAGCGTACCTCGCCACCTCCAAGGTGATTCTCCACCTCCATCACCAAGCCTTTTCCGCTATCAGTTTTAACTACTACGGCATCGTAGATATTCGGTAAATCTTCTACAGGAAATACCACATCAACCACACCACCTTTTATCTCGATGATCCGTCCGCTGGCTTCAGTCATTACACCCTCCAATCATTTTCACGTTCAATCTATTTACCTATCAGTTCAACGATCCTATTTAGAGATCGCTTCTGCGCCGCCGGCAATGTCAAGCATCTCATTGGTGATTGCCTGTTGGCGGGCTTTGTTGTATTCCAGCTGCAGCGCATCAGCCAGATCCGTTGCGTTATCCGTTGCGTTTTTCATAGCAACCATCCTGGCCGAATGTTCGCTGGCTACGGATTCAATAATGGCATGGAATACCTGGAGAACAGTAAAACGAGGCAAGATCGCCTCAAGCAGGGAGCGTTGATCAGGCTCAAATATATATCCACCTATCAGTCGTTCTTCTCCCTCAAACTCTTTCACACGGCCCCCAAAATCGGTTTCCAGCGGAAGAAGTTTCTTTACTATCGGCCTGTGGACCATGCGGTTTACGAATTGGGTGTAAATCAGATACACCTCATCCACTTCATCATCAAGGAATTGATCAATTGCCAGATAACCTATGGGAGAAATATCCACGTAAGAAGGTTGAGGTGGAAGGTTGCTGAATTCTGCCAGTATATCCCGCCCCCGGCGTAGAAGCTGGTCTCTTCCTCGCTTACCGATGGTTATATATTTTACAGAACCCTCGATCTTGGTAGCCCAATCTTCCGCCGCGCGAATAATATTGGAATTATAGGCGCCTGCCAATCCCCTATCTCCGCTGACTACAATGGCAAGGATTCGATCCACCTGGGCATGTTTTTCCAAAAGCGGGTGAAGGGTACCCCTGTCCGGTTGTTCTGCAATATGCTGCAGGACCTGCCAAGCTTTGACCGAATAGGGCCTGGTATCCTCAAGCTGATCGATTGCCTTGCGTACTTTGCTCGCACTTACGGCCTGAAGCGCCCGGGTTACCTGGGATATGTTCTTGACGCTTTTGATCCTTTGTTTAACTTCTCTTGCATTAGCCATGGATTATCTATCAGTTCCTTGTCTACCCCTAAAAAGAAAAGTCACCCAGAGCAGACTTCAACCTCTCCTCAATTTCAGGGGTGATCTGTTTTTCTTCCAGAATGGCTTGAAGCAGATCGGGGTGGCTGCTCTCGACGTACTGAATCAGGGATTCCTCCCAATTGATCATATCTGTTAGGCTGACCTGATCTGCAAATCCTTTTGTGGCAGCATAGATAACTACGATCTGGTTAGCAATCGGCACTGGTGAGAATTGAGGCTGTTTGAGCACTTCTCTCAGACGGCGTCCTCTATCCAGCCGCGCCTGGGTTGCCTTATCAAGATCCGATCCAAATTGAGCGAAAGCCGCCAATTCACGGAATGCAGCCATATCCAGGCGGAGCTGACCTGCCACCTGTTTCATGGCCTTGATCTGAGCGTCACCTCCAACTCGTGAGACAGAGATACCGGCGTTGATAGCAGGCCGGATACCGGAATAGAAGAGGTCATTTTCTAGATAGATCTGCCCATCTGTGATCGATATCACATTTGTGGGGACATAGGCTGAGACGTCCCCCAACAAGGTCTCAATTATGGGCAGTGCTGTTAACGATCCGCCTGATCCACGGACCTTGACAATCTTTCCCTTGCCCAATTTTTGAAGGCCTTTCTTGGCATCATCATGGGCAACGGGACCGGTGTAGATCTTCCCATCGAGGGAGTCGGATCCATCCGCCATGTCGTCGGAAAATTTCTCATCAACGATCACGAAGTGATCGGCCATTCTTGCTGCTCTTTCCAGCAAGCGGGAATGCAGATAAAACAAGTCTCCCGGATATGCTTCTCGCCCTGGAGGGCGCCGGAGCAGCAGGGATAGTTCGCGGTATGACCAGGCGTGTTTGGAAAGGTCGTCATAGACAATCAAGGCGTCCTGACCGTTCTCCATGAATTCTTCACCGATCGCACAGCCTGCGTAGGGAGCGATGTACTGGAGCGCGCTGGGTTCTTCAGCAGATGCAGAGATCACAATAGTATGCTCCATGGCCCCGAATTCCTCAAGTATTGCTACAGTCCTGGCAATACCTGCCTTTTTCTGTCCGATCGCCACATAGATACAGATAACATCTTTCCCTTTCTGGTTTATGATCGTGTCCATCGCAATGGCAGTCTTCCCAGTCTGACGGTCGCCGATGATCAATTCTCGCTGTCCCCGGCCGATCGGGATCATGGAGTCGATGGCTTTGATACCCGTCTGAAGCGGCTGATCGACATCTTTGCGCTCAATAACACCTGGCGCTATTACCTCAATCGGGCGAAATCCGCTGCTGCGGATGGCGCCTTTGCCATCAATGGGCTGGCCTATGGCATTGATCACTCGACCGATCAGGCCATCACCAACGGGCACTGATGTAATTCGGTTCGTTGAACGGACTTCCATGCCCTCGATGATGTGATCATATTCCCCCATGATGATCACGCCTACCGTATCCTTCTCCAGGTTAAAAGCCGTTCCAAAGACTCCGTTTTCAAATTGGACCAGTTCCTGGGCCTGGACATCTGATAGCCCGTTGACCAGGGCGATACCATCACCAGCCTCCATAACACTGCCCATACTTTGCACGCCCGCAGTTGGCTGAAAATCATCAATAAATTTTTTGAATTCCGCAGTAATTTGATTAATGGATTCAGACACGATTCCTCCGCTGTGATTGTTAATCATGAGCGCTTAAAGCCGCTAAAAAACCTTAAAATCGCTGCTCATTAGATCTTGATTCAGGCATTAGATTACTGCCTGTCCTAACCGAATAGATGATAACTGATAGTTGACAGATTGTCTAGCAAACCTTGTCAGCTGAAATATCTCAAGGCAAAGGTCAACCGTACTTCCAGGTCGAGGGGAGCATCTTCAGGTATGGTTTGCAGGGCTGCCTGAGCTTCAAGGACAGTGTATCCAAGGCTGATCAAGGCTTCCTGAACCTCCCCGTTGATGCCCGCAGTTTCAGGAGTAAACAACAAACCATCCTCAAATGAGATCCTGTCCTCGAGTGAAAGGATGATCTTTTGGGCAGTCTTCTTACCAATCCCGGCTACCTGGGCAAAGATCTCTTCCTGTTTGTTGAGCACGGCTCTTTTTATGACATCCGGGGAGTGTGTAGCAAGGGTTTCCAGGGCTAATCGTGGACCAACCCCATTCACCCGGATCAGTTCCTGGAACAGCCCTAGCTCCTCTAGATCACGGAAACCGAACAAGGTCAAGGAATCCTCTCGAACGATCAGCTGGGTTAACAGCGATATTTTTTCTCCCACCCGGAGTCCATCAAATATCTGGCTCGGCACAAAAACCTGGTAACCAATCCCTCCGGTTTCCACTACAATATAATCCGCTCCAAACCGAATGACATTTCCCTGAATGCTGGCAATCATTGTCAGAACCTCACCTCAAAAAAATAAATCCCAGGCCGATCAGCAAGATCAGCAGGATCGCAGGCAGCACTCGGATCCTCAATTTCCGGGAACCAAGCAGGAAGACCAGGACTCCTTTGGAAGCTGTGTTCGAGATCGCGGCCAGGACTATACCGGTTTTCCCGGTCAACAATGATATTGATCCGCCAGATCTGGTCAGATCCGAGATTGAAAGGGTAATGGCATCCACATCTGCCAGCCCTGCCAGAAAACTTGTCAGGTAAATACCCCTTTCACCGATATACAGCTCAGCAGCTTTGGTTATTAAGAGAACCAAGGCGTAGATCAAGCCGAACTTGATCGCTGGTCCTAACTCAAAAGGATTGGATATCTGCAGCTCTTCTTCATCCATTGCAGACTGAGAGAAATACAGGTATACCGCGTATAACAGCCCTGCTCCTCCCATACTAACCATTGCTGGCCAAACCAGGGGCAGCAATTCGTGATTTACAACCGCTACTTCTACAATGATCCGGACGAACATGATCACCCAGCCTGTGATAATCGCGACAGCAAAAGGTTTATCCAACCCTGCCTGCGTTTTGCTCCGCTGGGAAAAACTCATCGTTGTCGCCGTGCTGGAGGCTAACCCCCCCAGAATTCCACTTATCCCCAGCCCTCTTCTCGGACCAACGATCTTGATCAGGATATAACCCAGGAAATTGATACCTGAGATGAAAACAACCATTTCCCAGACCTGGTAAGGGTTCAGAACGTCTATTGGCGGAGGACCAAAGGTTTTATTGGGAAGCACGGGCAAGACAATTGCCGTGATCACCGCAAACTGCAGGGTTGCGAAAATGTCTTCCCTGGTAATGATCGTGATCAGCTTTTTCAATTCCCACTTGACTGCCAGGAGTACGGTGGTCACCACTCCCAGGGCTACTGCAACCTCGATCGACTGGTAATAACAAATACCTCCTATAAGGATGGTCAATATTGCTGCAACCTCGGATGTGAGCCCAATCTCATCTCGCTCCGACGCAGTTATGAAATAAGCCACACCAACCATGATTCCCAGAATTGCGAATACAGCGATAAACACCCAGGGATTCATCAAGATATCTGCCAGCAGCGCTCCAGAAGCTCCAAAGAGCGCCATTAACGCATAAGTCCGGGCACCTGCAAATAATCCGCTTTTAGCCCTGGCCCCGTAGGCATGTTCTCTCTGCAAGCCGATCAAGATACCTATCAAGATAGCTGCACCGAATCGAAGATATAGTTCCGAATTGATCATCATCTATCTGCTTTGGGCCCTCCTTGTTGAATGCAAGTGGCAGATCCCAACAGCCAGGGCGTCCGCCGCGTCATCAGGATAGGGAATTTCATCCAGATTGAGCAGTATCTTGACCATCTGTTGAACCTGATTCTTGTCTGCATTTCCATAACCCACAACAGCTTGCTTGATTGCCAAGGGTGTGTATTCTCCAATCGATAGGCCGGCTTCCGCTGCGGCGATCATCGCGGCTCCTCGCCCCTGGCCTACTTTAAGTGCAGTTTTAACGTTTTTCTGGAAGAACAGCTGCTCCACCGCACAACAATCTGGCTTTTCATCCTGGATGATGCCAAGCAAGGTTCGATATAAATAGAGTAAACGCTGGGGTTCCTCCCAATCGCTTGGTGTGGTTATGGCTCCATGGGCCACCCACACAAGATCTCCGGAAGATTCCTCTCGGATGATTCCGTACCCGGTGATCGCGGTGCCGGGATCAATCCCGATGACTGTCCTCAGATCAGCCATTCACCTATGCCATACCTTCCAATGCTTCATCTGTGATCTTCAGATTTGAGAAGACTTCCTGAACATCATCCAGTTCTTCCAGCATATCGATCAGCTTCATCACCTGAACAGTCTGTTCCAGGTTAAGTTCGACCTCCTGTTTGGGATCCATGCGTAGGCCGGAATCATTTGGGGTGATCGCTGATCCCTTCAACTTATCGAAAACATTCTTAAAAGCTGAGACAGGGCCCACGATCTCGAAATAATCGGTTTCTTCCAGCACATCATCTGCGCCTGCCTCTGCAGCTATATCAAATAGATCATCAAATGTGGCCTGATCAGAGGGAATGTTAAAAAAGGATTTTCGGGTGAACTGCCAGGAAACTGAGCCCTCCTGCCCCATGCTTCCGCCATGTTTGGTAAGCAGATGGCGGATATCCGCCACCGTTCGATTCCGGTTATCTGTGATGCAGTTTAGAATAACCGCTACGCCATGGGGAGCATAACCCTCATAATAGATCTTCTCCATCACCGCAGCGTCTTTGTCTTCCCCTGTGCCCCTCTTGATGGCCCGCTCGATATTCGAGTTAGGCATATTTGAGGACTTGGCGCGATCGATTGCCATCCGCAGACCAATATTCACGCTAGGATCCCCGCCACCTTCTCTGGCTGCTATTTGGATTTCCTTGGCAAGTTTCGTATAAACCGCGCCACGACGGGCATCAGTCTGGGCCTTCTTATGCTTAATGGTCGACCACTTTGAATGTCCTGACATAGAACTCCTCCAAAATAGGGGGGCAACTATCTGATTTCTGAAATAATAAAGGCGATAAATCAAATTGCTTGAATTGGTCGTATTATAACATCTGGCTCCAGGTTCGTCCTCCACTGAAATCCCCTGAATCTGGGTTGTTATCCAACTCTATTTCCTGAATGAAGTTGATTAGATTCACAGGTCCAATCTTGAGAGCCCCCATTGATTTGCTTCCTCTATCACAGCCCGGAATTCCCTGCTGGAAACTCGTCGATCCAGCGCTGGATATAACTGGGCTTGATAAGCCGGGTGGTATTGATCCATGATATTCAAGTAGGTGTTTTTGGATATCTTTTCTGCAATAAAACGCAGGACCGTTGACGAACCAGCCAGATCCCCTGGAAGCACCAAATGTCGGATCAATAACCCGGTTCGGGCAATCCCTGATGAGTCCAAGACAAGATCCCCCACTTGCCGGTGCATTTCAAGCACAGCTATTTGGTTTATTTCCGCGTAATTTGGAATACCAGAATAACATTCCCCGGTCTCTGATTGGCTGTACTTCATATCAGGCATGTAGATATCAATGATGCCATCCAGCAAGGAAAGGGTTTCCACCCTGTCGTACCCGCCAGTATTATAAACAATAGGCAAAGATAGGCCTTCCTCCACTGCCAACGCAACAGCTAGGGCTATCTGGCCCACGACGTGAGTGGGAGATACCAGATTGATATTATGACAACCCATAGCCTGTAATTCCAACATCATTGAACTCAACTCACGCGGAGTGTACGGCCGGCCGGAAAGCTGTTGGCTGATATCTGCGTTCTGGCAGTAGACACAATCTAAATTACATCCACTGAAAAAGATCGTCCCCGATCCATGCCGGCCTCGCAGTGGTTTTTCCTCACCATGATGGGGACCATAGCTGCTCACCCAGGCTTGTTCCCCCACCCCGCAGCTGCCAATTTCACCCTTAAACCTGTTGACCTGGCAATCCCGGGGACAAAGGCCACATGCTGCGAGTTTCTGGTTGATCTCCTCAGCTTTTGCCTTCAATATCCCTTTTCGCATCAGGTCTTTATAGGCTGGCCATTCCATTCAGCAACCTCCTCTATCGAATATTACTATACAAGAATAACTATTCGAAGATATTTTCCGCCAAGAAACAGCCTGCTTGCTATTCCAGGAACTCTTGGATAGAATCTGTATGGGAGGTGTACTTGCATTCGTTTTCCCGTAAGGACTTTCTTAGACTATCCTTGTTTACCCTACTGGGGACTGGATTCAAATCCTGGTCCCCTGTTTTAGGCTTAAAGAAAACCAGGGGAGTCGTTGGCCGGATCGCAGCTGACGATAAAGTGATCTCAATCTATAAAGAACCAGATCTGGATAGTGAAGTCGTCCGTGAGACTGCTTTTGACGAACTTCTCCATCTTTATTACGAATTGAAAATTCCCAGAGAGGAAGGTTCGCCAGATCAATGGTATCGGGTCTGGGGAGGTTACTTACCAGGAGTTTACGTCCAGCCTACACGTTATCGGCTGAACCATCCTGTTGAAAAAATCGCCCAGTGCGGGAATTTGGCTGAAGTGACTGTCCCATTCACAGATGCCTATTCCTCCAGCCCGTCTATGGGATGGAGGTTCAAATATCGCCTTTACTACGAAACCACCCACTGGATTTCAGGGATAAAACCCGGTCCAGATGGAACTCCCTGGTACGAGCTTACTTCAGAACTGTCCGATACTCTGAAATACTATGTGCGGAGAGATCATTTAAGATTGGTCCAGGATGTGGAATACCTGCCTACCAGCATTCATGTGCCGCCTGAAAAGAAACACATTCGCGTATCGCTCGAAGACCAGACTATGTCCGCCTATGAGGATAACAAACTTGTTTATCACACGACAGCTTCCACTGGCTTGGGTTACAGGGAAGTTGATACAAGTGATCCATATGCCACCGCTACTCCTCGAGGGGTCTTTTATTTGACTTCGAAATATCCCTCAAAACATATGGGCGGAGTAGTTGCAACCGGGGCACCGGGCAGCTACACGCTGCCCGGCGTTCCCTGGACAGGCTTTTTCATCTACGAAACAGGAGTAGCTTTTCACGGCACATATTGGCACAATAATTTTGGCAATCAAATGAGCCACGGTTGTGTCAATCTCAGGAATCAAGACGCAAAATGGTTCTTCTGCTGGACAACCCCCCCCTATGATCCGCCATATAAAGATCACTGCAACAAGTCCAGCCATGGGTTTGGGACCCGGATAGTGATCAAGTAGAATCGAGGCTGTTTCCCATTCTGTGTTAAAATGGGTCGCATGAGTGGAAAGACGATCGCCAAGAATAAAAAGGCTTTCTTTAACTTCCAGATCCTGGATACGTACGAAGCCGGCATAGTCCTCCTGGGTTCCGAAATCAAATCTATACGCAACCATCAAGTCAGTATTGATCAGGCTTATGTGCACGTGGATGGTGAGGAAGCCTGGTTGGTGGATTCATACATCCATCCCTATGAACAGGCCAGCTCCCTGAACCACAACCCCCAGCGCAGAAGGAAATTACTTCTGCATAAAAAAGAGATTCTCGAAATATGGGACAAAGTCCGCATTAAAGGCAATACCGTTGTGCCCCTGCGGGTTTTCCTCTCGGGCGGAAAAGCCAAGATTGAGATCGCGGTCGCAAAAGGCAAAAAACTGCACGATAAAAGAAAGGATATTGCCGAACGGGATACCCAGAGACAAACAGAGAGAGAGTTAAGAAGGATCGGATTCTAGGCTATCCTCCCCAACTGGACAAAATATGAGCCTTCCTTCAACCATAGCTGCAATTAACGAACTGCCTGCTGATCAGAAGAGGGAAGCCTATAGCAAGATCATCCCACCTGGATTGCTTGATTTATTCAATATTTCCCCCGAACTTCGTGATCAGCATAACAACGATCTGTTCCATCTCAAGTGCGATCCCGGAACATCAGATGCAGAACTCGCCCTCTATCATCAAGCTGAAGCTTCAGACCCGATCATCTTTGGCCACATCACAGACACCATCCACGGCCAGATCCATATTCTCCTTTACGGCATGAACGATGTTCAAGCTCCTCGATTCAATGTCGACCGTATGCCCGATGGATCAAAAACCAGTTTCGGAACCAATCAGCGTAATCTGGAGGAAGAATTCAAGGCACTCCAGGCCGGCCTGGCACCTGGCCAAATCTATCGAGGCCCCCGCCTATTTAAGGAATCTTTGCGGCAGTTCGAAGAATTCGTGAGCTGCATGGGGCATGACCTTTTTTTTGTTGAACCCCTCTTTTATCATGTGGCAGTTATCTTTGAGCATTACCATTTTCATTATCAGAAGGGAAAAAGGTTCATCAAGCGGATCAATGAAGGATTCTCTCCTGGCGGCGATTTCCTACCCCTCCTGAACGGGAGTACTCCTTTCCGCGATCCGCGCGCAGCTGGACATGTCCGTCTGCGCTCCTGGGCTATTCACGACAATATAATGAATGAGCCTTTCGATAATGTCACCATGTATAAAAATATTGATCGGGAAGATATGCCCTGCAAGGAACCATCCATGCCATGGTGATCTGTTTTATGATAACTACCTTCTAAAGGGGGAGTATTCATGGGGACCTTATATGATCGAAATTGACGGACATTCACTGAGCTTAGAAGAAATCCAGCGTGTTGTATTTGAGAAAGAGGAAGTAGCTCTCTCTGAAAGATCTGTTCAGCAAATTGCCCAATCAAGGAAATGGGTCGAAAAGATCATCAAACGCGGTAAGCCGGTTTACGGTATCAATACAGGATTTGGGATCTTTGCGGATAAGAAGATATCCACCCAAGAGATCCAGAAATTGAACCGAAATTTAATTCTCAGCCACTCTGTGGGCACGGGGGAGGATCTTCCCCAGGAAGTGGTTCGGGCCGCTATCCTGATCAGGGCAAATACATTGGCCAAGGGTTACTCTGGCGTTCGTCCGGACCTGATCAACACCCTCCTGGAGATGCTGAACAAGGGAGTTCATCCCATCATTCCCTCCCAGGGTTCTTTAGGGTCTTCGGGGGACCTTGCTCCCTTATCTCATCTAGGCCTGGTCCTATCCACAGATCCACAAGACCTTGAAGAGCACTCAGGTTTTGCTAGTTATCAAGGAAATATCTACTCCGGGAAACAAGCCATGGCTTTGGCGGGCATTCCCAGGATCATTCTGAAAGAAAAAGAAGGTTTAGCCCTCAATAATGGTGCGACATTCTCGGCTGCAATCGCATCCCTGGTATGCGCCGAAACAAGGAATCTGCTCAAGGTCGCAGAGATCGCCCTCAGTTTGAGTCTGGAAAGCCTTCAGGGGATCTCGAGTGCTTTTGATCCCCGCATTCATGAATCACGTCAACACCCAGGTCAGATCGGGTTCGCAAAAAGGATTCTGGCTATAACACATGGCAGCACACTGCTCGATTCCACCGACCGCATCCAGGATGCGTATTCACTCCGCTGCAGCCCCCAAGTACATGGACCCGTTTACGAGACCCTGGATTTTTCGGAATCCGTCATTCTCCGGGAGATCAACGCTGCCACAGATAATCCTTTGGTATTTTCAGATGAAGAGGCGATCTCAGGGGGCAATTTTCATGGTGAACCGGTGGGCATGGTCATGGATTTTATTGCAATAGCCCTCTCAGAAATTGCGGGCATCTCTGAGAGAAGGACCTATCGATTAACGGACGGACGATTAAACGGAGACCTTCCGCCTATGCTGGTTGATAATGATCAGGCTGCTGGTTTGAATTCCGGAATGATGATGCCCCAATATACAGCTGCCTCCCTGGTCCTTGAGAATAGATCCCTGGCCGGTCCAGATTCGATCTACTCACTTCCAACCTCTGGATCCCAGGAAGACCATAATGCCAATGCTATGACAGCATCAAGGCACGCCTTGCAGGTTGTTAAAAATACTCGCCAGGTACTTGCCATCGAGCTTTACACTGCAGCACGGGCACTGGATCTGCGCCTTCGCGCCCATCCGGACCTGAGTCCAGGCAAAGGTAGTGCGGCTGCCTATAGGATCATCCGTGATCATGTACCATACCAGCCTGGAGATACCCTCTGGGGACCAGAAATCGACCGAGTACGGACTCTCATTGAAAATGGCCAACTTGTCACCGCTGTGAATGAAGCTATCAACACCGCAGATCCGCGGGAAGGTAAATAGAGACCTGGAAGGAAAAATAGCCATGGAAGACCAATCTCTATCCAAAGGTTCCAGTCCGAATGAGCTTCTGCCATCAGCCATCCTGGTTGCTGTATTCTATGTAGCTGCCCAAATGCTTTCGGATATCGCCAGTTTACAGATCGTCTACCTGGCAGGATTTTCCATCGACGCGGGTACTTTTATATACCCCCTCACATTCACGTTGCGTGATATGGTTCATAAAGTGGCTGGCATAAAAATCGCCCGGATGCTGATTGTAGCTGCGGCCGCCGTAAACCTATTCATGGCCCTATTCTTTAAATTTGTCACTCTACTTCCACCAGATCTGGCTGTAGGTCCTCAGACAGCGTTTGGTACTTTACTCTCCCCGGTTTGGAGGATAGTTCTGGCTTCAATCGTGGCCGAAGTGATCGCCGAATTGATCGATACAGAAGCATACAGGATCTGGGTGGAAAAAATCACTCATCGCTACCATTGGGCCCGGGTCTTATTCAGCAACGCACTCAGCATTCCGGTCGACAGTTTCCTGTTCAGTTTTCTAGCCTTCTGGGGAATTATGGCCCCGCCGGTAGTGATCTCGATCTTCTTCAGCAATATGATCATTAAAGGCATCACAACCCTGATCAGTATTCCAGGCATTTATCTTGTCAAGGAAAGGAGTGCATGAGGTATGGGGCTACCATCCTTCTAGAGCCAGATGATCAAGTTGCAATCCTCAACAAAAAAGGATAATATTCACCTAGAACATTTCCCAATTCAAATAAATGATCCAATCGTGAGGACCATCATGAAAAAGATAGTTTTCGCCCTAGTGCCCAGCTTTCTGATCCTCTTACTGGCTGCCTGCAACATGCCCAGGCCAACATCTTCTTCAGCTGAACAGACTGCTTTGATCAACACCTCTGTTGCAGAAACTGTTGCTTCCAGAGCGGAAAACACCTCCCAACCTACAATTCAACTTCCACCCCAGAGTACAGACACCCCCCATTCCGAACCAGCAGGGACACCTCTGCCAACCAATACTATAATCCCCAATACTGCCACTCCCACAAAAACCCCAATTCCCTGCAACCTGGCAAGATTCATTGCAGATATCACAGTTCCTGACGGTACTAAGTTTGATCCCGGAGAAACATTTGTCAAAACCTGGAGTTTGAAGAACATTGGTTCCTGTCCCTGGACAAGTGGTTATGACATCATCTTCTTTGGTGGAGATTCATTGGGGGCCCCAAGTTCGGTCCAGATCACGAGTGGCATCGTCAACACGGGGGGTACCGTCCAGGTCTCGGTGAACCTCACTGCTCCAAGTACTCCGGGGACATACCGGGGTAATTGGCAGCTTCGCGACCCATCAGATGTCATTTTCGGGATAGAGAACAGCACCAGCGGTTCCTTTTGGGTTGAGATTGTGGTCCCTGCTCCCACACCTACACCTTAACCCAGACCTACCCACACACACTGCTTCTATCGATAGTTTTGTTCAACCAAGCAAAAACCCTCCTTGATAAAAATAGGAGGGTTTTTCTATACTTCGTACATACTCAGTCATGTGTCAGCTACTCCAGCGAACAAATCTCTTTTTACCCTCGATTTATTCTCTGCTGGAGGTGGGAAAGCTTGCATAAATTGATCCCTGGATCTACCTCCTAACAGCCAGGCGAGCAGGCGCATCGGCCGTCGTGTTAATCCCCGGCCTCCTTGGCTGGCATGGCATTCAGAGGCAATCATTTTCTTTTGAGCATACGGCCCATAATCGATCCGGACATGAGCTGGAAAATCATCGGCAGCAAGTAAAGTCAAGTCAATATCCTCGTTCTTGCCATATTTACTGGGATCCCTGCCAAGAAATTTCAATAAACGGACATTAAAGCGGATAAAATGGCGCGAGATAGTATTGTAGAATAGCCTGGCAGGTTGATAGGGGGGCAAATCGCTAATTAAATCCGGCTCCCCAGCAAGGCTGAACGCCATTGTCGTTGCCCGGTGGATGAAGATATGGTCCGGATGGCGGTATCCTCCCGCAGGATCGAATGTTAATACTACTTGGGGTTTGAACATCCTGATGTAGGCTGCTATTTCTCCGGCAACCTTCTCTAAAGGAGCATTGATCAGCGCCTGGGGATTTTGGTTGTTTTGGCTGCCAGTCATTCCAGAATCTCTATAAGGCAGCAAGTGTACTTTATCAATACCCAATACCTTAACAGCACAGTTCAATTCCGCTACTCGAAGGTCTGCGATCGAATCATAACCATCCAAGCATTCTGGATCGACTTCCCCGGCTTCACCCCGGGTTGCACATATCAAGTGTACCTTCGCCCCTTCACTAGCATACTTTGCCAGTGTTCCCCCCATACCAAATGACTCGTCATCAGGATGGGCCAGAACTGATAGAATACGTTTTTCCAAATGATTATCTCCGGTATCTTGGTTTGTACATTTTCTGGCAGGATTATAACACCCACGCTATCACTAAACAGTCGGTCTCGGATTTCTAATAGCTTATTAACTCCCGGATGCTATTCAAATAGGTGAGTTTCATCTCTTTTTTGTCTAAGAAATATATCAATCCCTCCGTTTGGCGTTGACACTTCCTCAAATCCTGCTAAAATGCAGGAAATTTATACGTTCACTCAGATCACAGGAAACCCATGGAAAACACCCAAGCAGTCAACCTGACTCCTGAAGCAGCAATCGCAGTTAAAACCCTGCTCAAAGAACAAAATATGGTCTCACAATCCCTGCGAATATTTATCGCCGGGGTTGGTTGAGGGGGCCCACAGTACGGCTTGTCCCTGGATGACAAGGTCAGTGATAGTGACCAAGTTTATTCCAGCCATGGCGTACAGGTCATCGTTGATGCCCAAACCCTTGCCTATTTAGGAAAAGCAAATATCAAGTTCGTTGAAGAAAACGGACGAAAGGGATTCCAAATAGAACCACTTACCAAGAATAACGAATTATCAGGTTGCGCCGGGTGTGATCCTTCAACCGGGTGCGGATAATGAACTCACCGGAAAAAAAAGACCAGGTAATGAGCCTGGTCTTTTTTCTTTTAATAGTGACTTTCCCTAGGAACGCCGCAGGAAAGATACCAGCAACCCAAACAGACCTACTGAGGATAATCCAAGGATAATGAAGCCGCTCGGTAAACCAGCTGCTCCACTGATTGCCGTTGCCGGCAAGAAGGTGGGCACGATCAAGGGAGCTGCAGGTGTGAAGGTTGGTTTCCGAGTTGGCGGGATCTCAGATATGAACTGAGATGCCAATGTCGGGTCAATAGTGGCTGTTATTGCTGGTGTTGGTGTGGGAGGTTTCGGCACAATGGGCAGCTCACCGGTCACCCGGACATAAGGGGCGTAGACCCAGGCGACTCCTTCTGGGACCCCCGGGTAGACAATTTTTACCCACAAGTCGCCTTCAGTCTTCGCTAGTGCCGGTACTACCTGGCGGTTGATCAGCACACCCACTTTCGGATAAAACACATCCGGTCCAGAGCGCACATTGATCTGATCCTCTGGATCCGAGTAAACAATCGCAATTGGGCCTGTAGCTGTACCTGTAACCGTTGGAATGGACACGGTTGGCTGTTGAAAAGAACCAGACGCCAAAGCAGAACCAGTTTTAGACAGGAATAATACCAGGGCCAAAAGCAGAGTGATAAATGAGGATAATAAAAGGACTTTTCTAGTCATACATCTACCTGTTCAATCAATAGATCCACCCAGCTTAGCAAGAGCAGCCACCGCAAAAGGATAAAGGGCCTCCTCATCAAGATATTTCTTCCGTGTTGTATTCGATCCAGATTTAGCCCGATATTTCTCAATTCGTTGGATTAGATTACGGATCGCTGTATCTGTGTTTAAAAATCCAACCTCACCAGAGAAATGAATTGCCTGCTGACGGATCTCAACTGGAAGCCTCCGGTCGTTCACTATACCACCTAAACCTTTTCCTGCAAAGGAGCACAGTTTCAGGATAGTTTTGATGGCTTCTTCAGCAGCAATATAGGCAGAGGCAATTTCCAGTAATTTTATCAATCCCCCCTTATCCATCTGAGAGGTGAACTCTGTTAAAGTCCTGAAGGAATTCTCAGGGAGTCCCTCGCCTGGTGAGTTGCCTCCCAGTATTTTTCCAAGTATCTGAATAGCATGAAGCCGGATTTCGAGGTCAGGATCCAAAATCCGTGTTACCAGTATATAGATGATCAAAGGATGGTCCTGGAAATCACCCAGCGAATACAAATCCTCGAGACCATTGTCCCGCAGAAAAGGATCCGGCGAAATCATTTTCTCCAGTATTCGCCACGCATAGCTGTTCTCTGATAAGGATTTTGTCCTTTGATCTAGTTCCATATCAATCTCGATCCATCCAGGCACATCAACTCTAGATTAAATTGGATATTATTACTCCCGGAAATCTTCCATCCGCTTCTCAAGAGAGTCCAGCAGTGATGTATAAGCATCCGCGAATGCCTGCACACCTTCCCTTTCCAACTCTGCCGCAACCTGGTCCATATGGATCCCCCGATGGGCTAGCTCCCTGAATATCTCCCGAGAGGCTTCCAGGTCTTTAGTAAGAGTAAGGTCTGCCTCTCCATGATCGAAAAACGCCTGGAGAGTTTTGGGAGGCACAGTGTTTACCGTGCCTGGGCCTACCAGCCCATCGACATAATAGGTATCGGGATAGACTGGATTTTTCGTACTTGTGGATGCCCACAAGGCCCGTTGGGGCCTGGCACCCTGGACAGCCAATTGTCCAAATCTAGATGCGGCTTCAGAAAAGTTCATTTGGAAGAGCTCATAGGCTAATCTTCCGCTGGCAAGGGCAGCTTTTCCACGCAGTCGCTGGATTTCCCCACTTTCTGCGGGTGATGTGCTTTCCAGCAGAAGTTCCAATCTTTGATCAACATTGGTATCAATCCGAGATATGAAAAAAGAAGCTACAGAGGCGATCCTTTCCAGTGGATGACCTTTGGCTATCCGATCCTCTAATCCTTTTAGATAAGCATCTATCACTTTTTGATAGCGCTCCAGGCCAAATATCAGAGTCACGTTGACGTTGATCCCTTCTGAGATAACCTCAGAAATTGCTGGCAAACATTCCAGGGTTGCTGGGATTTTGACCATCAGGTTGGGGCGGTCTACCAGTTTCCAGAGTTTGATCGCCTCGGCAATTGTCTCATCGGCTTGATTGGCCAGATATGGATCGACCTCCAGGCTGACATATCCATCACCCCCAGAACTCATCTCATATAGCGGGCTAAACAGATCAGCTGCGTCTTGGATATCTTGGATAGCCAGTCTTTCATAGGTCTGCACTCGGGACAAACCCTGGGAAGATAAGGCTCTTATATCCTGATCATATTCAGTAGATTGACTGATAGCCTTGTTGAAGATACTCGGATTTGAGGTGATTCCCCGGATCTCTCCCCTTTCGACCATTCCCGCCAAGGTACCATCCCGGAGCAATTTCCTTTCGATATTGTCATACCAAAGAGATTGTCCAGCCTGGTTGATCTGTTTGATAATATCTTTCATCCCATCATCCTTGATTTTCGATTGTTTTGACTTTCCCGGCTCTTCTGGCAAATCTCTCTCCGTTGGGAAAATTACCTAGGAACTCAGCTTCTAGAAAATGATCCACCAATACTCGCCCCAACTCGTCACCGATCACTCTACCTCCCAGGCAAATCACATTCATGCCATCATGTTCGACACCCTGCCTGGCACTATATGCGTCATGGCAGATTCCTGCATAAATTCCCTTCATTTTATTTGCCGCGATGTTTACACCCACGCCGGATCCGCAGATCAAAATGCCCCGATCAGCGTTTCCATCCTGGATAGATTTTCCAACACGTACAGCAATATCCGGATAATCCACAGGTTCGAGAGAATCCGTCCCTAGATCAAGAATTTCCACACCCTTAGCTTTCAGGTACTCCAGGAGGTTTTCTTTGAGGACAAACCCCCCGTGATCTGCCCCTATGGCTATACGCATTTTATTTCCTCCTTAAGAGTTCTTGAGCCTGTTCGATAATATCTTCCACAGTCAGGCCATAATTAGTAAAAATGGTGCTGGCTGGTGCGGATGCGCCATAAGTATCTACAGCAAGGATCTTACCCTCAGGTCCCACCCATTCCAACCAACCCTGGGAAATACCCGCTTCCACAGCCAGACGTTTAGTGAGCCCTTCCGGGAAGACGCTTTTACGATAATCCTCGCCTTGCTGGCGGAATAATTCCCAGCTGGGGAATGAAACCAACCGCAGAACAACACCCTGCTCAGCCAATTTTTCCCCTGCCTTGATGATCAGATCTACCTCAGAACCAGTGGCCATCAAAATCAACTCCGGCTTGTCTCCGCCCAGATCACCCAGCACATACGCCCCTTTGTGGAGCCCTTCGGCACCCCGGTAACGGTTTCGGTCGATTACCGGCAGGGACTGGCGTGAAAGGGCAAGTGCGGTCGGTCCAGTCCGGTGAGCGATCGCATAAGCCCAGGCTTGAGCGGTCTCGTTGGCATCTGCCGGGCGAAGCACGGTCAATTGAGGAATTGCCCTTAATGCAGCCAGGTGTTCCACAGGTTGATGGGTTGGGCCATCCTCGCCTACTCCAATGCTGTCATGGGTGAAGACCCATATACTTGGAATATGGGATAAAGCTGAGATACGCAAAGCAGGACGCATATAATCTGAAAAAACCAGAAAGGTCGCCCCATAAGGGATCAACCCACCGTGAATGGCCATGCCGTTCACAATGGCGCCCATTCCATGTTCGCGGACACCAAAATGGAAGTTCCTTCCCTGATATTGACCAGGCTGGAAATCCAATTCTCCCTCCAGCCAGGTATTATTTGAAGGGGCTAGATCCGCAGATCCCCCCACCAGCTCAGGGATCTGTTCAGCTAGCTTGTTAAGAACTTTTCCTGATGCCCCTCGTGTTGCCATTCCTTTCTCATCTGTCGGGAACTGGGGCACATCCCAATTCTTGGGCAGGTCGCCTGCCAATCTTCGTTTTAACTCTGCAGCCAGGTCGGGATAGGCCTTTTTATATTCCTCCAGCAATATTTGCCAGTTGCTTTCTCTCTCCTGGCCAGCTACTAGCGCCTGCTTGAAGATGCCTTTTACTTCTTCCGGGATATAAAAACGGGGCTCTACTGGCCAGTTCAGGTTCCTTTTAGCAGCGGCTAATTCCTCATCGCCCGGGGGAGATCCGTGGGCAGCTGCTGTATCCTGCTTGGTTGGCAGCCCATAACCGATATGTGTCCGGCAGATGATCAAGGATGGTCTCTGATCCGTTTTGGCTTCCTCGATCGCCCGGGCGACAGCAGCGATCTCATTGCCATCTGCAACCTGCAGGACCTGCCAGTTATAAGCCTCGAACCTTTTTGCCCGATCTTCTGTGAAAGTGATCTCCGTGGATCCATCAATCGAAATCCTATTATCATCATAGAGATAGATCAGTTTGCCTAACTGGAGGTGTCCTGCCAGAGAGGCAGCTTCGGCTGTCACACCTTCCATCAGATCTCCATCCGTGACGATACCGTAGGTGAAATGATCAATAACAGGAAAATCCGGCCGGTTATAAATCGCGCTCAGATGAGCTTCTGCAATCGCAAATCCAACTCCATTGGCGAAACCCTGACCTAAAGGGCCTGTAGTAGTTTCTACACCTGGCGTCAATCCATATTCTGGATGCCCGGGAGTCAAACTACCCCACTGTCTGAAGTTCTTGATTTCCTCCATTGACAAATCGTAACCTGTGAGATGGAGCAGCGCATAGAGGAGCATTGAGCCGTGGCCGCCGGAGAGTACGAACCTGTCCCGATCCGGCCAGGTTGGGTTTTTCGGAGAATGCTTAAGATGATTCATCCAGAGTTCATAAGCCATCGCCGCTGTTCCCATTGGTAACCCGGGATGTCCCGAATTCGCTTCTTGAATAGCATCAGCTGCTAAGAACCTGATAGTGTTGATGGCTTGTTCATCGATCGCACGAGGATTAGACATGTTAATGACTCCAAGATAATGTGCTCTTTGTTGTCCTCAATTCTACCGCAGCTATCTAATATCTGGCTTATTTAAGATAGAATTATCACAGGCAAATCTTACCCTTTAAAATATTCTTTATAAACAACTTGTTTTCAACTCGATCTACCCTACTAGGTCTGTATTTTTTTTATTACATATTATGGTTTTTGTATATCTTAATGGGTCATTTAAGAGGGGAAATTCTTAAAGAATTCGATTACAAAGACTTATTGTGATGTTAATCACTAGAGAAATTACCCTCCTGTACTTATCATACAGAAAGCGATACAACCAGAGTATCGCGCGACCTTTTTATTGCTTTGTGAAACTCGTTTACTAGTGCCATTTCACTACTCTAGATATATAAGCCGGATCAATCCGCTTTTGAAGCTCATTGATCCCGGGTTTTTGCTGATTAGTGCTGAAATTTGACCGCTGGAAATAAGCCTTTTTGCTGAACAGGAGGCAATAACATGGCCGTAAACGCACTTTCTTCTTCACAGGATTTTTCCAAAATTTTCAAAGAAAGTTTATTCGATATACCGGATGGAATGAACATCCAGACCTGCTTGCAGTGTGCAAGCTGTAGTGGTGCCTGTCCATTTGGCTTTGCCATGGATTTTCCACCAGGCCGGATGATTGCCTGGATGCGGGCAGGCATCCTGGATGAGGTACTGCAATCCGATACGATCTGGATGTGTGTGTCGTGTTATGCATGCACTGAGATCTGCCCCAAGGGAATCCCTGTAACCCTGGCACTGATGACCCGCGCCAAAGAAGAGGCTCTGCTCTCAGGCAATGTGCCCACAGAACTGCAAAGCGCCCTGGAATTTTCCCAGCAGTACAGCAATCCACTGGGAGAATCATCCCGGAAAAGGGCCGCCTGGACTGAGGATCTTGATTTTGAGGTTCCAATCGCCAGGACTGAAAAACGACCTTTTGAATACCTGTGGTTTGTTGGGGATTACGCTTCCTATCATCCCAGGGTCAAGATCGTCACACAGACTGTCGCCCGGATCTTCAACGCCCTGGGTTTTGATTTTTGCATTCTCGGTCCTGATGAACACAGCGACGGTGATTCCCAAAGATTGGCTGGAGAAAGGGGCCTCTTTGAAATGCTGGCGGAAAAAAACGCCAAAATACTCGACCGGATTGAGTTCAAAGAAATTATAACCACTGATCCCCATGCCTATAACGCCTTCAAGAACGAGTACCCCAGATTGGGATTCGAATATCCTGTTCGCCATTACACAGAGGTTCTCCTGGAACAGCTCGACAAACTCACTCCCTTGTTAAAAGAATCTGATCCAGCCCGAGTAGCCTATCATGACCCCTGCTACCTGGGCAGAGTAAATAAGATCTATGATGCCCCCCGACAGCTGATACAAGCCATTCCTGGCCTGGAGTTAGTTGAAATGGCCCACAACAAAACCACCAGTCTGTGCTGCGGAGGAGGTGGAGGGGGTATGTGGCTAGATGGTTTCCGGTGGGAAAAAGCTGAATCCAGACTCTCAGAATGGAGGGTCCGGGAAGCGGTTGCCGTTGAAGCGAATATTCTGGCAGTAGCCTGCCCCTATGAACCTCCCCGCTTCGAAGATGCCACAAAAAATGTTCCCGGAGCAAAAAACATTCTCGTCAAAGATATCGCAGAACTAATTTACGATGTAATGGACAAATGAGGAGGAACTCATGACAGAGATTGTAGTTATCTCCCGGCTCGTCCCAGACCTTGTCGAAGAACTTGAAATTGCACCTAGTGGGAAAGCCCTGGATCTGGCCTGGTTACGCCTGATCATCAATGAATTTGACAACCACGCCATTGAGCAAGCCATTATCCTTAAAGAAAAGTTTGGAGCCAATGTGACTGTCATCAGTCCGGAAGCTGAAGGCGTAGAAGATATGCTCTTCACTACAGCTGCCAAAGGGGCTGATAGACTGATCAAACTAACCGGGTTGGACGGAGAGGAAAAACCTACCAATAAGTCACTGGCCCAGACACTAGGAGATCTAATCAAGGAAATCGGCCCAGACCTGATCTTAACCGGTGTCCAGGCCCATGATGACCTGACAGGAGATCTAGGGCCCCAATTAGCAGATCTTCTGGGATTTCCTTATGTTGGTTACATCTCAGGGGTCTCCCTCGAAGGATCCCAGGCCAAAGCCTTCAAGGAATACCCGGGGGGACTGTTGGCAGAGATGGACATCCGGCTGCCGGCAGTGCTGGGTATTCAGGCTAGTGAACAGCCACCCCGCTATGTTGCCATCAGTAAAGTGCGCCAGATGATGACCTCAGCTACTATTGAGGAACTGGAGGTTGGGGATATTGATATAGAGGGTGACTTTGTGATCGACCGGATGTATTTACCCGAAGCCGCTGAAAAAGCCGAGATGCTGGAAGGATCAGAAGAGGAAGTTGCAGCAAAACTGACCTCCATCCTTCAAGATCTCGGCCTGTTGTAAGAGGAGGAAAACATGTCTCAAGACATCTTTGTAGTAATTGAGCATATTCAAGGCGAGGTTTCGGATATCTCTTACATCATGACCGCCGCCGCAAAAGAACTGGCAAAACACCAGGGCTGCAGCACTGTAGGAGTTTTGCTGGGCAGTGGCATCGGACATCTGAAAGACAACCTGGCATTGGACCGAGTGATCCATTGCGATCATGCCGCATTGGAAAATTTCAGTTCTGATGCCTGGAAGAGAACCCTCGTGGCAATATTTGGCGAGCACAGCCCCCGGGCAGTCCTTTTCGGGAACACCACCATCGGTGCGGATCTCTGCAGTTCTATCTCGGCTCATCTGGGTTTTCCGATCATAAGCTCCTGCATCAGAATCTCCGACCATGGATTTATCACCAGCCAGATCTGCGGCGGCAAGATCATGACGGACAGCCAATTAGCTGAGAAGCCCACCATCATCAGTATGATCCCCGGAGGTTATAAACCTGAAGAAGGCCAGGGAGGTCCTCCTGGTGAAGTCATTGAGTTCTCAGCCCCTGACCTGGGTGATTTGGCAGTCAGCCTGGTCCAGTTCATCGAACCTGATTCCAGCGACGTGGATATCTCTCAGGAGAAGGTCCTGGTGGCAATTGGCCGCGGAATCCAGACAGAGGACAATATCGAGTTGGCTGAGGAGCTGGCAGGGCTGCTGAACGGCACCGTTTGCGCTTCCAGGCCGGTTATCGACCAGGGCTGGCTGCCCACCTCCCGCTTGGTAGGAAAATCCGGTAAGTCAGTTAAACCTGATCTTTATCTCTCACTCGGGATCAGCGGTGCCACAGAGCACTTAGAAGGCATCACAGGCAGCAAAACGATTATCGCTATCAACAGCGATCCTGATGCCCCGATTTTTGATATAGCAAAATATGGCATCGAAGCTGATTTGTTTGATCTGATCGATCCTTTATTGGAACATTTAGCTGCTGCAAAAAAATAGCTGATAAGAGTGATCAATGAGGAGTGAGAATCATGCCTGAACATGTTGAATACTGGGGAATTCCCCATCAGTGGGGTTCACCGAATATCCTTGTCTACACGGTTATGTTCCTCTCAGCCGCGATCCTGCTGGTCCGGTTTTTCCTCAAAGCCCGAATCTGGTGGAAAGCTGGTAGGCCGGAAAATCGCTGGAACAGGATCCCTCTCCGCCTTTGGAATCTCATAAAATACGGGATCATCCAGACCCGTGTTCTTCGCCAGGCATATCCAGGGATCATGCATATTGCCATTGCCTGGAGCTTTTTTGTATTCTTCTTAGGAACCGCCCTGGCCACCATCAACACCCATTTTTTTCATTTCCTGACAGGATCTGTATTCTCAGTCTACAAATTAGTCCTGGACAGTTTCACCATTTTTTTCCTGGTAGGCGCGGTGATGGCCATCTACCGGCGCTTCGGCACAAAGCCGGACCGCCTTACCTATCAACCCCAGTTCACCTGGACCCTGGTTCTGCTAGTCCTAATCGTCCTGGGGGGTCTGACAACGGAATCCCTTCGCCTGGCAGTTGAACAGCCGGTAAACAGCGCCTGGTCACCTGTGGGCTGGCTGCTTGCCAGGGGATTCCTAGCCACCGGTGCGTCCGCGGATACATTGAGTTGATCTGCATCTCTACGTCTGGCTGATTCACCTGTTTTCCGCGGCAATTACCATCATTACCCTGCCAGTGGGTTCATTGCTGCATGTCCTGACTGGACCAATGAACATCTTCTTCGCTGAGCTCGATCGTCCAGTGGGCGCTCTTCCCCCTACTCCTATTGATTCCAACGGTCATCCAGTTTATGTCAGCAAACTCAACGAACTAACCTGGAAGCAAATCCTGAATGGGGATGCATGCACCGAATGCGGCCGCTGCCAGGATGCCTGCCCGGCCTATGGCGCCGGTTATTCTCTCAATCCCAAAGAACTTATGCTAGGGATCCGATCTTTAAAAGAGAACTCAAAACCTGCCTATGACCTGCCTTTGCTTGAACAGCCAGGCCTTACCCGGGAAGATCTCTGGGGCTGCACAACCTGTGGTGCCTGCATCACTGAGTGCCCCGTATTGATCGAACACATCGATACCGTGGTAGATATCAGGCGCCACCTGGTGATCGAAGGGATGATCGATGCGGAGCTCCAAGATGCCCTTACCAATCTTGCCAATTATGGAAATTCCTTTGGCCAATCCCCCCGAAAACGGGCTCAATGGACCCAGGGCATAGAGCCAGTCATCAAGGATGCTACCCGTGAGGAAGTAGATTACCTCTGGTTTGTGGGTGATTATGCTTCCTACAATCCCTCCCTGGCTGAGCTGACCCGGAAAACAGCCTCCGTCTTCCAGGCAGCAAACATCAATTTTGGCGTGATGTATAAAGGCGAGAATAATGCCGGAAACGATGTGAGAAGGGTTGGTGAAGAAGGTTTATTTGAGATGCTGGCCGATAAAAACACCAAGGCACTCGAACAATGCAAGTATCAAACAATCGTAACCACCGATCCACATACTTTCAACACTCTCCTGAACGAATACGATTTTCAAGAGCGTCCAACCATTCTCCACTATTCCCAGCTTCTGGCCATGCTGATTGAAGAGGGAAGGATCCAGTTCACCAAATCCCTGGGCTATAAGGTCACCTATCATGACCCTTGTTATCTGGGAAGGTACAACGGAATCTATGCTGCTCCCAGATCTGTGATCAAGGCAACCGGCTGTGAATTGGTGGAGATGCCGCGCACAGGTGATAAAGCGCTCTGCTGCGGCGCAGGAGGAGGCCGGATCTGGATGGCAGAAGGAAAAGTAGAAGAAAGAGCCAGTGAATCCCGCATTCGTGAGGCTGCCGGACTTGGGAAGCTTGATGGTTTTGTCATTGCCTGCCCCAAGGATTACACCATGTACCAGGATGCTGTGAAGACCACTGGATATGAAGACCAGATCAAAGTATTGGACCTTATCGATCTGGTTGCAGAGGCTATTTGATCATCAGCTGGTTGTTATGACCGATAAACCTGAGAAGATAGAACAGCGCAGAAAAGGGCTATTCTCCATGTTATTCCGGGGAGGACAGGTCCCGATTCATGCCAAAATGATGGTTGCTTTTGTGCTGGTTATTGTGCTGGTCGGAATTGTCTTCCTGGTCATTGGGGTGCGGCTGACATCAAACAGGGTCTTGGCTGAAGCCCAGGAGAAGGTCAGAAATGATCTCAACTCCGCGCGAGTGATCTATGAAACCCAACTTCAGAACATCAGCTCCGTGATCTGTTATACGTCAGATCGGAAATTCCTGGAAGATGCCATCCTTAATGAAGATATGGCTGGGGCTTTCCAAGAACTAACAGATGTCAAAAACAATTCCGATCTAGATATTTTTGGGATCACAAATGCTTACGGTAAAGTCTTATTGCGCGTTCACAACGTTGAAAGAGTTGGTGACGATTTGGGGCATCACGATTTCATCCGCAAAGCGATGAATGTTGAATCCTGCATCTCCGCAACAGTGGTTTTTTCGCAATATGAACTTGAGAAAGAATCCCCTGCTCTCGCTGAACAAGCCTTTATCAAATTAGTTGACACACCTCTAGCCCGGCCGGTAAACCGGATCGAGGAGGGATCAGGCATGATGCTGATTGCAGCCTCACCTATCCTGGATGAAAACCACAAGCTCCTGGGCATCGTTTACGGCGGCAAACTCCTAAACAGGGATTACGACATAGTCGACATGATCAAACAGACCGTATATGAGGATGTCAAGTATAAAGGCCAGGACATCGGTACGGCAACGATCTTTCAAAATGATCTGAGGATATCTACCAATGTCAGAAATGAGGATGGATCGCGGGCGATTGGCACCAGAGTAAGCGAGGAAGTCTATAACCAGGTCATAATCCAGGGTGAACCCTGGATCGACCGTGCTTACGTCGTTAATAATTGGTACATCACTGCCTATGAACCGATCAAGGACCTTAATCAGGAGATCATCGGGATCTTATATGTCGGAGTCCTGGACCAAAAGTACCTCGATATCAGGCGAGATACAACATGGACCTTCCTGGGTATAACCGTTGCGGGTATTGTCGTTGCCATTGGCGTATCCTATCTATTTGCCCGGCAAATCTCTGGGCCGATCCGGCAGCTGGTCAAAGCTTCTAAGCAGGTTGCGGCTGGTAATCTGAACACCAGGGTGTATATAGAAACAAACGATGAGCTGCATTTTCTGGCAGTTTCCTTCAATGACATGGCTGCCTCGATCCAGAAAAGGGACCAGGATCTGAAAGAGTATGCCACCAAGAAGATCATGCAGTCTGAAAGACTGGCGCTGGTCGGGCAGCTCTCTGCAAATATCGCCCATGAATTGAATAATCCATTGCAGGGAATCGTGACCTTTTCTCACCTGCTGCTGGAAGACAACCCAGACCTTGATACAAACTGCCAGTATTCCCTGGAGAAGATTGTTGGCCAGGCGAATCGCTGCCGGGATATTATCCGGGGCCTTTTGGATTTTTCTCGCCAGCGACCTCCCGATAAATCTTTTTACAACGTGAATACCATCGTTGATGAGTGCATCTCCCTGGTCGAAAAGCAGGCCCTGTTTCACAACATCCATGTCATCAAGGATTTCCAGGAAGATATCCCCCTGGCATTCATCGATCCTTCCCAGATCGAGCGGGTATTCATGAACATGATCATCAACGCTGCTGAAGCGATGGAAGGCAGTGGAACTTTACAGATCGTAACCAGAGAGAATAAAACTGCCCGGGATGTAGAGATCTCATTTACCGATACAGGCACAGGGATAAGTGAGGAGAATATTCGGAAGATATTTGATCCTTTCTTCACTACCAAGGATGTAGGCCATGGGACAGGACTGGGACTGGCAATCAGTTATGGCTTGGTCCGCAGTCATAAAGGCTCAATCCTGGTCGAGTCCGAGGTTGGGAAGGGCACAACATTTATAGTCAATCTACCAATAGATGAGAAGCGAGACAATGGAAAGCATCGATTATAACGACGGTCCACAAAAGATACTGGTGATCGATGACGAGGAAATCGTCCGCGAGTCTTGTGTTCGAATCCTTGCCAGCCAGGGATATATTATTGAGACCGCGCCCAATGGCGAGGTTGGCCTCAGCCTATTGGGAAGTTTCCTGCCCGATCTGGTCCTGGTTGATCTCAAGATGCCAGGTATGTCAGGGTTTGACGTATTGGAAAAAGTGTATGAATTTGACGCCACGATCGTGACCATCGTGATCACCGGATTTGCTACAGTCGATTCGGCAGTTGAAGCGATGAAAAAAGGCACTTTCGATTTTATACCGAAGCCCTTCCAACCTGATGAGTTGAGGTTGATTGTACGCCGAGGGCTTGAGCGAAGGAAACTCGTCCTGGAAACCATCACCCTGCGAAATGAAAAGGAAATGCTCCGGGATCATTTTGCCGCCATCGTTTCACATGAACTTAAGTCACCCCTGGGAGCTGTCCAGCAGAATTTATATGTATTGGCCTCGGACCTGGAAGGGAAAATTGACCAGGAGCAAGAGGAAAAGATCCAACGGCTCCAGGGAAGAATTAAGGAATTGGTTAATCTGGTAAACACCTGGCTCAGGGTGATATCAGTGGATATCAGCAAGATCACCGAACAATTTACTGAGCTTGATATGTTAATGGTCGTCGAACACTCCATTGAAACCGTTGAACGCCAGGCGGTCAGAAAAGATATCACGATCCATTTTTCGCACGGGGATGCACCATTCCTGATCGAGGGAGATCAGGGTTCCTTGAAAGAAGCGATCATCAACCTCTTGACCAACTCGATCAAGTACACACCTATGGGCGGATCCGTGCAAGTGGATATCACGAAGGATCCATCTCATGTACTGGTTTCCGTATCCGATACCGGGGTAGGAATTGCGGAAGAAGATATCCGTTTTATCTTTACAGATTTTTACCGGGGCAAAAATCTGCCCGAAGGAGAGAGAAGCAGTGGTGTTGGTTTATCCATAACCAAAAGGATCATTGAAGCCCACAACGGCGTTATTGAACTAGAAAGCAAACTTGGAGAAGGCAGCAAATTCACTATCAAGCTGCCATTATTAACTAGAGAATAAACACCTTCCAGAAGTCAATCTGAAAGAGGAGGAAAGATGTCCCCAGAAATTCAATTATTGATTATCGATGATGATCCGGAATATGTCGAAGGGATTCGATCTATCCTGGTCAAAGCCGGATACTCCGTGGATGCAGCATATAATCCCAAGGACGGCTTTGAAGCATTGGGATCGAAGAAATATGACCTGCTGCTGCTCGACATCATGATGGGTCGAGGCGCTGAAGGCGTCATGGTAGCCCGGAAGATCAACAAAGACCCTGAGCTGCGGAAGATCCCGGTCCTGATCATCACCGGCATCCGGGAACAGATGGCTTTCCTGTTCCCTGGCCAGCCTGTCCATCCACGTTTCCTGCCAACGGATGAACTGCTGGAAAAACCAGTTGAACCGGATCTGCTGCTAGAGAAGGTCAGTCATTTATTATCACTGGCCGAAGATAAGAATAAGTAATAACGAGGAGGAAAAATCAAATGGCATCAAAGCCAACATTCAGCGATGAGATAGCCAATCTCCTCTACGCTGGCCAAGGAAGCCCGATAAATGCCTGTATCCAATGTGGTACGTGTTCCGGAACCTGCCCGGTAGCCAATTTCATGGACCAGACTCCACGCCGGCTGATAGGTATGATCAATGCCGACTTGAAAGAGGAAGTCCTGGAATGCAACACCTTCTGGTTCTGCGCATCGTGTTATCACTGCACCGTACGATGTCCTGCGGATATCGACATCGCCGGTGTGATGTATGCAGTCAAACGGTATTCAATCTGGAACAAAACCTACCAGGAGGACCTCATTGGACCCATATTCTCTGAGGCGTTCATGAAAACCATCGTCCGCAGCGGCCGGTCCTATGAGCCCCTCCTTGCACCAACCTATATGTTCCACTTCGGGCCCAAAGAATTCTTCAATGAAGCAGTGAATGCCAGCAAGATGATGTTGAAGGGCAGGATCCCGGTTTTGCCTCCACGCATCAAGAGGTTGGAGAATTTTAAGAATATGATCAGGAAGATCATCCCGATAGGAGAATCCTCATGAAAAAATACGCCTATTACCCGGGTTGCTCCTTAGAGAAAATGGCCTCCAGCTACCACAAATCCGCCCTGGAAACCACGAAGGCTTACGGGATTGAGCTTCAAGAGCTGGACGACTGGAATTGCTGCGGAGCGACAACCTATTTCCACCTGGACGAAGTCCTTGCTAACACACTGGTAGCCCGGAACCTGGCTCTGGCTGAGAAAGAAGGCCTGGATCTGGTCGCCCCTTGCAGCGCCTGCTATAAAAATGCCTACTTCACTACCAAGTATTTCCGAAACGATCCCGATCTGGCGGAGCATATCAACTATGCTCTTGAAGAGGATGACCTCCATTTTGATGCGAAGATCGATGTATACCATCTTATCGAGGTATTCAGCAATGATGTTGGCTTCGATAAGATCAAAGAAGGGATCAAAAATCCCCTTGAAGGATTAATTATTGCGCCCTATTACGGTTGCCAGATCGAACGCCCCAAGAAAAGCGGTGGTGAAGCTGAAAATCCCTCCTATTTTGAAGACTTGGTCAGGGCAATGGGCGCAGAGCCTGCTTATTACCCGGAGCGGCTGCGCTGCTGCGGTGGGTCATTGATCATGACCAGCCGAGTAGCGGCCCTGGAAATGGCCCGGGTCCTGTTGGACAGCGCTGTGCGTAATGGCGCCCACGTCATCGCTACTGCCTGCCCGATGTGCCAGGTCAATCTGGAATGCTACCAATCAGCTGTCAATGAGGAATTCGGGACGGAATTCAATCTGCCAATCCTTTACTTCACACAACTTCTCGGACTGGCTTTGGGGCTTTCACCTAAAGAGTTGGGTATAGGAATTGAGCTGGTTTCAGCAAAGCCCGTATTCAAGAAATTGCTACCGAAGGAGGCCAATTGACCCCTTCCCTATTAATCGAACTCATAAATCAGACACGCACTCGGAGGTACAGTTTGAGCGCAAAAATCCTTACAGATAGGAGACAGACTTATGAATGATACCAAAACACCCCCACTGCAGGATGAAAAAGTTGGTGTCTACGTCTGCCACTGTGGTACGAATATCGCTAAAGTAGTGGATGTAGAAGATGTCACCAAGTGGGCAGAGGGAAACCCGCATGTCGCGGTTTCCAGGGAATACAAATTCATGTGCTCCAGCCTTGGACAGGAGCTCATCGAAGAGGATATCAAGAAGCTGGGACTGACCAAGATCGTCGTAGCTTCCTGCTCTCCCCACATGCATGAAGGCACATTCCGGACCGCATGCGAGAACGGCGGTCTGAACCCCTTCATGTTCGAGATGGCCAATATCCGTGAACATGATTCCTGGACCACAGATGACAGGGTGGCAGCCACCCAAAAGGCCAAAGCCCTGGTGAACGCTTCCATCGAAAGAGTGATCCACCATGAGGAGCTTGAGGAGATTCCGGTCACTATCAATCCCAATACGCTCGTGGTGGGTGCCGGTATTGCCGGCATCACTGCCGCTCTTGAGCTGGCTGATGGTGGCAATCATGTCTACCTGGTGGAGAGGCAGCCATCCATCGGCGGCCATATGGCCCAACTGGATAAAACATTCCCCACCCTTGACTGTTCCGCCTGCATCCTGACACCGAAAATGGTGGACGTAGGTCATCACCCCAATATCACCCTGCTGACCTGGAGCGAAGTTGAAAAATTGGACGGTTATGTGGGTAATTTTGAGGTGATGGTCCGGAAAAAAGCTCGTTATGTCGTTGAAGAACATTGCACAGGATGTGGGATCTGTATAGAAAAATGTCCCTTCAAAGTGGTCGACCACGAGTTTGAAGCCGGGTTTGGTGAGCGCAAGGTCATATACAGGCCATTCCCCCAGGCTGTGCC
Source organism: uncultured Chloroflexia bacterium (assembly GCA_963712165.1). Taxonomy (GTDB): domain Bacteria; phylum Chloroflexota; class Anaerolineae; order Anaerolineales; family UBA11858; genus B10-G9. The sequence continues at coordinate 422,845 of CAVQGY010000003.1, read as the reverse complement.
AAAGTATCCGGTGATCGACACTGAGAACTGTGTCTATTTCCAGAAAGGAACATGCAAAGCCTGCCAGAAGTTCTGCCCCACAGAACCAAATTCGATCGATTTTGAACAGCAGGATGAAATCCTCAAACTTGAGGTGGGAAATATTATCCTGGCCACAGGCTACGAGCTGTTTGATGTCAAGCGAATCCCTCAGTACGGATACGGCCAACTGGCGAATGTCTTCACCAGCCTGGAATTCGAGCGCATGGTAAACGCCGCCGGGCCAACGGAAGGCAAGATCGTTTTACGAGACCATAAATCCGTGCCAAAATCAGTTGCCATTGTCCACTGTGTGGGCTCAAGAGATGATAATTACCATAAGTACTGCTCCAAGGTTTGCTGCATGTACTCCCTCAAATTCGCCCACCTGGTTCATGAGCGGCTGCCGGATGCCACGGTTTACAACTGCTACATCGATATGAGAACCCCGGGCAAAGGGTATGAAGAATTCTATGACCGCCTTCTGATGGAAGGTACAAACTTCATCCGCGGCAAAGTAGCTGAGGTCACCGATTCTCCCAGGATACCAGAAGAGGAAGGTAAGTTGATCGTCCAGGTCGAAGATACCCTGATCGGTCGCCAACGCCGTGTCCCGGTTGACATGGTTATCCTTAGCCCCGCCATGGAAGCCCAACCCGACTCTAAAGAGATTTCCCAGCTTTTCAAAATGGGTTGCGACTTTGAAGGCTTCTTCATCGAGCGCCATCCCAAACTGGATCCAATAGCAACAATGACAGAAGGTATCTACATCGCCGGTACTTGCCAGGGACCCAAGGACATTCCTGAGACAGTATCCCAGGGAGCAGCAGCAGCTTCCCGGGTGGCCAGCTTGATCAGCCTCGGTACAGTGATGATGGAGCCAGTCCGGGCCAGCATCGATGCGGAATCCTGCTCTGGCTGCAAGATCTGCAACAATATGTGCCCCTACAACGCTATCGAGTTTGTGGAAGAGGGTGGCTACTCCGAAGTGATCACAGCGCTTTGCCAGGGCTGCGGCACCTGCGTAGCAGCCTGCCCCAGCGGCGTGATATCCGGCGCCCATTTCACAAACGAGCAGCTTTTCTCTCAGATCGAAGGCCTGTTATGGGATGTCAAGGCACTAGAAACGGTCCCGGCTGGGAAGGAGGAATAAAATGACTGAACAATTTGAACCCGTAATTGTCGGATTCCTGTGCAATTGGTGTTCCTACCGGGCAGCTGACCTGGCGGGTACAGCGCGAATCAAGTATGCGCCAAACCTCAGGCCCATCCGGGTGATGTGCTCCGGTCGCGTGGACCCCCAGTTTGTGCTCCAGGCGCTGATCCATGGAGCGGATGGGGTCTTGATCGCTGGCTGCCATCCCGGAGAATGCCACTATGTAAATGGGAATATTAAAGCCATGCGACGCTTCCTCCTGCTCAAGAGAATGCTCAAGCAGTGGGGAATTGAGGATGAGAGAGTCCAGCTCTTGTGGGCTTCGGCATCTGAAGGCATCATCCTGGCCGAAAAAGTCAACAAGATGACAGAAGAAATCCGCGCGCTTGGACCATTACGCTGGCATGAAAAAGTGCTGGGCGGAAACGGCGGCATACCTACCCCCGTTAAGGAGGCATGACATGGGAGCAAAAGAAAAACCAAAACTGGCCATGTACTGGGCCGCATCCTGCGGTGGATGCGAGATCTCGGTCTTGAATATTCACGAAAATATCCTGACGGTTGATGAGGTCTTCGATATCGCGTTCTTCCCCTGTATCGCAGATTTCAAAACAAAAGACCTGGAAGGATATCCCGATGGATATATCGATGTCTGCCTGTTCAATGGCGCCATCCGCACCTCGGAGAACGAGGAAATGGCTCATCTACTGCGGGCAAAGTCCAAAGTAATGGTCGCTTATGGATCCTGCGCATATGAAGGCTGCATCCCGGCACTATCCAACCTGACCACCAAGGAAGCCACCTTTAACAAAGTCTATATCGATAACCCATCAATAGATAATCCGGAGGGGATCTTCCCCCAGGAAATCACAAAGGTCGCCGAAGGTGAACTGACCTTGCCCTACTTCTTTAACACGGTTAAGTCGCTGGATCAGGTAATCGACGTAGATTATTATCTGCCTGGCTGCCCGCCGGAACCACCCCAGATCTGGGCTGTTTTGCAGGTTGTTGTGGGCGCACTGCTGGAAGGGGCTCCCCTTCCCCCGGCAGGCTCAATCATAGGCGCAGGCACGTCCGCGGTCTGTGATGAATGTGAAAGGGTTAAAAGTGAAAAATCCATTCCACGTTTTTACCGCCCTTACGAGATCACTCCGGATCCTGAACAATGCCTGCTTGAACAAGGGCTGATGTGTTTGGGTTTGGCTACTCGGAACGGCTGCGGAGCCCTCTGCCCAGCTGTAGGCATCGGATGCAGAGGCTGTTATGGTCCTCCACCCGGAGTGATCGATCAAGGCGCTAAAATGCTCTCCGCAATCGCCTCAGTGATGCAAGCTGGCGATGAGACCATGGATGACGACGTACTAGAGCATAAGATCCAGGAAGTGGTGGATACCATAGCCGACCCGGCTGGTACCTTCTACCGCTTTAGCATGGCACACTCAATTCTCCGCCGTGTTAAGAATGGAAAAGGAGACTCGTAATGGAAAGGATAACAATCGATCCTATCACCAGATTGGAAGGCCACGGAAAGATCGAGATCTTCCTTGATAAAGAAGGCAATGTCGAAAATGCCTACTTGCAGATCCCAGAACTTCGCGGCTTTGAGCAATTCTCAATTGGCCGCCCGGCGGAGGAAATGCCCCGCATCACGAACAGGATCTGCGGCGTTTGCCCCGAAGCGCACCACATGGCTGCTACCAAAGCCCTGGATGCGCTCTTCAACGTTGAACCTCCCTCGGTTGTCAAGAAGCTTCGGGAGCTGTTCTACAGTTCGTTTTACGTAACAGATCACACTGTTCACTTCTACGCCCTCGGCGGCCCAGACTTTGTCCTCGGTCCGGATTCGAATCCGGCGGAAAGGAATATCCTGGGTGTGATCCACAAAGTCGGTGTTGATATCGGCAAGCAGGTCATAGAATGCAGGAAAAGGAATCACGACGTTATCAAGATCCTTGGAGGTCGTGGAGTCCATCCCGTAGCAGGTTTGCCCGGAGGGTGGTCAAAAGCCATGACCAAAGAGGAACAGGAATTGATCCATGGCTATGCGAAAGAGAATATCGATTTCGCCCTTTTCAGCCTGCAGCTTTTTGCTGATGTCGTGCTGGCAAACCAGGCCTATGTCGATCTGATCGTTTCGGATATCTTCACCCATCAAACCTATTATATGGGCACAGTGGATGAGAATAATCACATCAACTTCTATGACGGCCTGATCAGGGTGACTGGACCAGATGGAAAAGAGCTGGTGAAATATCCCTCGAAGGATTACGCAAAACATGTGGCTGAGCGAGTAGAGCCCTGGTCCTACCTGAAATTCCCCTACCTCAAAGAAGTGGGCTGGAAAGGATTTGTGGACGGACCTGACAGCGGTGTTTATTGCGCCACTCCCCTCTCGCGCTTGAACGCAGCTGATGGTATGGCCACACCCAAAGCCCAGGAGCATTTCGAACAGTTCTATGAGACGCTGGGGTCAAAGAAAGAAAATGGCCGTTTCACGCCGGTTCACCATCGACTGGCGACCCACTGGGCCCGTTTGGTCGAACTGCTCTACGCTGCTGAGCGCATGCTGGAGTTGGTGGAAGATCCCGAGATCACAGATCCCAATGTCCGCCAGGTTGTCACAAATACGCCCACAGAAGGAGTAGGCAGCGTGGAAGCTCCCCGGGGTACACTCACTCACCACTATAAGACTGATGAGAATGGCATCCTGACCGATGTGAACCTGATCGTTGGAACAACAAATAACTATGCCCCGATCGCCATGTCCATCAAAAAAGCCGCCCAAGGGCTGATCAAGAAAGGTGAGGTCACCGAAGGACTGCTGAACACAGTCGAGATGGCCTTCAGGAATTACGATCCCTGCATGTCATGCGCCACGCACTCTCTGCCGGGACAGATGCCCCTGGAGATCGAGATCAGGGACACAGATGGAAAACTGGTCGAACGGCTCAGCCAGTATATTGACCAACGTTAATAGAGCAATCTGAAGGGAATAAGTAACCAGCTTCCAGTGAGAACTAACTGGTCGCTGGTTACTTCATTTTTGAAAATGACCAAAACCCTCATTTTAGGCCTTGGTAATCCCATCTTGACTGACGATGGCGTCGGTGTGCACGTCGCTCGAGAGATAGAAAAAAGAATCGATTCCAGCGCACATCCCGATCTGACCATCACTGAAGCCAGCGCCGGAGGATTACGGCTTATGGAAGCAGTCCTCGATTATCAACGCGTGGTGTTGATAGATGCCTATTACCTTGATCCCGAAAATACGATCCCGGGCAGGATTCACCGCCTGGAATTGGATGACCTGCGCAACGTATCTCCCACTCAGCACAGCACATCAGCCCATGACACTTCCCTGGTCATTGCGCTCGATGCAGCCCAAAAAATGGGCTATCAGATTCCGGATGAATTCATCATCTACGCAGTTGAGGTTGAGAACATCCTTGAATTCAGCGAAAGCCCCACACCGGCAGTTGCTGGAGCCATTCCAAAGGTGGTAGATCTGATCTTCGACGAGTTATCTCTATTAAAAAAATGAATAAAAGCATGAAGAATGACACCTGAAACGGCCTTAGGTTTATGTTATATTTTTATCATCTTTTGATGGTTATTATGATCCGGAGACAGACCAACATTCCCGGATCCTCCTTCCACTCATCGCCCACTGAGGTTTGCACTGAATGGGAAACATCAAGCTCATCCCATTGTGAAAATTAAATAGCCGCGGTTCCAGTCTCACCCATCTCCATTCTGATGTCGAGGTCTGTTATGAAAACTGTCTACCGTATCATCCTAATCATCCTCATTGGTATACCGCTGGTAATCTTTAGTACTGGCATGGTCCACGCCTGGACTGCGCCAGTTCCAGCTGACCTGGCAAGTGGTAATTCATTGGATCTGCCTTTGGCCACGATGCCTGATCCTCAAGAGGACACATGCCTGCAATGCCATGTGGATGAATATTTCACCAATATCTGGACTCCTCTCGGACGTTGGATCCTGTTTGGAGCAGCCGGTGTTGCCTTACTGTTTGGGATCGCCCGCAGTGCCAGCGTTTGGCGTACACGAGAGGAATGGATCCCAATCCCCACCCGGATCCTAGCCTGGATCGATGAGCGTTATGATCTATCAGGGTTCCTGAAACCACTCTTAGATAAACCAGTCCCGGACTGGCAGCGGCGTTGGTGGTACTGCCTGGGCGGATTGACCTTTTTCTTATTCATCGTTCAGGGCATCACCGGTATTATGTTGGCCTTCTATTACAAACCCACACCGGCTGAAGCCTATGCCAGCATCATATTTATTGAGAATGAAGTGCTGTTGGGCTCTGCGATCCGCATGATCCATCACTGGTCAGCCAACGGCATGATCGTGATGGCCTGCGCCCATATGCTGCGGGTGTTCATTATGGGAGCGTACAAACCTCCCCGGGAGCTTAATTGGGTATCTGGAGTTGCCTTGTTGGTGATGACATTAGGTTTTGGCTTCACTGGTTATCTGCTGCCCTGGGATCAACGTGCATACTGGGCAACCACTGTTGGCACGGAAATCGCCGGGAGCATCCCAGTGATCGGAGAACTGGCGCTGGTCATGCTGCGGACGGGATGGAATGTCTCTAGTCTGACCTTGAGCAGATTCTTCGCAGCTCATATCCTGGTCCTGCCACTGATAACGGTAACCTCAATGGTTATGCACTTCATCATGATCAGAAAACAGGGGCTCATGAAACCGCTTTAACCCACTCTTGAAGATAGGAGACAAAAGGGAGTACGTCATGTCGGAGAAAGAATCAGAAAACAGTGTGCCATTTTATCCAGATCACGTCACCCTCGAAGCGAAGGTGGCCTTGGGAGTAGGGATCCTGGTGATCATTGCTGGAATCATCGGCCTCTTCAATCCTCTTGGATTGGGGGCGCCAGCCGATGCAATGGATACTCCACTCCATATCAAACCTGAATGGTACTTTTTAGCTCTCTATCAATTGCTCAGATACATTCCAGAGACCGTTGGCGCAACCCTCCCAGTGGTGTTGGTCCTGGTCCTGCTGATCTGGCCGTTCCTGGATAAAAAACCAGATCAATCAGGCAGAGCAGTAAAGATCAGGTTCTGGCTCTCACTGGTGGGGGTGATCATATTAATTGCCCTGACAATTTGGGGGGAGGTGAGTTAAATGAGCGACATCACCCGTCGAGATTTTCTCAGTATACTCAAAAAAGGATTAGCCGCAACGGGATTGACCGCCTTGTTGGGACCTTTTATCGCTTATTTCTATCCTCCTAGCCTGGAAGAAGTACCGGCAGATCCAGTCAGTGTGGGAAAGGCAGATAGCCTAAAACCGGGTGACAGCGTGACTGTTCCTTTTGGGCGCTATCCTGCCATTGTGATCCACACTACAGAAGGTATCAAAGCCTACTCAGCTGTCTGCACCCATTTTGCATGCATCTGCAAATGGGATAAAGAGGAACAGGTGATCTTTTGCCCCTGCCACGAAGGCTATTTTGAACCACTTGAGGGTGGTGTCATCTCAGGACCGCCACCACTCCCCTTGCAGAAGATCCAGGTATCCATTGAAGATGGGGAAATCATGATAGGAGGTTCATCATGACAACCAATGTAGAGAAGGTATCAAAACCCTGGAAAAGATTAGGCGAGACCCTTTATTATGCTATCGGACAGATCAGGACCCTAAAAAAGATCTATCCTGGGTTTATGCATCTTATGATCTTCTGGGGTGTATTGATCCAGGTCATCGGCACAGCGATCAAGATCATGCAGATGGGGCTTTTTGTGCCATTTACATGGCCCTTATTCTCTGAGGGAGTCTATTTTGCCTACGAGTTGATCATGGATCTGGCGGGTGTGGCAATCCTGCTTGGCGTCCTTTTAGCCTTAGTCAGGCGGCTGATCGTCAAACCAGAGTATATGGAAAATTCCTGGGATGATTTTTATGCTCTGATCCTGCTGGGCTTGATCCCAATCGTTGGTTTCCTCACTGAAGGGCTTCGCATGTTTGTCTGGAAACCTGACTGGGCCTCCTGGGCTCCTGTCGGTAACTGGGTAGTTAACCTTCTGGCTAAAACCAACTTATCTATAGCTCAAGCTGATCTGATCCATCCCTATTTATTCTTTGTTCATTTATGCTTAGGTCTATTATTGACCGCTAGCATACCATTCACAAAAATGCGCCATATGATTTTCACGCCGATCCACATTTTCCTCAAATCGGATCGTCCCAAAGGTGAATTGGAATCTATCGCCGAGATCATGGACGCAGAGGTCCTTGGTGCGTCAGCCATCAATGAGTTCTCATCATTAAACTTACTGGCTTTTGATGCCTGCCTGCAGTGCGGGCGCTGCGAGGAAGTCTGCCCTGCTACAATCAGCGGGATGGAATATTCTCCCAGGACACTGCTGCTGACCCTCAGGGATAATATGGCGGATGGACTGTTGTCATCGAATGGAAATGGAAACACCGCCTTGAGGTCATCCCTTCTAGAGGAGGAGTTCCTCTGGGCCTGCACTACCTGCGGCCACTGCCTCGACGTCTGCCCGGCCTTTATCAGGCCTCCTGAACAGGTTATTGATATCCGCAGAGCTCAAGTCCTTATGACTGGTGAAATGCCCCAAACCGTGGGGGAAACCTTGCGGAATTTTGAACGCCAGGGAAATCCCTGGGGGATGCCCGGGCAAAACCGGATGGCTTGGGCTGAGGGCCTCAATATTAAAATCCTCTCACCAGGAGATGAGGTCGATGTTCTTTATTATGTTGGTTGCGCGGGTGCATTTGATGATCGGAATAAAAAAGTATCCCGGTCCTTTATCGAGATCCTCAACAAATTAGGGATCGATTATGGCCTACTGGGTGATGCAGAAATGTGCTGTGGAGAAACAGCTCGCCGGCTGGGAAATGAGTACCTTTTCCAGGTTGCAGCTGAGGAAAATGTAGCTCTCTTCTCACAGTATAAATTCAATAAGATCGTCACGCTCTGCCCGCATGGATTGAACACCTTCAGAAATGAGTACCCCAAATATGGCGCTGATTTCCAGGTTCAGCATGCCGCAGAATTCCTTGCAGAACGTCTGGTCGACCTCAATTTCAAATCTGCAAACGGCCAGGATTTGGGCAGGCTGGCATTTCATGATTCCTGCTACCTGGGACGTTACAACCAGGTCTACTCCCAACCTCGCCAGCTGCTCAGCAAAGCCAATCAACCTCCCCTGGAAATGGACGCTTCCCACCAGAACAGCTTCTGTTGTGGTGGCGGAGGAGGTGCAATGTGGCTGGAAACCGACGCTGAGACCCGCATCAATCATCGCCGCCTGGAACAGGCCCTGGAACTAGATCCAAACACTATCGCTACCTCCTGCCCCTTCTGCATGATCATGTTTGATGATGCCTTGCGCTCAAAGGGTATGACTGACCAGGTCCAGGTCCTTGATCTGATCGAAATTCTTAACCAATCCCTGTAAAGTATACAAAAACGGCATTCTGTCTTGAGTGCCGTTTTTTTTATTTAATTCTCTCAAGGCGTTTTCAGCCCTGTTTATCCACGATTCTGTCTGCAAGCCATAGAAAGAACACGATCAGCACAATGGGTAAAAGAGCGCCCATCAGGCAGATCAAACCCGCCAATCCAGCGCCTTTGCCATAAAGGATGAAGATCAATCCATCCCCCACGATAAAAACCAGCAGCAGGAATCCTGCGATCAATCGTGTCTGTGTGCTTTTGGCATATTCTCGTAAATCTTTGCTCATCAATTAATCCCGCTTTCTCCAGCGAGAACGTTTTTTGATCTTTTTCAACGCTGGTAGGTTGTTTCGGACGGCATCCTCACCTAATTGGGCGACTTGATACACATCCACGCGGTCCAGAGAGCCAATCTGAAAGACATCCGGCCGAATCAATACCTCAGGCTTCTCGATCTGTAAGCGCAGCTCACCCATCATGTGTAAGGTCATGTCCATGGAACGCATATACACTTCAAAGGCTTTGGCAATGCGCAACCGGGTAATTGGCCGCAATAAGGGATTGGCAGGCCTGAGATCCCTTGGTAGGACTGACCTCCAGTGTTCCGGTGCTGGAGAGAGCGATACTGCAACAACTGGTAATCTCGGAGCCAAAGAGCGGGCGATATCCACTGGTACAGGATTAAGGACCATGCCGTCAACCAGCTGGTATTGACCTATCTTCACTGGCGGAAAAACCCCGGGAATTGCGGTAGTAGCTTTCACTCCATCCAGGACTTTTCCTTCCCGGATAGTGATCTCGATCATCTCATTTAGATCCACAGCGGTTAGTGCACAGGGGATCTGCAGATCGGCAAATTCGATCTCCCCCAGGAATTCTTCCAATACGTGATAGATTCCACCGGGATCCAATAAGGCCGGGCCTCTGCCAAAACTATAAAGGTTTTCCTGGTCGACTGAGGAGATGGCTTCCAACACTTTTGCCGGATCATGGCCAGCGGCGAAGATCGCCCCTGCCATACCACCAGCACTGGTCCCGGCAATGCCCTTGATCTTGAAACCCAGATCCGTTAATGCCCTGATCACACCAAGATGTGCATATCCTTTTGAACCTCCCCCACCCAGCGCAAGTGTGATCTCTTTCATTGTTCACTCCCGCTGATGCCAAACCTGAATGATCTCCGCCATAACAGATAGAGCGATCTCTTCTGGTGTGGAAGCTCCCAGATCCAATCCCACCGGTGCATGGATCCTGCTGAGAGCTTCTGGATCTATCCCATCCTCAACCAATCTCACCTGCCTGTTTTGATGCGTTTTCATACTCCCCAGGGCGCCAATATAAAAAGCTGGGGATCCCAGGGCGATCTTGATCGCCGGATCATCGATCTTGGGATCATGCGTTAACATCACGATCGCAGTTGATGGCGTCAAGAAAAGTTCCTTGAATGCTTTTTGCGGCCACTCTTGAATCAGCTTCTTAACTGTTGGAAATCTCCCTGAAGTACCGAATAATTTGCGGGGATCGATCACGATCACCTCAAATCCAACCGTACCAGCTAGAGTTGCCAGAGGAATTGCTATATGCACACCGCCGACCAAAATCAATTTCCTGGGTAGATCGACAATCGAGAGAAAGACCTCCTGGACCTGCTCATCTTCCAGTGTCATTATCCTGGTTTTACGGCCTGAGGCAGCCAGTGTAGCTGCCTCTTTCAACATGGGAAGCGGAGCTTTGAGTGAGGAAACCTGCAGGATCATCTCATTTTCAAAAACAATCCAATCCGTCCCTCTATAAGCACTATCCCCTTCCAGGACAACCGCAAGACAGAACCGCTCTTCACGATTGAGCGCCTCACGCCAGCTTTCAAGGTGTTGGGGAGTGTACTTCCTGATAAAAACCTCGATCTCGCCCCCACAGGAGAGGCCAACCTCCCAGGCTTCTTCATTTGCCACACCAAAATGCAGACGCTGAGGAATCCCATTTTCAATGACTTCCAGGGCCGCGTCAATCACGGCACTTTCCACACATCCACCGCTGACAGATCCGCTGATCTCTCCCTGGTCTGTGATCGCCATCATGGCGCCTGCAGGTCGGGGTGAGGATCCCCAGGTCTTGATCACTGTTGCCAGGGCAATTGATCTCCCCTTTTCAAACCAGGTTCCAGCTTGGTCAAGCAGTCCTTCCATACTGATCCCTTTTGATATAAGTGGAATTTATTCCGGATCAACCAGCGGTTGAATGACCTGGTAGGTATATCCAGCAGCCAACTCGCTGTTCTCGAGAAGATGTTTCTGGACATACTGTCCACAATTGGATCCGATCCGGTTCTCCTCTTGCTCTCCTACGCTGATGATCAAGCGGTACCCGGCCTCTTCGATAGCCTGCAGGGCTGGATAATGCTCCAAACCTTTGTTGGGTTCAAGATAGGATTTTAGACCGGTGGCAACCGCCTGGTAGGTAGGGTTAAGAGGTGTGACCTTTATTAAAAATTGTTCTGGGTCAAAATAGTTCAAAAGGACCTGTGGATCCACGGGGCTGTCTTCAGCCAGGGCAAAATTGAGGGTTATCTTCCGATCTCCAAGGCGGTAGTATCGCCGTCCAAAATCAGCCATCTTCTGAAAATCCCATTTTCTGACTGGGATCAGCTCATCTCGGCGTACAGGATCAGTCGTATGGAGGGAAAATTGGAACTGGAATCTACCCTGGGGGTAAACGTTATTTTTAATATCGATCAGCCGGTCAAAGAAGTCATCCGTCCCATGAGGGGCGATGGTTGAAAAAGATGGCAGCAGACCAGGCGCATCGACCTTTTCCGGTAATGTTTCCAGCAGATCCAGAACAGCTGGATTCAGAGCCGGTTCGCCCATGCGGGCAAACTGGATCTTAAATTGGCGGGAGGGCACCTTCCTGTCTGGGTAGCGCTGATCGATCAAAAACTCGATCTGGGAGAACATTTCCTCTTCGGTCAGCTTTCCTCTAAAATGACCCCCTGCATCACACATCTGGCAGGATATGGGACAACCAAACAGGGTCGAGATCATCAAGACCCACTTGTCTTCCCGGGAGCGGGGTGGCTGGACCGCTTCGACACATTCCACCAGGCCTCCAGGGTATTCCACCACATAAACCATCGCAATTTCCTGGTGACCAGCTGAGGCAACTACTTTCATGTTATTTCCTTGGATAAATATTGATCGATCTCCATCGCTGCCCGTAAACCATCCCCGACTGCGATTGCCGTCTGCCTGAACAAACCATTTGTCAAATCACCTATCATATACAGCCGGCGTTTTTTCTGCAAGTTATTAATTTCCTTCATTATACTTGGAGCCGTAAAACTGGTATCAGGTTCCCTGCCGATAGCTGCAATCAGATAATCACCATTATAGTTTGTTGGCTTTCCTTGTTTGTATGTAACGAGATGGAGTGTCCCATCCTGATCTTCTGCTACAGATTTCAATTCAACTCCCAGCAGGCAGTCGATATCCGGGTGTGCCTTGGCTCGCTCATAGAGCAATGGGAGGGCCTTGATCTCCTCACCGCGAGTTAAAACCAGAACTTGATTGGACTTGGCCAGGTTCAAGGCATAATCAAAGGCCGCATCTCCTCCCCCAATGATGATCACCTTTTTCCCTCTACAGTCCAATAGCGGGAAGACCTCGGAAAAAACGCGTTTCTCAAGTCCTGGATCAATCAATGATTTCGGAAGGGCGACTCCCTTTGTGCCAGTTGCAGCAACCAAGAATTGGGCGGCCAGTTCCCTGGTATTCGTGACTATGCGAAACAAGCCATCGGAATACTCGACGCCCTGGGCGTTTTCCACAGAGATGTTTACACCAAGTTGTTTTGCATGCTTTTCAAAGAGGGCTACAAGTTCGGGACCACTTATACCCTGGGAAAATCCTGGATAATTTTCAACCAGGTTCGCATTCCATAGAAGGCCACCAACACGGTTCCTCTCCAGTACCAGGGGCCGATGACCCTGTCTGGATAGTTGTATGGCTGCAGCCAGTCCTGCTGGGCCTGCCCCAATAATGACTACAGGGAATACGTCCACGCCCCTTATGACCCCTCTCCCATCAAGTGAGTTACAGTCGTTAATACGGAAAACCCATGGGCCAAGTTCCTCAACGTGCCTTTATGAAAGGCTTCGTTATAGGTTGCAGTTCCATCAATCAGGAAAAACACCTCGTACCCCCTCACAAAGGCAGACCGGGCAGTGGTCTCACAGCACAGGTGAGCCATCACACCCCCGATGACTAATTGTTCAACATCCGCTGCCGATAATTTCTCCTCCAGATCCGATCCATAGAAGGCGTCATACTGGCCTTTGATGATTATCTCGTCAGGTTCGATCAATAGGTCCGAATGCAATCCACCTTGGGGATGGTCCTCGGTGAGTAATTCTGACCACCAGGATTCCATTCTCCCGGTATTCTCTTCCGTATTGGCATGACGTGTTGCCCATACTGGTCTGCCCGCCTGCCGGAATAAACTCGCCATCTGGTTCAATTTCGGGAGGATTGTCTCCCCCGAAGGGATATAGGCATGGGAATCGGGATCCAGGAAATAATCCTGCATATCCAGGATTAAGAATGCGGCGTGTTGAATCCGGAAAGGCTGGATCCGATTTTTCCTCTGATTGCCAAAGATTTCCAGCCAGTGGCCAGAAAGTGGATCAATCGTTTCCGCCTGATAATAGTGCTCTTTCATGGAAAAATTGTAGCATATACATGCTCTCAACCAGTAAAGGTTTTATGAATCATTAATAAACCCGTTAAAAAAAGACGGCATCCTAAATGGCTGCCGTCCTTTATCATCATGGTTAAACCTTGTTTATATCGAAGCGGCCCCCTGCCTCTTTCGGATTTTCGGAATATGTTTTGAGAAAGAAGCTACCATCTTGTCCCAAGAAGTCAATTTTCGGATGATGGTGATTATCAGGGCAACCAGACCCAAAACCCCTCCAGCAACCAACAGTCCATTGCGGACCTTCCTGGTTTTGGTCTTTTTGATCATTTCCTGGTCCAGGCGCTCACGCAGGTCCGATACAAACACCGCAGGGGGTTTGATCGGCTGCAGGACTTTCTGCAACCTGGTCTCAATTTTCTTCAAATCTCTGGTCAATCTCTCTTCTGTGTTCATGCTCAACTTACCCTTTATTCTACTGGATAGGCCACTATTCCCACTGTTCCCCGACCCAAATGGGTTGCAATCCCTATCGATAATTCTTCTACAAATAGCTCCTTAATATTTAATAACCCCTTAACCCGCTCCGAGATATCCAAGGCTGTGTTCAGATCATGGGCATGGATTATCGCTGCATTGATCAATTTACCACCCATTCTTCGGGCCATTTCCTGGATGATATATTCCAGGGAAGCCTGTCGGGTTCTGACCTTGCTGGCGACTGCCAGGGTGCCCTCCTTGAGAGTGATGATCGGCTTGATCTTCAGCACGGAAGCCAGGATGGATTCCAGCATTTGCACTCGCCCGCTCTTCTGTGCGAATTCTAATGAATCAACCGTAAATAACACCTCAGTTCCACCTCGGATCTCTTCCATTCTCTTCAGGATTTGATCAAGATCCTTTCCGGCGCGGTCCATCTCCCGGGCTTCTCGACACATATACCCTTGTATCCCCGTTCCTGCCAGCGTATCAAATGGGATTACCCGGTATCCTTCCTTTTCCAATTCCCTGGAAGCTATCACCGCCGATTCGTACGTCCCGGACAATTTACTGGTCAGGTGGATGGATAAGATCACGTCACCAGGCTGGGCAATTTCCTTGTAGATCTGGATATACTGTCCTGGCGTGGGTTGGGAGGTTTTAGGCACCTTCCCAGTCTCTTTGACCCAGTTGTAAAACTGGTCGGGATTCAAAGTGACATCTTCCAGGAAGACCTCATCTCCCATGTGGACATTGATGGGGACAACCCCAATATCATATTTCTCGAGCCATTCTTCCGGCAGATCGCCACCGCTGTCCATTACAATGCGTAACATTTTTTCCTTTCTTCAGAACCCATAATCATCCCGCAGGGATTCCAGGGTCCTGTGATAAAGGGCTTTGATTGCCCCTTCTGTTCTATCCATGATCTGGCCAATTTCCGAATTGGTCAGTCCTTCAACATGTTTGAGGATCAACAGCTCTTTTCGATCCTCTGGTAAATCTGCTAATACCCGCAGCAGCGCTTCTCTGTCATCCTCTTTTTCAATCCGTTCCTCTACGCTGCCATCCATTGTTGGTGGAGGATATTGGTCGCTCAAGGAAATTACCTCTGCTTTCTCATGATCCCTGTACCAATTGATAACCAGGTTATGGGCTATCCGATACAGCCAGGCTGAGAAAGGATATCCCCGGTCTTCATAGCGCTCAATGTGGTTCAGTGCCCTGATAAATACCCGGGAACAAAGGTCCTCCGCATCCTTGGAATTGCTGGTCCGGTAGTATATATAGTTGTATATCTGGTCAATATACTTTTCGTATAAAGCTCCAAAAGCATCCGAATTCCCGGCAATTGCCTGAGATATTAATTCACTCTCGGCATTCTCAGGTAGGTCTTCGATTCTTGTACTAGTCATAACACCGTCAGTCGCTTAAAGTTACTTATCAGGAGAAAGTATATCACAGGCATTTCAAATCTTCTTAGCCCTGCAGATCCTCCAGTTTGGATTCTTCAGGTATACTAAGGGGCGTAAATCCATTTACCACCAATGACTGATATCCACATTTATCATAACCCAGCTCAGCTCTACACGAAAGCAGCCGGGTTATTCCTTCAAACGGGAACTGAAGCCCTTGATCGCCAAGGGATATTTTCAGTTGCCCTATCTGGTGGGAGCACGCCTATACCCCTTTATCAAGAACTCGCTTTGGACCCCGCAGGCGATTCATTGGATTGGAATAAGGTCCATTTTTTCTGGGGGGATGAGCGGGCAGTAGGTCCTGATCACCCGGAAAGCAATTATGGTGCAGCCTATCAGTCCTTGCTTGAGCCTCGAGCTGTACCCCTGAAGAATATTCACAGGATCGAGGGAGAACTCCAACCAGAAACCGCCTCCCAAAAGTATCAGAAGTTGCTCCTGGATTGGTTCGGAGATATCCCTCCCCGATTTGATCTAATCATGCTTGGACTGGGCAGCGACGGTCACACCGCTTCGCTCTTCCCGGTTAAGATCCCGGGCGAATCCTCCACTGATCCAGAGAACACCTGGGTGAAGGCCATCTATGTGCCAGGTATGGGGAGCTGGAGGATCACCTTCACAGCCCGCTTGATCAATGCCGCTTCAAAGGTCCTGTTCCTCGTTACAGGAAGGAACAAAGCCAGGACGCTGAACCAGGTCATTAATGGACCATATATCCCTGAGACTCTCCCGGCCCAGCTGATCCAGCCCGATAAGGGCCAGCTTACCTGGTTGGTCGACCAGGAGGCTGCTGCAGAGCTTGATCTGTGATCATTATGGCGAGAAACTCCAAATATGAACAGGACTCAATCATCATTCAGCCTGAAATATCCCCGTAAGCGGTTGGCTCGTTTTTTCATCCGCCTGGTTGGAAGGATCATCATGCCGATATTCTTCCAGCTAGATATCAATGGTATGGATAACTTCCCTCGAAAAGGGCCCTTGTTGGTTGTTGGCAATCACACGGCTGCCATGGAAGCGGTGATGCTTAATATTTATTCTCGCCGGCCAATCGAGATGCTCAGCGCAGCTGATACGCCCGCCGAATGGATCACAGAGATAGTAGCCGATCTTTATGGTGTGATTCCCCTCCATCGGGGATCCTATGATCGGGCAGCCATGAGGAACGCCCTGGATGTGCTCCAGCAGGGCGGCTTTATCGGCCTCTTTCCCGAGGGTGGGATCTGGCAGGAAGGAAAGAAGAAAGCCCTGCCAGGTATTGCCTGGCTGAGCGTACAGTCCGGATCGCCTGTTATCCCGATCGGCTTCAATGACACCACCGGAGCGTTGAACGCTGGCCTGAAATTCAAACGCCCGAAATTGGTCATGCGGGTTGGCCAGGTGATCAAACCAGCAAAAATACCCGCAGGTTTCCCCAGAAAGGGTTATCTGCAGCAATATGCGAACCAGGTCATGGAGGCTGTCCACCAGCTGGTTCCCCAGGACCAATTCAAAACAGAACCCGAGATCATTGATGAACGTTTTGAGCTAAACATCATCATCCTCGACAAGGAACAGAATCCGGTCCAACCACCTGCGGATCTGCAGGTGGTGGAAGCCGTCCCGCTATCAAGATTCTTTCACCGGCCTGCCATTTTGAAGATCTTTAAAATCAACCTCGAACTGCCAGTAGAACCTCTCCAGCGGCTGGCAGAAGGCCCACCGGTGATTGACCTGATCAACGCCTGCCAGACTGTCCTGGATTACCTCTCGGATGAGAATCCCTACCTGCTTACCTACCGATTTGGCGTAAAAGGCGGACTGGCAATGGAACGCGGTATCAAAGAGCTGCACAAGCTGCTGCTGTGGTGCGAAGGGGAGGGCTATCAGGTCCTCATCGAGCCAACCAGGATCTATTATTCCCTCAAGGAAAAGCGGGAGATTCGACATACGGAACAGGGCAGCTTCCAATCCTGGATGTAAGTAAATCTTGGCCAGCGTTCCCAGGATGGGCTGTGATACAATTATTCTCGTTTGGAATCTATAAGAAAGCTGGAGTCATTAAGTGTCCAATACCAAAAAATCAATAATACGGGCTGCAGGGGGCATTCTCTGGAAAAAAGATGGGGGTCAAAAAAAACTAGCTATTGTGCACCGGGGCGAACACAACGATTGGTCCCTGCCAAAAGGCAAAGTTGATAAAGGCGAAAGCTGGAAAAAAGCCGCCCTGCGTGAAGTCCTTGAAGAAACAGGCTTTAAAGCCAAAATCAAAAGGTATGCGGGCAGCATTTCCTATCTGTTGGACGGCAAGCCCAAGGTGGTACTATTCTGGCATATGAAGGTCAAATCAGAAAATAAAGACCTTATGAACGGTGAAGTCGACGAAGTGCGCTGGGTGACAGTCGCGGAAGCGGAAAAATTACTGAATTATCCTGGTGAAATCGAGATCATCAAGAGTGTTCTTCCCCAACGGGAGATTGGAACCTGATCCATGTACAAATCCCTGGTTCTCGGCGCGACAGGATTCATCGGCGGTCATATCGCACGGGTGGCGCATCAGGCAGGTTGGGAAGTTCATGGCTTTCGGCGGGATCCACAATCTGAAGGAATAGTAGGAAACCTCGATATCCAGTGGCACAATGGGACCCTGGAAGATTATCCCAGCCTGCTGGGTGCGATGGCAGGTATGGACTACGTCTTCCACGCTGCTGCCAGCTATCCCGGTAATGGTAATCCCAAACTTGTCCCGGAACATGTTCAGAACGGGATGGCCCAGATGGCAAATGTCATCCGGGCTGTTCAGGAAGCCAGCGTAAAACGGCTGATCTACACCAGCAGCTTAACAACGATCGGCGTACCCCCCGTCGACGAGCACCGGTTGGCGGATGAACGTGATTTCTACCAGCAGGGCAGCCATCCGAAGAATGGCTACTATGAAATGAAGATTGCCATGGAAAAACAAGCCCTGGATGCAGTGGATCAGGGCTGCGATATCGTGATTGTAAATCCTACCCTGGTCCTGGGACCAGGCGACGTTCATCTCAGCACGGGAGAGATCGTGGTCATGATTGCCCAGGGAAAAGCCATCGCTGCCCCTACCGGCATGATGAATATCATCGATGTTAGGGATAATGCCAAAGCCCAAATCCAGGCAGCCAGGCGGGGTCGGACCGGACAGCGTTATATACTGGGCGGGGAGAACTACAACCTCATGGAATTGGTCTCGATCATAGCCCGAGCTGCCGGCGTCAACCCACCCAGGTTCATGCTTCCACCTTGGGTTCTTGATCTGTACATCACCATCGCCGATGCCTTACCAGTCATCCCCTACCCCCATGACCACGTGCGGGGCTACCAAACATGGCAGGGCTATAACACGGAAAAAGCTCGCCAGGAGCTGAACTTAGAATCCAGAACCCTGGAAGAGACTGCCCGAGACAGTATCAAATGGTTCACTGAACAGGGACACCTCTAAGACCAACCAAGTTTCTCGGAAATCCCCCACCTTCCTGCCTGGATCAATAACCTAAATCTGGATCAACCTTATTTAAAATCGGGAGTCCTCTGGCGATTTGATTAAGCAGCTCTGCCAGGGCGCTCATGCGCATACTCTCAGTCTCTCTCACATGGCCAGCTCGATGAGGACTGAGGACAAGATTATCCAGGGTATGCCAGGGGTATTTCCCCGGAGGTGTGCCAAGTCGCTCTTCTTCTGTCCCCGGGTAATTGAACCAGACATCGAGCCCTGCTCCAAAGATCCATTTCTCACTGAGTGCCCGATAGAGCGCAGCCTCGTTGATGATCTTTCCCCTAGCGATATTTACCAGGACGGCTGAGGATGGCAGTAACTGGAGCTGCCTTTCTCCGATCAAACCCTCGGTCTCTGACGTTAATGGCAGAGCCAGGATCAGAAAATCCGCATCTGGCAGCAGGTCTTCCAGGGCAGAAACGGGATGAACCCTGGATACCTCCTCTGCTCCTGTAGTCCGTCTGATAAAAACCACTTCAATCCCCATACCTTCCAGGGCAGAGCCAATCCGCTTGCCAATCTCCCCATATCCAAGGATGAGGGCTTTTTTTCCAGCCAGGAGAAGAATATCTGAAGGCTTGTGATACCGCAAACGCCAATCATGATTCCGGAGCGCCTGGTCGTAGGGAATGATCCTTTTGGCTGCCGCCAACAGGAGGGCAACTGCCATCTCCGCAGTCGGATCGGCATTATGATGCAGGTTATGGAGATTTAAGTGGGGAAACTCCTGAACAACCGCCAGTGTCTCGGGAGGGATGCCGATCCAGGGTACGATCAAGGTCTCGAGGACTGGAAACGCAGCCAGTTCCTCATGGCTGGGACGACCTGCTACTAGCACTTGTGTATTCTCCTGCGCTTCCACCACTTCCCCTACTGTCAATTGGATCTGCTCATCCAACTTCGATAAGAGGTGATCCACTGCATCAGAATCCGTATTCCTTAATAAGTGTACACGCATGCCTAGCGATCCTTCTTAAAGTACCCTTCCGCTTTTAAAATCCCGGTAAATGCTTGCCGGCAATCCTTAATAGCTTTCTCCCTCCATTTCTTTTCGGGTGGGAAATACATCTTCAGCATGATTTGCCTGACCTTCGATCCCGTTTCCTCTTTTTGGGTTCCATTCCAAAAAACCTGGTTTTCGAAGATCATATTCCACAAACTGATCATCTCATGGAGAATAGTTTCTCCGATGGTACCAAACTCAAATGCAGCTGCATAGAATTGACCATCCACGCCTGAGGATTTGCGGTGCTTATAGAGCCAGTCCACCATATCTCCCTGCATCGTATAGAATTCCTCTGGATTGGCTTTACGGATCAGTGGATAATCAAACTCGTCCACCAGCTGAGCTGCTTCTCGATGTTCTTCCTGGGAATTAATGATGCTCATCTGGTATTTGGGACCGTATCCGGTATGCATGTCGATCAGGAGAAGATTTGGATATTTACTGAATAATTCCTTAAACAACCCTATCAGTTCCCTGGTCTCAGGTTCATATTCATGACCAGAATAATAAAGACCCTCCGGGTTGGAGCGCTGTCCCTGCAGCACAGCGTTTCGCAGGCTCTTAACGCCTTTGCGAAGGAGATTTCCTATCACGCTTCCCAGCACAGCGCTGATCTCCCGCCAGAGCAGGTGAAGCTGTCGATCGGGATTGAGGATATGATCGTAAAGTTGATAATCAGGATTGATCGCCTGCAGGAAATCCTCTCTCTTGATGGCAAAATTCCGGTTCAGATCAACATTCCTCTTGGTCACCCTCCGCTTGTTTTTCATTCCCCAGGGATTGATAGCATGAACCAGATACAACCCTGTACTGCCAGGATCAAGCTTTTCCATGAACTCATCCAGGAACAGGGTACGCATGCGATTTCCGACGAATCCTTCCACGCCATGCATACCACAGGTGATAATCACGGCCTTCTGGCAGGATTCCAGAGCATCTGCGGCGATCCAGTCCATGGTCAGATCCTCTTCAGCTGGAATCGGACGGCTTTCCAGGCGCGCTGCTGGCCAATATTTCTGGATCAGCAGGAGATCATTGATGAACTCCTCCCTGGACCTTTCATAAGAAGTTGGGAACTGTCGTATAGCTGCCATGATCGATACTATTTCCTATTTGATTGTTTGATTATTAAAAGGGGCCATACCCGATTGCTACGCCGATTCCCAGGAAGACCAGGGTGATCAACAATACCAACCCCCACAGCGGGAGGGTCCAGCGCAGCCACTTTGGATAAGCTACCACTGTCAATCCCAGGGAGATCAGCAGGACCGGATTGGTTGGGTAGATCATATTCGAAAACCCATCTCCGAAGCAGTAGGCCGTCACCGTGATCTGCCGGGTAACGCCCACCAAATCTGCCAGGGGCAGCAGGATGGGCATCATTAAAAAGGCCTTGGCAGAACCGGAAGCCACAAAAAACTCGATCAGCAAGGCTAACAGGTAGATCAAAACCGCAGAGAAGAATGGATTCGTGCCCTCAAAGAAACCAGCAGCCCAGTGCAGGATCGTATCCATGATCCCCCCGCTAACGACGATATGTTTGATGCTTACAGCCATCAGGATCAGGAGTATCCCCGGTGCGATGCCGGCCACCCCCTGGCCGAGCGCTTTCCAAACAGATTTCTTTTCCGGGCTGGCGATCAGACCAGCCCCTACTCCGCCGACCAGGAAGAACAGCCCCACCAGCGGTAGGGCGTAGTCGGAGAGGAATGCCAGGAAGGGAGCTCCGATCAGGGTCCCGATGATCAAGACCAGAAAGACAGCAAACCAGGCAGTGGCCCGGCTCATGGCCGGGGTCCGTTCAATTTCCTGGCTGAGATCCAGGGGCTGATGTGAGCCTGGACTGGCCTGCTCTTCAGCGTAAACCAGGGAACTCTCCGGGGAACGCTCGATTTTCTTGGCATAACGAACCAGGAAGAAAGCCAGGGCAGCGTAGACCAGCAAAAAGATGGGGATCCGCAGCCAGGTCCCGGAGAAAAGCGGCAGGCCTGCCAATTCCTGGGCCACACCGATGGTGAAGGGATTGGTGATGGCGGCTGAAAAGCCCAGGTTAGTGGCTAAAATGCTCATGCCCAGGCCCACCAGGGCATCCCAGCCCAGGTAGTAGGAAAGTGACAGGGCCAGCGGCACGAGGGGAACCACTTCCTCGAAAATCCCGAAAAAAGCCCCCAGAATCATGAAAAATAGGGAGATTACCATCAACAACAGGTATTTGCGATCCCCAAAACGGGTTACAATGCCGCCCAGGGCGGAGCGCAGGATGCCTGAGCTCTCTAAAACCGCAAAAGCACCCCCAACCATGAGGATAAAAAGGGAAATGACGATAACCAGGAGGCTATCATCCCCCCCCAAAACCTCGATCGGGGCTGTCAGCCAGCGCCATACCGGGTAGTCCGGGCGTGGAGCGGTTTGGTAGCTTTCCGGGTCGATCAGGACCCGCCCCGCCTCCTCGAAACGCTCAAATGAGCCAGCAGGGACAGCACGGGTCAAGATTCCCGCCAACAGCATAAATGCCAGCAGGATCAGGGCGGACTGGAGGAAAGCTTTTTTAGAGATCTGGGCGCCGGACCGCTCGGACATGGGGGCCTCCTCATCAATTGAAAATTGCAGATTGAAAATTGAAAATAATCCTGAACTTGATTTTAACTCAAAAGGCAGACAAATACATGATCAGAAGTAACGATGGGTTCGGATTTTATCCCTTATCCATTTCAACATGGATGCAACTGCAGCTTACCTTTTGCGTATAATAGAAATAAGCAACATTCTCTATTAAGGAGTTCACTATGTCTGAAAACAATATCCCTGCCCCAACCCCGCCCCGCAGGCGCGGCTCAAGGTCATTTTTCTGGCCGATCATGCTCATATCGGTCGGGGTCCTGCTCTTATTATCCAACCTGGATATCGTGTCCTGGAATACCTGGAACCTGGTCTGGCGCTTCTGGCCCCTGGTCCTGGTCGCAATTGGCATCGATGTGATCTTCGGTCAGCGCTCCACTTTAGGCGCGATACTCAGCGCTATGCTGGTCCTGGCAGTCCTGGCAGTCATCGCCGGGGCAGTCTTCTTCGCAGACCAGCTGCCTATGATCAGCCGCTACACGGAAGATACTCCCTGGGAGACTGCTCATGTCGAGCATGTCCTGGGTGATTTCGAAGCCGCCGAGATCTTTATAGACTACACCAGTCTGCCCGGTAACCTCTATGCCTTGAAGGATTCCGTTTACCTGATCGAAGGCGACCTGGCTTACCGGGGCGAGCTGGTCTTTGAGGTCGATCAGCGCGGTTCTACCGCGGATATCATCCTGGACTCCCGCTATACCGGCACCTGGACCAGCATCCAATCCAGCCCCCATGCGGAATGGGAGATCGGGCTGACTCCGGAGATCCCCCTGGAAATTTCCCTGGACAGCGGTTCCGGGAGCTGTATCTTCGACCTCTCCGGATTGATGATTGAGAATCTCTTCCTGGACAGCGGGTCAGGGTCGATTCAGATCTTCCTTCCTGAGAACCAATCCTTTGACTTTCGATTGGACAGCGGCTCGGGCAGTCTGCGGATCGATCTCCCGGAGGGTACCGGTGTGCGGGTTGTCCTGGACTCCGGCAGCGGAAGCTTCAATCCCGGGAGCGATTTTGTCCTGGTCAGCGGCGAGCGCAGGGGTGACGGGGTCTGGGAATCGAAGGACTATGATGATGTCGACCATAGAATCGAAATGAATATCGATCAGGGATCGGGATCGATCACGTTTAAATAGAATTGAAAATTGAAGATTGAAGATTGAAGATTGAATGATGATTTGCGTCGCAGAGCCTGTTCTGAAGGAACAGAAGGACAAAGACCAGGGAAAATCCGACCGGGATAGTGAGACCGGATACAAGAGACCGGTATGTCCCGGTCGGTCCGTTAAGGATCCGTGGTCCTCGGCTCAGCCTGCAGGGCTCCCAAACCTTCCCAGCGCCAAACCAGCGAGCATACATATTAATGCGCAAACGCCCGTCCCCGGGCGTTGTATAGCTGAAATAGTCAACCTCCTGGCCTCACCCTGTCTCTTCGTCCCCAAGTCACCCAGTCACAAATTCACCCCATCCTGCCCGTGATATAAGATTCTGTGAGCTCATGGTCCGGGTTGGTGAATAATAGATCAGTAGGATTGAACTCGATCAGCTCCCCCAGCCAAAACAATCCCGTAAAATCCGACACCCGCGCGGCCTGCTGCATATTATGGGTCACGATCACGATCGTATAACGCTCCCGCAGCTCGCGGATCAGCTCTTCGATTCTCCTGGTATCGATCGGGTCCAGGGCTGAGCAGGGTTCATCCATCAGGATCACTTCTGGCTCAACGGCCAGGACGCGTGCGATACACAGCCGCTGTTGCTGGCCCAACGACAGGCTGAACGCATCCTCATTCAGCTTGTCCTTGACCACATCCCACAAAGCGGCTTTGCGGAGGCTTGTTTCGACGATGCCTGTAAGCTCGGCCTTATTACCAACCCTGCCCAAGACTCTGGGGCCATAAGCCACATTATCAAAAATCGATTTGGGAAAAGGATTGGGTTTTTGGAAGACCATGCCCACTTTTTGCCGCAGGTCTGCCAGGTCCATCTCCTCGGCATAGATATCCGATCCTTCCAGCAGAACCTCTCCCTCAATTCGAGTGCCGGGAATGGTGTCGTTCATCCGGTCCAGGCAGCGTAAAAAAGTGGATTTGCCGCATCCCGAGGGACCGATCA
The DNA here is from genome assembly GCA_963712165.1 of uncultured Chloroflexia bacterium. GTDB lineage: Bacteria > Chloroflexota > Anaerolineae > Anaerolineales > UBA11858 > B10-G9. The sequence goes on along the minus strand of CAVQGY010000003.1, from coordinate 398,307 downwards.
GGGCCGTTACCCGGCGAGGGTGAATATCCATATTGATATTGCTCAAAGCCAGGTTGGATCCGTAATAGAAATTCAGGTTTCTGATCTTGAATGTGGGTTGCCCTTCAGTCATATCGGAAATTATATACCAATACCATCATAATCACATCCACAAGCCCGAAACCCTGGCTTTGAAAAACAACTTGTCCTTGTTCTGGTCTTCCTTTCAACTTATAATCCTAGGGATGAAAAATAGCTGGATTATTGTTTTCCTCCTGATTGTTTTTATAGCCATTCTTCCTGGTTGTTCAGGGGCAAGTTCTCAAGGTACAAATATATCCCAAGTCCAGGGAACCATCGAAAATAAAGGGTCCGATACCATAGTCAACCTGGCTCTGGCCTGGGCGGAGGAATACCAGTCCATCCACCCTGATATCCGTCTATCCGTCACCGGGGGCGGTTCTGGAACCGGGATCGCTGCCCTGATCAACGGCACGGTTGACATCGCCAATGCATCACGCCGCATCAAAGATGTAGAAAGGGAGAATGCCATCGCCAACGGCTCGGATCCGGTGGAATTCGTCATCGCCCGGGACGCTATCGCAGTTATCGTCCATCTGGACAATCCCGTCGATCATCTTACTCTGGAGCAGATCTCGGATATTTACAGCGGGGAGATCAGCAACTGGATGGAAGTTGGAGGTGAGGACAGGCCCATCGTCAGACTTTCCCGGGAAACCAACTCAGGTACTCACGTATATTTTCTGGAAGAAGTCATTCGGATCGGAGATCCAGAAAATAACACCCTTTTCTCAAGGGACACCCTCCTGCTGCCTTCCTCAGAGGGCATCAGCGCTGAGATCAGGCAAAATCCAAACGCGATTGGCTATGATGGACTTGGTTATATAACCGAGGAAATGAAAGTGATTGGTGTGGCGACAGCGCCAGGTGAAGAGTATGTTTTCCCTTCCCAGTCAACGGTCAACAGCGGTGCATATCCCATCGCCAGGGATCTTTACATGTACACAAACGGCCAGCCCGAAGGGGTCATCGCCGATTACCTGACCTGGATCCTCTCAGCTGAGGCTCAAGTTATTGTCGCTGAATTGGGTTTTGTGCCTATCATTCAATAAAGGATCATCTTGAAACTCCAAGTACAAAAACAGCCCCGGATAAAGGAATTCACCATCACCACCCTGATCAAGTTGGCCGGGTATTCAGCGATCATCTTCGTGGGATTGATCTTTCTATTCCTGCTCCTGGAAGGATTTCCTGCTATCCAGCAGGTCGCATTAGATAGTTTATTTTCAGACCGCTGGTACCCGATTGAGGATTATTATGGTGTCCTGCCATTACTGGGTGGCTCCCTGTTGATCACTGTGGGCGCCACCTTGATCGCGGTTCCTTTCGGGGTAGGCACAGCGGTTTATCTCTCAGAAATTGCCCCTCGCTGGTTGCGGGAAATTCTCAAACCGCTGGTCGAGGTCCTGGGTGGACTGCCTTCCGTTGTGCTGGGTTTTATGGGCATGCTGGTTCTGTCTCCCTATCTGCGGGTCCTGCTGGATCTGCCAACCGGGTTGAGCGCCCTCACCGGTGCGATCCTGCTGGGAGGCATAGCCATCCCCACTGTTGTCTCGGTCGCTGAAGATGCCCTGGATGCTGTACCCAGATCCTATCGGGACGCTTCCCTGGCCATGGGTGCCACAGAATGGCAGACCATCTGGCGGGTGACCCTGCCGGCTGCCCGATCCGGCGTGCTGACCGCTATCATGCTGGGTATTGGTCGGGCCATCGGGGAGACCATGACTGTGATGATGGTCACTGGAAACGCTCCCATCCTGCCCCGCGGCTTGCGAGATCTGTTCTCCCCGGTGCGAACCATGACCGCCACCATTGCGGCCGAGATGGGCGAAGTGGCCAACGGCAGCACTCATTATCATGTCCTGTTTTTGATCGGCATACTATTATTCCTGATCTCCCTGATCGTGAATGTCACTGCCTCTGCTGTGGTTTTCCGGCAGAAGAAAGGTCAGGACAGGATCCTGTCATAACGATGAAAGGTTCTATTCGACAGACACAAACAGCGCCTGGGCTTCAGCCTTCTTACCCTGATGGCAATCTTGACTGTTATCCCGATCATCGCTGTTATCATCTATATCCTTATCCTTGGTGCACCAGCCATCAATCTTGAATTCATCACTGGATTCCCGCGGGAAGGTATGCGTGCTGGCGGCATTTTACCTGCTATTGTGGGCACCTTCTACCTCACCCTGGGCACTGCGGTCTTTGCCGTACCGTTAGGGATCAGCGCTGCCATCTACCTATCTGAGTACGCTCCAGATAACCGGGCCACTCAGCTGATCCGCATCGCGATCATCAATCTGGCCGGGATCCCCTCAGTTGTATATGGCTTATTCGGCCTGGGACTTTTTGTCCTATTCTTGAACTTCGGCACCAGCATCCTGGCGGGGTCCCTGACGTTATCTATTATGACCCTGCCCGTCATCATCAGTACGGCAGAAGAAGCTCTGAGAGCGGTACCCCAGGCTTTCCGGACGGTCAGCATTTCGGTAGGGGCAACCAAGTGGCAGACCATCCGGAGAATTGTCCTGCCCCAGGCACTTCCAGGGGTCCTGACCGGGGTCATCTTAGGATTGGAACGAGCCGCAGGGGAAACTGCCCCTATCTTGTTTACGGTAGCTGCTTTTTTCCTGCCCCGACTGCCTAATTCCCCCCTGGATGCAACGATGGCACTGCCCTACCACCTCTATGTGATCTCTACCCAAGTCCCAGGCATGCCGATCAAGATCCAGTACGGAACAGCGCTGGTCCTGCTGATCTTTGTATTAAGCATGAATTTGATCGCCACCACCATCCGCTCCAGGGCCAGAGCCCGAAGGCAGTGGTAAGGACTCATGAATAAGATATCTATTAAGAACCTCAGCGTGAAATATTCAGACGGAGCCGAACCCCTGCGAGGGATCAATCTTGATATCCCAGACCGGCAGATCTCTGTGGTCTTCGGCCCTGCCGGTGGTGGGAAATCATCCTTGCTTCGCACACTGAACCGGCTGAACGATCTGGCAGATGTCAAAGACCGCGAAGGTACTGTTTTGATCGACGATCAGGATATCTACAGAACCTGGGTTTGATGTCATCCAGCTGCGTCGAGAGGTCGGCATGGTCTTTGCCCGCCCTGTAGTTCTGCCGATGTCGATCAGGGAAAATCTAACCTACGGTTTGGAAGTAGCCGGAATCAAGGACCCAAACCACCTTGAGGGTGCGGTGGAAACCAGTTTACAAAAAGCCGCCTTATGGGAAGAGGTCAGAGACCGGCTGGATGATCCAGCCGTCGCTCTTTCTGGAGGTCAGCAGCAGCGGTTGTGCCTGGCCCGTGTTTTAGCTCTGGAACCGGAGGTGATCCTGCTTGATGAGCCAACTTCAGGATTGGATCCCATCTCCACCGGGAAAGTAGAAGAATCCCTCCAGGACCTCAAGAAGGATTACACCATCATCCTGGTCCCCCATTCCGTGCAGCAGGCTGCCAGAACAGCAGATCAGGCCGCGTTTTTACTTCAAGGCGAACTGATCGAAGTGGCCAGCGGGGAGGTCATGTTCACCAATCCCCAGGATGAGCGCACCAAAGACTATATCCAGGGAAGATTTGGATAAGGTATACTGGAACAACCCCTACCGGCAGTTGTAAGCCAAGGATCTGGAAAGCCCGCCTGGGTGCCAGTCAAATCCCAAGGGCTGCGATTCAAAAGAGGTATATTATGGCGAGAGATAGCAGAGAAACACTCGATAACAAGATCAGGGAGCTGAATGACAGCATCCTTGAGTTGGGAAGTATTGTTGAAATGGCTGTCCTGGGCTGTGTAAAAGCGCTTGAAGAACGCGATCTGGAAAGCGCCAAGCTGATCTATGACCAGGACAAATTGATCAATGAGAAAAGGTACGAGATCGAGCGTAAAGCCTTGATCACCGTCGCCACCCAGCAGCCGATGGCCACAGATCTGCGCCGCCTCTCCTCCATCATCGATATTGCCGGTGAACTGGAGCGCATAGGCGACTACGCCAAAGGCATCGCCCGGATAGCTATGCGGCTGGGTGACCAGCCCCAGCTCAAGAAGCTGGAGGATATTCCCAAAATGGCTCAGATCACAGCCGATATGCTCCACAGAGCGCTTGGCGCATTCGTTGAACTGGATGAAGAGGTCGGACGGACCATCCCGCTTGAGGATGACCAGATCGATGTGTTATATAACCTGGTCTACCAGGAACTGATCGAATTGATGATCTCCGACCGGGAGAATATTGACCGGGCGACCTTCCATCTCTGGGTCGCTCATAACCTGGAGCGCGCTGCTGACCGGGTCACCAATATCTGTGAGCGGACGATCTTCACCATCTCAGGGGAATTGATCGAGTTTGACCGCTCGGATGATGAGTCCGAGGCATTTTGATTTTATGAAGATCTTCGACGGCCACAACGATATCCTGCACAAGATCAGCAGCTCCCCCGATCCTCTGGATTCGAGAGCTTTCTTGGTGGTTGGAAAAGGGCAGATGGATTTCCCCCGGGCACTGCAAGGCGAGTTCTGGGGGGGCTTTTTTGCGGTTTATCCAGGCAATCCTCCCGAGGTGCCAACAGCTGAAGAGCGAATGGTCCTCAGCGAGGAAGGCTACCACGTCACCCTCGCTCCACCCCTCCCTTTTGATTATGCCTCCAGCTCTGTTCAGCAGATGATCGATCTGATGAAAAAGATCGAAGAAGATTCTCAGGGGCAACTGCAGGTCGTGACCTCGATCCAGGAAATCCATGACTGCCTGGAGCAGAACGTCATGGCTGCCGTTCTGCATCTGGAAGGTGCTGAGCCCATCCTGCCTGATCTAAGCAATCTGGAGGCGTTTTATGATCAGGGCATCCGCTCCCTGGGGATCACCTGGAGCCGGCCCAATGCCTTTGGCCATGGGGTCCCTTTTGAGTTTCCCGGTCACCCGGACAGAGGTCCGGGGTTGACAGCTGCCGGGAAGAGGTTAGTGGATACCTGCAATCAGCTGGGGGTGATGATCGACCTGGCCCACCTGAATGAAAAAGGTTTCTGGGATGTAGCTGAGCTAAGCAGCGCGCCACTGGTTTCCACTCACACAGCAGCTCATAATCTTCTGCCCAAAGCCAGGAACCTGACCGATGACCAATTGCGGACTGTCAGGGATAGCGGCGGGGTTGTGGGGGTGATCTTTTCCGTCAACGACCTGGACGGCGGGGTGCGCCCCAAAGAGGATGCGCCCATCTCTGCCATCATTAAACATATCCAATATATCGCCGACCTGATCGGGGTGGACCACGTTGCCTTCGGGTCGGATTTCGACGGCACCAAGATACCTTCTGAGCTGGGAGATGTCAGCAATTATCAGAAATTGGTTGCCCTGCTGGAAAAAGCTGGGTTCTCCACTAAGGATCGGGAAAAGATCTGTTGGAAGAACTGGCTCCGCCTGCTCGAGAACACCTGGAAATCTTGACTTTAAGATACGGTATTTTTAGAAATCACCAAGCCTCGTTCTACCCACCTCATCACCAGCCGTTCCAGGAAGATTTTACTCTTCGGGGGGCATAGATAGACCGCTTTCAGGGAGAAATACCTCTCCAGAGGGCTTATATCGGCTCCTGGGTGCCTCTAGGGGATAGCTACCTAATAAACAGCGCTGGATCTTCATCAATTCGGACCTTTGATTGTGTTTAGAAGTAGAGATTGACACGAATTGTAACATGACATAAATACCCGTGTTACAATTACTGGAGCCATAGAGAATTACAATATCGGGAGGAGACCATGAAAGGATTTCTACAGTGGATAAAGGGGTTCTTCCTGCCCTCTGAAGAATCATCTACCTGGGTGCGAATAGCACCCTATCTGGTTTTGGGTTTTTTCACATTAGCCGCATTGTGGGGCGGAGCTTACGCCTGGGAGTACACCAATTCCCCTGAGTTCTGCGGAACGGCCTGCCATACCATGCCCCCAGAATATACTTCCTACCTCGCCTCACCACATGCCAGGGTAGATTGTGTTGACTGTCATATCGGTGAAGGATTCATCACGGAAAAGATCACCCGCAAGGCCGGGGACGCCAAACATGTTTTTGCCTCCCTCTTTAAAACCTATGAATATCCCATCAAGGTGAAGAATATGCGGCCCGCCAGGGAATCCTGTGAACTATGCCATTTCCCGGAAAAATTCTCAGATGACAGTTTAAGAGAGATCGTTCAATATCAGAATGATCTGGAAAATTCCAGCTACACGACTTACCTGATCCTCAAGACTGGTGGCGGCAGTGCCAGGACAGGACTCGGCCAGGGTATTCACTGGCACATCGAAAACCCGGTCTACTATTACGCTCTGGACAGGGATGATCAGGAAATCCCTTATATCCAGGTTATCGGCCAGGATGGATCAACCACGGAGTACCTGGATATCACGAGCGATATCGATCCCGATGCCATCGACCGGGGTGACTTAAAAGAAATGGATTGCATCACCTGCCACAACCGGATCACCCATCTGGTATCGTTCCCCGAGGACATTATCGATCGACTGCTCAACCAGGGTTTGATTTCGTCTGATATACCCGAAATTAGGGATATCGCATTGAAGACCTATCTGAACGAGTACACCAGCATGGAAACCGCCCTGGCTACATTCGACCTGATCGATTATTACTATGAACAAAAATTTCCTGACTATTATGCTGAATACCCGTCAGATATCATTCAGGCAATAGAGGAATTAAAGTCTTCCTATATCAACAGTGTATATCCCGATCAAAAATCAGACTGGACTTCCCACCCCAACAATATCGGTCACAAGAATTCTCCAGGTTGCTTCCGGTGCCATGACGGCCAGCACCTAACCGTAGAAAAAGAGGCCATTCGCCTGGAGTGCAATCTGTGCCATGCCATCCCGGTAGTTGTTGCGGAAGGGGAATTCCTGGCGAAGATCGAGATCAGCACCGGGCCAGAACCGCAAAACCACCTCAACACGAACTGGATATCTCTCCATCACCTGGCGTACGATTCAACCTGTTCAAGCTGCCATATGACAGGAGATCCGGGAGGATCCAGCAACACTTCCTTCTGTTCAAACAGCGCCTGCCACGGGGTTAGCTGGGAATTCGCTGGGTTTGACGCTCCCGCTCTCAGAGAGACCATCCTCGATCAGCTGCCACCCACCCAACCCACCCAGGTTTCACAAACTGTTCCCCTGAACCCTGAAGATCTCAGTTATACCGATCATATCCAGCCTATCCTAATCTTGCGATGTGGTATATGCCACGGTGACAGCACCCAGGCAGGTTTGAATTTTTCCACCTACGCGAATCTTATGGCAGGGAATGAGAATGGGTACGTGGTCACGCCGGGTGATGCTGATAACAGTTTGATCTTGGTAAAGACAAAAGGAACCGGGAACCACTTCGCTCACTTTATCACTCCTGAACGTGATCTTATCCGGGAATGGATAAATGCTGGAGCAGTAGAATAAGGGGGATAAGACTCTTCAGCCAGCTTCTGGTTTCCAGTCCATCAAAGAACAAAAAACCTCCCGCATGAAACGGGAGGTTTTTTGTTTTGTTCTTGTCCAAAATACCCTAAAGATCAGGGCCTGCTGTACGCGCTGGTGTTTCCGCCCATAGCTTGAATGCTATCGATCAGTAACTGGATGATATATGCCCCGTTGTGAGCAAAACCACCCGGATCCTTGGAAGCATACTGGTAATTGTAGGCTGCCTTGAGCAAGTTGGGGGTCCAGGAAGCATATGCGTTGGGGTAAATCGCTTCACCCGGACCTACTTCACCATCCCCGTCATTGTCATTGAAGAAGTACGGATAGGAGTGGGAATCATAGATGATCGGAGCGTCAACAGATCCATAGGCCTGAATAGCCTCGTAGAGAGCCTCTTTCAGAGTGGCAATTTCTCCATAAAGGCCTTCTGTTACATCACCATCACCATCATAATCCACCTCGGATTTACGAATATCCTTGACCTCATCAGCTTCACCGTGGCACAGTAAACAGCTGTCCGTCTTCACTTCCAGCTCGTGTGCATCATGGCAATCTGTACAAGATTGGAAATTCTCAACATGCTCAAAATAGCCCACATAGGATTTCCCCGGGTATTCGTAGCCAGCATTGGCCTCAGTCCCATAGCGGGAAGCACCTGCAGGGAAGTAATGGATATTAATGAACCCGAGTCCCTCAACCACTGCGTTTCCATTTAGACCTGCAGTCTTAGTTTCCACGCTCTGGCCCGATTCCCGGCCCTGGTGGCAGGACATGCATAATCCGGATTCATCCCCGGCTTCCACATTGACCACCGAGCCGCTGGGGAAGGTCACCGATTCGACTGAGAAGCGAGCCGGCCATTCCTCTCCGCCGTGACAGGTCTCACACTGGAACCCGTTGGAGATGTTCTGGGTGATATCCACGCCTTCAGTCAGGTACAGGGGCAGACCTTCTGCCGAGTGGCAGCGGGCACAGGATCCTGAAACCTCGCCATCCTCATCCCAGTGGCGGAATGCTTCCGCAGATCCCCGGAAATGGCCGTGGTCGTCGCGGAACAAACCTTCTACAAGGCCTGCATCCAGATCAGCGATCGAGTCATACAGAAGCTGGATAATGTATTTTCCACCGTGGGCAAATGCCCCGGGATCCTTCAGGGATACCTGGTAATTGTAGGCAGCCTGAAGCATACGAGGCGTCCAGGTTGCGTACTGATTGCCATAGTTAGCTTCACCTTCTGTGACCTCTCCATCCCCATCGGTATCAATGAAGAAGTAGGGGTAGGCATGGGAGTCATAAACAATCCCTGATCCGGCCACATCCACCGAGTAGGCCTGCAGTGCACCATAAAGGGCTTCTTGAAGACCGGCGATCTCATCAGCGATACCTTCCTCAATGTCTCCATCCCCATCATAATCAACAGCGGAACCTTCCATCCGGAAGGTGCTCGGTTCTCCCACTCCATGACAGGTTGTGCAGCTTTCTACCTGGACTTCCAGGGTATGGGGGCTGTGGCACTCGATGCAGGTGTCAAAGGATTCCACATGGGCAAAATTCCCATCATAGGTCTTCCCTGAGTACTCGTATCCACCCTTGGCCAGGGTGCCGTATTTGGTGGCTGCTGCTGCGTAATAATGGATATTGGAGAAGCCAAGTCCTTCTACAACAGCGTCCAGATCCACATCTGCCAGATCTTCTACACCAACTGTTTCCAAGATCTTGGCATTGACACTGACCATGGATTCTCGGCCCTGGTGGCATTCCATACAGCGAGCCTCATCACCCAAACCGGTAAGCTCTAATCCGGAGGGCATGACCACACTGTCCTTCTGGCTAACTATCGGGTTGTGGCAGGCGATGCACTCCACACCCATCACATCAACGGCGACAACATCATTCTCGATGGAGCCGAAATCAGATCCATCCGCACCGTGAAAGTCGATATAGCCGGCTGTGGAATGGCATTTGGCGCAGCTGCCAGCAACCAGGCCGTCATCTTCCTCATCCCAGTGCCTGAAAGCTTCAGCTGTGCTGTCCGCATGGCCAGATCCCGCCCAGGCATCCTCAAAAGGCACTGCTCCACCCTTGGGGGTAGGACAAATGATTTCGGGGCATTCCGGGCAATCAGGGCATTCGGCTTCGGACACATCAGCTCCACCACAAGCAGCCAATATACCAGCCAGCAACACCAACAAAATAACAATAATAAATCTTTTTCTCATGCTCTCTCCTTGTAATGAATTTGATTAGATATTCTTAAAGGTAAACCTCTACTAACAAAAGCGTTGACAAAACCAATTGAAGCTCATTTTCACCCCCCATTGTGTCACCTATGTATTTTACCCTTGTGACAGTTTTCTCCAATTCGAAATACTTATATCCATAATAGTTCTTTATTATGGATGGTAGATCTCAAGAGTTTGGTTATGGTTCAGTGTTCCATCCTGTTGGGTTATGAATAAGTCCCGCTTGTTTGCCTGTGGCCGGTTTATTCAAGTCAGTTTTAGGATTTTTGGCCTGAGAAGTGGGAGCACAAGATGAAAATGGACATCTCTCGCCTATCGTGGCAAAAGGTTCTAATTACCTCTGGCAAAGGTATATGACAGGAGAAGTGGAGGCTAAATCAAACAAAAAAACCCGCAGGATATCAGCGGGTTTTTTTTAGACACAAGTCGGGTCTTATTAATGAAGGTCTTCAAATTTGATCAGGACCGCACCTACAACTTGCCGCCAGCGGTAGCTTCCCAGCTCCTCGTTATAGGATTTGCATGTAAAGAGGGTCAGCCAATCCTGTTCGCGGTGGCCCAGGATGCTAAGGTCATCTCCAGATACAAGATCCTTCGTCCTGACCTCGTAAGTATATTTTAAGCCATGGGCATAAATGATGATCTCATCGCCCCACGCCAACCGGCCCAGATCCATAAATGGTCCAGGGTAACCGCTTGGAAGATATGCATGCCCTGTGATAACAGTATTTCCAGTCCAGGTCGGGTAGGCAGTGCCTTCCAACCAGCCTGCTTGATCCCATAACCAGGTCAAGTTGTAGCCCTCATCAGAAAGAGGAACACTGACGATCGGTTGGTAAACTCCCAGGCTAGGGATTTCTAACCGCAAACCGCTCAGATTCCCATAAACATGATCTTGGGGCTGAGATCCAATGGCTGTCACCTGACCTGGGGCAAAACCAGTATCTGGTAAGCTCGGAATCCGAATAGTCGCCCCATCCACAGCATTATAGATATTGACATTACTCAGTGGATCGTAAAATCTCTCCGTTGAGAGATCATTATGGATAGATTGAGGTGCTGAAAAATCATCTGGCAGACTCGTCCAGGAAAGGGAAGCATTGTTGGTGATGGTCTGGTCAAAACTCCGCCGGCGATAATCCGGATCCAACATGACATCAATCTCGAATACTGAGCTAGTATCATCATCAATGAATTCATCCCAGGTGATGACCAATACGGGGTCTCCGCTATCATCTATCGAAGTTGGCGCCTGGCCGCTGATATGGCGGATAGGGGGCTGATAGATCAAATCCTCAGGGAGAATATCGGTCAGTACAAGGTCATAAGCTGAAGTTTGGCTGTCTTCTGAGTGGGCTACTGAGATGGTAAAGGTTGTCAGCTGCCCCGGGAAGAGAGCAAGCGGCGCTGCACTCTTACTCACGATAAGGTCAGGTTCGAGGATATTCACAGGAACGGCCTGGTCTGTTAGGCTGCCTGAGTCCCAGATCCATTCTGCGAGATTTCTCAAAAATAAAGCGGGGTCATTCTGGTTGTTCAGACTATCCAGTACCACTGCCTGATAACGCACGATTAAGGGAAGATCCCCTCCACTGGAGTTTGTGAGATCGCCAAAGTCAAAATCAACCTGATTTCCCTGTCCCTCCTCAGGGCCAATTATCGGTGAGACATCCGGGCTGCTGCAGATAGCGCCAAATCCACCTGGTATATCAGTCACTAAACCAACACCTGTGATGATCTCACAATCCACATATGCCAATCCCTCATCCATGGTATCTCGGAGGTGTAAATTAGCCATGGATCCCTCTGGAACCGTCAGTTGTATTTCATAGGTGATCAATTCACCTATTGCTACAGCCGGCAGGGTTGTGACTCCATGAAATGCGCTATCCAGGGTTTTGCTGTTGGTCGGGAAATAATCCACATCCGTCGCAGTATTATCTGACGGATTATCCTCAACTACAAACGGGGGGACATCCACAGTTACTGTATTGACCAAGGATCCACTGGCCGAAGCGGAGATTTGGGTTGTTACCAAATAAGTGATACTGCTTCCTGCCGGTAAATTTATGGAATCAGAGAAGTCGCTGGTCGAATTCACTACCCCGTCACATCCAGAAGCAGTATTTGGGAATACAACAGGTTGGCATTCCCAGGTCCAGGAATCAACCTCTGGTGGGATGAGATCTTCTACAAGTGCACCTGAAACATCGCTGGGAGAGCTATTGGATACCACGATAGTATAGGTGGTCTCCCCATCAGGAGAGATGACAGTTACGCCATCGTCTTTTGTCACTGATAGATCAGCATGGGAATTCTGGCCGTTAACATCAGTAGCGGAATTATCATCGAGATCGGGTTCAATCAAACCAACCGGCATACTGATAGTTGCAGTATTCTCCAGGTTTCCTTCCGCAGAGGATAGGATATTGGCAGTGACCTGATAGGTGATCGAGGAACCCGCTGGTAGATCGACCAAATCGCTGAAGTCTCCAGTCAAACCCGCACTGGGGGTACATCCCGAAGCACCTCCGCTGGATCCATCACAAACCCAATCCCAACTGCTGACCATGGGATTGTTAGGGGGATTGACTTCCAGGGGCAGGCTGTCTTCTACTAGTGCTCCAACTACGCCTTCGTTGCCGATATTCTCAACCAGTATAGTATAGGTCAGTGGGTTGCCTGGAATATATGTATCCACTCCTAACCCATCCGTTTTGAATATCCGGAGCTCAGGATTGGTTAAGATCACTGTTTCCGTTCCGCTGTCACGGTAGTCGTTGTATGGCTCTGTTCCCCCATTATCATCCCCCGTGCGTTCCCCACTATCGGAGCCATCCAGGGAGGTCCAGGTCAATCCAGCCGTATTGGTCAAGTTATCCCCCACAGCGGGAGGAGCGGGTGGGCTGGCCATGGTGACATCGTAGGACAAGGTGGCGGTTCCAGGAATCGGAAGAGAGCAAGTTCCAGTGCAGGTCCAGGTGATGGTATCCACCCCGTCAAAGGAGGGAGACCAGGCAGGAGGTCCAGCGCTATTTGCCACATAACTCAACCCGGCTGGAATAGTATCAGTCACAACCAGGTCGAAGGCCTCAGCCAGACTGCTGTCAGTATGACTGATAACCAGTGTGTATGTATAGGTTTCGTTATAAGCCGGCGTAATCGTGCTGGCAGTTTTATCCACATCCAGGACAGGCTCAACGATCCTTGTGCCTACCTGGTTGGAAGTCCCAGCCAGGATGCTATCCAGATAGACCTCGAATTCATTATTATCCAGATCGGTATTGTTGCTATTCGCATCGTTATTCACCAGAACATCAAAATCGATCACTGCATACTCGGTGTTAAGATCATTGGTGTCATTGTTCAGCAGGGTGCCGAGATCAAAAGTTATATCCTGTCCGCTGACACCGATCCTGCTGGCTGGCAGGGTGAAAGTGGGTGGCAAGGCATCATTATCCGCGCCACTCAGATCCCCGCTTTCAGTGATATCCTGGTCAGCCAGGAAACTGATCCGGACTGTGCTGTCGTCCACATAACTGAACCCCGCAGGCAAAGTATCTTCCAGAGTGAGGTTAGTGTTGGTGCCTTCCGGCAGGCTGATCGCTAACCGGTAGCGAATGATCTCACCAATGGCTAGATCCCGGGGATTTCCAGGAGTGCCATCCCCCACCTCGCTGGTATGGCCAGCGCTGGTGCTGATAATGGACTTGATCGGTACCGGCACATCCAGAGTGTGGTCAATGAATCCTGAGGTTGAATAATCATTCACAGCTGGAGAACCACTCCCATTCCTTTCTCCCCAGTATCCACCGGAATCATCTTCGGTCGTGGAGTCGTCGTTTACGTCAGATCCGGTAGGATTGCTGGCAGTGCCTTTTTCTCCCGGAAGAGAGGTCCAGCTCAGATATCCCGTATTATCCAGATCGTATCCGGCCGGGACATCATCCTCCAGGTCAGCGCTGATGATCAGGGTGATGGTTTGGTTTTGATCCAGGCAGGTAGCTGCAAAGCTCAGATCCTGGCCGGTAAAACTTCCTCCATCATCGCTGTAGGGTGTAGTTCCCAGGCCGTTACCGATACAGGGAGTGGTTTGGGTTGTGGACACAGTATCCAGATTCAGATTGGTCAGATAGGAGTCAAATTTGTCCCACAAAACCAGGTCGAAGGCAGTTGCATCGTTGTTCCCTGATTCCAGGTTTTCAATGACCAGGCGATAAACGATATGATCCCCGGCATCATTAGGGGTTGTGTCGATGGTTTTTGTCAGTTGCAGGGTCGGTTCAGCAATGATGATCCGGGTCAAACTCGATGTCTCGATCAATTCCCCTGATTCAGTGTTCTCATCTCCATCCTCATCGACATAGACTGAAAAGCTGTTGTAGCGGGAACTTCCCTGCTGATTATTTGAGTGGTTCAGAACCAGAACATTAAACTCCACCACTGCGAATTCGCTGTTTGAGTCTTCCTCTCTGTTAACAACATCGCCTAGCTTAAAATAGATATCCGTGCCGGATCCGTAATTATCATTATTTCCGCTCAATAGAGTCGAGATATTTTCATCCGGAAAATCAAGCGTTGGGGTAATCCCGGAAAGGGTGCTCTCATTCCCGCTGACAACCGCCCCCGCCCCTGAGATGCCAAGAGCATCACCATCCAATGTTGTGGTGGAGGTGAGATCGGCAGGAACATCTGCCACAAAAACAACCTTGGCAGTACCATCATTCAGGAAGGTCAAAGTGCCAGGTAGAAGATCCCGCAGGATGAGATCGTTATTGGTGCCCTCGGCCAAGCGGACCTCGATCCTATACCTGAGAATCTCGCCGATCACCAGGCGGGGAATATTGGAAATGGTTCCGGAGTGATCTTCTGATGTCGCGACAATGGTCTTGCCCGGAGAAGGTGTGATGACATTGATATTGACCGAACCGGTCGATTCGTAATCATTCAAACCCCCAACTCCATCTGACCCATCACGTTCTCCATACTCATCCCCGGAATTCTGGTCCCCGGATTGGCTGCTCCAGCTGAGCACCGCGTTATTGGGAATAACCTGGCCAGTATAGACAGTGTCCCGCAGCTCACCTCTGAGAGTGATGGAAACTGACCGACCCGGAGCCATAACAAACGGAAGGACGCTGGGGTTTAAGCGCAGCTCATCAGCGACGGTGATCTCAAAACTAGCCGTAGTCAATAACCCGGCACTATCAGTGACCGCACTGATTCCATAACTCGGATCAGTAGAAGGATCAAAATCAACATAAGGAGAGAGGAAATCAGATAATAAAACCTCATAAGCCGTAGGGCGGGAAGGATTAGATGTGAAGGTGATCGTGTAAACTACGCTATCACCCGCATCCCCTGAGTTCCCGGATCCACCGACCACGACTGTCTTGGTGGTATTGATCGAAGGTTCAATGACCGTGGCATCGCTGGCGCTTACTGGACCCTCGGTGGCTCTGACAGTATCGCCCTCACTATCCAGTGTATCCCAGCTGATTTCAACGCCATTATTTACACCGACACCATGCTGATTGGACAGGTGATTCAGAGTCTGAACCGTATAGGTGATAGTGATGGTCTCTTGTGTGCTGTCATCATCATTGGTGTTGGTCAGGGTGTCCAGATCCCAGGTGATGGTCCTGCCGCCATCAGTGATATCAGGAGTGGAGCTGCCAGTAAAGGAGATCCCACCATCCGGGTCTCCAGTATCTTCATTGGATAGTACAAAACTGTCTTGGCTGATAAAACCTAACCCGCTATCCAGGGTATCGATGATCTCCGTTTCGGGGCTTCTTCCCTCCGGAATGGTGATCACCAGCCGGTAATAGATCTCTTCCCCGATGACCACCTGGTCATCATTATTATTGGTTTCGATCAGGCCTGTCCCTGTGCGGGTCTTCTCCAGGTCTGGAACGTCCACCGTACTTTCCTGGGGATTCTCCTCCGGCTCAGGTAGATAATTCTCTCCACCTTCTTCGCCTGAATATTCCAGGATCTCACCTACATTCTGCAGGACAGTTCCCGGTGAGATATTGGGGTCTACCAGAAGATCATAGGTGACGATGATAATATTCCGGCCGTTGGATGCATCATGGGCCTGGCAAAGTCCCTGCCCATATTCCGGGTCCCCAACACCTGGATCATTCAACCGGATACCATCACCAAAGAAATCTGTTGGCTGCGTGAATGTGGGTCCCAGATATTCCAGACTTGAGCCTGAACCATCATCGAGTGCCGCGCCGTCCCCCCGGTACACCTGGAGGTTAAATCCACCAAGTCCAATCCCCGGAATGAGATATCCGGCTGGGATCGTATCCTTGATGGCAATATCAAATGCGCCATTGAGGCCCGATCCGATGTTCTCGATCACCAGGGCGAACTTCACCAGGTCTCCCCCATCTATGCCATCGATCCCGCTGCTGAGCCCGTTCGTCTCCAAATAATCGGAGCTGATCGTGGCAGGAGGAATCCAAGGTGGATTGCCCGGATCTCCTGGATCCTGGAATACGACTGGAGCAGCAATGGCTGGATCTGGATCGATGCCAGTGTGATCCGTAGAAACGACAGATTTTTCCCCTATCAGAACAGGTTCTGTGAGAATCAGATCAGCGTTATTGGACGAAGTCGATGTCACTCCCGGGCTGTTGGCATCCTGCTGCAGAACGCTGTTGCGCATATATAGACCATCACCAAAGCGCTGATCCGTAACTCGTACTGTAAATAGGATCTCGATCACTGCGCCATTATTATTGGTGTCGTCATAGTTACCGAATGAAAACCGCACAAAATTATCCGCAGTATGGGGAGAGATAGTGACCGAGGGATCCACTCCCCGGGTATCATCATCTCCCAGGTCCCATGTTCCTGGAGCGGGAACAGGATCCAATAGATCGGTGTCCTTGGGCCAGGTAATCAGAGAGGAGCCATCATTGTCCGGATCCTCAGCATAAAATATCGGCAGAGGAAGATAGTCGGTAAAGACCAGGTCAGCATAATCGCCGGTGAGAAGATCATAGAGAATCCGATAAGTTACAGTATCTCCCGCGGTGATCGATACTGTTGAGCAGGGATCTCCCCCGTTGCAGAAGGCGCCGTTCACTGCCACAATAGACTTTTCAGTCCCTCCCCGCCCTACTGTGATGCCTGCAGCAGCAGCATTGCCAGAGATAACCGCCGTGAGCCCACAGTCCGGGCTGCAGGTACTCGTATCAACCTGGGTTCCGGAAATTGTGGCTGTGTTGGATAGGGAATCTCCCATTTTGACGTAATCATCTGGAGCGGGGTGGATATCGGTGTATTTGTCCAGCATGACTGCGTAAAACAGGACAGTGCCTGTCGTTGTAACACCAGCCGTTGGTCCACCATCACTCACCAGGTCACCCAGCACCTGGGAAGAGACTCCCTGGTCAACCAGCTCCTGGTCTATATCGAAGGTGATCGTGGTCTGGCCCGGACCACCTGGCCCGGTCGGTTGATCACACTCTGTTTTAGCTCCGCCGGTATAATTACACTCTACCTCGACGTTTGTCGGATCAAATGGATAGGTATTTGTCACACCATCGCGGGTTATGCTCAGGGAGGGAATATAGGTATGGTCAAAATGCAATCCGTCTGGCAGCACATCCACTAAACTCAAGTTATCAAACCCGTAATAATCCGATATCTCGAATGTTAAACTAAATGAGATCACATCTCCAGGCGTGTAACCAGCCAAACCATTATCAACAGCGATGGCGCTGCCTTTGCCGAGAATAATTGGTTGATCGCTGGTTGAAGCGGTACCCACACCAACTTCACCACTGAGTTCCTGTTCTGGCGAGCCGTCTGCCGGAGTCCACCAGATCTGGTCCAGGACGGCTTGATTAGTGGTCGTCCCCGGCGCGATCTCAAGAGCGTTGGCGTCAAATTCTGGAATGTAATAATCAAACGAAGCTGTGATCGAGCTGGTAACAGTGCTGTCTATCGGCCCTGTCCAACCGAGGATGATCTGGTCCCCATTATGGGGGAGCCCATCTATGGCAGGCTGCACAACTGAACTCGCAGCGGGGCTGGTGATCAATCCCCCCAGGTATACCAGGTTATTGGGGAGGGAGTCGGTGATTTGAATATCCCGGAAACTCTGCCCGGGAGCAAGATCAACTGTAATAGTATAAGTGGCCGGACTATTGGGGCCGGTAGCTACCTCACCAGCTGTAGTGCTCTTTGAAAAACTGAGCACCTGGGGATCAACATTTGAAAATGGCACCCAGCTGGTGGGTGGACCCGAGTCAGAAACCAGGGTTGTGTCGATAGGGGATGTGCAGCACCAATCCACCATGGGGGTGGCGCCGAAAATGAACCCACCCCTTCCCCGGATCGTTAAGGGAGCCCCTGGGTTGGCGTTGACACTCAATCGGGCGGGAATGGATACAGTCAGTTGGGGCTGGTTTGGGGTATAAGATCCGTAAGGTATCTCAATCGACACCAGCTGATCGCCCGCCTCTCCACAGACTTCAAGGAAGATCCCATTTTCATCGAGCCCCCAGGGATGGTTCACACACCCAGTTCCACCGCCATCATCAGGAAAGGTTTGGGTGACCACATTAAGCGCTTCTCCATCCAGCGATGCTGTGTAGTCAGAACCTGCTGCTGGGCTGATACCATCATAAGTGGCTTCAGTGGGGTAGATCCCATCCACGCCTTTATGGGGGATGTAAAGATCGATAAAAGGTCCATATCCTGTCGGCCCATAACCAGTTCCATCACCATTATTTCGAAATGTAGCTGTGATGGAAAATGGTTCTCCCAAAAAAACATCTCCCGTGCTGACAGTGACTGTCGGTGAGGGAGAATAGAATGGTATCAGGTCAGACCCTGGTTTTCCTGAGAATAATGGATATAAAGCTCTGGGTGATGCAACACCGTTATCCAGAGTATTGGATGGGTTGCCACTATGGGCATATCCTGGCTCGACTGGCCCTGCCAGCAAGCTTCCCAATAACAGGATAAAAACAATCAAGGTGGTCCAGCTAAAGATATTAGTGGGTCGTAACCGGTAATTATTTTCGTTCAAGAGGCCCCTTAGGAAAGATAGAAATTAACAAAAAAATTATACCATTATTTGGGCTGGTTTCAGGCCCTGGTGAGGTGGGTATGGTCGTCGTTAATAAGTTGTTTCACAGGAGTAATAAACGTCCGTTCCCGATCCCCCGTCACAATGATCATTATTCCCAGGGCCCCCGATGAGCACATCATTTCCCTCCTCGCCGAATAGTCCCGGCCCCCAGGAATTGTCAATCCTCTGACGTTCATGACCTTTTCCACCCAGGATGCAGTCATCCCCTGCCCCCCCCCGAATCTCGGGGTCATTTTTGTCGGTTCCTAAAATCAGGTCGTTGGCGGGGGTCCCAGTTTCCCCGGCTCCAATAATAACAATATTGGTCAATCCCATACCGGCACATTCCGGGGGAGCTAAATCATTTGGATCTACTCCCAGTCGACTTCCATCCACCCGGGTGAGCGGCACAGTATTCGCTGCCGTGTAAGCGGTCAAGATCGGGATCAGGACCAGCACAGCCCCTGCCAATAGAATTCCGGCAATGATCCAGGAGATTTTTTTTCTCATCATTCTGTTATTTCCCGGAGCCTACTTTTTTGAGTTGACTCTTCAATAATGGACCCAGCTCATCTGGTTGAATGGGTTTTCCCAGATAAAAACCCTGGGCGACCTCAATATTCTGCTCCTGGAGCAGTTTAAGATCATCTTCGCTTTCCACACCTTGGGCGATAACCTCTACCTGGAAGTTTTCCGCCATGGCAGCCACAGCACCCACCAGCTGCTTGGCACGCGGATCCGTTTTCATATCCTGGACCACCGAGCGATCGATCTTAATCACCTTGATGGGAACCTTGAAGACCTGATTGATCTGATTGGCATCATCAGTAGCGAAATTATCGATCGCCAGGCTGATGCCCAGGTCCGCCAATGCAGTCAACTGCTTTTTAAAATCTCCCCTGCGGAAGATCTGGTTGGAGCGATTGAGCTCAATCTGGATCAGCTCCGGTTTGCAGATCGTCTGGAGCAGAATATCAGAAAATGTTTGGGTAAAGACCTCATCCATCACCGTTTCCGGAGAAAGGTTGATGGAAACCGGCACAACCGCCAGGTTTTCCTCTTGCCATGCCTTAAGTTGCTGGCAAACTCGCCTGCAAACCCAACTGTCTATTTCGGGGATCAAATCTCCCCTCTCAGCCAGATAAATAAAATCCGCTGGATATAAAAGGCCGTGTTCCGGGTGATTCCAGCGCAAAAAGGCTTCCAAACCCAATACTTTTCGGCCGCGGATTTTTACCACTGGCTGGTAATAGAGTTCAAACTGGTCCTCCTTCAAACCATCCAGGAGGGAGCGTTTGAAAGCATATACATCTGGGAAGAGGCTTTCCCCCCGGGTGTTATTCAGGACATATTGATAAATAACCTGTTCGTCCTGAACTGAATAGCTATGAAAAGTACCCTTGTCCTCATGGAGGATCATGGCTCCATAACGTTCAGCCATCTTGGTTAAGTCCGAGAATGAGGTCACATCCACAACCTGGTTTGCTCCCAAGACAAGAGAGCCTTCCTGAATATCCACCAGCAGGGGATGGTATTGAACCTGGATCCGGGAGACATCTGAAGCTCTCCAATCCCGGTATAAGGACAAGGAGGGAAGCACAGCAGCCAGCAGGCAGAATAGGAGGGATATCACTCCTATCCGCCGGGCCACCACAACACTGATCTCCTGACCGAAGATCCGCATCGTGTTGTTGATCACCCGCGTATCTTCAATCCTTCCCTCTTGAGATAGATCCAATCCTTCCAGGCCTGCTGTCATACGCAGGATATTGGTATCCATCTGGAAGGAGATTTCCGGCAGATAACTCTCCTCCAGGGGGAGACCATCGATGGCTCCTGAGATCAGGACCCGGGGGTAGATCTTGAAGTCATACCAGCGGTTCTTGGTCTCAGTCTTCTCTTCCTTGTCCAGGATCAAAGCCTGGGCCTGGCAGATATCAAAAGCCATCTCTGTCTGAAACGATCTACCCTTAAAATCCGTGGCTGGGACTAATACAAATGAACGTTTCCAGCCGTCCACATCACTGATCACAGCATCCACCTGATATGTGCCGGAAAAATCATCCGCTGAGATCATTCCAGCTCCGGCGGGAATAAACTGATAGGCAAAATCCATTAGAATCTCACAAGTCAGCTGCAGGTAGACCGGCTCACCCGTTTGAATCTGATCACTGTCATAGATATTGTCCTTGTCTTGAGCTGAGTAGGAAAAAACTCCCTGCTGGTAGTAGACCAGATCATCGGAAATTTGCCTGGTCAGTGGTTTAGTAAAGGAGATCACACCAAAGATTATTGAGATAATAGCCAGCACTCCAATAAACAGCAGCAGCTCCTGACGGGTGTCGCCTGCGGATAGGGGTTGATTCTTTTTCATGTTTTTACCACTCCCCCGGACTTTCTTAGGGATCCAATTCTTGTTGTTGAATAGGAATAACGAAGCGCCTATGAATAGGATTATAAGAGTAAATGATACAAAATACACCGGCTGGCGGAGAGTACGGATCAAATTCCCAACCCCCGGGAGGGCAAACCAGTATTTCCCCAGAATGTCTTTTTCAGATGGATGATAGCTGTCCAGCCAGTCATTATTATCGCCCTTTAGAATGAAAACCTCTCCCTCATGATCGACTACGCGGTGGTAGACATACCCGATCTGGGGATGCTGGTAGACCACGGCCTGACCGAGCTCATAGGCGGGAGCCCGGCGGGCGACAACCAGGTCTCCCTGGTGGATCTCCGGTTCCATGCTGTTCCCACTTATGATCACATAGGAGACAGGCCCACCTATCTGGACCGGTCCAAATCCTACCCACAGAACCGCTGCCAGCAGGAGAATCATCAAGAGAGAACGAAAAGTCTTCAGGTCAAATTTCAACATCTTTTATTATTATACAAAGAGGCGTGGTATTTAGGCCTACCACGCCCCTTTTCCCTTTACGTGTTTACGTCTACCTGTAAGAACGTCCTACTGGACCGATGACACATGCAGTTCAATGGCGTCATAGACACTCACCGTGGAACTGGTCAGATCACAAGTGAAATTAAGCGGCCCACCATTGCAGTCGATCCAATAGATCGAGCTGCCGTCACCCAGGCCGGCATAGACGTCACTCGCAGCCTGGTCCAGCGTAAAGGTTACGCTGAAAAATTCGGTGGGGTCACCGCCGTCCAGGGTATAGACCACATTGGATACAATGTATCCAGAGATATCCCCGAAACCTTCACCTGCCACGCCATCTGGCACGGTATTGGCTGCCGCGAAACCGAAGGTGGCCGCGCTGAGAACAACTGCCAGAGCCAGCAGGACCAGAAGACGGGTGCGCATTTTGATTTTCATCATGATATTACTCCTTACTATAGGTCTCAAAAGAACTTGTTGAATAGATTACTTCCAGTTTAACATGGTCTTTTTTTCGGTCAATCCGCTACAACTAACAGGGCTGTTAGGTCAGCCTAACATTCTGGAAAGGTGTTGGTACGCCCTAACAGCCCTGTTAGGAACAGCTAACATTCTGGAAAGGTTGGAACAAACATCCCCCTGTTAGGAGGCTATTGATTCAAACCAGGTCAGACTATTCAGGATCCCAGATATCAATTGGAGAATGTGTGAAAGAAGAAATGACTATTCAAGTATAGCAGGTAGAAATTGCGATGCATAATAAATACATATAGTATTAATGCGATTCAAAAATATCCTGTTAATCAGGCTCAATCACTGGCGTAGGTTCCTCTGTTGGTATAGTAGTTGGTGTGTAGTTTGGTGTACTCGTCCACATCGCAGCAGTAGCAGTCAAATTAGGCGTTGGTGAAGGCCAGGGTGTATTACTCGGCCATGGTGTATTCGACGCAACTGGCGTGTTGGAAGGAATCGGTGTCTTGGAAGGTGTCGGAGTTTTGGATGGAGTCAACGACGGGAATGGCGTATTGCTGGGAGGCGGGGTATTGCTGGGCAGCGGTGTACTGCTTGGTGGGGGTGGTATGGTTGCTGTTGAAGTTCTGGTGGGTGTAGGTGTGGAGGTGAAGGTCACCAAAGCTCGAGGGACAGCTGGCCGAGTAAAACTGCAGCCATTGGCAAAGTGGGCCACCACACCAAAGTCAGAACTCCGGAGGGCAGTCATAGGATCTTTGCCACCTCCGTCACCGTCAAGGTCGATATCCCAGCGGTAACTGGTCTTGGCATTAAAAGGACGTGTACCTGCCCATGAGGTCGTAGAGGACTTATCATTGGCTCCACCGTTTCCGTGCCCGGGGAAATAGGAACCTGCCCATTTGAACCAGTCTACATTCAGGTTGGGAAATCCATTCAGGGCGTAGAGCTGTTCGGCATAACCCCAATCCAATTCCAAGTAGGTCAACTCAGTATCCACCTCATCTCGATTCCTAAATGTTGCCCGGATCTGGGCCCAATTCAGGAAAGTAAAGTCTGTCAGGGTATACTTATCACAATTGGGTGTCGGTGTGATAGTTGGTGTCGCGGTCTCTGTGGGTGTCGGACTTGGCGTGGCAGTGGGCATGTCCACAGTAATGCCTTTATGGCACCCATCATCAAATTCAAGATCCACAGATTGGTCACCTTCCAACCCGATATACTGGGGCATAAATAAAGCCAGGTAATCCGCCTGCAATCCTGCCCCTAGTTCAATTGGCGATGCCGGGGTCCATGAAGTGGGCGGCTCCATATCATTGAGGATTGCCCAACCACTAGTATGGAAGTACGACGCCCAAAAATATCGACCTGGATCGTTTTTCTGCCAGGCTTGGTTAGCAGAGTAAAAATGGATCGGCACAGGGTTGTCATTCCGAATTGAAACAGTAACAATCTGATAGCCGGAAAACCACTCTCCTACAAAGTTGTCAACAACTTGAATCAAATCACACTGCACAGGAATTGGTGTATTGGTAGGGACCGGTGTATTTGTGGGAAGCGGTGTGGGCGTGATCGTGGGGGTATCAGTAGGAGTGGGTGTTTGGGTCCAGGTCGGTGCAGATAGAATAGGGCCAGAAACGCCCATCACCCGTGAGGTGCGGAATTTTTCAACAATCCCATCCCGTTCTGCGTTCAAAGAAACTGTTGGCCAGAAATTACTCAGCAGGGGCATAAACAGGGGGTGCTGGTGTTCGATATGCACTTTTACTCTGTCTCCCGGGCCGCCGGCGTCATCCATCAGCAGGGAGCCGAGGTTATCCACGCAGAGAGGAATGGCATAGTTGTTGTAGTCCACTGCGTACTGATTGCTCCTGTTACTGCAAACAGTCGTATGAAAATACCCTTTCTGGGAGGTCTGGCCGATATGGGTTGGATCATGGCTGGAAAGGTACTGCTCATAATCCCCCAGGATTGAGGGATCCACCCATAAACCCGCTCCAGCCCCTTCGGCGACATCCTGGATGGAAAACAGGCGGGCCAGGTCGATCAGTTCTCTTTCTTTCTCGTTGCCGCTTGCACCCGTAAAATCATCAGGCACCAGGCAGTCCAGTGAGTCTCCCCCAAAAACATCGGCATTGATGTAACCAGCACCTAGATTACTACCAGCCTGGGCGCAGTAGCCCTCGTTAAATTCCCCGGTCACCGCATAGCGGATCGCAAAACGGGCCGCGTTCTGGACCGACATCCAGGCAAATAACATTCGGCCAAATTCGATAATGCCAAAGATCACAAAGAGCAGGAGGGGCAGGGCCAGCACAAATTCGACCATGCCCTGTCCGGTAGTTCTTTTCGATCTATGTCCCCTTCTGTAATGTAGCACCATGTTGTTTCTCAAAACCTGAACGACCTTGATATTTGCCAAGAATATCCTTCGAATACCAATTAGAATAGGATATCCGACTCTGACCAGCGCCAGAGTGACCTCAGTGTAACATTCGGATGCGTTTTTTCAATAGTCATACCCTAACAACCTTGTTAAGATTGAATCAAATCGCATTTTGAGGGATTTTCTCTCGATGGGGATGTAAAACAAGCCTAACAGCGTTGTTAGGCTTGTTTGTATCTCGATTCTTGATAGGTATTTTAAGGTGTTTGTGTACTCCATGGATATCTACCTGCTCTGGATACCAGGTTTAGGATGCAGTAAAGGTCATCGAACTCCCCGGTGACCGCGAACCGGATCCTGAATCGGGCTGCGTTCTGGACCGCCATCCAGGCGAAGACCATCCGGCCGAACTCGATGATGCCGAAGATCACAAAAAGCAGGATCGGCAGAGCCAGCATGAACTCGACCATCAGTATGACTGACGTTGTTAGGGATTTGATTCCCCAGTGGTTATCAAAAATCTGCTTCCTTTATTGATATCGGGAGTGGTTTACATCCATGATCATTGCGGAAATGGGAATACTTACCCATCCTTAAAAGATCTCGAGGTCTACCATAATAAACAACCTGGAGGATAATTCAAGGTGTTTTTGATATTGTCATTTCATGTATTAGAGCCTCTATACGAAAGTGTTCGATAGAAGAATATTAAAAACCTAACAAGTGTTAGGTTTTTAATAACAGATATATGTGTCGATTTTGATTCTTGTTTTTACTAATCAGGAATGATCACCGGAGTAGGTTCCTCTGTAGGCAGATCTGTTGGAGTGTAATTAGGTGTAGGGGATGAAGCAGTAGCCGTTGCGGCCCAATTGGGCGTAAATGTAGGCACTGGGGTATTGGACGGCCAGGGGGTATGGGATGGGATCGGTGTTGAGGTGCCCGTGGGCGTGATGCTAGGAGTATTGGATGCTGTCGGCGTAAAGGATGGCGGCAGGGTATTGGTCGGCAGCGGCGTAATCGTCGGCGGAGATGTGGACGTGGGCGGCGGCGGCGGGGTCGGGGTGGGTGTGATGGATGGCGTGGGTGATGGCGTCCAGGTAATGATCATCCGCGGCACAACTCCCCGCTCCAAAACACAGCCATTATCAAAAACAGCCCGCACTCCAAAATCGGAATTGATCACTCCTGAAAGAGGTCCTCCCCCACCCCAGTCGTTGTCGAAGTCAATATCCCAGCGGTTGGTGGTTCCAGCATTGAACGGCAGGTTCCCATTCCAGATCGTCGGGGAGGAATAATAGCGTGTGCCTCCCTGGCCATGACCGGGAACATAGGATCCGCGCCATTGAAACCAATCTACATTGAGGTCATTATATCCATTGACCGCGCCGAAAGACTCCGCATAAGCCCAATCCAGCTCAAGCGAGATCAATCGAGCATCCACCACGTCATTATTGATGATATTGAGGCGCTGGATAGCATAATTCAAGAAGCTGAATCCACCCAGGGAATACTGGCTGCAGTCCGGCGTGGGGGTCAGGGTTGGTGTAAGCGTGATGGTGGGTGTCAAGGAAGGTGTTGCCGTGGGCATCTCAACCGTGATGCCTTTGTGGCAGTTATTATCAAATTCCAGGTCCACGGTAGTATTGCCTTCTAACCCAATATAAGGAGGGGCGAAGAGAGCGATATAATCCCCCATCCCTGCCCCCGCCATTTCAATCGGGGGAGAGGGATTCCAGGTTGTGTCTGGATTCATATCATCCAGGACCTCCCAGGGGCTGTTATTAAAACGCATGGCCCACAGATACCTTCCGGGGTCATTTTTCACCCAGTTCTGGTTGGCAGTTATTAGATGGATGGGAACCGGGTTGTTATTGCGGATTGTCACCGAAGCGATATGATAACCAGAGGACCAATGGCCAACATAATTGGCCGCCACCTCAATCAGGTCGCATTGGACCGGGATAGGTGTGTTGGTCGCTGTAGGTGTCAGGGATGGCGTGGTCGTAGGTGTGATGGTGGGCGTGGGTGTGATGGTGGGTGTTTGGGTCCAGGTTGGCGCGGAAAGGATGGGGCCGGACACGCCCATTATCCTTGACGTGCGAAATTTTTCTACAATGCCGTCACGTTCAGCGCTGAGATTCACCGAGGGCCAGATATTGGTCAGAATAGGCAGAAAGAGGGGATGCTGGTGTTCGATATGGACCTTGACCCGATCTCCCGGGCCGCCGGCATCATCCATCAATACCCCGCCGATCGTATCCACACAAAGGGGTATTGCATAATTGTTATAGTCGACCACAAACTGGTTGGACCTGTTACTGCATACCGTGGTGTGGAAAAAGCCCTTCTCATCTGTTAGTCCAATAAAATTGATATTGTGTGTATTGAGGTACTGAGCATAGTTGCCTGATACTGCCGGTTCCAGCCACAAGCCCGTCCCTCCCCCAACTGCGGCATCCTGGATAGATAAGAGGCGGGCCAGGTCGATCAGTTCCCTTTCCTTGACATCTCCGTTCGTACCTGAATAATTCGTGGGTACGATACAGTCCTGGGGGTCACCTCCGAAGACATCAGCGTTGATGTGGTCAGTCCCCATTTTGGTACCAGCCGCCACGCAGTAGATCTCATTAAAATCCCCGGTCACCGCATAACGGATCCCGAAACGGGCTGCGTTCTGGACAGACATCCAGGCGAAGGTCAGCCTGGCAAACTCGATAATGCCAAAGAGTATAAAGAGCAAGATCGGCAAAGCAAGGACAAACTCCACCATCGCTTGGCCGCGTTTGCGTTTTTCAAGGGGAAACCAGGGTTTCTTGATCATATTATCCCTATACGCCTGAACGGCGTGGCTAGAAGTCTAGACACGCCTTTGATCTGGTTTTCAGTAGAAATAATGGCGTTCGAATTAATCTACTTCATTAATCAATATGCAGCCAATTTGCCAGCCGGACGTCATAACTGCTGCCAAATGAACAAACCCAATGATGTCCGTTGAAATCACAGCTGTCAGCCCAGATGATCTGGGCGTTTTTTGTATCAGAAATGCCAGCCTGGACCGTACTCACTGACTGGTCCAATGAAAAATTCACAGCCAGGAAGTCTGTGGGGTTCTTCTCATCCAGAGTATAGGAGATCCTGCTGACCTGGTAATCCGACTGCACACCGTAGCCAACTTCAAAAAAGCCTGTGGTGCCTACCGCCTCTGCCCGGGCAAATCCAACGGTCCCAGCAGCAATGATCAAGGAGAGGGTTATCAGTCCTATGATCTGGTATTTGGTGCGTTTCTGCTTGGTCATGATCTTCTTCCTTTGCCCTACAGAGTGATGATTTCCTGCCAATAAAATTGATTTCGCTATCAGTGTAGCACCCAGTTACAGGAGCGCAACCCCCTGGAATTAACAACCTTGTTAGGTAATAAAAAAATTATCCATTTTCGGATAATTTTTTTATTACCTAACCTTACAAACGTATTGATTGGAATAAGGGATCTACGGAAAAAAGTGAAATAATGGTACTTGATATTAGAAAGCCATTTGAATCAAATACGGTCAAGCGACAGATAACCCATGAGTAGTGTCTATAATGTGAAATTAAATTCCCTAGTATATCTATAGAAAAATTCTAAGGAAACACATTAATCTGGAATAATCACCGGAGTAGGTTCTTCTGTAGGTAATGCTGTGGAAGTGTAGTATGGTGTCGGGGAAGACGCAGTTGCCGTTGCAGCCCAATCTGGTGTAGTGGAAGGCGTACGGGTGAAGGTTGGCAAAGATGTTGCTGTGGGAGTCGCCGTAACCGATGGTGTAGGCGTGATGGTAGGCGTGCTGGAAGCTGTCGGCGTATTAGTAGGTGGTAGGGTATTTGTTGGCAGCGGCGTGATCGTAGGCGGCGAAGTGGACGTAGGTGGTGGCGGTGGCGTTGGCGTAGGTGTGATTGTTGGTGTAGGTGAGGGTGTCCAAGAAATAATCGGCCGCGGCACAGGGTCCCGACGCAGCTGGCAGCCATTATCAAAATCGATCACAACACCAAAATCATTGCTGACAACGCCTGGCAGGGGTAACCCCCCACCCCAATCATTATCAAAATCCATCTCCCAGATATAGCTGCTCCCGCTGTTGAAGGGCAGGGAACCGCTCCAGTTAGTAGGAGAGCTGTAATCCTGAATACCGTCTCCGTTTATGCCCAGGTGGAAATAAGACCCACTCCAGGTGAACCAGTCAATATTCAAGTTTGGATAGCCATTGACAACTCCAAACTGTTCGGCATAATCCCAATTGAGCGCAATCGCAGTGACATCCGCGTCTACAACATCATTGTTGGTAACTGTCAGTCTTTGAATGCCCATGGGACTGAATGAAAAGGGAGACAGGCTGTAATCTGAGCAGTCTGGCGTGGGTGTGAGTGTAGGCGTATCGGTGATGGTCGGCGTCAAGGTGATGGTTGCCGTAGGCATATTGGCAGCGATGCCTTTATGGCAGCCATCATCAAATTCCAGATCCACCGAGGTTGCGCCCTGGAGCGGTTCGGCGACAGGTTTAAATAAACCCACATAATCACCCAGGCCCCCACCAGCCATTTCGACGGGGATCGCCGGTACCCATTCTGAATCCGGGGCAAAATCATCCAGGATCGTCCAAGCGCTGAAATTGAACTGCATGGCCCACACATAACGGCTGGCCGGGATCTTCTCCCAGCTCAGGTCAGCCCGGTGGAGGTGAATCGGTACGGGATTGTTATTCCTGATCCGCACCAGGGCACCGAAATAACCGCCCCCGTAATCACCCACTGAGCTGTAATCGATCTCGATCAGATCACAATCCACCGGGATCGGTGTTGCCGAAGGGGTGTGGGTAGGCGTTATCGAAGGCGTCAGAGTGATGGTTGGACTCGGGGTGATGGTTGGTGTCTGGGTCCAGGTGGGAGCCGACAGGATGGGGCCTGTCACACCCAGAGACCGCGAGGTGCGGAACTTCTCAACAATCCCATCCCGTTCAGCATTTAAACTTACCGAGGGCCAGATATTGGTAAGGATCGGCAGGAACAGGGGATGGCGGTGCTCCACATGGACCTTGACCCGGTCGCCCGGTCCGCCGGCGTCATCCATCAGCTGAGCGCTGATCAAATCCTTGCAAAGCGGGATGGCATAATTACCGTAGTCCATGACGTACTGGCCGCTGCGATTGCTGCAAACCGTGACATGGTAAAAGCCGGTCTCATCCGGCAAACCCACAAAGGCCGGATCATGCAGACCAAGATATTGCTCATAATTTCCAGCCACCGCAGGCCGCAGCCAGAGGCCTGTACCCCCACCAACGGCAGCGTCCCGGATCGAAAAGAGCCGGGCCAGGTCGATCAGCTCCCGTTCCTTATCGGGTTTATCATCAGATGTGTAGCTATCTGGTATCTTGCAGTCCTGGGGATCTCCACCATCTGTATCGGCATTGACATGGGCGGCACCCAGCAGGTTACCAGCCTCGATACAGTAGATCTCGTTGAATTCCCCCGTCACCGCGTAGCGGATCCCGAAACGGGCCGCGTTCTGGACCGCCATCCAGGCAAAGACCATACGGGCAAATTCGATGATCCCAAAGAGCACAAAGAGCAGAATGGGAAGGGCGATCACAAATTCCACGATCGCCTGACCCCTGCTCTTACTTTTGAGATGCGAAAACCGCCCATTTCTCATGGTTTTAGCCTTTCTACCTTAAATAAGTACTGGCAGTATAGCATAAAACTGCCGAAAAGTTAACAATTTTGTTAGGTATTGTCCGTTTTACTGTGTGATCCGGGTGAAGATGCTGCCGGCCACCTTTTCGAAGATCTGGGTCAAATAGATGCCGCTGGGAGCATAATAATACTGCCCGCAGGAAGTCTGGGGCGCTACCCCGTCGCAGGGATCTGGGGGATAATCATCACCAATAATATCCGGTACTGGATTGCGGAAGTTATCGTCCCCGATATTGGCCATATAACGCAGCAGCTGTTCCCCGTCATAATCTGGTGGAGCTGCTGCTTTTCCGAGGCCAATGGTGTAGATAGCAACTTCATCGCCCCCCTTGGGTTCTGGTGAATCCCCAGGATATAGCGGGTAGACCAGGGCAACTCGGTCGGTCATATCCATGGCGTAATCCTCGGCATCATAAGGTGGGGTGCTATTACCCACCCACTGCACACTTATCCCTAGATTTCTAAGTCCTGGATGGGGATCTGAAGGAATACCCCCATATTGATCTCCAGGACATTCAGTACCATTTGCATGAAAAGGACCGCAGTGGCGAGTAGTGGGATCGCTATCCGTGCACCAGGAATAGGGAGTACCTGGCTCGTTAGTCCAAAGCCGCCCACCAATGGAACCGCCACAGAAACCGTCTACATACCCAGCAGGGACGGGGTTGTTAAGATCCGAAGCATCCGGCAGGTCGCTAACATTGGTAGTGCCGTCAGACAATAGAACAATGATCCAGACGCTGTCCACCCGGCCCTGGGCTTTGAGGATATCCCCTGCTACTCGCATTCCACAGCCTGTGCATGTTGAACCTATAATATCCTTAGATTCGAAGTACACACCGTCCCCATCCATATCCATCGGGTTCATTTCCCCATTCAAAGGATTTCCATAAGCTTGTATTTCAGTACTGCTTGGTCCATCAAATAATTGAATCGCATTTATAGCTGCTTTCACAGCTGTGTGATCAGCCTCCAGCACTTCGCTGGAGGAGAGGTCCGGGTCATGGATGATGGCCCTAACGTCAAAGGTAACCACCGCGATACGATCATAGCCGTCAAAGAACTTATCAACCATGGCATTGGCTGCATCTTTTGCTTGCCTAAGTGGCTGGCAACTATTAGATGCATTACAAGCTGTTGGATCGTAATTAGTAGGATCATAACCAGCTGTTTCAGAAGCCATCGACTCTGAGGTGTCGATCACAATCACCACATCCAGGGAGGCTGCTTCCCCAATGGAATGGGTCGTGATGGGAATAGTATCAATGCCAAATAAATGTAAAAAATAGACCGGGCTGTTCTGGGTAGCCTGGATCCAGGCCAGCTTGCGTTTGATCTCCCCCGGTCCAGGACAGATGGCGGCGAAATTGGCTGGGATGCCGGCATCCTCACAGATATAGGTTTCCAGGGAATAGATATCAGAAATATCGTTCAGGTAGAGCATTTCCCGGGCGGATTCCCGGATCAGGGCTTTACGCTGGGCAGCTGGCAGGGAGCTGTCCCTGATCTGATTGGCAGCCGCTACCGCAGCGGCATCCAATCCTCTCTTCAAACGGGTGAAGTTCAGGTACAGGGTCCCGGCGTCGGTGACGAGACCCGCGAATGCCAACATGGCCATAAAGGCCACGGCAGTGATCACCAGGGCCTGGCCCCGCTCACGGCGGGATCCGCTCCGGATCTGGTGATATTTCCTGGAGAAAATAGCCTTGATCGATTTTTTGGTCGCGGCGTTCTTTTTGATCATAAGAACCTACTTTGCCTTAAGGCAGAGGTGTGGGTGTGGGGGCTGCTTTTGGTGCCGGCATGACTGCAAAGGCATGAAGAGGCACCGGGTTGGGAATGAGATCGCTGATCAGGGGCAGGTTCAGCAGCTGGTGATGGCAATAATAGATCTCCACCAGGACAATGCCTTTATCCGATAAACCGCCAGCCACAGCAGCCAGATCCGGGGTCGGCGTTCCTGCGCCAACAGTAGGTGGGACATAAACCGCCCAAGCACCTCCCACACCCTGGGGGAAGAAGGGCGTAAGGGAATCAAGCGAACCGTCGCAGTTCTTGGTCCAGTTATCAGAATAGAGAGACCAGACCCCATCACCGTCGTTGGGTTTGCGGTCCGTCACAATATTATTGTCGATCGTGAAAATGGAGATGGCAATATCATCTGTAGCAGGATTGAGGGTGATGTCCTGGTTAAAATTGGTGCCGATCACCACACAGGCGGTGTCTAGATAATAATGCAGGGCATCATCCTCGCAGGCGCTGACAGGATAATTGCTCATATCGCCATTGAGGACCTCCGGGTCGCGGTCAGCAGCAAAGCGGGCCGCTTCCCTGACCACGTCCAACAGGGAGAGGTAATTATAAATGATCGCCCCCACCTCCACAAAGGCAATCAGCAAGAACAGCAGAACTGGCAGTACGATTGCCAGCTCCACAAAACTCTGTCCGGCATTTTTCTTTCGGGACTGCCTTCGCTTTCCTATCATAATCTTTTCCTGTTTATTGTCTTCATTATAGCGATACGGAATATAAGCGTCAAATCTTTCCGGCCAGCTAACAAGATTGTTAAGTTAACAGCAAAATACAACCCCCTGTCTGATCTATGCTCATTATAAACTGATTTCAAGAAGAAGAACCTTGATATTTTTGTTAGCTGCCAGGGACGTTTCGCTCCTGACTGAGGACTGAATACCGGGATCAAGCTCAGCATCACGACAGGATAACTCTTATTCGACCAGGTTTCTCATATCAGTATACAAATCTTCTCCCTGTCTTGTATATCGCATTTATCCTTAAGGTACAATAAGAAGAGAAGCAAAACTTAATGTGGTGGTGCCCTATGAAATCAGTCACTCTGTCCATCCTGCCTACCGTCGAAGCCATCCGGGACCAAGCCATTCTGGAAGAGAATGGGGTCCGTGCTGTGGTGGTACCCCATTATAAGGCCCCTGCCTTTTACGTGGGAGACAACCAGTTATCTGAACTGGTCGTGCTGGATGATGAATTGGAAAAAGCCCGCCAGATCCTGGGTTTGCCGGATCCTGAGGAGGATTGAGATTTATTGCATCTGCCGGATCGCTCCCTGGGGGCAAGCAGTCAGGCAATCGATGCAGCCCAGACACATGGCTGGATAGAGGTCGGGCATCTCGCCTGGTTTCTCCTGTCGGAGCACTTTGCGCTCACAAACCTGAGCGGCAGCGCAGATCCCCTGGTCACAAAGGGATGGATCGCAGCGCGAATAGTCCACCACGATCTTAGGCTGGGGCATCCTCACCCCCTACTACCAGTTCTTCCAGCCTTTCCTCCAGTTCTTCCAATCGTTGCAGTGTGCCTGCCATTACCGAATGAGCCGGAAGGGAGGCTATGATCTCCTCAATTTCCTCCCGCAGGCTCTGAATTTCCTGTTCTTTTTCAACCATTATGGCCACCGTTAAATTTGGATCTGATATCGGGTCTTTATTCCCGCGGACTTCTGCGGGCAGCCTTTTGGGCTTCTGCATCGGCCTTAGCCTGTTCTTCCATGGCGTAGTGTAAGGGGCGGATCTCCGCATAATAGGAAACCGGCTTCAGCAGCCGTTCTATGTGGTGTACGTTATTCGTCATTCGCTCATAACTGGCCAGCTCGTAGTCATGGTCCATTTTGATGGCGTCAAAGGGACAGTACTCAGCGCAATAACCACAGTTCATGCATAAGTCAACATCGATGGAAAATTCAGCCGGTGTTTTGACTGGTTTTCCGGTCTCAGGGTCTTCTGCCCGGGTGATCCAGATACATTGTGTGGGGCAGACCTTGCTGCAGATCCCGCATGCTGTACAGCGTGGTACTTTCTGACCATCTTCTTCCTCGTAGACCAAGAACGGCACAAACCGGAAGTTTTCCGCTACCGGTAATCTCTCTTCAGGGTAATTGACCGTAAAGATACCTTTGGTATCTGGGGTCATGCGCATCCGAACACCATCTTCATTGTAGTAGCGCTTCCGCCCTGCCTTTATATCCTCAGCATAGGTGTCATAGATGTGTTTAAGGGTTACACCCAGTCCCTTGATTATCCCAAATCCTTTCATGAGTTTCTCCAGAGGTAGTTTAGCGATCCACTTCACCCAATACGATATCTATCGAACCCAGGACTGCCACCAGGTCTGCCACTTTTTCTCCCAGGCACATTTGTTTCAGACCGGTCAGGTTGATGAATGATGGAGCCCTGACATGATAACGCCAGGGGTTATCGGTCCCATCAGAGACAACATAATATCCCAGCTCGCCTTTGGGTCCTTCAACCCTCCCGTAGGCTTCTCCAACCGGCATCCTGAACTTATAGGCAGGTTTATTGGCCAGAACTTCTCCTTTGGGGATACCGTCGATGGCTTGCTGCAGGATGCGGATGCTCTGTCTGATCTCGTCATAGCGGATCAGGAAACGGTCATACACATCTCCGTGATACCTGACGGCGACATCAAAATCAAATCTGTCATAGATGCTGTATGGATCCGCCCGTCGGATGTCATAGGGCACACCGGATGCGCGCAGGACTGGACCTACTGCAGAGAGGCCAATGGCCTGTTCAGGGGTCAATACACCTACACCCCTGCTGCGTCCAACCACGATCTCGTTCTGTACCAGGTAGCGGTCCAATTCGTCGATCTGACGGGGAAGGCGCTCGTAAACCATTTCGCGGATGTGATCTTCCATCCCATCCGGCAAGTCACGGACAACTCCACCAAAGCGGAAATAATTGCACATCATCCTGGATCCAGCGACTGCTTCAAAGATATCCAGGATCAGTTCCCGCTCTTTGATGGTATATAAGGCAGGGGTAAAGTAGGCTCCCAGGTCGTTGAGGAAGAAACCAATGGCCATGAAGTGGTTCAGCACTCGGGTCAACTCTGCCATGATGACCCGAATATATTCGGCCCGTTCTGGCGGCTGGTATTTTTCACCCAGCAGCTTTTCCACTGTCAGGGCATAGCCGAAATTATTGCTCATGGAGCAGAAATAATCCAGCCTGTCGGTATAAGGCATATTCATAGCGAATGTGTTCTTTTCGCCGATCTTTTCATGGTTGCGGTGCAGATAGCCCATCACCGGTTCAAGGTCCACCACTGTTTCCCCATCCAGGCTGGCTACCATGCGGAATACACCATGGGTGGAGGGATGCTGGGGGCCGAGATTAACAACCAGGGTCTCTGTGTCAAAATCCTTATCCTGTTCCAAGGGGATAGAACCTTTAAAGAGAAGTTCGGATGGCTCAGGTATCCAGGTTTCCGGGTTGAAACCCTTCGGATAAGCGATGTTCTCCCGATAGGGGTTATCCAATTCGATCTTCTTCGTTTTACCCTCCGGCCAGCGGTCCTCGTAGGGTTTTTTCTCATCCCCGTAAAAGACCTCCTGCCAATCCTTGCGCAGCGGATGACCTGCAAATCCTTCCCACATCAAGATCCGTTTCAGATTGGGGTGATTTTCGAATTGGATGCCAAGCAGGTCCCAGGCTTCTCGTTCCTGAAAATCAGCTCCAGGGTATAAGGCTACCAGGGATGGGACAACCGGATTGGACCGGGGGGTTTGGGTCTTGATCTCCAGGATCGCCCCACCAGTCGATCGATAGAGGTGGTAAACCACTTCCATCTTCTCCTCCGGGAGGTAATCCACACCGGTCACCGATGTCAGGTGATCATAACCAAGCTGATCACGCAAGGCTTCCATCAAAGATAACAAATGAGCTGGGTCAACCAGCAGCCCCTGGTATCCCTGGCGATCATCTGCCCGGACCCAATCCGGAAAGCGCTCCAGGACTGCCTGTTCATAGGTTTCGAGGACTTTGGTTTCTTCGTTCATGCCTGGTCTTCCTTCTGCGATACTCTTTCCATCAACTCCGGGTAATCTCTCAGGTCAATCAGATCCGGTCCAAGGATGGGTACTGGCAAACCGGGATCATCGCCTTTTTGGTACCAGCTGACCGTCTTGATGGATTCTTTATCGATCTTTTCATGGATTTTCATAAACCCGTAAAGCAGAGCCTGAGGTGTAGGCGGGCAGCCCGGCACATAAACATCCACCGGAATATATTTGTCAACGCCAGCAACCACGTTGTAGCCCCTTTTGAAGGGACCTCCACCGGAAGCGCAAGCGCCCATGGAAAGCACATATTTGGGTTCAGGCATCTGGTTATACAGGCGAACCAGCTGGGGGATCATTTTTTTGGTCACCGTTCCGGAAACGATCATCAGATCACACTGACGGGGGCTGGGACGCATGATCTCCATGCCAAAGCGGGCCATATCAAACCGGGCGCCGGCCGTGGCGATCATCTCGATAGCGCAGCAAGCCAGACCAAAGAACATCGGCCATACAGAATATCTGCGGCCCCAATTATAAATCCGGTCCAGGGTGGTGATGGCAACAGTTCCCTCCAATTCAGGGGGAATGGTGTACTCGGGTTTATTCAGTTCATCCGGCATCAAGAACACTCCTCTTGGTGAAAAAAAACTCAACCCCCATATTATATTGCTCCTCTCCAGTCCCTGTCAATCATTATTTAAACAAAATTTTTTTTGTTTTATCAATCTTGAATGGTATACTTATCCCATGCAGATCACACGGGAGCGGATCCTCTCCTATCTGGAGAGCCACCCACCTTCCAGCGCAGGTGAGATCAGCCGCTATCTGGAGATGACCACGGCGAATATCCGTTATCACCTGGATATTTTGGTAGAAGAGGGTTTTGTACTTGTATCGGGAAAACGCCCCGCTGGAGGCGTTGGCAGACCTATCCTGCTTTACACCCTGACTTCATTCAGCCTGGGGGATAACTTGATTCCCCTCCTGGGAGCTTTCCTGGCTGGGATGGATGATTCTGAAAACCTGGATCATCTTCTAACACAAATAGCTGAAGATCTGATCCAGGGAAAGATTGAGGGTAAAAGGATCCGGGTCCAGCGTTTTAACGAAGCAGTGGAATTCCTCAATACCATGCATTACCATGCCAGCTGGGAAGCCCGCCCTCAGGGTCCCCGGGTCGAACTGCGCCATTGTCCCTACCGGGATCTGGCTCAAACCCATCCCGCCCTCTGTAAGCTGGATCAAATCATGCTCTGGGAATTATTGGGGAGCGAGCTGGTCTTGAGTCAAAAAAGGACCTTTGGAAATAATCCCTTCTCCCCCTGTGTCTTTGAGATTGCGGGACAGCTGGAGGAAAAGGGATGAGCCTTCCTTAGAAAAAGGATTCAAGCCAAGAAATTCTAATGATGGTGGTGGTCTCCGTGGCCGTGAGCCTCACTCTCCGCGCAGGAGGACGCGCCTTTGATCTTTCCTTCCAGATAACACCCGACCGCCTCTGCCACAGTACCCGTAGCGCCCGTTGCCGCTTCGATCCCAAACTGGGTGAAGAATTGGATCGCCCTGCCACCCATTCCCCCGCTGAGCATGACATCCGCCTCCTGCTCCTTGATGAAGCCAGGCACCTGCCCTGGCTGATGGGCCGCATAAAAGGGATTTTCGATCATCCTGACAGACTGGATCTCATTCCCTTCCACCTGGACCAGAGCAAAAAAAGGACAGCGCCCAAAATGATGTGCAACCTGACTCTCTACTCCTTGATTCGTTTCTGCTGATACCGCGATAAGCATCTGCTTTCTCCTTTCCGATTAATCAATATTCTTCTTTAGATCTGGATCAAGTGTCCTGCACTGCCCAGTTTCTCTAATTCGTTCTGGACCTTCTCCCAGATCAGGCCTATCTGGCAGGATACATCTGAATCGGGCTCAAAAGAGGTGACCGGTTCCCCCGCGCTCATGGCACGCGGGATGGTCAGGTCATAGGGAATCTCTCCTAATAAAGTGATCCCCAGATCCCGGCAAAGATCTTTGATCCGCCCCGCCCCTTCAGGATACAGGTCCGCTTTGTTAATACAGACCCAGGCAGGGACTTGAAAATAATCTACTGTCCGCAGGACTCGCTCCAGGTCATGGATGCCGGCCAGGGACGGTTCGGTGACGACCAGGACGACATCAGCCCCGGAGATGGCTGAGATCACCGGACAGCCAATCCCAGGAGGGCCATCCACCAACATCAGATCCCCTTCCATCTCTTCCAAAGCCTGTTGCGCGTGACGTTTGATCAGAGCGACCAGTTTCCCTGAATTTTCCTGGGCCGGGAAGAGATGGGCATGGTAGAAAAGACCGAAATCCGTCTCAGAGATATACCACTCCCCAGCTTGCTGTTTTTCCATCGCGATGGCTTCTTCCGAGCAGGCATAAACACAGGCCGCACAGCCATCACAGGCCACAGGATCGATCAAGAATTTTCCCTTGTCCTGGGAGATAGCATCAAACCGGCAGACCTCCTGGCATGTGCCACAACCCGTACAGCGCTCCTGGTCGATCAGGGCGATCGAGCCACCCATGAAGGCTTCTTCTTGGGCACGCTGGGCTTTTAAGAGCAGCTCCAGATTGGCAGCATCCACATCGGCATCTACCAGGACATTTTTCCCAGCCGTTCCAGCCAGATGAGCAAAAGCTGCGCTCAGGCTGGTTTTACCAGTTCCCCCCTTCCCACTCAGGATGACCATTTGTTTCATGACATCACCTCCCGGGAAGCATCTTGAATACTGGCCCAGAGATCAGCAAATTGAGCGCGGTATCCAGGGTCGATCTCCAGCAGGCCTTTGCCGCGGGCCAAACCCTCGCCTATCTTCCTATCCAATGGAATTTCCATCAGGACTGGTACTCCCTGCTCCAGGCAAAAGCCCTGAATATCGGCTTCACCCAGACCTACTCGGTTGACGATCACTCCGGCCCTCAAGCCCAACTCCCGGGTGACTTGCAGCGCCTGCTTCAGATCATGCAAACCAAAAGGAGTGGGTTCAGTGACCAGCAGAACAAAATCTGCGCCTCGAAGAGCCTCTACCACAGGGCAGGAAGCGCCAGGAGGAGAATCTATGATCTCCACAGCTGCTGGATCCTCTTTTCCCCATTTTTTCAACTCCGCGATCACCGGTACAGCCATCGGCTCCCCTTCATTGAGGAGTCCATGGCGCATGAAAAGACCATCCGAGCTAGTCCCTCGCTCCAACCTACCTATTGAATAAGCGATTTCCTGGATGGCCCCCTCAGGACACTGCAGGGTACAGCTGCCGCAGCCGTGGCACAAGGACGGGAACACTTTAGGCTTATCCTTTAACAGAACGATCGCGTTAAACTGACAGACATCAGCGCAGATCCCACATCCGTTACAGCGTTCCTGATCCACCTGAGGTATGTAGAGATCCACAGAACTATGACGCGTAAAGCGCGGCTTTAAAAACAGATGGGCATTGGGGGCTTCAACATCCGCGTCGCTGAGCAGCACCGGGACCGATGCCTGCTGTGCCAGGAATCGAGCCAGGGAAACAGCTATTGTGGTCTTCCCTGTACCTCCCTTGCCACTAGCAACCGCGATTACCATTGTCCACCCTGTCACCGTCCGCCCTGTCCACGACCGCCCTGGGCTCCCTGACCTCGGCCGCCTTGACCGCGGCCTCTTCCCTGGCCTGCACCATGAAATCCACGTCCAGTTGGACCCGATGCCGTTTTTAGGCGCCCGGCCTGGCAATCCCCTGCCAATCCCCGGGGAGACCCTGAGCTGGCCAGATAGGCTTTCATCCCTGCTGCTTGCAGGGCTTCATAGGCGTTCGGGCCATAACGCCCGCTGATCACGCATTCCACACCCAGATTGGCCAGAAGTTGAACGACCTGCGTCCCCGCCCCACCCTGGGCATCAATCGCAGGATTTTCCACTTCTTGCCAATCTTCGAGATCCGTGTCAGTGATCAAAAAATGTCTACAGCGACCGAATCGGGCACTGAACTCTGCCCCTGGGTCCCCTGTATTTGCTGAAATGGCGATTTTCATCTTTACTCCTCTTGATTTGATAAATTCTTATAACGTTTTTGAAGGACATCGATCTGTTCTTGAAAATGCGCTAAGCTTACCAACCAGCCTCCGAGCCGGTCCAAACCTTCTTCTTTGATCTGGTACACGCGCCTCTTAGGGCCTTTGCTCTCTTCATCCCAGGTGGACTGGATCAGACCCATCTCTTCCATATCCCGCAGATCACGGTAAATAATGCTTGAATCCAATGAGCCAGCATCAAACCCTAACTGATCCAATTGATCGATCAATTCATACCCATGTGAATCTGCCTCGGCAAGCAGCACTAACAGCGCCGGCCGGAGGACCAAGCGCATTCCCCGCCTGCGCCGCGGGCCGGCACAACCGGCTTCACCTCTGCGTCTTCCTGGCATAATACCTCCCTGTCAGCCCTGAATTGGATCAACAGCTGCAGTATAACCATCTATCTGCATTTTGTCAATAGATGGATTTGCTATAGATGAAATATATTTAGATTGGGATCTTTATCCGGGCGCAGTTGGAAGATGGGGCATCTCCGGCCCCTTCTGGCCCAGAAGCTCAGCCAGGGCTGCCCGGGTCGCAATCCGGTCATCCCAGGGATACTCGACCTCGCCAAAACACATCGACTGCTCATGGCCTTTCCCACAGATCATGACCACATCTCCCGCTTGGGCCAGATCCAGTGCTCGCCTGATTGCCTGCCCCCGGTCTTGGATACGCCAAACATTTTCCCCCTCAACTCCCCCCGTCGCTTCCGCCCCTTGAGCCATCTCGATCAGGATATCCCCCAGAGATTCTGTGCGTGGGTCCTCAGCAGTGAGGATGGTCAGATCCGCCAACTCAGCCGAAACCCCCGCCATCAAACGCCGCTTCTCTTTATCCCGCAATCCCGCTGATCCAAACACTGCGATCACTCTCCCTGATGTTAGTTCCCTTGCAGAGGTCAGAGCCCTCTTGAGCGCGTTAGGCGTATGCGCAAAATCTACGATGGCCAGGAAATCCTGTCCCAGGTCCAGGTTCTCCATCCGGCCCGGGATTCCATTCAGGTTTCTTATGCCTGCCTGGATCACTTTCCAATCCAATCCTAAGCCAGCCCTGCAGGCGGAAATTGCCGCCAGGCAGTTGGACACATTATAATCTCCCCATAAATTCGTGAAGAAAGTCTCCACCTCCCCCTGGCCAGTGACCTGAAAATGGATCCCGTCCAGACTCGAGCGGACTGCCTCAGCCAGGAAATCCACCGGTCCTGACAGGCCGTAACTGACCTCTTTCAGGTCCAGATCCTTCAGGGTACTTTTGAGAGCTGGGAAGGAACGGTCATCTTTATTCAGCACTCCTATTCGGTTAACAGATAGAGGTTTATCTGAGGTCTTAGAAACCAGCCTGAAGAGCTCCCCCTTAGCCGCCAGGTAGCCCTGATAATCACCGTGATAATCCAGATGTTCATGAGTGATATTGGTGACAACTCCAATATCAAATTCACAGGCGTCGACCCGCTTCTGGGCCAATCCATGTGAGGTAGCTTCCAGCACAACATGGCTGATCCCTGCCTTGACCATCTCGGACAGGTAAAACTGAACATCCATAGCTTCCGGAGTCGTGACATGAAAGCCCGTATCCAGGACTCGCTCACCAATAACGGCATTTACCGTTGAGATCAGTCCTGCGTTTAGATTCGCGGCTTTCAAAATCTGGAAGATGAGGTTAGCGGTGGTGGTCTTTCCATCCGTTCCGGTGACGCCGATCAGTAAAAGCTGTCGAGAAGGATACCCATACCAGGCTGCGGATAAGGCAGCCAGAGCCTCTCTTGCATCTTCTACCTGCAGATAGGGCAGACCCAGGTCGCTGAAGTCACTCCAGGGATTTGTGCCCAGCACGGCCCCCGCACCGGCTACCGCTGCAGCTTCTATATAGTCATGGCCGTCGACCTTTGTTCCCAACAAGGCAACAAACAGATCCCCTTCCTGGACTTTCCTGGAATCAATGCAGATACCCTTGATCTCTACCGCTAACTCTGGCAGAGTGTTAAGGGTGTTGATCTCCTGGAATAAATCAAGTAAATCCAATTGGACTCTCCTGGCCAGTCACTGATGAGAAAAACGCCCGGATTCACATCCTGGGCGTTTTTTATTGTACACCAGAAAAACTGCCGTATGATTAACTAAATAGCGCTCGCATGCCAGTCAGCTGGGCTAAAACAGAATGGTCAACCATCTTATCCCCAACCCGAATGGTCAAGCCGCCCAATAAATTGGGATCGACCTCAAAAGTAACTTCCAGGTCCTTTGATGACCGTTTGAGGATATCCTTGGTAACGACCTCTTGTTCCTTCTTATTTAGTGGCAGGGCGCTGGTTACTACAGCAACCTCGCCATCAAATTTCTCTCCTTCAAGGACAACGATCTTTCCGGACTTCACACCGGAGAAGAACTCATCCACCAGAGCTTTCTGCTTTTTCTCATCCAGGGCCGTACCCAGCAACTTCTGTGTCGCTGCAATTGCCAGAACGCCAACCTGATCACGAACGCCTTTCAGCAGATTGAGTTCCTCTTGTTTGGCATCTTCCCGGGCCTTTTGAAGAATGCCTTTGGCATCTTCCTGGGCGCTGGCTTTGATAGACTCGACTCGTTCCTGAGCCTGGGCGATGATCTTGTCAGCCTCTTTTTTAGCTTCGGCCAGGACTGCTTCTCGCTCCAGTCCGATTTTCTCTCGTTCCTGCGCTGCGGCCTCAGTATCCTCGACTTGCTTCTGGAGTAATGCCTGTCGTTCATCCAATCTCTTCTTGGCAGGTTTCCAGAGGAGGACAGTTAAAAGGCCAAACATCACCAGGAAATTGACGATTTGGGATATCAAAAACGGGCCATTGATTCCCATGGCTCCTAATGCTTCACCCACGGTTTCCTCCTTATTATCCTACCAGGGGTGTAACAGGCACGAACTTAATTGCCAGTGCTACAACCAGGGCATAGATCGCGATTGCCTCAGCAAATGCGATGGCCAGGATCATATTGGTTAGAACGTCACCAGAGGCTTCTGGATTTCTTCCAACAGCCTCCATGGCTTTGGCAGCCAGTAGACCAATACCGATCCCAGGACCCAGGGATCCCAGACCTATTGCCAGGGCTGCGGCTATTTGAGTTGCGGCTTCATACGACATGCAGTTTCTCCTTCTAAATCTTGAGTTTAATTACTAATGATGTTGTGTTGCCATCTGATAGAAAATCAGCGATAGGATGGAAAAGATTAACGCCTGGATAGCGCCAACAAATAATTCCAAGGCGATGAATACGTCCACGACCAGGAAAGCTGTCAGGAAACTGATCACCATCAAGAGCACTTCTCCAGCGAAGACATTACCAAATAAACGGAAACCAAATGAAATCACCTTGATGAATTCGCCCATCAGCTCTAGCAGACCTGCAAATCCATTCGCACCCGCTAACAACGGCTTGAGAAAACCGCTATCTGGATCCGCGCTGAAGTTGAAATATTTTTTAAGGTATTTTCTGCCCTGGAATTTAAAGCCATAATACTGGGCTGTCACCTGAGTGATCAACGCGAGACCAATAGTTGTGCTCAAATCAGCAGTTGGAGATCGGAAAATCGGTACTAACTCTAAGTGACCATGATGTTCTGCCCAGATACCTATTGATCCCATTCCTGGAAGCAGACCAGACCAGTTAGAAAACAATATAAAGAAAAAGAAAGAACCGATAAGCGGGAAGAATATAGTGGCCTTCTCTTTGCTGACGGTCGTTGCTACAAATGAGAACACACCTTCATATATCGCATCCATGGCGATCAGGAAGCGGCTTTCAACGCCAGTCCTTTCGGCTTTTTTCACTGCTCGATGATAAAACAAGGCAATGATGATCAATAATAAAGAAGTGGC
Source organism: uncultured Chloroflexia bacterium (assembly GCA_963712165.1). Lineage (GTDB taxonomy): Bacteria > Chloroflexota > Anaerolineae > Anaerolineales > UBA11858 > B10-G9. The sequence goes on along the minus strand of CAVQGY010000003.1, from coordinate 354,166 downwards.
CATAGCCGTTGGAAGTGTATTGGGGATCCCATGTTCAAAACCCGGAATGGGCAGGTGCACAGGGATCAATTCTGCGGCCAGGCTGATCACCGGCAGTTCCTTTCCGGGCATTACAAAGCCATAATAGATCAGGCCCAAAGCTGCTAGAACCACTACCAAACAACCGGGGCTGAAACAGCCACCACCCTTTTTCTCTACCTGTTCCTCGTGTTGTTGAATTTCCTGTTCCTGTGCCATAAGGATTTATTCTTCCTTTTTCCCCTTGTCGAGGTGTTTTTTTACCGTTGTTTGCACCCAACGATATACCAGAAAAACGCCGCCGCCAAAACCTGCCATGGCGAATAATACTGAAAATAATATGACGGTGTTAAGTAAACGATCCAGCATCAAGCCTGCAGCAAACCCTAAGATCACCGGGAAAGCGATATATAAACCTGCTTGCCCTGCAACAGACAATATCCAGATCCTGTCTTGCCATTTTGAATCCTGGTTGGTCTCATCTTGTTGATTATTCAATTGCTTCTCCTCAAGGAAGACCTGCACTTGCTGTATTTTACTCACAAGGCATATAGCTGTCAACCAGAGTGATTTTGTATCCTTGTTTGAAACCTGAATCCCGGATTCTGCGCTATATGGATCAGGAAATGACCAGGCCCAGCGAAGACTGCACAAAATGGATAAATGGCTGCGCCAGAATGCCCATCAATAAAGTAAATACACAGGCAATGATCACAACAGCGGAAAGCGATCCAGGCAGTTTGATCTTATCCCGGGCCGGTTCATCGAGGGGCTGGAAGAACATATAACGGATCACGTTTAAATAGTAAAAACCAGCCACAACACTGTTGATGATAGCAACCAGGGCTAAGAAATAATATTCCACTCGTAGGGCTGAGCCAAAAACGAGCAGCTTACCAATAAACCCACCAGTGCCGGGTATGCCTATCAGTGATAACAGGAACACAACCATTGTGCCAGCCAGGAGCGGTGAGCGGCGAATAAGACCGGCATAATCCTCGATCTGATCGGATCCCGTCATGGTCTCAAATGCCACAACAACTGCAAAAGCTCCCAGGTTCGCTGCTAGATAGACCAGCAGGTAGACCATCACCCCGCTGATGCCATCAAATACCGTATCAAAAACACCGCTTTGCCAGGATATGAGGCCGATCAAGATATAACCGGCATGCGCTATCCCGGAATAGGCCAGCATGCGCTTGATATTCTTCTGGCTGATAGCCACAAAATTGCCCAGGGTCATACTGATAATCGACAGACCGGTTAATAATGCAACCCAGTTGATCTGGAAATCCGGCAGCGCAGTCAACATTACCCGGACAAAGATGGCAAAACCCGCTCCGATCGAGCCCACCGCCAGGAAAGCAGTCACCGGCGTTGGGGCTCCTTCATAAGCATCCGGAGACCATTGATGGAACGGCGCAGTCGCAGTCTTGAAGCCAAACCCGACAACAAGCATGACAATGGCCGGGTAAACCACCCATTCTAATCCTTGATCCACGTTGGCTAACCCCCGAGCGATCTCTACCAAATTGGTTGAGGATGTGGCTCCATAAAGCAGGGACATGCCGTAAAGCATCATCGCCGAAGCCATAGATCCATATAAGAAATATTTGATCGAAGCTTCGCTGCTTTTGGGGTCCGCTCGCAGGAATCCGGTCAGTATGTAGGAGGCGATGCTCAAGAGCTCAAAGGCGATGAAGATCATCACCAAGTCAGACGAGAGAGCCAGCAAGGAGATCGAGAAACAGGCCAGCAGGATGAAGCTGTAGAATTCTCCCTGATAGGGAGATTTAAGCTTCATATAAGCCATGGAGAGCAGGATCACCAGACAGGCCACCGAGGAAGCGAAAATCTGGAAGAAGAGGGAAAAGGAGTCCAGGGCCAGCATACCGCCCAGCGCGGATGTCCCCTCAAAATCCACCCAGCCAAACAGGTAGATAGATACAGCGAGAGAAATGAGCGCTCCAGCCAGGGCCAGATACGGCAGCCATTTTTTCTCTTTGGATCCAATCAGATCGATGCTAAAGACCAGCACCACATCCAGAAAAAGGATCAGCTGCGGGAGAAGAAAAATGAATATTTGCACGTTTGTAGCCTCTCTTTCTATCGCGTCTAGAAGTTACTGACCAAAGCTGTCGATACAGCGTTCAACAAACGAACGATCAGTGAGGGATATAAACCAATCACAACCATCAGAATGACCAATGGCCACATGGTGACTTTTTCGAAAGTAGCCAAGTCGGTTATTTTTGCGTTATGGGTGGCAGCATCCCATTTCTCCTGGTCAAACTCACCTAGGAAGACATGCTGGATAACTTTCCAGAGGATATAAGCTGCTGTGAACACTAGTCCCAGAATGCCGATCATGGCAAAAACAGGGATGATCGCGAAGGTGCCGCGAAATACAAAGAGCTCGCTCCAGAATCCTGCCAATCCCGGAAGACCCAGGGAAGCAAAACCTGTCACCATCATGATGCCGTAGTAATAAGGCATCTTCGCGCCCAGACCACCAAAGTCCTTGATCTGGCGGGTATGAGCCCGGTCGTAGATCATACCGACCAGGAAAAACAATCCGCCGGTGATGATACCGTGAGTAAAGAGCTGCAGGGAAGCCCCATTCAAGCCGATTATGGCACTGGTGGGGTCTCCCCCTACATGGTAGCTGGCAGCAGCAGCGCTGACACCCAGGGTCACATATCCCATGTGGCTTACAGAAGAATAAGCGATCAGCCTCTTCAGATCCCACTGGGCCATACAGACCAGGGCACCGTAGACTATGCTGATCACCGCCAGGATAGGAATGATAGGCACATCATAGGAATAATAGGCAAACTGCTCAGGGAACAACGGCAGCACGATGCGGATCAAACCATAAGCACCCAGCTTAAGCAATACTCCAGCCAGGATGACACTGCCGGTTGTTGGTGCCTCAGTGTGGGCATCCGGAAGCCAGGTATGGAAGGGAAAAATCGGCACCTTGATCGCAAAGGCGATGAAGAAGGCCCAGAATGCTGCTGCGGCTACAGCGAAATTGCCCGCAAATGGCTGGGCGGTTGCTGCCTCCAAGATATCGAAAGTCCCGGTATTCAGATAAACAGCGATGATCGCCAGCAACATGGCCATGCTGCCTGCCAAGGTATAGAGGAAGAATTTGATGGATGCATAGATCCGCCGTTCTCCGCCCCAGACACCGATCAAGAGGTACATTGGGACCAGACCAATCTCCCAGAAGACATAGAAGAATACAAAATCGAGGGAGACAAAAACTCCGGACATACCCACCTGAAGCAGCAGAAACAGGAAATAATATTCCTTGACCCGGTCTTTAACGGTGTAGATCGAGTAGTATAAACACAGGGTGGATAATAGCGCAGTCAGAACCAGCATGATGGCGCTGAGCCCATCCACTCCCATACGATAAAACACATCGATAGACGGGATCCAGGAGTACTCTTCCTTGAACTGCATAGTACCCGGATCAGCCCTGACCACAATATAAACATATACAGCCAGTGCCAAGGGGATCAGACTCATTATCGTAGAAACCCAACGGATCAGGTTTTCTTTCGATTTCGGGATGATCAGAACGATCAAGGAAATCAAAAGTGGTACAAAAGTGATTGCGCTCAAGATTGGAAAATTCATCATATTCTCCTCGTGACTTTATTCGGTCTAAAAGACCAGGTAAATGCCAATAATTGCCAGCATGGATATTAACAAGATCAGCAAATAGTTCTGCAGTTTGCCAGTCTGGATGGGACGCAGCACATTTTCGCCAATCCATCCTGTGACATCTGCAACGCCGTTAACAATACCGTCAACAACTTTGAGGTCCGTAATTCCGCCCAGGTCAGATAATTTCACACCGGAGATACCGGTGATGTTGACAAGGGCATCAACAACTTTTTCGTCAAATGTATTGAAGGCTTTGGAAATACCGCGGGTAATTGTGCCAACCAGGTTGACGATCGGGTTAATCACCCAGTTGTAATCGAAGTTATAGAATATATCCGCCAACTTGATGGACCCAGTGATAAATATTGCCTTGTAGAGCTCATCAAAATAGAACCGATTTTGCATGGCTTTGTAGAGCCAACCCAAGCTGATCCTTTCCATCCCTTTCTGCACGGGATCCATTTGACCAGCCTCAAGGGGCTTTCGGCCGTAAACCAACCAGCCTAATCCCAAACCGCCTACCGCCAGGGTGGACGACAATAACATCACTGGAATGCTCAGGGGAGTAGAAGCATATTCATGGCCTACAAAGGCGTGGAAGAAGTTGTTGCCGTGACCCACTATCTCTTCCGGGATCCCCACCCACCCCAATGTGATGGCAAAAAATGCCAGAATAATCAAGGGGATGGTCATGGTATTGGGAGTTTCGTGAGCATGGTCCGCGTGATGGCCGCGGGGTTTGCCCAGGAAAGTCAGAGAGATCTGCCGGGCTGTATAAAAAGCGGTCAGGAAAGCTGCAATGGTCAGCAGCAGCCAGACGAAGAAAGGCCAGGAGGCAGTCCCGTAATGCATGAACTCCTCCCAGGCATGGGCCAGGATCTCATCCTTGCTCCAAAAGCCTGCTGTGATCAGCGGGAATCCAGATAATGCCAAACCACCTGCCAAGAATGTCCAGAAGGTTTTGGGCATCTTTTTCCTCAAACCGCCCATTTCCATCATATCCTGTTCGTGATGGCAGCCGACGATCACCGATCCTGAACCCATAAAAAGCAGCGCCTTGAAGAAGGCATGGGTGATCAGATGGAAGGTGGCAGCCACATAGGCGCCAATCCCGAGGGCAGCGATCATATACCCCAGCTGGCTGATAGTTGAATAGGCCAATACTCCCTTAATATCATTCTGCGCCAGGGCGATGATCGAAGCGAAGAGCGCTGTAAACGCGCCAATAAATGCGATCAACCCCATAGTGGGATTGTGATGTTCTAACTCGACCACTACATTCAGGAGTGGAAAAATCCGGGCAACCAGGAACACACCAGCTGAGACCATGGTCGCAGCATGGATCAGGGCACTGACAGGTGTCGGGCCTTCCATGGCGTCCGGCAACCAAACATGCAGTGGGAATTGGGCGGACTTTCCTACCGTCCCCCCAAAGATCAGGGCAGCGATGGCGGAAGCTGCCGACCATCCTCCGAATATGGGCAAGGCCGGAGTTTCAGCAAGGTGAACCAGGAATTCATGATTAAAAAGGGTATCCGCGTAACTGAGTGAGCCGGCCTGGGAATAAAGATAGATGATTCCAAGCACCAGGAACAGGTCACCCACCTTGGTGACCAGGAAGGCCTTTAACCCTGCCTGGCGAGGTGTGATCTTGTTGGGATCCTTGTAGTTCTTCTGGAACCAGAAACCGATCAGTAAGTAGGAGCACAACCCCATGATCTCCCAGGACATGAAAAGGGTCAGAAGGTTCTCTGAGATCACTAGTCCCAGCATACCTGTAGCAAAAAGAGCGATATACGCGAAAAAGCGGGAATAGTTAGGATCCTGCTCTTCCGTGCCGTAGCCCATATACCCCACTGCGTAGATAAAGATCATCAAACATACAAATGGAACCATAAACAGGGTTATCGCCATCAATGGGTCGATCCAGTAGCCAATATTGAATGTCTTGGTACCGGTTTCAAACCAGGTTAGTGTCTTGGTGATGGGGTGCTCACCCAAATGAGGAGTGCCGATCGCACCGAATACGACTCCCCAGCCAACCAGCCAGGAGAGGGCAATCGAACCAATGCTCAGACTGTGGCTGAGCTTCTGATTGTTCTGTGTAAACAGGATAATAATGACAAAGGCCAGGAAGGGGAAAACCGGTATCAACCAGGTTATGTTAAAGAAGAATTCTTGTATCATTTTCCTCTCGCTTATTCTTTCAATAGATCGATCTCTTCTACCACTACAGTATCGCGATTGCGGTAGATCGCTATCACCAGGGCCAGGCCAACAGCTACTTCTGCGGCAGCTACTGCAAACACAAATACGGCAAAAATTTGCCCGGTGAGATGGACAGGATCAAGATAACGCCAAAAAGCAACCAGATTGATGTTCACGGCATTGAGCATCAGTTCAATGCCCATCAAGATCCCGATCGCGTTACGGCGGGATAGGACTCCGTAAAGACCAATACAGAACAACCCGGCAGCCAGAACCAGATACCAGCTCAGAGGAATACTCATTCTGCACTCCTTATCTCTTTTTCTCGGCCGATCAAAATCGCGCCAACCAGCGCTGCCAAAAGCAGAACGGAGGCGATCTCAAAAGGAACCAGATAAGTGGTCAACAAATCCTGACCCAACTGGCTGATCGGCTCAGCAGGCACAGGGCCATCAGAAACAGGCCAGCCGGCTGTGTATAAAATCCAACTGAGAACCAAAAAGAGCGCCAGGGCACCCACTACCGAGGGTACCCACTGGGCATTGCGCTGTTCCATTTCCTCGCTCATCAATCTTCGAGTAAGCATGATCGCGAAGACGATCAGGATGGCGATAGCGCCGATATAGACCAGCACCTGAACCATTGCAATGAATGGGGCTTCGAGCATGACATAGATAGCAGCTACACCCACGAATGCCAGGATCAAGTAAAAGGCGCTATGGAGAATATTCTTATTGGTCACTACCGCGATTGCCGCGCCGATTGTGACCAGACTAGCAAACCCAAAGAGGAGTACAGGTAATAACATAGTACTTTCCTTTTAAAACAGTTATTTACTTTCCGTGCCTGGCGGAACTGCAACAGGCCGGGGAGGGAATGTCTCCAGCTCAACAGCCGGTTTGGCCTTCCCTGCCAGGAACAAAGCAGCCAGCAGGATCAGGATATTTACCCCAAACATCACTCCGACATATAACCAGGTAGCCAGACCAAATTCCATCATGACCCGGTCTGCAATGGCGACTGCTACGAGATTAATAAAAGAAACTGGAATAAGGAACTTCCAGTTCAAATTTAACATTTCATCAATTCGGATGCGGGGTAATGAAAGGCGGATCCAGGAAATAGCCAGGTAAACAAAGAATGATTTCCCATAAAAGTAGATCACGCCCAGGATTGGCCAGCGTGCAGCCAATGGACCTCCCCAACCGCCCAGGAAAAAGATCGTGATCAATGCCCCGACGGTAAATTGGTGAAGAAATTCAGCTACATAGAACATGCCGAACTTCATACCGGAATATTCAGTATGATAACCAGCGACCAGTTCAGATTCGGCTTCTAGCAGGTCAAAGGGTGCTTTACCTATTTCTGCCATGGAAGAGATCAGGTAGATCAGGGCTGCCGTTGGAGCAACGATGATATACCACCAGGGCTGTTGGGCTTCAACGATGGCTGATAATTTCATGGAATGAGCCAATAGAACTGGAACGAGCAGGGATACAACCATGGGAATCTCATAAGAGATCAGCATAGCAACCGAGCGGGATGCACCTAGTAGGGCATAACGGTTATTGGATGACCAACCAGCCATTAAGATGGCCAGAATGCCAAATGCTCCTACTGCCACAATATACAGCACGCCGACATGGACGTCAGCTCCAATCACATTGATCGCAAAGGGGAAGACAGCCCAGATCGCTAGAACGGATGCCATCGCCAGCACCGGGGCAATATTGAAGGCGCCCTTATCTGCACCTTCGGGTGTGATGTACTCTTTGGTAAAGATCTTGATGATATCCGCAAAAGATTGAAAAATGCCAAAAGGACCTGCCCGGTTCGGACCGAATCGGTCCTGGATCCGTCCTGCTAGCTTGCGCTCGACCCAAATAAGAGCGATCACTATCACAAAACAAAATATGACCACAAGGACACTGCCGAGAGTCTGAAGAATGATGAGCGTAAATTCCTCCGACGCACCCCAACCTATCAGCAGTTTTGTAATCCAGTTTTCAATAACGTTTATCAAATCAGCCATGAATATCTCCTACCTGCCAAAATGGGCGTCTAATACCAGGCCAATGCACCCTTACGCATGGCATAGATCAGCCCACCAAATAAGATCGCAATGAAAATCACACCTTCAATGACCGCAAAGAGGGGAAGTTTTCCTAGGGAAACAGCCCAGGGGAAGAGGAATACCGTTTCGATATCAAAAACGAGGAAGATCAAAGCATAGATATAGTATTGGGATTTGAATTGGACCCGGATATTACCAGTGGTTTCAATGCCGCACTCATAAACTTCTTCCTTTCTGCGGCTGGGTTTCTTAGGTCCAATCAGGGCCGGAAGGCCAACTGCAATAATGGGTACTGCGATCGAAACAATAAGAAAAATACCAATATAAACCCAGTATGATTGCATGTGTTCTCCTCATTCAGAAAATCAGCTTCTTTCTTTAATTAAGAATTTCCACATCAATTGAAGATTTTACCATAATACTTATCAGGCATTATGTTTCAAAGAGGTGATTTTCAGTGCTTTTTCTTATTCCTAATATCACGATTCCTTATCTTCAATATTCTAGAGATCTCTGCCGCAGTTGATGGGTTTCAGGGATCAAATATCCCTGGTATAACGATCAGCGAATAACCCTGGTGTCCCCCCCGTGTGCCAAAAAAGAACCTTGTCGTCCTTATCAAAGAATCCACTCCGAATAAGGTCTAACAACCCCCCAGCCGCCCTGCCGGTATAAACAGGATCCAGCAGGATCCCTTCCGCTTCTGCGAAGAGCCGGATGGCTTCCCGATCCAAATCATTCAGGATCCCATAACCCTCTCCGGTGTAATCATCATTGACAAGGACCTGGTCAGGATCGATCCAAATCTCCATGCCCAAGATATCGGTCAGGTCCTCAGCTATCCTGGCAATATTTCCGCGCAGGCGCTCAGCTGGTTCATCCACGCTGATACCCAGGACCTGGGGGCCCTTCAAAATCAGCATTGCCAGATGCATCCCTGCCTGAGTTCCTCCAGAGGAGGAGGCAAATACGATCCAATCCGGCAGATCAGGATCGAGCTGCTCTAATAATTCCTGGTAAGCCTGATAATAGGCGTATGCTCCCAGGGCATTCGACCCACCGTAAGGAATCAGATACGGATCAGCTCCGGCTCCTTTCGCTTCCTGAAAGGCTCTTTCCAGGGTTAGATCTCTGGATTCCTTATCAGTCCAAATGATATTTGCGCCTAACAACAAATCCAGAAAATAATTGGCTGAAGGTTGTTCAGGTTCAGGACCTACCAGGATCAGCGTACAATCCAAGCCACAGCGGGCAGCCGCTGCAGCTGTTTGGCGGCAGTGGTTGGACTGGGCAGCTCCAGTGGTTAGTACCATATTGGCGTTTTTCGATATGGCATCCCCGATCAGATATTCCAACTTGCGAGTCTTATTGCCTCCCAAAGCAAGTCCCGTCTGGTCATCTCGCTTGATCAGAAGTTCGGGACCATTGAGTAACCCGGAGAGTCTGGGCAGGCGATCAACCCTTGTAGGTAAATGGGCAAATTCTTTACGGGGCAGCATAATGACTCCATCCTGATTAGTCCAATGATTTGGCGATTTGACTTGTCCGCCGATCCCTAAACCAGCGCATAATGTCCAGGATTCTTGGCAGCCAGCGGTTATAGGCTGTATAGCCTATTGGTCTGGCCGGGTAATCCCAGGCTCCTATTGTCAGCGAGATATCACCCCCATAACCCCGTTTGAATCGGTATACTCCCCAGAGGGGGTCAGATTCATCCAATTGATCCGGGGCACCCCACATATCATAAACCTCGCAGCCCTGTGATTTAGCCCAGCGCATGGCTTCCCACTGGACTAAATGGGGTGCCATCTTCTCGCTATGTTCTGTGAGGGACATCCCATGCAGGTACCAGGAACGCTCACCAAACATAAATATTACCGCCGCGGCCACCATCTGGCCCTCAAATTCCGCTATGATGGGCCGGGCTTTAGGCCCTGCAATTGATTCAGGGGCAACATCCATGAAGGATTTCCACAGGGAAAGGTAGTAAGATTCTCCGCGGATGGTAAAACCAGCCCTACGGGAAGTCTCTGCATACATTCGATAAAGAATAGGCAGGTCCTGGATATTCCCCAGTCGAATTTGAATTCCTTTTCTGCCGGACAGTTTGATATTGTAGCGGGTTTTAGATTTCATCCTGGCCAGTATCTGATCCTCATCCTCTTTGAGATCAACCAGCACAGTGTTTTTGAATTGAACCTGTTCCCGGGAATATACCCAACCTTTTCCGCGAAGCAATTCTTGGAATCCCTTACCACGTTCACACTCTTGGACCTCCTCTCCAGCTACACCGCGTCCGATCTCCAGGTCTGGATCGATTTTGAGCTGAAGAGCTTTTCTCTCCCTGGAGAAATCAGCTAGGTCATCCAGCACCTTTTTTGATAGAGCTTGATTGGACCAATCTGCCAGCAGAGGTCCTTTTGGCATATATAGGATCCTCAAACCGGGAAAGGTTTCCCTCTCAAGAAGCAAACCAGCAGCTGAAGGTTCTTCCGTATTTATTTCCGCCTTGCGGGACACATGCATCTGCCAACCACCCTGACCCTCTTCCCAGATCAAATAATAGGGAAGCCAACCAAAGCGAGCTTTGAAGTCTGCCCATTGGGAGGTTTGCAGCAAGTGCGCTCCAGGAAAGGGGCTGATGATCTCGTTCCAGGTTTTAGTCTTGGTGGAAGCGGTCTCCGCAGCCATCACTCTCCCCCCTGGAAACGAGCCCTTAATTTATAGAGATTGTATAGCACAGAGTTATAGGACCGATCCCAAGGGCCGGAGGATCGCAGCAAGTGACCTCCAAAGCCGCGCTTGAACCGGTATACACCCCACAAACCATCGCTGCGGCTCGTAAAACCCTCTTCAAGTACATCAATCTCCTCATCTGGTACTCCCCAGAGGTCATAACTCGCACAGCCACGGTCTTTTGCCCAGCGCATCGCCTCCCACTGGATCAGGTAGGTAGGCATCAACTCGCGGTGTTGATCTGATGATGCCCCGTAAAAATACCAGCATCGCTCCCCATGCCTGAATACCATAATGCTTGCCAGTGGTTTTCCCTGGAATTCTGCCATGAAGATCGCACACTCGCCCCGGGGGTGGAAGATCTGAAAGGCTTCCCGGTAGTATTTCCGGGTATGAATGCCAAAAGCAGCTCTGCCGGAAGTATTTTGCAGCAGATCATAAAATGGGTCAACAGAATTGATCTCCTGGATCAGGATACCTTTCTTTTCCGCCAGACGGATATTGTAGCGAGTTTTGGATTTCATGCGGGCCAGGATCTTATCCTCACTATCCTCCAGGTTGATTACCAGAGTCCGTGGAGGTTGGATGCTGTGTGAGCTGAAGCTGAATCCGGGAAAAGGATTTCTTCCCTCATCCCAGAGATCGGGCTCCATTTTCAGGAAGACAGCTTTTTGGGCAGTGCAATATTCATCCAGCTCCCGTAAAAAAGCAGGCCAATCTGGATGATTTACGATAGAGCCTGAAGATGAAACCGGACCTCTGGGGATATAAGCTACCTGGTACCGTAGGGGGAGTTTCTGAAAAAGGACCTGCGCTCCCAGGTCCCCGACCACCAACCAATCCGGTTCCCAGCTGAAATGAGATTTCAGCAATCCCCATTCGTGAGTTTGCAGGATATGGGCGTTCGGACATCCGGATATGAACTCCTGCCACTCTCGAGAAGACACCTTCGCCATTTATGCTCCAATAAAACTGAATTGATACCGGATCATTTTACGTAACAATAGATCCTTTCAACCATTCTGCAGTAGCAATAAGACCGTTCCTTAGAGTGGTCTGTACGGAAAAATCCATTAACTGCTTTTGGAGAGATGGATCACCCACGGAGGTGTATATATCTCCTGCCCTAGTATTTCCAAAAAGCGGCTCGATATCTCGGTTGAAGATCTCTGAAAGGGTATCCAGCAAGACCAATAAACTAGTCTCTTTTCCTGAGCAAATATTGATAACCTGACCTGGCACGCCGTCTGCATCACCGGCACGCAGGTTAGCTTGAACGACATCTGCCACGTAGACAAAATCTCGGCTTTGCTTGCCATCCCCATGAATCACTGGGGATTCCTCAACTAGAAATTGCTTAATAAAAATTGGTATAACAGCGGCATAATCCGAATCTGGATTCTGCCTGGGGCCGAAAACATTAAAATATCGAAGCGCCACCACATCAAGACCAAGCTGTCTAGTATACATCCTGGTAAAAACCTCAGAGATATATTTTGAATATGCATAGGGGGATAAAAGATCTATCTTTCCGCTTTCTTTATGGGGGATATCAGGACTCTCACCGTATATAGCAGCGCTAGACGCCAGCACGACTCGCTTAACACCAGCCAACCTCGCGAGTTCCAGTACCTGTCGTGTTCCCTGGACATTAGTATCCAAGCAGGCAACAAGCTTTTCGAAAGAGTGCGGGACAGATACAAATGCAGCCTGGTGAAAGACCACGTCTATACCTTCAAGAACTCGCTCGAGGTCTTCAGGGTTCCGGATATCACCCTCAATAAAATCTATCCGATCCAGGGATCCTTGAAGGTTCATTAAATTGCCGGTAGAGAGATTATCCAACACTCGGACTTTATCTCCCCGCTCCAGAAGCTTATCAACAAGATGTGAGCCGATAAATCCAGCTCCTCCCGTCACTAATGATGTAGGCATAGAATTGTCTTCCTTATAACTCAATATCACATTAGTTAGACATCCGTGGACTTTCTAATCACAAGTCATTGGCTCGTTCAACAACTGTAAGATCATCCGATCTCACCACGGGCAAGCTGACCTCAAACGCCGTGCCTTCCCCTACCTGACTGCGCACGATAATGCTTCCGCTATGCGCCTGGACAATCTGCTGAGCGATTGCCAGTCCCAATCCAGTACCAGGCTTAGAACCCACCTTTCGGGCACCATCCACTTTATAAAAGCGCTCAAAGATGCGAGAAAGATGTTTATCCGGGATCCCTTCCCCGCTGTCTATCACTTCTATTCTGGCGATTCCACTTTCGGTCCTAGCAGACAAACGCACAAATCCTCCTGCCGGCGTATGTTTGATGGCATTATCTACCAGGTTCGTAAAAACCTGGGAAAGGCGATCCTCGTCCCCCACACAGGTTGGAAGAGGATCAATATCCAGCGTGAGCTGCACTTGAGCTTCTACAGCCTGGGGAATGAGCTGGCTGCCTACCTGGTTAAGCAAGCTTTCCAGGTCTAATGCCTGTCTGTCAAGTTCGACAGTACCGGCATCAAAACGGGCAAGGTCGAGCAGATCTACAACCAGACGATACATACGGTCCGCTTCGATCTTGATGATACCAGCCGCTTTCTGCAGTGCAGGCCCTTCAGCAACCGTGCCGTCCAGAATTGCTCCAGCAAATCCCTGGATGGAGGTCAAGGGCGTTTTGAGCTCATGAGATACATTGGCTACAAAATCGCGTTGGGATTGCTGATAGGATTTGACCTTATCCACCATTTCATTATATGAATTCGCCAGGGCACGAACCTCTTGGGGACCTTTTATTGGAATCTGTTGGAATTCCCCCACCGAAAGGGTCCTGGTAGCTTTTTCAATATCCTGCAAAGGGCTGGTAATCCAGCTGCCCATCCAAGCGGCAAAGATCACTGCCAGCACAAAAGCCACCAGACCGGCCTGTAAGAATGATGGCAGAAAATCCTCCCGGAGGGTTTCCCGCAAGAGCGGCGAACGGAGCAGCTGAAACCCACCTTGACGAGGGAGAGTTAACAAGAGCATATCGCCGTTTTCCAATACCCAGGAAGTATATAACCACGTGTTCCCTTCCAGATCCTGAATGTGCCCTCTTTGGGCCAATTTTGGATCGGTCTCCATCCAGCTGATCTGGGTCTCTTCCGGTTGGGAATCCAGGACTATTTCGCGGGTTGAATCAAACAGGATCAGGCGAATCTCAAAAGAATCGCCGATCCGTTCGAAAATTCCCTGGCGGTCCCGCGCTAATAGGGAGCGATCATTCAGTTGGCGCTGGATGAGAGTTTTGGCTGCGTCTAGCCGAGCCAACGATTGGCGATCGATCAATGGATTGCGGATGATATACACGAAAATGCTCGCACCCAGGATGCTGAGGATCAGGGTGATAATGACTGCATATGTTAACCAGAGGCGTGTGCGTAATGAAGTGAACATGAGGGGTTGGGTCCGATCAAACCAGCGATACCAGTTTATAACCTATCTTGGTTACTGTCTCAATGCGTACCTGTGAGTCTGCAACTTTTTTCCGGAGATGTCCAATATGTACATCCACCGTTCGCGTATTTCCAAAATAATCGTAACCCCAGGCCAAATTGAGGAGTTGATCCCGGCTGAGCACAATGCCGCGGTGGCGCGCCAGGGTATATAACAAATCAAATTCCTGGGTGCGGATCTCTACTGGTTTGCCTCCGATCTGGACCTCTCTGCGCAGGGGATCGATCCTGAGATCCGCAATCTGGAGGGGCCCATTATCCTGAGCAGGTTCCCCATCACCACCACGCCGCAGAACGGCTTTCACACGGGCCACTAATTCCCTGGGATTAAAAGGTTTCGTGAGATAATCATCCGCACCCAGTTCCAAACCCAAGATCTTGTCTATATCCTCATCCCGAGCAGTTAACATCAGAATCGAGATTGGATCCTTCTTTCCTCTTAATCTCCGGCAGACTTCCAGGCCATCCAACACAGGCAGCATTAAGTCCAGGACCATCAAGGCAGGTCGTTGTTCTTCAACTGCAACCAGAGCCTCTTCCCCATTCAGAGCAGAGATCACCTGGAAACCCTCTCTCTCCAGGTAAATCTGGGCCAACTCGATGATATTAGGTTCGTCGTCTACCAACAGAATAAGTTCACCGCTCATTTACTTCCAAACCCTATGATCTAATCCAGGAGGGCTACGGCTTCGATTTCCACCAGGCCGTCTTTGGGGAGTCGCGCGGCCTGCACAGCTGATCGGGCCGGAAATTCTTCTGTGAAGAACTTCCCATAGACTCCATTCATAGCCGCAAAATCATCCATATCCTTCAAAAAAACGGTAGTTTTTACCACTTTCTTGAGGGAGGAGCCAGCAGCTTCCAGAACTGCGGCCAAGTTTTGTAATGCCTGCTGGGTTTGATCTTCTATCCCCCCTGGAATGAAATCACCACTCTGCGGGTCTAGGCCCAGTTGGCCAGCTGTGAAAACGAAATTTCCGGCTCTCACCGCAGCGGAATACGGGCCTAATGCCTTGGGAGCTTTATCTGTAACCACGATCTCTTTTTTGGTCCCCATTCTTGTCTCCTTGAAAGAAAAATCGAAGATGATAATTACCGCTCTAAGTATACCCCAATCTTCCTCGACCCATTCAGGCCTGAAGGCAGGCTCTGGGAAAGGCGAAATTGCCTATACGAAACAGCTGCAGGGGATTGACCCGCAGCTGTTTTTGGATCAAGATTCGATTTTCGGCATACATTCTAAGCCCAAGAAATAACCTTAGACTACGATATTCACCAGCCGTCCAGGCACAACAATAACTTTCCGGACCTGTTTTCCTTCCAGATATGGCCCTGCACCTGGGCTGGCCAAGGCAGTTTTTTCAGCCTCCTCTTGAGTGATGTCTACTGGCACTGTGATGCGGTCCCTCAACTTGCCGTTGACCTGAACGATCAAGGTGATCTCTTCCACAGCCATCAGCTTCGGATCAGCCTCCGGCCAGCGCTGATTGTGGATCGAATAAGGATTGCCCAGAACTTCTGTCCATAACTCTTCCGCGATATGCGGGACAGCCGGAGCCATCATCAACAGGTAGGTCTCTATGATCCCCTTCCATTCTGGACTCTGGCCTAATCCCTCCCGCTTAGCATCGACCAGTTTGTTCAAGAGCTCCATCAAGGTAGAGATGATGGTATTGAACTCGACCTGTTCATAATCACGGGTGATGTTATCCAGGGCTGTATGCAGCTCGCGCAACACGTCTTGCATGCGGGCCGTGGATATCTTACCCTTCGGCGAAGGTTCAACAACAAGTTTCCAAGCCCTATGCAACCACCGTTCAGTACCGCCTATACCCTGACTGTTCCAGGGACCTCCCAGGTCCCAGCGCGCAAAGAACATCAAGTATCCCCGTACGGTATCCGCGCCATATTCTACGACCAGATCATCAGGGGAGACCACCTTGCCGCGACTCTTGGACATTTTGTCACCGTCCTCACCCAGGACCATGCCCTGATTACGCAGCATGGTCATAGGTTCATGGCCCTCTGTGACGTTCATATCCCGCAGTGCCTTGTGGAAATAGCGGGTGTACATCAAGTGCATGGTGGCATGCTCGATCCCCCCGGTATAAATATCAACCGGCATCCAATAGTTATACTCTTTGGGATCAAATGGCCCATCGCTGTACCACGGACTGAGATAACGCAGGTGATACCAGGAGGAACACATAAAAGTGTCCATCGTATCAGTCTCTCTGACAGCACCTTTTCCGCAGGCTGGGCAGGTTGTGTCTTTCCAGGTGGGGTGCAGCTTCAGGGGACTTTCCCCAGTAGGCAGCCATTCAACATCATCTGGCAGTAATACCGGCAAATGCTCCTCCGCAACCGGATTCCACCCGCAATCCGCACAATGGACCATAGGGATCGGTGCACCCCAATAACGCTGGCGCGAGATCAACCAATCCCTCAGTTTGTAGCTGATGGCTTCTTTTCCCAGGCTTTCCGATTCCAGCCAATCAATCACCTTGGCCAATCCTGGGTTCTTCCTGCCCTTTTCATCAGTCACAACCGTTCCATCAAACTGGTCGCTGTTGATCATCAAACCCGGGCCGATATAGGCTTCAGCCATGGTCAACCCATCAAAGCTTTCTCCTTTCGGCTGGATGACCGGGATGATCTCCAAATCAAACTGGCGCGCAAAGGCGAAATCTCGTTCGTCGTGAGCAGGTACAGCCATGATCGCCCCATACCCGTAACCCATCATCACGTAATCAGCGATCCAGATCGGAATCCTGGCTTCATTGACCGGGTTTATGGCATAACCTCCAGTGAACACACCCGTTTTATCCTTATCCACTGCAGCTCGCTGGATCTCTGTTTTGGATTGAGCGGATATTTGATAGGCAAGGACTGCATCCCGGCAGTCCTCTGTGGTCACCTTTTCCACCAGGGGATGTTCAGGCGCCAGCACCATAAAGGTTGCCCCCCAAAGCGTGTCTGGCCGAGTTGTAAAAACCGTCAGGTCATCCCCACCCTCCGTTTTGAAGTGGACATCAGCTCCTTCAGATCGGCCCACCCAATTGGTCTGCAGGGTTTGAACACGGTCCGGCCAATCCATCTGACTATAGTTGATCAACTCGTCTGCATAATCTGTGGTCTTGAAGAACCACTGCTCCAGGTCTTTCTTGGTGACCTGGGTGCCGCAACGTTCACAATGGCGGTCCTCACCATGGACCTGCTCCCGAGCCAGGGTAGTATTGCACTGTGGACACCAATCCACCGGAGATTGTTTCCGGTAAGCCTGACCATTCTGGTAAAGCTGGATGAAGAACCATTGGGTCCAGCGATAATATTCCGGATCAGATGAAACGGCTTCCCTGCGCCAGTCAATGATCGTTCCCATGCTGCGCAGCTGGGATCTCATCCGTTCGATATTATGGTAAGTCCATTCCTTGGGATGAATGCCCCGGGAAATGGCCGCGTTTTCTGCTGGCAGGCCAAAAGCATCAAAGCCCATCGGGAACATCACGTTAAAACCCTGCATGCGCTTGAAGCGAGCCCTGGCATCAGATGGTGTTATGGCATACCAATGACCAATATGCATATCTCCCGAGGGATAGGGAAGCATGGTCAGCGCATAGTATTTATCTCTGGATGGGTCAATATCCGCCTGGTAGAGGCCATCGGCTTCCCATTTACGCTGCCATTTGGGCTCAATCTCCTGTGGTTTATATTCTTTTCCCATAGTTAAAACTCCCTCTGCAAAAATGCTCCGTTTGATAGGTCGATCATTACCATTAAACAAAAAACCTTCGCCATTCAGGGACGAAGGATTCCTCCGCGGTACCACCCTGTTTGTGGAGCTAGTGCACCACCTCTTGGGGCCTCTCTATCGGGAGGATCCGCTGCTCCTTACTTGATTTCCGGAGCAGATTCACAGCTTCCTGTGCCGGGCGAGTTCGGTTTCCTGGCGTTCTGCGGGCGCCGTTGGTGAAATTCTCAGCCGGTGATTTCACCTCTCTGGCAGATAACCTACTACTCCCAGTTATTTGATCTATAGCACCTCTCTGGGGAAGTGCATTGTAGTGGACCCAGTGGGATTCGAACCCACGACCTTCTCAATGCCATTGAGACGCGCTCCCAGCTGCGCCATGGGCCCAAAGGGCTATAAGGGAATATTTTACTCGGTTCAGCTGACTACGTCAACCAGAGTGGACCTGGCGGGATTCGAACCCGCGACCTCATCAGTGCGATTGATGCGCGCTCCCAACTGCGCTACAGGCCCTTTTGGATGCGACAACATTGTAGTTGAGTGCCAGATGGATGTCAAGCAAAAGCTGGAATCCAAGAGAGGGAACGTTTGCGAGATGAGGGGGAACTTCCAACCCTGGCTATTGCATATTGAAAGATAGACTGTCAATAGCCAGGGGTCAATTTCATCTCATTGAGTTTGCCTTTGTCCGCGGGGTTGGTAGACTCCCCTCTTTCCCTGACCGCTGCCCTGGGCAGAAGCGGTCAGCATCTCCTGGAAAGCAGCCTCAGACAGATATTGAGGTTGATATTCCTCATCTGTCAGGCGCTCATAGGTCCTTACAAAGGAGTTCAAATGGTTGATCGAGCCATTGAGTAAATTCTGGTATACCTCGCCGACATGAACATCTTCGGTTTTAGCCAGGAACTTTTGGATATCCAGGATATCGATCTCCTCTACGGCTGCCCCAACCAGCAGGGCCTCCGCCAGGCTTTGCCCTCCCTGGATAATCAGGGCATTGTAGAGAGATTGCAGGTCCTGGTTATGGAATTCACCAGTTGCCAATCCCTTAGCTGGATCTTCGAGACCCGCCATATCAATGAGAGACAACACCGCCTCCATATGGGTATCCTCACTGGATGCAATGTTAGAGAAAATATTCATACCCCAAAGATCAGCAAGCCGCAAGTACACATCTCTGGCCAGCTTCTCCTCTTCTCGCATGAATATGATCCCGGATTTATCAATCTCCTCCAAGAGGGTGACCTCTCCTTCCAACTCAATTCCTGCATCTTCTTCAAATTGAGAAATACTTTCATCCTGTATTTCATTCTGGTATTCCTTGTTTGGATCAACCTCTTGGATGGTTGCGCTGTCATTGGGTGAAGCAGCACAAGAAGCCAGAAATAAACCAGCACCTGCGATAACCCATAAAACTTTCTTCATCAGTTTCTCCTTGTTCACCAATAATATCAACAGGATAAACCCAATAGTTAAAATACTTGTTAAGAGAATATGAAGGAAGTGTTAAGGCAGATCAATCGGGAATGTCAATCGCGACCCAATCGGTTTTTCAGTGTGTTTCCAGGAATCCTATGATCAGGGGATTAACGACCCCCGGTAGCTCATAATGCGGAAGGTGGCCTGTTCCTGGAATCGTCTCAATCTGGATTTCCGGGACTATTTGCTTCAGGGCTTCAATCTGATCGAAACCAATAGTTTGATCATCCTCACCCCAGATTAATAACACCGGAATTCCTGCCTCCTCAAGCTTGCGGTATTCATCCTCTGGATCATGTTCAGTCAGGTTTCGTATGGTTGAAAGCAGAGCCTTTCCTGTACCATTATACTGGAGCTGGACTTTGTACCAGGTTTCCCAATCAGGGAATCGTTCGGGTTGAACAAAATCGGAAACCTGCATCTTGGGCAATACAAAGGGTTCCATGATCGCTCCCATCAAGTATTCTCCGACCAGGGGCAAATTAAGGGGAAAGATATCTCCCGGCGTTGGCTGGAATACTTCAGGGGATATTAACAAGACACCGCAAACCTTCTCGGGGTGCAGATGAGCGAACCGGGCTGCAATTGGCCCACCCATAGATAATCCGCCCACTACAACTGGTTCGTCAATTTCAAGGGAAAGGAGCAGATCTCCAAGTTGATCAACAAACAAATCAAGATCATATTCTTTATCCACCCGTTCTGAAAACCCTCTACCAAAGAGATCGTAGGTCAATACCCGATATCCCGCGTCTACCAGGGCTGTTTGGGTGGGATCCCAGACGTACGAGGGCACTGAAAATCCGTGCACAAGAACAACCAGGGGAGCACTTTCCCCTCCCTCCAAACGATAATGCACCTCGCCCGAATCGAGAAGGATAAACTCCCCTGATGCTTGTTCTTTGGATTCCAGATCCAGATCCATCTTTTCAACGTTAAAAATAAGATACACTCCCCCTAACAGGATAAACAGTATTCCAATAATAGCCCCAATCCATTTCCAGCTAGATTTCATGAGACATTCTCTCCAAGTTACTAGAATAGACTGCCATTAATTATAACGATATTACTTGCATAGGAGTATTATGATATAGGATCTATCTAACTGCCCGGAACTTTTAGATGAGAATTTCCGTCATACGCATATCAAAGAAATGGAGTTAACTATGAAAAGATCATTCATCATTACCGGAACAATAATCGCATTACTGACTCTCAGTGGCTGTGGGATCATATCAGGTGAGTCAGAAACTGACCTGAACGGTACCGCCTGGACCCTGGAAAGTTTTGGGGGCAAGAGCTTGATCGGCGATTCAGCCATGACAGCTACTTTTGAAGCCGGGGAAGTTAATGGGTCAGCCAGCTGTAACCATTATTTCGGATCCTACAAGATCAAGGGCGACCTAATCACCATTGAAGGATTAGGTTGGACTGAGATGGCCTGTATGGATCCGGAAGGTATTATGGAGCAGGAGAGCACCATCATGGCCATGCTGTCCACCACTGTCAGCTACAAGATCGAAGGGGGAAGACTTCACCTTCAACTTGAGGGTAATGAAGAGCTGGTATTTTCACCCCTTGAAAACACTGACTGACCATCATTTTTTGTTTTTCATCCCTCATATTTTAATTATCGCCAAGGACCCCCTTCTCCCTAGAGAAGGGGGTATTTCGTTTAAGCCTCCTACGTAACATTTCCTGCTTCTAGATAGATCCATCTACCTCAAAAAAGGTCAATAAAATGGGTTATGATACCTGTATCGTATCCACCTACCCAAGTAATTTGTCATATCGCACAGGGAGAAGCCATGACTGATCCAATCCAATCTAGAATCGGGCATCTGCAGGAACTGATCGGCCAACATCAACTTCAAGGCATAGCCTTGAATCCTGGACCAGATCTATCCTATTTCTCAGGTCTTGGTTTCCATCTAATGGAACGCCCTGTGTTGATGATCTTTCCCCAACTAGGCTCTCCAGTATTGATTCTCCCTGAGTTGGAAGAGAGGAAAATTGATAAATTACCCTATCAAGTTCGGCCTTTTTTATATAATGAGGACAAATCAACCTGGCCGGATGTATTTCAGGCCGCTTTCGCAGAAGCCGGTTTATCTCACGGGTGCCTGGGTGTCCTACCACTTAGGCTGCGAATGCATGAACTTGACTATATTCAAGCAGCAGCTCCCGAATTGGAGGTGATCAGCGCCCAGGACCTCATCTCACAGATGCGCATGATCAAGGACGATGCCGAAATCTACCGGATGAGTGAAGCTGCCAGGATCGCGGAGTGTGGCCTGGCAGCCATCCTGTCTTCTATCAAGCCAGGTGTGACAGAAAAAGAGGTCGCGTCCAGATTGGTAGGCCGTTTGCTCCAGGACGGGTCAGACCCTGAACTTCCCTTTTTTCCGATTGTCTCGTTCGGTGAAAATACTGCCAACCCCCATGCGGTCCCAAGCGACCGGGTCCTTCAGGAAGGTGACCTGGTCTTAATTGACTGGGGTGCCTCATTTGAGGGATACTGTTCTGATATCACCCGTGTATTTGAAGTAGGTGATATCCAGCCTGAACTTGAAAAAGTCGCTCAATTCGTCAGGGAAGCCAACGCAGCTGGCCGGGCTGCTGTAAAGCCCGGTGTGCTGGCCAGTGAGGTCGATAAGGCTGCCCGACAAGTGATCGCTGATGCCGGCTATGGCGAATTCTTTATCCACCGAACCGGACATGGTTTGGGCCGGGAAGCTCATGAAGAACCTTATATCAGTACTTATGACAACACTGAACTTCTACCAGGGATGACCTTTACTATTGAACCCGGCATCTACCTGCCCAATCGGGGCGGCGTTAGGATTGAGGATGACATCCTGGTAACTGATGATGGCTGCCGCTCATTGACTGGTCAACCCAGAGAGCTTATTCAATTAATCCTTGAAGATGGGTTCCATTAGATCTCAATGATTGAGCCAACCGGTCACAGAAAGGACATTAATTCATGTTAGTAAAAACCACCGAACCCTTTTACTTTCCTGGCAGCGATACAGGTTGTTTATTGATCCATGGTTTTACGGGCGCTCCGACTGAGATGCGGCCATTAGGTGAATTCCTGGCAGACAAAGGCTATACAGTTCTTGGGGTTCGCCTGGTTGGTCACGGGACAAAGATCGAAGATATGAATAGGGTCACCTGGGAAGATTGGTCAAATTCCGTTCTGGATGGCTGGCACTTGCTCAGCCCCAATACAAGCCGCGTATTCATTATAGGATTATCGATGGGCGCTGTGTTGGCCCTCTACCATGCTTCTTTCCTACCAGTTCATGGTGTGGTCAGTTTATCAGCACCCTATCAGATAGAACCGGATCCGCGTTTGAAGATCCTCCCCCTTTATTCCAGGTTCATCCCTTATGCTTCCAAAGGAGAGTCTGATTGGCAGGATCCTCATGCAAACGAGGACCACTTTTCTTATGATATGTACCCCACAAAAGCGCTGGTCCAACTTACCCATTTGCTGAAATCCACCCGGGAAGCCCTTCCAGCGATCACTGCCCCTGCCCTTCTGGCCCACGCCCAGAAAGATATCGGTGTGCCTTTCCACAATATGGATAAGATCGCCAAGTCCTTGGGTACTCCCGAAAATAAAATCAGGAAACTGGCACTTGAGAACAGCGGCCATGTAGTAACCCGGGATCTGGATAAAGAACGGGTCTTCAATGCGATCCATCAATTCATCCAGGACGTCTTGGAATCCCGTCTATGAAAAGGGATTTCCTTTTAGTCGTGCTCAGCTTGACCACCTGGGGTATCGGCGAAGGCGCTTTTATGTATTTTCAGCCCCTCTACTTAGAGGAGCTGGGTGCCTCTCCGCTGTTGATCGGAGGCATTCTCGGAGGAGTGGGATTGGCAATGACCATCGTGCATATCCCGGCAGGATACCTGGCAGACCGGATCGGACGCAGGCAGCTGATGTGGGCAGCCTGGGGGATGGGCATCGTTACCGTTGGTTTGATGGCCTTATCCCGGACGCTGGTCCCTTTCTCCATTGGCATGATCCTGTATTCCCTGACCCTCTTTGTCATCGCACCACTCAACAGCTATGTGATAGCCGCCCGTCACAACCTGACGGTGGAGCAAGCCCTGACCACGACTACAGCTGGTTTTTATCTTGGAGGTATCGCGGGGCCGCTGATCGGTGGGTTGCTTGCTGGCCGTTATGGCCTTAGGTCTATTTACTTCTTTGCTTTTTTTATTTTTATCCTTTCAGCCATAATCATCCTTTTCATCAAGCCCCAAACCAGAGAGGAGAACCGAGCTAACTCCATCAGAGATTTGCTGAAGAACCAGGCCTTTCTCAGATATCTTCCGTATATTTTCCTTATCTATCTAGCTCTATTCTTACCCCAGCCCCTGGCCCCCAATTACCTGCAAAATCAATTGGGCATTTCTCTGCAGACAATAGGGATCTTAGGTGCAGTGACCAACTTTGGCAATGTAGTGCTCAATCTGATATTCGGTCAACTTTCAACTCAAACCGGCCTGGTCTTGGGCCAGGTATTCGTGGGAACATTTGCTGTCCTGGTTTGGAAATTTTCCAGGCTTCCTTTCCTGGTAACTGGATACTTCCTACTGGGTGGTTTCAGGGCAACTCGCTCCCTTTTAAGCGCTCAGATTGGAAAGATGGTCAGCCCAGCAAATCTGGGCTTGGCGTACGGGTTCCTGGAAACAGTATCGGGGCTGGCAATGGTTGTCGCACCGCCGCTGGCAGGCGCATTATATACATCCAGGCCAGACTCGATCTTTAGCGTATCCATCATACTCATCATTCCGGTTCTAGTATTCACACTCATGAGGAGGAAAATGCCGTGGAAACCCTAACCCAAATTTTTCTACCCATCTCAATCTGGTTTCAAAGCGCTCCCGACTGGTTGGTCTCGATATTCAAGGCGATCACATTTTTGGGGAATACTGAATTCTATCTGATCATCATGCCCGCCCTGTTCTGGTCCATTGATGCGACACTGGGCATCCGAACAGGGATCTTGCTGCTGGTAAGCGGCGGATTGAACAGCATCCTGAAATTCGCTTTCCAGTGGCCCCGCCCATTCTGGGTCTCTCCCCAAGTGTCCGGCCTGGCGGAAGGCACAGGTTTTGGCTTTCCCTCCGGCCACGCCCAGAATGCTGCCAGCATCTGGGGTTTGTTAGGGACATCCACACAGAAGAAATGGTTCCGAGGGATCGTGCTCCTGGTCATCCTCCTCATAGGGCTTTCCCGGATCACCCTCGGCGTGCATTTCACGCACGATGTGCTGGCAGGCTGGTTGGTCGGAGCGGTTCTGTTATGGCTCTATCTTAAACTTGAAAAACCTGTCGCTGCCTGGTTCAAAGGCAAATCGATCCCAGTCCAGATCCTGGCTCTCCTCGTAGGGACCAGTCTTCTTATTATCCCGGCCCTGCTGCTCGTCCCCCCATTCAATCCTCCTGTGGTACCGCAGGCCTGGATCGAAGGTGCCGGTGAGGTTATAAACCCATATAATTATGAAGGACTATTAACTACATCCGGAGCATTCCTTGGGTTGGGATTGGGCGTGATCCTCTTAAACCGCACGGGGGGATTCAGCGCCCAGGGATCGATTTGGAAGCGGATTCTGCGCTACCTGGTCGGCCTGATTGGTGTGCTGGCCTTGTACCTGGGATTGGGTTCGATCTTCCCGGACGATGTTGACCTGATCTCCTATTCCCTTCGATTCTTCCGGTATTTCTTGATCGGTTGGTGGATCTCATTCGGGGCTCCCAAGCTTTTTACCTGGCTGAAGCTCTCTTAAAAGAGAAGGACCGGGTCGCTTTCAAGGACCCGGTCCAATTATTTAAGGAATCTTGTCTTTTACTCTTCTTCCTTTGTGTTAGCTGCTATCACCTCGTCAGCTAAATGGCCTGGCAGCTGCTGATAGTGGGAAAACTCCATTTCAAATATCCCTCTACCACCGGTCATGGACCGCAAGTCAGTGGTATACCGCTGCATTTCAGCCTGCGGAACCTGAGCGGAAACGACTGAACGACCTCCTATAGTATCCATTCCCTGGACACGGGCGCGGCGGGTATTGAAATCACCCAGGATATCGCCCATATTTTCTTCCGGAACGGTCACTTTGGCTTTCATGATCGGTTCAAGCAGAACACCACCTGCTTCTTTGAAAGCTTTCTTGAAAACCTGGCGAGCGCAAATCTCAAACGCTACTGGTTTTGAGTCTACCGGATGCTCTTTTCCGTCAATTACAGCTACTTTTACGTTCACTACCGGATATCCAGCCAGAACACCCTCTTCCATGACGGTTTTTACGCCCTTTTCGATCGCGGGCATATAATTCTTTGAAATCGCGCCGCCGAATACTTCATTAACAAACTCGAATCGCTCCTCAGGCAGCGGGTCCAGCCGCATGTGGACTTCAGCGAATTGTCCTGAACCACCAGATTGTTTTTTATGCCTGTACTGGGAAGTTCCCGATCTGCTGATTGTCTCCTGGTAAGGTACCTTTGGAATCTGGATATTCAATTCTGTTTGGAATATATCCTTTGCCTTCCTGATCGCAACATCGATGTGCTGACCACCCATACCCTCAAGAATAGTTTCTTTTGTTGTGGTATCTTGCTTCCATGACAGGGTCATGTCTTCTTCACATAAGCGGGTCAAGGTAGGGCTGAGCTTGGCAGAATCTCCCTGGGTAGCTGGGATCACTGCTACTCTATAGAGAGCGGCAGGATAAAACGGGACAGGCAGCTTGAGAGGACGGCCTTCATCTCCCAAGGTATGGCCAGTTGAAGTTACGTTTAGTTTGGGAACTGCCACAATATCACCGGCATGAACATTCTTCACATCCAGCTGGTTCTTTCCGCGCATTACATTGATATTGCCAAAACGTTCTTCTTCGCCTACCTGGTGGTTCCAAACCTTGCTATCAGAACTTATAGAGCCAGAATAAACCCTGAAATAGGTGATTTTCCCGACATAAGGATCGGCTGTGGTTTTCCAGACATAAGCTGCAAAAGGTCCACTATCGGTGGCAGGGAGTTCTTCTTCGCCTTTGGCTCCTTCAGCAACCGCCACAGGCATTTGATCCGGAGAAGGCATCAGTTTCACTATTGAGTTCAGCAGTGGGTCCAGACCGATCTCTGCTGTTCCAGATGCAACCAGAACAGGCGCAAAAGTCCGGGACAGGACTGCACTATGCAAGCCGGCGAAGATCTCATCCTGGGAAAGGGTTTCACCATCCAGGTACTTCATAAGCAGTTCATCATTGCCTTCGGCAGCAGCTTCTATGATCTCCATCCTGAGTTCTTCAACCTGGTCCAGGAATTCAGCAGGAACATCATCTGCTGTCTTCCCATCTCCTTTAAATGCTTTATTCTCAAGGACATCAATCACTCCGCCGAAATCCGCCTTCTCTCCCCAGGGTAGCTGAAGTGGAAGCAGGCGCATAGAAGTCATACTACGGATCGATTCAAGCGCCTTCTGGAAATTTGCATTATCGCGATCCATCATATTGATAACCACAAATCTTGGTAGCTCAAATTGATCTGCATAAGACCAAGCCAGTTCAGTTCCAACTTCTGCTCCAGCAACGGCGTCGACTGGAATGATAACGCCATCTACTACCCGCATGGCAGAGATGACCTCACCGACAAAATCCGTGTAGCCGGGAGTATCGAGTAAATTGATCTTGATATTCTTATACTCAAGGGGCACAACTGAGGTGGAAATGGATATTCCCCGGCGCTTTTCTTCATCCTGGAAATCAGATACTGTCGTCCCGGCGTTAATATCTCCCAAGCGGTTTATTCCACCCGTATAAAAGAGCAGCGCTTCTGCCAGCATGGTTTTCCCGGATCCACTATGGGACGCCAGGGCTAAGTTGCGGATATTTTGAGTTGAATATTCTTTCATCGATTAAACCTTCCTAAATTTGATTGCTTTACGGGTCCAGCCCGATGAATTTTCAGGTTTTGTACTATACTTGTTATCTGGTTAGATTGTCCTATTACCAGACTACACGATTTTATGACATCATAGCCTCCTTGTCAAAGACAAACTGGGTGATTTTGCTCCTTGATCCAATTTCCTTATGCAGAATGATCCAAAATGTGCAAATAGAATAAGAGCTTCAGGGTCAGTTCAATAACTTATGAGTACTCATACATTAAGCGGGATCATCACCAAGGTTACTGAGGTCCAAAATCTGTTGTCGCTGGAGGGGATAAAAAAAGCAAGCCGCAGCTCAACCTCTTTTAAAGGCCTTCAAGATAGTACTCTCCGGCAGCTCATGGCTATTGTGGTGGGGATAGAACGGAGCTTAACTGCCAGGAACCTGACAGGGGCAGATTTGGCTATTCGTTCCCGCCGGGCATATCAGTGGCTCAAGTACCTATCCGATCCGGACAATCTGTTATCGCACCTGGATGTCTTGCAGCGCTTTAACCTTATTCTCCGCAATACGAGGAGAAAACCTGGCCTAAAAATATCCTTTTCTCTCTATCATATTGGATCTCTTTATAAGCTTCATCAGCAGGGAGGGCAGGTAATAATAACTGCTCAGGAAAGTTTTCTCAGAGCCCCGGATCGGATCCTCCAGGCCCTGGTTGGGATCGCCCTGGATCCATCTGGGAAAAATGACCGGACCCTGCTCCGGGACTATGCATTTTCCAAGGAATACCGACAAGTACGGAAAGAACTGGAATACCTGGGAATCCCCCAGGGAAGTTTCGCTGCGGGAAAAATCCACAACCTTGAGGAGAGTTTCCTCCGAGTTAATCAAACTTATTTTCAGGGGAAAATAGCTCAGCCACGTCTGGTCTGGAACCGGATGCAGACCTATCGCAAATTTGGACATTACCAATGGGACACAGACACAGTGATGGTCAGTCGTTCCCTTGATCAGGCGCGCGTCCCAGAAACAGTCGTAGATTATGTGGTCTACCACGAACTGCTTCACAAGATCATTGGCGCAAAACAAGCCAATCAAAACCGAATTGTTCACACGCGGGAATTCCGGGAAGCAGAGGGTCAATTCATTCAGATTGATAAAGCCAGGCAGTTCTTGAACCGGATCGCAAAAAAAAGAGCCAGAAACATCTAATCGGTTTCTGGCTCTGATTTTTGTGAACCTTGATAATCTTCCCTAAACTATTGTTTTTCCTTGTGTTCCCTGACCAGCTCCCTGCGCAGTAGTTTGCCTACATGGGTCTTAGGCAGTTCATCCCGGATTTCGATCTCAGTGGGGATTTTATATTTTGCCAATTTATCCAAGCACCATTCTTTTAATTCATCTATCGTAAGTGTATATCCTTCATTCAGAACCAACCAGGCTTTGACTGTCTCTCCTCGTTTTGGATCTGGCACGCCTGCTACTCCAACGTCCTGAATTGCAGGATGATCCTGGAGAACCTCTTCTACTTCACGGGGCCACACCTGGAATCCACCAGGTTTAATGAGCTCTTTCTTCCGGTCGACGATATAGAAGTAACCATCTTCATCCATCCGGGCGATATCCCCTGTATACAGCCAACCATCTCGAAGGGTGTTGC
Source organism: uncultured Chloroflexia bacterium (assembly GCA_963712165.1). GTDB lineage: Bacteria > Chloroflexota > Anaerolineae > Anaerolineales > UBA11858 > B10-G9. The sequence goes on along the minus strand of CAVQGY010000003.1, from coordinate 325,169 downwards.
GAGTCTCTGTAGGCATATTGTGATAACCCTTAAATACCTGGGGGGCTTTGATGATCAGCTCTCCGATCTCTCCAGGAGGAAGTTCGGTAACCTCATCATCCAGATCAATGATCCGGGCATCCACATCTGGGAAGGGAAGTCCGATCGAGCCAGTCCGGTTTTCCCCATAATTGGGATTGCAGTGCGTGGCCGTAGGTGTCTCGGAGAGGCCATATCCCTCAAAGACCATACCTCCTGTCAGCCTTTCAAAGGTTTCTTTGGTCTCTCTGAGCAGGGGAGCTGAGCCGGATATGCAGGCTTTGATAGCGCTGAGATCATACTTCCCGGCCTTAACATCTGCGTTGTTATTGATGCCGTTATAAAGCGCAGGCACAGCTGGGAAGATGGTGGTTTTGTATTTCTGCATATTACTCAACAGGTCTTTTAGGTCGCGAGGATCAGGAACCATCACCAGGCTTCCGCCAATTCCCATTCCGTAGTTCATACCAGCCACCATGCCGTAAACATGGTAGAGTGGGATAGCCATCATTACAACCTCTTCTCCTTCAACCCCAGCTCTGATCCAGGTAAGCATCTGAATGGTATTGGCTACCAGGTTGCGGTGCAATCCTATGGCTGCTTTCGGGATACCTGTGGTCCCACCACTGTACTGGAAAATAGCAGTGTCCTCGGGACCGACCTCCACATCTGGAGGACCCTGGCCGGCATATTGCTTGAGCAAATCTGGCAACCAGATATCATTATCCCGTAACGTCACCCGAAAACCGCTTTTTTTCTCTTTTGCAAGTGTGAACAACAAGCCCAGAAGGGGAGGAAGGGTCTCTTTGAGATTCGTGCAAATGATTTGTTCAATACCGGTTTGTGCCTGGACGCTCTTGACCAGTTCATAATAATTACTCATCAAGATCATCAATTTCATTCCAGAATCATTAGCCTGGTGAACGATCTCCCGGCCCGTATATTGAGGGTTGGTTGCCACTACAATTCCACCTGCTTTCAGCACGGCAAAATATGCCATCACAAATTGAGGTGTATTCAGGATCAGGAGTCCGACACGGTCCCCTTTTTTGACACCCAGATCAACCAGGGCTTGAGCCAATTCATCCGTGATCTTGCTCATTTCCCTGTAGCTTATCTCGGCGCCCTTAAAAATAGTACATGGTTTATCGGGGTACTTCTTGGCTGCTTGTTCCATGAAATGAAAAATAGGAACGTCAGGGTATGACAATGTTGGTGGTATCCCCTCATCATAATTGTCATGCCAGGGTCGGTGCTCCATTCGTCTCCTCCTTATTTTATGTTATCACTTCGGCGGCTATCTTCAGTATAACAAAATTATGACAGGAAGTGTTGAATTTGGAGGACAATTTCCTCCTCTGGAAGGTTCGATGCGTTAAACCAATGAATAGCTGGATCATCTTCTCTGAACCAGTTTGCCTGTTGGCGGACATATTTCCTCGTTTTACTCCGGATCTGGCGTACGGCTTCTTCAAGGGATACTCCCTCAAGCAGATGACTGATGATCTGTTTATATCCAATTGCAGAAAGTGATGACAGAGAAGGGCTATATCCAGCATCCAGCAAATCACGTACTTCTCGAACCAAACCCTCTTGAAGCATTTTTTCAATTCGCAGGTCGATCCGCTGATAGAGCTCTTCCCGTGGGCGGATCAATCCAACTTGATAAACATCGAAAGGTGATCCAATCTTGGTTTTTTGGGCGGAGAAAGGCCTTCCCGATGTCAGGATCACCTCCATTGCCCGGATCATGCGCCGAAGATTGGGACCATCAATTCCCTCAGCAGCTTCAGGATCTAAGACCGCAAGCCTTCTCCTCATACCTTCACTGCCAATCTCAGCGGACCAATCCTCTAGCAAAGACCTTAACCCAGGGTCTGGTTTGACCTCTGGAAGATTCCAGCCCTGGATCACTGCCTGTATATACTGACCCGTACCCCCAACCAGAAAGGGCACTTTATTCCTATCCAGAATGTCCTGAATCGCCTCAAGCGCCCGGGGCAAATAAACAGCCAGGCTCCAATCCTGATCTGGATGTGCCACATCAATTAAATGATGTGGCACATAACTCCGCTCCTCAGCAGTGGGTTTAGCTGTGCCAATATCCATCCCCCTATAGAATAATCTGGAGTCTGCAGAAACGATTTCACCCTGGAATCGACTGGCAACCTTAAGGGCTATATCGGTTTTCCCAACCCCAGTTGGACCGAGGATGATAATCAGCGGTTTTTTATTCTCTTTCATCAGGTATCATAACGGTTTCAAAATGCTGAATTTGAGGGTTCTCACAAGCCGGGTGCCCCAAAACTGAGATCACATCCACGCGCCATTCATAAAAAAGATCAGGATGAGATTCGAAGTAGTATTGGATCGCAGCTTCTAACCGATCCCATTTCTTGTTATTGACCGCTTCTTCTGGAAATCCATGCTTCTGACTGGTCCTGGTTTTGACCTCTACAAATACCAGACAGGGTGTTCCGGCATCCCAGGTGACTGCTACAATATCGATCTCACCCAGTGGGGCATGGTAGTTACGGGTCAGGACAGAATATCCCTCTTCCTCCAGGTACTCAGCTGCAATACCTTCACCCCACTGACCAATCTTCTTGGTATCGGAACACATAAAATCACTGGTCTTTTTAGATCCGACAATCCCCTCTATAATAGTTTAGCACATCAAATAAAGCATCCCCTAAGCATATTTATTTACTTCACGGTAGAATGGACCTATGGAACAACGGCCCAATCCCTTGCCAGACTTAAACCATCTCAGTTTATTGGTTTCGACAATTCTGGTCGCTTATACCCTGACACACTTCGTTTCCATACCTCCCCTTGACTTTGACCTGTCTCTCTTAGGAATTCTCTTTCCCATTCGGGTCAATTTTACAACTCTGGTCGCCTGGCTGGTTGCAGGACTTACCGCATCAGGGACAGCCTGGCTTCTTCAAGGTCACCCATCAACAAAGATTGAAAAAGAACCTGCCCTTTCAACAGTCATTCACTGGCTGCTCCCCTCCTTCACCGCGCTGGTTCTGATGGGAGCGATCAATATGCTTTCTTATGGAAGAACCTGGTGGTTGGCGGCGCTGGGCAGTGGTTTGATACTTATCCTGGTATTAACAGCTGAATATATAGTGATGGATAGTTCAAGTCGGTTTTTTATCCCGGCTGAGGTGAGTATAACTGGGTTATCCATTGTCCTATTCTTGATACTGGCAATATCCCTGCATTCTACTGAAACCCGTCTATTCTACAGGGTGCCCATTATTAGCTTCGGCGCCTTGTTAGTTTACCTGAGGATCCTTGACCTTCGCCAACCTGGTAATTGGGCCCTCGTCCATGGGTCAGTTTCTTTTCTAGTCATCGGCCAAATCGCAGCTGGCCTACATTACTGGCCTGTTGGGTCGGTAGGTTTTGGTTTAGCACTCACCGGTTCCTTGTATGGGTTGGTAGAGATCCAAGATGCGCTCCCTGATAATACCCAGAGTCTACAAACCAAAAACTTGATCGGTCCCATTTTGATCCTGATCCTGTCCTGGGGATTGGCCTTTATCCTCTAAATCGTTTCCCGATAACCCATTGCGTGTTAATAAATATGTCACCACTCAAGCAGATTTGGAGAGCTGAAGCATGTCACTTTTTAATGTTATCGGATTATCGATATTGGCATACCTGGCTGGGTCTATACCTTTTGGTTTAGTATTAGTGAGAATATTTACAGGGAAAGATCTGAGGGAGATCGAAAGCGGCCGTACCGGGGGAACAAATGCGATGCGTGCGGCAGGATTCTCGGTAGGGTTTGCTACCTCAATGCTAGATATATTAAAAAGTGCCAGTATGGTCGGGTTGGCAAGATACCTCTCACCAGATGGGTTTTGGCTGCATGTTATTACCGGGTTGTTTACGGTCATTGGGCATAATTATTCGATCTTCCTGATCCAGAAAGACAGCTCAGGCAAATGGAAAATCGGTGGAGGAGCTGGAGGAACGCCTGCCGTGGGGGCTTTAGTAGGATTATGGTGGCCAAGTGTTTTTATCCTCGTTCCAGCAGGATATTTGATGGTAATGGTGATCGGGTACGCATCCCTGGCTACAATGAGTTTGCCGCTAATAGGAAGCATGATCTACCTGGTCCGCTTTCTTGCAGATAACCAACCCTGGGAGTACATCTTTTCCGGCCTACTTTTTGAAATTCTTATCCTGTGGGCATTACGACCCAATATCAAAAGGCTCCTTGCTGGAACGGAACGGCTGGTAGGATTCCGGGCCAAAAAACGTTCCGGTGACTAGCACAAAAAAGCTCCGGCAGGAACTACTCCGGAGCTCTTGGATCTGGCGAATGCCTTCTCTCAGGCATTAAAATCGCGGGGTCTTTCTCCGTGGACTTTTTCATAAAGGTGCCTCAGGTTCTGTTGATGGATCTCCTCAGCTGCCCCACCCAGCAGAATGCGGCTTTTACCACAAATCTCGATGGTCTTCTCCCTCAAATACTCACCAGGATATTCATCGTGAACCGCTTCCAGGATAACCTGATCGATCCGATCCAGATATTCGATCCGGTCTGAAATACTGGAATTTACCTCTCCCCTTAGTATGACTTCTCCATGTCCCTGAACCACATTTTCCAAGGTTAAAGTCTTGATCTTTTTAAGGGATTCACGCATCACCTCGCTATCACCATCTACGATATGAGGAATAGGCATCCAAACATCTCCAGCGAATAGAACTTCATCCTCCACTACATAAACTCCAATTCCGTCCGGGCTGTGGCCTGGAAGTTCTATGAACCGCAGAGTTTTTTCGCCAATGATCAGCTCCAGCGCGCCTTCGTCCAAGGTGATATGTGGAAGTACAATCTGAGTCTTCTGGAAAGTGTTATCCATCTCTCCCACCGCTTCTAGGGATTTCTTTCCGTACTTTTCCAATAACCCGCGGCATAGGGCATGACTTAAAACATAGGCTCCAGGAAAGAAACAATTCCCCCAACTATGATCGGCGTGATAGTGAGTATTGATCACATAGCGAACTTTTCGTTTGAGTTCTTCCTCGATGAACTCCCTAACCGCCAAAGTCTCGTCTGGAAAGGCCAACGTATCAATAACGACTGCCCAGTCCTGGCCGATTACCGCACCTGCATTCACTTGAGCGTAGATATCACTCTGAAAGGTGTAAACATCATCTGCCACCCGTTCCCGATGGATCATTGATTTTTTGAACCCTCCTGATGGTCCTGTTGCTAAAAATCTCTTACTTCCCGCCTGAAGATAACCCAAAGAATAGCATAAATGACCTGTATTAGTCAAGAAATTTTAAGGTTACTGATCCACCCCTCATACCTCTTCCCCAATGGAAAATGACAAAATGGGAAAATAAAACTTCTTACCCAGATTGTTGACGCAGGATAGTTCTCCGTGTATAATGCTGAAAATTAATAACCGGCCTAGAACTGGGAAGAGTACAGGAGACCACGCTGGTAGAGACGGGAGGTCACCGGCTGAAAGCCCCCTCAGCAATTTCCCTGGAATGTCCCCCAGTTGGCTTGTCGAAGAAATTTGGATTCCTCAAAAAGTAGAACGACACGGGTTTGCCCGATACAGCAAACTCCTGATCTCAGGAACAGGAACCGAGCGTGTGTGCCTTGAACTGCACACAAACAGAGGTGGTACCGCGGAAAGACCTTAAAACCTTTTCGTCCTCATGGATGGAAGGTTTTTTTATTTAAGGATCATTCAATCTGCCTTTGGCAGAGGACTGTTCTTTCAAAGTTGCCAATAGTATGTCGGAGAAACCAATGTTATCAAAAAGGTATGAGTTCAAATCAGTGGAATCCAGGCTTTATAAATTCTGGGAAGATAACGGATATTTTAAACCCAGGAATGATCCCAATCTGCCTGGACATGATCCAACAGAGAAACCCTACGTGATCAGCATCCCTCCTCCCAACGTGACTGGAGTGCTGCACCTCGGACATGTCATATTTGTTACTTTGGAGGATCTTATGATCCGCCACCAGCGCATGAAAGGTGTACCTACTCTCTGGGTCCCAGGGACAGATCATGCAGGTATTGCCACTCAGCTCCAGGTAGAAATGAAGCTTAAGGAAGAAGGGACAAGCCGGGAGGAGATCGGCCGCAACCGATTCCTGGAGGAGACCTGGGAATGGAAGGAAGAGCATGGCGGGAGGATTGTAGAGCAGATCCGTCGATTGGGAGCCTCTTGCGATTGGAGCCGGGAACGTTTCACAATGGATAACGGACTTTCCGCTGCTGTCAGAGAAGCTTTTGTACATCTATACGAGAAAGGTTTGATCTACCGTGGGCCGCGCTTGATCAACTGGTCACCTTCCCTGCAAACCGCTGTTTCGGACCTGGAAGTAGAGCATGCCGAAGAACAGGGCAAGCTTTACTATTTCAAGTACCGTCTTGCGGATCAGCCAGATCAGCATATCCCTGTGGCTACGACACGTCCCGAAACGATCCTGGCTGATACCGCCGTTGCAGTCCACCCTGATGATGATCGTTACAGGAAATTCATCGGGAAAAAAGCCCTTGTACCTATCCTGGACCGGGAAATTCCGATCATAGCTGACGAATATGTCAGCAAAGAATTTGGAACCGGGGCTTTGAAGATCACTCCGGGACATGATCCCAATGACTATGAGATTGGTCAACGCCATAATCTAGAGATACTGTCCATGCTGGATAAATCAGCACGCGTCACGGAAGTTGGTGGTCCTTACCAGGGAATGGATCGATTTGAAGCCCGGGAAAAGCTGTGGGCGGATATGAAAGATTCCGACCTGGTGATCAAGGAAGAAGATTACTTGCACCAAGTACCGCGAGCCCAACGAGGTGGCGAGATCATAGAGCCAATGATTTCCACCCAGTGGTTTGTGGATATTGCTCCCCTGGCGAAAAAAGCCCTTCAGGTCGTTCAGGAAGGGCAAATCGAGATCATCCCAGAGCGCTTTAAGAAAGTTTACTACAACTGGTTGGAGAATATCCTTGACTGGTGCATCAGCCGGCAGCTGTGGTGGGGGCATCGCATACCTGTCTGGTATTGCGGCGATTGCCAGGAACTGACAGTGGACCGTGAGGATCCCTCTACCTGCCATGCTTGTGGAAGCAAGAATATCGATCAGGATCCAGACGTGCTGGATACCTGGTTCTCTTCAGCCTTGTGGCCATTTTCAACTCTGGGCTGGCCGGATCAAACACCTGACCTGGAGTACTTTTTCCCAACAACCATGATGGAAACCGGTTACGATATCCTCTTCTTCTGGGTTGCCAGAATGATCATGTTCAGTCTTGAGTTGACAGGCAAGATCCCCTTTGAAATTGTCTACTTACACGGACTGGTGATGGATGAGAACGGACAGAAAATGAGCAAGTCCAAGGGCAACGTGATCGACCCCCTGGATGTGATGGATGATATGGGTACCGATGCTGTTCGATTCACCATGCTGGTCGGCTCAACGCCCGGCTTGAACACCAATCTCAGTCTCCAGAAAGTAGAAGCCAACCGGAATTTTGCAAACAAGCTCTGGAATGCTGGACGATTCGTTCTCGGCACACTGGATAAAATCCATCAAGGCCCTGAAGGTGAACCCAGTTGGACCCTGGCAGATTCCTGGATCTGGGCCCGAACCCAGCAATTAATTCGAGATACGAACCGGCTATTTGATAATCACCAATACGGAGAAGCAGGCAGGTACATCTACGAGTTCATCTGGGGAGAATATGCCGACTGGTATCTCGAAATTGCCAAAAAACAGATCAGCGAGGGGGGAGATCGGGCATATTACACAGTGGAAACTCTGATCAAGATCCTTGATCTCTGCCTGCGTATGCTCCATCCCTTCACGCCATTTGTCACCGAGGAGCTCTGGCAGCATCTCAGAGAAGCAGCACTTGAATCACCTTACCAGGAGCACCTAACCGATTGGCCTGATGCGCTGATGATCGCATCCTGGCCTGAATCAAGGGAACCTGAAGGATGGGAAGAAAACACGATCAAAGATTTCGAGCTCATCCAGGATATCATTCGCACAATTCGCAATTTGCGAGCTGAAAAGAATATCAAACCCGGAAAACTCATTCCTGCTAAATTAGTGGGAGGAGATCTGAGAATTTCCCTGGAAGCTGAAATCGGCAGCATAACCTCATTAGCTTCATTAGATCCGGAAAACACATTCGTCATGCCTGTGTTAGACCACGGTTCCACAAGTGATATCGCCCTGGTCGCTGGACCGGTGGAAATTTATCTTCCTCTTAGCGGTTTGATCAATATTGAGGAGGAAAAAAACCGAATTACAGCTGAACTGGATGAACTTCGGCAGGAGATCACACGGCTGGAAACTCTTCTGTCAGGCCCGTTTGCCCAGAAAGCCCCTCCACAGATCGTTACAAAGGAGAAGGAAAAGCTGGCTTCATACCAGGAAATGTCAAACACACTGGAAGATCAATTAAAAAACCTCCAGGGGCAAAACTAATAGTAGAAGCCACATGATCCGGACGTAATTATGAAATGGATAAAACAAATTTCGACCTGGCTGCTCAAGATCTCTTCCACAAGGCTGATGATTGCCAGTCTGGCCTTGATGATCGGTTTTATGGTTTTTGTATTACCTGATCAAGCAAGGAAATCAGCCATGGAAACCGGGAGCGAACGATCACCGGACACTTCATTCTATTACACACCTGATGACCTATACCAGATGGCAGAGGAGTATGGAGAAACCGGCAGAAAGGCCTATATTCACGCTCGATGGACTTTTGATCTGGTTTTCCCGTTAGTGTACACATCCTTCCTGGCAATTGGCATAAGCTGGTTCATCCAAAGGTTGCCTGGTTGGGGAGAGATTTGGAAATGGGCTAATCTAGTACCCCTTCTGGGAGGTATTATTGACCTGCTTGAGAATACGGCAGCGAGCCTGGCATTCTCAACCTTCCCAAACAGACTACACGCAGCATTGGTTTCCGCCAGTGTCCTCACCCCAATCAAGTGGGTCCTGGTCAGTGCGAGTTTCATTCCATATTTCCTATTCGGGGTTGCCTGGCTGGTCCGAGTAACTCAACAGGCTAAGGGTTAATAAAATGCCCAGCCCCTTATCCTGGGCTGGGCTTCGAGTGATCTCAAGCGGATAAAAACTCAGGCTGCCAAAAATAATTTCTCGTGGAACCTGAACTGCTGCAGGGCTTCTTGAATGATCTCCTGGGTGATCAATTCACTATCCCTCGATCCCCCTAATCCCAGGTCATCAAGATTCAGAGCCTTACCAAATGATAAATTTGGAGTGACCAACAATTTCCCCGGGGACATCAATTGATACATCACCTGGAAGAATTCCGATAACCTCTGTTTATTCACTCTCCCACGCCTAAAAAGGGTTGAGGGGTGATTAATATACCTGGGACAGAGTACTCCGCTGATGATGCTGACGGCAACCCGCGTCCCTGGGACATTCCTGAGGAATAGCCCAAGACTCGATGTCCAGCGAGTGATTTCCACTTCTGAGTTGGGCATAAATGCTGGGTCCGGATCCATTGTGCTGCGAGCAAAAACCAACAAGGCTCCACCATTCTTTAAGTGTCTGAGCGCTTTCCTGGCAGCTTCCATCCTGGAATGGGGATCAAAATCTGCAAAGATCATATGTTCGCTCGCCTCAGGCAGCATTTTTACAAAGGGTATGTTGGAGGAAATGATTTTCAGGTCATCCCGGGGGATCAAAGAACTGATCACAAGGGAATCGTAAGCGCCCGGATGGTTGGAAGCCACCACAAGGGGACCTTCTTTCGGCAGCAGTTCTTCGCCACGTGACAGGACATTATCCACAAAATGAGTGATGAACCAAGCGGATGCTTTTTGCCAGCCTTCCTTAACAACTCTGTGCTCAAAAACCGTTGCCAGTTCCGAGAAGCGGTACATTGGCCTCCAGACCAGGGGTCTCAGCAAGGTATGGGACAGTCCCCCTTTTCTGAAACCCAGCGATTTGTTCAATTCAAATACGAGATTATCAGCCAGCTTACTGGTTTCGGATCTCAGATCTTCCATACTCAATCTCCCAAAGATATTACTTCTAGATACATTATAGGCATTATCTCGTAATTTTTGTACTGGTGATTGTTGAATAAGTCACGGAGATGATCTCTTATTCTTAAAACATGATTCCTCCCGGATTGTTACGGAAATTTCCGGGGTTCTTACCCAAACAATAAACACCTGCCAACGGATTTGTGGTTAAATGGTTGAGATAATCAATTTTAAGGAGTCAGTAATGAGCGATCGAAAAAAGAGCTCTTTTTCACCCAAAAATATAGCCCTGATAGCCCATGATAATAAAAAAGACGACTTGTTAGTTTGGACAAAGTTCAATCAAGAGGGACTCTCCAAGCACAACCTGGTTGCGACTGGCACAACGGGACGTCTTCTTTCAGAAAAACTCGGCCTGAAAATACGCTCAATGCAGAGTGGGCCCCTGGGTGGTGATCAGCAGATCGGTGCTATGATCTCTCAGGGAGAGATCGATGTCCTGATCTTCTTCTGGGATCCGCTTGAAGCCCAGCCTCATGATCCAGATATCAAAGCCCTTCTCCGGCTATCTGTGGTCTGGAATATCCCCGTTGCAATGAATCGCTGTTCCGCAGATTACATCATCTCTTCTCCCCTTCTGGAAAGCGATTATTTACGCATCTCTCCTGATTATGAGGAATATAAGGATAGGCTAGAAAAGAGATATCCAGATCTTAGCGCTTGATATCAGTCTAATGTAGGTCAATATCTAGAAGATTGCTTGGGTAGATCCTGCTGGTCGATCAGCTATTCAGCGTTACTTCAAAGCTGTGATCTTCACCCCTGCCTGCTGAAGAAAATCCAGTGAGCGGTCGTCCTTATATTCCTTGTCATAAACTATCTCTGAAATGCCGGCGTTTATGATAGTTTTGGCGCAGATAAAACAAGGTTGATGGGTCACATAAATTGTCGCGGCTTCGGTTATCACACCATGCAATGCCGCCTGAATGATAGCATTCTGCTCTGCGTGCAGGGTTCTGACACAATGGCCGTTGTCCATCAGGCAACCAGCTTCGTTACAGTGCGGAAGTCCTCGCGGACTACCATTATATCCAGTGGTCAAGATCCTTTTGTCCCGCACGATCACCGCTCCAACCTGGGCCCGTTCACAGGTACTTCGCTGAGCCACTTCATGGGCAATATTCATAAAATATTCATTCCAGGATGGCCTCTTCTGATCATTAGCCATAGCCAATCTCCTCCATATCCATCAAGATCATTTCAATAAAAACCCAGTTTCAATAATACTTTCTCGCAAGTCTGGACGGGATGGTTTGCTGACCCGCCGGGCAGAATGCTCCATCCAGCCATAATCGACAGGATCCTGATCCTGTCGATCAACTTGTCGACCTTCATAAATACCAGTATCAATCATGGCTTGGTCATACATTTTCAGTAAACTAAGATCATCTTGCTGGTAAGTTTCCTTATGGAGGACTGCTTTGAGAGGCAATCTTGGGCGGATCATGGGATCCTGTTCTGGCCATCCCAGCGTCATACCAAAAACTGGAAAGACCAGGGCGGGAAGTTTGAATAGTGAGATTACCTGTCGGGGATGATTTCGAATCGCGCCAATATAACAGAAACCAAGGCCAAGTGATTCCGCAGCCAACCCCGCAGTCTGGGAAGCAATTGCTGCATCCACCACTCCGACCAGAAAATTCTCCACATACTCGGCGTTCAAGGTAAAGCCTTGGTGATGGCAGGTTCTCTCCAGACGACTGAAATCAGCACACCACAGAAGGAATACCGGAGCCTGAGATATATGTTTCTGGCCTCCTGCAATTTCTTGGATCTGGCTGATCTTGTTATTGTCAGTAGTTGCTATTACGCTGTAGGTTTGCAAATTGGACGAAGTGGATGCCCGTTGACCAGCAGCAACGATCTCTTCGATCAACCCTTCAGCGACTGGATCCGATCTATATCGCCGAACCGATCCATGCTGATAGATTAACTCGATCATGGGAGTTGTCATGTTCTTCCTCCCTATACCTAGGGGATTTTTTTTAGGAGAGAAATCTGGGAATCGCTGACTGGAAGGATTCTGATCAACATTCACTGTAGCCGCAGGAATAGCACTTCCGGCAGCCTTCCTCATTTACGAGAGCAGCCTGACCGCATTCGGGACACAAATCCCCCACTTCCAACCAGGACTCCGAATAGTTGACCTCATCCACTTCTTGGATATCATCCAAATCAAGTTCCTGGAATTTCCAACCAGTGTTTTCCAGATACTCTTGCAAAGCCTGAGCAATCCCATCCGGCAGCGACCTGACCCGGTTGGGTCCAAATCCGGTCGGCCGGCGGCCACCGATGCCTGCATATTGTTGAAAAACCTCTTCTAAACGTTGGCGGGGAGGAATCGGAGAGGACATCCTCAATATATAAGAAAGGGATCGGCCAATGGCCTCGGAGACTGCAGCGGTATCGGATCCTGCCTTGGCAGTATTGATGAATACCTCAAATGGCTGTCTGTCACCGTTCTCATTTATGGTCACATAGGTCTTGCCAAGCGGGGTCTGGATGCTGAAAGTGTATCCTTCCAAATGCCTCGGGCGTGGTTTTTTTGTCGCCTGCCACTTGCTGAGCTGGGTCAATACTTCTTCATTTTCAGATAATCTTTCGTACTTCCCAGTTTCCAGGACCACCTTATCCCTCGAACCGGTGACATAAACCGTGATTCCTTTACAACCGGATTCCCAGGCAAGAATATAGGCCTGAGATACATCCTCTAGCTGGGCAGAGGATGGGAAGTTGATTGTTTTCGAGATACTGTTATCCACAAAAGCCTGGAGTGCCGCCTGGACGCGGACATGGTCTTCAGCGGTGATCTCACCAGAAACAACAAATGTATCCCGGATATCCTCCGGCAGCAATTCAATATCCTGGCAGGAGCCCTCTTCTAAGATAGTTTGTATAATTTCTTCTCGCTGGGCTTTACTTAATTCTATCTTCTGGAGTGCTTCCTCAAAGAGGGGGCTTGTATAAGTCAGGTCGATCTCGCCATCGCTTTCCACTACATGGCGGGTATAGGCCAAAGCAAATACAGGTTCACAGCCATATCCTTCACATCCTGAAACCGTAGCAATGGTACCGGTCGGTGCCACTGTGGTCTGAGCAGCATTCCGGATGCCATGCTTCTGGATCCCTTCAATCACCTTGGTCCAGTCAACTTCAGGTCTTCCCCAATCATTTTGATAAGGAATGATCGTTTCTGGGGCTTTCCAAGTCAAATTTTGTGGATCATAGAGGCTGCCCTCGATAGCCGGGAAAGGCCCACGCTTCTCTGCCAGATCAATGCTGGTCAGCATGGTGTGATAGCGGATAAACTCCATGATCTGGGCTGCGAACTCCTGGCCGCGCTCAGATCCATAACGCACCCCTGCCCGGTACATCAGATCCGCTAATCCCATGATGCCTAATCCGATTCGTCTGGCACGCATGGCCGCATTCTTCAGTTCCGGTACGGAAGGCACATATGCATTGGCGTCAACAACATTATCCAGGAAGCGCGTGGCGATTTCTGTACTATTTTTAATTCCTTCCCAATCCGGCAGCCCACTCTTCAGGAAATGCTGGCTGAGATTGAGAGAACCCAGGCAGCAATTCTCATAGGGTCCCAGATACTGCTCACCGCAGGGATTGGTAGCTTCCAGATCATAGAGATGCGGAATGGGATTCTCTTTATTGGCATGGTCAAGAAATAAGAGACCGGGCTCGCCATTATGATGGGCTTGGGAAACGATCTTGTTAAATAGATCCCTGGCCCTGACTGTTTTATAGACCAGGATCGAGATACCCATCTCTTCCGCCTGCTCCAGGGTGCCATTGAATTCCCTGTATTTCGGATCCTTCACATCTGGAAACCGGAGCTCCCAGGAATCATCATTGACGACTGCTTCCATAAAGGCATCAGTAATGCCCACGGATATATTAAAGTTGGTAATAGCGGTTTCATCCGTTTTGCAGGATATAAAATGTTCAATATCAGGGTGATCAACTCGCAGGACTGCCATATTTGCGCCACGCCTGGTCCCGCCTTGGGCAATTTCCCCGAAGGCTTTATCATAAACCTTTAAGAAACCCACCGGGCCAGTGGCATGCCCTGACGAGGCTTTGATGAGGGATTTTGTAGGACGCAGTCTGGAAAACGAAAACCCATTACCACCACCGGTTTGTTGGATCAGCGCAGCATCCAGCAGGGTCTTAAAGATGCCATCACTCCATTTCCCCATATCATCGCTGATCGGAAGCACAAAACAGGCGGCCAGCTGACCGAGAGGGGTTCCAGCTCCGGTAAATGTCGGCGAGTTAGGCAGGAAGCGCTTGCTGGCCAGCAAGTGGTAAAACTCCTTGGCAGCAGTCATTATATCGCCGCCCCAGGTTTCCTCTTCTGCAGCAATCGAATAGGCTACTCTCCAGAAGGTTTCCTCTTTGGTTTCGATATGTTCACCATCCTCACCTTTGCGCATATAACGCCTCATGAAGACCTCCAGAGCATTTTCCTCAAGCTCTACTTCTGGTAATCCTGCTGGTATCGGAGGAATTGGGGCAATGGTAGCGCTATCATCTAGTGAAGCGGTGTTTTTTGGCATACGGCAGACTCCTGCAGATAGAAATAATTAAGAAAAAACTCAATCAGATAATCCCTTCTGAGATGAAAAATACCCCCACCTGTGTGGGTAATTTATCAATAATCCCTTATATATCTGGTTGAGTGGTCGTATTCTAGCATACTCGTTCATAACACGCAAGTCACACAACGGTGATGAAACCTTAAACTTTTAAGAGCCGGACTTTTCCTTAAGATTGACTGAAATTACTCCTCTCCGGATTGTGATCCGGAGAGATTATCCCCCCAACTGTGATGTGAGAGTTTGGATATTAAATGATAGAATTAGACTTCAAGAACCCAGGAATCCCCCTATGATAAAATCACCCCAGATCCATACCCTTGACCTCAATTTCCAGGATTGTCCCAGGGCGATTGCCAGTTATCTGATCCCCTATCCGGGAGGCTTGATCCTCATAGAGAGCGGCCCCGGATCGACCCAGGACCAATTGGGCAAGAATCTTGAAGAGCTGGATTACAAACTGGAACAGGTAACCCATATATTCTTAACCCACATCCACTTGGATCATGCAGGGGCCGCCGGTTGGTTGGCTGAAAAAACCGGGGCGTCTGTTTTCGTGCACCCCCGGGGGGCACCTCATATGGTGGATCCCTCTCGACTGTTGGCCAGTGCTGCTCGGATCTATCAGGACAAGATGGATTCTCTCTGGGGAGATTTCAAACCAGTCCCAGAAAAACAGCTGGTTATTCTTAATGATGGTGATGAGGTCCATGTAGGACCTTATACCTTGCGGGCTCTGGACTCACCTGGCCATGCCAACCACCACCTGGCCTATTTAGTTGATGATATCTGCTTCAGCGGTGATGTAGGAGGGGTCAGGATCCAAAATGGGAATTTAAGGAGTTTGCGGCTACCCATGCCTCCTCCAGATTTCCACCCTCCCCGCTGGCGGGAATCGATAGCCAAACTCAAAAAGGAACACATCTCTCAGATAGTTCCCACTCATTTTGGTTTTTATGATGACGTTGATTGGCATCTGGATGAATTAGTAAGGGAACTGGATATCATTGAGGACTGGATGGCTACCATCATGCCCCGCGGCCTGAATATCGATGAGTTGAGGAGTGAGTTCCTGAACTGGGTAAAAACCCGTGCTCGAAAGCTCGATCTGGGAGAAGCTGCTGAAGACGCGCTAGATAAAGCTAACCCTTCAGGCATGTCAGCTGATGGGATAAAAAGGTACTGGGAAAAATACGTTCAACCAGCCTGAAATCAACATGACCCCTACATATTTTCAACCGGTGTTTCCGAGGAAACACCGGTTGCGTTTTCTGGGACAGACATCACTGATTGCAACTAATACTCCCCTCACCCGTATATATAAACAAGTTCATGTCTTTAGGTGTTATTTTATATCGATAATAAGGAGTATCCATGAATACGAAAAAAAGAGTGTTCCTCATATTGCTGCCGATCTTTATGGTCTTGATGATCGGATTTGGTGCTGCTGTCACAGTCAAAGCTGTGGAGTTTGATGACGACGGTATTATTGAGGAAGGTGAAGTGATCGATGATGATCTTTTTATCGCAAACGATACTGTCGAGATCAACGGCGTTATTAACGGTGATGTCTTCGCAGGAGGAAACGTAGTAAAAGTCAACGGAACCGTTAACGGAAGTCTATTTGTTGGAGCTCAAACAGTCCAGGTGAATGGGATTGTCACCGGCAGTGTCTACACCGGCTCCAGCACGATGACCCTGGGGGATGAAGCCGAGGTTGGCAGGAATATGTATTTTGGCGGTTTCAATTTGACGACCGCCGCTGGTTCTTATATCAGCCGGGACCTGCTGGTTGGTGGATACCAGGCTCTCCTTTTTGGAGAGGTTGGTCGGGACGTCAGGGCTGCTGTTGGGGCCCTGGAAATTAATGGCATAGTTGGCAACGACGTCTTCGCTGAAGTTGGCGGGACTGAAGGCACTCAACAGCCTATGTATTTCACAGGCCCTCCAGGAGTAGAAACCATCGTTCCTTCCGGGATCCGAGTCTCAGAGGATGCTATGATTGGTGGATCATTAACCTATAGAAGTTCTGAGAACCAGGCTTCCGCCATTGCTATCACCCCGCCTGGAGGAATCGAATTTGAATATGATCCAAGGACAAGTCCTGAACCTGATCCAGAAGAGATCGGCCGGATAAGTTCTACCGCCCTGGCAGCCTCCTGGCTGATCAAGCGCTTGAGAACCTTCGTTACCTTGCTTCTCCTGGGAGGATTCATCGTCTGGCAGCTGCCTGGTTTATTGAGAAAAGTGTCCGAAAAAGCAGAACAGGAACCGTTACCTTCGCTTGGTTGGGGTCTGGTTTCGATCCTGGTTGTCTATTTGGGTGCCTTCCTGGCAGTTGGTCTGATCGTAGCTGGAGCGATCTTCTTGGGTGTAATTACATTAGGAGAATTGGCCAAGGTTATCCTGATGATCGGCTTCTCAAGTCTGGGATTGATCCTGGCAGCATTTGGCCTGATGGTCTCCTATGGTAGCAAAATCGTTGTATCCTACCTGGTCGGCAGTTTACTGCTGAAATGGCTTGCGCCGAAATATGATGGCGGCTTGGTCTGGCCTCTAGTGCTTGGCCTGCTTTTATACACCTTCCTGCGGGCTATCCCCCTCGGATTTGGCCTTCTTATAGGGTTAGTGACTACCTTGGTCGGAATTGGGGCAATCTGGCTGGTGTATCGCGATGGTAGACCCTTGGACAAAGAAGAACCCGCCAATTAGGGAATAGAATCACCATCACAAGTAAAAAAAACCTGGAGCATTATTTCTCCAGGTTTTTTTACTCATTCTCCGATAAGTTGTACGATCAACCTTCTACTTCGAGGTCGATTATCAAAATCGACCAGGACCAGGGATTGCCAGGTGCCCAGGATCAAATTGCTGTCAGTAAAAGGTATTGTGAATGACGCTTTTAACAGGGCAGCCCGGGCATGACTGTGTCCATTTCCATCTCCCCAACGCTGATTGTGGGCGTACTCCCGATCTGGTGGGATGATATCATCAAAGAAGTTTTGTAAATCTTGAACACAGCCAGGTTCAAACTCAAGTGAGGTTATCCCGCTGGTAGCGGAAGGTGTAAATATAGTGGCTATACCGTGGATCAGTTGGCTGGATTTCAGACAGTCTCTCACCTGGTCTGTTATTTCCAGGATATCTCCATTGCCACAGGTTTCCAGCGAAATGGTATGTGTTTCAACAGCCATAATTCAGCTCCCTGATCCTTTGATTGGCAATCGTTTACCAAACTAAGCTTAAGCCAATTCCAGGTACCGGCTTATTTCCCAATCAGTCACCCGGGTGCGGTATTCTTCCACTTCCGCCCACTTGGCTCTCTGGAACACATCGCAGATCACAGGTCCGAGAGCATCCTTGATCACTTTGTTTTGATCAAATTCATACATGGCTTCAGCCAGGGATCCCGGTAGAGCATCAATGCCCTTTATCTCTCTTTCCTCTTTACTCAAATTCCAGATATTGAGATTGTTAAGAGGATCAGGGCAGTCCATTTTTTGATTGATACCATCCAACCCCGCAGCCAGCATAACCGCGAACGCCATATAGGGATTTGCGGATGGATCTGGACAGCGCAGTTCCAGACGGACGGATTTGTTCCTGCCTGTCGTATAACGCGGTAATCTGATCAGCGCAGACCGATTGATCTGGGCCCATCCGATGTAAACTGGAGCCTCATACCCTGGCACAAGTCTTTTATAGGAATTTGGAGTAGGAGCCAAAATCGCAGACATTCCCCGGGCATGTTTTAACTGCCCCGCCAGGAAATAATATGCTAATTCTGATAGATTGTATTCATCATTGGCATCAAAAAACAGGTTCTCCCCTTCCACGCTAAAAATCGACTGATGGGTGTGCATGCCAGATCCATTGACTCCAAAAATGGGTTTTGGCATAAAGGACGCAATCAAATCATATTTTGCGGCTATCGCTTTGACCGTATATTTCATGGTGACTACATTATCAGCAGTTCTTAGAGCCTCGCCATATCGGAAATCGATCTCATGCTGACCGCGCGCGACCTCATGATGCCCCATTTCCACTTCAAGTCCCATATCATCCAGGGCATACATAAGCTCATTTCGCACCGTTGTGGCCTGATCACGAGCTGAGAAATCGAAATAACCACCCACATCATAGGGCACCGGGTGAACGGCGTCCTCTCCATTGCGGCGGAACAGGAAGAATTCAGGCTCTGGGCCAATATTAAATACCCAGCCTTTATCATCGATCACCTTCAACATGCGTTTCAGGACACCTCTTGGATCACCGTCAAATGGTTCTCCATCTGGTTTATAGATATCACAAAATATGCGGGCTCTCTTCAGGTCCTCGGGGCTCCAGGAAAGAACAGCATAGGTTTCCGGATCGAGAACCAAGCGCATATCACTTTCCTGAACCCGGGCAAATCCCTCCACTGAAGAACCATCGAACCAGACACCATCTTCCAGGGCAGAAGGCAGCCGTCCTGGAGTGATATCCACGCTTTTCACAGAACCTGTTACATCAGTGAATTGCAGTGAGATAAACTTGACATCATCCTCTTTAACGCGGGCGATCAATTTCTTGTCATCCATTTTTCCTCCAAGAATAATCTGAAAACCGGTCAGGAAAATAACTGGCTGGGGACATGGGCAATTAAATAAAAAAGCACGCCTGGGCGTGCCTACTATCGAATACCGTTCAGCAAACCCTTCCCTTAAGATCCAGATTTAAAATCCACCGATTTTAATCTGTGCCAATGAAACCGCTTTGTCCCACATGTTGCCATGTGGTTTTGAACTGTTCCTTTACGGGAAGGATATGGCAGCCCTTGGCAGGGCTGCAGAGGCATCCGCTGATCATTCGATTTTCTCCGCGCAGAAGCGCGGATTAGCATTCCCCTCGCGGGGAAGACCTCCACCTCGTCACCTCAATATCTGAGGCTCAGTCGCTGTACATCCTTCAATATTCTGATGTTAATCTACTGATCTGATTTTAACAGGATAAATGCCGATTGTCAATTTGAGACTACAGCTTGATCGAATCTTCCATCCCTGTAAACATTACCGCTACTCGTAGATAATTCGGCTGTCAGCAAAACTAGATGATTTCTAATTTAAACATTTCTAGTCTAGTTCGAATTGATATCCTCTTGAGCAAATTCATATATCGCAAATACATCAAACGGTTTGGGCAATGGAATTATTCGTTTTTTACGTATTCTGAAACCAGTATTTTTAATATCGTCAACAATCTGATATATATCCCGATGGTGGTATTCCCCAGTAAAACCAGCGATTTTTCTCAGTATGCCATAAAACTCATTCTCAGTTGGGCCAGAAACGATCAGCTGCCCATCTTTCTTAAGTTTGCTCTTGATGAGGAGGACTGTTTGCCTCACATCATCCACATGTTCCAATACTTCAAGCGAAATAATGGTATCGAATGTGTGATCGTCAATTGACTGTTCTAGATCGGAAACCGGGAACAAACTTACATCCGAGCGTCCATGGGCTGCCAACATTTTAGATGCAGGCACAATATTGAGATCCGTACCATAAAGCTGACCCTTCCTTGACGAAAGTTGGAGGAAGAGGATTCCCAATCCGCAACCATAATCGAGGATCTTTTTCTCTTCAGATCGACCCAGGAAACTTAGGGCTATTATCATTCGCCAGGCGACAATGAACCGAACAAATGGATTCTTATGCAGATAAGAAGCCAGTGCCATTTCATAGGTTTCAGGATCATCTAGAGAAAATAAACTAGAAAGTATCTCTTTATCAAAGAATATCTTTGGGAGAAAATGCATTTACAACCTCATCAGATAATTTTGTTCCACTTTGGACTGTTCAATTCTCCGAGTATATCAAAATAACTATTAGATTCAATCCCATCATCACCTTAGCTCACAGATGGGTATTCATCCATTTTATCTCGAAATCCCATTAGTTATTTCCAGATCGTTCATGCAGAAACCGGGCTATATGGGCAATAAAATCTATGTGAATGATCGCCTGCTAGCTAGAACCAAAGATGCTTTCTAATCTGGCGCCTTATGAAAAAGCTTAGATAGTTTTAATAACACCAAACCGGATAATCCCAACAACAAACTGAAACTTATATAAATAACGTGAGAACCAACCGCGATATTCAGAGAATCTTCAGCGGCGACACCATATAATGCAAATGCCAAAACAATACTTACCTCATAGGTACCCAGATTCGCAAACCCCTGTAAAGGTACAAAAGTAAAGGGGATCATAACTAAAGACACAACAACAACCTGCACCAATGACACCTGAAAACCCAGGCTAGAAATAATACTAAATAATGTATTTTGCACAAATAACCAGATCCCCGCAGAAATCAGCAACGCAGGCCAAAATTTATTCCCGGCATAAATTCTACGCATCTCTCGGAAGATACTATTGCCGATTTCCCCAAAGCGGTTTAGAACCGGGAACCGGGCTTTTTCAAACCACAACACAAAAGGAACCAGTTTGTCGGGATATTTCAAAAACCTGATCAATATTACCCAACAAATGACCACTGCCAAACTGATTAATACAATAGCCAACCTCAGGTAAGGGAGCAGCCGAGACCATTGCAGAGCCAAGAGGATAGGGAGCAAAAGCGCCATCATCACAAGATCTAGAAACCTGGCTGCCAACAAGGCAGCTGTACTGTGTGTCAGGGGGATTTGCATATGATCTTTGTATAAAAGGGGCAAAGCCACTTCCCCTGTTTTTACAGGCATCAAATATAGATACATCCCGTATAGATTGGTCGCTCCTAATATGGTAAGGAAATTAGGTTTACTGTCTAGCAGGTATCTGAATCGAAAGGTTCGGATCACGTAGGTCATGAGATGGAATGTCAGGGCAGCCAGCAACCATGAGACTCTCACCTTTCGGATAGTCTCCCAGACCTGATTCCAATCCAAGGTCAGGAATACATAAACGAGGACTAATATAGAAAAAATCACCGCGATGTAGGTCTTGGCTTTTTTCAAACAGTTTTCCCCTCTGAGAATACTAGAGGCAGGTTATTATCTTTCAGTTGATCCATCAATTCGAATAGATATCCATATAAAACAGATTCCAGCGAGCTTGAGTAAAAATCATTCTATGTTGATTTTATTTCCCAATCGATTCTCGCTCCAGATATACATTAATTGCGCTACTTGCTCTGAAACCAAACCAACCATAAAAACCACTACAGATATTGTCATTAACATTGCTGACGTTGGCCCATAACTTGCGTTAAGGAATAAGACCTTAAATAAACCATATCCAAACCCGGTGAGGAACATCAAAATACTCACTGGAATAAAGATCTTTAAGGGAGAATAATAAGTAGCTACCCTTAATATGATGGTCAAGAACCTGAATCCATCCCTGATCAATTTGATCTTGCTTTTACCTACCCTTCGTTTGCCCTTGATAGGCACATACTGCAAACTTCCCCCAGATCGTAAAACTGCCAAAGTTATGGTCGAAGGATATGAAAATGTGTTGGGCAATAAATAAATAAACTTGCGGGCTACTTCAAAATGGATGACTCGAAAACCAGAAGTCAAATCCTCAATTCTGCGCCCACTAACATAGGAAGCAAGGGTATTATAGATAAGATTCGCAAAATTCCTATGAAAATCAGAATCTGAACTTCTGGTCCGAGCTCCCACAACCATATCAAATTTGCTTGCCTCTTCCAGTAAGATAGGGATCATATCAACCGGATGCTGTCCATCCGCATCCATCATTAACAACAATTTCCCGCGAGCATTGCGAATGCCGGTTTTAACACTCGCACCATTTCCAATATTTTCTGGATGGGTGATCACCCTGGCGCCTGAACTTACAGCCATTTCAGCAGTCATGTCCTCAGAGCCATCATCAACTACCAGGATCTCATAACTGAGATCCAGGGTACTGAGGACTTTCTTGATATCAACTATTACAGAAGATATGCTTTTTTCTTCGTTATAGGCAGGTATGATGAGTGACAGATCCAGGGTTATTTTCTCCATGCGGAAAGTATATCATAATGCGTTTGGAGGAAGCCTGAGCAACCATATTGATGAAAATGAACAGATTACAATCCATCGGCTTGAGCTTTACAGGGTTATCTCAAAAAGATATAATGCCTGTGTTTCTTGGGGGTGGTTGAGTCCCGGTGGGCTCCCCGGTCTTCAAAATCGGTGGCGGGTCGTTATGCGAGCCGCGGTGGGTTCGACTCCCATTCACTCCCGCTATCTCTTCTTTATTGGTAACCCTTTTATGACAGATTCCAGAGTAGCGGACAGCGAAGGTCAGAGCAGGATCGATCTATTGACTCAACTTGTGAGTCAAATCTTGGATATCGAGGGTTATACCCTTGGCAACTCGAAAGCGGGCTATATTCTGCGTTATTCAGGACATTTGAACCAACCCTCAGAAGATGCTTATATCCAATTGAATGAGCAGTTGAGATCCCTCCAGCTTATTCCTATCTTCCGGGTGGAAAATGGAAATCACCTGATCATCATTAAAGAAGCCCTTCCAATACCTGAGGAACCCTCCCGACGTGCAAATTACATCCTTTTTCTGGTCACTTTCCTGAGCATCCTATTTGCAGGGATCCTGACAGTGTATGAAGGGCCGGCAACCCTCGATCTGGGGATCATCTGGTCCCATCTGAAAGGTAAATTGGATTTGGCTCTAGCATTTGCAATCAGCATGTTGGCCATTTTAACTGCCCACGAATTTGGCCACTATTTTGCCGCCCGCCATCATAAAACGCGTGTAACCCTACCTTTCTTCATACCTTTTCCACTCAGCCCGTTTGGTACTATGGGAGCGTTTATCCGCCTCTTAGAACCACCCAGAAACAAAAAAGTCCTGCTCGATATCGGTTTGGCAGGTCCACTGGCTGGCCTGGTGGTCACCTTGCCGGTTTTGATCCTTGGGTTATCGCTCTCCTCGGTTTCTACTCTTCCTGAAGTTTTCCCAGCCAATTTTGGTTTTGAGGGCAATTCGATCCTCTACCTGGTTCTTAAATACATCATCCACGGGGCTTGGCTGCCCCAACCAGTAACCTATCAAGGTCTCTCTCCCATCCTCTACTGGGTCCGCTATTTCTTCACAGGCTATCCCCTTCCCATGGGTGGGTTGGACGTTTCCATCCATCCCATCGCCTGGGCAGGTTGGGCAGGTTTACTGGTCACTTCACTGAACCTGATCCCTGCCGGTCAGCTTGATGGAGGTCACCTGGTTTACAGCCTGTATGGACGCCGGCTCAAATGGATCCGCCCGGTGATTATCGTTGTGCTCTTCCTTTTGGGATTTCTATGGTCAGGATGGTGGCTGTGGGCTTTTCTGATCTTGCTGATGGGCGGTCGCTATGCAGAGCCGCTGGATGAAATTACAGAACTGGATCGAGGTCGAAAAATGATCGCCCGCCTTGGACTGATCCTGTTTTTCCTGATATTCATGCCTGTCCCTTTTGTTGTATTATAGGCTCCTGGACACCCCTTATCTCTTAAAAAATAAATCCGCCACTATGATTCAGAATGGCGGAAGATCCGTCGATGTGGGGAGATAAATTAATCCGTTTTCGTTTTAGTTTTAGTCTTGTCCTTTTTCTCGACAGTGTCTTTCACTTCTTTGGTTTTACCATCATCTGGTTTACTGTGATCCTCAGTTAGTCTGGATTCTTCCATGCCAGATGGAGAGCGGTTATCAGTAGCATAGAAACCAGAACCCTTGAAAACTATCCCTACTGGCAAGTAGACTTTCCTCAATGTCTCTGTCTGGCATTCTGGGCAGATAACTAGAGGTTCCTCCTCGAATTTCTGTCTCCGGTCAAACTGCACTCCGCAGCTTTCGCACCGGTATGTATAAATCGGCATAATTCACCTCAAGCGGGTCATATCGTATGATCCGCTTCCATCGAGCATTATAGTACTTCGGACATGGAATAGCAAGGGATAGGGTCTTCTCACCCTGATTTCTAATAAATAATTAATTTCTGTTCACTCAGGTGATTGATCTTCAATATTCGAAGACCATAATGAGAATATGAGAAAGAGCGCCCCGAACACCGTGTGGATCATGGGGGGTTCAGCGGGGTTAAGGGCTGATCGTTGCCGTTGCCGTTGGGGATGGAGTGAAAGTATGTGTGGGAGTCGGGGTAAACGTGATGGTAGGTGTGGGAGTAGCAGTTGGCAATAATCTCTCAGCAGCAATGGCCTCCCATTCATCAGGCACTTCATCAAGCGACAAACCAAGCAGCGCCTCCCAGTTCAAGATAGAATCATCATAACGGTTATATCCTTCCAGGACCTGGGCTCGCCAGAAATAGACCTGGGCCAATTCAGAATCACGAAAGGCCAATCCTTCCGCCAACTTCAGGTACACCAGGCTGGCAAATAAATTCCCTTTTTCCAACAGGAATCTCCCCAATGTCAAATTGACCTCAAAGTCTGAGCGATCCAGAGTTCTTGCTTGAAGCAGATCGGCAATTGCAGCGTCCAATTCACCCAGCTCATAGACGATGTGTGCCCGAATAAAGTACAGGTCTTTGCTCCTGCCACCCCTGGAAATGGCTTCATTGACCAACTCCAATCCCAGGCTAAGGTCATCCCCAGACAGGAAGTACGCCTTACCCAGGGAATAATAGAACTCCCAGGGTTTATTTGATACGTGAGGATCATAACGGGTTAGGAATTCAATAGCAGCCTGTGGATCTCCAGATTCTACGTGGATCATCCCTGCCGTCAGGTAGGACGGTACATAATTCAGATCGAGATCCAGCGCAGTCTGGATCGATTTTGCTGCCTCCGCGTAATCCTTTATGCCTAGAAGGGATTCCGCCCTGTAATAATGTGCCAAGGGAGAATTGGGCAGGAAGATCGTTGCCTGGTTAGCATCTTCATATGCTAACTGATAGGAATCCTCCTCAAGATAATATTTAGCCCTCTCTATATAAACCTGGCCAAACCTTGGATCAAGCAGCAGAGCTTGGTCCAAGTCACCTTTGATGTCATACGTATCATCAATGATCCGAGATGTCAGAGCCCGGCCATAATAGGCAGGTGCAAAGGATGGATCAACAAATAATGCCCTTTCATACTGCTCCAGTGCTTCATGGTACCGTCCTAAATGAAAGTATGCTTCCCCGACCAAGTAATCGATATCTGCAGTCTCCAACTGATTGACAGTTTGTTTTAAATAGGTGAGCATAGTCGTGAAATCACCCTGCTTATAGGCTTCCAGAGCTGTATTATAGGTCCCATAACCTGAGTGTGGTGTTAACACATAAACCGGTGTGGCTGTATATGGCCGGTCAAGAACTTTGCCGATAGGGTTCACAGACTCAGGCACAGGCGTACCGGTCTTGATGTCCATCGCAGGATCAAGGGTGGGGGTCCAGGTCATAGGAGTTATTGTCAACTTCGGGGAAAAAATAGACCTTGTTCCTGGAAATGCTCCAGTCAGCACCAGAACCAAGAGGATAACCACCGATCCCACTACAAGCGGTGTCAACTGTTTGTAGTTATATCGGCGTTTTCCTTTATCCGGCTTTTTGGGTTCGGTTTTCCGGATATCTGGCACATCCTTCAGCCAATCTCTTTTCCTGAGAGCTGCTGTGCGCACTCTCCCGGCATCTTGGCTCCCGAAAAGGATCATGCCCAACCTGGCATCACGGTTATTAGGATCCAGAGCTAGCACTTTCTTCAGGCAGTGAACACGTTCCTTATGAGATTCCACGACCGTGCTCATTAATAGCCAATATTCAATATTGTTCTGATCATCCTTGAGCAGACTGGCGAGAAGATCTCGGGCCTGGAATCGATCCCCCTGCTCTATCGCGAACTTGGCTAATATATAACGCTTATCTTCTGCCATTTTCCTTCCGATCCCTGTTTGGGGGCATAAAAAGAGTGTAGCATAGGCAGCTTCAGGGGACAAGAGAGTGTATAATGCTCCACATGAAAAGAAGTGCTCTGATCTTGGCTGGATGGGTCATAATCTCCGCCGGATGTAATATCCAAACAGATTCCGGACCTTCCTCAACGCTTACCATCGCTCCTCCCTTGAACCCCTATCAAACGCCTACCCAGACACTAATCACACAGACCCCAACCAAACCACTTTCTACTGAACAGCCTTTCATCCCATCACCTACACCTTTCAGGCATACCGTACAAGCGGGTGAGACGCTTTATGGAATCGCCTTACAATACAATATCTCACTCGACAGGCTAGCCTCTGCTAATCCAGGACTGGATTCCCGCAATCTTATCGTCGGGACAAAGGTGGTTATCCCCTTCACTGATAACGAGAACCAGCTTCCCACTCCAACCCCCTATCCCATTCTTGTTGAGAAACCTATCTGTTACTCGACAACGGATGAGGGGCTTTGGTGTTACTCCCTGATCGAAAACAATCAAAACCTGTCCCTGGAAAATATTTCTATCACCTTTAACATCTACGATTCAAATCGGGATCTGGTAAAGAGCCAAATCGCCCATACTCCACTGAACTTTCTATTTCCGAAGCAAATCCTGCCCGCCGGGGAACTGATAACTGATCCTCCTGCGAATATCGGACAGATATCCACGACCCTGCTGACGGCTTACCCATCAGACCGAAAAGAACCGCTGGTCCTGGTCACAGATTACTTCTTGGTGTATTCCCAAGAAAATACGATTGTCCAGGTCGAGGGTACCTTTGAAATAGCAGATGAGGTTGGGAATGGGGATCAGGTTTGGATTGCTGGAGTTGGATTCAGTGAGGGGAATCCCGTAGCAATAAGAAAATGGATCAGCTCTGGTGCCTTGGAAAAAGGCACACCCTACCCATTTGATTTTCTGCTCTACAGTCTCGGACCTGAGATAGATCAAGTTCAAGTCTTCAGCGAGCTTCATTAAAGAAAAAACCGGGAGCCTTCAAGGTCCCGGTATTATTACGTCTCTCAAGCCTGGTTCAGGGATTTCCCCAGATCAAAAAACTATCTTGTTTGCAGTTCTTTTCGCCATACTTATCCACAAAACATACCTGGTAAGTTATGATTTCGCCATTATTTGCATTGATAGGATCTACTCTGAAAAATGCACATCCTCCCCCATCAGTTGGACTGCCTGAGTAGGATATAACTCCCCGGTCTGGAGTCTCAAGAAGAAGTTCAGTGTCCAGGTTTTGCTGGGCTTGACCTGCAAGATGCACACAAACACCAATTTCCTGGTTTTCAGTGGAAGACAGCTGGGGATACAACTCCCAAACATCGATAATCCATTCGGACTCCAGCTGCTTAACTTCTGGCTGAACAACATCCGGAGGGGAAATCAGCTCCTTTTCTGTATTGCCCCAGATCAGGAAACTATCTTTTTTACAATAGTCCTCCTTTCCCAGTCCCTGGAAGCATACTTGATAATCGACCGTCGTTCCATTAGGTGCTTGGATTGGATCCAGCATTAAGAACGAACAACCACCGGTATCCGTGGGAGCAAATGGGAAAGTGCTGGTGCCATTTTCTTGAGTATAGATACTGACAACAGCCTGGGCATTCACAAGCGGTAAACCAGCTTCATGGATACAGGCACCGATCTGTTGATTCTCAAGGGATGAGATCTGCGGTAGCTGCTCCCAGATATCTAACTGAATCTGTCGGAATACTTCAGGTTCTTGAGAGGGAGCCTGAGCACCCATATGATAGGCATCTTTATACTTTTGGCCCTGCGGGACCAATCGAACCTGTTGGCTGCTATCCGCCTTGGCATCATAGAGAAGGCAGTAATTTTCGAAACATTGCTGCATCACGCCATCTCGGACCTCCACCAAAACAGAAATGGGTTCTCCGGATACTTCGAAACCATAATACCGGTCGATAAACTCCAAAAAGAAGGTTGGGATATAGAAACCCGCACCTTCCATCACTTCTCGGAAGTAACCTTCATCCAGGTCACTACTTGACTGATAACCTTCTCCTCCCTGATCCAGTAAGGTGGAAACCGGGCGCAGTGATACACCCAGGGGAGTTGCCTGATCCTGGATTAGAACTACGTTCTGGAATATCTGCTCGATCCTACCATCCTCCGTTCGGTAGGCATCAGAGAGTGTCTTCCCGGTGAACTGGGTTCCAAATCTCGCGATTGCTTCACCAAACGGCGATTCCACTGCCTCCATCGTACCAGCGCTGATACCGGCATTTTGAACGCCAGGATATTGGGAACACTCACCTGCACATTTCCATAGACCATAAGGCATTAGATAAACTGCTCCGGGAGGATCATCCTCAAACCGGAAGAAACCCATATTCTCAAAGTACTGCTCTATCCGGTTCTTCTCGGGATTCAATCGAGCTCTAGTCAACGGCAGACCAACCCAACGTTCTCCCCCCATTTGATCATAGAACTGGGCAAAATCCTCTGGGATGATATATCCATTGAGGTACCTGACACCCGGATTTTCAGGAGGATTATTGGGCAAATCTGAAAATCCAGCATCAAGTCCAACAGGTTCAAGGTAGTAACGGGGAGAGTTATCCGGGTCAAAAACCATCACCACTCCCTCGAAATATTGCTTTTCGAGGTTTGTGCCGGACAAATATTTCCTGGTAGATATAGGGGGACCTAGTGTCTCTTCACCTTTTAGCCGTTCATATAACTCAAAAAAGCGGGGATCAACAAGATAATACCCTGATCTGCTCCTATCGAAACCGGAGCAAGCCGAGATTATTCCCGCCAGCAAGATGATGAGCGAAAAACAGATTAGCTTCTTTGACATGCCATTGTCACAATTCGCAAAAAGGGCCCGGAAAATCCCCTTCGAGCAAGTACTTGAATTTTATACGATAACATAGATATACGCAATAGGGACTTTTTTTAGCGTCAAGTCAATTATATTGTTCCACAATTCTTAAGACCGGACAGAAAAACAAATAAGACGGTTTTTGAATGGTTTTTTCTATCAAGCGCCTTTTCAGGAATATTTCCTCCAGTTATTTCGGGGTATAATTGACCCTGGTTCAAGCAGAAGAAATGATTTCACCATTCGGGGAGGAGAACAGGAATGGAAGACACCAAAAAATACCTCAACAGCCATACCGTAGTAGCCACTTACAACTATGAAAAAAAGCCAGTAGAGCGAGGTTACGCCAACCGGACCCTGCATATAGACCTTTCTGCTAAAACGATAACAGAAATGCCCGTTACCCAGCAAATGAAAGATTTGTTCACAGGGGGGCGTGGATTTGCGTTATGGCTGCTCTGGAATGCGATCAAGGACGGGAGCAAATGGGATGATCCTGAGAATGCGCTGGTCATCGCCAATGGTCCTTTATGCGGTACGACAGCATATCCTGGAATGGGAAAAAGCACAGTGGTAACCCTATCCCCACTGACCCAATCAGTCATCGACAGCAACGGAGGCGGATTTTTTGCTCCCTATCTGAAATTCTCAGGATTTGATGCCCTGTCCATAACCGGTAAGGCTGATCAAGAAACCATCATTGTGATCGATGGGGATAATCAGGAGATCCGCCTGGAACACGCCCCCGAGGAAGCCCTCAATACTTACCCTCTGGCAGGTTTATTGACCAGAATGTATGCCAAGGATGAAAAGGATCAAAAGAACGTTTCCGTCATCACCTCCGGAGAAGCAGCTAACCACATTCGTTATGCCGGATTGAATATCAGTTTCTTTGACAACAAGCGCAATGAAGTCCGGGTCAAGCAGGCTGCCCGAGGAGGTTCGGGCCGGGTTTTCCGGGATAAACTCTTAAAAGGCATTGTTGTGCGATTCAGCGATTTGAGTGGATCCAGCAATAACCCGGCAAAACCTGACCTGGTTAGAAAGGCAGGAAAACGCATCAATTTCGAGATCACCAACTACGATGCACAGCAGAATAACATGCGGGAAATCGGCACAGCCCACCTGGTTGAGATCATGGATCATTTCGATCTGCTGCCAGTTCATAATTTCCGTTATGGCAAACACCCTGACCATGTAGAGATCGACTCCACGACCTGGCAGCAGGCATTCACTCAGGACAAGAGGATGGACAGCTGCTGGCTGGGTTGCACTATGGCTTGCTCGCATGCTGTCGATGGGTTCCTCCTAAAGACCGGTCCCCATAAAGGTGAAAAAGTTCTGGTTGATGGTCCAGAATATGAAAATGCAGCCGGGCTGGGTTCCAACATCGGTGTTTTTGACCCAGAGGCAATCATCGAAATGAATTTCTACTGCGACACCTATGGCGTAGACACTATCTCCTTTGCCAATTCCGTCGCCTTCTGCATGGAATGTTATCAGGAAGGTATTTTGTCACAGGAAAAGACGGGAGGGCTTGATCTAACCTGGGGCAATGCTGAAAATGCTCTGGAACTTCTTCATCAAATGGCCTGCGGCGAGGGATTTGGAGTGATCGTTGGCCAGGGCATTCGCTATATGAAAACCTACTTTGCGGAGCATTTTGGTGGGGATCCTGCTTTCCTTCAGGATATCGGAACAGAAATCAAAGGCATGGAGATCTCCGAATACATGACCAAGGAATCCATTGCGCAGCAAGGCGGGTATGGGATGGCCTTAAAGGGAGCCCAGCATGACGAAGCCTGGCTGATCTTCATGGACCAGGTAGAAAAACTACTCCCCAGTTTTGAGGATAAGGCAGAAGCCCTCCACTACTTCCCCATGTGGAGGACCTGGTTCAGTCTGCACGGCCTCTGTAAGCTGCCCTGGAACGATATCAAACCTATTGATAATAAAGAACAGGATCGTCCGGAGAGAATCCCTGAACATGTCGAGAACTATACCTGGGTCTATGAAGGTGTCACTGGGAATCCTGTAAAGCCGGAAGATCTGATCGCTCAATCGGAACGGGTATATAACTTTCAACGAGTTTTTAATCTCCGGGTAGGATTCGGCACGAAAGAACATGACTACCCCCCCTACCGGGCGATGGGACCAGTCACTGTTGATGAATACGAATCCCGACAGGAGCGCTATGATGGTCAACTGAAGGAACTGGTCGGGATAGATCCTGAAGGATTGCCAACCGAAGAGAAAGTCGCTAAAATCCGAAAGTACCGGGAAGAACAGTACGAAACCCTGCTTAAAGTCGTATACAAGCGTCGTGGTTGGCAGGAGAATGGAATACCCACAATCAAAAAACTAAGAGAACTGGGAATCGACTTACCGGAGATCGTTGCCGTGGTCGAAAAAAACAGCTGAACCTAGATAGAGTAAACTAACCCAGGATAGATCAAAGCTCCTGATCATACAGATCAGGAGCTTTGTGATTCAACCGGTCCTTGTTATTCATCTAAGGCACTGTCCTCATCATCCTCGAGGTACTGCCTCTTCCAATTGAAGAGGATATTCAATGCTTCCAGAGGACTGAGCTGATTCATATCCAGGCCGGATAATTCCTTCAAGAGTGGATTTGTTTGCGGAAAAAGTGCCATTTGTTGGGGACTATCTCCGTCTATTGCCACGGCTTTTCCTGAAGATTTCTCCAGTTTTTGCAGGATCTCATTTGCTCGAATCGTCACTGTAGGTGGCATGCCTGCTATTTGGGCAACATGGATTCCGTAGGACTTATCCGCGCCGCCAGCAGTAATCTTGTACTGGAAAACAACCTTGCCGGCGCTTTCACTGACCACAACTTTATAATTCCTGATCCCAGGAAGCAAATCAGGCAGTTCTGTCAATTCATGGTAATGCGTGGCAAAGAGGGTTTTGGCTCTTTTATCAGGATGATTATGGAGATATTCAATTACAGCCCAGGCAATAGAGACACCATCATATGTGCTGGTTCCCCGGCCAATTTCATCCAGGATCAGCAAGCTTAGCGGTGTGGCATGGTTGAGGATATTTGCTGTTTCCACCATTTCAACCATAAAGGTAGACTGCCCGGCATGGATTTCATCCTGCGCGCCGATCCTTGTAAAGATCCGGTCCACCAGTCCAATCGTGGCGGATTCGGCTGGAACAAAACTGCCCATCTGGGCCAAGAGCACGATCAGGGCGACCTGCCTCAAAAAAGTCGATTTGCCAGACATATTTGGCCCTGTCAAGATCCGGATCCGTTCACCACTTTCGAAGATCGTGTCATTGGGAACAAAACGGTTTCCTCCCAGGCTTTGCTCGACAACCGGGTGCCTCCCACCCCGGATCTCGAGAATATCCCCTTCCACGATCTCTGGACGGACATATCCTTGAGAGGCCGCCACGTCTGCCAAACTGGACAATACATCCAGATGGGCCAGCACACGTGCAGTTTTCAACATTTGTTCCACCTGAAGGGAGAGGCGCTCACAAACTTCCAGGAAAAGGCTGCGCTCAACCTCCTTTATCTCATCCTCAGCGTTAAAAACCAGGATCTCATATTCCTTGAGCTCAGGGGTGACATACCGTTCTGCATTGACTAGCGTTTGTTTGCGAATATAATGATCCGGAACCAGCTCCGCCTTGGCTCTGGTAACTTCAATATAATAACCAAACACCTTATTGTGACTCACTCTTAAGGTTTCTATACCTGTGTTCTTTCTTTCCACAGATTCAAGATTGGCGATCCATTCCCGGGCATGCCTGGTTGAGGAAAGGACCTGATCCAGTCTTGCAGAATATCCTTCCCTGATAATTCCGATCTTTCCCAGTATGGCAGGTGGTTCATCTACGATGGCATTGCTGATCAAGTCTAGCGCATCGGTGCAGAGGGAAAAATCTTTCAATAATTCACTCAGATAATCATCTGATTTTGTTATTGGTGAAAATAACTCCCTTATTCCAAGAAGTAGTGAGAGTGTGTCCCGGATTCCCACCAGATCCCTTGGCTGGGCTGTCCCCCCGGAAACCCGGTTGCTCAAACGTTCCAGGTCCCCCAGCATGTTTTAAATGCTGTCTTGTCTCAGCTCTCAATAACCCATTTTCAAAGAAAGTATTTACGCCTTGATGGCGCTTCTTTATCCTGGAAACATCCAGGAGGGGTTTGCTGACCCACTGTCTGATAAGGCGGGTGCCCATCGGCGTTACAGTGCGGTCCAGGATGCCCAGGAGAGATCCTGAGATGGTCCCAGAACGGATGGTCTCCGTCAACTCCAGATTCCTTCGTGTGGCAGCATCCAGAGTCATGAACTCTTCCAGACTATAATAGCTCAAACTTATCAGCAGATTAAGGGCATCAGCGCGATTGCCTTCAAGGTATTGCAGAATCGCCCCTGCGGCCCTGATCGCATAAGGGAATCCTCGTACTCCATAACCATCCAGCGTCTTGACCTGGAAATGATTTTGAAGAACGCTTAAGCAGCGTTCTTCCTCAAATCTCCACTCTGGATAACGGGTAAGATAAGCCTGGAAACCATTCTCCTGTATTTCCAAGGTATCGGGTATCAAGAGTTCTGAAGGGTTTAAGCGAAGAAGCTCGGCCCGCACAAGATCTTCTAGATCATTATCCCGGATCTCAGTCACTGAAAATTCCCCGGTTGTGATATCCACATAAGCGATACCTGCCCTGGATTCACCCAACACGAGGCATGCCAGATAATTATTGCCATCACCTGGCAGCAGACTGGATTCCATTATTGTGCCGGGAGAGATCACCCGAACAACCTCTCTGGGCATCAAACCATCAACCGGCATATCGCCGATCTGATCACATATGGCAACGTGGTAGCCTTTTTCGATCAAACGGGATAGATAATTCTCAACTGCATGATGCGGGATCCCGGCCATCGGTACCCGAGTTCCCTTCCCGACATTCCGGGAAGTTAAGACGATATCCAGCACAGAGGACACTGTCTCGGCATCCTCGTCAAAGGTTTCATAGAAATCCCCCAGCCGGAAAAAGATGATCGCGCCCGGATGTTGTTTTTTGATTTCCAGATACTGGCGTCTTACTGGAGTAACATTCTCACTCGGCATGACCCAATTCTATATTGAGAGGAACTAAATCACAAGGGATAAAGGATATCAATTTGATATAACACAAATCTCACCACCATAAATGATGTATAATAATCTGCGTTAGCAAACCTATATAAAACTTTTTAATAATAGGAGCTTTTCTTCATGGCTAGCGTGACCTACGACAAAGTCTTTAAACGGTTTGACGATGTTATTGCTGTGAATGACTTCAGTCTTGAGATAGAGGACAAGGAATTCCTGGTACTCGTTGGCCCCTCGGGATGCGGGAAATCTACCGCACTAAGGTTGTTAGCTGGTCTGGAAGAAATCTCTTCGGGAACCTTGAAAATCGACGACAGGATCGTCAATGATGTCGCTCCCAAAGACCGGGATATCGCAATGGTCTTTCAGAGTTATGCCCTCTACCCTCACATGTCTGTCTACGATAATATGGCCTTTGGATTGAAGCTCCGGGATTATCCCAAGACCGAAATCGATGACAGAGTGCAGAGAGCGGCCGAAATCCTGGGAATTGGAACCCTTTTGGAGAGAAAACCCAGGCAGCTTTCAGGCGGCCAGCGCCAGCGAGTTGCTCTCGGCAGGGCTATTGTTCGTGACCCGAAGGTATTTTTACTGGATGAGCCCCTCTCCAATCTGGATGCTAAACTTCGCGTGCAAACCCGGGCAGAAATCACAAAACTTCACCAACGGCTTCAGACCACATTTATCTATGTAACCCATGACCAGACGGAAGCCATGACAATGGCTACACGCATCGCCGTCATGAATCACGGAGTACTCATGCAGGTGGATACACCCCAAAACCTTTACGACAGACCTGACAATCTCTTTGTCGCAGGATTCATCGGCTCCCCAGCAATGAACTTCTTCAATGCCGAACTAGGGAAAGAAGGCCAGGATATTATTGTCAAAACCGATTCCTTTGCAGTCAAAGTGCCAGAGAACAGGCGGGAAGCATTACAGGCTCACCTTGGTAAAGAAGTCGTTTTCGGACTTCGACCAGAGAATATCCATGATCCCAATTTCGCGCCCCCGCGGATTATTTCACAGGAAGTGGAAGCCACTGTTGATCTAACTGAGCTGATGGGCAATGAGATCTTTATATTCTTAAAAAGTGGCGCGGATCGATACGTTGCCAGGGTCGATCCAAGAACAAGCTATACGATGGGTAGTACCGGGACCATAGCATTTAATATGGCCAATATGCATATTTTTGACAAGGAAACAGAACAAGTCATCCGCTAAGGCAAAATAATCAACGCTCTTTAGAACGTCTCCTCGCCGCCAAATAGCGGGGAGATGTTTTTATGAAGGAGGCAGAATGCCCTATTCCTATCTTAAACCCCTTCTACATAATAATGGTTCAAAGATCATCCTGCTGGTGCTGGATGGTTTGGGGGGAATAACAACAACACCTGAAGGGAAGACCGCTCTGGAAGCCGCCAGCACCCCCAATCTTGATCGTCTTGCCAGGGAGGGGACTCTGGGGCAAACAATTCCTATTCGCTATGGGATCACCCCCGGATCCGGTCCAGCCCACTTGGCTCTATTCGGCTATGAACCTCTGGAATTTGAAATTGGCCGGGGAGCCTTAGAAGCTGCCGGCATCAATTTGACTGTCAAAGCTGGCGACATAGCCGCTCGAGGCAACCTCTGCACTCTGGACCCTGATGGCAATATCATTGACCGCAGGGCGGCCAGGATCTCCCACGCCGATGCAGGCCCAGTGATCGCCAAGCTTGATCAAGTACAGATACGCGGTGTTGAGGTCGAAGTACGCCAAGTCAAGGAATACCGCTTTGTGATCGTGATGCGAGGGGAAGGTCTTGAGCCCCATCTGAACGATACGGATCCTCAAGAAGCGGGGCTGCCACCCTTAAAAGTAACAGCTCAGCTTCCTGGGTCAGAAAAAGCAGCAGACTTGATGGGTGCTTGGATCAAGGCAGCGACCCAGGTACTTGCAGATGAAGCTGTAGCCAATGGGTTCCTCTTACGCGGTTTTGCAACAGATCCAGAACTGCCGTCTTATGAGGAAGCCTATGGACTCAAAGCAGCCTGCATAGCAGAATACCCAATGTACAGAGGTGTTTCTCGATTGGTTGGTATGGAAGTGCTTGATCTGGTCGGTCCTGGGTCTGTTGGTGAATTTGAGACTGCTAAAAAATATTGGAAGGACCAAGACTTTTTCTTCATCCATATCAAAAAAACTGACAGTTATGGAGAGGATGGAAATTTGGAAGGGAAATCCCTGGTCATCGAAGAAGTGGACCAGGCATTACCCATTCTCCTCGATCTAGACCCGGATGTGTTGATCGTCACCGGGGATCATTCCACACCAGCTCTCTTAAAAGCACATTCCTGGCATCCTGTTCCCTTCCTGATCTGGTCCCCAAAAACACACCGAACGGATCTTGAAACGTCTTTCACTGAAAGGAACTGTGCCCGAGGTGGATTGGGCACATTCCCGGCAGTAGAAACCATGTCCTTGGCACTGGCACACGCCAGAAGGCTGAATAAATACGGTGCCTGAACTATCTCCCTGAAACGAAAAAAGGGCAGCTATCTGAGGCTGCCCTTTTTTTTATGTGGTGATTATGAATATCTTCAGGATCCGTTCCCATTATTCTTTGATGAGGATCTTCTCAGGGCTGAGATTCCCCATCCCAGGATCCCCCCACCTAAAAGGGTGATCACACCGAAGACCAGGAATACATCCTGCCAAAACCTGATTGGAAATAAACGTATCAAGGTATCGGAGTAGTTAAACAACCAGCTGTCGCCTTCAAAGAATATCCGATGGAAAAATGTAAAGAGAGCCCGGAAACTGATCAGGGTAAAAAACAGGACCGTCAGCAGCGAAAAAGCTGTTAAACGCCCTCCCCTGAAGATAGCCTTTAAGTAATCATTCTGCGCTTGATCCCCACGAGAGATAACCAAACCAATCAGCCAGATTGCCAGCGCGGCGTAAAAAACTCGCAGCAACCCCTGGATCACAACCTTAACGTCTTCGAGATGGGTCAATTCCCTTTCCTGGTAAAGAGGATCGCCATTTTCAAACTGCAGTTCCCTTAATCCATCCAAAGTCTGATTCGAAACCAGGTAGTGCCGGGTTTGATTGCCATAATCCAACCGCTCCTCAGTGCTAAAGCCATAAGTATCCTCGGGAAAACCCGCCCGCCTGTATTCCAGATTGATGAATACTGGACTTAGGAGCAGCAGGATCGCCAGGGTGCAAAGAATGACGGGTATGGAGAAGGTGACCATAAAGTTCAGGACTGACCTAAGTTGTTCCTTCATTAATCATCTCCTAATAACATGGGATCTGTCAGGATACTATTCAGAACCATCCGGTTGGTTATTTGTTCTATAGGTGCCTTATCATCAGTAAAAACCTGGCCGCCTTGAGGCAGATCGCGCCGACTTTGGATAGCCACTTGAATGGACTGGACCAGCGTTGGGTCTGGAGCATCGCTTTGGAGCAAATATACCAGGTTGCGTTCAAGATTTTGCCATTCGGTAGGGCTTACTGTCGCATAGATCATCGAGTTGTACGTGCCCGGAACATCCATGACATAAACGGATGGAAAAACTGTCTGGATAGTCGCCACCAATCCTGCCAGCAGTAGTTCTTCTTCTGGAACACGACCGACATTAAGGACCAGTGCACCCCGATCATCCAAATGCTGATACACCTCCAAGAAGAATTCCCGAGTGGTCAGATGCCAGGGAATATACGGGGGACGATATGCATCAATACTGATCAGGGAATACTTTTTTCCACTGTGACTCAATCCCCACCTCCCATCTTCAGCGATGGGGGTCAGATTTGCCAGATTCATGCCGAAATATTCCTGGCCGACAAGGATAATCTCCTGGTCAATTTCATATCCATCGATAGGAAGCGTGTTAAACGCATCGCTTGCCTGCCTGGCAGAAGTCCCGGCAGCCAGTCCAATGATCGCCATACTATGGACATCTCCGGGAGCGAAAGGAGGAGGGTTAAAAAGGGAGCGGGGAGTACCTGCATCCAGGTACCTCGAAAAGCTCGTTGTTCTGGATGATAAATCGAATGTACTCCCTGACCCTCATTCAGGCGCAGAAAACGGTAATCATTCTGCTCCAGCACCTGGATATAGTTATAAGAGGATTCCTTCTCATAAATCTGGTCCGGGTGTTTTTTAATCGGGCCAGTACCCCAAATCAATCCCAAGGTGAGGATCAATACCGGCATCCAGAACCATTTCAGGAATACCTTCCATCCTCCGGCAAGATATAATCCAACCAGTGCCACAATGCTTAGCGTCAAAGAAAAGATTACGAATGTCCAACGAGTCCCCAGCCAGGGGATTAGAACTAAGTCAGGAGTGAAAGTCCCCAAAAACGATCCCAGCGTAGAAATAGCGTAGATCTTTCCAGCGGTTTTTCCAGCTTGTTTGGTATCAGTAAGTACGAGGCGGATCGCGAAGGGAGTGATCGTTCCCAGCAAGGTGATTGGCACGATCAATAAGACCAAAACTGCACTGAAAGCTCCCAGCAGTACACCTACCTGAAGCTGGTCAAAAGCTTCTGCAGCAGCATATAAAACAGGCCGGGCAAAAAAAGGGACAAGTCCGGCGCTAAATGCTCCCCAGATCAGCAAGGTATAGAATTTGATCTGGCTGGGATCCTTATCCGCCCATCTACCTCCCAATGCATAACCCACTGTCAGGTAGATCAGAATCAACCCTATGATAGCTGCCCAGACCAGATTACTGGTGCCAAAAACACTACCCAACAAGCGGGAAGCAGCGAATTCGATGCCCAGCGTAGCCATACCGGATACAAAGACCGTGAGATATAGATAGCGTTTCATCGAAATATCCTGTCGGTAGTAGTATATTTTACTCGGCACCTAATAGAAAGTTGATCGCTATGGCAATCAGACCGGCCAGTAATGTCTTAAACCCATAGCCGATCAAATTTTCTTCTGAGACTTTGCCCAGGAACAAACCTAAGGCAAAAAGGCACAACAGAGCTACCCCTGCAGCAATGGCATAACTGAGGACTGGATTTCCGATCAGGTTCCCCAGGAATAGCGGTACCATGACGATCATCGCTGCCAAAGCGGGAGCTATTCCGTCGACAATAGACACGATAATGACAGCAAACCTTGAAGCCTTCCCGATAGAGGTCTGGGTTTGATCTATCAAGGAAATCTTCTCAAGTTCACTCAACTCGCGCCGACGCTCCGCGGTTTCTGTGAGGTAAGCGCCCCATAATCCTGAAATCCCCATGGCAATGGATGTTGCGATACCGGTTCGGATGGGGATGGATAGATCCCGCACCCCAGCCAAATAATTCCCTGCCAGAACACCAATCGTTGTTAAAACCCCATCAAAAGCGTTCATGGCAAAATAACGGCGAGCAATTTCCGCTATGCCAATTATCTGGTTATAGGATTGGAAATCTTCCAGGAGTTCAGGTAGTGAAGACCGCTTAGAACGGTTATTTTTCATGCTCAGTCTTGATGTGTGACAACTTCCTCAACTGTCCTTTTTCCAGCTGCGACTTCATCAATGGAATGGACTGCTCCACCGGTTTCAACGATCAAATCGTGAAGTTCCCGGTAGGAAAGCTGTTCACCTTCAACGGTTATCTTGGCGTTTTCTACATGGTGGTCTATCTCATAAATTGTGATGTTCACACCTTCCACACCTTCAAGGGTGGAGACTTTTTGCACCAAATCCACAATATTCGGTTCCAGAGGTTTCAAAACATCGAGAACAATACGTCTTAAGTTGCCCATTTATTCCTCTATCCTCCATGATAGTGGTTTACTTTTATTCACCAGATCCAAAATAGGTAATCCCCATTAGGCCTCCCGATGAACAAACCGTACAAATTCTACCATAACCGGGGTATATTTCCCGATTTTCATGAACTCATTTAAGCAGGGAGATAAGGATGATAACAATCAAGGTCGAGAGTCTAGCCTCCCGCAGCAGAATCCTGTATAATATTTGAAATGTGTAAAAACAAGGTATACCAGCAAAGATATGCCCTACCGGCACCTGCTGCTGCTTTTCAGGCGGCTGCCGTTATCGGCTGCGCAGCCGCCGGTGATCCTCTCCGAATGCCGGGCAGCTTTTCGAGGTATTGAACAGCAAATATTGGTGATTAATCTGATAAGCCCGGAATGATATTCCGGGTTTCCTTTTTTTCAGAGAACAAGAAGGAAAAAGCATCATGAAAACAAAAATGACAGGAAACGAGATCAGGCAATCCTATATCGATTTCTTTCAAGAAAAGGGGCATAAATTCGTGCGCTCTTCTTCACTGGTTCCCGGTGGCGATGCTACTCTGCTGTTCACCAACGCAGGTATGGTCCAGTTCAAAGATGTCTTTCTTGGAACTGATCTGCGCGATTACCAGCGGGCCACTAATTCCCAAAAATGCATGCGTGTAGCTGGAAAACACAATGACCTGGAAGATGTCGGCCAGGATGATACACACCATACATTCTTTGAGATGATGGGCAACTGGTCCTTTGGGGACTACTACAAAAAAGAAGCCATAGCTTACGCCTGGGAACTGTTAACCGATGTCTGGAAACTCCCCAAGGAGCGCCTATACGTAACCGTTTTCGAGGATGAGCTGGGGCAAATCCCGACTGATACAGAAGCTGTGGATCACTGGTTGAAACAGGATGGTTTTTCACAGGAAAGGCTGTTCTATCTGGGCAGAAAAGATAATTTTTGGGAAATGGGAGATACCGGCCCCTGCGGACCCTGTTCTGAGATCCACTATGATCTCAGACCTGAGGACGGGCCGTTCAAGGATAAGAATGTTCTGGATAGTGACCGGTTCACCGAGATCTGGAATCTGGTATTTATTCAATACAACCGCAAAGGTCCAGGTAAACTGGATCCATTGCCCAGCAAACACGTAGACACAGGTCTGGGGTTGGACCGGGTTGTCTCCATTCTCCAGGGAAAGGATTCCAATTACCGCACAGACCTGCTCCTCCCACTTATAGAGGCCGTCCAGGAACTGACAGGACAGTCAGATCAGGAACGGGATCAAAATTTCACTCCTTACCGGGTGATTGCGGATCATGCCCGGGCTGCAGCGTTCTTGATCGCTGATGGAGTCGTTCCCGGGAATATGGGACGCAATTATGTTTGCCGGATGATTGTTCGGCGAGGTTATCGTTTTGGCGGACAACTTGGGCTGGATACTCCGTTCCTGGCCTTTATTGCCGGAGTCGTAGTCGATATTTACCAGGAGGCATACCCGGAACTGGGAAAAAGCCGAAACATCATCCTGGATACCATAACCAGGGAAGAGGAGCAATTTCAGCATACACTTGAAAACGGGACCCTGTACCTGGAAGACCTGCTGGATGGACTCAAACCTGGAGATGGGTTGGCGGGTGACCTGGCAGCAAATCTTTACACAACCTACGGTATACCTCTGGAAATCACCAGGGATATCGCCAGGGAGAGAGGGTTGGAGGTCGATGAAGATGGGTTCCATATTGCCATGGAAAGGCACCGGGAAAACTCCGGGGCTGGTGGAGGGATGGGCGACCTGGGTGGGGAAGAAGTGGAACTCTACCAAGATCTCCTCCGAAAATTACAGAATGAAGGTTCGCTCGATTCAGGAGGGGTTGGTTATAACCCCTATGAGGATCTGGCTCTGCAGGGAAAGGTCCTTGCGTTGGTTAAGGATGGGGAGTTAACCTCCTCTGTGAAAGAAGGGGACTTTGTCCAGGTTGTCCTTCCATCAAGCGTTTTCTATATGGAAGCTGGCGGTCAGGTATCCGATACAGGAACCATAAGGGGAGATAACTGGGTTATTCAAGTTGAAGACATTTTCCAACCTGCAGCCGGCATGATCGTTCACCGTGGTCAAGTCCAAAGCGGGGATCCAAAAACTGGGGATCCAGCAATTGCAGAAGTGGATCAAACCCGCCGTAGGGATATTATGCGAAATCACACGGGAACACACTTGCTTCATGCAGCTTTGGAGAAGGTCATTGGAGAACACGCCCGTCAGGCTGGCTCCCTGGTCGCACCAGACTACCTCCGGTTTGACTTCACACATAATCACGCCCTCAGTGAAGAAGAGCTCCTGGCTGTTGAGGAGGAAGTCAATCAGCGGATAATGGAGGACCATCCTCTGAAAATCAAACACAGACCTCTACAGGAGGCAATTGATGGAGGTGCCAGAGCCCTATTTGGAGAAAAATACGGCGATGAGGTTCGAACCATCAAGATGGGCGATTTCTCCTATGAGTTATGCGGTGGTACCCATTGTGCGCGCAGCAGTGATGTTGGCCTGTTCCTGATCACGGCTGAGGGAAGCACAGCAGCAGGCATTAGGAGGATCGAAGCAGTCACAGGGCGCGCAGCCTACAGCCTGGTTCGATCCCGTTTTAAGGAAATGAAATCAGCCGCTGCAATCCTTTCTACCGGTCCTGACCAGCTAGCCTCCCAGGTCCAGG
This sequence comes from uncultured Chloroflexia bacterium, assembly GCA_963712165.1. Taxonomy (GTDB): domain Bacteria; phylum Chloroflexota; class Anaerolineae; order Anaerolineales; family UBA11858; genus B10-G9. Next base: position 282,063 of record CAVQGY010000003.1, on the reverse strand, counting down.
CTACTGTGGAATTGCAAAAGAAAGCAGAAAAAACCCGCGATAAGCTTCTCCGCAAGCTGGCGGTGATCGAACTGAATAGCGCTTTGGATAAAATGCAGCAGGTTGGCGATCTAAACTTGCTCACCCAGATCCTTGAGGATGCGGACCTGGACACGATGAGAGTGGTTGCTGATCGGTTTCGGGGTATAGTGCCGGAAAAAGGTATTATTGTACTTGGCTCAGTGATCGACGGCTCACCACGATTGGTTGCTGCAGTAACTGATGACCTGGTAAAAGACGGCTTAAAAGCCGGTGATTTGATCAAGTTCGCTGCCGAACATATAGGTGGTGGAGGGGGAGGCCGCCCTACCCTGGCTGAGGCAGGCGGAAAGCATCCAGAAAAACTTCAGGATGCCCTTGAAAGCGTCCCCGGCTGGATCAAACAGAAGATCACTCCTAACCCTTAGTAATCAATAATTGGATCCAGCCGCAGGCAATCAGGCCGGATCCTTCTTCTTAGGTATAATTATTTTGTGAAAACCCAAATCATCCAGCTTGAACCACATGATGATACCCTATCTGTGAGAGACAAGATGGATTGGTCCCAAACTCCCCGGGTCCTGCTCATCTGGCCTGAAAGAGGTAAAGTGCTCAGGGCACGCCTGGATTTGATCCTTCTGGAAAGGTTCTGTTCCTCTCAAGGGAGCCAGCTGGCGGTCTCAACCACAGATAAGGAAGTGATCTTCCAAGCAGAACAAGCCGGTATTCCTGTCTTCCGATCTCGAAGCGATGCTCAACTCCAGCCCTGGGGGAAATCATTCCGGGAATTCCGACGCCAGGAACTGGAGAAATTCGCCTCAGAATCTCTTCCGATTGGCCCCATAGAACGGGATGAGCCCCAGCCAAGGAAAAGATTACCTATCTGGGTAAGAATCCCTGTCTTCATTCTCGGCATCTTATCTGTCCTATCACTGGCCGCCTATATTCTTCCCAGCGCAGACGTTATTGTCATACCTGAAATCAGACAGCAAACCCTGATTGTCCCGGTCCTTGCGGAGCCTGGCAGGAGCCAAATCACCCTTTCCGGTTTACTGCCGGCCAGGGAATTGACGATCCTAGTGGATGGCCAACTATCCATTCCTGTTACAGGGAGCGTTCCCGTTCCTGCCGGATACGCCCAGGGAGAGGTGCTCTTCACTAATCTGGGAGATGATGGGATCTCGATACCGCCCGATGCTATCCTCAGCACAACAGGGGATTCTCCCATTTTATTCAGGACTCTTGCTGGGGGAACTACGCCACCCGTCCAGGGAGGGCAGCTATCTCTGGCGATTGAGGCATTTCTTCCCGGGGAATCGGGAAATATACCTGCTAACCAGATCAACAAAATAAACTTTGAGTCAGGTGCAGAAATGATGGTCACCAATCCCTTGCCAACAGAGGGTGGCACAGATATCCAGGTTCCTGCCCCAACCTTGGTCGATAAAATGAAGTTGACAAGGGAAATGACTCAATTCTTAGAGGACAGAGCCCTGGAACAGATCGAAGCAGTGTTAGGTCCTGAAGATTACCTGCTCTCAAATCACCTGGGGATTTCAGTTCTCCTTGAGGAAGAATTCTCTCCCCAGGAAGGTTCTCCCGGGGATGTATTGTGGCTGGATAAGTCAATCGAACACATAGTATATTTCATCTCAGGTGATGATCTCCACCAATTAGCCATCGACCTGGTGGAAGCGCAATACCAGGATCACTCTTTTATTCCAGATCTCGATTCCATCCAAATCAAGCCTATCTCCTCCCCGGCGGAACAAAGCGAGGGTAATTACACCTGGGAATTCCTATTGGTTTGGGTTGATAGTCAGTCTGTCAATCAAGAAAACATCAACGATTGGATCATAGCAAAGTCATTGGATGAAGCTGAGAGGGTTCTTCTGGAAAAACTTGACCTTAAAGAAAATCCTCAAATAAGGATCGTACCCAGATGGTGGCCCTGGGTACCAGCTCTTCCTTTTAGGATCCATGTCATTCAAGGAGGCATCTGAATGATTTCAGAACCTGGCAGGATCCTGGCGGTTGACCCAGGAGAAAAACGACTTGGATTGGCTATCAGTGATCCGACCCAAACGATTGCTTCCCCCCTGATGGTCCTTAAAAGCCATTCTATGAAAGTGGATGCACTGGCCATTCTTGAGATAGCAGCTGATCAGGGAGCGGTGTTGATCGTCGTAGGCCAAGCGCTGCATTGGGATGGGGCCGAAAGCGCCCAGGCAGAAGGATCAAGGAAACTGGCGGAGCTGCTGGTGGAGTTAGGCCCACTCGAGGTGGATCTTGCCGATGAGTTTGGCACGACTCAAGCAGCCAGGAACGCTCGCCTGGAAATGAATGTCAGCCGGGAAAAGAGATCTGGCCATTTAGATGATCTGGCAGCGACGATCTTGCTTCAAAGCTACCTGGACGCAGCTGAAACCGGAGAGCAAGCATGACATCAAAGAATAACAAATGGGGAAAGCGTTGCCTGTTCTTTATCATCTTGTCCCTCTTCCTGGTCACCCTGTGTTTTTTCGGAGGCATTGCAGCCAGTATTCCGGCCAGAACTGCCCAGCAATTCGGGCAACCTGATATTCAATTACCAGTCCATCAACTTTACCAGCAGTCTTTGATCTTATTATTCTCTGGGAAAGGACTGCTCACACCCGGGGATGAAACTGAAGGGGAAGTTCATTATCAGATATCTCCTGGTGATACCCTGGACAGTATCATCGCGGGGCTGGATGAAGCCAATTTGATTCAGCACAAGAGCCCATTCCGTGCTTATTTGATCTATACGGGCATTGACAGGCGAATTCAGCCTGGGAATTACATTTTTGCCCCCCATCTGCCCGAGATGGAAATTGCCCAGGCATTGGGCAATCCACCCACCCAGACCACTGTATCAATCCTGGCAGGATGGAGGATGGAAGAGATCAGTGAGAGGTTATCTGGGGTTGGGCTGCAAGTGAATCCAGAGGATTTCATCCAGACAGTGCTGATCACTGGAAGGGAAGGATACCTCTATCCCGGGATCTATCCGGTAGAACGAGACAGCAGTGCTGAGAGTTTAGTGGAAATGTTTTACCAGCAGTTCCTGTCTCAAATCACGCCTGAAATGGAATCCCAGTTTGCTAATCAGGGCTTGACTCTCCATGAAGCAGTCATCCTGGCCTCAATTATCGAAAGGGAAGCAGTAGTTGATGAAGAAATGCCTATGATCGCATCGGTATTTCTGAATCGATTGGCGGCAGGGATGAACCTTGCAGCAGATCCAACCATACAGTATGCCCTGGGATTTAACAGGGAACAAGGAACCTGGTGGACTAATCCATTGACCCTGGATGATTTAAAGCTGCCCTCTTCCTATAACACCTATGAGAATCCCGGTCTACCCCCTGGACCAATCTGTAATCCGGGTTTGACTGCGCTTCAAGCGGTAGCTGATCCCAGCATTAGCTCGTACTTGTATTTTCGGGCAGAATGTGACGGAAGCGGACGCCACAGGTTTGCGGAAAGTTTCCAGGAACATCTGGATAATGCCTGCCCCTAGGGGGATTCAAACCAGGCGATCCTGGCACTGGCAGCTACAAATATACTCCCCGCCACCACCAGAAGCCCTTCTTCCCCCACCAATCTGAGACCCCTCTTAAGTGCATCCCCAACGTCCGGCACAGACTCTACTATGCATTTATAGCCACTTGCCCTCTGCGCGAGCTGATCAGGATCCATCGCCCGGGGATGATCAGCCTGGGTGGTGATCAAGTAAGTTGTTCTGGGCAGGATCCCTTTGAGCATGCCGTCCAGCTCCTTATCTTCAGAAATACCCAGGATCAGGGTCAATTTTTGATCAGGGAAAAAATCATCGATTGTCTCCCTCAACTTTTCCATCGAGGCAGGATTGTGGGCTGAATCAACGATCACTGGAGGGTTTTTCCGGAGCACTTCAAATCGAGCCGGCCATTGGACCTCTCTTAATCCCTGGGCAATTTCATCATCCTCCACAGGAATCCCCTGCTCTTTCAGGAGATCCAGCGCTGCGCAGGCGGTAACGGCGTTGACCACCTGAAAATCGCCTAATAGTGGTATGCTGAACTCAAGCGTGGGCTGGTCTGGATTTCTCTCCAATACAAAAACCTGGCCTTCCAGGGACCGGGAGAGTGTTTGGAAAGTATAATCGCGGCCGACTTCCACAAGTCTGGCAGCGTTTCGATGGGCAATATCCCGAATGACCCCGATTGCACTCTCCTCCTGGGGAGCGCTGACAACCGGAATGCCTGGCTTGATGATTCCTCCCTTTTCGAATGCAATCTGTTCCAGCGTATCCCCAAGGATGCTGGTATGGTCCAGGTATAAAGACGTAATAACAGATACGAGAGGGGTGATGATATTGGTCGCATCCAATCTCCCGCCCAAACCCACCTCAATCACAGCGATATCAACTTTCTGCCTTGCAAAGTAGAGATAACCCAAACCAGTCATGATCTCAAAAGTAGTCAAGCCGTGGATCTTGGAGATCGCTGGTTTAATCTCCTCAATATAAGTCACCAAAGAATTCCTATCAATCGGTTTTTGGTCCACCTGGATGCGCTCTTCGAAATCCCTCAGGTGTGGAGAAGTGTACAGCCCTACCTTGAATCCCGCCTTTTGCAGAGCGGAAGCGCAAAAAGCACTGACGGATCCCTTGCCCTTACTACCTGCAATATGCAGGGACGGATAACTATCTTGCGGTGAACCTAGAAGGTCCATAAATTGGATCATGCGGTTGAGGTCAAAATTCTCAGGGCTGAGATTTTCCTGGTGCGTCCGGCTGAAATCAACAAAACTATAGATATAATCCAGGGCTGCCTGATAATTGCGGGAAAGTTCACTGTTCATGCCAGAGATTTTATCCTCTCCTCAGGGTGGATACAAGGGAGAAGATATCCATGTTGGGCAAACGAAGTTCCCATTGGTTATGTGATATTCCCGGAAGTTATCCTTGTTAGAATCATATTTTTTATAGTATGATTGTAAATACTTATGTTTTTCACGTAAGGTCATTCTGGATAGATATGTGGATCACCATTTACGTGATAAAATATAGTGCTTACAATCTACATTACTAGTATGCTCTTCTACTCTGTGAACATGAATCCAGATTAAGGAGGTGATACCCCTCAGAATATAAAATCCCCAATTTATGAAAATGCATTCAGTCCTATCGAAAAGGAGTAAGAAGAATGAAATCGAAACGTTTCTTATGGGTTCTCCTGGCACTCTTGATCGTCAGCTCCCTGGTATTGGGCGCCTGCGGCGGCAAGACAACTGAAGAACCTGTTGTTGAAGAGGACAAATTCTTGGCCTGCCAGGTCACTGACGTCGGCGGTATTGACGATAAATCCTTTAATGCCACTGCCTGGAAAGGCATCGAGGATGCAGTAGCTGCCTTTGGTATCGAGGGAAAGTACCTTGAATCCCAGCAGCAAACCGATTACGCAGCCAATATCAATGCCTTCGTCGAGGAAGGCTGCGATTTGATCATCTCAGTAGGCTTCCTGATGGCTAATGACACTGCAGCAGCCGCAGAAACCTATCCAGATCAGAAATTCGCCGCCGTCGACATTGACTACCTGGATTTCCCCAACCTCTACGGCAGTGGATATGCTGTCAACGAATCCGCTTTCCTGGCTGGCTACATAGCCGCTGAGATGTCAGAAACCGGCATTGTGGCTACCTTTGGTGGCATTCAGTTCCCAGCCGTGACCTGGTTCATGGATGGATTTGTGCTGGGTGTGGAATACTACAATGAAGTTAATGGCACCAGCGTACAAGCCTTAGGCTGGGACCCGATTACACAAACTGGTCTCTTCGTAGGTAACTTCGAGAGCACCGACGACGGACGCACCATGGGTGAATCCCTGATCGACGAAGGCGCGGACGTCATTATGCCGGTGGCTGGCCCGGTTGGCGCTGGAACTCTGACCGCTCTGGAAGACGCCGGCAGTGGATACCTCATCGGTGTCGACAACGACTGGTCCTTAGGATTCCCTAACTCTGCTGAGAATATCCTTGTTAGCGTGATGAAGAACATGGATGTCTACGTTTACGATACTATCGAACAAGCTTTAGCAGGGAATTTCACGAGTGGTAACTTCATTGGTACTCTCGAGAACGGTGGTGTTGGACTTGCCTATGGTGGTGTGGATATTCCTGCTGATCTCATGGCTGAGGTCGAGGAAATCAAGGCTGGCATCATTGCCGGCGACATTGCCACCCTGCCACCTCCTCCATCAACCCTTGGCACCGAAGAAAATCCGCTGATCATGGCGGTTGTTCCCTCTGGTGAGACCGAGACCGTTGTGACCGGGTTCCAGGGAATTACCGATGCAGTCCTCGCAGCGACAGGAATTTATATCGAACCCTTTGTCGCCACCGAGTATGCCGGCGTGATCGAAGCCATGTGCAGCGATCCACCCAAGGCTCATGTTGCCTCCCTGGCCACATTCGCCTATGTGCTGGCTGCGGAGAGGGGCTGCGCTGAAGCCGCCCTGGTTTCTGTCCGTTACGGCAGCGCCGTGTACAACGGACAGATCTTCGTCCGGGCAGACAGCGGGATTGAAACCCTGGCAGATCTAGAAGGCAAGACCTTCTGTCGGCCTGACCCCCTGTCCACCAGCGGCTGGATCATCCCCAGCATCACCCTCCGGGCAGCCGGTGTCGATCCCGATACTGGATTGGCTGAAATCGTTGATGCAGGTTCACACGATGCCTCCGTTACTGGCGTATACGATGGTACCTGCGATGCAGGCTCCTCCTTCGTTGATGCTCGTACCAACCTCGAAGAGGACTATCCAGATGTAATGGATGTCATCAAAATCATCGAGATCTCCGCTGATATCCCCAATGATGGTGTGCAGTTTGTCACCGGATTTGACCCAGTTCTAAAAGAGAAGATCGTAGCTGCCCTCCTCGCTCTGGTCGAGACCGAAGAAGGTCAGGATCTGCTGAGCGTTGCCTACTCATGGACTGCTCTCCAGGTTGAAGACGATTCCTTCTATGATCCCTTCCGCCAGGTGCTGGATGCCGCTGGTATCTCGATTGAGGAGATGCAGTAAACCTAGCATACTGGAACTAGGATCCATTTCTCAAATTCATTGAGAAAACAAGAAATGGGACGGTATAATAATTACCGTCCCATTTACTTTTAAACATATTTTTCTTATAATACGTTGATCATAAAACTGATTTGGCAAGGAGTACTCTTATGCTGGAAGTAATCAATCTAACCAAGGTGTATGGCGATGGAACCGTTGCCCTCAAGAACGTCAGCTTCAAAGTTGAAGATGGAGAGTTTTTGATCATTATCGGGTTAAGCGGTTCTGGCAAATCAACCTTACTGCGCTGTATAAACAGGCTGATTGATCCCACCGAAGGAGATATCCTCTGGGATGGTATCAACCTGGCCAAATTGGAAGGTGAAGAGTTAAGGGCAGCCCGGAGGAAAATCGGGATGATTTTCCAGCATTTTAATCTGGTCAAACGCTCTTCAGTTCTCACCAATGTCCTCAGCGGAAGGCTTGGCTACTCTCCAACGTTCCAATCAATGATGCATCGGTTCAGTAAGAAAGACCAGGAAAATGCCTGGAAATCCTTAGCAAGACTAGGCATTGAGAATCAAGCCCATAAACGCGCCGACGAACTTAGTGGCGGCCAGCAGCAGCGGGTCGGTATCGCCCGGGCTTTGATGCAGAACCCGGAGCTGATCCTGGCTGACGAGCCCGTTGCCAGCCTGGATCCTGTATTGGCACATTCCATCCTTAACTACCTGGAGAAGCTCAACCAGGAAGACAATATGACCATCGTCTGTTCCCTGCACTATCTCGACCTGGTGCAACGATATGCCACCAGGGTCATAGGACTTCGCGACGGCGAGATCGTTTACAGGGGATCCCGAGAGCAGATCCGCTTGATGACCGATGAGGAGTTCCGGGAGATTTACGGTGAGGAAGCCCAGCGGGTTGCGGGAATAGAAGGCAGCTTGGATGTTGCAGGATAGGAGATAGATCATGAACTCAACAAGTAAAAAATCCAAAAAAGAACTCTTGCCAAGCCTGGTCCCTCCTTTTATCGCAGCATTATTCTCTCTTGTTGTGCCGGGTTTAGGACAGGTTTTTGGAAGAGCCTATAACAGAGGATTGGTCCTGTTTGGATCATTCCTATCAATAGTTGGGCTATTCTATTGGAGAATTACTGTAGAAGGCCGCAGAGGAGAAAACCTCCAGGCTAAGTTCCAAAAAGCCTTTGACCTTAACTCGACATTGATCGTCATTGCTGTGCTGATAGGTATTCTCTACTTGTGGATCATCATTGATGCTTATTTGATAGCCAAACAAACAAAAACCAATCCTCTCGGGATCTTATTCCTGGTCTTGGTGGTCTTCTTTATCATTGGCTGGCAAATAGGAGAGATAAACCCGGTGGCACTGGTATCAGATCTGGATGAAGCAGCTGATCCTCTTTCCAGGGTGATCTGGCCCTGGAGCCGGGCGCTTACCTACCCGGAAGAAGAGGTGATCGTCGAGGTAGATATCAAGGTTCCCTGTCATGGTGATTCTCCCGAGCTGCCACCAGAAACACCTGGAATGCCTTATATCTTCGTGGATCCCACCTGTGGCAGCCTGAGCGACACGGATGGTACCGTGGGTACAGAGTTAACCATCCAGGGAAAGGGGTTTGACCCGGGAAAGGAAGTTGCCATTCTCTGGGAGGACCCGATCGGAAATCAGTTCCGCCAGCGGCAGGGAGGTGAATATATCACGCCAATTCCGGGAGAAGATGGTACTTTCGAGCAGAAAATTATCCTGCCCTATCGCCTGCTCCCCCCGAGCGCAACTGAGGATTTTTATATCTGGGAATTGAAAGCCAGGCAGGTCGCCAGCGTGGGAGCTCCTGTGGCAAGCGTGGAGTTGATACTCGCCGTTGAGAAGATCATTGAAACCATCTTCATTGGCATGATGGCTACCTTCTTTGGTGTCATCATTGCTCTTCCCGTTAGCTTCTTTGCAGCCAGGAACCTGATGTCTGCCAGCCGGTTTACGCTGATCCTCTACTATCTGGTAAGAGGAGTTCTCAATATCATCCGCTCCATTGAGCCGTTGATCTGGGCAGTGATTGCCTTGATCGTAGTCGGACTGGGCCCCTTCGCAGGCATTCTCGCTCTGACTGTTCACTCTGTAGCTGCTCTCGCAAAACTATACTCAGAGGCCATAGAATCCATTGATACCGGTCCCATTGAAGCCATCCAGGCAACTGGGGCCAATTGGGCTCAGACTGTGATGTTTGGTGTGGTCCCACAGATTGTTCCACCATTTGTTTCATTTACGATCTACCGCTGGGATATCAATATCAGGATGTCCACCATTATCGGTATGGTTGGAGGCGGCGGGATTGGTTTTGTTCTGATGCAGTGGATTCGACTTCTCGATTACCGGGCAGCTGGTATTGCCATTTGGTTCATCACTATCACTGTAGCCATTTTGGATTACGTCAGCGCGGAGATCAGGGAGCGATTTGTATAGGGATCGGCTGATAAATAAGAGAAGCCAGGTATTTACCTGGCTTCTTTTTTTTGATCTGACAATCGCCTAAGGGCTTCAATTTGCATAGAACACGCTTCACTCAAACCACAAACTATTGCTTAGAAAGAAGTGGTACAATGCGGGCGTGTTTAGAAAGCGACCCAAAATGCTAATATTCTCTATCCTCCTGCTGATCATCGTGCTGGTGACCCTGCCGCGGTTGATCATGGTCTCGCTGGCTGGAAAAAAGACCTATTCAGCCGAAAACGTGCCACCCGTTAGGGCTGCTATCGTTTTTGGAGCCGGGTTGACTTCAAGCGGAGCCCCAACCACGGTCCTGAAAGACCGCGTCTCAACAGCTGTTGATCTCTATCAGTCTGGTAAAGTAGAAAAAATCCTCATGAGCGGTGATAATCGTTTTATCTATTATAACGAGCCAGGAGCGATGAAATCCTTCGCCCTGGAACTGGGGATGCCCGAAGAGGATATCGTCCTTGATTATGCAGGACGCAGGACCTATGATACCTGCTACCGTGCGGGAGCGATCTTCCAGCTGGATCAAGCTATTCTCGTGACTCAACAATTTCACCTTCCCAGGGCTCTGTACACTTGCAGTGTTCTCGGTTTGGAAACCTTCGGTGTAGATGCAGATATCCGATCCTACCGGGATGAGGGTTTCTGGAAGATCCGCGAAATCCTGGCCAGCCTGGTTGCGTTCATCCAGGTCCATCTGACCCACCCAGAACCTGTCCTGGGTGAAAAAGAACCTATCTTCCCTTTGGAATGAATCCTGCACTGTTAAATAAGCCTATTGTAGATTATCAGCCATCTGGCTGAGGAGTTTGACCATGAAAATCCAAATTCGCCTTGTTCTTCTTCTTGGGCTTATCCTGTTCACTTCCGGCTGCGGTATCGGCATTGAACTGCCATTTAAAACCGAGCAAAAGACCGGACCGATGGTGACGGAAATGGTTCAAGTACCGGTTCCAAATATCCCCATTCCACTTAATCTCAATCTTTCTTTTGGAGCCGGTAAAATGACCCTGCTTCCAAATTCCGGGTCCGATCTGGTCTCAGGGACTGCTACATATAATGTCTCTGATTTCAAACCCGAGGTTACCGTGGATGAGTACAGTGTATCCCTCAAGCAGGGCAACCTCAAACTCAATGCCGTCCCGACCATTAATGAAACCATCAAGAATGAGTGGAGTCTGGCCATCAGGAGTGTGCCCATCGAATTGGACATAAAAGCTGGTGGTTATAGTGGAGATTTTGAATTTGGCGGTTTGGCAATTCAAGACCTCCACATCGCTGACGGCGCAGCTACCGTAAAGCTCAAATTTTCTACCCCGAATACGGAAATCATGAATGCCTTCCGCTACGAAACGGGCGCATCCAATATCAATATGGAGAAACTGGGCAACGCAAACTTCCAAACCATGATCTTCCAGAGTGGGGCCGGAAATTACACCCTGGATTTTTCTGGTCTGCTGCAGAGAGATGCTTCCATATTCATTGAAACCGGCATCAGCAGGTTAGTGATCTCCGTTCCAGACGGAGTGCCCGCTGAGGTCAACTTCGAAGGTCCCCTATCCAAGGTGATCACCAGCGGTGATTGGCAGCAAGCCGGTGATGATTATTTCCTGGAAGGCCAGGGACCACGGCTGACCTTCACGATCGAGACCAGGGCCGGAACTGTGACCCTCCAAAATCCATAGGACTTTCACTGTCTATTGACACCTTTCTGGGACTCGTGTAAACTATGAGTATTGGCTATACGAAAGGAAACCAGCAATGATCAGCGAGTCAACTGCTCATATTCATTCCCGTGTAACCTTGCCTCCTTCCTTACAGGCTTGGGAAATCTATCTGGTAGATCAGGGCAGCTCTCCCCATACAGTAACAGCCTTTTTGGGGGATCTGCGGTTGCTGGCATCCTACTTACCGCCAGATCGGCAGGTCGGTGAGATCAACCTGGCTGATCTGAACAATTTTTTACGCTGGATGCAGCATGAGCGGGACGTTCCCTGCAGCCCAAAAACACTTGCCCGCAGGATCACATCCCTGAAATCATTCTTCCGCTGGCTCCACGAGGGAGGTGCGATCGCTAGCAACCCTTCCGAAAAAGTAGTCCAGAAGTCTGTCCGCAGCCCCCTTCCTGAAGTGCTTACCCAGGCTGAAATAGACAGGATCATGGAAACAGCACTTGCCTACCGGGTAAATCCCGATCCAGACTTCAGATCTTATCTGCTCTTTAAATTACTGCTCGAAACAGGCATCAAAAAGGGAGAATGTCTCTCGCTGAGTCCCAATCATATCCAACTCGATGCTCCTGAAGGTCCCCTTGTCTTTATTCGCTACGCCAGTCCAAAAAATCGGTATAAAGAGAGAAAGCTGGTCCTCAGCGATGACTGGATATCTTCCTACCTGGAATACAAAACCCATCACTCGCTCGTGGACAAGCTCTTTCCCTGGTCAGCGAGGATGCTTGAGTATGTGCTTGAGGACCTGGGCAAAGATGCCGGAATCGGAAAAAGGGTTTCTTTCTCGATGTGCCGTTGGACTGCTGGTGTTTTGGATTGGAATTCCGGTATGGAGCCCAATAAGATCCGCCAAAAATTGGGCATATCTGAGGTTCAATGGCGGGAAGTTAGCCGGAAATTGCACACTCTCAGCCGCGATGCCAGCCCGGATAAAAATACCGAAGATGAGGGAAATTCAGGGTAAGAGTAAACGAACTAGAGCTTGCGGCGCACAAACCTGAATTCCAACACAGACTGAGTATCATTTGTGATCCGGGCATTCCTGCTCAATCGTCCACCCGGCACCCATAGAACACTGCTTTCCCCGGCAACCACTGGCCAATCTGCCCGGTACGGAGCAGGGATTTTTTCATTGATCATCAGATCAGTAACCTTGATCGATTTCCCACCCATACCCAGAGGTTGGATCAGGTCACCTTCCTGTCTGACACGGAGCACACACCCGCTGGTGATCACCTCCCTGTCCACCCAAACCATTAAATCCTCTCCTGGAATTTCCATTCCCTCACATTGCCCGGGTATGTAATCAACCGCGCGAATAATCAAGACCCATCCATTACCCAGGTCTTTTTCGCCTGGGTCACCAAGGTTGATTTCCTGCTGGTCAATAAGCTGGGGGAATTGGTCCTTGACGAGATCAGTTTCCCAGGTCGAGAGAACCATCTTGCGGGGAGATTGGGACAGATTGACCTTGGCAACCCAATTAGCAGACTTTCGTGTAGGGTCCCGAAAAAAATCCAGGGCCGCCTCAACATGTAAGAAACTGAGCTCCTGGAACTCAGGACGGAGGATCTTTAACGCTTTTTGGAAGATCCTTCGCTGAATGGCTACTGGATACTCCAAAAGTTCATCCCGCAAGAGTTGAAGGTAACTTCCTCCCTGGCTGGAAAGGCAAGCCTTCCAGGCTAATTCAGTAAAATAATCCAGCGCTTGATCCTCTGCTCCCACGATTTGGGCAGTTTGAAGCAGCCGTTGGCGAACACCAGGTCTGAGGGATTCGAGGTTAGGAATCAAAGTATGCCTGATCTTATTGCGGAAATAGGTTTGATCCTCATTTGAGCCATCAACTATCACTGGTAATTGGTTCTCCGAATGATAAGCTATCAGATCCACCTTATCCACTTCCAGAAAAGGCCGGATTACAGGGATGTCATCACTCCAAGGATTGGGTACGCTGATCGCCTTCATGCCAGATAGCCCTCTTGTTCCCGCTCCCCTTAATAAATTCATCATAACGGTCTCGATCTGGTCATCTGCATGATGGGCGACCGCCACAGCACCTGCACCTTCTTTTACCGCAACATCGAACAGGAACTGGTAGCGCAAGATCCTGCCAGCCTCTTCAATGGAAAGGCTGTTCTCTTCGGCATATCCACGGACATCACCAGATCCATCACGGAAGGGTACACCTGCATTCAAACAGTAGTTCTTAACAAACTCTGCTTCCAGATCAGATTCATCCCGTAATTGATGGTTGTAATGAGCCGCTATCGGAGCGTAATCATTTTCAACCATCGCATGCAGGAGGGCCATGCTATCAACTCCACCGGATACACCTACGATAATTGGGGGTTCAATAACAGGGAGGATTTGCTCAAGGGATTTGAATAACATTTCACAATTATAATATATGGTATATTTTATTAACAGGCAACTTTGTCGCACTAAGGTTGGTTATGGCTCAAACGATCTTGATCATCGATGATGATATTGATACCCTAAAACTGGTTGGGATCATGTTGGAGAGGAAAGGTTTCCGGATCCTGGCCTCTACTACGGGGGACAAGGGCCTTGCCCTGGCCGAGAAAGAGATCCCAGATCTGATCCTGCTGGACGTCATGATACCTGATGTCAGCGGATATGATATCGCCCGCGCCATTCGTTCAAATCCCAAGACTGAAACCATTCCGATCATCATGTTCACTGCCCGCAGCCAGGTAGACGACAAAGTAGAAGGCCTAGAAGCTGGAGCTGATGCGTATATCACAAAACCCGCCAGGCCGAGAGAATTATTCGCGCAGGTCAACTCCGTCCTCAAGAGATCACCTCACCGCGTAGGCAGCAGTGGAGCTGACGTCCAAAAGAAGGGGAAACTGATCGGCTTGTTATCTGCAAAAGGTGGTATCGGCGTCTCCACATTAGCCACTAATTTGGCAATAGAAATGCACAAACAGTCGGGACAAGATGTCCTGCTGAGTGATTTCAGACCCGGCCAGGGAACGATCAGCATGGACCTGGATATGCAGAATACCAGCGGGATGATCAAATTGCTGGAGGAGGAGGGTGATCTCTCCCTGCTGCTAGAAGATGCCCTGATCTCACACAAATCTGGCATAATAACTCTCCTCTCACCTTATCAGCCGTCTGAATCAAAGTACTTGAAATCAATTGATCAATTCCGTCAAATTGCACTTGCTTTACAGACAACAGCTGATTACATCATTCTTGATCTGGGTCCTTCTCTCACCCCCGTTACGACCTCGGTGCTTCCCGAGTGTGACAAGATCCTGATCTGCCTTGAGCCAAGCCCCGGCAATATCACTCAGACCAGGATTTTGATGCAGGACCTGATAAATAGCGGAATTGGAGAGGGGCGCTTTATAACAACCCTGATCAGCCGGCAGCGTTCCGGTGTCCAGCTTAGCTGGGAACAGGCTGAGAACCTGCTGGAAAGGAAAATTGACCAGATCTTCACGCCTGTCCCAGAAATGGCCTATCAGTCAGCGGTTACTAAAACCCCTATGATCCTGCGGACAGTTGACAACTTGACCGCTGATCAATTCCGCGATTTAGCCCAATTGATTCTCGGTTAATCGTATGGATCTCTCCGGCCCGGATGGGAACATCACCATCCAGAAAGCCAGCCAACTCATTAAAGAAGCAAAATATCCTATCGCCCTGACTGGGGCTGGTATCTCAACACCTTCTGGAATCCCTGATTTCCGCTCACCTGGCAGTGGACTCTGGAATAAGTATTCCCCAATGGAAGTTGCTTCATTAAGTGCATTTCGCTATTACCCGATGCGCTTCTATGAATGGATCCGACCCTTTGTGAAGAGCCTGTTCTTGGCTGAGCCGAATCCTGCTCATCTCGCCCTGGCGCAGCTGGAAGAAGGCAATCACTTAAAATCAGTGGTCACCCAAAATATAGATGCCCTCCATCAAAAAGCAGGATCCAGCAAAGTTGTTGAGGTGCATGGAACCTTCCAAACACTGACCTGTCTGGGATGTTATGAGCAGATCCGTGCTACAGATCAGTTCATGGAGGATTTCCTTGATAAGGGTGAAAACCCTCACTGCCCGCAGTGTGGAAACCTTCTCAAACCGGATATCATCCTCTACGAAGAACAACTGCCAGCCCACTCCTGGAAACAAGCTCGGGAAGAAGTGCTGGCTTGTGATCTGATGCTTGTCCTAGGGTCGACCCTGACAGTAACACCGGTCTGCGACCTTCCGCTGCTGGCCCTTGGCAGGGGAGCAAAACTCATCATTTTGAACCGGACCGATACACATCTCAATCATCTGGCAGACATAGCTATCCTGGGAGATTTAGAGGAAATCCTTCCACGGATTGTTGAAAAGGTGCTCTATGAAGAAAAAAAATAATCAACCAATGATGCTTGACAGCTATCAGAAATTGATCAATATCTCCTGCGATCTGGCATCGGAGCTGGATCTGAACATTCTCCTTTCCAAGATCGTCACTGCAGCCAGCCAGATCTCCGATGCGGAAGAAGCATCTATATTAATGTTCGATCCCGCAAAGAACACCCTCTATTTTCAAGCGGCTACCAATCTGGACACACAACTGCACCGCGGTGTCATTGTCCCACTCGAGGAAAGCATCGCTGGCTGGATCGTCAATAACCAAAAACCCATCATTGTAGACGATCCCCAGAAGGATAAAAGGCACTTTGATTCCATTCAGACCATAACCAATATCACCTGCAGCTCACTCCTGGGTATTCCTTTGATGTCAAAAGGCAAAGTGATCGGGGTCCTTGAAGTTATCAACAAGAGGGGGGGAAAATTCACAAAAGAGGATCAGGATGTCCTTCTTGCGCTAGGAGCCCAGGCAACCGTAGCTATTGAAAATTCGCGATTATTCCACCAATCCGATCTGATCGGTGAATTTGTTCATCAAATCAGAACACCCCTTAGCGCTTTAAACGCTGCCGCCCATTTATTGAAAAGCAATCGAGTAGATGATGCCCAAAAGAAGAAGATGATCGATATCATGGAAGCAGAGATCGAAGCCCTCTCAGAAATGTCCTCCTCTTTCCTTGATCTGGCCAGGCTGCAGTCCGGCAGGAAACAATATACTGTAAGCGAATTTAATATCAGGGAGTTGCTGATCGAGTGCCACGATATTTTCTACCCGGATACCAAGGGGCAAGCGATCACATTTGATCTCGACCTTCCTGAATCCCTGCCTCGTATTTTGGGCGATAGAAAACAACTCAAGCAAGCCATGATCAATCTGCTCAGCAACGCGATCAAATATAATCATGAAGGTGGTGAGATCAATTTGCGGGCGAAGGCGAAAGATAACAAACTCATCATTTCCATATCTGACACAGGATTGGGAATCCCTGAAGATGAGGTCAATCAGATCTTCAAAAAATTCTACCGGGTCAGAAGCCATAGAGACCAGGTGCCTGGGACAGGCTTGGGACTGGCTGTAGTAAAACAGATCATCATCGATCATGGCGGAGAAATCTCATTCACAAGTGAGGAGAATGTAGGGACAACCTTTACGGTCACCCTGCCCTACGATATTTAGCGTCCATGAAATCATTCCTCGAGAAATATTGGGTACAGGTCTTACTTTCAGTAGTGATCTTAATCCTTGGGTTATTTGCTTATTCCCAGGAAGGTTGGCCCGCAGTTCAAGAAGGAATCACATCGGGCATCAAGATCCTTGGCCGTGAGAGTATCTTGCTTGTGGGGGCATTTCTTACTGCAGGATTGCTGCAAGCTCTCGTAAAAAAGGACTTCATTACTCGCTGGCTGGGAAGAGAAGCTGGAATAACGGGTATACTGCTGGCTTGTTTGGGAGGAGGGTTAATACCAGGAGGTCCGTATGTCTATTACCCAATTGCCGGCGCATTGCTTTCATCCGGAGCCGGGTTAGGAGTCCTGGTCGCGTTTGTATCCGCAAAGAATCTGTGGTCGATTTCAAGGATTCCTTACGAGTTCGCCATTCTTGGACCAACGATCACACTGCGAAGGTACCTGATCACTTTCCTGATCCCTCCCCTGCTGGGGATCTTGGTTGAATGGATCTTTGGGTCCCAGATAGCTTCTATCCGGGAAGGAGTTAAAAAATGAATTCTGCTACCCTGATCCTCTGGTGTATTGCAGGGATATTATTGATTTTCAGCTGGCGAGCGGGTTCCGGTACACTCAAAAAAGGCCTTGAGTTGAGTTGGAGAACAATCCGCGCCAATGGGTTGTTGATCTTCCTTGCTTTTATTATTGTAGGATTTGTGAATGTGCTTTCACCTCAAGAGTTGATCGTCTCCTGGATTGGTCCCAACTCGGGGTGGAAAGGGATTCTTACTTCCGAATTCCTGGGCATGCTTCTTCCCGGCGGCCCTTATGTGGTCTTTCCCATCATCGATATCCTGTCCCAAGCAGGAGCTGGACTGGCAGCTGTGATCACATTGATCACCAGCTGGTCTACCCAATCACTGCTAACGATCAGTTTTGAGCTCCCTTTCATGGGTTGGAGATTTACCAGCATCCGCTGGGGTTTGGGATTGGTCATTCCCCTTCTGGCTGGAAGTGCAGCCCTACTGCTGTGGGGATGACCAGATAGGGTTAGATCAAGGCCGGGGAAGGCCAGTCCAACCCGCCAGTCTGCTTTCGATTTCCTTTTCCAAATCTGCCAGCAGCGCATGGGCGAGATCTTCATTTTCCGCTTTGGCTGTGAGGCGGATCAGTACAAAACCCTTGCTGGCTGCAAGTCCGACTGTAGGATTGGAGAGTTCCTCCAAATCACTGATCAGGGCATCTATCTGAGACTCACCGATATGATCCACCCGAATATTCCGGATCATTATCACACCAGTTAATCCATAGATAGATTTGATCCGGGGGATAACCTGCTCATTTAACATACCTTCCATCTCAACAGGCACACCCGGCAAAGCAAAGATATCCTTTCCCTCTATTGATAGGTGTATCCCTGGAGCCGTTCCCCGCGGATTGGGAAGGCTTTCTGCACCCGCTGGCAGGTAAGCCTGTTGCTTATTATTCTCCGGAGGTTGAATACCGTACTTTGAAAAACGCTGGACGATCCCATCCCATAAATCCGGATAGAATTCCAATTCAAGTCCAAAAGCGTTGGCCAATGACAAGCGGGTTGGGTCATCTACAGTTGGACCTAAACCACCGGTCATGATCAGGATATCCGCCCGTCCAAGGCACTCCTTGACCATTTCTGAAATCCTCTCAGGATTGTCGCCAATTGTCGATGTCCTGAAAACATCAACTCCAACCTTGCGAAGCCCCAAAGCGATGACCTGGGTATTCGTGTTGATGATCTCCCCTAAGAGGAGTTCTGTTCCAATAGTTAGAATTTCTGCGCTGGGCATATATCACCTCAATAAAAAAAACCTGTAGTGTATTGTAGCACCACAGGTTTTCTTTTAGCTTCAGATTTCTATTTCTATCTTTATTCAATCCCCAGATATGCTTTTTGGACCATTTCGTTCTGGCGGAGATTCTCGGCATTATCCTTCAGCACAATTTCCCCGGTCTGGAGTACATAGCCGCGGTCCGCAACCGAAAGTGCAACAGTGGCATTCTGCTCCACCAACAGGATGGTGGTCCCGGTCTTATTGATCTCCTGAATGGTCTCAAAAACGCTTTCTACCAGGATGGGCGCCAAACCCATTGAGGGTTCATCCATCAGCAATAATCTGGGATTTGCCATCAATGCTCTGGCAGTAGCCAGCATTTGCTGCTCCCCACCGGAAAGCGTTCCCGCCACTTGAGAACGGCGTTCCTTCAAGCGAGGGAAGAGAGTGAAAACCCTGGCAAGATCATCATCAAAGGTAGAACGGTCCTTCATTGAGTATGCACCCATGTCCAGGTTTTCGAATACGGTCAACCTGGCAAATATCCCCCGTCCTTCTGGTACCATTGTAATACCACGGAAAACCAGTTCATGCGCCGGAGTTTCAGAGATCTTATCCCCTTCAAAGAAGACATCACCTGACCGAGGATGGATAAGTCCACTGATTGTCCGCAAAGTGGTTGTCTTACCTGCTCCATTGCCACCGATCAGGGTCACAATTTCATTCTCTTCAACTGTGATTGAGATCCCTTTCAGGGCGTGGATATTGCCATAATAAGAGTGTATGTTATTTACTTCTAGCATTGCCATAATTAGATTCTCTTTGAGGGCTGCTCAGTATTTATCCTGCAGCACCCCGGCCTAGATAGGATTCAATGACCTGGGGATTCTTCTGGATCTCAATCGGGGTTCCTTTTGCAATCAACTGACCAAAATCCAGCACATAAATGAATTCACTTATTCCCATAACAACTTTCATGTCATGTTCGATCAGAAGGATAGTGATTCCCAATTCATCTCGCAGGTTTTCAATAAATCGCATCATGGTGCGGGACTCGTTGGGATTCATTCCGGCTGTCGGCTCATCCAACAAGATGATCTTGGGCTCATTCGCCAGTGCCCGTGCCATTTCCAGGCGACGCTGTTCTCCATAGGGCAGATTTCTGGCCAGCAGGTCACCTTTGCCTTTCAATCCCGTGAAATTCAAGAGGTCCTGGGCTTTCTCCAGAGCCCTTTTTTCCTCGGCTCTTTGCCTTGGTGTGTGCAGCAGAGCATCAACAAAACTGGCTTTTAATCTCGGATGGGCTCCAACCAGGATATTCTCGAGGGCAGTCATTGCCGGGAATAGCCGGATATTCTGGTAGGTTCTGGAAATCCCTTTATTGGTGATGCGATCGGGTGATAAACCAACCAGGGATTTTCCCTGGAATAACATATCACCTTTATCTGAGGGATAGAAACCTGTGATGCAGTTGTACAAAGTGGTTTTGCCTGCGCCGTTTGGGCCGATGATGGCATAGATCGATCCCTCTGGAACCTGGATACTGACATTGTCAACAGCGGACAAGCCACCAAACCGTTTGGTCACTCCTCGGGTCTCTAGAATACTCATATTTAACCCTTTTCTCCAATTAAGCTTTTCACATGCGTCACTCCGCCCCCTTCATCTTCATGGAGTTCCATCATCCTCCTTGGCGCTGGCCAGATACCCTCTGGACGAATGATCATCATCACTACCAACAATCCTCCGAAAACTAGCAGCCTGTAAAGCTCAAGCTCCCTGAGGATTTCAGGCAGTCCCTTCAAAACAAAAGCGCCTATGATCACGCCCGGAATGCTGCCCATACCACCCACGATCAACAAGCAGAGCACATTGATCGATACCATCAGCGTATGATCAGCTGGGCCTGTATACTGGTTCCTGGCAGCGAAGAGTGCACCTCCCAGACCGGCAAATGCTGCGCCGGTTGCGAATGCCATCAATTTATACATCAAAGTATTGATGCCCATCGCTTGAGCGACGGTTTCATCCTCGCGCATCGCCATCCAGGCTCTACCAACCCGGGAATTTTGAAGGTAATTAGTGAATAATATGGTAAGAAGGATACCGATGATGATCAGATATAAGTAGGCTCTTTCGCTGTCAAACGGAATGCCAAACAGGCTTGGACCGGCTATATCCCTCACACCTTGAGGGCCTCCCAGATAGGGGGTCATCATATCACTGCGGATCAGAACACGGATGATCTCACCAAATCCCAGGGTGACGATCGCCAGATAATCTCCCCTCATACGTAAAACAGGAATACCAAGGAGAACACCAGCAAATGCGGCCAAGACGATACTAATGATCAGTACCGGCCAGAATCCAATCTGAATGGGTATCGGCGCTGGTGCAGTCAATAAACCAGCTGTATATGCTCCGATCGCAAAGAATGCCACATACCCCAGGTCCAGCAATCCTGCCAATCCGACCACGATATTCAATCCCAATCCCATCAAGACATAAATACCGACAGTTCCCATGGCATAATTCCAATACTTTCCCAGGAATTGTGGGATCAAGAATACGATCACAATCAGAATGCCGTAACCTATCCACTGGGATCTTGGATTATCCTGATAACGTTTAACAATGCCAAAATCCAATACTCGGCCTTGAAGTGAAAGATATTTTTGATGGATCAGGTCACCAACTTTGCGATCTTCCGTGAAATATGCCAGAAATCCACCCAATAGGCTGAAGAACAACAAAATACCGAACGTTATCAGGGTTCCGGTCCAGAGATTGCGCCCATAGGCCAGGAAAAGGATGGCCTGTCTGTTCAGCTGGATAAGATAATCCCGCATTACAACACCGGCAGCGTCCAGAGAGCCAACCAGGAAGGTAAAGGCACTGACAATCACACTCAACACTAACCCGGTGAATAATCCTGACACCAGGGCAGATTTCCAATTGGATTTATCAAAAGCAGCTGCCTTTGAACCAGCCCAGAGGGCCATAAGTGAAAATATCAGCATCAACCCACCCGTATTTCCGGTCCGCGAGTTAGAGTTTAAGCCGAACAGATCGCCCAAGATTTCCGATAAGGTTGTGGTTAACCCGAATATGATGACAATACACAAAATAACACCAAATAACATTCCATTCCGGCTGGCTTGTTTGATATTCTCTTTCATCAGACTTTCTCCTCAGATAAAACTTCGCCTACAATGCCTGATGGCCGGAATATCAGTATCAGCACCAGGATGGAAAAAGCGATCACATCTTTAAGCTGAAAATCAAGTCCCAGCGCTGCCGGGCCGACCGACTCCACAACGCCCAGCAAGATACCACCAACCATTGCTCCGGGTATATTTCCAATACCTCCCAGAACAGCAGCAGTAAACGCCTTTAGACCAGGGATAAAACCAACAAAGTGGTAGATGATGCCGTTATGAATGCCCCACATCACACCCGCCCCTCCACCCAGAGCGCCACTTATCAGAAATGTATTACTGATGATTCGATCCACGTTTATCCCCATCAAAGCAGCGGTCTGTTTATCCTCTGCGACAGCGCGCATGGACCGCCCATATCGTGTTCGCATGACCAGGGTATATAAACCGATCAAAAGTAGGATAGATAATACAAAGGTTAAAACACCCGTATAGGTCACAATGACTTCTTCTCCCCCGATGGGAATCCGCCAACCTGTGCTGCGAGTAAGGATCTCTGGATTATAGTAAGTACGCCTTTGAGGTCCAAATGTCACCTGGGCTGCATTCTGGAGAAAAATGGATGCACCAATCGCGCTGATCAGGGGGATCAAACGCGGTGCACCCCGGAGGGGCCTGTACGCGATCCTTTCCAACAGATATCCACTGACAGCAGCGATGAACATGCCCACAATGAAGGCCAGGATCACAGACAGGATCCAGTAGGTATCCAGAAAAGTCGCACCGGTACTGGAATCCACAATGATCGATTTCAGAGCTTCAAACACAAAATAGCCTGAAAAAGCCCCTAGCATCATGATCTCACCGTGGGCGAAATTGATCATGAACAGGATGCCATAAACCAATGTGTATCCAATAGCGATCACCGCATAGACACTGCCTATGATCAAACCGCTTATGGCAAATCTGACCCAGGTATCTGGGCCGTAAACACCGGAACTTATCACGTTATACAAGCGCCAGGTTAGAAAAACCATGAATAAAATGAAAATAATGACTTGGGCAATCCGAAAGGCATCTATCGGTCCAGCGGATTTTTTCGGTTTGTTCTCACTCATAATTAGCCTTCTTCTGAATATATCTTTCGTTACGTCTTATTTATGAGGTATCAAAGTAAATGGTTTTGCGAGGCAAGCTATGTTAGCTTGCCTCGCAAAAAGTTATTCTATGTACTCAGGTACAATTAGCGCTTAGGGGTAGGTCCACACGCCGTCCTGGACTACCTGGAAGGTTGGACCAGTGGCGTTGCACTCACCAGCATTGCAGGTCAGCTCCCCGGTCAGGCCCTGGTAGCCAGTCATGGTGTTGACAGCTTTTACCAGTGCTTCCCGCGGGATGTATAGGTTGCCGTCACCACCGAGAATGGCAACTGACTTGATCGACTGGATCAGAGCATCAACCACATCGTAACCGTGCCAGGTGAAACCAGTGATATCTCCGGGCACGTCACCATAGACGCTCTCGAAGTAGGCGTCGAATTCCGCCTTGGCAGCGCTGTCCCCCGGCACACTGGTCGCGGCGTAGACACCCTCGGCATATACACCAGCCAGCTCGATGAAAGTTTGACCGAAGGTACCATCGTCGGAGAAGAGGATTACATCCTCCATACCAGCAACCGGCATACCCTGTGCGATCACGGCGCATTCAGAAAAGTATCCACCAAAGTAGATAGCTTCGGGACCGGCGGCGCCGACATCAGTCAGCACAGCACTGTAGTCGGTCTCACCTGGGGTCACTGCCTCAAATGCAACCACTTCGCCACCCAGGCCCATGAAAACTTCCTGGACCTTCTCAGCAAGACCCTTACCATAGGCATCACCATCGTGCATGATTGCCAATTTGGTCACGCCAAGAACATTGAAGAGATACTCAGAAGCAAATTGTCCCTGAATATCATCGGTGAAGGGGATGCGGTTGAAGACATCCTGGGGACCTTCGGTGAGGTCTGCCCGGGTGGCTGATGGTGAAAGCATCGGCAGGCGGGCTTCATAGTAGATGGGGATGGCAGCAGCCGTGGAGCCTGAGAAAGTGTGGCCAGCGATGGCAACGATATCAGGATCGGAAACATACAGGTTAGCAACGGATGCGCCTCCCTCTCCACCTCCACCAGTATCCTCAATAAGGAGTTCAAACTCGAATCCCTCAAAGCCACCATCTTCGTTTGCATCATCAACGGCAAGCAAGCCTGCGTTGGAGATGTCAATACCAAAGGCGGAGTAATCTCCTGCCATTGGTCCAGCATAACCGATCTTGATGGTGCTGCCTTCTGAAATAACTGCACAGATGGTCTCATCGGGATTTTCAGCACATTCTTCAGGAGCTGTTGCTCCAGCTTTGCAGGCACCCAGGATCATACTGATTGCGATCAGGAGCCCAAAAATATAATATTTTTTTGACATACTGTTTTCCTCCTTAGGAAAATTGGGGAATTATTTCGATAGTTTGATCATGGTTATGTTTTTCCACTCCACCTCCTTTCATGAATACTTAAAGCAAAACCCGATAAATACCTTCAAGCAGCTAAGACTTGCCGGGCTTGCCTATGATCGGGGAGAAATCCGGTTTACCCTTTTCTTTATTCCTGAATAATGACCGAAAAATCCCTCCACCTGTTATGGTTAAATACTGAATTTGATCAAAATCTCGCTTATGATACAAACTATATACAGAAAAAGTACTAAAGAATATGGTTGATTGATCGAACTGGGAACCGATAAAGAAGATTTTCTCGCTTGATTTTCGAGTATAACATACTTCGAATATATATCAAGCTTTGGTTGATAAGAAAAGGCTATGACCATGAACTTTTCCAGCAGGCCTTTCGGCCAGTCACACAAATAATGAAATCTGCCTATCAGGGATTTTAATCCAATATCAATCGACAGGTCGTGTTAGCCCACTGGCCGGAAGGGTAAACCCTCCATCCGCTATGATGGTTTGACCCCGGATCATATCTGCTTCTGGCGAGCATAGAAATGCCACGATTCCAGCCACATCCTCGGGGGTGGCTATCCTTCCCGCTGGGGTCTGCTCTGTAACCTCCCCCAGCAAGTCCTCATCCTGCATGGTATTAAAATGCTGCAGGGCATCGGTGGCAACAATGCCCGGAGAAACAGCATTAGCATTGATATTCCTGGAAGCCAACTCCACCGCAAGGTAGCGTGTCAGGGCTTCTATGGCTGCTTTGCTAGCGCCTACAACCGCATATTCGGGCAGCACCCGGAATGATCCCGGGCTGGAAATCGCCACGATGTAACCTCCCCCTTTCTTTTCCATGAGAGGCACACATTTCTGGGCCAGGAAGAGATAAGCCCGGGCGTTGATGTCCATGGTCCAGTTCCACCCTTTAGGCCGCTGTTCCATGACTGGGCGGTTGTAGCCAGAGCCTGCATTGCTGATCAGGAAATCAAGGCCCCCAAAAGCCTGGTCAGTTTCTGCGACCAGGCGAGTGAGATCATCCATATCCCCTACATTGGCTTTGACAAGAACAGCCCGAACACCCAGGGCTTGTGCCTCCCGGGCAACTTCCTCTGCAGGTTCCCTGTTGCGGAAATAATTAATGACAACATCCGTCCCTAGAGCAGCGAAATAGAGGGCAATTGCTCTGCCAATCCCCCTTCCTGAACCTGTGATCAAAGCTGTTTTTCCTTTATAAAAGGACTTCTCCATAGATCTCTCCTCTTTCACCCCATTTTAACAAGGTGTCTCTATTAATACCAGCCAAAGCTCAGGGAGAAAATTCCCAATCTCTTTTTCGGCCCATAATCTCCCCCGACCCGGCGCTTCACCTTCCCGCGCAACAGGTATAAATTCCATCTATAGGCTCCTATTCAAATCGTTGATAGCGCTTGTGATTAATTGTACTTATCCAGGGCCCTGCCGACTCATATACTTGTCGGTGTAGTTAATCAATCCGTTAATCGATTGAGTATTTATATGAATCCTATCGAAATCTCTGAAGCGCAGGAAATGGCAGACTTCTGTGCCATCCTGGGGAATGCGCTGAGGATCCAGATCATATGGGCCCTCGGAAGTCGAGAACTCACGGTGGGCGAAATCGCTGAAGAGATCAATGCCTCCATGCAAAACACTTCCCAGCACCTCCGGTTGATGAAGAATAAGGGTATGCTGCAATCCAGGAGGGATGGCAGGGAAATCTATTACAGCATTATTGAAACTGAGTTTACGAAGATCTGTCCCATTGTATTCAAAAAACGCTAATCCATTTATATATTCAAGGAGATAGTCATGTCCCCAGAAGAACTAGAAAAAATAGAAGCCGCAGAAATTGTTGATGCCCGGGCAATGGCCTGCCCAGGACCACTGCTGGAAGCCAAGAAAAGCATCGGGAAAGTCAAAATCGAAGAGATCCTCGAGTTATGGGCTGGTGATCCGAACACCAAAGTGGATATGCCGCGCTGGTGTGCCAAGGTTGGTCATGAGTACCTCGGGGATATCCAGGCAGATGGATACGAACGCCTCTTCATCCGCCGCAAAAAATAAAACCTGCTTACCCTAGTATCCCGCAATTGATAGCTGTTGCGGGATACTTCTAGCCTTTTAGAGGAAATGATTATGGAAAATTGCGCTGATTTTGACAAACCAAAGATCCTCATTTTGGCTACCTTATCAGGGGGCTATGCCGGCGCCGACGCCGTTGGCCAGCTGCACGCGGATTACCCACCCAATACCTATATCCTGCCCGTGATCTGCCCGAGCATGTTCAGCGAGGATTTTTATCTGCGGATCTTTAAACGGGGAATTGACGCTGTGATTGTCATGTACAGCGGAACCGACAGCCCCTACAAAGGCGGACCCGAACGGGCAGCTGCACTGATCAATAAAACCTATCCAGTCATGAAAGAACATGGAATTGACACACGGCGCTTAAAGCTGACAGCTATTTGCACTGTGTGTACCAAGCCATTCCTCAAAGAAGTCAACCAAATGGAAGCTCTTCTGGATGAAATTGGTTTCGTAAAGAATGAAATGGCAGCTTTCTCTGGACAGGAATCTGTGATGGCATAACAGGATGGATATGATGCACAGCTCCACCCCCCTGAATAGAACTGAGGAGATATACCCTTGAGAACAATCCAAGTCGATGCTCTTGTTGTTGGCGGCGGCATTGCCGGGATGCAGACCTCCCTTGACCTTGCAGATCAAGGTTACCAGGTTGCCCTTGTAGAAAAAGAACCCAGTATTGGTGGAAAGATGATTGCCCTGAGCAAAGTATTTCCCACCCTGGACTGCTGCAGCTGTATCACCACTCCTAAGATGTCCGCTGTCGCCCACCATTCCAATATTCAATTATTGACCTATCATGAAATCCAGGCTATCAATAAACAAGGCAATGGGTTTGCAGCCGAAGTTATCAAAAAAGCCCGCTATATCATCGAAGATGATTGCACCGGCTGCCGACAGTGTGAGTATGCCTGCCCGATCACCCTACCCAACCCCTTCGACCTGGATTACGGCGCAACCAAGGCTGTCCGGGTGCCGTTTTCTACTGCAGTTCCGCAGTACGCAGTACTTGATATCGAAAATTGCATCCTGTGCGGTAAATGTGAAAAAGCCTGCCCGGTAAACTGCATTGATTTCACACAGCAGCCGGAAACCATCACCATCGAGGCCAATGCGGTGGTGCTGGCCACAGGATTCGAGACCACCTCCCGACTGGCAAAAAAGGAATATGGGGCAGCGGATAACCTTAATGTGATCAACGCCATGTTCATGGAACGGCTTCTGGCTCCTACGGGACCTTATGGCCGAGTAATCCGGCCAGGAGATGGAAAAGAGCCGGACTCGATTGCATATATCCAGTGTGCGGGATCCAGGGATGCCACCTTGGGTGTGGAATACTGCTCCCGGGTGTGCTGCATGTATGCCATCAAACAGGCCATGTTGATCGCCGGATCTCTACCCCTAGCAGATATCACTATCTATTACATGGATATCCGCACCTTTGGCAAGGGATATGAACAATTCTTCCAAAACGCCAAAGCCATGGGCATCCAGTTTGTAAAAGGCAAAGTTGCCTCGATCAAGCAGGACGAAAACCAGAATCCTGTACTCCGGGTTGAATTGATCGATGAAGGCTCCCAAGTGGTGGAAAGGACCCACGATCTGGCAGTGCTTTCCGTTGGTATGCTCCCCCATTATGACCCAGAATCAATTTTTAAAGTCTCCCTGGGAGATGATGGTTTTGTCGATATCCCCAATACAAATACATATCCCTGCCTGACCGAACAAGCAGGTATTTTCGTCGCCGGGACCTCTGCGGGACCCATGGATATCGTAGACAGCATTGTCATGTCCGGGTCAGCTGCAGCAGAAGCGGCTGCCTATATCGAAGGACTCAAAGGATCTAAAAATCCGGCAGTACAAAGTGAGGATGTCTATGCCTAAAAATGGAAACGAAGAAATCAAGATTGGCGTATACACCTGCTACTGCGGTGGAAATATCAGTGATGTCGTTAACTGCGAGGGAGTAGCTGAACAGCTTGCCAAATTCCCCAATGTTGTGGTCTCCCGGACCAATATGGCAATGTGTTCTGATGCGGGCCAATCCATGATCGAAGAGGATATCAAGGAAAAAGGCATCAACCGGGTTGTCATTGGGGCCTGCGCACCTTCTCTGCATGAACAGACTTTCAGAGGAACGGTTGCCAGAGCTGGGCTCAACCCCTACCTCTATTACCACGTTGGCTTGCGGGAACAGGACAGCTGGGTCCATAAGTGTGATTGTGAAGGCGCGTCTATGAAAGCTGTGCGCCTGATGGCAACGGGATTGGCCAAAGCCAGGCTCCTGGATCCCCTCGCTCCCATCAAGTTATCTGCTGAAAAACATGCAATGGTGATAGGTGGTGGCGTAGCTGGGCTGAAAGCCTCCCTGGATATTGCCAGACGCGGTTTGAAAGTGACACTGATCGAGAAATCGCCTTTCCTGGGAGGAAGAGTTGCCCAGCTGGATACGCTCTTCCCCACTAACGAAAACGCGCGGGACACCGTTCATAAACTGATCGATATGGTTGGATCTCATCCGAATATCCTGATCTACACCCAGGCGCAGGTTACAGACATCTCCGGGTATGTTGGTGAATACCATGTGCAGGTCTCCCAGAGCTCCCGAGGAGTGAATGATACCAATGCTGAAAAGATCATGGAAGCATGTCAGCAAATGGTTCCAGATGAGTTCAATTACAGCCTAACAGAGCGAAAGGTGATCTACCGCGCTTACCCTGGATGTTTTCCGCACACGCCAGCCGTAGATTGGGATCATTATGACGGAAAACCAATCAATGTAGGCGGTGAGGAAATCATTCTTAAAAATAAACCTATCTCGATTCCTCTGCATGTTGGCGCAATCGTTGTTGCCACTGGATTTGATCCTTACCAGCCCCGAATTGGAGAGTATGGCTTTGGAAAGATCCCTGAAGTCGTAACTCTGCCAGCCCTGATCCGCCATCTCGCACTACTGGAGGAAGGACAGGAATTGGTTTGGAATGGGCATAAGGTCAGAGATATCGCTGTGGTGCACTGCGTGGGTTCTCGGGAGATCGATGGAATCCACGAACCCCAAGTTGATGGCAAGGTCAATGATTACTGCTCCCGGGTATGCTGCACAGCTACTCTTCATATGGTCAATTCGATCAAAGAGCGATTCCCTGAGCTGAATATCTACGATCTTTATGAAGATATCCGAACCTACGGCCGCGGTCATGAACCATACTACATGGAAGCTCTTGAGAATATGGTTAGATTCCTGCGGTTCCATGGCGATGATCGGCCATCCGTGAAAGAAGCTGAGCCTGGAGATACACACCCAGTCCTGGTTGAGATCCGGGATCATCTCACAAGAGGAGACGAGATAGAGATCCCTGTTGACCTTGTTGTTCTGGCTGTTGGCATTAAACCGCGCGATATTGATGATCTTGTGAAAATGCTCAAGATCTCCCGCGGCAATGATCGGTTCCTTGCAGAAGTTCATCCTAAGCTTCGGCCAGTTGAGACGGCAGTCCCCGGAATCATCCTGGCTGGGACAGCCCAAGGGCCCATGACAGTCCAGGAAAGCTGCGCAGCGGCATCCGCGGCTGCAGCCAAAGTATCGACTCTGCTCAGTGCTGGCCAAGTTGAGTTGGAACCCTTTGTTGCCCAGGTTGATCTGGAAAAATGTACCGGAGCTGGCGAGTGTGTAACAGTATGCGGCTATGAAGATGCAATTGCTGTAAAGGAAATTGACTACAACGGCAAGTCGGTTAAACGAGCAGTAGTCACTCCAGCCAACTGCACAGGCTGCGGCTGTTGTGTCAGCGCTTGCCCTAACCAGGCGATCCAGGTAGCAGGGTGGACTATCCCGCAATACGATGCCATGCTGGACGCAATCGCCCTTGATTTCTCTGAGTTGATGGAGGTTGTAGAATGAGCGATCGTGAACAGGCAAAGAAGCGAGCAGAGATATTAAAAGATCTGCGGATTAAACATCAATCGACCGTCGACCGCACCCAGGCTCTCCTCAAGGAGCAGGGGAAAATAGAACGAGATATTCTCAAGTTGATCACGGAAGACCCCAAGACAGTTCCTGTGATTGCTGCTGAACTTGAAATGCCAACTCACCGTGTGCTGTGGTTCCTGACCGCCCTGAAAAAGTACGACCAGGTCAGGGAAGATGGCATGGACGGCGAATATGTCCTGTACAAGCGGAGAGAGGAGTAAATCAATGGCCACAAGAGTGGACTCAAGCTTAATGCACGAGTTGAAAGACTTTGGTGCAGCAGAAATTGAAAAATGTTTTAACTGCGGTAATTGCACGGCAATCTGCCCACTTGCGGAAGACGATTTTCCATTCCCCAGGGGTACGATACGTAATATCCAATTAGGATTACGAGATCGAATGCTTACAAACCTTGATCCCTGGTTGTGTTATTACTGTGGAGAATGCTCTGAAACTTGTCCAAAACAAGCTGAGCCAGGTGAAACTCTGATGGCAGCCAGGCGCTGGTTGACCGCCCAGTATGACTGGACAGGATTATCCACGAAACTTTACACATCTACTGCCTGGTCTATCGGGGCCCTAGTCATTGGAGCGATCATCGTTATTCTGCTGGCCCTGGGTCTTCACGGCCCGCTGGTCACTGACCAAGTCCAATTGAACACATTTGCAGATGTGCACATGATGCATACCGCGGATCTCATCCTGGCTGCGATCCTGGGATTCTTCTTGCTGTCCAACCTTCATAGAATGTATAAGTTCACATTCCCCGATAAGGAAAGTCAACCCCCATTGATGGTGTTAATCACGGAGGCTTGGCAGCTTGTCCTCCATATGCTGACTCAAAAAAGGTTCTCAGAATGTGATGGACAGAAGCGCTGGATCAATCACTTGATCCTGGTCTTCGGGTATGGAACCATGTTTGTGCTTATCGTGCTCTTTCTGACCTGGTTCCAGACTGATGAGGTATTCCCCATTTATCATCCCCAACGGTTGATCGGATATATCGCAGCCCTTGCCATTATCTACGGCGCAGGTGATGCTTTGATCGGTCGGATAAAAAAAGGTCATCAGATGCATCGCTATTCGCATATGAGCGATTGGCTTTTCCCGATCTTGTTGATCATGCTTTCAGTTTCCGGATTGATGGTCAGCTGGTTCCGGATATTAGACCTTCCTCTAGCCACTTACTACACCTATGTAGGACATCTAGTTGTGATGATGATGCTGTATATCTGTATTGGACCAATGGGTAAATGGGCCCATCTGTTGTACAGGCCATTCGCAGTCTATTTCCAGGCTGTAAAAGTCAAGTCAGCAGAACTGAAAAGCCTTGAAACCAAAGCAGCAGCCGTCTCTGGTTGAGGCCGGGCTTCTAACGAGGCCCAATATTATACCTATGCTGAGAAAATTGAGAACATCATAGATAAAGGAAATCAGACATGAATGAAGAATTCCAGACGGAAAAGATCGTAGTTGTGCTCAACAACGATGATGAACAGAGTGTCATGGCTGCGCTGGTCATGAGTGCGGCAGTAGCAGCAACAGGGGATGAGGTGCTCTTGTTCATCCAGCCAGGCGGCGCGAAGATCGTCAAGAAAGGCGCCCTGGAAAAATACCAGAATCTGAAAGGTCAGCCGGACCCTGTAGAGCTTTTCGACGCGATCCAGGTCCTTGATGGCCGGGTGATCTTATGTGAGTTGGGCCTCCCTGTGTGGGATATGACAGCAGATGATCTTGTTGATGGCATAGAAGTGATGATGGCTTCTACTTTCCTGTTCGAAGCTGACGGCGCCAAAATGACCTTTAGTTATTAATCGACAATTATCAAAATCAAAAAGGGAGAAAAAATCTATGACTGATATCAAGCCCGATCAAACCCTTGATGTATGCGGCAAGATCTGTCCATATCCGGACATGAACACCATGACAACCCTCAAGAAAATGGAAAAAGGGCAGGTCCTGGAAGTTCTGCTGGATTATCCGCTCTCAGTTGAACGGATTCCCAGGAATCTAAAAAAACAGGGCCATAAGCTGATCGCCACTGAACAGCTGGACGGTCCCAATCACCGCATGTTGATCGAAGCCCATGGGCTCAAATAATAATTATTCACATTATATAGAAAGGAGAAAGAAATGGAAGCTGTAATGACTGGATTGTTCGTAGGTGTATTGTTTGGCTTTGTGCTGCAGAGGGGCCGCTTCTGCATGAACTCAGCCTTCAGGGATGCTATCCTGCTCAAGGATAATGTCCTCCTGAAAACAGTTTTTATCGCCTTGCTGGTCGAAATGGTTGGGTTTGCTATCATGGACAGCGTTGGCGCGATCGCCATCAACCCCAAACCTTTGTGGTGGGGCGCAAACCTGCTGGGCAGTTTTGTGTTCGGTATTGGAATGGTCCTGGCTGGTGGATGCGCCAGTGGCATCACTTACCGGACCGGTGAGGGTATGGTCGGAGCGATGACCGCAGTACTTGGATTGGCAACTGCTGGTTATTTCACCTCGGGTGGATTCCTGAAATCCTTCAAGGCTAATTTGCAGGAAGCCACCACCATCTCTGCTGCAGATGGCTCAGCCCTGACGCTGCATGGTTTGCTGGGAATGGACTACACGGTCCTGGCTATCATTATTGTCTTGATTGCCCTGCTAGTATGGTTCTTCCTCAACCGCGCCAACAAGGAAAAGTATGAGGCCGATCCAGGCTGGGGCTGGGTCAACACCGGCATCCTGGTTGGCATCGTTGGCATCCTGGCTTTTCCGCTATCCGCTGCTGCTGGCCGTAATTATCCACTCGGCATCACTGCCGGTTGGATCAATATCGTGAAGGTGATCTTCACAGGTGCAGCGTTCGATTGGCTCGGTTTGATGATTGTGGGCATCGTGGTTGGCGGCTTGATCGCAGCCCTGATCTCCAAAGAGTTCAAGTTTCGAATCCCCAAACCACTGGTATTGTTGCAGACCTTTGCAGGAGGCTTATTGATGGGCTTTGGCGCTGTCACCTCCGGCGGCTGCAACATCGGCCACCTGTTGAGCGGTATACCCCAACTTTCTCTGGGGTCAATCCTCGCCGGAATTTCCATTTTCCTGGGCGCCTGGGCAGCATCCTATGTGATGTTTGTTCTCCCTCAGAAAAAGGGCGAGTAAATCGAATTAAACACAAGACCGGGATAGATACACTATCCCGGTCTACTTTTTTTGAATAAAGGAGATCCCTGAATGAGCAAAATGGCTGTGATATGTAATGGAGAAACCCCTGCCTCG
This sequence comes from uncultured Chloroflexia bacterium, assembly GCA_963712165.1. Taxonomy (GTDB): domain Bacteria; phylum Chloroflexota; class Anaerolineae; order Anaerolineales; family UBA11858; genus B10-G9. The sequence goes on along the minus strand of CAVQGY010000003.1, from coordinate 248,400 downwards.
ATCATGCCCACCCTGATCATGTCTTCCTCTGGGTTGGCAGTAGATAACGAGGTTATCATATTCGTCTGCCCGGCTGGCGCAAAGTGGATGCTGAAGGGAGAACTGGAAAAATTGGGAACTCCCAAAGGCCTGCCCGATCCCGTTGGTTTGTTCAATGACATCCTTGATCTTGGTGCAGAAGTGATCCTATGCGAGTTAGCCCTCGAAAACAAGGGCATTGAGCTCAAAGATCTACGGGACGAGCGAATCCAGATCACCAAAGCACCACCATTCCTGATGAAAATCGAGGACGCCAATCTCACTTTCAGTTTCTAGGTTATCCATCCTGCCTGGGAATATAGAAAAGAGGCCGATAACGGCCTCTTTTTTTACGAATTACTGAATGGTCTCTTAGATATCCTGGATTGTATAGTTAAGGTCACCTCTGCCTGCCAGCTCAATCAAGTCTTTGTTTGATGGGTCGTGAATAAAACCCCAGAAAGCATCTGCTGGTCTGTTTGAGGAAACCAGCTTCTTGCGGACCATGTAGATGTTCCTGACCAGGTTGAATCCCTCGATCGGGACAGCAACCACATTACCTCGTTCCATGGCACAGGCAGCTGCCAATTTGGAGACAAAGGAAACACCATAACCTGCTGCCACTGTCCTCACGATGGCTTCCGCATTGCCGATTTCCATAAAGACGTTTAAATTTTCCAAGCTTATGTCGTATTTAGCCAATTCTGAGAGCATGATCTTCCTTGTCCCCGAGGTCGGTTCTCTCATCATCACGGGCTCACTAAGAAGATCCTCAGGCTGGATGCTGGATCGTGATACAAAGGGGTGATTCCTGGGAACAATGAAGATGATCAGGTCCTTGAAAAATTCCTGAAGCTCTATTTCCTTACTGGGAATCTCGGAACTTACCACTCCCAGATTGGCTTCCTTTTCCAACAGGTTCGGGACCACACTGAGAGGAGTGCACCTTAAGAGCTTGGTACGGATATTCGGATGGCGAAGGGAAAAGCGAGCTGAAAGCTGGGGAAGAACATATTTTCCTGCTGTTGTGCTGCATGCGATATGCAAATTCCCGGCAATACCCTGCTTAACGGATTCCATCATTTCTTGCATCTCGCTGGAATCCCTCAGCATTCGCCGGGCCAAAGGAAGAAGTAGCCGGCCTGCTTCTGTGAGGGAAATTGAAGACCCATCGCGCTCAAATAAGCTGACTCCCAGCTCCTGCTCCAGATTCTTGATATGGTGACTTACAGTGGGCTGAGAAAGATGAAGTATGCGGGCAGCTTCAGAAAAGTTAAGATGCTCTGCTGCATGCAAGAAAGTCTCAATCCTCAAAAGATCAACCATGGTTTCATCTACCTTTTTGGAATATCATTAGGTATCTTACCATACAGGTGATAACTCAAGGATTGCCCGCTGGCCTTACTGTTAAAACAAGCAGGCTTCCCTACTGGGGAAGCCTGCTTTTCATTAGTTAAGGGATAGATCAGGGAGTCGCGTACTCAGCAACAGGGTAATCGGCGCTTACCCAGCCGCCAAACCCTCCACTCAGGCTGGTCACATTGCTGTAGCCATAGCTCAGCATCATTTCCATCACCATCGTGGAACGGTGGCCGCTGCCGCAGTAGACCACGATCTCTGCATCTTTGTCAGCCGGCCACATATCCTGGCTGGCAACAAAATCCTCAATTGCGATGTGGATCATTTCCTGGTCAACAACCGCGATCACGCCATTATCTTCCAGTTCACTGGCTTTGCGGACATCGATCAGGATCAGATCAGAGTTCTCGCCCAGGTCGATGTTCAGGTCATCAGCAGACTTAATGCCCCAGTTGGATCCCAGGCCTTTGACAGCGGTGAGGGCTGCATCAACCTTCGCCACCACACCGGCATCCGGCTGTACTGCATCCAGAACGACTGCTTCGGGCACACCCTCAGCAACCGGGTATCCATCCTCTGCCCAGGTCGGGAAACCAACCTTCAGGGCCCGGACATCTTTCCAACCCATCGCATGCAGAGCGGTCATCGCGATGGTTGCGCGCCAGCCGCCTTTGCAGTAGGTCACAATGGGCGTATCAAAGGATGGCAGCTGGTCCACATGCTGGGCCAGAACGTCCAGAGGGATGTGGGCAGAAGCGCCATCAATATATCCACCATCCTCCAATTCTTCGGTTGTGCGAACATCAAGCACAAAAGGTGGTGAATCTGTAGCCATTTCGGCTAGCAGTTCATCTGCGGTTTTAACTGTATTGTAGCCAACCATGGTCTCTAGCATAGCATTATAGTTAGCATCCAGAGCTCCAATTCCTCCGGCAACCGGGTATTCAGCTGCAACCCAGCCACTAAAACCACCGGACAAGCTGACCACATCCATATATCCATAGTTGAACATCATGGTCATGGCCATGGTGGAGCGGTGTCCACTGCCGCAGTAGATCGCGATCGGGGCTGACATATCTGCAGGCCAATCCGCGCGGTCTGCGATGAAACTTTCAATCGGAACGTGGATCCAGTTGGGAGCTTCAATAAATCCCTTTTCATCGACTTCGCTTTGCTTGCGGACATCGATCACGATCAGATCAGCGGTGTCGGCGATAGCCAAATTAAGGTCTTCTGGGGAGGTGATGCCCCATTTCGTGCCGTGGTCCTGGACACCTACCAGGTAGGCATCAGCAGCCAGGCGCAGGGATTCATCAACTTCAGCGGCGTTTAATACCAAAGCTTCTGGTACGCCATCTGCAACGGGAAAACCATCCTCTTTCCAGTCAGCGAATCCAACCTTCAAAGCGCGGACATCTTCAAAGCCCATACCATATAAAGCAGTCATGGCAATGGTCGCCCGCCAACCGCCGGCGCAGTAGGTCACAATCGGGGTGTCGAGGGAAGGCAGCATGTCGATGTGCTGAGCCAGCTCGGTGAGTGTAATATGGGCTGCGCCTTCAATATGGCCCTGTTCTGTAACCTCGTCCAGGGTGCGGACATCGAGGATAAATGGCGGAGTATCCTCAGCCATTTCAGCCACCAGGTCATCTGCAGTCTTGACTGTGTAATAACCGGTCATTCCCTCGAGCATTGCGCTGTAAACAGTGTCAAGCTCTTCTGCTCCCGCAGCTACTGGTACAGCTGGCGCTTCGGTTGCTTCTGGTTCTTCAACAACCTCTTCAACCGTTTCCGTGGCTGTGTCAACCTCTGGTTCAACTTGGCCGCCGCAGGCGCTTAACACCATGCTGGCAAGGATGATCAGGGTCAGGATAAAATACAACTTCTTCATCTTTCTCTCCTTTATCTGCTATTCTTATCTAATGTAATGAACAACCCTTCTTAACTAAGGTAAGGAAGGGATTACATCCACAATGACGTCCCGATTAGCAATGCGCTCATCTGGTTCAACTTTATCCGCGGTCAGGAAATATTCCGAGGATCCATGACAGTTCAAACATGCTGCACTCTCTGGACAGTCTTCACAGGTTTCCGTCAAGGGCGTTATTCTTTGAATATTGTGCGGTGTTGTATAGACCCAGGTTTCTTTGGCAGAGAAATTGGATACCAGACCCGTTTCGTAATAATCGAAACTTGTGGCCGAAATTGGCACATGGCGGACAGTGACAAATTCAAAGGGCCTGGCATAGCTCTGAATAGGATTCTTGCCGATGTAAAACCCCAAATATGATCCTTCCGTGGCAAAAATCGGGCTTCCAGATTGCTCACTCAGTGAGACATGGCAGCCGTCACAACTGGTATAAGAGACGGAGTGACAGACCTGGCAGGATAAGGTACCAGAGTGGTCTTCATGCATTGGTATGCCATCATTTCCGGCAGCTACCGAGGCATGACAGCTCACACAGCTGGGAGATTGCAGACCAGTATAACGATGGTCCGGAGGAGTTATTCCGTTTTCATTCGAGGTGATATGGCAATCCTGGCAATTGGGTTCCTCCCCATGCATTTCCTGCCCGGTATGGCAGTCAATACATGTCATTCGCCCCTGCCGGAAATGCACATCTGCTTTCAGATCTTCATGTTTTCCCAAGTATTCATTGCCAACCCGACTTCCGTGGCAGGCAGTGCAGTTATTGGTCATCGAAGGTTCTGCCTGAAAGACATGACCATCAATGAACCCTCCAGCCACTGAAGTGGGCCGGCTGACATGGCAGTCGCCGCAGGAGGCATGGCAGCTTTCACAATGGTTTCCAAACATTTCCTGGGATGGGGGATGATCTTGGGGAACACCACGGGTTTGTAGAACGGTCCAATAACCATCCAGGCTGGCATGTAAACTATTAGCTGCAGTTGAAGTCAAATTTGGATGGCAATCTCCGCAATAAGTTTCTGGATCATCACTAGGATGAGTGACCAGATCTGTATGAGCCAAGTCTTTATCAGGGGATTGGACTCCCTGGTGGCATTCCTGACATTCAAGGTAGCCATGAATGGTATCTGCAAAAGCTTCAGCGTCTATCAACACTTTTTCCCAAGGCTCCAACGGAGCCACCTCTCCTCCTCAACCTTCCCCGGAGTTTTCCGATTCCAGTAGTACAACAGGTTTAGCCGTATCAATTAACGCTTGTTTATCAATATGGCAAGAAACACATTCATCGTTGATTTCAGGTGTCAGGGATTCTTCTGCATTCAAACTTGAAACCATCTCCATGGTTTGAGTAGGCTCAGAAGATTTGGGGGTGGGCTCTGTTCTTTGTTCTACTCCAGACATCGATTCAGTCTGGCAACTTGTCAAGAAGACCAGGAACAGCCCAATCACCATGGATCTGTGATAATTGGATTGAAGTTGTTTGTTTTTCATCGTGAGGTCCCAATCGGATAATTCGCCATGTTGTGCTTTTTTTCACTATGTATAACACACATTATAAACAAATATCATGCAAATGCGTAGTTTTTATTACATTTACTTATTGTTTTTTCTTATCGGGTTCATAATATAAAGCTATCAATCAGCTGCCAAGTTAACTGTTTTTGTTATAGGTTATGTGCTAACATTCACAATATCTAAGATAGGATTCAGTTTGCTAGAGAGAGGTTCAACCAAATGACAAAGAGAAAGTATTCCCCTGCCCTTGTATCCGGCCTGATTGTGGGATTTCTGGCCACATTCCTATTTACTGGGATTGTCTTTGCAGCTCCAAATCCTCAAGGGGATGATCCCCCTGAGGAAATACTTACAGACAATGATTGTGTTAAATGCCATCGGGACGTGGCTGGGAGCTGGTCTCCAAGCCCTCATGCCCATGCCTATGACGATCCTTATTTCCAGGAGCAATGGGTCGGGTTAGGGACACCGAACACCTGCTTGTCCTGCCACACTACGAATTACATATCATCGACCGGTGAATATGAAACCGAGGGTGTATCTTGCCAATCCTGTCATGGCACAGTCACCACCAATCACCCCGATCAAGCTGTACCAACCATCGTTGATACTTATTACTGCGGTTCCTGCCATACAACAACGCTGAGTGAATGGCGCAGCACTGGCCATGCCTCGGGAAATGTAGATTGCATGGACTGCCATGATCCTCACAGCCAAAAACCGCTCTTTCCTAATCCAGATGATTTATGCATCAACTGTCACAAGGAAGGAATGGGCGATTACCTGAATGACCTTCATGTTCAACAGAATATCGGCTGTGTAGATTGCCATGCACTGGTGATTCCACCTGATGTAGCTCCAGAAGATGGCATCGTTCCTACTGGACATGGATTCACGATTTCACCCCAGACCTGTGTTGCTTGTCACACAGACGCATTACACGCTGGGTTCGTATTGCCTGGTTATGAAAATGGCGCATCAGGAACGTTCCATGCTCAGGACGAAACAACTGAAAGTACAGAGCAAACAGAAGGCGCTCGACCACTGATCGAAGACCCCCTCGAAAGTGAACTGAGTTCCAACCAGCAGATCCAGGCACTGGAGACCGCTCTGGCTAGCAGCCGGGTCAGCAACCTGTTTCAGGGCGCAGTGATCGGTTTGGTCCTTGGCGGCAGCACAGCCTGGATCGTTGGCGCGAACCTGCGTGGACGGACCGACGAGGAGGAAGAAAAAAATGATCTCTAAAAAGGGATCCGATCAGAAATCCAACCAGAAGAAACCTCTATTAAAACGGAAGGATTTCCTGCAGATAGCTGGTGCCACTGGTGCAGCTGCTGTCCTCACCCAACTGATCACATCAGGTCCCCTTTCTCCCGATGCCATTCAAGGTATTGGTGAGAGAACCCACCAGGATCAAGGAAAATCTGAACATAATTGGTGCATGGGGATCGATCTCAGCAAGTGTATCGGCTGCCAATACTGCATTTGGGCCTGCCAGGCTACAAATGATGTTCCTGACGACGACATGCGCTGGAACATAGGCTTCCCCGAGAGAACGGAAAGTGGGACTGAGTTCTTTATGACCCGACCCTGCCTGCATTGCGAGGAAGCTCCCTGCGTGAAGGTCTGCCCAGTGGGTGCAACCTGGACCCGTTCGGATGGTATTGTGATCATGGACTACAAACGCTGCATCGGCTGCCGCTATTGTGAAGTTGCCTGTCCTTATGATGTCCGACGCTTCAACTGGGAGGTATCCAAGAAGGAAAATCCTTATCACCCCACCTGGGGATCAGCTGAAGTGGAGCGCCGGTCTCGTGGTGTAGTAGAGAAATGCACCTTCTGCAGCCACAGGATCGACAGAGGTCTTGAACTGGGATTGGTCCCGGGTGTCGATCGAGTTGCCACTCCGGCCTGTGTGAATATCTGCCCAGTCAACGCCAGGATCTTCGGGGATCACAATGACCCCCAGAGTCCGATATCCAAATTTGTCGAAAATAATGATACTTTCCGCCTGAGGGAGGATTTTGGGACTGAACCCAAAGTTCATTACGTTCGCCCTGATAAGGAGGAAGCATAGATGCTGAATTTTAATCTATCCATCCCGAAAGAAAGACGTGAACGGACCTGGTGGATCTGGATCGGAATCCTGGGAGTGATGCTGGCCGTTGGCTTGTTTGGCGCAATCCGTGTCTTCGTGAAAGGCTTGCATGTGACCGGACTGACAGACCAGGTTCCCTGGGGTTTATGGATCACCCAAGACCTAAGCTCGATCGCCACCGGAGCAGGTGCCTTTACATTCTCTGCAATCGTGTACCTCTTCAGGATTAAGAAATATCAACCCATTGCCAGGGCAGCTGTATTTGTTGGATTCCTGGGTTATTCATCCGCTATGCTGGCCCTTGCCATAGATATCGGACGTCCCGACCGTTTCTGGCATCCCCTGGTATATTGGAATGTTCACTCGGTTCTGTGGGAGATCACCTGGTGCGTGATCCTCTATTCAATCGTGCTGGTGCTGGAATTTCTACCAATATTCTTTGAAAGTAAATATTTCGATCGCTGGCCGCAGCTCCGCAAATATGGGGATCTGATCCATAAAGCTTCCCCGGTATTTGCTGCCATCGGCTTGGGATTATCCCTTCTACACCAATCCTCCCTGGGGGCCACATACGGTGTCCTCTCCGGACGGGCGATCTGGTATAAACCATCCCTACCGGTCATGTTCATCCTCTCTGCGGTTGCGGGAGGGATCTCCATGACCCTACTGCTGACCATTCTGGTGGGCAAACTCAATCGCCGCCAGATCATCAGCCGGGAGCTGCAAGCAGACATATCCCGCATCGCGGGTTATGCCTTGCTGGCATACCTGTACCTCAAGATCTGGGACTGGGCTGCAACGTCCTATTACAGTAACTCCCCAGGAACTACACAAGCCCTAGCCCTGCTGCAATCCACCACACCTTACACACAGACATTCTGGTGGATCGAAATAATACTGGGAGGTGTTGTGCCGGCCGTGATCCTCTTGAGCAACCAGCTCAGAAAAAACGACCGCTACACCATGTTCGCCCTTGCTGCGATCGTCGTAGGGGTTACAGTCAACCGCTGGAATGTGACCTTATCCGGATTGGTTGCTCCACCCCAGTGGTCACCAGGCGTCTTGGGCAGAATTCTCTCTGCATCCTACCTACCAACCTGGAACGAGATCATCGTTTCCCTGGGGATCATTGCTTATGCCCTACTCGCGTTCAGCTTTGGCGTGAGGTACCTGCCAATTTTCCCCAAGGACGACCAAACAGCCCATTAAGCCGGGCATTGTATTGGAACTGAAAATGGCGCTTCAACGATACCTGAAGCGCCATTTCATTCCAGTGCCGACCGGGAAACATCCAGCCCCAAAAGCGAGAGCTCAATATGCTTTCCATAACAATTTATTAGGGATATAATAATGATTACTAATAAATTATCGACTTTGTTATCAGATAAATCTATGTTAGATGCCCACCAGCTCAACATCTTCCTGGTCGCTTCCGAGACTCTGAATTTCACACAGGCAGCCGAACGCTTGCATATGAGCCAGCCCAGCATAAGCCAGCATATTCGCGCGCTGGAAAAGCATTTCGGTGAAGAGCTGTTCATCCGCCAGGGACGCTCTCTGATCCTATCCGATGCTGGCCGCGTGCTCATTCCCCTCGCTCAGCAATTCGTCAAACAGAGCACCCGCATAAACGAAGCCATGTCCTCACTCAAGGGGTATATTAAGGGCCGCATTGATATCGGCTGCAACGCCACCTCAGGGAGGTACATCCTTCCTTCCTATTTCGCAAAATTCCATGATCTCTATCCAGAAGTAACTATCAGCTGTCTGACAGATTTTTGCGATACACCTATTGAGAGTCTCCGCAATGGCAATCTGCATTTCCTTTTTACAACTCAAGGAAAAACAATCGAACCCTGCTTCGAAGTAGCAGAGATCCTTCAAGAGGAAATTGTGCTGATTGCCCCTCAGGACCACCCCTGGGCAAAGAGGGATGAAATTGAAGTCGAGGAGCTGCTGACAGAAACATTTATCCTGCCTGGGGGAAATACCGACACTTACCTTCAGGTCAATTCAGCTCTGGCAGAGAAAAACCTTTCCCTGCTCCAGCTGGACTCTTTTCTGACCTTGAGCAATGCCGAAGCCATTGCCCTCTCCGTTGAGAAGGGTCTGGGATTAAGCTTCAGCCCCAAGATCATTGCTTCCACGATCAGCAAGGTTGCCACCATTTCAGTCAAGGATCTGCAGATCGTCCAGAAATTGGTCATTGTCCGGGACCGGACCCAACTTACAACCGCTGCCAGGGATGCATTTTGGGACTATATCATCAATGCCGGAGAGGAAATCCAGCAGAGCGCCCTCAGGTCATAATCACTCACTGAAATCACCGATCTACACGACCGCCAATTCATAAGAAAAATCAATGCATACTCTCGTCACAAACCTATATGTAGTTTGTGACATTTGTCACCTATTTTTTCCCACTATCATGTTATATTATTCACAATTGAGATATTCATATATGCACATATGTCAAAATGAAGAATAGTAATCTTTCCCAAGAAATCAATCATTTGCATGCCCGGATCTGTTCGGCAATTTCAGACCCCCACCGCATTCTGCTGCTTTACGCTATCGCGGAGGAAACTCGCAACGTCAATAGCCTGGCGGAAACCGTTGGCATCAGCCAATCAGCAGCATCGCGTCACCTCAAAGTGCTCAAGGAGCGGGGCATGATCCGATCCGAGCGCGATGGATCCCAGGTGATCTACACCTTGACGGATGATCGATTCCTCGAAGCACTGGACTTGCTGCGTAATGTGATGCTAGATCAAATGGCTCAACAAGCCGACCTTGTTAATCAAACTCAATCGATGGAGAAGGATAGCTTATGACAGCATCCAAATATGGTTGGTTGTTTGGCGTTGTACTCATCGCCGGACTCATCATCATACCCCTGGTGATCTTTTTACCAGGGGCAGATAAACCTGTCAGCAGGGATCCCTGGGAAAACGTTCCCTTGCGCATCCCGCATACGGATCACTCAGATATCATCCAGGGACCTTTCGAAACTGGTTCTGAAGTCACCCGGGCCTGCCTGGAATGCCATGAGGATGCGGCCCAGGAAGTGATGGGGACAGCTCATTGGACCTGGGAGAGTCAGCCTTATCAACTGGAAGACAGGGATGGCACAGTGACTGTAGGCAAAAAGAATGCCATCAACAATTTCTGCATTGGCATCCAAGGTAACTGGCCAAGCTGCACATCCTGCCACGCAGGATATGGCTGGGAAGACGCTAATTTTGATTTCAGCCAGGAACAGAATATTGACTGCCTGGTTTGCCACGATAATACTGGCGCTTACGTCAAGGGTTATGCTGGCCAGCCTGTGGAGGGTGTGGATCTGCTTGATGTCGCCCGCAGCGTTGCTGAACCCACTCGCGAAAACTGCGGCAGCTGCCATTTCAATGGGGGAGGCGGCAATGCAGTCAAACACGGTGATCTTGATGAGACCCTGTATTTCCCACCTTCCAATGTGGATATCCACATGGGAGAACATGACTTTTTATGTACGGACTGCCATCAAACAGAAGACCACCAGATAACCGGTCGATCGATCTCCGTCAGCCTGGATGATACCAACCAGATCTACTGCACAGACTGCCACGCCGAAGATCTCCATGAAGACGATCGGATCAACTCTCATGTGGACTCTGTAGCCTGCCAGACTTGCCACATCCCCAATGCTGCCACCAGGGACGCGACAAAAATGTACTGGGATTGGTCAACAGCCGGCAGCGATGAGATCGAAGAGAGCTTACATACTTATTTGAAGATCAAGGGCAGTTTTGTTTACGAAGCCAATTTCACTCCTATTTACCGCTGGTACAACGGGGGTGTGGCCGAACGTTATCTTCTGGGAGACCTGATAGATCCCGGGCAGATTGTCTCTATCAACCTGCCAGATGGAGATATCGAAGACAATTCCGCCAAGATCTTCCCCTTCAAAGTGCACCTGGCGAAACAGCCATATGATACTGTCAACAATATTCTTCTTCAGCCTAAGACAGCAGGTGAAGGTGGATTCTGGCAGGAATTTGATTGGAATCTGGCTCTGCAGCTTGGTTCCGATATCATCGGACTGGATTACAGTGGGCAATACGGTTTCACAGAAACAGAGATGTATTGGCCAACAACGCACATGGTCAGCGCCGCAAAAGAAGCTTTAACTTGTGACCAATGTCACGGTCCGGAAGGCAGAATGGATTGGGAAGCCCTGGGCTATTACGGCGATCCAATTGATTGGGGCGGACGCTTCCAATCCAACAGTTATCAACCATAAAAAGGACCCCTGATATGGATAAGACACCTCGCCTTAATAAAACATCCAAATTGCTCTTGTTATCAGGCTTTGCTCTCGTTCTGATCTCGGCAGCCGTTCTACTCGGCCAGGGATATGCCTCCGCTAAGTTAAGCAGCAGTGAATTGGCCCAGGCCTCTCCCCTTCACCCCGGCTTCCCTTTTTTGGATGGAGATGGAGTGAATGTTCTGGATTCCGGCAAGCCAGTATCAACAATGAATACCTGTGGGGCCTGTCATGATTCCTCTTTTATCGCAGACCATAGCTATCATGTAAGTGTTGGTTTGAACGATCTGATGAGCCCCGGAACAACTGGCACAGAACGTCCCTGGGACATTTCCCCGGGTGTGTTTGGCTCTTGGAATGCGATAGAGTACCGTTACCTTTCCCCCCAGGGTGATAGCAGGGTAGACCTAACCACACCAGACTGGATCCGCCTTTATGGCCTGCGCCATGTAGGAGGTGGTCCGGCCATGTACGGAATGGATGGTCAGCTATTAAGCGACCTGCCCTACCGCTCAAACAGCCTTGAAACCAATTCCACCAACCCCGAGACCGGGGAGTTAGAGCGTTGGAACTGGGAAGAATCCGGTTTGGTTGAAATGAATTGCTTCTTATGCCACACACCCAATCCCAATAATGATGCCAGGGCTGAAGCACTGCAATCCGGAGCATTTCAATGGGCGAATACTGCCACACTGCTGGGTTCAACTATCGTCTCTTCCAAAGGCGAAATCTACGAATGGAATCCGGAGGTTTTTGCCGACGATCAGGAGATCGATCCAGAAGTGCTGCAGATCCAGGATCCAACGAACCTGAACTGTGGATTATGCCACGGCTTGGTGCACGATAATGTCGAGGACCCGCTGGTCACTCTGGGCTGCTCTCCTGAAAGATGGAGCACTATCACCACAGGACAGATCATATCCCCCCAAAAGATGTCCGACTCCGGGATGAACCTGGCAAATAAGGATACCCTGGACCGCTCCTGGGATGTGCATGCAGAGCGCTTGCTGAACTGCACGGATTGCCATTATTCGATCAACAACCCACTCTACTACCAGGAATCAGAGGATTCCAGACCAGATCACCTGCTCTTCGATCCTCGACGCGTAGAAATTGGCGATTACCTGGAAAAACCTCTGCATCAATTTGCACGAGGAAATAGCGCCCAAAGCGCCGTTGCTCCAGCTCTGAACAACACCATGCGGGCCTGCGAATCCTGCCACGCTGTCGATTCAACCCACACCTGGCTTCCCTATCTCGACAGCCACCTGGAAGCTCTGAGCTGCGAAAGCTGCCATATCCCTCAATTATATTCTTCCGCCAATATGGTCCATGACTGGACTGTTCTGCTCCCGGATAACACTCCCCGAAAGGAATGCCGGGGAACAGAAGGTGATGAGACGACCATGGGCACACTCCTGGTGGGATACGAACCGGTCTTGATCCCCAGCCCGGACATGTACGGGGATATGAAACTTGCTCCCCACAATCTGATCACCACATGGTTCTGGATCTATGGTGATCCACCCAGGCCTGTAATATTCCGTGATCTTCAGCAAGCGTATTTCGAGAATGGGGAATACCATCCCGGAATCATACTCCGCTTTGACCAGAATGAAGATGGAGAACTCACTAAAGATGAATTGGTGATCAATACCTCAGCCAAAGAGGAATTTGTAAGGGATCGCCTTGCTCTACTGGGACTGCCAAATCCCCGGATCAGCGCAGAAACCCAACCCTACAGCATTAACCATGATATTGCCAGTGCTGGTTGGGCTCTGGATGATTGCACCGCCTGCCATGGCGAGAATTCGCGCATCACTCAGCCCGTCAAGTTAGCTTCAGCTGCTCCAGGCGCGATCCTGCCAGCGTTTGTACCTGGCACTGGGCGGAATCTGTCAGGCGAGATCTCTGTTGAAAAGGGTGGTGCAGTCTATTATTACCCTGCTGGGGCGACAGATAGTCTGTATATTTTTGGACATACCAGCCTGGCCTGGTTGGACTGGATTGGCCTGGGTCTTTTTAGTGCTGTGACTATAGGTGTGGTCGCCCATGGTGGTTTGAGATTCTACTATGCATCCCGCCAGAAGAAATCCGAAAAAGTGACCGAAAAGGTTCATATGTATGGTTCCTATGAACGCTTATGGCATTGGCTCCAAACCGCTGCCATTGTCTTGCTTTTAGTTACAGGACTGGTCATCCATCGTCCGGATACTTTCGGGTTTATCGATTTCAAGAATATGGTGCTGGTCCACAATATCATCGCCGGGATCCTGGCGGTAAATGCCTTCCTGTCCCTCTTCTATCATCTGGCAAGCGGAGAGATCAAACAATACATACCCCAGCCTAGAGGATTCTTTGACCGCACAATTACCCAGGCAGTTTACTATGTGCGGGGGATCTTCAAGGGAGAACACCATCCCTTCGAGAAGACTCCCGATAAAAAACTGAACCCCCTCCAGCAAGTCACCTATTTTGGTTTGCTGAACGTGCTTCTTCCGCTGCAGGGAATCACTGGAATACTTATGTGGGGCGTCCAGCGCTGGCCTTCCCTGGCCAATGCTCTGGGAGGTTTACCGGTCTTAGCCCCGATCCATACCATACTGGCCTGGCTATTTGCCTCCTTCATAGTACTCCACGTCTACCTGACCACAACGGGACACACTGCTGTTTCCAGCCTGGAAGCCATGATCACCGGTTGGGAAGAGATAGAAAAATAGGAAAACTGAAGGGCCTATTCGTATTTAGAAAAGAGAGCACGCAAATGGAAGAACAGAAAAAAACACCAAAGAAGAAGTTCCAGATCAAAGACTTATTTAACAAACCCTCGCAGCCATATGCGAATCCCTATCTGGGAGGTGTGTTATTAGGGTTGGTACTCTTTGCTTCTTACTTTATCACCGGAAATGGCCTGGGGGCTTCTGGCGGACTGAGCCGGTATGCAGCCTTTTTCGAGGATCTCATCGCACCTGGCCACATTGACCAGGTACCTTATTTGATCTCCCTGGCGGGGGGCACTCGCAATCCCCTGGATAGCTGGATCGTGATCGTGACCACCGGTGTTCTGATCGGCGGCTTTACTTCCGGCCTGATCCACGGTAGAACAAAATTTGAGACTCATAAAGGTCCCAACATCTCCAATCAAACCCGTTGGTTATTTGCATTCATCGGCGGCATCCTGTTCACCTATGGCGCGCGACTGGCCCGGGGCTGCACATCCGGCCAGGCGTTATCTGGAGGAGCCACACTGTCTGCGGGTAGCTGGCTGGTAATGTTCTCAATCTTTGGCGGAGCCTATGCGCTGGCATATTTCGTGCGCAGGCTCTGGAATTAGAGGAGAGTCTGATGATACCTTTTCCCCTCCACCTCGAATCTCTGCTTGGCAAACCCCTCATGTACCTGGTATTCCTGGCCATCGGCTTTCTTTTTGGCTATGTACTGGAAATATCAGGATTTAATCACTCCCCTTCTCTCGCCTCCCAGTTCTATTTTAAGGATCTCCGGGTTTTTAAGGTTTTCTTCACCGCGATCGTTGTGGGCATGCTGCTGATATTTTTTAGTTCCGCGATCGGATTGCTGGATTACAACCTGATCTGGGTCAACCCGACCTATATTTGGTCTGGCATCATTGGTGGTCTGATCATGGGCGTTGGGTTTATCTTAGGGGGTTTCTGCCCGGGAACATCCCTTGTCGCCCTGGCGACCCTCAAAATAGACGGGTTGTTCTTTGTCCTCGGCGGATTGGTTGGCGTTTTCCTTTTTGGAGAAACAGTCGATTTTTACAGTTATTTCTTCAACGGCAGTTATTTCGGCCGTCTAACCCTGATGGATGTCTTTAACCTTCCTACGGGGATCATTGTCATCCTGGTTACCCTGATGGCAGTATTTATGCTCTGGGGCGGCGAACAGCTTGAGAAGATCTACGGAAAAAAAGACCCCTCCAAGGCTCCTAAAGCCCGCTATTACGGTGCCGCCGTCCTTGTGCTGGCAGCGGTAAGTATTGCGTTCATTGGCCAGCCTACAACAGAGGACCGCTGGGCCCGACTAGAGCCTACATACGCTGAGGCGTTTGCCAATCGGGATATGTACATCCACCCCGGTGAGCTGCTTGATACGTTCCACAACCACAAGATCAATTTGATGATGCTTGATGTCCGGAGCGAGGCAGATTATAACCTCTTCCACCTGCTAGATGCCGTGCATCTAACCCCGGATAATATTCCGGAGGAAATCAATGACCTGATCGCCATGCCGGCAAATACAGTCTTTGTGGTAATGAGCAATGATGAAACAACCGCCACTGAAGTCTGGAAGGCTTTAACCGCCCAAGCTGTTCCGAATGTTTATATCCTCAGCGGAGGAATCAATAATTGGTTGGATACCTTCTCAACAGAATTCGAGGAGGATGTCTGCGGAAGAACCATTGGAGGGGATAACGAGCAACTGAAGTATGAGTTTGATGCGGCGCTGGGATCAAATTGTCCCGCGGCTTATCCTGATCACGACCTATACCATTTCGAGTACGAGGAGAAAATCAAGTTAGATCTCAAACGTGCGCCGGTCGGCGGCGGATGCGGATAAAAACCTTCAGCAAAAAAACCTCTCGAATTTTGAGAGGTTTTTTTGTGCCGAAGAACTACCCATTCAAGCTTCCAGGAGAGTATCGATCTCACCGCGGATGGCGTTAAGGTCCTCTAAGCCCAGATAAACGATTGCGTAGCGGACATAGGCTACGAGGTCCATCTCCTTCAATCCTGCAATGACCAAATCTCCCACAGTACGGGAAGAAACCTCAATCTCTCCCATCGCCTGCAAGTCTGATTCCACATCTCCAACCAGCCGATCGATATCCGCGGCGGATACAGGCCGTTTATCACATGCGATCTGGATACCCCGGGTTAATTTTTGACGATTGAATTCTTCCCGGGTTCCATCCTGCTTGATGATCAATGGGGTATCTAAAATAGCCCGCTCATAGGTACTGAAGCGTTGTTGGCATTTTAGGCACAATCGCCGCCGTCTGGTGCCCCCGCGTTTGTCATGGGAGGTGTCCAGAACCTTGGAATCGTCATCTTTACAGTAGGGACATTTCATAGATCTCCTCCAACCGAGTTTAGTTCCCAACCCAATTCGATTTTAGCATAGATACATTATTCAATAAGGTGAAATCTTGATCATTCCCCCTTAAAACC
Source organism: uncultured Chloroflexia bacterium (assembly GCA_963712165.1). GTDB lineage: Bacteria > Chloroflexota > Anaerolineae > Anaerolineales > UBA11858 > B10-G9. The sequence continues at coordinate 231,982 of CAVQGY010000003.1, read as the reverse complement.
GTTCTCCTGCTGATAAATCAGCAGGAGAACATGACCAGACAACATCCAACCCTACCAGGAGGAGGCCGGTTTAGGGTGGATTTCCCCAATCAATACTGATCAGGGGACAATAAAGACCCTGCATTCTAGCCACAAGCATTAATAACCCGTATATCTATCGGCTGCGTCCGCGATTCCGCAAGAAAGTCGGTATATCTAAATTCTCCGGATTCAATGAGCGAGGGACAAATTCAACTTCCCGGTCTTCCCGTCCCCCATTCTCGGCGTCAGTACCAACCGGGCTTCGGCGAGCAGACCGCGTCATAATATTCGTGGGCATACCGGTTTTCTCAAAACCCGTGGCAATCACCGTGATCCTGAATTTCTCTTCCATGCTGGGATCGATAACCGCACCGAAGATCAAGTTCACATCCGGATGAGCTGTTTCCTTGATGATCGCGGCAGCTTCATTGACCTCAAACAAAGCCAAGTCTGTACCGCCGGTGACATTAAAGAGGATTCCGCGAGCGCCGTCAATGGTGATATCAAGCAGGTCACTGGACATAGCCTGTTCTGCCGCCTTGATCGCCCTGTCTTCCCCGCTGGCTTCACCGACTGCCATCAAGGCTGCTCCGCCTTCTGACATTATGGCTCGCACATCTGCAAAGTCTAGATTGATCAGACCAGGCACTGTGATCAACTCGGAAATACCCTGGATACCTTGACGAAGCACATCGTCAGCTACCATAAAGGCGTCTTGCAGACTGGCTTTCTTATCAACAATCTGAAGCAAGCGGTCATTCGGAATCACGATCAAGGTATCTACCTGTTCCTTGAGCAGTGAAATGCCCTCATCGGCTGTCTTGACGCGCTGAGTTCCTTCAAAAGTGAAGGGGCGCGTAACCACGCCGATGGTGAGGGCCCCGATTTCCCGGGCCGCCTGGGCTACAATGGGTGAAGCACCAGTTCCAGTGCCACCCCCAATACCCGCAGTGATGAAGACCATATCAGCGCCCTTAAGCACGCTGTAGATATCATCAGCAGATTCCTCGGCTGACCCCCTGCCAACAGTGGGATTACCACCAGAACCCAAGCCGCGGGTCAATTTATCGCCCACACGCACTTGTATGGGCGCCCTGGAACGCAGGAGAGCCTGCGCATCCGTGTTGACAGCGATGAATTCAACGCCAGTGAGGCCGGCTTCGATCATCCGGTCCACGGCATTGCAGCCACCCCCGCCTACACCTACTACTTTTATCCTTGCGAATGATTCTGTTTCTTTGATGGGGTCCATAGTTATCTCCTCTGTACTAAATTTCCCGTGTTGAATGGTCATCGACTAAGGCAGTAAACGCCTCAGGAAATTAACAACGTTATTCCAGCTGACCGTATCTTGATTGAGCTGTTTTCTGTATGAGTCCTTTTCATATGAGATAGTGTTCATCAGCACCGTCCACTCTAATAGTCCTACACTGGTAGAAAACGCCGGGCTGTGCAGTTGGTCCGTCATTCCCAGCAGGTTTTCCGGCTGAGCTACCCTAACCGGACAGTTAAACATCTTTCGGGCGAAATCGCTAATGCCTGAAAGAGAGCTGGTGCCCCCTGTCAATACCATGCCGGCGGGCAGCAAGCCGTCATAACCGGAGCGTTTGATTTCCTGGATCACATAGCTGAATAATTCCTCCACCCTGGCCTCGATGATCAAGGCTAGATCGCTGCGGCTGTACTCCTTGGTCACCTCATCTCCAAACGGTCTGATCTGGAACATTTCCTCATCATCAACTTCTGACCGAATAGCATGGCCATGTTCGATTTTCACTTTCTCCGCCTGATCCAGGGAAAGACTTAGACCATGCGTGATGTCGGAGGTGATCAGATTCCCACCGATCCCCATCACCATGGTATGCCAAACGTCTCCGTTGATATAGATCGCCAGATCCGTCGTTCCCCCACCAATATCACAAACAACCACTCCCATTTCCCTTTCAGTATCAGTCAGCACTGATTCTGCAGAAGCCAGTGGATTCAAGACGAAGGCTTCTATCTCTGCTCCAGCCGCGTTGACACACTGCTCGAGGTTATCCAAAGATGTTGAGGCTGCGGTAATGATATGCGCTTCAACCTCAAGTCGGTAGCCATGCATACCAATTGGTTTATGAATGCCATCCTGACCATCCACACTGAATCCACGCTGGATCACATGGACAATATCCCGATTATGGGGGATAGAGACCGCTTTAGCCGAATCCAGGGCCCGGAAAACATCATGCTGGTCAATAATGCCGCCCGTCACACCACTGGCACCCTGACTGTTAATGGAGGAAACATGGGAACCCGCCAGGCTAACTTGCGCAGTGGTTATTTCCAATCCCGATGTGCGCTCCGCCTTGTCAATCGAGCGTTTAATGGCCTTGCTGGCGGATTCAATATCCACCACGACTCCCTTGCGCAGGCCTCGAGAAGGCTCAATTCCCACACCAAGAATGCGGAATTTATTATTTGGCTCCACCCTGGCAACCAGGGTGCAGATTTTTGTAGTCCCAACATCAATCCCTACGATGATCGGTGCGTCCAACGTGCTCATTGTTCCATCCTGAAGTATGGCGATTTTACATGCTCAACATTAATTACCCGCGGGGAGATCCTCTTACCACCCAGGTATTCAACCAACGCTTGATAGATTTTCATCTTTTCATGGGCATCATCATCATTAAATCCAAAATAGACAACCCAACCGCGGCTATCCTGCCAACCCAATCCATGGTCCATGTCAAATTGCAGCTCCACATTCTCGGGGATGTAGGAAGCCAATACAGCTACTGTGTCCACAATCCTGGGATCCACAAATCTATTCTCGATCGTGGGTGGAAGCATCGCGGAATTTACCTGAATCAAATCCACTCCTTGATGATGCGGTTCAAAAGCCACACCATTTGAATCTACCCAACGCACATGTCCATTCCAGTTCCAGGCTAGCACCGGTTTCCTCTCTGCCAATGAGATCAAAACCCCTGCTGGCCAGCTGATCTTTACACTAACTTCAGACAATCCCGGATAGGTCAATCGCAAATCTTCCTTGACCACCTCCGGGTTGACAAAAAATATTGAAGACCCGCTGATATTTATGGCCTGGGATATTTCGCTCTCTGTGAAATGTTCAAGCCCGTTGATCTCGATCCTCTCTACCTGGAAGAGACTTGCCTGAGTCATCATGATCATACCTACCAGCAAACTGATAGCCAAAAGGCCTGAGAGGAATCGCCATTTATTACTGACCGCAGGAACCGCAGGCAGTCGGATTTCAGCCCCATTCGCTGAAAGGGGCACGTCAACCCTGCGCCGCGGCAATGGCCTGCTATCAATGACTGCGGTATCGAGCATCAGAGCCGCGCGCGACTGTACAGGTGGCATTTTCCGGGGAGGCACAGTTGCTGCCTCCCGGCGGTCCCTTTGAGGACTACCATTTTCTCTCTTACCTGCAGTGCGGCGTTTAATTGCTGCGTCCATCAATATCCCTAATCCTCAAAATGATACGTGCGAGTAATATTGTCTTTTTCTTTTTTCCTTTCAAACGCTAAACGGATCAGTTCGTCGATCAGGTCTGCATAGGAAAGGCCGCTGGCTTCCCAGAGTTTCGGGTACATGCTGATAGGCGTAAACCCAGGGATGGTATTCACCTCGTTAAGGAAGATCTCTCCAGTCTCTTTATCAAGCAAAAAATCCGCCCTGGCCATACCGGCACAATCGATCGCCTGATATGCACGCAAGGCATAATCCTGGATGAGCTTTGTCTGCTCCTGGCTGAGCTCGGCAGGAATGATCAATTCTGAACTGTCATCATGGTATTTCGCCTCGTATGAGTAAAACTCGGCTGTAGGCCGGATCTCTCCCGGGATGGATACCCTGGGAGTCTGATTTCCTAAAACGCTGAGCTCGATCTCCCTCGCGTTGATACCTTTCTCCACTAATATTCTCCGATCATAGCGGGCCGCATCCAGGATGCCGGAAGCTGCTTCCTCAATATCTGTGCACTTATGTACGCCCACTGATGAGCCCATATTGGCAGGTTTTACAAAAACCGGGAATTCACCAAAATCCTGTACTCTTCGGACTACTTCTCCCATATCGGCCAATTCTGGGCCATGAATGAGGATCGACGGGACAACAGGTATCTGGTTTGCGATCATGACATCCTTGAACAGGGCTTTGTCCATGCCCACAGATGATCCCAGCACTCCAGCGCCAACATAAGCCAGGTCATTCAACTCAAATAATCCTTGCATGGTGCCGTCCTCACCATATGATCCATGAAGGACAGGAAAGATCACATCTAATTCAGAGAATAATTCCAATATCTCAGAACCAGCCACCCTATTCAAAGAATACACTTCGGGACGGGATGGTATGGGCAGCATCAACGCGGAAGAGAGGTCAGCGAGGTTCTTACCCGTAAGAGCTTGTAATACATCTTCACCTACCAGCCAATCACCATCCTCAGTGATCCCGATTTGGGTAATTTGATACTTCTTTGGATCGAGTGTTTCCAGCACTGAGCGCGCTGAAGAAAGGGAAACCGCATGCTCCCCGGATCTACCTCCAAATAAAACACCCAATCGAATCATTTCACTCATTGGTCCACGTTCCAATCTCCAATGAACTGGATTTCCAACTCAAGTTCAACAGAGAAATTTTCATATATCGTGTCACGCACCATAGCTATCAAAGTCGCAATATCCCTGGCAGTTGCTTCTCCCCGGTTAATGAAGAAATTCGCATGCTCCTGGCTGATTTCAACATCACCCACCCTGGCCCCTTTTAAGCCTGCTTCTTCTATCAAGCGGCCAGAGAAATCCCCCGGGGGATTTTTGAACATACTGCCCAGGCTGGCACCTCCTGGCTGCGTAGACTGACGTTTTTCAGCAATCCTGGAGATCTTCGCCTTGACCTGCTCGGGACTGCTCCGTTCCAACTCGAAAGTTGCGCTGAGCACGACTGCCGGTTTTTCACCAGACTTGATCACGCTCGTCCGGTAATCATAGCCAAATTGATCCACTGACCACTCCAATCGCTGGATCTTGTTCCCTGAAGGTTGCAAGATATCTGCCAAAACCAGGTTTTTTGCCACATTGGAACCAAAAGCCCCGGCATTATTGACCACTGCCCCACCAACCGTGCCGGGAATGCCCGAAGCCCACTCCAAACCACTCCAACCTTTTGCCCCGGTCCGGCGGGATAATCCACCAAAACTGGCTCCAGATTCAGCCCATAAAAGGGGGCTCTGGTCAGATTCATCGATAAACTCGATCTTTTTAGCCTCATTGATCAGCACGACTTCCCGGATACCGGCATCACTGATTAATACATTTGATCCTCCACCCAGGAGAAGGAATGGTATCTTCTCCTCCCACAAGAACCGCACCGCGGATTCCAGCTCTTCAGAGCTGGCAACCGTTACCAGGTGATCCGCTGTTCCGCCTACATTCATGACGGAGTAACCTCTCATCGGTTCCGCATTTCTCAACCCTTCACCAAAGTAGGATTGCAGAGAAGTGATCTGGGATGTGGTGATCGCAGGAATACTCATCAATCGATCCTTAGAGATCCTTGATCCTATTAAGTACCTTATTTACCACTGCTGGGGAGATCTCTTCAGCTGTACCCAGGAGCTGGTTCAACTCATCCTGCAGTTGAAGGTCATTCTGGACAACCCAGTCAAACTGATCACGGTGTTCAAAAGCTAGATCCACCAACTGATCGCTATCGTCGGGATACACATTTGCTTCCATGGTTATTCTCCTCTCTTCGTATCGATCCTCTCCGATAAGGTTTTTTCTACTCGATCTGTGATCTCTATTGCATCTCCAGCAGTAAAGATCAGCAGCATGTCCCCTATTACCAGATCATCCTCAAGATAGGCAGCAACCTGGTCATTCTCCGGTAAATAGAGCACATTATCATGTTTGATGGCATTGATCAGATCGAGCATCTGGAAATCGATTGGTTTAGCCTCCCGAGCTTCATAAACATCAAGCACAAGGACTTGATCCGCATCCTGGAATACCTTTGTGAAATCATCAAACAGGGTTGTTGTTCGTGAATAAGTATGCGGCTGCCAGACAGCTCTGATATAACGGTCTGGATAAGCATTTCTGGCTGCAGACAAAGTGGCCTGGATCTCAGTTGGATGGTGGGCATAATCATCCACCAGGAGAACACCCTTCACCTCTCCCCGGATCTCAAACCGGCGACCACTCCCCGAAAACGCACCCAGGGACTGGATTATCCTTTCCCTGTCGATCCCCAAACTGTCAAGGATGGCAATCGCCGCCAGGGCGTTGAGCACATTATGCTTTCCCGGGATGAGCAGAGATACTGGCAATCGGGTTTCCCCCTCAGGATTCAGTATCCGGAGTTCAAAATCCATTCCGGCTGAGGAGTTGACCCGCAGCTGAAGGGCAGAATAATCCCAATCCATTTTTTCGAAACCGTAAACCTTTAGGGTTTGGCCTGATTTGAGCACCTCTCCCAGCGCCCAAGCCCCAGGATCCTCCCCACAGACTATCAGGGTTCCATCTGGTTCCAAGTTGGCTGCAAACCTCCTGAATGCATCCTCAAATGATTCCAGCGTCGGGAAAATATCAGGATGATCATGCTCAATATTGGTAACTGCTGCGATGGAGGGCTGCAAACCCAGGAACATATAATCGTATTCATCAGCTTCGATGACAAAATAATCACCTCTTCCCGCCCGGGCATTTGTGTCCAGGTCACTTACAACTCCGCCAACAATAAATGAAGGATCAAGACCCAAATCGGACAGGATCCAGGCCACCATGGAGGTGGTCGTGGTTTTTCCATGGCTCCCGGCAACGGCAAGCACCTTCTTGCCAGCTGTTAGCTGACCCAAAAAATCTGCCCTTTTCAGCACAGGTATCCCGGCATCCAATGCTGCCTGGACCTCAGGATTGTCGTCAGGTATGGCAGAGGAACGGATCACAAGATCAGCTCCCTGGATGTTCTCAGCCTGGTGGCCCAGAAATACAGAACCGCCTGCCTCCTGGACAGACGCAAAGAGCGGTGAGTTGTTAAGATCAGATCCGCTCACCTCTATGCCCTGCTCCAGTAATACCCTGGCTATTGCCGACAAACCAGTACCTCCTATGCCAATAAAATGAATATGCTCCATCAAATGAACACCACCAGCACGAACATAAATGCCACGACTACTGCAAAGAATAAGCCGATCTGATTGCTGGCAAATACTGGTGGGAAATATTTCAATATATTAATAGCCGCATCACCCAATTCTGTACCTGCCTGGGGCGGCAGTATCTGGGGGGAAAAGGGATACCCAGCCGCCGCCATATAAAACCATAACGAGCCTATGATGAAGAAACCACTTCCCAATCCCAGAACAATACCAAGCAAGACATCCTGGATTCGCTCCCTAGTGGCCTTATCACGAATGACAGCCAGCCTGGGTGTCTGGTATCCAAAAAAGGCCAGAATCATAATAATGGTTGCCCGGGACCAGAATTGGATCTTCAATTCATCTTGTACAGGTAAAGGCAGCGCACCAAATCCCGTACCTGGTAAATAATTCTCAACACTGCCTAATACTTCCTCAAAAGGAATCAAATAGGGTGTGAAAGATTCCAGCACATAGATCAGGAATAATGCCAGCACAACGCTGAAAATGACCAACAGCTCCTTTGCCCAACCACGCATCGCGCCGATCAGACCAAAAATAATCACAAATAACCAAAAAGCGGAGAGAATGGAGATCATTTCGTTTCCCCTCCTGCACTATGCCCAGCCATGCTGAAAAGTTGGCGGGCTATAATTTTTGCAGCCTCAGGTTGAGCCAGTTGCCGCAGCGATGAACGCATTGCCTCTCTCTTCCCTCCGTCCCTCACCAAGGACAAGATCTCGGACATCAACTTCCTGGAAAGATCCTCATCCCTAACAAGGACAGCCGCTCCCCGCTCAACAAGATAGCTGGCGTTGGTCTTCTGGTAGCGCCAGGCGTGAGGATAAGGTATCAAGATGGAAGGAAGTTCAAAGAGGGGATATTCACCAAGAATAGATGCGCCGCTCCGTGATACAACCAGATCTGCCGCTCTTAATGCTGCGCCCATCCTCTCATGGAGGAATGGAAAGACCTGATATCTCTGCCGGGCGGTCTCGCTGAGTTGATCGCGGTTCGTTTTCATTTCCTCCCAATCCAGCTTCCCGGAGATATGCACTACCTGCATCTCTTCCAGTAAATTGGACAGAATCTGAACCAGGGCCTGGTTGATCGATCGAGCTCCCTTGCTGCCGCCAAATACTAACAATACGGGGAGCAGCGGATCCAAACTAAGGGCATCCATCGCCTCTTCCCGGTTCCAATCCAACAAAGCCTTCCGGACAGGATATCCACTAACCAGAACCGGTTTTCCAGGAGGTGTGTAGCCCACACTCTCCTCCACTGATACAACGATCCGATCTGCCAGGTTGGAAATGGTCCGAATAGCTAAACCTGGCTCAATATCTGGTAAGAACACCAGGCTTGGAAACGATCGACCGGCATAGGCAACAGGCACCGCGAGATATCCTCCCGTAAAAAAGAGCACGTCAGGTTTATATTCCCGAATGATCCTTCCAGCCTTGAGATATCCACGGAATAACCTTGAGAGGTTACCAGGCAGGCTTTTCAGATCCACGCCGTGTAATCCCGCGGCAGGAATATCCTGATAGGTAATAGCTTGTCGGGAGATGATTTCTCCTTCCATACCACCTTCTCCACCGATCCAGAGCAGGTCACCTTCAACCTGCCAGCCTGGATCAAGATCGTTTAGTGCCTGCAGGACGGCTAAAGCCGGGTACACTCCCCCGCCTGTCCCGCCCGCGCAAATCAACAACCGCACCTAATGACCTCCGTTCTAGTTTTCTTTTTTCCAATTCAGACAACCGGGCAATTCCCAGGATCAATCCAACCGCAGACATTGTTACAACCAGATTTGATCCTCCCTGACTGACAAAAGGCAATGGGTTTCCTGCCACTGGAAGCAGGCCAATGATCACTGCAATATTGACATAAGCTTCAAATACGATCCAAAATACCAGGCCCGCTATCAACAGTGAGCCCAGGCCATCAGGAGCCTTTTTGGCCAGAATCATTCCCCGCCAGAGCAGCAGCCCATATAACACGACCAAAATAGCTGCGCCAACGAATCCCAGCTCCTCTCCAACTACAGCAAAAATGCTGTCAGTGTGTGGAACTGGAAGCAGAACCAACTTTGCCACACCTCTGCCCAGCCCGACTCCGAACCAACCTCCATCGATAAAGGCTGTAAAAGACCTGGCGATCTGGTCAGAACCGATCGTATTAATATCCTGGATACCAACCCAGAAGGCCTGAATTCGTCCATAGATTTCGGGTTTCTTGATAGCTACAATCACCGCTCCCAATGCGCTGGAAGTGAATAACAAAAGCAGGATCTGCATCAATGATCCCCCGGCCAAATAAAAGAGCAGCAAACCCAAGACAAAGACCGTAACTGCGGCTGAGAGGTCTGTCTGGACTGCAATCAGACCTGCCACAACTCCAAGAATAGTACCCAGAGGAAGAATCCCAAAACTCACTTCTTTGATCATCTCGCCTTTGACATTCAGCCAGACAGAGAGGTAGATCACGATAACGATTTTGGCTAATTCCGACGGCTGAACGGATTTCCCGCCAAACAGGGATCGTTCTCCAATGATCAGTACCATGAAAAGCAAACCAACCGTGGCCACAATAGCCAGGGTTGCCAAGCGGTTTTTCTCCCAGCGGTGATAATCCATAAAATAGAAGAAAATACCCGCGACCAACCCTATGCCCAACCAGATCAACTGCCTCAGGAAAAAGGAGTTCACATCCCTATAGGCATGCCAGGAAACATCCCAGGATGCTGAATACAACATCAAAAGCCCGAAAACCAGCAAAGCGGCAACGATGCTCAGGAAAGGTATATCTATAGCCAGATCAAATCCAGCGGGGTCGTTCTTCAACTCAGTTCGTGAACCCATTTTTTGAACATCTCTCCTCGTTCTGCAAAATCGGTAAATTCATCAAAGCTTGTACCACCAGGTGAGAGCAATACCACATCTCCATCCTGGATAAGCGAAGCTGCCGCCTGGACGGCTTCCTGCAACCCGGAGCATTTTATTAAGGGGGGCAAATCCTCTCCAGGATTACCAGCCCCCTGCAAGGCCCTTTCGATCAGGTCAGCTGCCTCACCAAAACAAATAACTGATCGCACCCTCTCCAATATCAAGCGGGCAAAATCATCCCAGGGCAGGTCTTTATCTCTACCTCCTGCCAAGAGAACCAAGGGTTTCTCGAAGGAATGAATAGCTGCCATCCCACGCTCCGGGGCTGTCGCAATGGAATCGTTGATCCAGTCTGCCCCACCCCAGCTGCGCACATATTCCATCCTGTGTTCTATTGCATCAAGAGAAGCTATTCCTGCCTGTATGGCGTCGACTGGCAATCCCGCAGCTGATGCAATCGCGCAAGCCGCCAAGGCATTAAGTTGATTGTGTTCTCCCAGGAGTTGAATAGTAGAGAGGTGGATCAAGGCCTGAGCATCATGACCATCCCAGTATTTGATCCACTCCCCATCTATAAACGTTCCCTTCATTCCTTTTCCGGGCAGCTGGCGCCCAAAAGAGACCAACTGTCCGTTAACTCGATCCTGCAATGCCCATGAACCCGGATCATCCCGATTCAAAATAGCTGTATCTGAATTGCCCTGGAATTCAATAATTCGGGCCTTCGCCTGGGTGTAAGCTGCCATAGTCCCATGGCGGTCCAGATGGTTTGGAGTGATATTAAGTATGGAGGCCACGCCTGGTGAGATATCCATTAATTCCAACTGGAAACTCGAAAGTTCCACCACGGCAAGATCATCTGCGCTCATCTTATCCACATCGCTGATCAGGGGATTGCCAATATTTCCCCCTACCCAACTATTCTTCTCTCCCCGGGCTTCAACCGCAATTTGACCAACCATTGAAGTAGTAGTGGTTTTTCCTGCCGAGCCAGTGATCCCGATCACCGGGCAGGGAGCTGTTTCCAGGAATATCTGGGAGTCATTGGTCAACGGGATGTCCCGCAGTTTAGCTTCCTGAATAAAGGGAATCTCCAAGGGAACACCTCCGGAGACTGCCACGCCATCGGCATGATCCAGAAGAACAAGCGGATGTCCGCCAAGAGCCCATTTGATCCTGCTGTCCTGGAAATCTTCCCTAATATGAATCAAGTCTTTCTCATCCTTGTGGTCTGTAATTGTGACATCTACACCATGCTGAACCAGGTATTTGGCCAGAGCCAGGCCCTGTCGGGCTGCTCCGAGAATCACCAGGTGTTTCCCAATCCAGACATTCATCATCACACCAGCGATAAAGCTACGCCAACCAGTCCGGCGATCAGACCGATCAGCCAAAAACGCTGCACAATCTGGGTTTCACTCCAACCCAGCAATTCAAAATGGTGGTGGAGTGGGGTCATTTTAAAAACCCGTTTGCCCTTGGTCAATTTAAAGTAGACTACTTGAATGACCACACTCATCAGCTCACTTAAGGGGATGATGCCTATGATCGGCAGAACTGCCCATTGACCAGTCATCAGCGCTACCACAGCCAGGGTAGCACCCAGGGCTAACGATCCTGTATCACCCATAAATAATTCCGCAGGATAGACGTTAAACCAGAGGAACCCAAAAATCGCACCCACCAGGATAAAACAGAAACGGGCCAGGAAGAACTGTCCCTGAATAAGGGCGATTGCCCCATAGGCAGCAAAAGCCGTGGCCGAAATCAATCCAGCAAGCCCATCGAGTCCGTCCGTAAAGTTCACGGCATTTGAAAATCCAGCGATAGCAATCACCGCAATCGGGTAATAGAAGATACCCAGGTTGATCTCAAAATCAACACCAGGCAGATAAAGCTCAGGTACATCCAGGAGCAGCCTGAGCACAAGCGCGGTGGTAATGGATACTACTAGCTGCAAAGCAAGTTTTACTGGGGCAGAGAGTCCATCTCCATCCCGGATCCTCCGCAGGCTGAACCAATCATCAATGGAGCCGATCAATGCAAAGGTGCTCAGAACGATCAGCGGGACCAACACAGAATTACCAACTACTGGCAAACCAAGAACCTTGATCGCATTGCTCAATATGGTTAATAAAGCCACCGGGAAAATGATCAACACACCGCCCATGGTGGGCGTGCCCAATTTGGCAAAGTGGCGCGCAGGACCATCTACACGTATATGTTCGCCAATCTTCAACATGCGCAGCACCCGCAGCAAAGGCGGACCCCAGATAACAGTCAGCAAAAAACTGAATGCTGACAAAGCAAGCGCCATTGATACACTATTCATGGTCTGTCTCCAGAGCGGTTATTATCTTATCCATACGCATTCCCCTGGATCCTTTGACTAAAACCACATCCTTCTCCGTAAGAAATCCTTTTAAGTAATCAGTTGCCTCTTCACAACTCAGGAAAGTGTGGATATTTTTTTCATCAAAACCTGATTCTGCGGCCGCCCGGGCAATAAGCTGGCCCAACTCACCTACGGTGACCAGCACATCAGAAACCTCTGCTGCCCTGATACCTACCTTGCGGTGCCCCTGGTCCTCGTAAGGACCCAATTCCAACATATCTCCCAAAACAGCGATCTTCCGCCCTGCCATCTCCTCCAGCAAATTAAGATCCGCCAGCATAGATTTAGGAGAGGCGTTGTAGGTATCATCCAAAATCATCGCTCCGCTTGTCGACCGGACTGCAACCAAACGCAGCTGTGTATGTTCAGATCGCAATCCACGGATTATCTCTTCCCAGGACAAGCCCTCAATCAGTCCTACAGCCGCTGCACGCAATGCTGTGTGAACAGAATGCCTGCCAATCAAGGGTACTTTCAGATGAAGGGTTTCATCCCGGTAATGCAGCCTGAACCTGATCCCGTCAAGCCCTAAGCCTTCCACTTCATCTGCCCACAAATCAGCTTCTGGGCTCAGGCCATAATAAAATACACGGGCCTCCGTTACCTTTGCCATATCCCGGACCAACGGGTCATCATAATTGAGGATAGCGGTACCTTCTGGTGCCGCTGGAAGGGACTGTACCAACTCTGCTTTCCCTCGAGCGATTTCCTCCTGTGTACCAGCACGTTCAGCGTGGACCGTGCCGATATTGGTTATCACTCCCACTGCCGGCCGGGCAAGGCCGCACAGGAATTGGATCTCTCCTGGTACATAAAAACCCATTTCCAATACTGCCCGTTGATGCCCTTCCCCCATTTGCCAGAGGGTCATTGGCAAGCCGATCTCATTATTCAGATTGCCAGGATTCTTCAAAGTTCGATAGCGTTGTTTTAGGACAGTCGTGGTGAGTTCCTTAGTGGTTGATTTTCCAACGCTTCCGGTAATGCCAATCACCCTGAGGTCAAGTTTGCTTCGCCAGGCTCCTGCCACTTGCTGCAAAGCGGTCAAGGCATCATCAACAAGTAAACAATAGGGAGCCTCAGGTTCATCTTCGTAATCAAACGCTGCGCCAGATCGAAGATCTAATACCCTAATACCCTCATCAACTGGTCGATCAATCAAGGCATAGGATGCGCCCCGGTTAAACGCGTCCTGGACATAATCATGTCCATCAGCCGTTTCTCCAACCAGGGCAACAAATAACGATCCTGGAATCAGCTTGCGGGAATCGATTCCCACATCAGCGATAACCTGATCTGCCCAGGGGGGCTGTATTCCCTTAAGAACCTCAAAAACCACTCCCATCGTAATCATAAATTCAATCCTGCAGGGCTAATCTGACCGCATCCGGGGGAATGCCCTGATGGAGTACTACCTTCTCAACTACCTGTTTGAAGACCGGGGCAGCGATTACGGATCCCCAAATCGAAGCTGAGGGTTTAGAGATCCAGACATAGACAAGGAACTCCGGATCATCAGTAGGTCCCCAGCCAATAAATGATGTATTGGTCGCATTACTCTTATATCCAAGGCTCTGGATGTAGATCTCTCCTGTGCCGGTCTTTCCTGCCAGGCTGTAACCTGGCACTAAAGCCAGGGAGGATTCATTCTGGAGAGATTGACGGAGCATTTCTGTCAATGTATCTGCGGTTTCCTCACTGATGGGATATCCCACAACAGTCTTGGGAGGTGTATAGCGATAGCCGTCATCAACGACCGAATGAATGATGCGGGGAGCGATCATTTCTCCCCCATTGGCTATCGCGGAAACAGCCTTTACCATCTGAATGGGGGTAATATCGATACCCTGGCCAAAAGCGTTTGTTCCCAATTCAGACCTTGTATAATCCGGACTCCAGTAGCTTTTCACCAAACCCGGGGCTTCACCTGATAACTCAATACCCGTCATCTGGCCCAATCCAAAATCCTGGAAGTAGTTATAAAATCTCTCGGATTCCAATTCTGTGGCTACCCAGGCCAGGCAAACATTCAAGGAATTCTGCAAACAGGATGTCATGTTCTGCGGACCCCAGGCCTTCTCATTCCAATTCTTGATGGTCACACCACCAATTTCGATCTGACCTTCATCAATGAATTCCGTATCAGGTTCTACAACTCCCGCATCGAGAGCAGCGGCCATGGTCAACACCTTTACCACCGAGCCCGGCTCATATGATTTGATCCCATAGTTGAACACATTTTCAAGATTGTTTATGATTGGATAATATTCTGGATCCCAGTAGCGATTGATATCCGCTCTCGGAGATGACGCCATAGCCAGAATCTCGCCATTCCTCGGATCCATTACGATCACTGTGCCAGCCACCGCCCCGGTTTTTTTGATGTTGTCATCCAAGATTTTCTCAACATCTGCCTGAAGGACACTGTCAATGGTGAGCACGATATTGGCACCATGATCAGGGTCTGGGGCCAGGTCAGCTTTGTGAGGGTCCCAAAATGCCCACCAGGTTCGGTCATTGCCGAACAGGGTGGAATCAAATTTCTCCTCGATGCCCAGTTGCCCCTGGTTGGTATCCCTCATCACGAATCCAATGATATTTGAAGCCAAATCTCCTTCCGGATAGCTCCGGATCAGGTGCGGGGTACAGTTAATTCGGACCCACTGGGAGCAGTCGATGATCTCGGTACTAGCCTCGATTGAGATCGGATCTGTTTCTTGATCCTCTTCAACTACTACTTCCACCGGAAGGCCGGCGTAATATCTCTCAACGAGATCCAAAAATCGCAATAAATCCGCCTGCGAGGCAAAGTTTTCAACCGTGATGTTCTTCTCTACAGGCCTGGGCTCCTGTTGTAGGTATCCCAGCAAATATGGATTACTGATATCAAAGACTTCAAGGGCCAGATCAGCCAGCATTTTCACTTCCTCGATATCACCTGGCTGAAGAAAATCCTCAAAATTGACATCTACTGAATAAACGGTTTGGTTCCCCGCCAGGACATGTCCATTGCGATCCAGGATAAGTCCTCGCCGGGAAGCCGCCTTCTCCCACTGGCCTAGCTGGACGGCGACTGGCAGTTCACTGCTGTTCACAGTTAGCTGGATACGCACCATTTGGGCGATAATCCCTAACGCGAAAAAGGTGAATGCCACCGCGATGCTAATATAACGCCAGTTGTATCTGATCTTCTCGTTCATAAACCTCTGAATGGCCTGAGGAAAGCGCGCAGCTGCTCCCCTGCCCACTCGATCAATGATTGATGGTAAACAGGCAAATTCACATTGATGATTGCCGAAGGGTTGTCATCCTGGAATACAACCACAACCTTCTCGGCACTTTCTAAACCTGCAACCGGAACATAAAAGACCTCACCAGGATAAGGAGGTCGAAATCCCAACTCATCTGCTCGGGCCTCCATCAACTCAAATCTGGACAGTCTGTCAATCTGGTTTTGATAATTCACGCTCAGATATATGAGGTGATCGATATCTGTTTTCGCTTGTTGAAGCTGCCGTCCCATGAAGATCACCCGAGAAGACATGACCAGATATAGGATCAACATGACTGCGGCAGAAACGATTGCCATGAAGATGCCACCAACAATCTGCAGCTTTTGCCGCCGTGGTGAATTTGAATAGGCTTGGATCAAGGATTCGGTCATGATTTTGCCTGGATGTTATCCTCTCTGCTTCGTGATGGTTTCCTTTAATTAATTGCAAGCCTTGTGCCAATCCATCTAAAAAATTTTTTCTGCTACACGCATCTTGGCGCTTCTAGCACGAGGATTTCTGTCAATTTCAGCTTCCTCTGGCTGGATTGGACGCCTGGTCAACTCCTTAATGCGGGCTTTATGACCGCAGATACATACCGGAATTTCAGGTGGACAGATGCAATCTCTGCTCTCCAACCTGAAAAACTGCTTTACAATCCGGTCTTCCAAGGAATGAAAAGCAATGATTGCCAACCGCCCTCCTGATTTCAATGATTCCAGCGCTTCGGGCAGGAATGCTTTGAGGGCATCCAATTCTTGGTTTACAGCGATACGAAGCGCCTGGAAAGTCCGCGTTGCAGGATGTATCTTTGATTTCGGATTCCGGGCTACCTTTTGCACTGTCTGAGCTAAATCCTGTGTAGTAACAAGAGGGCGGTTAGCAATGATCGCATCGGCAATTTTCCGGGCTAGCCTTTCCTCTCCATAAGTGAAGAGGATATCTATCAGCTCGTCTCTGGTTGATTCATTCACCAAATCCGCCGCGGTGAGGGGCTGGTCAGGATCAAATCTCATATCCAAGGGACCATCATAGCGGAAGGAAAACCCTCTTTCAGGGATATCCAGCTGCATGGATGAAATTCCCAAATCCAGCAAAATGCCGTCTACGTATTGCCAATTTAGGTTGTTAAGGTACGAGTGAAAATTCTTGTAGGAGTCCTTTATGTAAATGACCCGGTCCCCGAATTCAGCTAGATTCTTCTTTGCCAGATCCAGGGCCCGGGGATCACGGTCAAATCCAGCCACCAAACCATCAGGGGAGCTATCGATCAGTATTCCCCTGGTGTGGCCCCCAGCTCCCAGCGTGCCATCAATATAATGGCCCCCGGATACTGGTCTTAATAAATCTAAAACTGCTTGGTAAAGAACAGGTATATGCTGCATCTCATGGCCTAAATATCTAGAGCAGCAAATCGTTCTGCATTGGAATCCGCATCTTGAAGCAGCGAATTTTGGGTCTCCCAGGCTTCTGGCGACCAGATTTCCAGGGCTTCTCCGACACCGACAACAATCGCTTCATCAATCAAGCTTGCCACATCTCTCAAATACTTTGGAATAAGGATGCGGCCGTTGGAGTCAATATCCACCTGCTGGGCCGTAGAGAAAATCAACCTTCTCAGCTGGCGCGCTGTGGGATTAGTGGAACTCATCTCAGTCACCCGTTGATAGATGGAAACAAAAGCAGCCTCTGGGAGGACCCGTAAATTCTGGTCAAAACCCTGCGTAAGATAGATTGTCCCATCCAGCGAATCACGGAAACGGGCTGGTACAATCATTCTGCCTTTATCATCCAAGGAGTGCCGGTATTGTCCTAAGAACATATGTTCGGTCCCTGTATTAAATACAGATCGCCGGTCTCCCGGCGAACCACTATTTACCACTTTGTCCCACAATTTACCCACAGTATATATGAAAGTGGTCTTTTTTGCAAGTAAAAAACCACCCAAAAAGGCATAAAATGCCAAAAAAATGGTTAAAATATAGCTTTTTGATGACTTAATCTCCCACCAGGCACCTTCTTGCCTGTACTTTCCGGGTAAAAAAAGACTCCCCCCAACAGGATGCGCTATAATTCTCCCCATGGAAATTGACCTTCCCAGGACCACCTGGCGACTGATCCAAACCGATCCACAATCTGGAAAAATGAATATGGCGTTGGATTCGGCAATCCTGGAATCAGTGGAAGAGGGAATAGCACTTCCCACCCTGCGCTTGTATTCCTGGATGCCGCCCTGCCTCTCTTTAGGGTACAACCAGCCATTCAGCGATGTCGATCTCAATCGCCTGATATCCCGTGGCTGGGATATCGTTCGCCGTCCAACCGGCGGCAGGGCAATCCTGCACACAGACGAATTAACCTATTCTGTCATCGGTCCCAGAACAGATCCCCGCCTGGAAGGCGGCTTGATGGACAGCTATGGTCGTATCTCCAGGGCGCTCTTTCAAGCACTACTTAACCTGGGCCTTACGGTTAAAATCCACGCTGGAAAGAACCCTCTTGCTTACCAACAACCGATCTGTTTTGAAAATCCCTCTGATTTTGAAATCACTGTGAACGGGAAAAAGATCATTGGCAGTGCCCAGGCCAGGAAGAAATTCAGCATCTTGCAGCACGGATCACTTCCTCTCACAGGAGATCTGACAAGGATCACAGAAGTGCTGGTCTTTCCTTCTGAAGTGGAACGATCAGTTGCAAAAAGCCTCCTGCTTGAGAAAGCGGCTACTGTCAGTAATTATTTAGGGCAGGAAATAAGCTGGAAAACAGCCGCCGAGTCATTCAGAACAGCTTTCAGCGAGAGCCTTAACATTGATTTCGTGGAAGACAAGCCAACTCTCCGTGAATTAACCCTGGCAAGGAGCCTGGCTGACTCTCAGTATGGACATTCTGATTGGACCCGGGGAGTCCGGGTAAAATCCAGGGATTAAAAAAATGGCTATTGGTCTATTGACCCTTCACCTGCGTGTCCCCATGTGCTCCAGCTTAAAAGAGAAGAGGAGCCAACTCAAACCTCTGTTGAACAGACTGGGGAAGGAGTTTAATATCGCAGTAGCTGAACTGGGCTATCAGGACAGCTGGAGTGAGACATTGATTGGCTGTACAACACTGAGCAATGATGCTGCCCACACTCAGCGAAGTCTACAAAAGATCATCCCCTGGGTCGAGCGCCATTATCCACATTTTTATATTGTCAAGGAAAAGATCGAACTCTTTTAGGAGGAAACTATGGATCTGGGACTGCAAGGTAAAAAGGCATTTATTGCTGGATCCAGCCGGGGATTGGGTTACGCGACTGCCCTGGCCCTGTCCAGCGATGGTTGTCAGGTCGTGATCAACGGCAGAAATCAGGACAGTCTGGAACGGTCAGCTGATACGATCCAAAAAGAAACCGGAACACAGACAGCTTATATCGTGGGAGATGCGGCCGACCCCGATGGCGCGAATGATTTGGTCAATGGGGCGGCAGGGATCCTGGGAGGATTGGATCTTCTGGTCACAAATACCGGCGGACCTCCTTCGGGTAGATTTGAATCTATCTCAGAAGATATCTGGCAAAAAGCCATCAATCTGGCTTTTATGAGCCATGTTCGCCTGATCCAGGCAGCCCTGCCCCACTTGAGGGAATCCAACTATGCTAGTGTTCTAACCATAACATCCTACTCGGTAAAGCAGCCAATACCCAATCTGATGCTTTCGAACAGCGTCCGATCGGCCACGATAGGACTCACCAAATCCCTGGCATTGGAGCTTGGGCCAGATCAGATCCGGTTCAACTCCCTCTTGCCGGGCTGGACAAAGACAGAACGCGTCCTAGAACTGCTGTCCGCCAGGGCAGAACTGAATGATAGCAGCCTGGAAGAGGAAATCGATCAGATCACAGCGGCCTGCCCTTTGGGTCGGATGGCTTCACCAGATGAAATCGGCAGGGCGGCAGCTTTCCTGCTCTCACCAGCTGCTTCCTACCTGACCGGCGTTATGCTTAACGTAGATGGAGGCATATATAAGGGTACGATGTAATCTAGATCAGGACAATTCAAGTGGATGATGAAAAAAGATAGGCTTCAAGAAAATAAAAGAGAGAAGTAAGATGACTCAATAACAAACCTCCCTCAAGGGAGGTTTTGCTTATAGGAGGGAAATCCAAATTTGGGTTTGATTTTTTTTATCAGAAAGCGGGTAATTGACCTAAAGTGCTGGTTTCCTGAATAAGGAACGTCACTGAAGTCGCAGGATCGTCTTCGCCTCAGCCCATAATTCTTCCAGGCTGTAAAAATCTCTGCGATCCGGTGAGAAGATATGCACGATAACCGTCCCGTAATCGGCCAGGAGCCAGCCAGACATGGCTTCACCTTCGATCCGCGAGTTCAGTCCGAACTCTTTTTTTACTTCATCTTCAACATCGGTCATTAGCGCATTTACCATCCTCGCACTGGTACCAGAACAAATCACAAAAAAATCAGCCAGAATAGATTTCTCTTGAATGTCCAGTAAATGGATGTCCTCCCCTTTTTTCTCATCTAAGACCTTAACGATTAAATTTGCCAGTGTTCTAGAATCCAGGGTTCACCTCTTTCCTATTAATTATTAGACCTCTCCCTCCGGGTCAGTCAGGTTCGCTGAGAACAAGCGCGTATAAGTCGCACCATCCGGGTGCAGATCACTCCTGTAAAGATGAACCGCATCTATCCTTGCCACACCCAGAAAACCTACATGGTAGTCATGTAGCACATTTCCTACATTACGGACATCCGTCGCAGAGGCTTTCCGTGATATCCTGCCCAGGGTCAGGTGAGGGGTAAATTCATATTTGTCATAATTATATCCCAGGCGGGCAACACCATCTTCGATACCCCGGCGGAGATCAAATAATTCACTGGGCGCCTCCACACCGATCCAAATCACCCGGGGGTGGCGCATTTTTGGAAAAGCGCCAATCCGACCAATACCGATTTCCATAACCGGCCGTTTAGCCGCTTCTGACTTCAGAATACGTTCTACCATTCCAATATTCTCTAGGGACACATCTCCCAAGAACTTTAAGGTCAAATGCATTTTTTCAACATTCACCCACCTGACCGCCGTGTCAGGGAGCCTGGATTGGAGTTGAGCGGAAATCTGATCCAGCGCATCCAGGACGCTGGACGGCAGGTCAACCGCTATGAAAGTTCGGATGACATCTTCAGCCATAATTACTCACATGCATGTATTCGGTGTGTGAAACGTGGAAAAAAACATCTTGCCGTTTGGTCTTGGTGAGAGATTGTAGATCCTCTTTGCGATAAGGTTTCTGTTGAAATTGTACTATAAACAATTCAGGGCTTTGATTACAGGAATAGATGGGATCCATTTGTCTTGAATATCGATTCTCAGGTCTCGTCCCTGAAACGGATCCTCTGATAATCCTCAGGCGTATCAATATCCTCCTGGGTTCTTTTATCCTCCCAGGCGATTCTCCGGACAGTGTATTTATCAAATAAAGCCCGACCACCCACATCTCCTTCCAGATGGGCCAGATCTTCGAACACTCGCCTGTCGAATAGAACAGGATTGCCCGGTTTACCATCAACTTCAGGGGTGATAATCTCTGCTGGATTCCTATGGTGCTGCTGGAGAATGCGCTGGATCAAAGCAGTCGGTATCAGGGGCTGATCCACAAGCATGAACACCACACCCCCAACAGTTTCAGGAAGAGCTTCTATCCCCGCCCGGACTGAACTGCTTTGTCCGCTTGCCCAACCAGGGTTACATGCCACTTCTATCTGGCTATTTGATAAGGCTCCAGAAACCAGATCATGATCCGCACCGGTGACTACTACTACCGGATTCAGGCCACCTTCGATAGCCAAATCGGCGACATGCCTGACCAGGGGTTTTCCATACCATTCCAGCAGCTGCTTAGGTTCGCCAAAACGGCTCGATTCCCCCCCTGCCAGGACAACACCTGCTATATTTTCATGGACCTCAAGCAACATTTGGTCCTCAAGTACGGAAAAACCCACAGCATGGAAGTGATCGAGCAGGATATCCATTTGATCGTAGAAAGTCTTCCAGTTGGGAAAACAATCTATCTGGTTGATCAACAATACCTTCCGGGCCCCCTCAGGCACATTCTTTAAACCCCCCTGAGGTGATATCAATCCCCTGACCAGGTGGTGGCTTTCCAGGATCTCACCAATTGACAGGTCGACCAGTTTAGCATAGAGTTCCGGACGATGCACATAATCATCCCGGAGAGGTTTTCCCAATCCTGATAGTCCGATCACTGTGATGACCCCATTCACAAAGTCAGGTATAGGTGGCTCATGGTCTGCCGGGGCCTTAAGCGGCAGCTTCCTGGCTCCATCGGCTTCTATGATCAGTGGGCAATCCCAGCTGTCCGCCAACCCTGCCAAAGCATTGAGAACTTCTGGAGAAGGACTGCCTACCCGATTGGTTTCGACCTGAGGACCAGTAAAAAGAAAGATATTGCCCGAGTCCTGTTCAATTGACCCTGGCAGTTCAGTTGGGTCAGTGATGATCAGATGCTGATCTGCCGCACCAAGCTGGTCTATTGCCAGATGAGTGGATGTTGTACAGATCACCCTGCTGCCAAAATCGCGAGCGAGCTGAAACATCAAAGTGGTCTTCCCACCCGCGCCCACCAGCGCTATTTTTGCTTTATTGTTGAAACGGAATCGATGATCTAGATCCATAAACCAGACCTCAAATCAGGACAGGAAAGGATGGCTTCGAGCACACCTCCACCTATTGCCCTGGACCTATCTGAAATCCAATTAACAAGATCCGGGTTATCGCGGGGATCCACATCACCTATCTTCATACCACCTGCAACAAGTGTTCCCGGCCTGAGTAAACCTCTCAGCACTCCATTAATAGGCGCCAACACTGCTTGACCACTCACCAGGGCGACCACCTCACCTTTCTTGACTCTATCACCGATTGTCCCACCAGAGACCAGTTCCCCATCAGCAGGTGCACGCAGGATCCGCTCAGCTTCGATCCCTTTGATCTCACCGGTTCCATCTGGATCCAATTTAGGGGCACCGGACCAAATAACTCTTCCCAAATCATACTCGCGATTGGTCTCTACGACTGCATGACAATTATCGTCTGCAACAAAACCAGAGCCGAGCCCGATCACTAAAGTTGCCAGCTCTTTACCGCGCCCGGGAGGTTCTTTCCGCATACGAGCATCGACGATGATTTCCGGCTGTATGGCTTCCAGACAGTCCAGATCTGGATCAACCAGGACAGGTATGATCCCCGATCTCAGTGCTGATTTAAGCGCATCTGGATCAAAAAGCAGCTCCGCGCAAATCCCCTCAACCTCTACCCTTCCTTTATACACAGCTTCGGCGAATGCTACTGATCGCCTGTAAACTATAGGGTGTGCATGTTCGGTGATCACAACCTGGAATCCCGACCTGTGCAGCCTGACAGCCACTCCACTGGCCAGGTCTCCCCCTCCCCGGATCAGAACCAACATTACTGGCCTCCCTGCGTATTATCTTCCCATCTTTATTTTAGCATGTCCCCGACCCTGGTCACGGAATTTAAGGCCAATCAATATCAATACTGGAAGATTTCCGCTGCCCATCATAGTTCTTCAACCACCTGATTGAACTCGTCATTGATTTTTCTGTTTAGGAGAAGGTACAATCAGGTCATCCTACTAGATTGATATCAGAAGAAGAATTAGAGAGTAATCTATGAATAAAAAACTGCTAACTACATTGATCTTAAGTTTGGGTATACTCACCAGCTGCTCCCAACCCACAGAAACTCCCGCTGAGGCTCTGATCCTGGATGAACGCCCTGTGAAGGTCCTGATCAATGAAGTTTATACCGGTGATGATGGGAACAATCAAGTTGATTATATTGAGTTGATCAACACTGGAACTGAAATAGCCAATCTGGAAGGGTACACACTCTGGTATCAACTCAAAGAGGGAGGAGAAGAGATCCTCATCAAACACTGGGATGAGATCACCCTTATCCCTCCCCTTGGGTATTATGCCCTGGGTCAGGCAGACCAAGAATTTGCAGTATTGCCTGACCTGGTAATGAGCCAGTCACTGGTGCCCAGCCGGGGTGCCCTTTCATTGCGCAAGGGCGACCAGGTGGAAGACCAATTATGTTGGGGATCGGGTCCAGAGATCCTGGCAGAAGGGATTCCTGCTCCGCCAATGACACCTGGAGTCTCCTTGATCCGGGTCCAAGAACCTGAATCAAGCATTCCCCTGGATACTGATAGTAATCTGGAAGACTTCACTCTGAATAATTCACCTGAGCTTCAAAATACTGGAAGCCCAATACTCCACCCAGAAGGGGGCAGCCTGGTGTTTTCATTTGACTTCCCGCTGCTGGTCAAACCTGGTGAGCAGTTCAATGTCGAATATGAAATTATCAATCAAACGGGCGTCGAATTGGAAGCGCCCTTGTTGTTCCTTCCTCTCCCCCCAACCATCTATCTGCAGGAAGGATCTTCCGGGTATCAGATGGATGGGAATTCACTCTTCGCCACGATTCCCACTCTCGCTAATGGTGAAACCTACCAGGGGACAATTCCCCTTGAGGGTGAACTCACTTTCAGCGACTACGCTCTCCATAACGTTTATATTGAATCGGAAAGCTGGCCTTTTCCGGCATTTACGGGGCCAGTTTACGGAGAGATCGGCGGTGGAGCTATCCCCATCGCGACAGTCCGGGAGCTGATCGATCAGGAGGTCGTCGTTGAGGGGATAAGCACCATGTATGTGGGAGGATTCTACGCCGGCAGTGGTGCAAAATTCTATATAGAAGATGAGAGCGCCGGAGTACAGGTTTATGTCGCCGGGGCAGGCAACTCACTGGTTGTTCCACTGGGCTCCAAGGTACGGGTACGGGGCAAGATCACGCTATACCGTGATACGATTGAGCTGGTTCCCTCTTCTGAGGATTTTGTGGAAATTCTTGAAGTCGGAAGTGAGGACAGCTTGAAATCCCCTGCTGAGGCCCAGATTGCTGAAATCAATGCCTTCCCGGATGACTATCCTGGTCATCTGATATCTGTCGAAGGCAGGGTTGCCCGCATAGAGGAATTCAACTACAGCTATGAAATCGACCTCTTTGATGAACTGGGCAATTTGGTTAATCTCTATGTCGACAAAGAAACCGGGATCACCATCGAAGAAATCCAAACTGACCAACAGTACCGGATGATCGGGATTATGGAAGTTCTGGATGGCAACCTGAGGCTCTACCCCCGCCTTCAAAGCGATCTGGTTCGAATCTTTGAACCCGGCCTCGCCGTTCAGGTCTACCCCCCTACAACAGCAATCCCGGGAGAGCCATTCGAAGTGGCTTACACCGTGATCAACCATTCTCCTGAACCTGATAAGAACCTGGTGGTCTCCGCCTGGGTGGATCCTCAGCTCGAGATCCTTGAAGTCCTTGATCAGGGCAGATTTACGGGAAGCAGGGTCATCTGGGATAGAAGTGTTCTGGAAGGCGCAGAAGTGGTCACCTATACCTTCAGCGCCCAGATAGCTGATGATGTTGAATTTATAACATTTGATGATTACCTGGTAATTTCATCCGCCTGGACAACGGCATCCAACGGCCAGACTGGCTATACCTTTGCGGGCGATTCTGTACCGATCTGGGCCGTTCAAGGACCTGGAGCCCGTTCTCCATTTACCCTGATCGATCTGACCACTGAGGGAGTAGTGACCGGGATCTTCCCGGAGCTGGAAGGTTTCTGGATCCAGGAAAAGACATCTGACGATGATCCAGACACGTCCCCGGGCCTGTTCGTACGAACCGGCCCCAAACTACCAGAAATTGCACTGGGTGACCTGGTATCTGTGACCGGCATGGTAAGGGAATCCTTCCAGCAAACCGAACTGGAAATCAAATCCTCAGCCGATGTGGAAGTGATCGGCAGGACCAGCCTGCCTGAGCCTATCCCCCTCGATCCTCCGCGGGACAACCTGGCCAGTGCCCTCTATTATGAGAGTTTGGAAGGCTGCCTGGTTGAGCTCAACGGATGGGCTGTAGTGGTAGGACCCTCCACCCGTTATGGAGAATTCGTGGTCGCGCTAGAAGCAGATGGGATCAGCCGCTCCTGGCAGGACCGGGATCATGGAAACCTGATCCACATTGACGATGGCAGCTCTGTTACCCACGACAGCGCTGACACTCTACCCTACGCATTGAGTGTTGGTGATTCGATCCGTTATGTTGGGGGGCCTTTGGCCTATACCTATGGTAATTACAAAATAGAGAACACCGAGGAATCCGTAGTACGCTCTGGAAAACGGGTCTATGAAACCTTTCCCCCACTGGATGAGGGATATCTGCGGATCATGTCCTGGAACGTGGAGAACTTATTTGACTTTGTGGTTCCCCATCCCAGCAGCCCCCCTCTTCCAACAGTGAGTGAATACAAGCAGCAGATCACCAAAGTTGCCCTGACGATCGAAGCTGCCGGTTACCCAACAGTGATCGGCTTTCAGGAGGTCGAGAATTTGGAGATTCTGGAAGATATCGCCCAAGAGACGATCCTGGCTGAGTTCAAGTATCAGGCAATTCTTATCGAAGGAACCGACAGCCGGGGCATCGATGTTGGCTACCTTGTGCGAGGAGATCGGGCAGTCGTGCTGGATCAGGCACAATACCCTTCCCCTGGCAATATCACCAGTCGACCACCCTTGATGATCAAGATCACAGCTGAGAATCGGGACAATGTCATTTATATCCTTAACAACCACTTCACGAGCATGAGCGGAGGTGAGGAGGCCACTGAGCCTCGTCGGAACGCTCAATCAGCCTGGAATGTGGAAATCGCCAATGAACTGCTGGAAGAGAACCCGGAAGCCCTGCTGGCAGTGATAGGAGATCTGAATTCCTATTACGGCTCCCTTCCAATCCGGACCCTGGAAGACAGTGGTTTATCCAACCTCTTTGACACCCTGAATCCAGGTGAACGGTACACCTATATCTATGAGGGCAATTCCCAGGTACTGGACCATATCCTGGTAAATCCCCCACTTCTGGATCTTTTGGTATCTTTTGATGTGCTGCACAGTAATGCGGATTTCTCCCTGCCGTACTCATCAGACATTAGCCTGATTCACAAGTCGGATCACGACCCGGTGATCGCAACCTTTATACTGCCGTGACGATCAAGTAGTATGGAGCAGGAAGCAGGATCCTGGCAGGATCCTGCTTCCTGCTGTGTTGAATAAAAAAACTCCTGCTGGTTATCCAGCAGGAGTTTTTGTACTATTGGAATCTGTTCTTACTGAATTTCAGCTACCAGTTCTGCGGCGGTGATATCCAGTTCCGCCAGGATCGCGATCACTTCTTCTTCAGATGTGGCAGCATAAAGCTGGGCGGCTGCGTCAGACACTGCGCGCCGTACGGAATACCAGGCCGGGAATGTCTCTGGTTCAGCTTGGCCCAGTTTAGCAACTGCAATCGTGGACTCATACTGAGGTATAGAGGCAAAGTAATCCACTAGCATTTCTTCGGTTGAGATATGCGTCGGCAGGTAGCCGCTAGCCTGGATATAGGTAGCCTGATTCTCTGCCGAGGTCAAGAACTTGATGAACAGCCAGGAGGCCAGTTCCTGTTCCGGGGTGGATTTAAGAACACCCACCATCTGGGTATAGTTATCTGTACCTAAACCACCATCTGGACCAACAAAGGGCAGAAAACCCCATTCATCATCCGGAAATGCCCCGTCAGCATAGGCATAGCCGTAATACTTGAGGCCGTTGGTTGAGCTGATTGTCATCAAAGCCAAACGATTGGCCTGCTCCGGGTTGGGATAACCCTCTGTTTCAAAGGTGCAGCCAGCGTCGCGCAGCTCGTTGACATACATAGCTGCCGCTACGGTTTCAGGTGTGTTGAACTCGTAGGCAGTGCCCTCGTCATTCAGGAGATCTCCGCCAAAGGCATGGATGAAGCCCAGCAAGTTTTGGATATTGGGATACCAGACCAGACCGGTACCGCCGTCATTGTCAGGATTATCATCGGTCAGGTTTGCTTCCGCTGCAGCACACAGCTGTTCTTTCAGCTCAGCTGTATTGGTCGGAGGGGCATCAAATCCCAGCTCCTGAGCCCAGGTATGATTGTAAACCAAAGCATTGGCAGACTGGCTTAATGGCCATGCCAAACGCTCACCTTCCCCATTTACTCCCAATTCGAGGACCGGAGGATAGATGTCCGCCAGCTCTTCATCGGACAAACCATAAGTCTCATCATAAACATAGGGTTCCAGATCCACAACCATATCTACCTGTCTCCAGTTATTGATCGCACTGGTGTAGGCCTGAACGATATTCGGAAGGTCACCGGATTGAATGCCGGCATTGACTTTATCTTCCAGTGGACTGTAATCTTCCTGGTCAAAATCTTCAACGGTGATGCCCCACTCATTGGTAGCATTGAATTCCGCGACCATAGCCGCGACGATTTCACCCAGGTCATCCCCTTCCCCCCACACATGCCAGAAAGAGATCGTGGTTCCGCTGAGGTCCATCATGGGTTCTTCCACCTCAGGTTCTTCTACCTCAGGTTCTTCCACCTCCGGTTCTTCTACTTCTGGTTCTTCCACAACTTCGGGCGCGCAGGCTGCCAGGACCAGTGAAAAAATCAGTAGAGATGCAAGCAAGATTGTAACTAGTTTTTTAGGCATTTTTTCTCCTCAGATAATTGTCTGGACAAACTAAAACAGATTTTGTTCTTTGAGCGGCACCACCTCCTCCTTTTTTCGGGAATGGGGCTTTGATTTTATCCTTTGAGACCACTCCTAGCGATGCTTTCAGTAAACTGCTTCTGGGTAAAGAAATAGATAATCAGGATAGGGATAATTGTAATGAATGCGCCGGCCATAATTAAGTGAAATTCCTGCCCTGCTTCCGTGACAAAGGTCATCAATCCCACAGAGATCGGGCGCCAATCGGGCGTGTTAGTCACCAACAAGGGCCAGGCCAGCGAATTCCAGGATCCCATAAAGGTCAGCACCAGGATCACCATCAGGGGTGCCTTGGAGAGGGGAAGCACCACCTGGAGCAAGAATCTCATATGCCCAGAGCCATCGATCCGGGCAGCATCAAAGAGCTCATCCGGGATCTGGGCAAAGAACTGCCTCAGCAGGAAAATATTAAAGACACTTCCCATAAATGGAACTGTTAATGCCGGCCAATTGTTGATCCATTTCAGCGAACCAATCCTGCCCAGCCAGGTCACTGTCAAGAAGTTGGGGATGATGGTCACCATGGCAGGGATCATCATCGTACTTAACAGGATCCCGAAGATCAGGTCCCGCCCTGGAAATTTGATCCGGGCAAAACCATAGGCAGCCAGAACGCTGATGCTCAAACTGCCAACCAGGGAAATGCCGGTGATCTTCATGCTGTTGAAAAAATACCTTGAGAAGTTTGCCCTATCCCAGGCCTCGATATAATTTTTCCATTGGGGGACCTTGGGGAAGAACTGGGTTCCCAAAGCCTCTCCTATCGTTTTAAGGGATGTTGAGATCATGTACACAAAAGGTACCAGGGAAATAAAAGCCCCAATGATCAACAGGGTGTAAATCAGGACCTTCATAAAAATCGACCGTGTCATATGAATCCTTATTCTTCTGATGGCTACAGATAAAAGACCCGCGAGCCCTGGAAACGATTATTGATCACTGTTAGCCCCAGGATAATAGCAAATAAGACAAATGCCATCGCCGAGGCGTAGCCATAACGGAGCTTTTCAAAGAATTCCAGGAATATCGCTACACTGAAGGTATTCGTTGTGCCCAAAGCTAGACTTTCCCGGAAAACCCACAGGGTAGCAAAAGCTTTGAAGGTGCCGATAATGGCTATCAAAGATAAGAAATAGGTTGTCGGGGAAAGCAGCGGGAAGGTGACATAGCGGAAGACATCCCAATTATTTGCCCCATCGATCTCTGCAGCGTCATTCAACTCGCCAGGGATATTACCCAATCCAGCCAGATAGATCACAGTGTTATAGCCTACATAAGTCCAGATGGCATGGAGGATCACCACCACCAGAGCCAGGCTAGGACCAGCTGCCCAGCTTGGTAAACTGATCCCCAGGGCATCGGCAATGATCAAATTCACACCTTTTGATTCCTGCAGCCAGGCCAAGCCCTTTCCTCCCAGGTTTCGGATGAGCAAGTTGATAATGGCAGTATCCCGATTAGCAAATATCTGCCGGAAAATGGCTGCGCTGGCGATGAAAGGAGTCACATAAGGCAAAAAGAAGACCATCCGGAAGAACTCCGAGCCTCGCAGCTTTTGAAAGAGCAAAATCGCCAGGAACATTGAGATAGATAGCTGAAACGGCACAGTTCCAGCGGAGAAGAATACCGTGACCTTGATCCCGTTCCAGAGATCTTTATCCCCCGCAGCCAGAAGTACCGGGATTTCACCCACCAGCACCCATCCGCCAGCCATGAATATAAATGCTCCTAAAATCCTGAGCCAAAATTTCCATGATTTGGGGGTCTTCGGTGCCGAATTCCAGCTGAACCACCCCATAATCAGCAAGATGAATCCCGCAGATATCGTGATCACCTGGGGCCAGATGCCCGGATCCGTGCCTGCCTCCAGGGCTGTGAGGTACGCAAGGCTGATCTGCTGGTAAACAAAGACCAATAAACCCGCCCCGGTTCCCAAAGCGATACAGGCAACACTGAATTGGGATCGAAAATGCCCCCCCCTCGGTACCCGATTGATCAATTGGGCAGCTATTGAGGTTATTACCGCTATACCTAGAATCATCAAGAAGTATCGCCAGGAATTGGAGACATTGATAGCGTTGAAAGCATCCCGGAGCAGCTGCGAGAAGAGCTCCCGGGTCTTTTCTACTCCGCGCAGCTTGGTAGCAATATCCAGGAATTCCGGCAGCTGGAACCAGATGTAGCGAATGAAGGCATAGACAGCCCAGGTATTAACGATCCCCGGTATGATCTGGAGCCAGGGATGGACATCCATCTCCCGGGCTTCGGTGATCAATCGCCTGATCACTAAATAAGCGGCCAGGAGCGCACCAGCTCCCAGGAAAAAACCAAATACATACGCCAAATTGCCAACAGCTCTGACATAATTACCCATCCCAACAAAATCCGTCCGGATAATTCGCCATTTATGCAAACTCACATAGAGGGCAAAAGCGACAGGGAAAATCCCAAAGGTAAAGATCAGGATCAGGGCTGGTGTGACAAACAAATACCCCGTCAGCGATTCTCGCAAGACACGCATTTTCCGGGGTGTGAATATCTGGGTGATCCTATCCTTCAGCTGTTCAGTGAATGCCATATATACCGTCTCCTGTGCAACTCCGTGATGCGGGCAGTTCCGGCTTCATATGAATATTATAATGAATGAAATCACCTGTAAACTTAAAAATTCAGCGCAAATTCTCGATTCTGCCGGGTATGTGCATGATTCCCCTGATGGGGATATAATTCAAAAACACACTAAATGAGGCCTGCATGAAAGAAACCCTTGAAGACCTTATCTCGGCATCCACAACCCGGGACCTCCGCTCTTTGGTCCACAGCGAGGATTTCATTTTTCCTCGCTACCAGGGAGAATCGATCCTGAACATTCTCCCATCTGTGGCTGGGTTATTCGGTTTGGATGGCTTTCAGCAGGCTGGCTTGCTGCCCCCAACCCTCGCTTCTTTCTCAAGAGAGCCGAAGAATATCATCCTGGTCTTGCTGGATGCCCTGGCCTATCACAGGCTTGAGATCTGGATGGCCGAGGATAAGGATCTCGGATGGCACCAGCTAAAAGAACAAGGGGTTTACGCTCCGCTGACATCGATCTGTCCCAGCACTACCTGTGCAGCAATCACTTCCTACTGGACAGACAGCGCTGCGATCGAGCACGGGGTCCTTGGCTACGAAATGTGGCTCAAGGAATACGGGATCACAGCCAATATGATCGAACACAAACCGATCACTTACCGGTCGGGAGGTGGTGGGCTTTCCCTGGCGGGCTTTGACCCTGTTAACTTCCTTCCCGTTCAATCCATCTCCAGCCGGCTGATCGAGAACGGCGTAGATGTCCATGCCTTTCAACATTACGCGATCATCAACTCCGGACTATCACAAATGTTCATGGGGGAAGCTAGTGCGCCATCCAGTAGCGACTGCCCCGGACCTTTGGATCAGCATCCAGGAATTGTTGGCATCTGAGCCTTCAACAAGGAAGTACATCTGGGCATACTGGGGCCAGCTCGACGGAAGCTCTCACCTGCATGGTCCAGACAGCGAGCGGGCTCGGGCAGAATTCAACAGCTTCAGTAATGCATTTGACACCCATTTTCTGAACAAACTCGACCCACAACTCAGGAAGGATACCCTGGTAATCCTGACCGCGGACCATGGACAGATCACAACCGATTCTGAAGCCGACCAGTACGACCTCAAAAACCATCCAAAATTCACACAGATGCTGCATCTTCTGCCCACAGGTGAAAACCGGCTAGCCTACCTGCATGTCAAACCAGGGCAGATCGATAAAGTAAAAGAATACATCAATATTGCCTGGCCGGGAGAATTCGAGGTCTTTGAAACTGATCAAGCCCTTCAGGCAAACCTGTTCGGGACCGGGAAAGTAAACCCTGCAGTATATGATCGGCTGGGGGATTTGATCGTTGCTGCCAGGGGGGATGCCTTCTGGTGGTGGGCTGCAAAGCCGAACCCATTGATCGGGCGCCACGGCGGCTTCTCTCCCCAAGAAATGCTAGTGCCCTTCCTGGCGGGATACCTCTAAATCATCCAGTTTCTAACCGATGGAATACGACGAATCCGGTTCCTGATTCAACACATCCTTTCAACCCCCCGCTTTTTTCTAGAATCCCCCCTCAATGGGGTATCCATCAATAACCCATTCCTGAATACCGCCGTCCATGCTGGAAAGATTCATAAAACCAATCGAACCAAGCAGATTCATGGCTTCCAGGCTGCGGTTGCCGGAGCGGCAGTAGATCAGGATCGGTTCACCCACCGGCAGCTCCCCGGCTCTCTGTGCAAGGTCATCCAGGGGAATCATTGTTGCATCAGGAACATGTCCGGACTGATATTCAATGGGCGTACGCACATCGAGAAAATACACCCCATCTTGATATAGCTGGTACGCGTCAGCAACGCTGACCTCCCTGTTCTTGGCCAGAGTTGTGGTTGAATGATCACGATTTCCAGAGAATTGAACGGCGATAACAGCCGTGCAGATCCCCAGTATGATCAGGGCCAGGGCCAGGATAATAATCTGGTTCCGCTTATTTGGATTTTGCTGAGTAACTTTTGTCTTGTTTCCCATAGTTTAGCATTCCCGCGTTTGGTTTTTGCTAGGTCAACCTAAATGGCTCTTGGTAATCGCTCAATGCCGCTAATTATAACAAGGTTTGTTTTATACTATAAAGAATAAGAGGCAATGCTGTGAGTACAACTTCCAAGCTGCTCATATTCCCCATACGCACCGGGAATGTCAAGATCTTTCTGGTCAAGTCTCAGCACGGGTATCATCTGATCGACACCGGACACCCTTTCCAAGAAAGGAGGATCGAGCGTATCCTCCGGTCCCTTGATGTGGAACCGGAAGATATCCGTACCATCATCCTGACCCACGGGCATCTGGATCATATCGGCTGCCTGGCGTACCTCAAAGCCCGTTCCGGGGCACTGCTGGTCTGCCATCGGTCCATTCGATCCGCATTGGAGAGTGGTGGCTATGAAGAGGCTATTCCCCGGGTTCTTGGGCTGGAAGCTGTTCAATCCCCTTGTCTCAGCCCTGCTGAGAAGAAGAATCAAGCCCGTTCGACCAGACAGGGTTTTTGACGACTCTCTAGATTTATTTGAGTACGGGTTGCCTGGCAGAATGATCCATACACCTGGTCACAGTCCGGGGTCGTGTTCAATACTGTTGGAAGGTGGAATATGTTTCTTAGGGGATCTGCTTCGGGAACGTTCTCCCGGCATCTTTGACACTGGTTTGTTTTACCATGACCGGGGTCAAATCCTCATCTCTCTGAAAAAAATCGCAGCCTTAAGACCCGAGAGGCTCTACCTCTCTCATGGCACTTCTATGTCAGGCAGCGATCTGGATAAGTTTTTAGACGAATCTTACTCTCATAGTTCTTGACTGTTTTTGATCATATCTGTGACCAGTTTTCCAAACCTGACCACCCCGTATATCATCAAGATCACTCCCACCGCAGTATTCAGGTATTTGATCAAACCTTCCGGGAGTGAGAATTTGAGAGAATGTAAAGCTGTGATGCTGATCATAAGAAAAACAAGCGAGGCCAATCCCGCGGCAATGCCGAAGGGGATCAATTCTTGTCTGGAATAATTCTTTTGGACTCCCCTGCTAGCGAAGACCCCCGTCCAAAAGATAATTGTCAGCGGACTTGAGATGGTCAAAATAAGTGTTGAGATGAAACTGGAAATCGGATTGATCGATTTCGAGACAAATTCAAATCCCAGCCTTCCAGTGAAAGGATCCTGGATCATGACCCATCCGAAGATACACAAAACAACCGCCCCGATCAACCCCAGAATGTTTTTAATTCGGCGACTCTCAAATGCTTTGCCAACCCCGAGGATGGCCAGAATGATATAGAGATAATCCACCAGCACGGCAGCGCCTATCGAAGCATAAGCGTCCATCAGGGATCCAGCCAAAGCCAGGTTCAGGATATAGAAGAATACAGGACCGATCGCAACTTGCAGGATCATGCCTGTGAGAAATCCATCCAGCAATATCATGGTTGTCTCATTCTATGTTTGGCTAACAATTGGATGATGCTCTTAAATATATAGATCACGCCTTTGGTAGGTGAAGTATGCGCCAGCCAGGCTGACCAGAACAATACCCAGGGAAATCCACAAATAAATAGCTTCCACACGAGATTCACGCAGGATCAGGGAAGCATCAAAATATTTGAAGGGGGTGAAATAGGTCAAGAACTCCCATTCCTCCTTCAATCCCGCGATTACCGAGAAAAAATACGTTCCCAGCAATACAGAAATCGCTACAGAACCAGCCCGTTTATGATTTTTCATGGCACTGCCGATAAATATCCCGATCGCCAGGAAGATCACCTGCAAGACAAAAAGGGCTATCATCCCCTCAAAAAGAAATTTGTAATAACTTGGTTCCGGATCATAAGCTGCTGAACTGAAAGCGTTCAATCCCCAGGTAAACAACGCCAGCAGGACGCAGTTTGTCAACGCAGCCCCTGCTTTGGCGGTAATCAAGGTGCTGCGTTTCACTGGCAGGGTCAGGGCGAATTCAACAGTTTTATCCCTTTCTTCCTTGGAAATAATATCGCTGCCCCACATCACCGCGGCAATACCCATAATCAAGGCTACAAAGGCGAACATCACACCGAAAAAACCTTCGACGGTGGTCATATTAAAAGCATTCATGTTGAAGGATTCCAGCAGCGCTGCAGGCATGGCATCCAGCACCTCGAGAATTTCCGGATTTTCAGCATAAGCCGAAAATTTTTGAAATCCCACCACTGCAAAAAAACCAACAACCCCGGTATAGATCAAGAGGGATTTGAAATTGGCTTTCAGTTCCCGAAAATAAATTCTCATGAGTAGATCTCCTCGTATCCCTTAAACCGCAGAGGCAATATTCCGCCTGATATACAGCAGATAACTGGCTGGAATGGCTGCCAGGATCACTCCTACACTGATCAATACCATGGGCAGGTCATAGGTGCCATTTGCCAAAATATAATTTGGATCAAAGTGCCTGAAAGGTGAGATAACCTCCAGTTTATCCTCTCCCAGCATATTGCCGAAGATATTCAAGATATACATACCGAAGGAGAGCGCCATAGAAAGAGGGATCACACTGCGAACCCTTTTCATCAACAGGGAAATAACAATCCCCGCTGACAGGAAGAAAAGTTGGAATAAAACAATCGTGGATAGGATCAGGACTAGAGACTTTACCTCGTAACTTCGCCCGTCAGCAACCAGATCGATCACAAAAAAGACACTGATCCAGGTTGCCAAATTTGTGATGGTCAGGGCAGAAAGAGCTGCCAGCAGTTTTGAAGTAAGGATCTTACCTCTTCCAACAGGTTTTGGCAGCAAAAAATCAGCCGTCAGTTCCCGCTCTTCTATAGAAACCAGGGAAAAACCGTAATTGGATGCTTGAATGGCCAGACATACTTGAGTAAACAAGAATACCACACCAAAGAAACCCAATAAGGAGCT
Source organism: uncultured Chloroflexia bacterium (assembly GCA_963712165.1). Taxonomy (GTDB): domain Bacteria; phylum Chloroflexota; class Anaerolineae; order Anaerolineales; family UBA11858; genus B10-G9. The sequence continues at coordinate 196,014 of CAVQGY010000003.1, read as the reverse complement.
GAAATTCATATTATTCATACCAAAGGCAATCATCAGTTCCTCAGGAAAACTAGCCATCAGGGTTTCCAATTCCTCTGCTTCCACAGCAATTGCGTTAAATGCCGAAAAATAGATCAGATTGATCAGGAAGATCGCCACAGACCAGATACTCGCCGACTTGAGATAGGACTTAAATTCATGGATGAAGATATTCATATCTTTCCCTTACTCGTAGTAGTGGATAAAGATCTCTTCCAGGGTGGGTTCTTCGATGACCACATCCTGAAGCTTCACTCCACTGATGGCCTGGGTGATCTGGTTGATATCCCCTTTATAGAAGAAACTCAGGACACCGTTTTCGGAGGAGAGGTTGGTCACACCCGGGAATTGGAAGGTCTTTTCATCCAGGTTCTCGGCCGCAATGCGGATCTTTTTATAATTATCCTTCTGGAGCGTTTTGATATCTTGGAGCTTGATCACCTTGCCTTCCTTGATGATCGCCACTCGGCTGCAAAGTCGCTGCACCTCACCCAGAATATGGGAAGAAAAGAACACCGTGGCACCCCGTTTATTTTCCTCACGGATCAGGTTGAAAAAATTCTGCTGCATGAGAGGATCCAGACCCGCGGTCGGCTCATCAAGAATGATCAGTTTTGGGGAATGCAGCAAACCCTGGACAATACCTACTTTCTTCTTGTTGCCATAGGATAGGTCATCTATCCGGCGCTTGAGGTCCAGCTCCATCAGATCAGCCAGTTCAAAGAGACGTTTTGTGCAATCCTTCTTATAGAAACTGGCGGAATATTTCAGGAGATCCAGAACTTTCATTCCTTCGTAATAGAAGACTTCGGAAGGTAAGTAGCCAATTTCCTGGCGGATTTCCGGCCCGAATTTGATGCAATCCTTTCCGAAGATCTTAGCCTCGCCGCTGGTCGGGTAGATCAGGGAGAGGAATAAGCGGATAGTGGTTGATTTTCCTGCCCCGTTGGGACCGATAAAACCAAAGATCTCCCGTTCCTCCACCTTCAAGGAAACATCGATAATGCCCCGGGCTTTTCCATAATACTTGGTAAGGTATTTCGTTTCAATAACGGACACGTGGAGCTCCTTATGGTCTTTTATCAAAATCGGTAGTTTTATTCAGTGAACAACATTCCCCATTATACTCAATCCCTTCTTCCGAGGAAGGGTATTTTGGAGGATTATTCCGTCCTTGTATCTCATCCAAATTGACCAAGTGTATAGCGGGTGCACAATATATCTATCCTCCGAACAAGATGGGCGAATTTTAAGTGAGGACCACCCTCCTTATCGAGAGCGGTCTAGATTTTCTGATACTTTAACTACAAAACAATAGTGAAAGGATTCGTTCTGGGGCCCAGGATGTTTGGGGATCAGATCATGCCAGCCCCGTCCTGATTGGCTGAAGCAGCGTATCGTTTTCCCAAGATCAGCTTGACAATTCCCGGGAAAATACGAGCCATGAAGTAAGTCAATTTCCCGAGTCGGGAATGGACCATGATCGGTTTTTTAGTCGCTATCTGTTTTAAGATCAGCCGGGCTGTCTTTTCTCTGGGGGTGACCAGCCTGGGATCCCTTGCAGGCAGCAACTCAGACTTTCCAGCAGCCGTCACCCATTCTTTAATGTTCTCGTTGGCCGTAAATCCCACATAGGCGATGCCCACAAAGATACCTTGTTCCTTAAGTTCAATGGCCAATCCCTGCATCAGGGCAGTTAACGCCATTTTGGAGATGGAATATAGGGAATAACCCGGCAAACCATAGAGGGCGGCCAGGCTGGAAATGAACTGGATCGTACCGCCAGTTTCCAGGTGAGGGATGGCTGCCCTGCTGATATAGATCGATCCCTTGATATTCGTATCAACGACGGTATCCACCGCCAGCTGTGAGAGATCCTTCACCTCACCATACCCTGCCAAACCCGCATTATTGATGACCACATCCAGCCGGCCAAATCTGGACAGGATGGCATCGATCAGGGACTCTGCGTGGGCGGAATCCCCCACATCGCCAGCCCGGACCATGACCTTCTTACTGTATTCCTGGAACTCCTCCAGCGCTGAGTCAAGTTTATCCTGGCTGCGCCCAGTCAGAACCACGCTGCCCCCTGATGTTAACACCTGCCGGGCCAGTTCCCTGCCGATGCCTTGGGAGCCGCCGGTGATCAGCACAACCTTGTCTTTGAAAAAATATTCTGTATTCATATCAAATAGCCATTTTCCTTGAACCATTTTACGCTTTCCCTGATCCCGACCTCGATCGGGGTCAGCGGAAGCCCCAGTTCCTGCTGCGCTTTTTGAGAGGAGAAATAATGATCTACAGCCGACATGCGGGCCATAGTGAAGCTCAATTGGGGAGGTTTACCGGATATCCTCGCCACAATGGAGTTGAATAATCCGGCCCCCAAAGTCAAGAAGTGGGGGATCATAATCAACTTGAAATCAACCTCGCAAACGTCACAGGCCAATCGGAAAAAAACGCCATAGGGGAGATTCTCATTCCCGGCTATATAACATTCCCCATCCCTGCCCTGGGTGAGGGCATTCACCGCAGCCCGGGCCACGTCAAAAGAGCAGATCACATTCCGGCCGCCACGGGTATATCCTGGCAATCGGCCTGAGAGAAGTTCGATCAGCATTCTGCCCGATGAGGGGCCGGTATCAAAAGGGCCGATCATAAAGGTTGGATTGACGATAACAACCGGAAAACCATTTTTATGATGCTCCGCTAATAGCATCTCCTGGGCAAGATACTTGCTCTCGATATAATCCATGCCAAATTTCCAGCCATCAAAGGGGGAGTTCTCATCCCCGGGATCGGTGCGAGGTCCGGGTGAGAACGAATTCGCCGTTCCAATATGGACCATGCGCTTCATGCCAAGCTTTCTAGCTGCATCCATGACATTCCTGGTGCCAGTCAGGTTCACCGAGCAGACAGCTTCGGAGCGGCGAGGCCAGATACTGGTATTGGCAGCGGCATGGATGACATAATCACAATCCCCCATCTGTTCAACCAGGGTCTCCCTGTCCAGGATATCCCCCTCAACTTTCACAAGGTCCAGCCCGTTCAGCACCGTTAGGTCTCTCCCGGGCTGGATCAGGGCCTTTACCCTGTATCCATCGCCCAGAAGCTCCCTGGATAAGCTGGAGCCCAGCATACCATCCGCGCCGGTTAGAAATACCTGTTCTCCTGACATGCAACCCCCGAACCTAATGAATGTGAAGCAAGCATGTCCCCATTATATGACAATGTGGATAGAGCCGATGGATAGGGGAGAATGTCATGAAATGAAACCAAACTGGGCTGATTCCCACCCAATAGATAGACCGGGAAGGTCAGCGAAAAAACCAACTACGCCTAAATCAGCTGCATGACTGAAAAATAATGAAAGATGCTGCCGCCCAGTACAAACATATGCCACATGGCATGTCCATAAGGCAGTTTTTTCCAGCGGTAGAAGATCACACCCACAGTATAAAATAAGCCCCCAATAATGAGAAATATGGTGGAAATCCTTCCCAGCTGGATGCCGGGTTGGAAAAAGACCACCAGCCCGGCCCATCCCATGATCAAATACAGAAAGACCGTTGGCTTTTCAAATTTCTTACTGAATGCCAGTTTGATGATCAAACCCACAAAGGAAAGCCCCCAAATCACACCGAAAACAGACCATCCCAATCCAGAGCGGAAATTTGTCAGCAGGAAGGGCGTATATGTTCCGGCAATTAAAAAGTAGATTGCTGCGTGATCCAATCGCTGCAAAACAGCTTTCCAGGGTTTGTCCGGAAAAGCATGGTAAATCGATGAGGCCAGATATAAAAGCAACAAGGAAATACCGAATACCAAAAAACTTGCCAGGTGCCAGGGCGTCCCATATCGGGCCGCCCTGATAATAAGAAACACCAGGCCGGCAATGCTTAGGCCTACTCCAATTCCGTGGGTGATCGTATTGGCAATCACCTCCCCTTTTGAACTCGATGCCAAGCTGGTATCTACTTTATATAACAAAAGATCCTTCCTTTATTAGTATGATCATTGAGATTTCTTCTTTTTATTGGTTTTATCACCCTGCTCGGTTTTCGATTGAGATGCATTGAGCACCTCCTCTTGATACTGCTCAAAGGTAATCTCCTGCCAGAATTCTTTGGTGCTGCTGATAAAATCACTCACAAGAACAGCCGCAGCTTTTGTGTCCAGTTTCTGGATGGGTTTTTCCAGCCCTTCCCATAAACCGCGGGCAAGCTGGCGGTGGGCCGGATCGGCATAATAATATTTCGCTAGCTGCTGGTAAAAATCTTTGAAGGTGTTGAAGATCAATCCATAAACCAGGTTGTCGCAGTAAGCGATCAAGGTGTGATGGAGCTCCCACATACTGGAAGCATAAGCAGCTGGCTCATCCGGCAGCCTTTTATAACTTTCCACTAGATCCAGAATCAAACCCGGGGCCCGGCGCACCGAGGAAGCGGTATACTGGGGCGCCAACAGTTCCCACATTTCCAGCAGGTCAGGCACCAGGTTGGGCACCAGGTCTGGGTCCGCTTTCAACAACCCGGATAGTATATTCAGGTTGCCGTCTTTCAAATAATCACGAATGCGGGTGGGTTTGCCCTGCTGGATATCCAGCCAACCGTCCCGGCTGAGGCGCTGCATGGCCTCCCGGAGTGCGGGTCGGGCCAGATCCATTTCCTTGCTGAGAGTGCGCTCCCCTGGCAGGTCGGAGTTGGGCGGATAAAGTCCCTTGACCATGCCTTCGATCAACAACCGCTCGGCTCGATCAGTAGCTCGCTCTTCTTGCTTATCAGACACTGGATCCTCCCTTCCTAAGAACTGGTAATACCTGTCATGATGAGTATAATAACACTGGTAATACCAGGTGTCAAATGGGTTGAGATTCATACCGATAATTAACATATCATAATGTAATAAATCACATTCCTGGCTTATCTGAAAAGGACCGGTTATTGTGGCTAATTTGTGAGAGAATGAGTCTCTAGGCTTAAATTTACATTGATTATGAACAAAAAAACTGAAGGTTTCTTTCTGCCCTATCTGATCCTTATCCTGGCTCTCGGGGTCAGCTGCAGCCCTGCTGTGTCCGGAGATCCCCGGCCCCACCCTCTCGATACTCCCCTGCTTCACCAAACAGAGGTAGTCGAGTATAAACCCGCACCAGCCTCACCTATCCCTTCAGTCGCGCCATCCAGCACAACCTCTCCCAGCCCGACGGCCACAGAGATCGTTTTTAGCTTTGGGCAGGAGCTCACTATCGATTATCTGCGGGGTATGCAGATCACCGGCAGCGAGATCACCATTGAGGAAGAACTTCCCCCAGGGTCCAACTATCAGCGCTACCTGGCCAGCTACCTCTCGGAAGGTTATAAGATCTTTGGATTATTGACGGTGCCTTTTGGCGATCCCCCTCCAGGAGGATTTAAAGCGGTGGTCTTCAATCATGGTTATATACCCCCCGCTGAATACAATACGCTGGAACGTTATGCCGCTTATGTGGATTATCTGGCTCAGAGCGGATTTGTGGTCTACAAGATCGATTACCGGGGTCACGGTCAATCCGAAGGCTACCCTTCCGGGTCCTACTTTTCCCCGGCTTATACCATCGATGCCATCAGCGCTCTGAAAAGCCTGCAGTCACTCGAGTATATCGACCCTGCGGGGATTGGGATGTGGGGGCACAGCATGGCAGGCAATCTGGTATTGCGAGCCATGCTGGTTGAACCGGATATCCAAGCCGGCGTGATCTTCGCCGGAGCGGTTTACAGCTATGAGGATTTTTCGACCTACGGGATCAGTGATAGATCCTACCGACCTCCAGCCACCCCTGAAGGTCAGCCTGAGGTCGAGCAGCTGACCTATTCCCGGATTGTCTTTGAGATGTACGGTTGGCCGAACCTGGAAACTCCCTATTGGCAGGCTGTATCCCTGACCGAAAACCTATCCTACTTATCCGCACCGATCCAGATCCATCACGCGGAAAATGATCTAGTTGTGGATATTAACTATTCCTACGGGCTGGCCGCACAATTACAGATCCAGAACATACCCTATCAGTTTTTTATCTATGAAGGTGGCGGTCACAATATCAGTTCCCCCTACTTCGACCAGGCCATGCAGCGGACTGTCCAGTTTTTCCAGGATAATCTCTAACCAAGGATTACTTGGTACCCCTTAAATATCCTTCTCCCAGGCGCGGGTGTAATACAGAGGCTGGAAGCCCAGTGAGAGGTAAAACTTCTGGGAAGAACCCACATAGATAGTCTCCGCACCCAGATCCCGGCAGCGCCGGATGCCTTCCAGCACCCCTGCCCTCGCCAATCCCATCCGCCGGTAATCCGGATCGGTTGCCAGGGGCTCGATGACCCCGTACCGCTTCTCTGGCACATACCAGAATCCGCAGAAAGCCCGGAAATTCCCACCCGGATCGGCAGCGATGATGGTCAGGTCCTCTCGGAAGTGGGGGCTGGACTGCATCTTTTTCCGGCCGGCCTCTTCTTCCAGGGGAGGTTCCCCGGGATGATCAAATCCCCGCCATAGGACATGATTAATCTTGGTCAAGTCATTTTCATCCGCCAGGCTCAACAACTGGAAACCCTCTGGCAATTCCGGTTCCGGGATCGCAGCTGGGATGATCAGGTGGGATAGGGGCCGCAGGCTCCCTTCAATCTGTTTATATCCCGCATTTATGACAAGGGATTCAAAATCAGTGTCAAAATCATTGGTAAAGACCTTGAGCTTCACTCCCCCGCCGTCTATACCGGCCAGGTGTTCTTCTGCGTAACTTAGCATCTCACCTTTAAGGAAAGTGTAATCCGGGTGACATTCAAAAAAGGCTTCTCCCAGCACACTTTCATGGTGAGCCACACCGAGGATCTCCCCATCCTCCTCCCAGATCCCGATCCGATCCAGGACGGATTCATCCAGATTGGGGTGGCTGTGCATATAATCCCAGGTCGGCCGGAGCCAGTTGCCATCTCTATTTTCCGGCTGATAATGCTTGACCAGGAATTGCCCGATTTTCAGGTAATCCTCTGGCTGATAAGGTCGCCTGGTGATTTTCATATAAACTCACCATTCCTTCAAAAGAATAGCCGGTTTAGAGCTCAAAGGCCCACTCACCGCCCCGCATCACTGATTCAACAGAACCATCAGGAAGGACTCCATCCACATCCATCTCATCGGAGCCGAACATAAAATCAACATGGACCAGGCTTTCATTTCCGCCGGCAGCCATAAATTCATCCTTCGACATATCGGAGCCACCTTCCAGGCAAACCCTGTAGGCGCTGCCCAGCGCCAGGTGGCAGGAAGCGTTTTCATCGTATAGTGTATTTAAAAATACGAGTTTCTGCTGGGATATTGGGCTGCTGTGGGGAACCAGGGCAACCTCTCCCAGGTATGAAGCATATGGGCCTGTCTCTAACAAACCCTTTAACGCCTCCTCACTCTTCCCGGCTGAGAAATCGACCACTCTGCCCTCCTTAAATGTCAGTTGAAAATCTTCGATCAAAGTTCCCCGTAAACTAAGGGGCTGGGTAGCCCGGACAGTGCCTTCAACACGCTCCCTATGGGGCATAGTAAACACCTCTTCGGTGGGAAGATTAGCACAGAATTTAACACCGTCAGGGGTTTCGTCCCAACCTCCGATCCAGATATGGTTCCGGGGTAGTCCTACCTGTAAATCAGTTCCAGGGCTAATAAATCTCATGGCATCATATCCTCGGGATGTTAAATAGGCCCCGCGCTTTGCCAATTTATCCAGATTTTCTTTCCAGGCGATTTCAGGATCTGATTCGTTCAATCGGCAGGTCTTGCTCACCGCTTTCCATAAATTATCAAGTGCCTCTTCCCCTGGAAGATCAGGGAAAACCGCCTGCGACCAGGCTTTTGTGGGGGGGCAGACCAGCAGCCACTGGACCTCATTGGCGGCTATCTTCTCCAGGCTTGGTTTTACATGAACAGCATATGCTTTGAATGCCGTAGAGACTAACCCGGGATCATATCCTGTTAATAGATGAGGGTCATCACCGCCAATCCACAAAAAAGCATCTCCCTGCATCGCAGATTTCAATCGGCCATCGGTTTTCCAGACAGGGTACTCCTCAAATGAATCCCTGGGGGCGTGATCAAAGCGGGTTTTGATCAGCTTCTCGTCATTCCAAAGCACAGAGACCAGTCGGCTGCCATTTTGATATGCTCTTTTGACGATCAGCTGGACCAAAGGGGCAAGTTCCAGCTGATTGGCCCAGATAAATAGTCTCTGTTCTAGCTGCAGGTTGAGACCAACTTCACAGATCAGCCGGGCATATTTTTCTTGGATCAGATACAGGTCATCTTCATTTATCATTCAGGTCTCCTCTTTTGAATCCCAGTGAGGATTTTGATGTGTTATTGTTCTTTCCCTTCTTCAGGAGGGGCCACTTCTCCAGTGTTTTGGCCTAGCAGGGCCTGGAAAGCATCCTCCAAACAATCTCCGTCATACAGGAAAAACCGGCCATCTTTTCCGGACCACTTTTTTACGCGCCAGTGACCTAGAACCGACGAATAATGCAGGGTGCGGTTTTCCATCCTGACCTGCATGGCCTCCCCCCATTTCATCAACGCTTCCTTGATAAGCTCCATGCTCTTTCCTTTTTATTCCATTATATAGGAAAACGGTCAGACCTCCGAGGTTGAAGGGACCTCGGGGAGACCTCGGGGAGACCTCCGAGGTTGAGGGGACCTCCGAGGTTGGGGGGACCTCCGAGATCAATAATCAGCGTTTAAGGACCGGGAGCTTGTTCATTCCTACTTCAGCAGCCAGCCGCGTTACCATCCGGGTCAGCTCCCTCTCCAGTTCTGCTGGCACATCCGGGGGCAGATAATCCCCCACCAGCTGCTGCAGCCTTGTTTTGGCTCGTGAGAAAGTGTCATTCCCCCCCGAAGCCTGCCAGGTCCGAATCGATCCCCGGTCAATCACTGGTGATGGGAGAACTTGCTCCTCTTTAAAGAGTTGGCTGGTCAGGCGCTGCGATAAGAAATTCCCTTTAAAATCGATCCCTTCGTACATGCCAGCTGCCAGGGGATCCGTTCGGACCTGCAACCCTTCCAGCATGCGTTTAGCCATGGCGATCGCCTCTGCATCAATCACCAGCTTCTCCGGGCTCACGCAGGCCAGGAAATCCAGCATACCTGGGCCTGAGATCATATTGATGCCTGCCAGGGCCCCGATCATGGCAGTAGTGCTGCTTTCCATGCCGGCCTGGTAATCGACGATCTTGGCATCACTGGCCCCCAGGTAGGCATGGGTCGGGAAGCCAAAGGATTTGCCCACCTGGGCATAGGCCGCATCGATCATGGCGGTTTCCACCGCACCCATAGGAGTGGTGCCCTCCCGCATATCCAGTATCGCGGGAGCTCCGCCCCAAACGATGGGCGAACCCGGACCGGCCAGCTGGTGGATAGTCATGCCGCTGATGCATTCCGCTGCGTGCTGGACGACTGATCCCAGCAGGGTGACCGGCCCTGCCACGCCTGCCAAGGGCATGGAGACAATTTGGACTGGGATGCCAGCGCGAGCCAGATCGATCAGGTTTTGTGAGCCGAACTTGGTCCAGACCAGAGGCGGTGTTGGGCAAACATCAAAAATCGCTGTGGGTTTCTCTACCAGGGCTTTCCTTCCTCCAGACAATATTGCCAGCATATCGATCATAATCTCAGTATTCTCTGCTCGAAAAGCCCCGGTGACCACCGGTTTGCGGGAATAAAGGAGCACCAGGTAGAGCCTGTAAAGATCACCGATCTCTTTGGGGATCTCACTGCATACCAAAGCTGTGGATTGGGCATCGTACTGTGGAAGTGTTTCAGCAACTTTGATGACCTTAAGAAGATCTGCTGTGACTGCCGGCCGGTGCTGCAATGTATCGGAGTCCAACACGTTCACACCGGAAGATCCGGGGTCAAAATGGACCGCATCCCCGCCGTAATGAACTGCTTTTTCCCCATCCTGACTGAAAAGGGCAAACTCATGGGGGACGGTATCCAGAGCCCGTCGGGCAATTTCCTCCGGAATCTTGACGATTTCATTCTCTTCATCTAGACTGGCGCCGGCTTCTACCAACAGGTTTTGGGCACCTTTGTGTTTTACTTTTATACCCGGCTCGACAAGAAGCAAGAATGCTTCCTCGATCACTTGAGAAACCAGATCCGGAGTCAATAATGATATCTTCGGCTGCATGTTCTACTCCCTGTTCTGTTCCCCCCCGGAGGGGAGAATTTAATGGATAATATACCCCTCTGACAGATTCTGATTATAGCGAATTGCGTTGATATTGTCAACGATACATACTTTTTTCGCAAGTTATAACTTGATATCCAGCGAATATAGTCGTATAATTCAATCCAGCATATTCTATTCGTTGATTATTCCTTATGATCGATAAGGGAGCGAAATATGGATGAACTGGATCATTTGATATTGAACGCCCTCCAGGAAGATGGCAGGACTCCCTTCACAAAGATCGCCAAAAAAGCCGGGGTGGCGGAATCGACCATTCGCAGCCGTTATGCCAGCCTGGTGGAGAAAGGCATCGTGCAGACCATCGCGGTGATCGACCCCTTTGCGGTGGGCTACAATGCCCCTGCCCTGATCGGAGTCCAGGTTGATCCGGGTTCTATTTATTCAGTTGCCGAGACTCTGGAAAAGCTTCCCGAGGTCAGTTATCTGGTCCTCACCCTGGGGGGTTATGATCTGGTCCTGGAGGTCTTCTGCCGGGACCGGGAGCACTTGACAAGCTTGATCACTGACCAGATCCAGAATATTCCTGGTATCCACTCCACAGAAACGCAGGTGATTGGCAATATATTCAAACTAAGCTTTTTCTGGCGCCCTGAAAACCAATTCAAAGACCAGGTGAACTGATCCAAGGGCATTCAGATGGAGGAGGATCAATGAGTAAATACACCTATGCAGTACTGGGGGCTGGCAGGCAGGGCACTGCAGCAGCTTACGACCTGGCCAAATTCGGAGCAGCCAAGAGAATTCTCATGGCGGATCTTCAGGAGGAAACTGCCTCGGCTTCCGCCCAGCGCATCAATCAGCTTATCGGCCGGGAGGTAGCGTCCGGGATCGGGCTGGATGTAAGCGACCGGGCAGCCCTGGACATGTTCCTACCAGGGATGGATGTGACTCTCAGCGCGGTTCCCTACTACTATAATTTGGAAATTACCAAAGCCTGCCTGGCGGCAGGCAGCAGCATGTGCGATATGGGAGGACACACAGGTGTAGTGCTCCAGCAGCTTGCCTTGGACAGCGAAGCCAAGAAAGCCGGAGTAAGTATCGTCCCCGACTGCGGTATGGGTCCGGGATTGAATGTGACCATGGCCATGTATGCAGTGGATCTTCTTGACGAACCCCACGCTGTCCATATCTATGACGGCGGCCTGCCCCAAAACCCGGTCCCGCCCTGGAATTACCAGGCAACCTTTCACATCAACGGCTTAACCAACGAGCTGGATGGTCAGGCTACCTTCCTGAGGGATGGGGTTCTGACGCGGGTGGATACGCTCACAGAACCAGAAATGATCGACTTCTCCCCCTTAGGCCAACTGGAAGCAGATATAACATCTGGCGGGATGTCCACCTCGCCCTGGACCCTGGAAGGAAAGCTCCAGGACTATACCAATAAAACCCTGCGCTACCCCGGTCATTTTGAATGGCTGCGGGCTTTTAAGGAGCTGGGGCTCTTTTCAGAGGAGCCGATTGAAGTCAACGGGAAAGATGTTATCCCCCGGGAGGTTTATCACACCCTGCTGGAACCAAAGATCCGGGCGGCAGAGATCCGCGATATTTGTGTGATTCGCGTGGTTGGATCCGGGATCAAGGACGGTCAGGAAACCACACTCACGGTGGACCTGGTCGATACCTACGACAAAGAGACCGGCTTCACGGCTATGGAAAGACTGACCGGCTGGCACTGCGCTATCATGATGGGCTTTCAAGCCCGTGGAGTAGTCCCGGCTGGTGGTGTGTCTATGGAAGTAGCAGTGCCCCCGGCTGATTTCATGGAAGCTGTCCATCAGCGGGGGATCCGCTTCGAGGTATATTAACCTCAAATCGGTAGCCAATAAATCACATGAAAAACGCCAGGACATTCCTGGCGTTTTTAGCTAGTGGAAGTAGGATTTTTCCGGCCAATTAATTTAGCAGCTTTAGATTGGTATCCTTGAGTTCTGCGAGAAGTCCTTTTAATGTCCCCAGCTCTTCTTCTGAAAGAACCTTCCAGGGATTGAAATAAAATTCATTGGTGTCCTGTTCAGCTTTGTCCCGGATCTTTTTCCCGGATTCCGTCAAATGGTAGCCTTCATCCCCGGTTTCAGCCCACCCTAAACCCACGAGCTTATCCAGGGCTTTCTGGTACTCCTCCACTGTATAGTTTCGATAGGGCAGTTTTTCAACCAATTCCTCAGCAGTGCTGGCCTGGCCATTCCAGAGGAAGGTCAGGGCCTCCCAGACCTGGCCTGTAACTCCTGTTGGGGACCAGGCTGCGATATGCGCGTCATCCCGAAATGCATTCAAGTCATCCAGCAGCTGGTCAACCTCAGCCAGTGTGCCGGGTTCCACCTCCGGATGGCCTCCCTGAACAAGCTCAAGGCTCAAGATTCCACTGTTAAGCTCAGCGCGGGCAGCATTCTCAACCAGGGCTCCCAGAAGTCCAGCCAGGGTTTGAAGTTTATCTGACGGATACTGGTTGACTCGATTAATATGACCATAGAATTGATCATGGACAAAGTCGATTGCATTTTTCCCTTTCTTGCTGATCTGGTACTCCCCTTCCCCTTCTTTCTCCAGATAACCGGCTTGTGCCGCATCTTCCAGATTCTCTCGGATCTTTTCTGGATTATTATAAGGCGCCCTCTTTTGGTAGATCGCCTCTGTCAGTTTTTCAGGGGAGAACTGATAGGCGATGAACGTCGGCTGGTAAAATCGCTGTTCGCTGAAGTATTCCTCAAAGAGGGGTGTCATAATTTCCCTGGCAATGGGAAATATTGAACCCGTAGTTTCCCCTAAGAGCTGAAAAACCTGGTCTCGAACACTCATTTGCTCCTCCTTATCCGTTGAGCTGGCATTCAATTTGGATCAAGCGCACTTCTATTATATACGGGAAATCTACCCAAAAAACACTGCTGGAGCGTGGAGGTGTGCAGCCCCGAAAATCAGGCACGCCCCGGACTCTCACCAGGTGGAAAAAAATATCGCTCTTCTTCTGAGCGATATTTGATGTGTAGTTGAAACGAGACCTAACTCTCCACCCGGCCTCTCTGCCAGGGCCAGGCGCCCACTGTTAACTTGCGCCGCTGGAAAAATAACACAGCCAGGAGATAAGAGGCCAGGCCGATGCCAAGCAAGACGGCCACATCCTCTATCTTTTGGCCGGTGTTAATGGCTTTGCCGGTGGCATCAAGATAAGTAAAAAGGAAAAAAGGCTCAAAGGGTTCCAAGACTGGCGTTGAACCTGAAAGATTACTCCCAAAATAGCTCACTGCCAGGACAGCAGCGGCAATCATGGAAGCAATTCTCCGCCGGGAACAGAAGACTGCCAGGAACACAGAGATCATACCCATCGCAAAGATCAGCGGCCAACCCGCCATAACAGCTGTGAACATCTGTTTTCCACTTAAGTCCGTCTCTATCTGTCCCTTGATCCCTTCGAAGACACCCCAGGATACCAAGGAAACAATAATATAGAGGACTACTGAAGAAATGCTATGTGCCAGGGCTTTGGCTGTGACGATCTGCCAGCGAGGTATTGGCAAGGTTACTAACATTTCCAAGCGGCCGTCCTCTTCCTCGCCTGCCAGAGTGGCTGTTCCATTAATGATGGCATAGATGGAGGCGACAAGAGGTAAAAAGACCATCAGGATGGATGCCACCCAATCTGAAAATGTACCGAGGCTCATTCCAAATGCCTGATACAGGGGAATATCCGCAAATGCAGCCATTTCCTCAGCAACTGAGGGGTAGATGGCGATATACACAATGGGTAAAAAGCTCAAACCCAGCCCCCAGCCAAATATAGCACCCCGCCGGAATTTCAGCTCCTGAACAAGTAATCTAAACATCTTTCTCTCCCTTTTCCACGCTGTAATAGGCCAGGAAGATCTCCTCCAGGCTGATATTGTGGGTCTCGATATCCCTCACATTATGGTCAGCAGCGGCGGCCAGGACCCGGGGAAGGTTTTCAACCACCTCAAGAGTGATGCTTTGCTGAGTTCGATCGAGTTCTGTCACTCCTGGGATCTTGAAATCATCTGCGGGGGGAAAACCTTCAAAGATCAAGGTCAGGCGGTTCAAACGCTGGGCAAACAGGTCCTCAACTCTTTGTGTGGCAACCAACTGGCCATCGCGGATAATGCCCACACGGTCACAGACAGCCTGAGCTTCTGGAAGGATGTGGGTGGAGAAAAACACTGTCCGGCCTTCAGCTTTGACTTCCCGGACCATTTCCAGGACAGTCTTTTGGACCAAGGGATCCAACCCCCCGGTGGGCTCATCCAGGATCAACAAGTCAGCTTTGCTCATAAAAGCAGCCACCACGCCGACTTTCTGTTTGTTCCCCCGGGAAAATTGATTTATCTTTCGACTTGTGTCCAGGTCCAGCCTTTCCGCCAGCTCCTTCCAATAACCATTAGAAGTATTATCCTTGCGCAGATATTCATACATCTGGAAGAAATCACTTGCTTTCATATTGGCATAAAGGGCTAACTCACCTGGTAAATAGCCCACCTTCTTGCGGATCTTGACACCGTCCTTTTGGCAGTCGAGACCAAATACTGAAGCCTGTCCTTTTGTGGGAGGAAAGACATCCAGCAGCACCCGCTGAGTAGTCGTTTTCCCCGCGCCGTTTGGACCCAGGAATCCGAATACCTCTCCTCTCTCAACCACCAGGTTGACATCCAAAATTCCCCGGTGTTTGCCGTAATAAACAGTGAGATTCTTGGTTTCGATCACTTTGGTATCCATAAACAACTTCCTTATCATTCGATGAGACCTCATTATAATTGATTAGGTAAATAATGACAAAATACCCCCGTGAGGGGTGTCAGTTTGGTCCTGTTATGTACTATAATATCAAGGCTGTATGAAAAGAAAATACTAAGCTTAAAACCAGGAGATTTCCCGCATGAAACCCGTTGATGTCCATCATACCATTGCCAGGAATATGCTTGCTGATGGGAACTCGATCCTCTTCGATCTTGAAAGATCCCACGGTGTCTATTTTGTGGATCAGATCACCGGCCGCGAATATATCGACTTCTTCACCTTTTTTGCCAGCAACGCAGTAGCTTATAATCACCCTAAATTCAAGGACCCGGCATATCTTGAAAAGCTGACCCTCTCTGCGATGCACAAACCCTCCAACAGCGATATTTACACCACCCTGATGGCCGAGTTCGTGGAGAAATTCCAGCAGGTGGTTATGCCGGAATCCATGCCGCATCTTTTCCTGGTGAGCGGTGGTGCCCTGGCAGTGGAAAATGCGCTGAAAACAGCTTTTGACTGGAAAGTACGCAAAAACCTGGACCGAATAAAGGGATCTGATGTGGGCCTGCTGCACGGCCTGGGATCCAAGGTGATCCACTTCCAGGAAGCCTTCCACGGCCGGTCTGGGTATACATTATCCCTGACAAATACCAGCGATCCGCGCAAGCATATGTACTTCCCAAAATTCGACTGGCCGCGGATCATTAACCCCAAACTGCGTTTCCCAGTCTCTCCAGAAGTCCTGAAAGACGTCCAGAAAGCAGAAGAGATCGCCATCATCCAGATCAAAACAGCCCTGAAGCAATTTCCAGGTGATATCGCTGCTCTGATCCTGGAACCTGTCCAGGGAGAAGGTGGTGACAATCATTTCCGACCCGAGTTCATCCAGCGATTGCGTTCCCTGGCGGATGAGCACGAATTCCTGTTGATCTTTGATGAGATCCAGAGCGGGATTGGGATCACCGGGAAGATGTGGGCTTATGAACATTATGGCATAGAGCCTGATATCATCGCCTTCGGGAAAAAGACCCAGGTCTGCGGCATCATCGCCAGCAAGCGAGTGGATGAGGTGGAAAATAACGTTTTTGTGGAATCAAGCCGGATCAACAGCACCTGGGGGGGGAATCTGGTCGACATGGTCCGCTTTACAAAGATCCTGGAGATCATCGAGGAAGAGAAGTTGATCGATCATACCGCCAAGATGGGCCTGGTCATGCAGGATGGACTGGAAAGTATCGCAGCTGAGTCCAAAGAAATCCTCAGCAATGTTCGCGGGAAAGGTTTAATGATTGCCTTCGACCTTCCAGACCAGGGCAAACGAGATCTGATGCTGGACAGCATGTTCAACAACGGCCTGTTAGCTATGAAATCGGGCGACCACTCGATCCGCTTCCGGGGCATGCTCGACACACCCCAGGAAGTTATTGATAACGCCCTGGAGGTCGTCGCCCAGAGCATTCCTGCTAAGTAGATTTGAATATAATAACGCATGTATTCCTGCAGCCCGGGATCTTCCCGGGCTGTTTTTTTTCATATCAACCTCCGAGGTCGAATCGACCTCGGAGGTTGATATGTTTATAACTCCCTGATCTCTTGCAGCGCCTCTCCCAGGCGGTCGATCTCGGAGGGAGTGTTATAATGCGCCGCCCCGACCCGGACCATGCCGCCTGTATCCTCCACCCCCAATCGTTCGGTCACGCACAGGGCATAATAGTTACCATCCCAGACATAGATACCCCTCTCGTCCAGCAGCTCCGCGACCCGGCGGGGAGGGATCCCTTCCAGGTTGATCGCCATTGTCGGAACTCGCTCGTCCACATCCCGGGGATCATCCAAACCGTAGATCCGGATGCCAGGGACCTCTGAGAGGGTCTCCAGAAGCTGGCGCGAAAGCCCTGCTTCGTAATCCTGCACCGCTGCCAGACCTTGCTTGAGCAGTTTCGCCTGACCTGAAAAATGCCCCGCATAACCCTCCTCGAAGGCTCCCCCGAACTCGCTCCCGCACCAGGCGAAATATTCCAGGGCACCTAAAACACCGGCGATGCCCTCAAAACTGGGAGTGCCGGTCTCGAACTTCCAGGGCACCTGGTCCGAGGCTGGCCTCACTTTGTAGGCGGTCAACTCATCCAGGAGGTCGTATTTACCGTAGAGGATCCCGATATGGGGACCATAGAATTTATAGGCAGAGCAGACCAGAAAGTCCGCACCCAGGTCCTGGACATCGATCGGACCATGGGGTGCATACTGGACAGCATCGATATAAACCAGGGCCCCGGCCTCGTGGGCACTACGGGTCATCTCTTTGACCGGGTTGATCGTGCCCAAAGCGTTGGAGGCATAGCCGAAGGCCACCAGCCTGGGTTTTCTTTCCAGGGCTGCTTGATAAGACTCCTGGTCCAGCCGGCCGTCCTCAATATCAAAATCGACCCAAATCACCTCGCAGCTCCGGTCGGCAGCTATCAAGGTCCAGGGGGAGACATTGGCATCATGGTCCAGGCGGGTGACAACGATCGTATCACCCGGCTCGAGAGTACGGGCGATGGAGCGGCTGAGGTGCAAGGTGAGAGTGGTCATATTCGGACCATAGACGATCTCTTCGGGACGGGAAGCATTCAGGAAATCCGCCGTCATCTGGCGGGCCTGGTCGATCAGGGTATCAGACTCGCGGCTGGTAGCAAAAGCTCCTGCGTGATTAGCATTGCAGCGGACCAGATAGTCACTGATCCGCTCCAGGGAACGTTTTGTGATCTGGGTCCCGGCCGGATTGTCGAGGAAGATCGCTGGACGTTCCAGGGCTGGAAATTGGGCGCGAATGGCGTTCAGGTTAAGGGTCATGGTCTCTCCTGGGTGGAAATATATTTTTTTCTGATAAGAATACTCGAAGCTCCAATGATCAACTACAGACTTAAGCCAATCACCCGATATCTGAAACAGGACGACTTTCTGATCACAATCATAATCTCCTAGACCAGTCCTATATCCTACTGAGAAAAAATCGTGAGACTGCTTACTAAGCTTTTAAATATACCTACAGGGAACACATCACTGAAAACACAAGCTGGACATCGGTTCCGTCGATCGCAAAGACCATCACTCCTGAACCTTCCCAGCGGGATACGCCGACCACAACCTCCATCAGGCCGTCACCATTCAAATCACCGATGAACTCAAGGCTATAGGTTAACGGGAATCGGTTCTGAGCAGCCTGAGAATAATAATCACCTACCAGCTTGATTGTGGCCACTTCATTACCCACAACCGTCCGCATCAGTACCACTGAATAATCGCGGGGCTCAACATTATGCCCTGAAGGTTCCGCAAAACGGGTCGCGTTCAGGAGGACCTCATTCGTGCCGTTCCCTTCCAGGTCAACCAACCAGATCTTGGTGATGTTCACGATCGGCTGTGAAGGGGCTTGGTCCACCAGCCAGGCTGCCAGAGCCTGGAGGTATATTTCGTTTGTGGCAGGGATCTCTACTGGTATCCTGGGCCTTACTGTCCAATCCCCCGAGACCCCCACCGCATTCTGGTTGATCGCGAATAGTCCGGTATCAATATAATATTGGTTGCAGATCTGCTCTTGGGTGATCCCCTGACCGGTTACCCAACCGACAAATTCATCCTCTGTGTAGATTTGATACTCGGCGGTGGGGGATAGAACAGATGCCACATCCTCCGCGTCGATCCAGCCGTCGATCTGACTTCCACCGACCAATAAGAACGAACTCGGGCCTCCCCCTATCCTGGCTATGATGGCTGCCGGGTTGGCCAGGGCTGTTAGGGGAGCGGTCGGGATCGGGGCCTGTGTAAAGGCAGGAACCGGAGTGTAAGTTTGAGTGGGAGGGGGAGGTTCTTCTACCGTTGAGGTAGGCACAACTGTTGTGGGGGGTAGTTCTGTCGGTTCAACCAGTGAAGGTTCATCAGTGGCAGGGAGTGGTTCAGCCTGGCTCGGCAAGGCCCCGGATGTGCCAGGACCACTGCAGGATACCAATAGGAAAATGAGCAGACCTAAAAGCCAGCGTGATTTCATCGTGGATCCTCCATCTATTTCCTAATAATATGATCAGATAGATAATAATGTTACCCAATAGCATTCTAATGTAGAAATGCTGAAGAATAAACAGAGAATTGAGGCGCGGATTTAGAATATGGAAACACATACAATAACCTCGTGATTAAAAGGTCACGTCCCAACCTCACTTCAGAGTGATATCAGGATGGGTCCTTGACAGTAGATGGGATTGGACTCGAATTGAACCGGAAATCAATCCAGAGTGGTCCAGCAACTGTGGAGCGGCGGTGGGCTGCTGCAGGGCCGGCCGTGGAAGCAGGCGAGCTCCCAGATTGAGGAAACAAGGAGGGCTGAGTTCAGAGTAGAGATAAGCGAAATCATAGTATTATTACAAGGAAGAAATCGAGGTGCGTTGATGGTAAAAAGATTATCTGTGATTGATGTCGACCGTTGTGTAGGCTGTCAGGCATGCATGTTCGCCTGTGTGAGGAGGCTTGGGAAGGGTGGCCTGGAAGGGACGTGCATCCATATTCAATCTGCCGGAGGGATCCGGAAGGGCTTCCAGGTGATAGTCTGCCGGGCCTGTGATAACGCCCCTTGCGCCCGGGTCTGTCCAACTGAGGCGCTTGTATTCCGGGAGGGGGGCGGTGTCAAATTTAGCGCTGAACTTTGCATTGGCTGCGAGAACTGTCTCCAGGCCTGCCCCTTTGGTGCTGTTTTTTGGGATCAGGAACATCAGAAACCAACGATTTGTATATACTGCGGATACTGCGCAGACTACTGTCCTTATGAGGTGATTGCCCAGGAAGAAATCGAGGCGGTGAACTGTGGCTGAAATCCAGAAAGACCCTTTGAACAGGGTGCTCTATATTGATTTGAATTGCTTATCGTACCGCATCGAAGACCGAGCAGAGCTCTTCAAGGAGTATCTCGGGGGAAGCGGTGTAGGGATTCAGCTGCTGTCCGAAAACTGTCCGGAAGGAGCCGATCCGCTCGGACAGGATAACCCGGTCATCTTTGTAGTTGGTCCGCTGGTTGGCCACTATCCCCTGGCATCCAAAACAGCTGCGCTGTTTAAATCTCCCCACACCGGTAACCTGGGGGAGAGTCATGCGGGGGGACGCTCGGCGGTCGCCCTGCGGATGGCAGGATATGGCGCGGTTGTCATCCAGGGCCGCTGCAGGTCACCCATCTACCTAGTTATTTCTTCGGAAGGGGTTGCTTTCCGGGATGCCAGTGCATTCTGGGGTATGCGCAGCAGTTCCTCGGTTGGATCTGTATTGCGTTTGAGGGAGGAAGGCAGAGGCTTGCGATCGATCATGCGCATCGGGAGAGCAGGTGAATGCCAGGTCAGCTATGCCTGCGTGACTACGGAAACCTACCGCCACTTTGGGCGTTTGGGATTGGGCGCTGTGTTCGGAAGCAAAAATTTAAAAGCGATCGTGATCAGTGGGAAATGTTCTCTTCCAGTAGCTGACCGGAAGGCCTATCGGCGGATCTATGACAAGATCTACCAAGAGGTCACAGAAACCGAATTGATGAAAAAGTACCATCAGCTGGGAACGGCCATGAATGTTAACCCTCTCAATCAGATCGGTGGATTACCGACCAGAAACCTGACCAGCGGTAGATTCGAGGGTGCTGACCAGATCTCAGGTGAACGACTGGCAGCTGATTTCTTGGGGAGTAGAGTGGCCTGTTCCCATTGTCCTACGGCCTGTATCCATTTGGCAGCCCTCAGAATTCCGTATCCAAATGACCCCTATTTTTATAAAACCTTAATGCTGGGCTACGATCATGAACTGGTTTACGCGATGGGCAGCATGCTGGGTATTGACGATGTGTCAGGGATGCTGCAGTTGATCGATGAAACAGAACACCTGGGATTGGATGTCATGTCGGCCGGGGTGGTCCTGGCCTGGGCAACTGAAGCTTTGGATAAGGGATTGATTTCAACCACTGAGACGGACGGGATTTCCCTGCAGTGGGGAGATGCATCCGGTTATATATCCGCTATCAGGAAAATTGTCTCCCAGCCGACAGAATGCTACCGCCACCTGGCCCGGGGTGTGGACCAGGCAGCTTCCATCTATGGCGGTGAGGAGTTTGCCCTTAGTTTTGGAGGTAATGAAATGCCGGGCTATCATACTGGCCCCGGTGCCCACCTGGGTTTTTTAAGTGGTTCCAGGCACAGCCATTTAGACAGCGCGGGATACAGTTTGGACCAGAAATCCTTCAAGGAGGATCAACCCCTCACTGCCAAGAGCCTGGCATTGGATCTGATGGAAGAAGAATCCTGGCGCCAGGTATTAAGCAGCTTGGTGATTTGCTTCTTCGCTAGAGAAATATACACTCCAGAGAATATCAATCAGGCATTGGAGGCTATCGGACGATCGTATTCACCGCAGGATCTTGTAAAAATTGGAGAGAAGATCCTGCGGGAAAAATATGCCTTCAAGCGCCGGGAGGGATTTGACCTCCGCAGTGTGCGCATTCCAGGCCGAATTCTGGAAACACCGTCCTCTACCGGAATGATCGATCGCCATTTGATCGAGGAGGCTTTGAAGATCATGTCTGAGGATTATGAGCGGACCGATTAAAGGCCGCCGGCACCTCCGATATAGACATTTTCTCCTCGATCTGCTTCCAGGTTGACCTCCCTGATATACCCTGCCCCTGTTAAGGATATGGAGGATATCACCTGGATAAGATTCCATACATACATTCCAGCCAGAACACTCATTGATTACCGAGAACTGAGAAGTTTTGTAAAAATTCTTCAGCGGAGGATATCCAGAGCCGCCTCAACTATCCCCGCCGTATCAAGGGAGTAGTAGCTCTGCAGATCAGGGTATGGCCCGGCCAATGTGAATTCATCCGGAATTCCAAGTCTTTTGAGCTTGACATTGATCGCCTCTTCCGCTATCACCTCAGCAACTGCGCTGCCCAGACCTCCGATGATGGTTTGTTCCTCTACTGTCAGGATTCTACCGGTTTGTGATCCTGTTTCTATGATCATTTTTCTGTCAATAGGTTTGATAAATGCCATATCCACGACATTCGACTCAACTCCCTTCTTCGACAATTCCTCTGCTGCCTGTAATCCAAATCCTACAGATGCTCCGTAGGCAATGATTGTCAGATCCTTCCCTTCTCTAATCAGCTTGCTTTTTCCATAATCATAGCTGGACATTACTGGATACACAGTCGATTCAACGGCACGATTCAGTCTCAGATAAACAGGACCTTGGTGTTCCTGGATGGCATCCAAGGCCATGGCAGTCGACGTTCCATCTGCAGGGGCGATCACGGTCATGTTGGGGATGGATCGAAGGACTGAGATATCCTCTATCGAGTGGTGAGATGGGCCTGCTGGCCCTAGGCTGATACCGCTGTGCGATACACAAACGCGCACGGGCAGATTGGGATAAGCGATATCCGTTCTGAGCTGTTCAATCGAGCGGAGCGCTGCAAAGATTGCATAGACGCTTACATAAGGGATCTTTCCTGATCGAGCCAGACCGGCCGCAGCCCCCATCATATTCTGTTCTGCGATCCCAAAATTGAAGAATCGCTCGGGCCAGGTTTCCCTGAACTTGGTGAAGCGGACAGATTCTGGCACATCCGCTGTCAAGGCTACAATCCGGTCATCCTTCTTGGCAAATTCATAGAGGGCAATACCGTAGGCGTCGCGGCTGGATTTGTTTAGATATGGATTTTGTGAACTCATGATTCATTCCCGGGATAGTCTTTGTTCTTCTAGATTTATTTGGTCCAGCGCACGCTGTGTCTGCTGCTCATCAAGGTGGCCAAAATGGGATCCTGTTGTATCAGCGATGCTGTCGACACCCCTGCCTTTGATGGTATTGGCAATAATCACTTTGGGTTTGCCCTGGGAATCCATCTGAAATGCATCGATCAGTTCAGCGATGCTGTGTCCATCCACTTCGATCGGCAGCCATCCAAAACTTATCATCTTATCCGCCAGAGGCTCCAATCTCATTGTCTCTTCCGTAGTACCTTCTTGCGAGAGATGGTTGCGGTCAACAATCGCTGTCAATTTATCCAGCTTGTAGTGAGCGCCGCTCATCAAAGCCTCCCAGTTGCTTCCCTCCATCAATTCCCCGTCGCCGAGGATGCAATAGATCCGGTAATCCTTTTGATCCAAATTTCCGGCCAGGGCCATACCTGAAGCGACAGATAATCCATGTCCGAGGGATCCTGCGCTGTGCTCAACCCCCGGGACATGGGAATCTGCATGCATGCTGAAATAGGACCCCACCTGATTGAAATCCTTAAAAACATCGAAAGGGAAATACCCTTTCATCGCTAACACGGTCAGCAAACCAATATTGCCGTGGCCCTTGCTGAGGATAATCCGATCCCGATCTTCCCAATCTGGGCCCTGGGGATCCAGTTTGGCAATAAAAAAATAGAGCGTGACCAAAATTTCTGCCAGAGATAATCCACCACCAATATGAACTCCAAATTGATGATCGTGTGCCAAGTTGATCAGGTGCCTGCGGTATTCCAGGGCTTTTTTTTCAAGTCCAACGATCTTGATTGCATCTGCCATCACTTCCATCCTTACTATAGAAACAGAGGGCATCCTACCAGAAGATGCCCTCTGTATTTCTATGATTTTATCTGAATCATCCTCCGAACAGTCTTCCGATCAAACTGATCAAGATTCCAACCCACTGGAAGTCTGCGTCACCATAGGTGGCATTTTCAAGACCTAAACTTCCCATTGCGGGGAGCAGCAAAGCTGCGCCGAGGCTGATGATTATGCCATTGACAAATCCGCCAATGATTGCGCCGCGGCGGCCGCCAAAGGCATTACCGATCACTCCTGCACCACCGCCCACGAAGAAGTGGGGAACCAGGCCAGGAACGATTGCAGCTAGACCAATAGGACCCATGACCAGCATCATAACAACACCTGCCACGAAGCTGGACAGGAAGCCGATGATAACTGAATTGGCGCCAAAGGGGAATACTACGGGGATATCCAAGGCGGGTTTTGCATCTGGAACGATCCTTTCAGCGATTCCCGAGAAGGCGGGGACGATTTCAGCCAGGATTACTCGAACGCCGTAGATCACAACTGCCACACCGGCAGAGAAGGTCAGAGCCTGGATGAGCAGGAATACGAACCAGTTGGATTCTCCGCCCAGGGCGGCTCGGTCTGCACCTGGAAGAAAGAGAGCCGGGATCAGGAAGATGATTAACATGATCAATCCGGTGGCAACCAAAGATTCGCGTAAGAAGCCCAATCCTTTCGGAAATGCCATATCTTCTGCGCTGGTTGTATCTGGATCGCCGCCAGTAACTCTGGCAGCAAAGCCAGCAACAACATAGCTGAGAGAGCTGAAGTGACCGATGGTCCAGTCATCATTTCCAGCAACTTTAGTGGCCAGATGCTGAGTCCATTTGGGAAGGATAACTTGCAGGAAACCCAGGATAACACCACCTACTAACCAGAGAACCCACCCACTCAAACCAATCACAGAGAACGTAACAGCCAGAAGAGTGGCCATATAAAGGCTGTGGTGACCGGTCAGCCAGATGTATTTAAAGGGGGTAAAGCGGGCAAAAAGGATATTGAAGACAAACCCCAATACCATGATCAGAGCAGCAGCCTGTCCCACTTCACCTACTGCGATGGCCACAATAGCCTCATTGTTGGGTATAACACCCTGAACGTTGAATGCTGTTTCAATCATTGGGCCAAGAACATCCAGGGAACCAATCAATGTAACAGCACCTGCAACCAGAATAAAGAAGCCGATTGATGCTTTTACGGCTCCGGCCAGGGCATCCGAGAAGTTTTTATCCTTCATCGCTATATATCCAGCGAAAGCGGTCAACCCGACCAAAAGAGCTGGTACGCTTAGGTAATCAACAAGAAATCCGATTATTGCATTCATTTCCATCTCCTTAAAAATTTATTCTTCTAATTTTAATGCTGAGCGAATGCCTTCAATCATGGCATTTAGATCCATGAAGTTCGCAACAGCAATAATAGGTGCAGTCACTTCTCCGATGCGATCAACGAGTTCGTTAGATGTGACAATCAGGTCAGCGTTGACAGCTAACCCTCTTGCTGTGCTGATATCAGCTAGTTCAACATCAGCAGGGATATCCAAGATCTTGAGTGCCTTGTCCATTTGCATCTTGAGCAGCATACTGGTTCCTACACCCATACCACAAACTGCCAGGATCTTAAGTTTTTTTGGCAATTCGCTTTCCTCCTTTGCTATGAAAATAATATTAAAATAAGTATATATTCCGGATATCACCTCCTTGAATACTTTGCTGATATTCTACAAATCATACAGGACTGCAGTTACATCATTAACCGTTTCTGCATTTAATAATTTGCTGAATTTGTCTTGGTCTGTTAATATTTCCGCAATTTGTTTTAGAGCTTCCACGTGTTGAATATGGTCCAGTGCTCCCAGGGCAAATAATACCTTAACGGGATCATTGGCTTCATTTCCGAAATTGATGGGGGGGTTTAACTGGACAAACGCCAGACAGGTGGATATCACACCATCTTCTGGGCGGGAATGGGGAATTGCTACCCCGGGGGCTATCACAATATAAGGCCCCAATTCCTTTGTGGTGTTGACCATAGCGTCAATATAACGTTCTTCAGCTGCACCGGTATCGACCAGAAGTTTTCCTGATACCCGGACTGCAGATTCCCAGTCATCTACTTCAACCGAGAGCGCTATTCGTTCTGCCGGCAGCAATTCCTTAAGGTTCGTCATATGCCTATTCAAACCCCTTTGGAGAGTTTTGGTTACGGTAAACAACAGTCTTGAGTCTGAACCTATCTCCCCGGAAGTACCCCTTGGTGAATTCTAGGATTTGATCTTTTTCATCGAACAATACATGTTCGTCATAGATAATTGGTTCTCCATGATTTATATTTAAAAGAGACGCAACAGATCGGTCAGCATAGATAGCGGAAATGGTGTGGTCAGCTTGATTGACCTTGAAGTTGTACGTATTTTCGATGGTACCGGTCATCGTTGCTGTTCTGAAATCAATATCTAACAGCCCAGGATACAGGATTGCCGGGAAATAGGTCTCATGCAAGACTACCGGGATATCTGAGATATATCTCAGGCGCCGCAGCATGACCACTTCCTCATCAGGTCTCATTTGAAGGACCCCAAGTATCCTTTCATCTGAGATGCGTTTTTGTTTAAACTCAAGCACCTTGGTTTCGAATGGAATACCTTTCCAGTTTAACTCTTCTGAGGTAGTCGTGAGTTTATACGCCCAGTTCTGTTCCAGGATGGCAGACGCAACAAATGTGCCCTTTCCGTGGGTTTGATCAATGAGCTGGTCTTCAATCAAGAGTGATAATGCTTTTCGCAGTGTCCCTCGGCTGATATTCAATCCTACCGCCAGATCTACTTCAGGGTCTAGCTTATACCCGGAAGGCCATTCTCCAGTGATTATTTTCGCTCTAATCCAGTTTGCCACCTGGATATATAACGGCAAAGTATTATTCTTATTAAAGAGATCTGAAATACTGATCATTGGTTGTTATTCCTCAACGAATCTTCCAATCATACATGGCCAGTATATTTTCCAGGGGTGTATCCGCCTGGATATGGTGAGAACTGGCTACGATATACCCGCCATTCCCAGAGAGATCTTGGATCCTACTCCGAACCTCGTTCCGTACATCCTCCACGGTTCCATTGGGGAGGGTGTCGATGATATCGATTCCACCATGGAATGCCAGCCGATCGCCAAACTCGTTCTTTAATTTTCTCGGATCCATATCCTTGGCATCTGCCTGGATGGGGTTGAGAACATCCACACCCATGTCCAGCAGGCTTGGAATCAAGGGATAGATTGCCCCGTCACAGTGGTACATGACCTTTCTGGATCCGGATTTACCCGCGTCTATCAGTCTTTGGTGATAGGGGTAGATTTGCTTCCGCCACATCTTTTTGGAAATCAGCAGGGATTCCTGAGTAGCCACATCATCATAAAAATAAACCATGTCAATTCGCTCCCCTGCCTGTTTCAGGAATCGCCTGGTGATCTCTACAAAGATTTCTGTCAGTCTGTCCATTATATAGAGGGGAATACTGGAATCCAGCGCCATATCCAGTAAAAAATTGTCCATCCCCCGCAGCTGCCAGGCAATCTCAAAAATCGAACCCATGCGATAGCGCAAATGATACTCTTGCTGGTCATCCAGTTGAGATAACAGCTCAGGAACGCCTGAAAAATCCCACCAATCTGGGTCGGGCCAGGGATGATCCCGGCAATCGCTGACTGTCTGGGCATAGCTCAAAGGATAACGGGAAATCTCTTCGTAGGCTCCGAAGGGATTTTCTTTTACGCGGAAGACCCTCCCCCAGATATCTAGTACCTCTTTGTCGGGGGTGATCTGGCGCCACATTCGGTTGGGAGTGGACCGGCCCAGGGATGAATACCAATTAACTTCTGCGCCAGTGATCAGGGCATCTTGTGGGGGGGAAGGAAATTGGTCATAGGATATGACCCGGCAGTCCACCTGGAGTTCCCTGAGAAGAGCCTCCCAGCGGGAGTCATAATACTCAGATCTTGGTGGAATAGTAGTTATGCCCAGGAAATGGATCAACCTCTCCCAAATTTCCGGGACTGCCAGAAAATCTACTGGTGTCCTGTCTGGCTGGAAGTGATTTAGGGCTTGCCTGACTCGCTCTCTGGGAGAAATACCACTGTCGGGATTAGTCATAAACCATCCTAAAGGTACATGAAGGTCTATATACCATTAGGATACAAAAAAACAGGGTAGTTATCAAGTGATGATTGTCATAGTCTGGAATAATCTGATATTCAAAGAAAAACCCATCCCAACCTCACTTGAGGACTTCTGAGAGCCTGTCAACCTGGTCCTTTTGCTCAAATCTGAGCAGGGATAGGAATCACTCTAGAGCCTCACGATGAGGTTAGGGATGGGTCCAAGAAGGTGGGCCATATTGGACTCAAACCATCGACCTATATGATGTCAACCCAACGCTCTGCCAAGCTAAGCGTTTCAATTGTGGTTGACTGGGGTCCATCAGTTCTCACAGAACCAGGTCTGATTGGTTTCCTCCAAGGTCTTGATTTCCTTCTGAACAAAAGTGTGCGCAGCCTGGTACTCTGTCAGATTGCATTCATACCGCATTCTGCAGTTCCCATAGTTATCCTGATAGGTTTGTTCCCGGTAACGCAGCTGCTGCAGACGTAAATAAAGGCAGTCACCGCCGTTATTGATCTGATCCTGAACCAGGTCATCAGAAATATCCTCGGCAGACATGGTGGCTGCAGGATTGCCGTTCATAGTCCACAAGACAGCATCCCGCTCGCGGATGCGCCAGTCTTCCGGCCTGAGCTCAAGGGCTTCATTCAACAGGTGTTCATTTCCCGGGGTCAATCCCTCTTTGGATAGGTCGTCTGCCCGTTCAATCTTATCAATCACATCCAGACCATTGAGTTGAACGGCTTCTTCAGCATTGATGAATTCCTTCCTGGTCTGATCCCAGGCTTCTTGAGCAA
Organism: uncultured Chloroflexia bacterium; assembly: GCA_963712165.1. Classification (GTDB taxonomy): domain Bacteria; phylum Chloroflexota; class Anaerolineae; order Anaerolineales; family UBA11858; genus B10-G9. The sequence goes on along the minus strand of CAVQGY010000003.1, from coordinate 167,410 downwards.
TGAGAATCACCTTGCCTTCAATCGAATCGGCGGATGCATCTTCCCCCGCCCAGGCCACGATGATTTCATAGACCAACTGCTGGTCAAACTCATCGCATCCACCTAATATGAGGGAGAGCAGGATCAAAACCATCAAGGAGAGAACTGATCTTTTTTTATTCCTCATTTGTTTATCTCCTCCAATAAATCCCGCAAATTGTAGTAATCGATGACCTGGAGAATATCAATGTCAACTTCTCGAAAGAATTCGTCCCGTGAGATCCGATCGGAGGCGTAATCCTCTACCAGCTCCTGGGGTACGGTGAAGCCGATCACCTTCTCCCCGAACTCATCGCGGTACTCGACGGTGACATGCTCCAAGCGCAGGTTTTCGGCCCGATTGCGCTGGTCAATTTGCTTGATGACAAGCAGGAAGGTATCGTCTTTACCCTGAGTTGGATTCATGCCCTGATATCCTCTGCTGGCATCAAGGATGACGAAAGCTCCCTGAGTAGACCGGCCCTGGATGGGCAGCACATAAACCCGCACCCCGGGGATGGACTGCTCCTCGAAGATTTCTGAAATCTCTGCGCTGGCGACCAGGTCGGGCGCTGCAGCATAGACCTGCTCAGCCGGAGGGCCAAAAATCCCCAGCAAGCGCAGCAGCGGCGGGCCGATGAAATAGACAGCTGCCAGGATGGCGATTATCACCAGGGGAATGAGAAGACATCCGGCACAGAAGCCTCTGGATCGCTTTTTTTTGGGGGGAGTGTTTTCGGGGGAAGAATCGGTCATGAATAGCCTCCTGCTGATTGTTTGGATAAGGGATGGCTAAGCTGATGGAGATGCAATTGACAGATGAGCCTCAGAAACTATTCCTGATTATACATCTTTGCTAAGATGTGGAAAGACTGGTTTTATCCACTGCTCTTTACGTCCATTTGCTCGAATAACTATTTAGATGAGGAACCAAATTCATTTGAATTAATCGAAAAACCCATCTCAACCTCGTTACGAGGATCGAGATGGGTCCATGACAGTGGGCGGTATTGGACTCGAACCAACGACCTCCTCCTTGTAAGGGAGGCGCTCTAACCAGCTGAGCTAACCGCCCGTGGTTCGTAAAATTATTATACCGCCGCCTGAAAGGGATGGGAAGGGAAAGGGAAGCAAACGACACAAATCGTCAGTCATAAGATAGAAGACTAGTGGGTTCATCTGTTATCAGATCGATTTATAACTTACATCCAATTGCTTACGAGGCAGTAATTGCCAAAGCGTCCTACAGTATGATAAACTTTCCCTGAATGAAAATCATCCGCTACCAGACATCCCGGCGCAAGGCCGGCTACGGTTGGCTGCTGGAGGACAAGGTGGGTCCCATCCAGGGCGATGTTTTCGGCGCCTTTCAGCGCGGCGAAGCCCGCACTTCCCTTGACAAGGTCCAGCTCCTTCCTCCGGTTGTTCCCAGCAAGATCATCTGCGTGGCCCGCAACTTCCCGGCCCACGCCGCCGAGCACGGCGCCTCGGTACCAGATACTCCCGCCTTATTCTTTAAACCTCCCTCAGCAGTGATCGGACCCGGGGAACCGATCCTCATCCCCCCCCAGGCTGAAAGGGTGGAACATGAGGCGGAACTCGCGGTGGTGATAGGTAAAGCAGGCCGCTGGATCGCTCCCGCCCAAGCCAGGGACCATATTTTAGGCTACACGATCGCCAACGACGTTACTGAACGGGTTTTCCAGCGGGAAGACCTGCTCTGGACCAGGGCCAAAGGTTTTGACACCTTTGCCCCCATCGGCCCCTGGATTGAGACTGAGTTCAACCCTACCGATGCGATCATATCCTGCCGGGTCAACGGGGATCTGCGGCAGATGACATCCACCCGGGAGATGGTCTTCCTGGTCGAGCAGTTAATCACCTTTGCCTCTTCCTTTATGACCCTTAATCCAGGAGACCTGCTGCTCACCGGCACACCGGAAGGTGTTGGCCCATTAGTCCCCGGCGATACGGTTGAAGTGGAAATAGAAGGCATCGGCTCCCTGTCCAACCCTGTACACCGGGCAGAGCCGGGAGGGTCATGAATCTGGATATTAAGGCCGGCGTCCTGGCGGCCACTTTCGTTACGATCGTTTTTTTCCTGATCAGCGCCGTAACCGGCGCTCAGACCCTGCTCTCGGGGAAAAAGGTGAAGTTCTTCAGGCTGCGCCGGGACCAGATGATGCGCGGCTGGCGGCTGATCGCTCTGGGATTTTTCTGGATCATCGTCAGCACCGCGATCTATTTTTTCGGCGAGCCGGTGGCCTACCTTATTATCACCCCCTCTCCTACTGTACCCGCCAGCCTGACACCCACCATTACTCCATCAATCTCCACCACACCAACCATCACGGAAACCCCTACCATAACCCTCACCCCTGCAGAATCCTATACCCCTACTCCTACCAATACTCCTTATGTTCCACTTCCGATCCAAGTCCTGTTCGAGGGCAGACTCACTCCACCTGCTGAAGCCGCCTTCAGCCCCCTTATCTTCACAAATATCGGATTGGATGAGGATTATAATCCTTCTGGCCCTGGGATCCAGTTCACGAATCCCGTCGGCCACCTCTATGCAGTGTTCAGCTACGACCTCATGGCTGATGACATCCAGTGGTCTGCTCTCTGGTATCTTGGCCCAGACCTTGTACATTATGAGACCATGCCCTGGAACGGCGGGAGCGGAGGTATCGGGTATACCGACTGGGATCCCTCCCCGGAATTATGGCTGCCTGGAGAATATGTCGTACAGATCTTCCTGGGCACGGATTTTCAGATATCGGGCACATTCCGCGTGATAGGTGATCCACCCACCCCAACCGTGACCCAAACTCCCCGGCCGTCGACAACGCCAACGCCGTGATTAGCATTAAGCCGTCGCGAGGAGCCAAATTGGAGTTGGAAGCGAAGAGGAACAAAAGGATGCTTGGTTTCAGGGATGGTGATTGATTCAGATTCGCATTCTGGATCCTTCGCGTCCGCTCAGGATGACATCCATCCTTTTGTCATTCTGACGATGAGCCATTGGTTACTGTCACAGTCATTGGCCAGGAAAATCCAGAGCGAAGAGGAAGAATCCAGAGGACAATCGGTTTCGAGGATGACCATCTAGACCCCCCCAGATAACCCCTTCCATATATTCAGGATGCTTCACAAAACCGGGAGCTAAGGAAAACCAAGCCCCGCTTAAGCGGGGCTTAAATCATACTGGAGTTCAGTCTTATCACAGAGATAAGATGTTTGAAAGTCAAATATATCAGCCCACAGATTCATCTGCGGGTGAGGAGGAATCAATCCTCCATTAATCCCTTATTCTCTTATTGGATCTTAGAAAGGGCCACAGCAGTTTTTGCAGCCACTCGGGCGTTGTTCAGCAGCAATCCCAGGTTAGCAGTCAGGCTGGCTTTGCCGGTCAATTCACTGACACGTTTCAGCAAGTAGGGAGTGACTCCCTGACCCTGGATGTGATTCTGTTCAGCTTCCTGGAGTGCCTGATCCACCGCTCCCTGCATCACATTTTCTGGCAGGGCATCTTCAATTGGCGGGGGAACGGTTAACACTACCGCTGATTGGATCCCCATATCCCAGTGGGTTTTAGCAAAGAAGGCAGCTTCCCCAGGATCTTCGACCGAGGAATCCACAGGCAGGCCGCTGGAGCGTGAATAAAAAGCAGGGAAAAGGGATGTCTGGTAGCCAACTACCGGGACAGAAAAAGTCTCTAGATATTCCAGGGTGGCCGGAATATCCAGGATCGACTTGACTCCTGCACAGACCACCAGGATAGGTGTTTGGGCAAGAGTGGGCAAGTCTGCCGAGATATCATTGGGCGCATTGCGGTGCACTCCGCCGATCCCTCCAGTGGCAAATACCTTGATGCCTGCCAGGTGCAGAGCAGTGATCGAGCCGGCCACAGTTGTACCCCCATTGAGCTTGCGGGAAGCAGCCCTGGCGAAATCTCGCCGGCTGACTTTGATCACATCCTGGTCCTGGGCTAAAAGAAGGATATCTTCCTTGTTCATCCCGATCTGGATTTTTCCCCCCATCAACCCTACAGTCGCTGGTACAGCCCCTTCCTGGCGTACGACATTTTCCATCGCCTGGGCCAGCTCCACATTTGTCGGATAGGGCAAACCATGGGTAACTACAGCTGTTTCGAGGCCTACCAGGGGTGCTTTCTTCTTCAGCGCAAGCTGGACCTCTTCTGAATAATGCAGATCTGCCATAAATAAACCCCTGAATTATCAAAAATCCCGTCCCTCCATTCTATCATTTATCAGGCAGTTAGCTAAGTGAATACTCAGGTTCAGATCAGGCTGAAATCCCGGATTTGCTGTTAGAATGAAGGTGAAATGCTGGCAAACTATCAGAAGGATAGAAGATGAGTGATTTTCCCGGAAAAGGCCAGGTGGCAGTCCTCAAGACTTCCCCGGAAACTGTGCTGGAAGATTACCAGCGCCTGCTGGAGTTGGCGAGTATTGAAAAAGCCCTCCCGGATAAGGGTATTCAGACCGGATTGAAGATCAATATTTCCTGGCAAACCTGGTACCCAGCCTGTTCCACTGCCCCCTGGCAGCTGGAAGGGGTGATCAAAACCCTGCAAACATTAGGTTACCAAGACCTGGTCGGCGTGCATAATGATACTGTCGTGGTCGATACCAACGATGGGGAAGTCAACAACAAGCACCGAGCTGTTACCGACAAATACGGGGTCCCCTGTTTGTATCTCTACAACCAGGAATTCGAGTGGATCGAGTTCACACCCAAAAACCACGAGTACCTGGTCCTGGATAAGGTCTACAAAGAGGGTGTTTTCATCCCCAAAGCATTACTGGGTATGAATATCATCCAGCTGCCAACGATCAAGACCCATGTCTTCACCACCATCACCGGGGCCATGAAAAACGCCTTTGGGGGGCTTTTGCACCGGGAACGCCACTGGACCCATTCGGTGATCCACGAGACGGTCGTGGACTTGCTGGCAATCCAACAGGAGATCCATCCCGGGGTCTTCGCGGTGATGGACGGGACCTTCGCCGGCGACGGACCAGGCCCCCGGGCCATGCGCTGGCATGAGAAAGATATCCTGCTGGCTTCGGCCGACCAGGTAGCCATTGACGCCATTTCCGCCAAGCTGCAAGGATTCAACCCCCTGGACCTTCGTTTCATCCGTTTAGCCCATGAACACGACCTTGGTATCGGGGACCCCAGCCAGATCGAGATTATCGGCTATGACATCAATCAGGAAAAATTCTGGAATTTCAAACGCGAGGATACCTTCGCCAGCAAAGGCCAGCATATGATCTACCACGGATGGCTGAAACCCCTGGAAAAGATCCTGCTTCAGAGCCCGTTGGTACCCTGGTCCTACTTTGCCAGCAATTTCTACCACAACGTATACTGGTATCCCTTTGTGGGACGAAAGCGGGTAGAAGAAGCCCTGAAAACCAAATGGGGGCAGCTGTTCAGGAAATACGGAGACGGAGAAGTGGTCATGCCCGGCATGGAGCGTAAAACCGTTATCCAGGCCCTGGCAGGGATCGTTGTCGGAATCGGGATCCTGATCACCTTACTGGCTGCTTTGCTCTAGATACATCTCAGACTGATCCCGGATCGGGAGGCATCTATGGCCAATCGAAGAATAGTCCTCATCATCTTTGCTGCCCTTTTTCTGGCTGCCTGCAGTTTCTCAGGAGATCAGATCGATACAACTCCACTTCTGACCGAGCCGCCTAACCTCCCTCAAGCCACAGAATCCGCGATTGTTATCCCACCAGTCGATCCAACCAGTACACCCCTTCCTCCCAGTGAAACCCCTGAACCGGTTCAACCATCTCCAACTTCTGAGATGGTTGAATTAGGCGAGCCTTTCCCACTACTTCCGCTTGGATATGAGATCGTACTGGATTATGTTGAATTGGTCACCGGGGATATCGGATGGGGAATTGCTTCCGGGGCAGATGGGATTCTCCATATTCTCCGTACTGACAATGCAGGAGAGGAGTGGAGAGAGATCACTCCTCCCCAACCATTGACCCCTCACTCCTTCGTGCTAACTCCAAGCGTACATTTCAACGACCCGGAAAACGGCTGGGTTTCCTATACGGGAACTGATTTGATCTGGGCCACCCGCGATGGCGGGCGTACCTGGCGGCCAAGCCGCCTGGAATTTTCTGCCCTCCTGGGTGGTTTGATCCACAGCCTGGACGAGGATCAGGTCTGGTTTTTCCAATTTGTGGATGGGGGTATGCAAAAAGTGAACACCATCGTATACAGCTCTCAGGATGGTGGAATCACCTGGACAAAACTCCTTGACCCGTTCTCAGACATTTCCATCCAGAGTTACGACAAGACCGGAGTGGATTTCTTCAATAACCAAGATGGATGGTTGACACGCGATTTCCGGGGGGTCTCGCCGAATATCACGCTGGAGATCACAGCTGATGGTGGCCTAACCTGGGAGTCCCTACCATTGCCTTCCCCGCCTTCCGGAACAGATTTATACGCTACCTGCGCCTGCGGTTTATATGATCCCCATCTGCTCTCTCAAACAGCTGGGACCATTCGGCTGTCCTGTCAATGCGGTTCAGGTGAAAATCCTCTCATCAAGACCTACCTCTATCAAACCAGTGATGGAGGGAAGAGTTGGGAGATCGAATATATTCCAGTGGGAGAGTTTCACACCATCTCACCTGGTGTTTATTATGTTATCGGTCGGGAGATCTACCGCTCAGATGATGGGGGCGTGAATTGGGATAAGATCAAAACGGTCTACTGGGATGGTCAGCTCAGCTTTGTGGGAGATCAGCTAGCTTTGGGCATCGCCCACAAAACAAATGATTATGAGGATGCCCTGGTAAAGACCATCAATGGCTGCAGGACTTTTTCCCTCATCAAACCAAAGCTGCTTCCAAGTTATACTGTGCGCTAAGATAGCTGTCTGATCAGGGATTTGGTCCTTAGAAGGGAGCGGATCCCTGTGTTTAATCTACTTCGGGACTCCCCAAATGATCACTGCTCCGCTTTTGTCTGAGGTGGCCAGGAACCGTCTGTCTGGGCTGATCGTGACTGCCTGCAAATCGAGTCCCAGATCTAGATCGATCTTTTCCCCAGTGGGTGGGAACCAGAATGAAGCTTCGGTTATCTCCCGGTCTGAAAGCGCGTAGATCAGCCTTCCTCCACTGGAATAGGCAACATCATAATAACCTGGCTCTTCCCCGGCGGTACCCAGATATGACTTTTGCTCCCAGGTTACCGTGCTGAAGAGGGAAATATTGCTCCGTCTACCACTGGAAACAGCTATCTCAGAACCAAAAGGATGCAGAACGATCTCGGTATATCCATACTCTGTGTAGCTTACCCTGCCGGTACCCGCTCTCCAGACCATTGAGACATAGGTCCCGGGGGGCACAAAGAATGTCACCGCCATATACCTGCCATCCTGATCGAAATTAAGGTTCTTTTTCTCAAGGGTCCCGTTTAAATATGTCCACCACAGCTCTTTTTCAGTCTTGAGATCGATCACCCGCAGGGTTGTTCCGGGCGGCTCCTGATCATGGACTTCGATCTCAACCAGCAGGCTGCCATCAGGTGACAGCGCTGCTGCCTGGTTAGCTCTGTTAAATTCTTCGATCTTTTTTCCAGTTCTTAGATCTATTCTTGCCAGAATATGATTGTCAAGGGAAGTAATGGATCTGCTGTCAGGGTAAAAATAGGTCCGCTGACCTCCTTCGAGAAGGAAGATCTCTTCTCCACCCTCCAAGTCATAAAAGATATCCCGATGAGTTCCCTCATCGATTGGCACACGCATCCGCAAATACCGTCCGTCAGGTGAGAATTCCAGGTCCATCACATCAGGCAGGGCAAGTTCAGTCAGCTCCACAACCTGGCTGAGCGTGCGGTAGCTGATCAATTCCAATTCTTCCGGGATCTCCGGGCGCGCAGTAGCAGTGGGAACTGGTTCAGCTGTGCTGGTTGGCGTAGGTTCAACGACCATCTCCGTGGGAGATGGCTCTGGAGACGGGACCTGGCTGGAGGGAATTGCTGATGGAATAGGCGTCTCTGGCTCTCCACCCAGACCTTGACAGCCAACCAATAACATCCCCATCAGCAGAAGTGCCCACAAACCGATAGTATATCTTTTCATCAAAATTCTCCCGGTCAATACTATTCTAAGAATAACATGAAATTCAGTCTTCTATTCAGAACAGGTCCCCAAACAAAGAACCCGGTCCCATCAAGGGACCGGGTCCAGAGCAGAACTCTACCAGAGATGGTTTACCTCAATAAACCCATATATTCTCCCAGATCCTCAATTTCGTCGAACCTCCAGGTCAGGTCGATAACTTTATCCTGCTGGTCCTCGCTCAAGATATCCGCCGCGTTGGCGCGGAATTTAGAGATGATCTCCTCATCACTCATCGGGTTCTGGGGAGATCCTTTGGCATGATCCACCTGGGCGGTATGGGCTTCGCCCTGATCATTGGTGATAGTGACTCGAGCGCGTTTCACGCCAGGGAACATGGCATCGATCTCCGGGTCCGCTACCACTTTGATCTTGCCTAACAGATCCCAGATGCGGGGATCCTTGAGTTTCTCATCACTGAATGAAGACGGCAGCACATTTCCATCCGCCACCGCGGCCGCGATGACATACGGCAGGCTGTGGTCTGCAGTCTCCTTGGTGGTAGGTTTATACTTGGTGGGGTCAGAGAGGATATCCGCACCCCGAACCGTGGTCTCGACCAGGATCTCACTGATATCCTCAGCAGTCCAGCCTTTCTCCTGGCAGACCCGCAGGGCAGCGGAAATGGGTTGGTGGGTCAACGCCTCTGTGGGGAAAGCCTTATAGGCACACTGGGTGATCATATAATCCTTCCCAAGATCCTTCAGAACCCACTCCGGTCGCCACTCCACACTATCAATAACCTCAAAAACGCCTTCCTTGCCCTCGAAGACCTCAACAGGTCCGGAGTAATCCTCCCGGGCGATCATGGAAGCGATCACACCCGCCTGGGAAGCCAGGGGAGCTGCGGTGTTCTTCATATTCGTCAAGTGCCCGGCCACCACACCCCCCAGGGTGAAATGACTGGATGCACTGATGCCAACTGCAGCCACCATCTGGTCAAAATCCAGATCGTAGAGTTTTCCGGCTACGTAGGGGCTGACAAACTGGACCAGGGAAGCGTGATGCCAACCGATCTCCCGAACCCCGGGATGAGCAGCATGGCACCAGCGCAGCATCAATTCATAATCGACCACGATCGCTTCCAGGACTTCTTTCCCGTTCTTCCCATTTACTTCACCTGCTGCCAGAGCAGCACCGATCAGGTCTGAGGGATGGGATGGATCCTCTTCCCAATAGATATCGTTATAATCCATCGCCCTTGTCAGCAAGCAGTTCATCAAGGCAGCATTGGAAGCATTGGTCTTTGATTTCCGGCCGATCACTGTTGCTTCAGGTGTACCGCCCAATTTCTCTATGAAACGGTACATGGATGCCATATCTTCGTTTTTCACTGCCGCAAGGGCGCAGCCCATGCTGTCCAGTAAAAACCGTTTAGCTTCCTTGATCGAGATCTCAGGGATATCCTCGTATTGTAGATCCAGGACCCACTGGGCGATCTTGCCGCTGAGTGAAATTTTATCCATTCCTATTCTCTCCTTCTCCAAGATTAGAGACGTTCTGCCACGGCCTTGGCGACATCGATGGTCGAGCTGTCACCACCCATATCATAGGTGCGAACCTTTCCTTCCAGGATCACATCAGCGATAGCCTTTTCCATAGCCTGAGCCTTATCCGTTTCTCCCAGCCAGTCAAGCATCATTTTTGAGGTCAGCAGCATGGCGTTGGGATTGACCTTGTACTGGCCTGCGTATTTAGGAGCTGAACCGTGAGTGGGCTCAAAGACTGCCAGCTCATCTCCAATATTACCGGAGGAAGCGAATCCCAATCCTCCCACAAGCTGGGCTGAAAGGTCGGAAACGATATCTCCAAAGAGGTTCCCCATCACCATCACGCCATAATCCTCAGGGTTCTTAAGCAGCCACATCACCATGGCATCGATATTGGTCTCCCAGAGTTCGATCTCGGGGAATTCCTTCTGGATCTTTCGCGCGACGCGCACCATCATACCGCTGGTCTCACGCAGGACGTTGGGTTTTTCCACCAGGGTTACGGTCGGATAGCCATGTTTCCGGGCATATTCAAAAGACCTGCGGATGATCCGATCCGCCCCCCGCAGGGTGACCACCCTGGTTGTCATGGCCATCTCGGTACCGGGAACGTCATCGAAGTTGCCCAGTGCCGGGGCATAATGCTTCATCAACTCCCGGAGATCATCTTCCACAGGGAAGAATTCCACCCCAGAGTACAATCCCTCTGCATTCTCTCGAAATACAACCAGGTCAATATTATCCCGGTAGTTTAGCGGGTTTCCTGGGTAAGCCTTGCAGGGTCTCAGGTTGTAATAAAGCTGCAGCCGCTGCCTCAGGCGTACGATCGGGCTGCGATAAGCCAGCCCCTTGCCCTGCAGCTCGGGAATCAGTTCAGCCTGGGCTTCTTCCTTGGGTTTGGAAGTGATAGCCCCGAATAGACCGCAGTCTACGGTTTTGAGCAGATCCATGGTCCGTTCTGGCAGGGCTTCCCCTTCGGTTTTCCAGAATTCCCAGCCGATATCACCATGAATATACTCCGCGTCCAATTTAACCTTGTCCAACACGATGCGAGCGGCCTCCATGACCTCCACACCAACCCCGTCTCCGGGCAGCCAGGCGATTCGATACTTTGCCATAATTAATACTCTCCTCTGGATTAATTTCCTTCCTGCATTCGTTTTTTGGTATAGGGAATCAAACCCCCCGCGTCAAAGATCTCTATCACAGCATCGGGGAGTGGTGGGAAGTTGAAATCCCCCGCCCCGCAGCTGATAATTCCGTTTTCCAGGTCGATCATTACCTGTTCTCCGTTTTCGATCGCCTCGACCGCCTCCGGACAGACAATGGCCGGCAAGGCGTTGTTAAGGCAGTTGCGGTAGTAGATCCGGGCAAAGGATTTGGCTATAATGGCACCCAATTTCGCTTCGCTGAGGCAAACCACTGCCTGTTCCCGGGATGAACCGCAGCCCCAGTTGATCCCTCCCACAATGATATCTCCCGGCTTTACCCCTCCGGCAAAATCGGAATCCAGATCCTCCAGGGCATACTGGGGCATTTCCGCCGGCTCACTGACGGTATAGGTGTATTTTCCAGGGAAGATCACATCGGTATTGACGTTGTCGCCGTACTTCCAGACCCGGCCTTTTATCTCTGCCATATTTTCTCCCAATCCTATAGGTTGGCGGGGCTTTCGATCACCCCCGCGACTGCCGAGGCGGCAACCACCGCCGGGCTTGCCAGATATACTTCACTTTCTTTGGTCCCCATCCTTCCCCGGAAATTGCGGTTGGCTGTGCTGATCGAGACTTCCCCTACTGCAGGCACACCCATGTGGTTGCCCATGCAGGGACCACATCCGGGGCTCTCTATCACCGCACCAGCTTTCAGGAAGATTTCCAGGTAACCTGCCTGCAGGGCAGCCAGGTAGACCTCTTCCGAAGCCGGGATGACGATCATGCGCCTGCCATCTGCGATCCTTTTTCCTTTCAGGACCTCTGCAGCCGCGGCCAGGTCATCCAGCCGGCCGTTGGTACAGGAGCCAAGGAACGCCTGGTCGATCTTCAAGCCCCGGACCTCAGAAAGGGGTTTGACATGATCCACCGTATGGGGACAGGCCACCATGGGTTCGATCTCTCCGGCGTCATACCTAATATCCTGGGCATAGAATGCATCCGGATCGGGGTAAATCGCTTGATAATCACGTTGGGCACGTCCCTCCAGGTAATCGAATACGATCTGGTCCGGAGGAATATAGCTGTTCTTGGCACCCATCTCCGCCATCAAGTTTGTCAGCGTGGCCCGCTGGCTGAGCGGCAGTGCCTGGATGGCTTCGCCGTGCCACTCCACTGACATATACAGGGCCCCATCCGCTTTCAGATCGCCAATAACTTTCAAGGCCAGGTCCTTCGAGGTCACTCCCTCTTCAAGCTGGCCGGTGACGGTGATCCTCAGGCTCTCAGGCACACGCAGCCAGAGATGTCCGATAGCCCAGATAGAGGCCATTTCCGTGCGTCCGATCCCGGCCGCAAAAGCGCCCATCACTCCTGCGTGGGGTGTGTGGGAGTCCGATCCCAGCACTACCTCACCCGGCAATGCCAGGCCGGATTCCACCATGATCTGGTGGCAGATCCCCCGACCGACATCATAGAAATGTTTGATCCCCTGCTCACGGACGAATTCCCGTATGATCCGGTGATTTTCAGCATGCTGCGTGCTCGGTGCCGGTGTGGCATGATCCAGAATCACGGCATGTTTATCCGGATCGTAGACCTTTTCTCCTCCCATACGCTGGAATAGGCCGAATATGGGTGCGGTATTGTCATGGGAGAGGGCCACATCTGGGGATATTTCAACGATCTGTCCCGGCACTGCTGTTTTCAATCCAGCTTTTTGACCCAATACCTTCTCTGCAAATGTTTGTGGCATATTATTCCTTTCCTGGTAATTCCGGGGAATCAAACTTCCAGCCGGCTCTTAAAGGGCAAGAAAGTCATGAAATCAGCATGGTGAACGATATAGGCCTCCGTGGACCGTTTTACCAGGTCCCCTTCTCCCGCATGGGCGGCGATAATATGGCAGACTTCCGGTGGAACGCCACAGCTTTCGGCCAGAGAAACTCCCGAAAATGGATGGCGCAGGTATTTCCCGTAGTTTCCCTGGAAGGACTTGCCATCCGCATCCAGCTCATACTCCACCAGCTTACCGACATCAGCCAGGATCGCTCCGGCAATGACCACATCCAGGTTTATGGGCAGATCATCCCCAAAAAAGTCGATCATTTTCAGAGCACTATCCCGGGCGACGTGGACCACACACCGTTTATGAGCCATAAAACTGACCTTCAAATCAGGTCCCGCCAACAAAGTGAATGGAATACGATTAAGATCATCAGGTGTTAAAACACTCTTTTCCAGAGCCAATTCCCAGGTTTTAGTTGTTGCTTCCCGCAAATCCTTTCCCTTGATCCAGGCTAACTCCGGCCAAAGCACATTGATATCCATAGTTCTCCTTTCTTACTCGATGACTTGCCTGACAACATCAATCACCGTGCCGTCCACCCATTTGATAGCTGCAATGACCCGTTCACCCAGCTTTACAGGCTCTGGCACTCCGCAGATCTTCTCAGCTTCCTCTTTGAGGGCTTCAATGGTAAAGATAGGTAGCTTAGAATCCTTGGTCTTTTCAATCAGGTCCACCCTGCGAGGGTTGATAGCTATTCCCCGCTCAGTAACGATGACATCGATCAATTCACCTGGGCCACAAATAGTTGTGACTTCATCCCTGATGATAGGGATCCGATCCCGGAAAAGGGGGATAGGAAGGATGACGGTCTTACTGAACAGGCAGTTCTGCCACCCCCCAATACCGTGCAGAAGGAAGCCATCAGAGTGGGTGACCACATTGGCGTTGTAATTCACATCCACCTCAGTAGCGCCCAGGATAACTACATCCACCAACCCGGCAAAGTTACCCTTGGCATGGTACAAGTAACTTGTGAAAGGGCTGGTATTGACATGACGGGGATTATCACGCATCGATACCACACCCGCCAGGTCAAATGTCTGACCGTCGAGGATATATTCAACCAGTCCTTCTTCCAGCATATCAACCAGGTACTGATTGCTGCCTCCCCGGGCAAAACGAGCCTTTATGCCCTTATCCCGCATGATCTCTCCAAAATAGTTGCCAATTGCCAGGGATGTCCCACCTGCCCCGGCCTGGAAAGAAAATCCATCCTGGATAATGCCAGCCTCATCGCAAAATTTCGCTGTTAACTCGGCAATATAAAGGCGATCCGGGCTGCGGGTGACCATTGTAGTGCCGGAAACGATTCGTTCTGGAATGCCGATCTGGTCCACTTCCACTACATAATCCACATAATTGCCCTGGATCTGCCAGGGGATGCAGGGAAAGGGCACCAGGTTATCAGTCACCACGATCACTTTATGAGCATATTGGGAGTCAGCCAATGCAAAGCCCAGCAGGCCGCAAGCAGATTCGCCTGTGACACCATTCGCATTGCCAAAGGGGTCAGCTGTGGGTGCGGCGATAACCGCTATATCGATGACCACTTCCCCATCCTGAACGGCCTGGTAGCGGCCGCCATGGGAGCGGAGCACGCCGGCGCCTTTCATCCCACCCAAAGAAGCGAATCTGCCCAGGGGGCCGTTCAGACTGCCTTCGATATGGTGGATGGTGCCATCCTTCAGATAATCGATGATCGGTTCATGACATGGAAAGGCAGCGGAAGGGAACCAGACCAGGTCCTTCAACCCCATCTCTGAGGCAGCCTTGAAGATCAGATTGGCAACCAGATCACCGTTGCGGAAATGGTGATGGGTGGAAATGGTCATGCCGCTCTTGATCCCTGCTTTCTTGAGCGCCGTTTTCAGATCTTCGACGCGTTTGTTACCATCGGGGGGATAATTGGCGCTGCTGGGAAGGGGCGGCGCGTAGCGCTTTCCTTCAGTAATATATTGATGAACCCCCTGGAAAGGAATGACCGGTTTCCCATTGATCTCTTCCGGGATCATCCGTCCTGCGGCATTCTTAACGAATTTGGTCCCCATCTTAACTCCTCTCTATCTTCCAGAAGATTAATCTTCTGACTGGTCTTCTTTCCAGTTCTCATCCAGCAGACCCGCTTCGAGGGCTGCGGCAATGGTCTTTTGAGCTCGTAACACTACAGGGGGATCGATCATTTTTGTCCCCAGGGAAATTACACCAAGGCCCTTTTCCGTGGCATGGTCAAAAGCCAAAACAATCTTCTTGGCTTTCTCGATCTCGGCCTCCGACGGAGCAAAAGCATCATGGATGACCCGAATCTGGCGGGGATGAATGCATCCCATGCCGTCAAAACCGAGGGATTTGGATTCCAGGACCACACTTCGCAGCGCTTCCATGTCGCCCACATCGGAAAAGACAGAGTCAATGGCCTGGATGCCAGCTGCCCTGGCAGCATTCACCAGCGCGTTCCGGGCATAAAAACTTTCCAACCCCTCCCGGGTCCGGGCAGCTCCCAGGTCTGCGGTGTAATCCTCCAGGCCAATAGCCAGGGCTGCCACTCGTTCTGAGGAGGACCCAATAGGGTAGGCATTCACAACACCCAACGCGCTCTCAATTATGGGCATGATGTATACCGGATGGTCAAGCTTAGATTCTTCCAGCAGTTGGCTGATCTTCTGATCAACCATCTGGACCTGTTCGGCGCTTTCGCATTTAGGAAGCAGAATCAAATTGACGTAATGAGGCACAATATATTCAAGATCCTCCAAACCCATCGGGAGCTGATTGATCCTAACCATCCGCTCTGCACCATAAAAATTGATCCCCCTCAAGGAATTACGAACGACTAAGCGGGCTTCAGACTTTTTATTCGGGGCAACTGAATCTTCCAGATCGAGGATCACCCCATCAGGTTTATGAATGCCCGCATTCAGCATCAGCTTGGGAGTATTTCCGGGCAGGTAAAGCCGGGACCGCCGGGGGCGATCTTTCCTGGTGCTGGACTGGTTCTCAGTCAGCATGTCCAGCAGAAATTCCTTTTCACTCTCCAGGCAGCTTTTAATCGCAGACTCAATGCGGGCAGCCAGGACCAAAGGCAAAGCGCCCCTGTCAATGATTTCCAGAACGGCATGTTCTATTTGGAAATAATCCAGGATCTGTTGCGCCAGATCCTGGATCGATTTCTGATAAAGAGCATCCACTTTGCTGTTTAGTATGATTTTAATTCCCCCGCTCTTCTTGATTTCCAGGGCTGCATAACAATCAGACCGGATATCAGGTCCTTGATTCCCTGCTATTCCTTGAGTAGCCAACTTACCCTCCCTGTCAGTCCCAAAAATGGGTGAAAGACCTCAAACACAGCAATGAAAAATCCAGGATGGCAATACCTGTATGTAAGAAAAAATTATATCTTATTAGATATCAAGGGACAAATTAACTTCATCTCATTCAGTCCTTTTATTGGAGTGATATATATATCATCTCAGGCAGGCGCCAAGCGCTTGACACAGAACAGATGTTCGTGTATAATCCCCACTAGCACAAATATTCTACTTATGAAATCAAGCATGGCGGGAGGTCAGTCTATGGCTCCAGAAGACCGCAAGAAACTCAAAGAACGACACAAACAAGTCCTTGACGTGATCCGGGAATACAGCGCCAAACACGGCTATGCCCCATCCTACAGGGAGATCTGTGCCCGGACTGATATCACTTCCACATCCATGGTGAATTATTATCTGGAACAACTGGAAGAAATGGGCTATATCGATCGGGTCGAGAATATATCCCGCAGCCTGCAAATCAAGGGTGCAGCCCAGGAAAAAGTAAGTCAGGTACTGGGCAATGTCAAACAGGCTGTTGAGGAGATATCCCGCTCCCTGACCATTCCTATTGTAGGAAGGATCGTGGCCAGTGAGCCAGTGCCCATTCCAGAATCGGATTTCAGTCTTTTCGACGCAGAATCCAATATCGAGGTCCCGGAATCTTTGATCCCCTTCAATATGCAGAAAGAGAACCTTTTTGCCCTGGAAGTGGATGGAGACTCTATGATCGATGCCATGGTCAATGACGGCGACGTGATCATCATGAAACCCACCAGGGAAGCTCGTAATGGGGAGATGGTCGCTGTGCGCCTCAAGGATCAGAATGAGACCACTCTGAAACATTTCTATCTCGAAGGAGACCGGGTGCGGCTGCAGCCAGCCAATCCCACCATGGCTCCTATTTATGTAGATTCATCATCCGATATCGAAGTCCAGGGCAGCGTGGTGCTGGTCATCCGCCAGCTATAATCAGCGGGATTAAGAGGGAACGCTTCACCCTCCTCATCTAGAGCCGCACCTCTTGGGGCGGCTCTTCCATTTAAGGGCAGCTCCCAAACACAGTCCCATCGATTCTGGTCCCGGGAGAAAACAGCGCCGACCCAGCACCTGGCACCTGACTGTGCAGGACTAACGGCAGCGAACCGTAAAGATCCGGATCCCTGGTCAGGGACTGGTCATGATTCCCTTCTGAACCATACCTAACAACTCCCCTTCCAACTCCATCCTTTCCCAGAAGGGTGATCAGATCGCCCGTGTTATTCAATCCCAGGCTGCCAGCAATAAACACTTGACTTCCTCCAAAATCCCCCCCTGGCTCCCCTCCTCCAAAGAGGACCAAGCCGCATCCAGGTGAGAGGATGGTCTCCTCCGGGAAGGTATAACGGTGGCGGATCTCATCAAACACCTGCCAACCCGATATGTCCAGAACCTCACCGCTGATGTTAACAAACTCCAAAAACTCATCATCGTCTGAACTGACCTTCCCATCCTGATTACTGTCACCCAGGATTGGATCAGGATCGGCGTGGATCTCGTTGATAATGATCACAGGATCAGGGGTGGCTGAAGGGTTAAATCCACTGGTGGAGGTCAGCCATGGGGTTGATGTCTCCGATGGCGGGGGCGATGGAAGCTCTGTCGCTGATGGAGTCATGGTGATCGATCCAGGGGTTGGTGTCCTGGTGAATGGGCCCTCGATCGTTGGGCTGATTGAAACCGAAGGTGTGGGGGAGATCGTTCTCCAGGGTGTTTCAGTTAATCCACTGACCAATGTCTCTGTGGAGGTTGGGCCCGGGGTTGTTGAAGGGGTCAACGATGGCACCGGCGCGGCCGTGTTCCAATTGGTCCCGGTTGTTGTTGAGGACGAGGTCGGGCTGGACGTGGGCGTACTCGAGGTTGGAGATGCGATTGTGGGTGATGGTGTAAGGCTACTAGTTGGAGATAATGAAAGGATAAAGGTTGGAGTGGATTCTGGGGTTGGCGGAGAGCGGTCCAGCCTTCCCGGTGAAGGATCAGTCCTTTCCCGCCAATCACCCGCCTGGTCCTCATCCCTTTCAGGGGGATATCTTTCCAGACTATGACCTTCCCCGGGCTCTGCCACAGGTGGTGAAAAGGCACCTATTCCCGATGCGCCATATACAATCAGGTCCAGCACCTGATCCCAGGGATCCACCAGAAGCACTTCATCACCCGCATTGGAAAGCTTGACCGTACTCCTTCCCCATCCGGCATAGGGAATCAAGTCGGGCACCCTGGGATCGCTGTTGACCATCTCGAAATCTGGAAGAAAACCGTACGCAGAAATGAACTCTCTGGCCTGATTCGCTATCACCATTACCCCCTCCCCATTGATGAAAAAGCCATCCGGAAAACGAAGCATACCCTCTTTCCCCGCAGGAGAAACCTCATCGCCGATCTTGATCCCATCCAGGGCTAGTTTACCTCCCACTGGGTTGTAGATTTCTATCCACTCCCCGGCAGGCTCCTCTCCCAAGGGATTGGGCATTACTTCTGAGATCAGCAGGTAGATCGGATATATCGTTGGAGTGGGGATGATCGTTGGGCTGGAAGTCAGGGTTTGGGATGGTATGGGGGTTTGGGATGGTATGGGGGTTTTCGAAGGTGTGATGGTGAGTGTGATCGTGGGTGTGCGCGTGAGAGTCGGAGTGACTCCAATCAAACTGGCGGAGTTCACAGGATAGCTATACCCGCCATCAGGATTTGGTTCGACAATCCGCAGACTCGGCTTTTCAATCAGATGCAGGTAGTATCCATCCTTGTCCTGGCGTATCAAACCGACCAGATATTCCAGTTCACTCCCCGGTTCCAGAGAACCCGAGCTGAAGTCCAGGAAATGCCCTTTGAGGGTCAAGGAAAATGAATCTTCCTGGAAACAGACCAACTGGAGAAATGGATCTGTCGGAATGACAGGAACCACCTTGAACTGGCCTGGATCATCCTCTTGATTCAACAAACCAGCCTGGGAAAGGCTTACAAGCTGGCCCTCCCACCCTTCATACCCAATAGCCAGGGGGGGAATGAGATAATCCGCCAGATCGACCGGGGTTGGTAGAGGATTCCCCAAACTGATGATTTTAAAACCTGCCAGGTCAGCTTCCAGCCTTGTTTCACCGGCATATTCCCGGACTGTGCCCTGGATCTGGATCTCGTCCCCCTGATCGACCAGGTCACCTCCCACATCAAACGAGATAAATAAGCCCTGGGAAGCCTCACCATCCAGGGGGCAGCTTTCATCCACAAGGAAAAATCCCCCTGGTTCGTAACCCCCCAAATCTGCGATGACAATTCCGCTAGTGATAACTTCCTGATCCAGATAGGGAGATTCCAGACCCGTTCCCTGGATCTCACAAATAACGAGTTTTGAGGGTAATCTCCCACAGCCCCCGCCAAACAAACCAATTGTGATCAGGAAGCAGAATAATATCGGAATTAAACCATTTTTTCCCCCTAACCTTTTCATATTTTTCCCCCAATAATCCAGTTTAAACCAGTCCAGAATAGACTTAAAGTGTCCTTTTGACTATATAGAAACCCAAGAAGGAATTCAAGAGGGTTATTCATTTAATTGAGGGAGTGCAGCCTGAAATAATCCCTATCAGAATACACAGAAAGGCTTAGAAATCCCGGGGTAAAGGGGAGTTTTCGGCCAATTTCCAGATGAGTACAGACCTCCTCAAAGCTGGTATAATCTAGCTGTTAGAAAAAAGGAGTAGGCAGTGGCATTTTCTCCCTTCGATTGGTTGTTGGGATATTTCTCACTCGATATCGGCATAGATCTAGGTACTGCAAATACGCTGGTTCACGTCAAGGGCAAGGGCATCGTCATCCATGAACCATCCTGGGTAGCGATCAACAAACGGACCCGCGAGCCGATTGCCATCGGGGCAGCGGCAAAGGAAATGATCGGTCGGACACCGGCAGATATCATTACCATCCGCCCATTGCGAGACGGCGTGATCTCTGAATTTGAGATCACCCAGGCCATGCTGGAGTACTTTATTGCCCGGGCCCATCAGCAGAGCATCGTCCCGGTCCCTCGACCGCGGGTAGTTATCGGCATCCCCGCCGGTGTAACCGAGGTTGAAAAACGGGCGGTTTATGACGCAGCTATGGCCGCCGGGTCCAGAAAGACCTATTTGATCGAAGAGCCCGTCGCGGCTGCCCTGGGCGCCGGCCTGCCTATCGACGATGTTGGCGGCAATATGATCGTTGATATCGGCGGCGGTACTTCTGAGGTCGCAATCATGACTATGGGCGGAGTGGTTTCTTCTCGCTCCCTGCGCGTTGCAGGTGATGAACTGGATGAAGATATCATCCAGTATATTCGCAACAAATACAACATCCTCATTGGCCAGAGATTGGCCGAGGAAGCCAAGATCACTATAGGTTCTGCTTTCCCCCTCCCTGAAGAAAAAACCATGACCCTGCGGGGCAGGAACCTGGTGACCGGACTTCCAGATTCTATTGAGATCTCTTCCATTGAACTCCGGGACGCTATCTCTGATTCTGTCCAGACGATCATTGACACGATCCGGGATGCGTTGGATGAAACTCCACCGGAAATCCTTTCCGATCTAATGGACAATGGAGTCTGTCTCGCGGGGGGTGGATCACTGCTCCAGGGATTGGATCAGCGGTTGACCGAGGAACTCCAGATCAACGCCTGGCTAGCGGAAGACCCTATCAGCTGTGTTGCCCGGGGTGCAGGCGTCGCCCTGGAAGATATCGACAAATGGAAGGGCTTGTTTGTCGGCCTGGAGCGCAAAAGCGCCCCAAGGGAATAATCCACTAACAGCACACATCCAGCCGTATCCGCCACCATTCCTGGTTCAGCATGATCTCACTCAAACGGGATACGGCAGATCAAACCCCCTCTTTTTATGAATAATCGTTTTCCGCAGTCCTTACGCATTATCGCAATCAGCCTGGCAGCCATCGGCATCCTGGTCTTGGCACTTAGCGGGACTTTCACGAGCCTTTCCCGCTGGGTATCTACTCCCATGAACGCCGTCCAGAGCTGGGTATCCCGCCAGTATGAGAATATGGAAAACTTCCTTTCTGCATCACAGGATATCCAGACGATCCGCCAGCAGAACACTGCACTGGAAGCCGAAAACGCCCGCATGCAAGCCCAGATCGTGGAGCTGCAGCAACAGCTGGTTGAATTCAAGATCCTTTCCGCACTCCTCGAATTTGCCCGTGCCAACCCAGAACATCAATATATTGGCGCTTCGATCATCGGCAGGGATCCCAGCCCTTTCCTGAACTACATCATCATCAATCGAGGGGCGGATGATGGACTGCGCAGGGGTATGCCAGTCGTCACTCAAAATGGATTGGCAGGAAGGATAGTCCAGGTGACAGCTGGTGCAGCCAAGGTAAGCCTAATCACAGATCCGATCACACGCATCAACGTCAGGGTGGAACCTTCTCGGTCCGCTGCCGTCTTGACTGGTTCAATCACCGGAGACATCACTATCGAACAGATCCCCCAGGATGCAGATGTAAATCCCGGAAATCTGATCCTGACCTCAGGACTGGGAGGTAACTTCCCGGCCAATATCATCGTCGGCCAGATTACTAGCGTCCGCAGTAGAGAAAATGCCCTCTTCCAGTCCGCCTCGGTGCAACCGGTGACTGATTTTACTGATTTATCGATAGTGCTGGTTATCACTAATTTCGAGCCAGTGGATTTCAGCCCTCTGCTACCGGAAGCCGGCACACCTTAAACACAACCCAATCCCTTATGTCTGTGATACTGAGCATCCCCATCCTGGCTTTTATTTCCATTCTGCAATCTGCAGTCGTAAGTCGCCTGCCCTTAAATCAAGGTGTGGCCGATCTAATGCTGGTCCTTCTGGCAGGGATTTCACTGGAAAAAAGGGTCAAGATAACCTGGCAGTGGAGTATAATCGGAGGCCTGTTGATCGATTCTATATCCGGGCTTCCCTTCGGCATCTATACAGCCAGCTACTTGTTAGCAACTGCGTTGGGACTGGCCCTGCGGAAGAGGATCTGGCGTTATACTTTCCTGATGCAGTTATTGGTGGTGCTGGTTGGGACCTTCATTTCCCACGGATTATCCTATATGGCCTTATTTCTACAGGGCGCCAACCTGGATTTAATCACTGTTCTAAGGGTGATCACGTTGCCCAGTATCATTCTCAATTTTATGTTATCCCTGCCCATATTCGTTCTCACCAGGGATGTGCTTGACCAGCTCACCCCACAGGAACAAAATGTTTAATTCGCCAGTTTCTTCTCATAATAAAATTACTACGGGCCGGATCCTTTCCTTTGCAGGTATAGTCGGCGTGGTTTTTCTTGTCTTCCTATTCAGGCTATTTACGATCCAGATCCTCAACGGAGAGATTTATATTGCTCAAGCTCTTGAAAACCGTCTCCGGCAGATCAGCCTTGCTCCCACCCGGGGTGTCATCTTCGACCGCAATGGCATCGTCCTCGCCCGCAATGTCGCTTCCTACAATGTAGTAGTGAAGGCCGCTGATCTGCCTGATGATGAAGGATCGATCCAGAATATCATCCGCTCCCTGTCGGAATACATAGATGTTCCTATTTCTCGGAGTGAGATCAGTCCGGAAAACCCTTTTGTGCCTTGTGTTTCTGATCACGGTATCAGCCAGATCGTTGAATACGGTGAACAAAGCGCCCCTTACCTGGATGTTAAGATCGCCTGCAATATCCCGGAGGACCAGGCCAGGATCATCCAGGAAAAAACCATGGACTGGCCTGGCTTATCCCTGGAAATTGAAACGGTTCGGGATTATCCGACCGGATCCTTGACTGCAAGTATTATCGGCTTCCTGGGTCCTATATCCAGCATAGAGGAGGGCTATTATTCCGAGAGGGGATTTGTGACCAATCGCGACAAGATCGGATACGCCGGATTGGAGCGGTATTTTGAATCCATTCTGTCCGGAAAACCAGGCAAACGCCTGGTTGAGGTAGATGTCGGTGGGCAGATCATACGCGATGCAGTACCGGTGATCCCCTCCCTGCCGGGCCAGAATATTTACACCACCCTGGATACCCGCCTGCAGCTAGCTGCTGAAGCCATTCTCCTGGATGAATTAGGGGACTGGAACGCCTATTTTGGGGAGCTGCGCATTACCAGTGGGGCAGTCATAGCCATCAACCCCCGGACAGGGGAAATCCTGGCCATGGTGTCCTACCCTACCTATGAGAACAACCGCATGGCCAGGATCATACCTGCATATTATTATGAGCAGCTCAACGCAGATGTCCGCAATCCCCTGCTCAACCTGGCGGCTGGTGCCGAGCTGCCCGCAGGCTCAGTATTCAAACTCACCACGGCCCTGGGAGCTCTCAACGAGGGTATCGTTACTCCAGACCAGGTCATCACCACACCTCCCGAAATCCAGCTGGCCAATAAATATACTCCCAACGATCCCGGTAATAGCAAAACCTATGTGGACTGGAATGAGTTTGGTTTTGGAGAGCTGGACTTCATTGGGGGTATCTCCAATTCCAGTAATGTTTATTTCTATCAGCTTGGCGGCGGCGATGCTGAGGAACTGGGCACAGGAATTCCAGGAGAAGTTCCGGAAGGCCTGGGCATTTGCCGTCTGGGTACTTACGCCCGGGCATTGGGATATGGTGACTTCCTGGGTGTCGAGGTACCGGATGAAGCAGACGGCATCATTCCAGATCCTAAATGGAAACGCATTGCCCACGGGGAGAACTGGTCTACGGGAGATACCTACATCACCAGTGTTGGCCAGGGTTTTGTAACCGCAACACCACTCCAAATTCTGATCTCTGCTGCCACGATCGCCAACGATGGCAAACTGATGCAGCCCACGCTCATCGAAACGATCACCAATGCGGAAGGCGAAGTGATCGTGCCTTTTGAGCCGGTGATGAAATGGGATATCACAACCGACCCCGTAATTGAAATCTACTCCAACCCCACCAGCGCAGGCGGCTGTGAAGCCAAGCTGACAGGTGAGACTACTACTGTAGAACCCTGGGTAGTCGCTAAGATCCAGGAAGGTATGCGGGCCGCAGTAACCCAGGGTACCCTCGAAGAAACCTTTGAAAATACCAGCATAGCTGCGGCAGGAAAAACGGGCACAGCTGAGTATTGTGACACCTTTGCCAATGAAAAAGGCCTCTGCATCCCCGGCAGCTGGCCCTCCCATGCCTGGACAGTCGCCTACGCCCCTTATGACAATCCTGAAATCGCCGTGATCGCTTTCGCCTATAACGGCGGTGAAGGCGCCAGCGTGGCCGGACCGATTGTCCGCCGTACCATTGAAGCCTACTTCGAACTCAAGACCATCGACAGCCGGGCAAGTCTTCACTGAGTTCTCATGCTATAATTTTAGGGATCATTTAAAGGCTATTTCACTGCTTTTAAATGTTGGAGAATACCTTATGGAAGATGGGAAAATCGAGGTCAAAGGCATTAAAAATGGCCTTCTGATCGAGATAAAAGATGGGGAGTGGGAGCAGAAAGTCAGAGAGTTGATCTCTCATATCGATGCCAACCAGGCATTCTTCAAGGGAGCGAAACTGGTCCTGGATGTCGGTGAACGATCCCTGAAATCTCCCCAGCTTTCCCATTTACGAGGGGAGCTTGACGACTATGAGATCAAACTCAAGGCTATTTTGAGCTCATCGCTGGTGACTGAAAGGGCTTCCCAGGATTTGGGATTTGAGATCAAGATCGACCAGTCCTCCCATCAGGTTGAAACATCCTCGATCGACTCCTCATTGGATGGGGAAGAAGCTGTTTATCTTGAACGTACACTGCGCTCCGGTCACAAAGTGAGTCATTCTGGGCATATTGTGGTGCTGGGGGATGTCAATCCCGGCGCTGAACTGATCGCCGGGGGCAATATTATCGTCTGGGGGAGGTTGCTGGGAGTAGTTCATGCCGGTGCCGGTGGAGATGAAGAAGCCGTGGTCTGTGCCCTGGATCTATCTCCCACACAACTGCGCATCGCTGACAAAATCAGCGTATCACCTCCCCGCAAGGGGAAACCGAAACCAGAGATCGCTTTTCTGGATGGGGATCAGGTAACCGCCCGGGACTGGAAGGCAGGAGCATAATCGATAGATAGGAACCTATTTATGAGCGCAATAGTCATTACCATCACTTCAGGAAAGGGCGGCGTTGGCAAAACGACCGCCACAGCCAATATCGGCGCCGCTCTGGCCAATAGCGGCCAGCGGGTTGCCTGTATAGACGCGGATATTGGGCTGCGGAACTTGGATGTGGTTATGGGATTGGAAAACAGGATCGTGTACGACCTGGTGGATGCGGTGGAAGGACGATGCCGCCTCAGCCAGGCCATGATCAAGGATAAACATATTCCTGATCTGTACCTGATACCCTCCGCCCAGACCCGCGACAAAACTGCCGTTTCCCCATCAGATATGATCCGGATCTGTGACGAACTGCGCCCGGACCTGGACTGGATCCTGATCGACTCCCCTGCTGGAATCGAGCGGGGTTTCAAAAATGCCATCGCCCCGGCTGACCAGGTCATTGTGGTCACAAATCCAGAAGTATCAGCTGTCAGAGATGCGGACCGCATTATCGGTATTGTTGAAGCCGAAGAAAAAGGCACACCCAAGCTGTTGATCAACCGCCTCAACCCCGAGATGGTTCGCCAGAATAATATGCTTTCTTCTGACGATGTGGTTGATTTACTTGCCATACAACTTATAGGCATCGTACCTGAAGATAAGAACGTGATCATAAGCACGAACAAGGGAATCCCCATTGCCCTGGATGGAAAAAGTTTGGCTGGTCAAGCTTACAGGAATATCGCCAAACGGATCCTTGGTGAGGAAGTGCCCTTGATGGACCTGGACAAAGGCAGCGGTTTTTTCAACCGGATATCCAGCGTATTCGGATCAGGAGATTGACATCATGGATAACTTCCTTCAAAAAATCTTTTCGAAACAACCAAGCAGCGCAGACAAAGCCAAAGATCGCTTGCGGCTGGTGTTGATCAATGATCGGACAAGTTTATCCGGGGCTGCCATGGAAAATCTAAAGGATGACCTGCTGGATGTCCTGTCCCGCTATATCCAGATCGATGCGGACCATATGGAAATCAATATTACGCAGGAAGGACGCCAGCAGCGCCTGATCGCTGACATACCTATAGCTGGACCTATCAGCCGTAAATATTAATCTATGCCTACAATCTCCTGGCGCCACTTCGATTTCTGGCTGCTTGGCGCCGTGGCCTTTCTGACTATTTTTGGTGTGACCATGATCAATTCCGCCATAGCGGGGAATATCGAGCTGGTCGAGGCTAACACTGTCACAAAACAGATCATCTTCGCGGGAATCGGTTTTGTGATCCTTGGTATCACGTCCATGATCGATTATCGCTACTGGGGCGCGCTAAGCTCAATCCTCTTCCTGGGTACTTTTGGCGCCCTGGCAGTCCTCTTCCTGGTAGGTGGCGCCCTGTTCGGTTCCTCACGCTGGTTTACGGTCGGCCCGATCCTGGTCCAACCCTCGGAGTTCGCTAAGATCACTATCATCCTCATCCTGGGAAATTTTTTTTCTCAACAGATTGACAACATCAAGAAACCCTGGGTGGTTGTTCGGAGCCTTATTATTACAATGAGCATTGTAGGTTGGATCATCCTCCAGCCAGACTTGAGCACTTCGATCGTCATCCTGGTCTTATGGTTTGCCCTATTATGGGCCGCCGGGTTGGACTTGAAAATGCTCTTGATCGCTGGAGGTGCCGGGGCTGTTGTTCTGGCTATCGGGCTACCCCTGCTGCTGTTGAATTATGATCCTGCCAACACAGAAACTTTGATCAAACCCTATCAGCTGGAGCGCATCATCAATTTCCTCTTTCCGGGAGAAGGAGCCAGCTACGGTGCGATCTATAATGTTCAGCAGGCGCTGATCAGCATAGGTGACGGAGGTTGGTTCGGCCAGGGATACGGGAGCGGCTCCCAGGTCCAGCTGCGGTTCTTGAAAGTGCGCCATTCCGATTTTATATTTTCTGCCCTATCAGAGGAGTTCGGATTGATGGGTGCCCTGATGGTGATAGCCACCCTGGCATTTATCATTGCCCGCTGCCTGCGGGCTGCCCGCATTTCCAGCGACACATTCGGCGCCTTGATCGCTTACGGCGCAGCAACCCTGATCACCTTTCAGACCATAGTCAACGTGGGAATGAATCTCAATCTGCTTCCCGTAACCGGATTAACCCTGCCCTTTGTCAGTTATGGAGGCTCTTCATTGATGACCCTGTTCATTGCCATCGGCCTGGTGGAGAGCGTCGTTTTACGCCACAAGGACCTTGAATTCTAATCTCAATCTGGATAAGAAATATGACAATTATGAGATCACCTGCTCGGGTTCGTTTCGCCCCTTCCCCCACTGGTTTCCTGCATATCGGCAGTGCCAGGACAGCTTTGTATGACTACCTGCTTGCCAGACAAACAGGGGGAACTTTTATCCTGCGCATCGAAGATACGGACCAGAAGCGTTTTCAAGACACTGCCGAGCAGGATATCACTGACTCGCTGGAATGGTTGGGCATCCAGCCTGATGAAGATCCGGATCGTGGTGGTCCCTCTGCCCCTTACCGACAGTCCCAGCGGGTCCAGATCTACCGGGAGATCGCTCTAAAGCTGATTGAAAGAGATCAGGCGTATTATTGTTTTTGCTCACCGGAAAGGCTGAGCGAGGTGCGGGAGAGCCAGCAGAAAAAGAACCAAACCCCTCATTACGACGGGACCTGCAGAGCACTCGACAAAAAAGAAGCAGCCCAACGAGCTGCCAGTGACGAACCCCATGTGATCCGTTTTAAATCTCCCCGGGAAGGTGCCACTACGGCCGTGGATGCCCTGCGCGGCGAGATCACGGTAGAAAACAGCACCCTGGATGACACCATTCTGATCAAATCAACCGGAGTGGCAGTCTACCACCTGGCTGCCATAGCTGATGACCACCTGATGGGCATCACCCATGTATTTCGGGGCTCTGAATGGCTGCCAACTTTTCCGATCCACGTTCTGATCTACAGGGCGATGAAATGGGAAGAGCCGATCTGGGTCCATCTATCGGTGCTGCTGAATCCCGAGGGGAAGGGCAAAATGAGCAAAAGGGATACAGAACTGGCACTCGAGCAAGGGTATCCGATCTTTATCAAGGATATGGAGGAACTGGGCTATATCCCTGAAGCGGTGACCAATTGGATCGCTCTTATGGGTTGGAGCTACGACGATAAGACTGAATTCTTCACCCTGGAAGACCTGGTTGAGAAATTCAGCCTCGAAAAGCTCAATCCCTCTCCGGCAGCCATCAATTTCAGCAAACTTGACCATTTTAACGGTATGCATATCCGGGAACTGGAAGTGGAAGATTTCGCTTTACGCATCAAGCCCTGGTTCCAGAAAGCCGGGCTGGATGTCAAAGATGGGACCCTGATCCCTGTGGCTGCCGCATTACAAACCCGCACAAGGAAACTCACCGAAGTAGTTGATATGGGCGGGTTCTTCTTCCGGGATGAAGTGGAGCTGGTCCTGGAGCGGGTTGTGACTGATAAATTCAGGGCTGATCAGGCATCCAGAGCTGCCAGCGGCATACTGGAAATCTTCCAGGGATTGGAAGAAATAAATCAGGAGAGTGCGGAAACAGCCCTGCGAAATCTCGCCAGCCAGATGGACATCAAAGCAGGCCAGATCTTTGGCTTGCTGCGGGAAGCATTAACAGGGCAAAAAGTCAGCCCACCCATTT
Organism: uncultured Chloroflexia bacterium; assembly: GCA_963712165.1. Classification (GTDB taxonomy): domain Bacteria; phylum Chloroflexota; class Anaerolineae; order Anaerolineales; family UBA11858; genus B10-G9. Next base: position 138,622 of record CAVQGY010000003.1, on the reverse strand, counting down.
TTGACATCATCCCTATTCTGGGGCGTGACGTGGTGCTTAAAAGGCTGGAGAAGGCGCTAAAAATACTGAGCGCCTGAACTAACAGATATCCGATGATTATTCTGTGGGGAGAAATCAGGCCCGGCTAACTTGCGGTCGTTGTTAAGCCAATTGGCGGTCATTACTGAAATCAGTCAGAAGTCATTTATAGAATAAAATACCAGACAACCACTCCCAACGCCGCTATAGCCAAAATCAGAGCGATGACCGAAAGGGGGCGGATTGGCTTGGCTTTCTTTTCTATATCCGGTTCTACAGCGGACTCCAACAGTTCTCTCTTCGCTTTCGGACCGTGGAGTGATGCAAATGCGGTCTCCAAAGGCAATCCTGTTAACTCCATGGCCAGGTTCCCCGCAAAGGTTTGTTTTTCGAGACCGGGATTGATCTCCAGGGCTTTGACAAAGAACTTGACAGCCTTTTTTTCCTGGTTTGTCGAATACAGGGTAAAAGCGCGCTGGATCAGCTTATCGGCTTTTTCCCGGTCAGGCCTGGATACAGCTTCTTTGTCCTTCTTTCTGGGTGTGGTATCAAGAGTTACAGATGTCAATTCAGCCGTCTGCGGTGTAAAGGATTCCTGCGGGACTGGTTGAGTTGATTTGTCCTCAGGTTCTTGAAGATTGTGAAAAAGGTGCAGAGCAGCTCTGCGGGCATATTCCCTGATCGTTGGATCGGAATCAAATTCATGGATGTCCTTTAGGATAACCATATTCTCTTCTTTCCCAGAATAGGCCAGTGCCTTAATTGCCTCCGCTCTTTCTCGGGGGTCTTGGCTATCCAGCTGCTCTTCTATTTTTTGATCCATGTTTACCCTCATCGGTGGTGGTACAGATCACCAGATACAAATTATAGTGCAGATTTCTAATCAGGACCCTGAAATGAGTTAAGAATTCTGTTATTTGGTATCCGGGTTCATCAGCGATGAAATGTATTCACTTATTAAGGGACAATCATCGAATACTGTATTCGTGGATCTGTTTCCAGATCAAAGGATTCACTTAGGCCAGGCGAGATTGACCCCAAACTCTCCTAGCGTTGTAAGCTGTAGGGCTCGGGCCTGGTTCTCGTCCACCCATTGGCAGAGATCAGTGGTTCCCCCGGATTCAACCTTCACTTGATATGTTGAGGTTTCTACAAAATAGATGATTCCAACATGATGGAGGTGTGGCAGGGATTTCTCTGGATTGTGGTTGTAAGTCTGGGAGTATATCTTCAAGATTTCGCGAATCTCCAGGTTCGTCAGCCCAGTTTCCTCCTCCATCTCTCTCCTGACAGCCTGATCGGGATGCTCTCCCCACTGAACGCCACCGCCGGGAAGCGTCCATCCTCCAGCATCTACAACCTCGGAATCTGACAGGCGGGCCAGGAGCAAGCAGCCTTTTGGATCCCGGCAGAAGCCGTAGGCTCCAATATAAACTCTCTTCTCGGCTTTTTCTGAAGGCATTTCCACCTCCTGGATAAACTCGCAGACCTTCTAGAAACGCAGCGAGAGGCAGCTTAATCCCCCATCCAGTTTCTGGAATTCGGAGACATCCACCTCAACGACTGAATAACCAGCATCGCGAATGATCGCTGATGTCCTGGGATGGTCGGCAGGAACCAGCACTGAGCCATTGACCCAGATGCAATTGGCAGCGTAACTCTCCTCTTGAGGAACAGGCAGGATGTGGAATCCAGAAAATTCATTCCTGGTAAGCATTTCCCCACAGGCAACAAGCCGATTATCTTCCAGATAAGCAATCCCTGTCTTGAGGTGCAGGCTTTCCCTCAACGGCAGTGTAGAGCCAGTCATTTCATATTTGGACAGGATACCGATCATCTCTTTTGCACCCATCCAATTCGTCCTGTCCGAGATGCCGATATAGAAATGCGACCCGATCATGAGGATATCACCACCCTCTATCGTTCCGGGGGCCTGGATCTGTTCAATATCAGTGTAGTATTGACGCAGGATCTGGTCCAAACCAGAGATCTCACCCAGCCGCGACGGAACTCCGGGGCGGGTGATCACAGCGCAATGCGGTGTCAGCAGGGCCACATCCTCGATAAAACAAGCGTCCGGGAAATCCTCCAAGGGAGGCAGCACGTCCACGTCCAACCCGCAAGAAATCAGAGTCTCGCAATACACCTCGTGCTGGGCAAGGGCTTTGTGGTAATCCGGGACTCCAAGATTCGCGCTGGTGAGTCCTGCTTCCAGGCTTTTAGAGGGGGTTCTGACCAGGGCTCTTGTGAACATAGGTCGCTCATCTCCAGGTGGCAATATCGGGATCAATTAAATAACAGGATTAATCACTTGTCTGTTTACTGATTTTCATTCACTGCTTTCAAGGCCCCAAAATCCCTGATGGACCTTAAGCCCTTCCTCTTCCAGCAACGGGCCGATCACTTCCACAGACCGGGCGCCATGAGCCAAAACCTCGCGGCAGGCAAGCTGTAATACCTCATCTGAATCTACTCCAACAAAGTGGTACAACCCTGCCTCGCTGACTCCATAAACCACTCGGCCGATTCCGCTCCAGAATATCGCGCCGGCACACATAGGGCAGGGTTCAGTGCTGGAATAGAGTGTACAGAGGGACAGTGACCTGGAATCATAATCGGCGGAAGCCATTCTGACCAGGTTGATTTCAGCATGGCCGGTAACATCATCTCCAGTGATAACGTTATTCTCAGCTTCCATAAGAAGTTCATTCTGGGGACCAACTAAAACCGCCCCGAAGGGATGATTACCATTTTCTCGGGCTTTAAGGGCAACTGCAAATGCGTGTCGAAGCCAGCCTTGATCTGTAGGATTGGCATCCATGGCATCTCCTTAAGATTACCTGCGAGAGGAAACAACCATCTGTATACCGGATTCTGCTTGCAGCATGCAAACCTGCATTGCCTAGCTCATCCATCACTTATTGTTGTTATTCCTGGTCTCAGCAGACTTTTCCTTAGAATAACATAGCCCAGTAATCCAGAGGCAAGCGAACCCATGATGATACCCAAGCGCTCATCGAAGAGAAGATTGATCCCTGTTTCCTCGAAAGCCAGTGAACCTATAAACAGGCTCATTGTAAAACCCACACCGCAGAGTGCGGCTGCACCGTAGAGTGACCCCCAAGAGATATCCTCTGGTAGCCGGGTCAATTTCAGGGTTACTGCCAACCAGACCAGGCCAAATATGCCCAGCTGTTTTCCAAAAAAGAGGCCCATTCCAATCCCAAGGGGAACGCCGTTTAGCATATCCTCAAGGCCTATGCCAGTAACCACTATGCCTGCATTGGCAAATGCGAACAGGGGCAGGATGATATAGGCCACAGCAGCGTGAAGGTCGTGTTCGATATTTCGCAGGGGTGAATATCCCTCCTCAACCCAGGAACGCATGGGGATGAACATAGCCAGAATCACTCCCGTCAATGTCGCATGAACCCCGGACTTGATCATCGCCACCCACATCACCACGCCAATAAGAATATATGTTGTCCGAGACTCTACCCTGCGGCTATTTATATAGAATAAAACCGCGATACAGAGAGCAACAACCAACAGCGCCCCTAAGGCAATCTTTTCCGTATAAAAAATCGCTATGATCAAGATCGCTCCAATATCATCAAAGATAGCCAGAGAGGTTAGGAACACTTTGATGCTCCGTGGTACTTTCGAACCCAGCAGGGAAAGGATTCCTAGAGCAAAGGCTATATCCGTTGCCGCAGGAATCGCCCAGCCCTTCATCGCGATCGGGTCTCCTGCATTGAAAAGGATATATATCAAAGCTGGTACAGCCATACCCCCTACAGCTCCAACAGCAGGTAAGATAATCTTCGATCTTTCGGACAGCTCCCCTTCTAACAATTCCCTCTTCAACTCCAACCCTACCAGGAAAAAGAATATCGCCATCAAACCGTCATTGATCCACAGCAGTAGTGGTTTGGCGATCTCAAAGGATCCCACCCGGATCTCAACAGGTGTATCTATTAAAAGGGCATAATATGGCTGCAGAGGTGTATTGGCTAAAATCAGAGCTATCACGGCAGCAATCATCAGAAGTATCCCGCCTGAGGCTTCCAGTTGAAGAAATCTCCCAATAAAAGTCTTAGGTGCTGTGTCTGCCATATCTGTCTCCTTGCCTTTTAGATTAAGTAATCCAGCGGGTAATCAACCAGGATCTCCCCACCCTTTGGACCGACCCGGTAAAGATCCTCAAAGCGAACACCGCCGAACCCGGGAATGGCCAGGATAGTATGGCCAATCGTCATAACCATATTCTCGAGCAGCTTGATCGTACCATGATGCGGGAGAATGGTAGGCGCGGGAGTTTCCTCAAAACGCAATCCAATCCCATGGGAGATGCCTCTTAAATGGTTATCCTCCAGGCCATACCTGGAGCAGATCTCCCCGGCAATCCTGTCCAGCCGCCCTACGGTGACACCGGGCTTGAGGGCTTCCCTTACAGCCGGGATGATCTCCAGGTAAGTATCGATCAGCAACTGCTGCCTTTCGTCGGGTTTTCCGACAATAAAGGTCCGGGCCAGATTCGCGCAATAACCCATGTACATTGGTGTGAGATCAGCAACCACCAGATCCCCCTCACAAATGGGCTCATCGGTAATATCCCCGTGGATCCAGCAGCTGCGGATACCGGTGTTGATATGCAGGGGTGTGCTTGTACCAGACGCGCCAGCTTTCATCATCGTATAGAGGACTTCGGTAGCAATCTCCTGTCCCGTCAGTCCAGGCTTTAACATTTCCCGTAAGCGGTCCATGCCCAATCCGGCTATTTCCTGGGCCTTCCGGAGCAACTCAAACTCACCCTCATCCTTGATCATACGCAGATCGTCCATCACCGGATCGGATGGTACCAACTCCACCTGGGGATTTAATTTCCTGAACAGGTCCACCAGAAAAGCAGGTGTCCCGAACCACATCTGCATGCCTACTTTCAGAGATTTCCCATCACTGATCTCGAACTGCTCCGGAAACTCGGCAGCCAGGGTACGGAATGTTTTGGAAACATTGGCCATCTGCTCACCCACATGTCCAAACACCTTCACCTGCTGGTCACCCAGGGCAGATCTGATCTCCTGCTCCTCAGCCTTAAAACAGATGAAGACCGGGTCACCAAATGCCGGGATGATCGCCCGGGGCTGGACCCTAATATCCCCGAAAAAATAGCGGTAATCATCCCGGTTCATGATCATCAATCCGATCATGCCCTGCTCGCGCATCAAATTTTGAGCTTTTTTTATTCTCGAGAGGTTGATCTCCATCAATTCACCCTCCTATACCAGTAAACATAATTCAGTAGAATAGAAAATATATCCGATAATTGATACACCATCAAGGCACCTGTTCTGCAATCTCACTCGCTGTAGCATAGATCACCAGCCCCTTCTCCTTGTAGGTATTTACATGGGACAAGAATTCATCCAGGGCTGCTAGAGCGGAATCCTCTGGAGGGCTTTCTCCTTGGGATCCCCAGGCATATTCTATTATGTGTGTAACAAAACCCCAAGCAGCCGTTCGTTCCGGCTGATTCTCCACCATATATCCAATAGCGTTATCAAAATAGCCTTGCAACTGATCGAAATGCTGGTTGCCCAGAACATCCGGCGGTCCATCTTCCCCTGGCAGGATAAAACTTGTCAAAGGGACATGATCAATAAGGGTTATGTTTCCGCCAGGCAGGTCGCTGCAGATGTCCTCATTAAGGTAATCCGGGCGCCAGGGGAAAATCAGGTTGCCAGTCTCTCCAAACATATCATTGCCAGTTCCCAACTGATCATTACAGGCTCTGCTGATGGTGTTCATCTCGCCCCCGGGGTTGAAGTTGACCGTGCCCACAGAAAGCCCATTATCTGCCGTCATGCGCATTACCAAGGACATGGCGCTCAGGGCCTGGGCCTCACCGGTCACAGGCACCTGGGTGATAAACCCTGAGGATGTGACCGGATCTATTCCGGCATACTCTCTCAAGGCTTCTACCGCCTGTGGGACCGCGTCCATCTGGTGGCCGTGGACCCCGATCTCGTGACCATTGTCCAGTAATCTTTCAAAAATCGCTGGGCCGCCCTGGTATTCTACCAACCCCTTCACCGTGGGAGCCATGAACTCCCAGGTGGCTTTAGCTCCATATTTATCAAGTACAGCAGCGATGCCCTCGATGGCAGCCAGGATGTTCTCTGCCGCAACCGGATCGATCGCGGTCTGGCCAGGATCCGCATAGGGCAGAAATTCCTTCGATCCATGGACATGAATTGCATAAAAAAAGTATAAAGGAGGTGCATCTGCTGATGAATCTTCTAGCAATGGGGGTGCTGGGGCTGTTGGTTCCAGAAGAGACTTGCAGTCCGCCGGACAGTTCTCAGCTGTCTCCGGCCCATCACAAATGCCATCTCCGCATTTCTTTTCAACCGCTGCGGTAAATTCAGTAGCCCGTTCCCCAGGGGGACCCTCTTTCCCAATATCGGCACACCCGCTTGCTGCGACCAGGAAAATCAGGCTGAGCAAAATCAAGGAAATTCTTTTCATGGTTTTCTTCCCGGGTTGAGGGTAAGTCATGGACAGATCTCATGATAAAAAAGTTCAAACATCAGAATCCAGATGGATCCACAGTAATAACCCATTGATCACTTGGAATCGATTCTTTCTCCTGCCCGGATCGCTACTGGCAGTCTGTTCTGAATCGGTGGCAATGGACAAGTAGCGTAATCTGTAAATGCGCAAGGCGGGTTATATGCCCGATTAAAATCAATCTCCAAAGACTCTCCTTTCGGAGGATCAACTTGCAGGTAGCGACCCGCAGGATAAGTCTCATTCCCGTTCGACAGGTCATGGAATAATGTGAACAGCGATCCATCTTCCTGAGCGAACGCTACCAGGGATAATTCTTGGTCTTCCAGCTGGAAGTTGATCTGTCCCTGAGCCTGATCCTGAAAATCCGATCCATTCTTTCGCCCCATTACCAGGTCAAGAGCTTTCTCAAATGGTCCGTAGCTCCCTTTCACCACATAATTCTCGTCAATCGGGAACCATACTCTCCCCGGAAAATTGACCCTTTCACGACGCTGGCTATCCCACAAACGTATGCCATAGCCATCTTCCCGCTCGATCAAAATAATAGTCCGATCCTCCCATTTGATCTCCGTAGGATCCCCTGAGGTATCTGGTTTGAGGATCACTTCCTTGATGATCTCTCCATCTACCCGGAGATCAACATTTTCCTCTGCTCTCAAGGTTACCTGGCCGTCTACCAGGTCAAGAACTCCCATTCTGGCAGCTCCGGATCCAAGGGGAAAAACAATCTTGTTCGATATATCCGTTCCAAAACTGTTTTGACCATCTTCCAACCAGAACAAGCCTGCCAGGGACAACCAGCTGTTCTCTTTCCTGAGGCTCTCATCAGCTGCTCTGCGCCATTTTTCCAATTCCAGAATATATGGATCCATCGTTAATCCTCGAATCTACTACAGGTCCTACTTGGTTTCAAGCCTTTGGCCCGCCATAAACGATCCGGCCTTCCATGAGTACGATCAAACTACCTTTCTCAAGATCGATCCAGGTCTCATTTTCCGTCAGGGGATGGGAAGCGATCACAAAACCGTGCTGGTCAGGTTCCTTTTCTTCCTGGAAATCCACCTGCCAATCCTCATCCTTCAAGCTGACCGGGTGGAACGGGGCAGCCCTTTCCACAAGTTGAAGACCATTGTGACCTGTTTTGTCCTTATAACAAAATAGCCGCTCCCCATCTGAAAAAAGCAGGTTCATTGTACCGCCCTGGTTATACCTGACCAGGATCCCTTCCACCCGCGAATAATCATCGAAGGGGATATTATCCTGCTCCAGCTCTGTCAACAAGGCGCAGAGGATCCCTTCTGAATCGGTCTCTCCCACCTTGCTGAAAAGCAGTTGATCATCCGCCATGGCCGGGACCTTCAAAGTGCCATTGTGAGCCAGGATAATCTCTCTCCCACGAAAGACCCGCACAAAGGGATGGGTATTTGCCAGGGTATGGGCGCCTAGGCTGGCGTCCCGGACATGACCGATGAAGATCTGGCTCTGATAGGATTCATAATCGCGAATGAATTCCGCCAAGCGGCTGTCCTCAGCCTTGATCGCTTCTTTGAAAATCTGGCAGGCCTGCCCCTCATACCGGGCCAGGCCCCAACCATGGGCGTTCTTTTCACTCCGATGCCGGAAACCCCGGAAAGAGAAAGCCGCAGTCACAGGATATTTGAAATTTAGTCCAAGCAGTTCACACATAAACTATCCGGGGTCTAGATTAGTCCTCTTCTTCAATATTCAACCCATCTGACCACACCTGCCAAATGTATTCAGTGTTCAGTGTTCAGTGTTCAGGTCATGGCCGTACTCTCAGGGATAGCTGCTCATTTAGCTGTGGGAACCTGTTCCATCGGAAGGTGGATCGCAAACTCGCAGTGGTCTCCTCCCGTAAGCAGGGAGCTGATTATTTCGATGCCTAGCGGCTCACCAATGGCGCCTTCCCACTGCTGGCGGTACCAGCCTGCCCCGCAATAGCAGAAGGATGCCGGCATGCCCTGATCTAGTTTATCCCGGATCAAGGGACAGAAGCAGTAGGCTTTCCTCTTCTCCTCCAAGGTATCCGCCTTTTCATATCCAGCTGGGTCGCGGGGATTTTTTGAGGAGTAGATGATATTACCCTCCCGGCGAGGTCGCTCCCCCCAGCCGGGGTCCTCCCCCATAAAATCGATCACAGCATCAACTGCTGCCAGCCTGTCGCCGATTTGTTCTTCTGCCGCCAGGAAGACCTCCCGGAGCTTAGCGATCTGATCCGGGGGAAATACATGGGCACAACTGGAAAGAATTTCATAACACTCCCTTTCTCCCACCGCGGATTCCAGCCCGGTCACGGCCTCCCGTACCCAATCAAAGCGCTCCTGAACTGTCGATGTAAGCTTCAGCCCTTCGTTCTTCGGGGAGATCTGGCTGGCTTTCTCATTGCCCAGCACTCTGTTGATATGCTCGGCCAGCAGCTGGTCCCAGGGGTGGATCACAAACTGGATCGCTACCTCCCCTGCTCCCTCCAAATCCAGATAGATTTCCAGGCAAAACTCATCAGAAATGATCCCTTTCTCCGCCGCCCAGGCGTAGAGCGCCTGGTAGCTTTCTCCCAGTTCCTCTACTGGTCCCTGATGGATCAAGGAGAGGACTTCTATCTCCTGCAGAAGGCGGGACTTCTCTATATTCTCCCGGACCGGGTAACAGAGTTCAGCATCGGAACCATCCCTGATGCTGGAAATGAACTGAATGATACAGAAGGGCGGACCGGTAATAAGTCCTGCTGGGATGGTATCCTTTAAGTCCTGAAACAGGGCGGGCAATTGATCCCGATTCGAGAGTATTACTCGCCGAGTGATTGCCCAGGTCTCATTTATCTTCTTGTGTTGGATTCGGTCACTGATCTCCATGCTCTTCCACTTTCCAAACGAGTAGTATAAGAAACTGGCTTGTCGGCCAGCTCCAGTAACTCTGCGGGGTCGATCTTCACAGGAGGGCGCATTTCCTCCATATCAATCTTACCTTATAGCTGCTAGGGAGGGCAAAAATAAACCTCCTCCAAGCAGGTCTGTCTTTCAGGCTGATCCAGGAGTATCAGATCCAGCGGGACCTCTTTTCTCAATAGGCCGAATGGATACATAAAACGACATCACAAGATGATAGACCGGATAAAACAACGAACACCAAACTACCCAGGGCGGCACCGATTCAAACCACAACAACAACCCCGCCAGGATCAGGAACCAGATCATACTGAGCATAAAGGTAAGGCGCGGTAATACCTCCGATCTCCAGGTGAGGTATTTGACAGGAACGAATACCAGGCCCGCAAATACAACCAGCATCCCTGCAGATATCCAGGGCGCAAGATCCAGCAGGAAAAGGTAAAAGACCATCAAATTCCAATATGAAGGGAAACCTGTAAAGTAGCCGTCATCCGTTTTGGCTTCCTCCTGGGAAAAGCCATAGGCAGATGCCATCAGGACCACCGGCAGCACCATCATCCAGGGGCCATTCACAATCCCAAAATAATAGGCGAACACAACCGGAATGAGCGTGTAATTGATGTAGTCCACCAGATCATCCAGTTTGCGTCCATTAAAGGCGGGGGTCCAGCGACTAACCTCCCAACGCCGGGCAAGCGGACCATCTGAGGCATCGATGAAAAGCGCCAAACCCTGCCACAGGAATACAGTTTGAGGGTCCCCATTCAGCAAAGCCCGGAAGGAGAAAAAGGCGGCAATCAGACCCGTAGCTGTGTAGATATGCACCAGCCAGGCACGGTATATTTTGAGTCTCTCAGGCATAGTACAAGCCCACCTCCACGATCACCTGCCGGATCATACACATGATAAATTCTATCAGCACTTGCGGATGACTGTTACTTTACCCTTTGATCCACAGCTTGGGCATTTAACCCATAGCCAGGATCCTACTTTATCGATACCATGCGGGGCAAATAAGTTAGTTAGAAAACCGATTTCAAATTCACCCTGACAATCCCTGCATCGGCAGCCATAGTTCTTGTTTTGATTGAAGGCAAGCAGTAATGTGCCTCCGAATACCAATATCAGCCACCACCCCCAGTGATCTGGGATCAAGATAAATCCACCAACCCCGATCACAATCAGAAATAATAGGATCAAGCCGATGCCAATCACCCAATCTCTACCAGTTGGATCTTCGAATTTCCTCTTATTTTGTTTCATGTTTAATATCTGGTTCCCTGTAGTAATGTCACTTCCTGACATTGAAATCGACAACGTACATCATATCACTTCTCCCAGAGCATCTCCGCCCAGTGGACAGGATGGTCCGTGGCTGACGCCGGGGGCAGAATATAAACGGGATTCCGCGCCTCCAGTTCCGGAGAGAAGAAAATATGGTCGATCCGGTTATCTCCAGACATGTCTACTCCATCAGAGCTGATCTTAGAAGGATAAATGCTCACCCAGGCATTGGTAAACATATCGTCGATCAGCAAATAGGCCTCTTCATAATCCCTCAGGTTGTAATCCCCCAGGGAGATGACGTTCGATTTACCCGTCGATCGTTCTAGAAGTGACCTGGCAAAGACCATCATGGCAGCATCAGATCCGTCAGGATGCACATTGTAGATCGTGAAGGTCTCTCCACCGATAACGACCTCCGCCTCAGCGGTGCCGATCTCATCTTTGTCGCTGTAGGTAAATACAGTCCGTGGATTCAGCAGCGGGAACTTGGATAAGATCGCCGTTCCATAGGTGCCGGTAGTGGTCCTCGGCCCATAATAAGAGTAGTAGCCCAATTTTCCTGCGAAATAGCGGACAAAATCGTTGTTGTTCAAAGATACCCTGGCTGTATCGGATTCCTGCAGAGCCAGGATATCCGGACCAACCTGGCGGATCAGCGCCAACTGATCCTCTACCGATCGCTCTCCAAAATCATCATTAGCTCCCTGTATGTTATAGGTCATGACCATAAGAGAATTTTCCCGGGGTTCAAAATCCCCGATCTGGGTGGTATAAAAGACGCTCCCCACTGAGCCCAGGAATACGGCAAGCAGGATAACTATTAATCCTATCGAACTCTCCCGCCGTGGTCTTGATATTTGCTCCCGAGCCTTTAATCCTTTCCATCCCACAAGGATAACAACCAAACCGGCCATCAACAGGTAGGGCAGCCAGAGCTTATTTCTAAACCAGGGACTGACCGGTTCCACGTAACCCCAGACATTGCTGAAGATGTGAAAGAAGACCATGATCACCAGAATCAAGCTACCCAGCAGGGTACCGGGAACCAGGTCGCGGGGTCCGGGGTCCGCTCGCCTGATCCGGGCGGTGAATATATGCAGGTCAAGGTAAATCACGGGAAAGAGCAGCAGCATAGCGGCCAGGGGCAGCACCTGGATCAGGTTTGGCCCGTTATCCACCACGGCCGGGGATTCCGGCGTAGCTGGGAATGGTATCCGGTGGGTGTAAAGGGTCAAGCCCAGGGCTAAAGCAAAGGTCAGGTTCCAGATCAGCAGCCAGACAGGTGGGATCTTTCTGATCCAGTCAGGCCTGGCGCTGGAAAGGAAGACCCAGGCCAGGGACAGGGCACTGACAGCGATGACAATCCACCTGTAATCACCACCCGTCCAGCGTGAGATCACCGTTGGAGCGGAAAAGGCAAACCAGGCCAAGCCAACCACCAGGAAGATCCCTACCACAGCCAGGGTCACCGGTCCAGATTTGGTCCGGACAATTCCGCTTTCGCCCCACTCCAGGCGAGTGAGGGTATATCCCAGAACCACGCCCAGGAGCCAACCGACCCAACCCCCAGCCGGGAATAAGGAATAATCCAGGCCATAATTAGCCGTCCGCAGGAGAACAGATAAACCCATCCCCAGGGCGAATCCACCGCCGATCCAGGCAGCTGGATAGGGCCGGGGTTCTCCTTCTTCCCGGGTTGTCATTAATAAAGGAAAAAGGGTCAGAGCTGCCCCGGTAGCAATCCCAGAAGCCAGCATGCGCCCCAGAGTAGGCAGATAGGGAACCAGCCCACGGGAAAAGAACAGTATCCCAAAGAGGATCCAGCCGGTCAATGCCGGACGTTTGGCCCGATAGGAAAAAAGGACCACCGGCGAGAAAAAGAATAACAGTCCCAGGACTTTCTCATCCAGGGAGGTGTTCATCAGGTCCAGGATGTAAATCGACTCCACCAGTGTGCCAGCCATCTGCACCAGGAACAGGAAGAAGATCGCATATACAATCATTACCATAGTATTCTTTTTCATGATTGAACCTCCGGGTTGGATAGGGTCATTTTTTTCAAGCAGTATTCAGAATTCAGTATCCAGTTTACCAATATAAGAACCCTGATATCGGATCAATCGTGCTCAGTTTTTAATGATCCATTTATTAGATATCTTCTCGCGTAATAGTTACTTTTGCATATCGATTACCCAGATAGTGATTGGAAGCTACTCAGGTCTTAACTCTTCAATGAACGAGGTGTCCCTCCAGGCAAGCGCGGTTGGACCCTCAAGGTAGATCAGGTATTTTTGATCCGGTGTTACTATAGGGCTGATGCAGTCATCCACATTATCTACCCGGACAGCTTCGGTCCATTCCCCATCCTGAGCATAGGAGATGTAGAGATAAGCTGGGCTGTTTCCATCCTTTACTCGGGAGAACAGCAGGTAACTTCCATCGGGAGCAATATGGGGTGTGAACTCCATTTCAGGACTGTTGACCGAAAGCCCGAGAGGTATCGGATCCAGATAATTACCGTCTTTGAACTCTGCTTTGAAAATATCAGGATCTCCATCGATATTGGCAGAGAAATAGAAATCATAATTGTAATCCACGGAGGGTGTCCAGTGAAGTGAAAGCTCATTTATACCCGCCGGCAGAGGTATGGGCGCACTCCACTCCCCTGATTCCCGGTCCATCATCCAGAAATTCTCCTTTCCGCTCCCCGCAACTCCCGGAATCGGTGCCGTGGAGATGAAGTAGAATTTTTTACCATCAGGCGATATAAATGGATCCCGGTAGGAGGTGATCTCATCCGAAAACGAGACTTCCTCTTGTTCTGTCCAGGCGCCCCCCTCATAATGGGAGACAAACACCTTCTGAGTAGCCCAACTCCCGGCCCACCACATCTCATATCCATCAGGAGAAAATACCGGGGCCGAATGGAAACCTCCCTTGAACCAATCACTCCCAAAAGGTTCAGGCTCGGATCCAGGGAGGACTCCCTCACCGAATATCAATAACCTCTCCTTATCGAAAGCAGGTCCTGCGCTTGGCGCACCAACATCAGCCGCCCGGCAGCCGAAAAGAGAGATTATCAGAAGGATGAAGATAAATGAATATCTTCTGAAATTATCCATAATGCGCTTCCTCTATCCTTGGTATGGGTCCTGCAACTAACCCAGGTTATAATCTTCGTTTTCCTCCCGTTCCCCATCCCAACGGAATGGAACTCCTGTGAGGTCAGGTTCCGGGACATTACTCGCTCTAATTGATCCAGATCTGCTTGGTTTAATATGCTTATTTTATATCCCGACACCCTCATGGCAAAGCTGAGCTGTCACCTTGTCCAGATCCAGAGACCGGCCCCATTCCAAGGCTTCCTGAAAGGGCTTCTCTGGGAGATCCTTTTCTAACTCACTCAGCAGTTCTTCAGCGGAGTCCCTGATGCGACCGTCGATCATCCTGGAGACGTCACTGACAGGATGCTGAATGACCAGGCCCAACAGGCTGACTGCCTCCAGGTTCTCCCCCCGGGCAGCAAACAGACGGGAGTATTCATAGATCAGATTAACGATGTCCCTGACAAATCCTATCTGATTCGTAATTCCCAGGCTCTGCCCCAAGTACTTCTCAGCTTCCTCCAACCTGCCCTGTGTAAGAGCTACCTTGGCCAGGTATTTGCTGGAGGTTTGGATCGAGTAATAGAATCGGCTATCAAGGGAAATCTCCAAGCAGCGTTTATAATATTTCCTGGCCTGATCCAGATCCCCAAGACCCAGTGAAGCATGGCCAAGTACAATCAAAGGGGTGGTTATTCCAATCCTATCGCCAATCTCTTCATAAAGAGCCAGGTTCCGGAGTGCATATTCTCGAGCCTGGTCGAAACGGTCGTTGGTGATCGAGGTCAAACCAGCGGCAAAGAGCGATAAAGCGATCAACCATGGATCCTGGTGCTCATCCGCTAGCTGAAGCATACTTTCTATGGTCTTGAGCATATCTTCGTAACGGTGAGTGAAGTATGAATTGACGATGAGACTGTTGTGGGCGAAGATCAGACCGGGCAGGTTCTCTAGTTCTTCCATTACTGCAGAACTTTCCTGGGCGATCTCGTAACCTTCAGCAGATAATCCCAACCAAGCCATAAAGTAGCTCTGCAAAGCCTGGGCGAGGGCTCGCAGGATCCTTACATCCGGATCTGAAGATCCATCCAGGATTTGCGCGGCATTCCGGAAAAGCTCCATGCCTGGTAGATTCCACCAGCGAATCCAATAAACGTACCACAAGCCATAGATGAAATTCCACAGCATAGGTATGTTCTTTTCCTCCAGGAAGTAATTCCAGGCAGAGCGAATATTCTCAATATCAGCTTCGATACTTTCCAGTGTCTTCTGCTGCTGTGGGCTGCGGAGTTGACTCCACCCTTTCTCCATCAGGGCTGCATAATAAATCCCATGTCTCTCTCTGGCTATCCGGCTTTCACTGGGATATTCCTCTAGTTTTTCCTGGGCAAAACTCCTCAGCAGTTCGTGAACCTCCAGACGACCAGTAACCGGATCATGACTCAGCAGCGATTTATCTACCAAGCCGGAGAGCTGTTGTAATGAAGCGCTAACTACTTCCCGCGCGGCTTCCCATGTAAATCCACCTCTAAAGAGGGATAAGTGAGCGAATATATCCTGCAACTGTGGATCAAGCATAGACCAGGAATGGTCAAAGATTCCCCGAATGCTTCGATGCCTCTCTGGTGTATCCCGCAGGTCTGTAGAAAGCAGGTCCAGATTACTTTCTATTTCGGAGTAAATATCCTCAAGGGTCAAAACATGCAGCCAGGCTGCAGCCAGTTCGATCGCCAGGGGCATACCCCCCACAAAACGGCAAATCCGTCTGATCTGATCCAATTCCTCCGCGGTAGCAATATAAGCTGGTTGTATCCGACTTGCGCCTTGCAGGAACAGAGCCACCGCATCGGCTTGGCCGGTTTCCCCGGATCCCTCCCCTACGGAGAAGTTCATGCCACCAATCGTCAATACAGTTTCACTCAATAGGTTGAGCCGTTCCCGGGAAGTCACCAGGATTTTGATACTCGCCGTTTCCTGAAGGATCTGTGCCACCATACTGGCACCTTCCAGGAGATGTTCAAAATTATCCAGGACCAGCAGCATCTCCTGCTGTCTTAAGTATCTCAGGAGTTGGTTGAGGGGGGTTTCCTGCGTAGCGATGGGGACCCGGATAGCCTCTGCTACTGCCTGAACGAGGCTTTCAGCAGAATGAAGGGGAGATAAGGAAACGAAAGCAGTGCCGTTCTTATAATCATCCTGGGATAATCGGGCAACCCTGCGAGCCAGGCGGGTCTTCCCGATCCCTCCAGGTCCGACCAGGGTCACCAACCGGGTATTTTCCAGCTGTTGTAAGATCTGCTCCAACTCCTTTTGTCTTCCCACAAAGGGAGTCGACTCTGGAGGCAAGCTGGTGGGAGGCATTACTGTGGGTAATGTACTCTGATCCAGCAGCCCGAGGGTTTTCGCACGCTCTACCGCCTCGCGGCGGTTCTTCACATAAAGTTTATTGAGAATCTTGCTGACATAATCCTTTACTGTTGTCTCAGCCAGATGCAGCTTATCCGCAATCTCACGATTGGTTAACCTTTCCGAAAGCAGGACAAGAATATCCTGCTCTCGCCAGGTCAGGTCATCTGGATGGCGATCCTTATCGAACTTTTTTCCATCTACCATAGGCTTTTATCCAAAGATTCTTATGGTATTTCAGGCAATTCGATCATTCTTCCCTTCATTCTACATGAATTCCCTACTTTTTACCTACTTTTAGGGGGCTGACGCAGCGCAGTGTGTGTTTTATAGTGGATTCAACCCTGCTGCAGACTTAAACATAGATGCAGCAGAAGGAGGAAAAATGTTAGTCACAACCACAAAAAGTATCAATCAAAAAGAGCGTATCTTCGAAATTTGCCCCCAGATCTCCCCTGTCGTCCAGGCCAAAGCGGATCCCGAAGTTACAAAAAATCTGGCTGATCTATCACCCGAAACACCCTGGGGAAATCGCCAGGCGGCAGCCAAAAACCTGGGAAATCTGAGAAACCCTGCAGCCGTCGCGGATTTATTAAGCGTTTTGCAGCAGGATCAATTCTGGATGGTGCGCTGTGCTATCATCCAGGCTCTTGAACTAATCGCAGACCCCCGGGCCGTACCGGTCCTGATCCGGGTCAGCCAGGCTGATAGCTTTCAGGTTGTGCGTTTGTACGCGGCCAAAGCAGTTGAACGGCTTTCCCGGAAATAAACTGGAAAAGAGCTGGTGGATGTACTCAATATTCCCTACAATCGACATCAAATCCTAAACCTGATCATAAATAACAAGCCCCGGGATCTCTCCCGGGGCAATTTTCTCTCTCACACTTTGCCTACTTACTATTCACTACTTACTCTCGTGCTGGCCCTCGATCTTAGCCCAGCTATCCCTCAGGGCAATTGTGCGATTGAAGACCAGCTTCTCAGGAGTCGAATCCGGGTCAACACAGAAGTAACCTACCCTCTCGAACTGGAACCTATCTCCAACCTTTGATGTCCCAAGGCTGGGTTCGATCTTGGCATTTTCGATCACTTCCAGGGAATCCGGGTTGATATAGTCAGTAAAATCTCCCTCGGCTTCCATCGGGAATGGATGGGTGAAGAGCCGGTCATAGAGGCGGACCTCGGCTTCCAGGGCTTCCCCAGCACTGACCCAGTGCAGCGTGCCTTTCACAGCCCGTCCATCGGGGGCATTGCCACCCCTGGACTCATGATCCACTGTGCAGAGTACTTCAACCACCTCTCCCCTCTCGTCTTTTACGACATCCGTGCAGGTCACCAGGTAGCCATAGCGTAAGCGAACTTCCCGGCATGGCGCCAGGCGCCAGAACTTCTTGGGCGGATCCTCTCGGAAATCATCCTGCTCGATATACAACTCACGCGAGAAAGGCACTTCACGTGTCCCACGTTCAGGATAATCTGGATGATTGGGAAATTCCATCATTTCCACTTTGCCCTCAGGATAATTGGTCAATACCAGCTTAAGCGGCCTCAGGACTCCATTGACACGGGCCGAGTGTTTGTTAAGATCATCCCGCACAAAGTGGTCGAATTTACTATGCTGGATAGTGCTCAACGATACCCCTGCGCCAATGTGGTCGATAAAGGCCCGGATGGCTTCGGGGGTGATCCCAGCACGCCGCATACCCGCCAGAGTGATCATCCGGGGATCATCCCAGCCCTTGACATAGCCGTCCTTGACGATCTGGACCAGCCTGCGTTTGCTCATCACCGTGTAGGTCATATTAAAACGGGCGAACTCGATTTGCTGCGGGTGGAAAATACCCAACTCATCCAGGAACCAGTCATACAGGATGCGGTGGTTCTTGTATTCGATCGAACACAGCGAATGGGTCACACCCTCGATCGAGTCGGACTGCCCATGAGCCCAGTCATACATGGGATAGATGACCCAGTCCGTTCCTGTACGGTGATGTTCCTGATGCAGGATACGGTACATCACCGGATCGCGCATGTTTATATGGGGGTGAGCCATATCGATCTTGGCTCGCAGGGTCTTTTCTCCGTTTTGGTATTCCCCGGCCCGCATGCGCTGGAACAGATCCAGATTTTCCTCTACGGAACGCTCTCTCCAGGGGCTGTTTTTTCCAGGTTCGGTCAGGGTGCCCCGGTACTCACGGATCTCCTCCGGACTGAGATCGTCCATATAAGCCTTGCCCTCGCGGATCATTTCCAATGCATAATCATAAAGCTGTTCAAAATAATCCGAAGCAAAATAGAGCCGGTCTTCCCAATCATAGCCCAGCCACTTGATATCCTCCATGATCGCTTCGACGTATTCTTCCTCTTCCTTGGCTGGATTAGTATCATCAAAACGCAGGCTGCAGATCCCCCCAAACTGCTCCGCTATACCAAAATCCAGGGCAATGGCCTTGACATGACCAATATGCAGATAGCCGTTGGGTTCAGGTGGAAAGCGGGTCTGGACCCGGTCGAAACGCCCTGAGGACAGGTCATCCTTGATCATGTCACGGATAAAATCTGAGCGTTCATTATCTTCAGGCATAAAATTCTCCTTAACCCGGGGAATTTGAGATCTCCGGGGGAAGCTATTTCCAAATTTTACCATTCCCGCGCTGAAAGTCGGCCTTTCTTTCCCTTCCTGGCCAGAATGAATTGACGGGGACTCCCGTAAATGATAAAATGCCTTGGCTGGTGGGGGCTCGTCTAACGGTAGGACAGCGGTCTCTGGAACCGTAAGTCGGGGTTCGAATCCCTGGCCCCCAGCTTACAACCCCGATAACCTTGTCGGGGTTTTTCTATTTTCCACATAACAAAAATATTAACTTACCCAGACCTGTATATATATAATATAGTAAAATCTCAGAGAAGGCCTATTTCTAGACCCAGGTAAGAGGAGAGAAAAATGGCGGATATTGTTGAATTTACTATTTATGGAGACGATCTGCAAATGGTGGAGATCATGCTTGATCCGGATGAAGGCATTCGAGCCGAGGCTGGCACAATGCTCTACATGGAAAAGGGCATTCAAATGCAGACTGGCACCGACGGAGGGATCTTCAAAGGTGTGCAGCGGGTTTTCACTGGAGAAAGCTTCTTTATCACCACATTCCTCAACACGGCCAGCGAGCTCAAGAAGGTGGCTTTTGCCGCTCCCTATCCAGGCAAGATCATCCCCCTCGACATGACAGCACTGGGAGGGACCTTCATCTGCCAGAAGGACAGCTTCCTATGCGCTGCCAGAGGAATCGAGATCGAGATAGCCTTCAGCAAGAAGATCGGTGCCGGACTCTTCGGCGGGGAGGGATTTATCCTTCAGCGCCTGGTAGGTGATGGTTTGGCATTTGCCCATGCCGGCGGAACCATCATAGAAAAGGACCTCGGCGCAGGTGAAGCACTTAGCGTCGACACCGGCTGCCTGGTGGCTTTTTCGCCATCTGTGGATTATGATATCGAATTCGTGGGCGGATTCACCAATGCCCTTTTCGGCGGTGAAGGACTCTTCCTGGCCAAATTGACCGGGCCTGGCAAGGTCTATCTGCAGAGTCTGCCCCTTTCAAGGCTCGCTGACCGTATCGCTGTGGCGGCCAACCTGCACAACGTTGGCGAAACCAAGGGCGCGGCCGGACTCGGCGGTAAGATCCTGGGTGATATCATCAGCGGACTATAAGATAAGGATATTTCCAAGCTATGAGTGAATCTGAGAAGCAAGGACGAATCTTAATGTGGGGCGCCAGAATTGGCGGTTTAATCGTCAGCGGATTCTGGATAGTAAGTTTGATCCTCAATGCCATCAAGGAAAGTGAAGGGGACGCCTTCCGGCTTACCCTGGAAGGCTCCCTTCTGTTCCTGTTGGTTTTCAGCTCCTCAGTGGCCGCTGTGTATGCCTGGATCGATCCCCTCTCAGGTGGCAAATTCACGATCATCAGCAGCCTGTTCTTGTCCATCCTCGCCTATTTTTCTGCCTCGCAAGATCCCTTGATGGCTGTGGCGATCAGTGGCCTGCCCTATTTTCTGATCGGGCTGTTATTTGTCCAGTCCCAGAATACAGAAGAGAAAGCAAGTTAATTTAACGTGAGGTTTTAGATTCCTCCCAGAGTGAATCCAACTCTTCCAGCGTCATCTCAGACAGCTCGCGCCCTCCGGCGCGGGCTTTTTTTTCTATATATGCGAACCGCTCTTTGAATCGTTGATTGGCACCCCTCAGGGCGCTTTCCGCATCGACTTCCAACCAGCGGGCCACATTCACCACTGAAAACAGAAGGTCTCCGATCTCCTGGGCTTGCCTCGACTCATCGTCACTTTCCCGGAGCTCATCAACCTCCTCAGGGATCTTGGCTAACACACCTTCCAGATCCTCCCAATCAAATCCCACCCTGGCGGCCCGCTTCTGATAGGTTTCCGCCTGGGTCAAAGCAGGAAGCGAACCAGGCACGCCATCCAGCATGCTCTTCTCCCGTTCGCCATTCTCCTCTCGCTCCCGGGCTTTGATAGCTTCCCAATTCTTGATTACCGAACCTGCTTCGCCTAAATCCAGGTCCGTAAATACATGGGGGTGGCGCTGGACCAATTTAGTATAAATACCCCGGATGACATCACTCATGTTGAATTCGCCGTATTCACTGGCGATCTGGGCATGGAGGACGATCTGAAGAAGCAGATCACCGAACTCTTCCTGCATGGCAGCTGGATCATCTTTATCAATCGCTTCCAGCGCTTCATAAGTCTCTTCAAGTAAATTGGGTCGTAGACTCTGGTGATCCTGTTCCCGGTCCCAGGGGCAGCCTTCTGGTGACCGAAGGTGGGCAATGAGTTCTAAAAAGGATTCCATTGAAGAACCCGGTACCAAGGGCGGCAAGTATAATGCTGTCCGGTTTCCAATCGATGAACTTCGATCCACCTGGTAGAGAGGGATCTTTTCCAGGGTCAGATCCGGCGTTCCAGCCTGGTGGATCAGTGTAACCGGATGCTCATCAGGGTAGACTGCCATCAGAGTAAGTTTTAGATCAGAAGCTATCTGGCTGGAATAAAGCTGAACGATCAGAGCTGGCTGGTCCGGAGGGAAGGAGGAGTAATGGGCTGAGGCCAGCTCGAGGGCATCGACAATAGCCAGTTGTGGCAGGGGATCGCTCTCCAGAGCCGCGAAGGATGGCTCGAGGAAACTCACTCCAGGTATTATTTCTACGGTGAGGTTGGCTTGACGGGCTTTTTCAAGGATCAGGCCCGGGGTGTCCTCGGCGATAAAGGGATCACCTGGCACAGCGTAGACCACAGGGGGCCGTGTCTGAGCTAGATTGATCACTTCCTCTGCAATCCTCTGGTATACAGCATGAAAGTCAGCCTCTTCTTCGTAAATCCAGTCAAATGAATGGGTTCTGAGGTCTTTTGGAAGGCCTGCCACAGTGGGATGATCTGCTGTTCGAAGATAGATCTCTTCAGCCCCTTCCAATACAGCAGCAGCTTTAACAGTTAATAAGTCATAATCCCCGGGACCGAGTCCCAGAATAATGATTTCAGGCCTGATCCTGTTCTCTCCCATATACGCCTTTTCCTTTTCAAACAACAAAACGGAGAACACCATTTCCTGCCGGGTGCTCTCCGCCTTGGTTTGTTAATCAGAGTACCAGCCTGATCTACAAGTGGTTGTTAACGCTTGGTGTAGGTCGGGGCTTTACGGGCGCCTTTAAGACCAGGTTTCTTGCGCTCTTTTTCGCGGGCATCTCTGGAAAGGAGACCGGCGTGGCTGAGATCCATCCGCAGTTCTGGATCCATTTTCAGGATCGCTCGGGATAAACCCAAGCTGACGGAGTCTGCCTGACCGATGACACCACCGCCCTTGACGAGCACGCTGATATCAAAATTGGACCGACTGCCAAGAATGTCCAGCGCAGCAGTAACGGTTTTATTATCCCGTTCTGTCGGGAAATATTCTTCCAGGGTCTTCTCGTTGATGATAAATTTGCCGGACCCTTTGGTAATCCGCACGCGAGCGGTGGCTGATTTTCGGCGTCCGACGCCTTCAAAATACTCTGCCATGAAAAACTCCTCCAACTTTCATTCCTGGTGTCCCAGGGTTTTTGATTTACAGATTTGGATACAATTCCTCAACTGGAACAGGTTTCTGTGCATGATGGGGATGCTCCGGTCCGGCATAAACCTTGAGTTTCTTGTTTAGCTGGCGACCCAGGCGAGTGTGAGGAAGCATGCCTTTAACCGCATGTTCGATCACGTACTCAGGTCGTTTTTCGAGTTGATTCCGGAGTGTGGTCTTCTTCAGACCACCCTGATATTTGGACTCGCGGTAATAGTATTTGTCATCCATCTTATTGCCGGTGACTTGAAATTTTTCCGCGTTTATGACAACCACAAAATCGCCCGTGTCAACACCGGGGGTGTATTCTGCTTTATGTTTGCCAAGGATCAGTTTGGAAATTACGGTGGCTAGACGCCCCAGGTTCTTACCATCGGCGTCAACCAGCACCCATTTCCTGGTAATATCTTCAGATTTTGGATAAAATGTTTTCTTCACAATCTTGTACTCCACTTAGTTATAATTGACTGCCCGTTAAAACCGGTTTATCAATCTCTATATTCCACCTTCACCAGGGATAATCCCCGGGCTGGCGCCAAACCCTGTGCGGGAGGACCATTTGGATTTTCCAGGTAGTCCTTGATCCCGCCGGCCGGTTCCTTGTGCTCCCCGATCTTTACCAGGGCCATCACAATCCGCCGGACCATATGATAAAGGAAAGCATTGCCCACTATCTCAAAAACCAGGCCGTTTCCTTCCTTAAGCCAGCGAGCACGCTTGATCTCTCTTATCGTGCTGTCCCCAGGCTTATGGGGTGTCCCCAGGGCTCCAAAATCATGACTGCCCAATAAAAAGCGGGACTCCTTTTGCATCAAACGCCTATCCAGTTCGGGCCAAACCCTCCAGCAGTAGCGTTCCTGGAGAGGATCTCTTTCGGGGCTGCTCAAGATCCTGTACTGATATTTCCTGGACAGGGCCTGATACCGGGGGTGGAAATCTTCCCTTGTCCTCTGGACCTTTTTCGCCGCGATGTCTGGTGGTAGTACTGCGTTTAATGCCCTTTCTAACTCTTGTTCTGTGTGACCCCAGTCCAGATCGAACGTGGCCACCTGTCCTTCAGCATGCACACCGGCATCCGTTCTGCCGGCGATTAATACTCTGGGTCCCTGCCAGCCAATTTTGGTTAACGCTCCCTCAAGTTCACCCTGGACTGTCCGCTGCTCCAATTGGTACTGGGAGCCTGAAAAGTCCGTGCCATCATAAGCCAGTTGAACCCGAAAGCGTTCGCTCATCAGCCGAACAGGCAGTCCCTCTACTCTTCCACCAGCTCCAGAACAACCATTTCAGCAGCATCGCTGGTCCTGGGGGGCAACTTGAACATACGAGTATAGCCGCCCGGCCGGTTAGTGTAGCGTGGAGCTAATTCATCAAATAATTTCCGGACGATTTCCTTGTCATTATCCAGTCGGGAAGCCGCGATCCTGCGGGCATGCACCTGGCCGGCTTCATCATCATTCTGGGCCCGTTTGGCCAGGGTGATGAGTTTTTCGGCAGGCTGCCGGATGAATTCTGCTTTCCCACGGGTAGTCTGGATGCGTTCGTGCTCAAATAATTGCTTGATCATAGTGCGTCTCAGAGCTGCTCGTTGACCGGAAGTTCGTCCTAATTTTTTTCCTGCTACCTTGTGTCGCATAATCCCTACTCCAAATCAATGGGTAATTCCAGGAGGTAGCCGTGCTCTTCCAGCTTATCCTTCAATTCGGTTAAACTCTTGACACCGAAATTACGGATGGATAGCAGGGCGTCGTCTCCTTTTGTGTTCAATTCCATCACCTCGCGGACGGTGGTGATGCCGGTTCTCTTCAGTGAGTTGAAAACCCTCACCGAGAGATCCAGCTCCTCGATGGGGATATCGATGATCTCGTCCTCCGGTTCCACTGGTTCCTCTTCTTCGACCATGGCGGCTAGCGATTCAGCTGTAATTCCTGCCAGGTGCTGCAGATGCCCCATCAGTAATTTGGCGCTCTTGCTTAATGCAGCCTCAGGTTCCAGTGTGCCGTCTGTCCAGACCTCGATGACAAGATTGTCATATTCGGTACTTTGGCCGACCCGGGCGGAGCCAACGTCAAAATTGACCCGCTGCACAGGATTGTAAATCGCATCTATAGGTAATTCACCAATGGGCAGCCGGTCTTTGCGGTCTTCTGTGGGCAAATAACCTCTGCCCTTGCCGACGGCCAATTCTATTGTAAGCGGCTTCTTCCTGTTATCCACAGTCATCAAGTACAGCTCCGGATTCACGATTTCCACCTCAGGAGGTGTGATGATATCCGCAGCGGTAACCACGCCTTCCCCCTTGACTTCCACGTGCATGCTGGCCAGATCACCCTCATGCAGGATCAGCCGCAGTTTTTTAACATTCAATATCAACCGCAGAACATCTTCCTGGACGCCAGGAATGGTGTCATACTCGTGATCCACATCCGTGATCCGGATCGAGGTCACTGCCGCCCCTTCCATGGAAGAGAGCATCACCCGGCGCAGGGCATTACCAAGGGTAATCCCATAACCACGCTCAAGGGGGCTGATCTCATACTTGCCGTAGGCTCGGGCTTCAGCGACTTTTTCAATTTTTGGTGTTACCATATTATTCATTCCAAGCACGGTTCACCTCTCCCTTATCCTATGTAACTAATCTGCCGCAACCTGATTACCGGGAATAATACTCAACAATCAGCTGTTCATCGAGATTACCATCAATCTCTGATCTTTCAGGCAAACGCACTACACTACCGGATAAAGCTTCAATATCCCGCAAGACCCACTCAGCAGGGGTTCTGCTTTCCGCTTCCTTGGCGAGGCCCTTAAAATAAGTCCTCTTCTTGGATCCTTCCCGCACGGCGATGCTGTCTGCGGGAGTAACGATCATGGACGGGATATCCGTTCGCCTGTCGTTAACGTTAAAGTGACCATGGGTAACCAGCATTCGCGCATGGGCGCGGCTGGTGGCATAACCAAGTCGGTATACCACGTTATCCAGACGAGATTCCAGGATCTGAAGCAGGTTCAAGCCTGTCAAGCCGCGGCGCTGCTGGGCAGTCGCATAATAGCGGCGGAACTGTCGTTCGGAAACATCATAAATGCGGCGGGCTTTCTGCTTCGCCCGCAGCTGACGGGAGTAGTCCGATTCGCGACTGCGGCGGTACTGGGCTCCCTTACCATGCTGTCCCGGAGGATAACTCCGGCGTTCAAAAGCACATTTTTCGGTGAAGCAGCGTTCTCCTTTCAGGAAAAGCTTCTCACCTTCACGGCGGCAAACTTTACATTTTGCCTCACGATATCTTGACATATCAACTTCCTCTTTATCTTTCTTGCTACATCGCTTTTGTCTTTACTGAATCTTTCCGGAGGAAAGATCGATCTAGACGCGGCGCTTCTTGGGCGGACGGCAGCCATTATGGGGCACAGATGTGATATCTGTGATCGAGTTCAACTTCATCCCCATGGCTTCGATAGCCCGCAGGGATGCCTCCCGACCTGGTCCTGGTCCGTTGATGAAGGCATCTGCCTCACGGATTCCCATGCCCATGGCTTTTTTGATAGCGTCTTCAGTGGCCAGTCGAGCCGCGAAAGCGCTGCTCCGACGGGATCCCTTTAACCCCACTGCACCTGGGCTGCTCCAGCAAACGGTGTTGCCCTGGTGATCGGTGACCGTGATGATGGTATTGTTAAAGGTCGCCCGGACGTGGATCTGTCCTGAAGCCAGTGATCTCTTTTTTCTCCGACCGCCTTTTGGGCGGGATGATTTTTGAGCCATAGTACCTCTTCTATCCTATTTTCCTGTTCTTGCAGTCTGCCTGGCGGTTCTATCAGAGCCGCTGGGAGGAAAGGCTCCCAAAACATGAAAGTACAGCCTGCAGAGCTGCCTCCACCAATCGGTGGAAGGTTGATCAAATAATGCCTAGGTTTTCTGCATACCCCGGCGTCGTCCTTTTCCGGCCACAGTTTTCTTTGGGCCTTTGCGGGTCCGGGCATTAGTGCGGGTCCGCTGCCCATGGACGGGCAAGCCGCGCTTATGGCGCAGGCCGCGGTAGCAACCAATTTCCACCAGTCGTTTGATATTCATCTGGACTTCGCGGCGCAGGTCACCCTCCGTCTTGAAGTTCTGAGTGATATAGTCCCTTAACCCTGTGATTTCGGCATCGGTCAATTCTTGCACCCGGGTGGAAGGATTAATACCAACAGCGTTGAGGATCTCCTTCGAACGAGTTAAGCCTATGCCATAAATATAAGTTAAGCCTATTTCCACACGTTTATTACGCGGTAAGTCTACACCTTGAATACGAGCCATTATTACCCTTGCCTCTGTTTATGCTTCGGATTTTCACAAATCACGTAAACGCGTCCTTTGCGTCGTACGATCTTGCACTTTTCACAGCGTTTCTTTACTGAAGAAGACACTTTCATGATTACACTTCCTTGTTCCTGCTTACCTGCTATTCTTTCTGCATTCCAGCAAAAGCTTTATTATATCTTATGGGTGTTATCCAGTCTAGATAACTACCCTTTTGCGCTAAGAGCGCTGGGTCAATATCAACGGGCCGTTCGATGTCACCGCCACAGTGTGTTCATAGTGCGCTGTCAGCGAAAAATCTGCAGAAATCACTGTCCACTGATCTGCGAGCACCTTGGTATCAGGTGTTCCAACCAGGACCATGGGCTCTATCGCGATGGTCATGCCAGCCTGGAGGAGCATGCCTTGTCCCTGGACACCAAAATTTGGCACCTGGGGGGGTTCATGCATCTCTCGACCGACACCGTGACCGGTGTACTGCCTGGGCACATGGAAACCTGCGGCTTCCACATGCTGCTGGATAGCAGCGCCGATATCGCCGATATGTTTGCCCGGGCGCATCTGCTCAATCCCTTTATAGAGGGATTCCCGGGTGATATCGATCAAAAGTTGCTGCTCTTTACCGATCTCACCTACCCCGACTGTAAATGCGGAATCCCCTATATAACCATCCAGGGTGGTGCCGCAATCTACCGAAACAATATCCCCTTCTTTCAAGGTCCGCCCGCTAGGGATGCCATGGACCATCTCCTCATTGATGCAGATGGTCAAGGTAGCCGGGTATGGATATGGCCCGGGGTAACCCTTGAAGGTAGGGATCCCACCGTGGTCGCGGATGATCATTTCTGCAGTCTGGTCCAGCTCGCTGGTGGTTACGCCAGGTTTGATCTTGTTTTTGACCTCATCCAGCACCAGGGCATTTAGGCTGCCTGCAGCCTGCATTTTCTGGATTTCCAGCTCGCTTTTGAGCAGCCGCTTATTGAAAGTACTCATCACTATCCAACGTGGGATGGTTGCCCAGCCCGTATTCTGTTCTTAACGTACTAATAACTTCTCATCATATCCATGCAATTTCAACTCAGCATCGATATTCTGGAAGGTATCCCTCACGACACCAACCACGATCAGCAGTCCGGAGGACGTGACTAACATAGTTCCTGTACCGCCAGAGCTTAGAGCGGTCAAACCGACAGCTGAGAGGACTACCCCAATGATGAAGGGCAGCACGGCGATACTTCCCAGAAAAAACGCTCCAGGGAAGGTGATCCTGCGCAGCACCTTGGTAAGATAACGCTGGGTTGGTGCACCCCGACTGACGCCGGGTATTTGGGCACCTGCCCGCTTAAGGTTGGAGCCGTAATCCTGCTGGGCAAAGAGCACGTCGGTATAGAAGAAAGTAAAACCGATCACCATCAGGAAATAAAGCAACCAGTACCAGGGGGATTGTCCGCCAAATAAGGCTTGGGTTCCCGTAGCCAGATTGCGTATCCACAATCGTTCGGAGGTCAAGAAGAAACTGGCTACAATGGCAGGGAACGTCAGCAATGACTGTCCGAAGATCAGTGGGATCATACCTGCCATATTCACTTTTAAAGGCAGGGCGCCCTTCACGGGCATGGATTGTCGATTGCCAACCCTGCGTCCCGGATACATCACCGGGATATTTCGCTGACCCTGCTGTACAAATACGATCGCATAAATGATCAGGATGGTGATAACCAGCATGACAGCCAGAGTGATCCAGCGGTTTTCGGTGAGACCCATGATTGAGGCAAAGTTCTGGGGGATCCGGGAGACAATGCCTGCGAAGATCAACAGGGACAAGCCCTGATTGCGGATGCCATATTCCGAGATCAGTTCACCCAGCCAGATTGCGAACATGGTTCCAGCTGTCATGCTGAAGATGATCGCCAAACTGGGAATTAGATTCGCGCCACTAAAACCGAAATCCCGGATGATCGGTATCCCACCAGCTAGGTTGGAAAAGATCCGGATCTGCCCAATGGCCTGCAGCGCAGCCATGGGGATGGCCAGGATATAAGTCCACTTTTCCATCCATTTGCGGCCTTCCTGGGGATTCTCTTCCATCTTGGCCTGCAAGGAAGGGATAATGGGGACCACTAACTGAAGGATAATCTGGGCTGTAATATAAGGGTATACACCCATAGCCAGCACAGAAAAATTCGATACTGTGCCGCCAGATAACATATCCAGAATGCCCACAAAGGTGCCCCCCGCACCACCGCCGGAAATAATCGCCGCAATGGCATCTCTATCAGCGCCAGGGATAGGCACATGGGCCGCCAGCCGGTAGATAACCAAGAGCATCAAGGTGATCAAGAGCTTCCTGCGGATGTCCTGTGCTTTCCATAAATAACGCCAAGCAGATGTTTTCATATCTTTTCTCCGCTATTCAATCCCTTCAGGAATTGAGATAGATTCAGAAATCATCGATAAGGCCGGTTAGCCTTCGATTACCTCAACAGTACCACCCGCCTTTTCGATCTTTTCCACTGCCTTGCGAGAAAATCGGTGGGCCTTCACTTTAAGTGGTTTCTTCAATTCACCACGGCCAAGGATCACAACCGGCCGGCTAAGGGTGTTGATCAAATCAACTTCCCTAAGTTTCTCCGGGGTCACGACGGAATCCTTGCGGAATTGCTCAAGATATTCCAGATTGACTTCCTGGTATTCCACGCGATTGAAATTCTTGAAACCGGGTTTTTTGGGCATGCGGCGGTAATATGGGGTGTCGCCACCTTGGTGCCAGAGAGGTACCCCTCCCCCAGCCCGTGAATTTTGGCCGTTCATACCCCGTCCCGATGTTTTTCCAATTCCGGATCCGTAGCCGCGGCCTACACGTTTGCGGTTCTTCTTTGAACCTTGATTGGGTCTTAAATCATGCAGTTTCATAATCTTTTCCTTCCCGGCCGTTTAGTCCAGGACCTCAACCAGGTGTCTTATCCGCTCAACCATTCCCAAGACACTGGGATGGGCTGGGCGTTCCACAATCTGGTTGATCCTCCGCAAACCCAGGGCTTCCAGAGTCCTTCTCTGAGGTTGGGTCCGCCCGTGGGGGCTTCTCACCAGTTTGATTTTCAACATAGTTTCTTTTTTCTTTGCCATGATCTTATCCTCGATCCCAGAATGGTAACAGTCGTTCAGGATCTACACCGCGGTTCGCCGCTTCTTCATAAGGATCCTTTAACTGTCCCAATCCATTGATCGTAGCAGCGGCGATGTTCATCGCATTATTACTGCCCAGGGATTTGGTCAGGATATTGGATATACCAGTCACCTCAACTACAGCGCGCACAGCGCCAGCTGCGATCACACCCGTTCCCTCGGAAGCAGGTTTGAGCAACACCTTTGCGCCGCTGACCTTTCCGGTCACTTTATGCGGAATTGTCGTATCGTAAGTTACCACAGAGTGCATGTCATCTTTTGCGTTGGCCGCTGCCTTGCGGATAGCGTCGGGAACAGAATTGGCTTTACCCATTCCAAATCCAACTTTGCCTTTATGGTCACCGACGACCATGCATACCCGGAAAGAAAACCTTCGACCGCCTTTTACTACCGTGGCGACACGTTCGATATTGATGATCCTCTCGTCGAGTTCCTGTTCAGGATTGTCTTTATAACCGTTTGTCATAACATTCTCCCGCTTGCTGCCTAAAACTGCAAACCTTTTTCTCGGGCGCCTTCTGCAAGGGCTGCCACGCGACCGATATATTTATATCCGCCGCGGTCAAAAACGACCTCTTTAATGCCCATTTTCACAGCCCGCTCTGCTATTGTCTGGCCAACAAGGGTTGCCTGTTCCTTTTTGGACTTACCCTTCGTTTTACTCTTCAACTCCCCATCAATGGTAGAAGCTGAAACCAGAGTATGACCCTTATTATCGTCGATCACCTGAGCGTAAATCTCATTCAGGCTGCGATATACATTCAATCGGGGTCTTTCTGCTGTGCCGTGAACTTGCTTGCGGACCCGAATATGTCGTCGTTTGCGAGCATCTGCTCTGCTGTTCTTTTTTGCCATTTTACGCTACCTTACCCGCCTTACCTGCTTTGCGGCGAATATACTCATCCTTGTACCGGATACCTTTGCCCTTATAGGGTTCCGGCGGCCGGATCTTGCGCACATCTGCAGCAACCTGGCCTACAGACTGCTTATCAATTCCAGAAATAAATACCTGCTGGTTCCTCTCTCCGACCTCAAAGGAGATACCCTCTGGCGGCTCGACCACCACAGGATGGGAGTAGCCCACATTCAGGACCAAATTATTCCCTTCCATATTTGCCCGGTAGCCCACGCCGACCAGTTGAAGTTCCTTCTGAAAACCATCGGTCACACCGGTGACCATATTCTGGATCAACGCCCGGGTGGTACCGTGAAGGGAGCGCATCTCCCTGGCATCAGAAGGTCGGTTGACAAGGATTTCACTCTCTTTGATTACTACCTCGATCTCAGGAGAAAAGGAAAACTCCAATTCACCCTTGGGACCTTTGACCTTGATATGCGGTCCGTCAATTTTCACATCTACGCCTGATGGCAGTACCACCGGCAATCGTCCAACTCTAGACACTGTACTTTCTCCTTTGTCGTCCTTAATTGCTTTTCACAATCCGGGACCTCTCATGCCTACCATACCTTACAGACCACTTCCCCACCAACCCCCATCTTTTTCGCTTCCCTTCCGGTCATCACACCTCGTGATGTGGTCAGAATGGAAATACCCATCCCAGACAGGACGTAGGGGATCTCATCCTTGCCAGCGTAAATCCGCTGACCAGGCAGGCTGACCCGCTCCAAGTTAGTGATCACGGAGCGTTTGGTGCGCCTTTTACCCACGTATTTCAATCCCATGGTTAAGGTTTTGTGGACTGAACTCTCGTCTTCTGTGACTTCATAGCCGCTGATGAATCCTTCTTCTACTAGGATCTTGGCAATGGCGACTTTCATCTTTGAACTAGGCATCGAAACCTGGGGATGTTCAGCGCGCACTGCATTTCGGATTCGCGTCAGCATATCAGCAATTGGATCATTAAAGCTCATTACTTTTCCTCCATCCAAATTACCAAGATGATTTGACAACGCCGGGGATTTTCCCCTCGAGTGCCAACTCTCGGAAACAAATTCTACACAAACCAAAGCGGCGCATATAACCTCGCGGTCGACCGCATTTCTTACAACGATTCACTTCTCTAACTTGATATTTTCTTTTTGTCTCGCGTGCAACCATGCTCTTTTTAGCCATCTGCGATTTCCTCCTTAAACGGCATGCCCAATTTCCGAAGCAGAGCCCGTCCGGATTCATCATCCTGGGCGGTAGTGACAATGGTCACTTCCAGACCTCGTATCTTGCTGACCTCGTCATAATTCACTTCAGGGAAGACCAGCTGCTCAGTGATGCCCAGGGTGTAATTGCCCCGACCATCAAAGGAATTGGGGGAAATTCCCCGGAAGTCGCGAACCCGGGGTAAGGCAACATTCATCAGCCGATCCAGGAAGGACCACATCTTTAATCCCCTCAGGGTTACGGAGGTGCCGATAGCAGATCCAATCCTGAGTTTAAAGTTGGCGATGTTGCGCTTCGATTTATTGATCAGGGGCTTTTGCCCTGTGATCTTCGTCAAGTCACGCACTGCCTCGTCCAAGAGCTTACCGTTATCCAATGCATCACCTACACCTATGTTCACAACCACTTTTGTGATCGCGGGACATTGCATAACGTTATTGAGGTTAAGCTCTTTAACCAGGCTTGGCACGATCTCTTTTTGGTACTGCTCATGTAATTTATTCATTCTTCCGCTCCCAGCCTCAATCGATCAACGCTTCACAGCGTTTGCATACCCGGTGTGCATCTCCATCTGTGCGAGTCACCCCGACCCGTGTGGCTTTGCCACAGGATGGGCAAACCAGCATCACGTTGGAAATATGAACCGGACCTTCAAATTCAATAATGCCGGGGTTCATGGTTCTGCCTTGGGCTTGCATTTGCCCTTGGTGTTTCTTCCGGATATTGATTCCTTGTACGGTTACCCGTCCTTTTTCACGGTAAACCTTGATGACTTCTCCCCGTTGACCTTTGTCAGCTTTACGGCCGCTGATCACTTCCACGGTATCGCCTTTGCGTATTTTATATTTCACCTTATAACTCCTGCTTCCCTACCCTAAACCGTCTCCGGAGCCAGGGAAACTATCTTCATATATCCTTTTTCGCGCAGTTCGCGGGCGACCGGCCCGAAAATGCGAGTGCCTTTGGGATTGGTACCGTCTGCATCCAGGATCACAACCGCGTTGTCATCGAACTTAACGGTGGAGCCATCGGTGCGGCGCCATTCCTTAGCGGTCCGTACCACAACCGCCCGGACAACCTCATGGGCTTTCACTGCTCCCTGAGGAGTGGCTGCCTTGATGGAACCCACTACAATATCGCCCACCCGGGCATAACGCCGTTTGGATCCACCAAGTACACGGATCACCAGCAGTTCTCGGGCACCTGAATTATCGGCAACTATCACTCTTGATTCTTGCTGTATCATGGCTGCCTTCCCTTATGCCTGCTGGGTCGAAACCGATTTACGAATGATTTCTTCCACAACCCAACGTTTGGTTTTAGAAATCGGTTTCGATTCTACGATCATGACCTGGTCTCCAATATCACAGCCCAGCTCATCATGAGCCTTAACCGCTTTATGTTGGTCAATCACTTTTTTATACAGAGGATGGCGAGACCGCCGGGTGATCTTCACCGAAACAGTCTTTTCCATCTTATTGCTGGTAACAACACCCGTTATGCGTCGGCGTTTGCTCATGATCCACCTTCCACTGCGCCTTCACGCGCTCTTTCATTAAGAATCGTTTCCATTCTGGCAATCGATCTCCGGACCTCGCGGATCCGGGAAGGATCCAGTAATTCGCCAGTGGATTGTTGAAACCGCAAATTCATCATTTCTTCCCTGGCGCCATCAATCTCGGCTTGAATTTTCTCGTCGGTAAGACCGCGGATTTCTTTTGCTTTCATTAGTTTTCTCCTACTTCTTCTCGGCGGACTACCTTGGTTTTGATCGGCAGCTTGTAGGAAGCCAGCCGCATTGCTTCCAGCGCTGTGCCTTCGACTACATCGCCACCAATCTCAAACATAATCCTTCCAGGTTTGACAACAGCGGCATAATATTCCACGGCGCCCTTGCCCTTACCCATCCGCGATTCCGCAGCCCGCTTGGTAATAGGCTTGTCCGGAAAGATCCGGATCCAAACCTTACCGCGGCGTTTCATGGCTCTCACCATTACTCGCCGGCAGGATTCTATTTGACGGGCAGTGATCCAGGCTGGCTCCAGTGCCTGCAGCCCGTAGTCCCCAAAATGGACTTCCGCACCGCGATAAGCCTTGCCTTTCATGCGGCCCCGCATTTGTTTTCTATATTTGGATCGTTTTGGCATCAACATGTTACTAATCCTATCTTTTTTCCGCTGCAGTTATCTCAGTCAGCGACTATCTGCTGACGTAAACACCATCATGCGTTTCTGATTCTTCCTCTTCTTCCAGGGTTGGCAGGACTTCACCCTTATATATCCAGACCTTGACACCGATCTTCCCATACGTTGTAGTAGCTTCGGTGACTGCATAATCAATATCTGCCCGTAAAGTCTGACGTGGAACCCGCCCTTCCCTCATATGGATGGTACGGGACATTTCCGCACCGCCCAATCGCCCGGCGACCTCAACCCGGATACCTTCAGCTCCTTCTCGCATGGTGCGCTGAATGGTCCGGTTCATGGCCCGGGAGTAGCTGATCCGGCCCTCGATCTGGCGGGCGATATTCTCCGCTACCAGATAGGCATCCAGATCCGGGGCTTCAATCTCCTTGATATCTACATCAATGGTCTTGCCGACCAGTTCTTCCAGACTCTGGCGCAGGACCTTCACACTTGCACCTTTGCGCCCGATCAGAACACCTGGCTTGGATGTATGTAAAATTACTTTTACCTTACCCGGAAATCGTTCGATCTCGATCTTGGAAACACCTGCGTTCTCGCTCTCTTTTTTGATCAACTCGCGGATCGCAATATC
Organism: uncultured Chloroflexia bacterium; assembly: GCA_963712165.1. Taxonomy (GTDB): domain Bacteria; phylum Chloroflexota; class Anaerolineae; order Anaerolineales; family UBA11858; genus B10-G9. Next base: position 103,818 of record CAVQGY010000003.1, on the reverse strand, counting down.
TTCTTGAAGATGTTCAACATATTTGTCGCCATCAGCAAACCAGCGGGCATCCCAGGTTTTGGTCACTTTCAAACGAAATCCGATTGGATGTACTTTTCGACCCATAATTTCTCCTACTTCTCACTTCCCACCCGCATTCTTCGTACAGCGGGAAGTTTATCAATCTGTTACCTAAGCCTCTTTACGTTCTCGTAAAATCACCGATATATGGGAGGACCTGCGCAAGCGGGGTTTTACACGTCCCCGGGCTCCAAAGCGGCGCCACTTGCGGGTGGGTCCTTCATCAGCTACAACTTTATGGATGTACAGGTCGTAGCGGTTCAATCCAAAGTTATTCTCCGCGTTAGCAATCGCTGAACGGATCAGTCCGGAAATGGGTTTGGCAGCCTTATTGGGTGTATAAGCCAACACCTCCAGGGCTTCCACAACATCTTTTCCTCGGACCAGATCGACAACCAGGCGGGTTTTCTGGGCAGAGATTGGGATATGACTCGCTGTAGCTCTAATATCCTGGTCCATGATTAAATCTCCCTCGCCGCCGCAGCTGCGGAATCTTTCTTGCTTGCTTTCCGTTTGACAGCCAAGTGGCCCCGGAAAGTCCGGGTAGGTGCAAATTCACCCAGACGGTGGCCAACCATGTTTTCAGTGATATAGATCGGCACATGGCGTCTGCCATCATGCACCGCAATGGTGTGTCCCACTAGCTGGGGGAATATCACGCTAGCCCGGCTCCAGGTCCGGATGACCTTTTTTTCTCCGCGCTCATTCATCGCATCGATCTTTTTCAGCAGTTTCGGGTCTATGAAGGGACCCTTTTTCAGTGATCTTGACATACCTTTCACTCCTCATGCGCCCTTTTCAAACAGGAGCGCAGGATCATTTTAGCGGCGTTTCTTTCCGACTCGCCTGTCGCGAATAATATATTTGCCGGTTCGCTTATTGCGCCGAGTCTTAGCTCCCAAAGTTTTCTTGCCCCAAGGACTCTTTGGACTTGGCATACCAATGGGTGAGCGGCCTTCACCGCCACCGTGCGGATGGTCCCTGGGGGACATCGCTGAGCCACGAACCGTAGGCCGAATACCCAAATGGCGCTTCCGGCCGGCTTTGCCTAATCTGATATTACTGTGATCCACATTACCGACCTGACCAATCGTGGCGGTACAGTTCTGTAAGATCAAGCGGATCTCTCCGGAAGGCAACCTCACCTGGCCGTATTTCCCTTCTTTAGCGATCAACCGGGCTGCAGTACCAGCCGAGCGTACCAACTGCCCCCCCCCTCCTGGTTTCAATTCGATATTATGGATGCGGGTTCCCGTGGGGATACTGCTCAAAGGCAGGGTGTTTCCGGGAGCAATTTCCGCTTCCGCGCTGGAAAGGATCGTATCACCTACCCGCAAGCCAACTGGGGCGATAATATAACGTTTTTCGCCATCAGCATAGTTCAGCAGCGCCAGGCGCGCTGTGCGATTGGGGTCGTATTCAATAGCTGCCACGACTGCGGGAATATTGATCTTTTCCCGCTTGAAATCCACGATGCGGTACTTGCGGCGGTGGCCGCCACCACGGTGACGGACTGTAATCCGACCGTAAACATTCCGGCCGCCTTTTTTATTGAGCGGCTTAACCAGAGATGCCTCGGGTTTGGATTTGGTGATTTCCTCAAAGGTGTACCCGGTTCTGCCTCGCATACTGGGGGTCACCGGTTTATATTTTTTAACAGCCATTACCGTACTCCTTCAAATACCGCGATCGTGTCGTCAGCTGCCAGGGTGACAACTGCTTTCTTATAAGCACTTTTCCTGACCAAGACCCGGCGGCTCAAGGCGCGACGAGATCTTTTCGCTGGCACGACCATTGTGTTGACCCTAACTACTTTCACGTCAAATATGGTCTCCACAGCTTCCTTGATCATGCTTTTGTTGGCGTTTTTATCCACCTCAAAGACGTATTGGTTCAGCTTTGCATACTGATGGGTGGATTTTTCCGTTAATATAGGACGTCGTAATACATCATAAATCGAAGTCATCTGTCTACTCCCGTAAAAGGATCTCCGAGATGCGGTCCAGTCCTGATTTGACAAGAATGACCTTCTCATGTCCCAGTAAATCGCGAATATTCAAATAATCCGCCAGGATCAGGGTAGCCTTGGGCAGATTCTTGATCGCTCTCCCCAGGTACTCATAATTTTCATCCCGCACCGGGTACACAACCAGACAATACTGGCTGCCGGCGATCTTGTCCAGGGCCTGGGCCATCAATTTGGTCCGCGGCTCTTTGAGAGAGAATTCATCCAGGATGAATAGTTCCCCAGCGGCGTATTTTTCTGTAATGGCGGAGCGTAAAGCTGCCCGGCGCATCTTTTTAGGCATCTTCTGGTCATAAGAGCGCGGTTTGGGGGTGAAGATCTTCCCACCGCCAACCCATTGGGCTGCCCGGATTGAACCCTGGCGGGCCCTGCCGGTCCCCTTCTGGCGCCAGGGCTTTCGCCCGCCGCCGGAGACTTCGCTCCTGCCTTTGGTACTGTGCCTTCCCAGGCGCTGGTTCGCGAGTTGGCGAACAAAGGCCTGGTGCATCATATCTACATTCACCGGGGCGTTAAAAATCTCACTTGGCAATTCCACAGTGTCGATTTTCTTCCCCTTCATATCAAGTACATTAGCTTCCATAGTCTTCTGCTCCAACCGGGCTACTGCTTCCGGGCTTCCTTGATGATTACCAGTCCGTTCCTGGGTCCTGGAACGGATCCACGCACGGCAATGATATTATTTTCAGGATCGATCCGGGAGATCAGCAGGTTCTGGGAAGTCACTGTTTCATTTCCCATCCGGCCGGGCATTCTTTTGCCCTTAAATACACGACCAGGCGTGGAGCCGGCTCCAATGGAACCTGGCGCTCTGTGCCGGTCCGACTGTCCGTGGGTTTTTGGTCCCCCGGAAAAGCCATAACGTTTGACCACGCCCTGAAATCCTCTACCTTTTGTTTTTCCTACTATATCCACGCGTTCACCTTCCGAGAAAACTTCCACGGTTAGGGTCTGGCCTGGTTCGATTTTTTCATTAGTGCGGAATTCCCTCAGGTAGCGGAGGGGTGGCAGATCGTTTTTCTTGAGGTGGCCGATTTCACCACTGGTCAGGCGTTGGGGTTTTGCTTCCTCGTAGCCTAACTGGACGGCTGTGTAGCCATCGTTCTTCACAGTACGCACCTGTGTAACATAACAAGGCCCAGCTTTAATGACAGTAACAGGAACAGCATTCCCGGAATCATCAAATAACTGGGTCATACCAACTTTTTTTCCAATTAGCCCTTTCATCTCTTATGTCTCCTAACGTTAATTTATTTTCTGGGAATGTAAACCAGGGCTTGGCTTCATCATCCCAAATAACGCAGTAAACGGATCCTTCGCGAACAGCTGGATTTTGCGTTCTCTCCAGGAAACGTTCTTACGTTATTCTTTTGTTCTGCTGATTTGGTCTTACAACCGGTTTTCAGCGGAACTCCGCCCAATCTGCGGCGGAGTTGTCGAACTTGCTTTCCTAATTACTGCCCCATGCAAATTGACACGGATTGTATATTATACACGATTAAATCTTAATTTCAATATCAACACCTGCAGGTAAATTAAGACGCATCAGCAAGTCAATGGTCTGTGAATCAGGCTCCAGGACATCAATCAGGCGTTTGTGAGTCCTGATCTCGAAATGTTCATGGGAATCCTTATCAATGAAGGTTGACCTGCGGACTGCAAATTTCTCAATCCGGGTTGGCAGGGGAACCGGACCAGCAACGCGGGCGCCGGTTCTCTCAGCAGTTTCCACGATCCGGCGGGCAGATTGATCCAGTACCCTGTGATCGTAAGCTTTTAGACGAATGCGAATTTTCTGTTTTGCCATAGCTTTACTCGAGTATCTCGGTGACCACGCCGGACGCAACCGTCAAGCCACCTTCGCGAATAGCGAATTTACCACCCTGCTCCAACGCGATAGGAACGATCAGTTCCACCTGCATATTCACGTTGTCGCCTGGCATGACCATCTCCACACCTTCCGGCAGGGTGATCGCTCCTGTCACGTCAATGGTCTTGATATAGAACTGCGGCCGGTACCCGGAGAAGAACGGTTTGTGCCGTCCACCTTCTTCCGGTTTCAATACCACGACCTCAGCGTTGAATTTGGTGTGCGGCTGGATGCTCTTCGGTTTGGCGATCACCATTCCGCGCTCCACCTGGTCCCGGTCCACGCCTCTCAGCAGCAGACCTACATTGTCTCCTGCCTGGCCATCGTCCAGGATCTTGTGGAACATTTCCACGCCCGTCACCACGGTGTCCATCACCTTGTCCTGCAATCCTACGATCTCTACCGGGTCTCCTGTGTGGATCCTGCCTCTCTCGATCCTGCCCGTCACTACCGTGCCGCGCCCCTTGATCGTGAACACATCTTCCACCGGCATCATGAACGGTTTGTCTACCTCGCGCGGAGGCTCTGGGATGTACTCATCCACCACTCGCAGCAGCTCTCGGACACTCTCGTATTCCGGCGCTTCCACGTCTTCACTGGTGCTCTCCAAGGCATGCAGGGCACTGCCCTTCACGATCGGTGTCTCGTCTCCCGGGAAGCCGTACTCGTTCAACAGCTCCCGCAGTTCCAGCTCCACCAGCTCCAGCAGTTCCGGATCGTCCATCTGGTCTACCTTGTTCAGGTACACCACCACGCTCGGCACTTCCACCTGTCTCGCCAGCAGCAGGTGTTCCCGGGTCTGCGGCATCGGCCCATCTGATGCCGCCACTACCAGGATCGCCCCATCTACCTGGGCTGCTCCCGTGATCATGTTCTTGATGTAGTCCCGGTGTCCCGGCATGTCCACGTGCGCATAGTGCCTCTTCTCGGTCTCGTATTCCACGTGCGAGATGCTGATCGTGATCCCTCGCTCTTTTTCTTCCGGGGCTTTGTCGATCTGGTCGAAGGCCACAAATTCTCCGAATCCCTGCATCGCCGCCACTTTTGTGATCGCCGCTGTCAAGGTGGTCTTCCCATGGTCGATGTGTCCCATCGTTCCCACATTCAGGTGCGGTTTGTTTCGTTCAAATTTCTCTTTCGCCATAATTCTTCTCCTGACCTAAATAATGTCTAAGTCCTGTTGATTGTAAATGAATGGCTGGGTCAGACGCCAACGACAATTTTCTTGGATAATTCCTCTGATACTTTTGAATAATGATCAAACTCCATGGTAAATGCGCCTCGGCCTTTGGTCGCTGACCTCAGCTCAGTTGCATAGCCAAACATTTCAGCGAGAGGGACCATGGCCCGCACTCCCTGCGTGCCGCCCGGATGGGCATCCATTCCTTGTACATCTCCCCGGCGGGCATTAATCTGTCCAATTATATCACCCAGGTATTCTTCTGGAATAACAACTTCAACTTTCATGACTGGTTCCTGCAGCACGGGATTTCCCTTCTGGATCCCCTGCCTGAATGCCATCGAGCCTGCCATCTTGAAGGCAAGATCACTGGAGTCCACCTCGTGAAAGGACCCATCCACCAGAGTGACCTTGACGTCTGTAACAGGATAACCAGCCAGCACACCCGATTCCGCGGCAGCATAGACACCTTTTTCCACTGCAGGGATGTATTCCCGGGGAATTGTGCCGCCCCTGATCTCTTCCTCAAAGACGATCCCACTCCCATCAGCCAGGGGTTCGAGTTTCAGGACGACGTGGCCATATTGTCCATGGCCGCCGGTCTGCTTAACATGCCGGTAGTCGACTTTTTCTACTGGTCGTGTGATGGATTCTTTATAGGCGACTCGAGGTCGGCCAACTCTGGCTTGAACCTTGAACTCCCGCAACATGCGGTCTACCAGCACCTCCAGGTGCAGCTCTCCCATGCCGGAGATCAGGGTTTGGCCAGTATCTCCATCCACTCGGACCTGGAATGTGGGGTCTTCTTCGGACAATTTTTGGAGTGCCGTGGCCAGTTTGTCCTGGTCAGCTGTGGTCTTGGGTTCAATGGCGACCATGATCACAGGATCCGGGAAAGATATGGTTTCCAGTATGATTGGCGCCTTGATATCACAAAGCGTATCCCCGGTGAAGCTGCCCTTCAAGCCCAGAACCGCGGCAATATCTCCTGCCCCGGCTTTGGTGATATCTTCCCGGCGGTCAGCATACATGCGGATCAGCCGACCAATCCGTTCTCGAGTGGTCTTTCCAGGATTAAAAACTGTTGTGCCCTGCTCAATCACGCCTGAGTATATTCGAATATAGGCCAATCTGCCTACATAAGGGTCGGTGACTATCTTGAATACCAGAGCACTGAGGGGTTCTTCATCATCAGGGCTTCGGGTAATCTTTTCCTCGGTCTTGGGCTCCACACCCTCCACGGGAGGAATATCCAGGGGTGAAGGCAGGAAATCTACCACGGCATCCAGCAAGGGCTGAACACCTGTACTGATCAAGGAGGAGCCGCAGAGGACAGGTGTGATTTTATTATTGATCACTGCATTTCGGAGGGATTTCTTGAGTTCCTCTTCACTGATGATCACCTCTTCGAGGTATTTCAGGGTCAGCTCCTCATCGCTTTCCGCAATAACCTCAACCAGCTTGTGCCGGGCTTCTTTCACCTGCCCCACCAGATCTTCCGGGATCTCTATCTCCACGGGAGCGCTGCCTTCATGATCTTCCCAAATATATGCTTTACGGCTGATCACATCCACAACACCCTGGAACTTGTCCTCAACACCGATGGGAACTTGGATAGGCAGGGCATTGGCGCCCAGCCGCTCTCTAATCATATCCACCGTGCGTAAATAGGATGCTCCCACCCGGTCCATCTTGTTGATAAAACAAATCCGGGGAACTCTGTAGAGGTCAGCCTGCCGCCAGACTGTTTCGCTCTGGGGTTCAACACCTTGTACTGCGTCAAAAACAACGACCCCTCCGTCAAGTACTCGAAGGGATCGCTGAACTTCTGCCGTGAAATCGATATGGCCGGGAGTATCAATGAGATTGATCAAATGCCGCTTCCAAACAGCAGACACAGCAGCAGAGACGATCGTGATTCCTCGCTCACGCTCCTGGTCCATCCAGTCGGTAACAGTAGTCCCATCATCGACAGAACCGATCTTATGCGTTTTGCCTGTATAGTACAGGATGCGCTCGGTCGTTGTGGTTTTACCCGCGTCGATGTGGGCAATGATACCAATATTCCGGAACTGCTCTAAAGCGTACTTTCTAGCCATACTTCCTTATTTAATAAATTCCAATTACACCCGGAATTGAGTGAAAGCCCGGTTGGCTTTGGCCATTCGGTGGGCTTCTTCCCGCTTGCGAATTGCAGCGCCTTCATTATTAACTGCACTCAGCAATTCATCTGCCAGGCACTGGTCAAAGGGCAGACCTTTCCTGCTCCGGGCTGCTTCCAAGATCCAGCGGGTTGCCAAAGTAAACTGGCGGTGGGTTGGGACTTCCATGGGTATTTGGTAGGTTGCACCACCAATCCTGCGGGGTCGAACTTCCATCCGTGGGGACGCATTTTGCATTGCCTGCTCAAAGAGCTCAACCGGAGCTTTTCCGGTCTTCTCAGCCATAATATCAAATGCGCTATAGACCAGGTTGGCTGCAACGTTCTTTTTACCATTTTTCAGGACGTGATTGATAAAGGTTTGCACCTTGACATTGTTGTATCGAACGTCCGGTTCAATCTTTCTCCTGTCAGCACTTCTCCGTCTCATCTGTACTCTCCATCAAGTAGTATGAATACTCAATCATCCCCCAAGAACTTAGGGGGCTTTTGTTCCGTATTTTGAACGACCTTGTTTGCGGTCATCCACACCGCTGGAGTCCAGCACACCGCGAACAATATGGTAGCGCACACCAGGGAGGTCCTTGACACGACCACCACGAACCAGAACAACCGAGTGCTCCTGCAAACCGTGACCCTCACCAGGTATATAGGCTGTTACCTCGATGCCGTTGGTCAGGCGCACACGTGCGATTTTCCGCAGGGCTGAATTCGGCTTTTTGGGTGTCATGGTTCGCACAATAGTGCAAACGCCCCGTTTCTGGGGAGCACCTTTATCCTGGCGGATCCTGCGCTGTTTCATGGAATTGAAGGTATATCGCAGCGCGGGAGCTTTGCTCTTGGTCTTCTTATCTATGCGTCCTTTACGGACTAATTGATTAATTGTTGGCACATTCGCCTCCGTACTAATCCTGATCTCTTTTCAAATAGCAAGGCCATCGATTTTGCTAGATGGCCTTGGATCGCTCGTAAACCGCTATTCAATCGTTCGTTCCTGCCCGTATCTATTGAGGGGCAACGACTAAGAATTTTAGCACGCCAGTATAGCGGCGTCAAGCCAGTCCATCTTACTTATTACACGAACTTCAGTTTTACAGCAAGGCAGTTTACCGGTTGCCTAATCCCAGCAATCCCGTACTCATACGGGGGATTTGGCTCCGGCTATCTTCCTTGCCAAAGCTGATCACTTCACCTTCATCGGTGACTGCTTCAATGGATAATCCCAGGCTTTGCATTTCTTTCACAAGAACCCGGAAAGAAGCCGGGATACCAATCTCTTCTATCGGTTCACCCTTGACGATCGCCTCATAGGCCTGCACACGTCCAACCACATCATCAGATTTGACTGTGAGCATTTCCTGCAATGTATGGGCAGCGCCGTAGGCTTCCAAAGCCCAAACTTCCATCTCACCGAATCGCTGACCACCGAACTGGGCTTTACCACCCAACGGCTGCTGAGATACCAGGCTGTAAGGTCCAGTGGACCGTGCATGCACTTTATCCTCAACCAGGTGGTGCAGCTTGAGAATATTCATAACTCCCACAGTAACAGGGCTATGATAAGGTTTGCCAGTCTTCCCGTCATACACCATCATTTTCCCAAATAGCGGCAGAGGCACACCAGTTTCTGTAACCAGTTGGTCAGCCTTTTCACGCAAGGCTTCCATATCCATTTTTTCAAGCCCTTTGACTTCCGATTCACTGGTATTCTCAATCCACAACCTCAGACAGGCGACCAATGTCCGCTCATCCTGGGCATCACGTTCGTTATAGGGGATCTCCTGATTCTCGAAGAATAGGATCTGATCCGGATCGTATCCTTTTTCTTTCAACCATTCGGTCAAAACAGCGCGGTGGGCATAGGTTTCGTCTGATACCAGCTGGTAGATATCATAGCCTAGTTCTCCCAGCCAGTGTTCCAGGTATAGCCGGCGGGCTTCGTGGTTGTCTTTCAGATCAGATGATTCATAATCAAAACCATCCAGCCACTGCCAGGCTCTTTTCTCGGCATCAGCCCAAGCCTGATCCATCATCCAGGAGCGGGCTAGTTCAGCCTCGATCTCACTTTCCCGGGCACCGTCAAATACCGGAGTGATGGCCCTGAATCCCAAATTGCGTGCAGCCCATCCCAAATGGGCTTCAAGCACCTGGCCGATATTCATACGTCCAGGCACACCCGTTGGCGAAAGCAGCATATCCACAGGAGTGCCATCTTCCAGGTAAGGCATATCCTCTACGGGAACGACTGTGGAAACCACACCTTTATTCCCATGCCTGCCTGCGATCTTGTCACCTGCAGTGATGCGCCGTTTTTGAGCCACAAATACGCGGACCATCTTTTCCACACCTGCGGATAAATCCGCATTGTCTTCCCGGGTGAAAATATTGACATCTATGACCTTGCCTCGCTGTCCGTGAGGCATTCGCAGTGAGGTGTCTTTGACATCACGTGATTTCTCGCCAAAGATCGCCCGTAATAGGCGCTCTTCAGGTGAAAGTTCCTTCTCTCCTTTTGGAGAGATTTTCCCAACCAGGATATCATTGGGGCCTACTTCAGCGCCAATACGGATCACACCCGTTTCATCCAGATCCTTGAGAGCTTCCTCACCAACATTGGGGATATCCCGGGTGATCTCCTCGGGACCCAACCGGGTGTCACGAGACTCAACCTCATGCTCCTCGATATGGATGGAAGTGTATACATCATTTTGAGGAAGATGCTCCGAGATCACCACAGAATCCTCGAAGTTGGCTCCCTCCCAAGACAGGAAGGCAACGGTCACATTCTGACCCAGGGCCAAATTGCCATTCACCGTGGAGGAGGAATCTGCGATCACATCACCCTTCTTCACGAGCTGACTTTTACGCACGATTGGCCGCTGGTCAATACAAGTGCTCTGATTTGAACGCTCGTATTTCCAGAGCTTATAATCCTTATTTTCATTCTGTTTATTGCGGATGACTATCTTATCACCCACAACAGAGACTACTTCGCCATCCTCTTCTGCCAGGAGTACCTGACCAGAGTCAAGGGCAGCCGGTTTTTCCATTCCGGTCGAAACGGTAGGAATCTCCGGATTAAGCAAGGGAACACCCTGGGCCTGCATATTCGAGCCCATCAAAGCTCGGTTGGCGTCATTGTGGGAAAGGAACGGGATCAAAGCCGCACTAATCCCGACGATCTGATTGGGAGCCACATCAATATAATCAATATCAGTGGGTTTTACAAAAAGAAAGTCGGAATGGTGCCGGGCAGAAACCCGCTCATTGACAAACTCAAAATGTTCGTTGATCTCAGCATTGGCCTGGGCAATAACATATCGATCTTCTGTATCTGCTGCCAGGTATTCAACTTCTTCGGAGATATATGGGGTCACGAGGACCTTATCGATCTTGGCCTTTTTCATCGCCGCAGCCATCTTGTCGGTGATGCGCTCCCCGTCTTTTCCGAGCACCTTCTCTGTGCTGGGATGGATCACATCCTCCCGGAGCTGAGCCCCTTCAATCTCCGGATCCGCAGGGGAAGCGGTCTTTCTTACTTTCCGGTAGGGTGTCTCAATGAAGCCGTAATCATTGACCTGGGCATAGGACGCGAAGCGTCCGATCAGGCCGATGTTCGGGCCTTCCGGAGTCTCGATTGGGCAGATCCGCCCATAATGGGATTGGTGGACATCACGAACGTCAAAACCTGCTCGCTGGCGGTGAAGACCACCGGGACCAAGAGCCGAGAGTGTTCTTTTATGACGCAGCTCGGAAAGTGGATTGGTCTGGTCCATAAACTGGGAGAGCTGACTGGAACCGAAGAACTCTCTCAAAGAAGCCACGACAGGTCGGATATTCACCAGGGTCACTGGAGACATCTTCTTTTTGCCGCGGATGGACATTCTTTCCCGGATCACCCGCTCCATACGCCGGATACCGACCCGTAGTTTGTTCTGGATCAGCTCGTCTACGGTTTTGATGCGCCGATTCCCAAGATGGTCAATATCATCCGCATCCACCAAGTTATTATTTATCTCTATCATGCGGCGAATCAGATAGTAGATATCCCATTTGGTGATTGTCAAATGCGAGATCGGGACCTTGCCTTCCAGGTCATATTTCTGATTCAGTTTATAGCGCCCAACCCTTTCCAGGTTGTAGCGCCTGTCATTGAAAAGCTGGTCTTCCAAGAATTCTCGTGCGTTCTCAACGGTAGCAGGGTCACCCGGCCGCATGCGTTTAAAGAAATCGATCAGGGCCATCTCGGCGATGGTCATGCCTTCGGGTATGACCCAATCCGGCTCCTGTGCAAAACAAGCAGGAATAAACATACGATCTGGATTTGTATCGATATCCTCGAATAAAGCAATCAGCTCTTCATCTGTGCCGGTCTTGATCGGAGAATCCTTCAATCCATCATTCACCGCAGCCAAGGCCCGCAGGAAGATCGTCACCGGGATGGTCCGCTGACGGTTGAAGCGGATGGTCAGATACCCGGTTTTTCGGGTCTCGAACTCCATCCAGGCTCCCCGGTCGGGGATCAATTTGGAGACAGCCAGCCGCCTGCCGGTGGCCCGGTCAACTTCTGCTTCAAAATAAACACCAGGTGAACGGATCAGCTGGGAAACGATTACTCGTTCTGTGCCATTAATAATGAAAGTACCCTTATCGGTCATCTCAGGGAATTCACCCATGAAGATTTCCTGTTTGATCGGCTCGGGGACTTTAGCTCCTGCCAGCAGGACCGAAACATAAAGAGCAGATGCATAGGTCAGGTCACGCTCGACACATTCCTGCACAGAATATTCAGGTGGTTCAAACCGATAATCCAACCCCCACTGTTCTGCTTCAGGGGTTCTGCTGGGGAAATACAGTTTCATTTTCCCGTTATAAGATTCAATGGGTGAAATCTCATGAAAGAGTTCTTCAACACCCTTGTCTTTTAAACGCTTGAACGAATCCAACTGGACTTTAATCAGTGGCGGTAGTGGATACCGATAACTAATACGAGCGTAATTTTTGGCTTTGTCATCATGAGCCATAGAATTTCCCTCATCCTTTTTCTACTTGACCAAAATGGCCTGCAGCGGTTAATATACGCGTTAATACGCCCTGTTACTGAACAAGGGCATTGAACTGTGTCCTTGAATCTGAATTCGGATACAGTTTGTCCAACATGTATCCGCTGGGCTTGAATTTAACCCAGACACACAATTATATGAAATATGGGGGTATCGGTCAAGGCATAGAGCAAAACAAACTATCCCTTTGGGGTCAGGAATTTTCATGGATAATGAGCACAAATCAGGCTTTATTGCCGTCATGGGCAGACCCAATGTCGGCAAATCCACTCTGCTGAACCGTCTCCTCGGTCAGACGATTGCCGCGGTATCACCCAAACCCCAAACCACCCGCCTGCAGCAGTTAGGTATCCTAACCCTGCCAGCGGCTCAGCTGATCTTCATAGACACGCCTGGTTTGCACATTCCCCAGCACAAATTAGGTGAAATGATGAATCAGGACGCCTTGGTGGCTTTGGAAAAAGCCGATCTGGTTCTGCTCATCCTGGATGGCAGCAGGTCTCCCGCGGAGGAAGACTTGATCTTCCGAGATGCTTTCTCGGCATTAACATCCAAACCCCCCGTAGTATTAGCCCTTAACAAACTGGATAGAATCCTACCTGAGGTATTGGACGGCAGGATCGCCCAATACCAGGCCCTGATGCCCGGCGCCCAACTAGTCACTATATCCGCAACCAAGGGACAGAATCTTGATCTGCTGGAGGATCATCTGATCCAGCTCCTCCCGGAAGGACCCCAACTTTACCCCGAAGACCAAGTAACCGATGTATTCGAACGTGATATCGCCGCTGATTTAATCCGGGCTGCGGCCATGAACGCACTCGATAAGGAGCTTCCCCACGTAATTGCAGTCCGGATCGATGAATACAAGGAAAGGGAAGGAGGGACCAACTATATCGAGGCGACCCTCTTTGTGGAACGCGATTCGCAGAAAGGTATCGTGATTGGGGAAGCCGGCAAGATGATCAAAAGGATCGGCTCAGCCGCCCGGAGAGAAATTGAATCCATGAGTGGCCAGAAAGTATTCCTGAGATTACGGGTCAAAGTGAGAAAGAACTGGCGAAATGACGCTAATGCCTTGCGTCTATTCGGTTTTAAGAAATAGCCCCTCTCCGCCTCCAGGCCATATCATTCTCGGATTACATGAAACCCGACGCTCAGTTCTGCCTTATTACCTGCCTGGTCCATCGCCCTGACTGTTAACTCATGTGTCCCCAGAACCAGCCGCCAGGGAATGATGAAAGGACTGACCCGCCTGACTGCCAGCTGGTTGCCATCCACAATGATTTCCACTGATTCGATTTCTGAAGGATTCCCAAAACGGACTTCGATCAGAAGGTCGGTTCCAGTCTGATAGGGGATCTCACGACTAGTGAGATCTGTGATCAGGATGATCTCAGGTTTTGTGTTATCGATAGAAAGGAGCAGAGATCTCTTCTGGATCTGCTGACTCTCCTGGATAACTACCAGCTGGAGAGCGTAGATCCCTTCCTCAAGACCGGTTGTGTCCCAGGTTCCAAGGAGTTTATTTTCAGCTGGCGATGTGATATCCGGTCCAATTTGCACCCAGGAGCGTGGATTGAGACCGATGCCATACTGCAGCCTGGCGGAAACAAAACCCTCTTCCGGGATCGATCCTCTTATACTCACTATCCCTCGTACAAATGACAGGTTTTCTGGTGCAGTTATTCTGAGAGAGCCTTCATCCTGATGATCATTTCCCAGATCGTATAAAACCGGAGGCATATCTATCCCAGCGTTTTCCGCCCATCCATCCGCTATTGGAGGGACATCGAGGTAAACACGTTCCTCAATTTGGGCGGCTGATGTAAAGACAGAGGCCAGCAAACCTGTTTCGCGATTGACTTCTAGAGCCCGGTAAAGCCCATCCAAACCCTGGGGTTCATTTCCTCGAATAAAGACCTCCCGGACAATGCGGGGACAATATTCCGTTGGCAGCTCACCTGAAGGATAACAAACATCTACTGTAGTGATCCCAGGTGGCATCTCCCAGCTTTCATGGCTGCTTTCCCTGGAAACATGCTGCGTGATAGCTCGCCATAAAAAGGAGGATATTTCGACAGGGTCGAGGGATTGCCCATCGCCTTCAACTTCAAGACCACCAGTCCAGGCGCCCACTACGACCTGGTGAGTATAACCGACCACCCAACCGGACAGATCTCCTGAAACATAACCCGTCTTTACCCCTGCTGGCCGGCCGATCTGGAAAATATCAGCTGTTTTCGTATCCAACCAGGCTCCCCGATCACTTAACACGTGATTGACCAGGTATGCCAGCTCCTCACTGATGATCTTTCTCTCCTGGGGAAGGTTTATGGGGTAGTATTCCCCCCCACTCAGGTCTTCAATCCGCAGGATTCCCACTGGTTGAACCTCCAGGCCTGCCGGATCGACCGCCCTTCCTTTTAAATATCCACGGTTCACGAACACCCCGTAACCCTGAAGCAGATCCAGCATCTCCAGGGGAGGGCCCTGCTCGACAGATGAACGATCCGGGTTGACAACCGCAGGCGCTGAAAAGCCGAAAAGCCCTAAGGTCCTGCGAAGCTGGGGCAAGCCCTGCGAATCAAACATTTGCCCAGCAGGCGAGAGCAAATCATTCACAAGCGCGGTGCGCATACTTACAGGACCCAAGAAGGCTTTATCCTCTCCGTTTCCTGGATGCAGATCGGCTGGGTCCAATTCACTATCTGGCTCTGGGATATCCCAAACCAAGGAAGCAGGTCCAAATCCCTGGGTGAAAGCATTCAGGTAGAGAAAAGGAGTGATCAAGGTACCTGGATCACGGGGTTTTTCAAGGTTGAGAGAATCCCCTGTCGAGTTGAACCCTACCATGCCTATTAGTTCGCCATTGATGGGCTCATATACTGATAAAGCCAATTCCAATGGGTCACCCCCCTCAAGAACCGGGCCGTTGTACCTGGGCAAAAGCCTGGCAGCTTCGCAGTCTGATCCCAGCTGATGTTCCTGCCCATACACACGCAGGATCATGACATCCAGGGTGCAGGTAAGCGCATCTTGAAGCTCACTATCCAGGGTCGATACGATCTTGAACCCCCCTCGCAGCAACCGGTCCTGAGGGATTGTCTCCCCGGCTTCACTAATCAGGTAGGAGACGAAAGATGGCTGCGAAATATTCTCACTAAGCCCTGTATCAGCAAAGATCAACCTGGAATTGGCAGCTCTTTCTGCTTCGCTGTCAGATATGAATCCAGCAGCAGCCATTTGGTCCAAGATCCGGGCCTGATTGTCTCGGGCTGCCACAGGAGCATCCTGCGGATTCAAGGCCGGGAATCGAGCGACGGCAGACAGTAAAGCGGATTCTCCCAAATTAAGATCCCGCAGATCCTTTCCAAAATAGACATCTGCCGCTTGAACAGCTCCGTAGATCAGATTGCCAAAGTAGGCGCTGTTGAGATACCACTCTAGAACTTTTTTCCTGCCATAAATTGAGACGATCTGGTCTGCCAGCAAACGTTTCCTGATCACATAATAAGGGTGATCCTGTTCCCGCCAAAGCAGCAGGTCCTCTACCACGGTCTCAGGAATAGGATCGGGACTGCCGTCCAGAATGCCAGCCAAGAAAGAGTCAGGTCTCTGAAAATAATCTGGGTCCACTGAAGCCAGGGTGGCCAGGATCAGATATTCGGGCACCTCGCTGTAGAAGATGGTATCCCCGTCAGTGATGGCTGCATATTGCCGGGCTATGACCCCTGGGTTCTCAAACCGCCAGAGTACATGACCCCCGTCTCGATCCAGGATCTGGGTAGGTTCCAGGAGATACCCGGAGATCGGGTCCAGCAGGATTTCCAACTCCTCCGGCGAAGGCAGGTCGCTAGTGATCTCTGTATAACGGGTGACACCGAAAATCACACCAATCGAGACCAGAAGGCTGACTGCCGCCGCAAGTAGAAAACCGATCGCTCCCAGGGGATTGGATCGGTCTTTTTCCTGTCTCTTCTTACGGAACCGCAAGATATGCGATTGATATCCCATGATTAGATCTTTTTACTTGGTCTTTTCGGATACATAAGCCATCAGTTCTCTGGCTGAAGCAAGGTTCTTTTCGCTTGGTCCTCCCAACATTGTAGCTAGCTCTTCCACTCTCGCCTCTCCCTGGATCTCTAAGACCTGGATAGTTGTTCTCTCACCGACCAGGGATTTAACCACCTGGAAATGCTGCTGGCCAAAACCTGCCAACTGAGGAAGGTGAGTAATGCAGATCACCTGATGGGCTGGCGTTAGGCGATAGAGCTTCTCCCCCACAACTGCCCCTATCCGCCCCCCAATACCCTGGTCGATCTCATCAAATACCAAGGTTGAAATATGATCAGCGTGGGCAAGCACATTCTTGATGGCCAGCATCAAGCGGGAGGTCTCTCCCCCTGAGGCAGTTTTTGCCAGGGCCTTCAAACCTTCTCCAGGATTAGTTTCCACCAGGAATTCGATCCTTTCCAGACCATCAGGGTAATATTTCACTCGCTGTTCACTGTGATTGAGGATCCCAACTGGATCCTCCTCTTCCCTAAAGGCTACCTGAAAACGCGCTCCCGGCATCTTAAGATCATCCAGCTGGTTTTCCAGCTCAGCAGCCAGCTGTTGGGCTCCACCTTTCCTGGCCCGGGTTAAGGCCTGGCCTTTCTGACTAAGCTCTACCTTCAGGTGTTCTTCAATAACGAGAAGCTCCTCAATCCGGGTGCTTCTGCCTGTGATTTGATCCAACTCGGATTTGGCTTGATCCCGGTAAGCCAGGATATCCGGTATGGCTGGGCCATACTTCCGTTTCATTTCCCGGATCAATTCCAGGCGGTCCTGAGTTTTATCCAATTCTGCAGGATCAAACTCCAGATTCTCAAGGTAGGATCTAAGCTCTCTCCCAAGTTCGAAGATGTTATCGCTCAATCCCTCTGTCCTATCATGAAACTCATTCAGGGAAGGATCGATCTTAGATAATTCACCCGCAGATTGAATGATCTGGCCCACTAAATCTATAACTGTCGGTTGATTGCCGGGCGCATCATCAAGCACAACAAGGATCTTCTGACCGAGGTCAGATAATTTCTCTGCGTTCACCAACCGGTTTCGACGTTCCGTCAGGTGGTCCCCTTCTCCTTCCTGGAGCCCAGCCAGTTCGATCTCCTCGATCTGGAAAGAGAGCAGTTCCTTCCGCTGATCTGCATCCAGGTCGATCTGTCTTAGTTTTGCCAATTCATTCTGGGCCTGGATGAGTTCTTGGTAGGTATCCTGGTAAGCTGTCAACAAGCCGGAAGTATTTGCGTATCTATCCAACAAACCAATGTGTTGGTTGACCTTCATCAAGGAAAGGTGTTCTGATTGTCCATGGATATCGACCAAGGACTCACCCAGCTCGACCAGGAGAGCAACATTAGCTCGATGACCATTTACCCGGGCGATATTTGGCCGGTCTGCTCTCATCTCTCTCGTTAGAGTGATGTATTCGGTACCGTCCAGGACCTCCTCTTCCTTGAGACGTTCGAGCAGATTTTCTTTGATAGTTTGGGGAATCTTGAATACCGCTTCTACGCTAGCAAAATCAGTTCCCTGGCGCAAAGCTGACATATCCACGCGCGAACCCAGGAGCATATCCAGAGCGCCCATGATGATAGATTTCCCTGCGCCGGTTTCTCCCGTAAGGATCACAAGACCGGGATCAAATTCCAAATGCAGGGATTCTATGATGGCGAAGTTCGTGATGCGCAGTTCAACAAGCATGTTAATTTCTTAACTGGTAATAGATATAGGCCGTGATGACAACCGGATAAGCAAGCCGCCAAATAATCGTGTAGAGCCCACCAATGAATCCATAACCAAAAAGCCAGTAATTCTGATAGAGATAAAAAATGGCCGGCGCAATACTGGCCAAGAGAGCTGTCCCACTCATCACATATTTAAGGAGTGGAGAACGGCGATTCTTGATAGCCTTTTTTGTTGCCAGAACAGCCAGATATCCTGATCCCATGGCAATAAAGATTGTGACATACCCCAAATAAGATCCGAAGATACTGCCAATCAGGGAAATCACACCGGTGATCAAAGCGGCGATCAGGTGGTCATACCATTTTGTGGTGATAAATATTTTCTGCTGCGAACGGATACATTCAGGACAGCGGTAGCCTGTAGGAGTATGGGTCGCACACTGAATACAGATGGGCTTGTCGCAGCGGTTGCAGCGCAGTTGTGTTTCACGTTTGGGGTGAAAAGTGCAAGTGAGGGTATTTTCAATTTCTGACATTGGTTTTTTTAATAGCTGGGTTCTGGTCCATATAGGGAATTAGATTGCGGTAGAAATAACCCGGGTCCTGGAAGCGGATGAATTGGACCACATCCTTGCTGGCTCTGATCTCCACCTGGTCCTCATTTTCCAATTTGATCGCCGTTTGACCATCAATACTGATAACAGCTTCATGGGAGGTATGCACGTTCACGGAGATCAGAACCGATTCATCCAGAACCAGCGACTGTTCGATAGAAAGATGCGGGGCAACAGGCACGAGGATAATATTCCTCAACTCTGGTGAAAGGATCGGTCCTCCTGCCGCCATGGCATAAGCGGTTGATCCAGTTGCAGTTGAGGCAATGATCGCGTCCGCGACGATCGTGCTTAAGTGCCTGTTATTAATGAAGATACCTAACTCGACAGGGCGGATGGTTTCACCCCGGCTGATCACAGCATCATTCAAGGCGTTCCAACGATCAATTTCCACACCCTGCTTCAACAGTACTGATTCCAGCATCATGCGTTTCTCAAGCCAATAATCACCTGCAAGTACGCGCCGGAGGGCAGCCGGCCATTCATCACGTTGAATTTCACTCAGGAAACCATACCTCCCCAGATTGACTCCCAGGATGGGCACCTGGGATGCGGCGCTGATATGTCCTGCCCGGAGCATGGTACCATCACCCCCCAAAGCGATCAGCAGGTCCTGTTTGCCATTTTGGACCCCATCCCTGAGAGCAGTCTCGTCCATTCTGCCCAGAAGCACTTTCTTACCATCAGCTTCCAGATAAACGCCTATTTCTTCGGCCAGGGCGTAGGCTTGTTCATTTTTCGGGTGGACAGCAATCGCGACGCTGTTGAATTCTGTGGGGGATTTTGTCATAGGAAGTTATTATACCTGTCAAGGATCTTACCAACAAAAGAAGGTCAGGAATCCTGATCTCCGGGAGGTTGAAAGAGACTCTCTGCGAGGGATGTGCTGCCAGGGATAGGAATCTCGCCAAAGACAGTCTCGTATTTTGCTAGATTATCTCCCAGCGCTTTAAAGATTAGTTTCGCACTGAGCGGGCTCAATAAAACCCTGGATTGGAGTTTAGGAACCTTCAATCCAGGAAGGATCTGAGCAAAATCGAATACAAATTCTGATGGGGTATGGGTAATCCTGGCCAGGTTGGCATATACTGCTTCCAGATCTGGAGGGTACTCAATAGGGGGGATCTTTATCTCCTGGGGTTTTTGTGCCATAACCGCCGCCTTGTTTTTTTCTCGGGAATTTAGAAGGGAATATCATCCTCATCTACGATCTCATTGGGCCCACCGCCGGATTGAGCCTGGAAGGCCTGGTCTTCTGACCGGGATGATAAGAAAGTGACATTCTGGGCAGTCATTTCGAAGCTTGCTGCCGGCGTACCATCATTCCGGGTCCAGACCCGCGGGCCCCCAGTTTCTGGATCAGGTCGAAGATATCCATCAATAAGGACTTTAGAACCCTTCTTCAGGTATTGATTGACCGTTTCTGCCCTTCCTCCCCAGACAGATACCCGGAACCAGGAAGTTTCCGTCACTTTTTGCCCATTGGAATCTGTATAGACTCGATTGGTCGCAACAGACATATCAGTGACAGCCTGCCCACTCGGTAAATAGCGCATTTCAGGGTCTCGCCCCAGGTTTCCAACAATAGTTAATTTTTGATACACAATTCCTCCTTTGGAACAGTACTTACCCGGTCCAGGGCTGGTTTGTACTGCCATTCATTTCAGAATATTATACACTGTCTCAGTTTGCCAATCCGGTTACCAGTTCAAGACCTGTCTCCAATACACTCCCCCTCCCATAGTGGCTTACTTGGGGATTACTTCGCGTACAATCAGGTCCGAGAAGCTGACTGTCATTGCAGTTTCTCCTACTGTGCGGGCAAAGACGCCAAAAGACCCATATCTCCTCTGCTGGCCCTCGATGGATAAAAGGGATACCCCATTGATATAGATATGGATCTCATCCGCGACAGCCACAACTGCCAATTTGGTCACGCTTGGAGCTCCCACAGGGACCGAGGCATTCCTGGTCCAGGGATAAAGGGTGATAATGTTGCCGGCATCATACCTTTCCAGCCGAACCTCACCGCTGCAAGAAAGCCCAAAACTGTAATATTGAATACCTTCAACAACGCCAAACAGGAATCCATACCTATCCCGAGACGAGCATAAAACCGGATTTGCAGTGATCTCCGCATAAAAATCCCCTACATCGGGCTTTTCACGGGTACCTGCTAAATATGTGCCTGACTCATTAATGATGATGTTCATCTCTCCATTGCCAATACTGATCCGCCCTCTACCTGATTGAGGGAGAATCCATTCTGCTGGAGAGGTAAAGTGATCCTCATAGATGATTTCACCCAAATCCACCATCAAGCCGGGTGTGGGAGTGAGTTCCCGCGTGGGTGTCACTATTGGAGTATCCGATGGAGGAAACCAGATCACTGTGGTTGTATTTGTTGGGGATGGCGCTGGCGTATTTGAGGCTTGGGGAATTGCCACAGGTGAAGGATTATTCAGCCGGAGACAAGCAGCGAGAACCAAGACTACAAGGCAGACGAAGATTTTTTTCATCATTCCCTACCGCCGGATCACCTGGGATCTCTCAGGACCTACCGAGACCATGGTCACCGGTATACCAACCAGAGATTCGATTTTTTCGACATAGGTCCGTGCCTCTTCAGGCAGGTCTCCCCATTTACGGATAGCTGTCAAATCTTTTTTCCAACCAGGCAGTTCAGCATAGATCCCTTTCATATTCTCTAAATTTCCTGGGCCCATCGGTAATTCCGGGTAGTTTACATCCCCATCCTGATAAGCCGTGCAGATCATGATACTGTCAAATCCTGAGAGAATATCCAGTTTGGTCAGGGCGATTTCATTAATACCGTTTATCCGGACAGCATAACGAAGTAAGACAATATCCAACCAGCCCACCCTGCGAGGTCTACCAGTTGTGGTCCCAAATTCATCCCAATCATTCGCACCAGTTCCCCGCAAACGGACAGCCAGGTCACCTTTTAATTCAGTTGGGAATGGGCCTTCACCGACCCTGGTCTGGAATGCTTTCACAACACCAATTACCCGATTCGCGGAACCTATACCCAATCCCAATCCAGTGAGGGCCCCCGGGGCAGTTGGAGTGGAGCTGGTGACATAAGGGTAAGTTCCATGATCCAGATCCAATAATGTCCCCTGAGCCCCCTCTGCTAAGATCACTTTCCCTTCAGTCAGAGCTCTTGCAGCATATAAACCTGTCTCCGTGATATAAGCCTGGAGTTGATCCGCAAATCCCTGGAAATCTCGGATGATCATCTGTTCGTCCAAGGGATCCTCTTTGTAAATCGCTACCAGGTGGTGATTGACCTCCGCAAGATGGTCAGCCAGGGCATTTTCCAAGGCCTGATTTGACCTCAGGAGTTCCATCCGCAGACCTGAACGGCTGGTCTTTGAAGTATAAGCCGGTCCAATCCCTCTGCCAGTCGTGCCGATTTTGGCATCTCCACGAGCCCTTTCCCGTGCTCCATCAAGGGCTCTGTGACCAGGTGTGATCAAGTGCGCGGCATGGGAGATCTTAATTCTCTCCGGATTTATCGTCACGCCAGTTCCACGCACCTGATCGATCTCATCCAGAAGTGTAGCTGGATTGATGACCATACCATTCCCGAGCAGACCCACAGTATGAGGATGGGCAATGCCAGATGGAAGCAAGTGAAGCTTAAAGGTATTCTTCCCCACAGTGACTGTGTGTCCAGCATTATCTCCACCAGAATAACGGGCAACAATATCAGCTTCACCAGCTAGAAGATCTACAACTCTGCCTTTGCCTTCATCTCCCCATTGCGCGCCTACAACGATATTCAATGGCATGATCTGCTCCTGATCCGAACCAATATATGATTTCCTTCATGAACAAAACGAGTAAAATACCTGTGTAGGTTGGCTGTTCCAAACTAGAATCATTCTAGCATAAACCATTTTGCTTTCCAGACCATCTTGATTTTATCAGATAGGTACCAGGAGATAAGAATGTCGGATAGAACGATACTGATTACAGGGGCTTGTGGTGAAATTGGACAGGCTCTGATCAATAACCTTTCAGAAGACCCCCAAATCAAGATCATCTCCCTGGATCTAAAGAATTTACCCAAACACCTGTCAGGGAAAACCACCCATTTCCAGAATGATCTACTGGATAAGGATTTCCTCAGCAAGTTGGAAGATGAATATACCTTCCAAGAGATATACCATCTGGCTGCGATCCTATCAACTTCAGCAGAACACAATCCCACTCTGGCTCACCAGGTGAACACCTGCGTTACCATAGATCTCCTAAACTTGGCTGCCCGTCAATCTCAGGAATTGGGATTCCCGGTGAAATTCTTATTTCCCAGTTCTATTGCCGTTTATGGTCTGCCAAACCTTGAGACAAAATCATCCTCTCCCCCTGTAAAAGAGACTCAATGGACGGAACCAGCAACCATGTATGGCTGCTCCAAGCTTTACTGCGAAAAGGTAGGCGCTTATTATAGTGACCACTATCATCAGTTGGATGATCAGATCCCCATTCGGATTGATTTCAGAGCCCTGCGTTTCCCGGGTATTATCAGCGCATTCACTATACCCAGTGGAGGAACCAGTGATTTTGGTCCGGAAATGATCCATTTTGCAGCCCAGGGAAAACCTTATACCTGTTTTGTCCGGCCTGATGTCCGGATCCCTTTTATGGTCATGCCGGATGCTGTTCGTTCCCTGATTGAACTTTCGCGCGCTCCCCTGGATAAGTTGACTCGCCGGGTTTATAACGTTACCAGCTTCAGCTATTCTGCATCTGATTTCCAGCAACTCACAGAAACTGGGTTCCCTGGAGCAGAAATCACTTACCGGCCGGATCCTGCTCGTCAAAACATCGTGGATTCCTGGCCGGCTGATATTGATGACCGGATTGCTCGCACAGATTGGGAGTGGAAGCCTGAGTTCAATGCCGAGGATGCCGGCCGACATTATCTCATAAAGAACATCAAGAGCCATTACGCCTGAAAATGATGAACAATTTGAGTATGACCATCACTCCGGATCAATCTCCTTGATCCGATTTGTGCTCAACCAGATCTGTAGTATGATGATGTAAATTTCCTGCCAACCATACATCCTTACAAGTTGAGAAGATGATGAAAAAGACCCCAATCACCCCAGGACCAATCGCCCTGTTTGGTTCTGGTGAAACAGCACCAGGGGGCCGCAAGATTTTTGATTTTCTATTCCAATTATCTGGTCCCGAACCACAGGTGAAGATCCTTGAAACCCCGGCAGGTTTCGAACTCAATTCACAACAGGTAGCCTCCAATGTGGGTGACTTCATTAAACACCGGCTCCAGAATTTCCGCCCTGAGATCGAGATCATCCCCGCCCGGAAAAAGGGCACAATCCATAGTCCTGATATCCCTGAGATCGTTCAGCCCATTCTGGATGCCGATCTGATTTTTATGGGTCCCGGCAGCCCCAGCTATGCAGTGCGCCAGCTGGTAGGTTCACTCGCCTGGGAGTATATCCAGGCCCGCCACCGCCTGGGAGCAGGATTGGCTTTTTCCAGCGCAACAACAGTGGCTATCAGCCAATCTGCCCTTCCGGTCTATGAGATCTACAAAGTCGGAGAGGATCTGCATTGGAAACCAGGACTGGACTATTTCTCACCCTACGGCCTCCCCCTGGTCTTTATCCCTCATTGGAATAATAAAGATGGGGGTGATGGACTGGATACCAGCCGCTGTTATATGGGAGAATCGCGTTTTGAAGAACTGGTCAAATTGCTACCTGAAGACCAGATCGTGGTCGGCATTGATGAGAATACAGGCCTGGTGATCGATTTCCAGGCAGGCTGTCTCCATGGCGTTGGCCAGGGAAATGTGACCATCATCAAAGAAGGTACCAGGGAGGTCATTCCCCCAGGCACAGCTGTGAATCTGACTGATCTGGGTAATTTTGAACTTTGCGATCCCCTGGCTGGGATAAGTGAAAAAAGCTGGCAGGCAGCTGTCTTAGCTGATGAAAAGCGATCAGGCCCCCTTCAACCCCCCGGAGAATTGATCCAGCTGGCAGAAAGCAGGCAGCAAGCCAGAATGGATCAAGATTGGGAAAGGGCTGACCAGATTAGAAGGGAGATCGAAGCCCTGGGCTGGTCAGTTGAGGACCACCAGGGTGGGTATAATCTGGAGAGGAAACAAACTTAGTCATTACTGCTTCTTCTATAGAAATCATCATCACAATATGAGGTGATCAAGGATGGATAAAAAGCCAACTTTAGGATATATCGGTTTGGGCTTGATGGGAAAACCCATGGCCTTGAATCTTATCAATGATGGTTATGACCTGGTTGTGCATAACCGAAGCCGGCAGGTGGTCCAGGAATTAGTAGAGCATGGCGCCAAGGAAGCATTTTCTCCCAGCGAGGTTGCCTCTCAAGTGGAGATCATCTTCACAAACCTACCTGACTCTCCGGACGTGGAATTTGTGGCCCTGGGTGAGGGTGGAATCCTGGAGGGTGCCCGGGAAGGATTGATCTATGTGGACCATTCCACAGTGAAACCATCCCTGGCTAGAAAGATCGCCCAGGAATTCAAAGCCAAGGGTGCTTTTGCCCTGGACGCCCCTGTGAGTGGAGGTGATATCGGCGCGCAGAATGGGACTTTGGCCATCATGGTGGGAGGACCTGACGAGGCTTTGCAGAAGCTTATGCCTATCTTCGAAGTGGTAGGCAAAACCATCACACATGTCGGCGAAGCTGGTGCAGGCCAGATCGCAAAAGCCGCCAACCAGATCATGGTCGCAGCCCAGATGGTTGCCATGGCGGAACTGCTGATCCTGGCAAAAAAGACCGGAGCTGACCCTGCCAGGGTAATCAAGGCTATCCAGGGAGGCGCTGCCCAGTGCTGGACCCTGGACATCAAACCTGAGCGCCTTTTTGCTGGAAATCGCAATCCCGGATTTAAAGCCTATATGCAGGAAAAAGACCTTAAAATTGTCATTGACACAGCCCGGGAATACGGCGCTCCCCTGCCATCAGCCAGCCTGCACACCCAGCTCTATGGCGCGATGCTGCAAATGGGCATGGAGGGCCTTGATAATTCTGCCGTTATTGGAGTAATCGAAAAATTGGCATCTACACAACTTCTGGATTGACTTCCAAGTAAAATATTATTCTCATGAAACGAGGTCTGATCAAGGACTTCGTTTCTTTTTGTGCTTATAATCCAATATAAATACTTAAGCGAGAAAAACATGAAGAAAGCTGTAGAGATGTTTAAGGGAATCCAGTTTGATCTGATTGCAGTCCGGGACTATATATTGATCCTGATAGGCTCAGCCGTCCAGGCAGTTTCATTACGCGTGTTCCTCATACCAGCCAGTCTGGCCAGCGGCGGGATCAGCGGTTTGTCCCAAATCATCAATAAATACACCGGTTGGCCGATCGGTGTGATGGTGCTTCTGGCTAATCTTCCATTATTCTTCATCGGTTGGCGCTTTTTAGGTGGTCCCCGTTTCGCCGCTCGAACTGCATTCGCCATTCTGTCCTTTTCTATCCTGGTAGATTTACCTCTACCATCCTTGCCGGTCGAGGGTATCACCGATGATATCGTGTTAAACGCGCTCTATGGCGGCGTGGTGAGTGGAATCGGTTACGGGTTGGTTTACAGGGGTCGGGGCACAAGCGGGGGTACTGACATCCTGGCCAGAATCCTCAGCAGCTGGCGGGGAATCCCTGTCACCCAGAGCTATCTGATCACCGATGCTGTCATCATTTTCCTGGCAGGACTCTCTTTTAGCTGGGAAAATGCCCTGTATTCGCTGGTGCTGCTTTACATCAGCGGCATCGCAGCGGAATCCATCAGCCAGGGCTCGAATGTCCTGCGGACAGGCATGATAATCACGGCAAAACCAGAGCCGATCATTCAGGAGATTTTCCATCGCCTGAGAAGGGGCGTGACCATAATGGACGCCAAAGGGGGCTACTCCGGTGAGGAAAAAACCATCTTGTTATGTGTGGTCACCCGGGCGGAGATACCCCATATCAAGACCATCATCAGGGAACTTGATCCTGAAGCTTTTTTAATCATTGGACAGGCACATGAAGTCCGCGGAGAGGGTTTCTTACCTATCAAGGAAGATTGATCTATCCAATTCAAAACCACATGCAACTTTGTTAACCTGAACCCGTATATTTACACATAGCAAGACGCAAGGAGACCTTGAGTGTGCAACACAGAAGCACAATGGATTGCTGACGCAAAAACTGGCGACAAGGAAGCATTTGCCAACCTTGTCGATAAATACCACAGACCGGTATACAGCGTATGCTACAGGATGCTGGGAACGCCTACAGCTGCAGAGGATGCAGCCCAGGAAGCCTTCATCCGGGCCTACCAGGCACTGGACCGCTACGATCCCGAGAGGTCATTTGCTACCTGGCTGCTGTCAATCGCTTCAAACTACAGTATTGACCAGCTCAGAAAGAGAAAGGTAATCATCCTCTCCATGGACAGCGAAGAACATGCCTGGTTGGCCCCACCAGATCCAGGACCCAGCCCTGAAAAGGCTGCCCTGGAAAAAGAGAAGCAAGCTCTGGTGCAAGCCATGTTGATTGAGTTGAATGAAACGGATCGGGCCGCGGTTGTGCTGCAGTTCTGGCATGACTACTCATATGAAGAAATCGCCGAGACCCTGGATCTCAGCACTAGTGCGGTAAAAAGCCGCTTGTTCC
Organism: uncultured Chloroflexia bacterium; assembly: GCA_963712165.1. GTDB lineage: Bacteria > Chloroflexota > Anaerolineae > Anaerolineales > UBA11858 > B10-G9. The sequence goes on along the minus strand of CAVQGY010000003.1, from coordinate 76,406 downwards.
GGGCCCGGCGCATATTAGCAGAAAAATGGCAAGTAATGCAAAAAGAATCCATACCCGCTGTCAAACCTGCTGGAAAAAGGATCGCCCATGAATCACCAACAATTTGAAACCTGGATCTTACAAGAACCTGACCTGAAAAAGGAAAATCAGCGCGAGCTCCATCTCCACCTAAAAGGATGCTCCCAATGCCAGTCGTTCTACCAGGCAGTCCATCAATTGAATCATCTTTTCAAGAACGCGCCAGTACCCGCTCCTGCACCTAATTTCAGTGCCCGGTGGATGGAACGAGTCGAGCGCCGGGAAAGGCGCAAGAATTGGAGTATCCTGGGAATTGCTCTGGCGGTGATCACACTGTCCACGGTGATCCTGCTCTCAGTAGTAGGCTTGGAGCTCAGCTCTGCAGTGGATTTCTTTCCACAAATGATGCTGGAGTTGGTCACCTTTATTACCAACGGAATCATTTTCTTCAATCAAATAAGCAATATCCTCTCACCCTTGGTGAGAGTGGGCACCAAATACTTATCACCCCTCTGGCTATATGCTATTACCTTTGGCTTGAGTGGTATCACTGCTGCCTGGATCATCACATCGATTCGAACCAGGTCATTGCAGGAGGAGCTAAACTTATGAAAAAAATCACTCGAATCATCATCTTACTGGTGCTGGTCAGCGCAATCCTGATTCCCACAACCGCATTCGCTTCCGGTTATGAGGATGACAAGGTCATATTCGGCAGCAACTATACCCTCCAGGAAGGGCAATCGCTGAATGGGGATCTGGTTGTTTTCGGAGGTAATGTCACCCTGGAAGTATCTTCGACTGTAAACGGGGATACGGTGGTTTTCGGCGGGAATGTGACCTCGAATGGAACCATTAATGGGAATCTGGTAGCTCTGGGCGGCATCGTTGTCCTTGGAGAGGAAGCTCTCGTTCAAGGCGATCTTACTGTTGTTGGCAGCTCATATGAACAATCTCCTGGCGCCGTTATCACCGGAAGCATCATCACGGAAGAGAATATCCCCTTTGAATTCCAACTGCCAGAAAATGGCCTTTTCGAAGGTGACTTCCGCGTTCCGGGATTCAAAGAACTGCCTTTTGTATCCGCATCCTGGTTCTTCTTCCGGATCTTGATCTGGACCGGACTGGCGATCCTGATCGGCCTTTTCATCCAGGATCAGGCAGTAACCATCAATCGGACCGCATTTGGCGAGCCAGTAATGTCCTTTGTGGTGGGGCTGGGTATTATGGTCGTAGCGCCCATTGTGTTCCTGGCCTTATTGGTGACCATCCTGCTCAGTCCAGTCAGCCTGGTGGGTATTTTCGCCCTGATCGCTGCCTGGGTAGTTGGCCTCGTTGCCCTGAGCATCGAGATCGGCCGAAAACTGGTCCATTCTTTGAACCAAACCATGCCAGTGCCGCTTCTGGCAGGCATCGGGATGTTCATCCTGGCCCTGTTCTTTAACGGCTTCAGCCAGGTGGTGCCCTGCGTGGGCTGGATTCCCAAATTCATCCTGGGGCTTTGGGTTCTCGGAGCGGTGGTTCTGACCCGTTTTGGCACCCATGCCTATCCCGAGAAGAAAGACCTGGCTGCAGATGCAGCCAGACCAACAGCTGCCCCGGTCAAGGAGATTCCCGAAGCTTTCCCTGCGAAAGAGCAGACCAACGCCACCAAAGCAGCCCTGGACCTGGCAGAAACTGAAGGGATCGATCTCAGCACCATCTCCGGGACCGGAGCGGAAGGGCGGATCACACTCAATGACGTTCGCAAGGCGGTCAAAAATAAGAAATGAAAATTGAAGATTGAAAATTGAAGATTGAAAATAAAGGAAGCGGGATCAACTGAATGAAGGATCCCGCTTCCTTCTATATTAAAGAACGCCCCCAGCATCTATGCTAGAATGATAATTACAGAACAATCTCAAATGATGCTACAGCATTGAATCTTCATTCAACTACCTGCCAAAAGATTTACATACAAAAAGCTATTCACACACAATTAAGGATTTTTGCTAGTGAGAATACTTGTTGTGGAAGATGAAGTTGACATGGCAAACGCGCTGACCCGTGGATTGAGAACGCAGGGCTACGCGGTAGACACTGCCAGCACAGGTACAGAGGGACTTGGATTGGGAATTGTGCACGAGTATGATTTGGTGATCCTGGATCTTAATTTACCGGAAATGAATGGTTTAGAAGTTTGTCAGCAGCTTCGCTCTGAGAAAGGCAATCTACCTATCCTGATCCTGACTGCTCGGGAAAGGCTAGAGGATAGAGTACTTGGTTTGGACCATGGCGCAGACGATTACCTGGTGAAACCATTCCATTTCGAAGAATTAACCGCTCGCATTAGGGCTCTCATGAGGCGGGATCTAACGGGGAGAAAGCCCACGCTTGAAGTTGGTGACCTAATAATGGATCCTAGGAGCCGAACCATCTTGCAGGGAAAAGAGGAGTTATCCCTCACAAAAAAAGAATTTGGGATTCTGCAGTACCTGATGCGAAGGCCTGGAGAGGTTATCAGTCAGGAAGAACTCATAGAACATGTTTGGAACGAGAGGGTGAACATCTTCTCTCAATCCATCCGCGTTCATATCCATTCTTTACGGGTGAAACTGGGTGATCACGTTGACAACCCTCGATATATCGAAACAGTGATCGGACAAGGTTACCGGCTCCTTAAAGAGAGATCGAACCGTGGTCAAAAGAAAATTGAGTAATATGCGAAAATGGGTTTCATATCCCCTGCCCCTTCTTTGGCGCATCGCTCTTTTAACGGCAGGTTTGTTGGCCATTCTAGGATTGGGCTTGACAGTTTTTACTAATGTGGTCACCTCCGTCCGAATCCCGCAAGTGCTCATGTTTGATCTTTCCCCGACACAATATCCTGATCCTGAAACAACTCCAACCTCAACTTCATCTGATCCTCCTCCAACAGATCATCCTGGTAATTCACAATCCATGGACCAAATCCAACAAATAGCGATCCGGGAATTTCGCTTGATCTCTATTATTGGGATCGTTCTATTTTCAATTTTCGGGGCCTTAGGCACATATAGCATAGCAAGAAAAGCCATCTATCCTCTTCAGCACCTCAATCATCTCATAGCCAAGATCCAACCCGAATCACTTGATCAGCGGCTTTCCCTAGAGAGGCCTGAAGATGAAATCAAAGTACTTGCCGATACATTTGATGAAATGCTGGATCGCCTGGAAGGTGCTTTCGAACAGCAGGGACGATTTATCGCTGATGCAGCTCATGAGCTGCGCACACCCCTCGCCAATATGCGTGCCAATCTTGAGGTGATCCGAGAGGATTCCCGGGCAACAGAGGAAGATTATCGTGACCTGAGCCAGACATTTGATCGCTCTCTTGCCAGAGTAGAGAGGCTTGTCGAAGATCTCCTCCTATTGGCAAAAGGTGAAGGACAATTCCAATGGGAGCCAGCCTGTATTGAGGATTTATTAAAAAAGGTGATATGGGAAGCAGAAGATTTGGCGCAAAGTAAGCAAGTTGAGGTAAATCAACTTTCGCAAGCTAACCATGTCATGGAATTGGATGGACCCCTGTTTTCCATTGCCTTAAGAAACCTGATCCAAAACGCGATCCAATATAACAGACACGGTGGTTCGGTCACAATCGATGTTCAGGAAATGGGAAGAATGATTCTGATCAGGATTGAAGATACGGGAATTGGTATACCCGACCAGGATCTACCACACATATTCGAGCGGTTTTATCGGGCAGATCAATCGCGACGCAAGAATTCGGGAGGTTCCGGTTTGGGTTTATCCATTGCAGCCCATATTGTGGAACTCCATGGGGGATTCATCGAAGTTGATAGTGAAGAAGGTATTGGGTCCTGTTTTACCGTTCGTCTACCCATTCAGTAGATTCCCTCCCTATCTTAACACGGATTTAATCCCATTTATGCTACTTTGATAACAGATTTCACCTACATTACTTTCCAATAAGGGAGGTACACCCATGTGGAAAAAAGTCGTATCTGTCATTGGAGCAATAGCCCTCGCTTGCGGATTGGCGATCATCATCATCAACGCTACTGTCTCAGCTGATGGAAAAAATCCGCCTACTATTCTCGTCCCTGTACCTCAGGAGCCTGATTCTATTGACCCAAACGGCGTCCAAATCGTATTTCTGGAACCTATTCACCCAGATGATATGAAAACAGATCAAGTGATCGATCAGGGAGAAGATGTTAATGGGATTGTGCAAGGAACAGGTGATGAGTCAGAGAATCGCTGTGTGGTCTACCTTGAACCGATCCAGCCTGGAGATACATCATCCAAAGCCTCGGAAATGGTGTGTACTGCTGGCCCCGTTGAGTCAATTGACGGCATTACCCTTGATTCAAGCTACCTGATCGCGAAATACTATAATTGGACCAGCTACACCTGGCTTTTGGTGGATTACTACGGCAGTTTACCCTGCTCACCAACAACCTCTTACGGCGTCACCGATCTCCCTGATACCCTGGACAATAAATTCGCCTCCGGTAAAGCCTACTCCGGTTGCGACCATATTCAGGTCTATGATTTCAATAATTACAGTGGCCCTTCCTATTCCTGCGGGGCTTCCTGTTCAAGTTTCTATGCGCTTAATGATCATGTGAGTTCCTGGAGAGTCGGGGATTAGAATAAATAAGAGACGAAGTCTTTTAAAAAGACTTCGTCTCTTTGATTCACCTTATCGACTTACACTTTACGGCTGATGATTCTTCGAGCGCTTCAACCAGGCTGTAATCCCTAAACCAACAGCTCCCAGTCCAAACATGATCTCCAGTATCCTTAACCAGGGTATTTCAGAAGTCTCACTTCTGCGGTAATAATCCTGATCTACCTCTCCTACGGGTTCCAGGTATTCCGCCTCTGCCGATGGCAAAGGGGTTCTTTGGGGATCCTGGGATGCATCACCTGCTATATCTTCTCCACTTCCTGGAGTACGATCAGTTTCTTCGGGAGCAAGATTGAGCTCTCCCTCTGTCATCCCATCTGCCTCCCCATCCCTGGCGGCATCCATAATTTCCGGGGCTTCTGCATCCACCTCCATCTCAAGAGAAGGTGCGGCTTCTTCTGCAGCCTTCTCCATCACAAGCTGCGAGGGTTCTTCCACTTCGTCAGCAGCTGCTTCCACCATCACTTCTTCTGACCTGGGTGCCTCGGCAGCTAACATACCGCCTTTCAGCGCTCCTGAACCAATATCCAGCACTACCACGCCAATGAATAGGAATGACATAGCTGCCGCTGCCAGGCGGTATCCAAAGGCGGGGGATCGCCTCTGTGGGCTTTTAACCGGACTGGGCTTCAGAGTGAAATTCCTGGGAACAGCTAGCCGGGGTGTGTGGGTTAAAACGATTTTTACGTTCCTGAGATCCTCCAGGGCAGCCTGAAAATCAGGATCTCCCTCCATCCTGTTTTCAAACATTTTCAACTCACGCTGACTCAACTCACCATCCAGATAGGCTGATAATTGAGCCAAATCCCGTTTGGATATTCTCATTCCGATACCACCTCACTTACATGACGCAAATTAGGCGGTAAAAGTTCCTTAAATTCACGCAGACAATCCTGGAGACCCTTCCTGGCTCTGGCCAATCGACTCTTAATCGTTCCCAGGGGACTGTCAACGATCGCTGCAGCTGCTGCGTAATCCATCCCCTGGATGTCGATCAAGACAACAACTGTCCTGAACTCGATATCCAGGCGGTTCAAGCAGGTTTGAATGGCTGTTGAGAGTTCTTTACGTTGAGTGAATTCTTCTGGGTTCTCGGATTGATCCTCGAGCCAGGGAGCTGACTCCAAATCCTCCCCCTGATCATCTTCAGGAGTCAATGGTACGACTGGCTGCCGTTTCCGGCGTCGAAATTCATCATAACAAGCATTACTGACAATCCTGAGCAGCCAGCTCTTGAATGATCCGCCGCGATAGGTATGAAGTTTTTTATAAGCAGAGATAAAGGCTTCCTGGGTTGCATCAGCCGCCGCGTCCGGTTCACCAATCACCCGGTACGCCTGGTTGTATACCAGGGATTGGTACTCGAGGACAACCTGGTTGAAGGCATCCAGATCTCCTTTTAATGCTTTAGAGATTTGATCCTTGAGATCCATAGTCTGAATCATTAGGCTGCCTTCTCTGGCAGCCATGCATCTGAGTATGCCGCCTCTAATCCTGCTTATTCAGATCCTTCTAGCCTTGAAGCTGTCCCAAAAGTTTCTGGTAGTCTTCCACATTAGGAGGATTCAGAGAGACAATTTCCTGGATGACAGCAACAGCGTCCTCTCTTCTACCAGCTTCGAGCAGCATATCACCCAAACCGTCCAACTCAGAAATTGCCTGTTCCTGTAAACCAAGTCCTGTATAAAAATCAATTAGCTGGCGGACGATGAATTCTTCCTGGGGAAGCTCAGTTTTCAGACTGGTCAAATAATCAGCAAGGACTTCTTTGTTTTCCTTTGGGTCAAAAAGTCCCAGGAAGCGTACGATCTCCTGTTCAGCCTGGCGGGATTTACCCAACCTGTAGTTCAAGTCCACTATTGATACACTGGCCTTCTTATTTCCCGGGGAAACCTCGCTGATCTCTGCATAGGTGGCGATAGCTGATTCCCAGTCCAGGCGCTGGATATCGAGATCTGCCAATCGTTGGAGCAATTTCATCCGAACTAGCCTCACCATCTGAGAGTGATTGAGATAACGTTATCGCCTTGATATAGGCTGTCCTGGCGCTATCTAACTCGGCCAGGGGGAAAAAGACCTCAGCCAGATTGATATATTCCTGGATAGCTTCTTCTTTCAGTCCGTAATCCTCGAGCAGGTCGATCTCTCGCTGCCGGATCTCAATATTCATGGGTTGGAGATCTATGACCTTCTTAAGCATGGTCAATGCCCGTTCTGTTTTCCCCTGAACTGTATAAACATCCGCAACCGCCAGGTATTTTGACACAGCCCCGTCAATCTTGTTCTGCTCCATAAGCAGATCGCCAATAGTGACATGCAAAGGCAGGAAGGTGGGTGCATTTCTCAAAGCAAAGAAAGCCAATTCCATTGCTGCGCCATAATGGCCGTCCTGAGCCAGGACATTGATATTCTGATGAACACCCATGATCTGGCTGCGGCGGTCATCCAGAAGAGCGTCCAGCTGGGGAAGGATCAAGCCATCCTGAGATTTCCCTTTCGCCCGCAGTTCGATCAGGATAGCCCGCCAGTCAGGCCTCATCAACATCTCACCGATATGCGTGCTCATTTCAATATAGGCATCATCACCTTCCTGCTGTTCAAGATCATCCATCATCACTTCATAGAGGTGAATCAGATCCTCAACATCTTCCTTGGCAGCTAGTGATGTATCCGCTATTCTCAGGGCTTCAAGATACTCCCGGCTGGCATCTACCCACGCTTCCTTGCCAGCATGATCCTGGGCTAATAACAAACGAGATGCCAGTGCAAAATTCTCGTGGGAGACGGATTTATTTAAGGAGCGGACGGCGCTTTCCATCCTTCCGAGGTTGCTGAAAAGATAACCCAACAAGAAATAGGCCGCCGGGTTGGTATACCCTTCATCAATTGCCTTTTTGATATTTTCCGCTGCGTCCTTTTCGTTCTCAACAGAATAATTCTCGATTGCCTGGGATATATGAAGCTTCACCACGCTGTCATCAGCTACACGATCCCCATCATCAGTGTTCCAGCTTAGGGCAGAGTCCAGGTCGCGTTTTGAGCCCTTTATTCCACTATCTGCAGATGAGTCCTCTTCAAACATCATTTCAGCGAGAATGATCATTGCTTTTTCAACTGCTTCCACAACCGGATTATCATACTGCATCTCTGGTTCAGGTTTCGGGGCTTCTAGCTGCACCACATCAACCTTGGTCTCTTCTTCGGGCTCTTTGTCTATAGGCTCAGGAATGGGAAGCTGCCGACCCTGATGCAGGATCTCCCTGGCACGCAGTGCGATGATATTCTCTGGTGAACATTTCAAGGCCCGGTCGATGGATTCAGTGGCTTTTTCAATATTGCCAGCTAACTGAAGCAAACTTGCTGTATTGATATATTCACTTACCGCGAGTTTCTTTTTCCCAAGCCGCTCATAGACCATACCCAAACGAGCGTGGGCTTTGACATTTTGAATGTCTAACTCCAACACGCGTTTCCAATTCTCAATAGCTTTTTGGATATCTTCGTTCTTTAAATGAGCTTCTGCGGCATGCAATGCAGCTTTGACTGCTTCAACGGGTCGATCTACTTCCTTGTAGATTACGAACATTTTTTCAAATGGGGCCGGATCATTTGGGCTGGATTCTACAGCTTTACTATAAGCATCCAGCGCTTCCCGGTAATCCTTCATTTCATAATAAGCCAAGCCAATATTGGTCAGCGCTTTAAAATTACCCGGATCCATATCAAGAGCCTGCTGGTAATAAACGGCAGCGTCACTCCAGTTCTTATCCCAGGCAGCAGAGTTGCCTTTAGATAACATATCCCGCAGCTCTTGTTTCTTTTCAATCATAACGCTCTCTCTTCAATGGTATTAACCAGTATACTCGGTCAAAGAACCCCAGTCCCGTCCACTCTGAGCTCCGGTCGTCAGGGGGATCTCCAATGAGTATACATCCTCCATGGCAGATTTTACCAGTTTAATGGTTTCTTCAACTTCCCCATCTTTCACTTCAAGGACCAGTTCATCATGCACCTGGAGCAAGATCTTGCTTGCTAGTTTCGAAGCTGCCAGCCGGTCTGCAACCTCGATCATAGCCAGTTTCATAATATCCGCCGCGGTGCCTTGAATCGGCGCATTAATAGCCTCCCGCTCTTCACGTCGTCTGATATTCATATTCGTCGCTGTTGTCAAGCGGGGAAAATATCTCCGTCTGCCTAATAGGGTCTCTACATAACCAGTCTCCCTGACCTGTTCTCGGATTTGATCCAGGTAGCCTTTGATCCCCGGGAAGCGCTGAAAATAAGTCTCTACGAACTGCTCCGCTTCTGCCAGAGTCAGTTCCGTTGTTTGGGTCAGACCAAAAGCGCTCATTCCGTAGATCAACCCAAAATTGATCGCCTTCGCGTCCCTGCGCTGCTGGCTGGTAACTTCCTCAGGGGAAATATTCAGAACGGCAGCCGCAGTGGTTGTATGAATATCCCTTCCCTCCCTGAAGGCTTTCAGCATCGCTTGATCACCTGCCATGTGGGCAGCCACCCGAAGCTCGATCTGGGAATAATCAACAGCCACCAGGGAATGACCGGGAGCAGCCACAAAGGCTTTTCTGACCTGCCGACCCAGCTCCGAACGAATAGGTATGTTCTGCAAATTAGGATCTGTTGAAGCAATCCTGCCTGTAACCGATCCTGTCTGGTTGTAGGAAGTGTGCACGCGGCCTGTCTCAGGGTTAACCTGGTTTTGAAGAGCATCCACATAGGTGGATTTTAATTTTGTATATTCCCGATATTCAAGCAACAGTGCTGGGACCTCATGCTGGTTTCTAAGATACTCAAGCACATCAGCGGAAGTCGAATAATAACCACTGGCGGTTTTACTTCCCCGGTCCGGGGGGATCAATTCCAGCTCAGTGAACAAAGCTTCAGACAATTGTTTCGGTGAATTTAGATTGAATTCATGACCAACGATCCGGAAGATCTTCTTTTCAAGTTCAGCCAGGTCCGATTCCAACCTCCCAGACATTTCCACCAGGAAAGGGACATTCAGTCCAATACCTTCCATCTCCATTCCAGCCAGGATGGGGATAAGCGGCATCTCCATATCCTGGAAAAGGTCCAGACTTTGGGCCTGCTTCAGGTCATACTCCAGCACAGGCTTCAGCATCATCACCATCACAGCATCTTCCACAGCATACCTGGCAGCATCCTGAATGGCTACTTCTGCCATAGTGATCTCCGATCTGCCTTTACCAATCAGACTTTCAATTTCCTGCATGGTGCGATTCAGCCTCACCCAGGCCAGTTTCTTCAAACCCAGGTTTCTGGAGGAGGGATTAACTACCCATTCTGCGATCATCGTGTCGAATCCCAAGGGGTGGACTTTAAGTCCAGATCGGGCGAGCATGACATAATCAAACTTCAAGTTGTGGCCCAGCTTGGGAATATCCGGATCTGTCATCGGTCCGCGGAGAGCCTCCAACACAACATCCAGGTCGAGTTGTTCACCTTCCTGATGGCCAACAGGAATATAGTATCCCCCACTATCGGAAACCGCCAGGGAAATACCCACCAGATCAGCGGACATCTGATCTGTTGAGGTCGTTTCCGTATCAAAGGCGATCTGGGAGGAGGACATCAAGGTATCAACCAGAATTTTCAGGCTATCTTGTGTTGTAATCAGTTCAACCTTGATCCCTCCCGGGGATTCCACCGTTGTCAGGAACTCACTCTTTTCCTCCTCCCCACCACTGAACATGGCCATCTGGCCTTCCTGAATGGTTTTTCCATAGATATCTTCCACAACTGAAAGCCGGTTGAGCAGGGTTTTAAATTCCAGCGTCCGGAACAGCTCTCTGACTTTCAAGGGATCAAACTCATCCGGTTTGGCCTGATCCAGGTCGATTTCCACACCCAGATCGCTGACAATCTGGGCCAGCTTCTGGCTCAGATAGGCATTTTCCTTTCCTTCTAACAACTTGGTCCGGAACCGGCCCGTGACCTCATCAATGTGTTCATAAATATTATCCAGAGTTTGATAATCCTCCAACAGCTTAACCGCTGTTTTTTCCCCTACTCCATACACCCCAGGGATATTGTCGGAACGGTCGCCGATAATAGCTTTAAAATCTACCACTTGCTCAGGCCAAATACCTAAAGCCTCCTTAACATCCTCCCGGAAGTAATCCTTAGCATCCCCCATAGATCTTCCCGGCAGATTGACGCAGACTCGCTCATCAACCAGTTGAAGCAGATCTTTATCGCCAGTGATGATTTTTACTGCCAGACCCTTTTCCACAGCCCACCGCGCCAGGCTGCCCAGCACATCATCTGCTTCGTAGCCTATCATTTCCGCCCGGGGGATATTAAAAGTATCAACCAATTCGCGGATTCTCTCTATCTGAGGCCTGAGATCCTCGGGCATTTTTTCCCGGGTTGCTTTATAGTCGGGGTAGATCTCATCTCGGAATGTCTTTCCCGTATCGAAGACCACAGCGAGATAATCCGGCCGTTCCTGCTCGAGGAGCCGCAAAAGAACGCTGGTAAAACCATAGATTCCCGCGGTAGGTTCACCCTTACTGGTCAGCCAGCGGGATTGATCAGTACCGCCGCTGGTCAGAGCATAATAAGACCGGTAAGCAAGGGCATGTCCGTCGATCAGGTAAAGGGTAGATGTCATCTTTAATTCCCAATGATCCTTCAGGGAGAGTTGGCAATACCATTCTGCCAGAAGGGTTTATAAGTGATGTGCCTGCTATTTAATTATAATCCCCCCGGATAATTGGCAAGCCGTTCGATGAAGGGATTCCCTAACGAGTATACTGCTAGTCTAACATGGTTAAATGAGCGTCACAAGACAGGGTGTATCTTCTATGGATTTTAGAATAAGAGCCTTTCTAGCAGCTATCCCAAAATAACAGAACGATGTCCTTCCCTCTTATCTGTTTATGATTGGAATGCTCGAAGTGAGGGGCAGCCACATTCGATACTGCTCGTACGCAGCATGTTCTAACTAACAAGTCAGAACACTCAAGATCCTTTTTCCCCCACACCCTCGCGATCAAGCGGGCATTGAAGTTACCGGTCCAATAAAATATCGGCCAGCTCTAAAAACTCACGCCATTCCTCTTGAAAGAAGTGGACCGTTAGATTGTTGAGCTCCAGGTGATATGTGCTCTCGCCATCCGGCTCATCAGCCCTCCAGGCAAGGTAATTCTCAGTTTCAGCGATCACTTGAGTGTCAAAATCCTGATCATTTATCTCTTTTGTCATCATGTCTCCTAAAATGTCCTGTACTCGTTAGGGAGGTGGAAGCACGTACCAGGGATTTACGAATCCCCCCTGGTAGCGGACTTCAAAATGAAGGTGAGCTCCTGATGAGTTTCCTGTATTTCCACCCAAGCCGATAGTTTGGCCTTGATAAACGCTCTGCCCACAGCCAGAAGTCACCCCAGAAAGGTGGGCGTATAACGTCTGGTAGCCGGTTCCGTGATCCACAACTACCACATTTCCGTATCCACCTGTAGCCCAGCCTGCAAAGACCACCACTCCAGAATCGGATGCGAAGACCGGCTCTCCTACCACCAAGCCAATATCGATCGCCAGATGGCCTCCCCAGAAATCATTCCCAGATAGTGTGTGGCCAATGGTCGGCCAGATAAATCCGCCACCTCCATACAAGCCCTCAAATGGCCCCACACAGGCTCCTGCGCCATACAGCCCGGAGGATACACCTGCCTGACCGCGGGCAATAGTAGGCAAGATCCACTGCTGGAACTCCCTTTGTCCCCCTGGGACCATGACCATTTCACCTGCCTCCACAACCGGGTCAAGCAGGTCCAGATCGTTACCGATCCAATTGATGATCAATTCGGGGTCCGTTTTTAATTTTTTCGCCACAGATTCAAAGGTATCTCCAACTTCCCATTGATAATAGATCCCATCAATAGGTGGAATAATCAACTCCATACCAGGTGATAGTGAGTGGGGATCGTCCCGAAGGACATCATAATTGGACCAGAGGATAGACTCTGGCTCAAGATCATATTTTGCGGCCAGACCGAACATAGAATCATTAAACTCAACCAGGTAAGTAAGAACTTGTGTGTTCTCTCTCTCAGGAATAACAGTATGCGGCTTCACAGCCCGGGTTATAGCGGGCGGTTTGATCTCATGAACAAAATCGGGGATGTGGATGTTTTCTTCTTCTCGCCGAGGAGATTCCTGGGCTGGATTCGGAGCGGCAGTTGTCAGGGAGAGGTCATAATCCGTAAAATACCTGACCCAGGCCAACGAACCCGCACCAGTCAGCAGCAGAATTGCGATGACCCAAAGAAACCAGGAAAGCAATATGTCCCTACGCATGATCGCTATCTCTCTCTGGTTCGGATTTACTCATTCAGCGTGGCCAGGAACTCTTCATTATCGCTGGTCTCGCTGATCCGCTTGATAATAGTTTCAGTGGCAGAGGCCTGATCCATGCCGGCGCCGTGAGGTGGATCAGAAACCATCTGGTCGTACATGCGCCGCATTAGCCAGACACGGGGCGTGAGATCCGGTCCTAGGAGAAGCTCTTCACGCCGGGTGGAAGACCGGGAGACATCGATGGCCGGGAATACCCGCCTTTCCTGCAGGGTTCGGGAAAGATGGAGCTCCAAATTTCCTGTACCTTTGAATTCCTCGTAGACCACATCATCCATCCGGGAACCTGTATCGATCAGGCAGGTGCCGATAATGGTTAGTGAGCCACCTTCTTCAATATTTCTGGCAGCACCAAAAAAGCGCTTGGGCGGATAGAGGGCTGAGGGGTCGATGCCACCTGACAGCGTCCGGCCGGAGGGGGTGACGACCAGGTTATAGGCCCTGGCTAGCCGGGTGATGGAATCAAGCATGACCACCACATCCATCCCGGACTCAACCAACCGTTTGGCCCGTTCAAGAACCATCTCAGCCACACGTACATGCGATGAGACGGGCTCATCAAATGTTGAGGAGATAACCTCTGCATCTACCGAGCGGTCCATATCTGTCACCTCTTCCGGGCGCTCACCGATCAGAGCCACGATCAGATGCACTTCGGGATACTTGCCGGATACAGCATTGGTTATTTCCTTTAATATCGTTGTCTTCCCTGCCTTCGGTGGAGAAACGATCAATCCACGCTGGCCCTTACCAATGGGTGTGATCAGGTTGATCAATCGGGTCGAGGTGATATGTGGAGAAGTTTCCAGGTCAAATCGTTCATTGGGAAAGATCGGGGTCAAGGAATGAAAATCTGGTCGCCGTTTGGCTTCCTTAGGCTCCAAGCCGTTGACACTTTCCGCCTTCAGCAAGCCGTAATGGCGTTCAGAATTCCGAGGAGGGCGAACATGGCCGATCACAAGGTCGCCGCTGCGAAGATCGAATCGGCGGATTTGTGATTGGGAAACATAGATGTCATCTGGCCCAGACATATAATGTGCTGAGCGCAGAAAACCGATCCCTTCGCTCATAATTTCCAGAATGCCTCCCCTGACTTCCCGGCCATTCAGTTCAGCATCTGCTCGCTGAATTTCCAAGACCAGGGCTTCCCTTTTGAGCCATTTTGCCCGATCAACGTTCAAATCTTCGGCAATTTGACGCAATTCAGCCAGTGGCTTTGCGAATAATTCTTTGGTTTCCATATATTCTCTCTATTGGGGTCTATCTGATAGGTGAATAATACACTTAGATTGAAATTGAGGACTCTTCAATATCACACGCAAACTTCAGCTATTAAAAGCCGAAATAGGGATTAATCCAGGTTCAATTTTTCCTAAACGAGGGGTTTGAACGCCTGAATTATAGCACGAAGAAGGTATGTATGCAACAGGATTCACAATCCATTAATGGTCCGAAATCAATGAACCATCTTCAAGTTCCACTCTTCATTTTTCTATGGGTACCTGATGGTATAATTTCCCCGCTATCCATTTCAGGTTTAAGATAGGTGCGTCAAATATTATGAAAATGCTCTTGGAAAAACTAAACGGAATAGAAAACCGGTATGATGAGGTCAATCGGCAGTTGCTTTCTGTTGGTGATGATTATCAGCTGGCAGCTGAGCTCGGTAAAGAAAAAGCTGACCTGGAACCATTTATAGAAGCGATTCAACAATATAAGGAATCCCTGGCTCAATATGAGGAAGCCCAGATCCTCATGGATAGCGGTGACCTGGAGATGCAGGATCTTGCCAATGCAGAGATCGAGGCTCTGAATGAAAAGATCCAGCGCCTGGAGTCACAGCTCAAGCGCATGTTAATTCCCAAAGACCGCAGGGATGAACGCAATGTGATCCTTGAGATCCGGGGAGGAGCGGGAGGTGATGAGGCCGGGCTTTTCGCAGGAGACCTGTTCCGGATGTACAGCCGTTTTGCTGAACGCCAGGGCTGGAAAGTTGACATCCTGTCCATCAGCGAAACTGGCGTAGGTGGTTTGAAAGAAGTTTCAGCCTTGATCAAAGGTAAGGGTGCCTATTCCAAACTCAAATATGAATCAGGTGTTCACCGAGTACAGAGAGTCCCGGAAACCGAATCACAGGGACGCATCCACACCTCAACTGCCACGGTAGCAGTTTTGGCAGAAGTAGATGATGTGGACGAGATACAGATTCCCCCCAGTGATATTGAAATGGATGTTTATAAAGCTGGCGGTCCAGGTGGCCAGAGCGTACAGAAGAACTCAACCGCCATTCGCCTGACCCACAAACCCACCGGAATCGTGGTCCAATGCCAGGATGAACGCTCCCAACTCCAAAACCGGGAGCGCGCGCTGAGCATCCTCAAAGCCAAGCTATATGAAATAGAAGAAACCCGCCGGAGGGAAGAGCAGGAAGCTGACCGGCGTTCCCAGGTCGGCTCAGGTGATCGATCGGAAAAGATCCGCACCTATAATTTCCCCCAATCCCGGATCACAGATCACAGGATCAACTTTTCCTTACACCAGCTTGCAGCAGTTCTGGATGGTCAGATCGATCCTTTTATTGAGGAGCTAGCTACCGAGGATGAAGCCAACCGCCTCGCCGCGGCAGGATTTGACGAAGAATAAAATCCGCCCAAAGACTTTAATAAAACGTGTCCAAGAAGACTTGACGCCCGTCAGCGAGTTCCCTTACCTGGACTCGTTGGTTCTGCTCTCATATATCTCCGGGCTCTCCAAATCTCAACTCCTAGCCGACCCAAATCCAATCCTGGACCAGGAAGAACAAGACCTCCTGAGCCAGTCCTTATACCGGATCAAGAATGGCACCCCCCTGCCCTATGTGATCGGGGAATGGGAATTCTTCCAGTTAAAATTCAGAATTACAGAAGATGTATTGATCCCCCGCCCAGAGACTGAAGGGCTCGTTGAGCTCGCCCTGTCCTGGTTCAAAGAACATCCCCATCGCAGGAGCTGCCTTGAGATTGGCACCGGCTGTGGATGTATCGCGGTATCCCTGGTGAAAAATATACCTGATTTGAGGATCATTGCGACGGATATATCTAACAGAGCATTACAGGTAGCCCGGGAAAATGCTTCGCGACACAAAGTGGAAGATAAGATCGTTTTCCAGGAGCGTGATCTTCTAACTGGCCTGGATGGCAAAGTGGATCTTCTGATCGCCAATTTGCCCTATATCCCCACAGCAAAACTGCGATCACTATCAATCTATACAAAGGAACCGTCTCTGGCACTTGATGGAGGGTCTGACGGATTGTTTTTGATTAAGAAGGTATTAAAGAACGCCCATCAGCATATGCAGCCTGCCGGGGCAATTTTCCTGGAGCTGGATGAGGAATGTGGTGCTTCTGCTCTGGCCCTTGCCAAGGAAGTTTGGCCGGGTATGACCCTGAAGTTGAGCCAGGACCTGTCCGGACAAGACCGCTTTTTATCGATTCAATGCTTATGAATAATCCAATCATACTGCCCATCGATCATCCAGAAGCAATAACCCAGGCTGTGGAACTGATCAAGTCCGGAGGATTGATCGCTTTCCCCACGGATACCGTGTACGGGATCGGGGTTTCCGCCTTTCAAACTGATGCCATTGAGAGGATCTATCATGTAAAAGGGCGATCTTCCCTGAAAGCCATCCCAATTCTTCTGGGAGATTCTGAGACTGCTGAGCTGATCACGCCTCCTCTCTCCCAAACGGTAAGAAAGATAACGGAGGAATTTTGGCCTGGTCCGCTAACCCTGGTAGTTCCTCTTCTACCTTCCCTACCGGAAAACATCTCCCCGACACCGACCATCGGACTGCGTGTTCCAGATCATGACTTCACCAGGGCTCTGCTTCGAGAAACAGGCCCATTGGCAGCCACATCAGCCAATCTATCCGGAGAGCCTAGCGCGGTAACCGCATCTGATGTTCAATCCCGGCTGGGGGGCAAAGTGGACCTGATTCTGGATGGTGGAAGGTCACCCAGCGGAATGGCCTCAACGGTTCTGGACTGCACAACAGATCATCCAGTTCTACTCCGAGAAGGACCCCTGTCCTGGGAGGATATCCGGGCGGCTATAAACGAGTCTGGTTTCTGATTTATCTCCCTGCCAAGGCTGAAGGGCCTATCATTAAATGATATGATAGTAGCAGATGACCCCAACCTGGATGGATAACGGAGGATACCCATGAACCATTCTCACCCAATTGATGTTGAGGAAAATCAAGGAACCACCAGCTTTTACCAACATATCGTCTGGCTGTTAAAAGGTTTTATCTATCCAATCTGGAGCCGCCCCTATTATAAGGAAGCTTCACACAAGCCCATGGGAACAGCCCTGGTGTTCTTACTGGTCTTTGCTATTTTGCAGTCGATGTTAACTACAGGTTCTGTGGCTTTGTCCCTCAACCAGTTTGGCAGAGAAATTGAGGAAGCCTATCTAACTGGTGATATCCCGGACATCGTCATCGAGAATGGTAAAGCTTCAGTCTCCGGTTCTGGCAGATACATCATTGAAAATAACCGCCAGATCATAGCAGTAGACATCACTGGTGCGATGAAGGAGATCAACACCAATCAGTATAGCGAGGGATTCCTGCTCACCCGTGATGAATTCCATCTGGTTAATGAAGATGGCTACCAGGTGCTACCGCTGTCCGATCTCAATATGACATTTGGCAACCCGATCGTTCTGAACGCCGACAGCCTGACTGCCTTTTGGTCAGGATTTTCTGTGATAATCAACATTATTGTGCTTGTGGGAGGTTTCCTGTTCTTCTCAATGGGACGGTTTGTCTATTTGGTTTTGTTGGGATTAATTGTCTGGGGAGTAATATCTATCAGTCATAAAGGGTTCGATTTTGCGAGGATCTTGATCACTGGCATATATGCAAATGTTCCAACTACCTACTTGATGGTCATCCTCCGCCAATTTGGAATCAGTTTTTTTGGCCTGCGTGGTGTGATTCTCTTTGCGATCTGGGGAATTGCTCTCGCTTATGTGATCAAATCTGATCAGGGGGAAAGGGGATTGATCGATCAGACAGGAATGGTTTGATATCTCCCACCTCAACGTAGAGGGTTTAAAGCCCAGAAACAACTGCTTACTTATGGGCATTGACCTCACGAGAATGATTGATATTTTTTCAAGTGAGTGATACCAGTCTCATTAAAAAAAACACCGCAGAGCGGTGTTTTTTTATCATTGATCCACAATTGAAGATCAAAGGTCCAGGATCATCTCGTCCAAATCCCTTTTGGGTACATGATGCCGGGCTTTATCATCCCGCCAGTATTGGATATCCATCCCTTCCTCGAGTGGATCCATGATCACAATCTCAGCCGGCTTCCCAAGGGCAATCACCAGTAGGATTTCATACTTTTCAGGAATTGCGAGAGCTTTTCGCAAAGTCTCGCGTTTGATCGAACCGATCAGACAGGCACCCAGTCCCATTTCTACAGCACCCAGTGTGATGCTTTGGCAAGCGATTCCGGCATCGTATTGGAAGCTATTTCCCAGATCTGTATCTCCCAATATGATGATATAAGCCGAGGGACGCTCTCCCTCTTCTGGTCCCGGCCAATCCTTCAGATATCCTGCCCAGGAGAGTGTAGGGTGGATCAGCTGGTTCCGGTCTTCTGAATAGGAAAGGACATATTTTAACGGTTGAAGATTGGCACCTGAAGCTGACTGCCGGGCCAGGTTGACCAGATTGCGGAGCCTTTTTTCCCCTACCTTGAATTTACCTTTAAATCGGCGAATACTTCGGTTCTTGAATGTCAGGTGGCTCATCCCGCGCCAACTGCGGACTATACCACCGATCAACGCCATCAGGGCTGCCGGGCCGGCAGCCATCACGGCTACTAAGAAGAAGAATACGTGGAGTATTTCCATCAGTCCCTTTAGAACAGGGATCTCTGAGGTGAGAATCGCCAAACCATAAAACGCATTATGGAGGATCACTCCAACTGGAAAAGCTGCCAGGGATATCAATAAAACGATCCAATAGTCCCTCGGGGCTGGCAGGTTCCAGACCCAGGCAGCTGCCAGGCAGGCCAGCGAAATATAGAGTGCGATGATACCGGGGGGATTATCATTGATCCCCAGTATAGAAGCTGTTATTCCAAGAGCAAGCCCGGCTCCGATCAAGATCCATTGAGCTACCTTTATATTTTCCAGGAATTTCAAAAGATTGGACATCAGATACCTCATATAGTAGGTTGATCAATCTATCGACGAAACGAATTCTCCTAAAGGTCTGAGATCGACCAGGTGGGAGCAGCATCCATTTCTAGGTCGTCCCGCTGTCCAGCCTGGAAGCGATAACAACCTGCCGCAGCGATCATGGCTGCGTTATCGGTACAAAGGAATAGGGGCGGGATATGGACCCGGTATTTTCGCTGAGCATTGAATTTTTTCCTAAGGGCCTGGTTCGCAGAAACACCACCTGCAACCAGGATATCTTTGGTTCCGTATTCCGCTGCAGCATCGATGGTCTTTTTGAATAGCACATCAACCACAGCCCCTTGGAAGCTGGCAGCCAGATCCGCCTTGGGCAGGGTGCTTTTCTGTTTTTCTAATTGCTGCACAGTCCGGAGCACAGCTGTTTTCAATCCACTGAAGGAAAAATTATAAGAATCATCCAACCATGACCTGGGAAAATCAAACGTTTGTGGATTTCCACCCTCAGCGGCTTGTTGGATAGCAGGGCCACCCGGATAGCCAAGATCCAACAAGCGTGCAATCTTATCGAAAGCCTCGCCTGCAGCATCATCCAGGGTACCGCCAAGTCTTTCATAAACTAAGTGGTCACGCATCAGGATCAACTCAGAATGCCCCCCGGAAACGATCAGGGCCAGAAGGGGAAATTCCGGTGTTTTATCGGGTTCCTGGCCGATATCTCCCAACCAGGCTGAATAAAGGTGGCCCTCCAGGTGATTGATTCCCAGCAGGGGTAGTTCGCTTCCTATTGCCAATCCTTTGGCCATATTGATGCCCACTACAAGGGAGCCGGGGAGGCCAGGGCCCCGAGTGACAGCAATTCCGTCCAAATCGGCCAATTTCAAATGGGCACCTTTCAGAGCCTGATCCACAATGGGATAAATCGAGAGAATATGCTGGCGGGAGGCAACTTCAGGGAAGATCCCACCAAACTGGGCATGCAAATCCACCTGGGAAGCTACTGTGCTAGACAGGATCACTCGCCCATTTTCAACAACTGCCGCGGCAGTTTCATCACAGGAGGTTTCGATTCCCAGGATCCGGGCAACTGGAGACTCCAGGCTTTGCTGCCGGGATCCTTGATCTTGATTTTCACTCATAGGACACCCTCAATCTTTCCAGTCGATCTCAGCTGTTCCCTTTCCAGTGTTTCATGGGGAGAACCAGGTCATAGGGATATTCAGCTAGGATCTCCATTCCGCCATCTGGGCGCACCCAGACTGTGTCTTCCAACCTGCAGCCCATGCCGCTGTCTGGATAATAGAGACCAGGTTCAATTGTCACAACGGATCCACCTAAAAGGATATCAGCCATCGGACCACGCTTGCTGAACCAAGGGCGTTCATGAACATTGAGGCCCAGCCCATGGCCGAGGCTGTGAACATAACCTGATTGCGCCTGCCCATCTTGGCGGATGGTGGGATGCCCTCGTTCTTCAAAGAGTTCACATGTGCGATCCTGAAAGACAGTAGTTTTTTCATCCATATTCAGCTCATCCATGATGGTCTCATAGACATATTTGACATCTTGATAAAGCTCTTCCTCCGCTTCTGGCGCATATCCCAAGCACCATGTGCGTGTGAAATCAAAGAAGTAACCTCCGCCGGCCTCTCTGGGGAAGATATCGAAAATGATGGTCTTGCCCAAACAGAGGATGTCATCTGGTTTCCCAGCACTATGGGGTATTCCGGCATCCCTCCCAATTGCAAAGATCGTTCCTTCCGGGTTCTCCACTCCACGCTCGGCCAGCCAGAGATTGATGAGGGATTTCACATCACCGATAGTTAACGGTTTCCCTACCTCATCTAGTAATATCTCCTCAGCATTTACATGGCAGTCCTGGAGCAGATCAGCTGTTTTACGTACAACCTCGGTGGTTATTCTCCCCATCTCCCGGATGCGGTCAATTTCCCATTCATCTTTGGTTGCCCGGGCCTCAAGCATGATCGAATCTGCTGCCTCTCCAATGAATTCAATTTTCGGAAGCAATTTCTGAGCCTCTTGTATCCTGCCCAGGACCGGACCAACTTCGGTCTTTCCATAAATAGCGACCCGCCCGCTGGTAAGTCCCAACTCCTCGAACATCATTATTAAGACCTTCGCACCAGCCTGCTGCAGATTGCCCTGAGACTCCTCTAACACTTTCACAAGCTCATACTTGGCTGTAATGATGGTTTCCAGTCCGGTTGATGCTGCCTCCTCTCTTTCCATGGCATTACAGAAGAGAACCGGCTCTTTTCCTTTAAGAAGGATCAAGTCCCCATATCCAACGTGCACATTGCCTGTGAAATAGGTCATTGCTGGATTATGGCTGGCAGCCCCTAAGATCCACAGCGCATCAATGCCCTCCCGTTCCATGAGCTGGTGAAGGTCAGTTTTCATAGTAACTCCAGGTCTGTTTAAGGATATCAATAACGAGTTCATCAAACTCGGGATCTACCGTTCGAGGATCGAATAATATAGTGTCATTCTCCACCCGTCCGATCAGGGGTGGTGTATGCTGGCGCAGAAGATCAAGGAATTGATTGGGATGATCCACCTCCAGGGCTAAAGCCCAGGTGGGCAGCGTTTCTCCTGGTAACGACCCGCCTCCCACCATGGACATGGACTCGATGATCTTTCCTTGTTTGAGAGCTTTTTGCCACCTTTCAGCCCTGCTCCGGATCTCATCCACCGGAAAGGAGATCATCCTCCAAACCGGCACATATTGCAGGGCTTCTTCTTTTATATAGTGCTCCAATGTCGCTGACAGTGCTGCCAGGGCCATCTTATCAACCCGGATTGCCCTGGCCAGAGGGTGGACTTTCAAGCGGTCAATCAAATCCTTTTTACCCAGGATGATCCCTGCTTGTGGTCCTCCCAGTAATTTGTCTCCGGAAAAACATACCAGGTCTGCACCAGCTGCCAGTGATTCCTGAACCATCGGCTCATGCTTCAATCCAAACGGACTGGTATCCAGAAGAGCCCCAGACCCCAGGTCATCAATGAACATCAAACCAGCTTGGTGGGCACTGTTCACGATATCCGCCAAATCAGGTTCGCTGGTAAATCCCACAATTGAATAATTTGAGGTATGGGCACGCATCACGGCAACGGTTTCCGGGCTGTAAGCGTCTTCAAAATCAAACAGGTGAACCTTATTTGTAGTACCCACCTCAACCAGTTCGGTCCCGGAGTGACGGAGCACTTCCGGGATTCTGAATCCCCCACCAATTTCAACCAGCTGGGATCGGCTGATGATCACCTTTCGGCCGCGGGTGAGCACAGTTAAAGCAAGCAGAATGGCCGAGGCATTATTATTCACGACCAGGCCAGCTTCCACTCCCAGCAGCTGTTTAAATTGGGATTCAGCGTGGACCGATCTGGATCCCCTTCCTCCAGTGTCGAGGTCAAATTCCAGTGTGGAATACCCACCTCCAACTTCCTTGGCTGCAGCCTGGGCTGCTCTGCTAAGCGGTGCTCTGCCAAGATTCGTGTGGATGATCACGCCGGATGCATTGATCACCGGGAGAAGAGTAGGTTTAAGAGCCGAGTCCAGGTAACCCCCGATCCGTTGAATGATCTCTTCCTGTCCTGGAATCGTGGACCCACTCTGCAAGGAGGATTGCCGGATCTGATCTAATATTATGCGGACAGCCTGGACGGTCGGCTGACGACCGTATTGGTCCTCAAGGGATTTACCATGAGGTGAGTTCATGATCTGATCAACGGAAGGGAGTTGACTTAAATCAGTCATTTCTATCTCGTCCTAGCAGAGTAGAAAAGGATCCGGTCGAATCAAGCATCCGGATGCCATTCACTGCGGTATCTGAAACGAAGAAGCAGCTCAACCAATATCAATCCAATAGCCAGGATCAGCGCCAGTCCAAAACTCAACACTTGACCTTTATTGAGCCACAATAACACGCCCGTGTAGATCCCAACCAGGAGTGATTCCCTGACAATAATATCGAATGTTACCGGTCCAAATGGAGCGGCGACCCTGTTGAGATAGGCTACAATAGGAACGGCTGTTCCGGTGATGGCACATACCAGGGATATATAGAACAACCAGCGATTACCCAGGTCTGGGATGGTACTTGTCATCAGGTAGATCAATCCGAACCACCCAGGTATGGCCAGGATCAGTGCCAGGGGAAGTACAGTGATGAACGAGGGTGATCGTTTGTCTTCCATGACTCACATTCTAACATAGAGTTACTCCTCTGAAGTGTAAGGAGCTATTAAGGCGGAAACTCCCTCATAAGATATCAAATGACAAGGTTTTTACTCAAAAAAGGCAATAAAACCAAACCTTAAAAAATTCAGGGATGGGCATTTGAGAGCTAATATACAACTAGATGGATAAAAGAAAACCAGAAAGAAAATAATTGTGATTTAAATATTTTAAGATTCAATCTTTCCTTACAATTAAAACCCCCATCTGTAGGGGTCTGCAATCAACGTGTACCCAAATCCTAGGAAAAAACCTCATTGATAAGGTCCGTGGATATTTCCCAAAAACGACGAAATTCCTTAAGGTTCACAACCTTAATAAATCGATTTTTTTTAGAGCGATGGATTGTATAGGGATACCACATCAGATAGAATTATCCTTGAAGCGTTCCCTACAATTTGGTAAATTTCCAACAGCATAACATCCTTGAAGTGCTCGGGGTGAGTTTTTCCGGAAAGGGAGAATCCGGAGAGATCTGTTCTCATCCGTAAAGGAAGAGGTGAGGAGGAATGGTTAATGGAAGGAAAGCATGCTTGGCAAGCGGCACTGGGTCAACTTCAGCTGGAGATGCCCAAAGCCGCTTATGATACCTGGGTTCGAGATGCACAATTGATCTCAGCCTCGGATGGTGAGTTCAAGATTGGTGTTCATAACGCTTATGCCAGAGACTGGTTGGACAGCCGTTTAAAAAGCACCATCATCAAGCTGCTAACTGGAACATTAAACCGCAAGATAGATGTCCATTTCGTTGTTAATAACGGGCATACTCCATCCATCAAGCCTGAAGAACCGGATTTCACGAGTGATACCTCTCCCTCAGTCACTCGTTTGGATAAACATCCACCCCAGCGCGTTTCAATCAATTTCCGCTACAACTTCAATAATTTTGTCGTTGGTCAAAGCAACCGCCTTGCTCATGCGGCTTCCCTGGCAGTGGCTGAAAAGCCGGCTCAAACCTATAACCCACTTTTCCTCTATGGTGGTGTGGGGCTGGGCAAAACCCACCTTCTACATGCTATCGGTAATTTCAGCCAGGCACAGGGTCTGGAAATCCTCTATGTTTCATCTGAAGAATTCACTAATGACCTGATCACTGCCATTCGCAGCCATACTACCCAAGCATTTCGGGCCAAATACCGCCGGATTGATGTGTTATTGATCGATGATATTCAGTTCATCGCTGGAAAAGAATCCACCCAGGAAGAGTTCTTCCACACCTTTAACACACTCCACGGTCAAAACAAGCAGATCGTGATGACTTCGGACCGGCCCCCCAAGGCTATGGTAACGCTGGAAGCGCGACTCCGTAATCGCTTTGAATGGGGTTTGGCAGCAGATATTCAGCCCCCTGATTTTGAGACCCGAGTCGCTATTCTACAATCCAAGGCAGACCGATTGGGCTTTTCCATGCCAGATGGAATGATGGAAGATATCGCTCAGCGTTTCCAGACAAATATCCGCGAACTGGAAGGAGCTATGACCCGGATCATGGCTTATGCCGATCTAAGGGGAATGGTCCTCGATGAGAAACTGGTTGACTATGCGTTGGCCGATCTGATGCCTGAGCCTCGCGAAATCGAGCCTGTGCATATATTAACGACCATCGCCCGTGAATATGGCATTACCCTGGATGAGCTGCTCAGCCAAAGCAGGAGCCAGAGGGTTGCCTTCCCTCGCCAGATTGCCATGTACATGCTCAGGGAAGAAAGTGAATTATCCCTCCCAAAAATCGGCGAAATGCTAGGTGGGAGGGATCACACGACTGTTATGTACGGTCACGAGAAGATCACAGATCTGCTGGAGCGTGATAAAAATCTTCGCAGGAAACTTGTCAATATCCAGGAAATTCTCTATTCTCCCGCAAACGTTGCTATGTGATCCTCCCCATTCCAGGAACAAAAAAACTGCTGAGTTGTTCAGCAGTTTTTTTGTTCCTGGAATCACTTTTTTTTCTTTTCTCTGAAATTCCCCAACCAATTCCTCAGCTGTCTTGACCACCGCAACCAGGGAAATTCGACCGGCGTTGACTCTAATTCTTTTGCTGGCCAGGGATCCTGATCAAATAATTTCCTGAATACGTACAGGCCAATCGTCTTGACTGTGGCAACGATTGGGGCTGCCAGGAAAATTCCCACCAAGCCAAATACATTGGCCATGAGTAAGGCTGCAACCACCACTGCTGCCGGGTGAATATCCAGGGTTCGTCCCAAGAAACGGGGTGAGATGTAATTATCAAAAATGAAATTAATGATCAGGACAATCGCCAATACCAGAATGGAATACTGCCAGGGAAGCAGTCCGAAATAGTTAGAAGCCTGGAAAAAAGTCACCACCATCATGATAATGGATGCTGTCCACAATCCCACATATGGGATGAAAATAGCCAGCCCGGTTAAGGCTGCCAGCCCAATCGAATAGCGCACACCCAGGGCAGATAAGACAAAGGAGTAGACCACAAAAACCATCATAAATATGATGATCTGGCCTCGGAAAAAAGAATCCCAGATGATCCGCATCTGGCGCGACATGCGTTTGATATCGTAATCGTATTGGGGAATTTGGATCTGGATTTCCCCCACTCGGCGGGATTCAGAAAGGATAAAATAGGCTACGAACAAAACAAAGAAGATCTTGCCAATACTGGCTGCAGCACCTGTCGCTATCGATCCTACCAGTGAGCCTGCCTGTCCCAGCAAAGGCTGCAAAGCTTCGAGCAGCCGATTCGCAAGATCGTTCAAATCAATCAACTCATTGACTGATCCATATCGAGCCAGAAAATCCGTCAGGTTGTTTGCCAGATCTGGAAGGTCATTGGCGAACTCCTGAACGACCCGTACCAACCCGGACAGCTGCTGGCCAATGGCCAACCCAGCCCCGGTCAACAATCCTATAAGCATGATAACCAATAGAAGGAATACCAGAGTTGTGCTGAGCACCCAGGACATGCGGGTCTTCTCTGTCAGCCAATTGACAACGGGTTGCAATAAGTATGTGATGATAAACGCCAGGATCATCAAAGAGAAGATCGAGCGGAAATAGATGAAGACCCCCGCAAAAATAGCCATCAATGTCAGCCCGACAATCATTTTGGTCGTGGTGGTCCAGAACGGAGATTGTCCAGAATCTGTTGTCATGAATGATCCACCCCTTCGTATGAGCCAATAGAAGCTCTCTTAGAATTAACTGTTATCCCTCTATTAAACACTTCAATCTTCAATTAGGTTCGCTATCACCACTATCCGTTTATTATCCACCAGATAAGGATAGCATGAGATCAAGGTAGTGACCGCATCGCCTTTAGACTCTAGATACTCCACCTGGGTCGGCTCAACAATCAAGACTTCCTGCACCACATAGGTATAGCTCTGCCGGGCTGAGAATAAGATTATCAAATCCCCTTCCTCCAGCTGATCCAAGTCCCGGAAGATCTCCCCATGGATATCATTGTGGGCTGATAAAACGACATTTCCATCTTCACCAGGGTTGGCCGAGTAAATATAATGACCAACACCTTTTTTAAGCTGTTCTGGACCGTCTCCTTCAACAACTGGCACATCTTTATTGATCTTTGGGATCTGCAGCCGTATGGCATGATTCGGCCCTGGTGTAGGCAATGGTATCTCCCAGTAGGACTGGACGACCGGCCGCAAATGAGAAGGGATCTCTTCAATATTTGGGCGACTGCCTCCTGGAGAGTTTGGCGGTGTATGGCCTCCGGGAAGTACAACCGCTTTGATGAGGGGTGTCGGTGAGAGAGTCGGTTGCTCCAGCGCCAGAGCGACTTCGCGGTTCAGCTGCTGGAGGATGTCCATGCCATTAAAAAGTACAAAGACCAATCCTAACACAGCCAGAATTTCCACTGCCAATAAGAAGCCATCCATTACTTTCTTATTACGCGATTTGGTTTCTTCTTCTGGAGTGGGTAGCCCTTCCCCCGGGGGTGAAGATGTTCGCAGATCTTCCCAGGTGGTTTCTTCTTCATCTGAAACCAGGCGTACTACCCGGCCCGTTTCCCGATAGCGCTCGATGCGATCATGCCGTCCAGCCCGCTGCTTTTCTATAAGCAGCCGCCTGAGTTCATGGACGCTTAACTCCCTGGGATCCCTCTTCCTTGCCATCTAAAAATTATAATCCGGCTCTATGGTCCTGCCAAGTCAGGGGAACATGGACTGGATTTTTTATTAAACACCCACCAATCTGCCCTTTAGAAATGGATAAGCTTGTATAATAAGCAAATTGCACAGATATACCCTGGTAACCCGAGAAATCTTTCATGAACTTATTATTCTCAGACAGGAAGTTCTTCTCTCAGATGCTGCGCCTGGCCAGTCCTATCATGCTGCAGCAGTTCATATTCTCATCATTGGGCATGATAGATACTATAATGCTTGGGCAGCTCGGAGACGCTTCCGTTGCCGCAGTTGGCGTCGCTAACCAGATTTTTTTTCTGGTCAATCTTCTTCTCTTTGGTATCACCAGCGGATCTGCCATCTTTACTGCCCAATATTGGGGACAAAAAGATATCCCCCGCATTCAGCAAGTCTTAGGACTAACCCTGGTGTTGAGTCTGGTCGGGGGAGGTATATTCTCTCTGGTTGCAATTGCCTATCCCGAAGGAGTGATTCGGATCTACTCCGCGGACCCAGATGTAATCAACCTCGGGGGAGAATATCTGCAGATCATCGGGATAAGCTATTTGTTAACCGCAATCACCTACAGCTTTTCAGTTCTTCTGCGCAGCATTGAAAATGTAAGACTGCCAATGGCGGTCAGTATATTTGCACTCAGCCTGAATACCCTGCTCAACTACGGTTTGATCTTCGGGAACTTTGGGATGCCAGAACTCGGCGTGGAAGGAGCCGCTCTGGCAACTGTTATTGCCCGCTTCTTTGAAGCTTGTTTGATGCTGTTCCTCATCTATCGGAAAAAACTACCTCTGGCTGCCAAGCCAGCCATTCTTTTCAAATGGGACAAGATCCAGTTAGGAAAATTCTTTCGGACCACCCTGCCAGTCATAATCACTGAGATCATCTGGTCCTTAGGCACAACCACCTATAGTGTCGTTTATGCGCATATCAGCACAGAGGCAATCGCAGCTTATAATATTGCCCTCTCCCTGGATCGGCTGGTATATGTGGTTTTTATCGGCTTGGGCAATGCTTGCGCAATTATGATAGGTAAGAAGATCGGAGAAGGTCAAAAGGATACTGCCAACAGTTTTGGCAAGAAATTCATCCTGCTTGGCATTATCTCGGCCCTGGTGCTCGGCCTGACCATGTTATTAGTGAAGAACCCCCTTCTATCCTTTTTTGGTGTGACAGCAGACACCTCCTTACTAGCAAGGAATATCCTCCTGGTGATGATCTTATCTCTACCTATAAGATCCATGAACCTGATCCTGTTGATAGGGATACTGCGAAGCGGAGGGGATACCATCTACGCATTCTTCATTGATGCCGGCGTGATCTGGGTAATCGGTGTACCGATAGCCTATTTGGGAGCCTTTGTATTTCACCTGCCGATCCACTGGGTATATCTGATGGTGATGACTGAAGAGGTCGTCAAGGTATCCCTGGGATTGATCCGCTTTGTGAAAGGGCGCTGGATTCATACCTTGATAACTGCCTGATGAAAATCACTGCTATCAGCCAGCTTCTCATGCTAGAATGAGTGAGTGAAATCCGCCCAGAGAGGAGATCCCATGGACCCCCGAATTGAAAACCTCGCAAAGATCCTAGTAAACCATTCGGCCAGGATAGTCAAAGGAGACCGGGTTGCCATCGAAGCCACAACCGCTGCCGAGCCTCTCGTCCGGGCGCTCTACCGGGAGATCCTTGCGGCAGGAGGGCATCCCTATCCTCTGCTGATGATTCCCGAACAGGAGAGAGAGCTGCTTAACCTGGGATCCGATGAGCAAATTGCCCATGTCGACCAACTCAGATATCAGGCTTACCAGGATTTTGAATCCCGTTTCCGGATCTATTCCTCCACTAACCCCCAAGAATTAAGTGGATTTCCTGGCAAGAAACAAGTATTGCTCCAGCAAAGCAAGTCTCCCATACTCGAGGCCCAGCTGGACCGAGGATCAAGAGATGAATTCAAGTGGGTCACAACCCTCTTCCCCACCCAGGCTTATGCGGACCAGGCAGGGATGAGCCTGGAGGAGTTCCAGGATTTTGTATACAGTGCCTGTCTGGCGGACCAGCGGGATCCGATCGGTTTATGGCAGCAGATCAAAACCAAACAGGATGCTGCTCTTGCTCTATTCAACGGGGGTGATCAGATTCAATTGAAGGGACCGAATATCGATCTGGAGCTCTCCGTGAAAGGCAGGACATTTATCAACTGCTATGGAACCAGTAATATGCCCGATGGAGAGATCTTTACAGGCCCGGTGGAAGATTCTCTCAACGGCTGGGTGCGGTACACCTACCCGGCGATCCATTCTGGCGTGATGGTTCGGGGAGTTGAGCTGGAGTTCAAGGATGGCGCGGTGACCCGGGCCACCGCGGAAGAACAAGAAGAATACCTGCTCAGGATGCTGGATA
The DNA here is from genome assembly GCA_963712165.1 of uncultured Chloroflexia bacterium. Lineage (GTDB taxonomy): Bacteria > Chloroflexota > Anaerolineae > Anaerolineales > UBA11858 > B10-G9. The sequence goes on along the minus strand of CAVQGY010000003.1, from coordinate 46,318 downwards.
CAGATCCTGGCGCCCGGTATGCAGGCGAATTCGCAGTCGGGACCAACACGAGCATTCAGCAATTCACAGGTAATATCCTCTTTGATGAGAAGATAGGAGGCACGATCCACATAGCTTTGGGGTCTGGATACCCGGAAACAGGAAGCCACAATAAAAGTGCCATCCACTGGGATATGATCTGCGATATGCGCCAAGACTCCACGATCACTGTTGATGACATCCTGGTATACCAGGACGGAGAATTTGTATTCTAAGAATGATTAGATAGACATTGGAGTGCGATCATGCCGGAACGCGATCTTCTTCTTTCCCTGCCCAAAGAGGTTCTGGTCGATATGCTGGAGGACCAGGCCAAGAATTGGTTAGCCCATGATGGACTCTGGTTCCAGGCTGTTGAGCGCCGTTTCGGCATGGAGGACGCTATTCAGCTGGACAAGGAAGCCTGGATCACCTTTACCCAGATCGAAGCAAAAAGGATCATGCGCCGTCAGGGAATCGAACCAGGAGGGGGTCTAGCTGCCCTCAAGAAAGCCCTTCAGTTCCGTCTCTACGCCAGGATCAATGAACAATCCCTGATCGATGAAGACCCTAATTGCCTCCGATTCGAGATGAACGACTGTCGGGTACAGAGCGCCCGGAAGCGGAAGGGGTTGGATGATTTTCCCTGCAAGCCGGTTGGCCTTGCCGAATATGCTTATTTCGCGCATACCATCGACCCAAGAATCCGGACCAAAGTGATCTGCTGCCCCCGGATCCCCATCCAGACCGTTACTACTGTGCCTGGTTATTCACCCTGGAGGAGGAGCCAGTCTTGTTGGAGGAGCTTCCCTAATCTCGGTCACTTACGAATTACCTTTGGATTGACACAAATAACACAACCAAAACGAAAACCTCCCGTTCAGAGTAGATACGGGAGGTTTTATTATCCAGTAAAGGGATTATTTTGCCCGCCAGAATCCCCGCCGGACCGAAACCACGTCCTCTTTGGTGATGAAGGCATTTCCATCAATTTCCATAACCAGGTTTTCAAAATCCCCTACCTGCCCCCGGCGAATACTGCTGGTGATCACCGAGACCATGCCATCCTTCCCCCTGGCTGGGATCTCTGTCACGGCATAGTTATTCTCTCTCAACGCATCCAATATCGCTGCTCCCCAATGAGGACTGATTATCCTGACTTCTGTAAATCCGATCGCCAATTTATCCTCGATCCACATGCCCACAATATTGCCGGTCGCAAATCCACCAGCATAGACCAACACGTTGACAAAATTTTCAATATCCGCTAATACAAATGCAAAGGTCAGAACCCAGATCATGGAATTGATAAATCCCAGAATCCAGACCCAGAATTTATTACTGCGCATGGTGAAGATCACTCGGATGGTATCCAGGCTGGTAGCGACAACCCTGACAAGGAAAATCAACAGGGCGATCAATATGGATTGGCCGGTCAATTCAAAAGTGTACATAGTCTTAACCCTCCTGGATTAATCTGGGCGCTTCAATATGGTTGATCACCCGCTGTTCTTGTCAATGAGCTCAAAATAAAGCTCTACCGCATAGTCTTTCACCATTCTGCGCATGCTGAATTCCGGGGCTAATGTCCGGATGGATTCTTTCATGCGGCTGATCCACTCCAGCGGCAGGTTGTCAGGAGATCGTTTATAAAACAAGGGAATGATCTCGTTCTCGAGCGTATCATAAAGGCTTTCAGCATCCATATCATCCTGGAATTTATGGTCGGGGTGACTGTCATCAGTGCCGATGGCCCAGCCATTCGCACCGTTATATCCCTCCCGCCACCAACCATCCAGAATGGAAAAATTCAAGGCTCCATTCAGGGCTGCTTTTTGGCCAGATGTGCCAGAAGCTTCCAGCGGCCGCCTGGGTGTATTTAACCAGACATCCACTCCCTGGACCAAATAGCGAGCCAAGTTCATATCATAATCTTCCAGGAAAACAAGCCTGCCCCCACTCCCAGCCAGCTTCACCTTCCGGTAGACTTCCTGGATCAAGAGTTTGCCAGGATCATCTGCTGGATGTGCTTTTCCTGCAAAGATGATCTGGACCGGCTTATTAGGCTGATCCAGGATCCGCAGCAGCCGCTCAAAATCACTCAAGATCAGGTCTGCCCGTTTATAGGTGGCAAAACGCCTGGCGAACCCAATCGTTAATGCATATGGATTAAGCAAAGCCCCTGAGGCTATCACCTGGATAGGGTGAAACTCATCCTTAGCCCACTGTGCCCGGGCACGCTCCCGCATATAGAACACCAATTTTCGTTTCAGGTGTCTGCGGACTGCCCACAGGTCCCCGTCTGGGATTTGATTGATGCCCTCCCATACCTCAGGATCATCCGCATTCTCCAGCCATTCTGGCCCAAGATAACTACTATATAGATTCCTCATCCGCCGGGCAAGCCAGGTACCAGTATGGATGCCATTTGTGATATGGGAGATGGGAACCTCCTCTGCCTTCAGATCCGGCCAAAGGTAGCCCCACATTTTCCTGGCAACCTCACCATGGAGTTCCGATACACCATTCCTCAAACTGGACATGCGCATCGCCAATACCGGCATACTGAAGGTCTCCCCCCAGCTGACTTCATTGCGGGCGAGATCGAAGAATTGGTCCCGGTTCAGACCCAGTTTCTCACGGAATCCACCAAAATACTTGTCGATCAACCAGTCAGGGAACTCATCACTTCCGGCAGGAACCGGCGTATGAGTGGTGAAAACTGTCTTGCCCTGGACATAGGCAACCGCTTCTTCCAGGGTAGAACCCTTTTCTACAAGTTCTCGGATCCGTTCCAGGGAGAGGAATGCTGAATGACCCTCGTTCATATGCCAGACTGCTGGAGAATGGCCCAGTTTTCGAAGAGCCCTCACTCCCCCAATACCAAGGATTATTTCCTGGGATATTCGCAGATCAAGATCACTGCTGTAAAGGCGAGATGTCAAATCCCGGTCCTCCAGAGAATTGCCCTCAACATTGGAATCCAGCAAATAGAGGGGCACCCTGCCTACCTGGATCTTCCATATTCTAATGAATACCTGCCGACCTGCCAGTTCAACTGTGATGGCAAATGGCTTCTGCTGCTCATTGAGGAGAGGCAGGACCGGCAGTTCCTCAAAATTCAGATTGACATAACGAGCTTCCTGCCAGCCGTCCTCGCTGATGATCTGGGTAAAATAGCCTTTAGTATAAAGGAAACCCATAGCTACCAGAGGTAACCCCAAATCGCTGGCTTCCTTGAGGTGATCACCAGAAAGCACACCCAATCCACCCGCGTAGATTGGCAACGTCTCATGCAGGCCAAATTCCGTTGAAAAATAGGCGATGGTCTCTTTAGTACTGTGACCGTGGTTCCTCTCATACCAGGTATCTTCCCGGTCCATATACAGGTCAAATGCCTGGATCGAGCTGTCATAGGAATCCAGGAAGTAGCTGTCGTGGGTAACAGCATTCAATTTTGCCCGCTCCACCTTTCGCAGGAATATGATCGGATTATGGGAAGATCTCTCCCAGAGATCACTATCAATCCGCCTGAAAAGTCCCTGGACATCTGGATTCCAGGTCCACCATAGGTTATAAGCCAGCTCTCCTAGCCTATCGATCCGCCGGGGCAGACTAAAATTATTGGGGATGATCTCCTGCACCTTTTCTGTCACGAATGGAATCCTCCATGATATTGGTAAAAGGATTAATCAACATCAAAACACCGCACATTCTACCATTCTAGAGTAGATGCGTAAACTAAAAATATCTCCCAGTACAAATGAGGTGGGACTTCGTTTAGAATGGGGATCCCACTTGTTGGTTGTCTACCTGCCAGATTAATCTCAATTTCTGGAGCGCAACTCACCCCAGACTTTGATATTGTCTGGCGGGGGCTGAACCTCCCCCTCGGGCCGGCGGATAAGAATCATGGCATCCTCAGGGCAGACTGGGACACAAAGACCACATCCTACACAATTTACCATATCCACCTGGCAGATACTACCATCAAGGTCCAGAGCGTCAAACTGGCAGCGTTCAAGGCAATCTCCACAAGCGATACAAAGCTCCTCGTCAATAACTACAAGGAAATCTGATCTGGCAATCATGGCAGAGTTATTGAATTCAGCCACACTCCTGAGAATACCGCAGCTGCAGGTGCAGCAATTGCAGATATATGAATTGTGATCGCGGTAGTTACCGGTTGTGTGCACCAGGCCGGACTCCTCCGCTTGGTGTAGTATCTCCAGAGCTTGCTCTTTGCTGATAACTCGGTCAACCTCACTGTTATCAAAAGCTCCTTCAACAGGGGCGAATACCAGGCAGTTTTCAAGAGGGTGTTGGCAGGGATCACCGATCAACTCCTTCTGCACTCGACAGATACAATCCCTGACAGCCCATGATTTCGCATGATCCAGGAGGTTGGAAGCTTTTTCATAGGGAAAGACCTCCATTTCAAAATCAATCGATTCCTGTACCGGAACAACTCTGTGAACAGATAGGCCCTTGCCAGTGATGCCTCCCCGGGTTTCCTGGAAGTAAGCTTCAAATAGCTCAGCGATTTCCTGATCCATACGGGGCAGCAATTCCTCGTAAAACCCGACCACAAAGGGCATCAAGCCATATACCAGACCCTTTTCACCTTTGGAAAAAAGAATGACCCTTTTCCTGACCATTTCTTTCAATGTGTTCCGGGCTTCTTTTTCTGGAACTTTCGCCTTTTCGGCTATAACTCCAGCTGGTTCCTTTTTAAGGCCCATCTCAGCAGCCAGGATTGCTTCGTGAGGAGTGAATATTCTCTCAAGAAGGCGGATCTCCACGCCGCTCTCAGTAGCAGGAAATCGGTTGGGTAAACTATCCAGCTTCTGGGCTAGTTTGTGATATGCCTCCTGGCTCATAGCTCTTCTCCTTGGGTTGGTGTTTTGGAAATCTCTCTTTATTAGTTCTCTAGTTAAGCAGGGCTGCAGCTTCTTCGATCAGGGCTGTCGCGATCTCAGATTTCGGGAGTAAGCCCAAATCCCTGGTACGTCCATCCGGCCAGATCAACAGGACCTGGTTTTGATCCGTACCGAAACCTGCATCCCTTCTGCTAACGTCATTGGCAGCGATCAGATCAAGCCCTTTCTTTTCCAACTTTGCCCGGGCATTCTCAAGGAGATTATCAGTTTCCGCTGCAAAACCCACCACATGTCCAGGGCCAATCCCTCTTTCATTTCTCCTGGCAGCCACACGAAGAAGAATATCCTCGGTCGGCTCCAATTCAAGGGCCCGCAACCCTTCCTGATCCTTCTTGATCTTCTGATCCGCTGGTAGAACCGGGCGATAGTCTGCCACAGCTGCGGCCATGATCAACAGATCAGCCTCTTCCGTTTCTACCAGGACAGCCTGCGCCATTTCTGCGGCTGTTTTTACCTGGATCACGCTGGCCCCAACTGGGGGGACCAGGTCTACCGGGGCGGAAACCAGAACAACATTTGCACCTGCATCTAGAGCGGCCTGGGCAACTGCATAGCCTTGTTTTCCTGATGACCTATTTGTGATAACACGGACAGGGTCTACCGGTTCCTGTGTGCCGCCGGCACTGACAACCACTTTCCTACTCTTTAGTATCCCATCTTTTCCCAAAAACTGGCGCAGATGCCCTGCCAGCAACTCCGGCTCAAGCATACGACCTTTTCCGGAAAGTCCTGAAGCCAGATGACCGGCAGCGGGTCCCCAAATTTGCACACCCCGTTTTTGTAATATTGCCAAATTCGCCTGGGTTGCCGGATTGGAGTACATACCACCATCCATGGCCGGCGCGATCACTATTGGAGTTCGGGATGCCAGGGCTGCCAGGGTAAGCAGGTTATCGGCCAGCCCATAGGCCAGCCGGGCGATGGTATTGGCAGTTGCCGGGGCGATCAGGAAAACATCGTTATTCTCTCCCAGATCGATATGGAGAACATGATCATCCTGCTTCCACAGATCCTCATCCAGGTAAGCCTTCCGGCCGGTCAGGGCAGAAAATGTCATGGGTGAGATTAGTTTTGAGGCTGCATCGGTCAGGATGGTGTCCACCAGGGCCCCGGATTTGGCCAGAGAGGATGCCAATGCCGCGGCTTTATAGGCTGCGATCGATCCGGTCACACCGAGTACGATTCGTTTACCAGAAAATATATTCATTACATACCCCTTTCATCACTTGCCTGGACCAGGGAGGTGTGAATCAATACCTGGGACTTTTACTGGTTCATATTCCAGATGATCCTCAAACCTTCCAGGGTCAACCAGGGAGCAACTATATCGATCACATCAGTTTCCCGGGCTATGATATCAGTTAAACCACCGGTTGCGATGACTTTCATATCGGGACCCAGTTCCTTTTTAAAACGGGCGACCATGCCCTCGACCAACCCCACATATCCAAAGATCAATCCAGACTGCATGGCGTGAGGCGTGTTCTTGCCAATCACCGATGGGGGAGTATTCAGATCCACTTTGGGAAGTTTTGCTGCCCTGTGGAATAAGGCATCGGCTGCGATGGAGATCCCGGGAGCAATAGCTCCACCCAGATAGTCCCCTTCTGCCGAAATGGCATCAAAAGTGGTGCCAGTGCCAAAATCCACCACACAGGCAGGACCCCCATAGAGATGCTGGACTGCCGCGGCATCCACGATGCGGTCCGCTCCAACTGATTTGGGCGTTTCATATAATACCCGGACACCGGTTTTTACTCCTGCATCAACAACCAATGGATCCAGATTGAGGTATTCCTGGCAGGCCTGTAGAAAAACACCCGTCAGCTGGGGAACAACACTCGCCAGGCAGACCCCGCTGATATCCGCGGGTCGAATATCACCGTGTTTCAGCAATCCATCAATCTGCAGGCCATATTCATCCGGCATGCGCTGGTGATCCGTGGATACCCTCCAGCAAGGTCCCAATATATCTCCCTGGTACACTCCCAGAGAGATATTGGTATTGCCAATATCGATTGTCATTAACATCGGATTTCCTTTACCTGATTTTGATCGTCCACTAGAAGCACAATTGGTTTCCAGTCCTGCAGGTCATTTTCATCTACTAATCCGTAAGCCATGATGATCACCAGATCTCCAACCTGAGCCAGCCTGGCAGCCGGGCCATTCAGTTCAATTGCCCCAGATCCTGGCTCGCCAGCAATGATATAGGTCTCAAATCTGGCACCGTTATTTAAATTGACAATCTGGACACTCTCATATTCCATCAGGTCGGCCTGATCTAGTAAGTCCTGTGCAATAGTAATACTGCCCTCATAATCCAGGTTGGAATCAGTCACCCTGGCTCGATGGATCTTGGATTTTAATAATCTTTTATACATCAGGATTCTCCCAGTACGATATTATCGATCAAGCGCGTTTTTCCCACTGTAACTGCCAGGGATATCAGACACGATCCAACTTCTCCTTCCAGCTCTGACAGCGTTTCCGGATCAGTACAGGAAACATATTGCAGATTTGCCAGAGGTTCATCCAGAACCTCATTACCTACAATTACTGTCAGGACCTCTGCTCTTCGTTCACCGGCCAGAAACGCATCCCTGGCTTGAAATAGTCCCCGGGAAAGGCATCTGGCAGCAATTCTCTCATTCCCGTTCAGGTACACGTTACGGCTGGACATAGCCAGTCCATCAGCCTCCCTTATTGTAGGGCATACCGAAACTTGAATCGGGTAATTCAAATCACGTTTCATCTGTTTGATCACAGCTGCCTGCTGGGCGTCTTTTTGCCCAAAGTATGCCCGTTCTGGGCCTACAGCGTTGAAGAGTTTGGCTACAACAGTTGTTACACCCCGAAAATGTCCCGGACGGAAAGACCCTTCCAAGACCCTGGAGAGACCTTCAACGTCGACCCAGGTTTGATATCCCTCCGGATACATGACCTCAACAGTTGGGATCCAAACCAGGTCAGCTGTTTCCTGATCGAGCAATTCCAGATCCCGATCGATATCACGCGGGTAGCTGTCCAGATCCTCGTCTGGGGCGAACTGGGTGGGGTTAGCAAAGATGGACACAACTACTGAGGGATTTTCTTTCCTTGCCATGCGGACCAGCGAGAGATGCCCTTCATGCAGGTATCCCATTGTGGGCACGAACCCCAGAGGCCGGTCCAACTTGCTCAGCTCTTCCCTCAAATCAGGGATATTTTCCACTACTATCATTCTCGTTTCCTTTGCAGGTCAGTCTTTCCTTTGATCAGGGTTGCCAGGGTATTGTTTACAGGCGTGGGGATCCCAAGTCTTCTTCCCTCACGAACCACCGCTCCACATAAAACATCGATTTCGGTTGGTGCTCCGCGATTGATATCCTGCAGCATAGAAGATTGATTTTCCCCTGTCGCGGCTGCTACCTCCTCTGCAGCCTGAGACGGATCGTTGAAATTCAATTTGATTCCCAACTTTCCAGCCACATCTGCGGCTTCCCGGGCGGCCAGCCCCATAAGTCGCGTAAGAGCCGGACTTTCCAGCAGGGCTCCATTCTTTACGCCCAGCAGCCCGGTCAGCGGATTGATGGCCACATTGATCACTAACTTTCCCCAAATCAATCCCGACAGATCAGACACCTGCTGTACAGCAAAATCACTCAGCTGGAGCAGATCTACCAGGTCCGAGAGCCCGGGATGGTCCTGGATAGATATTGTTCCGCTTCCTCCCGGCTTGACCACCCCAGGACCAAGGATTGTCGCTCCATAAGTAGTTACTCCCAATGCTGTCCGTTCCTTACCGATAGCAGCACTAAGGATGTCCCCATTCCCCAAACCATTCTGGAGTGTTAGAGCGATCCCATCATCAGCCAATAGATCTTGCAGATCGCTGGCTGCCCGCTCTGTCTGCCAGGATTTGACCAAGACCAGTACCAGTCGGGAACCGTTGAGTCGTTTTGGATCATGATAAGCTTCTGCCGGGAAATATTGGTGGGAACCATTCTCAAGGATACCAATTCCGTGGCGGTTGACAGCATCAATGCTCTCCATCCATGTTCCCAGCAAGCGGACCTTTACTCCTTTTTCTGCCAAACGCCCCCCCATGAAAAGCGCCATGGCACCTGTACCAAGAATTGTGATCTTATTCATGGATCAGGACTCCGAAATCAAGTCGAGGAAATTCTTCCATTCACCATCAGAGATCAAGAAGCTATGCTCCTGTTTAGGAAATTCTCCGGATTCTACCTCCTGTTTATAATCCCGCAACGCTGCACTGATATCCTGATGCAGAGACGCGTATTGTTTGACGAATTTAGGGGTGAACTTATCAAACAATCCCAGCAGGTCATGAGTGACAAGCACCTGGCCGTCACACCCCCCTCCAGCCCCAATGCCTATCGTAGGAATGGAAATCTGGCCAGATATATATTCGGCCACCCGATCTGGCACAGATTCAAGGACGATCCCAAAACAGCCTGCTTGGTCTAGCAGTTGAGCATCTTTGAGCAATCTTACGGCTGCTTCAGCGCTTGTGCCCTGAGCTTTGAATCCCCCCAGCAGATGAACACTCTGAGGAGTCAAGCCCAAATGGCCCAAGACCGGGATACCGGATCCAATAATGGCTTCCACAGCATCCAGGCGCTCTGCTCCACCTTCCAGCTTAACCGCGTCCATACCCCCTTCCTGGAGAAACCTGCCGGCGTTGCGAACCGCTTCGGTGACGCTGACCTGGTAGGACATAAAAGGCATATCACCGATCAGCAGGGCTCGGGAGGCACCCCGGGCAACAGCCCGGCAATGATGGAGCATATCCTCCATGGTCACCGGGAGAGTGTTCTCATATCCCAGAATCACCATACCCAGGGAATCTCCAACAAGTATGGAGTCAATTCCTGATCCATCAACCGCTCTGGCTGTCAAGTAATCATAAGCGGTTAACATGGTAAGCGGTTCTCCACGCTCCTTTTTCGAGCGGAAAACAGCTGTGGTCACTTTCTTATGAGAAATTGGGGATGTAGACATGGTACCCTCCTCGTGGGTAGGGGCCGTCATTCTTAGTTTTCAATTCTAACTACTGGGATATTATCACTCAAATGAGTAGGAAAATCAAGGATCTGAGTTCTTCTTATCAAGCAGTTTGGCCTTCTGTTCCGGACTAAGGAAGGCAACTTCCAAAGCATTCTTCTGGGCCTGATTGATCTGCTCCTTGCTTAGACCAGCTGCGGGGGCAGCATATTCATATTCATAAGGGAGGGTAATTGCGCTGATACCAGGGTCATCTGAGTTAATTGTTGCCAAGACCCCAGCTTCAAGAAATTGCCTGAGTGGGTGATCCTGGTAGCTATCGACTACTCTAGTCTGCAAATTGCTGGTCAAATTGGATTCAACGCCAATCTGCTTGTCAGCCAGATAATCCATCAGCAAGGGGTCCTGGATTGCACTTACGCCGTGACCAATCCTTTCAGCACCGAGTTCTTCAATGGCCTGCCAGATACTGTCTGGTCCGGCTTCTTCACCGGCATGCACCGTAATATGCCAGCCAGCCTCCCGCCCTTCTTGAAAATGATCTACGAATAATTTACCCGGGAAATTGACTTCGTCGCCGGCCAGATCCAGGGCCTGGATATGGTCTCGATAGGCCAGCAGGGCTTCCAGCTCGATCCATCCTTTGTCAGGTCCATAGGTCCGGCTGATGATACCTATGGCGTTCACTTCGATATCAAAAGCCTCACGACCGTCCAGAAGGCCCTCCAGGACAGATTCCACTACGCCAGAAGGATCCAGCTGATGGGGTTGGGCCATAAAATATGGGCTGAAACGAAGTTCAATATAATCTATTCCCTCATTGAAGGCATCTTCCACATTTTCATAGGCAACCTGCCGGCAGGCATCATAATCAGCCAGGATCCCGATCATATGCTGGAATTTTTCAATGAATGCCATCACTCCGGGTCGAGTTTCGGTGATCTGAACATAAGGACGCAGCTCTTCGAGTGTTTTTGCCGGCATGGGAAGGTCATGCTTGGCAGCCAGGGCCAGAATGGTTTCCAGCCTGATACTGCCATCAAGGTGCCTGTGTAGATCTACAAGGGGAAAAGTGGGGTCTATCATTGGGACACTCCTCTATTTTCCTGGCTTGTACCCATTTTATCAAAGAACCAGTATAATATATGCCAGTCAGATTGTTAAAAGGAGAGGGTTGGATGAGAAAAGCATTGGCTTTTGTATATGGCGCCGTCCTGGGAGGTATACTGGGGGGATTGACCGCGCTGCTGCTGGCCCCCTATTCAGGCGAAGAATTGCGTTCAGTCATCCAGAAAGGTGCTGATAATATCCAGTTGGAGATCAAGGAAGCAGCTCAACAGAAAAGGGCTGAACTCGAAGTACAGCTCCAGGAGTTCATTAATCCTAAAGAATCCTGAAAACGCAATATATTCTGTTTAACCTGATCCATATATGACACCCTCCGCCTACGCGGAGAGTGTCATATTTTTATTATTGCTGGCTAAGTTCGATCCAGTAGTTCGCCTTTTGCCTTGTGAAACGCGTTGTGCCTGTAACTATAAGGACAACAGGATATTCTCCTTCTTCCTCTGATTTCAGCTTGATCTCTAGCTGATTCCCTTCTGACATCGCCAGATATTCTACCCTCGGTTCAGGTCCAAGGTGAATTAATGCCAGTCTGTAGGTTTGGGGTAGAGAATTTTCAACACGGACAAACCCTTCTGCTAACCAACCCCCATCATCATCCTCAAACCCAGTCGAATAACCAATCTCCGGAATACTCACCGAATCTAATAGAAAACCCTCTCCATGCACTGCCGCATCGGTGATGTATTCAAAGCGAACCTGGATCTTCTCACCAGCATAAGCAGACAGGTCGACTGATTCTTCAATCCAGATGCCGTTCTCTCCCGAAAGACCGTTATATCCCCAGCCATAACTATTACCTGAGGGATTATCAGAAGTGCTAGAAGGGGTCCTGATGATCCGCCAATCTCTTCCATTAGTGGATATCTCCAGGAAGATATAATCATAATCTTCTTCCAAGTCATACCAGGTATTGAAATTGAAAGTGATCGGGCCGCTTACCTCCCGGAAATCGAATTCGCGGGTCAGGCGCATATCCGAATGGTCCCCTTTATTGGACCAAAAGGCGTAGCGCCCCTCGACTGGATTTTCAGGAAGTAGCCGAACCGATTCCTGCCCTGAAAACCGCAGCGTGAAATCCCCCGGGCAATCAAGTTTAATATAATCTGCCGCATATTGATGCACATCACGTAATAAATTCCCGGTGGAGCAATCGTGAATGATCTCTGTAAAGTCAAAGAAAGGCGCATTCAGATAACTTGTGTATTTAAACCGGTCCGTTACGTTGTATTCATCCTTGATTATATTGGTTACTACCCAATCCAGAAAAACATCATCTGCGGTGATCTGATTGCCTGTCCCTGGATCAGTGATTGACCGGTCCGCCAGCACCTTGTCAACACTAGCCAACCCATTAAGATCTTCTGCAACCAGTGCTTTGGTGGCTTCACTGCCAAATCGGTCCATGAAATAAGTAACGAACAGGAAAGCGTTGCCATAATGCGGTACTGTCATGTTGTTGTCATTAGGCCAGTCATTCAGCTGCAAATCGGGATCATCTGCAAAAAAATAATCGTGTATAGGACCTGCCCGGTGTCCGGTCAGCAAGGTGGCCAGTTCAGCAAAACCCTCATTCAGCCAGGAAGTTTCATTTCTATCCCGGTACCAGTGGATCATATGCTGGAATTCATGTGCAAGAACTCCATAAGTATATGGGTCCCCCAAGCTAACATTGTCCGCATTGAGCATAAAGGTTTCATGTGCATTCGAAAATTCATGTACGTCGGGATGGTACTCGTCCACTGAGCTGAAATAACCGGCAACATTATTTCCCAGGCCACCGGCATAGATCACATAGATATGCGGGTCCTCGTCCACACCGGGGTACCATTCTGTGCCAAAGAACTCCTGGTTTGTGGGATAGATATTACTCTCGAAATCCGCCGCCAGATCATCAAGTGTTTTCTGAGAGAAGAACACCCCATTCTCAACCCAAAAATAAAGGTGGTCAGTCACAGCTGAGAGCGTGGTTACGATTTGGAAATTCTCAGCTGTATCGGTGTTAGTTACCCAAAAAGTCTCCTGTTCACCTGCTTGACGATTCAAATTCTCCACGGGCAAGGTAAGCTGGAGATGTTCCTTACCTTCCAACCTACGGGCGATATCAAGGGGATCATTGATGGGAATAATCGTATTTAAAAGCGTTGTCAATGTCAGATTAGTAGATGATGGAATATAACCAGATGATCCGGGTGTACTACCCGATAGTTCCGTGGGTACGATCACCTCTACTTCAACAGGTTCATTAGTCTGGATTCCATCCAGGAGTTCATCCAGGATATCGGTTTCCTGCATCCATAAACTGACACCAAAAACCGTGATGCCACATGCAACACAGGTTATTCCCAAAATGGCGGTGCTAGCGATGATCAGGGTGATCAATAAGGACTTGTTTTTCAGCTGGGTTCCTCCAGTTTATTGAATAATTGCATCCCGGTAAATGTTAGTCCAGGATGTGATTTTTCTGAAAGCTATCAGGTTTGATAAAGCCCCTTTCCTCCAGATAAAGGATGATCTCTCTGGCGCATTCCTCAGGGCTCTTGTGTTCGGTCGTGACCACGATCTCTGCACTCACGGGAATCTCATAAGGGTCATCAATCCCGGTGAATCCGCTAATCTCTCCACTGCGGGCTTTGGCATAGAGCCCTTTTATATCCCTCTGTTCACATATTTCCAGTGGAGTATCGACAAATACTTCAATAAATTGTTCATCCCCAACCATCTTTCGAGCCTCATTACGGGTTTTCCTGTAGGGGCTGATCGCAGCACAGATCACAGTTCCGGTATGACGAGTGATCTCTCCTGCCACGAAGCCAATCCGCAGAATATTGGTATCGCGATCTTCCTTGCTGAAACCCAAGCCTTTGGAAAGATGCGTGCGGACCACATCACCGTCCAGGGTCGTGGCTTCCCGTCCCCGCTCCAATAACATGGGGCTGAGAGCATTGGCAATCGTGGATTTTCCAGATCCGCTCAAACCTGTGAACCAAATACACAGGCCTTGCTTATACAGGGGAGGATAAGAATCCCTGAGGATTTCCGCAGTTTCGGGCCGGGTGAACCAGCTGGGCAATTCTTTGCCCTTGTTCAGGTACTCTTCCCTGACCTGCGTCCCGGAAATGAACTTGGCTTCTCCTCCTTCCGGAGCATCCTCACGCGCGACATATTTATCATCTTTTTCGATATAGACAAGTTCATTGAAAAAGACCCCAGTGACACCAGTCTCTCCTTCATACTGCTTGACCATCTCCTGGGCTTCATAGGGACCGTAAAAAGGTTTCCCGTTACTATCCTTTCCCGGGCCTGCATGGTCACGCCCAACGATGAAATGGTTTGCTCCATAATTGCGGCGGATAATTGCATGCCACAAACCTTCCCGGGGGCCTGCCATACGCATGGCCAAAGGCAGCAGGCTTAAAACAGTGTCACTGCCATAATAGTTCTCTACCAGGGTTTTGTAGACTCTCACGCGGGTATAGTGATCCACATCGCCCGGCTTGGTTAAACCGACAACAGGATGGATCAACAGGCTTCCGCCCACTTTTTCATGCGCCCGCTTGGTAAGATCCTCATGAACCCTGTGCATAGGATTGCGGGTCTGGAAAGCAGTCACATCATTATTACCGATCTTTTCCAGGATCTGGCGCACTTCTACGGGAGATTTACGAATATCAGCGAAATCATAATAGACGGGAAGGTTGATTACTTTGAGTTCACCAGATATGCATAGATCTTCCCACTGCTCCATTTCTGATACCAGGGGATGGCGGTGATCAGTCGAACCCAGGACCAGGCGGGCTTCTCGGGCTGGATCCCAGCGAAAGACCTCCTCAATCCGCATCACGGCGATGATGTAATTCCTGGAATCCCGGAGAGTGATCCACTCCCCTCGGGTTGGGAGAGATTCTTTACCAATAGTCAAGGTGATAGGTATGGGATAAAGTATGCCATCAGACAGGCGCATTTCAGTCAGCACCCGGGTGTAGTCATCCTCCCCCATAAATTTATCCAGGGGTGAAAAACCACCCACTGCCATCAGCTCCAGGTCATGCAGCGAACGGTCCGTCAGCTGGTGGGATGGATATTGATTGGCTTTATCAAGCCATTCACCTTTTTCCGCCTCGGAAACAAGAAGGCTGACCAACTCGCCACCATAGGGATCGATGATCTTTGTTTTTGCCATAATCTACCAAGACCTTATCCTAAAAATATATTCTCAGCAAACATCCTTCAGGGACTTTCTTAAATCAAAAATGAAAGCATATAATACCACATCAGTGTATTACCTTTTTTAGTAATTTCAGGGTTCCATTTCACGACTACCAACAACCAAAACGGGGAGTTCCACTCGATCGATGATCTTGTTGGCCAGGTTGCCGAGGATCATTTCCTTCAACCCCCTGTGGACCGCCGATGTGCCGATCACAACCAGATCATAATTCTCGATCTGGGTTTCCCTAATGATTTCCTCGATTGGGCTGCCCCGGCGGATCTTGATTTCAGAATCGATCCGGTTCTCATTTAGGATCTCAACTCCCTTTCGGAGGTGCTGGGCATAATATGTATCTGTTTGAAGCAGTTCTTCGACTGTCTCCTCAATCTGTTCCAGGCCGGTATACATAGTTGGTACAGATCCAGCGCATACGTGCAGCAGGGTAATTGATGCGTTAAGAGAAGCTGCTAGATGTGCAGCCTGATGGATCAATTTGTAATCACCTTTGTTGCAGGCGGTGCAGAGCAAGATCCGGTCAATTTTAGGTTTTATGTTTTGGGTGATCAAAAGTGAAATTACTGATTGCTTGATCAGGATGGGATCCACCTCTATTGTTTTTCGGAGACGCAGAATCCGGTCTGCATTGACAATGATCAGCTGGTAATTCTCAGTCTCGAGCACCCTCTTGATCACAGCGGCTGTCTCTCCTTCCTGAATCAGGATCTGAGATTCCCTCCCTCCCAGATCCAGGGAGGCCTGCTGGGCAACAGCTTGGCCGTTCCCCGGATGGCTACCCGCTGGCACAACCACCAGGATATCCACAGAACCCTGGATGGCACTAGATATGATCTTTCCCATCAATACCGGAGGGGGATTATATCTCTCACTTTCGAGAATGATTAATATCCTCATCAATCAACGGGCCTCCTCAATGAAGTGCTCCAGAGGTGATCAAACGGAATAGAACCAGAACTGCACCCACCAGCGGCAAGGTTGAAAATGCCAAACGGATCCTGGGCCCTGCAAAAAAACGAGTTGCATTGGCGCCAATCTGGGCTCCAATCGCCGCTCCAGTCTGCATAACCAGTGCCATCAGAATATCTACATTTCCTTTGATCGCATGGGTGATCGTTCCAAAACCAGAAGAAAATACGATCTCGAATAAATCAGTTCCTACAGCTACATGTGTCGGCACTCCTAATACGTAGATCATCATGGGCATTCGTATAAATCCCCCACCAACACCTAAACTGCCAGCCAGTAGGCCTGTGAAGAATCCCACACCCAGCACCATCCAGATAGAAATAGTTTCAATACCAGAGACGGGAAAGGATACCATGGGGGGAAGTGTGAAAGACTGAATCCGTTTGGCCAATCCTTTAAACCCGACCGCATCCTTTACAGCTATCTGGTCTGTCCGCACCATCTGAATCGCGCGGATACTTTCCCAGGCAGTGAATCCACTGATGATCACCAGGATTAAGATATAAACAACACCTATACTGATATCCAGCGAATCAGAGCGCTGCAGTGCTTCAATAATCCTCGCCCCAAACTCAACTCCGATAACGGTTCCCAGGATCATATATGCACCGAGCTTTAAATCGACGTGGCCAAGAGCCCGGTGGCGGCGAGCAGCCACGATAGATTTTCCGGTCATATGAGCCAGATCGGTTCCCACCACGAAATTCATCGGGACTCCGGCCCAGAACATCATCGGACCAGCCAAAAAGCCCCCTCCCACACCGAAAAAACCTCCCAGGATACCCACCAGGAAACCCACGCTCATCAACAATATGGGATCTACTGTGACATCAGCGATCGGAAAAT
Organism: uncultured Chloroflexia bacterium; assembly: GCA_963712165.1. Classification (GTDB taxonomy): domain Bacteria; phylum Chloroflexota; class Anaerolineae; order Anaerolineales; family UBA11858; genus B10-G9. The sequence goes on along the minus strand of CAVQGY010000003.1, from coordinate 29,182 downwards.
ACATCCCGTATCCTTTTACTGCCAAATTGATCCAGTTTGATGATCTTCATTAAAAATGAGGTGAGATAATCCAACACGACTGCCTGGACAACAATTAAACCCAATCCAATAAAAGCATAGATAACAAGATTGGAATTGAATATTGACGCAAGCCAATCTCCCATAGTGCGGAGAACCAGGAGGTAATATCCGAAAATAAGAATGCTGTATATGATGATCTCAAACAGCATATTTCTGATCAACTTACGGGATTCCATTTTCTTCATGGTCTACTCTTATGCAATCCAGAAGGCATGGGAGATGCTCACCAGGTCCATCCTCAACTTGTCGTCCCTTTTACCATGGGATCTGTGGATAACCTTGTGGATAATGGCGAAAAACTTATCAATCTTTGTAGAACAGAAATTCTGCCAGATAAGCTCCATCCTGGCCTGTAATTCCGGTAATGATCGCTTTTTTCATTACAATTCCCCTTTAGGTCCGTCCCTCAAAGTAGATGAGAACTTTTACTCAGTTATCCACAGGATGAGCGTTGAATTGTCTATTCTGTATGGATGTCCTTTGCCCAGGATCTCTCCTCCAGGTACCAATCTACCAGCTTCTGCACTCCCTCCTTCAGGGAGATCTGGGGCTCCCAATCGAGCAGCTCGCGGGCTTTGCTGACATCCGCATAATTGGTGAGCATATCCGCTCGATGGCGAGGATGGAACTCGATCCGCGCCTTTTTATCCAACACATTTTCCAGGAGTTGGATCAGCTCTTTTATAGTAATCACCTCATGACCCCCCAGGTTAAAGATTTCAAACCCAACTGGTTTCAAAGCAGCGATTGTACCACGGGCAATATCATCAACATAGGTAAAACCGCGGGACTGCTCCCCATCACCAAAAAGGTGGACAGCTTCACCTTCGGCTATCCATTTAGTGAATCGGAACATGACCATATCTGGACGTCCGGCGGGACCGTATACTGTAAAATAACGGACGACGGAAACATCCAGTCCATGCAAATAATGATAGGCATAGGCCAGAACTTCCGCGCCTTTTTTTGATGATGCATAGGTTTGTAGGGGTTGGCTGCTATCTGCACTTTCCGGTGTGGGTAAGGGTGGATTCTCACCATAGATACTGGATGTTGATGCCAGCAGGAACTTGGTTATCCCTTCCTTTAGGCAGAATTCAAGCAGGTTCAATGTCCCGGTAGTGTTTGTATCCAGATAAACCCACGGGTCTTTCAAACTGTCCCGGACCCCTGCCCTGGCTGCCAGGTTTACGACTGCCGTAAATCCTTTATCCAGTAACCGCTTATCATCCAATAGAGCTCTATCGCTGATATCCAGTTTATAAAAACTGAATCCCGGATTCTCCTGGAGTCTGGCCAGGCGGTACTCTTTGATCCGGATATCATAGGCATCATTCAGGTTATCTATCCCAACCACTTCTGCGCCTTGTTGGAGTAACTTTTCAGCCACTACAGAGGCAATGAATCCTGCTGCCCCCGTCACTAGATATCTTTCCACGAATGGTTCCTTCTCTATCAATTAAATCCTAACCACTTTGGGATCATCACCGGCAATTTTCCCAAGGGCATTTCGGGTGTCCACAATAGAGTGGGCTGCTGTGTAAATGGCCTGGTAATCATATTGGGAATGATTGGTAATGATCACCACACAGTCTGATCCTTTGATCTCTTTCATCAAATCAACCACACTGGTCAGATCCAGGTCGTCAGTATGCAGGTCAGGTATGTAGGGATCATGATATTTGACCTCCGCTCCTCCCTGTTGGAGTAATCCCATTACATCCAGAGCTGGTGATTCGCGGACATCATCAATATCAGGTTTATAAGCTGCACCCAGTACCAATACTCGGCTCCCACGAAGGGCTTTGCCCTGATTGTTAAGGGCCTCCTGGACCTTTCCTACCACATAGCGGGGCATGCCCGTATTGATCTCTGACGCCAGATCAATAAAACGCGCGGTGTAATTCAATGAACGTAATTTCCAGGACAGGAATAAGGGATCGATGGGTATGCAGTGCCCTCCTAATCCGGGTCCGGGTGTGAATTTCATAAATCCAAATGGTTTTGTGCCTGCGGCATCGATCACATCCCAGACATTGATGCCCATTCGATCACACATGATGGCGATCTCATTCACCAGTCCGATATTGACCATCCGGAAGGTGTTCTCCAGCAGTTTTGTCATCTCGGCTACTTCTGCTGTGGCGACCGGGACCACTCTCTCCATGGCGCCTTGGTAGAACTTGGATGCCATTTCCGTGCAAGCTTGGGTGATCCCACCAACAACTTTGGGTGTGTTCTTTGTGGTCCAATCCTCCCGCCCCGGGTCTACGCGCTCAGGTGAGAAGGCCAGATAGAAATCCTTTCCCACCGTCAACTCTCTTCCCTCGATAAGTTTCGGTAAGAGCAGCTCCCTGGTTGTTCCTGGATAGGTCGTCGATTCTAATACCACAACCATATCGGAGTGAATGAAAGGTGCAATTGAATCAGCCACAGAGATGATAAAGGATAAGTCAGGATCTCGCGTCTTTCTGAGTGGAGTGGGTACGCAGATGCTGACAGCATCTGCATCCTTCACGGCAGAAAAATCCGTGGTCGCGCTCAAGGATCCTGCTTCTACCAGCTTTTTTACTAGACTGGTCTCCACATCATCGATATAACTGATCCCTTTGTTCAACGTATCCACCTTGGAAGCATCCGGATCTATACCGATCACATTATAGCCAGCCTCAGCTAACACAGCAGCCAGGGGCAATCCCACATAGCCCAGGCCCAGGATTGCTATCCGGGCGCTGAGGTCTTCAAACTTTCCATACAAGGCATTATTTTCAATCATTCTTCATACTCCCTCAATAGAATCTCTCAGTCCCTTAAAACAAGCTCAACTGCTCGGGGTGATTATCCTCTTCCAGCGGTATCTCCGGTTTGTATGCGGGGGCTTCCCCGGCATTCTGGATCAGTTCAGGCAATCTAGAAAAATCCTCTTCTACAGCCGACCGCAGGGAGGGCCTGTGAAGAGCAGCTGCCGGGTGATAAAAAGGCACCACCAACATCCCTTTTACACGCACAGGTTGTCCGTGAATTTCGCTAATCTTGGCATTGGGTATGAACCTGGCCATAGAAAAACGTCCCAGGGTTACGATCACCTTGGGGTTGATGATCTGCAATTGCCTATCCAGATAAGGCGCACAGGTTTGAAGCTCATCAGGAAGGGGATCGCGATTTCCGGGGGGCCGGCACTTGACAACATTAGTAATGAATACTTCTTCCCTTTTCAGGCCGATGCCCGCCAGAAGCTCGACTAAAAAATCCCCCGCCGCTCCCACAAATGGTCGTCCCTGCATATTCTCATGGAACCCAGGACCTTCTCCGATGAACATGATTTCAGCAGTTGGAGGACCTTCTCCAGCCACTCCCTTGGAACGAGAATGATGCAATTCACATTTTTTGCAGGTGGATACAGCATCGGCTATTTTTCCAAGCTCTAAATCAGGGTTCATAAAGGTTCAATTCTCCTTGAGGAGAAAGGGTCAGCCTGGTAGAGGATCCCCCTTGTGAAGATAATACGGTTTTAATCCCAGCACATCATCCACATCCCCTGCTCTCCAGCGTTCCCAGGCCAATTCGGCCAGATACTTGGGACTGCGCATGGCAAGGGTTGGATCGACAGTCCTGATCAATTTGTGATTCTTCAGGATCTGACGAATATCGCGAGACAATTCACCAGTCAGGATGCAGGGTTGATCGATCCGCGAGATGAGTTCTTCCAGAGTGAGGTTTTCAATTTCTCCCTCTGAAACCCACCCCTCATCCTCAATCTTGTACCAACCTACCGCCAACCGGTTTCGTCCCGCCTGGAGCACTGCGGCAAGTTTGAGGTCTGTTATCGGTACCGCGCGTACAGTTATATCCAGTGTTGGCACACCAATGACAGGAAGCTGGTGAGTGAAAGCTATGCCTTTGATCAGGGCCATCCCGATCCGCAAACCGGTAAAGGAACCCGGTCCTATCGCAACACCCAACACATCCAAATCCGCGATCGACAGACCTGCCCGGGAGAGGTTCTCTGAAACAGCTTTGGCCAACTCCACCGTATGATAGCGGCGGGAGATCCAGCTTTCCTCACAAAGGATCTGGCTGCCGTCATAGATGGCTATGCCCACAGCTTGTGTTGAAGTATCAACTCCCAATAGCATATTACGCTCCGTAAATATCCTCTCTGAATCTCTCCAGGATCTCCTGGTGACGTTCCCCACGAGCGTGGATGATAAAATCCCGCTGTTCATCATTAATTGAGCGCATTTTCATCCATAAATGCCCTTCAGGTAAAGCATCCTTGATCTTGTCAGCCCATTCCACTACCAACGGGCCTTGACTGAGCAAGGCATCCATATCCAAATCAATTGCTTCCTCCGGTCCGGATAGTCTATACGCATCCAAATGGTAAAGCCGCTTGTGATCCAAGCGTCGGTATACATTGACTAGTACATAAGAAGGGCTGGTGACAGAATCGTAAGAGCCCCATCCAGAAGCGATGCCCTGTGCAAGAGTGGTTTTCCCCGCTCCCAGGTTGCCCTCCAGGCAAATAACGTCGCCAGGAAGCAGCAGCTCACCCAGGCGCATCCCTACGCGGCGGGTTTGTGTTGGACTACGGCTGATGACCTCAAAAGAGCCTTTTTCGATAACAGCCATGGTGTTTACCCTTCCTACCAGGACCAGAACTTCTGCTGGTATTTTACCATTCCACCTCAAGCAATTTTTTCCAGATTGCTTAGTGAGACGATCAGTTTTTTATTCCTGTCCTTGTCTTTCAAACCTTCAAAGAAGATATCGACAATTTCATCGTCATCCTGCAGCCGGCTGCTGAGGACGAGTCCAGCCCCCCATTTGGGATGCCGGACACGATCTCCGGGATTGAACTGCTTTTCGAGTGGCTGGTTCCGGGCACTCTCAGCCTGAAGATCCTTCCAGTTTTGACCGGTCAATGATCCACGTTCCTGGATGGGAGAAGTCACTCCGTAAAGGCTGTCCTCCTCCCTGAGGTCTGGCGGGATATCCCGGTAGAATGGTGAGGCTTCTAGCTCTCTGGATCTTCCAAAATTCCTCACCAGCGAATGCAGAAGATAAAGACGGTCCTGGGCCCGGGTAATACCAACATAGAATAGCCTGCGTTCCTCCTCCATCGCTTCCGGGTCATCCATCGAACGGACATGTGGGAGGATCTCATCATTAAGGCCGATGATCAGCACTTGTTTGAATTCCAGCCCCTTGGCTGCATGAAGGGTCAATAAAGTTGCCCCTTCCATCTCGGTATCCAGCGTATCCTGGTCCGAGATCAATGCCACATTCTCGAGGAATTTATGGAGCCCAATCGTCTGGTATTCAGAAGCCAGGCGTCGCAGTTCATCTACATTTTCCCAGCGATCAAACCCCTCATCGGTACCATCTTCTATATAAACCCTGTAGTCAATATCCTTCAGGATCTGATCGATCATCTCAACTGGCGGGAGACTATCAACCAGTTTCCGCCAATTCACAAGCATCACTGCAAAGGTTGAGAGCCGGAGTGCTACAGATTGATTAAAGGCTTCCCGGCCAGGTGCCCCTTCTTCAGCAAGGGTCATTAAGTACGCGCCCGGGGTTAACCCTTCCTGCGATGCGTTTTTCAGCAAGTCGCCAAAAGTTTTCACACCAATTTTTCTCGAGGGAATGTTAATGATCCTGCGCAAGCTAACTATATCATCCGGATTGATTACCACTCTCAAGTAGGCGATGATATCCTTGACCTCTCGCCTGCCGTAGAAGCGCTGAGCTCCTACTAATCGATAAGGGATATTGGCGGAGATGAAAGCTTCCTCAATGATCCGCGATTGGGCGTTGGTTCGGTACATGACCGCAAAATCTGATACAGAAGCGTTCTCTTCCCGAATCTGCTTTTTCAGGATGTCTACCACGAAGCCAGCCTGCTGCTGTTCATCAAAAGCCTCCCGGATCACGATCAATTCACCTTTACCACGTTCTGTAAAAAGGTTCTTCGGAGTCCTGTTTGTGTTGCGATCGATGATGGCCATCGCTGTGTCAAGAATATTCTGGGTGGAACGATAATTCTGTTCCAAAAGGATCACTTCAGCATCTGGGAAGTCCTCTTCGAAGCGGCGCACGTTGCGATAGTCCGCTCCCCGCCAGCGGTAAATCGACTGGTCAGAATCCCCTACCACAAAGATATTCCGATGATAGGAAGCCAGATATTTCAACAGGGTGTACTGGGCAATATTCGTGTCTTGAAATTCATCTACCAGGATGTGTTCAAAGCGGCGGGAATATTTTTCACGGACCTGCTCATTATCCCGGAGTAAAAAAGCCATCCACAGCAGCAGGTCATCAAAATCAAAGGCATTGCTGGTCAGGAGTATCTTCTGATAAGCTTCGTAGACATCAACTGCTACTTTATCCCACCTGGTGAATATCGGTATATCCTGGGGTAGATAGAGCTCATTTTTCGCAGCCGAAATGATCCCATGGATCCTCTGCGGCCGGTAATCCTTGTCATTATAATTAAGGTCCTTCAGTACCTGCTTTACCACCCGGAGCTGGTCATCAGCATCAAAAATGACATAGTTTTGATTGACAGGTATATGGGCAGCCTCATTACGCAGGATACCTGCACAAGTCGAGTGGAACGTGCCCACAGTCAAGCCGCGAGTATATCTCCCCAGCAAGGAATCAATGCGCTTTTTCATCTCCTCCGCGGCTTTATTGGTAAAGGTTACCGCCATCATATGGTACGGCTGCACACCCAATGCATCCATCAAGTAGGCGGCCCGGTGAGTCAGGACCCGGGTTTTTCCTGATCCTGGGCCAGCCAATACAAGTACCGGCCCTGAAGGTGAGGTTACAGCACGTTTTTGCTGGGAATTAAGGAACTGGAGGCTATCCATACAGGGCTCATTCTAATGGGTTGATCGGGTAGTGTCAATCACATTGCGGAAATACCCTCCCCGAAGTAGAATTTATCCATGACCTGGAACCTGATCGGACATGACTGGGCTGTCCAACTCTTGCGTGGACATATTCTAAACGATTCCCTTCGGCACGCCTATTTGATCACCGGACCTCGCGGCATCGGCAAAGCCAATCTTGCCCTTCGCTTCATCCAGGCCCTTAACTGTCCGGAAAAAGGATCCTCCGGCAATCCCTGCCTGGCATGCCCAAGCTGCAAACGCCTCGGCCGCCAGGAACATCCGGACCTGTTTCCGATCAGTGTGGCCGAAGACAGCAAACAGATCAAGGTCGATCAGATCAGGGAACTGATCCACAGCCTTTCATTATCTCCCTATGAATCCGATCGAAGATACGGCCTGCTGCTTGATTTCGAGAATGCAAATCCAAGTGCCCAGAATTCACTGCTGAAAACCCTCGAAGAACCGCCTGGGTCAGTCATACTGATCCTGACTTCTGTCACAGCCGGGGCGCTGCTGGACACCATCACATCACGCTGCGAAGAGATCAAACTAAATGCTGTCCCAATCGATCTGACCATCGAGGGCTTGGAGAGCCTTTATAATATCCCCTCTGATCAAGCTCGATTCCTGGCCCATATTTCTGGGGGAAAACCTGAGATTGCCCTGGAAATGTATACCGATCCAGAGATCCTTGAGCGCAGAACCAATCTTCTCGATGAACACCTCCAGCTCCTCGGGGAAAACTCAATCAAGCGTTTTGCCTACGCTGACAAGGTGAGCAAAGACCCTCGCAAAGTGGAGGAGCTCCTGGATACATGGATCTCAATCTGGCAGGATATTCTGCACCAGAGTGGCCATTCACAAATACCTCTCCAGAATATTGACAGGGAAGAAGATATTAAGGAGATCATCGACCAGGTTAACCTGGCAGATACATATAACTCGCTGTCCCTTTTTCAACGGGCTTATAGGCTCTTGAACGAAAACGCCAACTTAAAACTGACCCTGGAAGATCTGATGTTGGGATTACCAACGATACACCCAATGATATAGGACCAGGGATATTCAGTTCAAATGGTAAGGCGAAAACCTCCAGGAACCCTAATATGCTATACTCAATGAGAATTCTCGGGGAAAATCCAGTTAAAGGGATCACTTTAAGTAAAGTGTGATAGTAGATCAACCTCAGGTCCGAGGCGAGAGCCAATTATCCGGATATGGGATAAAATAAGATGAGTAGGTTCCAGTAATGATGCAAAAGAATAACGACCCTGAACAAGGAAATAAAACCAATCAACAAGCCTTGCTCGAGCTGCTGTACCGCATCAGCCGGGAGGTTGCCACTACATTGGATCTGCCTGTCCTCTTGGAGCGGGTCTTGTCCCTTGCTATTAAGACCATAGGTGCGATCCGGGGCAGCATCATCATCCTGGATGAGAATGGAAACCCTCTCGAATCAGCTATCATCGTTCGCGATCAAATGATCATACATACCAACGAGCAGCTCCGATCCACGCTCGAGGAAGGCCTGGCAGGATGGGTAGTTAAGAACCGGAAACCAGTTAGGATCCCCAATACGAGTAAAGACAAGCGCTGGATGCGGAGGCCGGATGATGAGGAAACCGGATCCAAATCAGCCATCTCAATTCCAATCACTGTCCACAATGACCTGGTGGGTGTGATCACCCTTGTGCATCCCGAACCCGATCATCTCCAGGAAAATCACCTGAATTTGATTCGCGCTATCGCAGACCAGGCGGGGGTTGCAGTCTTGAACGCCCAACTTTACGGCGAGAGCCGCAGGCAAGCCCGGGTTATGTCAGCCCTGGCAAACTCTGCTACCGTTATGGCCTCCACGTTGAATCTTGAGGTCGTGCTAAAAAATATCCTCATGGAAATCCAGACCGCGCTCGAGGTTGAATCTGTTGCCCTCTCTTTGATCGATCTCGAAGGAGGATTCCTAGAATACAAAGCTGCCATTCACGAAAGTATGGATTTGCAATCCAAATTAGTCGGTAAAAAGATCCTTCTCGGTCAAGGATTTGCGGGCTGGGTTGCCGAGTCCGGAGAGGGGGAGATCGTCACCAATCCTTCCCAGGATCCCCGTTTCTTACAAACCAACAAGGTCTATCCGGAAATGTCGCCTCATGCTATCGTAGCCGCCCCAATTTTTATTCCTGGAAGAGTATTGGGTGTACTGGAAGCCATTAATCCACATTCGGGCCAATTCGAGACAGATGCGTTACAGGTCCTCTCTGGAATCGGCAGTCTGGCAGGGTCTTTCATCCAGAATGCGCGCCTGTTTGAAGATCTTCAGGATACACACAGCCGCTATTATGATCTGTTCGAAAACAGTATCGATCCCATCATCATCACTGATCTGGAAGGGAATATCCTGGAAACCAATCAGCGTACACTCCAGACCAGCCGCTACACTGAGGACCAGCTTTGCAGGATGGTTATCAGTGATATCCATGAAGTGAAGTGGGAGGCTATTGGGTCTACTTTCCTCTCCCTGGAAGAAGACACCTCCAGTTCTTATGAATCAAAACTGATCACCCGGGATGAAACAGAGATACCCATCCAGGTAAACGTTCACCAGATCCAAATCGCGGATGATTGTAGGCTTCAATGGATTCTGAGAGATATCACGGAACGAAAGAATCTCGATCAGCTGCGGGAAGATCTAACCTCAATGATCTTCCATGACCTTCGCTCACCACTGTCCAATGTCATTTCCAGCCTGGATGTCATCCAGGCTACCCTTCCCGGAGCTGACGACCCGGAAATTCAATCACTATTTGAGATAGCAACTCGCTCGACAGTCCGCATCCAGCGCCTGACCAGATCCTTGCTGGATATCAACCGCCTTGAAAGTGGTCAGCCTATCACAAATAAAGAGCCTTTCCATCCTGTGGAGTTGATCACCTACGCCAAACAGGAATTGACAACACAGGCACTGGCAAAACAACAAGACGTGGAACTCTCCCTCAAAAAGAAGATCCCTGAGGTGATTGGGGACCGCAATATGATCGAGCGGGTGCTGATCAACCTGGTTCAGAACGCGATCAAATATACTCCATCAAATGGAAAGATCGAGATCGGCGCAGAAATGGTCAAGGATGAAGTCCTTTTCTGGGTGCTTGATTCAGGACCGGGAGTGGATCCCGGATATATCGATAGGATATTTGACAAATATACCCGTATTCATCCAGATGAAAGGATCCAAGGCCTCGGACTAGGCCTGGCTTTCTGCCGCCTGGCAGTAGAAGGACACGGCGGGAGGATCTGGGTTGAGAACCTCTCTGGCGGAGGTGCCAAGTTCACCTTTGCCCTTCCACATAGCAGCTGAAAACACACTCCCGGTGATCTTGGCTGGGAGGAATGAAGGAGTTTAGATGCAGGAAATAAAACCAGGGATCTATTATGAGGATTCCTATCCGGGAACAACGCTCGGGGCAGCACTGCTCCCGCGGGGTATGATTTTCATCGATGCGCCTCTCAGGCCTGAGGATGGTCATCGCTGGAAAACCACTCTCTTGAATCGGAGCCAAGGGACAATTCATAAGCTAGTCATCTGTCTTGATGACCATATGGATCGGACCATAGGTGCCAAAAGCCTTGATTGCCCGATCGTAACTCATAAAGAAGCAGCCAAAGCTCTCCACGAACCTGCCAGCATGTTCCGCAGCCAGATCCAGGAAAGCGGCGCTGCCTGGGAACGTTATCCTGAATCCTCCGGAATGAGCTGGATGATCCCTGATATTACTTTCTCAGACAGATTGGAGCTGCACTGGGCAGATAATCCTGTGATCTTGGAACACCATCCTGGACCCAGGCCTGGATCGAGCTGGGTTATCTTCCCTGCTGAGAAGGTCCTCTTTATTGGAGATGCAGTGACCGTCAAGGGACCCCCTTTCCTAGGAAATGCTCATTTACCTACCTGGATTGACACACTGGATGAGTTACTCCGCGCGCGCTTCAAGGATTACATCCTGATCAGCGGCCGGGGAGGTCCTGTCACTCATGACCAGATCCGAGAACTAAAAAAATCCTTCCGGAAGATTCATCGCAGGATAGAGAAGCTCGCCAGCCGGCATTCTTCACCACAAGATGCGGGCGGGTTGGCAGAAAAATTCATGGATGAATTTGCTATCGATAAAAGGGATCGTGATTTCTTCCTTCAGCGCCTTCAGCATGGTTTAGCACATTACTATGCAAGAAATTACTTTCCAAAGATCGATGATAACGCCTGATAAGTCTGGTTTCGATGCCAATCAATACTACTGCTAAATCACCAGAAATTCCACTAGATAACCTCCCAGGTTATCAACCTCTCATCTGTACAACCCGGGGCGATAATGTAGAATCGATCCACTATGGAGCTGTTGCTGTTGTAACCTCAGAGGGAATGTTGTTCGCCAAAGCCGGGGACCCACAGTCACGAACTTTTATGCGGTCATCGGCCAAACCTTTTCAGTGTATTCCCCTTCTGGAAATGGGAGGGAGAGAGGAATTCAATCTCAGCGGTGAAGAATTGGCGGCGATATGTGCTTCCCATTCTGGATCTGACCAACATCTGCGGACCATTACTGGGCTGCAGCACAAAATCGGCACCACTGAGTCCCATCTCCTCTGTGGTACTCATATCCCATCAGATAAAGCCAGCAGACAACAATTAAAAGACCTGGGACATAGTCCATCACCAAATCACCACAACTGCTCCGGGAAACATACCGGTATGTTGGCCCAAGCTAAGCTGCTTGGCGTGTCAGGCGAGAAATATACCGAGGTTGAACATCCAGTCCAACAGGGTATCCTGGCAGCTTTCTCAGAGATGTGCGGACTTGTACCGGATGATCTGATCCTGGGACGTGATGGCTGTTCTGTCCCCACTTTTTCGATACCTCTTTATAATGCTGCCTGGGCCTGGGCCAAGCTGGTCGATCCTGGCAATCTCTCACCTCTTCGGGCTGAAAGCTGCAGACAGATCACTGAGGCAATGACTAACTACCCCTATTATGTAGCAGGTCTGGGAAAATTGGATACTCGCTTAATGGAGACGGCTCCAGGAAAAATCGTCTCCAAAACTGGCGCTGAAGCTTTCCAGGCTATTGGAATCTATCCCAACGCGATCAGGCCAGGCTCTCCCGCTCTGGGCATAGCCCTGAAAATCTCAGACGGCGATCAAGGGACGAGAGCCCTCCAGGCAGCTACTCTTGAAACCCTCCGCCAGCTTGAAATACTCACAGAAGAAGAGCTTCAGCGTCTAAACGACCTGGGACCGATCAAACCCATCCTTAATCATGCTGGATTCGTAGTCGGTGAAGTAAAACCCTGTTTTCATTTACAATACAGTTAAATTATGAATCCTTTAGAGCATGCTGCAAAAATCCACCAGGCGCTGGTGGAGGAGTTTGGCCTTCCTGACTGGCGTCCCCACCTTACTCCAGTCGGCGAGCTGGTATCCACTATCCTTTCTCAAAACACCAACGACACCAATCGGGATGCCGCCTACGATTCCCTCCTGGAGAGTTTTCCCACCTGGGAGCAGGTTCGCGACGCACCGGAGAAAGAAGTCATCGACGCTATCAGAATAGCCGGACTAGCAAACCAAAAAGGCCCAGCCATTCAAAATGCTCTGAGGGTAATCAGTGAGGAAAGGGGAGCGATCGAATTGGATTTCCTGTCATCCCTTGGCAGCCAGGAAGCCGGGGCTTGGCTGGAGAGGCTAAAAGGTGTAGGCCCAAAAACTGCTGCTATCGTTCTGCTTTTTTCACTGAATATGCCGGCTTTCCCGGTGGATACTCATGTATTCAGAGTCACTGGCAGGTTGGGGATCCGGCCCGAAGGGATGAGCGCCAAAAAAGCCCACCGATACCTCGCTGATCGGTTTCATCCAGAAACCTATTATCCAGTACACTTGAACCTGATCCGGCTGGGAAGAGAAATCTGTAAGGCCAGAAATCCCCTATGTCCTACTTGCCCTCTGAAAGGTATGTGTGATTATTATGAAAACCTTGAAAAATAATCCTGAAAGTTTTCAATCCGGCTCAATATTATTTGGACTATGTCTCTTGGTCCTGGTTGGACTGATTGCAGGCTGTGTCCCTCCTTCAGATCACAATCCTCTTCCATCTCATACTCCCCTGCCCCCATCACCTTCCTCGACATCTGAGCCTGTTCCTACAAGCACCCTGGAGCTGTTAGATAGTGGATTGGTTTATATCGTGGTAGGGCTGTTCCCTGAAGGGACCTTGCCTGTTTATCAAGAGCCATCCTTATCGGCTGGGATAATTTCACAGATTCCATCTATAGGGAAATCCATTCGGACAACCGGTATTGGAATCAGTGCAGATGGCATCACCTGGCTGCAGGTTGAATACCAGGGATCATCGGGGTGGGTGGACTCATCCTACCTTGCACTCCAGAAGGGTGATATTCCTGATGAGCTGGTCGCGCTGGCCCAGTCTGCAGCCTTGTCTTTGAAAACGGCTGATTACCAGAGACTGGAAGGGATCGTACATCCCGAATTATGTTTGCGTTTTTCTCCCTATTCATACCTGTGGGATAATGCTCTTGCTTTTTGCCCCGGTGAATTGGCAGCCCTTCCCGGCTCAAACGTTTTATATACCTGGGGGCGTTATGATGGAACCGGGGAGTTAATTGAGCTCCCTTTCCAGGGCTTCCATGAGAGGTTCATCTATGATCAGGATTATTTTCATCCAGAGGTTGTTGGCCTGAATGAAGAGGTCAGTTCTGGAAACTCGATCAACAATATTCCAGAAATCTTCCCTGATGGTATGATTGTGGAATATCATTTTCCAGGATTTGATCCCCAATATGGTGGGATGGACTGGCGCAGCCTGCGGATGGTATTTATTGAGGAGAATGGCAACTGGTACCTGGTTGCCCTGGTCCATGGAGAATGGACCATCTAATTCTAGAGCGGATCCTTGAAGATCGAGTGGAAAGAATCTACTATGAAAAAGAGTTTTTACCAGTTTGCGGCTTTGGTCATATTCATCGGCACAATCGTTATTGCTGGAGGGTATTTACTGTCCAACCGCGAACCATCCCCGGAAAGCGAACCAGAGACCATCCATACCCAAACTGTGGATGTTCCTCCGGAGAATACACCTGCTCCTACATCAACGCCCATCCTTTCCCCAATTCAAAGTGAGCTGGATGGTGACAAGCATTATTTTAATGGGGATTGGGAAAATGCCATTCTCAGTTATGATGCGACCCTGGCTGGAGCTCAGACTGTCGAAGAAGGTAGTGGAGCCTTATTAGGTCTGGGAAAAGTCTACTACCAGGATGGGGACTATCAAAAAGCCCTGGATTATTTACGTTTGCTGGTTGCTAGTTATCCTGATTCCCCGATCATTCATAAAGCTTTTTTTGCCCTGGCTCAGACATATACTGCTTTAGACCGACACCTGGAGGCAGCGGACGCCTACAATCTTTACCTGGAACGCCGTCCAGGAATACTGGATGCATTTATCCAACTCAGGAGAGGCGATTCCCTTTCTAAAGGTGGAGAATCCCTCAAAGCCATCGAGGCCTACCAGGCAGCCATTGCTGCCGGCAGTGGGTCAGATTTACATACCATCCAGTTGAAAATTGGCCAGGAATATGCAGCTTTAGAGGATTACAACACTGCAATCGTCATCTATAACGATGTATATCTCCAGACTACCAATGACTATACCAAAGCCCGGTCAGATTATCTGCTTGGGAAAGCTTATCTGGAATTGGATCAAAACGATCTGGCAGAAGCGGCATTCAAGGATGCTGTTCTCCAATTCCCGCGCAGTTATGATTCATACCTGGCTCTGGTTCTATTGATAAACAACGGATTTGAGGTCAATGACTTCGATCGCGGCCTAGTAGATTACTATGCCAAGCAGTATAGCTATGCGGTGCAAGCCTTTGATCGATATCTGGCAGATCCGGCTGCAACTGATCGAGGTTCAGCCCTGTATTTTAGAGGTTTTTCCCTGCGGAATATGGGTCAGCACGAACTTGCCGTTGCTTCCTGGGATGAATTGATCAAAAGCTATCCTGATCACCCCTACTGGGTGGAAGCCTGGGAATTCAAAGCCTATAACCTTTGGTTCTATATGAGCCAACATGATCTGGCCAGCCAGGTACTGCAGGATTTTGTGAGTCTCAAACCTTTCAATCCCCGGGCCGCGGAATTTCTCTATGATGCTGGTAGGATCGAGGAGCGGAAAGGTGATCTAGAAGCAGCCTCTGCGCTTTGGAAGCGGATTTTCGATGAATATCCGACCTCATCCTATGGAAGGATTGGTCTCTTCCAAAGCGGAATTTGTGAGGTACGTCTCGAAAATTATACGCGCGCCATGGACAGGTTTTCCACTTACCGGGACGCATCGGCTGATTTTGAGGAACTTTCCCAGGCTCTGTTCTGGATCGGAAAGATCCACCAGATCCAGGGGAATACGGAAGCCGCCCTTGCCGCCTGGCAGGAAGCGGCCAATGCAGATCCCACGGGTTACTACAGTGAAAGAGCCCGGGATTTGCTGCAGGACCGGACACCTTTTACTCCACCGCTTGAGATCGATTTTGGATATGATTTTCTGGCAGAAAAAGAAGAAGCTGAAAATTGGATCAAGGAAACTTTTTCAATCCCCCCGGAAACCAATCTATCGAGCCTGGGTTTATTGGCTGAAGATCCCCGCATTATCCGTGGAACAGAATACTATGAGCTGGACCTTTACACTGAAGCCCGCTCAGAATTCATGGCCCTGCGAAATGAAGTCAGCTTCGATCCTATCAGCAGTTTCCGGCTGGCGAATTATATGCTTGATTTAGGCTTATACCGCCCCGCCATCTTCGCAGCCAGGGATGTGCTCAATGCAGCAGGCATGGATGATGCCGGGACCTTGAACGCGCCCATCTTTTTCAACCGGATTCGTTTTGGCACTTACTACGGCGACCTGATCATCCCGGCATCCGAGAAATATAACCTTCACCCCTTGCTCATTCTCAGCGTTATCCGCCAGGAATCTATGTTTGAGGGATTTGTCCAATCCTCTGCTGGCGCTCGAGGGTTGATGCAGATCATTCCCAGTACCGGTGCTGAAAGGGCAGATAAAGAGGACTGGCCTCCCGGATACAGCGCTCAGGACCTTTACCGGCCTGTTGTCAGTATCAATCTGGGGACAGCTTATCTGAGATACTTGCTCAATTATTTTGATGGAGATATATACGCCGCGCTGGCGGGTTATAATGCCGGGCCAGGAAATTCTGAGATCTGGTTGACCAAAGCCGGAGATGATCCTGACCTATTTGTCGAGATCATCCGCTTCTCAGAGACCAAAAATTACATCCGGTACATCTCAGAGATCTTTGCTATCTACCGCAGGATTTACTCCAGGGCGCAATAGGTTATCCTTCCAATCCTGGAAATTCAGGGCCTTTTACTCAGAACCAGGTTAAAAACCATTTCCTGATCATCCCGGATGGCAACAATTTCAACTTCATCGCCCGGATTCTTATAGGTCAGTAAGTAGCCCATAAATTCTGCAAAATCATTTACCACTAAGCCGTCAATGCTGATGATCAAGTCTGCATCCAATAGTCCCGCATCATCTGCCGGACTGTCTGGAGTGACTTCCACAATATATACTCCAGTGGACAGCGGCAGCTCCAGTTCTTCCTGGATAAATAAGCTGACCTCGCTTAATACCTGAATACCCACGTAGGGGGAATCATGATAACCAGTCTCAATTAGATCTGGGATCACATTCTTGGCCGTATCAATTGAGATCGCGAATCCCAACCCGGAATTAATGGGCTGCCCATCTAAATCAATACTGCTTGTGCGAATGGAAGAATTGATCCCGATCACCTGGCCGCTGAGATTGATCAGAGGTCCACCAGAGTTCCCAGGGTTGATCGCTGCATCAGTTTGGATGATATTCCCTGTGGCAAAAGCGCCTCCTCCCGGAGCAAAATGCATTGAATCCAGGGTTCTTCCCAGAGCAGAAATGATGCCTTGGGTCATAGTTCCGTTCAAACCCTGGGGATTACCAATGGCAATCACAGCCTGACCTACTGCCAGGCTTTCATTGCTTCCCAAGGTAAGGACTGTCAGTTCCTCAGGGAGCTGGTCAAGTTCAAGCACTGCCAAATCTGTATCGGAATCTACTCCAAGAACCCGAGCCCGTGTCTTGAACCCTGATGGGAAATCAACTTCCAGATCAGTAGCGGATTCAACAACATGGTAGTTTGTGACGATATGCCCTTCCCCGTCCCAGACAAAGCCTGTGCCAAGTCCTCCGCCAGTTTCTGACAGAGCCCTGATAGCAACCACGCCAGGGTTGATTTCACGGTACAGCGCTGGTAAATCCCCACCTTCCAGTACAACAGTATTCACGGTTGGGGGAATTTCCTCAACCGTGGTTTCAACTTCAATCTGCCGGGTAAATAGATCTGGGCTGAAAACGCAACCCAGCGCTGCCCCAGCTAACAGGAGGACTACAAGTAAAATAGATTTTGTTCTGTTCATTTTATTCACCTTGATTTTCTTCAGATGACTGATCTGCTCCATATCTTACAATCAATCACCTCATCCTACCATGGGAATGGAATGATTTATATAAAGATTTTATAGGTATTCGAAAGGACAAAGGACAGGATCAATCCTTAATAATAGGAAAAGCCTACTCAACCAGGATAACTGGTTGAGTAGGCTTTGGCCAAAGGAGGAAACAGTGATAAGATCGGAATTATCCTGTCTCAAAATCAATCATAACAGATGGGAAATCAGGCGCAATGTTTTATCTCATAGAAATCAGGTGACCTTAATCACAACCAACCCCGATCAGGATTTGGGAATATTCATCAGGGTATTTAATGCCTGGTATTAACGTGGAAAAACACTTCTGTATTTCTTATCTGGAATAAAGCAGCCTCTGTCCAGGCTATTGCCAGCGGCTACAGCCTGTTGTACAATCACTTTCTAACCGGTTTGCCCTCGTAGCTCAGTGGATAGAGCACTTGCTTGCGGAGTAAGGGGTCGCGTGTTCGAATCACGCCGAGGGTGCCATCTACGGAGCGGGTTCACCCGCTCCGTTTTTAGGAATCCAGACCATCTATCGGTCGAATACCTGGATGCTTGGTAAATAAAGAGTTCCGGTGTCGCGTAACCTGAGTGTGTTTATGGTGTTGTATTTTTCGTCAGGTCATCATTCCAATCATAAAGTGAGGCAGTATGGCTAAAGTTGCGATCGTTACAGATAGTTCACCAAATATCCCCGATAATATCATCTCCGAGAACAAAATCCGTGTTGTTCCCCTGACCGTGATCTGGGGTGAAGAGAGTTTTCATGACGGGGTGAATATCACGCCAAGTGAGTTTTATCAAAGACTTGAGAAAGCCAAGGTGATGCCCAGCACCTCCCAACCATCTGTGGCAGACTTTGAGGTGCTCTTCCGCTCCTTACATGAGGAAGGATATGATATCCTCGCCATCCTGATCTCAGAGGATCTCTCAGGAACGGTTTCTTCCGCTACCCAAGCCAAGAAGATGCTCCCTGAAGCCAATATTGAAATAATCAATTCCCGAACATTGGCGATGGCTCTGGGTTTCCTGGTACTTGAGGCTGCCCGGGCAGCAAATCAGGGCGCCAGCCTTGCAGAATGCAAGAAAATGGTAGAAAAATCCATCGATAAGACCGGGGTGATCTTTGTGCTTGACACACTGGAATTTCTCCATCGTGGGGGCAGGATCGGGACTGCTAAACGCTTTATGGGCACGCTTCTCAATGTCAAACCAGTTCTGGCAATCGAAGATGGCTTGATCGTGCCCCTGGATTCCGTCCGCACCCAAAAGAAGGCGCTTGAAAGAATTGTGGACTTGATCGTGGAACGGACCAGCGGTAAAAAGAATATCCGCCTGGCAACCCTTCACGCCAATAATGCCGATACCGCCCAGTTCATCTTAGACCAGGCTCTGGAAAGGATCACTATTGTAGAGCAGGTTTTTGCCGAGGTCAGTCCTACCATTGGTACCCACGCAGGACCAGGTGCAGTTGGTCTGGCATATTTGCACGACTGATATCTACCACAATTTCCCGATATAGAAGTCCAGCCAGGTATTGGCTGGACTTTTTTCTTTCCAGGATGGTACACTAAACATGCAAAACCATCCTGATACCTGCCTTGAAATGATGAGCGAAGACACAATTTATCAAACAGACCAGATCACTCCAGCAAATGAGGAAGTTAAGATCATTGACTTCACGGTTGAACCCTATCAGGATAAGAGACGCGTTAAGGTCAACTTCCGCCTGTCTTATTTTCAGGAACCACCCAGCGCTACCATTAGCCTTTTAGGTATTGATGGGGAGGAAATAACTTCTGTGGATGTAGTGAATATCATCCGACCAGAGAATGAGGTCACACTTCATATCCCGGCCTCGCAGGTCAAACAAGGGAATTTCACGGTTGAGATCTGTCTATTCCATCTCGGCGAGGGAGGAACCGAGGGGGATGATGAAGGAAAAACCAACCTCAGCCCCCATACCCTCACATCCAGAAAGGCCACTTTCACAATCCAGTGAAAAATATCTATCCACCACATTACATCCAGATCATTGATAACCTTCTTGGGGAGGACGCTTCCCTTTTTTGGGATTCTCAATTTAACCTTCCTCCTACTGCCGGATTGCGGGTCAATCCATTCAAAACCAGCTTGATAGACCTCCAAAAATCATTACCAGAAATGACCCTGCCCCTGCCCTGGTTCCCTGAGGGGGTCGCTCTCAAAAAAGACAGTGAGTTGGGAAAACATCCCTTTCATAAGGCGGGCCTTTTTTATCTCCAGGAGCCATCAGCCATGGTCCCTGTTGTTGTGCTTGACCCCCAACCTGGAGAGCGTGTGCTCGACCTCTGCGCAGCGCCTGGAGGAAAGACCTCCCAGATCCAATCCCTGATGGGAAATAGGGGGTTGCTGATAGCAAATGACTCAAACCCCAGGCGTGTTGAGTCTCTGATCAGGAACCTGGACCGATGGGGCGCACGAAACACAGCAATCCTTTGTGAAACACCTCGCAGGATCAGCGAACACCTGGGAGACTATTTTGACCGCGTTTTGGTAGATGCCCCCTGCTCCGGCGAAGGCACTTTTCGATCAGATCCAGGTGAGATCAAAAAGTGGTCGCCCGAATTCATCAGCCGCTGCTGCCGGATCCAGGATGAGATCCTCTGGTTTGCTGCCAAAATGGTCAGACCGGGAGGTGTCCTGGTCTATTCGACATGTACCTTCAATCCAGACGAGAATGAAGGCACAATAGCCCGTTTCCTGGAGACGAACCCGGACTTTCAGATCGATCCGATCGATCGTATGGATGGATTTTCCGAAGGGATTCAGCTGGCAAGCTCCTCAGAACTCGATTTTTCAGGAACAGTTAGGATTTGGCCTCACAAAACCAGAGGAGAAGGGCACTTTGCAGCCCGTTTACGAAAAACTCAATCCGCTCCTTCCAATCCTACCTGGCTCTTACAGGAACATATCCCTCTCAATCTCGAAGAGCTGAAGATCTATAGTGAGTTCTTTGAAAAAACCCTTAAACAGACTCCCAATACCATAGATATCCTTCCAGGGAGTACTGGTGTAAACAGTTTCGGGAATCGTTTGTACTGGGTTCAGGAAGGAATGCCATCCTTGGGAGGACTGAATGTGCGTCATTGGGGATGGTGGTTAGGATCCATTCAATCAGGAAAATGGCTGCCCAGCCCGGCTCTTGCATCGGCTCTGATCCCGGAAGATGCCCAAATAGTGTTAGAATTTTCGTTAGAGGATCCCAACCTGTCAACTTATCTAAGGGGGTCCCCCATATCCGGACCTGATCTGGAGAGGCTTCCGGATGGATGGGTTTTGGTTACTTGCTCCGGTTATTCACTGGGTTGGGGGGCTGTGAGGCAAGGCCGGATAAAAAGTTATCTTCCACGCTGGCTGCGAACCAATTAACAAGTCAGTAAAATGGCTGATATGGATAATAAAATCGATAACGATACTCCAGCCCGAAAGATCCAGGCTAATCTGATCCTGATCGTAATTGGAATACTCCTGATCACAATTGCTATTCTGCTCTATCCCCACGCCAAACAAACCATAGAAAACAATAAAGCCCAAGCGACCTGGTCAGCCATCTTGACCGCTGAATCCATTCCCATGACACCCACTCCGTATGGAGAACCAACCACAGAGATCCCACCTACACCGATCCCAGACCCTGAGATATTCGCTTATCCAAACCAGTTTGGCACCTTGATCCTATCCATCCAGGAAGGCGTGGACACCCATCTATTTGCTTATCAGCCTTTTTTAGAGGAGTGGTCCGGCACGGGTTTCAGCGGGTTGCCCCTCACCCGGCTCACCAGCGGACATCACCAGGATATCACCCCTGATATCAGCAAAGATGGCAGGTGGATCGCATTCTCATCCAATCGGAATGGTTATTGGGATATCTACATCATGGACCTGCAAACCGGGGATATCCAGCAGTTTACCGATACGCAGGCCTATGATGCCAATCCCTCCTGGTCACCTGACGGCCTCTGGCTGGTTTATGAAAGTTACCAGATCGACAACCTGGAAATCTTTATCCAGAAGGTGGACCAAACTACAGGCCCCATTCCTCTCACAAAAAATCCGGCAGCTGATTACGGGCCGGATTGGTCCCCGCAAGGGAGGCGGATCAGTTTTATCAGCGACCGCTCTGGACAGGCAGAAGTCTGGTATGCTGATCTGGATTCGCCGGAAGATGATAAGGCAGTACAGGTCAATAACCTGCCCGGAAAGCAGGTCCAGCATCCATCCTGGTCTGGTGACGGCAGGTATCTTTGCTGGGGGTTGGTCACCGATCAGGGAGAGCACACCCTGGTCAGCTGGGACAGCCAGAACCCAGAGCTGGACCCTGTCCATATTGGATCCGGGGACTGGCCAATATGGAATAAGAATGCTGATCTCCTTTATGCGATCATAGAACAACCCTATCAAACCTACCTGGCTGCATACCCTGGTCCACAAATCGATCCTCGGATGATCTTGCCCGCCATCAAGCTGCCAGGAAGGGTAGAAGGGATCAGCTGGATCGAAGGCAATTATTATCCCATCTTCACTAACTTGGAGATCAGTCCCGGCCCCACTCCTCTGTGGGAATCAGCCAACGACTCAGATGAAAATCCTGGGGACTATCCCAAGAGAATGATCGAGCTGCGTAATCTCTCTGCACCCTCACCAGCATTCATCGAGGATGCCCTGGGAAGTTTCGCATCCCTCCGGGCAGCGGTGATCGATGAAGCTGGTTGGGATTTTCTGTCTACCCTGGAAAACGCTTTCGTGACCCTCGATCAACAGCTCGCTCCAGGAACCAATCTGGACTGGCTCTACACAGGAAGAGGAATAATGGTCAACGATATTCCCAGGCTGGCAAATTGGCTGGTCCTCGTCAGGGAAGATCATGGCCATCAAATCTACTGGAGGGTTTATATCAAAGCCTATCATCAAGAAGGCTCCCAGGGGCGTCCACTCCAAACGAAGATCTGGGATTTGAACGCCCGTTATTCAGGGGAAAATGGGTCTTATGAGAATGGCGGTGCGTACTCCGGATCAGTACCCAGTGGTTATTGGGTGGACTTCACAGCCCTGGCAGAAGCCCATGGATGGAGCCGATTTCCCACGCAGATCTATTGGCAGCTCTCCGAGGGTGCATCAAGGTATCAATATTTTGCCTTTACCCAAGGATTGGATCTGGAATCTGCCCTACTTGAACTTTATTCAACGGCAGAGATCAGAAATCTCTTTGACTTTAACACCCCATGATAAGCCCACCTGGATGCAAACGGATCTTTTCGAAGGAAGATTTGCTCGCGGCGAGAGGTTATTTTCCCTTTCTCCTCAGCGTTTGTCTGTTTTTGTTATCCAGCTGCCAGGGGTTATTCCCCGGCACCAACCAAATTCAGCCTAGCATACCTTCATCTACGCCTACAATAAAGGTGCCTGTCGATACCCAGGTCAGTCAAAATCTGACCACATTGACCCCTACAGATGTCCCCCTGCATTCACCCACCCCAACCATCCAACCCGCAACGCCTGAGTTTTCCATTACACAAGATCCGGATGGCTTACCGGAACCCTGGCGTCCACCAGAATATCCAGTTCCCTGGATACCCAGCCCACAAGACCATTTTTATTTCAAAAGTCCGATATCCGCCCTGTCTGTTGATACAGCCTACTCAACCTACCCTTATGGCGGGGTCTTCTTTAATGATGTTGCCCATACTGGGATCGATATTCCGGGGGATATTGGTACACCGATCCTGGCTGCTGGAGGAGGTAAAGTTGTTTATGCTGGGCAGGGAGTCTGGAGAGGCATAGATGAGGTCTTCGATGACCCCTACGGCAAAGCCGTGATCATAGAACATGATTTTGGCTACCAGGGAGAACCATTATTCACCCTTTATGCCCATCTGGATGAGATCCTGGTGGTGAAAGGGCAGACAGTTGTAACCGGGGAACAGATCGGGTTATTGGGAAATACAGGAAAGACAACCGGACCACACTTGCATTTTGAGGTTCGTTTGGGTGAGAATGATTTCTTTTCAACTCGCAATCCTGATCTATGGATCTCCCCCCCGGTAGGATCAGGTGTTCTGGTTGGCCAAATCCTCACCTATGCAGGATATCCGCTGGAACGTCAGGTTGTCCACATATACAAGGCTGAAGATAATCCTGCAGTCGGTCCAATCAACGATACAACTTGGATCGGTGCTTCCTACCAGAACCTGACCATCAACCCAGATCCTTATTATTATGAGAACTTTACCCTAGCAAATCTACCAGCCGGTAATTATTACATCCACATTTCGAATGTCGATATCGGTCGGTCCTATTCTGAGAAGATCGAAATCAAGCCCGGCCAGGTGGCTTTTTTCAGATTCAACCTCTGGGCAGGTTTTTCTTACCCGCCGCTCCCCACGCCTACCTATATATTTTCGCCTTCCCCTTGACGTCTAGAACATTTGTGCTAGACTTGTAATAGGCCATTATTCGCATGATCTTTATTATCTGAGGAGGATAAAATGGCGGATGACCCACGCAAAAAAGCACTAGACAAAACGCTCCAGGATATCACCAAACGCTTCGGCGAAGGAGCGATCATGAAATTGGGGGATGCGCAGGGATTGGTAGTAGATGTGATCCCCACAGGCACATTATCTCTGGACCTTGCCCTTGGAGTTGGGGGAGTCCCCCGGGGCAGAGTTACCGAAATCTATGGTCCGGAGGCTTCCGGTAAAACAACCATCTGCCAGCATATCGTAGCTGAAGCCCAAAAACAGGGCGGGACCGCAGCCTTTATCGATATGGAACACGCTCTTGATCCCTCTTATGCAGCCCGGACAGGGGTGGATATCGATAATCTGTTGATCTCCCAACCTGATACCGGGGAGCAAGCGCTCGAAATAGCCGAATCCCTGATCCGGTCGGGAGCTGTGGATGTGATCGTAATCGATTCGGTCGCCGCGCTGGTCCCCCGGGCTGAGATCGAAGGGGATATGGGGGATTCCCATATGGGCCTGATGGCTCGTTTGATGTCCCAGGCACTCAGGAAGCTTTCGGGGGCAATCAAACAAACCAACACTTGCCTGATCTTCACCAATCAGCTGCGAGAGAAGATTGGGGTGGTTTTTGGCAATCCAGAAACAACACCCGGCGGCCGGGCCTTGAAATTTTACAGTTCGATCCGCATGGATGTGCGCAGGATCCAATCCATTAAATCTGGAACAGATATCGTTGGCAGCAGGACCCGGGTCCGAGTTGTAAAGAACAAGGTTGCCGCGCCGTTCCGCACGGCTGAATTCGATATCATGCATGACGAGGGAATTTCCCGTTCAGGAGATATCCTGGATCTAGCTGTGGAGACCGGAGTGATCGAAAAACGGGGATCATTCTACTATTATGGAGATGACCTGAGGATCGCCCAAGGCAGGGAAAATGCCAAAGTCTATATGAAGGAGAACCCGGATATCTGCCTGGAGGTCGAGAATACCATCCGGGAATTGATCCTGGAACAGGGTCATTATCTGGCAGTTGATGAAGAAGCTGATGGTATCGAGGCGGATGAAGAGGAGATCTAAAACCACTTGTTGGTTAGCGCTCATTATGCTAAGCAGCTTATTGAGCGGCTGCCAGGTGGGATCTGGATCCAACACAGCTACACCGATCCAGAATTTTATCCCGCCCACAAATAACCCGGCTGCCGTGGAAATCCAGGGGGGGGAATATAAGCCCCTGCCTACCCGGCAGCCTGATTGTGATAACCAGCTCCAATTCCTGGATGACCTCACCGTTCCGGATGGAATGGAAGTTACTCCTGGTGAAGAGATCACAAAACGCTGGCTGGTCCGTAATACGGGAAGCTGCAATTGGAACCGTACCTATTCCCTGGAACTTATCTCTGGTCTTTCTCTTGGAGCCGGGACGGAAAAGGAACTTATTCCAGCCCGCCAATCAACAGAAGCTGTGATCGAGATCCTGTTCACCGCACCCGATAACCCTGGTAGATATAATTCCTGGTGGCAGGCTTACGATCCGGACGGAAATAGATTCGGGGATCCCGTTTATATGGAAATTACTGTTCTAAGTGAGTGATCAGTCTGGATAGTCTATGAGAGTAAAGAAAACCGGCCTGGAACGTGTCAAAGCCGAGCTAGAAAAACTGGAAATCCCTTACGAACTCCAGGAACTTCCCCAAAGCACAAGAACCGCCAAGGATGCTGCGCATGCGGTCCAGTGCACCGTCGGACAGATTGTCAAATCCTTGGTATTTACAAACGCGGAGGGCCAACCTTTCCTGATCCTCACCAGCGGATCAAATCAGGTGAATGAGGGGCTTGTAGGCCGCACACTTGGGGGAAAGATCCAATTCGCTAAAGCTGATGTCGTCCGCGAACAAACCGGTTTCAGCATTGGTGGTGTGTCCCCCTACGGTCTGATAAAAAAAATCCCCATCTATATAGACAGGGATTTAACCCAATATCAGCAGGTTTGGGCTGCTGCTGGTTCCTCCCACGCCGTAGTCAGAATCTCGCCCCAGGACCTGGTCGAAACCACCAGTGGAATATTGATTTCAGTTCATTGATCTGGAATGTTTCTTTCAAACTGACAGTTTGACCTCTTCCATCAGTTTTAATATTTCAAGCGGTACCCCCTTGGCTGGATCCAGATCCAGCTGAACGGCGCCTTGTTCACACTTATCCACACAAACACCACAGCCAAAACAGGCATCCTGGTTTACAACTGCATAGCCATCGCCCATCTCAATCGCGAAAAACTGGCAGTACTCTGTACAGACCTCACAGGCAATACAAAGGTCCGGATCTATTCTTGCCGTGTATCCAGAGGATAACAACATCGGCGTGCCGTTCCGGTGCGACTGGAATGCCCCACAACAGCAGGAACAGCAGTTGCAGATCGCGTAGAACCGGTTTAACATGGCATCCTTGAAAAAGGCATGGGAGACATGGCCACGGTCATGCTCCTGTCTTAGGATCTCTATCGCTTCCTCGGGCGAGATCAACCTGGATTTTTCAGGCTGATGCTCCAGGATGAAGCTGGTAAAAGGATCACCTACGACCAGGCAGACATCAATCGGGGTACAGGGATTCTCTCTTGCTTCCCGGCAGGGGCAGTCCAAAGCCACAAGCCTGTCGGGGTTTTTTAGGATAATGTCCTTGGCCTTTTTATAGGGGATGATCTTTTCAAGATCCCTGATCTCGATATCCTCTTGAATAGACACCAAACGCTGAGCTTCTTCCAGGGGAACAACCTTTCCATGGTAGGAATCAGCCCAGGCCAATCCGGTATCCTCCGTCTCAGCCTTTGAAGGAGTAAAAATGGAAGACAGGAAAAGAAAAAATGAAGCCAGGTATCGGCTCATTGGATGTTCGCCAAGAGCGACACTAATATACAAATAAGGCCATTTAGCATAGAGATATCCATGGAAAAAATCAAACAGGGAGTAATCCTCTGTTCTTTTACCTTCCTGAAAGAAATCCCGGGTGGTCTTTTTGATTAGTCTTTGAGTCTGAGTCATAAGGTCTTCTCAATTATGGAATTGGGGTTCTCTAATTCCTGCCCCTTATTGTAATGTAAAAAGAAATTTGGCTGTACCCTGCTGGATACAGCCAAATCAATTCCCTCCATTCCAGTTATCCTATCCCGCAGCAGAAGCTGATTCCTCCTGCCATCGTTTTATCACCAGGCAATACACGAAAACCAGCAATTTCAACGGGATCTCAGCCCCAATTTTCATCAAGGCACCTCGTTTCAATCCACCCCGTGGAAGGACTTCACATATGCCCTGACCGCGCATATTCGCCAATGTCCAGCTGCGCATCTTGCTCCCGCCGGGAGCAAGATGATAGATCGTCCCTTCTAGGTTGATCTCAAAGGCTCTTTTCAATTTCTTAGGCGGGTGGGCCTTGCCGATCGTGGTTGGTCCTTGCTGGAGTTCATACTGATTTTTCCAGACACTAGGCCTTTTGAACTCTAGGACAACCTCATCTGCA
Organism: uncultured Chloroflexia bacterium; assembly: GCA_963712165.1. GTDB lineage: Bacteria > Chloroflexota > Anaerolineae > Anaerolineales > UBA11858 > B10-G9. The sequence continues at coordinate 1,589 of CAVQGY010000003.1, read as the reverse complement.
CCACTAAAAATGCCCTCCCCCTTTGCGCCCTTGATGGTTAAGACACCTAGAACACCCTCCCCGGAATTGAAGACATGTTCAGTTTTAAAAGTGCCTTTAACAGTCACCTCAATCAGGTCTGCTCTCAGTTCTGCTCGCTCCATTCAGTCCTTCTCCTTTTTTTCTGCATCATCATAGCGCTGTGCCATGTCGGCCATTGCGGTAATCCCGGCTATCCCGCCCAGATTCATGGTATCCACCGCGCTGGAGGGCACGATCACCATCGCACCACGCTCTTTCAAACCTTCAAAGAGCATATTCATTGCCCTCAAATGCAGGGCGGTCGGATTATTCCGGTATGCCTCAGCTGCCTTGGCAAAGGAATCAGCGATCTGCTCCTCACTTTCTCCCAGAATGACCCTTGCCTGGCGCTCCCGTTCCGCCTGTGCCTGGCGGCTCATGGCATCTTCCAGGCCTCCGGGGATAACGATATCGCGGATCTCTACCGACTGAACTGTGATCCCCCAGGGTGTGGTGCGGTCATCGATTATATGCTGGAGTTCGGCATCCATCCGGGCTCTGCCGACCAGGATATCAGCCAGTTCCATCTGGCCGATGATCTCCCTCAGGGCAGTTTGGGATGCCCAGGAGATCGCTGCCCGGTAGTCTTCCACTTCCAGGGCTGCTTTTTCCGCATCCCAGACCACCCAGAATAATACAGCGTCAACATCCACCGGGACTGTGTCCTTGGTCAGCGTTCGCTCCGCGGTGAATGAAGTCACCATTACCCGATGATCGATCCAGGCAGGTATGGTATCCACAATGGGTATGATCCAGAACGGGCCTGGCCCTTTCAGCCCAACAAATCGGCCCAGGCGGAGCAGGATGGCTTTTTCCCACTGCTCTGCCACTTTAAACGCCAGCAGCACGTACAGGCCTACAAGATTGAGGACCAGCAATTCGACCACGATCCAGATTGCCTTTACTCTCTCCAGACCCCATCCAGACCGCTGCCCCAGAAGAGATCAGCATCAGTATGATGAATACAAAAACCGCCACTCCATTTACCTGACTTTCTGATTTAACCTCAAATTTATAGTCTAATCCACTGGGTTTGATAACCATTTCTCATTCCTCCTTAATCCTATGACTGATGTCCATTCTCCTGATACCAATTTCTCATCTCTTCCTGAAAAGCCAGTTTGATCTCTTCTACCGAATAACCAAGGCTGTGCGCTTCCTCGAGGGCAGATTTGATAATTGAATGAAGCAGTTTATTCCTATTTTTGGCGATCAGTTTTTCATCCACTCTCCCACTCACAAAAGTACCTTTGCCCCGCTGAGTGGAGATCACGCCTTCCCGGTCGAGCTCAAAATATGCCCGGGCTACAGTGTTCAAGTTGACCCGGATATCAGCTGCCAGCTCCCGGATAGTGGGGAGCTGCTCTCCCGGCTGGATCTGGCCCGCTGCAATCAGGGAATGAATGCTGTCTTCGATCTGAATATAGATCGGCACACTGCTTTCAGGGTCTATGGTTATTTTCATATTCTCCTATTGTAATAGTTTATTATTACAATAGTATTATTGCATATATTGGATGATTTGTCAA
>CAVQGY010000002.1:0-1297979 GCA_963712165.1 uncultured Chloroflexia bacterium | reverse complement strand
GAAATACCGGCCATCAGAGACCGCTATTGGAAAACCTACGGTACTACATTGGAGGGACTCCGGGTCCACCACGGAGTAGACCCGGATGATTATCTAAAATATGTTCATCAGATACCCCTGGAGGATTATCTCTCTCAGGATAAAGTTTTAAACGTCCTTCTTGGCGGGCTGCCCCAGGACTTATGGGTATTCACCAATGCCGATTGGCGCCATGCAGAAGCTGTCTTGGAAATCCTGGATATCCGGGAGCACTTTAGCGGTATTGTCGACCTGATAGCGATGGATTTTGCCATCAAGCCCAGACCGGAAGCGTACCAGATCGCCCTGGAGATCGCTGGGGAGGTGGATCCTTCCCGGTGTATTCTATTTGATGACCTAGTGCCCAATTTGGAGGGTGCCAAAAAACAGGGATTCACGACCGTCCTAGTAGGTCAAAATGGATTGGATGAGAGTGCGGATTTCCACATTCCAACCATCCACAGGATCAGGGAAGTCCTTCCCCAATTATGGATGCATACTTAAAACCGGGCAGACTGGCAATCTCTCAGGAAGCTGGCGAGGTCAGGGCAGCCCATCGAATGACACCAAGGAAGATCCATGTCAGAAAAAACCTATTCTCAACAAATCCGCTATAGCTACAGCATCAGCCTGTTCCGCGCTGTGGTCACCAGTATCAGTGTGATGCTGGTCATTTCCATCTTGATCCTAATGGGTGATCTGGTCCAGATCTCAGGGTCAGCTCTTCCACTGGTAATATTCCTGGTAACCCTCTTTATCACCCTGAACCTGCTGGGATACATGGAACTATCTATGAGTGTGCCATCAAGCAGCGGGGCCTACCGGATGGTCCAAACCTGCGAGGAGGGAAATGGGTTGGCATTCCTCACCGGCTGGGCTTTGATGTTGGCTGGACTCAGTGCATCAGGCTTGATCCTCCAGGCTTTTGGTTTAGGAGCAGCTGCTCTCCTGAAGGCTGCATTTGATATCACTGTCCCTCACCTGCCCATCGCGGCAGGATTGCTGGCCCTGATTGCCATCTACAAAATGCTCCCGACCCGCAGGAAAGACCTGGCCTACTTCTTGGTCATCCCACTCGCTATCCTTCTGGCTGGAAGCCTGTTTGCTCTGCCCAAGATCCAATTCTCCAATTTGCTTCCAATTCAAGGAGACTGGAAAGCCATATTCCAACTCCTGCTGATTTCTTTTATAGGGATGGAGGTCGCGGCCGGCCTGCAAGGGGATCTATACGATCGAGCCACTAACTCCAAACGTTTGATATGGTTATCTGTACTGCTGTCCGGACTGATCACAATCCTCGCGGCTATCTTTCTCCTGGGTGTTTTTTCACCTGGATATATCTCGCTGCTCCTCAATCCCCTGGCTGATCTGGCAGGGATCTGGGGGAATCAGGTACTCCAGATGGTTATGGGTCTGGTCAGTTTGCTGGCCTTGCCTGCCGCCCTTAACAGGATCCTTTCACTGCTGATCCGACAGGTCTATAGCATGACCCGGGATGGATATTGGCCAGAAGTCTTCAAAAGGGTCAACCCCAAGACAAAAAAACCTGCACCCCTGCTGCTAGCTCTGGTGTTGCTGATCTGCCTCACCGGGTTAGTCGATCACTTGACGTTGGCACGGATCGGGAGCCTTTTTTATCTTATCGTCTTGATGGGAGTCAACTTTACCCTTGCCCGGCAAAAGCAGGTCGAATCCTCCTTCCGGCTACCTATCCATCCTTGGATACCGGCTCTGGTACTTGTTATTGATCTTCTGGTCAGCACTATTTGGGCCCCGGACCTGCCCCTGGTATTGGTCCTGCTGGCTGCGGGCCTGATCATTTACCATTTTTACTGCAGGCATCACTGCATCCAGGCGAAGGAAGGCATTACAGTCTTCAAATCCGAAATCATCGATGAAAATATCAAACAGCACAAAAGGATCCTGGTTCCAATCGCCAATCCCGATACTGCCAGCACCCTGTTGCATCTTGCCGGCACACTCGTCCGGCCAGAGTCAGGCAAAGTCATTGCTTTGCGGGTTATAACCGTCCCGAATCAGCTTCCCCTCAGTGAAGGTCGAATTGAGGCTGAAGCCAACCGCGTTATGTTGGACCAGGCCATTGACCAGGCTGCCTTGGAAGAATTCAGGATCCAGACTATGACCCGGGTCTCCAGAAGCATCGCTGAAGGTATCCTGGATACTGCCAGGGATGAAGATGTAGACCAGATCCTAGTAGGTTGGTCAGGGGGAGAAACCCGTACGATATCCAAATCGCTGGGACCAGTGTTAGATCCCATCATCAAGGATGCTCCCTGCGATGTGCTGATCGTCCGGGGCCATAGCTGGAACGAAATCAAATCCATCTTGGTGCCAACTTCCGGAGGACCCAATGCACCGATAGGTGCCAAATTGGCCTCCACACTCTCCCTCAGCACTGGCGCTGAGGTCACTGGAATCTATGTGCAGGTTGGCCGAGCATCCAGCAGCCGCATGGCTGAGAATAGAAAGGTTCTGGAAAGTACTTTCCAAGACCTGGACTTCAGCAATCCCCCCGAGAAGAAGATCATTCAGGCAAATTCAGCCTTGGAAGGCATCCTCAAAGAAGCTGAAAACTATGACTTGGTCATCGTTGGTGCATCCGAAGAAGGTTTTATCGATCAATTTGCCTTCGGCAGCATTCCTCAGCGAATCGCCTCCCAGGTTCCCAATTCCTCAGTGATGGTGAAGGGATATAGCGGAGCTCCAGAATTCTGGTTCCGAAAAGTCCTGGGGATGGTTTTTAATCTTTTTCCCACTCTCTCACCGGAGGAACAGCTTGAGGTCCGGGAAGGTTTAGTTGAAAATGCTCAGCCTGGTAGAGATTATTTTGTACTGATCGTGTTATCTTCCATAATCGCAACCCTGGGTTTACTGCTTAACAGCCCGGCAGTTGTGATCGGAGCCATGCTGGTAGCTCCTTTAATGTCTCCCATCCTGGGTTTTTCACTTGGCATCGTTCTGGGAGAACTTCGCCTGCTGCGGACATCCTTGGAATCCGTTTTCAAAGGCGTAATGGCAACGGTCATCGTTTCCATGTTAGTAGGTTTGATCTCTCCCCTTAAGGAAATGACTCCAGAGATCATTGCCCGCACCCAGCCCACATTGCTGGATCTATTCATAGCCCTGGCATCAGGTATGGCGGGTGCTTATGCTTTGAGCAGAAAGGATGTCAGCGCTGCACTGCCCGGTGTGGCGATCGCTGCCGCCCTCGCCCCCCCACTCAGCGTTGTCGGGTTGGGGATCGCCCATGGCAATCTGCAGGCTGCCATCGGAGCCCTGCTGCTCTTCGTGACCAACATCATCACCATCAGCCTCGCCGGGGTGATCATCTTCACCTTGCTGGGCATCCATCCCCTCAATCTTCAGCCTGAGATCAAAAAACGGGTCCGGCGAGGCATAACCGGTATGGTTTTCCTGGTTGTGTTAATTACCATCCCTCTGGGCATCATCATGAATGGGATCATTCAAAACAGCCGGGATGACCTGGCCATTCAAGCCGTTCTGGAGGACTCTCCTTTTCTGGAGGAGATCACAGATCTCGAGATTGACCGCACCCGGGGGAAGGGAGATCTTCTAGTGATTGCGACTGTGCGTTCTTCAGCCACACTCACCCAGGGAGATGTGGATTCCCTCAAGTTATCAATAGAGGACAAACTCGGCCAGCCACTGACTCTGGATATCATAACCCTGCCTGTTATCCGGTCCGACTGAGTCATTTTTATTTTATGTCCAACCTCCAGCTTCAATAAAGATTATTCTTAGATAGTTCTTATCTCTTTGTGATAACCTAGTATGGAACTGATGACTGGAAGATTTGTACTTCAAACCTTTAATTACCTGGAGTAAAGTATGAGAAAAAGCACCTGGATCCTTATTGGTATCTTCGCAGGTCTATTCCTGATCGCCGGGTCATTTACAGCCGGCGCGATAGTAGGTACCACAGTCGATTTGATCCGTCACCTGCCAGGCTTTCCTGCGACAGCGGATATTATCCTCCCAATCGACCATGTGGAAAGTGAAGGGGGCTCCCTCGAAGTTTTATTTGAACCGTTCTGGGAGAGCTGGGATATCATCCATGAATATTATATTGATCAACCTGTTGATGAAACGGCACTGATGCGGGGGGCGATCCGGGGCATGCTGGATTCCCTGGACGATCAGCACTCTTCCTACATGGACCCGGACCAATACCTGCAGGCTAATATTCCCATCGACGGTGAATACGAAGGCATTGGTGCCTGGGTGGATACGACCGCTGAATTTCTGACCATCATCAGCCCCATGCCTGGCTCACCCGCTGAGGAAAGTGGCTTGCTGCCTGGTGACCAGGTTGTCAAGATCGACGGAGAGGATATGACCGGCCTGGATGGCTCTCTTGTCATCCGCAAAGTATTGGGGCCTGCCGGATCCACCGTAGTACTCACCATTCTGCGCGAGGGAGAAAGAGAGCTTTTCGATGTCACCATCATCCGGGCCAAGATCACCGTCCCCAGCGTGGACAGCAGAATGCTTGATGGCCAGTTGGGATATGTGCAAATCTTAACCTTCGGGGCGGATACCAGGAAGGAACTCCGTGAACACCTGACTGAGATCCTGGAACAGAATCCAGCCGGACTCATCGTGGATTTCAGGAATAACGGTGGAGGATATCTGCAGACTGCCGTTGAGGTGGGATCTGAATTCATCAGTGACGGAGTGATCCTCTACGAGGATTACGGCTCAGATGAGGAGATCGTGGTTTTTAATGCCTTGGAAGGCGGCCTGGCCACGGAAATCCCCCTGGTGCTGCTTATCAACGAAGGAACGGCTTCTGCGTCTGAGATAGTTGCAGGAGCTGTCCAGGACCTCGATCGGGGTCCCCTGGTGGGCACGACATCCTTCGGGAAAGGCTCAGTGCAGAACTGGATGGCACTCGAAAACGACCAGGGCGCGGTCCGTATCACCATCGCTCGCTGGCTCACACCGAATGAGAGACAGATCCATGAGGTTGGACTGACACCTGATTATGAGGTTGAACTTACCGAACAGGACATCCTCGATGAACTCGATCCTCAATTGGAAAAAGCCATTGAAGTCCTGCTGGAATTGATCGAAAACTAAAAGGTATACACATGTTCTATTTCAACTCCCAATACCTACTCTTTATGGTGCCAGCAATCCTGGCCATGCTGGCTGCCCAGCTCTATGTCAACTCAGTCTATCGAAAGTGGGGAAAGGTACCTACTTCGAGCGGCGCAACCGGACTTGATGCAATCAGGCGGATTTTATCCCACACTGCAATGAAAGATATTCGGGTCCAGCAGGTTCCCGGGCAGCTTACAGATCATTATGATCCTCGCAAAAAAGAGCTCTACTTATCTCCAGCCGTTTATCAGGGAAATTCCGTTGCCTCAGTGGCTATCGCAGCTCATGAACTGGGCCACGCCCAGCAGGATCAGGAAGGTTATTTCCCACTCCAGCTTCGTTCCATGCTGGTCCCGGCCGTGAATATCGGCTCTACTCTTGGCTGGATCCTGATCATGGTGGGCTTGGTGTTGAATTGGATCGGGATTGCCTGGCTGGGAGTATTCGCCTTCTCTGGGGGGGCGATATTCGCTTTGGCAACCCTGCCAGTAGAGCTGAACGCATCCTCTCGGGCCAAGGTGCTTCTCCAGAACAGTGGGATCTTACTCACTTCCCAGGAGCAGCGGGGGGTGAACCAGGTTCTCGATGCCGCAGCACTGACCTATGTGGCCTCGTTATTCACTTCCGTAATGCAGCTCCTCTACTGGATCTCGATCGTCTCCGGGGGGCGGAGACGGCGGTAATTTACTCATCAAGAGAGTATGTGTAGTTGAAGAAACGGCTTCCAGATTGAAAGCCGTTTTTCACTTTAGGAAAATCTGTCGTCTGACTGTCCCCCGGGGATTTTATCCCTCCGGTTTTCCAGCCAGCCTATTCTGACATTCTCTGCATGATCAAAATCCGGGATATAAGGTTTGATATCCAGGAGCGGTGTGCCATCCAAAATATCTACATTTTCGACTTCCAAGATATTCTCTTGGATCCTGATCAGTTTGACCACTGAGATACCAATACTATTTGGACGTCGGGGTGCACGAGTGGCAAAAACTCCGTGTTTCTGGTCATCCAGAAAAGGTTTTACAAGCAGATCACCTTCTCCTGACCTGTGAAAGTAATAAATCAGAATGATATGGGAAAAACCTTCCAAGTCCTTTAAACCTACTGTATAAGATGGGTCCAGAACGACCTGGCCTTTCACACCGAGAGCAGCTCGGGGTTGTATGGGCATACCTGTTGGATCGTGATAGGGGCTGCTGATCGTTCCAATAGGGTGTAAGAGTATTTGCTGATCTGACATGTTGGCTCCAAAACCTACCTTGTTTGCATTGTGATCAAACGCACACCTGCCTGGTGGACCTGGCGGAAGTTCGCCCCCTGCCCCACTGCCGCCAGCACAGCAGAGATATCCTCAACGGAGGATCCTGCCAGCAGATCCACTCCATAATCCGCCAATAATGGCGATAAAGGGGTTGAGGGTCCAAGCAGCAAGACATAAGCTTCTTTTTTGATGAGCGCCAAAATATCCGGCAGGGTTTGATTGATAAAGGTCATACCAGTAATGGCAACCAGATCTGCTTTAGGCAGAAGCTCTGGAGCAGCTCTGACAGGGAGGTCATCCCCCGTAGGATGCAATTCAAGAATATTAAAGTCATCTAATTCGGCTCTCAGTTTCTCTGCAAACGGAAAATGACCGATCAATACATTCTTCTTCCCCCTCCCTCTCTTCAAGATTGCTTCCTCAGCGTTCTGATCTACCCAACGCTCTGGCTGTCTGGGCAGCAGAGCATTGATTGCAGCACAACCTATGCTGCGGCGGAGAGGAATATCCGACTCAATCCAGCTTGCCAGCTCCATGGCTGAATAAGAAGTCAAGTTACCTGGTCCCGGAAATGTCGGTTCACTGCTATGATGATCCTCTGACAATGTTGAAGCCAAACCACACTGAGGTCCGGCCTCTTTTTCGACAACGACAGCGGTCCAATGCAGGCCAATCCTGACCTGGCTAACAGGATGATCTGTTAGGCTCTCAAGGATCCTGGAATACATACATCTCCTCAGCGACATGAAATTGACCTTCTATTTCCCTACAAATATCCATTATAATCCCCCTGTCAGAGGTAATGGGTGGACTTATAGTTTAGAGTGGAATCAGACCCATCAGAGGTGATAATAACCGGCACAGATAAACCCTTAAGACGTTTGACCAAAACCTATCAGGGCGGTATAATGTTTCGTCGGTAGTTGAGATTGAAATGGAAGGAGTCACACAGAGATGCCAAAACGGACATATCAACCGAAAATCAGACGTCGGGCCCGTGTTCATGGGTTCCGGGCTCGTATGAAATCCAGCGGCGGCCAGAGTGTACTTAAGCGGCGGCGCCTGAAAGGCCGCTTTCAGTTAGCTCATACAAAGAACAACCACGTGAAGAACGTCAACTGGAAGAGCTGAAGTATTACCTGTGCAGCAGAGATATCGCCTAAGAAGTACAACTGAAATCATGCGGGTGCGGCGATCAGGAGAGTCCTATGCCCACCCGCTTCTTGTTCTGATAATTAAAGCTGGGAATGATCCAATTTCCCGATTTGCGGTTACAGCAGGCAGATCAGTAGGCAAAGCAGTGCAAAGAAATCGGGCCAAGAGGCTGCTGCGAGCTGCCTTGCAGGAAGTCATCGGTGACATCCAGCCAGGCTGCCAGGGCATTTTGATCGCCCGCAAACCACTCCTGGATGCAACATTCCAGGAAACCTGCCTAGCCCTGAGATCACTGCTAAAAAGAGCCGGAATTGGTCCCAGCAACGAGTATGGATAACCAGATCAGCATTGAACATCCCGAACATATACACCCCACACAGGATCCTCCTCTGCGGGATCTAAAGCTGTCCTTGTGGACGGTCTTTCGATTTCCTGTTCTGGCGTTAATCCTCCTCTACCAGAAAACACTTTCAAAATTAATACCGGGTAATACCTGCCGGTTTTATCCAAGCTGCTCCCACTATTCTTACCAGGCTATTTATAAATATGGTGTGATCCGGGGCGGCTTCATGGGAACCTGGCGTGTTCTACGCTGCAATCCATTTTCCAAAGGCGGATTCGATCCTGTCAAATAATCACTGAGTTGAGAAACCTATGACAAAAATGAAAAAACTCTTTTTTATCCTAATTCTAGTAGTTCTCGCCCTCGGTTTGGGAGCCTGCACTGGCCGCAGGGTTGTTACCTCTGGCTGGTCAGGGATCACCGTGAATGAGGACACTGTTTATTTAGCATCCGGACCTCAAGTTTATGCGGTTGCGCTGAAAAACGGGACTCAGATATGGCGGTACCCAATAGAAGCCAATACCGAGGTTAACTTCTACGCACCTCCGGTCCTGACTGCTGACGGAGAGCAGATTATTCTTTCCAGCTATAACAGCGAGGTTCACAGTGTGAATCCTGAGAACGGATTGAAAATCTGGAGTTTCACTATCCCAGGAGATAACAGAAACCCCATCCGTTTCATCGCTTCCCCATTGATCACAGCTGAGGGCATTTTTGCCCCAGCCTCCGATAATATTCTTTATGCCCTAGACTATGAAGGTAATTTGCAATGGGAATACCAAACCGATGAACCATTATGGGCTTCCCCTATTTGGTCTGAAAACTGCGAGTGTTTATATCAGGTCTCCATGGATCAGCATCTCTATGCCCTGGATGAAGCAGGGAATCTGCTCTGGAAATCAGAGAATCTGGGTGGTCCGATTGTCAGCCCTCCGGCGATCTCAGAATCAGGTTTGATCATCGTCAGCACTTTTAGTAATGAGGTTATTGCTCTGGATGAAAGCAGCCATCAGGTTGAATGGCGTTTTGCTACCAGTGACTGGGCCTGGGCCAGCCCAACTGTAGATGGTGAACAGGTCTATGTAAGCGATATTACAGGCACCTTCTATGCTCTGGAACTGGCTACTGGTGACGTGTTATGGCAGATCCAGCCGGGAGGAGGTATCTATGACGCTCCCCTAGTCCTGGACGGGATGATCTACTTCTCGACAGACGCCAGCAGCCTGGTGGTCATCGATCAGGAAGGCGTTGTGCAGCGTAATCAGCCTTTTGAAGGCAAACTTTTTGCCGGCCCGGTATCCGGGGGAGACAAACTCTTCCTGGCACCTTCCGAATTCGAGTATTATTTGATCGCCCTCAATCAGAGTGGTGTTCAATCCTGGGGATTCCCCCCAGCTGAAAAATAATAAGCGGTCAGCAGATTAGAGAATAGGAAAATACTATGTGGGATGCCTTTATCACCTTTATGATCAATATTCTGCTCTTCATCTATGACCTGATCGGTCAGAACTTTGGATGGGCAATTATCATTTTCACTGTGCTGGTGCGCGTGGTAACCTATCCGCTGAACGCCCGACAGATGAAAAGCAGCAAAGCCATGCAGGAACTCCAAACCTCCAAAAAATGGCAGGACATCCAGAAGAAATACAAGGATGACAAGGAAACGCTAGCTCAGAAACAAATGGAGATTTATCGCGAGATGGGTGTCAGTCCCTTTGGGTCCTGCCTGCCGCTGTTAATCCAATTCCCCATCATCATTGGCCTATACCAGGCGATCATTCGCTCTCTGGCGGTAACACCGCTCCAGTTGGTAAATCTGTCCAAGCATATCACCGATGGGACCCTGATCCCGATCAACAACCATTTCTGGTGGATGGAACTTAGCGAACCTGAACGTCTGACCATTTTTGGCGTAGGAATTCCACTCCTGGCCATCCTGGTAGTCATCACCTCATATATCCAGACCAAAATGGTCACTCCTCCCGGTGGAGGACCTGCGGATGGCGGCCAGGGAGCCCAGATGACCCAGGCTATGACTTTGTACATGCCCTTTTTGATGGGATACCTGGCGCTGACATTTGCCTCCGGGTTGGCACTGTATTTTATCGCCACGAACCTGGCAACTATCGCCCAGTATATGATCACTGGACAGGCAAACTTTAAAAATATCCTTCCCAAGCTTCCAAAATTCACTCGGTAGTGGTGGTCGGGAAGAGCAACCTGATTAGAGAGAGTCAATTATGAAAAACAATCGCGCTACTCTGGAGATTATCGCCCAGACCGTTGATGAGGCTATTGAGAAAGGTTTATCGGATCTGGGACTTCCCAAAGAGGCTGTTGAGATCACTGTTCTCGATGAAGGTGGATCTGGAATCCTCGGTCTTGGCTCCCGCCAGGCCCGGATTCGGATTTCCATCCTGACTGAAGAAGAAGCTGAGACGGAAGATGCTTCCCAGACTATCGACCCGGAAGACAAAGATGAAACGCTTCGACTTGCTGAAGAGATCATCTCTGAATTGCTAGAAAAGATGAACCTCGAAGCCAAGGTTGAGGCACGCTACGGAGAAAAAAGCGATAATCTGCCCCTTGATCCGATCCTGGTTGATATCACTGGAAACGACCTCAGCATTCTGATAGGGCGCCGGGCGAAGACCTTAAATGCCCTGCAGTATATCGCTCGATTGATCCTCGGTAAGGAACTCGAACATGGGGTTCCCCTCAGCATCGACGTTGAGGGCTATCGGGAACGGCGTGAGGCACAAGTGCGCCAACTGGCTCGCCGAGTCGCCGAGCAGGTCGCCGATACGGGTAGAGAACAGGCCCTTGAACCTATGCCTGCCAACGAACGGCGCTTTGCCCATATTGAGCTCCAAGATGAAACGAGAGTATATACAGAAAGTGCGGGAACTGATCCCCACCGCAAGGTTGTGATCTTTCCCAGCGAATGATCCACCTGAAAGGAAACCAGAACTGGCAGGGCCTTTTTTTCCCTGCCAGTTTTTATTATCCGCCAACCACCAATCAGGTATAATTCAGCCATGAGCGGCCCAACCGGAGACAATCCACCTGATTATTTGATCATCGGCCACATCACAAAAGACTTAAATGAAAGCGGATACCAGTTAGGCGGAACAGCAGTATACAGCGGGGTTCTTGCGCACAGGATGGGATTGAATGTTGCAGTTTATACATCTGGTGCATCACACCTCACCCTGGACATCATGGACGGTATCGATATCATCGACCAGCCAAGTCCTGGAACAACAACCTTTATAAACGAATATCCAGCTTCGGGCCGCATCCAGCGGCTCGTGGATCGAGCTGAGGATCTTGATCCTGGTCTGGTCCCCGAAAGCTGGAAAAAGGCCAAGATCATCCACCTTGCTCCTGTAGCAGGGGAAGTGCCTTTATCCGCCGCGGTCGCTTTCCCGGAGGGGTTCCTGGGTTATTCACTCCAGGGTTGGATGCGGGACTGGAATGGAGAGGGAACGATCTTTCCTTCCCCCTTTCCTGAAATGGATCCTAAAGCCAGGCAGAACGCAGTGGGTTTATTAAGTCTGGAGGACCTGGGGGGAGACCGCAGCGGATTGGAACAGATCCAAGGCCAATTTCCCAATCTGGTCCTGACCTTGGGGTCCGGAGGTGTGGAAATATATTCAGGTGAGAGAACCCACCAGGTGCCCTCACCGCCAATGATTGAAATCGACCCTACAGGCGCAGGTGATGTATTTGCAGCAGCTTTTATGATCTTCTGGAAGATCAGGGGAATAACGATTAAGCGGTCAGCCTTCTTGGCCAATGCCCTGGCTGCCGTATCAGTCAGGCAAACAGGAACGGATGGCATACCAGAGAAATGGGAAATCACTGAAACGATAAGGGCGCAAAAATAATATGGGTATGATCTACACCATGGCAAATCAAAAAGGGGGTGTAGGAAAAACCACTTCAACCATAAACTTGGGTGCTTTCCTGGCGCATTATGGAAAGAATGTCCTCCTGGTCGATATCGACCCCCAATCCAATGCCACATCATCACTGGGGATCGACAAGCTCACAGTGACAGGAGGTACTTACCAGGCACTGCTTGGTGAAAAGAATATCCGGGAATACATCCTGCACAACCCGAAGCTGAAATTATCCATCTTGCCCGCTTCACCGGATTTAGCGGGCGCAGAGGTTGAATTGGTCAATGAAGTTGGCCGGGAACATTTGTTAAAAAGGAAACTTCTTCCACTGGCTGATGACTTTGATTACATCCTGATCGATTGCCCCCCTTCCCTGGGTTTGTTAACCCTGAATGGCCTGGTTGCAGGAGTAAATGGCATCCTTATCCCGGTCCAGTGCGAATACCTGGCGATGGAAGGGTTAGGGGACCTTATCTCAACTATAGACCGCGTCCAGCGAGTTATTTCCCCGGATCTGGTCATCCGGGGTGTGATCCTGACCATGTATGACACCCGGACAAATCTGGCTAATGATGTTGTTAATGAAGTCAGGAAACATTTTCAGGAACGGGTATTCGACACGATCGTGCCCCGGAACATCCGCCTTGCGGAAGCACCTTCCTATGGGATCCCGATCTCCCTTTATTCACCTTCCTCGGTTGGTGCTGCGGCTTACGATGCGCTGGCCCGGGAGATCCTCATAGAAGATGGACATGAGATACCTGAGGTATAATTAGCCCTGAAAAACAGGCAGACTAAAAAAAAATAAAAGAGAGTAATCTATAGCTATGGCAGCCAAACGACCCGGTCTGGGAAAAGGCCTAGACGCACTCATTCCTGCTCACCCTGAAGGGACAATCCTCTCAGAATTCGGTGGTGTGCTTGAAGTCCCGCTTACTTTAATTGATGTCAATCCCCATCAGCCTCGGAGAGGTTTCGATGAGGAAAAACTCAAAGAGCTGGCTGCCTCCATCACGGAGCACGGCATCATTCAGCCCCTGGTGCTTTCCTCTCAGGGTTCGGGAGAGGCCCAGAAGTATGCCCTGATTGCCGGGGAACGCCGTCTGCGGGCTGCCCATATTGCTGGACTGGAAACCGTCCCAGCCGTGCTTCGCGAGGCAGACAGCCGGGACCACTTGTTGTTGGCCTTGATCGAGAATGTTCAACGAGCAGATCTCAACCCCCTCGAAACCGCTACGGCCTACCAGAGCCTTGCAGTGGAATTTGACCTCTCCCATGAAGAGATCGGAAAACGGGTTGGAAAAAGCCGGACTGCTGTCACAAACACACTCAGGCTGCTCGATCTGCCTGACGTGGTCCAGCAAGCCATCCGAAAGAATCAGATCAGCATGGGTCATGCCCGGGCATTGCTGGCTCTTCCTAACATCAAAGCTCAAAGCGCAGCTCTCCAATCCGTCTTGATGGGCGGATTGAACGTCCGCCAAACCGAAGATTTGGTGACCCAGTTGAAAGGCAAGAAGAAAAGGACTACAACACCGAAGGATCCCAAATCACCAGAACTCAAAGCCCTGGAAGAGGATCTTCAGTCAGCTCTTGGCACCAAGGTCCGCCTGACCCGGTCCAGTAAAGGCTCCGGCACGATAACTGTCCATTATTACTCCGACGAGGAGTTCAATTCATTGATGGACCATTTTCTGAGCAAATAGACCCACCTCTCATAACGGACGATCCGGTATGCAAACCCTAATTCTGACCAATGCTCGTGTGATCACCATGGACTCGGGCCATCCTTTAGCATCCGGCATGGTCATCGAAGACGGAGTGATTACACGGATCCTCGCCCAAGGTGAGGAACCTTCTGATCTTCCTCAGGGAGAGAGCATCGACTTAGGCGGGAAGGTCGTTTTACCAGGATTGATTGATAGCCATCTCCACCTGCGAAAATACGCGGAAACCCTCCAAAAAATTGACTGCGAAACCAGCACACTCCAGGAATGCCTGGACCGTGTCAGAGAAAGAGCTGCATCCACACCTCCTGGAACGTGGATCCTGGGGCATGGTTGGAATCACAACCTTTGGCCAGAGGGATACGGTTCTGTTAAAGACCTGGATCAAATCAGCATCGAACACCCCATTTACCTTACTGGCAAGTCCCTTCATGTGTCCTGGGCCAACACAACAGCGCTTCAAAAAGCGGAAATCTCAATCAATTCACCTGACCCCCCCAACGGTAGATTGGGAAGGGATCCTGAGGGGGAATTATCCGGGATCCTCTTTGAAGATGCGGTTAAATCAATCGAAAAGGTAATCCCTCTCCCACCAAGGCATGAAATTGCCCGGTCAATCTCCCACGCTCAGGAAAAACTCTGGAGAATGGGAATAACCGGTGTGCATGATTTTGACAAGCTTCCCTGCCTGGAAGCGTTAAGGTACCTTGAAAAGGAAAACCAGCTTAAGCTCCGAATCGTAAAAAGCATACCTTCAGCTTACCTTTCAGGTGCAATTGAAGAAGGCATCCAAACAGGAGCTGGCAGCGATTGGTTATGGTACGGCGGGGTGAAAGATTTTATGGATGGGGCACTCGGTCCCCAAACCGCCGCTATGCTCGAACCTTACCAGGGCACAGAAATTGTGGGCATGCTGCTGAAAAGCGAGGATGAGATATTTGAATTGGGAAGGGAAGCAGCCGCAGGCGGACTTGCCCTGGCTATCCATGCAATTGGTGATCTGGCCAACCGCACCCTCTTAGACGCGCTTAGGCGAGTACGGAAATTCGAGCAGGATCAGGGGATCAAACCCCTGGCCCATAGGATTGAACATGTCCAACTCATTCATCCCGATGATATTCCTCGGCTGGCAGATATGGGCATCACGGCTTCCATGCAGCCGATTCATGCCCCGTCCGACATGGTGATGGCAGGTGCATATTGGGGGGAGCGCACCCGGTATGCCTATGCTCCGAAAATGCAGTTCGACCAGGGAGCCCGGGTGATATTCGGCAGCGACGCCCCGGTGGAAAGTCCCAATCCCTGGCTGGGAATACATGCTGCAGTAACTCGCAGATCGGTTGATGGTACCCCGGGAGTGGAGGGTTGGCACCCGGAAGGCCGGCTATCCCTCGAACAAACCCTGACAGCCTTCACAAGTTCAGCCGCGGATGCTGGGGGAAAGGGGGATCAGCAAGGCCGGTTGAGGCCAGGGTACTGGGCAGATTGTGTCATCCTGGCTGAAGACCCTTTCAGCAGCGAGCCGAATGATCTCTGGAAGATCAAACCATTAGGAACTATGGTTAACGGTGAGTGGGTCTGGCGGAATTTTGGATAGGTCATTTATTCCTTGGAAATTACCTAGGAAATCACCAGAGCGGGACAACAAGGATCAACTCAAACCGATGGGAAAATCACACAGGGTTGACTGGATTGCACTGGGGTCGATACTCCTGTTGACCGTTTTATTTTTCGCGACTCTTCCTGATGTTCCCTTCCATCCAGATGAAAGCACGCATATCTATATGAGCGAGGATATAACTCAGAATCCCCTTGCTCTCGCCTGGGATGGGAAGCTGCCGCTCAGCTCCGAAGGTAGGATCCGGGCTATTGATGCCCCACTAGCCAAGTATCTTATTGGAGTTGTTCGGGGAATTTTCTCCATTCCACCTTTACAAGCTGATTGGAATTGGGGCTCAGACTGGGAAGAGAACCAGGCTGCAGGCGCCCTGCCTTCAGACAGGCAGTTGGTATTTTCCCGGTCTGGTATGACCCTCCTGCTGCCGATTAGCCTCTGGTTGTATTACCTCGCCCTCAAGAAGATCTTGCCTGCTATCCCTGCACTGACCGCAGTTCTGTTATTAGGATTGAATCCTTTGCTCCTTCTGCATGGGAGAAGAGCCATGTCAGAAAGCTCCTTGGTTTTTGGGATAGCCCTCTTCCTGTGGGCTGTCACGAGGGAAAAGCGCAATCCCTGGCTGATCGGCCTTGCGATAGGGATCGCGGTTAATGCCAAACACTCGGCGCTGGGTTTGATCCCGGCAGCTCTTCTGGCAGTCATCTATCTGCCTGATGGATTCCCTGGACTTAAAAAGACCACTCTCAACATCCTTAAAACCTCTGGGGTCGCTCTGGTATTGGTCCTGATGTTAAATCCTTTCTATTGGAAACAACCCCTGGGCGCCCTCAAAGCCGGGATGAATGCTCGATTCAGTCTCGCCAATCAACAACAGGAAGATTATCTTGGCCGCCTTGGCCTGGATGGACCAGCCCTTGAAGGTCACCGTTCCCGGATTGGTTCTGAACACATACCTCTCCGCCCCCCAAACAGAAGAGGTTGGTAATTATCTGGATGCTACTCAGGAATCCAAACTGGCCTATTTGGCCAATCCCTTTCATATTTGGGGACGGGATCTGATCGTCGGTTCGATACTGGCTGCTCTAACCCTTCTTGGGATGGGAAACACGATCTGGGGCTTCCCTGACAAGACCCCTGAGGAAAAGAACAATAAGCTGGTCCTTGGTCTGGCGACCGCAGGTATGGGAATTTTCATCATATTTCTGCTCCCCTGGCAGAGATATGCTCTAGCCATTCTGCCTTTTATGTTCTACTGGGTGGGTGCCGGCCTGGTTCCACTTTTCAGGCCTGGAAAAACCTCCTGGCCTGAAATCTAAGCTATTAAATGGAGATTCCCTCTCCACAAGCAGAAAATGATGAAGAGGGAATGGGGATCTTAATAAGATAGTTAGAATTGAGGTAGTTTTCTTCCTACTTTACTGGCCGGTAAATCAACTTATATTCCTGCAAACGGCCTGGCAGGCTGCGGTCCATCTTGCGTATGCGGGCATCACAGCCATCAATGATGGAGACAAATCTTAAATTTCCAAGTGGATCGATTTCTGCTATATAACTCCCCGTATCTCCCATGCATAATGCATATTCTGTTGCTGAGATCTGGCCCCCTTCAATAGTCAAATACCAGGAATCGGTGGAGCCACGCTCCAGATCTACCAATGAAGTAGCTACCCTTAACAAACCATCAGGAAAGACTGTCAGCACAAAATTCCCGGGGTAGGCTGGAGCTATCCAGGTCCCTACAATCTGTTCGATCTCAGTTACCTGGGTATTCCCTGATAGTGGTTGTTCGGATGAGCTTGTGGGATCTTGGTCCTCTACAATTACCGGTTGCTCAATAACCTCGACTTCCTCAACCTGGGTTGGGGCAGGTTCTTCTCCACCGCAGGCACTAAGCATCAAGCCAGATAGGAGCAGGATCAATAATAAAATACGTAAGAAGCGGTAGTTCATGAAGTACCTCCATCATGGTCAACAAGGGTATTATATCCCAAGCGCAAGGGGGGGGAAGCCTTCATAACAAAATAGAAAGTCTACGCGTGAAACCAGCAGCCATATGATCTGCTGTTCCCAATCTCATTTATAATAATTCCATGCCCTTTCTACTCATCTCTCCCTTGCACCTGGAAGAGATCCACGCCTTGGTGGAGAGTATTCTCTCCTCCGAAATCACCGATATTGCCACAAATATAACCGGATTGATAGGGCACATCCGCAATGACATTCCCCAAAAGCGCCGCATCTCCATCGGGCGCTACTCCATCGTTAAAGCTCTGGGGTTAGAACTATACCCTATCTTAGAGAAAAATAACATCAAAGTGATGGACTTTGCATCTGGGATCCTTTCCCTTCCAGATATTGATCCATTCGTCAGGAGCCTGGCTGTTCAGCTGATCTGCCTCTACGGATCGGCCAGCACTGATTTAGAAACGATCAAGCCCTATATAAAAAAAGCGGCAGCGGATGAGGATTGGATCGTCCGGGAGTGTTCTTCCGGTATCATCCGGAAACTGATCAAGGAATATCCCGAACAGGTCCGTTGCTGGTATCTAAAAATGGTCCGATCCGAGGATCCCAATCAGCGACGTTTTGTGAGTGAATCCCTGCGGCCTGTGGTCGAAAATCGCTGGTTCCACAAGGAACCCGATTACGCCCTGGGAGTGATCCAGCACCTCTATAAAGAACCCGCTCATTACCCCCGCACATCAGTCGGCAATAACCTCAGCGACTGGATGCGCGTCGATCAGGCGACCACCTGGCCGATCGTGACTGAATTGGCAAAAAATGGGGATGGAAATTCCTACTGGATAGCCTACAGGGCCTGCAGAAACTTCGTAAAAAAAGAGCCAGTACTAGTAATGGAAACCCTCGGTGTCACAGAATATAAATACAAAAACCGTCAATTCAACCTGGCGAATCTCAAATAAGGAATCCCAAGCCTAGAGATTTCCACCATCTCGCTCACCTGGGAAAGATCCGCCGTTTGCACCCCTTGGTAACTCAAGCCCTGGAAAATTTTACACTCAAAGTATGGGAGATCAGGACTGAAAGGATGCACTCGTAGGAGGGTATACCAGCATCCGGGATTGGCCTGATGTTGGTGTGGATCTCATCACAACCCGTACCGCGGCCAGGGCGAGTAGTTCATCAATTAACTGGCCCGGATCAAGGAGGAAACGCAAGAGCATATTCTAGCGAGGATGGATTGGGGAAATTCCTGGCTGCATATGGCTAAATCCAAATTAGTCGTATAATCAGGAAGGTAATTACCCCCAACTGAATTAACTACAGCTCATCCTCTGACTGGGGAGATCACATCTATGAACAAAGAAACATTTATTGCTGTTGATAAGTATTATGAAGATCTGCTGCTTGATGAGAATCCAAACTTCGACCAGATTACTATCGTCTCAGAAGAAGCCGGGTTGCCTGCGATCCAGGTCAGTCCTCTGCAGGGGAAATTTCTCCAAGTGATGGTCCAGGCCCTGGGAGCGAAGCGGGTTCTCGAGATTGGCACGTTGGGCGGCTACAGCACCGCTTGGTTAGCCAGCGGATTATCCAGGGACGGTTTATTGATCACCCTGGAAATCGACCACCATCACGCCAAGGTCGCCGAGAAGAACCTCTCCCAGTTTGATTTCGATGGAGAAGTTGAGATCCATGTCGGGGATGCCCAGCAGTTGATTGATGAAATGATCCTCTCTCAAGCTGCACCCTTTGACCTGATTTTCATTGACGCTGACAAGGAAGGCTACGCAGATTATCTGAATCGAGCAGTTCAACTCTCCCGCCCGGGGACGCTGATCATCGCCGATAATGTGGTCAGGAACGGCAAGATCATCGAGCAGAACAGCCAGGATTCAAGTGTCCTGGGAATTCAACGGTTCAACCAGGAACTGACCAATAATCCCCGGCTAAGCGCTTCCACACTTCAAACCGTTGGTGCCAGAAGTTACGATGGGTTTACGTTTATTGTTGTTGGAGGAGAATAAAAAAACGGAAGTCTCTTTGACTTCCAATAACCAATTACGGTATCGGGCGACCCGGCGGGTCACCCCTACTTTAATCGCCGCAGATCCCCATCCCTCACGGTGATCCCATCAGCATCCAAACGTTCCAGAAAGGCCAACATATACTTCCGGCTGCTGCCGAACATATCCCTGGCCTGGGCAACTGTTATCGAGCCGTCCTTTTCGATCTTCCTCTTCAGTTCAGCGATCATCTTTTGATATGACTCGGGAGTAAATACGACCTCCTGAGAAACCTGTTTCAACTGCTCAGTTGCTACCAGGGCTTTATAGGTTTCCTCCCCCACAGCTGCAATGCAGTCCGCTACAGAAGGAGGTAAAGTGGGATTCTGGTCGAATTGGTCCAGGAGATTTTGGATCTGTTTCTCTTGATTCGGGGTGAATTGGACTTTAAAATCCGCCCTTTTGATAAAGGGGCCAGCCTGGTTGATCTCACCTGCATCTTCCAGAGCGCTGACTATCTCTCGGAAGATAAATTCCGTAAGACCGGATTGGCTCTTTAACTCTTCCAGCGGCATGCCTGCTCTCAGGGGATTCCTGTGATGATATTGCTCTATCCGGACTGTGAAATCGGAAAGCAACCCATCCCAGGTACTCTTCAGGGTAATTACTTTTTTACTTTTTTTACCGATCTCCAGGGCGAAATCCTCTTCGAGCAATTGATCAATGATTGCCTGGGCAGTTTCAGCTTCCAGGCCGGAACTTTCCAGGATAGATTGCCTGGGTGCGAATTTTAATCCGGAAATCGTTTCCCTAATCAAATCCTGCGGATCACCTCCGGAAAGGGATTCCAGGCGTTCAAGGTTTTCCTCATCAAAACGCTTGTGGCGGGTTGGAGGGCGGGGATCGATTACAATTCCACCACCCAGGGTTTCTGACGGGGACGGTCGGCGAAGTATGAATCTATCCCCTCTCACCGCCACTACCGGGTCCTCGACTTCCAGCTGCAGCATCGCACTCTCACCGGGTTTCAACTGCTCTACACCCAACAGGCGAATCCTTGCCAGGGTTTCATCTGCCCCCAGAAAGAGTTTGGCTTCCAGATTGTGTTTGAGGGTTAGGTCAATACCACTTAAATACTTGAAACTGACATCCAGCCGGCGAGTTGGCTGGTAATCTCCCGGATGGATGAGGGTGTCACCGCGTTTGACCTTCTTATTCTCCACCCCGGAGATATTAACCGCAACCCGGTTACCCGGTCCAATCCTGTCAACTTCCTGGCTGTGATTCTGCAGACCCCTGATCCTTCCCTTGATTCCACCCGGCAGTAAGTTGATCTCATCTCCTGTCTTAAGGTATCCATCAAGCAAGGTTCCGGTGACGACCGAGCCGAATCCGGCCATCAAGAACACACGGTCCACGGACAATCTTGGCCTTCCCAGGTCCGGCCTCTCCGGTTCCCCCTCCAATACCTGACTGAGAGCTATCAACAAATCATCGATCCCGGTTTTTTTCTTGGCTGAAACCCGCACAATCGGTACTCCAGCAAGAGATGTGGAAGAGATCAGGTTCCGGATCTCTTCCTCAACCAATTCCAGCCAATCCTGATCTTCCACAAGGTCGGTCTTGGTAAGAGCGATAACGCCTTTATTGACTTCCAGCAGATCGAGGATATCCAGATGCTCCCGGGTCTGGGGCATCACACCCTCATCTGCGGCGATCACCAGCAGGCAGGCATCAATGCTGCCGATACCTGAGAGCATATTTTCGATGAAGTCCCGGTGTCCCGGGACATCCACAACACTCACTCCCTTCCCATTCGGCAGTTGAAAACTGTCGAATCCCAGGACTATGCTCATCTCCCGTTCTCGCTCTTCCTGCAAGCGGTCGGGGTGAGTCCCGGTTATTGCTTCGATTAAAGTCGATTTTCCGTGGTCTACGTGGCCTGCTGTGCCGATGATGTACATATAGTATGAGGGACGAACCTATTATCTGAATCCATCCATTATTTGTTCGAATTCGCCAGCCCACCCCCTCATCAAAGTCAATAGACCTTGAAGTTGAGATTCAGAGTAGTTGCTGATCTGGGTCAGCTGGTCTTCGATTTCCTGCAGCCCATCCTCAAGAACAGAGATTCTGCCTTCGCCTTCCTTGAACTGGCGTTCAAGGAGTTTGGATTGTTCTTTTTGGGAGAGTGTATAGTTTTTCCAGCGCTTCTGTTCATCCGCATTAAATGTATTCCATTCTGTCCGGAATTTTGCGTCTGCGATCCGTTGTAATTCCGTTATCTCATTTACTCGACGATCGAGTAAAGCAGACAGATCCGCCAGTTTTTCCTGCATGCGCTTTACATCACGGTGGGTTGTATCCAGTTTGGTCATCTGGTCATCCAGATCCTTGGCCTGTTTTTCTATATTGTCAAAACGCATCATCCAGGTTTTCCAGACTGCTTCCCTTTCCGTTCGCCGGAGAGCTCCTTCCTCCAAGAAATCTTCCTGTTCTTTTTTCAGTTCTCGACGATTACTTTCCAATTCATGAACACGGCCTTTTATTTTCTGATAATCATTCTTCACCAGGTCCATAAAACCCCGCATTTCGTCCATTCGCTTCCTGACAGCAGAAATCTCTCCCTGGATATCCGCCGTGCGCTTGATATCTTTCTGCCGCTCAACCTTGATTGTATTAGCATCCTGCTCAATTCCCTTGAATCCTTTATGGACGTCAGAGAAAGATTTTTCAAGATCCCTCAAGGAGTTGCTGATCCTTGATTCTTCCTCTACCCGCGCATCCATCGATTTCTCGAGTTCTTTAACACGCTTGAAATCCTCAAGGATCTGCTGCTGCTGCTTTTCTAAGGCCTGGATCTGGGCAGTAAGCATCTTTTTAGCATCAGCTATCCAACCCTTATAGAGCTTTTCCTGATCCTTGATCTCCTTCTTACGATCGATCCTGAGCGAACCCAGCTCAGCTTCAAAACCGTCCACTTTGGTGACAGAAGTTCGCAGCCGGGTCAAATCGCTATCCATCTCAAAATCTTTTTTCTGCATGGAATCCAGCTTGCCTTCCAACTCAAGCAGTCGGGTTTCAAGAGTCGACAGGAGTGTTTTATCTGCTCTGCGCTCCTCATCCAACCATCCCAGCCGTTTTTCCAGTTGATCATTATCCATGAAGTTTCTCCTCAAAAATCAGAACAAAGGCTATGAGATTATACATCAATTTCTTACACGGCTGTTTTGACAAGATTATCCCTAATCATGATCCCATCATCATATCTGTGATCGCCTGGGCAAGCCTGTAAATCACCTGGGGGAAAAAGCCCAGCAGGATCAAAATCATATTCAAGGCGATAATCAACCCTTTATCCAGCCGGTTCCCGAGCTCCAGAACAACCTCTTCTCCAGAATCCTCGATCAAGCCACTGAAAGCGCGCAGCCCCCCGATAATCAGACCCAGTGTGCCCAGAACCAGGGTGGTGTTGATCCAGACAGGATAGGGACTCAATCCGTTTCCAAGAGCCAGATAAATAGGATAACCTGCCAATAAGGGAAAACCGGCCAGGGATAAATAGCTCATGATCAATCCAGCTGAGATCAGTGGCCATTGCCTGGCAGCCCCAGCCACAGAATCGATTTCGAGATCTGGAAGGCCTGACTGCAAGGTCGTCAGCGTTGAAGACCAACCACCCAGGGCAATGGTCTGGATCATCACCATGGCAAAATAAATCGGAAACCCCAGGCGAAACAAACTGAATGCCAGCAGGGAGCGTCCGATCTCAGCAATGATCAATGCCGCTGTTAAACGTCCCAAACTCCGAGAGAATATTGCCAGCAATCCTCCAAAAGCCAGCATGATCACTGCCGCAAGCTGCAGCGGTGTTTGGAGATCGATCCCCTGCGCAAACCAGCCCCCTTCTGTAAGGAAACGTGAGCCAAATAAAAAGATACCTAAGAAGTAGGTATTAAAGAGATAACCGCTCAAGAAGGGATGGTTTCTCTCCGCAACCATCGGTATCCAGCTGATGAAGGGAAAAATGGAAAGCAAAAACGCGAATCCCAGAGCGAGGATGCCCAGGGATCTGGATAACATGACCGCATCACCGCGGTTATAACCGACCCAGCTTGCCAGCCAAGCAGCAAATAGAATGAACAACATGCCCATAATTTGATAGATCAACATTCGCAGGACACCCGGGGTTGGTGTAGTTCCTGGAGGAGTTAACAAGATTACATGGACCAAGGCCATAAAAGCAATGAACAACGCTCCGTAGAAAATGGGATCTACCGCGTAAGCCGTGAGGATGAGGGCAATACCACTCAAACTGATTGGTGAAAAGTAGCCGGGCACATTCTTGGGATTTTGGATCAGAGACCAAAAAGCGTAGATCCCGAACAGCAGGATCACAATGGGCTGGTCTGTGCTGGTTAGGATAAAACGCCTCCCATACACTAGAAGTTGGTCAGAGAGCTGGATTTCCCAGATGAGAATCCGGAACGGTTCATTAATAGGGAGCACTCCCGCACTCATTGCCATGACTAGACCTACCCCAACACCACTCCATTTCAGGAGTTTCGGGTAGCGGGTCAGGAATAACCCTATTCCCGAGAGGGCCAGCGGAAACAAGATCCACAATACTGGAGTGCTCATTGGGATTCCTCCAGGTTGGACGCCATCAGCAGGTATGCTCCCACAAAAGCAAGTCCGATATGGAGCAGGGCCAGCAATCCAGTCATCAGCACAGATGCTTCCAAGGTAGCGTACAAAATCTCAAATCCCGAAATGATAGTAAGTAAACCGATTATTATCCTGGTATCCTGCCCAGAAAAACTGAGCTGAAGTGTACCCAGACCCAATAACCATACGCCCCCCAGTACTTGTTGGGGAGAAGCGCCCAGGAACCAGCGCAGGGTTGCTGGCATCAAGGAGTACATTGATAAACCTATCAGAAGGGCTGTAAAACCCATAAATACAGTGCCGGGTTTGCTGGTTATAAACCGTTCCTTTCCTTCCGAAGAACTGGCGCCCAATGCAAGGAAAAGGATTGCAGTTGCCATCCACCCTGCAACAAGTTTAACCACTGCGATCTCAACCGGCCAACTGAAACTGACCAGCAGGAATACCCCCACATACTGGGCTGCCAGCAATCCGACCATCCAGCGCCTATCCGAGACCAGAATGATCGCAGTACCACACAGATAGACAGAAACTGCAAGAATGGTTTCCAGAATCTGTGCCATCAGCGGCTACCCCCTCCAGAAGTGATGATCGTAATGAGCAATAAACCGATCAACAAAGCCCAAATCAATCCGGCCTGTCCCTCAAAGACCTGGGAGAAAAGACCGACCAATCGATCCAGGAGGCGGAATATCGCCAGCAGGATTCTCCTGTAACTACTTGTCAACCAGATCCCAGCATCACGCATAACCTTCCTGTCCCTTAAGGGGATATATTTCCCCAGGATCAATACTGGAATCAATCCCAGGAAACTGGACCAGATCGCAATGGGTCTGCCCAATAGCTCCCTGCTCGCATCGATCCAATCAAGCTTGAAGGCAATAGCACCTTGGCTGATCAGGATAGCAGCTCCTCCGATAATTCCCAACAAGGGGAATGGCTCAGTATCTCGTAACGCTGACCTCCAATTCCTTAACATCGAGTTCAGGAAGCTTCCCATCAGGATCCCAAAACTTACACCCAGAATGATTCCCGGGATTCCAGCACCAAAAACTGAAACACCTGCCCAGGATGGCAGGAAAGGTAGAGGAAGGAAGCCAATAGCGGCGAGGATCAGGGGGACCAAAGAGGCCCGCGGCTGCCGGCTCCCTGCCCATAATCGAGTACCCGGCAGCATCATAACTACTCCCCAGCTCAGGGCGCTTTCTACTCCAGAAATGATCGAAGAAGTTGCTGCCAGCAATCCACAGCAAAGGTACCAAAAACCCGGTGTGCGGTCCATTAACGCACCCACCACTGCTGTCACCAAAAGGGTGCAAGAAAGGATCAGGGGAATCCATGGCTGGCTGGCCCCAGCTTCGGTCAATGCCCCACCCCGGAGAATTAACATCAATCCAAGCAAACCTGGAATCCAGTTTTCCACTGCTCCCGGGAAATGATCCGTTCTTTCAGCCGACTGCCCCTGAAAAGAAAGGAACCATCCCAGAAATCCGAGCAAGCCTGTCCCTATCAATATCAATCCAGAATGGGGGCCCAGATCTGCCAATAAACCGGATCCTCCTGGCTCGTTCTGAGTTAACGAAAGCAAGATCAAAATTGCTGGAGCTGATAAGCGCAATAATACAACCGGCAGGTACTTACGGGGGTTGGAAGTTATCTGCTGATCCCGATAAGAGAAATAGAAATGGAAACATTCAATGATCGTCCATGTCAGCCCCAGCGTGTAGGCTGAATTCGATTCCAGGCCGATCACACAGGCACCACCGATTCCCGCCAGCCAGGCATTGGCTTGGGGATCTTTTTGCCGAGTAAGAACAGTAACAAATAACAATCCAATACCAGACAGGATCAAAGCCCCTGAGATCCAGTCCAGTGAAAAAACCAATCTGGGAAGAAGAACGAGATCCTCAGTTGGACCAGGGGATGTAATGCTAGTGGGATCGAGGAGTAAATATACCAGGGCAGACAGCCAGGCGATCCCTGTTGTCAGCATCACCCAGAATTGGAGTTTTTCAGATTGGATATCGAGTTTCCGGAAGGCAAGCTCCAGCAGGGGGTTAATCAATAAAAACGCCGCGATCAAAAAAGGGACTAGTCTCACTATTTCATTCCTCGAAGCGTTGAATCCCTGATATGTCCAGTTCTCCTAACAGATCCCTGACTAAATAATCCGTACCCGGGACCTGCAAATCAGGGGAGATTTCCGCCAGGGGGACAAGTACAAAAGCTCGTTCTTTGAAACGGGGATGAGGAATCTCAAGACCGGGTTCCTTGATAATTCGATCTCCAAAAAAAATAATATCAATATCTACCAGCCTGGGTCCAAAACGAAAACTCGGTTCTCGACCGATCTCGGCTTCCAGGCTCTTTAGATATAAGAGTAGATCCCTGGCGGACAGAAAGGTTTCCCCTTTTATGATTTGATTCAGAAAATCCGGCTGCTTGGTAAATCCCCAGGGTTCAGTCTCGTAGATCGAGGATACCTCCTGAACTGCTACCTCTGGAGGAAGTGCGGATCGAACTGCCTCAAGATTGGATCGTCTATCAGCCAGGTTGGAGCCCAGAGATAAATATACTGGAGTGCCCACTTCTTCAGCCATACGTTTTAAGATCCTTTTAGTACCTTTCTATTAGTTTAACACAACTGGCCAGTATGGCCTGAGTAGGGATTATCATGTTCCAGTCCGGTTGTCAGTCCAACCTCCCTTTGGTATAATCTTCCCGCAAATCTAAATCGGAGGGGTCGCATAGTCTGGCCTAGTGCGCGCGCTTGGAGAGCGCGTATTCCTCACGGAATCGTGGGTTCGAATCCCACCCCCTCCGCCTTTCCACGCTCAGTTATCCCTGAGCATTTTTTTTATCACAGCTGCGATACGGGAAATGTGCTTTCGTCCAGAATTTCGGGAGAAAGCCAGCAAAGCAGATTGGGGTATAATAACTCAGGTGAAAAGAAGAAGATCCGCATGAATTCCTTATCAAAAAAGACTCGTTACATGATCATTCTCGGCAGCCTGCTTCTCCTTGTGCTGTTCACTGGGTTTGGCCTATCCAACTATGGGGTGCCAGCCCAGGCCGAATCTTCTCCTACTCCCACCTCCTTGACCGTTAACGGTGAGCCCCACCTGATATCAGGAGATACAGATGGGCTCATACTAGGGGCAGGTATCATCCTATTCATCATCCTCAGCGGGGTTGTCATCCAGCGTACGCTCATGAAGGGTGAAGATGACCAGCCCAGGGAACCGCTGGATTGATTTCCAGAGATGGATAAACGGGTAAACCGCAATCGAGTACAAACTGATCCTTTGATTGACATGCTCTCCCGGCTTTGGTATCATGCCCACGAGCTTCGGGTGGGTCCGGCGCGGCAGAGACCTTCGAATCGTGTCAGGTCCGAAAGGAAGCAGCACTAAGGAGGATCCTCTGGGTGCCGCCGGGGTGCCTGCCCGAGGCTTATCTGCTTGATTGGCACCTTCTTCAATCAGCCACTATCATGAAAATTCGCTCTTTGTCCTTCAACCCCATCATGTTAAGAATATCCGCAGTGGTGATCTCCGCGGTGGGGATTCTATTACTGGTCCTGGGGTTACAGAAAGAGGTCACCCTGATTGTGAATGGAGAACCCCTGCTGGTCAGCACTTCAGCCCTAACGGTAAGAGGTGTGTTAAAAAGCCAGGATCAGATCCTGACTGAATGGGATCAACTTTTCCCCCCTGCAAACACCTTACTCTGGGGAGAAGAAACCATCTACTACCGGGTTTCCAGCTCTGTAGAAATTCAGGCTGATGGCGATCTGATTTTCCTCCAAACCGCAGAAAGCCGCCCGGAAAATGTTCTCCTGAACGCTGGAATTTCCATCTTCCCCAAGGATCGGATCCTGGTTGATAACCGGTTGATAG
Organism: uncultured Chloroflexia bacterium; assembly: GCA_963712165.1. Lineage (GTDB taxonomy): Bacteria > Chloroflexota > Anaerolineae > Anaerolineales > UBA11858 > B10-G9. Next base: position 1,270,275 of record CAVQGY010000002.1, on the reverse strand, counting down.
ACGAGGACACGATCCTTAGAGCTGGAAAAGATCACAAGATCCAGGTCCTGCGGGGAACACCCATCACCATCAAAACCGAAGGCGGAGCTTTCTCCTTCATCTCAGATGCTGACAGCCTGGCAGAGGCTTTCGAGAAGAAAGCCTTCAAGATTATTGATGCTGACCAGCTGTCCTTACCTCTTGATACGGTCCTGGAAGGCTCACCGATCACTGTGAACTGGATCCAGGCAAAACCGCTGCAGGTGCTGTTAGGAGATCAATCGATCACAGTCTTTACCACTGCGGAAACTGTGGGCCCCGCCCTGGCAGGCGCGGGCCTCTCCCTCCAGGGACTGGACTACAGCATTCCGGCAGAATACGATCCCATCCCTGAAGACCGCCAGGTCCAGCTTGTCCGCGTCAGGGAAGAGATCCTGCTTAACCAGGAAAAAATCCAGTTTGGCACTTCCTATCAAGCTGATAACAGCACTGAACTTGATGGACTTTCCATCCTATCTGGTGGTGAGTTTGGCATCAATGCCCAGCGGTTCAGGGTGACTTATGAGAATGGGCAGGAAGTCTCCCGGGAATTGGATAAAGAATGGATATTGCGGGAACCCAGTCCGCGGATCATTGGTTACGGCTCGCAGATCAACCTCCGCACAGAAAACACGCCAGATGGCGAGATTACTTACTGGAGAAAGATCACAGCCTACGCAACTTCTTATAATGAGAATTGCGCTGGCTGCAATGACTGGACCTACAGTGGAGCCTATCTGCAAAAAGGAGTCATCGCTGTCACCCGGGACTGGTATCGCTATATGGCAGGTTTGAGAGTCTACATCCCGGGCTACGGATTTGCAACGATCGAGGATATCGGGGCGGGTGTATCTTGGAGCACAAATTGGGTTGATCTGGGTTATCGATCAGAAGACTACGTTAGCTGGCACCACTACGTGGATGTTTATTTCCTCGCTCCCTCTCCCCCACCGGAAAATATCATGTACATACTTTATTAAAAAAAAAAGCCCCCCGGCCGCTATCTTTACTCGTAACCACCAGTTCTTGTGGTCCTCACCTACTACCCGCATTCACCCCCCAGATCCCGGTAGTCCTCCTGAAAAATGGATCACCCCCCATCGCCCATCCACCATCCAATTCGGGTCCTGCTTGCTGACCTGCAGGATGCGATCCGGTTCCATACCAACGGCCAATTCTGCTTTAAGTGTCCTTAATGCCACCAGCGGTGCGGGGAGATAATCTACAGCATCCTTGAATGGCACCTCCATATCCCATTGAAGATCACCCAGGATCCGCCGGTAATTAGCATCACCCTTACAGATCACTAAAGAGGATTCTTCCCAATCCTTTCGAAGGTCATCAGGCAGCTCCCACATTGGCAGGGGAGAATTCCAGAATAGATTGCTCTGGATCTGCAGCTTCCCAGCAAGGAAATAACCCTCCAGGCGGGTACTAAAAGCCTGGGCATCCTGGTCACCCAAAACTGATAAGGATCGGACCGTTTCCAAAACATCCACTGGAATGACATCGGAAACGAAGGTTGGATGTGCCTTAGCGTGTAGAACCACCTTATCTACTAGACCAAAACCAAGCGTGATATCTGCCAGTGCCAAATCAGTTACCAATTCAAACCCGGCATTATCCAGCATCAGATCCAGTCTAGCCAAAGATTTCCCATCTCCTAGCAGGAGGTCAAGCACCCGCTGGATATCATTCGCGAGCAAATGGTTTTGAAGGGATTCTTGAGAGGTATGTTTGGGGCTGTCGGAGCTATCGGCCGGCCATAAACTCAGGTCTTCCTGATTTCCCCACAAGGAAAAATACAAACCAGCCTCAAGAGTATTCCCCATCATTCCCTCATCCCCCAATCTGCGCTGCAGGAAATTCGCCAGGGTCAGGATAGAATCTTTGTTTCTTTCCAGGCCTTGTTCTTTTTGATAAATAAAGGGATCCTGGCCCAGCTGGAAATAATCCACAGCCTCCATGATCCTGCGGTAGAAATAATGCTCGGCAAAGAACCAGGGAACCTCGAGCCAACTTTGACCAAGAAAGGGTGGGAGATAACTTTTCCAGGCTGCCTGATCAGGTGCGCCTTGGTCAAACAGCGGACGGATACTCCTGCCCCTGATGTCCTCAGCTAGCTGGGAGAGATTATGGTTTATTTCGGTAGAAAATCGATTTTCCTCGATCACCCTGCCAGCCAGAGCCGGCAAGCGGATACTTACGGTAGAATGCGCCCAGGTTCCTGGAGTATCGCTGTAGATCGGAGGTGGTAATTCTTTCATCATAGATCAATCCCTGTCCTGCCTGGTAATCACCTTCCTGGATGATGTTCATCACACTGGGTTAAGAACGAAAGCCCTTTTTATCTCATTTTCAGCCAGGGAATATCCGCCCAGTTCAATAAACTTGTTATAATGCCCAGCAATGGATCATTTTAACGATCAATCCATCTCGAGTTTGCTCAAGAGCCACAATCTAAGACCAGATAAAAGTCTGGGGCAGAACTTTCTAACTGACCCGAACATCCTGGAGAAGATTGTCCAGATCTCGGGCGTTACATCCAACGATACCGTCCTGGAAATTGGTGCCGGTTTAGGGCATCTGACCGCTTATCTGGCTCGATCAGCCCGGGCAGTCACCGCCGTTGAGCTTGATGGGCGGTTCATTCCCTTACTGTCCAAACGTCTTGCTCCCTTCCCGAATATCAGGTTGGTAGAAGGAGACATCCTGCAATTGGACAGTTCGGAGCTGGTCCAGGATGATGGTTATCTAGTTGTGGCCAACATCCCCTACTATATCACATCCAGGATCATCAGGAATCTGCTTGAAGCAAAGCATAAACCCCGCGAAATTGTGCTCACGATCCAGTATGAAGTAGCGCATCGGGTTTGCGCCCCTGCCGGTAAGCTTAGCCTGCTGGCACTCAGTGTACGAATGTACGGTACACCGAAAATGGAAATGCGGGTCCCTGCAGGAGCATTTTACCCTCCTCCTCGAGTTGACTCTGCGGTGATCAAAATTGGTCTGCATCCAGAACCACTCCTGCCTGAATCCCAGCGGGATACATTCTTCAACCTTGTCAAAGCCGGCTTCCTCCACAAAAGGAAAACCCTGCGTAACTCCCTTACTAAAGGCCTGGGCTGGCCGCCAGAACTGGTTGTATCCTTACTGAATGGTGGGGGGATCGATCCTGGTCGAAGAGCCGAAACCCTTTCGATCCCTGAATGGATTGAACTTACCTCAGCCTATGATAAGATAAAACAGAAATAGAACCAAGGAAAACACAAAAAGGAAGAACTTCTTATGAAAGATCCCCGTATTACGAAACTAGCTGACTTGCTGGTCAATTACTCAGTAAAGGTCCAACCTGAAGATTGGGTTTTGATCTTCGGGCATATGGTGGCCGAACCACTGGTAAGTGAAGTGCTCCGGTCTGTGCTGGAAGCTGGCGGTTATCCCCAGGTCCTGATGAGCTCGGATGATATAACTGAATATGGTTACCGCTACGCCAATGATGCCCAGTTGAAATGGATCTCACCGGCAACCAGACTTCTCTATGAAAAGGCTGATGTCCTGATTGCCTTAAGGGCTTTTGATAACACTCGCCACCTTACCGGGGTCGACTCCCTGAAGCAGCAACTCGCAGCGCAGGCCAAACAAGAATTGATGCAGATCTATATGGAAAGGGCAGCCTCGGGCGACTTACGCTGGACCCTGACCCAATTTCCCTGTTCGGCCTATGCCCAGGACGCGGATATGAGCTTAAGGGATTACGAGGATTTTGTCTACGGCGCCACCTACTGTGATAAGGATGATCCCATTGCGGAATGGCAGCGCATCCATGACGAGCAGCAAAAGGTGGTTGATTGGCTCAACGGCAGAAAACTGGTCACAGTTAAGAGCCCCAATGCCGATATATCCCTCTCCGTTGAAGGCCGAACTTTCATCAACTCCGATGGCTCCCATAATATGCCCAGCGGCGAGGTCTTCACCGGTCCCGTGGAAGACTCCGTCAACGGCTGGGTGGAATATACTTATCCTGCTATCGAACAAGGCAAGGAAGTGGATGGCATTCGCTTGGAATTCAAGGATGGAAAGGTAGTCAAAGCTACCGCTAAGAAGAACGAGGAATTCCTGCTGGCCATGCTGGACAGTGATGAGGGAGCCCGCTACCTGGGTGAGTTTGCGATTGGAACCAACTACGGCATTCAGAAATTCACCAAAAGCATCCTCTATGATGAAAAGATCGGGGGATCATTCCACATGGCCCTTGGCGCCGGATATCCCGAAACTGGTAGTAAAAATGTGTCTTCCATCCATTGGGATATGATTTGTGATATCCGCGAGGATAGTGAGATTCGGGTGGACGGTGATCTGCTGTATAAAGACGGCAAATTCATGATCTAAGTTCAATTGAAAATATAAAGAGTATAAAAAAGACCTCCGGAAAATCTCTGGAGGTCTTTATATAAGCAGGATACTCATTTTTAATATTCAATTTTCAATCTTTAATCAATCTTTTACTTTCTTCTATATATGCCAGGCTCTGGTGGCGGAAGTAAGTATTGTAGAGCTCTGCATAATAACCGTTATCCCTCAAGAGGGACTCATGGGTACCCTCTTCAATGATCTTCCCTTGATCAAGCACAATGATCCTGTCAGCGGATTTTACTGTCGATAACCGATGGGCGATCAGGATGCTGGTGCTGTCCCGCAGGATCAGGTCTAACGCCTGCTGGATCTGTCGTTCAGTAAAGGGATCGATACTGGCTGTGGCCTCATCCAGGATGAATATAGCTGGATTTTGGATCAATACCCGCAGGAGGGCGACCAGCTGGCGCTGGCCCATAGATAGATGCGCTCCCCTTTCCCCAACTTCAGTGTCCAGTCCCTCAGGTAGTGTTTCCAGCCATTCTCCCTCCCCAATTTCCCGGGCCAAACGAATGATCTCTTCTGGACTCGAGTCTGAGCAGGCATACTGGATATTTTCCGCCACAGTACCAGAGAACAGGAAAGGGATCTGGGAGATGATTCCCAGCTGTTTACGATAAGCGGTAAGGTCTAGATCGCGAATATTGTGATCATCGATCAGGATCTTTCCTGATTGGAATTCGTAGAACCTGGCGATCAGCTTCGCGATGGATGACTTCCCGGAACCGGTATGTCCCACCAAAGCGATACTCTCACCAGGTGCAATACTGAGGTCAAAATCCTGAAAAACCCATTCATTCTCTGTATATTTAAAACCCAGTCCTTCAATCCGGATTCGTCCGGATAATCTATCAGGAACTGATATTCCAGTTTGGTTCACCGCTGGTTCAGCATCGATCAAGGCATAAACCCGCTCAGCTGCCGATAATCCTGCCTGGACCTGAGCCCAGAATGAAGCCAGGTTGAGGACGGGGAAGAAAAAGTAATCCAGTCCCACAACAAACAGGTACCAGGACCCGACAGTCACCCATCCCTGGGCAGCAGACATGCCGCCAGCATAAACCAATAAGGCTGTGCCTACCCCTCCCAGGGCATTCAGTACCGGGAATACCAGGGCCAAAACGAAACCCCTCCGCAGGTTGATCCGGTAAGATTCTGCATTCGCCTGATCAAAATCAGCGAAGATCTTCGGTTCCTGACGGAAATTTTTGGCAACCGCGATGCCGCTGACAGTTTCTTTGATTGTCGCGTTGACCTTGGCCATAGCCCGCATGCCTTCCCGGGTCACCTTGCGGGCCGCCTTCCGGAAACTCCTGGCGATCAAGAACACCACAGGCAAAAATACCAGCACATAGAGAAATAGGCGGTATTCCAGGCGAACCAGCACAATTCCCAAGAACAGGGTTCTAACCATTTGGGCACCAAGATCAGTGATCAACAGGATCAGCTGGCCGAATTCCCGCGTATCAGAAGTTATTCGAGAAACCACCTTGCCGGAAGAATACTTATCATAAAAAGAAAGATCATGATTGGCTGCGGAGGCAAATGCATCTGTTCTCAGGGCCGTGACGATATTCGACACAACTCGCGCAGTCATTCGGCGGCGGACCCAGTTTCCTCCCCAAGAGATCAAGGCTGCCAGCATGATCAGGCCGATCAGCAGGGTTATCAAGCTTTCATCTCTGTCCACGGCCAACCGATCGATGCTTTGGGAGAGGACTAACGGGAATGCGGCGCTGGAAACTCCGATCAAGACCAAGAAGATTGAGATCCAGACCAGCCTAGACGTATGCGGCTTGACATAGGAGACAATGCGTTTCAGCAGCTCTTTATTGCTGTATTCTCTATCGTATGCTTCAACGTCCAGATTGCTAAAAAATCCCATTCAGGTCACCTTGAAAAACAATTATTCATTCTTTGAACAGCTGGCTGTAGGCTTTTGAGCTTTTGATCAACTCTTCATGCGTACCCCGATCAGTGATCCTTCCCTGACGGAGGACCAGGATGATATCCGCCCAGCGGATCTGGGAAAGCCTATGGGTGATGATCAGTGTTGTTCTGCCCCTGGCAGCTTCGAATATGGCTTTCTGAATCTCGTCCTCCGTAGCGCTGTCAATCGAACTGGTGGAGTCATCCAGGATCAAAATGCGGGGATCGGTCAGGAACGCTCTCGCTAAAGCCAGCCGCTGGCGCTGGCCGCCAGAAAGTGTCACACCACGTTCTCCCAGGAGCGTATCGTAACCTTCGTTAAAGGATAGGATAAACTCATGGGCCTGAGCTGATTGTGCCGCCTTGATGATCTCTTCCTTAGTAGCCTCCGGTTTGCCAAAGGCTATATTCTCGGCGATTGTAGTTGAGAAGAGGAAGATGTCCTGTTCTATGATCGATATGCTTCGGCGAAGTGCATCCAGATCCCATTCCCGGACATCGATATCATCTATCTGAATAGATCCCTCGTTCACTTCAAAAGTCCGGTTGACAAGTTTCGCCAGGGTGGTTTTTCCAGCTCCAGTCTGTCCAACTATCGCCACTGTTTGACCGGGGTTAATCGTGATATCCAATCCCTCCAATGAATTCTCGACTCCAGGATAGGCGTAGGATACATTCTCAAATGTGATTTTTCCCTTAACTTCTTGGTTGTAACCAGCTTGATTCTGGTCAAGCTCGGTCTCTCTGTTGATCAGTTCCAGGATGCGCCGGGAGCTGGCTATACCCAGAGATATCTGGGAATAGGCAAATAGGGAAACAAAGGTAGGGAAGCCCAGCAAAGCCAGCAAACCAAAATATCCTGCAATATCCCCGACCTCCAGCAATCCTCGCTGGTAGAGGAGGATGGAATGGTACAATCCTCCTGCCTGTGTCAATCCCATCAACAGCAGGGGTAAGAAGCGGGCCTCCACATCTCCTTGGTGAATTTCCTTATCCCGAAAATCGCGGGCATTCTGGGCAAATAATTCAACTTCACTGGCTTCCTCCGCCATTCCCTTGACCGTCTCGATACCATCCACTGCCTCGGCTAATCTGGAGTTTAAAACACCAAATGCTTTACGGACCGCATCAGTGATCGGTTTCAACTCGTAAAGATACTGCCAGAGGGCAAAGATATATAGAACTAGGAAGATCAATGGAGCTGCGATCAAAGCAGGATGATAGCGAGGCGCAAACAGGATGGGCATGATGATGAAATTGGCCGATCCGATAACCAGATTCAATCCCGGATTGAACATGAAGTTTACTTCACGAACGTCATTTGTCGCCCGGGCCATGACATCACCAACTGGAAGCAAACCGTGGTAGGTCATACTTTTACCTAGCAGGCTGGTGTACAGCTCATGGCGGATATCCCGTTCCAACATCTGTCCCATTAATTCCGCGCTGAAATTCCTGCCCAACTGAAGCGCACCTCGCACCAGCTGGGTTCCAACAATGATCAGCGCAAAGCGCAACAAGGATGACGTCCCGGGAGGATCTTCCAGAAGAGCATTCAGCGCCAGGCCAACGATCACGGGTACAACCGCAGCCAGAGAAGCATTGCCAATCGCTCCTACCAGCATGGACAAAACCAGATACCAGTATTGTGAGGTGTGGGCTATCAGCCAGCGGACCGGATTAACTCGGCCTGCGATCACATTGTCCGGCACTTGGTATTCTTCTGGCAGGGAAAACTCACTTGTCAGCTGTTCTAAACTATTCATTCATTCTCATTGTCTTAATGGGATATTCATTCACCAGGAAACCGCAGCTCCCGGGTTATTTCAAAAGGACCAAACGCACTTAATTCCTTGTATTCTACTTGAATTTTCTCTTCAGTCCGGGGATCGATCAAATATACCTCTCCGGAAAATCCCAGCAGGACGATATTCTCATTCTCATTTTCTGCCCTCTCTCTCATGTAGCCGCAAAAACCAGCGTAATCCTTTAGGTAGTCTGGAAAGATCTCAAAAAGCTTCTTGAATGTGGAATGAAAAGCATCCTTGTAGGATTGGCTGACAACTTCCAGATTGCTGATGATCCAACAGCCATAACAGAACTCTGGGAAATAGGCCAACCCGCTAAATACTTCTTCGTTGTCCAGATAGGGGTAAAACGGAAACGCCCGGCAGGTGAGAGTCCGGAAATCCCGCTGGCATGACTGGTAGCCCTGACATGTTAATAATACCTGTCCCTCCTGAAGTTCATCCATCAAATCCGGATCCAGGGATCCAGGGTTGCTCCAAGGCGCCCAGAGATCGGTCTGATCCTTAAGAAATCTCCATTCCAGTTCAAAAGCTGCTGGTATCACCTGGTTGATATCACAGCAGATCGGCACTCCATAGTCATTATGGGGGCCGCATTTTAAACCGCAATCGATCTCACACAGAGGCATGTTAAATCCCTCATATAGCTCTCTGAATATAGCCTTGGAAGGCGGCCTTTTCATGGTCCACTTCCTTCCGTTCGGGGGAATTGGCCCTTTAAGTACTTCAGCCCTTCCTCCCTGGTATTTAATCCGCCCCGGACCTGCTCCTCCCGGAGGATTTCCAGAAGAGAGCCTATTGCAGGACCAGGCGGAATACCAAGTTCGACCTGGATCTCATTGCCATCCAACAGGGCTGGAGGGTCCACCCAATCCTCACGGCGTTCCCAATAACCTTCCAGGAAATACCGGGCCAGATCCAGGTGCTCAACCCAACGATCCTGACCTTTTTCTTCCCGCTGTTCATCCAGAGCTTCTCCCAGACAGAGCAAAATAGCTGCAACACCTGCCCTTCCAAACTGTCGGAAAAAGCGATACACCTCAACGGGTTGGTCCTTTCCTCCCTCTTGGAATTGTTTCATCCAGTACTGGACAGCTTGGATGCCACTCTCAAGGAAAATGGCTTCTTGATTGCTCAAGTGAATCTGATCTCTGATCTGTTGGGATGTCAGGCTGATTTCATCCGCAGGAGTACCAGAAAATAAAGGTATGATAAATGACCACTGGAAAAGAGATCGATCAGGAACCAATTCTTGGCCCCCATAATCTCGCACATTTTTCCTGAAGCGTCCCAGGCGGTGTACCAACAGGCCCTTTTTCCAGCTCGCTGCCCTCCCCTGATCATGATCCCTGAGGAATAGTGACCAAATCTCCTCCAGGTTCTTTAATACTCTGGATTGCTGAGTAGAAATCTCTCCCGGCATGATATAGGGATATACGCCCAGTATTTGCAGGGAAAGGATCCCGGCGGATTGATTGGGTCCTGTCAGGAGCCGGAAGAATTCATCCCTTTTCCGTTCAGGTGAGATCGCCTCCAAAAGATGCTGATAACGACGGATATGTTCCCTGGTTTCAGGAAGTAGATGGAAACCCAATTGTGCGGCAAGACGGACCGCGCGGACACAACGCAGCGGATCATCTTCCAGGGATCGTTCGCTAGTCACTCTGATCAACCCATCTTTTAAATCTTTAACGCCCTGAAAAAGGTCAATGATTTTGTCATCTTCCCGGATGTCCAAGGCCATGGATGTGATCGTAAAATCACGGGAAGCCAAATCCTCCTCAATGGAGTCTCCCTGAAAAAGGGTAAAGTCCACAACAAGTCTGCGTCCTTTCTCATCCTTGAGGATCACACGGCATGTTTGACGTTCCGGGTCCATCACGAAGAAACCACCCCCCAATTGATCAGCTACTCGTCTCGCTTCCCTGACCGTACCTTCAGGCAGGGCAAAATCAAGATCATGGATCGGTCGCTTCAGCAGGGCATCCCGAACAGCGCCTCCTACCAAAAAGGCTCCGGCAGGGCGGAGCAGATCTACGATCTGCTCATATTGGGAGGGGAATAATGCATTATTTATCATGGTATCAAGCCGAATAATGGACGAACCCTCAGCTGCCCGTTACCTCGTTACAAATCAAATCTAATTTTTCTCTCTGGATGCCAGGTAGAAACTGGCCCCCTCTGGTCAGGTCCCCGGCTGAGTCTGATCTAATGATCTGGAGGCGTATATTTTTCCTCGTTCACCACCCCGATAAACGGCAGCTCCCGGTAATATTCATCCAGATCCAGTCCATAACCGAAAACGTATTTATTAGGAATCACAAAACCCACATAATCGAGAGGGACTTCGGTTTCCCTGCGTTCGGCTTTGTCCAGCAATGTACAGACCTTCAAAGAGGCAGGTTTGCGGGTGGCCAGTAAGCCCAATACGGAGGAGAGGGTGTGCCCACTGTCAACGATATCTTCCACGAGAAGCACGTGCCGTCCTTGAATATCATCTCGCAGGTCCATAGTGAGCCGGATATGGCCGGAGGTCTGCCGGGCTCCAACCCCATAGGATGAAATGGCCATAAAATCAATCGTTTGGGGTATATCAATCGCGCGCATCAGATCGGTCAAGAACAAAACCCCGCCCCGTAGGATACAAATAAGGTGCAAGTCCAGGCCGGCATAGTCCCGACTGATCATTTGGCCTAGCTCCTGGATCTTATCCTGGAGCTGCTCTTTCGAGATCAATACTTCACTCAGAAATTCATGATAAGACTGCATAATCTTTCCTTAATCCTTCTTTGGTACGCGGTGATGTATTCTGCATCGGGCTTCATACATTTCCGAAGCCCCTACAATAATTATCGGATCGTCATAATAAGCGGGTTCACCATCAACCAACCTCTGGGTCCGGGTAGCCTCTTCTCCACAGACCATGCAGATCGCATGCAATTTATCCACGACTTCCGCCTGGGCCAGAAGCTGGGGCATCTGGCCAAAGGGCACACCCCGGAAATCCATATCAAGTCCACCTACGATGACCCTGATTCCCCGGTCCACCAGATCCTGGACAATCGGGACGATCTCATCTCCGAAAAATTGGGCTTCATCTATTGCAACCAGGGTGACATCGGCCTGGAGTAGAGCAGGAATATCAGTGATATTTTCAACAGGATATGCTTCGTATTCATTTCCAGCATGTGATGTTACCTTTTCGCTTCCATAACGAATATCAAAACCAGGTTTGAACACCTGGATCTTCTGTTTGGCTATGATAGCCCGCCTCAGCCTGCGCAGCAGCTCATCTGTTTTTCCGCAAAACATAGGCCCCGTGATAACTTCCAACCTTCCCCGATGATGTTTCATGCTTTCCCTCGCTTCTTGAATATGGAAATTAAAATAAAAAACAGGCAGAGGATCTCTGCCTGTATTTTATCAAAAGATACCCGTCTTGACCTTAAACTGTGATCTCTTCAGCAGCTTCAGGGATTTCAAATCCCTGGGCGCGGAGAGCTTTCTTAAGATCGATCAGGGATTTTACACCAAAACCCTTGATATCCAACAAGGGTTGGTCGCCGTTTTCTAACAAGCTTAGCAGATCCGCGATAGTGACCAGCTTGGCATCAATGAGCGCATTGGTGACGCGCGCCCCCAGCTCAAGTACCTCAACAGGAACATCCGCTGATGCTTTTTCTGTTTCGCGAGCTACTTTCTCTTTCTGGTAATCCTCATGGACTTTTAATTTCTTGTAGAAACGATCAACCTGGCCTTCAGTGTCCACGATTCGCTGCTCACCAGTAAAGAAGGGATGGCAGGCAGAACAGACATCGGTCCGGATTGATTCTTGAGTTGATCCTGTTTTCCAGGTATTGCCGCAAGCGCAAGCTACCGTGGCTTCAGGGTAATAAGTTGGGTGAATTTCTTCTTTCATTGAAAAATCCTCTTAGTCTGCCGGAATAACATTAACACGCTTTTTCCCACCACGAAAATCCTGATAGGAAACTATCCCGTCAGAAGTAGCAAACAGGGTATCATCACCACCCCGTCCAACATTTTCGCCAGGGTGAATCCTGGTACCGCGCTGGCGCACAAGGATATTTCCGGAACGGACTCTTTCTCCGCCGTATTTCTTGACGCCCAGACGCTTGGAATTACTGTCTCGTCCGTTGCGGGTTGAACCGCCGCCTTTTTTATGAGCCATCTTTCTCTCCTGATTTAGTGACGATCTTTTTTACTTCTAGCAGCGTGTATTGCTGACGATGACCCTGCCTTCTCCGGTAGCGTACGCGAGATTTGTACTTGAAAACCAGGATTTTCGGACCTTTGATTTGCCCGGTGACAGTTGTCTCTACCTTGGCACCCTTGATGGTAGGTGTGCCGATGGTTACTTTCTTTTTACCGTCAGAGATGAACAATACCTCATCCAGAGTGACCTTGTCGTTTACTTCATGGGAGAGTTTATCAACTTGAATGATCTCTCCAGGGACAGCCTTGTACTGCTTCCCACCACTGACTACAATCGCATAATTCATCGAGTTCCTCCAATCTTCACTTCACCGGCGTCCCTGTGTGTACTGTCCTGGTCCACAGTGCCCCGGGGAAGTTGGGGGTCTTTATCCATGCCAAAAGGCCGCAGAAGGACCTATTCCTTCAATGCCGTGCCATTATACCAGACCAGTAATGTCTGTCAATAAAGATTGATTGGTGAGGGGAACCTACTGATGAAGGTTATCCTTTCAGGTGTATCTTGTCACTTCTCCTCTGAGGCCAGTCTTAATATAATGTTAATGTTGGAATCAGGCAGAATAAGATTGTGATATAAATTGTACAGAACTTCAACCGGAATTTCTGCTATCAGATTCCAGAAAGGAGAACTTTGCATGGCTGTTACAGGATGGATCGTCGTGGATGATAATTATTGCAAAGGCTGCGGCCTGTGCGTTGATGCCTGTCCACAGGAGGTCCTTGTATTAGACATGGATCGGCTTACACCCAAAGGATATCATCCGGCAAAAATGACTCAAGAAATCTGTACAGGATGTGCTATCTGCGCAGTTGTGTGCCCGGATGCTGCGATCACAGTCTATAGAGAAAAAACTGAAAGGAAACCCAGGAGGTAATGCCAGTGGCAAAAGAATTATTGAAGGGAAATCACGCTTTTGCGGAAGCCGCTATCCGGGCTGGTGTAGAAGCATTTTACGGGTACCCGATCACACCCTCGACTGAATTCCTGGAATATATGTCAAACCGACTACCTGGACTCGGCAGAGCCTTTGTCCAGGCAGAGAGTGAAGTGGCCGCGATCAATATGGTCTATGGCGCAGCCTGCACAGGGAAAAGGGTGATGACCGCCTCTTCAAGCCCGGGCATCAGCCTGATGATGGAAGGTATAAGTTATATCGCGGGAACTGAAGTTCCAGCCGTAGTAGTGAACGTGATGCGCGGCGGCCCTGGTTTAGGGAATATTGCCCCCTCACAGGGAGACTACTATCAGATGATCAAAGGTGGCGGGCACGGGGATTATTTCCCGATCGTCCTGGCCCCTGCCAGCGTCCAGGAAGCAGTGGACTTCATCGGCCTGGCATTTGATCTGGCCGACAAATACCGGGCGATCGTTCATGTGATCGTTGACGGTAATATGGGCCAGATGATGGAACCGGCGGAACTGCCGCCCATGCGGGAGATACCGGATGAAGCGCCAGACTGGGCTGTGCGCGGTGCAAAAGGTCGCGAACCCAATATCCTGACCTCAATCTATATCGATCCTGCCGACGAGGAAGTGACCAACCTGCGTCTGCTTAAGCGCTGGAAGGAAATTGAGAAGAACGAGGTTCTTTTCCAGGAGTATGATCTGGATGATGCGGAGATCCTGGTGATTGGTTTCGGCACTGCTGGACGGGTAGCATCATCCGCTGTCCGTGAAGCCAGAGAAAACGGTATCAAAGCCGGCTTGTTGCGCCCAATTACCTTGGCACCCTTTCCGACCCAGCGATTGCTGGAATTGACAGACCAGGTCAAACGAATCCTGGTTGTTGAAATGAACTCAGGTATGATGCTCGACGATGTGATGAAAATCGTTAAAGGTAAGGTACCGGTTGAGTTTTATGGCCGGATGGGTGGGATGACACCGCTGCCAGATGAATTATTCAACGAGATCAAACGTGTATCTCAGAATACCGGGCCGGGAGCAGAAGATCCCCGCGATGAATGGATCCCCCGCCTGGAAAATATCATAGCAGGAGAAAAATAATGGTTGCTACTACTGAGGTTGTTTACCAGCGTCCAGAATCCTTTACTGACGTCCACACTCACTACTGTCCCGGATGCACTCACGGTACTGCTCATCGCTTGATCGCTGAAGTGCTCGACGAGATGGGTTTGCGAGAAAATACCATCGGTGTGGCGCCGGTGGGTTGTTCGGTATTCGCTTACCGTTACTTCAAGATGGACTTTGTGGAAGCTGCCCACGGCCGGGCTCCGGCTATGGCCACTGGGATCAAACGGGTCCTGCCCAAAAACACAGTCTTTACATACCAGGGGGATGGTGACCTGGCATCGATAGGCATGGCAGAGATCATGCATGCGGCAGCCCGGGGCGAAAACATAACCGTGATCTTCATCAATAATGCCATCTACGGGATGACAGGGGGTCAGATGGCCCCTACCACCCTGCCGGGCATGAAAACCACGTCCTCACCCTTTGGACGGGACGTGGAAATGGCCGGGCACCCGATCCGTATGGCTGAAATCCTGGCCACTATGGATGGCACCGGTTATGCTGTCCGCCGCAGCCTGCACGACGCAGCTCATATTCGGAAATCCAAGAAAGCCATCCGGCTGGCTTTTGAAGCTCAACAAAGAGGTTTGGGATTCTCCATGGTAGAGCTGCTTTCCTCCTGCCCTACCAACTGGAAAATCAACCCCAAGGATTCCCTGGAATTCGTGGCTGAACAGATGGTCCCAGTCTTTCCACTGGGAGACTATAAAGTAAATCCAGCTTTGGAATCACTCAAGGTATAAGGAGCAGACAGGTATGGAAGAAACCAGTATTATCATATCCGGCTTTGGAGGCCAGGGAACATTATTTGCCGGCCAGGTGCTGGCATATGCTTCGATGGATAATGGTTTTGAGGTCACCTGGATCCCATCCTACGGCCCGGAAATGCGGGGCGGTACAGCTCATTGCACGGTGATCATCAGCGAGGAGCTGATTGGATCCCCCCTGGTTCGGAAACCGGATATCGTCCTGGCGCTGAATCTGCCTTCTGTTGACAAATACGAACCCCTGGTTAAAGACGACGGTGTGCTGGTTGCCAACTCCTCTCTGTTCAACAGAGAGATCACCCGTGAGGGGATCAAATCCCTCTTGATCCCAGCCAATGCGATCGCTGAGGAGCTTGGTATGTCCCGGCTGGGAAATATGATCATGGTTGGCGCCATGCTGGCCATGAATCCCATCCTGTCGCTGGAATCTGTCAAAGAAGCGCTCGGGACCCACATCCCTGAACGTCATAAGAAGACCCTGCCGGTGAATTATGAAGCCATGGACAAGGGATATCAGTACGCATTAGACCACCAATAATATTCGCAGATAAAAAAAAACGGTCCCATCAATGTGGAGCAATCAATAAAAAAAACACCTCCAGGTATTATGACTGGAGGTGTTCTGTTTTTGGACTCAATCTTGAGATTATTTTTTCTTTGCAGCCAGTTGGGTCCTCATAATCGAGGCATCTTTGGCAATCGATACCAGGGCTAGGGCGGTTTCAGTGATCAGGCGGGCGAGGATCAGAACCAGGAAGCCAATTACCCAGGACATAACCAGGGCAGCGATCCCAGCCAGGAAAATATTCCCAGGACTGACAAGGCCTACAATAGACAGGAATAAACCTATCGATCCAGTCCCGTAAGACAACGAGGTTCCAGCCAGCCAAATTGCCAGCATACCAGGAACACTCATGATAGCCAGGAAGATGAAGAAGATTTCCCCAAAGGTGACCATAACCTGGGCAATAATGGGAGTGATAATATATTCAGATTCCGGCAGATCAACAATTTCCGTGAAGCGCTGGTAGAGGATCCTTATCACGATTATGCCAGCGAAAAGGTAGGCCAACTGCCAGATCAAATATCCCACCCCACCAAAGAACTGGAAGTGGTTGATATAGCGCCAGCTGAGGATCCAGACGATGAAAAGCCCAATGCCAAATAATACCGTAAAGACCCGCAGGATTATGCTGATGGCTTTCTGGATGGATTTGGCAGATTGAAGGATTTCCAGGACTTTCTTAACATTGGTGTATTTATCAATGAATCCGAATACTTTGGTTACAACCGTATTGCTCTTAATTTTTTCCCACAGTTCCATATTCTCTCCTCTTGTATATTGACGATAGATAAACGCTCACGAAGCGGACCTTGTTGATCAGAAGATACACAAAAATCATAACACACTACTCTCCCGCCCCAAATAACCAGCCTTCCTTACGAAGCGGGACATCCATTGGGCAGAAACCCTGGGAGAAATTAGAGGGAAGCGAAATAATCCTTGACCTCATCCTCGTTGATGAAGATCAGGGAAAGGACTCCCACTACTACACCAAAGATATTCAAGAATAAGATATCGCAGATTTCCAGAATGGCAATGGCCTGGGATGGTTTCTTCACCTTGGGAGGATCAGCTAATAGATTGAGAGCGTAGATCAATTCAAATACGCCCAGGACCATTGGGAGGATCAATATTGGGGCACATAAGATCCCTATGATGGTGATTACTCCAAAGAGAGCCAGGATGCCTCCCCAGACAATATTCAGGATCCCGTTGATCAGAACGAGAATAGCCATGGTTTGCACTTTTACAGGTCTTGCGTTCATAAGTATTCTCCTCCGCTGATTTGATACGACCCATATATATAATTATCATAACATTAAGTGATAACAGACCAGTATTATTAAGTTTCACGGTCACTCTTTAGAAGGAAAAAAAGATGAAGCAAAGGATTACTTTTGCTTCATCTTTATATTTACTCATATTTACTACTAGATACTGGTGATCTACTGCCTGTTCCTGATAGCAGATTGGGCCGCGGCCAGACGGGCAACTGGTACCCGGAATGGTGAGCAGCTGACATAGTTCAAACCGATCTTGTAGCACCAATCAATGGACTCTGGATCGCCACCATGTTCACCGCATATACCTACTTCCAGGTCCAAGCGGGTACCTCGGCCTTTCTTCACTGTCAGATCCATCAACTGGCCCACTCCACGAGTATCGATGGTCTGGAAGGGGTTG
Source organism: uncultured Chloroflexia bacterium (assembly GCA_963712165.1). Lineage (GTDB taxonomy): Bacteria > Chloroflexota > Anaerolineae > Anaerolineales > UBA11858 > B10-G9. The sequence goes on along the minus strand of CAVQGY010000002.1, from coordinate 1,252,824 downwards.
CGGGGGAGGATCCCGTCCTCAACATACTTCACCAGGAAGTTGCGCTCAGCGTCGTCCCTGCTATAACCGAAAGTGAATTGAGTCAGGTCATTGGTGCCAAAGGAGAAGAACTCCGCTGTTTCCGCGATCTCATCAGCGGTCAGACCGGCGCGGGGGATCTCGATCATGGTGCCGAATTTATAGACAAACTCAACACCTTTTTCTTCCATCACCTGCTTCGCGATCTTTTCCAGCTTGGGCTGGATAAAATGCAGCTCATTGATGTGGCCCGTTAGGGGAATCATCACTTCTGGGTGAGGCTCAAACCCGCGCAGTTTCACATCCGCAGCAGCTTCAAAGATTGCCCGGACCTGCATACTGACGATCTCTGGCATCATCACGCTCAGGCGCACTCCACGCAGACCCATCATGGGGTTGCTTTCGTGCATGCCCTGGATACTGGTCAGCAGGTCCTCTTTTTCCTGGTCCACTTTCTTTTGAATGCGATTGGCAATCACCTCTTCCAGCAATTCTCCCTCATCGGGCATGAACTCATGCAGCGGGGGGTCGATCAGGCGAATGATGACTGGCAAACCTGTCATGGCCTCAAAGAGACCGTCAAAATCGCTGCGCTGGTATGGCAGCAGTTTGTCAAGGGCAGCCGTGCGTTCCTCGCTGGTATCAGCCAGGATCATTTGCTGCACGATTGGCAGTCTTTCGGGTTCGAAGAACATATGCTCTGTGCGGCAGAGGCCGATGCCTTGGGCGCCATAGGATCGGGCCCGGCGGGCATCCTCGGGATAATCGGCATTGGCCCAGACCATCAAACCGCGTGTCGGCCAACCTTCCGGCGCAGTCCGGATATCCTTAGTAGCTGAGATCTCATCTGCCCAATTCAAGAACTCGATCAACTGTGTTTGTTCTTCAAATTTGGGCTCTACTGTTTCTATCTCACCTAAGATAACCTCTCCAGTTGTGCCATCAAGAGATACAAAATCTCCTTCTTGAACGGTGACTCCACTGGCCTCAAATACTCTTTTTTGCATATCGATCTTGATTCCAGAAGCCCCAACAATACACGGCACTCCAAATTGCCTAGCGACTACAGCGGCATGCGAAGAAGCTCCTCCTTCACTTGTTAGAATTCCTTGAGAAGCAAGCATACCATGCACATCATCCGGCTTAGTGAACGGTCGGACCATGATCACGTCCTGGCCTTCCTCCTTAGACTTCTTCTCCGCGGTGTCGGCATCAAAGTAAATCCGGCCTACAGCAGCACCAGGAGAAGCATTCACTCCACTGGCAACTAATCTATTATTATCTATAGCTTTTGCCTTTTCTTCAGGCACAAATTGTGGATGGAGTAAAGTGTTGACCAGTTCTGGCTCAAAACGTATTACCGCTTCTTCCTTTGATATCAAACCTTCTTCAACCATGTCCATAGCAATTTTTAATGCCGCAGTCGCAGTTCTCTTGCCATCTCGGGTCTGGAGCATCCACAGTTTGCCACTCTCAAATGTGAACTCAACATCCTGCATGTCGCGGTAGTGATATTCCAGCTTCTTGGTAATTTCCTGGAATTCCTTATAAACCTCCGGCATATCGTCATTCAGCTCGTCAATATCATTCGCGTTGCGGATACCTGCCACAACATCCTCACCCTGGGCATTGAGCAGGTATTCACCCCACAGTTTGTTCTCGCCGGTGGATGGATTACGAGTGAAGGCAACGCCAGTTCCTGAAGCTTTTTCCAGATTACCAAAGACCATGGTCTGTACATTCACTGCAGTGCCCAGATCATGGGGAATGCCAGCCGCGTTCCGGTAATCCACCGCACGTTTGCCATTCCAGGAAGTGAAAACTGCCTCTGTAGCCAAGCGCAGCTGCTCAGCCGGGTCCTGCGGAAAATCGAAGCCTTTCTCTTTCTTGACGATCTTCTGGAACTCTGCTGTGAGGGTCTTCCAATCCTCAGCTGCCAACTCGGTATCCAGCTCTACACCTTTCTTCGCTTTGTGCTCCTCAAGGATATCCTCAAATGCCTCATCATCGATGCCCAGCACAACAGATCCAAACATCTGAACAAGGCGGCGGTAAGCGTCATAAACGAACCGCTCATCACCTGTCAGGGCGGCCATACCTTTGGCGGTCTCATCGTTGAGGCCGATATTCAGGACCGTATCCATCATACCGGGCATGGATTTCACCGCGCCGGAGCGGCAGGAAACCAGCAAAGGATTTTTCGGGTCGCCAAATTTCTTGCCTGTCAATTCCTCTGTGGCTTTCATGGCTGCCAATTCCTGCTCCCACATCCCTTCAGGGAATTTGTTCCCCTCGGAAATATAGGCATTACAGGCTTCAGTAGATACGGTGAATCCGGGTGGAACTGGGATGCCGATCCTGGTCATCTCTGCCAGGTTGGCGCCTTTACCGCCCAACAATCCCCGGACCTTTTCCCAATCACCGCCAACATGTACTTCTGCTTCTTCAACTTCCTGGAATGTGTAGACCCACTTCTGGTCTGCCATCAGATACCTCCTGCTAAATAATTCTATTAAAAAACAACGCTTGGAGGAAACCTCCAAGCGTTGTATTGTACCATTTTTTGCTCTTAAATCTGATAAAAAGAGTTGAGTATTCCGCTCAAACCACCCAGGCACCAGACCAAGCTTCAAGTGTCAGTTCAAGTTCGTTACCGGATACTCTCAACTCCATCCCGCTGATCAAATCACGGGCAATTCGGCCCTCAGTCCATTTCAGAGATTCCATGGATAGACGGTACTGCCGGCGGGTTCCACTGGCGTTGAAAACAGCCAAAAGTTGCTCATTTCCAAGGACCCGGATAAAACCATACCCTCCCTGGATGACATCCTTAAATACTTCCAGGAAAGAACCTCGACGAAGGGCGGAATTTACCTTTCGGATCGAGATCAACTGCTGAATGAGCTGCCGCAGATCAACGTCCCAGTTAACACCATCCCAGGGGAAAGCTTTTCGACAATCTGGGTCCTTCCCACCCTCCAATCCCACTTCGTCACCATAATAGATAGCTGGCGATCCGGGAAAGGCGAATAGGAATAGATATACCATCCTAAGTTTTTCCCGGTTTCCACCCAGTTCAGTTTTAATTCGGGCTGTATCATGGGAGCCGAGCAGGTTGTACATGGCGTAGACATTCTCGCGGGCATACTGATTCAACTGCTTGTTGATCAGGGCTGAAAAGTCTTCAACCGTTCTCCGTTCCATCAAAAGATCGATCAAGCTCTCCCGAACCGGATAATTCATCAATCCATCAAAACTGCCCGGGCCAACCCAGCGGGGATCTCCATCCCAGATCTCCCCTACCAGGTAAGCATCTGGGTTCTCCGATTTGACCACTGCTCGGAACTCATCCCAGAAGATCGGGTCATCAATCTCATTGGGCACATCCAACCGCCAACCATCCGCCCCCAGACGGATCCAGTGACGGGCCACATCCAGGATATACTTTCTCACCTGAAGATTGTCCGTATTGAACTTGGGAAGGCTCTTAAAATTCCACCAGGCCTGGTAATCATCCGCGTCACCGGGAGAATACGCATCTGGAGGAACATTATTGAGGTGGAACCAATTCAGGTAGGGAGATTGGCTGTGGTTTTCCAGAATATCATTGAATGCGAAAAAGCCCCGCCCACAATGATTGAAGACACCATCGAGCACTACCCTGATCCCATTACTGTGTGCCGCATCCAGAAGGGATTGGAAATCAGCGCTCACCCCCAGTTTTGGGTCTATCTTGTAATAATCGCTGATATTGTAGCGGTGGTTCGAAGAGGCTAGAAAAATGGGATTGAAATAGATCGCGTTAATTCCCAGATCGAGCAGATAATCCAGCTTGGCAATTACACCACGCAGGTCTCCTCCCTGAAAACCCCAGATCGTAGGGGGAGATCCCCAGGGGTCTACGTTGGGCGGATCATTGGAGTGGTCTCCATTATGAAACCGATCCGGGAAAATCTGATAAAAGATCGCATCCTGCACCCAGTAAGGTACTGCCATCGAAGAAGAAATCCTCCTCATTTCTCAGTTCAGGGAAATTGTATCACTTTGGATTGGAAAAACACTAACAAATCTGCATTGATCCTCCTGATCTCTCCTAGCCTACCATCCCCCGGAGAGGGCGTCATCCCAGCCTCTTACCTGGAAGGGTTTGCCTGTTCCGATTTATCGTGTATAATAAGGAAAATATTGGGAATACATAAGAATTCCCGAAGGTGAAGACAAGCTAATCATGTTTTGATCCTTGGATCAAAACGGAGTTTCGGGCCAGGGTCCGACGGGTTCATCCAGAGATTTTATCAGTATGATAGCCAGTCGAAAAAGCTCTAGCCCCCAACATATATTGGGCCGCCAAAAAGATCTCGCGGCCGCGGTACTGATAAAACGAACTACCATCACTACATGGTATTGAAGTAGGGCTTACATAAGAATAAGATACCAGGTGGCAGATATCTAACGCCAGGTATGCAGAGGTACATCCTTTCCTCTCCGGAAAGGCCTGGCGTACCACATTTACGTGTATGGTCTATCAGACAGCCGTGGCCGATAAAGGCGACTACACGGCTGTTTTATGTTAACTATAACCAGGCTGGAACCGCAAAAGAAAAATCCTCAGCGCCTGAATGTATATTTAGATGGTGATTTCGCATTTGGTATATCCAGAGCTGCCGCTCCCTGGCTGACAGTGGGCGACCAGCTCAGTCCACAGAAAGTGCAGGATCTGAAAAGAGGCGATCTCTGTGAGGGCGCGTACCAGCGGGCCCTGCATTACCTCAGCTATCGGAGCCGCTCCGAGCAGGAGATCCGCCAAAACCTCACCAAGAATAAGATCCCAGAAGAAATCATACTCGAGGTACTGGACAAACTGCGCCAGGCATCCCTGGTGGATGACCGCGCATTTGCCAAAAATTGGATTGAGAATCGGATCCAATTTAAACCCCGCGGGAAAAGAGCTCTGTCAGTGGAACTCAATCAGAAGGGGATATCACGAGAGATTATCGAGGAAGAATTGAGAGATCTGGATGAGAACCTACTGGCAATGCAGTGCGCCCGGAAGAAGGTTGACAGATACCAACAACTAGATCAGAAAGGCTTCCAGAAAAAAATGTCCGGCTACTTGAACCGGCGCGGGTTTCCATACCAGATCACACGAGATACAGTCATGAAAATCTGGCAGGAGATCCACAAGGCATCATAAATTGATTATCCAATAAGACCCGAGACCAAAAAAATGGTCCAATAGAAGGGGAAAACATGAATCCAAATCTTATAATTACCAGTGTCATCGCCGTCGTACTTGGTGGAGTGATCGGTTTTTTTGTAAAGAATTACATGATCGCCCGCGAGGTTGACAAAAAACAATTCAAAGCAAGCCAGATTCTGAATGAGGCAGAGAGGAAATCCACCGAGATTGTCAAGGAATCCCAGAATCGGGCTATTGAGATCATCCAGGCGGCTGAGAAGGATTCCCTATCTCGCCGTCAGGAGATCACTCGGTTTGAAGATAGGCTTCAGAGCCGGAGCGACCAGCTCGATAAACGCGCTGAAAAGATCGAAGATCGTGAGCATGCCATCAGCCAGCGCCAGAGTGCCCTCGATAAAAAAGCCAACACAGTCGAAGAAATGTATCAGAATGTGGCGATTGAGCTTGAGAAAATCAGCCAGATGACCCAGGCAGAAGCCAAAGAGCTGCTCTTGGAGCGTGTTGAACAGGAAGCCCGCAATGATATGTCCCGTATCGTCCGGGAGATCGAAGCTGAAGCCAAGGAACAAGGTGAACGTAAAGCCCGCAAGTTGATTGCAGATGCAATCCAGCGCGTAGCATCCGACCATGTGGAAGAGGTGACATCATCAACCGTTCCCCTTCCCTCGGATGATATGAAAGGACGTATCATCGGCCGCAATGGCCGTAATATCCGGGCTTTTGAGATAGCTGCTGGCGTGGACGTGATAGTGGATGACACACCAGAATCAGTGACCATCTCATGTTTCGATTCGGTCCGTCGGGAAGTGGCCAAAAACGCCATGAAGAAACTTATCCTGGACGGCAGGATCCATCCCGCTCATATTGAAAAGATCATCGAAAAAGAACAAGAGGATATCGAAAGAGTGATCAAGGAAGCTGGCGAACAAGCTGCCTATGACGCCGGCGTGCCTGGCCTGCATCCAGAAATCCTCAAGATGCTCGGCCGGCTGAAGTTCCGCACCTCCTATGGTCAGAACCAACTCGCTCATGCGGTGGAATCTGCCCAGTTATCATCGGTGCTGGCTTCTGAAATGGGAGCGGATGTGGAAATTGCCAAAGCCGGCGCCCTGCTGCACGACCTGGGTAAAGCCATGGACCACAATGTGGAAGGAACCCACGCCCAGTTAGGCGCGGAATTCGCCGAAAGGCACGGCGTTGGACCTAAGATTGTCAATGCCATTGCCTCCCACCATCATGAAGTTGAGCAGCAGACTGTGGAAGCCATTATCGTTGAAGCGGCTGATGCAATCTCAGGTGCCAGGCCTGGAGCCCGCAGGGAAAGCCTGGAACAATATCTGAAACGGGTCAGGGCACTGGAAGATGTAGCCAATTCTTATGAAGGGGTCAAAAGCAGCTATGCCCTGCAAGCAGGCAGGGAAGTTCGGATCTTTGTTCGACCAGATAAAGTGGATGACCTGGAAGCCTCCCGCCTGGCCAGGGATATTTCCAAGACCATCGAAGAGACCATGCAGTACCCTGGTAAGATCAAGGTCACTGTAATTCGGGAAACACGTACGGTCGATTACGCGAAGTAATACTAAATATAGATCAGGGACGAAATCCTTTGGAAGGATTTCGTCCCTTTTTTATTTAAAGGAATGGGTTATTCCTCTTTTCATCCCCCACATTTGTCACCGGACCATGGCCGGAGTAGATCCAGGTCTCATCAGGCAAAGGTAGAACCCACTTCTGGATCGATTCTATCAAGGTCGAATAACTGCCGCCCAGCAGGTCTGTCCGGCCAATTCCCTGATTGAAGATCACATCTCCGCTGAACAGAACCTGTTCAGCCGGACAGTGGAAGATCACGTGCCCTGCAGAATGGCCCGGAGTATGGTGGACCACAAAGTCATACTTACCTACTTGAAGGGTTTCTCCTTCCTGAAAATCATGACCGGGGCGGGGAGCTTTTTTCACCTGTATCCCAAACATGACTGCCCCTCCCCTAACTTTCCAGAGCGGCAAGTCTTTTGGATGCATACCCACATAGAAATCCTCCGTCATCTCCGATTCCAGAGCAGTCATGAGATCAGCCAAGCCGGCAAAGTGATCAAAATGGGCATGGGTCAACCAAATAGCTATGACTTGCCAACCGCATTCTTTGATATCTGCGGCCAGCCTGTCCCCATCCCAGGCAGGATCAATGACCACTGCCTGTTTGGAATCAGGATCCCCGACCAGGTAAGTATTTGTAGCCACCGGTCCGAGGACCCAGGTTTGAATTTCGAGCATAAGCCCTTCTCCTGTATTTTTAGACTGCGCTCGGTTAATTATAGTCGAAAACTGCCTAAAATCACTTGGGCGGAAATCCAAGTGATGCTACACTGTTAATGTCTTTTCAGCTATTAATACAGGAGTCGATCCATGACATCCCATCCCCCAGAACCATTCCGGATCAAGATGGTTGAACCCATCCAATTGATCGATAAAAAAGACCGGGAAATTGCCCTCCAACGGTCTGGCTTCAATATTTTTGGCCTTAAGAGCGACGAGGTTTTTATCGATTTACTGACCGATTCCGGAACCGGGGCCATGAGCCAGGACCAATGGAGCGGCATCATGCTGGGAGATGAATCCTATGCGGGTGCTCGCTCCTACCAACGCCTGTCAGAGACTATGGGCGATATTTTCGGATTCAACCACTTTGTGCCCACCCACCAGGGTCGGGCAGCCGAGAATATTCTCTGTGCGGTGATCCTCAAAGAAGGCCAATATGTGCCCTCCAATATGCATTTTGACACAACTGAAGGTAATATCCGAGCCCGGGGTGGCCGTCCGACCAACCTGGTCTGTGAGGAAGCCTTCCATAACGACCCGGATGTGCCCTTTAAAGGCAATATGGATCTGGACAAATTAGAAAAATTCATCCAGGATGTTGGCCCAGAAAATATCCCACTAGGCATGATCACCATCACCAATAATGCCGGCGGCGGCCAGCCAGTCTCTCTGGATAACCTGCGGGAAGTGTCCAGGATCTATAAAAAATACCAGATTCCTTTTTTCATTGACGCCTGTCGCTTTGCGGAAAACGCCTATTTCATCAAGACCCGCGAACCGGGTTATGAGAACAAAAGCACCCTGGAGATCGCCCGGGAGATCTTTTCCCTGGCGGATGGTGCTACCATGAGCGCTAAAAAGGACGCTATCGTAAATATTGGCGGCTTCCTGGCCTGTAATGATCCAGCCCTGTTCGAGAAGGTTAAGAACGAGCTTATCCTGCGGGAAGGCTTCATCACCTACGGTGGTCTTGCGGGAAGGGATTTGGACGCAATCGCCATAGGACTCAGGGAAGGACTTCAGGAAGAATACCTTTCCTACCGACTGGGACAGACCCGCTACCTTGTTGAACGGCTGAAATCGGTCGGTGTCCCGGTGATCGAACCTGCTGGCGGTCATGCAGTCTATATCAATGCCGGGGTTCTGCTACCTCATATTCCCCAGGCGGAATACCCTGGACAAGCCCTGACCGTAGCCATGTATAGGGAAGGCGCCATACGTGGTGTTGAACTGGGTTCAGTTGCCTTTGCTTACCCGGATCCAGATACTGGCGAAATGATCTACCCCACCTTGGACCTGGTGCGCCTCGCTCTCCCACGCAGGACCTACACCCAGAGTCATCTCGATTATGTGGTTGAGGTGCTGGCGGGCATCGTCAAAAAAGCCCCCGATCTGCGCGGTTTCAAGATTGTCAAGGAACCGCCCCTAATGAGGCACTTCTCCTGTGTCTTTGAACCGCTCTAAAGGGTGGCTGCTTCGCAGCGACGGAAGACGAAGCACTGAGGATCGGAACTGGGACTGGGGGACTGGGGTGCTGGAGCTGCCTGGCTGTTATCCCACAATCTTCAATAATCATCGTAATCAACACGGGATGCCCCTCTGTATTTTGGGCTCCTCCCATGCATATGCGTTCTATTCCCGCTTCTTTATGACCCGGACTCAATATTAACACCAGTTTTATACATCTCCTGAGTAGCTTTTAGACAATCAATTATTATGATGTAATTAGCTGCCCCTTCTGGTCTCGAGCTACTGGGCAGAGGCAGCCCGGCATCCATGAATGAGATCTGGTGTGAGTATAGGATTTAAGATGCACTTGAGGAACGGTCTGGAAAAGATCAGGACAATACTCCAGAAACGCTGGTCCGTAATCTTCCTGGCAGCTCTCTGTTGTCTGACTGGATATCAATGCGCCAGCGGTGGGACTCCCTCCCCGGAACTACCGGATTCCGTTTACTTCCTGGATGGCGATGGTGGGGAGTCTCAGATCTGGAAGCTGGATCTGGACAGCCAGGAAGCCATCCAGATCACTGACGAGGAATCCGGTATATACGACTTCGCAGTATCCCAGTCAGAGGGAACCATCGCTTACATCAGCCATCAGAAGCTTTTTCTATGGGAACTCGACCGGGAATACTCCCGGTTGCTGGTTGATCCCTCGCTGGTTGATCCACCTCCCGGTTATGATTATCCTGCTGGAGTAGCCTATCCTGTGTTTTCACCAGATGGGAGCGTTCTGGCCTACGAACTCCATGGCGTTCATTTTTACCACCTGGAAAGCGGCCGGGATCAGCTGGTGCTCTCCAGCCCTGGAAACCTGCTGGGAGAGACCTTCGTGTTCACCAAAGAGTACTATTCGCCGGGACCCTGGTCACCAGATGGAAGCATGCTCATGATCGAGATGGGATATTATGAAGGCAGTACTTTGGCAATCATGGAACCAGGTGCAGATCAGCCGTTCTGGCGAGTGCGATCCAACGGCCCACTCTGCTGCCAGTTCAGCTGGTCGGAAGACAGCCAGTATATACTCTCTGCGAATCCTTACTATACAGTGAATCCTCCTGGGTTATGGATCTTTGATGTACGCAGCGGATTGGAAACCAGCCAGTTGCAGGGTCATCAGGAGGATGGATCATCTATCTTCGTGGGCTGGCCCTTCCTGCATACGTCGGGGGAATTGACCTATTTCAGAACGGTGATCCCAAAACCCTCTCCGGAGGGACCGATATTTCAAAACGAAGATCTAAGCTTTAAAATGGTCAGCCAAACCGTCGACGGAGGGGAAATGCAGGAGCTGCGCCAGGAAGAGTTTTCAGTCCTGGAAGTTCTTTGGGTGCCTGACGGATCTTCCGCCCTGATCCTACTCCCGTCTGAAGGTAGCCGTCTAGTGGCACTGGCCAGTATAGACGGGAGCCCATACCAGGAAATGGTCCGGGGCCAGCACATCCGGTCACTTCAGTGGGGACCATAACAAAAAGCCAGCTTGCAGGCTGACCAGGAAGAAAAATCCTATCATATTAAAATATATGCAGGAAATGAGGAGTGAAAAGTATGAGAGCAATGCAAAAATCCATTCGTATCTGGTCGGGGCTCCTTCTAACCCTGTGTTTGATTCAGATGAGCAGTGCTTGTCAAGCATATTCCGTATCATCAGGATCGGCATTAACCCTCGATGAAAACCCCCTGCAGGGTCCGCCGGACTCCGATAGGGGAACATTCCTGCCGATCGGCTCCACGCAGGAGGAGGTGATCGAGAAACACCAGGAGGAACGGGAGCGAACCGTCTACAACAATTATTATCAGGAAGACGGAGACTTCTATCCCAGAACGAACTCTCTTGGGCCCGGCCAGGAGCTGACCGCGGTCCTGAGCACTTCCACCACGGAAGCATTCCGTCAAATCGCAACCTTACTTAGGGGAGATGAGGAGATCTTCAGCGTGGATGCGGGCCTGCCCTCCCCGGCTTTGCCCCTCCAGGGCTTGTGGAGCTATTCAGACCACTGGTCTTTAGAGGTCCTTTACGCGGATGAAGAAAACTGGCAGGGTCGGATCTACCTGGACGGAGAGCTGCTAAATGAATCCCTCAATTATCAGGATGCCTTTGGGTTCCAACTGCTGGGGGGTAAACCTTTCTATTTCTACCAGCGGGAAGATGGGCTGGGGTACAGCTATGATGGGAAGGAAACAAACCTGCCGTATGACGAAATACTTCACTACGGTTGCTGCAGCGCATCTTCCCTGAATCCAATCCCGGCTGAGAACATGGTAGCCTTTTACGCCCTGACTGGAGATGATTGGTTTTATGTTGAATTAGGGGACTTCAACCAGGACTGAGCTGGTGCCAGGCAGATTAACCCAGATGCAGCACAATAGCCTTTCAGGGGGAAAATCATTACAAGGCAGCCAATAATCCTGAGCTCATCTGCCTGGTCCTGCCACCCCTGACTATCCGTTATAATAACTTTATAACTCCAATCCAAGCCTGCCATCATTATGAATCAAAGAACCACAACTTCAATTCCAGATCCACTGATCTCCTGGCTGCTGGAAGGTGATGTTTCCATCCAGTATCAGACCTGCCGGGATCTGCTGGGGAACCAACGGCCCGATCTTCAGGAAAGGATAGCCCGCGAAGGTTGGGGTGCCCGCTACCTGAGCCAGCGTAAACCCGAAGGACATTGGGGCGACCGTTTTTACCAGCCCAAGTGGATCTCGACCCACTATACCCTGCTGGACCTGAAGAATCTGGCTATCTCACCCGATCAACCTCAGATCCGGGAATCGATTACACAGGTTCTGGCCAATCTCAAAGCGCCGGACGGTGGGATCATGCTCAGCCCGGCAACCATTCAAAGCGATCTCTGTGTAAACGGCATGTTCCTGAACTATGCCTCATACTTTGGTGCCCCGGAAGTGGATTTGCAGTCGATCATTGACCAGCTCTTGCAGGACCAGCTGCCCGATGGCGGATTCAACTGCGAAGCTAACCGGTTCACTGTGGTCCACAGCTCAGTTCATACTACAATTTCAGTCCTGGAAGGGATCCAGGAATACTATGCAAATGGCTATACCTATATGATCCAACCCCTGCTGGCCACGGCGGAGAAAGCCAGAGAATTCCTGCTTCAACACCAGCTCTTCCGCTCCCATCGCACAGGCGAGATCATTGACAAGAGATTCCTTATGATCTCCTACCCTTCCCGCTGGCGATATGATATTCTGCGAGCTTTATGCCATTTCCAGGATGTGGGTGCAGTTTATGATTCCCGGATGGATGATGCCCTGGATGTGCTGGTCAATAAACGCCGGCCAGACGGAACCTGGCCAGTCCAGGCAAAACACCAGGGACAGGTCCATTTCGAGATGGAAAAGACCGGCGGCCCCAGTCGCTGGAACACCCTGCGAGCTCTGCGAGTATTGAAAGCCTACAGGCCGGAATTAGTTCCCTTTCCCCTCCCCATTCGGAGATAGAGACCAGGTAGAAGAAAGGAATTTTATATGAACTCCCTTACCGAATCCATGCAGATTTACAAAGGCCAACTCCAGGAAGGCCACATCATCCAAGCCTACCAGGGATTGATGGCTTATTTCGGGGAGCTGCGAACCTACTTCGAAAAAGAACATCCAGATTTCTCAGTTCCCGGGAATATCTACTACGGTTATATGGACATGACTTACTTCGCTATCGTGCCGGATTTCCTGGAGTCTAGACAGCTGAAGATCGCCGTTGTATTTCCTCACGTGGATTTCCGCTTTGAAGTCTGGCTGGCAGCCCGAAATAAACAGATCCAGGCCAAGGTTTGGAACCAGATCCATGCCAGTGGTTGGGATCGCTACCACCTCACTCCCCAGGGCAAGGGGGTGGATGCCATCCTTGACCATATCATTGTCGAGGACCCGGATTTCAGCGACCTGAAAGGATTGACTGCGGAGATCGAGAGCCGGGTCTTGAGTTTCATCAAAGACCTGGAGGGATTCCTGCCCAGCCTCGATAATTAAACTGAGACGGGAAGGTCGGAGCTGGTTATCAATTTTTTTATCCAGAAAAGTGAAACCTGACCCCTCCCTTCTATATGAAAGGAAAGACCCCGAGCGGTTTATAATAATCTGATAGATCATGATTATTTCCACACGAAAAGGAGCCAGGCGATGGCGAACCTTTCAGCTGAAGAAGTCATTCAGGGATGGGATCTAAACGCGGAAAAAATTGCCGCGAACTGCGGCCGCTGGGGGGACCGGAATAAGGAAGTCCTGCTCACTCCCCGGGTTCTGGAATGGCTGGGGGAGATCAGGGGCCTGGAGGTCCTGGATGCCGGCTGCGGGGAAGGTTTTCTGAGCCGGCTGATGGCCGAGTGCGGCGCCCGGGTGACAGGCATCGATTATTCAAAAAAGCTGCTGGAAATTGCCCGGGAGCGCACCCCAAACGACCTCGGAGTTGTTTACAACCACCTCAATCTGGCAAGACTCGACCCTATCAAAGAATCCAGTTTTGACTTGATCGTCTCACTGCTGGCCCTGCAAGACGTGCCGGAGTACCAGGCTGCCCTGCAGGAACTGCACCGGGTCCTGAGGCCTGCGGGAAGGCTCTTTTTGGCCTTCACTCATCCCTGCTTTACTTCGGATGGGGGCTGGGTCCGGGATGAGGAAGGAAAGAAGCTGCACTGGAAGATAGATAACTACTTTGACGAGCGACCGGTTGAGATGAGGTTGGACCCGGAATCGGAAGACAATCCGATTGGTTTCCACCGCACATTGAGCAGCTACTACCGGGCCATCACCGAGGCTGGATTTATCATCCAGGACCTGATCGAACCTGCCCCAAGCCCGGAAGCGATCCACAAGGATACCCATTTTGAGGATGATCTGCGCATGTGCCACTTCCTGGTCTTTGATCTTTATAAATAGCATTTTCCCATATCTCATTATCCGTCAGGTTTTCCTGAAATCCAATCCCATCTGGAGGAATTGATGGCAGTAGAAATCTATCAAAAACGATTGGGCATAAATTACATATACTTGATCAAAGCTGAGGGGGTAATCATGGTCGATGTCGGACCATCCATTTCCTTGCCTACGATTAAAACCTGGTTCAATTCCATCCCCATTGATCCCGGTGATGTCAACCTGGTGATCATCACCCATGCTCATTTTGATCACGCCGGTGCAGCTGCAGGAGTTAAAGAACTGACTGGCGCAAGTGTCGCTATTCATCATACAGAAAAGGAAATGCTCACTACGGGAATTTCCTCCCTGCCAACACCCGCTTCAACCCTGGGCAAGATAGGATTCGCCCTGCTGAAGCCGATGGGAAAAACTCTCCATTATCCTGGCATCGAGCCAGATCTGGTAATAGGCGATGAGGGAATGCCCCTGGAAGCTTACGGTATTCCGGGAAGGATTCTCTACACACCCGGGCATACTCAGGGATCTCTAAGTGTTTTGCTGGACAATGGTGATGCTTTTGTCGGCTGCATGACCCATAATGCCCCACCTTTCCGGTTGAGCCCGAACCATCCCATATTTGCCGATGATCTCGATCAGCTCTGGAAGAGCTGGACTCTCCTCCTGGACCAGGGAGCAAAGACCATCTATCCAGGACATGGCAAACCATTTCCGATCGATAAAATCCAGAGGATGATTCCAGGTAGAAATACACTGAACATCTGAAGGGAGAAAATAATCGCTATCCTCTCGAGGAACTCAAGCAACGATTGAAGATTGAAGATTAATAATTGAAGATTATTCCTCATCACTTCAGGAGGATAATATGGCTCAGATCAATCAAAAAACCACCGGATCAATGGCTTACCCCAAAAAAGGCACTTTCAACCACCTGTTATATAAGACCCCCCTTCTATTGTGGCGGACCGGGATGGGTCCGCTGTTAAGTCATCCCAAGCTGAGAGGCAGCAGAATGCTGGCTCTCACTACCCTGGGTTGGAAAAGCGGACTCCCCAGGCATAATATGCTGAGCTGCGCCTCAGTTGGCGGCAAGGATTATGTATGTTCTGGTTGGGGGAAGCGCTCAGATTGGGTCAAGAATATCCTGGCAAACCCTCAGGTTACTGTCCAGGTTGGGCGAAAGGGTTATACCGCCCGGGCTCACCGGGTCCAGGATCAGGAGGAGTTCTCTTTGGTGGCTGAGGAAATGTTTCTCACCGGGGGGGATTCCCACTTCAAACCCTGGTTAGAGTCCTATGGCATCCAGTATGACCTGGAAGATATGATAACCAAACGCGATCGGCTTTATGTCTTTGGCTTTGATCCAGTGGAGGGTCCTGGCCCCGAACCCCTTCCCGCAGACCTGCGCTGGATCTGGCTCCTCCTAATCGCCCTTATCCTGACTATCTGGGGAGCGGTGACTTATCTCTAAATGAAACAATCAGCTGGTTCCTGTTATGGTGGATCATCCCTGCCGAGGAAAAAAACAGGGATCACCCCCAGGGTCCCTGTTATCCATCGAGACTCACTACCAGCGGTCAGCTCGTAAAGCCAATTCTCGCCGAGTCTCACGAACCCAGCTCCCTTCAGTCTCGTACTGCTGGATCCAGTTCTGATAGATCTTCTCCCACAGAAAAACTTCGCGCTTACTGCGGCCTGGCTGGTCCAGTTTGCGGTCAGCCTGGACCCTCAGTAAAAAGACCTTATTATTAACCTCATCCAGATAATTGGCGAGCAATAGATCGATCTGCTCTCCGGTCAGGCAGTCAGCCCACATCAGCTGGTGCAGGAATTCTTTTTTGCTCTGAGGGGGTCCTGGAGGTGTCTGGACCCAATCTTTCAGTGCACCCTGCCCAATTTCTGTAATCTGATAAATATGGCGATCTGGAGCTCCCTCCTGGTCCTCAATAGTTTTTGTGACCCATTTATCCTCATGAAGCTGGACCAGGGCCCGGTAAATCTGGTTATTATTCGCAGACCAGGGAAGGGTTTCCGATGCGGCAATGATCTTCTTGAGATCATACCCGGTCATCGCCTGCCAGTTGATGAAACCTAGAATGACATATTTGATGGACATATTATACTCCTTCCCATTAGGTTATTACGAACATATGTTATCATTAACATATGTTCGTGTCAATCCGAACTATTGGGATTTGTCAACTTCGGAGACTTTAAGGTCAGGAGACCTGCATCCACTTTACCCTTTCTGTTCATGTCACTACCACCTACCGCAGGGTGTACAATACTCAGATGTATAGTGAGGGCAATATATGAGCCAGGATCCCAATTTCATCCTCAGGGTCTTAAAGTTTGCCAGAGCCAGACAGCAGGTAATGCGCCTATTCCTGAATCCTCCCCGCGGAACCAGGTCGCTGGACCCTCAAAAGGTCAATAGGTCCCTTAAACCAGAAGCCTGGGTGGTAGGTGGATTTCGGCTCTTGACCATTCCCGGGAAAACCCCTGGGGCAAAACATGTGATCTACCTCCCCGGCGGAGCCTATCTGCTGGAAGCGACAACCTTTCACCGCCAATTCGCCGAGAAGCTGGTGAGCAAATATGGGCTGTCAGTCACGTTGATCGATTATCCAAAAAGCCCGGAACATACCTTCAAGGTCACCCACGACCTGGCCCATAAAGCCTATCTCGAGCTGTTAGGTAGATTTCCTGACCAGGAATTCTGCCTGATGGGCGACTCAGCAGGAGGCGGTTTGGCCCTGGCGTTCCTCCAGACCCTTCGGGATCAGGGATCCAGTCCTTTGCCTGGCAGAACAGTCCTGATCTCACCCTGGTTGGATCTGAGCATGAGCCATCCGGATCTACCTGCATATGATATTCGAGAGCAGATCCTCCCTCTGGAAGGGCTAAAACATGCAGCTTTGCTCTACTCGGGAAATCATGACCTTAAAGATCCCCTGCTTTCTCCCCTTTATGGTGATCTAAACGACCTGGGAGAAATCATGTTAATCTTTGGGAGTGAGGAAGTTTTCTACCCGGACTGCATGTCCCTTATTGATAAGATCGAAAGGTCCAGGGCTACGCGAGTAGAGTGGAAGATCGGTGAAGGCCTGATCCATGCCTGGCCCATATTCCCCTTCCGGGAATCTCGGGTTACCCTCGATGAAATCGCCCACTTCTTACTGGCGAGTTAACCAAGAATATCAATTTATAGGAGATCAAGTTGAAAGATCACATCCACCTGCCCCAACAAATCCTTCTCCACCTGCTGCCAGGACTGCTGACCGCACTGGCATTCGTCTTCCTGGGAACCTTCTTTCACAAGAATGGTTTACCTGCCATGCTGGGTTTTTACGCGGCTACTGTGCTGGTCCTCTTTCCCCTTTTCATCGTCATCCCCCTGCTGCGAGAGAAAAAAGCCAGGCGCTCAACCCACTTCCGGGAAGTGATTCGATTCCTGGAGCCAGTCCCCGCCTGGCAGATGGCCCTTTTGATCGTCGGCTCGGTAATCTGGACTTTCCTGGTCTTCCTGGTTGCCCGGGCAGCACTGGTCGACCCTCTCCAAAAAACCTTTTTTACCCGGCTGCCGGAATGGCTCGACCTGGGTTATTACCTGACCGCAGGAGCTTATTCCAGGCCTGTCGTGATCGCCACCTGGGTCCTGGGCATCCTTTTTGCCACTTTTCTAGGCCCTCTGTTAGAAGAGCTCTATTTCCGGGGTTACTTGCTGCCCCGCATGCCGAATCTGGGGTGGTGGACTCCCCTGATCGGGATCATCTTATTTGCCTCCTACCATATCTGGTCCCCCTGGCTGGTGCTGGTCCGGATCGTCGCCATGCTGCCCATGTATTATGCGGTGTGGTGGAAAAAGAATATCTGGATCGGGATCATCGGGCACATCCTGGTTAACCTGGTAGGGGATACCCTCATGGCCATCCCGCTGGTTTTCCCGTAGAAACCCAGCTGCCAGGAACTGGCTGACGGTTACTTTCCTTTATTCCGCCCTTTCGGCTGCGGCCCTGCTTATACCTCGAGAGCCCCCACTCAGGGAACTGGAACTATGTGACTGGGTGATTGAGAGCCTGCTGGGGGCGCGTAAGGGGCTCAAAACTTCCTGGGAATATTTACTTACGATTACCAGACCAGGATCTGCACCTCCTCAATCCACCCAGACCCGACCAAGCTAAGCACTCCTGCGCGGGAATAGTTACTAATCCCTGATCATTTCACTCTTTATACCAATCTTGAATTTATTATTTTCAATTTTCAATCTTCAATCTTTGATTCCATTAATCCAATCACAAATACCATCCTGGGGGATGACTCCTGTCATCATTTCTGTCACCACACACCTCCCCCCGATTGTCCTTTCTCCCCCTTCCCTAGATAATCAATGTACATCAAATCTGATTACTGATCATTAAGCGATCCTGCTGAAACTATGCCACTTTCCCGAAAAACTGTATTACTTACCGGCGCCTCCGGCAATATGGGCCAGGCCACTCTGGCAGAGCTATTCCAACGCCTGGACCGATTCCAGGTCACAGCCCTGGCCCTTGATACTCCCCGCGATCGCAAGATACTCGCTCCTTTCCAAAAACGGGGCCTGTCTGTGCTCTGGGGAGACTTGACCAATTATAACGATGTACTTGCCGCCATTGGCGGGACAGATATCGTCCTCCATGTGGGAGGGATAGTATCTCCTTTTGCTGATACCCGGCCTGAACTGACCATGAAAGTTAACGTCGGTGCCGCCCAGAATATCGTCAGAGCCATCAAGGCTCAGCCCGATCCCGACCGGGTCAAGCTTGTTTATATTGGCACCATGGCCCAATACGGTAACCGGCCTGTTCCCGTCCACTGGGGGCGGGTAGGCGATCCTATCAAGCTAAGCACTTTTGATGTCTATGCTCTCAGCAAAACCGTCGCGGAACAGGTGATCATCGATTCCGGCCTCAAGAACTGGGTCTCCCTGCGCCAAACCGGCATCGCTCGCATGGCGGCTGCCGAACCCCTGGATCCGATCACTTTCCATATCACCCTGGACGGGGTGCTGGAATGGATCACTCCCAGGGATTCCGGAACACTGTTAGCCAATATCTGCGAGGATGATGTGCCAAACTCATTCTGGGAAAATATCTATAATATTGGTGGTGGGGATCCTAATCGCCTCACTAACCTGGAGTTATTAGACAAGATGTTAGGCGCCACTGGCGTGGCTGATTACCGGGAAGTGCTTGATCCCCGCTGGTTCGCCTTGAAAAACTTTCACGGCATTTGGTTCAGTGACTCAGACAGGTTGGAGAAGCTAGTGCCGTTTCGCAACCAAACTTTTGAAGCATATCTCCAGGAGCAGTCGCAGGAAGTACCCTGGTATATCAAACTGGGAAGCGCCATCCCTAAACTGGTCCGGAAGAAATTTGAGAGTGTTGCCCGCGGCCCGCGGGGCACTCTCTCCTGGATGGCCCAGGGGGATCTAGCACACATAAAAGCTTATTTTGGATCTCTTAAACGCTGGAAGAATATCGGCAGCTGGGAGGACATTCCCATAACCCGGCCACCGGAAGATCCTCTTTCCCTGAACCACGGATACGATGAAAAAGAGCGCTTAACCATCACTGCGATACGCGAGGCTGCTCTCTATCGGGGCGGGAAACTGCTTTCCGGGAAGATCAACCCCGCTGACTGGCGTTCCCCTCTGAATTGGCGCTGCCATGCTGTCCATGAGTTCTCTGCCAGCCTCAATTTGATCCTCAAAGCTGGCCATTGGTGCCCGACGTGCATTGCCGACACAGTCGCTTATCCTGAAATGGCCCGCCACAGCGCCTTTTTTAATCAGGTTTGGGCACCCGATCTTATCTAAGGATGCAGAATCCCTTAACAAGCAGGATGCAGGATCCTGATAATCTGGAATTGCAGGACAAATCAGGTTTGTGGATCCTGCATCCTAACAAGTTGAGAGGATAACACATCCTTATTAAAAAACTAAAGGGCGACACACTTCGTCTGTCTGCTGTTTCGCAGCAGCCGCTCAAGATAAACTGGTCGCCCATATAATTAACTCAATAAAAAATCCTTAATCCACCACCTCGATGTTCATCAAGACCTTCCTTCTAGGTGTGAAGTAGGCCCTGTATGTGAGTCCATCCTCGAAGGCGTTGAATCCCCGCTGCTGGACCCTGAACTTGAAGCCGCCGATCCTGTAGTACAGCTGTGTGGATCTTGATCCATCATCATCAGTTGAAGTTTTGATCTGCCTATAACCAACATCTTCCACAGATGCTACCTGCCCTCCCACGATATCCAACACAGTTCTGACCAGTAAGACCAGTCCCCAAACTGCGAGTGCTGCCAGGATTCCCCCTATCACCAAGGTTGATGTATGCAAGCTGGTAAAGATCTCAGGGAGAGAGCCCCCCTTAAAAACGCCCTGTTTATACAATTGATATGCCAAGAAGCCACCCGGAAAAAACACAAAGATCAAAGGGCTGATCAACTGCCCATACAGGCGGGGAACCTGTTCCCGGGTCAGCTCCCCCTGCTGATTTGCAGTCAGGGAAGAAAGAATATATCCGTTGGCCTCTGCCAAAATGGCCGTCAATCCGTCTTGGGTCATATCTATCACTCCTCAACTGGTTCTGCCGAGAGCACAACCCCGGACTCAGGCAGGTAGTAGATATTATAGGAAATCCCGGGGGATAATCCTTCTTTGCTTCCTAGGGGCAGCTGCAGTTCCCGGTCACCTACCACAATCAGGTAGGAATCCTTTCCAAATTGAAGACTACCTGCTCCACTTTGGATCAAGCCCCGCGCCAGGTCCTGGATAAGTAGGGAAGTTTGCCGCTTCGCTCTGGCCCAGCGCCCTCCGATCTGGACAGCCAGGATCACCAGCGTCAGGCCAAAAGCAGCTAGAACCAGGGGGGTTGAGATCTCGATCCCTAATGCCTGGACTACCAGGAAGAATACCAAAACCAGGATCACTGCGATCCCGCTGAGCCTGGAGCCTCGCTGGAATCTCTTCATGAATTTTGACCCAGCAGGGCCCAACAGGGCTGCCTGTTCCGGGGAGATCTCGCCTTGGCGGTTAGCCTCAATGAAATCGGGATTGGTCAAATTGTAGATGCCAGGCAGATGGGGGAACATGGTCAATCCTTTCACCGAAGGTCTAGGGTTCCGGTGAGGAAATAACGGCAGGATCTGATTTCAAAACGAGATGGAACACCCCCAATATCCATATTTTACACGAGAAATCAGTCCAAATCCGAACGGGAAACGATCTAATTTGAGGTAAGATGTGCTAATATCAACCTATCAGATGATTGAATCCAATCACAGCATAGAAGAGGAGAAAGACTATGAAATTCAATAAGAACATGGGCCTTACCGACCGGATCCTCCGGATTGTGGCAGCTATACTTTTTGGCTACCTGTATATCAGCGGAACCGTCACAGGGGTATTGGGAATCATCCTGCTGGTTCTGGGAATCGTGTTTATCCTGACCAGCCTGGTATCATTCTGCCCCCTGTACCTGCCCTTTAAATTCAGCACACTAAAAAAAGACGAGGTATAACCCTATTAGGATTTGACCGGGAGAGGGATCCGTTATTGTGTATTGCACACATAATCCCACCTTAAAACCAAAAACCGCCTTAGGCGGTTTTTTTGTGCGCTGGGCGGGAATCGAACCCGCACGCCCTAGGGGCATATGGCCCTCAACCATACCTGTCTGCCAGTTCCAGCACCAGCGCTTTAATTCCTGCCACCGCTTTCCTTCACTCCTCCGGGTGGCAGTGGTATTATAATCTTCCAGAGAACCTTGTCAAGACAACTGAAGTTTCGAAAGGAGTGAGACCATGCCGATTGTCCTCGACGCGATGGGAAGCGATAATTACCCGGCACCGGAAGTAGCAGCTGCATTTCAAGCCGCCGACCTTTTAGATACCAAGATCCTCCTTGTGGGACAAGAGGAAAGATTGATCCCCTTGATGGCTGAACATAAGCCAGACCCCCGGGTTGTGCTGATCCATGCTCCGGAAATCCTCGAAATGGGAGACAAACCAGCTCGCAATGCCCGCCAAAAAGCTGATAATTCCATGGCTGTGGGAATGGACCTGATCAAGGATGGGACTGCGGACGCTTTTGTCACAGCCGGCAACACAGGAGGAGCAATGGCCAACGGCCTGTTCCGCCTGGGTCGCATTCCCGGTGTGAAGCGCCCGGCTCTTACTACTGTGCTGCCTACCAGGCAGGGTTTTTCCATTACAGTTGATATTGGTGCCAACGCCGACTGCAAACCGCTCTTCCTGCTCCAGTTCGGGATCATGGGATCGATCTACGCGGAAAAGGTCCTGGGTATAAAAAATCCCCGGGTGGGCTTGCTTTCCAATGGCGAGGAGGAAGGCAAGGGAAATAGCCTGGTCAAGGAAACCTTCCCCCTTTTTAAAGAAAGCAGCCTGAACTTTATCGGTAATGTGGAACCCAAGGAGCTCTTTGGCGGTGAAGTGGACGTGGTTGTCCAGGATGGCTTTACCGGTAATGTGCTCATCAAAACCAGTGAAGCAGTCTCCAAGCTCCTGCTGGATGTTATGAAAGAAGAACTTATGGGCAGCCTGCGGACCAAAATCGGCGCAGGCTTGGCCATGCCCGCTTTCAAGAATCTCAGGAAGCTGATGGATCCCCGCCAGATCGGAGCCGCCCCCCTGCTAGGGATAGACGGTCTGGTCTTCGTAGGGCACGGCCGATCAGATGCGCTGGCACTGGTCAATTCTATCAAGCGTGCCAAGCATGCAGTCGACGCAGGTTTGCTGGCCAGCCTGAAAGAAGCCATACAATCCGAGCTAAGATGAGAGGAGGCAGCCTGAATGATCATCGTACGCAATGAGCGCCTGATCAAGCGCAATAAAAGAATCGGCAGTATCAGCGGGATCCTAGCAATCATCATTCTGGGCCTGGGCATGTATGTCAGCTTCAAATACCAGGAATTGATAGGTGTATCTCTGGCTGCCCTGATACTTGGCTTTACCCTGTCCCAGGTGGGTATTTTTTACACTGCCCGGTTTACCAGATCACCCAGGCCGGATGAAGAACTCGACGCAGCCTTAAAAGGTCTGGATGACCAGTATGCCCTGTACCACTTCCAAAGCCCTGTGGATCATCTTCTGGTCGGTCCAGCTGGACTCTGGGTACTCTACTCGTACCCTCAACATGGAAGAATCATCTACGACGAAAAAAGGGGGCGCTGGAAGAAGATGGGTGGAAACCTCTATCTGAGGATTTTCGCGCAAGATAATATAGGCAGGCCCGATCAGGATATCGAGAGCAACCGCAAGCGGCTTAAGAAAGCATTAGGGAAAATCCCTGAGTTTGAAGTCCCGGAAATTAGATCTGCCCTGGTCTTTTCAAATGAAAAAGCTGTCATTGAAGGGGAGAATGCGCCAATACCCACCCTGCATGCCCGCCAGCTCAAAAAACTCATCCGCAAAGAAGCCAAGGGCGAATATAACCTCTCTACACATCAAATAAAAACCATCCAGGATTACTTGGGGCTGAAATCCATCATTTGATCATAGGATTCAGTATCCTGCTTAACACATGGGATGCGGGATCCTGCACTGGTATTTTTTTCCAACACTGAGAATACAGGATCCCGCATCCTTCTTATTCAACAAGATCCCCCATCATTCGGTTTTTTCAAGATCCTGCATCCTAAAAAGAAAACAGCCTGATGTTCACATCAGGCTGTTCTATTGTTATTCAATACGGATTCAGCTGTTCAGGAAAGTCATCAGGGCATCCTTGCTGATCCGATAAGCATTCCCTAACTTCTTCCCTTTCAGATCTCCTGCTTCCAGCGCTGCCAGGACATCTTCCTCTGATACCTTCAGGAAGACTGCGGCCTCGGCAGGACTCATCACATCAGGCATTCCCCCAACTCCTGCAGTCGGAGCTCCACCACCTGTCATGCCCTGGAGGGATTGATTCAGGATATTTCCTACGCCTATTCCCGCACCGATGCCCGCGGTCAGACCAGCGCCCCCGCTGGGATTCTGGGCTGCTTCCAGCAGCGCATCAGCAGCCTGCAGGCGAGTATAGGTTTCCATATCCAGTACACCCATATCCCGCAGTTCCTGGACCGACTGTTCTGATGGCCGCAGGTTGGCGATCAGGAAGGTTTTCAATTCCAGGCCCAGGGCTTTAAACTGGTCACTGGTTTTTGCCCTCACACCTGCACTGAGCTCACTCTGCAGACTAACCAGATTGGTGATGTCATTCTCTTTGGCAGTCTCTCCCAGGAGATCCGACAAGGCGGTCAACAGGATATGACGGAGGCGGGTTTCGATATCTGCAGTTCGGAACATTCCCTGTGCGCCAACCAGTTGGGTGACAAACTGTTGCGGGTCACTGATCTGGTAGCCGTAAGTTCCAAAACCTTTCAAAAGGGCCACGCCCAGTCCCATGCCGGGATTCCTGACAATGATTGGTTGTGGAGTGCCCCATTTTTCATCAGGGAACTCACGCCGGGAGACAAAATAGACCTCCGCCGGGAAGGGAGTCTTATCATCAAATACCTTTTTAACCAGATCGATCAACAGCGGGATATTGGCTGTAGTGATCGTATGCCTTCCAGGTCCAAATACATCCAGGGCTTTACCATCCCGGAAGAAAACAGCGGTCTGGGATTCCCTGACAATCACCTGGGAACCGATCCTGAAATCTCCCGACTCCCCCTCAGGGAAACGGTGGATTAACTCATCCTCCATCTCATTTGGATATTCAATTACATCAAATACTCTAGCCATTTAGTTCTCTCCTCCTGGTTCTCTAGATTACTGAGGGTCGGGAAGATCTTCTTCCCTGGTGATCTCCTCCACTCGTTTATCCGCTTTGATGACCATATCTGCTGCTTGTTGTGTCAAGGTAGCGATCAAGGTTTTTATCTGGTCGGATTCCACTGCGGATGCCAAGCCGGTTAAGGTCTCCGAGATGCCATCGATACCATCCAGCAAAGCCTGGTCATAGCTGTAAAGTTTCTCCAGCTTGACCTCTTCAATCCTGATGGCATCAAAAAATCCGCTGTAGCCGTAAACCGCATGTCGGATCTTGTCGATAAAAGTGCGGATCTTGACTGCTACACCTTCCAGCTTGTCCAAATACTCAAGATCGCCACGATCCACAAATTCACTCATGACCCCTGTCAGACGGTCCAGCACTTCCTGATAACGGTCAGCGACAACATCCCTGACCATCTTGTCTGCCGTTCGGCGGTCTTCCATTTCAATATATCCCTTAAAACCTGGGATCTTGGCGAGCAATTCTTTTAACTTTCCCCTTCCTTCTTCAATCTGGCCCTGAAAATCGGTCATTTTTCCTCCTCTGGAAAAAAAGCACTACTTGGAACCATTATACATGAATTTCCAACTCGCTCATTCTTGGAGATCCCTTATTTACAGAATTCTGATAGGTACACAGCTGATGATTTCCCGCTGGAATTCTACCATCCCTTGCCTTGAGTATCTGACGGTTTATAATGTATTTGTATTAATATACGCAGAAGGAGAAAAGATGTCTCAAGCAAATGTAGCACACTTAATCGATCTACTGGATGGATCCGTCAAACTAGAGAGGGAAGAAGTCTTCATTCTTGAAGAGAAAGTACTCCAGTTCAAGATCGTGGATCTGGTCAAAAAAGCCGTTCTTGACAAAGACGAAGGGACCCGACAATCAGCCCAATACCTGATACGCAGGATCGCTGCCGAAGCAGGTGTTTATCCCCAATCCATCCATGACCTGTATCTTGCGCGTGGTCGGGGCGAAGTGCCTAATACATTTACAGTACCAGCTATAAACTTACGCAGTTTGACATTTTATGCGGCTGAGATCATATTCAACATCGCCCAGGAAGTGAATGCCGGCGCCTTCATATTCGAAATTGCCCGTTCAGAAACAGGCTATACAGATCAATCCCCTTCGGAATACGCTGCCAACATCCTCGGTGCAGCAATTTCTGCTGGTTATAAAGGCCCGGTTTTTATCCAGGGCGATCACTACCAGATCTCTGCCGGACGGTATCAAAAGGATCCAGATAGCGAGATCCAGGCCCTAAAAGACCTCACCCGAGATGCTATTCAGGCAGGTTTCTTCAACATCGATGTTGATGCTTCTACCCTGGTGGATCTCAGTGTGGAAGATGTCGTTCAGCAGCAGGTCCTCAACTCGGAACTGACTGCGTTCTTCACGAAATATATCCGCGACCTCGAACCGGAAGGGATCACTGTGTCAATCGGTGGCGAGATCGGAGAAGTTGGTGAGGAAAACTCCACTGAGGAAGAACTGCGTGCTTATCTCGACAACCTCAAGGTTGACCTGGAAAAGACCGCTCCGGGAGCAGTCGGATTGAGCAAGATATCCGTCCTCACTGGCACGTCCCATGGTGGTGTTGTACTCCCTGACGGCACCATCAAAAAAGTTGCTGTGGATTTTGATTTGCTCAAACACCTAGGCAAGGTTGCCCGGGAAAGTTATGGGCTGGGTGGTGCAGTTCAACATGGGGCCTCTACCCTACCAGAAACCGCCTTCAGCAAATTCCCGGAATATGAGACCCTGGAAGTCCATCTAGCAACAAATTTCCAGAACATTCTCTATGATTCGATGCCGGACACCCTTCGAGATGAGATTTATGCCTACCTGGCTGAGAATCATGCCAACGAGCGCAAAGAAGGCCAAACGGATGAGCAATTCTATTACACATCCCGCAAACGGGCTCTGGGCATATTCAAAGAAGCTATCTGGAATATGGAACCCAATCACCTTGACAGGGTGAAAGCAGCCTGGGATGTCCAATTCAGGGATCTTTTCGACCGCCTGGGCATGGCAGATACTCGCCCCTATGTGGAAAAACACATCCGGCCAGTTCAAACCTCAGCCAGATTGGATGATTATTTACGGGGTGGTAAAGAAGCGGAAGACACCTCAGATCTAGCAGATTGATATGCCTGTCACCGATCAAGGGGTAGATTCTGGACGATATCAACTGATTCCTCGCACTCTGATCTTCATCATTCGCGGGGAATCAGTGCTGCTCTTGAAAGGAGCTCCCCATAAACGCATTTGGGGAGGTTATTATAACGGTGTTGGCGGACATATCGAGCAGGGGGAAGATGTGCTGAGTGCTGCCAGGCGGGAACTTGCCGAAGAAACTGGCCTGGTTCCTGATAGCCTTTGGTTGATCGGCACCGTGACGGTGAATACCGGTCAGCAGGTAGGCATCGGTCTCTATGTAATGAAGGGGATCAGTAATAAAGGTGAAACCCTACCTTCAGAGGAAGGGGAGCTGGAATGGGTACCGTTTGATGAGATCGGGGAGAAGAACTTAGTAGATGATCTACCTATCCTGCTGCCCAAAGTACTAAAAGGAAAACCGGGGGACCCACCCTTCTCAGCCCGCTATTACTACGATGAGAACGACAAGCTGGTTGTGGAATTTGTTAAATAGGATGCGGGATCCTGACTTCGTAAGAGCAATCAAGTTCCGAGGCTTCAGGATCCCGCATCCTTCCTGTTATGATCAGGCGCCCCCATTATCAACCATATAGAATACCAATTCCGTACTGCCGTAAGTGCGGCGGTCAAAAACCTTCAGATTATCTAAATCGAGGGGTTTATATTCGACCTTGTCGATCTGAGCTAGAACCCAGCCGTCATCCAGCAGCCAGTCCGGATTCTGGTCGAGGGCATACAGGGTCCGAGCCCAGAGGTCTTTGAATTGGGGCGGTGCGATATACACAAAATCAAAACGGGTGTCCGCAGGTTCTTTCAGCAAGGTGAAAACATTTTTTTGCCAAACTTCTGCCCCGTCAGATAAACCTGTGTGCTCAAGATTATGCCTGATGGTCTTGACTGCCGCATTCTGATTATCCACAAATCGGACCATGCTGGCACCGCGGCTGAGGGCTTCAATTCCCACGCTGCCGGTCCCGGCATATAGATCCAGCCAGGTAGAGCCCAGAGTATAAGGTGAGACAATATTAAATATCGCCGCCTTGACCTTGGACATAACCGGGCGCGTCCCAGTTCCAGGTACAGACTGAAGATTAAATCCCTTGGCTTTGCCGCCGATCACTGATAGATTTCCCATACTTTAATCTTCCTCGTCACCCTCATTCAGGGGAATCAACTCATTGATTGCCTCATCCAGCAGCTCTGTTTCGGAGGTCTGGTCAGCGATATACTGATCGATATAGGTTGAGCGGCGCAGCCGTAAGGCCATGGGGGCAACTATCCTCAAATCTTCGGCTGTCACTCGTTCCCTGGCATCTGCAGCAGCATGAGCCCGGGCTGCCTCGAAGAGGGTGATCTCGGCTCGCAGGGAATCCACTTCAAGTTTTTCGATCAGTTCCAGTCCGGTTTCAGCCACATCTTCTGGTAGCTCCACAGTGGGCAGTTTTTCACGGCTGGCCTGGATCTCCTCCCTGAACAGGCGGGTTGCCGGGGCGTATTGAGCAGAAAATGCCCGATTATTCTCTTTATATGCACGTGTCCGGCGATAAGCTTCCATTCGGTCGTCTTTTTCTTCCAGGCCTTTCACAAGGATTCGCAGACCAAAGCGGTCCATGATCTGAGGGCGGAGATTGCCCTCCTCGGGATTCATAGAGCCTATCAGCGAGAATTGTGACCGGTAGGTGGCAGACATCGCTCCGCGACGTACAGTATACTGCCCTTGAGAAGCAGCATCCAGAATGGCATCCACGATCTGGTCATTGAGCAGGTTGACCTCATCCACATAGAGCAGGTTGCGGTCAGCCCGGGAAAGGATTCCCCGCTTCAACCGCAGGCGGGAATGGGCCTGAGCCCGGGGATCCAGTCCCCCAACCACATCTTCAAGGTTAGCGTTCAATGGCAGCTCAACCAGGCGGACTCCCTCCATTTTTGAGAGAGGATCACCCTGGCCGAATTTTTTAGCGCAGTCAGGACATACAGCGTCAATACCACCAGATTCCACGTCTTCCTCCAGGCAGCCGTAGTAACACAGACTGCGCCTGACCTCAGGAAGCAGATCCACCAGGCTTCGGACCGCTGTGCTCTTTCCAGTTCCGCGAGGACCGATCAATAATACCCCTCCCAAATTGGGATTGAGCAGTGAAAGGAGCAATGCCAGCTTCATCTGGTTCTGTCCCACCAGTGCCAGGAATGGGAAAGGGATATTTTCCGCCAGACCGGCATCTTCCATTTCGTGGTCCACCACTGCCCGCACGCCGGACGCTTTTTCAAGCAGCTCCTGGAGAGAGCCGACTCTAGTGATCAGTTCAGGTTCGCCATCCAGAGATGGCAGCTCTTTTTCATCCATCACAACCTCTTCGATTTGCTTTCATTATACTCAATCCGGAAAATATTCCCTTGATGTTCCCACTAATCTGGTCTAGGATAATGAGAAGACGGCATAGAATAAAACAAAGGAACAAATTCCATATGATCGGTGCTCTGGCAGGAGACATTATCGGTTCCATTTATGAACACTACCCTATCAAGAGTGTGGAGTTCGAACTTTTTCATCCACAATCCAGGTTTACTGATGATACGGTGATGTCCTTGGCTGTTTCCCGGGGGTTACTGGGGAATAACGGGTATGGACAGGAGATGAAGATCCTGGGCAGGCGATATCCCAACGCCGGCTACGGGGGAAATTTCTACCACTGGCTCTTTGAAGATGAGCTCAAACCCTACCAGAGCTGGGGCAATGGATCTGCCATGCGAGTCAGCCCTATCGGATATTACTTTGACACAGAAGAAGAGGTCCTCAGGGAAGCCAAAGCCAGCGCGGAAGTATCTCATAATCATCACGAAGGGATCAAGGGCGCTCAGGCTGTAGCTATGGCAATTCTCCTGGCCCGGAAAGGATCCGGGAAAGAGGAGATCCGCCAGAGGGTCAAAGCAGATTTTGATTATGATCTTAACCGGACGATTGACGAAATTCGACCCGAGTATCACTTTGACGTCTCCTGCCAGGGATCGGTTCCGGAAGCTATCATCGCTTTTCTGGATTCCAGTGACTATGAAAGTGCTGTGCGGCTGGCGGTAAGCCTGGGCGGGGATGCCGACACACAGGCATGCATCTCCGGCGGGATCGCGGAAGCCTTTTACGGGGAAGTACCCGAGTGGATTCAGAGGGAAGTCAGGATCCGCCTGCCGGGGGATCTATTGGAAATCCTGGAGAGTTTCGAGAATAGACCTCCGAGGTTGTCCCGAGGTTGAACCAACCTCCGAGGTCTTTTTAATCCACGTCGTTATAGGTCCAGACTCTGTTGATGAAGAAATTCCAGAACATGACCACCACCACAGCAACACCCAGGGCGAAGGTGTAGCCCAGCCGGTCTGCGGTCACCAGGCCGAATGGCAGGAAGGCGATCCTATCAAATAAACGCCGGAGCGGGCCTTCCAACCCAGTGAAGATCGGTGTGCGAATACCCAGGCCGACGATATTCACAATGAAAAAGGTCACAAGTTGATTCGTAATGGGTTTGGAGCGTGAATCCGGGTAGGTCCAGAGACGATTCCAGATGAAATTACTGATGATCGCCAGCGTGAATGATCCTGCCTGAGCCCATTCTGCTGGCAAACCGAATATGCTCATCAATAAATGGAATGATCCAAAATCAACCAGTGCGCCAAAAGCTCCCACCACTGCGAACTTGAGGAATCTTTCCCTTTCCTTGGGGTTGGTAACGATCGAATTCAATTTCATAACGTGTTAAAGAACATCCCGATAAAAAGCCATGGTTCTTTTCAAACCTTCCTCTAACGAGATAGAAGGCTCCCATTCAAGAATTTCCCGAGCGCGGCTGATATCAGGCTTTCGACGCTGGGGATCTCCTTCTCCCCGTTCATCCGGAAGATAGATGATCTCGACAGGGTTATCGATCAGGCTGTTTATAGCTCCGGCTAGTTCCAAAATGGTCTTTTCAGTTGGATTGCCGATATTGACAGGGTTGATCTCGTCAGAAAGAAGCAGCCTGTAGATACCTTCTATCAGATCATCTACATAACAGAAACTCCGGGTCTGGTAACCATCCCCAAATACGGTCAGCGGCTGACCAGTCAGTGCCTGATTGATAAAATTGGGAATAGCCCGGCCATCATCCAGCCGCATGCGGGGACCGTAGGTATTGAAGATGCGCACTATCCGGGTATCGATCCCGTGAAAGCGATGATACGCCATTGTTAATGCTTCCGCATATCTTTTCGCTTCATCATATACTGAGCGCTCACCGACAGGGTTTACATGCCCCCAATAGGTTTCTGATTGAGGGTGCTCCTTGGGATCACCATAGATTTCGCTGGTAGATGCCAGCAAGAAACGGGCTCGATATACCCGGGAAACACCGAGGCAGTTCAACGTTCCCAGACCGCCTGCTTTCATGGTCTGAATGGGCAGGTTCACATAACCATACGGTGATTTAGGATTAGGGGAAGCAGGTGAGGCAAAATGCAACACCGCATCTAACCCCTCGCCTGGCAGATCGATGTATTCTGAGACATCATGTTCAAGAAAAGTGAACTCCGATTCCCCCTCTAGATGGGCAATATTTTCCGGGCGGCCGGTGATGAAATTATCCATCCCGATCACCTGGTGGCCTTCATCTATCAAGCGGTCGCATAGGTGTGAGCCCAAAAATCCCGCAGCGCCAGTCACCAAAACGCGCATTTTTTACTCCTTGTTTACCAATCCAATCGGTGGGTCCGTCCATCACCCGTCACTTGCCATGCGAAACCTGTCTCCGGCTCTAGAATCCAGATATTTCCTTCATAGATCACTGCCAGGGGATAGAAACCATTTTCAGGGTTCGGAACCGGAGACCAGGCTCCCCATCCATTCGAGGGCTGAAGGCCAGGCTGGTCCTGCGGCGGGAAGATTGCTTCCTGGTTGGATCCATCCCGGTCCATCACACTTACCCTGTAATTACTGGTTGCGCTCTGTTCCGGAAAGATCGCCTGTAGATAGGCAACCTGATAAGATGATTCTCCCGAAGGTTTTGCGGTTACCGGGGAAGTCACAGGGTAGGCAAACATGCCTACATTCTCCACAAGAGTCCTGACACCACCCCCAGTCAATGGAATGGCAACCAGATCGAACACAGGGGATTCTTCTGACGCCTGGGAGCCTTCCAGGGAATCGTGGTCGACTGTGAAGATCACATTACTCATCGGGCCGATATCAATCCCCGGCATCCAGGCCCAATCTCCCTGGGTCTTATAAGGTATTAATTCCAGGAAAGGTGTCTTTTCTGCGTCTTCGTAGGTAATTACACCAACCTGATCAGGGCTGGCATAGGCCACAAAATCACCATCCGGAGAGATCTGGAAATCTGTCCCCCACCAGCCATACACGCCGCCATAGTTGGTCTCCTGGAGGGTATTTACCAGAGACGTCCAGCCGTTCTCGCTGAATATCTTAAAATTCAGGTCATTATTGGCCTGCCAGCCGGGAGCAGAGAGACGGGGTTCTACAGAGGAAAATGCGAACCTGGGCTCAATCCCCGGCATCCAACCTGCATAATGGATAATATTATAGGTATCCAGTTCGATCAGGGAGTCCTCTGGAGACTCGATATTGATTGTCCAGAGTGAATTGATCAGATCCTCATCTTCTTCAGCTCGAGTGAACAGCAGCCAATCACGATTTTCAGAGAGAGAAAAGACCCGGCCATCCAGGTCCCCAGTAGAGACCAGCAGGGAGCGGTTGGCCGTTGACTGTTCCATCAACCAGGCATTGCCATTGGAAAGATAAACCAGGGGGCTGGGCAAATCCACTGGGGCAATCGAAGATTGCACCCCAACAAGGATGATCTCGTTAACCGGCTCCTCCAGATCAATACTGCTTACCTCTGAGAGGGAAATTTCCTCGCCATTTTCAATGACACGGATGGATACGATTTCTCGCAGACCATTTTTCCCCGCCTGAAGCAGCTTCTCCTGACCGGAAGGAAGGTTCTCTGTAGGCTGTCGGATCACTTCAAAGGGAATGACCTCTTGTTCTGTCTCAATGAGTTCTTCCACTCTGATCACTTTGATTTGGGATTCACTGGTTACCGGATAGCCTGCGGGGGGGTCGACGCGGTCTTTTCCACCCAGTGTTATACCAGCAGCTTCCAGGACATCCCCCACACTTGTGCCTTCCTGCACCTCAACCGCTTTATAAACCCCATCAAATTCAATTTCAACCTGGATCAGACCCCCTTCCAGGGAGGAAGAGACTGGACTACAGCCAGTTCCAAGCAGCAGGAGGGCGCATACAAAGAGAAGGATTTTCTTTAAATGGTATAATCTCATGACAGCATTCACAAACCATTTCATTGAAAAAAAGAACTGCTTCCTGAGGTTCTACCACCAGATTATAGCATGACAGAAGATAAAAAACCCCAGACAGAAAAGAAGCAAGACCTTGATATTACCGCTCTCGTAGAAGCGATCCTTTTTGTCTCTCCTGAACCCCTTTCCGCGGAGCAGATAGCGGATATTTTGGAAACCACTCCCCGATTGGTTAAGAAAGCCCTGGATGAGATCGATACCACCTACCAGGGACGTGGGATACGGCTCCAGTATCATAAGAACAAGATCCAGATCACTTCCGCTCCCGAAGCCGCACCTGTACTCGAGAAGATGTTAGATCTGGAAACCACCAGCACACTCAGTCAAGCAGCCCTGGAAACGCTGTCGATCATCGCTTATCAGCAACCCATCACCAGGCCGGCAGTGGACTCCATACGGGGAGTCAACAGCGACGCAGTTCTGAGAACCTTGCTGACCAAAGGATTGATTGATGATATTGGCAGGGCAGATGGGCCGGGACGGCCAATTCTTTACAGCACCACTCCCGAATTTTTGAAATACTTTGGGCTTTCATCTTACGATGAACTTCCCCCTCTGGACTTTGAAGAGATCCAGGATACCACCGATCCCAAGGTGCTTAAAGGTTAGCTCTCCTGGCAGCCTCAAGACGCTGAAGGGGCACCCACCGATTTGTTATCCCTTATGGAAATTCGCCTCCAAAAAATACTCGCCCAGGCAGGTTTTGGTTCCCGAAGGGCCTGCGAGGAACTCATTCAAGAAGAGCGAGTCTCGGTCAACGGGGAACTAGCCTCGTTGGGTATGAAAGCCGATCCTGATCTGGATACAATTACCGTCGATCAAATCCCTATCCGCAAACCAGAAGAATATCGTTATATCCTATTGAACAAACCCAAAGGCGTCATCTCAGCCGTTAGCTCCCCTGACCGGCGGCCCACCGTACGATCCCTGGTAGATCTACCTGGACGATTATATCCGGTTGGCAGATTGGATCTTCTAAGTGAGGGATTGATCTTGCTGACCAATGATGGTGAAATAACCCATCAGCTCACCCATCCCAGTTTCGAGCATGAAAAGGAATACCGCGTGAAGGTAGTACCCCAACCTCAAGAAAATCAACTCACAGCTTGGCGGAAAGGTATAATCCTTGATGACGGGAGTCTAACCCAGCCGGCAAAGGTATGGATAGATGATCAGGATACTGATGGAACCTGGCTTGGCGTTATACTTAAGGAAGGTAAAAATCGCCAGATCCGCCGCATGGCAGAGAGCTCGGCTCTGCAAGTCCTGGAGCTGATTCGGGTCCGCATGGCCAGCTTGGTGCTGGGAGACCTGCGCCCCGGCGAATGGCGAGAATTGGATCAAAACGAGATCAATGAACTGCAAAACGTATTATCAGATAGAGGATAATGATGGATATAGACAAAGATCAGCACAATAACTCCTGGCTGGACAGACCACTTTTTTCCAATTGGAATATCTCCTGGGAAACCTTCCTGTTTGGGATCATTCTGCTGCTAGCCGTCCTCTCCAGATTCTATGACCTGGGAGCGCGGGTTATCAGCCATGATGAAACCTCCCACGTTTATTATGCCTGGCGCCTCTTTCAGGGTATGGGCTACAGTCATGATCCCATCACCCATGGACCTTTCCAGTTCCATTTCCTGGCCTTGGTATATTTCCTCCTGGGAGATAACGACTACACAGCCAGGATTCCAGCCGCGATCACCAGTGTTGCAGCGATAGTTTTCCTATGGAGGTTCCGCCGTTATCTGGGAAAGTGGGGGACCCTGGGTGCGTCCTTGATGTTTCTCATCTCCCCCTTCCTGCTCTATTATGGGCGATATACAAGGAATGAAGCTTTTTCTGTCCTTTTTGGAGTGGTTGCGATTTGGGCTATCCTCCGCTACCTGGAAACGAGTAAACCACGCTATCTTTACTGGCTGACAGCTGCAACAACTCTGCACTTCACAGCCAAGGAAACTGCCTTTATCTATACGGCGCAGGCAATGATTTTCCTCGGTTTGATGTTTATTAAAGACCTTAATCAGAGAAAATGGGCTGATCCGAGATTAAAAGGTATCTTCCTGGCGGCCATTCTTATTGCTGCTTTGCTCTTGGGAGTTGGCATCGTTGCCGATGCTACCGCACCTGAGTTCCCAGTCGCCGGGGAAGAGCCAACTGGATTGAATCCAATGAGCGCCATTCCAATGGCTCTTGCTGGCGCCTTTCTGATAGGTTCATTTATAACAGCCATTATCGGATATAAGTGGAACAATCTAAAGGTTCTGCCTTCATTCAGCGCTTTGTTATTATTGTTCACATTGGTATTGCCCCAGCTTGCTCCTTTCCCCAGTATATTTCTAGGGCTAAATCCATTGGATTACTCAGCTAGCGGCATGCTCAGCACCGGGATCTTCATTGTCATTCTGACTACCATAGCCGTAGGCCTGGGATTATTATGGAACCGAAAGGAATGGCTGATCAATGCTGCGATCTTCTATATTCCTTTTACGATCCTCTATACCACGGTATTCACCAACGGCACAGGATTTTTCACGGGGCTGGTAGGTTCTCTGGGCTACTGGCTGGAACAACAGGCTGTGGAACGCGGAAGTCAGCCCTGGTATTACTACTGGCTGATCCAGATCCCCATTTATGAATACCTGCCTGCTCTGGGAGCCTTTGCAACCATGATAGGGGTTGGTATCCGGAGATTGCGCGGCAAACTGCCCCACCCTATTCCAGAATATACCCTTGAACCCAACCAGGAACGGGCTCCTGTCTTTGAATTACTGGTTTTCTGGTCTGTTACTAGCCTGATCGCCTATCCAATCGCTGGCGAGAAGATGCCCTGGTTGACTGCCCACATCACCTTCCCTCTCATCCTGCTAGCTGCCTGGGGATTCCAGCAGCTGATGTCAAAATTTGATGGAAAATCATTCACTCAAAAACGCGGTTGGCTCGTTTTCTTCCTCTGCCTTGTCTTCATGGCCGGGGCGATCGGAGCCCTGGGATCTTTGCTCTCGTCCAATCCACCATTTCAGGGCCAAGAGCTTTTTATGCTCAAAGCAACTGGCAATTTCATCTCTGGACTGCTGATTGCAGGAGTAAGCGGTTATATATTATGGATACTGGTAAAGGATTGGCCAAAAGGTCAGTTCTGGACCACAGGAGCCTTATCCATCATCCTGGTTCTGGTGATCCTTACCACGCATACCGCAATAGTGGCTGCCTATATCAATTATGATGAACCCACAGAATATCTGGTTTACGCCCACGGCGGCAGGGGGATCAAAGATGCGTTGAATCAGATCGAAGAGATCTCCTACAGGACCACAGATAGCTTGGGACTGGAGATCGCTTTTGATAATGAATCCACCTACCCCTATTGGTGGTATCTGCGTTACTACGAGAACCAGCGGTATTATGGCGAAAATCCTACCCGTGACCTTAGAAATGTGCCTGCAATCCTGGTAGGCAACAATAATTACTCAAAACTTGAACCGATTGTGGGCAATGCGTTTTACGAATTCAAATACAAACGCATCGTTTGGCCCAATCAGGATTATTATAATTTGACCTGGGAGAGGATCGGCGAAATCCTGAAAGATGCGGATCTCAGGGAAGGTATCTTCAAGATCTGGCTCCTCAGGGATTATTCCAAATACGCCCAGGCTACTAATAAAACAATAAACCTCTCTACCTGGAGCCCGGCAGATGATATGAAACTTTTTATCCGCAAGGATGTCGCTGCCCGGGTCTGGAACTATGGATCTATGGATCTTGCATTTGCGGAAATCATCGATCCTTATGAAGGGAAGGAATTCATCCTGGAAGCTGAGCTCAGCTTGGATCAATTAGAATTGCGAGATCCCAGGAACTTGGAACTCGCACCGGATGGATCCCTTTACCTCCTGGACACCGGCAACCACCGGGTTCTACACCTCTCACCACAGGGAATCCTTCTCAACAGCTGGGGCGGATATGGCTCGCAGGAAACCGGAGAGGGAGCGCTGCCTGGAACCTTCAATGAACCCTGGGGAATTGCTATCAGCCCTGAAGGTGATATTTATGTAGCAGACACCTGGAATCACCGCATCCAAAAATTCACCGCTGAGGGTGAATACCTGATCAGTTGGGGACATTTTGGCCAACGCGAGACACCGGATGCATTCTGGGGACCTCGAGATGTTGCCGTGGATGATCATGGTCACGTTTATGTAGCAGACACAGGAAATAAACGCATAGTGGTATTTGACACAGAAGGCCAATTCATCACAGAATTTGGTGAAGTGGGTTATGCAGATGGGCAGTTTGATGAACCTTCCGGGTTGGCTCTGGACAGGGATGGAAATCTCTTCGTGGCGGATACATGGAACCAGCGCATTCAAGTGTTTTCACCGGATATCAACGGATTGGCCCAAAGTTTCCTGAATAAGTGGGATGTGGAAGGCTGGTACGGGCAGTCCCTGGACAATAAGCCCTATTTGTCCATCAGCCAGGACGGGCTGGTATATACCAGTGATCCAGAGCAATCCCGGATCATTGTCTTCACCACAACCGGTGAAGTAATAGCTTTATGGGTTGTGGATGGCCAGGAACAAACAGACCTGTTCTTCCCCACCGGGTTGGCAGCAGATCAAGAAGGAGGGATCTGGGTAGCCGATACAAAGAATAACCGGCTGCAGTATTTCCGCCTTCAGATTCCCCTCCAGGAGTAGTCCTCCATCGGGGATATCTTCCACCTCCTGGTTGATTGCCAGGAGGTGATTTTTTATCTAAGTAAGAATTCTTTTCATTAACTCATCAAAATTGCATCGGATATGATCAAAAAGGATGTTCATAATGTCAGATGAATACACGCCAAAAACCACATACCTCAACCGGAAGCAGTTCCTTAAAGCATTGGGCATAGTCGGAACAAGCGCGGCTGTGCTGGCCGCCTGCAGGGATAAACCCTTTATCGCTGGTGAGGATCTTCTAACAGGGACAGCTGTTCCAACGCCTGGAGCAGGTGGGGGTATGGATGAGTTGGGCAATTCCCTTACGTCCTTTGAGGATGTGATCAGCTACAACAACTTCTATGAATTCACAACCGACAAGGAAGGGGTCGCCAGACTGGCAAAGGATTTCCAAACCTCTCCCTGGGAAGTGCAGATCGGAGGATTGGTTGAGAATCCCGGACCGATCTCGATGGATGAGATCCGCAATCGCTATCCAGTTGAGGAAAGAGTGTACCGGATGCGCTGCGTGGAAGGTTGGTCAATGGTTATTCCCTGGCAAGGATTTCCTCTCTCCGCCCTGCTGGAAGACATCAAACCCCAATCTTCCGCACAATATGTCCGTTTTGAATCCATCTATGACCCAAAAATGCTTCCTGGTCAGGGCAACCGTTATTTTCCCTGGCCTTACGTAGAAGGACTGCGCCTGGATGAGGCTTATCATGATCTGACCTTGTTAGCCACCGGGGTCTATGGGGAAGAATTGCCTCCTCAGAACGGCGCACCCATCCGTTTAGTAGTGCCCTGGAAATATGGATTCAAGAGCATCAAATCCATTGTCAAAATAGACCTGGTTGAGGAAATGCCGGTTTCCTTATGGATGGATTCTGCTCCCAATGAATACGGGTTCTATGCCAACGTGAATCCCGAAGTGGACCATCCCCGCTGGTCGCAAGCGACGGAGCGCCGGATCGGGGAGTTCTCGCGACGACCCACATTGATGTTTAATGGCTATGAAGATCAGGTAGGATCTCTCTATGAAAACATGGATCTCAGAAAAAATTTCTAATCCCTGGAGAAAGAATAAAAAACAACTCGCAGCTATCCTCCATCCTTTAGCCCATTTTGGCTCTCTTTTACCCTTGCTGATTGGTCTCTGGGATTTCTGGCAAGATAATTTGGGAGCCAATCCCATCTTGGAGATCACCCACCGAACCGGGAAAACTGCGTTGACCTTGCTGATCCTTTCCCTCTCGATCTCTCCCCTGCGCCAACTTTTGAAATGGAACCAGATCAATAAGCTCCGCAGGCCCTTAGGCTTATATGCTGCATTCTATGCAGGGATTCACTTATCAATCTACATCATCCTGGACTATGGTTTTCAATGGGAAGCCCTTATTGCAAACAGCCTGACCAATAAATTCATCCTGCTGGGTTCAGCCGCGGGCACCATTCTTCTTATTTTAGGGATCACTTCCTTGAATTTCTTCCTGAGGAAGATGGGTCCCCGCTGGAAAAAGCTCCACCGTTTTGTTTACCTTGCCGGGATATTGGCTGCACTCCATTTCATCCTGGCCGTAAAACCCGGTGTGCTCCGACCCTGGCCCTACGCAGCCATCATGCTTCTCTTGCTTACCTACCGCCTTCCCCCTGTCCAGGCCTGGTTGAAGAGATATATCTAGAATTTCCTCTACTCTGAACAGGCAGCTCCTTCTTTGTCATATCTTTTACAGGATGCAGGTCATAATACTCTTGCTGGGGGAGAAATGGGAGCTAGTCTGCGTGGTATAATCTCCGCGAATTTGCTAAACAGCTCATTAGAATGTCAAATTGGGGAGTATCCAGACATGAAATTACACGAAGTCTATTCCAAAAGATTATTCGAGGAGTATGGAATACCCATTCCGCCCGGTGACCTGGCCCGGTCAGCCTCACAGGCTGAGAAGATCGCTAAAAAGATAGGCTTTCCAGTTGTTATCAAATCCCAGGTACTCGTGGGTGGACGCGGAAAAGCAGGCGGAATCCGTGTCGCCAATAACGCCCAAGAAGCCAAACAACACGCCCAGGATATACTGGACCTAACAATTAAAGGGTTGCCTGTACGCATGGTTCTGGTTGACCAGGCGGCGGATATAAAAACCGAAATATACCTCGGCATCACCAATGACCGCGCTGCTCGCAAACCGGTCATGATGGCCTCGGCAGCAGGCGGAGTGGATATAGAACAAGTCGCTCAGGAGACCCCGTATAAGATCATCAAGTGCCATATTGATCCCCTGATGGGACTGCAGCCGTACCAATCCCGTGACCTGGCAGCCGGCATTGACCTTCCCCGTGAGAACTGGCGCGCTTTTGGGGAAATTGCCTCCGGCCTGTGGGAAGCATACTGGAATAGTGATGCCACTCTGGCAGAGATCAACCCCCTGGTAGTCACTTCCCAGGGAGAACTCCTGGCAGTAGACGGCAAGATTGTCCTTGATGATAATGCCCTCTTCCGCCACCCTGATCTAGAAGAGCTCCGTGATCTGGATGTAGACCAGGAAGCGGAAATCCGTGCTCGTGAGAATGGACTCTCCTTTATCAAATTAGATGGCGATATTGGCTGCATGGTCAACGGTGCCGGACTGGCAATGACCACCATGGATATTATTAAGCTCTACGGTGGTGAACCTGCCAATTTCCTGGATATTGGTGGAGGGGCCAGCGCTGAAAAGGTGGCTGCTGCCCTGGAAATCATCCTGACTGATCCCAATGTCAAGGCAGTGCTCTTTAATATCTTTGGTGGAATTACCCGCTGTGACCTGGTAGCCCGGGGGATCCTCTCTGCGCTGGAAGAGGTGAAAACTGACGTACCCATGGTTGTCCGGCTGGTGGGAACCAACGCCATCGAGGGCCGCCAACTTCTCAAAGATGCAGAAATGGAAACTGCTGATACCCTCGCCGAAGCTGCCCAGAAAGCTGTCGCAGCTGCCAAGGGCTATCAGAAAATGACCTCACGGAGAGTGAAATGAGCATTTTAGTCAATAAGAATACACGCTTGCTTGTCCAGGGTATAACCGGTCAGGAAGGTATATTTCACACCGAGAAGATGGTCATTTACGGCACACGTGTAGTAGCAGGAGTTACTCCCGGGAAAGGTGGTGAGTGGGTTCTCAATGGTAAAATTCCTGTCTTTGATTCTGTGAAGATCGCTAAAAATGCTACCGGAGCCAACACATCCGTGATCTTTGTGCCTTCCCGCTTCGCAGCAGACGCAATATTTGAAGCTGCAGATGCAGGGATGGAATTGATCGTTTGTATTACTGAGGGTGTTCCAGTTTCAGATATGATGCGGGTCAGGAATTTCCTGGATCAAAAAGGCGTCCGCCTGGTGGGTCCAAATTGTCCCGGATTATTGACTCCTGGTGAAGCTAAGGTTGGTATTATCCCGGGCAATATTGCCATACCAGGCAATATCGGTATGGTCTCCCGCTCAGGCACCCTCACTTACGAGGTCCTTTATGCCCTGAAAAACCTGGGAATGGGCGTGTCAACCTGTGTGGGCATCGGAGGAGATCCTATTAATGGTACGAATTTCATAGATGCTCTGGAAATGTTCCAGGAGGATTCGGAAACAGAAAAGATAGTCTTGATCGGAGAAATAGGTGGCACAGATGAGGAGCAAGCCGCCCAGTATATCTCTAAATACGTGACCAAGCCAGTAGCTTCATTTATCGCCGGTCGGACAGCTCCTCCAGGAAAACGGATGGGACATGCCGGAGCGATAGTCGAGGGCGGCACCGGGTTAGCTGAGGATAAGATCAAGGCACTGGAAAACGCTGGGGTCAAAGTCGCAGACCATCCAGAGCAGATACCGGAATTGCTCTAAATCATTCGCTTCTGCAGGTTCACCCGTTTATATGATTCTGATTGCCCCACCTGGGTCAGCTGGTTATTGCTGGAGTTAAAAAGAAGCCTACCAGATCTGGTAGACTTCTTTTATTTAATCAAAAGCAAGGGATTTACATATGTTCTTCCAGGAAAGCCACAGCATCACCAACTGTAGTGATCTTTTGGGCATCCTCATCGGAGATTTCTCCCCCAAATTCGTCCTCAAATTCCATGATCAGTTCTACCAGGTCGAGGGAATCTGCTTCCAGATCCTCTCTGAATCTCGCTTCTTTGGTGACTTTCTCGGGATCAACTGCCAGCAGATCCACTATGATGTTCTTTACCTGCTCAAATGTATCGGCCATGATTACTCCTCCTGGGCTCCAATTTCACCACATCTATGATAACTTAATAAACGGAAAAATTGGGAATTGGTTTCTCACTCTGGTTGGGTTTATTGTAACCGCAGGGGGAGTCTTGTCAAGGCTGGCTCAGCCAGCAATTGAGTTTATTGACACTCTGCAGGGGGACTGATACTATAACCAAACAAAGGGAATTTCTATGGCTGACAAGTCCTCTTCCACAAGCTCCAGAAAAGCAGACCATATCCGCATCAATCTGACAGAAGAAGTGCGATCTGGCCGATCGACAGACCTGGAAGGATATGCCTTTCCCCACCAGGCCCTGCCGGAGATCGACCTGGATGAAATTCGCCTTGACCAGAGTCTATTCGGGAAAAAGATCTCTGCTCCCTTATTCATTTCATCCATGACCGGGGGAACATCCGAAGCAGGACAGATCAACCGGATCCTGGCTGAAGCTGCTCAGGAAGCTGGAATACCCATGGGTGTAGGTTCCCAGCGCGCAGCCCTGGAGAACAGTCATCTGGCAGAAAGTTATCAGGTCAGGAATATTGCCCCCGATATCCTGCTCTTTGCCAATCTGGGTGCAATACAGCTCAATAATGGACTGACAACTGAGGATTGCCAGAGAACTGTGGAAATGATAGGTGCCGACGCACTGATATTACATCTCAATCCCCTTCAGGAAGCCGTTATGCCAGAAGGCAATACTAATTTTTCAGGCTTGATCGACAAAATTGAGCAAGTCTGCAAGACTCTGGCAGTCCCTGTGATCGCCAAGGAGGTTGGCTGGGGCATCTCAGAGAAAGCCGCCCTGATGCTTGTGAATGCAGGAGTCTCCGCTATTGATGTGGCAGGTGCTGGCGGCACTTCCTGGACCGAAGTGGAGATGCACCGAGCTGAGACCGAGGACCAGCGGCAGGTGGCTTCTGCCTTTATGGATTGGGGGATCCCCACTGCTGAAAGCATCCAGGTCGTCCGCGCAGCCGCGCCTGAAATGCCAATCTTCGCCTCCGGCGGGATTCGCAACGGAGTAGATATCGCCAAATCCATCGCCCTGGGAGCCACAATGGCTGGCCTGGCTGGCCCGTTCCTGAAAGTCGCCGTCAAATCCCCAGCTGCTGTGCGCCAAGTGATCGAACGGATCATCACTGAAATTCGGATCTCCATGTTTGCCTCTGGCGCAACCAATTTAAAAGCCCTGGGAAATATTCAACTTATAAAAAGGTAAGTCCATGACCGATTTGTCTGCGATCACTTCCTTTGCGGGCATAGCCCGCCCTGCTCTGCGAGAGGAAATGGGTAGAGTCGTCACCCAAGCAGGGAGCTACAACACTTCTGAATTGCAGGCGATGATCACTTACCAGCTGGGTTGGACAGGGGGAGATGCAGGTCCCAAAACAGAAGGGAAACAACTCCGGGGGCTATTTTGTTTGTTAGCCTGCCAGGCAGCTGGGGGAGAATGGCCTCACGCCTTACCCGCTGCCGCTGCAGTTGAGCTGATCCATAACTTTTCACTCATCCATGATGATATCGAAGATTGCGGGCAGATGCGGAGAGGAAGGCCCACAATCTGGAAGATCTGGGGGGAAGCCCAGGCAATCAATACTGGCGACGCCATGTTTGCGCTTGCAAATACATCCCTGCTCAACCTGGCCGATACAGTCTCACTAAAAGGTGTCCTGGAGACAGGCAAACTCTTCCATACTACTTGCTTACGGCTGACCCAAGGACAGCATCTGGACATCTTATTCGAAGACCAGGACCTGGTTGATCTGGATACCTATTGGCATATGGTAGAGGGAAAAACCGCCGCACTATTAACTTTCAGCCTGGAAGCGGGTGCTCTCTGCGGCAATGCGGCTCCTGAAATTCAGGCCCACTACCGTGATTTTGGTCATTATCTAGGGCTGGCCTTCCAGGTTCAGGATGATATTCTTGGAATCTGGGGGAAAGAGGAACTCACAGGAAAATCCTCTATGGGAGATCTTTTAACCCGGAAAAAGACACTCCCGATCATATTTGGGTTGAACCAGAAAAAAGATTTCTACGAAAATTGGATTTCCGGGGAAATGACCCCTGAAAAGGCCCTCCAACTGGGTGATATCCTGGAAGCTGAAGGCGGCAGGGCCTATGCAGAGAACACCGCAGACCGGTTAACCGATCAAGCATTGACAGCTCTTCATAAGGCAGGACCCCAGGATGATGCAGGTTTGATCCTCAAGGACACTGCCCAGCAGCTTCTTAACCGGAGAGTCTGACCAGATTTCTCGTCCCACTACCTGAAATAAACCCATTTTCCTGATGTTATTCCACCAACTTTCCATCCTTCATCATTCTGGTATAATTGCCGCAGTCGATTGAGAGAAAATTACAAAAGAGAATTCTTATGGCGAATGAAAAGAAAAGAATCTGCCCCACTTGCGGCACCCGCGTCAAGGAAGATGCCGAACGCTGCCTGGTATG
Organism: uncultured Chloroflexia bacterium; assembly: GCA_963712165.1. Taxonomy (GTDB): domain Bacteria; phylum Chloroflexota; class Anaerolineae; order Anaerolineales; family UBA11858; genus B10-G9. The sequence continues at coordinate 1,208,124 of CAVQGY010000002.1, read as the reverse complement.
CGGAAGCAGTCTATCAGGTACTAAAACGGATGCCCAGGTAGTCAGTGGCGGCCGGATGCCGGAAATTACCCTTGGTTTACCTGTGGCCATCGGCCTGGTTGTGCTCTTCCTCGCCATCGGGGCCGGCATGGTTTACCTGGCTCTCACCCAGACCGGTGTTATGGTGAACACAACCGTAACCCCAACCCCTACAGTAACGGTTACATCGACCCCTACCACCACGCCAGAACCGCCAACGTTAACTCCGACTCCTATGCCGAGTCCGACTCCGTTAACATACTTCGTTGCTCCCAATGATACCTGTCTGGCAATTGCGGCACGCTTCGAGGTCTCGATCAAATCGATTGTCCTCCTGAATAATATTCCAGCCTCCTGCGATACGCTCTTTGAAGGTCAAGAGTTGAAAATCCCTCACCCCACACCCACGGCAACCTCATTCCCGACAGCTACGTTGAGTGGTATTGAGGCCACCAGGGCTGCCTGTGAGAAGGTTAGCTATGTGGTCGTAGAAGGGGATACACTGAGCAGTATTTCCTTGAATTACAACGTGCCAGAAGAAGCCATCAAATCCTATAATGGCATGGTCAACAATACTGTCTACGTTACGCTATCCCTGACCATACCCCTCTGCGAACGCAATGCCACACCTGGACCTTCGCCCACTCCTACTCCACCACCTCCTTATCCGGCGCCGAACCTGTTGCTCCCGGCGAATGGCGGTGTGTTCTCCCTCAGTAACAACCAGGTCACTTTGCAGTGGTCCTCTGTGGGTCTGATCAATACAAATGAGGCTTATCGGATCACTGTGGTAGATCTCACGGAAGGGACCGGCAGAAAGCTGTTGGATTACGTCACGGACACAAAATTCATCATCCCCCTCGCCTTCCGCGCCAATGACAATCTACCCCATATCTACAGTTGGACCATCAGCACGGTCCGCCAGATCGATGTAGACCAGAACGGAATCCCGATCTGGGAGGACGCAGGAAGCGTAAGCGAAGTCCGGGTCTTCTCGTGGTCGGGACAGGCATCGGCAACTACCCCAACTCCCTGACCATTCAGTGAACATGAAAAAGCCCGGACAAACGTCCGGGCTTTTTCATGTTCATCTATACTTCAATAATATACCTCAATCTTCCCTGCTTGATTTCCTTTTGATCCATCGCACGCTATTTGAGCGACAGGCAGGGCAGACCCTTTCCTGGGATGACTTATAAACACCTTCCCAACTCTCTCCGCATACCAGGCAGGCAAACCCTGCCGGTTGGTCCTCATCCCGGGGGCGGGGATTGCGAGGTCCCGGGATCTTGATCTCTTTCAGCAGCTGGCGTGTGTCACTGATCTCTCCCTCACCAATTTTTACCCGTTTCCCCTCACACTGCTCCATGATATGCTGCCAACGGCTCCCTTCCGCTGCAGAACACCACTCCAGCATCAACCGGCTGGGGTCTACTCCGGCTTTTTCCAACCCGTCCCAGAGGCCGTCTACCCGGCGAGTGGTGCTGCGATTGGCATCGATATAATGGCAATCCACATAATGACAACCAGACACCAGTACAACCGGAGCGCCTTTGCGGAAAGCATACCAGACAAACTCAGCACTCACCCTGCCAGAACACATAGTTCGGATGATATTGGCATGGGGGGGATATACCATTCGGCCTATCCCGGCGGTATCGGCGCCAGCATAGGAACACCAATTGCAGGCAAAGGTGACAATAGTCTTACCGGGATCCTCATCCAACATGGCGTCAATCTGGGCATAGATAGCCTGGTCGGAAAAATGCCTCATCGCTATGGCATTGAATTTGCATTCTGCCGCACAGGTCCCACACCCTGTGCAGGCAGCCGTAATGACTTCTGCTGGCTCACCTTTACTCCACAGGATGGAGCTGAACGGGCAGACTCCGGCACAGATCCCACAATTCGTACACAGGTCCGGGTCAACCACCGCTGTGATGGCATCTACCGAGAATGTATCCTTATTGAGCAAAATAGAAGCCCGGGACGCTGCCGCGCTGGCCTGGGTAACGCTTTCCCGCACATCCTTGGGGCTTTCCGCGCTCCCGGCAATGAAAACGCCCTTGGTTGGTGTATCTACTGGCCGCAGTTTTGGATGGGCTTCTCTTAAAAACCCATTGGGAGATTTGGAGAGGGAAACCATCTGGCGGATGGTTTCAGTGTTCCTGGCAGGTATCGCGCCCACAGCCAGGACCAGCAGATCAAATTCATGGGACTCCAAACGGTTGCTGGTGGTATTTTCAACCATCAGGTGCAGATCGCCGCTTTCTGGATCGCTATACACCTCACCGGGCAAACCGCGTATGTACTTTACACCGGATGCCTTGCTGCGCATGAGCAATTCCTCAAATCCCTTTCCGAATGCCCTCAGATCTGTATAAAAAACTGTGGACTCCACATCCGGGTAGACATCGTGTAAGTATTGGGTAGCCTTGATGGTGTTCATGCAGCAAAAATTTGAGCAGTAGGGATTGCCCCGCTCAGGGTCCTGGGTCCTTGAACCAACACACTGGATAAATCCAATCCGCTTGGGAAATTTCAGATCTCCGGGTCGACCCAGATGACCTTCCAGGGGACCGCTGCTGCAGATCAGTCGTTCAAATTCAAGGCTGGTTACCACATTTTCAAAACTGGAATAGCCATACTCATCCAGGGAGGTCGGATCGTAAGTTTCCATGCCTGTGGAAACAACTACCGCCCCCACCTCAACCTGAAGGATCTCATCATTCATGGTGAAGTCAATACAGCCCTTTTCACAAGCTTCAATGCATTTTCCACAAGCGATTGGATTCTGTCCCATGCATTCTTCTGCATTGACAATATACGCAGAGGGAACCGCCTGTGGAAAAGGCAGGTAAATGGCTCTGCGGCTGCCCAAGCCAACCTGGTATTCGTCCGGGATGACCACCGGGCAGACCCCTACACAATCTCCACAGGAAGTGCACTGGGTTTCATCCACATAACGGGCTTTTCTGCGGATCCTGGACCTTAAAATTGCCTACATAACCAGAAATATCCTCAACCTCGGAGTATGCCAGTAATTTGATGTTGGGATGTCGACCGACATCCATCATTTTGGGTCCGAGTATTCAAATACTACATTCTATATCTGGGTATACCTTATCGAGCTGGGCCATGATCCCGCCAATTGATGGTTCCCGTTCCACAAGGTAAACCTGGTGGCCCGAATCAGCCAGGTCCAGGGCAGCCTGGATGCCTGCCACACCGCCCCCTATCACCAGGGCTGCATCCGTGACTGAGATCTGTTCTTCATCCTGGGGAACCAACCAGCGAGCTCTGGCTGCAGCTACCTTGACGATCCGTTTGGCTTTATCGGTAGCAGCCTTTCCATTACTTGTGGTGACCCAGGAACAGTGCTCCCGTATGTTGGCCATTTCCAGTAAATAAGGATTCAATCCCGCTCCGGCAATGCAGGTGCGGAAGATCACCTCATAGTTGGTAGGAGAGCAGGATGCGACTACGACCCGGTTGAGATTGTGCTCCCGGATAGCCGCCTGGATTTCCTGCTGGCCAGGATCAGCACAGGTATATTTATTGCGGATGGCTGTCACCACGCCAGGCAGCTTCTCTGCATAAGCCCGGAGATCTTCAGTATCAACTGTCCCGGCTATGTTGGACCCGCAATCACATACGAATACCCCAATTCGCACATTTGGATCTGTCAATGTTTTCCTCCTTCAAAAGCGGTCATCATATACTCAATCCGTTCAGCCACTAAAGTCGTCAGATCCCTGATGGGAAGTTGTGGTCCTGCTCCATTTGTGGGACCTTTCTGGGCGCATTTCAAATGGATCTGGCATTTTACGCAGGCAGTTACCAGCATTTCTGCCCCGGTCGCGCTGGCTTCATCCAATCGCGAAGACTGGATCTTTTGATTTACCTGCCCGCATGTTGACCAGCAGTTTGTACCGCAGCAAATGCTGGTTTCCTGGCTATGATCCATTTCAACCAGCTCATACCCCAGCCTGGTGATCAAGTCTCGCGGCTGCTGATAGGCCCCGGAGAACCTGCCCAATCTGCAGGGATCCTGATAAGTAACTCTATCTCCCTTATCGTTTATTTCCAAGGGAAGTTGTCCGGCGAGGAATTCACTGATGTGATGTACCTCCAACCCCAAATCACCTATCTCGCCCGGATATGTAGTCTTAAGAGTGTAGGCACACTCAGGGCAGGTGGTGACTACTCGTTTGGCTCCCCTACCCTGGATGATCTCCAGGTTCAAGTACGCCAACTTCCGGAAGGTTTCCATATCGCCCTGCCAGTACAGATCATGGCCGCAGCAGCGCTCGTTATCAAGGACCTGGGGCTGGATTCCCAGGGCATTGAGGATCTTCACCGCACCCCGGGCTATATCCAATCCTTCAAACCCCAGATCACCGAATGCCGCATCATAATAAGGCAAACAGCCAGGGAAATAGATGGTGTCTGAGTTTTGATCCACAACTAAATCATCACTCAGCCATCCCAGGCGATCCTGCTCCAGGGACGGATCGGTCATCATGCGCATCCAACCCTGGACCATCCCGCTGTGGGTGCAGGTCCCGGATAAACCCTGACCAAATGCCAGCTGCCTCGCTCCCTGTACAAAAGCGGAAAAATCAACTTCTGAGGGACAGATTTCACTGCAGCGCTGGCAGGTCAGGCAGGACCACAATAGTGGATCTTCCAGGGTTGTCTCCTGCCCGCAGGCCACAGCCGTCTCGACCAATAATCTTGGGCTGGTATACCTATCAACAAGATTTAAGGTTATTGGACAAACTGAGCTGCATTTGCCGCAATCCAGACACAACCAGGCCTGATTTGCTTTGATGACATCCTTAAATGTATTCACGTTTTTTCTCGACCATTCTGCAATCTACCCATGAAGTCATTCAGAGTTTCCAGGTATATCTCAGGGCTTTCTGCCGGAAGAAGATGATATCCCAGTCTGTTTTCGTCATAACCCAATAATTTAATGAGAGATTTTGCTTCCTCAACAACCTTAATTACTTCCAGATTTCCTGTCTCATACCGACATAGATCCTCCGGGCAACCCAGCAGCAGAACACCTGCTGCGCCTTCCTCAAAGGCTTTGAGAATGATCCCCGGAGACATCCTCCCCAGGCAGGAAAGGCGAATAGGCACCACAGCTGTTGAATAGCTTAACCCCTGCCTGCCAACCGCTTCCATACTGCTGTAAGCATGCCAGTTGCAGGTAAAAAGGATCACTTTCTGTTTCGTTTTCAACTTACTCATCTCAACTCAATACCCTCTCCAGGGTCTCTATAAGTTCGCGATCTGTCCCCTCTCCCGGCTGTATAGCACCGGATGGACAGTGAGCTGTGCAGGTACCACAATCCATGCACAGGAGTGGATTGATCCAGGCATGGCTTCCATTTTCATCCATTATCAGGTCTGGAATGCCCAACCCGCAGACTTCCAGACAGGTCCCGCAGTTCCGGCAGACCAGAGGATCTACCCAGGCTGATGGCTGTTGACCTCTCTGCTGGGTCCTGCCCATCCAAGCCAGGATTTCCCCCGCCGCCCCTTTACCGCTGACTTCCGAATCCATGGATGGAGAACAGATGAATATTCCTAATCGCCGTGCACCTTCGGTTTGGTCTCCATCCAATAAAGTCCTTTGATTGGCTAATATGACCGACCTTGAGATGAAATCCAGTTCTGCTCCACTGGCTGGCGCCAACACCAGGCAATCTGCCCGCAGACCCCCCTCAGGTTCTGATGTGATAAACCTGCCACCAGAACGAACGATCTGGCCGGAAAGGACCTCTAATCTTTCTGTTTCATAATCCAGATCCCGCAGAGCAGACTGGCAGACCTCTCCCGCTATCCCCTTCCCAACCACAAGGCTAACTGGTTTCATACCCGACCTATCGCCGGGCATATGATGAGGTGAGGAATCCTGAGTCAGCGCCGCCCCGATCAAAGTCCGTGCTGCCTGAGTGGCTTTTTTCCGGCTGCGGGGATGTACATATGCGCAGCCCTCCCGGATATTCACAAATTCTATTCCTTCCATCTCACCCAGATCAGAGAAGACACCCAGATTTCCTTTGCAGCGGATTCGCTGATAAGTACAACTGTAACAAACCTGATCCAGGGAGCAGCAGCTGCAGGCAGCCAGGATCAATTTTCCCAGCTGGTTCCCTACCATCAGGTCCCTTATCGCTACAGCTCCATCCAGTCTGCAGGCGGAGGGTATTTCTATCGCCTGGTAGATTTCCGGCCATTTCTTTGCTTCTTCACAAAGTGTGGCAGTATCAATATGGTTTGAAATCTCTCCATCACATTGGCAGACTACTAGGCCTACCCTGTTTTCTGGATATGTCGTTCCCTGACCAGATTCAAGATCATTGGAAACCGGAAGATGGATGGAACGGATGATCTCATACGCCGCAGATGAACCAGCTAAAGGCTCTTCGCCCTGGATGGGAATCAGGCAGCCCACTTCATCTGCCAGAGTAAAAACAGTAGAGGATATCAACCCGCTGACCGCCAGATCAACTCTAGTCTCCTGCTGGTAATGGATCACGGCTCCTGCTTCACAGACTTCCACGCAGGCCATACATTCGCTGCAGGGGCCGCAGGTGAGGCACCGTCCAGCTTCTTTCCGGGCCTGCTTCTCCCCCATAGTGAGTTCAACTTCAACAAAATTATTCTCCCGCTCAACTGGGGGAATACAGAGGACAGGTGTTCTGGTTGCCCGTGCTTCACGCCTTAGGTCCAGTCTTTTCTGAACTTCTTCCTGGCAGAGGTTTACTGCTAGGCGTTCACTGGTACCAGCTGAAGATTGAGGACCTTCGAGGTAATCCCTGATCGAGCGGGCTGCCTGATGGCCTTCACCAACCGCATCCACAACGAAGAATGTTGTCCCCCGGCGGACATCCCCGGCTGTGAAGACGCCTTCCAAGCTGGTCATCATCCTGGGATCCGCCTGGATACCCCCTGAGGTGTGATGGATGGTAGGTTCCTCTTGTGGTAAAAAACTAAAATCTGGTCGTTGGCCCAGAGCCCAGATGATCAAGTCACCAGGGATGGTATGTTCTGTGCCGGGCATTTCTGTGAATTGACGTTTCCCGTCTATGATTTCTCCGACTTCCGCTTCCAGGCACTCCACGCCAGTAATCTTACCCTTTTCGAGAAGGACCTTCTTGAAGACACGATTGCGGATGAATTGAACCCCCTCCTCCTCAGCTTCCTTGATCTCGTTGAAGCTTGCTCTCATTCCACGGCAGACGATCCTGACCTCTGGTTTTCCCAGCCGAATAGCGGATCGGGCAGCGTCCATGGCCACGTCTCCGCCCCCCAGGACGATCACTTTTCTACCTTTGAGATCGATCTTCTTTCCCAGACATACATCTTTCAGGAAATCCAGGCTGAGCCAATTATCCTTGTGATCGGCATTTTCCAGAGGCACTTTCAAAGCCTGATGGGCGCCTGTGGCGATCAATACCGCCGCATAACCTTCCTCCAGCAATCCGGGCACATCATCAACCCAGGTATTGAGCTGCAGCTCCACACCCTCATCGATAATATTTTGGATTTCCCGCTCCAGGTGATCATACTCCAGGCGGTGGGGTGGAATGCCTACCCGCATCATACCGCCAGCTTCAGGGTTGGCATCAAACACTTTCACGCCGTACCCTGCCCGGACCAAATCCCTGGCGGCGGTTAGCCCAGCTGGGCCAGCCCCGATGATCCCGATCCTCTTCCCCTTGGGTTCCAGGTGCTGACTCGCTGGCTGCGATCTCGGCTCTCCATTCCCATCATCCAGGACCAGATCGCTCACGAATCTCTTTAACCCCATGATATTCACAGCTTCATCTATTTTCAAACGGGAGCAAATATCTTCACAATAATGATTACATACTCTCCCACAGACAGAAGGGAATGGCAGCGCATCATAAATGAGTTGATAAGCCTCCTGGTAGCGGCCATCCGCGATCAGGGCCACATATCCCTGAACATGGATACCGGCTGGACAAGCACTTGAGCAGGGAGCCAGGCCTTCTTTGATGATGACTGCGCAATCTGGCTGACCCTCCAAATGGATCGCCTTTAATGTGGTCCCAGGGATGGTAACCGGGCAGATCTCCACACACTTCCCGCAAGCCGTGCACAGGGCAAGATCGATAAAACGCGGTGATTGTTTGAGATCGATCCGGCACTTATCCTCAATCCAAACGACATCTTCGATCTCAGTATTCGTCCAGGTTTTTATTCGAGGGTTCTTAAGTATTTCCAGCAGCCGTGTATTCCGTAGATAGGACGGTCCCTCCCCGGAATCTGCCTCACCGATGAAAGGTCCGGATTCTACCAAATTCACGGAAATACCGCAATCCGCCAGATTCTCGGCTGCTCTCAATGCTCCAGGTGTGCTGCCCAGTACCGCTACCACTCTAGCCATAATCTATATTGATCCTTCCTGTTGGACTGCTTCCAGGCCCCGTTCATACCCCAGTTGGAAGATTTCCAGGTTCAATTCCACTGTTTTAGCAGGTACGGATTCAGCGATGGATCGCTCCATAGCCTCCTTTTCAAGGACCCCCTCTACAGCCGACCAAAATCCGAGCATTGCCGTATTGGCGGCCCTGTTATTGCCTTTTTCCTCAGCGATTCTCGTAGCTGGGATCCCCAAGATGCGGATATCCTTCCTATAGTCTTCCGGCAAGGAAACCAGCTCATTATCTATTAACAAAACTCCTTCAGGCGCGAGTTCCTGGACATATTTATCATAAGCTCCCTGGGACATAATGATCATGCTTGTGGGTTGGGTCAGATGGGGGTGGTGAATTGGGCTGCTGGAGATAACAACCTGTGATCCAGCAGCGCCACCCCTGGCTTCTGGGCCATAACTCTGCGTAAAACAAGCCTCAAGTTTGTTATATACCGCAGCAGCCATACCAATGATCTTCCCTGCGCTCATAATGCCCTGCCCACCAAATCCTCCCAGCTGGATCTCTTTGCGAGGCACCTTGCGCGCCTGGATTGAGAGCTGGACCCGGCTATCAAGGGCTTTTTTCTCCCTCAACCAAACCTTATCCGCCTGCTCAACCCGCTGGGCCATTGCATCTTCAAAATCGGGCTTCTCTTCGATCAGAAATTCCCCTTCAATGATCTCCGTTATTTCTCCCCGCTCATTCACCTTGACATCAGCATCCTTGGGATGCATGCCATTTTCAGTCCTGCCTATTTGTTGGTAGTGTTTCATCATCTCTAGGCCGCGACGGCGCAGGTTTTCTGGATCCAAACCCCTGCCTTCAGGGTTCCAGCGTGAATAAGCTGTGGAGCAAGGTGCAATGACCTCCACAAAACTGAATCCTGCTCTTGGCAGAGCTTTTCTCAGTGTCCAATCCAGCTGACGGGCATGCAGAACTGTCCAGCGCGCTACAAAGGATGCCCCGCTTGCGGCAGCCAAATAAGGCAGATTGAATGGATATTCATAATTGCCATACTGGGCAGTCACTGCCCGGGCCTCATGGGGCGTTGTTGGTCCCACCTGCCCACCGGTCATACCATAGTTGAAATTATTGACACAGACCACGGTAATACCAAGATTTCTGCGGGCCGCATGGATAAAATGATTGCCGCCAATCCCGGCAATATCACCATCCCCCGAAAGGACAATCACCTTGAGATCAGGATTGGCAATCTTCAAACCTGTTGCGAAGGGAATCGCCCGACCATGGGTGGTATGAAAGGAATCCAATCGGACATAACCAGCGATCCGGCCTGTGCAGCCGATCCCTGAAACCACTGCTACCTTGTCCAGATCCCATCCCTGGTTCTTTTCCAACCATTTCAGCGAGTTGATGAAGGAAGTTAAAGCTGTTCCCAGGCCGCAGCCCTGACACCAGATATGCGGCAGCCTTTCTCCTCGAAGCAGGTCATCCATGGGGTGCAATCCCGTCACCCAATCCCCTTCCGGGGAAGCTTCATAGGTCATGATCCGGGGCTTACTTTTTATTTTTCGGGTTGTTGTCATTATTTACCCTCTCTCCAGGTAGATAAATCAGGCTTTAGCCAACACTCCTGCACCTTTACGAATGGCCTGGAGTACGTCTTCCGGATCCAATATATCTCCGCCCGGTTTATTGACCCCGATCACACTGGCTTTTCCTCCCGCACAGCGCTCCACTTCCCGACTCATCTGCCCCATATTGATCTCAGGGACGATGAAAGCATCCACCTTCTCTGCTAATTTTCGGATGACATCATCCGGGAAGGGCCAGACTGTAATCAAACGAAGATAGCCCACTTTTATCCCTTCCTTTCGGGCCTGTTCTATCGGCCACAGGGATGTGCGGGCAGAGATCCCGTAGGAAACCACGACAACCTGTGCCCCTCGAAGTTTGTCCTTTTCAACCTGGATGATCTCATCGCGATTGGCATTGATCTTATCCATGATCCTGGAAACATTCCATTGGTTAGCCTCCGCATACATCGCTGGATATCCCCGTTCATCGTGGGTCAAACCGGTCACGTGAATGCGGTACCCATCACCCGCTCTGACCATAGGGGAAACATACTTTGGGCCTTCCTTGGGGTCGGAGCGATAAATCCTGAACCGGTCCGGCTCCAGTTCTCCTTTTTGAACAAGGGGTCGGTTGATTATTTCAATCTCTTCCGGTGGAGGAATGATCACTTTCTCGGTCATGTGGCCCACTTCCGCATCGGTCATCACCAGCACTGGTGAGCGGAACCGTTCGGAAAGGTTGAAAGCCCGAATAGTCAGATCAAATAGCTCCTGGGGCGAGCATGGACTGAGAGCGATGATCTCGTAATCTCCATGAGAACCCCAGCGTGCCTGCATCATATCCTGCTGGCCGACCAGGGTTGGAAGGCCGGTAGAAGGTCCTCCCCGCTGGACATTGACCAATACACAAGGGGTTTCCAGCATGATTCCCAATCCCAGATTCTCCATCATCAAAGAGAAACCCGGACCACTTGTTGCAGTCATTGCTTTCTCTCCGGCCCAGGATGCGCCCAGCACAGCGTTCATGGAAGCCAACTCATCTTCCATCTGGACATATTTGCCTGAGATTTGGGGCAGACGGACCGACATCCTTTCTGCGATCTCTGTAGCAGGCGTGATTGGATAACCGGCAAAAAAGCGGCAGCCAGCCAGTAATGCACCTTCGGCGCAGGCATGATCCCCAAGCATGAAATGCTCACCCGTCAGAAGACCTTTATCTTGAGCCATTTCTCACCTCATCACGCTGGATAGGATGAATCTTCTCGGGCGATCTTTTTCCCCCGTCCTCAATATAGATCGCAAAATCAGGACATAATAATCCACATAATCCGCAGTTAACACAGTTGACATCCGTGATCACTCGGGGAGGATGATAACCCTTGGCATTGGTTAGGCCGGAGATTACAAGCACCCCCTGAGGACAAAACTCTATACAAAAACCGCACCCTTTACAGCGGTCATCGATGATATGTACGATGCCCCGAGTAATCAGGATGCGGTCCTTATCCAGTGGTTGCCTCCAAAGCGGCATGTTTCCTCCTTTAAAGAACAATTGCCTACAATGGAATGAACGCTATTCTTCTGTTTCCGTGTTCTAGATCACGGTGATGGTTTTATAAAATCCTTCAAGTGATCCTTGCACCTTTCTCTCAATACATCAGCTGATTGATCTCTTCTAATGATTCCGGACTCGGCCGGAGCTGGTCTGGAGTCAGGCGGTTGAGCGGTGTTTCCGGCAGATTATAAAGGTCAAAGAGCGTTTTCTGCTTGGGGTTGATATAGATCAATCCTGTGATCAGCTCATTCCTGTCATTGGCTTCCTCGAGCATTTGAAGCGCCTTGGCCCGATCCGTTGGTTCATAATCATGGGACAGTTTCTTGAGGATGATGTGAGTGCCATCATACAGGGGCACTTCCAGGGTCTCCCCTTTGGCATACTGAACCTTGATAGCTCGCACAGGCGGCACAAAGGAAAGCTCATGTAGAGCCACTTCATGCGACTTGCCCCAGGCATAGGAATGGAAAGATTCATCCTGATTATTGAATGTGACGCATGGGCTGATCACATCGATCACCGCGATTCCCTTATGAAGAAGCCCGGCCATGATAAGTGACTTCAGCTGCTGGGGATCTCCCGAGAATGTCCGCGCAACAAAAGAAGCCCGGCCGGCAATCGCTTCCCAGACAATATCCACAGGGACATAGCGATTCTGGCCTTGTTTTTTCAATGCCAATCCTTCTTCTGCTGTAGCAGAGAATTGACCTTTTGTCAGGCCGTAAACGCCATTATTGGCCACAATATACAGCATGGGCAGATTCCGGCGAGTGACATGTTTGAACTGACCCATACCGATGCTCGCGGTATCCCCATCCCCGCTGACTCCAACACCAATCAGGGTCGTATCCCCAAATAGGGCACCGGTAGCCAGGGAAGGCATTCGCCCATGGAGGCCGTTAAACCCGAATGAGCGCTCCATAAAATAGGTTGGCGCCTTGCTGGAGCAGCCGATTCCGCTGACCTTGATCAAGCTTTCAGGTGGAATATTCAGCTCATGGCAGGCGTTGATCATCTGGGCAACGATGGCATTATGTCCACAGCCCAAACACAGGGTGGATGGTCGTCCTTTGTAATCCGATCGGGAAAGTCCGATCTCATTGAGTTTGTTCTTCTCAGCCATTAAAGGTTTTCCTCCTGCAGGATTGACTCCCTGATCCATTCAGCATTAAGAGGCAAGCCATCGATAAAAGCCAGTGAAATCAGATCGGTTGCCTTTTCAGGCAGCTCGAGAGACAGGATACTGTGCATCTGACCATCGCGGTTATTTTCCACCACATAAATTTTTTCTTGGTTTCGAATGAAATCCAGCACATCCGGAGTGGGGGGAAGTGCCCGTATGCGAAGATAATTGAGTTTAAGGCCATCCTGTTTGAGGTAATCCAGGGCTTCATTCACAGCTGAGTCTGTTGATCCAAAAGCGATCAATCCAATCTTGGCTCCTCGCTGTTTCTTGATCACCGCTTCAGGAAGGTCAGCACGGGAAGAATCGATCTTATTTTTGATCCTGGTGAGGTTCTTCTCCCATTCCTCCGGATTTTCACTGTATTTGGCATAATCATCATGGCCAGTACCACGAGTAAAATAGGCACTCTCTGGATGCCTGTTTCCGGGTACGGTGCGATAGGGAATGAAATCCCCATCGATATCCTTATAGCGGCCCCAAGTATCCTTGATCTTTTCCAGATCCTCTTCCCAGATGATTTTTCCTCGCTCGATGGGCCTATCCGGATAGTTAAACGGTTCTGACATCCACTGATTCTTTCCCAAGTCGAGATCAGAGAGCACAAGCACTGGCGTCTGGTATTTCTCAGCCAGATCGAGGGATTTCCATCCAAACTCAAAACATTCATTCACTGTGCCAGGAATCAGCAGGATATGTTTTGTGTCTCCTTGTCCCAAGTAATAGCTTAAGTTGATATCCCCTTGAGCTGTTCTGGTGGGCAGTCCCGTGCTGGGACCCACACGTTGAACAACCCAGATCACGTTGGGAATTTCAGCAAAATAAGCCAGGCTGGTATACTCAGCCATCAGGCTTAAACCCGGACCTGAAGTCGCGGTCATCGCCCTCAGTCCTGCCCAACCTGCTCCGACAACCATGCCTAAGGCAGCCAGTTCATCCTCAGCTTGCAGGATGACATAGGTCTGTTTCCCTGTCTCCGGATCTGTCCGTAGTCTGGGAGCGTACTCAAGCATTGCCTCCGGAAGGCTGGTAGCGGGAGTGATCGGGTACCAGGAAACGAATTGCATTCCGCCATAAATACAACCCAGAGCTCCGGCCGTGTTGCCGTCAACCAGAATGGCATTATTCGTAAGGTCCCTGGGTTCAATGCGATAGGACAGATCCAGATCCAAGTTATCCTCTGCCCATTGGGCAGCCATCTTTATGGCCACCATGTTGAACTCGACCGGGCTCTTTTTGCCCTTGAATTGGATCTCCAGGGCTTGTTCGATCGCTTCCATTCCAATCCCCAGCAAGTTAGCCAGTATGCCTACATAAACCATATTGGCAACAAATTTCCTCAAATCCTTATGGGGTTTGGCTTCCCGGACCAGGTTCTTGATCGGCATGGCCACAAGGATCATGTCGTCCCTGTTTATGGGTTCCTTGATGTCCTCATCGTAGAGGAATAATCCCCCCTCTACCAGGTCATCCTGATCATCTATAAAGGTGTCAGGATTCATTGCCACTACGATGTCGGCTTCCTTGCGGCGGCCAGCATAACCTGCCTGGCTGACCCTGATCTTATACCAGGTTGGAAGCCCCTGGATATTGGAAGGGAAGATGTTCTTTCCGGATACCGGGATGCCCAACTTAAAGATAGCCCGCAAAAGTGTCAGGTTGGCAGTTTGGCTTCCGGATCCATTGGCTGTGCCAATATTGATCGAAAACTCGTTGACGCCGCTCAACCTGCGTTGAGGAGGCTTGGTTATTTTGTTCGATTCAGTCATTCACTCTCCTGTAAATCACCCTTAAGGGTGGATCCTGAAAAACGATAAATAGTAGTGTTTGAATTAGCGGACCATGCGATCCATGAGATCAAAATGCTCCTGCAAAATCTTCCGCCCGCGGGTCTTGTCCTTCGCAATGGCGATCTCAACCAATTGTTCATGGTAGACCCAAACTTGCTCCAAATACTCAAAATCAGTGTATACGTTTAATCCCACGGATTCATAGGCATCCCAATAGGCTTCTAGCAAGCCCATCACAAAGACATTCTCCAGGCGCCTGTAGAAAGCAAGGTGCAGCTGGCGGTGTTCCTGATGGGGTATCCTGGCAGGTTTACCACGCAATTTTTCCCAGGCAGTGGCCACCAGAATTCGCAGCTCCTGATGATCTTCTTCCTGCAGCAGATCTACCGCAAGGGGAAAATAAGCCAACTCCAGATGGCGGCGCAGGTCTACAAATTCCTCAAAATGGGAGCGGTCCTGCTCAATGGCATAACACAATGAGGCATCCACAGCTGGTGTGAAAGAATAGGGTTGGGGACGAATACCTAGATGGGGCTTGACATCAACCAGCCCCAGAGCTTTGGCAACCTGGAGCTGCTCCCGTAAGGTGGAAATACTGATACCCAGCTCCTGGCTGATTTCTTTCAACGAAGGCAGCTGGTCGACTTCCTCGACGGGGAATTGCATCAAGTAATTCAAGAATGTAGAATTACTCATCATCCATCCTAATCTGATTAATATGATGAATAAGATTAATCCTACTTAATTCTAGCATTATGGAAATCACTCGTCAAGAACGAGTGTACCCTGGCAATACGGGATGCCTTGCTTCTGAGATGAATTATTGAGTATTAAAGATGAAAATCAGGATGAAGCAATTCGAAAATACTCCCAACGATCAGGGATATCCCTATCTCCAATGCTCCCTCGTCAAAATCGAAATCCGGCTGGTGATGTTTGGCATCCAATCCCTTTTCGGGATTGGCAGAGCCGATGAAGCTGTAACAACCTGGTACCTCTTGCAGGAAATAGGCTATGTCCTCAGAAGCCATGGTCTGGTAGTGTGTATCAAGGACTGCCTTGGGGAAGAGGTTCTGAGCCGTTCTCCGCACAGCCGCAGCTACGCCAGGGTGATTCTCAACAGCAGGTGAGATATCGAAAATATCCACCTCAGACTGGCAGTTGTGAGCACCTGCAACTCCCCTGACCACTTCCTGGAATCGTTTCAAGACCAGATCCCTGGTCGTCGATGTAAATGTCCTGATCGTTCCGCTCAGATAGACTTCACTTGGGATAACATTATTGGCATCTCCAGCATGAATGGTGCAGACCGAGATCACAGAACTGTCCAGTGGGTGAACTTCCCGTGCGGGAAGCGTCTGCAAGGCATTGATCACCCCAGCAGAAGCGACGATCGGATCCACTGATTCATGAGGTTTTCCGCCATGCCCTCCCTTTCCCCGGATCATGATCTTGAAGGTTTCCGAGGCTGACATCACCAGCCCATCACTGATACCCAGCCATCCCAAAGGTTTTTCATTCCAAAGATGAAGGCCTAACACGTAATCCGGCCCTGCCTTTTCCAGGACGCCTTCTTTGATCATCCTCAAGGCGCCACCCAATCCTTCCTCAGCTGGCTGAAAAAGGAATACGATCTTCCCTGCAAGATCCTGGCGGTTTTCATGAAGCAGACGGGCAGCCGCCAATCCGATAGCCATATGCCCATCATGTCCGCAGGCGTGCATCACTCCCACATTTTGGGAGCTATATTCCGTGCCGGTCTCTTCAACAATAGGCAGTGCGTCCATATCAAATCTGACCAGGACGGTCTTTCCAGGTTTTCCTCCCGGTAAAGTCGCCACGATACCGGTTTCCGCGATTTCGCTTTGAATGGAGAATCCTTCCCATTGGGATAATTCTCTCAAGATTATTTCTGCTGTCTGGAATTCAAGGAAACCTAACTCGGGATGGCTGTGAAATTCTCGCCGCATGGCGCTGGCATAAGGGGAAACTGCACTCGCACGGTCGAGGATATTATTCATGATTATTTGCGCTTGATATCTTCCTGATCGAAATCGATGATTCCATCTTCACCCAGGTCGACCGATACAACCTGGCTGAGAGGGTTCAAACGGACTACCTTACCTTCCCCTTGAGGTGTGATCACCCTTTTTCCCCGCTTGGGCAAGTTCTTCTTTGCTTCCAGGTACTGCGCATGTTCATGCATTAAACAGCATCGCAAACGTCCGCACATGCCAGTAATCTCGGTAGGAGCCAGAGAGATACCCTGTTCCTTGGCCATCTTGATGGAAATCGGGATGAATTCGGTCATGAATTCAGTACAGCAGCGGATCTCCCGGCCGCAAGCACCCATTCCACCGAGGATTTTTGCAGTATCTCTGGGGCCAATCCTGCGCATCTCGAGATCGGCATCCGGATTGGCTTTTTCCATTTTTTTGATCAGTCCGCCCATCTTGGGGTCATCTTCCCCTTCGTAGCAATAGAGGATTACCAGATTATCCCCCTCCAAGCTGAACTCCGCCGAAACAAATTTGACTTCCTCCAATCCTTTCTCATCTCTCGCGATCTGCCGGCAATCATCCAGGATCTTGGTCTCTTTTTTCTCCCAGACCTGCCGAAGGACCAGATCCCGCGATGTTGCAGCTCTCAAGATGGGTTTCCAGTTCCGATTTTCATTCTCGGTCTCTTCTAAAAAGGAAACCACGCTGCCCAGCTGCTTCCCGCGGCTGGTCTCGACAATCACATAATCCTCCATGTGAATATCTGGTACGGAAGAGGCATCAAAATGGTATGTTTTTCCACCTTTCTGGAATCGAATTCCTACAATAAGCGCCATCATGAGCCTATTTTACCTTATTTGCCTTAAATAGTTAGGATACGGCCCCTTGACGAAGCCGTATCCTGTGAGTTTGTCCGGTGATGGATACGAGTTAACCCTGGATCGCCTTGATGCTGACCTGGGCAGCAATTTTCTCAGCGATCTCTACCAGAGCTTTAGCCACCGGAGAGTCCGGATGAGATAAAACTACCGGCATGCCTTCATCACCGCCTATTCTGACCTGGGGATCGATGGGTATTCCGCCAATATAAGGTACTCCTGCCATATCGGCCAGCTTTTTGCCTCCACCTGTCCCAAAAATATCCATCCGCTCCCCATCTGGCGTCTCCAGGTAGCTCATATTCTCCACAACACCAAAGATAGGAACTTTCAATTCCTGGAACATATTGATCCCCCGCAAGGCATCGTCAAGAGACACCTGCTGCGGTAAAGTGACGATCAATCCTCCCTGCAGCTCCAGGGTCTGGCTTAAACTGAGCTGGACATCTCCTGTACCAGGAGGAAGGTCAATGATCAGGTAATCCAGTTCGCCCCAATCCACATCAGATATGAATTGTTTGATCGCAGAATGCAGCATGGGTCCCCGCCAGATCAAAGCCTGTTCTGGTCTGACCATAAACCCGATTGAAATCACTTTGACACCGTGACCTTCACCAGGAAGGATCAATTTCTCATCAGTCGTCCCGCCCAGGCGGTCAACGCCCATCATGGTGGGGATGTTAGGGCCATAAATATCAGCATCCAGCAGTCCGACATTGGCGCCTTTTTTTGCCAGGGTGACAGCTACATTAACTGCCACAGTGCTTTTTCCGACACCGCCTTTGCCGGAAGCAACGGCGATCACGTTTTTGATATTTTTATGCTCTGATTTCTTTTGACCTACAGGCACTTTGGCGTCCATCTTGATCTGGATGTCCTTAACACCATCCAGCGCCTTAACAGCAGCCAGTGAATTGCTCCTGATCTCATCCTTCAAGGGACAAGCCGGAGTGGTCAGATTGATGGTGAAGCTCACTACACCATCCTCGACTAGAACGTGGTCGATCATGCCCAGCGTGACCAGGTCCTTGCCAAGTTCGGGGTCCAGAACCTCCCCCAGGGCTTTTAATACTGCATCTCGGTTTAGTTGGTCTCCTGCCATATAGATCCTTCCTGGTAATCATATTTGCCAATAATGCAGACCCCATTTTAGCACGAATGCCCTCCCTTTATCTCATATTTCTGTTAGAACAGGAGAAAAGTAATCACCCCAACCACGCAGGATGACGCCTTATGATCTCCCAGGTCGGAGGTCGGTTTCTCTCAATGGCACTCGGGGATAGTGGCGGATCGACCTGGAGGCCTTTTAATTTACCTGACAGGAATACCAAGATACTATATAATGAATACGACTTTGCCTAATGATATTGATAATTGCTTATGACTGATAAAGAAACTCACTCTTCAGAACAGCGTGATGTAGAGCTGGTCCCTCATAATCCTGAATGGTCCCAACAGGCTGACCAGGAGATATCCCGTCTACTAGAAGGACTTACATTCCCAATCATTGGCATCTACCACATTGGCAGCACATCAGTCTCGGGTATCAAAGCCAAGCCGATCCTTGATTTTGTAATGGAAGTGGAAAGGATCGAGGATGTTATTGGATCTGTGGCAGAATTCAAAACCCTGGGATATGTGTCAAAGGGAGAATTCGGCATCCCCGGCAGGCAGTTCTTCACCCAGGATACCGATGGTCAGCGAACACATCACCTGCATGTTTTCCAACATGGGCATCCAGATATTGATAGGCATACTATTTTCAGGGATTATTTACGGGCCAATCCAGATGCTGCCAGAGAATATGAAAAACTGAAGGAAAAACTAGCCAAACGTTTCCCAAAGCAGAGCCGCAACTACACTGCCGCAAAATCGGACTTCATCCTTTCCATGGATGAAGTTGCCCGATACTGGCTGGAGCAGACCAAGGATTGAATCCCCGGCGTCCCGGCACATTCCCCACTCCATAACGTGACCCACACAATTCCACCAATGGTCCCTCTACCCGAGATGTTCAGGACTCGCGTCCATAACCTCTTTGGGCCGGAAGGGAACGAATGGTTGAAAGCCCTACCTGCACTGCGGGGATCCTTGCTGGACCGCTGGTCGCTGAGTGAAACACAACCCATAAACCAGCTTTCCTATAACTATCTGGAATATGCCAGCAGTCCGATCCATGGATCCGTGGTACTGAAAATGGGGTTCCCCAATCCAGAGTTGTTGACAGAGATCAAAACGCTGCAAGCATATCGGAGGCTGAAAGGTGTTGTCAAGCTGCTGGACTTTGATATTGATCAAGGTGCGCTTCTGCTGGAACGAATCCATCCAGGACGTAACCTTACGTCACTATCAGATGATGAAGAAGCCACCCGAATTGCCGCCCAAACGATGAGTGCTCTCCGGCAACCAGAACCACAAGGCAGTGAATTTCCAACCATGGAAACTTGGTGCCAGGGTTTTTCACGCTACAGCGAAAGTTATGGTGAGAGTGAGGGACCTCTTCCAGAAGCAATCTTCAAAAAAGGAATGGGGCTTGTAAAAGAGCTTTTAGAATCTCCAGAAGAACGTTTTTTACTGCACGGAGACCTCCATCATTACAACATCCTTTCCCGGGAGGATGGTACCTGGGCTGTTATCGATCCCAAAGGAGTTACTGGAGAACTCGCCTTTGAAGTGGGTCCGTATCTGGGTAACCCGATCCCAAACTTGATCCGCCAACCGAACCTTGTGGAAATCCTGCGCTGCAGGCTGCGGATCTTTGAAGGGATCACCGGGCTGGACTTGCACCGACTGACAGCCTGGAGCTTCTGCCGTACCCTGCTGTCTGCGATCTGGACCATTGAGGAAGGGGACGATCACCTCGATTACTGGGTTGAAATCACGGAAAAGATCGGCCAATTGGTTTAATTGGGAACCTCCGAGGTCGTGTCAACCTCCGAGGTCGAGTCAACCTCCGAGGTCGGGTCAACCTCGGGATAACCTCGGAGGTCGGTACCCCTTACTCTACAGTTACGGATTTGGCCAGGTTGCGCGGTTGATCAACATCCAATCCCCGCAGGGCAGCAATATGGTAGGCCAACAGTTGGAGGGGGATCACCGCAGTGACCGGACTCAGCATCCAGGGTGTTTCCGGAACGAAAAGGACCTGGTCAGCCTGGGCCAGGATCTGCTCATCACCTTCAGTTGCCACCGCTATGACCCGTCCACCCCGGGCTTTTGCCTGTTCGATCTGGCTGAACATCTTCTCATACCAGGGATCACGCGGGGCTATGACTACCACCGGCAAACCCGAATCTATCAGGGCTATCGGCCCGTGTTTCATCTCTCCTGCCGGGTATCCTTCCGCATGGATATAGGAAATTTCCTTCAGTTTTAAAGCACCCTCGTACGCTGTCGGCATATTTACACCACGTCCGAGATAAAGGGCGTTCTGGGCTTCCAGCAGGCTTTCAGCAACAACTTTGACCCTCTTCTCCTGATCCAGACAGCGCCCAGCTAGATCCGGGACCAGCCGGAGATCATTCACTAACTGGCGCTTCATGGCCGGGTCAAGGGTTCCTCTCATCTCGCCCAACAGGATAGCCAACATATACAGGTCCACCAGCGGCGCTGTGTAGGCTTTCGTAGAAGCCACACCAATCTCAGGACCCACCTGCATGGAAACATACCCATCAGCGATCCTCATGGCCTGGGAACCAATCGCATTGACAATCGACCACAAGGTAGCCCCCTTGTTCCGGCCCTCTTCCATGGCAGCCAGGGTGTCCGCAGTCTCACCGGATTGGCTGATAGCCAGCACGACAGATCGTTCATTAACGATCGGGTCCTGGTAGCGGAACTCCGAACCGATCTCTACCTCGACAGGTATCCTGGCGATGCGCTCGATCAGGACTTTACCGACCATGCCAGCATAGGCAGCTGTGCCGCAAGCTATGATAAAGATCTTGTCAATTCTATGAACCAGCTCAGTGGTGAGATTTAACGTTGGCAACTGGATAGCTGCAGACTCGAAATCTACCCGTCCTGCAATGGTATCTGTCAGAGATCTCACCTGCTCATGGATTTCCTTGTGCATAAAGTGCCTGTATTCGCCTTTTTCAGCGGAAACGGGATCCCAGGGCACATTATGGATCTCAGGAACCACCTTTTTCCCATCCAGGGTCTTTAGAGAGACTCCTTGGCGGGTCACCACAGCCATCTGGTGTGATTCTAGAAAAACCATATTCCGGGTGTGTTCCAGGATAGCCGGCAGGTCAGAGGCGATAAACATCTCACCCTCTCCCATACCCAGCACTACACCTCCCGCATTGCCAATCCGAGCAGCGATGATCTTATCTGGTTCATTTCGGCTCATCACTACAATCCCGTGGGCACCCTTGAGGTGGCTCAGCGCTTTTTGAACTGAATCCTCCAGCGAGTCTCCTGAGAGATATCGTTCGATCAGATGAACGATGACCTCAGTATCGGTTTCAGACTGGAATTTTGCACCCTCGCTCTCCAGCTCATCCCTTAACGGTGAAAAATTCTCCACAATCCCGTTATGGACCACCACGACATCTCCGGTCATGCCAAGATGGGGATGGGCATTGCGAGTATTGGGTTCTCCGTGAGTAGCCCACCGAGTATGGCCAATCCCCAGATTTCCTTCAAGAGGAGATTCCCTGACCAGCTGGGACAATCGCTCTAATTTACCAGCATTTCGCCGGACTTCTATACCTCCATTCTCCAAAACCGCAATACCCGCGGAATCATATCCGCGGTATTCCAGCTTCTTCAATCCATCCATGATGATGGGCGTGGCATTTTTCGGCCCTATATATCCAACTATTCCACACATTGAGCTATCCCTCCCAGGATATGAGTGCGCTCTCCCTCAGGCAGCATGCAGAATGGAATTGCCAAAATTACTGGGAATCGCACAGCTAGATAGTTAATCGTCACCTGGGATGAACTTGTCCCACCGGTCGCCCGGGTTTTTATCATCCGCTTTCATTTGGAGGGAAATACGGAGAGTGACATCTCCGGAGGGCTTCCGCTGATGGTTCGATTTTCCCGGCCCTTGCCGCCCCCGGCCGGTTAGCCTCCCAGAAGGAGGAACCCTCATCCTCGTCAACTCAGGAAATACACCTATCCTGAGCCCTTGCGCTATTTTCCCTGGTTGTTTTTTCCCTGGCACCTCCTCTTTTTCATCCGCGAAGGAATCAGAATCAAGATTCTTTCGCGGATGTAATCTTACTAAAAAACAGATAAACCTGCAAGCTACGCTTTACCTACAATACTGAGGCCAGGGAGATCACGTCTCCCTGACGGATAGCATCCACCACATCTTCTCCTTGGATGACCTTACCAAAGACTGTGTGTTTACCATCCAGGTGCGGCTGGGGAAGATGGGTTATGAAAAATTGGGAACCGTTAGTATTCGGTCCAGCGTTTGCCATGGAAATCACTTTGGTACCGTGTTTCAGTGGATTGCCTACCAACTCATCCTCGAAGCGATAACCAGGTCCACCCCTTCCCGATCCTTCTGGGTCTCCTCCCTGGATCATGAATTTATCGATCACTCTGTGAAAGGTGACTCCATTATAGAAATCCTCATTGATCAAAAATATGAAGTTATTCACTGTTTTTGGAGCGTGCTCCGGATATAACTCCAAGGTAATATCTCCCCGATTGGTTTCCAATTTCACCTGGTAGACTTTTCCAGGATCTATGGTCATTGCCGGAGGTGTATCCCATTGTTTTGCCATTATTCCTCACTTTTTGAATACTTTCTGAATATCTGGCTATTATATCATTCAATTTTGAGGGGGATTTTAGCCCTGGAAAACGGTAATAGCGCCTATTTTTTCAAATTTCTGGCGCATATCAGGAGCTCTTGGCTCAAGATGCAACCTCGATTTTAAAAGAAAAACCTGGAGGGAATGATCCTCCAGGTTTTTTAGCGTATCCTGCTTCAGGTCAGAGGTGATTGGATGCGGTCTCCCACAGGAGGGTCGATCTCAGGGATAGGCCGTTCCCCACCTTCGCGGCTGGGTTGGGGATTTCCGGCAATCACCCAGCGGGCGATGATCTTTCCATCAGCATCCACATACCCAACAAAGCCAGCTCGCATACCTTTTTCCAGGTCATCAAATCCTCCCACCTGGCCGCGATAACCGGTCTTTCCATCGACATAGACCGTCAGCACAGAACCGTCACTTTTTTCCAGTTGGAATTTATCAGCACCGGGATTTACGGTTTTGATTATGCCCTGAGCCCTGATGAGTTCGGGGCGTTCCTGCTCGGGGTTTCCAGCCAAGACTGTGCGGGCGACCAATCCACCATCCGGATCCACATAACCCGCTACACCGGCCCGCATACCCACCTCAAGATCGGTGATGCTTTCCACCTGGCCTTTGTAGTTCGTCCTTTCATCCACAGAGAAGGCCAATACCGAACCGTCCGATTTTTCTAGACTGAACAGGCCAGCCCTCGGATCAACATCGACGATCAAGCCCTGAACACGGATCGTTTCCGGCCTGATTCCTGCTATGACCAGGACAGCTGTCAGCTTGCCATCTTCGTCCCTGGCTGCAACACCTGCCTGCCATCCTACCTGCATTTCATCCAAAGAGGAAAGCTGCCCCCGGTAGCGGGTATTTTCATCCACAAAGAAGCGCATTCGCTCTCCATCACTTGAAAGGATCTCGAATTTACCCAGTCCAGCATCAACGGCAGTGACTTCTCCCCGGACCTTTATCAGATCAGGGGCGTACCCAGCCAGCAATCCCACTGCAATCCATTTGCCCTCGCTGTGTTCTTTGTAAACCACGCCGGCACCCATACCCACCTGAAGCTCATCCAGGCTGCTGATCTGGCCACCATAACGTGTGCTTTCATCAACAAAGAAGCGCAATTCCTCACCGGATGGAGTCTGGATGGCAAATTTACCAGCGGAGGTATTGACATCGATTACTTCTCCCCGAACCTTCAAGAGATCGACCTTTTCACCAGCGATCACCAGGACTGCCCATGATTTACCATCTTCTTCCCGGGCAGCCACTCCCGCTCTCCATCCAACCTGCATTTCGGCAAGACCTTCCAATCCGCGGAAAGTGGTCCTCTCATTCACAAAGAAAGTAACCACTTCACCGTCATTGGTTTCGATCCGGAATTTTCCTGCATCGGGATCGACAGCGATAACTTCCCCCCGGGCCTTTACCAATTCTGGCCTATCCTCTTCTGCCGCCAAAGCGGCTCCGCTGAACGATCCCGCCAGAAGGACTGCTGCGATCAGGGATAAGATCATTTTCTTGAACATTTTTTCCTCCCCATACTAAAGGTTGATTTCCTACGCCCTCAGGATAGCGGAAGGATGTAAAACCGGATTAACATGTATGTAAAATCCATGTAAAAATGGGCTCCGAAGAGTATCTGAGGTCAATATTAATAGAAAAGGCGGCCTATTGAGCTGTTACAGGCCGCCTGTCTTTGAGAGAGTTGGGCAATCAGAAAATGATTTCTTCTTTACCGGTCAGCTTCTGCTGGACCAATTTAGCAACTGTATCCAGATGATCCTTCTTATTTACAAAATCCAAATCATCAGAGCGGATCTTCAGCACCGGGCAGAGATTAAAGGTGTCCATCCAATCATCATAAAATGAATCCAGCAGGGAAAGGTACTCCAACGAGATGCCTGATTCGATTTCTCTACCGCGCTCCTCAATGCGCTTAAGCAGGATTTCCGGAGGGGCAATCAAGTAGATCAGCAGATCAGGCTCTGGCAGGTGGTCTGCAATCAGCTGGAATACACGCTGGTACGAGCGGTAATCCCTTTCTGAAAGGCTGCCCTGCTGATAAAGCGCCCTGGCAAAGATCCTCACATCTTCATAGATACTGCGGTCAGCGATAGCCGATGTACTCCCACTGACCAACTCAAGATGCTGCTGAGCCCGATGGCCTAGGAAATAGATCTGGAGGTGAAAGGACCAGGCATCCATATTATTATAAAAATCACCCAGGTAGGGATTGTCGATCACGGATTCATAAGCAGTCCGCCATCCCAGCCGCTCTCCAAGGCGTTCTGTTAATGAGGTCTTTCCTGTACCAATATTCCCCGCTACGAGCACCAATTTACCAGCCATCTTTACCCTCCTTGAAGATTGGACCTATTCATTATAACCTCAATGGTTTCCCAATACCTCAGCCGAGTTGACAGAAACAGGGTTTTAGATATAGGATTAATCTAGCACCAATATTGCATTACAGGAGATGGATATGTCAAAACGCTTTAGATACATCATTAAATATTCTATACTCGCCTTGATGTCCTCCTTGCTCCTAATCTCTTGCCGAACCTCCCCACAACAACCAACGATCACTGACACGCCCACTGAGATATCAGGAACTGGATCAGATCCAAGAACCGCAGAGCGGGAGAATATGGTCAAGTTCTCTATTGAAAATCGGGACGTGTCTGATCCCGACGTGCTGGCTGCCATGAGATCTGTCCCGCGGCATCTATTTGTACTGGAGCCTTATCAGGGATTAGCCTATGCAGATCAACCTCTGCCCATCGGCTATGGCCAGACCATTTCCCAACCATATATCGTCGCTCTGATGACCGAAGCCCTGGACCTGAAAAAAGGCGACAGGGTCCTGGAAATCGGGACAGGCAGCGGTTATCAAGCTGCTATCCTGGCTGAGATGGGCATGGAAGTTTATACGATCGAAATCATTCCAGAACTGGAAGCATCTGCGAAGGCACAATTAGCCGAAATGGAATATGTAAATGTCCAGACCCGCAACGCGGATGGCTACTTTGGCTGGGAGGAAGAAGCCCCATTCGATGCAGTGATCGTGACCGCAGCGCCGGATCATTTGCCGCAGCCGCTTATCCAACAATTGGCTGATGGGGGGAGGATGGTTGTGCCGATCGGACCCATCGGGGCTGTCCAAACCTTGTGGTTATTTAGCAAACAAGGGGAGGATCTTGTAGCGAAAAATCTGGGTCCGGTCTCATTTGTGCCATTTACCGGTGATCATTAGGAATTATTCAAGCACCTGACCAACCAGGCTCCAATATACAGCAACCATCCCAATAGCAAGACCAATGGATATCCTGCTTCTAGGGAGAAAAGTGCGGCCAGCACCGATGCGATCACCGAGGCACTGCCATTTACTGCCCAAGCCCAGGGTACCAGGGCAGGACGGGATCCCTTGATCCAGCTCAGGCCCCAGGGGAAGAATGTACCCATACTGAATCCCAGGGGGGATAAACCCAGGCTTGCTGCCAGGACGCGGAGCCAAACCGGCCAGTTCAGGATTTGGGTCTTATCAAAAACGGAAAAGATGATGAATCCACTTCCGGCAAGAAACAAGGCCGGTACGGTAATTCCCCTGATGGCCCAACCCCGGTCTGCTGCCATGCTCCCCAAACCGGATGAGAGCAGCAGGATCCCAACAATCAGGGAAAACGCATAAACAGGCTCTCTCAGGAAAAGGCTCCACTGGCTGATAAGGGTGATCTCAAGGAACATAAATCCCATCCCAATAAATACAAAGTAGAGAAAAAACGGGCCGGCACCCTGATTAACCTTCCTCCTTGTTTTCTTATGCAGCCAAAGCGGGACCATGATCAATAGAGTACTGAGGAGCAGTACCAGGGCCAGCAGGAAAAACAACACTAAGTACCCGCTACCACCAAACGGTTGCCAGGTCTTTCCAAACGACGCCAGGATCGCTGGAGTTTGGGACCAGGTGAAGAAATGGAAAAAAAATGGGTGGTCATCCGTTGGTGGGGTGATGTTATAGGGATAGGACTGATAATACGAATTCAAATCTGAAGCCTCGAACAAGGCTCTGACTTCCTGAAAATAAACCGGTTCTTCCAACCTGTTCCAGCGATTGGGTTCATCAGGCGTAATATCTGGAGACCAGACCAGGTCGAATCGGCATCTATCCAGGAAATCTCGGAGCTCCAGGAGATTTTCCTGGCCCCATCCATCCGGCTTGACAACGGCAGTGATAGTCTGGATGCCGCGGTAGACAACGATCAGCTTTTCAGGGTTCTGATAACCTGATCCTCTCAAGCTTTCAGCGAGGGTGGTTACTAATCTCAAGCCCTCGCTGGGGGGACTCTGAAGCCATCTACTGATCACCAATACCCCGCCGGGAGTAAGTCGCGACAGGCCTGACTTGAACCCCTCAACGGTCAGAGAATAATCTTCCGAGATGCTGTAAAATCCATTGCTCACAGGCTGATACTCATCCGTCAGTGGCAGGAAAATCAGGTCATACAGGTTATCACCACGCGCCAGAAAAGCCCGAGGATTATCAATCACAAGATTCAGGTTAGGACTCTCAAAAATCTGGTATTCACCTGCTGTCTGGTCAACCGCCTCCAGCAGCAAAGGATCTGGGACCACAGCAGTAAGTGCCACCGGTGGATTATCCAGGGCCTGCAGGATCCCAAATCCTCCTCCGGGGTCTAGAATCAGGACATCAGGCCGATCAACCAGGGATAGGGCCCACCATTCCGGCAGCCATTCAGCCACCTCAAAATCATCTCCATCCGTTAGGGTGATTGGCTGCAGCGCGCCCCCATCTATGGTCAAGCCCAGCTGGGCCGGGATTTCACCGCTATAGGCATAACTTAAACCCGGCATCCGGTGGATTCCCGCCCGGGCAATCACATCGATCCTCGATGAGCGGCCCCATTTTCCAAAGATGATTTCTGAACCAGGATATTGGCGGGCATATGATAATCCTTTATAGGGGGAGATATTAAAACCGAGGGGGGAACCTCCCTGGGAGTTTTTACCAAAAAGGATTGCCCAGCCCAGCAATCCAATCAGGATCAGCGCCCCCGTAGACCAGCGGAGTTTTTGAGCGTGAGTCTCGCTATTCAGGAACATCCAGGACCCAAGACAAACCAGTGTACATATGATAAACAGGCCTACCACGCCAGAAAGCTCCATGATCAACGGGGCCAGGAGCACTCCCAATCCCGATCCAACCAGATTCGCCGCATAGATTCTATGGCCCCCTTTTTCAACAACCGCCAGTGCGGTGCCAAGCCCCAAGCCACTCACCAGGAAGGGCAGCGAAATAGAGAAATAATAGATCAAAAAGAATAGC
Source organism: uncultured Chloroflexia bacterium (assembly GCA_963712165.1). Taxonomy (GTDB): domain Bacteria; phylum Chloroflexota; class Anaerolineae; order Anaerolineales; family UBA11858; genus B10-G9. Next base: position 1,179,585 of record CAVQGY010000002.1, on the reverse strand, counting down.
AGCTGCCGCCGCTCCCAGACAATGCTATAGGAATCAAAAGGAAGCCAATTCACAACCAGATAGGTTGCCCAGATACTGATGGCCAAACCCACACCGATCCAGGAGAGTGTCCTTTCAAGAGGAATGTCTTTTATCCGGGGAAATAATGCCAATAGTGTTCCGCTGGCACCAAATCCTAGCAGTGCCAGGCTGATCACCAGGAATGCAAAATGGTAATACTGGGCGACCGCCAGATAGCGGATCAGCCCTGTCTCAAACAACAGGGTTGCGGCGCTGAGTATACCGATAGTGATGGGAAGCCGCAATGAACCAAACCGAGTCTTCATCTGTTCTCCCGGAAAGGGTAATACGGACCGGCGGTTCCCGGTATGAATTTTCTGTATATCATTATCGCAGAAAATCAGGATATTATCGGGCTGATGTTAATTCCACACTGACCGCGCAGACCTTATAATCCGGGATTTTGGCTTGTGGGTCACGGGCATCAATGGTGAGGATATTGGCAGCCGCTTCCGCAAAATGAAAAGGAAGGAATACAGTGCCAATTGGGGAGCGCTCAGTAACCAGCGCCCTGGCTTCGATCTCTCCTCTTCGGGATCGAACCCGGACCCAATCTCCAGAAGATAACTCTAACTTATCTGCGTCCTGGGGGTGGATCTCTAACAATGCTTCAGGATAGATATCATCCAGTTTGGAGCGCCGGGTCAATGTTCCACCGTGCCAGTGATAAAGGACTCTACCAGTAGAGAGGATCAAGGGATAATCCTCATCCGGTAGCTCCAGGGATGGACGGTAGGCCAGAGGTGTCAGCTTGCCTTTCCCCCGCGGGAAGGTTTCCCCAAAAAGATAGGGTGTCCCTGGATGATCCTCTGTTGGACAGGGCCAATGTACACCGTTCTCTTTTTCAACTCTTTTATGGCTGATACCCTGGAATGGTGGAGTCAGATCTGCCATTTCCTGCCAAATATCAGATGGGTGATCAAATCGGAATCCTGCTGAACTGGTTACACCCAGGGTCTTTTGAACCCTTCTGGCCAGATCCTGGATGATCTCCCAGTCCGGCCTGGCTTCCCCCGGTGGTTGAATGGCTGGGCGCACCAGCTGGACACGCCGATCACTATTGGTAAATGTGCCATCCTTTTCAGCAAAACTAACCGCTGGCAAGATCACATCGGCATATTCGCCAGTTTCGTTCATGAAGATATCCTGGTAAAGGATGAATTCCAGGTTTTCCATTACATGTCGGGCATGCAAGAGATCCGGCTCGCTCATCATGGGATTCTCTCCCATCACATAATAGCCTTTGATCAATCCGCTTTCAGCAGCGTCTACCATTTCCATGGTTGTGAGTCCGGGTTCCGGGTTGAGGGATACTCCCCAATACTTCTCAAACTTCTCCCTGAGAACAGGATCTGATACTGGCTGGTATCCCGGGAAGGAATCGGGCAGACCTCCCGAATCCGAGCAACCCTGGACATTATTCTGCCCTCGCAGAGGGTTCAAACCAGTTCCAGGGCGGCCGATATTCCCTGTCAGCAAGGCTAGATTGGCCAGGGAGATGGCATTATCCGTGCCGTGGGTACTCTGACTGATCCCCATCCCCCAATAAATTGCAGCTGCATTCGCGCCCCCGTAGAGCCGGGCCGCATCCCGGATCAGATCCGCCGGCACACCGCAGACATCCTCTGCATATTCCGGGGTGTAGGTCTCCAGAGAGGGAAGATATTCATCTAAACCCTCCACCCGGGCATCCAGAAAATCCTGATCCATCATTCCTTCCTTGACAATGACATGGGCCAAGGCCTGGAAGAGGACCACATCTGTACCCGGATTCAGCTGCAGATAATAATCTGCGAACTGGGCCATTTCAATCACGCGGGGATCGATCACGATCAGTTTAGCCCCGTTCTTGACCACTGCTTCCCTCATAAAAGTGGAAATCACAGGATGGGTTTCGCTGGTGTTGGATCCGGTGATAAGCAGCACTTCCAGGTCTTTCATTTCAGCAATCGAGTTCGACATGGCAGAGGAACCCAAGGCAATTTGTAATCCCGCCACGGAAGCAGCGTGGCAGAGCCGTGAGCAGTGATCGATATTATTTGTTCGCAACACTGCCCGCACAAATTTCTGAAAGAGGTAATTATCCTCATTGGTCGCTTTGGCAGAACAAAAAGTGCCCATACCACTCCCCCCATATTCCTGAATGATCCCAGCCAGCTTATTGGCTGCAAGATCGAGGGCTTCATCCCAGCTAGCCCTTCGGAAACCATTTAATCCCACCGGCACCCGGGGGAGCTTGCCCAAATCCTTGCGGATCATTGGATATGTCAGGCGGGAGGGATGATGGACGAAATCCATCCCGAACCGTCCTTTTGTACACAGCCGGCCGTAATTGGGAGCGACGTTAAAAGGAGCATCCGTCCGGATGATATGGCCTGCTCTGATCTTTAGGTCCACCTGGCAGCCTACACCGCAATAAGGACATGTACTGCGCACGGAACGTATGGCTTCCCTCATGATTTGCTCCTTCTTCCCTGACGTTCCTGCCTGCGGCGGGCTCGGATCTCATGATGCTGGAAACCCTTCTCCACCAGGTATTCAGTTTTATCCTGCAGGGCTTTCGTAGGACAGACCGCTATACAATTGCCGCAGAATACGCAGGTAGTTTCCGGCAAAGGCAATTCATAAAAAGTAATGATCTGACTATCATGGCCGCGACCGCCCAGAGCCAGAGCATAGCTATACTGCATATCGTCCGCACAAGCTTGGACGCAGCGCCAGCAGAGGATACACTGGGAATAATCCCTGATATAAAATGGATTATCATCCAGGATATCTTTCTCCCTCTTTTTTGACCCCGGGAACCTCTCCGGATCCGCTCCATATAATTCCATCTGTCCCATTAATTCAGGAGAACGGGAAATATCCACACTGGCATTTAACATCTCGAGGATGGTCCTCCGAGCCCGAACCACCCGTTCGCTAGCGGTTTGAACCACAAGACCTTCCGCCGCCGGGGTGATACAGGCTGGAGCAAGGCGCCCCCAGCCATCCACCTCCACGACACACTGGCGGCAGATACCTTCCGCTGTGGTGACATCATGCAAGCAGATAAAAGGGATATGAATCCCTACTGAGCGGGCTGCTTCCAGAATAGTCATACCCGGTTCGACCCTGGCCTTTTTACCGTCAATGGACAAGGAAATCAAATCCCCTTTACGCATCACTGCCTCCCGGAGAAATAAAAAGCTCAGGCCAGAGCACCGCTGCACTTAACACCGCTGAACCCGCTGTCTGACCCAAGCCGCAAAGTGAAGTATCGGCCATCGTTGCGCCGATATCCTGCAGTCTTTCCAGGTCACCAGGCAGCGCCTGGTCACGAGTGACCCTGTCCAGGATCTCCGCCTGGCGCTGAGTACCCAATTGGCAGGGGTAACATTTTCCACAACTTTCATGGGCAAAAAAGTGTCCAAGACCATGGAAAACAAATCTCAAATCTACTTCTTCATCAAAGACCACCACAGCCCCGGATCCCAGAGAAAGCCCCTTTTCTCGTACTCCGCTGGTAGTCAGCAGAACATCTAATCCATCCGGTCCGACAAACTGGCCTGCAGCCCCCCCCAACAGGACAGCTTTGATCTCTTTCCCATCCCGAATACCGCCGGCAAAGTCATAGATCAGCTGCCGCAGGGTTATGGGTTGGCTGATTTCATAGATACCAGGTTGGGTGATATCACCAGAGAGGCTGAATAATCGAGGGCCTGGGGAATCCTCCGAACCTATTTCCTTGTAGCGATCAGCGCCGATCCTCAAGATCAGGGAGACATTTGCCAGGGTTTCAACATTATTGATCACAGTAGGCTGATTGAATAAACCGTGTGTGGTTGGGTAAGGAGGCTTGATCCGCGGATAGCCTCGCTTGCCCTCAATGGATTCAAAAAGTGCTGTCTCTTCACCGCAGATATAAGCTCCCGCACCACTGCGAAGCTCAATATCGAAAGAAAAACCGCTTCCCAGGATATTCTCCCCGAGGAATCCCTCGACAACTGCGGTCCGCAGAGCCTCGCGCAGGATCTGGTGTGATTTGGTATATTCCCCCCGAATATAAAGATATCCTTTTTCAGCTCCCACAGCGTAGGCTGCGATGAGCATGCCTTCAATGATCGTAAATGGGTCTCCTTCTATCAGGGCCCGGTCTTTGAAGGTACCGGGCTCAGACTCATCCTCATTGCATACCAGGTATTTGGGGTAGCGGTCCACTTCAGCGCAGCTCTGCCATTTCAATCCAGTTGGGAACCCGGCGCCACCCCGGCCAGTTAATCCTGAGTGGATCACCTCATCAATGACCTTTTCAGGTGAAAGAGCCAGAGCAGCCCGCAGCCCATTGAATCCATCCATTTCCTGGAATTCCTGAGTACTGACCGGATCAATCACACCTGATCGACTGGTCAACCACCGCGGATCGCCATAAATAGTGCTGCGCGGATGACCTTCCGGTTGGAAGATCTTCTCAAGGGTGGCTTCTCCCACCATATCCTTACCTACCAGAACCCCAGGGGCATGGTCACACAATCCCAAGCATTCCACCTCTTCAACAATGTAGCGGCCATCTACAGTGGCTTCCCCAATATCCACACCCAGATGCTGGCACACTTGGGCAACCAGTTGGCCGCTGCCCTGAGAAGCACATGAAGGGGTAGTGCAGATCCGGATATTCGTTTCAGCTCGGGGTTCACTAGACAGCATCGAATAGAATTCGATCACTCCATATATATCAGCCAAGGGCACTTTCAATTCAGCGCCGATATACTCAGCAGAGCTGCGCGGGATATAATCATGAGCTTTCTGGGTTTCCAATAGTGCCGGCAACAACATTTCCCGTCCACAGCCAGCATTCAGATCTAAGAAAAGTCTTAATTGGGATGATATAGGCGGATCATATCCCATAGGAACTCCTTATCCTTCAGGTTGAGAATACCAAGAGAAAAAGCTGTCTGTCCTCTATGAATAAGCTGCTTGTCACAGATTATATCAACACCGCTTTAAGATGGGGAAGAACCAGAATTTTAAATGAGAATATTAAGAATATTCTCGTTTCCCGGATGGCAAGATACGTCCCACTGGCGCTGGGGGAGCATCAGATGCTAGTGAAAATAAAAAAAAGGCTGCTGTGAATTACAGCAGCCCTGATTACCACTCGGTGTTTTTTAGATCAATTTTCCAGCTCAGAGAACAGGTCCGCCAGTTCAGTATCCCCGCCTTTGGCATTCATGGCTTTTCGGATGGCTGCCTCAAATGCGGTGGGAGTTGCTTCTCGCTTCTCTTCCTCTTCCACATCAATGGTATATTCATTAATGGGCGGTTCCTCAAGGGCTTTCATGCTCAGCTTGATCTGCTTCTTTCGGCGATTGACTTTGAGCACCTTGACGTTGATTTCTTCCCCTTTTTGAACAATATCAGTTGGTGTTCGCACATAACCATGTGCCATCTCGCTGATATGGACCAATCCGGGCCGCTCTGCCTGAATATCCACAAATACCCCGTATTTTTCAATCCGGGTAACCGTTCCAACCAACTCCATATCGGGCTTAATCTCCCGCCAATCCATCCCCAATGGTTCAAGCATGGTCAATTCAATCTTTTTCTTTTCTGGATCAGCGAGCTGAATCCAGACCTCGATTTCCTGACCTTCCTTGAGCACATCCGCAACCCGGCTCACAGATTCCTTGGAAATCTTAGAAATATGGATAACACCTGGAATACCGACACCGACATCAACAATCGCACCTGCCAGGGAAGTTTTCAAAACCTTTCCCGCAACCTTCATCTTAGGTTCTAAGTCCTCAATTGTTTCTGGCGTCTGTAATAGTTCGTTCGCCATAAAACACTCTCCAATAACACTTCAATTTTCAACAAGGGTAAATTATACCGTCCGCAGGATTGATTGTCAAAGCAGATTGGTGACTCTTTTGAGAGATCAATACATTACCAGGCCCTTGAGTACGCCTTTTAACTCTTCAACCCAGTCTTGCTGATCTGGATTGAATGGCAGCCAAACTGTCGATTCCCCAAATTTAACCTTCATATCAAATTCCCACGGCTGCGGGAGGGCTTTGCCCTCCGGATAACCAAGAGCAAGTGCCCCATACTGAACGAAGATACTCTCCACACCTGCCTGCTCTGCCAGCAATTTCAACTCCAGCTGGTGAAGGAAATTAACTGCAGTAGCTGGTAAAGGGCCGAAGCGGTCTTTAAACTCACTTTCCAGCTGGTTGATCTCCGCCAACTTGTTGATCGATGCTGCCCTCCTGTAAAGGGATAAACGCACTGATTGGTCCTGAATATAATCCTCAGGGATCCCAACAGGAAGGGGAAGATCGATCTTCACAAGCGGACGCAGGATCTGTGAAGCTAGTTCCCCACTGCTCTCAGGGCCTCCCTGATCCTTTTTGATCAGGTTGACGGCTTCCGCTAGCAAACGAGTATACAGGTGAAAGCCCACTGCAGCGATATAACCAGATTGGCGGGTTCCCAGAATATCTCCCGATCCACGGATTTCCAGATCACGCATGGCGATTGCATACCCTGCTCCCAATTCCGTATGTTCAGCAATGGTCTCCAGGCGCAGCCGGCCCTCGAGCGTGGGTATTCCCTGGCGCTCCTTAAAGAAATAGGCATAAGCTCTCTGTGATCCCCGCCCTACCCTGCCTCTCAGTTGGTAGAGCTGCGCCAGACCGAAACGGTCTGCCCGATCCACAATCAGGGTATTTGCATTGGGGATATCCAGGCCAGACTCAATGATCGATGTAGAAAGCAGCACATCGATCTCTCCTCCTGTAAATTCCCGCATGCGTTCCTCCAAATCCTTTTCAGCCATCTGTCCATGCGCGACGCCAATTCTAGCTTCCGGGACAAGCTTAGCCAGATGGGATCTTGCAGCCTGGATAGTCATCACCCGATTATGCACAAAAAACACCTGCCCTCCCCGCTCCAGTTCCCGCCATATAGCCCGTTGGACCAGCCCTGGATCGTAGGCACCTACATGAGTGACCACCGGAAGCCGCTCTTCTGGAGGAGTGTTGATCCGTGAGATATCCCGAACTCCGGTCAAAGCCATATACATGGTCCGCGGAATCGGAGTTGCGGTCAGGGTTAACACATCAATATCAGCCCGCTTAGCCTTGATCTTTTCCTTATGATCAACACCAAATCGCTGCTCTTCATCCACAATCAATAAGCCCAGATCTTTGAAGATCACGTCTCTGGATAGAAGCCGGTGAGTGCCAATCACAATATCCACCGAGCCTTTGATCAAGCCGGAGAGGATCGCTCGCTGCTCCCTGGGTGTGCGGAAGCGGGATAACATCCGTACTTCAACAGGGAAACCGCTCATGCGCTGGATAAATGTATCATAGTGCTGCTGTGCCAACACAGTGGTTGGCACCAGGACCGCAACTTGTTTTCCATCCATTACAGCCTTGAAGGCAGCTCGGAGGGCAATCTCGGTTTTTCCATAGCCGACATCACCACAGATCAAACGGTCCATTGGTCTGGCTTGTTCCATATCTGCTTTCACCTGGGAAAGGACCACGAGCTGGTCATCGGTTTCAATATACGGAAAACTCGCTTCCAGCTCCTGCTGCCAGCTAGTATCAGAAGCAAACGCATATCCTGCTACGGTTTTCCTCCGCGCATAGAGGTCCAGCAGGTCTTGAGCAACCTGAACCACCTCTTCCTTGACACGCGATTTGGATTTATTCCACCTTCCCCCACCCAGGCGAGAAATAACAGGATCATGATGGTCAGGTCCTACATAGCGGGTCAACCGATCAGCTTGGGCTACCGGCACATAGAGGAAATCCTTATCCGCATATTCAATTGCCAGGTACTCACCCTCGGTGCCATCCAGCTCGCGGAAAGTCAGGCCAACATACTGGCCAATGCCATGATCGATATGGACAACCCAATCCCCGGATTGGAAATCAGTATAATTAATTTCCGGAGACTGGGCCCGACGCACAGGCCTGCGGCGAGGTTGGATATGACGCCATCCAAAAATCTCACTGTCAGAGAATAAATGGTATTGGCTTCCATCCTGCCTGGTGAATATCCAACCTCCATCTATACTGCCCTTGACAAAATGAGGTGACCGGGCGTACTGGGTGCGTTCATTCCAGACATCCTCAAGCCGAGCAGATTGCCTGGAGACTACCGCGACTTGCTCTCCTTCCTGGATGATCCCTGCCACGTGAGAGGTAAAGGTTTTTAATTCACCGGCAAAACGCTGATTGGGAGAGAACAGGGCGCTGATCCCTTCATCCCTCGTCCCTCCGGCTGGTCCCAATACTAAAACCTGGAACTTGTCCAGTTCTCGCCTGAGATCCTTCCAGGTCAGATATGGGGCAGGAAAATCAGATTCCATCTGCCCATCCTTCTGGTAGCCTTCCCTGAGAGATTCTGCTTGGGCTTCAATCTCCCGGGCAGTTTCCTCACAGGAATCACTGTCATCCAGACAAATGACAGTATCCGGTGGCAAATAATTCAGAAGGCTGGATACCTCCTGGTGCAACACTGGGAGATGATACTCACATACTGTACCGCCCTCCAGCTCAATCGACGAGGTACCCGCCAGCAAAAACTCCCTGGCTGGAGTGATCCTGATCCCTTCGATCTTCTCAATGGTACGCTGGTTTTGGGGATCGAACCGGCGCAGCATCTCAATTTCGTCACCAAAAAACTCCAATCTGGCAGGAAAATGATCTCCCGGGGGCCAGATATCTAGGATCCCTCCCCGTCGAGCAAACTCACCCGGCATGGTCACTATAGGCATCGGCTGGTAACCATTCTGGACCCATTCCGCTGCCAATGACTGCAGATCATGGACACTGCCGATCTGGATCTCCCTGGATGCTTTTAAGAAAGATCTTCTTGGCAGGGTTCGGGTCATCAACCCACGAATAGGGGACAGGATCAAGGGAGGAATATTCCCATCATCCCGACCGGGGTGCATTAAAAAGGATAGGTCAGCCAATAATCCCAACCTCTCTTGCCTGGTCTTCCTGCTCCAGGGAATCTTCTCATAAAAGAGGGGATCGGGCTCAGGGAAAAAGGACAACTGCGATCCGGATGACCAGAACTTCCATTCATCCTCCAGAAGCATAGCCCGGTCGGTTTTATCAGCGACCAGCAGTAAAGGTCGATTCAGAACTGCATTCAGCGAGCTTAACACGGGGATCCGGGCTGCCCTTGGCAAACCAAGCCGTTCAGAAGAGCTGCCTGAGCGTAATTCTTCCACCAGCTCTTGGAAAGCCGGCTGATCCTTGAGGAGGTCGATCACTTGCTGCTGCATAAAGAATGATTATGGGGTAGGCTGCTGGTTATAGATGGTCATGGCTGATTCAAGCCCATGGTCAATAAAATGAAGGACGGCAGAAGTCGCCTGGTCAAGAACAAAGGGGAGCATCTCTCTATCCGGGCTGGAAAAATCCTGCAGCACATAGGAACTTACTGACATACGGCCGGGAGGCCGGCCAATTCCGACCCTCAGACGGGGGAACTCCTTAGTGCCCAGCTGCTGGATGATGGAACGGACGCCCTTCTGCCCTGCATCCCCGCCATCTGGTTTTAACCGTAATGTCTCAAAAGGCAGATCAACATCATCATAGACCACAAGTACTTGCTCCCGGGGCAGTTTATAAAAACGGATAAATGAAGATACTGGCTGACCGGAGAGATTCATAAAGGTTTGGGGTTTGATCAGGATCAGGCGTTGATCCCCATAACGGATTGCTGTCATCAAGGCGTTATATTTCGTCCGGGAGAAGGATGCATTCAAACGGGTTGCCAGTTGATCCAGCACCATAAAACCAATATTATGCCGGTTGCCGCGATATTCGCGACCCGGGTTGCCTAACCCTACGATCAAATATGGCTTAGATTTCCTGAACATAGATCCTATCACCTGGTTCTTCTGGTGAAGTACCAGTAAATCATACCAATAATAAAAAATCCTGCCACCGCAATTGCGCTGACCTTTAATACTCCCTGGAGTTCGTCACTGCGCACTTCAGCAGGATTAGGGGGAAGCGGAGTGGATGTTTTCTCTGGTCCAGGCGTGGAGGATGGAGGTAGTGGCGGTTCATTATCTTCTACTTCAGTTGTGGACCCCGGTGCGGCTGTCTCAACAGGTGTATGGTTGCGAATCCGCAAGTTAGGGACCAGTTCGAAGATCGCTGACCCCTCGCTGTAATCGGCAACCACTCTCAGGTCATAATCCCCATCAGATATCTGGGTTGTATCCCATTCCACCAGGAATGCGGTCTGTGAGCTATCAAGATTCTCGCCCTCGATGTCTGCAATGAAGAACCAGGTACGATTCTGGGCGGGAGTATCACTATAGCTGAAGTGAATGGTTCCTTTAAGATATCCTTCTCCACGTATCTTGCCTTCGATGATCTCCACTCCCTGTAACGCCTGTCCCTCTCGAGGACTTTGGATGAAGATCGATTTTACGAGAGTGGACTGAGGATTAGGGCCAGCCAGGGCAAGGTCAGGCACCTGAAGGCAAATAATGACCAGCAGGGAAAGGGAAACCAGGATAAATGCGGTACTTTTTCTCACGGAATTGAGTATAGCATAACTGGATAATAGGAGGATGCAGGACTATAAGGAAGAGCTGATTGCCATAAGTCCGTGATATGAATCCAGGTTGATGGTCATACCCTCAATGAACTGGGCTTGCCATTCACTGGAAAACATTTTTCAGGGTACAATTCCCAACATTAGGATCATCTCCTTTCTGTGCCAGCAATGATGTTTCCTCATTAACGAACAGCCCTGGATGCTCCATAATGGATCAGATTGATTTCGAGATACAATTCAAGACCAATCCCTGGGAATGCCTGATAACCAGATCCGGGGAAACCATCTTCCATATAACCACGTCTGGCGAGGTTCTGGAGCAGAAGAGTAACGGGTCTTCCCACCAATTCCACTTCCCTGATCACCATCTATCCATTGAAGTACATTCACACAGTGTTTCCTTTAGATGGCAGGGAGAAGATATCAAAAATCAGATCCGGATGCTGGGGCACTGGTATGGTGGAGGTGAGGTGATCAACCAGCACCTGCGCTGGAACGAGCTCATGCTCCCCCTCTTTGATTTCTCCACCGATGATAACGGTCCCACCGGACTCACGACTTTACTCTCCCCGGTCTGGTTGAACAGCCTGGGTGTTGCCATTTCAATCCAATCCCCGATCCTACTCGGGATCAACCAACCCCCTCAATACCTTCTGGACCGTCAAAGGGGCATATCCCAGGATTTGATTCCCTTCAACCAGCGTCCATTCTCCGACAAGAAAGGAGAGGGAGACCAGTTGATCACCCTGGTCGGGAATGACTTGACCTTCGATCTAATCATCAGAGATCATATCGTTGACTGCTACCGGATTCTGGGTGAGATTTACGGCCGGCCGGATCGAACACCCCCGCTGGAGCTGATGGGAGCTCCCATCTGGACCACCTGGGCCAGATATAAGGATCAGATAGACCAGGCTACCGTCCTGCGATTTGCCCATGAGATCAAAGACCATAATTACCCATATCATGTATTGGAGATCGACGATCGCTGGCAAATCGAATATGGAGATCTGGAGTTCGACCCCCAACGTTTCCCGGACCCGAAAGGCATGATCACCGAGCTGAAAAAGTTGGGATTCAAGGTTACCCTGTGGGTCATGCCCTTTTTCCATCCCTATTCTAAATCCGGTGAGGAAGCCGCCAGAAACGGGTTTGTCGTCAAGAACAGGGAGGGAAAACCTTACCGAGTGAAGTGGTGGCAAGGGAGAGGCTATTTACTGGATGTCACCAATCCCGCTGCCCTTGCCTGGCAGCAGAACCGCCTGGATCAGTTAAGACAGGACTATGATCTGGATGGATTTAAATTTGACGCCGGAGAAGCCAAATTCGTCCCCCGGGACGGTGTATTTAATGAAGCTCTGGATTCCCGCAATGAATACACTCACCGCTATATCAACTGGATCGCAGAGAACTACAACTTCTGTGAGGTCCGCTCCGGCTGGAAGAACCAACCTTGTCCCATCTTCTTCAGGCTTTGGGATATCTGGAGTACCTGGGGTTATGATAATGGCCTGCGCTCGATCATCCCTTCCACCCTTTCATTATCCCTGGCCGGTTATCCTTTTGTATTCCCGGATATGATCGGCGGCAATGCCTATTTCCGGTTCCCTTCAAACCCCATTCTGATCTGGATCATTCAAAGGGTCCTTATTCCCATCCTTGAAAGCCGTCTTAAGAAGTATTCGACCCACCCGGAAGATGAAACCCTGGGATTAAGCGATGTTCCCTCATTCCTGGAAAAATCGGTCTTCTTTGGCTACCCTACTCCAGAATTGATCATCCGCTGGGCCCAGGCAAATACTTTTCTGCAGGTGATGCAATTCAGTCTGGCACCCTGGGATTTCGGGGAAGAAACCACTCAAATCTGTCGGAAGTACGCCAATTTGCATCTCGAGTTCGCATCCTTGCTGGAGAAGGTCGCTCAACAAGCGGTCGAGACAGGTGATCCCATCATTCGGCCAGTTTTCTGGCTGGCCCCAGAAGATGAACGCGCCCTAGTCTGTGATGACCAGTTCCTGGTAGGAAATGAGCTTCTAGTCGCCCCGGTCCTCTATCCAAAACAGAGGAACAGGGAAATCTACTTCCCACCGGGAAAATGGAAGGCTTACTGGTCTGATGAGGTATTCACCGGCCCGGCAATAGTTAAAAATCATCCTGCACCCCTCGAAAGACTACCCTTCTTTCAAAGGATTACTGATTGAAAACAGTGAGGGGACAGGATAGATTTCATCCACAATCCATCCCAAAGGAAAAAATATGACTGAGACAAAAGGTAGATCAACGGAGGACCAAGCGAGTATCCAATCAGAAAAAAGCCGCTGGCGTACCATGGTCGCCCTGGCATTTGGCTATTTTGTCGACCAGGGAGAAGCTCAGGCCATGTCCGTTCTCTTCCCGACCCTGCGGGGTTTGTGGGGATTGAGCTTTGCCAATCTTGGTCTGATCGGTACCATTCGCAACGCCCTCCAGTCAATCAGCGCCCCTTTCTGGGGCTATATTGCAGATAAATTTCCCCGCAAGTACGTGATCGTGTTTGGTACTGGAATCTGGGGTATCTGGACCCTCCTGGTCGGATTCACCCAGAATTTCGGCCAGCTTTTATGGATCCGGGCCATATCCGGAATCGGATTAGGGTGCCTGATGCCGGCCACATTCTCATTGATGTCGGACACTTTCCCGCCTAAAAAGCGGGGGCGGGCCTTGGGCTTAATGGAGGGCATCGGCACTCTGGGCATCGTTGTCAGCGTGGTAGGCTTGGGTTTTCTGGCTTCACCAACACTATGGCGATGGGGATTTTTCACCCTGGGGGGATTAAGCATGTTGTCTGGCCTGGTGATTTGGCTGATGGTGGAAGAGCCGGTCCGGGGCGCAGCAGAGCCTGAACTGGAAGGCATTATCACCGCCGAATCTGCTTCCCAGTACAAAATGAAGGGAAAAGATATGCTGGAAGTGCTCAAGATCCGCACGATCTGGGTGGCTATCGCCCAGGGATTGGCAGGAACCATGCCCTGGCGCGTGATGGAATTATTTATCATCACCTGGATGGTGGAAGTCCTGAATGTGAATGAAGGGCAGGCTGTGATCGCCTTTGCGGGGATTGTTGTTGGCGTTGGGATCAGCAATATCATCGGGGGATTCCTGGGAGATTGGGCAGAGAGCCGAAATCCCAAATATGGCCGGACCATTATTGGTCAGATATCGGTTTTCAGCGGAGTCCCACTGACCTGGGTGCTGTTCACCCAAACTCAGGATTGGCCGTTCTGGGGCATTGTTGCGCTCTGTTTCGGCACTGCCCTGCTGATCGGCTGGCCAGGCAAAGGGGCTAAAGAGCCTATGATGCAGGGCGCCGTCCCACCAGAATTGCGCTCAACAGCATTCGCGATGACCACATTCATTGAAAGTGGTTTTGCTGCCCTGGTAGCTGTTTTTGCTGGCTGGTTGGCAGACCGGGTCGGTCTCACGCAATCCATGATCTGGACCATCCCAATACCCTGGACTGTTTGCGGAGTGCTCTATTCTCTCTTTTACTGGGCCTATCCCAGGGATTCCCGCAAACTGCGCAAAATGATGGCGGATAGAGCAAAAGAACTACAATAAACGTATTCTAATAAAATAAGGGCGGCTCATCTGCCATGACTCATTGAACGGATCATGGCCCAGGGTGTGAGTCGCCCTTTTTCATTCCCGCAAATCAGTCCTACTCTCAGCTCCCCGCTGATCATTCCTTTAAGGATACACCCGGGCAGATCTCCAGCAAGAGCTGGAAGTTCTCCAGATAGGTATCCCAGAAGGGGAAAGTGCGGCACTGCTCAGGACGGACCTTGTAAACAAGGCAGCGGTTGTTGAAATGGTCAAACAGGCAGCAGTGGGATTCCCCCTCCCGCAGGCGCTCCTGGAGAGAAAGCTTCCCATAGGCTGCTTTGACATACTCGTTCGCAAAACTATCCAGATCCATTTTCATCAGGGCCGCCATAGCCTGGATCTCCTCTTCTCGTACCCAGACATATCCACCCCACCGGCAGCACTCCCCCCGGCATTTTTCACAAGCGTCAGGGTTGAATCGGAAAGGAAAACTAGAGAGGTCAGGCATAGTAGCGGCGCAGTTCTTGAGAGAATTTTAGAACCAATGATCCGGACTGATCAGCTGAAGAAATACCGGATCGGCCCCTCTTCGAAATCCAGTCCCAAAAGGCCCAGGATCAAGGAGCGCTGGTGTTTATTGAACAGGTCCGGGCGATAGTGAAAGATGATATTGACAATACTGTGAACAGCCCAGGACCCGATCATACAAAAATACACCACCTCGGAATACTTACCAAACAGGAACATGACGATGCCCAGGTACCCAAATACTGCCAAGATCTTGCCCTCCATGATATGAGTCCCGCCAAAATGGCGGTTTTTTATGATTCCGATCAGAATGGCGGTCAGAAATAACCCGATCGCGGGGATCATCCACAACAGCCGTCCCTCAGGGAGAATATCACCCAGGTAGAGGAATAACCAGATCACGGACGAGACCAGGATCAAATGGTCAGCCCAGGAGTCCAGCCTCTCGCCTATTTCTGAGGTTTGTTTGAATAATCTGGCAACCATGCCATCCAAGATATCGGTCACTGCAACGAAGATCAATCCCCAGGCCACCCATGTTAGGCGTCCTTGGGTCGCCCAGATCCAAAGAGGGACCAACATAACCATCCGGATCATTGAGATCCAGTTCGGCACAGTAGAGAAGGCTTCCTTTAGCAACCCCATCACACACCTCCATCCAGTAAGAACTCCATTAGATCAGTGCTTTGATACTGTTCGGGCAGGGCTGAAATGGCATGAAAACAATAACTAACTGGGCAACCGTACAGCCTGGGTTCCACCGATCTGGTAATAAGAGGAGCTGTACGAACCGGCCGTCCCATTAATCTAATTATAGACCAGAAATCCCATCTAACCCGAATGGCATACTTCTCTAGTTATCCCCTGCATGGGGAGAGCCAAATAATCCAGCCAAAGGGAATAACTGCAACTTAGACTGGCCCTTTCCTGTAGAATTAACACGACTAGGCCAAAATAAGTACTTTATAAAGAGGTTTTGTGGTGTACGATAACTAAAAGCGTTGATCGGTGAGCCCCTGGACGGTTTAGCTAGAAGGGCATCATCTGACCAGATAGGTTTCATGAACAGCAATATAGTAGGGTTCCTGGCTGCACCTCAGTAGAAAGGAAGGGTAAATGGATAAGAGAACAGGTATTGGTGTCTTGTCAGGTCTTATTCTATTCACTTTGCTCCTGGCAGGTTGTGGGCAGGAACCTGTACCCATCCCGGATCGGGAAGAACTGATTCCGGAAAGGGCAGTCAAGATGTCACCAGAGAATGACAGCCTGCCCCCGGTCCTTCTTTCCGATGAATTTGAGGGGCCAGTTCCACTGCCTTACCCTGTCAACACCCGGGGCGCTGAAGATTCCGCCTTCATTCTTCCAGATGGAAACACCCTGTATGTCTGGTTCACTCCCAACAACCGCATGGACGTGATCGAGCAATCCCAGGACCTTGTCACAGGGATCTATCAATTTCAAAAAACCGCTGACGGTTGGGGACCTCCAGAACGAGTTTGGCTTCTTGAGCCTGGCCAACCACATCTGGATGGCTGCGGTTTCTTCCAGGGAAATAAAGTCTGGATCTGCGGCGTCAGGCAAGAGTATGAAGGTCTGCACTGGTTCACCGCAGAGATCCAGAAAGATGGCTGGTCTAACGCAAAACTGGATGATTTCGATCCGGCCTATGAAGTCGGAGAACTACATATATCTAATGACGGGAAACAGCTTTATTTTCATTCCTACAGACCGGGAGGGGTGGGAGGTTTGGATATCTGGATGTCAGAAAGGGTAGACGGTGTCTGGCAACCCCCCGTAAACCTCGAGAATGTCAACAGCCAATACGATGAGGGCTGGCCGGCTTTGAATCCCCAGGAGAACGAACTCTGGATTTCAAAGAACTATGGCCTCTGGCGCTCAGTAAAAGTGGATGGTGTCTGGCAAGAGCCGGTGGAGATCGTTTCTACCCTGGCTGGTGAGGCAACCATCGACAACGCCGGAAACGTCTACTTCACGCACCACTATTATGAAAACGATAAAATGATCGAAGCGGATATCTATGTAATCTACAGAAAGTGAGAATGATCTCCCTGCTAGATGTGAGAAGAATAGGATAAAACGCATCCTTCTTTGTAAACTGGCCAAGTTTACGACCCTGTTAGGCATAAACTTGAGAACAGAGAGTCTGCCAAAAATATGGTAAACTCAAAAGAGAATTGCCGAAGGAGTTGGGTCTATGGCAGGATCAAGAGCAGAGGATATGGTCAAGCGGCTGAGGGAAATGCAGGCCGCTACTCCAGAAATTGAAGCCTCAGCAGTTGTGTCAGTAGACGGATTAACCATCGCCTCCGCACTGCCCACTGATGTGGAAGAGGACCGGGTTTCAGCAATGTCCGCAGCTATGCTCAGCCTGGGTGAACGTATCGCCACGGAACTCAACCGGGGCGCGTTGGATCAGGTATATATCCATGGGGATGACGGCTACGTGATCCTCTCCGCCATCGGGACAGAGGCAGTCTTAACTGCCCTGGCCCAAGAAAAGGCAAAGCTAGGATTGGTATTCCTGGAAATGCGTCGAGCCGCAGACGATTTGGCTAAATTGATAAACTGATGTACATTCAAAAAAAACGAAACGATACCGCGGGGAGGACTGTTAGACAAGGTCCTCCCCTCTCCACTTAAATAAGGGTTAGTCAGCGAAACAAAACCTGGGGTTATCCATGAAAACCAAATATATCTTCTTAACCGGGGGCGTGCTGAGTTCGGTTGGCAAAGGGGTTACAGCTGCTGCATTAGGCAGATTGTTGAAAGAACGCGGTTATCAGGTAGCAATCCAGAAACTGGACCCCTATATCAATGTTGACCCTGGCACAATGAGTCCCTACCAACATGGAGAGGTATTCGTCCTCGAAGATGGCGCCGAAACCGATCTGGACCTGGGCCACTATGAGCGTTTTATCGACACTAATCTCAATCGAATCTGCAATGTGACCACTGGCCAGGTCTACGAAGATGTCATTAGTCGCGAGCGCAGGGGTGATTATCTGGGAGGAACCATTCAGGTCATTCCCCACATCACGGATGTCATCAAAGAGCGTATCTGCCAGGTACCTGAAAAAACAGGGGCAGAAATCGTGCTGGTGGAAGTAGGCGGCACAGTAGGTGATATTGAGTCTTTGCCCTTCCTGGAAGCTTTGCGACAGATGAGGGGCGATATCGGCAGAGAACACAGCTTTTATATCCATGTCACCTGGCTTCCTCATATCGGTGCAACAGGGGAATTGAAAACCAAACCGACCCAGCACTCGGTCCGGGAGCTGCGCTCCATCGGCATCTCTCCCGATATGATCATAGCCCGATCAGACCATCCAGTCCCGGAGGAGCTTCGAGATAAGATCGCCCGGTTCTGTGATGTGAAAAAGGAAGCGGTGGTGTCCATGGAGACCACCGATACTCTCTACAACATCCCCCTGATCCTGGAAGACGCCGGGGTGGGCGATTATATCTTTAAGAAGATCGAAATCCGGGAGCGCCAAAAACCCGATTGGTCAGCCTGGAGGAAAATGGTCGCCGGGCTTCGCTGTGAGAAGGAAAAGATACCCATCGCTGTGGTAGGCAAATACGTAGAACTGCTGGATGCATATATGTCTGTCCGGGAAGCGCTCCAGCACGCAGCACTGGCTAATGAAGTGGAATTGGAGATCGATTGGATCCACTCCACCAGCCTGGAAGGAGATGCGGACTCGTCCTGCTTGAAGAAATATGCCGGCATCCTGGTCCCGGGAGGTTTTGGCGAGAGGGGAATCGAAGGCAAGATCCGGGCAATCCGCTATGCCCGGGAAAATAATATCCCCTACCTGGGCTTGTGCCTGGGTATGCAATTGATGGTTGTTGAACTCGCCAGGCACCATTTTGGTGATGATACCGCCAACTCAACCGAATTCAACCCAGACACAAAATATCCAGTCATTGACCTCATGCCAGATCAACGGGATATCATCGATAAGGGCGGCACCATGCGCCTGGGCGTTTATCCCTGCCATCTACAAAAGGGAAGTATTGCTTCCCAAGCTTATCATGCTGAAGTCGTCCAGGAGCGCCATCGCCACCGCTATGAATTCTGCAATTTTTACCGGAAAGCGCTGGGAGAGGCAGGCATGATCTTCTCAGGATTATCACCGGATGAGCGGTTAGTGGAAATAGCCGAAATGAAGGATCACCCCTTCATGCTGGGCACACAATTCCACCCTGAATTCTTATCCCGGCCCTATCGGGCTCATCCACTATTCATGGCCTTCATCCAGGCTGCAGTCGATAACCTCCAGTAGTAGTCTTCCAAGCGATTTGGGTATTTATTAATCACGCCTGATAGGCTACAATAGGCGCGGTATCACTCATAAAATCCCGGAGTAAAACATGTATACAAAAATCGATCAGATAGTCGGACGGCAGGTTCTGGACTCACGCGGCAATCCTACGGTAGAGGTGGATGTGCGGTTGGTAGACGGCAGCCTTGGCCGTGCTATTGTTCCCTCGGGCGCGTCTACCGGTATCCATGAAGCTCTTGAGCTTCGAGACGGCGATAAAAGCAAGTTCCTCGGAAAAAGCGTGTACAAGGCTGTAAAGAATATCAACAGCAAGATCTTTGACGCTTTGGCCGGCGAGGATGCTACCCGGCAGATAGCCATCGACAGCATATTGCTGGACTTGGATGGCACACCCAATAAATCCAAACTAGGGGCTAACGCAATCCTGGGGACCAGCCTGGCAGTAGCAAAAGCGGCAGCCGCCTCCCTGGAATTACCCCTTTATCAATACATCGGCGGTATCTACGCCCACATTCTGCCATCTCCGATGATGAATATCCTTAACGGCGGTGAACACACGGATTGGCAGTCTACTGACGCCCAGGAATTTATGATCATGCCCCTGGGGGCACCAACTTATTCGGAAGGGCTCCGCTGGGGAACGGAAATCTATCACACTCTAAAAACCGTGCTTAAATCCCACAACTATGCCACTCTTGTTGGCGATGAGGGCGGATACGCCCCTGCCCTTGGATCTAACGCTGAAGCAGTGGAGATCATCCTCGAAGCTATCGAGAAAGCCGGCTACAAACCTGGCGAGGATATCGCCATAGCGCTTGATCCAGCCGCCTCAGAATTCTACGAGGAGGAAACCGGCCTTTATAACCTGCGTACCGAGGGCAAGAAACTCACCAGCAAGGAGATGGTTGCCTTCTGGGGGGATTGGGTAGAGAAATATCCCATTGTTTCCATCGAGGACGGCCTGGCCCAGGATGATTGGGAAGGTTGGAAATTGATGGTGAAAGAAATGGGTCATAAGATCCAGATCGTCGGCGATGACCTGCTGGTGACCAACCCGGAGCGTGTCCGCAAGGGCATCCGGGAAAAGGCCGCCAACTCACTGCTGGTTAAGGTCAACCAGATTGGAAGTCTGACCGAAACCATCGAATCAGTCGAGGCTTGCCATCGGGCCGGTTGGACTGCGGTCACATCCCACCGTTCAGGAGAAACCGAGGACAGCACTATCTCTGACCTGGCTGTGGCGCTCAACACCGGACAGATCAAAACCGGTGCCCCCGCCCGCTCAGACCGGGTCGCCAAGTACAACCAGCTGCTGCGCATCGAAGAATCTCTGGGAGATATGGCAGAATATGCCGGCTGGAAGCCTTTCAAGAAATAGAAGGTAAGTTTAAAAAAATAGACCAGGTCTCTTTAAGAGACCTGGTCTATTAAAAGAGACGGAGTATCTATAATTTACTGATCAAATCTTCGTCCGAGAGATCATCCAACTCGTGGGTATCTTCTTCCATCTCGTCCGCTACTTCTTCCCATTCATCATCCTCTTCCTGGATCTCAACTGACCTAGCAGCCTGGGTTACAGTCAAATCCTCTATACGCTTGCCTGGTTCAGGTGTTCCGCAGTAAGGGCACAAGCTCCAGGGAAGTTTCATCAGTCTTCCGCAGGCATGGCAGGGTTTCATCAACTTTGTATAACAGTTGGGACAGATCATCCAATCATCTGCAGTGTGGCGGCCACAGCCGGGGCAGGCAGTTCGTTCCTCGATGGCCTGCAGAAGTGCTTCTTCTTCCAGCATGTGCTGGTATTCTTCCTCCATGGTCTGTTGAGGTCGCAAGATCAAATAAACGACAATCCCAGGGAGAAACAGAACTGCAACAAGGAGGGCAGCCAGGATCCGTATCAGCGGATCACGGACTCGATTGCGGATGTCACGATACGTCCAGACGATCAAACTCAGCCAGAGAGCTGCCAGGAAGGCAGCACCTAATGCGGTCGCGACCAGAAGGAAATTGCTCAGGAACCCGGGATTGAAACTCATTTAAGGCCTCCTCGGTTCCGATTATACCTTATTTCAATCTCAGACATACCAGGGGAAATTCTCCCTATTCCCTTGTCCTTCCAGCTAATCTTTTGTATAAAGAACACAGATTAAATATTGGAGGGGGATATGGAAAGTTCATCTACAAATTCCAGGATCAAGGATATTCAAATCCTAGAGAGGCCCCGAGAGCGTTTGGCCAAAATGGGCGCCAATGTGCTGAGCACAGCTGAGCTGCTTGCGATCCTGCTGCGGGTTGGTGTGGAGGGGGAGAACGCCATCCAGATCGGACAGCGGCTGCTGCGTGAATTCAACGGGCTGGCAGGTCTGCAAAGGGCGAGCTTTGCTGAAATCCGTGCCCAGCACGGGATAGGAGAGGCCAAGGCTGCTCAGATCAAAGCAGCCATCGATCTGGGACGGAGGCTGGCCAGCCAAACCAGCATAGACAGGCCTGTAGTGCACAGCCCGGAGGATGCTGCCGATCTTGTCCAATATGAAATGAGCGCCCTGGATCAGGAACAGCTCCGGGTACTCCTCCTGAACACCCGCAATCACGTCCTGGGCATCAAAACCATCTATCAGGGTTCCCTGAATTCTTCTCAGGTACGGGTCGGCGAACTCTTCCGGCCTGCCATCCGCGAAAATGCCGCCGCGATCATTGTCATTCATAACCATCCCAGCGGGGATCCTTCCCCCAGTCCGGACGATATTGCTATCACAAAGGTGATGATCGAAGCCGGCAAGCTGCTTGATATCCAGGTGCTTGATCATTTGATCATCGGGCAGGGAAAGTTCATTTCCCTCAACCGGCGCGGATTAGGTTTTTCTGAGTCTTAGAATGTGGGGCTTACATAAAAAGAACCAAATTCACCGGTAGCTGGCTGCAGTTTTGATTTCACTTCCCTGACAGCAGACGATCGAGAGCCGCGTTCAAGGGCGCCCACCAGCTTTTTCAACTGATCCAGATCCCCCTCAGCCAGGACCTCCACAGAACCGTCCCGGCGATTTCTAACCCAACCAGATAAGCCCAGCTCAGTCGCTGCACTTAAAACAAAGTAGCGGAAACCAACCCCCTGCACCCTGCCGATCACTCTGGCATGCAAGCGTGTCTCAGGTGTAGAGTTCATCTTCTTTCCAGTCCGCTTCTTCAGGATCCACTCTCACCTTAAAGTAAATAAACAAGCCAAGTCCGATTATTAGGGCTACCAGGACTGCGGCGAGTATGTAGATCAAGGTCATCAATGTCACCCGGTTGAAACGGTTTAACAGCCAATCTTGTTCAAGTTCCTGGAGAGTTAAACCAAGGGACATCTCAACTCCCCGTTCACAACTAACCCCCTGGTCATAAGCGAAGATCAGGGATTGCAGGCCCGGGAGCCCGTATTTGTCCTGAATATACTCTACCAGGGAATCTGACTGTGCATAAGCCAGAAATGCCAGCTCGTCATCAGATGGAAACGCTTCGCAAAGATGGCTCATTGGGATCAGGTCCCTCGCCTCTTGAGCTCGTTCGAGGACGAGATCGTACTCAGCCAGGGAATAGATCTCCATCTGGGATGCAATGCCTTCATTAAGCCAGGCAGGAAGATAATCGAATTCCGCGCCCATAAAGCGGTAGAGCAGTATATGAGCTACCTCATGAGGTACCAAGCGCTGGATCTCCAGCGGCTGATCTACAGCAGGGGGCAGGGCGACAACGATAGACCCCAGAGCAGGATCTGCATAACCGCTGACCCAGTCTTGGCCGATAAAAGACAGGGTCGACCGCAGGTCCTCTTCTGAGGAGTAGATGAAGATCACAATGGGTTCCATATCCGGCGGCTGCTGGAGCAAGTCAAGGGTTTTTGTCTGACCCATTTTGGCAGCATCAAGAACATCTTGGGCTAGCATGATCTCCCCTTCATACCAGTAGATTCGAAAGGGTTCGCCGATCAGTTCTTGCCAATTATAACGATTATCCAGATAGGTGAAATGATAAACCGGGGAGGAAACCAGCATCCCATCGGCAAGAGTAAACTGAAAGGAATAGCTGATACTGGAAAACGCAGGCAGCGGTCGATCCGATACCAGATACACAAAGGCCCCTTCCCCATCGCCATTCATGGCTACTGCCCCGACAAATGATGGCACTCCAGGCGCCTGGACTATCAGCGAGATGCTTTCAACGGGGTTTTCACTCTCATAGGACAGCCGGAAAGTGATCCTATCCCCAAAACTGAAATCCACACCCTGATCAAGAATAGTGACAGATTCTTGGGCCGAGATGGTTGATCTGATCGGCCCAGCCAGGACCAATATCAGGGCCAGCAAGATAAGTATTATTGATTGGGTTTTGCCTTTGTGATCTGTTTGAGATTGCATAAGAATATTGCTTGCCTATTCCATCCAGAGATCATCATCCAGATCAAAGTCATCCAGACCGATATCATCGCTGTCAAAATCATCATCATAGTCATCCTGTTCATAATCATAATCATCCAGGATGTATTCGTCATCATCATAAGGGAGATTGAATAATGCCAGATCTACCCCTTCATCGAGAAAATCCAGTCTTTCCAGCGCCTGCTGGATAAGTTCCTCTTCCTCAGCCGGGGTCTCATCATCAAGCAGCTCGTAGATAGCTTGACCAACATCTTCACCACCGATCTGGGATAAGGTCCAAATGGCGGCGCCCCGGATTTCGGGCAAATCGTTGAGAAGATCCAGGATAATGGGCACCGCATCCTCTATCACCAACTCGCCGCATGCCCGGACTGCTTCCAGCCGGATCTTGGGAGAAGTATGCTGAAGTTTATCCACTACCATATCGCAGTAATCAAGGTCATAGGAGCGGCCCATGGCAAACAAAGAGCTGGCAATCCAATCCTCGTCTTCACTCTTGTAGGCTTTGAGGATCTGGTCCCGGATTTCCTCCCGAGAGGAATAGCTGATCGCCTCCAGAGCCCTGCGCCTCACTTCTCCAGGATCTTCACTATCCAGAACAGCCAGTAGATGGTCTTCAATCTCTTTCTGCTGATCTTTGCCGATCTTGTCCAGCTCTCCCCTGTAAATATATTTTCCTAACACCGAAGCGGTCACTGCCCGCAAATTCAGAGAGGTCTCTTCTTTCAGAACAGCCAGAAAATAGGGAATCAGGTCATCCGTGTCAAAGATCTCGATCGCCCGAATGGCAAAAAAGCGAACTTGTTCATCTACATCTTTGAGCGCCAGCCTGAAGACTGGTTCAAAGGAAAGTAGATTGTTGGTATCCGTCAGCTCCTCTAGGTCTTCGATCAACCCTCTTCGCCGTTCTAAGTGGATCTCCCCCCAGATTGTCTTCAAGGCAGATAGATCTTCCGGGCTGATATCTGACAGGCGGTAAAGGAACAGGGGGTCCAACACCTCTTCCTTATCCAAAAGGGCGTTGACTACCTCATCAAAAGGTAGATCTTCCAGGGGTGGTAAAAATGATTCTTCCATCAGGGCAATTGTACTGGGGAGGTAAAGTCCAGGATATTAATATAGATCAATAACAATATAACACTGAAGAACCCGATTGCGTTAACCACATTCTGTACTTGCTGGGGTACCTTTCTGCCCAATATCAACTCGGGCAGCACAAACAGGATCCTTCCGCCATCCAGCGCGGGGATGGGCAGTAGATTTAGAACGCCAAGTGAGACTGTGATCATCACAAAGAAGAACAGCACATTGACATCCACCGATGTACCAGGTATCAGTCGGCCTTCCTTGGCGCCGGAAAAAGCATCATAGATGCCCTTGTATCCCACTGGTCTATCAGCCAAACCTCGGATCATCTGACCAGGCAATTTCAACAAAGCCACGCTGTACTGACCGGTAGCTTTAACCGCTAATGGCAGCGCCTGGAACCAATTGATCTTTTCGATCGGGCTGGTCATTAATATACCGATAGCTCCTTCATTTTCTGGCGGATCCGCCCTGGGAATCAGAGAAACTTCTCCAATCACTCCTTCTCTTTCATAGGTAATGATGATCTCTTCTCCCAGGTGTTCCTGGATCTCACTCCGAAAATAATCATAGCTAGTGGCCTCTTTGTCATTGATTGACACGACTGTGTCGCCTACTTGGAGGCCCGCCTCAGCAGCAGGTGAGCTCTGAACCACTTCATGGATCTGGATCACGGAATAGTCGGGCAATCCGATCCGGCTGTAGATGACCGCAAAAATAGCCACTGCAGCCAGCAGATTCATCAGAGGGCCGGCGAGATAGACGCCAATCCGCACCAGGGGTTTGGAAGCTGCCAGGCCGCCCTCGATCTCAGGCTGAGCTTCTCCCCGGGGTCGAACAAAGCCGCCCAATGGAATCCAGTTGAGCGTATAATCCGTTCCCCTCAGTGTAAACATCCGGGTGATGCGGGGAGGAATTCCGAATCCAAATTCCTCCACCGGAATACCGAAAAGCCGGCAGGCAAAAAAATGGCCCAGCTCATGGAGGAGGATCATCAAAGTAATCACAACGAATAACTGAACAAGGGTTTCTGACATTTATTTATCCAATCCTATCTATTAACCAATCATTGGTTACTTGAATGAACATAAGATTATACACCAGAGATTTCTGGTTCGATAAGCCAGGCAGGACCTCCCGGAGTGCATTTTAATATCGATCTAATATTCACCAGGCTGGTCAGGCGCCGTTTAACAGCTTCAGCATCTGATCCCGGGCAGATCAGATGCACGTTGGGGCCGGCATCAATCGTAAAACAGACCTGCAAGCCGTCCTCGCGCCATTCCCTGACCGCGTTGATGATCTCCAAGGTGCCCGGCTCCCAATAATAGAGAGGCGGTGAGGATGTCATCATCACACTGTGCATCAGGTTGGAGTCTCGCTCAACAACCTCCGCGAAAGCGGGAAAATCCTTGTTAAGCAAGGCATCCCGGCACATTTCCAGCCGGCGCTCTGCATCGGCAACCCGGGCTTTCTGCAGGGGGCTGGTGCCCGCCAGTTGATGGCCCCGGGAAGAGCCGACCGCTTTATGCTGGGAGCTGATCAGGACAATATAGTCCACCAGATCCCAGTGCTCCGGGCCAGCAATCGAGGCAGCAAAGGAGGAATCATGATCAGTGCCTGCCTGCCATTCCACAAAACCACCCGGGATGGATCTGCTGGCTGAACCAGAACCCGTTCGGGCCAGCTGGGATAACTCCCGCTCGGAGAGGCACAGACCCAGGGCAGTCGCTCCAGCCAGGACCAATGCTGCAAAAGCAGAGGCTGAGGAGGCGATCCCGGCTCCAGCCGGGAAGTTATTCTCACTCTTGATCAGAGCCGATGTATTCAAATCCGCCAGCAGACGGATCCGATCAAGGGTGGCACTGACTCGCTTTAATGGATCTCCTTCGATAGACTCACCATTGAGGATCAACTGGTCGCCATCCTTGCCAGTGTCAAACTGCACAGTTGTGCGGGTTTCCAGTCCGTCCAGGTTCATGGATAAGGAACTGTTGGATGGAATCCGCCAGGTATCATCCTGGTTTCCCCAGTATTTGATAAAAGCGATATTCGGGTGGGCGGCGGCCGCAGCGGTTGAGATCATAGATATTTATCTTGCTGGTAAGGTCATGGTTGGAAACAGACAATAGCTGACTCCGCTCCACGATCCAATAAAAGTTGCGGGAGCCGTGCCGCTAAATATCAGATGGCCCGCAAATCCATTCAGGGCCCGCTGAGATAACTCATTGTGGGCGGACAAGGGCAGCTGGCTGCAGAGATCGCGGATGAACAAGGCTTGATTGATCTGGACCAAATCCCGATGCTCCACAGTGTAGGACAAGCCGGACAGGCCCACCGAGTTAAGTGAAAGATAGTCCGGGTTGAGCTCTGCCAGGATCAGGTTGATCTCAGCCATAGCAGAATGGTCCAGGATCAAGACCTGGTGCCAGGATAGATTCCTGTCCCACAGGATGGTCTGGAACTCCTGGGAGAGAGCCAGGGATTCCTCAAGCCAGAACGCTCCCCGCAGATTCAGATCCCGCTGGGTGCCATCCTCGGCTTGGGAAGGGAAGATCGGGAAGAACAGCGCCCCTACCCCTCCATCGGTCGAACGGTTGAGCCAGACTCCCTGCAGGCTGGGGTTGAGCGCCAGCAAATCATCCACCAGGATGACCAGCGTAAATGGATCCAGAACCGCGGCTTTGGTCGACTCTTCTATCAGGACTGGTCCGGAAGTGGTGTTCAGCCCCGGTCGGGATGGTATATCCCCGGAAAACACAGCCTGACTGGCCTTGAATCCCAGAAAGAGGAACAAGCTGAAACAGATCAAGAACAGGACCAGCAGCGGCTTAGGTTTCATATTTTTGCCGATTTCAAGCGAAAATACCGGCTGAAAACCCTTTTTCTGCCAGTTGGAATGGTATTTCGCTCTGTAAGTTGAATCATACCACTAGATGGATGGGAAACCCTTTCCATCAACGATTACAAAATGGATAACCTGGGCAACCACGGGAATCGACCCAAATTGATCTAATTTCATACTTGACAAAGCTTCTCCCATAGTTTATTATGTTATCATGTTTAGTTTATAAACATGTTTATATATGAAGGAGTTGCTCATGAACGATCAATTAGCTGAGAAAACCAAAGAACTCAAGAAGCAGTACGCTCGCACATTCCATAATGATGGCCTGCTGGATTTCTTTGTCGGCTGGGCGCTGGTTTCAGCCGGGATCTTCCTGCAGACCAGTTTAACCATCTTTTCCTTTCTGGGCTGGATGCCGATATTGCTGATTGCTCCCCTGAAGCAGCGTTATGTGATTCCTCGCTTCGGGTACGCAAAATTTTTAAAACCGGCTTCCATACCCCGACCCATCCTATTCGGCGCCGGCATGATAGTCATCATCGGTTCCCTGCTGGTTAGTTTACAGGGCGAGAATCAGGGAGCTCGAGCACCAATTATCGTTGGCCTCTTAGGCATTGCTCTTCTCTTTGCACTTGATAAAGGGTGGAACAGAATAACCTTATACGCCATATTTGTTCCTGTTTTCTTTATTGTGGGATTGGGCTATAAAGTACTCACTCCAACCATCATCATTCTGGTTGGTGGGATTTTAATGGCTTTGGGAGTGTTTCTTTTTGTGCGCTTTCTCAAGAAGTATCCCGCTGATCCCAAAGATGAGGAAGGCAAAGTATGAATGAAAGCCATCCCATAGATCCCCGCGATATATCTGATCTTGACCGTGTAATCCACTCCCCCACCCGTCT
The DNA here is from genome assembly GCA_963712165.1 of uncultured Chloroflexia bacterium. Classification (GTDB taxonomy): domain Bacteria; phylum Chloroflexota; class Anaerolineae; order Anaerolineales; family UBA11858; genus B10-G9. Next base: position 1,151,273 of record CAVQGY010000002.1, on the reverse strand, counting down.
GAAGATCCTCCTGGTGCTGATGAGTGTGGAAGAAGCTGATTTCACCTTCATCAGCAACGCTGCAGATTTGACCCGGGGAAACCTCTCTGCCAATTTAAGCAAATTGGAGGGCGCTGGTTACGTAAAGATCGAGAAGAAATTCATAGAACGGGTGCCAAAAACGATCGTAAAAATCACTCAGGAAGGGGAGAAAGCTCTCGAATCCTATAGCAATCTCCTGGGGCCGATCCTGGATGCGCTAAGGAAGTAAGGTTAAACCATACCGGGCTGAGGTGATTCCCCAGCCCGGTAAATAGTAATGTTCACTGGCTGATCATTGAAAAACGACCATTAAATATCCCACCAGCACACCCAAAGGAAAACCCAAAACCGATAGTACTAAATAAGGCGTGGCTTCTTCCCTCCTTTCCCACAGCCCTTTGACCTTTGGCAGGACCCCCCGGATCCAGTTCGATTCATCCAGGGTGCGGATGTGAAAATTCCACCAGCTGTATTCCAATCTTTCCAATACCACTTTCATGACCAGCTCCTGTTCATTTTGAGGTAGAGATCTTTTTGATCTTCCCATTTTGATCTGCAACGGCCCGCACGATACGGTTAATGCTTTTCCCTCCCGGACCTGAAACTTTCTTCTGGTACACGAGCAGAGTGTCACCTGAAGGATCACCTTCCCTGGGAGCGATCTTGGGCTTTACTCCCTTGAGATCCGGATGTTTCCGGTAGACTTCCTCTGATATATGATCGATCAGCTTAGCTTTCAAGTCATTCTCTCCTTTTCCGCTCAGCTGCCGAATTGTGAGCTGGCATACGCCCTGCGGCGCATAAAAGCTGGCACGTCCAGGGGATCTCGGCCCATCTCAGAACGCTGGTTGATTTCACCATCTTCCCCGCCAGAGCTCTCTTTGACCGCTTTGCGTTGGAGAGGTGGGGGTGATTCCCGGTCCTCTCTGGTAAAAGAGCTGAAGACATCCTCGAAAGTTGTCGCACCCAGGCCGGTGACGATTAGATTCACCTGCACCCGGCCTTCGAAATGATCGTTCTGGGTTGTACCGAAGATCACCTCTGCATCTGGAGGTATCTGCTCCTGGAGATAGTTCAGAGCCATACCAATATCCATCAAGGTCAGGTCCTTGCCCGAGGTGAAATTGACGATCAACCCTGAGGCATTGACCAAGGAGATATCCTCCAGCAAAGGATGGAAAAGGGCTTGTTTGATAGCATTAAGGGCTTTTTCCTCACCGGATGCCTGACCAATGCTCATCAGCGCCCCGCCACCCAACTTCATGACTCGTTCAATATGGGCGAAATCGACGTTGATAGTGCCTGGATGGGTGATCAATTCAGTAATGCTCTGCACTGCTTGCCGCAGGACATCATCCGCTAAATGGAAAGCTTCCGTGAGAGTGGCTTTTTCCGAGACTGTTTGCAGCAGACGTTCGTTAGGGATGGTGATCAGGGTATTGACATGGGGTTGGAGCTTCATCAGCCCCTCTTCAGCGTTACTCTGCCTTCCTCCCACCTCGAAACCGAATGGTTTGGTGACCACCGCTACCGTGATGATGCCCAATTCTTTGGCAACTTCGGCTGCCACCGGAATCGATCCGGTGCCTGTCCCTCCGCCCATGCCAGCAGTCAGGAAGACCATATCCGCACCCTGCAGGGCCATAGCAATATCGCCCTTGCTTTCCAGGGCAGCAGCCTCACCGACGCTGGGATCCCCGCCTGCCCCTAACCCACGGGTCAGCTGCGGACCGAGCTGGAGTTTCACCGGAGCCTGGCTGAAAGCCATCGCCTGGCGGTCTGTATTGGCAATGATAAAATCCACACCATACAGGCCAAAGTCGATCATACGGTCGACAGCATTGCTGCCCCCTCCTCCTAATCCCATCACCTTGATGACCGGCATATAAGGGGGTTCCTCTCCCCAGTCTCGAAGTCTATCATCTACAAGGCTCTCGTTGAACATAAGTATGTCTCCTTGGATATTGCCATCAAATCCCGGGCAATGATTGTTAAATAAGATTAGATCCCAGCCAATTGGGATGCAATTTTTGTACCATCTCCATCGATTCGCCTGACCAGGCAGCCCTGATTACGAAGGTGAGTGAGCTGCCTTTCAGAGAAATGCTCCTCTCCTCCAACTACGGTCACCTGCTCAGCCTGGAGGGCTTCCTCCAGCGAAAATCCCACTGTCGGCCGGTGGCGTTTGATAAAAGGGCGGGTGACATTCAAATGCCATTCAGCAACCCCCCACTCAAAGCTCGGCAGCAGTAAATAATGTGAGAATCGAAACTCTCCCGACCCCTTAGGGGCTGGCAAAGTTTCCTCCCCAGAAGTAAAGGCTTCCACGATCGGTCTGGGCGAACCCTCAGGTGTATACCAGCCGCCAATCGTATCAGGTGAGTTATTATCTTCAACCAGCAGCCAGAATGCGCCTCCAATAACTTCCTCCGGTAACGGCTCCTGCCCATTTACTGCCTGTCGGGCTATCAACCTGGCGCCGTTCACCAACATTTCCATCAGATCGGTTTCGGCTGGACCAGGCCCCTGGATTCCCAGCATCAATAATGGCAATCTTCTATCCAGTACAGTTTCCGAGATCGTTCCATACCAATCTGCAATTCGAAATCCCGACTGGTCTTGAGAGGTTCCCGGGGTGTGATAGGGTTGAGCTTCCGGCCAGGATTGCGGACCTCCCCTTCCCCATGCTAGCGGTCGACCGTTCAAACCAGCATACGCGCTGAGGATGAGCCGGTTTTGGAGAGGCTGGGATGCTCTGCGCTTAATCCCATCCAGGGCACCACGGAGGAAGGTGATATCCCAATAATCACCCCCCGGCTCCAGAGGTGGAAAAACCGGGATCAAGCCCACAGCTACAGCAGCTTCAGCCAGGGATAAATATCCATCTAGAAACCGTTCCGGCAGATCGGACTGAGCCCAGGCTTCCGTACTCCAGCTTTCCTGCTGATTGGGGCGATCGTAAAGGATGATGTACTTAACTCCCCAGCGTTGATAGCTCTCAAAGAGCAGGATCATTTCCTCGATCCCAGGATTCTGGCTGGGTTTGATCTGAAAATGCAGGACAGGTTCTACACCCTCCATTTTCAATGTGGCTATGAATCCTTCGGGAATAGCCCGGTTAATCGGCGCGTTGAGGACAACCCAGGAGGCTCCTAATTCTTTTAATCTCGGAAGCCACAGGCCAAGATCCGCCTCGGAATAGTGATTTGTATCAACCCTGTAGTGAAAACCCACTTTGTCCATAATAGAGATCTCTTTCTGATACCTGAATGAGTTATTCTCAAGATGCAAGGTTTATGCCAGCAAGGGGCTTTCCAGGGGAAATATCCCAGATTTGTTCCGGAAAGATCCAGATGCTATAATGCGGGGAATGAAGAAGATCCTTTTAACCGGAGCTACTGGATTCATCGGCAAGGCGTTAACACGCCATTTATCTGAAACCGACCACCAGGTCCGGGTCCTGATCCATCCCTCCGGCAAATCGCCAGACCTGCCCAAAGGTATACCGGTCGAAGCCACAGTGTCTGGATTGAGCGATATTCGCGGATTAAGAGCCGCCCTGGTCGGAGTGGATGTTGTCTACCACCTGGCAAGCCAGGAAGCATTGGGTGCCCGGGGAGATCTGCTGGAAACGGACATCAAAGGTACTCGCAACCTGGTCCAGGCAGCTCAAGAATCGGACGTGCAACGCTTTGTATATCTCAGCCATCTGGGAGCAGACCGGGCCTCAGCCTACCCGTCAATGACTGCCAAAGCCATTGTTGAGGATACTATCCAAAAAAGCGACTTGAACTATACCATCCTGCGGGTTGGGATCGTATACGGATCCCAGGACCGCTTTACTATCCCCCTGGCAAAGATGATCAAAGCCATTCCGCTGATCTTCCCCATCCCGGACCAGGGAGATACTCTCCTCCAGCCTCTCTGGATCGAGGATCTGGCCAATATCATGCTCTGGACCCTGGACAATCCAAAAACTGAGCGAGAGCTGCTTGAGATCGGCGGTCCGGAACAGCTCAGCTTCAAGGAGGTCGTGCTGACCCTCCTGGATGTCATGGAAATCAAACGCACGCTCGTCCCGGTCAGTACAGCATTGATCCGCTTTGCTACAGTCTTTGCGGATTACCTTTCCCTTAAGATCCCTACCAATATATTCTGGCTGGACTATTTAGCCACTAACCGGACTTGCTCCCTGAACACCATTCCCCATATTTACAGCCTGCTGCCGAGTCATTTTTCGAAACGGATCGAATATCTCCGGCCACTTCAGAAAAGGAGCTAGGTCCGATGCCCCTGCATGATATTTCCCTGACCATAACGGAAGACCTACCGACCTGGCCGGGAGATCCCAGGGTAAAACTGGAAAGGATCAGCCAGATCAAAAACGGTGAAATGGCCAACCTGACCCAGATCTCCACCTCGGTCCACATGGGAACTCATGTGGATGCCCCGGACCATTTCCTGGATAATGGCGCTACGGTGGAGGACATCCCTTTGACATCGCTGGTGGGACCTGCAGAGGTGATTGAATTCACTACGGACCAGGACATCACTGCAGATGATCTGCGGGCGGCAGGCATTACAGGAGAGATAAAACGGCTGCTCATAAAAACCAGCAATTCCAGTTTCTGGGCCGAGGGGCTGCGCGATTTCCAGGAGAAGTTTATCGCCCTGGATGCCGGGGCAGCCTCCTACCTGGCAGATTGCGGATTGGAAGTTGTCGGTATCGATTACCTGTCCATTGCCCCATTCACAGATCCCGAGCCCACCCACAGAATTCTCCTGGAAGCCGGCATCCTGATCATAGAAGGATTAGATCTTTCCAGGATAAAGCCAGGACCTTACAGGCTGCTGTGCCTGCCCCTAAAGATCGGCGGTTCGGACGGCGCCCCTGCCCGGGTGTTATTAGAGGATTGATCTCCAGAAGGTGGTCTTTTCATCTATAATAGAGATAGCCAAGGAGACCGTGATGTTCAAGTTGATAAGATCTCTGATCCTGGCATGTCTGCTGGTAATCACCTCTACCAGCTGTGTGCCCAGCCCTGAACCTACTGAGTTGATCGAACCAGAACCCCCAGGACCATCTAGCGAGGATGCCCACGCCGAGGGCATGGAAAGCGAAGGCGAAGTTGCTGATTCAAATGGTGAAGAAGGTGGACCGATGGCTATGGCCCTGACAAGCCCATCCTTCAATGAAGGAGAACCCATCCCCGTGAAATTCACCTGTGACGGTGAGGATATCTCGCCAGAGCTGGATTGGTTTGGCACTCCCGAAGGGACTGTCAGTATGGCCTTGATCATGGATGACCCGGACGCGCCAGGAAGTACCTGGGTCCACTGGGTTCTGTATGACCTGCCAATGGATCTTTCCGGGCTGCGGGAAGGTATGACCGGGGTTGGCCAGGACGGAACAAATAGTTGGGGCCGGACCGGTTACGGCGGACCCTGCCCGCCTTCCGGCACCCACCGCTACTTCTTTAAACTGTACGCCCTCGATACTGACCTGGGTCTTGAACCCGGGACAGATAAGGAATCCCTGCTGGCGGCCATGGAAAGCCATATCCTCGGCCAGGCCGAATTGATGGGCACATATAATCGATAAGATCAATTGGACGAAGTCCTTTTCAAGGACTTCGTCCATCACCTCCATAATCCTCAACATATCTCTCACCACAGCTCAATATCCTTTCTACCGGTAAATCCTTACTGGTGATCAAACCACCCACCTGGTTGAGCAGTTGGGACTATTCATCTGTAAGTATTGGAGGACACCATGAGTAAAGGACTGAAGATTTTGTTGATTATTATTCTGGTTCTAATCTTGATCATATTTATCGGTCTGACTCTATTCACGCGCTCGATTGCCAAGGACATGCTCTCCCATACGATGGAGGAGCGAATAGAAGAGGGGCTTTGGCCGCCCGAAGAGACCCCAGATGATTACGGCAGGAAATATGAAGAAGTATCCACCACCTCTCCGGACGGTCTCAAGCTGACCGGCTGGTACCTGCCTGGCGAGAACGGCGCCACGGTGATGATCCAGCATGGTTCGCCCGGCGGGAGACAGGATGGCCTCTATGAAGCCGCATTTCTGAATGAGGCTGGCTACAGCGTGTTGCTAGGCAGCTTCCGGGCCCACGATGATTGTGAAGGGGATACCATCACCTTTGGCTATTATGAGATCCAGGATGTCGAAGCCTGGCATGACTACCTGCTGGGACGGGATGATGTCGATCCGGACCGAATTGGCCTTTTTGGTGAATCCATGGGCGGAGGCACAAGCATTCTATACGCCGCCGGAGATCCCGGTGTGGCAGCTGTGGCAACTGGTAGCGCCTTCGGATTGACCCTCGAAGTGGTGGTGAAATTCATCGAATTTGAAAATCCCGAACTTCCTGTATGGGTAGTACCAACACTAGCCAGATTCATCATCTTCTGGGCTGAACAGCTGGGGGATATGGACACAGAAGCTTTGAGAACCCAGGACGTGATCGCTGAGATCAGCCCCGTGCCGGTGCTGATCATCCATGGCGGCAGCGATGACAAGATCGGTCCAAATATCGGACGCCAGCTTTTTGAGGCTGCAGCGGATCCCAAGGAGCTGCTTTGGATTGAAGAAGCCATGCATGTCGACTTTGAGGATCACCAGCCGGACCTCTACCGCGAGACATTGGTGGATTTCTTTGATGAATATTTGCTCGGAAAATAAATCCCTTAAGAGACTTCGTCTTTTAAGGGATTTGATAAGGATTGGATCCTTTTGAAGGATCCAATCCTTTGACTTTTGTGGTATACTGGGGGGGAGTATATACAAGGAAGAGCCAGTATGCCTCTCTATGAATACCGCTGCCCTGACTGCGGTGAAATCTTTGATAAGATCCTCCGCTTTTCTGAAGCGGACAAAACCCCTGTCTGCCCCAGCTGTGGAGAGAAAAACGCCAGTAAATTGATCTCTGCAGGCGCGGTGATCGGCACCTCCTCCAGTGGGAGCGCATCGGTCAGCCGGCCGTCTTCCAGCCCCTTTACTTGAGCGAGCTGCTAGATTGGCCGTGTGCCGGATAACAATGAAAATAGAAAACCAGGATACCAAAATAAATCTCATCAAACGCCTGAGGCGAATCGAAGGCCAGCTCCGGGGAGTCCAGACCATGCTGGACGAGGAGCGAGACTGCCGCGAGATTATGCAGCAGCTGTCGGCGATCTCATCAGCGGTAAAATCCACCAGCCGGGTCTTCTTTGAAGATTATGCAGCCCTGTGCCTGGCAGATATGGACCGGCATCAGCCGGAAGAAAACCAGGAACTGCTGCGGGAGATGGTGGCGCTGCTGGATAAAACGCCCTAATACAACCTCCTAGGTCTCATCGACCTCCGAGGTCTTCTCAAAGCTCAGCCCCGATGCTATAATTTTGCCTACATCGGGCGCGTAGCTCAGCTGGTTAGAGCGCACGGTTCACATCCGTGAGGTCGATGGTTCGAGTCCATTCGCGCCCACTCTTGAGAAATCCTCCCTACATAAGGGAGGATTTTGGTTATTACCGAGACTATGTGTGTATTTCTCATATATTTGTCTGTATAATAAGGAGACAATCCATGATTGATGAAAACTCCAAATAACAAGGAGCCAAAAAAATGAAAAAGCACTCAGGCTCTCTTATCATTTTCCTCATTCTCATTGTCATTACATCTTGTTCACCAGCAGAGAAATTCACATCTATTAGAGAAGAAATCATCAAGCCAGGCGATACTGTCGAGAGTTTTTCAGTGCACCAATCTTCACGCGATTTACCATATTATAATTTTCGATATTTTTGTGATTACATTACAGATGATTTCGTACCAGAAACTCATAATGTAGAATGCCAAATTCCCGCCCTTACTGGTTTAGTGATTGACATTGGATGGTTCGCAAAAGAATCCAAACTAGATTCAAATTGGAATGAAATTGAATGGGAATTTTATATTGATGAGTACCGCTTAGCTTTAGAGGAGTTTGATTTATTAGAAGAAAAATATCATGTAAAAGGCGAAAACAATGCAGCAAGATTATGGCTGATAGATCTGAAAAACATTTCTCCTGGACAACACACCCTGAAGCACATCCGGATTATCAATACTGAGTTAAACGATGGTTTTAATACCTATCAGCCTGGAAGATATGAGTACGTGGTGAATTTCACGGTCAATGAAAAACAGACTTATCCAGAATTTTCGTCAAACGCGGAATCAGGCATGAATTTGTTCTCATCAGAATTATCAGGTTTGGATTTCCTCTTTTATTTGCCATTTGATTATGATGTAAACTCAAAAAAAGACTGGCCTTTGTTAATTCAACTTCATGGAGCTCCATATCGTGGTGGAACCTTGGATTTAATGCTTGATGAGGATCCTTTACCGAGAAGCCTTCAACACAACCAAGATTTCCCGTTTATCTTTATCGCTCCAATCGGAGATGGTGATTATCAATTCTGGATCGAAGAGGACCTTACAAATTCTCTTTTCACACTTCTAGAAGATATCCAGGAAAAATACCGGATAAATTCAGGTCAGGTGTATTTGATCGGTTATGATATGGGCGGCAATGGTGTATGGCATATAGGTTTGAATTTTCCTGAGCAATTCACTGCCATAGTTCCAATAGGTGGATATTTAGGATATCCATTTGCTATTCCTGATAATATTTGTGATCTCAAATCGGTTCCAGTTTGGGCGTTTCACGGTGGAAAAGATGTCAATGTTCCAGCAGCGGTAGAGCGGGACCTGGTAGACGCATTAAATGACTGTGGTGGTGATGCCAGGTTAACGGTATATGATGATATGACAATAAATATTCTCTACAACGTTTACGATGATACTGCTGTGTATGACTGGATGTTGAGTCATTCGAGATAGGTGAATGAGTCTTACAAGATATTATCCGTGGTTCGAGATCTGTCCACTAACGCCCACACACAAATCCACCCATTTCGGGTGGATTTTTCTTTTTGCCAGCAAACCCGCTGGGAGAAATTCCTCCCCAATCAGGCAGGGTGGAGACCCTCAGGAAGTAGGCTTACTTAATCCCCCAATAGCTCCTCGATCACCTGCCTCATATTATGGCGATATTCCTGGATGGCTGATTTGCCCGAACTTGTAAGGCGATAAAGTGTCCGGGGAATTCGGTCCACGAATTCCTTCTGAACCTGTACATAACCAGCTTCTTCCAACCGGCTGATATGGGTGGAAAGATTTCCCCGCGACAATCCGGTTTGTTTCAACAGGAATGTGAAGTCAGCGCTTTCCACAGCGGCCAGGTAAGCCAGGATCAATAATCGTGAGGGCGCATGGATAGCGGCATCAAGCTGCTCGATCGGCTCAAGGTTTGGAAGGTGGTCTGCCTTATTGGGCATGATCGCCCTCCATATCCAACAAGGGCTGGTTCCTGATAAACCGGGCAATCAGGAACAGGCCTGCTACCAGCATTGAACCTCCCCCGACCAGGAGGGCAAATTGTCCCGGGAATTCTGCCAGGAAAAATGCTCCCAGTATACAAAGGAATATCAGACCGTAGGCCAGGAAGCGGTTTAAGCCTCGCCAGACCCCAAAGGCGATCATCAGGATGGCCCCGATACTGCTCATGATATAGGGATGATTCTTCCTTAAGAATGCAGCCAACACCTGGTTTGGGTTACTTCTTTCCAGGATCAAGAACCTGGCTCCCAACAAGAGCAGCGTGATGAGAAACGCGACCAAAAGCCCCAGGATGAATTGCGCCCGATCCTTTTCAAAACGCACAAAACCAAAGCGCGGTATGGTCACTCTCTTCTTTAATTCCTTATAAAATCCCACACTTAACCAGCAAGTGAAGGCGAACAAGGCAATATCAAGCTCAAGCCAAAGCCCAAAACCGACCAACGAGGCTCCCACAAGAATATCGATAATGCCGTCTTGGTGAAACTCCCGATAGGATTGCCGGCTGAGCTCCTGGAAGTGTTGAGAAGTGGACATGGAATCCTCCCAATAACTAGTTCATTCTTTGTACTAGTTTTTTTTTCAAACTTGTTTGTTATAAGTATACATCATTTAGATGACCTTGTCAAGTCACTGATATTATCCTGCTCCCCAGAAGAACCTTAACCAGGTGCAGCCTTGATATATAATCAATAGAATGGAATTTCTCATCATATCCATTCTCCTGGTGATTGCCCTGCTGGTCTCCCTGATCTGGACCAATACCAAGGGAGCTCCCTGGGTACCCAGCTCCATGTCAGCTGTCCGCAAGATGCTTGACCTCGCTGAAGTCAAACCGGATGAATTGGTCTACGATCTGGGCTGCGGAGATGGGCGGATCATCGTCACTGCCGCTTTGAAATACCATGCCCGGGCAGTAGGTATCGAGCTTGATCCCATCCGCTGGCTGTGGTGCCAGGTCCTGATCACTGTCCTTGGCCTGCGGGACCAGGTCAGGGTCCAATTCGGCGATATTTTCAATCAAGACTTGAGCGAAGCGGATGTAGTGGCCTGCTACCTGCTGCCCGAAACCAATAAAAAACTCCAGGACAAACTCCTGGAAGAGTTGAAACCCGGCACCCGAGTGGTCTCCAATACCTTCCTTTTCCCGGGCATCAAGGAAGTCGCCACAGATGGCAAGACCCGCCTTTACTTGTTTTCAGCTGAGAACACCATGGAAGCCTATCTCAAGGAACAGCTCATCAAGAGCACTAAAGAAACTGACTAACTTCTTTCCCAGAAATCCAAGGCTATTATGCTCAAAAAGATCCCAGGAAACCTTGTTATCCCAATGATATTTATTTTGATCTCTCTTTCAGCCTGCCAGAGCCACAAGCTGGGCGATACCTGGGTCCGGGAGTCGGACGGGATGAATATGGTCTATGTGCCTGAGGGGATGTTCCAGATGGGCAGCAGCAAAGAGATGGTCCTTGCTGCCAAAGACCTCTGCAAGCAGTCCTATGAGGGAGGATCTAATGCCGCGGTATGCACATATCAGTCCTTCGCGGATGAATACCCGGACCATCCTGTCCAGCTGAGCGATTTCTGGCTGGATCAAACTGAGGTCACCAACGGCCAATATCGGCTCTGTGTGGATGCGGGAGTATGTGAACCGCCCCTGGATCCGGGATCGTTCAGCAGGGATAGTTATTTTGAGGAAGAGGAATTTGGTCCCTATCCCGTGATCAACCTGACCGAGGATATGGCCGCAGATTACTGCAGCTGGGTTGGCGGGCGCCTGCCAACAGAAGCGGAGTGGGCCTACGCAGCCAGGGGACCGGATGCGACTATCTTTCCCTGGGGAAATGAGTTCGACCCGACCAGGCTGAATTATTGCGACGCCAGCTGCCCGGGCGTATCGGACCCAGACTATGATGACGGCTACCCGGATACCTCTCCAGTGGGCAGTTTCACGGAGGGAGCCAGTTGGGTAGGCGCCCTGGATATGGCTGGCAATGTCCGGGAGTGGGTCTCGGATTATTATGGATACTTCTCTATAGATTCTGCGGTCGACCCCCAGGGACCAGTCGCAGGGGATGCCAAGGTCTCCCGGGGAGGATCCTGGTACGATACTTTCTATAACTTGCGGAGCAATAATCGGGGGTCAAATGCCCTGGATTACTGGCGCCACAAACTGGGTTTTCGCTGTGCCATGGACAGCCGAAGATAACCAGGATCTCAAAGTATTCAAATAGGATGCAGGATCCTGACAGGATCCCGCATCCTTCTCTATTTACGTTGAACTTGGATATAATATATAGAATTAAATCGGATGAGTCTCGAAATCGCTGAGCCTCAGACGTGACGACGAGAAATCACCGCCAACGCCTGATCCTTCAACGATCGGGCTTTTTTTATTTCCTAGTGAAAAAAGGGTTGGCGATTTCAAGGAGTGACATCAGATGGAAAAAACAAAATCAGGATCTTTCTGGGAAGGATACCAATCCATCCGCCAGACTCGCATTTACCTGGCCGAGGTGTTTGATAGGAATCGGCTGCCAGAATCGGTAGCGATTTTCCTGACCGCCCTGTTGGTCGGGGTAGGCGCCGGGTTAGGAGCGGTTGTTTTCCGACGACTGATCGACTTGTTCCAGAGGACTTTTTACGGCGGCTTGGGAGGACTGCTAAGCGGGATTGCACCCTATCACTTACTGATCATCCCTGCCCTAGGCGGATTGATCTTCGGGCCGCTGATCTATAAATTCGCCAGGGAAGCAAAAGGTCACGGCGTACCAGAGGTGATGGAAGCAGTAGCCCTTAAGGGCGGGCGCATCCGACCCCGGGTTGCCCTCGTGAAATCCCTCTCCTCCGCCCTGTGCATCGCTACAGGCGGCTCGGTGGGTCGGGAAGGACCCATCGCCCAGATCGGATCCGCCATAGGCTCTACCGTAGGCCAACTATTCCATCTCTCTGATGAACGGATTAAGAACCTGGTAGCCTGTGGGGCTGCGGGAGGCATCGCCGCCACCTTCAACGCTCCCATTGCCGGGTCAATCTTCGCCCTCGAGGTCATCCTGGGCCAGATGCATGCGGTCTATTTTGGGGCCGTGGTCATCTCCGCTGTCACCGCCGATGTCATCGCCCACTTCTTTGAAGGCGACCTGCGGGCCTTCACCGTCCCGGAGTACACCCTGGCCAGTGGCTGGGAGCTGCCTCTCTATGTGTTGCTGGGGATTCTGGCAGCAGCGGCAGCAGTGGCTTTCACTCGCCTGCTTTATCTTTCCGAGGACCTATGGGATAAAATACATTTTCCTGAGTACCTGAAACCTGTTTTGGGAGGCTTGGTACTGGGCGTAGTGGGTATTCTTTCCCCGAAGATCGGCGGTTTTCCCCGTATTTTCGGAGTAGGGTACGACTCGATCACAGAGGCTCTTGCTGGCAGCCTGGTCCTCCAGTTGACTCTGGGCCTCTTCCTGCTTAAGATTCTGGCCACGATCATCACCCTGGGTTCAGGGGGGTCGGGAGGTATATTTGCGCCTTCCCTGTTTATGGGAGCTATGTTGGGCGAGGCTTTCGGGCAAGTGGTTGGCACATATTTCCCGGCTATCGCCGCTCCTCCTGGAGCTTATGCCCTGGTGGGTATGTCAGCCTTTTTTACTGGAGCTGCCCATGCTCCCGTCACCGCTATCCTGATCCTTTTTGAGATGACCGGCAACTACCAGATCATCCTGCCACTGATGCTGGCCACAGTCACCAGCACCCTGATCTCCAAAGCCCTCAGCCCTGAGTCGATCTATACCCTCAAGCTGACCCGTCGTGGGGTGCACCTCCAGGAAGGCAAGGATATAGATGTCATGCAGACCATAACAGTTGGGGAAGCCATGTCAACGGATATGGACGTAGTCACCGCCGACCTCTCCTTGGGGGATTTAGCCCAGGAATTTGAACGCTCCCACCATCACGGTTTCCCGGTCGTGGACAGGGAAGGAGTCCTAATTGGAATTGTCACAATCCAGGATCTGGATCGGGCGCTGGAATCCGGCGCGGCAGACGAATTAACCGTCCACGATATCGCCACCTGCCATAACCTGGTCACCGCCTATGATGACGAACCCATGTGGACCGCTCTTCGCTCATTGGGTTCCCGGGATATTGGCCGCTTACCGGTGGTCAAGCGCGGGGCAGAGCGAGAGCTAGTCGGTGTAGTCCGGCGCAAAGATATCATCCAGGCCTACAACACCGCCATCATCCAACGAGCGAGGCACCAATCCCGTTCGGAGCGCCAAAAATTGGGCAAGATCATCGACTCTGAATTCATCGAATTAGTTATCCCCCTTCAGGCGGATGTGATCGGTAAACGAGTCAGTGAGATCCAACTCCCGGCTGAGTGCTTGATCGTTTCTATCCAGAGGGGCCGCAAACTATATATCGCCCACGGTTACTCGACCCTCGAAGCCGGAGACCAGCTGACAGTGATCAGCAGCGGAAAATCAGCCGCTGATGTGCGGGAGATATTGATGAGGGAAAGCGGATAATTAACAGGAAGCGGGATCCTTAAAGGATCCCGCTTCCTGTTTCAGATATTTACTTCCTGAATCCAAAATAAGATACCGGGATGGTTCGCCCTCCACCACTGCCTTCCTGTCCGAGTCCTACAATCTTTAATATATGGTTACCGGGTGGGAAGCAGCTCACCTCAACATAAACACCATATCGGCCTTCGGCAATCACAAAAGTGGAAACATCCCCCCGCCAGATCTCATTTCCATCAAACAAAACCCTGGCCCAACCGATGGTCTGGTCGCCATGGACCTGGACTCCCATCGATTGATAAGGATCGCTTGTACTGGCCTCCACCCAATCACCTTCCTGCCAGAGGATCATCCCGCCCCCATAACCCGTGGATACGCCTCCCGAAGCAATACTGATCCCTTCCGGGGGTGCCTGATCTGCTGCATTGGCGGCGACCCTGATATCAGGCGGATTTGCCTGCTCCATAACATAGATCGAGTAGACGTTCACTTCGCTGTTGTAATTCACACAGGGGGTATCAGCCAGATAGGCTTTGCATTTACCTTCATAAATCGGAGCCGTGGATGGCGGGGCGCTGATAGCCACTTCCTCAGCAAATTCCAGCTCATCGCTGTCTTCCTCATCCAGCAGGGTGGGTCCCTCCTGGAAGTAGTGAAAATAATCGATCTGGCCGTCATCGTCCAGGTCACCTTCTTCCCAGTCAATACACCAGCTGTAGGTCCCCAAGGGCAGGAGCAGGAAACGGCTGGAGTTGGGCCAATCACCCACACCATCATTGGCTGAGGAAACTGTGGAAGCATTTGAAGGTATAGCCGATTCTGTTGCTCCAAGGGGGATATAAGTCTGGGCCCGCACGGCAGCATCGAACTCTCCGTAATTCACAAAACCGACCGGTTTCAGGGGACCAGATTGGACTGTTGAGGAACTCGATCCACCAGCTACTTCATCATTTGAATCATCTGACAGAAACCCTTCACCTGGTTTCTCTCCATCGGTTGTGATCACCAACCCTTCGTCTCCTGAGCTCCAAAAACCTGAACCCAATATGGCATTGAGCTCGCACCCCGCAGCAGCAATTGAAATCATTATCACTATACTGATAACAGCGAGGGTTTTTTTTGATTTTCCTCTCCCTGAATCATTCATCTTTACCTCCAACAAGATCAGTTTTTTTGGCACTACCGCCCTACCTCCCGAATCCAGAATGCGGGATGGGAAGATCAGTCCTGCAGTAAATCCTCTACATTATCGGGATCCACCTAAAAATAACCTAACCCATAGCGTCTCAAGAATGCAAGCTATCGAGGAAAAAAAGGACTATGTAAATGGGGATCAGAGTTAATACTCGGCTGGAAATGGGTAGGCTCTTTGGATAGACCATGTTCTTTCTCCAATGATGATCGATTATGCAAACAACCTTGAACAGGATGATAGACCCCATATCATCCTACATTACTTTTCGACTGAATTCAAGGATTTTTTTATCGAATGCCCGGGCAGGTATTCGAACCTGATGCCTGTATGCTATACTTTTTGCATCCTTTAGCGATTAGGGAGACGCCATGCCAAAACAAATCCATTTTCAGGTCGTCATCTCCGCGCCTATATCCGAGGTTTGGGAAGCCTGGACTACCGAGGAAGGTGTCAAAACCTTCTTCGCCCCGGACTGCAGGATCGACTTGCGAGTTGGCGGCGCTTACGAGATATACTTCGACCCATCCGCTCCAGAAGGCGAACGCGGCGGGGAGGGTTTAACCATCCTGGCCATCCAGAGGGAAAAAATGCTTTCCTTCACCTGGAATGCCCCGCCCAGCCTGCCCGAAGTGCGGGGACAGCTGACTCATGTTGCTTTGCACTTCAAACCTGCTGGGGAAAGATCGACTTTGCTAAGTTTCGAGCATGACGGCTGGGGAGAGGGAGGTCAGTGGGACCAGGCATTCGAATACTTCACCCGGGCCTGGGGAGAGGTGGTGCTGCCCCGTTTGCAGAACCGCTTTGAACATGGACCGGTGGACTGGGATAATCCGCCGATGCTCGGCAGACAGGTGGGCTGAAAGACTAAGATTAGGGAGTTGGGAGAATAAACCAAAGCAAGTATTAAGTGATCGGTAATCAGTGATAAGATTAACAGTTCGATATATACTCTATACTTAGAAATTTCTTAGGAGATAAGCATGAAGAACACAATAATTATGATCTTGATCGGGATTACCTGCCTGGCCCTGTTCAGCGGCTGCGCTGCTCCCACTCCATTAGAGAGTGAATCCCCGACCAGCGCCCCAACACAGGATACCCAGGTTGAGGAACCGGACCCATCTCCCGAGCCCACAGTTAACCCCTACGGAGATTGGATGGAATATGTGAATGAGGATTACGGCCTCCGCTTCCTGTACCCTGCCAGCTGGTTTGGCCCAGAGGTCTATGAGAGTGAAGGCTCCCTTCGGATTGAGGTCGCCTCTGACCAGGTCTACCCTTATGGGACCAGCCGCGAGGATCAAATCACCACCATCCCTGATTCCTACTATGTTCTTATCCAGTACAATGAGAACCGGGATGGAAGAACCTGGGATGATTTTATCAGCAGCGGTTGGATCGACACCTACTTAGGCCTGCAGGAAAAGGGTGACGGTCAGTTTGTTCTCACACCCCGTTCGGTATCCACCCGCATCGGGGAGGTCAACCTGGGAGATTTTTCTGGGCTGATGTATCTGGTTACGCTTCCAGATAACGCCCAAACTGAACGTGTATATATGAGGGAAGTGGTTTTATTCGACAGCGAATTGAACTGGCTGCGGATCAGCGCTTCACCCAATATGGTCCAGATCGCAGATCCAGAGAAATGGAAGAATGATTACGCCCGGGTCGATACAGCCCACCTGGAGCTATTCCTCACCTTGCTGAATTCGATCGAGATCGAATAAATATTGAATTAACCGTTAACGGTCGACTAATCACGGAGTCCCTTATGCTCTCCGAACCGTCCCCGGTGAGGCAGGTATCAGTGATTACTAGAGCATAAATCAACGCCCGAGGACAGGCGTTTGTGCAAGGTGTAATGGAACGATAAAAAGGGGCCACCCTCCTTCGGCTACGCTCAGGACAGGGCCGGGTGGCCCCTACATTTTATATTATTCAATTTTTAATTGATTTTTAATACTTCTCCGCGTTTGATCTGGAAGCGATCAAAATCCCTGGCTACATAGATTTGTGGAAAAATCTCCCGAGCCTCTTCCAGGACCTGATCGGACCGGTAGCGTCGGGAGATATGGGTCAGGATCAACGCGCCAACCCCAGCATCGAGGGCCAGCTGGGCGGCCTGGCTGGCTGTCAGGTGGCCGAACTGCTCTGCCAGGTCCTTTTCCCCTTCCAAATAAGTGGCCTCGATCACCAGAGCGTCTGCATTTTTGACTACTTCCAGCAGATTGTCTGTCCGTCCTGCGTCGCCTACATGGACCAGTTTTGTGCCAGGGACCTCTTCGCCCAGGACCATTTCCGGTTGGATCACTCGTCCATCTGGCAGCGTTGCTGCTTCGCCTCGAACCAGGTCACCCCGCCATGGTCCAGGAGGGATCTTTAACACCTCTGCTTTATCAGGCAGGAATGGGCGCCTGGCGCACTCCTCGAACACAAATCCAAAACAATCCGGGGTCCGGTGGTAGACCGGGAAGGCACTGACCGTAAAATCCCCTTCATCGAAGACCAGGCCTGGTTCAAGGGGCTCCAGGGTGATCTCTACAGGAGGATAATTTCCCTTCAAGACCACGCCAAAGAGCAGCTCCTTGATGCGCCCCAGGGCGGATTTTCCACCTGCTATGAGGATCTTATCCATCGCTTCCCAGCGCACGAAGGTAGAGATCAATCCACCCAATCCCAGGATATGATCCAGGTGTCCGTGGGTGACCAGGATGCGGTCCAAGCGTTTGAATCCCAGGCCGGAACTCAAGATCTGGCGCTGAGTACCCTCCCCGGCGTCGATCAGGAAGCGGTGTTCCCCCCGCAGAACAATCTGGGAAGTCAAACCCCGATGCACGGAGGGAGCTGAAGCGCTGGTCCCTAAAAAGACGATTTCAAACAAATTTGATCCTTATTTCCTAATCTTTTCTATTTCTAATTCTACCGCAACAGGAATTGAAAATTGAAAATTGAAAATTGAAAGTGTCTCCCAGCAAGGTGTCCATAAACGATTGTGTTAGAAAAATTGAAAACATAACACACCGTTATGACCGTTCCCCATCACAATATTCATTTGTCAATCGTGCTATAATTCGGAAAGACTCTCGGAGAAGATCTGCAATGGCTCAAACCCGCAAAAAAACCACCAGCAAATCAAAATCCAAGCCCAAAAGACCGGCAAAAAAGCAGTCGAAGCCAGCGCCTTCGCCGGAACGCAACCTCAATTTGACCGGCATGCTGCTAACTGGTCTGGGCCTGGTTGTGGGCCTGGGTCTCTTCTCAGGTCAAAGTTATGAGATATTAGCTGGTATCAAGGATCTGGTCCACCAGGGATTCGGCTGGGGAGCCTACCCCTTACCCTTCCTGCTTCTGGCCGGCGGGCTTTTTATCCTGCTTCGCAAAGTAGAGAAGGCACCCCGCCCTGCTCCCGAGCAGAGCCTGGGGGGAGTCCTTTTTTACCTTGCCTTCCTGGTTACCCTGCACTATATCACTTTTCCAATCGATTTTTCAGACTCTCAGGAGATCGCCGCCCATGGTATTGGCGGTGGATATCTGGGAAGCGTTCTTCTGGCGCCACTGCTGTCGCTCTTTGGTACTGCCGGCGCTGCTGTAGCCCTCTTTGCCTGGATTCTGCTCAGCCTCAGCCTTACTCTGAGCATCCCGGTCCTGGAACTCTTTGCCTGGACCCCTGCATTCTGGAAAGCTCTCAAGCGCCTGTTCCAGAAGCTTTTCCCAAAACAGGATAAACCAGCTCCCCGCAAGGTAGAAACCACTCCCATTCAGGTCCCGGAATTAAAGACACCTGTACCAGCACCTACAAAACCCGCTGAAATAGGATCCATGTTCAGTGAACCTCCCCAGGAGCTGAATTGGGTGCTGCCGGATATCCAGGAGATTCTCAATATCGGTCAGGATGTCGAGCCCAACGAGGAGTTTGATAAGCTCCGGGCTAAGATCATCGAGGATACTTTGGAATCCTTTGGAGCTCCTGGCAATGTGGTGGAGGTAAATCGCGGGCCAACCGTCACCCAGTTCGGGATTGAGCCGGAGTTCATTGAGGTCCGGGGACAGAAACGCCGGGTGCGGGTTAGTAAGATCACCAGCCTGGCCGATGACCTGGCACTGGCCCTGGCTGCCCGCCGCATCCGCATTGAAGCCCCTGTTCCCGGCAAAGGTTATATCGGCGTGGAAGTGCCCAATGAGGAGGTCGCGCTGGTGGCCTTGCGGGACGCCATTCAGGATCCCCGATTCAAAAAAATGAAAAGCCCCCTGCGTTTTTCCCTGGGCAGGGACGTCTCTGGGGCTGCTTTCGCAGCTGATCTGGCAGAAATGCCCCATCTGCTGGTAGCAGGTACCACCGGGTCCGGCAAATCAGTCTGCGTCAACGCCCTCATTTCCTGCTTCCTATTACACAATACCCCAGAAGATCTGCGCATGATCATGGTCGATCCCAAGCGTGTTGAACTCTCCGGATATGACGGGATTCCACACCTCCTGGCCCCGGTGGTCGTGGAGCTGGAAAGGGTCGTCGGTGTACTGCAGTGGGTTTCCCGGGAGATGGACCTGCGCTACCAAAAATTCTCAGAGGCCGGGGCCCGGAATATCATTGACTACAACAAGAAGTCCCTCCAAGGAGGCGGCAAGAAACTGCCTTACCTGGTGGTGATCATAGATGAGTTGGCCGATCTGATGATGCTGGCCCCCACGGAGACCGAAAAAGCCATCACCCGGCTGGCCCAGCTGGCGCGGGCCACAGGCATCCATCTGATCATCTCCACCCAGCGCCCCTCAACCAATGTCGTGACCGGCCTCATCAAAGCCAACTTCCCGGCCAGGATCGCCTTTGCCACCGCCTCCGGCGTTGACAGCCGGGTGATCCTGGACCAACCTGGAGCGGAAACCCTGCTTGGCCGGGGTGATATGCTCTTCCAGGCTCCAGATGCTGCCGCTCCCGTGCGCCTGCAGGGCGTGTTCGTATCCGACGGCGAAATTGATAAGCTTGTTCGCTACTGGCGGTTCCTGGCTGCCCAGATCAAGGGGCCGGTGGGAGGGACCAGCGCTTCCGGTGCACCAGACGCCAAGATGCCAGTCATTCCCCTCAAACAGAAAGAGATGTTTGAGGATATGAAAGAGGAGACCGAACACGATCCTCTCTGGGAGGAAGCTCTGGAACTGGTGCGGATGGAGGACAAGGCTTCGATTTCCATGCTCCAGCGCCGATTGAGAATCGGTTATACCCGGGCCGCTCGGCTGATCGATGCTATGGCTGCTGAGGGGATTGTCGGTCCTGCCCAGGACGGACCCCAACCCAGGCAGGTGCTGGACCAAAAACCTGAGGATCCTCTTAATAAAGACTAGGTTTCTTAAGAGACTTAGTCTTTTTAAAAGACTAAGTCTCGGATTATAAGGGATCCAATCCCTTACCCTTGTGATGTTATAATTCCCTCGTGAATATAAAACGAAACCGGCGCTGGTGGCTTTTGGCCCTGATCCCCCTGGGGATCCTGGCAGCATACCTGGTTTACCGGATCCCGTTTGTCTACGAAAGGCTTTCCTGGCGAATCGACGAGCTTAAAACACGCATCACCTACGCCTTCAACCCGCCGGACGAGGCCATATTCATACCCGGTGAGATCACACCTCAGACCACATCAGTGATCACTCCCCTTCCACCCACCCTCGAACCCACCATAGATGTTCCTGACCCGACCCCGTCTGGTGAAACACCGCTGGAGACTTCCACGCCCCTGCCCACATCTGTCATCCTGGATGGTGTGGTCTATGTCGACCAGCGTGAACGATGGAACTACTGCGGCCCATCTAACCTGGCCATGGCCCTGAAATTCTGGGGCTGGCCCGGAGACCGGGACGACATTGCCAGGGTGGTCAAACCTGGAGTCAACGACCCTGACCTGGACTTCATCCAGCAGGGGCGCCTGGATAAAAACGTCAGTCCCTCTGAAATGATCGACTTTGTAGCAGAATACACCGATTATCACATCTTAGCTCGCCATGGGGGGACTCTGGAAGTGCTAAAAACTCTTATCGCCAACGGCTATCCTGTGTTGGTAGAAAAGGGATACTACGAGGTAGATTACACAGGAACTTTTGCCTGGTTGGGGCATTATCAATACACTACTGGTTATGACGATGACTCTGAGGAATTTATCGTGCAGGACTCCAACTGGTTAAGGGATGAACCGCTGACTAAATTTAAAAATGCGAGATTGGACTATCAGACTTACCTGGAAGGCTGGCGCTCATTCAATTACTTTTTTATGGTGGTCTATCCACCTGCTGACCAGGAGAAAGTCTACTCAATTCTGGGTCAATACAGCGATCCCATTTGGTCTTATGGCAAAGCCCTGGAAATTGCCGAAGAAGAGATTCAGTCCCTCACTGGCGTGGATAAGTTTTTCGCCTGGTTCAACAAGGGCACCAGCCTGGTGAAAATGGGGCACTATCTAGATGCCGGAGAAGCCTTTGACCAGGCCTACCAGGTATACGGCGGTTTGGTCGCAGATGATTCTGTACGCCCCTACCGCATCACCTGGTACCAGACGGCTCCCTACTGGGCTTATTATTATAGCGGCCGCTACCAGGATGTTATCAATTTTGCGAATTTCACCTTCAGCACTATTGGTGATGACACTCTCGAAGAGAGCTTTTACTGGCGTGGACTTGCCTATTATGCCCTGGGACAGAAAACCCAGGCCAAGCAGGATCTTTACTACGCGGCCTACCTCAATCCCAACTTCCAGGCAGCCCTGTACCAGATCAGTATTTTGAACTTTGATGAATGAACTTTCGATCAGGTCCCGGGGAGGGACTTGATCCCCCTCGCACTTGACTAAAATATGCCAAAAATCCTTCACTTCGCTGATGCTCATATTGACATCGCCACTTATGGACGGCGCGATCCGTCCAGCGGGCTGCCGCTGCGGGTGCATGATTTCCTGAATTCGCTGGACGAGATCATCGCTACCGCCATCAGGGAGGAAGTTGACTGCGTCCTGTTTGCCGGCGACGCCTATAAGGACCAGAATCCTGCCCCCACCTACCAACGGGAATGGGGGAAACGGATCATGCGCCTCAGTCAGGCCGGAATCCCCACCCTGCTGTTGGTGGGGAACCACGATATCTCTCCCGCAGCAGGCCGGGCCCATGCCCTGGCTGAGTTCGCTACCCTCCAGGTCCCCCAGGTGATGATCCTTGACCAGCCCGGATTCATCAGCCGTGAGGAACTTTCCCGGTTGGCCCCGGAGGGAAAAAGCCTGGATTTCCAGCTTATCGCCCTGCCCTGGATCTCCCGTTCTGCCATGGCCTCTTCCCTGGAGATCGGAAGCCGGGATACAGATACCCTTTATAAAGCCCTGGAAGACAAACTGGCCCAGGACCTGGAAAGCTGGCTGGATGGAGCTGATCCGGACATTCCCACTGTTCTGATAGCCCACGCAACTGTCGAAGGCGCGGTCTATGGGGGAGAACGTTCGGTCAGCCTGGGACGGGATTTTGTACTGCCCTTATCGATCGCTGCCGACCCCCGGCTGGATTACACAGCCCTGGGGCACATCCACAAAAAACAAGAGCTCAATCCGAAAAAGCATCCCCCGGTGGTCTACCCGGGATCGATCGAGAGAGTGGACTTCGGGGAAGCAAGTGACAAGAAATTCTTTATGATCGCCGATGTGGGCAAAGGTAAGACCAAACTCGACTGGCGGGAGCTGAAGGGCATCCGTTCTTTTCTGGACCTGCGCTTGAAATTGGAGTCCAGCGAGGACATCACCAGTCAGATCCAGGAAGCCCTGCCAGGAGAGAAAAAGCTGGAAGGCGCTGTTCTCCGCCTGGTCCTGGAATATCCCCGATCCTGGGAGCCGCTGCTCGACGAGTCGGCCATTCGCGAATTAGCCAGCGGCACACTCGAATTCCACTTCCAGAAAGCGCCCATTTATGAACCTCGCTTGCGGCTGGGCCAGGACCAGGCCGTTGGTGAACTCACCCCCCAGGAGCTGCTAGACGCCTACTGGCGAGTCAGCGGTACCCCGGATGATGAGATCCAGGAACTCAACCAGCTGGCGCGGGAGATCCTGGATCCCGAAGAGTGAGGAATGCTCGACATCTCTATCCTTCTTCCTTGCTTTAACGCCGGGGACACTCTGGAAGAAGCCCTGGATTCCCTCCTTGCCCAAACCTATTCCGATTTTGAGATCATCTGCGTGGATGACGGCTCGACGGACAACACCCTCGAGATCCTGGAAGAATATGTGACTAAGGATCCCCGCATCACCGTCCTAGCCGAACCCCACCGGGGAGTGGTAGGTGCTGCCAACCGTGGATTGGAAACCTGCCAGGGGGAAATCGTCATCAGGATGGACGCAGACGACCGCTGCCACCCGCGGCGGATCGAGAAGCAGCGTAACTTTTTTATAGAAAATCCCGAACTGACTGTGGTCTCCTGCCTGGTGGAAGGTTTTCCCACAGGTGCGGTCGGGGAGGGATTCCAGCTGTATTACGATTGGTTGAACCAGTTGATCAGCCACGAGGACATCACCCGGGAGATCTTCGTTGAAAGCCCCATCGCCAATCCCAGCGCGGCTTTCAGGCGGGATCGGGCCTTGGAACTGGGCGGCTACCAGGATCGGGGCTGGCCGGAGGATTATGACTTCTGGCTGCGGTTATACCTGGCCGGAGCACAGTTCGCAAAGGTTCCAGAAGTCCTTTTTTATTGGAGGGAGCATCCCGGACGCCTGACCCATCAAGATCCCAGGTACTCGTTAGAAAATTTCTTACGAGCAAAAGCCCATTATCTGGCCCGGGGGCCGGCAAAAGATCGGGATGCTGTGATTGTCTGGGGGGCAGGCATGACCGGCCGTCGTCTGAGCAAACACCTCGAGCGGCAAGGCCTGCCATTGACCGCCTTCGTGGAAGCTGATCAAAAGAAGATCGGCCGCGAGAAAAGAGGCCGGCCGATCATCGGGGTAGAAGATCTCTTAGATCTGTGGGGGAAATTCCAGGATCCGATCCTGCTCACAGCTGTGCGAGCTCGCTCGGCCGCGCCGCTGATCCAGGCAAACCTGGAGGAATTGGGGTTAATCCAGGGCCAGGATTGGTGGAGGTGTGCCTGACCACAAATAATGTAGGGGTGACGCGATGCGTCGCCCTATTGAATAATGGCGATGAGCCGGCTAAAGGAATGACAAATTGTTAGTCCTCGGTGTCCGTGGCACTTATCCATCCCGAGCGGAGTGAGGAATTAAAACTGGTGGTAGTGTGCCCAATATCCAGAGACCAGGTTTCTTTAAGAAACCTGGTCTCTTCCCTGCTGTTTAACCCCTCACTCCCCAATTTCGATCTCTAGCTGATAATCCACAGACTCAGCCGAAACCGAATAGACATCCAGATAGTACTCCTGGGAAACCATCACCGGGAAATCATTAATGGATTCCGATTTGACAACATACCGCAGATAAGGTACCCCGTCCTCTTTACCGGTCAGCGCCAGGGTCAGATTTTCGATCCCATCCGACTGGATCTGGACGTCAAAAATCGTCCCCTCCTCCAGGTCCAGGATGTAGCGCACCCTGGTCATAACCTCAGGATAGAATTCTTCCAGCACCTCCACCCGCCCATCCACAGTATAAAAACCGGATCCCACCCCTAGTGAGAGCTCCGCCGGGATCTCCACTGACAGGAAATAGGTATTCTCGGTTTCACTGGTGAGGGTGATCTGATAAGCTCCTGTAACAGGCAGCTGGGTTACGAGCGAGGAGGACCGCTCCGAGAAAGGAGTCAATATACTACCGTTGCTCAAGCCCTTGATCTCAAAAATAACATCCTGATCATTCGAGGTAACCGCCGCTAGCAGGGTCTGTCCTCCCCCTGCCTCATAGGTATAGACCAACTGTTGGCCGGGGCTGATCTCCCCTTTGTAAAAAGCGGTAGTACCCCACGGCCGGAACTTGATCTCTACTGGCGCAGAAGCTGAAGGGGACCCCGTCGGGAAAGAAGTTTCAGCTGGAACAGCTGTCTCGCTGGGGATGGGCCTGGCAGTTGAGGTCTTGACCATCTTTTCAACCGCCTGCTGGGTCAGGGTGGCCAGCAGGTTAAGATCCCCCATGGGGGGAATATCCGTTGCGGTTGCTGGCTCGCCCCGAGTCGGCAGGTTGCAGGCTGTCAGGGTGGCCGCCAGGAGCAGGATCAGCACTAGACCCGGTACCCGGTCAGCGGAGGAATGAATGGATCGCATAGGAGAACCTCATCAGGGGGGTTAAAATGGTTATGTGGGTGGATAGGTGAATTTTACCCGCATCTTCAGGAAAATTGGGGGAGGATCAGGATGGGATACTGTGGATGATCGTTCTTGCGCCCATAGTATTATTCTGGGTCGGATCCGGGATGGGTTCAAGGCACATAAGGGGGCAGGTCCAGAACCTTTAAGGCGCCGGTCTCATCACTGATTATCCGGATGGGGAATTCAGAGACCGGGGGCATCTCAGTCTCATCCGCCCCGCAGCAGGGACCCAGCTGGAAGATATCCCCGCTGGCAGTTTGGAATTGGACTACCAGGTCATATTCTCCAGGGTTGGTTTCTTCGCCAGACAGCACCTCTCCCATCCGCAGGCAGGTAAAACCGTTGAATTGACATCCTTGAGCCAAAAGGGCCGGTCCATCATTGGGATCAAGATCGGGGTTCATGCCAACCAGAACTTCATAAGATCCTCCGTAGAGGTCGGCAGCAGCCTGGTAATCCCCCACATTTAAGGCATCAAAGAACATCCGGGCGGCAGCTTCCGGCCGGTCAGGATCTTCCGGAGGAATGGCTGGTTTTTGGGGAGGTATTTCGATGCAGCCGGCCATGAGCAGCAAGAATAGCAAGACTATCAGGGAGGATTTCTTCATAATAAGCTCCAATCTCCAAACCTCAAACCCGCCTCACTTGATTAATTATATCAATGACTGCATCAATGACCACTTCTGGTTTTTCATTCGCAATATCATGTCCACAGACAACTTCAATCAATCGATGTTGTGTTGAAAGTCCTGCTAATTCCTTTTGAGCTTGCCTCCAGATATTATTCATTATGTCGATCTGCTCCTGTGAATATGGCGGGTATATTTCATCGATCGCATAAATAACATTCATCGGGATATCCCCCAAAGTCCTGACCACTCTATCTCCTTTTTTCTCCTCCTCTAACCAAAAGGACCGCAGCTGGAGGAAATACTTGAAATTTTCCGGACCTGCCAGATCCTCATAGTAGCTGTATGTATCTGGGTGATGATTTATCCAGGGAGGGTTTTCCTTGAATTCATTCAATATTTTTTCTCTAGAGAGCTTGGACAGACGTATGAACTCCTCATTTCTATCCTGATCGCTCTTTTCATTGATTTGAGATATATCATCTGGAAAAGCATCGCTCAGATTATCAACAGAACTATCTATCAGGACCAATCCCGCTACTCTCTCTGGAAATCTGTCCGCAAAATTGCGGATAAATTGAGCGCCTGCGGACCAGCCCACCAGGACAATCGGCTCAGAAATACTTAAAGTATCCAAAAGAACGGATAACTCATCAACAAATGCAGACCAAATCCTGATCGGATTAGAGCTTGGATCACTATAACCAAGCCCAGCTCGATCATAGCTGATCGTACTGGTATGTTCCGATATTACCCGTTGAACTCTGTGGAATGCCAACGAATAACTGAAGATCCCAGATTCGAAAAGTACAGTTGGAGAACCCAAGCCGATTCGCTGGATATGAACGTTGCGGCCATTGACATCTATCAATTCCCCGGGGGGTTTAAGAACTTTATATTTTTTAGCCATACTTTATCTCTCAAAAAATATTTTACGAGAAAATCCTTGAAAGTGATCCCCGTTTCTCTTCACTCCACCCACGATCTACCATGTGCTGGTAGTTATTTCCTTGGTGATGACCACATCCAGATCCATCCGGAAATAACCACTCCTGTTCCAGCACAAAAATCGCTTTTGTATCAGCAGGCCAATCAGATCCCCTTGGACCGGGCTGATAACCTTATTATTGCATAAAAATGGTAGACTATGAATGAATGTCACCTAAAAAGGAGCAGGGTCTATGAAGATCTTCCTCACCGGAGGAGCTGGTTATATCGGCTCCGCGGCAGCCACTAAACTGATCGAGGCCGGGCATCAGGTCACTGTTTACGATTCCCTGGTCACCGGATACCGGGCGGCGGTCCCGGATGGCGCCGCCTTCATCCAGGGCGACCTGGCAAACAAGGCCGATATTCAGGCCGCCCTGGCAACGGACCAGTTTGAGGCAGTGATGCATTTCGCGGCTTTTATTGAAGCTGGCGAATCCATGAAGGACCCGGCCTCCTTCTACCACAACAATCTGGCCAACTCGGTCAACCTGATCGACGCCGCATCCCGGGCTGGCCTGAAGCGCTTTGTGCTCTCCTCCACAGCCGCGGTTTATCAGTCCTCGGAACAGCCGCTCGACGAAGACTCCCCGCTGGGGCCGATCAACGTCTACGGCCACACCAAATTGATGATCGAGGAAGTGCTGGATTTCTACCGGGAGATCTTCGGCCTGAAGTTCGCCGCTTTGCGCTATTTCAACGCCGCCGGCGCCCTGCCTGACCAGGGTGAGGCCCACCAGCCTGAGTCCCATCTCATCCCCCTCGTGCTCCAGGTCCCCCTTGGTCAACGACAGGGGATCAAGATCTTCGGGACCGACTATCCCACCCCGGATGGCACCTGCATCCGAGATTACATCCACATCGCAGACCTGATCTCCGCTCACCTGTTAGCCCTGGACGCCCTTGAAGATCAGGAAAAACTGGTCTACAACCTGGGCAACGGGAAAGGCTACTCGGTCCGCGAAGTGATCGAAACTGCCCGCCAGGTCACGGGCCACCCCATCCCGGCTGAGGAGACACCCAGAAGACCGGGGGATTCCCCCCGCCTGGTGGCCTCTTCGGAGAAGATCAAGTTGGAATTGGGTTGGGAGCCGCAAATCCCGGATCTAAAGGACATCATCGCCAGCGCCTGGGAATGGCATCAGACACATCCTAATGGCTATGGATAGAATAGGAGATTGGGATATTTGGGTTGGGATAAGAATGCTGGATGTGACCTTTAACATTCAATCCCCAATCCAAAGTCGAGCCCCGCTTAGCGGGGCTTCTTTA
Organism: uncultured Chloroflexia bacterium; assembly: GCA_963712165.1. Lineage (GTDB taxonomy): Bacteria > Chloroflexota > Anaerolineae > Anaerolineales > UBA11858 > B10-G9. The sequence goes on along the minus strand of CAVQGY010000002.1, from coordinate 1,122,940 downwards.
TTACTGAGACCCGTGAATTTTGCCAGAGGTGAAAAACAGTCAGGGACAATCCTCGCCCCGATTCATCTGGGGGTGAGATGGCATCAGGCGCATCCTAATGGCTATGGATAGATTGAAGATTGAAGATTGGGACATATAGATCTTCAGGGGGTATCCATAACACCCACGGATAAATCCGTGGGCTGATCATCAGAAGCCCCGCTTAAGCGGGGCTTCTTTATTACTGAGACCCGTGAATTTTGCCAGAGGTGAAAAACAGTCAGGGACAATCCTCAGCCCCCAGATTCATCTGGGGGTGATATTGCAATAATCTCATCCGTATGGCTAAAATGTTAAAAAAGAGACGAATCCCTTTAAATGGAATTCGTCCCATCAGTACTACGACTTACGATTCATTTCCTAAACCAAACCGAGTATACCCCCAAACCGATCCCACCCAGCAGCATGATCAGACCAATCACCCCCAGCAAGGGTGTCGACCCTGTGCTATCCGAGGCTGTTTCAGCCTCCTCGATCACCGCTGAACCCGCCTGGGCGCCAAAGGTCAAATAGGTGATATCTCCTGCCAACAGCTCAACCGGGGTGTTCAAGGCCGTCGTCGGATTATAGCCCTCCGGGATGGCCACACTGACATTGTAGTCACCTTCCCGCAATCCCTCCTCACAGTGATAATCCGCCGTATCTGAGTCAGGATCATGAGGGAGAGTATCTACCGTGATCGATTCTGTACCCTCGCGGTTGCTGATATTGATCGCCCCTCCGGGTAGGCTGATCTCCTCCTCCTGGCGCCTCGAGTCCCCATTGATGTCCTCAAAAAGCAGCACACACATAGTGCCGTTGCCAGGTATCGGTGTTTTGGTCGGTTCGGGAGGGGGCTGAGTGACTTCGGGAGGCTGGGTCGCTGCTCCAGCCACTGGTCCACCCAATCCCAGGAAGAGTTCCATTCCCTCGAAGACAACGTCATCCGGGTCCAGTCTATTCAGATCCCGCAGGTCAGCCACACTGAGCCCGGACACCGCAGCAATGCGCCACAAAGTATCCAAGGGCTGGACGATGTAGATGATCCGGCCGTCTGATCCAGGGGTTGGGGTCGGGAAATTGGTCAACTGCGGGTTGGGCGCTGCCAGAGCGGGAGCGCCCGGGACCAAGGCTAGAATCAAGCCGCCCACGACCAGAATGCTGATCAGGGCCAGGACCCAGGGAGTCTTTTTCATGACTTTGATTATACTCGAAGTATAATATCAGGTACAGCACCATTAACGAGCCTCACCGCTGCCCCGGAAGTGTGGTAAAAAAGGGAGCAGTCAAAGACCAGGATCAGGATATTTTTCCCTATGACCTCTTATGAAGCCGTGATCGGCCTGGAAATCCACATTCAGCTTAACACCCACAGCAAGATCTTCTGCTCCTGCAAGGCAGATTCCTGGGGTGATCCCCCCAACACCAATATTTGCCCGGTCTGCACCGGTCAACCGGGTGTCCTGCCTGTGCCCAATCGGGCAGTGATCGAAAAAGGCGCCCTACTGGCATCAGCCATGAACTCCGAAGTGAGCCCGGAATCCTATTTCGATCGCAAGAACTATTTCTACCCCGACCTGCCCAAGGGTTACCAGATCACCCAGTATGACCTGGCCATAGGCAAAGGCGGCCACCTGGACCTTTCCCTCGAGGATGGCTCCACCCGCAGGATCAAGATCGAGAAGATGCACATCGAGGAAGACGCGGGTAAGACCATCCACAAACCCGGCCGGCGTCTGCTGGACTTCAACCGCTGTGGTGTGCCCCTGGTGGAAATGGTCACCGGGCCGGACCTGCGCTCCGCGGATGAGGCCGCAGCCTTCATCCGCTATCTGCGGTCGTTGGTGCGCTGGATCGGGGTTTCGGACGCTGATATGGAAAAGGGAAAAATGCGCTTTGACGCCAATGTCTCCATCCGCGAAGGTGGCGCTACCATCCTCAATCCCAAAACCGAGATCAAGAATATGAACTCGATCGAACACGGTCGGGAAGCCATCAAGATGGAGATCCAGCGCCAGATCAAGGAAGTGGAAGCCGGCGGTGTGATTGAATCCTGGACCCTGGACTGGGACGAGGAGACCAAGACCCTGTCCAAGATGCGCTCCAAAGAGACCGAGGCCGACTACCGCTATTTCAAAGAGCCCGATCTGCTGGCTGTCAAATTGGACGATGATCAAATCCAGGAAATCCTGGCCAGCTTGCCTGAGCTTCCCTACCAGCGGGAAAAACGCTTCATTCAGGAATATGCCCTTTCCCCAAAGGAAGCCGCCACCCTGACCAGTGAACGTGACCTATCCGATTATTTTGAGTTTACCCTCAAGGCTTCTGGGGTCGAACCCAAGACCGCTGCCAATTGGGTCATCAATGACCTTCTAGGACTGGTCAATGACCTGGAAATTCCCCTGGCTGAGCTCTACCTCACTCCGGAGAGATTGGCGGAGATCATCAAACTTGTTGATAGCGGCCAGATCAACACCAGTACCGGCCGGGAGCTGGTCCGAAGAACCGAAGGGGAAAAAAGGGAGCCCGGCCAGATCGTTGAGAGTGAAGGTCTGGGACAGCTGACCGATTCCTCCGCAATCGAGGCGATCTGCCAGCAGGTTATCGATGACAGCCCAGACCAGGTGGAGCAGTACCAATCTGGCAAAAAGGGCCTGATCAGCTGGTTCATGGGCCAGGTTATGTCCCAATCTGGCGGAGTTGCCGACCCCCAGGCTGTGCGAGAAATACTGATCCGCCTCCTTGAAAGATAAAAAGTAACCTCCAAGATCCACTACAATCCGCAAAAAAAAGGCTCCCAACCACCCGTCGGGAGCCTTTTTGGGTGTCCAATTTTACCTAATTTACCCTCAAAATTGATGAAAATTGGGGCAAATTTACGAATTTTCAATATATTTATTGATTTTTTCAATATTTGCTCTTGACAAACTTGATTTTTTTGATATACTGTAATCAATAATCAAGAAATAAGTAAGGAGAATAACATGTTTACAACAAATTTATTCGAAATCAAGCTCCAGCAGGAAGAAACCCAGCGCCGCGCTGCCCATCTGCGACTGGTCAAGTCCCTGGAAACCTCCAAGGGCTCCAGCAGCAAGCCAACCAAACGGGTAGTGAGCCCAACCTGGATGGTCCAGCAGGAAACCTGCACTTTAGCCCGGGCCGCTTACTAGGAAGAAATCAAGATCAAAGGAAATATAGGAGATAACCATGTTCATCATCAATCTAGATAATCACAATCTGCGGCAGGCTGAGTTGATCCAGGAAGCGAAGAAGTACCGTTTGATCCTTTCCCTCCGGGAAAACAAATCCCCCTCCCGGGGCATAACCAGGAAGATCCAGGGGCTGATCAGCATCATCTTCCTCCCCTAACCCGACTCAGATCTGTTGTAAACATAAAAAAGACCCCGGAGTAATCCTCCGGGGTCTTGTCATTCAGGGGTGAAATCCTTTATATGAGGTAAACTACCTACTCAATCGTTAATAAACTGGGACATCATGCTCAGCTCCACCCTCCTGGTCCAGCCCAGGCTTTCCCAGAACTTGATCCCGTCCGTATTATCCTCAAAAACGAATAGGTGGCATTTCTGGATCCCGATCCGGGTCAGGGCAAACATGCAGCGGCTAACCAGCGATTGGCCGATACCCTGACGCCTGTAATCGGGGTGGACCATCAGGTGATGGATATATCCCCGACGGCCATCATGACCGCACAGCGCCGCACCCACCATTTTGCCCTCGATCCAGGCTGTGTAGCTCATACCCGGATTGCGCTCCAGGAATTTCTGGATGCTGTGCTGGGAGTCCGCTTTACTGAGACCGATCTTATCGCTCATCTCCCACAAGCGATAAACTTCTGGATAATCCTCCATGGACATCTCGTGGATATTGACTGTCATCCTGCCTCCTTCCTTTTACAGGACCTGCGGGTTCAGTCGTAGGTATAAAAACCGCGGCCGGTCTCCCTCCCCGAGTACCCAGCCGCAACCTAATATTTAGACCAATTCTATCGCCATTGCCACCGCTTCCCCCCCTCCCAAGCACAAGGAAACCATCCCGCGTTTTAATCCCCGATCCTTCAGGGCATAGATCAGTGTGGTCAATACCCGGGCGCCACTCGCGCCAATGGGATGACCCAGGGCAATGGCGCCACCATTGACGTTCACCTTGTCCCAATCCCATCCCAGTTTGGTCATAGCTTTGCCGTCTGCCAGCACCTGGGCAGCAAAGGCCTCGTTAAGTTCAATCAGATCGATATCCTTCATTTTCCAGCCGACCTCTTTCATCAATTTTGGCATGGCAACGGCCGGGGCGTAAAAGAGGTATTTCGGTTCCACCGCAGATTGGGCGTAGCCTATGATCCGCGCCAAAGGTTTGGCCTTGATCCCGCCCGCCTTGGCTTGGCTGCCCACCACGACAGCCGCTGCCCCGTCATTCAGCCCGGGAGCATTACCAGCAGTGACCTTTCCATTCTTGATAAAGGCTGGCCTCAATTTTCCAAGAACCTCCAGGGTTGTGTCCCTTCGCGGGGTCTCGTCGGTATCAAAGATAGTCACTTCCCCCTTCCTGCCCTTGATCTCCAGCGGGACAATCTCATTCTTGAATCGCCCGGCGTCAATGGCCTCCAGGGATTTCTGGTGGGATTCATATGCAAACCGGTCCATTTCTTCGCGGGAGATATCATATTCCTCGGCAATGAATTCAGCCGCGTTGCCCATGCCCCAATCCTCAAAAGGATCCCACAAACCGTCGTGCAGCAAAGAATCGATCAGCTGACCGTGGCCAAAACGCAATTCCCCTGAGCGACCCCTCAATAAATAGGGTGTGCGGCTCATGGACTCCATTCCACCGCAGACATACAGCTCACCGTCTCCAGCTTTGATGCTTCCTGCAGCCAGCATAACTGCCTTTAAACCCGATCCGCAGACCTTGTTCAGGGTGAAAGCGCCCACTGAATCCGGAAGTCCGGCTCCAATGGCAGCCTGGCGGGCGGGATTCTGTCCCAGGCCAGCCGAGACCACGTTGCCCATGATCACTTCGTCGATCTCTTTCCGATCAGGGATGCCGGCCCGCTGAACCGCCTCCTTAACGACCAGGGCGCCCAGCTCAGGCGCTGTGAATCCACTCAGGGATCCCTGGAAGGATCCCGAAGGCGTGCGGACTGCGCTGATGATAAGTGGATGGTTTTCTGCCATGAGTGGACAACCTCCTCATACGATGATTCTTCTTTGTGAATAATCTCAACTCATTCTGATCGATTACCAGTGGTCCAAAACCACCTGGTAAGTATCTTCCAGTAATTCCGGCAGCACCCTAACGCCGCCGACAGTGCTCATATAATTGGTATCACCCACCCAGCGGGGAACAATATGCCAATGTAAGTGTTTGGGGATGCCTGCTCCGGCAGCCTCCCCCATATTCATGCCGATATTGAATCCTTCCGGGTGATAGGCCTCCTCCAGCACCTCCAGGCAATGATTGATCAGCTCCATCATCTCTGACCGGGTATTCCCGTCAAGGTCCTTAAGCTGTTCTTTATGCTCCAGGGGTAATACCAGCAGGTGACCGGTAGTATACGGATACAAGTTTAAGATCACAAAGGAAAATTTCCCTCTATGGACCAGCTTGCAGTCTGCTGGATCGCTGTCAGCCAGGGCTGCGCAGAAGGGGCATTCATCCTTTGGGTTATCACCTTGTATATATTTCATGCGCCAGGGAGACCAGAGTCTTTCCATATTTTCTTCACCGATCGATGGGTTCTTCCTATTTTAACAGAAAACCATTTTTAGATATCCCTTGACAAATTAGAATATTTGTTCTATAGTGGAACCTATAAAGAACATTTGTTCTAGTTCTATCATCTTAGGAGGTACACCATGTCCGCCAACAGCATTCCTTTTATTCCACAACGGGTTCAGGTCAAACGCGGCGTCGTCTTTGGGCTTCTGATCATCACCGCCCTGGTCGCCTTTGAGATCTTCAATTACAGCACGACCGATTTTGCCCTCACCGACCTGCTGGGTGGGCTGCGCTTCTGGGGCGTGCGCTGGGCCACCATCCTGGCCATCGCCTTCTGCGGGATCGATTTTGCTGGCATTGCCCGCCTGTTCTCCCCCGAAGGCAAAGTGGGGGAGGACAACGATTCCTGGTACCTGTTCGCCGCCTGGCTGATCGCCGCCACCATGAATGCCCTGCTGACCTGGTGGGGTGTATCGATCGCCATCGCCAACCATGAGACCCTGGGCAACGCAGTCATCGCCCGGCAGACCCTGTTGAAAGTGGTGCCGATCTTTGTGGCTGTGATGATCTGGATCCTGCGGGTATTGATCATTGGCCTGTTCAGTGTGGCCGGTGAGCGCTATTTCGGCCGCGACCAGCTGCAGGTGGATTTCCCTGCCTCCGTGTCCAGCCGCAGGGCTCCGGTTTCCAGTCGAAAGGGGACTCCAGCCCGCCGCCCCGCACCCAAACCCGCACCACGACCCGAGCCCTCCTATCAGCCTCTCTCGGCCATGAGCAGGGATCAGCACTAATCAAAATAGATGGTTTCTTCTCCCCCCTCCTCCGTACAGGCGCAGGCGGCCTTCTCCCAACAGACAGGCTGCCTGCGCCGCTTCCTTCTGCCAATCCTGGCCGTCCTGCTGGTCAGCACTGGCCTGGTATTCGGGTTGAGCAGTATCGAGATCGTTCAAGCTGAAGTTCCACTCCCTCCTCCAGGAGGGAACACCGTTTTCAGTCCAGCCGGGATCGCCCCTCTCTTCACTCCAGAAGTGAAAGCTTGGGAAACCCAGATTCTGTCCTGGAGCGAAAAACACTCCTTGGATCCCAACCTGGTCGCTACCGTGATGCAGATCGAATCCTGCGGCTATGCCAGTGCTCGATCACACGCAGGCGCCATGGGTTTATTCCAGGTTATGCCTTACCACTTTCAGGAAGGAGATAACCCCTATGATCCAGCCACAAATGCCAGGCGGGGATTGGTTTACCTTCAGCAATCTCTGCAAATTGGCGGCAGCGCCCGTCTGGCGTTGGCTGGATATAACGGGGGAATTACCGGCGCTCAACAACCTGTTGAAAACTGGCCGGAAGAGACGCGCAGGTATATCTACTGGGGACTAAGCATTTATCAGGACGCCCAAGATGGTCTGGATCACAGCCCACGTTTGGATGAATGGTTGGCGAGCGGAGGTGCGTCGTTGTGTAAATTAGCGGAAAATCAGTGATAGATTCAGGAAGCGGTATCCTCATTAAGGATTGAAGTCCACCTAAAGGGCTTTACCCCTTCATTTTTATTTAAAGCAAAAGGCTGCCCGGGAAGGATCCCTAGGCAGCCTTTCTGAACCCGTTTGACTAATTAAGCAAGCTCGATAACTGCTCCAGCTTCCTCAAGTTGTTTCTTTGCGTCTTCTGCTGCTTCTTTCCCAGCGGCTTCGAGAACCTTGGCACCAGCAGCTTCAGCCATATCTTTGGCATCTTTCAGACCCAGGCTGGTGATTGCGCGGATAGCCTTAATCACTTCGATCTTCTTGGGTCCGACGTCCTTGATAATGACATCGTATTCTGATTTCTCTTCAGCGTCTCCACCTGCATCCCCACCACCAGCGGCAACAGCGGCCATTGCTACGGGAGCGGCAGCGGAAACACCCCATTCTTCTTCCAGCATCTTAACCAATTCTGCAGCTTCCAGAACGGTCAATTTGCCCAATTCATCTTTAATTTTGTTAATATCAGCCATTTTTTTCTCCTTATTACGGCAATTCAGCCAATTTGTTCTCTAATTTATCAGGCAGCTGACTGCTCAGAGTAAGACTTGAGCACAGCGGCCATTTGCCGGCCAGGTTCTGCCAGAGTCCGGACCAGTTTGGAAGCCGGAGCTGCGATGGTGCTGAGCAGTATAGCTCTCATCTCAGCCATGGATGGCAGATCTGCCAGAGCATTTATTTCCTCCGCGGTTACCAGCCTTTCAGCCAGGTATCCGCTTTTGATCTCGATGGTACCCTTTTCCTTGGCGAAGTCCTTTATCGCCTTGGCGAGACCAGAGGGATTTTCATAAGATATGCCCAGCGCGGTAGGACCAGTAAAAATATCTTCCTTCCACTCGCGGCCACTTTCTTCAAATACCCTTTTTGCCAGCGTGTTCTTTATGACATGGAACTCACCACCGGATCCTCGGATCTCTCTGCGGAGATCACTGATATCCTTGACAGACAAATTATGGTAGTGGGTAAATACCAACCCATCACTTTCTTCAATCCACTTTTTGTACTTCAGGATGAGTTCTTCCTTCTGCTGCTTTGAAATAGCCAAAGTATTTCACCTCCTTCAAACCGGGTTCAGTCATGCTTAGATAACAAAAAGTCTTTACCTGCCAGAGAGGTAAAGACTTTTATCACACGTGAAGATAAAGTATTTATTACCTGGGCTGGAAATTAAGCTCTCGGAAGAGCACCAGCTTTCTCTGGCAAAGTATTTTGTTATTTACAAAATATCAGGAAATGTCCAGCCTATATGCCTTCCATTTCTGCCGCCAGCAGCGGGTCCACAATAATGCCCGGGCCCATGCTGGTTGCCACAACAACTTTCCGTACGTACTGTCCTTTGGTTGATGCGGGCCGATTGGATACAAGTGACTCCATCAGCGCACCCATATTATCATGCAACTGCTCTGCTGAAAAGGATACTTTTCCAATTGGTACATGAACATTGGCGGTTTTGTCTACCCGGTACTCGATCCGGCCAGCTTTGGATTCCTCAATAACGCGGGGAAGGTCCTCACCGGGAATCATCGTGCCGGCTTTAGGATTGGGCATCATGCCTCGAGGTCCGAGGATCGGACCCAGTTTACCGACCTTGGCCATCATATTCGGTGTAGCGATGGCAATATCGAAGTCAAACCAGCCGCCCTCGATCTTGTTGATCATATCATCACCATCGGCGATGTAATCTGCTCCAGCCTCCCGAGCCAGCTGAGCGTCCTCACCTTGAGCGAATACCAGCACCTTGACTTCCTTTCCAAGTCCGTGAGGAAGGTTGACCAGATCACGAACGATCTGGTCTGCATGGCGGGGGTCTACTCCCAGGCGCACATGAATTTCCACAGTCTCATCAAATTTGGCATAGGAAAGTTCCTTGGCCAAGCTGACTGCTTCCATGGGGGTGTATTTGTTGTCTCGGTCAACTTTTGCAAATGCTTCGTTGTATTTCTTTCCGTGTTTTGCCATTCAATTCTCCTTGTGGTATTAACGGATGGTTATCATCCTCCCACCAGAAATTAATCTTTGATCTTTATTCCCATTTGGCGTGCTGTGCCTTCGATCTGGCGCATGGCACCTTCAATATCGACAGCATTGAGGTCCCTCATTTTGGTCTGGGCAATCTCCCTCAGCTGCTCGCGGGTGATCTCACCAACGATTTCCACATTGGGAACAGCAGATCCCTTTTCAATTCCGGCTGCTTTCTTCAGCAAGATGGCTGCCGGCTGGGTGCGAAGCGTGAACTTGTAGGAACCATCAACGTAGATGGTGATATCAGCCGGAATGATATCGCCCATGCGGTCGGAGGTCCGGGCATTATAGTCCTTGCAGAAGGCCATCAAGTTGATGCCGTGTGCTGCCAGGGCCGGTCCGATCGGAGGAGCAGGATTTGCCTTTCCGGCTGCTATTTGTAAACGAACGTTTGCTTTTACTTTTTTAGACACGTTATTCTCCTTCGTGGTCTTAGCGGAGTGATACTCCTCCCACAAAATGTATACTTTATGCTTGTTCTACCTGCAGGAAATCCAGTTCCACTGGGGTCTCCCTGCCGAAAAAATTCACCATGACCCGGACTGTCGCCCGGTCCATGTCGATTTCTGAAACCCTTCCGTAAAAGTCCTCAAAAGGCCCATCCACGATACGCACCCGTTCTCCAGTCCGGAATGTGACATTGATCCGGGGGCTTTCAGATTCCATGCGTTTCAGGATGCGGGCCACTTCTTCTGGCTGGAGTGGCGTGGGGTCATTGCCCATGCCCACAAAACCGGTAACTCCGGGAGTGTTGCGAACCATATACCAGGATTCTTCAGTAAGGATCATATTGACCAGGATATATCCCGGGAAGACTTTTTTCTCAACAGTCTGCCTTTCACCATTTTTGATGTTTACCTCATCCTCTGTGGGTACCACTACATCGAAGATCAAGTCATCCATACTCATGGACTCGATGCGCTGCATGATATTATGACGCACCTTGTCCTCATTTCCGGAGTAACAATGCACAACATACCAAACTCGGTCATCATCCGGTTCCTTCACCGGATCTTCCTGGATCGTAACCGAAGCGTAGGGGTCTGGAGCGATCTTCTCCGGCTGAGGCACCTGCACGGGTTCAACCTCAACAGGTTCTTCGACGGCTTCCTCTTCCATGACTACATCAACTTCCGGGGAGGATAGATCCTCCTCAACTTCCAAGGGGAGTTCAGCTTCTAGAACAACTTCATCGTCCTCAATAGATTCCTCCTCCTCAGTTTCCAGGATGGGTTCCTCTTCCGGGTCATCTTCAGATGCCTCAATAGATTCCTCTTCTTCAGCTATTTCCGCTGGAGGAGCATCCTGGAGCACTTCCCCTACCTGGGAGACTTCCAGTACTTCTTCCATATTCTCATCTGGCACCTGAGCGTCCTCGGATACAGGATCGATCTCGTCCAGTTGTTCTTCATTCTCGTGAATATCCATATAGTTACTTCCCGGATGATTACAAGTAGTTGTTAAGCGCCCAGGATCAATCCGAACAGCTGTGTGAAGAGATAATCCAGAAAACCCAGGAATGCGCCCATCAATACAATAACGATAAGCACAACTCGGGTCAGATTGATCGCTTCTGAGCGGGTCGGCCAGGAGACCTTGCGCAGCTCAGCTATGGTCTCCCGATAAAATTTACGGATGCCACGCGTTTGCTTTTTTTGTGCAGCCACATCAAACTCCTTTTACGGTCAAAACGCCGCCCACGAAGACGGCGTCTGGTGAAATAGGCAGGCCAGGTAGGAATCGAACCCACAACCCCCGGTTTTGGAGACCGGTGCTCTGCCAATTGAGCTACTGGCCTAGAGATGGGTAGCGAGTGGTCGCCCCTGTCACAGACCTGGGCGACCACCTATACAGTCCTTACTTTGTTTCCCTATGCAGCGTGTGCTTCCTGCACCTCGAGCAGAATTTCTTCAGCTCGAGGCGGTTCGGGTCATTTCTTCTATTTTTCTCAGACGTGTAATTCCGCTCGTTGCACTCTGTGCACTCCAGGGTAATTACCGGTCTGATACCTTTTTTTCTCGCCATAGATGACTACCTTTAATACTTGGAAATTCCTACTCGAGTATCTCGGTGACCACGCCGGACGCAACCGTCAAGCCACCTTCGCGAATAGCGAATTTACCACCCTGCTCCAACGCGATAGGAACGATCAGTTCCACCTGCATATTCACGTTGTCGCCTGGCATGACCATCTCCACACCTTCCGGCAGGGTGATCGCTCCTGTCACGTCAATGGTCTTGATATAGAACTGCGGCCGGTACCCGGAGAAGAACGGTTTGTGCCGTCCACCTTCTTCCGGTTTCAATACCACGACCTCAGCGTTGAATTTGGTGTGCGGCTGGATGCTCTTCGGTTTGGCGATCACCATTCCGCGCTCCACCTGGTCCCGGTCCACGCCTCTCAGCAGCAGACCTACATTGTCTCCTGCCTGGCCATCGTCCAGGATCTTGTGGAACATTTCCACGCCCGTCACCACGGTGTCCATCACCTTGTCCTGCAATCCTACGATCTCTACCGGGTCTCCTGTGTGGATCCTGCCTCTCTCGATCCTGCCCGTCACTACCGTGCCCCGCCCCTTGATCGTGAACACATCTTCCACCGGCATCATGAACGGTTTGTCTACCTCGCGCGGAGGCTCTGGGATGTACTCATCCACCACTCGCAGCAGCTCTCGGACACTCTCGTATTCCGGCGCTTCCACGTCTTCACTGGTGCTCTCCAAGGCATGCAGGGCACTGCCCTTCACGATCGGTGTCTCGTCTCCCGGGAAGCCGTACTCGTTCAACAGCTCCCGCAGTTCCAGCTCCACCAGCTCCAGCAGTTCCGGATCGTCCATCTGGTCTACCTTGTTCAGGTACACCACCACGCTCGGCACTTCCACCTGTCTCGCCAGCAGCAGGTGTTCCCGGGTCTGCGGCATCGGCCCATCTGATGCCGCCACTACCAGGATCGCCCCATCTACCTGGGCTGCTCCCGTGATCATGTTCTTGATGTAGTCCCGGTGTCCCGGCATGTCCACGTGCGCATAGTGCCTCTTCTCGGTCTCGTATTCCACGTGCGAGATGCTGATCGTGATCCCTCGCTCTTTTTCTTCCGGGGCTTTGTCGATCTGGTCGAAGGCCACAAATTCTCCGAATCCCTGCATCGCCGCCACTTTTGTGATCGCCGCTGTCAAGGTGGTCTTCCCATGGTCGATGTGTCCCATCGTTCCCACATTCAGGTGCGGTTTGTTTCGTTCAAATTTCTCTTTCGCCATAATTCTTCTCCTTAAAGCTACAAGTCCTAAAACGCAAAATCACTGTTACCAGAGCCCCCGATGGGAATTGAACCCATGACCTCATTCTTACCAAGAATGCGCTCTACCCCTGAGCTACGAGGGCTGGCATTTTACATAACTAGAAGCTGTCAGAAGTTAAGAACTCCTGCAGCTCTTAGTCCAGGTGGGCGGAGAAGGATTCGAACCTCCGTAGGCGTTTGCCAGCTGATTTACAGTCAGCCCCGTTTGGCCACTTCGGTATCCGCCCGGATTATTTTGTTGTGAACTGCGTGAACGCAATTCCAGGAGCCGACGATGGGACTCGAACCCATGACCGGTCGCTTACAAAGCGACTGCTCTACCGATTGAGCTACGTCGGCGCAGTTGCCATCATCTGCTCTTGCCAGCCAAGGCATTATATCAGATGGAAATATACGAGGCAAGTGCACAGTCGGGTCACATCGACAGAGCAAAAGTTTATCAGTTATCATGATTACAGTCAATGGGTTCAGTTAGTCTCGAGCCCCATGAAAACCCCTCGCTTGCCAGACTAAATAGAGGGCCACCGAGCCTGCTACTGCTGCATTCAGGGAATCAATTTGCCCTCGCATGGGAAGCCGCAGCAGAAAATCACAGGAAGATCTTACCAGTCCCCGCATACCTTCCGCCTCGCTTCCTACTACCACAGCCAGGGGCCCATCCAGGTTTATCTGCCCGGGAGGTTGGGCTTCCGGGCCACCCTCCAAACCCACAACCCACAACCCCTGTTCCTTGAGAAGGTTGATAGTCTGAGCCAGATTTGCCTGGACAATAGGGAGATGTTCACACGCCCCGGAGGATGCGCTGACCACGGCCGGCGTAACGGTTGCCGTCCTTCTGAATGGCAGCACAACTCCATGAACGCCAATCAGCTCCGCAGTGCGAATCAGGCTGCCCAGATTTTGAGGATCTTTCAATGTGTCGAGCAATAGGACCAGGGGAGGTTCATCCCTGTTTTTGGCTTCAAGGAGAACTTCGTCCAACCCGGCATAGGGGTACTCACTAACCTGCAGGGCGATTCCCTGATGATGGCTGCTGATCCCATCAAGCATTTCCTTGGGGACTTCCGATACAGGGATGGATCTTTTCTGGGAAAGGTTCAGGATCTCTTCCAGGCGTCCTTCCACCTTCACACCACGGGCAATCCGCAGCTGAAAGGTTTTCCGCTTACCAGCCCGAATTACCTCCCAGACCGGATTCCTTCCCCAAATCCATTCTTTTATCATATCTTCCTGGGAGAACCTATCTGACCCGCCAATCGTAAGGGCGACCTCATTTCCAATGCCAGGTTGTGCCCTGGGAATTATCCTCAAGCAGCACACCAAGTTCTTCAAGTTGATCCCGGATCAAGTCTGATAAATCCCAGTTTTTCTCCTCCCTGAGCTTGGCCCGAATCTCGATCAATAGATCAATAAACTCCCCCGCTGCGCCTTCCTGGACTTCTGGCAGTTCCAGGTCCAGACCCAGCACACTGGTAAGTTCCTTCAAAACTGTTTGGGCTGCGTCAAGGGCTTCCTGATCCGCACCCTCATCTCGGGCCTGATTGATCTCTTTGACGTAGTCGAAGATATGTCCCAAAGCGCCGGCAGTATTAAAATCGTCATCCATGGCCTTTTGAAAATGCTCCTTCACCTTCGCGGCGCTGTTCACCAGCCTGTCTTTATCCCAACCTTCCTGAGGTAGGGCGGGTTTCAGAGCCGAGCGCAACCGTTTGAGCGCCTTCACAGCATGATCAATGGTCTCTTCATTAAAAGTAAGTGGTCCCCTGTAGCTGGAATTAATGACCATCATCCGCATGACATTGGCCTCATACTCTTCCAAAAAGCTGTCAATGGTGACCAGGTTGCCAATCGACTTGGACATCTTGGCGCCGGAAAGCTGCATCATGCCGTTATGCATCCAGTAGGTGGCGAATTGTACACCATGCATAGCTTCGCTCTGGGCGATCTCGTTCTCGTGGTGTGGGAAAACCAGGTCATTTCCGCCGCCGTGAATATCGATCTGCTCACCAAGGCAGGAATGGCTCATCACAGAACATTCAATATGCCACCCAGGTCGGCCGGGGCCCCAGGGGCTTGGCCAGCTGGGTTCATTTGGCTTGGCGGCTTTCCAGAGGGCAAAATCCAGAGGATGTTCTTTGCGGTCATCAACGTCGATCCTGAAACCAGCTTCCATATCTTCCAGTTTTCTTCCGGATAGTTTGCCATAATCAGGGAAGCTCCTGACCCGGTAGTAAACATCCCCGTCAACTGGATAAGCGAAACCTTTATCCACCAGGTCCGCCACGCTTTCCACGATATTATTGATCTCATCAGTAGCGCGGGGGTATTTGCTGGCTGGCAGGATGTTGAGGTCCTTCAAGTGGCGGTCGTACTCCTTGATATAGCGTTCTGCTACCTCGATGGATTCCACCCCCTCCACCGCTGCTCGCTGGATGATCCTGTCATCCACATCCGTGTAATTGGTCACATGATGGACTTCATAACCTCGGTATTCCAGGTAGCGGCGGATCACATCAAAGACCAGGGCAGACATGGCATGTCCCACATGGGCCTTGTCATACACTGTAGGGCCGCAAACATACATGGACACCTTGCCGGGCTCCAGGGTTTTGAATTCCTCTTTTGTCCTTGATAAAGTGTTATAGACTTTGATGCTCATAATTCCTTCTTCCCGCGGTTAGATATCATCAGGTTTAGCAAAGATCATCCTGCCTGCCGCCGTTTGGAGCACCTTGGTGACGGTGGATGTAATATCTTCATTCATGCGATCTTTTCCTTCTTCAACCACGACCATTGTGCCATCAGAAAGATAACCAACACCCTGTCCTCTTTCCTTTCCTTCCTGGATGATCTTAACTTCAACAGTTTCTCCCGGAAGCAAGACGGCTTTGACAGAGTTGGCAAGTTCATTGATGTTCAAGACCGGCACTCCCTGGATTTCCGCAACTCGATTAAGGTTGTAGTCATTAGTAAGAATAGGACTGTTCAGCTGACGGGCCAGGATGACTAATTTACTATCTACTTCCCGGGTGCCTTCCACATCGATATCACTGATCCTGACGGGGATAGTCTTGGATTCCTGAAGTTCAGCCAGGATCTCCATTCCCCGCCTTCCCCGCTGGCGCCGCAGCGCGTCTGCCGAATCAGCAATATGTTGAAGCTCGTCGAGCACAAAACGGGGGATGAGCAGTTCTCCCACCAGGAACCCGGTCTGAGCGATATCCGAAATCCTGCCGTCAATGATCACGCTTGTGTCCACCAGGATGACCCGCTCCATTTCACTCCCCTTGCCCCCCCTTTCAGATAAGGGGAACACCCTCCCGCCGAAAATCGAGAAGATATCATTCCTGCGGGATATGAATACCGCTACTCCTATATAACTGAAAAGGATTACGCCGATGAAAGGGAAGAACTGACCCAGGAAAGATGGCAGCCTTGAAAGGGGGATGGCCAGCAGTGCGGCTATGATCAACCCAACAAAAAGCCCCATCATCCCAGCACCCAAAGTCCTGGCATCCAGCTGGTTGAGCAGATTGCGCAGGGAGGCGACCGGACGAGTCGTTATCAAAGGAGTGACCACCAGTCCAAACAGTGAGCCAACCAATCCCAAGATGACCGTGCCCTCCTGGAGTGAGATATCTGTGAAGCCCGCGAAGGTTTCCCCGAAATATCCCCCCAATAAACCAAATACGACCATGCCAATGATCCGTGAAATAAAATCAAAACTCATCATGCCCTCCAGAATAAGAAAAAATAGCGGCCACAAATATTCTGTGCCCGCCATCTCTAATCTCGATCAAAAGAGATATTAAGTTGCCAAATAGGAATTAAACTGCCTGTACGAGATATCCTTATAATCTATTCGTCGATCTGTCCTGCAGATAATAAGAAAATAATGGCAAAATAAGTCCTAAAAACGTTTGGCGGAGCCAGAATAATATCAATAAGTCCAAAAATATCATAGCACGACCTTAGCACCTCGTCAACTCGGCCTGCTATCCAGGGCCAATCCTTAATAAGATTCAAATAATCAACCAGGATGATCCAGCTGCTTTACTGGCAGCTGCCTGTAACTATCTTGGAAGGCAATTGTTCTATCGTATAATAGAATGACCAAACCAATCCACTCCCGGAGGAAATCATGGAAGAAAAGAATTACAAGAAGATCATCAATTCCTGGTCGATGTATGATTGGGCAAATTCAGCATTTGCGACCACTATTATGGCGGCAGTCCTGCCGATCTACTACAGGACCATCGCAGAATCAACTTTGACTGGCAACCAGGTCACATCATACTGGGCGTATACTAATTCGATCGCTTTATTATTGATCGCTCTTGTCAGTCCCATTCTGGGAGCCATGGCTGATTTCAGAGGTCAGAAAAAGCGTTTTCTGACCATCTTTGCCCTCCTCGGTATTGTTGCCACAGCCTTCA
The DNA here is from genome assembly GCA_963712165.1 of uncultured Chloroflexia bacterium. Lineage (GTDB taxonomy): Bacteria > Chloroflexota > Anaerolineae > Anaerolineales > UBA11858 > B10-G9. The sequence continues at coordinate 1,105,907 of CAVQGY010000002.1, read as the reverse complement.
TGTTCTTCCTCACCACAGGTGACTGGTTATTGGCTTCGACCCTGTTCATTCTGGGCAATATCGGTTTTGCAGGCGCCAATATCTTTTATGATTCCCTCCTTCCCCACATCGCCAAAAAGAACGATATAGACCAGGTCTCAACCCGCGGATATGCGATGGGATACCTGGGTGGCGGAATATTGCTGGCAGTCAACCTGGCCATGATCATGTTTGCTCCAGACAACCTGACAGTATTGATGACCAGGATCTCATTGGCCAGTGTTGCTGTCTGGTGGCTCCTCTTTACCATTCCGCTGTGGAGGAACGTGCCGGAACCTCCCCGCCAAGTCTACGAGGGCGAGATCGATAAAAATCCCGTCAAGGCAGGTTTCTCCAGGTTGGTTGAAACCTTTAAAGAGGTCAGGAAGTATGGAGATCTGTTCAAATTCCTGGTCGCCTTCTGGCTCTATAATGATGGAATAGGCACGATCATCAAGATGGCCACAACCTATGGCGACGAAATTGGGATTGATGACACATCCCTGATCATGGTTTTGCTTATCGTTCAATTTGTGGGCATCCCCTTCTCATTTGCATTTGGCTGGCTGGCAAAGAAAATCGGCACCAAAAAATCCATTTACCTCAGCCTCGGTGTATATACAGCAATTTCCATCGGCGGTTATTTTTTGAGCAATGCCACTCATTTCCTGATCCTGGGTTTTGCAGTAGCGATGGTCCAGGGCGGCGCCCAGGCATTAAGCCGGTCCCTCTATGGACGCATGGTACCCAAAGCCCAGTCTGCGGAATTCTTCAGCTTCTTCAGCGTCAGCGGAAAATTTGCCGGCATCTTTGGCCCGCTAGTCTTCGGCCTGGTCAGTCAGCTGTTCGGCAATAGCCGATTGGGCATTATTTCCCTGATAATATTCTTCATCGCTGGCGGCTTAATGCTGACTCGCGTAGATGAAGAAGAGGGAATCCGGGTTGCCCGGGAAGCAGACGCCCTTGCAGTCCAGGAAGCTTAAGCTTTATGCCGGGTGATTATAAAGGAAAGTCCCTGGAACAGTAGAAGGGACTTTCCCCCGTGATCGCCCGGCATTTGATCTCTGTGCATCGGTATGAATAATGATTGACGTTCAACCATCATCCAAAGCCGCTGAGAGGGGGGAGCCCTCTTATATCTGGAGAGCCGGCCAACAGCGGCGGCTTGAGATGCTTAAATCCGCGGCTGGCGATCGTATCAAGGGCAGATTGCTAGAGAATGGCTGCGGGGTTGGCTTGTATCTGGAGCACCTCGATCCCCTCGGCTGCGAGACGGTAGGCCTGGAATATGAGATCCCCCGCGCTGTCGAAGCGAAAGAGAAAGGGACCAATGTTATTGGAGGAGCAGGTGAGAACCTACCCTTCCCTGCGGATAGTTTCGATTTGATCCTCAGCAACGAGGTGATCGAACATGTCGTGGACGATGCCAAAGCTGTGAAGGAAATGGTCCGGGTCCTTGTACCTGGTGGCAGATTAATCCTCTATTGCCCCAATCGCTGGTACCCCTTTGAAACTCATGGGGTCTATTGGAAAGGTAACTATCATTTTGGGAATAAATTCCTGGTCAACTACCTTCCCCGACCTTTGCGTGACAAATTGGCCCCTCATGTCCGGGTTTACAGCCGGAAAGACCTCCAGCGCCTATTCAATGAACTGCCAGTGAAGTTCATCACCAGGCGGGTGATATTCGGTGGATATGATAACATCATCAGCAGATTCCCCCGGTTGGGCCGCTGGATCAGGTCGGTTCTTTACCTGGTTGAAAAAACACCCCTGCAGGTTCTGGGCTTGTCACACTATTGGGTGGTTGAAAAATTAGAAGGGTAAAGATGATTGAGAATATTGAAGAGAAGGTCGGTCAGGAACTGCGGAAACGAGGGTGGAGGCTGGCAATAGCGGAGTCCTGCACTGGGGGTTTGATCGGGCACAGGATCACCAACATCCCGGGGTCCTCTACCTATTATCTGGGCAGTATCACTGCCTATGCCTACCGGGCCAAGGTCCGCTTATTAGGAGTATCTTGGGATACACTCGAGAAGTACGGTGCGGTGAGTGAGGAGGCCATTCGTGAGATGGCAAAGGGAGTCCGCCATGCCCTGGCTGCTGATGTGGGAATAGCTGTGAGCGGCATTGCCGGTCCAACCGGGGGCACGCCAGAGAAACCCGTTGGTTATACCTGGATTGGGTTGAGCACACCGAAAAGGATCTTGACCCTGCAGCATAACGCGGGTGGAAACAGAATCGAAAATAAAGAGGAGATTGCCCAACTGGCCCTGGAATTCCTGTATGAGTTCCTAATGAAAGATGGAAAAGATTGAGATCACTACCCGATTCAACAGGGACGGAAAACTGATCCCACTGGAATTCACTCTGGGGGACGATCAGATCCGGGTTCTGAATATAGGTCGGCAGTGGGAGACCGAGAACGGCAAACATATCCTGGTAATGGATCACCAGGAAAATACCTACCACTTGTTCTTCGATCTGACTGATCTTTGCTGGTATATAATCAGGGATCTGATCGGTCCCGCAGACAAAATCTGATAGGAGAGATCATGGCTGACACTATCCAAGATAACCTAGTTGTCAAACTGGATTACACCCTCATCATCGAGGATGAAATTATGGAAAGCACCGCTGAGGGAGGACCGATCGAGTTCATCCAGGGTATTGGCCAGATCATCCCGGGATTGGAAGATGCCCTCTACGGGATGAAAGTTGGTGATAAGAAAACAATCACAATCCAGCCTGACCAAGCTTACGGAGAATATGACCCGGATTCAATTGAAGTGGTACAAAAGGATGAATTCAGTGAAGAAATACCCCTTGATGTAGGCACCTTCCTTGACCTGCGGGACGATGAGGGTGAAGTGCTCAGTGCCGAGATCATCGAAGCGGATGATGAGACTGTAACCCTGGACTTCAACCATCCCCTGGCGGACAAAATCCTCACATTTGAGATCACGATCGCCGACATCAGGCCAGCAACCCCGGAAGAGCTGGACCACGGTCATGTGCATTGATCTAGAACAAAAGAAGGGACGAAGTCCAATAATTGGACTCGTCCCTCCTTTTTAGTTATGCAACCTCACCCGCATGTACGGGGAAAAATTCAAGCGTATCTTTGCCGGCATTCACTTGAATGGTATCCCCGACCTTGTATTCACCGGAGAGAATTGCCAGTGCCAGGGGATCCTGGAGATGGCGCTGGATGGTCCGCTTCAGAGGACGGGCACCATAATCCGGGTCAAATCCCCAGTCTGCCAAGATTTGGCGAGCCTCCTCTGTGACCTCCAGTGTATACCCCTGGGACCGGACCATGCTTTCCACACGATTAAGCTGGATACCCACGATCTCCCGGATCTGCTCCCGAGTCAACGGATGGAAATGGATGACCTCGTCCACCCGGTTCAGGAATTCTGGGCGGAAGGTAGACTTTAACGCTTCCCGGCTGAAGGCCTGGGCTGCTTCTACATCTCCATTCTCCCCCAGGCCAGACCAGGCCTGGCTTCCAATATTACTGGTCATGATCACTACGGTATTCCGGAAATCCACCGTTCGTCCCTGTCCATCGGTCAGGCGGCCGTCATCCAGCAGCTGGAGCAGAGTGTTAAACACCTCCTGGTGGGCTTTTTCGATCTCGTCAAAGAGCACCACGCTGTAGGGGCGCCGCCGGACAGCTTCTGTCAGCTGACCACCTTCCCCATAACCTACATATCCGGGAGGTGAACCGATCAGCCGAGAAACAGTATGTTTTTCCTGATATTCACTCATATCGATCCGCACCATGGCATCCTGATCATCAAATAGGAATTCTGCCAGTGCACGGGCCAACTCTGTTTTACCCACACCGGTCGGACCCAGGAATATGAACGAACCAATTGGCCGGTTGGGATCCTGGAGCCCCGCCCGCGACCTGCGCACGGCATTGGAAACAGCTTGAATCGCTTCATCTTGGCCGACCACCCGCTCATGCAGGCGCTCTTCCATGTGCAGGAGTTTCTGGGTCTCACTTTCCAACAATCTAGAAACAGGAATACCTGTCCAGCGGGAAATCACTCCTGCAATTTCCTCTTCATCAACTTCTTCCTTCAACAGAGCGCCATCCGCCTGGACCTCTTTCAAACGGGATTCCTTTTCTTTCAGCTTTTCCTCCAGATCCCTTAAGGTGCCGTACTGTAACCGGGCAACCTTCTCAAGGTCGGTTTCTCGCTCCGCTTTTTCGATTTCCAACCGGGTCTGGTCAATTTCCTTTTTTACCTCACGAACTTCACCAATAACTTCCTTTTCAGAAATCCAACGGCCGTGGAGCTGTTTTTGTTCTTCTTTCAGGTTAGCCAGCTCCTCTTTTAAGATGTCCAGACGCTTCTGTGAGGACTTATCCTTTTCTTTTTTGAGGGCTTCACCCTCGATTTCGAGCTGCATGATCTGCCGATCTACCTCATCTAGAGCGCGAGGCTTGGAATCGATCTCTGTCCTCAGCCTGGCCGCTGCTTCGTCGATCAAGTCAATCGCCTTATCCGGCAGCTGGCGATCCGCAATATAGCGATTGGAAAGCGTTGCCGCTGCTATCGTAGCTGGATCGGTGATGCGCACACCATGATGGATTTCATAACGCTCCTTCAATCCCCGCAAAATGCTGATCGTCGCCTCTACGCTGGGTTCTTCCACCAGCAGAGGCTGGAAGCGCCTTTCCAGAGCGGCATCAGACTCGATGTATTTGCGGTATTCATCCAATGTCGTTGCGCCGATCAAATGCAGCTCTCCCCGGGCCAGCATGGGTTTGAGCATATTGCCTGCATCCATTGCTCCCTCAGCGGCACCTGCTCCGACTACGGTATGCATCTCGTCCACAAAAAGCAGCACTTCTCCCGAAGCAGAGGTGATCTCCTTGAGAACAGCTTTTAGACGCTCTTCAAATTCACCCCTGTATTTGGCCCCCGCTACAAGGGCGCCCATATCCAGCTGGATCAGCTTCTTCCTTTTTAATCCTTCCGGGACATCGCCGTTAATGATCCGCTGGGCAAGCCCCTCCACAATAGCGGTCTTTCCGGTACCAGGTTCTCCAATCAATGCTGGATTATTCTTTGTTCGCCGGGATAGGATCTGGACCAGCCGGCGGGTCTCTTCATCCCTTCCGATCACCGGATCCAATTTTCCACGGCGGGCAAGATCTGTCAGATCCCGACCATATTTTTCCAGGGCCTGATAAGTCCCTTCAGGGGATTGGCTGGTCACTCGCTGGGAGCCGCGGACTTCCCTAAGGGTGTTGAGTACGGCATCCTTGGTCAAGCCGTATGATTTCAGGCGGCTGCCTTCGGGGCTTTCGATCAATCCCAGCAGAATATGTTCGGTAGAGACATATTCATCTCCCATGCCTTTGGCATGCCGTTCAGCCGCCGCTAACACGTCTGCTGTCATCCGGCCTATACCAGCCTGGACATTCCCGCCGTAGACTTTCGGGCGTTTGGAAAGATCATCCCAGAGTTCTTTTTTAATTCCATCCGTACTGCCGGCAATCCGGGTCACAACAGCTGCAACTGTGCCTTCACTTTCTTCCAGGAGGGCGTACAGCAGATGGACAGGTTCAATTGCCTGATGGTTTAGGTCTGCAACAAGCTGCTGGGAACGAAGCACTGCCTGCTGAGATTTGGTTGTATATTTTTCTAAGTTCATTTCCTCCTCCATTTCCCCCGTTATACAAAACAACCCGCTCACGGGGTTGGAATCATAAGATCATTATAGAGCCGCAATCTATGAAATAAATTAGAGAAATATTAAAGAAAAATATGAGTGAATTGAGAGGGCAATGGAGTGTGAGCCTTGGTCCCGCACATTAATTGACAATCACCTCAAACGACCCATCACTCACCCGCACCTGCAGCTTTTCCCCCGAGGCGGTCTGGCCTACCTGATAAACCGTGGAACCATCTTCCCCGGTGATGATCGCATACCCCCTCAGCAGGATGGCTTCAGGATTTAGAGACCCCAGCCGGGAACCCAAAGCCAGGCAGCTCTCCCTGGCGTTTCTGAGAGATACGGTTATCTCCCGCCCAGTCCGAGCCAAAAGCTCATCTACCCGCTGTCGACCGTTGTTGATCTCACCGATAGGCGACATTCGCTCAACCGTGAGGGCCAGATTCTCTGCTTCCCGGCGCTTCTCGAGAATAAATCCACCCGCTGCCCGGGCCAAGCGGCTCTTCAACTCCCCCATTGTGAAACGCAGGTCCACCTGATCTGGCACTGCCAGTTCCGCGGCCGCGGTGGGAGTTGGCGCACGCAGGTCTGCCACAAAATCGGTGATCGTAAAATCCGTTTCATGCCCTACCCCGCTGATAACGGGAACGGGGGACTCCGCCACCATCCGCGCCACAGCTTCATCATTGAACGCCCACAGATCCTCGATCGAGCCGCCACCCCTGCCGATCAGGATCAGGTCCGGTTTGACCTCGTACAATCGTGATAAGGCCTGGATGATCTCACCCGGGGCACTTTCACCCTGCACGGAAGTCGGCTCAAGCAGGATCTCCACCAGGGGATACCGTCTGTAAAGTGTTTTTTCCATATCCTGATAGGCCGCGCCGCTGGCTGAGGTCACAATCCCGACTTTTCTTGGCCAGGGAGGAATGGGCCTCTTCCGTTCCGGGTCGAATAGGCCTTCGCTTTCCAGCCGGGTCTTTAGACGCTGGAATTCCTGGAAGAGGGCACCCTCTCCCCGGGGACGGAGATCATCCACATATAGCTGGTACTGACCCCGCTCCTCGTAAACGCTCAATCCACCATGGGCAGTGACGGCTACGCCGTCCTGGATGACAAACTGGACCGCCTGGGCCCGATTTTTCCACATAACGCAGCGGATGGATGAGGAAGTATCTTTGAGAGTGAAATAGAGATGGCCGGAAGCCGGCCGGGACAGGTTGGATATCTCCCCCTCGACCCATAAATTCTGCAGGTTGGCATCCGCCTCCATCAAACCCTTCAGATAGGCGTTAACTTCGCTGACAGACCAGGATCGAGAAAATTCAGGCGTGGAGAACATAAGAGCCAGTATACAGGTAAGCCAGGCGGTACGCAAGTCCCGGATGGCATCCTCCAGGGGGGAAATTCATCCTGCTTGAGCCTGAATAAGATACCTCAGCCAAGGGGGGAAATAAAATCCCCGTTCCTGCCGCTGTGATACAATTTTTTTGCCATGGAGACCTCGGACCACATCAAGGATATCCTCAATTCTGTACCCGAACAGCCTGGCTGCTACCTGATGAAAGACAAGGACAGCCGGGTCATTTATATTGGGAAAGCCGTCAATCTGCGCCACCGGGTGCGTTCTTACTTCCATGCCAGCGCCCAGAAACATCCCCGAACCTGCCAGCTGGTCGCCAATATCCATGACATCGAGTGGATCATCGTCGGATCCGAACTGGAAGCCCTGATCCTGGAAATGAACCTGATCAAGGAATACCAGCCCCATTTCAACGTCCAGCTTAAGGATGATAAGCGTTATCCCTATATCAAGATTCACTGGGCAGATGATTTTCCGAAAGTCACTGTCACCCGCAAGGTGGAAAAGGATGGCTCCCGCTACTACGGACCATATATCAATGTCTGGGCTGTGAACCAAACGCTGGACTTGCTGCGCAAGATCTTCCCTTACCTGACCTGCAGCCGGACCATCACCGGAGAAGATCAGCGGGCCTGCCTCTACTATGATATCCAGCTCTGCACCGCTCCCTGCATCGGCCGCATTGGGGTGGATGACTACCGGGAAATGATCCGCGAGCTAGGGGCTTTTCTGAATGGCCGGACGGACAATATCGTATCCAGGCTTGAGGCGGAAATGAAACAAGCCTCCTCGGATCTGAATTATGAACGAGCTGCCCAGATCCGCGACCAACTGGATGCTATCCAGCGAATTGTGGCGGAACAGCGCATCATCTCTACCAAATTCGCAGACTCGGATGTGATCGCCCTTGCCAGCCTGGATAATAACGCCTGCATCCAGGTCTTTTTCATCCGGGGAGGAAAACTCACCGGGAGGGAATATTTCCTGGTGGAGAATATCGACCAAACCGCCGATAATGACCTGCTCTCTGAGGTCATCAAACAATTCTATGACCAGGCTCCCGAGGTCCCGCCAGAGATCCTCCTGCCGCGGGAAATCGAAGAAGCCAAGATCATCCACCAATGGCTGAAAAGTCAGCGGGGGGGAAAAAGGTCGAGTTGGTCGTTCCTCGACGCGGGGAGAAGAAAAAACTGGTTGCCATGGCAGCTGAAAATGCCTCCTCAATGTTAACTGCCTTAAAAACCCAGGAAAAATCCGAACAAGACCGGGCTGAAGGCGCCTTGACCGATCTGCAAGCCAGGCTCGGCCTTGGCACACCCCCGATGCGCATCGAATGTTATGATATCTCCAACACCCAGGCAACTGCCCTGGTAGGAAGTATGGTCGTTTTCCTGGAAGGACGTCCCGCCCCCGCTCACTACCGCCAGTTCAATATCCGAACCGTCCAGGGACCGGATGACTACGCCAGCATGGATGAGATGCTCAGGCGCCGCTTTCAGCGGTTGGCCCTCTCCCGGGAGGGTGAAACCAAACCAGGAGCCAAGCCGGATCCCTCCTTCAGCGCCCTGCCCGATCTGGTGCTGATCGATGGCGGCAAGGGACAGCTCAATCGGGCTGCCCAGGTACTGGAGGAATTCGATCTGCTGGATACCATCCCCATTGCGGGCCTGGCCAAACAGTATGAGGAAGTCTTCCTTCCCGGGGATCCTCTCCCGGTCAGTTTTGAAAAAGATGCCCCGGGGCTGCACCTGCTGCAGCGGGCCAGGGATGAAGCTCACCGCTTCGCAATTACCGCTCATCGCAAGCGCCGCTCACGGCAGGGTTTAGAGTCCAGCCTGGAAAAGATACCCGGCATCGGCCCCACCAGGCGCCAGGAACTGCTTAAAAAGTTCAAGACAGTTCAGAACATCAGGGATGCTTCTCTCGAAGAACTCTCTCAAACACCAAAAATAACTCTCAAAATCGCTCAATCCATTAAAAAGCACTTGGCAGAGACGCCTGACGTGCTACAATGAGCGAGAATTGTGATCTAATCCTTGCAGATGAGGAACTTATGTCAAGAAAACGGCAGATGCGGACACAGAAAATCGTAATGGGCATCATCGGGGCTTTGATCGTGCTCTCCATGATCGCATCCCTGGTTGCTACGGTTTTCTAAAATAAATAATCTTTTACTCAAAAACATAATCCAACAGATTTAGTAAGGAGCTGGGAATGGTAAAGAACAGATCCACTCTCTGGTATATTGCCCTGCTTGTTGGCTGGGCTTTTGATATCCTCTACTGGGGTAAAGTCCCGGGTGTTTCCTTTTTTATCCATATCGTCTTGATCCTGGGCGCCCTGGCCTTGATAAGCTGGAAGGAAGGAATCCGGCCGGCAGCCACCAGCTACTACCTGGTCCCATTGATCCTGGGATTCAGCGCCCTGACCTTCTTGCGGGACGAACCCTTCACTCGCGTCCTGAATCATTTTCTCAGCCTGGGATTTCTCGGGCTGCTGCTCCTGACCTTTCAGGGCGGGCGCTGGTTTGCCTATACCCTGAGCGATTACATCGTTAGTGGGTTGCGGTTTGTGCTCAATCTGATCGGCCTGCCTTTTAAGTTGATCACAACCCGGGAGGAGGAGGGAACTGATGGTGAGGAGCCAAGCTCCAGCCAAACCGGGTGGAAAAAGATCGCCCCCTATTTGCGGGGGGTCCTGATCGCCCTGCCCCTGATCACCATTCTGGCCGCCCTGCTGGGAGAGGCGGATCCTATTTTTTCCAACTGGCTCAAAGATCTGATCGAACTCCTGCGGCTTGAGAAACTTCCCGAGTATATCCTGCGCCTGGTACTGATCTCCCTCTGGACCTTCCTGGGGGCCGGGGCGCTGTTATACGCCCTGGTCAAGAGCAGGGAAGAAAAGCTGGTGGGTATCGACCAGCCCTGGCCTCCCCGCTTCCTGGGTTCAACGGAGACGACTATCATCATGGGAGCTATCAACCTTTTGTTCTTCTCCTTTGTGAGCATTCAATTCAGGTACTTCTTCGGCGGGGAGAAGAATATCAGCCTGGACGGATATACCTATGCCGAGTACGCCCGGCGAGGATTTGGCGAATTGCTGGCGGTGGCTTTTTTCACCCTCTTCATCATCATGGTCCTGAGCGCGATCACCAAACGGGAAACCAAGGGGAACCGGATCACTTTTTCTGCTATGACCGGGGCCATGACAGCCTTCATCGGTGTGATCCTGATCTCATCCCTTCAGCGCTTGGCTCTTTATGAATCGGCTTACGGATTCAGCCGGCTGCGGACCTATTCCCACCTGTGTATCCTGTGGATCGGGGTGCTGTTCCTGGCAATCCTTGTTTTGGAGATCACCCAGAAACATCGCTACTTCACCCTGGTCAGCCTGGCCGCTGTGGCCGGCTTCGCCCTGACCATGAATATCATTAATGTAGATAGCCTGATTGTCCGAAAGAATATCGAGCGGCTGGAAGTTGAAGAGGCTGCGCTGGATACTTATTTCTTTCACACACTTTCAGAGGATGCCATCCCGGCACTGATCGAGGAATGGGATGATCCCTACCTTTCAACCCTGGAAAAGGAAGAGATTGCGGCCGTGCTTGCCTGCCGGGCTTATTCGCTTGGAGAGCTTGATCAAAGATGGCAGAGTTTCACGCTGCCGGTCTTCAGGGCCAGGAAATCCCTGGAAGAGTCTAGTGAGATCTGGGAGGATATCGAGCTGCTGGATGACGAATACAGGAATCCTTACGTGGAAGTGGGAGACAAGACTTTCTATTGTTATTCCCGTTATTGGCTGGATTGATTTCCAGGAAGCAGGATCCTTGAAGATTGACCGTGAAGGAAGCAGGATCCTTTCAGGATCCTGCTTCCTTCTTATTTAAGACTGGATTTCATCGAAAGTGGAGGGCTGGTGCTGGGCGATCTCAAGATCAAGCTGTTCCTGATGGGAGAATTCCCGCTCCAGGGCAACCCGCAGGTAGGCGGATTTGCTGACCCCCGAATCCCTGGCTGCCCGGGCTAATTTGCGGTGCAGGTCAACGCTGACCTGGATCTGGACCCGGCGGGATTTTTCCAGGGTGCTGGGCGCCATCTCACACCTCACTGCTGGCCGGGATGCGGCTTTCCAGCTTGGCTTTGCGGTACTGCTCGATCCAGGGATCAGTCCGGAAGCGAAGCAGGGCCTGATGGTCTTGATTGAGGCACTCCCAGTCCTTTTTGGCCTTCTGGTGGTAAGTGTGGATCATGCAAACTGGGCACCAGGAAAATTTCTGCTCGGGTTGTGTTTTCATATTGATCCTTGCGTTCTATCTTGTTACCCTCCCTAGGTGCAAGATATGTGCCGTTTTCTCAATATAGCCCGTATATACAGGGAACTCCTACCCACCTACTCCCAGAAGTGGGGGCAGAACTGGTTAATATTGAAAATTGAAAATTATAGATTGGATCTTCGCTTTTTCTAGGAATCGACAAATCTGTCTTCTGTCCCCGGTCATCGGTCACGAGCCCTTCACTTTGCTCAGGAAAGGCTCCGCAAGCATCCGGTCCTCGGTCGTGCGCATCGCGCACACCGGCCGCGCCTACTCGTCGTCCTCGGGGAAAACTCCGGCCCGCAAAATTGTTGACTTGCCTATTCCCCCGTGATAAAATTCCCTTCGCAAGCGGGCGTGTAGCTCAATGGCAGAGCAGTGGCCTTTTAAGCCATTGGTTGTAGGTTCGATTCCTACCACGCTCATCACAAAACCCCTCGACTATGAGGGGTTTTTGTTGTTTTAATTTGTTAAGGTTAATTTATCGTGGGCAATTGGAGTAAAAACAAAATAAATAACATACTCAATACACATGATTTTCCCCTATTGACCTGCCCCCATTATTTGAACCACTCAACTAAAAGCGAGGCATCACCGATGCCTCGCTTTTTTTGTCCCCAATGAAAGTCTCAGCGCCCTAAAATCTCCAGCATAGTATCGGTACGATCAGTCATAACACCGTCCAGGCCCATATCCATGAAGCGCTGGATCTCTTCCGCCTCGTTGATGGTCCAGATATGCACTTGCAGGTTGCGGTTATGGGCGAACCATAGGAACAGCGGAGTGACAACCGGGATATCATTATCCTTCTCAGGGACATGCAAGGCTTCATACGCCGGGGTGATCGTGCCACCCAGCAGCAAAAAGCCCCGCACCACAAATTGTTTAACCTCGGCGCGGGTGGCTGATGTGGCAACCTCTGGGCAGTCACTCCGGAATTCACCCATGGCTGTCTCGCGGGATGAAGCAACCATCACCTTATTCTCCATCCCATACTCGCGGATCAGTTCACATAGCGGGGCGGCCATCGGGGGGCTATCCTGTTTGATCTCTATGATCATGGGGTAATCAGGGAAGGTTTCAAAGACCTCTTCCAACCTTGGGATAATGATGCCCTGGCCCCGGAAAGGGTAGCTTTTTTCATCTTTGGTCCAATACCAGCCGGCATCCAGGGCCTGGACTTCCTCCAAAGTCATCTCCCGCACATCGCCGCTGCCATCTGTAGTGCGGTCAACTGTGTGATCATGGATCAGGATGATCTCACCATCAGCAGTCATATGCAGGTCCATCTCCAGTACATCGACCTCCATGGCTGCATACTGCTTGAGAGCGTAAAGAGTATTATGCGGATAAAGCTCAGAACCGGCATGGGCGATCACCAGCGGGTATTGGTCGGCGCTGAAATTGTCAAAAAAGGGGTGATCTTCTGCCGGACTGGCGGCCAAATGTGCGATCAGGATACCGGCAGCCGATAGGATAAGAAGCACTAATAGAATGCGCTTTACCATTTTCTCTCCATTTTTTTCTTATACTTCAGTATCTTATCCCCGGGATTCCAGGGTTCAATCATTATACTTCGCTATTTGTTTAGGAGGCAAAAAGTCAGGCAGGTCAAGCCCGCAGTTTCGATTCCTCCCCGGCTCATCGACTAAAAAACCGCCTTTTCAGGTGCTTTTCTGCTACGCATGCCCAATGATTCAATAGGCTGCAGTATATTGATCAAGAAGCCGCATCAGCCTCCTGGTGCGATCCCCCACTGAACCGTCCCCCACTTGATGAGCATCGATCCCTGTTACGGGAAGAATACATTTACTGGTTGAAGTTACAAAAGCTTCATCGCAAGCAGAGAGCTCTTCAGGGAGAATCTTTCTGACTTCAACCGGGAAATGATCTGAGGCAAGTTTCAAGACAATCTCTCGAGTGATTCCATAAAGAATCTGGGAAGACGGCGTCACCAAAGTGTCGGCCTGGAAAATAAAGAAGTTGGATCTGGGACACTCCGTAACTCCATATTGAGAATGATACAGGATATCGAACGCATCCACCTCACGCCTAAAAGGCTCAAGACGAATGGCGTTCATATAATTAATGGATTTGACATGAGGAAACTCCCGCTGATATTCCACCAGGGTTAATTTCACACCCTCTGAATAAATCGTCTCCGGGTAGGTCGGGAGCTCTTCGGCAATCATTATCAAGTTAGGCTGCTGCAAAAATGGAGAGTCTGCATTTCCTCCAGTCAATATGAGGCGTATCGCCGGATAACGCAGATCGCTTCCCTGGATCAGCTGCTCTGCTAGGGAAGTGATCTCCCTATCGGGTATGGGCAGCTCCAGATGCAGCTCCGCTGCTGAAAGCCGAAGGCGCTGGATATGATCATCAAAGTGGAATAACTTTTGATTGAAAGTCCGAGCATACTCAAAAACTCCGTAACCCCTCTGCAAAGCAAGATCCGAGATACCAATTACCCCCTGGCTCGCTTCCATGATCTTCCCATTAACATAACACAATCTGCTCATACAATTTCCTGTTTTGCACCCTTCGTGGGCACTGTATTCAGTACTCAGTGATCAGTGATCAGTCTCATGGTACCATTTTCAATTTTTAATTTTCAATCTTTAATTTCATCCAGCTGTCGTGTTCTACGGAAATCAAGTGCCCTTGGTTTATGAGGTCCTCAAAGAGCCGCTCGAGCGATTGGTGAGCTTTGTCATCCACAGGGATATGCATCACAAGAATAAAGGGTTTATTTTTCCTCAATATGCCCGGACCAGACCCATCCGTTGATATCTTCCGACCAGCTGTGCCGCCTGGCCAGGATCCAGTATCCGTTTCCCTGGGTTCCGGGGGGTGGTGATCCGTTCTTACGTTGAGATTGGGTGAATATGGGTTCGTCCACCGCCAATGTATAGACGACCTTCCCGCCCTGCCCCGGCAAGTCACTATAGAGAGAAGTTACTTTTATGGCCTTGGCCAAGGTGGGGATATTTTCACAGTTCCCATGGGTATAGACCTCTTCCTTTTTCACCACAAAACTGGGGCCAGAAGAGCCGAAAGATGTAAAATAAGATCTTGCGCGCTGGTGAAGGACAACCAGCGAAGTTGAAGGGCTAAGGTCGTGGGTGGCTTCTGTGAATTCGGAATCGGCATACCCGAATATCTCTCCCAAAGGAGTAAAGAAACACAGCGGGAAATCCCAAACCTCACGTTCATCGTACGTAGTCAGGCAATCATCACCCTCCAGACTGACAGCCACCAGGCGGTAATCGACCCAACCCAACGGCTCTCCACTTTCCAGCAACAGGCTGTAGGTGGGCTTGGTAATTACCGCCGGGTAGGGCTTGCCCGGCTCCATCGTGGGCAAAACATGGTAGGGATCAATGAAAGGCGCCGTGAGGATTCGCACGCCAGGTTGACTGGCGGTGAAGGTGCAGTCCGGCAGGCGAATAGCGCCCCAATCGGTGGTGGGTCCGGGCTTCAGGGAAACACTCGTGGGTTCAATCGACGCGGTAGGGGATGCGGTCGCGGTATGGGTGGGCGTGATAGTGGGGCTGGCGGTGAGGCTGGGCGTGATGCTAGCCGTGGATGTGCTGCTAGGTGGGGGTGCAGTCCAGGTGGGAGGAAACACAACTTTGGTCCCGGTAGGAACCGGGCTGTTGGTGGGAGGGGGATTTAATAAATCCAGGGAAGCGCAACCCGTTAACATGATCAGGATCAGAGCGGCCAAAATCCAGGATGTTGATCCATAACGGATGAGCAACCGATCAGGTTTTAGGATCCAGACTTCTCTGTTTAAACCCATGATCCACCCCGTATCTGCAGGTAGAATTGCCTTCCGGTACTTAAGTATATTGGAATTTTAACACGTAACATCGCCCGGGCAAGGAAGGGTTAAGGGGAGATCAGCAAAAAGCAGATCGGATAGATCATAATCATCCGGTGTTTTTCCCGTGCCGTTTGAAGCCAGGTCTTATACTCGAATCGAGCCCCGGAATCCCCGGGAGGAATAGAAAGATCCTGCGGTATTGTGATATACAAAAACCCGGTTGAAGCGGCGGTCAGCAAATATCCCACCGCCCAGTTTTCGAATATCCGGGGGTGTTTTGATCCAACTTTGGGTTTTGGTATCAAACTCGCCCAGCTTTTGCAGTTCTCGATATTGATCTTCATCTAAAATATCGATTCCGATGGCGGCTGCGATATCAAGGGCATTGCCGGCTGGGTGTATACCTTTTTTTATTCTTTCCTGCTCCCCTTCCCCGTCATAGCAGATACTTCTGCGTCCTATAGGACTTTGTTCCGAGCAATCATAAAAAACGAATTCGCCTGTTCCCTGGTCAAAACCCACAACATCAGGTTCACCACCCGTACTTTCCATTGCATTTATCGAGGCTAGTTTTGCAGGATTAGCTTCGAGCCTTCCCTGGATATTTGACCACTCAAGATCTTTGTGGCGGTTCATATTATCCTCAAAACGGGTTTGCAGGGTTTTAAGTAGTTCTTCACCTTGCGTTGAGGATAATTTCAAGTTGATCTCAACTTTAGGAATAGGTTTAGCGCCACCTTTTGATTGTTTTTTTTCCATGGAATGCCTCCTTCCAGATTATCAAACTTTCTGACATCCATCCCCGTTTTTTCTGTGTTTAATCCTTGGGCGCTATTGTACCCTGAATTCTCAAAGAATTCCCACCGAAGAGAGCTTCATTTATTCTCCCAGGGAGTATCAAGCATAACCTGTTGTGCGCCCAGGAGAATGGTAAAATCTTATCGGCTTATATCTTTGATCGTTGATGGATCTGAAATCAGCCAGACAAATCAATAAGAAAAAACCTAAGAATTGAATGAGGACGGGAAGACCATCATGGAACATGGCAGGAAATACAATAAGAGCACCGGGTTGAAAATCGCTATCGCCCCTATGCTCTTCATGCTATTGGGATTATCTGGCTGTGGCACGTCACCTGCAGTAGAAGTCACCCCTGCCCAAGCCCCAACCCAGACAGGGGAGATCGTTCCATCCTCCACACCTCTCCCTCCTACCGAGGAGCCAGAGCCCAGTCCTACTCCCTGGCCGGAACTCTCTGGAAGCGGCGGAGGTGTGTTGGCCTTTGTATCTGACAGGGAGGGCTTGCCTGTCATCTTCCTGATGAACGCGGACGGCAGCGATCAGCGAGCACTTACAGAAAATTATGAATCGCACCCCGACTGGTCACCGCATGGGGGCATCCTGGCTTATGCGAGCCAGAGAGAAACGGTTGGAGCTGTTTATATCTATGATTTTGAGATCCAGGCTGAAAAGCAGTTAACCCACACGGAACGCTCCACCTCTGCCCCGGATTGGTCACCGAATGGGGCGAAATTGGCCATCATCTATACCCCTACCCACCCAGGTATCAATTTCGAGCTATTTACGGTCAAAGCCAATGGCCAGGGCTTTCAAGCCCTGACGGACTCGGTTTCGTATCAATATTATGCCAACCCGGATTGGTCCCCGGATGGAACACGGATCGCCTATGCTGTGGATATCGATGAAGACTTTAACATCTATACCATGGATCCCGATGGAACGGATATCATCCAGCTGACAGCAGGCCCAGGGGACAACAACAAGCCGGCCTGGTCTCCGGACGGCAGCAAAATCGCCTTTGAATCCGATCGGGATGGCAACTGGGAGATCTACCTGATGAACGCGGATGGGAGCAACCTGAGGCGCCTCACAGACCATCCTGACGACGACAGGTGGCCCAGCTGGTCCCCGGATGGCACCCGGATCGCCTTCCAGTCCGACCGGGACGGCAACTGGGAGATTTACCTGATGGACGCTGATGGAAGTAATCTCCAGCGGCTGACCGAGAACAAGGCTAAAGACTCAGAGCCTGCCTGGAGACCAGCCAACGACTAGAGGTCCGAGATATTCCTTCCGGACCTCAATCCCTCATGCCTTAGGTAGTTCTATTTAAAATCCATGGCTCAAAGGTCTTGGGGAAAAATCCTTTAATAATGCCCGGGCTGTTGGTTCATCCACAATCAATTCCGACATCAGCTTTCCCGTCAGGGCAGCGTGGAGACCTCTGACTTTGCCTAAACCGGAGACAACACAAATCCCCTTTTTTTTCCTGAACAAATCCAGATCCGGGCCGCTTGCCCGTTTATTCATAGGGATATGATTAAAGCTGCCATCTTCCTTGAAGAACACGGTAGCAATATCTCCCGCGATCCGATATTGATCCAGGACTTTATAATCCGCATCGGTCAGGAATCCACTGCTGTAAACGTGACTCGGGATCCCTGCATTTACAGCGCCTATACTGTACAGCAGCAGGTCTGCCTGCATCTGGAGATCCAGAATTCGTTTGATGCTCCCTTCTTTCCAGAGCGCTTGTTTTGTCGCCGCGTGTTCAAAGAAAGTCGGTACAGGAAATAAATGAGCGCGAGCTGAGTAGTTTTCCGAAAAGCGCATGATGATCTGGCTGGCATATCCGATGCCCATGGACTGCGTATTCCCAGCCCCATTCAACTGCACAATTTGGGAATTATGGGTGGTTTTCCTGAGAAGGTGTTTGGATATGGCTGTCAGGGTCGTCCCCCAGGCTATGCCCAGCACCATATTAGAATCAAAAACCGTGTTCAGATAGTTGGCTGTGTATTGGGCAACCCGTTCCAGCCACTCTGCTTCACCCGCTATTCCAGGTACGGGTACTACGTGCACGTTTTCGATCTGATAGATATCGATCAAACTTCGTGCTAATTTATCCGGCATTTCAGTCGGCTCTATGATCCGGATATCGACCAGTCCCGTTGCCCGGGCATAACTCAACAGCCTTGATACCGTAGAACGGGATACATTCATCTCCTTGGCAATCACCCCCGTGGTCAGGTTCTGATAATAATACATCCGGGCAGCCCGGATGGCATTGGAGACTTTCTCTTCATTTGTCATGGCGCACCTCATCCCCATTTATACTCCATTATGAAATAATGTGCATCGGGTTTGAAAGTTATTTCACTGAGATATTCCTGATAGATGATCCCTGTCGCACGTTTTTGCAGCCTGATTGACATACTATTCACGACTGTCTAAAATTGAAAGTAGGGAACGGTTTCAAATAATCATTTCACACTATTATGAAGGAGAGGATTGATATGGAAATTAATGTTCGAAAGAGTGGTATTTTCTTGGTTGTCCTCATAGTCATCATTGCTTTTTCTGCTTTCATGGCTGACCAAATCGAAAGCGGCTTTGGCAAAGTTGAGGTCTCGATCGTCGAGATCGAGAACCCAGACGGAGATATCGTCGTTGCCAAACTGTTTAAGCCAAAAGAGGCATCCGCCAGCAATCCCCTGGCCGCTGTGGTAAATATGCATGGGTATCAGAACGATAAAAACGTGCAGGACCCGTTCTCTGTTGAGTTAGCAAGACGCGGTTTTGTTGTTCTGGCTCCGGACGCACTTGGCCATGGCGATTCAGGCGCTGGCCTGAACCTCGGGGGTTGGTTTGCAGATCCAACCTACGTGATGGGCAATGAGACTGCCCTGGAATGGTTGATCGAGCAGGACTATGTCGACGCAGCCAATATCGGAGTCACCGGTCACTCAATGGGCGGCATGAACGCCGTCAAATTGCCCGGCCTGTTCCCTGATAATGTCAAAGCAGTTGTCCAGCAGGCATCTTCACCCGGCAGCCCTGAGCTTCCCAACTTGCTCATGCTCCAAGCCCGTTACGAAGAGTTCGGTGGATTCCGTGACAACCAGCTGCGCACTGAACCAATTGTCGATAGTGAAACGCGCGCAGCTGCCTTTGGGCTGACCCCTCCACTGGAGTGGGACACCACCTACGGCAGCTTTGAAGATGGCACCGCCCGCCGCATGGCTTACATCAATATGGACCACCACCTGCTTCCGCTTCAGAACAAATCCGTGGCAGAAACTGTGGACTGGTTCCGCCTGGCTTTGAAGGACGGTGAAGGCGGCTCCATGTGGATCGAGCCCACCAAGCAGATTTTCATGCTCAAGGAAATCTTCGGATTCATCACCCTCCTGGGCACAATGGTAACCCTGCTGCCCCTGACCAACCTGCTGCTGTCCCTGAAATTCTTTGCCCCAGTTGCCCAACCAATACCCAACCGCTATGTTGCCGCCAGGAAAGATTGGTGGAAGTTGGCCACAACCAACATGCTGATCGGTGGTATTTTATACCCGCTGACCACCCAATATGGCGCTATTGGCGGCAAAATTGAAACCTGGTTCCCCTGGGCAAAAATGTCAATGGCTAATGGTGTTGCTGCCTTCTTCCTGGCCAATGCTGTAGTCGCTTTGGTCCTGTTCATCTTCTGGTTCCTCGAAAAGAAGAAGGAAGGGGTCACTCTGTACGATATGGGCGTTACCTTTGGCGAAGACAAGAATAAGATGGACTGGGGCATCCTTGGAAAGACCCTCCTGGTCGGAGTGATCTTATTCGTCTGGATGTACCTGTTTGCCGGCCTGTTCCAGATCACGATCGGGCAGGAGTTCCGCTTTGCCTGGCCCTACATGCGCCTGTTCTCAGGAAACCGGTTGGGTTACTTCTTCATCTACCTCATCCCGGCCCTGCTCTTCTTCCTGATCAACGGCGGCCTGTTCCTTTTCGGCCAGGCCCGCGTCAAAGAAGAAGCCACCCCTGCCAAGACTCAGTGGATGTGGTGGCTGAAGGCATCCTATGCCATGGTCACCGGCCTGTTCCTGATCTGGTGCTTCCAGTACCTGCCCTGGTTCTTCGGTGGAGCCGGCCCTGGTTTTGAGACCATCACTTTCTTCCAGATGGATCTCTCTCAGTTTACGTCTATGTGGCCGCTGATGCTCTTCGTCTACGTCCCAGAGTTTATCATCCTGTTCTGGTTCCACACCTGGTTCTACCGCCGGACGGGAAAGATCTATCTCGGGGCTCTGATGATCGCAAGTCTTGCTACCTGGTTCATGACAGCCGGAACGATCTGGATCCAGTAACCCCCTGTTCTGACCACTAGCACAATCGAAAAAAGCCCAGCGAGTGAAACCCCTCGCTGGGCTTTTTCTTATTCTCAAATGGACAGGATCCGAACTCAGATTTTCTCAACCCGTCTCTCTGTTTTCCTTTGAGGATTCCCTGATAAAATCAAACCAGCTTAAACGCTCAAATAGTTGATTACCTTTCAGGAAGGGTTATGTTCTACCCAAAAAACAACTCCCTAATAAAGAAGTACCGCTGGCTGTGGATCGGTCTGCTGGTCCTCCTGGCTGCCCTGCTGGGTTGGGGTATCCAATGGGCAACCTATGCCCGCCCACCCCTTGACGACTCCCTGTCTGCCCTGGAAAGCGACTCTTCCGTGGAGGTTACAAATGATCCCTGGCTGACCTTCACCCCTATGAAGGGAGAACCCACAACCGGCTTGATCTTCTATCCCGGGGGTCGGATCGATCCCCGCGGTTACGCTACCTTGCTGCGTCCCATTGCAGAAGAAGGTTACCTGGTGGTAGTCCCCAGCATGCCCATCAATATGGCCATTTTCAACGCCAGTGCCGCTGCCAGGATCATTGACCACTTCAGCGGGATCGAATCCTGGGCCATCGCCGGCCACTCTGTGGGAGGTGTCGCCGCCGCGATCTTCACCTCCCAGAACCCGGACCGGATCGACGGCCTGGCGATCTGGGCTTCTTATCCCGCCAACAGCAGCGACCTGTCTGGATTTGAGATCCCGGTCTATTCCATCTTCGGGGAGCTCGATCCCCGGGCCAATCCTGCTAGCGTTCAAGAGCGGGCCGATCTACTGCCGCCAGATACTGTCTATGTCAATATCCCAGGTGGTGGCCATCACCAATTTGGATCCTACCTGATCAAGCCCGAAGAGCAGCAGGCAATCATCAGCGCTGAGGACCAACAGGAACAGATCATCCAGGCCACCCTTGAGCTGCTGCTCAAGATCGCAAAATAAGGAAAGAACGTGAATAATTTTCAAGGCAAGGTCATTGTCATTACAGGGGCAGGTTCCGGTTTGGGCCGCTCTTTCGCGACCCAGTTTTTCGAGGCTGGCGGGTGCTTGGCACTGGTCGATCTCAACCAGGCTGGCCTGGAAGAAACCCTTCATCTCACTGGAGATGATGGGACCCGCGTAAAACTTTTCCAGGTCGATGTATCCGACCAGGAGGCCATGATCCAGCTAGCCCAGGATGTATCATCCCAGTTGGGAGCGGCAGATGTATTGATCAACAACGCCGGGATCTGTTTAGTGCCCCAGAGCTTTGAAGAAACCCCGGATGATCAATTCAGAAAAGTGCTCGATGTCAATCTCTGGGGCGCTTTTTATGGGATCCGGGCTTTTCTCCCCCAATTAAGATCCCGGCCGGAAGCCTGCATTGTGAATGTCTCCAGCCTGGCTGGATTGGTGGGATTGTACGGCCACGCCGCCTACAGCATCAGCAAATCAGCTTTACGGGGCCTCTCTGAGGCATTGAGCGCCGATCTGGCTGGAAGTCAGATTCAAATTCTCCTGGTCCATCCCGGAGGTGTGAAGACCAATTTGATCAAGAACGCGCCCAACCTGGAGCAAGACCTGCAGGAAAAAGCCCACCAGAACTTCACTGACCTATCCTTGTTAACCTCAGAAAAGACCGTATCCAGGATTATCAGGGCCATTCAGAAAAAGAGAAATCGGCTCATCATTGGATTGGACTCCCACCTGATCCTCATCCTGCGAGCGCTTTTCCCCAGGAAATTCCCGGGACTACTCAAAACCCTCTTTCGCGAAGCCAGCTTTAAGGACGATCCTACCTGGAAGGTAAAGAAAAAATGACCAATTCAAACCAACAACTCATGCGTGGAAAAACCTGCCTGGTCAGCGGAGCCACAGCCGGGATCGGGAAGATCACCGCCACCGCCCTGGCAGGGATGGGTGCGGAACTGGTCATCCACGGGCGGAACCAGGCCAAAGCTGAAGATGTTGTCCGGGAGATCCAAACCGCCACCGGGAATAAGAAGGTTTCATATCTGCTGGCTGATTTCACCGACCTGGATCAGGTCCGGGAGATGGCCAGTACCTTCCTGGATACCTATCCCCACTTGGACCTGCTGGTCAACAACGCCGGCGCCTTTTTTAACAAGCGAATCTCCACACCCTACGGTGTGGAGATGACCTTCCTGGTCAATCACCTGGCCCCTTTCCTGCTTACTCATCTGCTGTTAGATGTCTTAAAATCAAGCGACCCGGCCCGAATAATCACAGTCTCCTCGGAAGGCCACCGCCAGGACAAGATGGATTTTAATGATCTTGGTTTTGAAAAGGGTTACTTCGGGATGAAAGCCTACGCCCGGTCCAAGCTGGCCAACATCCTGTTCACGATCGAACTGGCTAAACGCCTGGAGGGAAGCGGTGTGACCGCCAACGCCCTCCATCCAGGGCACATCGCTACCGATATCTGGAAAAACAATTTTGGGATTCTCGGGCCGGTCTTAAAGGGGTTCATGAGCCGGATCGCTCTCAGCCCAGAGGAAGGCGCTCAGAACAGCATCTATCTGGCCAGTTCTCCCGAGGTTGCGGAAATCAGCGGAAAGTATTTCATCAAGTTTCAACCGGCTCAGCCCTCTCCGACCGCCCTGGACCGGGATATTACCCGCCAGCTGTGGGATCTCAGCGAAAACTTAACCGAGCTCAACACCGATTGATACTGATTACAGGGACCTGGTCCTTTCAAAGTACCCGGTCCCTCTACCAATCCTTTTTTATTCCCAGCGAAACACTACAGAAGAGACTGCAATCCCCACGACCAGCACACCCAGCAGCACCCACAATTCTGTTGTGTGCTGGGCCCATGTCCCGCCAATCCATAATCCCCGCAGCAGGGTCACCACATGGGTCAGGGGCAGGAATTTTGAGAAATTCCGCAGGCTATCCGGCAGGATCTCCAGCGGCAGCCCTGCCCCGGACAGGAAGAGCATGGGATACAGGATCGCCATACCCACCACCTGGGCTGTCCGAGCATTGGGCATCACTGAGGCTATCACAAAACCCAGCGAAAAGAAGCTCAAGCTGCCCAGGATAAAAGCCCCAATAACTGCCAGAAGATCACCTTCAAACCTCATGCCATAGACCAGCTTACCCGCCAGGACCAGCAGGCCCATGCCGGCCACTGTCATCAGGAAGATCACTACCACCTGACCTGACAGGATCACAGCTGGCCGGAGCGGACTGACCCGCAGCCGGCGCAGGATCCCCTGCTCCCGGTAGGACGCCATGGTGATGTTTATACCCATGATACCGGTAGTGCCGATGATCATGGCCGTGTAGGCTGGCACGGAAACATCGACCGAGCCGTAGCCATTGAACATCGTTTGAGGTTGGTTGCCATAGATGGTCCCAAACAGGAAAAGCATCATTAGCGGGAAGAGCAGGGTGAAAAAAGCCCCGATCGGCTCCCGCAGGAAAAGTTTGATCTCAGTCCAGGTATATTTAAAGAACGCTTTCATTTGAGACTCCTTTGATCAGAAAGCTGCCGCCCGGTCAGGGTCAGGAAAACATCCTCAAGGTCAGGTTGTTCTGTTCGCAGATCACTGAATGACAGGCCTTCCGCAGTCAGGGCATTCACCACATCAGTGACAATTGGCCCTGAGCCGTTGCTCCTGCCGAACACCAGCAGTTGATCTCCCTGGCGCTCTACCTTTTTCACCCCCGGTAAAACCTCCATCACAGCTGCAGTCCTCTTATCTCCGGATTTGAAACTGACCCGTTCACCGACCTCTAATCCCTTAATAAGCCTGGCAGGCGTGTCCAGGGCAACGATAATTCCGCTGTCCATGATGGCGACCCGGTCACAGAGATTTTCAGCTTCTTCCATATAATGTGTGGTCAGAAAGACCGTTTTTCCCCTCTGACGAACTTCCCGCACCAGGTCCCAGATAACACGCCTAGCATGGGGGTCCAGTCCTGTGGTCAGCTCATCCAGGAAAATCAGCTCGGGATCATGCAGCAGGGCCAGGGCAATGAACAGGCGCTGCTTCTGTCCCCCGGAAAGCTTGCGGAATGCGGTGTTCCGCTTGTCCGCCAGGCCAAGGTCCTCCAGCAGCTCTTCCCAGTCGAGGTGACGCTCATAAAAGGAAGCATACATATCCAGGGCTTCCCAGACTTTAAGGTTGGCCGGCAGATGTGCTTCCTGGAGCTGGATACCCAGCAAGGGCCGCAGTTTGCGCTCCTGGCCGATGGGATCCAGGCCGAGCACGCTGATCTCTCCCTGGTCCCCTTCCCGGAGGCCTTCCACGCATTCAATGGTGGTGGTCTTCCCGGCTCCATTGGGACCCACCATGCCAAAGATCTCCCCTTTTCCTACCTGAAAAGAAACCCCTGCAACAGCCCGGGTTTCCCCGTAGGTCTTAAATAGGTTCTTCACAGTAATTACAGGATTCATCTTATCCCTCGCTTGATTTGAGGATCGCTTCCAGGGCCTGCACATGTTCCTTGAACACATTCCGGCCCAGCTGGGTTGCGGCGATGAATGAGCGCGGTTTACGGTCCACAAATTCCTTATTGATTTCTATATATTCGGCTTCTTCGAGCTTACGCAGGTGGGCGCCCAGGTTCCCGTCGGTTACTTCCAGCAGGTCCCGCAAGGTGGAAAAATCCACCGCTTTGTCACTCTTTAAGGTGACCAAAGAGGCCATGATTTTGAGCCTGACAGGTTGATGGATGATCTCGTTCAGCTCAGCCATATATCACCACCTGCTCCGGATAAAAAAGCCCAGGCCGATCATGCCACCCCCTCCCAGGAAAGCCATCCACAGGTAGAAGTAGGACGGCAGCAAGTAGTAGCCGATCAGCGCCAGGGCAGTGATCACCAGGGCCCACCAGATTGAAGCCGCGGAAAGCAGCAGACCCATGGCGATCCAGCCCAGCATCACAAACAGCACGATCACCAGGGCACCTTGTTTCATGTCCAGGGGAGAGATCACCGCCAGCAGCAGCAGGCAGTAGAGGAACAGCAGCAGCCAAAAGTAGCCGATCCGCCGGCCTGTTTTATCCCCGGAGGTGCTGCGGACCACCCGGCCTAAGCGGATGCCCATGATGACCGAAAACAGCCCTCCCAGCGTATCCAGGACCATCCAGATATACCCTACGGTTGGTCCGCTTAAGAAGTGATTGGCAGAAAAGCCGATCAGCCAGACAATCCCCCAGATGATCAAAAAAGCATAAGCGCCGCTGTTGGCAATCGCTCTCTGGGTTTTTTTGGCCATAGCTTGGATGGCTTCCAGGGCCTGCTGGGCTTCTAGTGGTGAAAGGTCCATCTGATTCTCCTCATCTATAGTGTATATAGAGTACTCTGCATTATAGAGTACTCTATTAATTACGATTTGTCAAGAGGGGATTTCAGAAAAACAGGTTATGGGACCGGGTCCTCTCCAATCTCACCTATCCCGGGCGTAACGCGCCAGGTTCCGCAGGAAGGCCTTGTTCAGGTCATTCCTATCCTGGCGGTCATTTAGGTCCAGTGATCCCAGATCGGACAAAGCCAGAACCAGGCTATCCAAGAGGACCAGAGCCCTTGTGCTGGGTAGAATTCCAAGATACCCCATAGTAGCGTTTTTCAGGGAAAATGGAAATACTACCTATGGATGAAAAAAAAGGGACGAAGTCATTTTAGAAGGACTTCGTCCCTTTTTGGCGCTATCTTTAATAATTCAATTATCCGCGGGCACGCTCAAACAGGATCATCATCATCAAACTCAGCAGGACTCGTGTTTCCTCACGTTCATCCAGCTCAAGGTCTTTCTTGACTGTGAATTTGCTTTCAAAAAAGGAGGGTTGTTTTTCCAAACGCATCACGATCGATCCATCAACCCGGGAAACCAGATATGTTGGATGAAATATAAACCCGGAGATCAAGCCAATGATCGGTATCTGACCGATGCAACCATCGGCAACTTTGACCCAGGGTTTTTCCTCGCGAATGGACATGACCACCTCTTCGCCGTCAAGGATGTTGTAATGGGCTTTCCAGATCGATCTCATCCCCTCTCGTTTGACAGATCCCAGGTTTGCCCCGTTGATATCCGTGAAATGATAACGCCCCGAGAAATCTATCACCCGGTCGGCGTTGATGTAATACAGAGGCCTTGTTTTCTCCTCATCGGAAAAAATGGTGACCTGTTCCTTCAGTTTAAACATTTTCAGCTTGACATAAAAAACCAGGTTTCCACCCGCATCAGTGACAGCTATTTGGGGAGTCAGGGCCAGGACTTTGAACGACAATTCCAGGGGGTACTGCATTAGATCCTCCTTTCAGATATTGGGTCACACGGCTACCCTGTATTAACCCGTGAATATTCGTCCGTCTCACCTTGCTAATGAGCGTGATCTGAAATGTATTTGTCTATCCCCCTGATCTGCGTACCTTGATTATATATGATTGTCTCTTATTCCGCCGATCTCTCAAGCTTGATGGGACCTGACCTCATAGACCCCGATTCCACTCACAAATGGGCAGGATTGGGCGATCTTCACAGCCTCGTCCCTATTCTCTGCCTGAATGACTGAGTAGCCGGTTACAGCAGTCAGATCAAATGGCAGTTCTCTGGTCCCCTGCGAAGTGACCTCAACTGCTGGACCCAGGCCTACATTCTCCAAAGTGATCTCCGCAGTGGATTTGAACCACTCTTCCCAGGCAGTCATGATCTCCGGCGTGGGCTGCTCAAAGCCAATATGCACCAGAACGTATTTTTTCATCTCATCTCCTCAACAGTTAAATACGACAGACCCCGCTAGAGCGGGGTTTATCGATTAGGTTATCTAATTGACTCAGTTAGGAGATCAAATCTTACCCACAGGCGCCAGGTAGACGATGTACTCATCCTCGCCATCCAGCTCGAAGATCGCGTCCATGGCTGCCTGGTCGTAGGCGCCGACCGCGCAAGTCCCCAGGCCCAGGGCCGTGGCAGCCAGGTAGAGATTCTGGCAGATATGGCCGGCGTCCAGGAGCATATTCTTATGGGCATGACCCATATAGCGCCATTCTGCCCGGTAAGGTATGCAGCTCCAGGCGAAGGTCACGGCTGAATTCCCGACAAATTTCTGGCCCAGGTTGGCAACAGTGAGCAAATCGGGCAGGTTACCTGTACTTTCCAGGAGGAGGAGCTGGTGGCTGAGGGGAAGGTAGCGGTACGTTCCGGGAACCAATCCTGTCACCCGGTTGACAGCCAGATAGGTCTCAAAAGGATGCCTGGCTCCTGCCGAAGGCACGGTCCTGCGGGTAGCATATCCGTTCCCGACCTCCGCTAACAGCCCCTGGCTGGCAAATAGCAAGTAGGATAACTCTTCCAGGGATAACTCTTCCTTAGAGTACTTGCGCCAGCTCTGGCGGTCTTTCAATAAGCGGGATAGATCCCCCTGCTTAAGTTCCGCATCCTCTGGATCCGGCAGATCGATCAAGGGTGGTGACCCCGCTGGAATTGGCTTCTGTAAAGGGGGATAAGGGACTTTCTTGGCCTGGTCAGAGATCTCGTGGACAGATTCTGCAAACTCGGATTTCATGAAATGGCGGTTCTTTTGATAGGGCATCATCCCTCCAGTGAGCTGGGACGCCAGATAGGGACTTTCCCCGACTTGCTTTCCCATGCTATACTTCTCAACGACAATAGTCGTTATTATACACAATCTCGCTGAAAGGCCAGGAATATACTATGAGCGGCACGGACCGACCAAATGATTTTGAAACCCAGTGGCAGGCTAAGCTGGCCCGGGCTGTGGAGGATCTGGCAGGGAGCGAGGTCCGGGAGCAGGTAATGCTGGGCGGGGATTCCCTCCAGGATCCCAGCACATCCCGGGCAAAACTGCTCTGGACCTGCGGAGCGCTGGGGGTCCTGACAGGTGCCGCCGATGAACTGACCCGCCAGGAGATCCTCACCCGCTGCCACTGCAGCTATCCCGTCGAGGACCTTCAGGATATTAAGTCACTTTTCCAGGAAACCGGAGACCTTGACCTGGTCCTGGCCGGGCTCCAGGCTAAATTCGAGGCTTTCCTGCGGGAGGGTCTCCAGCTGGAAGGTGAACTGGTCAAGGAGATCATCCAGCGGGGCTGGGGCCTGGCGGGCATTCGCCAGGGGAATACCATCCTGGCCACAAAGATCCCCAAATCGGGCTACTTGCGGGACTATTTTCAGGAGGATGACCCCCAAGAAAAGCGCCGTCTGTACTGCCACTGCCCCCGGGTGCGGGAACAGATCGGGTCTGATCCGGTCTTGCCAGTCGAATACTGCTACTGCGGGGCAGGATTCTACCAGGGAATCTGGGAGGAGATCCTGGGAGAGCCGGTTGATGTGGAAGTCCTGGATAGCGTCATGACCGGCGGCGATGTGTGCCGGATCGCGATCCATTTACCAGATAGGGATTGAGTCCTTATCAAGGATCATTCCAAATAAGAAATATATTATGAACAAGATAGATAAACCTGAAGACCAGCTCACAGACCAGGGGATAGACAAGAAACTCCGGCGGGATCTGATGTTGATCGCCATCGCCGGTGTCCTGCTGCCCTGCGGCTTGTGCTGGACCAGCATGCGTTCGTCCAGTTTCGAAACCACCTTGATCCCCCTCCTGCAGGGGTTTGTGGTGGGCGCCTATACGATGATTGTTTTTTACCAGGGCGAGCAGGAAAAGGACTTGACCCTTCCTCTCTGGCGGGAGATCCTGACCTTCAGTATCCTGGCCGGAGCCACGGTCCTGTTTTTAGCCTGGCTGGTCAGGTCAGCGGGATGGAGTGGAATCACAGGCACTCTGATCCTGGCCCTGGGATTGTGGGGACTATTCCTGGCCGGCCGGCGGATCTGGAAGTCCCAGACCTTCTCCCGCCTAAGTGTCCTCTATGAGGTGGACAGCATCAAGCTGGATATGGTCAGCATCCGCGGCAGCCATCCCATCTACGCTCAATTGGTCTACCGCTATGCCGATGACTTCCGCGGCCAGGTGCAGAATGACCGGATCCAGCGCCAGATGGCCGAGATCAGGGAAGCTGTCGATGGTGGCCGCTTGAGAGCGATTGTCAGGTATCTGCCCGATGATCCCCGTATACATCGTCTGGAAAGCTGGTGGATTGAAAAGGCCTAGGCGAACTCGCGGGATCCAATCCCTCTTTTTCTAAGGCAGTAGATAGACTTTAAATATTTCCCAGGAACCAAACAGGAAATTCCAAATAGAGGTGCTGCGGGCGGATTCCCACAAGGAGGAGCTGATGGTGGTGATAAAACCCCAGGGATATTCCCGGGCCGCCCCCCAGGTGGCGCACAGCTCCCAATCCTGGCAGCCGCCATCCAGTCCCTTCGATTTGAAAATAATGCTCCAGCTCATGCCGGGCCACATAAAGTCGGGCGGAGGGAGACAGCCGCTTGCTAACGATGACCATGCCGCTGCAGAAGACGCCATTCATGCCAGGCATATCCTCCTGGGGGGCCTCAACCAGGACATCTTCCAGCTCCTGAGGGGTGATTCTCCTCCCCTGGTGGCGGATATCCAGCAGATCTTCCAGGGCCGCCAGCCTGGCCGGATCCGGGGGATACTGGGCCGGATCACACACCGCGGCAGGGGGTAGTGAGAAGACCTCCAAATCGTCTTTGTAGTACCAGCGTGAACCAAGCTCCAGGAAGATAATACCCCCAACCAGGGTGATCAATAAGATCAGGGCAATCCGAGACCATCGTTTTTTGGATGCCATGATTTCAGTATACTTCAGAACTTGTCAGAAATGGCATCCCAACCAGTGGCTTAAATGTACTCTGCTATTTGAGCTTCCCATCGAGAGGAATAGATTTTAGAGGGGAAATGGAAGGAAAATAGTGTCTATTGGTTATATTCTGTATATTACTTTTCCCCCAATTGCACACAAATAGCACACGATTTAGTTAGTTGATTATAGTTTGGTAAATAACCTTGAGTTGAAATCCTCAAGGTCATCTGGATCAAGATATTTATGCCATGTTACTTCACCAAGATTACTATCTGTGCGGACCTTGATGTATTCTTCAGCAGATTCTACTTTGAAATGTACTAGTGTGCTTGGATTAATCCGCTTGCGATGCTCATCAGATATGATAATGGAATTATTTTGTAACTCACTATAAAGTGAATATGCTTTCTGAAGAGCTAGTCTTTTGTACTCCTCCGAGCAGAAAAATCTAAAAGATAATTCCTGCAATGTAAAAGCAAACCAATATTTCATGTAACCATCGCCATAATCATCGAGGTTCACCAGTTCAGGGATCGCTTCCCATGCACCAGAATTCATTAACGACCATAAAGGTAGATCATCTTCTGTGTTTACTCTTGATAGCGCGTCTTTTATGTATTCGTCTCTCCAGGCACGCTCGTCTTCTTCGTTTCCCCCACCTAATGAGTTATATAACTCGGTTTCTCCTTCCTTCATCATAAAGAAATGATTGCAGGCATAATAAAAATATAATTCTTTAGCTAATTTCTTATTCTGCTTGATTTTCTGGGTTCCAGATTTATTGATTGAATAAAGTCTCCGAAACAATAAGTATGATAGGAAGAAAGCTATCATTACTCCGATAAACAACGTGATGATCTCAATCTGATTCAGTTTCATTTTAGTTAGGTGTACTTAAGTTATGAGAAGCATTTTTCATTAAGTGTAACAAGAATGAACGATTGATCTGGTTGGAAATAGATAGAATGAGGGGTATATTGTGTTTGATATGTTATGGACAACATATATCAGGATCACAGTTTGTACCAAATTGCTCCAATGACCATTTAGCATTCTTGGCAATATAATGGAAAGCTCCCCCCGATGGATCTTCAGTTCTAAGCAAGATATCATAGTATTTATAAGCGCAATCGTAATCACCGGAATTAGCATAGGTTGTTGCTAAAAGATTAAGATTACTGGCTGTGGGTGAATAATCCACCATCTTGCGGAAGTGGGCGGCCGCAATAGAAGAGTTCCCCTGGACCAGTTCCGCATTTCCCAGATACTTGTAGATCATCGATTTCTCGGAGAAATCAGTTGCTGTTTTGAGGACCTCTAATAACAGGGTCTTCATCTCCTCCTGATAGCGAGCGGCAGTTCTCATATCTGAAAAAATCATGAACACCCTTGTCATGTATTCATATGCTGCTATGATCTCTGCACTTGTAGGAGATTCCTCCATTCTGGATTTTAACTCAACAGCCATGGCATCAAAGTAGTTAATTGCAGTCGCCCAATCACCATCGCGATAGCCCTGATCATAAGAAGCAATTACCAGGTAATAATAGTTCCTTGCTAAGGGGATGGTATCGGAGATGTTTTCTATCGATGTAGGAGCCACATCCAGCATCTCTGTATAAAGACGGTTTTCAAGTGTGAGATCACCGATTCCTCTCGCGGCCGAAATGGCATGAAAATAGATCAAGGCCAGATCATTGGGGTACTTATTCTCTTCGAGGTATTCTTTGGTGGTGTTGTGGATACGCCAGTAAGTTTCTAGAACTTTTTCTGAATTACCTTGACTTTGATAATATTGCACGAATCTAAGTAAACCTTCCAACTGGTCCATTTCATTGGGGTTGAACTCTGTCTCTCTCTCGATCAGGTTAAAACCAGCCTCCGGATCCATAAAAAGCAGGCGATCAAAATCCTCCAGGAGCCCATGATAGTCTGATGAGGAATATGACTGTGGCGCAGCTTTGAGGGTTTTGTAAGTTTGGGTGATGAAGAACAGGCTGACACTGATCACAGCCAACAGGCAGCCTACCAGGAAACCAACAATACCCAGCCGCAATTTATTCGCCCCCAGAAATGATCCGAGAGAGCGATTTTTCTTAGGGGTAGCCAACGATCTCCTCCTCACCGTCCTTATTGATGAATTCCATCTTAATTCTGAGATCATTGACCAAGGTGTCGATCTCACCGAGGTTAATGACAGAGATATAGATGATTCCATTCTCAGGAACACACTCATCCGGATACTTGATCTGGTTCTCTCCCGGATAGAGATTGATATAGTTGATCGGGTTGCTTACCGTGGCCCAGGATCCATTCTTAGGAATGCACTCGTACTGGAGATCGATCTCATCATGTTCATGATCTGTGTCCAGATAGAGGTATAAGGCAGTGACCCGATCCACCTGGATGGGAGTGTCAGGGTGGAACTTATAATCTACAGCTTTTCTTTCTTCGATCAATCGGATACTAGTTCCACTATAGTTCACGGTTGATAAAGAAGCAAAAGCAAATGGAGGAGTGGGTGTAACGTAGAGGTGATCTGGCAAAGGAGGGATCGGAGTTGGTGTGGGATATGTATTGGGTGTTGGCGTGGGGTAGAGAGGTGTGCCGCCCAGCCTTTCGATCTCAGCCACGATCCAGTCATAGTATCTGGGCATGTCAACACGCTTCATGGTCGCTTCAGCGTCCAGCAGATGGTTAAGTCCTCCTTCTAAATCACCTTCATCAATTGCGATCCGGCCCAGGACATAGGACTGGACCCCCTTATTTCCCCAGGACTTACCATAAGATTCGTAAATATTTTCCAGGGCTTGATCATTATCTCCCATCTCATAATAGATCGCTGCCCGAATCCAGTACCTCCTCGCTCCGTAATTGGGACTGACAGCGATGTCCTTGTCAAAGTATTCCAATGCTTCTTCCAGCTGACCATCATTCACCTGGATTATCGCTCTGGTTTGCTCTCTTTCATGAGAATAGAACAGATCCAGAGCCAGATCTATATAATGCAAGGCTTGTTCATAATCTTTGAGGCAGAGGTAGGAATCAGCTAGGCCGGTATAAATGCCTGCGCTTTCAACGTCATTGATCGCTTCCAGCTTCTGGAAATATTCCAAAGCTTCTTCACATCTACCCAGTTCAAATAGCTGAAAACCAAGGTTGCGGTTTCCCCACTCGGGTCGAATGCCCTTGTCAATCGAGACTAGATTCGCCTCCAGTCCCATTTCATACCATAGATCTCTATTGATACGGTATTCCTCTAAATTGCCCCGACTGAGGAAAAGGTCGTATTGGGTGTCATAAACCTTACCCAGTTCCAATCCCAATTCAAGCGCTTGTTCCAGATCCCAATAGGCTCTGTCATAATATTCCCGGGTTTCCTGGAGAATGCGCTGGTCATAACGTCCCAGGAAATAATAGCACTGAGCCCGGGCAAGATAGCCAAAGGCATAATCAGGCGTTATAGCCAGGATCTCATCCCAAAGTAAAGCTGCTTCAGCGTATTTATCAGCCCTGAATAGAACAGTCGCCTCTTTTTTCATTGGTTCGGTATAAACATAACGTTCATAGCGGCTTTCTGGGATTTCTCCAAGATCTAATGATAATGGTTCACTTTCTATTGTATTCGCCGGGGTTGGAACACTGATCCTATTCTTGGGTCTGAGGCTGATATTCGAGAAATCACCAGAAGTTATCGCAGTTAGGATCTGAGCGGGGCGATAGACAAAATCCGGGGGCACAATGGCAGAGTTGAGATTGATCCAAAGTGGCAGGCCGATCAGGGTGAACCCTAAAAGCAGGCAGATCGTGAAGACTAGAATTTTTCCCGTTTTAGACTTCTTTGGGGCTTTCTCCGGAGGGAGTTCGTCCTGCGGGGGAGGGATATCTGGGGCAGACTCGAAATCCGGGAAGGGGGATGGCTCATCGAATACTGGCTCCAGTGATCGAAGCAAACGCTGGGCGGTTTCGTTTTCCGGGTTGATGCTGAGGGCCTTCCTAAAGCAGTAGATCTTCTTCTCTCGATTCTCCAGGCAGTGGCCCAACAGGGTCCAAGCAGCTTCAGATTCTGGATCCGTTTTGACAGCCTGGGAAAGCAATCGCCTGGCTGTGTCCAAATCATTATCCTTGATAGCTTGAATTGCTGAGGAAATGAGAGATTTGATCTCCATTGTAGAACACCTTTGTTAGGATAGATCCTGATCAGGCATGACCTTTACTTAGTATGACTAGAAATTCCTAAAAGGGGGAACGAATAAGGAAAAGATGAATATCACCATATTGATTGTATATGATTAAGTGAGTGAATTCTGATGATTAAAGTTTCTGTAAGGATAAAAATGGAAAGATGTGACTGGATTATTCTGATAAGTACTCTTAATGGGATATGAAATTGTGTTACTTCGGTTTCTCTTATTAATTTGGGCGGACAGCATCAATCTCTATACCGATATTTTTAAGGGAAATAGGACTGCCGCTAATATTCCAGAATAATAGATTCATGAAACCTGTGCTATCAACGCAATGGGTTATATCAGCAATAATATTAGGTCCAGAATGTAAGTCTTCGAATTCCATAGGATGTTGAGGAGTATTCCAAATTCCATCGAGCGAGACACATTCAACAGATAGGCCAAGGTCTTCTTGTGATCTCGGACCGGGATCTACGTGAACAATAATTGAGTAAACTTCTTCGATCTCAACACGTTGATTTGGACGAAATGATATGCCTATTCTTGCGTAATCCTCAAAATAGATCATTCCTGTACCACTGTAATTTGCCAGTGTGAAACGAGAATGATCTGTTGCAGGTGTAGGAGTGAAATATGCTTGATCGCTGTATGGTGATATTGGTGTCAAGGTTGGTTGATTATCTGGTGTGGGGGTAGGATAGAGAGGTTCAGTATGATAATCCTCTAGAAGTGATACCGTTTGATCATAAATCCTGGGCACTTCATGAATAAAGAGAGATGCTTCTGCTAGTTTAACGTGATCAATACCTTCTAAATCATTTCCCTTGTCTAAGGCTATTCGACCCAAGACATATGATCTTTCAAGATAATCACCCCAGGTATTACGTTGGCCTCTGGCAAGGTCAGGCAAAGCAAGTTCAGGGTTTCCTAATTCGTAATGGATAAGCGCGCGGAGATAGTAGCGCCTGCCATGGTGTTCTGGTTTCTCATCAATACTTTTATTAAGCAACTCCAAAGCCTCGTGCAAATTTCCAGAATTCAGGTCAATCAGTGCTTTTGTGAACTCTCTTTCAGGTGTTGGATACAGTTCTAGAGCAAGGTTGATATGATCTAGCGCCTGGTCATAATCCTTTAAGCACAAATAGCTTTCAGCATAACCGGTGTGTATACCTGCACTTGGCAAGAAATCTGGATCCATGATCGATTCTAGTTCCTGAAAATAGGCTAATGCTTCATCACAACGCAGGTTCTCTATCAATTCGAAGCCTATGCCTCGATTGCCCCCGATGTCTCTTAAACCTAAGTCAATCGCTCGAAGATGAGATCCGATAGCGGTTGAATACCACTCCAATCGATCAATCCGAAAATCCTCCAATACTCCTAAACGACCTTCGAGTGCGAATTTGAGATCATAGTAATGACCGGATTCGGGGCCAATTTGAAGGCCCTTGATCGCATCGGCATAACCAAGAGAATAAAAATCACTACTAATGACTTCAAAAAGCTGACTTGTAGAGCCAAGTAAGTAAAAACAGGACCCTCGATAATAATAACCTTTGGCGTAATCTGGAAGTTGATCAAGGACTTTATTCCACAGTGGTATGGCATCGACGCAATTTCCTTCGACTTGCTGCAGGTAGATAGCTTGGCTGATTTCTGGTTGCAGATGCATAAATAGTTCCAGGTCACTGGGAGTTGGAGAAGGGGTAGGGGATATTCGAGGTTGGGTTGATTTTATTCTGACTGGATTTGATGTATCAGCTGCTAGAGGATTAATGAGATTATCAAGCAGTGACCCAAAAATGCAGCTGGTGCTAATAATAAGCAATAGTAATGATACCAGGATAATTGAATGTTGCTGAGAAGATTGCTTGGTTTTATTCACAATTTCCTATAAGAATGTATTCTAGTTAAATGATGGAAATGATTTTATTGTATTGAATTCTTCTTACGACTATGAAGTGTCTCAATAATGATATCTATAATGCAGTTGGTTTTGTTATATGGACTTATCTCAAGCTACACGTATAAAAATAACCTCACAATCCTGTGTATTTTCCCAACCAATAAATTTTGGTTTCCAACACATTATGCAAGGTTACGTCTAAGTTTCAATCAAGCATTTTTTTCATTATAGCATAGGCAATACCCCCAACATATTTATATCCCCCAAGCTATAAGGCATAACTCCCACCTGGCTTGCCGATCTCTTTAAATCATAAGGACTAAGCCCTTGGAGCGGACTTAGTCCTTGATTTGGTGCGTCGGGACACCAGACAGCAGCGCGGAGGTGATGATTTGGCGGGCAGCGCATACACCTCGTAGTTCTAGAAAACCCACCTCACAGACCGTTTGTCCAGGACCGGGTAAACCCCCAAAACCCACTCCTCCTGATACCCGATGCAGGAGCAAACTGTCCTTCCGACGTAAATGGAGTACCAGTACTGTAGCATGAGAAATGAGGCACTGTCAACAATTTTTAAGGTATGTTGGCATATCGGGCTATCATCATGCTTTTTATGTTATGGAAGGCCTGTCTGCTATTGAATAGAGATCCAAATTGAGGGAAGAAATGTCTGAATGAAGCTAAAAAAGCGGAAAAAGCAGGGTGATCAGATCAAAGGTGTAGTCCCATTTTCCAGGCAGAAGGTATTACCATCAGCCGTGATGTCAAATAAATACAACTTGGGATCAACCTGGCTGATTTGCTGGTAGGCTTACCAAAAGGGATATACTATTAACACACACTCAGCAACCAGGTGGACCTAAATCCTTGAAGGAAACAGCCATGTACAAGAAATTCATCTTGACCCTGTTAATCATTGGCCTGGCCGGGCTCGGGGTGGCCTGCAGCGGCTCTGCCCAGGCAGAACCTACCCGGGTCCCTACCGGGGCCCCGACGATAGCGGGAAGCCTCCCGCCCACTGAAGCCCCGCAAGACGACCCTATCCAACCAACCCAGGCCCCCAGGCCACACGCTCCCGCGAAAGACGAAGGCTATTTGACAGGGAAAAACGAGTTCTTTGTCGCCTCAGGCAACTGTGTGGTCTGCCACAGGCAGCATATCGACGAGGCCGGAAACGATGTCTCTATCGGAGAGCATTGGCGGGGATCGATGATGGCAAATTCCGCTGTGGATCCCTATTACCTGGCAGGCGTGAGCATGAACATCGCCAACTTCCCGGAATACAGCGCGGCCATCCAATCCAAATGCAGCACCTGCCATATGCCTATGGCTCATACCAGTGATATCCATGCGGGGGGTGACAGCCTCATCTTTGGAACTGATGGCTTTCTTGATCCCCAGCACCCGCTGGGCAATCTGGCCCGGGATGGCGTTTCCTGCACCGCCTGCCATCAGATCCTTGATCAAAACCTGGGAGAGTTTTCAAGTTTCAGCGGCGGTTTCGGGATCAATTTGGATTTACCGATGGGGGAAAGGGTTTTATTCGGCCGCTTCAACCTGCAACCAATGAGCCAGCGTATGATGGCCATGTCATCCGGGTTCGTGTCCACCCAAAGTGAACACCTGCTCGAATCGGAGATCTGCGCCACCTGCCATAACCTCTACACCCAGTACGTGACTGAAGATGGGACTTTCAGCGATGACTGGTTCCCGGAACAAACACCCTACAGCGAGTGGTTGCATTCTGATCACGCCACCCGGTCCACCTGCCAGGACTGCCATATGCCGCCGGCTGAGGGGGCTGTGATCCTGTCGAATATGGGCCCCGCGGGGCCGCGGGCTCCTTTTGCCCAACACAGCTTTGTAGGTGGAAATGCCTATCTGCTGGGGGTGCTGAATAACTATGGCGGCGAACTCGGTGTCCAGGCAGGTCCGGAACAGCTGGACCCGGCAATCGAACGGGCACTTTCCTTCTTGGGAACTGAAACAGCTGAACTGGCCATCTCCTCACCAGAAGTCGAAGGGACCACAATCCTTTTTGATGTCACCAGCACTATCCTCACCGGCCACAAATTCCCCACCGGATACCCTTCCCGCCGGACCTGGCTGCACGTCACCGTCAAAGACGGGAGCGGGAGTGTGGTATTTGAATCTGGTGGGTACAGCGTGGATGGCGCGATCCTGGGCAATGCCAATGATCAGCTGGACCAGGAATTCGAGCCCCATTATGATCTGATCACAGCTCCTGATCAGGTCCAGATCTACGAGACCATCCTTTCAGATGTGGATGATCAATTGACCACCGTTCTGCTGGCGGCTTCTACGTACTTCAAGGATAACCGCCTGCTTCCGACCGGCTTTGATAAAGCCACTGCTGGTCAGGATATCCAACCCAAAGGTGGGGCTTATACAGACGAGGATTTCAGTGCTGGGGGAGATGTGGTGAGTTTCCAGATTGATGTGGGCGATGCCGCTGGACCATTTACTGTTGAGGCAGAGCTGCTCTACCAATCCATCTCCTACCGCTGGGCTATGGACCTCGGGGAATATGATACGGAGCAAGCCCTGCTGTTCAGCGAGTACTACGACGCCTCACCCAATCAGCCGATCTTGATCGCAAGCCGGGTCACAACCAGCGAGTGATCACCATGCCCAATAAAAAAAGAGACGAAGTCATTATGATGGACTTCGTCTCTGTCTTTTATAGTACGCAGTTGGCAGTTTCCTTGAATGGACAGGTTCAATCATTTGGGCCGGTTCACGCATTGGTATTGGAACCAGGGATTCGCCAGTTCGTGTTTCACGAGATGGAGAGGTAGGGCTGGTCACTACCTGATTCCGGAGATGTGGATGGACAGATATTCAACTGGATTGCGCACCTGGTTATGATTGATAAAAAATGATTTTCAGTCTCCCGAATTGAATGTATATCCTATACCTCTTTCTGTAATAATATATTTCGGGTTACGCTTATCAATCTCCACTTTGGATCTGAGTCTTTGAACCAAGCCCCTCACTAATTCGCGATTTTCTTCCCCGCTGTAGCCCCAAACATGTTCGACAATATTATTCGTGGGAATGATTTGACCTGGATGGGTAATTAGCACATAAAGCAGCCTGAATTCCAGCTGGGTCAACTTCTGGGCGTCATTATCCATAACCTTTACAGTTCGATTACTTGGATCCAATACAATGGATCCCTTCTTCATGACTGGAAGGCTATGAAAAGGCAAACCGGATGTCCGTCTTTGCAGTGCCCTGATCTTTGCTATCAATGACCTGAATCCAAAAGGCCTGGTGATGATCAAGTCTACACCTGCATCCAAGAGAGCTATCTCAGCATCCTCAGATACGGGTTCTATGATCACTACAATGGGGACAACAGTCTGCCCACGAAACTGCCTGATTGCACTGAGCTCCTTGTCGTGTTCTGTATTTAAAGCCGCACAAATCAGATCAAGGGGTTGTTCGGGCCAATTCTCAACAAATGGTTTCAGGTGTTTGGTCAAATGCACTTCAAACCCTGCTTGAGATAAGAGAACAGAGAGGATGGCAGATTCTTCCGGGTGAAATGCAAATAACAAGACTTGCATTTAATCCTCCTCCAGAATCCTAGGAGCGAAATCCAGATAGTCAATATCCATCTTTATATTATATATCAGCGGTTATTATTTATGTACCTGGATCAATAAATCATGAATCTGGCCAGTAACAATTAATAAGTATAGAGCGACCAATTAACATATCTTTGATCGCTCTATAAGACTCTATCTGCTGCCAGTGTAAAGCTGGCTTACCTTACTTCTTCTTTTTACCTGTCGAGCTTGTGGTTTTTTTGCTACTTTTTTTGGTTGTGCCCGTTGCCATCTTTACCTCCTTTATTGACCTTTTTTATTTTTTGAAATGTTTCGAACTCAGGTTCGTCCGGGTATTTTCTATACTCTTCATAATCGCTGAACATCAGCTCGATAGGGTTCAGCCAGATTATTGCCAATTCAGCCAGACAGGTTTCACAAACAACCTGGATTCCAATCTCCGGCTCAATTTCGAGAATCACCTTCTCATCACAATTTGGGCATATTCCAAACCCCATCAGTATCTCCCTAGAATATTCTTACCAATATTAATTCTATAATTCTAAAATGGAAGTAGCGTGTTATCTATAGATTAAATGTGTATCAGAATCACAAATCCTGTTCATTTTTCATACATTTCGGAAGAAAAAGGTTTTCTAAAATCCAGCTGATAAGAAAACTGTTCTAATTAAGTCACTTATATTCAGATCCTTTCAAGTTGTCAGAATAAGAAAATAGTCTGGAAAGAATGGCCTGACTTGATCAGGATATATCATCGCTTTTCTCAAACAGGACATCTCAGGTTGGGATTATTGACTACGAGTCACATTTAAAACCAAATATGCAATTATTCATACGGGTATAGCTGAATTGAGACCTGATTAAACGCCTTCTTCCACAATAATCAAACACCCATCAACGATAATATATCCCAGGAGGAAAAGTGTAAAAGAATACACTGATCAGGGTCAAAAGGGAGATAATGATGAACAAACAGAGACTGATCTTGAATTGGAGAGCGAGATTTCTATCGTCAACTAATGTGATTGTTAGGATACTCCGCTTCTTAGCCAAAAAAATGAGAGGGTATCCAAATTATTCAATCAATATGGATTTTCATTGATTGGCAGGCAGCCTGGATTTAAAGAAATCATGCCATGAATAACAAATCTGTGAAAACAGTTCTCAAGTCCCCTGTGCTGATCACGATCGTTTCCCTATCTGTGGCATATGGCCTCGCTTTTGTTGTTGATAGCTCCATTAACCAACTTCGCCGGGCCGCAGGTGATACCTTCAACTTTAATCCTGTAATAATCCTCTCAGCAATAGTCCCTCTAGGCGTTGTCATTGGAATCCTCTTATTAGCCTGGCTTGCATTACGTCATCTTTCCCCAAGTCGATTCGTTGCCGGAACATTTATTCTCTCCGGGTTATTTGTCGTTGGAGAATTCCTTTCAATCTTTGTTGGCTTCCCGGTCTGGCTTCGTAACACCTTTATTGGCCATTTCCGCTATTCCTTGATGGCTTTTGGAGCTCAGTCCTCAATCTATTATCTGGCTTCTGGATGTTTAATCATCGGTTTAGTAACCCTTTGGAAGTATTGGAAGAAACAGCAAGGTTCTTACCAGGAATCTTAGTTCATCCTTACCCCACCCGACAGCAGCATGGTCGCTTTCCATCCGATCGAGCAGAACGATTCTTAACTACATGAATCCCCCTTTCGTTCAAGAGATGAAGTCTTTTAAAAAGACTTCGTCTCTTTTGATTAAAAAACCCTCTTGACATACTCTCCACTTTATTGTAGTATTAACTTCATACTAGTATGAAGTAGAATATACATTGGAGTTGATACTATAAGGATTAAATCCCTTGGAGGGAAACAATCCTTCAGAGACTCAAAGGAGGGACAAAGTTGGTCGATCTACAGGAAACCCACAAGAAATTCCAGAAGGAGCTCAGTGCCGGAACGGTTAGCCTGGCCCTGCTGAGCATCCTGTCCCAATCTGGTGAGCCGCTTTACGGCTACCAGATCGGCAAACTGGTCGGCGCAGGGGAAGACGACTCCCCGGGCGTCATGGTCAAACAAGGCGCCATTTATCCCGTGCTGCGCTCCCTGGAAAGCCAGGGTTTGCTCTCCAGCGAAAGGGAGATGTCTGATTCCGGGCCACCCCGGCGCTATTATCAAACAACAAAACTCGGCCATGAGGTCCTGGAAACCTGGACCAGAATCTGGCAGGATACCAAAACCTTTGTTGACAAAGTACTGGGAGGTGATTACCAGTGAGAACCGCAGACGAACTTATCAAATCATATCTGACTGACCTGAAGACCGCCCTGCGCGGGGCGGACAAAGCCACGGTCCAGGATGCGCTGGCTGATGCCGAGGAGCACTTGCGTACAGCGTTGGAAAATACCGAAGCTGATGCTGACGCTGAAGCGGGAGCAATCCAGGCCATCATAGCTGAATACGGTGAGGCTGAAGAGATCGCCGAAGCCTACAAAAACTGGGAAGTCAACCTGCCTCCCGCCCTGGCTGCCACTCCGGCAGCCCGCAGGGTAGCCGCTGCTGCCAACGGGACCGGCCCAGCCGCTAAGTCATATCCAGGTTTCTTTGGAGTTTACGCCGATCCTAAAGCCTGGGGCGGCCTGGTCTATATGCTGATCTCGATCATCACTGGCACAGTATATTTCTCCTGGGCGGTGACTGGTCTCTCCACCTCCCTGGGCGTGATGGTGCTGATCATCGGCATCCCCATCACGATCCTGTTCCTGCTCAGTTTCCGGGGGATCGCGTTCCTGGAAGGCCGTCTGGTGGAAGCCCTCTTAGGTGAGAGAATGCCCCGCCGGGCTTCCTTCACTGACAGCAACCTGCCCTGGGTGGAGCGCCTGAAGATCCTGCTGACCGGCAAAGCCACCTGGCTTTCCTGGATCTACATGATCCTAATGCTGCCGATTGGCATCATCTACTTCACGGTTATGGTAGTCCTGCTCTCGGTCTCCCTGGCATTGATCCTCTCCCCTATCCTGGCTTATGTATTCAACTTGCCGATCGGGACATTTATCGATGGAGACGTGATCTGGCAGCTGCCGGATTATCTGACCCCTCTGTTCAGCTTCCTGGGAATTGGGCTGTCCACAGCCAGCATGCATATCGCCCGCTGGGTGGGAAAGTTCCAGGGTAAATTTGCCAAGGCCCTGCTTGTAAGTGATTGATCTTCACCCAGGTTGCGGGATCCTTGAAGGATCCCGCAACCCGGTCAATGGACATCGTTCCTTCTCTGGTCTTTTGGTGTTAAGATTAATATACACGAACCCTGGTGTTTACTCATACCTTAAACCCGCTAGCATTTGAAGGAGAAGACCATGAAACGTGTTTTGCCCTATCTCAGTCTCATGTTGATCCTGGCTATCCTGTCGGCCGGCTGCGGCGCGGCTGGGGAGGAAGTGATCACCCCTGAAACAATGCTCGCCAATGGGGTGACCCATATGGCTGCCCTGCCCGGCTTCGAGTTCCAGATCACCCAGATTGGCCCTGTAATCTACCTGGATCCCGATCAGGTTGTCGAATTCAGTGATGCAAAAGGCCATTATGTCCGTCCGGACAAGGCTCTGACCACTGTGACCATCAATGCTCTGGGCATGCTCACAGAGATCACTGTAATCAGTTTGCAGGATATCCAATGGGCCAGCAATCCCCTGACTGGTGCCTTTCAGGAGCTGCCTGATGAATACCTCTTTAAACCAACCCAATACCTCGATCCAGAATCAGGATTCTTCCCCAGCCTGGGTAACGGCCTGGCTGATCTGGTCCTGGTTGGCGAGGAAGAGCTTGAAACCATTCCCGGCCTGACTCTTACCCATCTCAGCGGCACTTTGCCGGGAGAGGTGATCCAGGAGATCAGCAAAGGCTTGATCAATATCGAGTCAATGAAGGGCGATCTGTGGATGGACACATCCTCCAACGAGGTTCACAGAGTGACCCTGACCGACACATCCGCAGGGGAAGAGGGCTCCATAGTATGGACCTTCGACTTCTGGAACTTCGGCACAGCTATTCCGATCACAGCGCCCTGAGGTTCCCATGAAAAAATGGACCTCATCGCCGGGATTCAAAGTAGCACTGATCTCGATCCCGATCTTCATCGGCGCCCTTGATCTGACTGTCGTATCAGCGGTCCTGCCCCATGTTTTAATCGACCTGGAAATCCCCTTCCAGACCGGCATGGACAATGCCGCCTGGATCGTGACCGGCTACCTGCTGGCCTACAGCGTCTCGATGACCTTTATGGGCCGGCTCTCAGATATCCACGGCCGCCGCAAAGTCTATCTGGCTGCCCTGGTGATCTTCGGGATCGGCTCCTACCTGGCGGCTGTGGCCCACACCTGGCCCACCCGCCTGGTTTTGAGGGTTTATTACCTGGTGGCCAGCGGCCGGCCGGACATCAACTTTCTCTCCTTATATATCCTGATTGGCGCCCGTATGATCCAGGCTTTCGGGGCCGGCACCATGGTCCCTGTAGGCATGGCCATGGTGGGCGATCTCTATCCGAAAGGGAAGAGGGCCAAACCGCTGGGCGTGATCGCTGCAGTGGACACTGCCGGCTGGGTGGTTGGGCATTTATATGGAGGCATCATCGTCCGCTTCTGGAGCTGGCAGACCATCTTCTGGCTCAATATACCCATAGTGGTGATCGGTTGGTTCCTGATTCGGTTCCTGCTGGAAGAAGGAAAACCGGATGTGGAAAGAGGGGTGATGGACTGGTTGGGCGCTGTCCTGATCGCGATTGCCTTATCGATCCTCAATATTGCCCTTGGATCCGGGGGAGAGACCTCCAGCGCCGCCAGCCTGGAGGAGCTATCCAGCCTGCCGCCCTACGCGCTGCCCGCCGTGGGCCTGGCGCTGGTCTTCCTGCTGCTATTCATCTGGCGCCAATCCCGGGCCAGGTATCCCCTGATAGAACTCTCTCTGTTCAAAGAGCAGAACTACCGTCCTGCCAGCCTCGCTAATTTCTTGATTGGCGTCGCTCTCTTCGTTGCCATTGCCAATGTACCCCTCTTCATCAACTCCCTGATCACTTCCACCCCGGAACAGGGCGCCTGGGACAGCGGCTGGATGTTATCCGGC
Organism: uncultured Chloroflexia bacterium; assembly: GCA_963712165.1. GTDB lineage: Bacteria > Chloroflexota > Anaerolineae > Anaerolineales > UBA11858 > B10-G9. The sequence goes on along the minus strand of CAVQGY010000002.1, from coordinate 1,061,007 downwards.
CTGACCGTGCCCATGGCCCTGGCTGCAGTACCCGGGGGCTGGATCGCTGAACGACGGGGCTATCGCATTCCCTCTTTGCTGGGGCTGGTCATGGCTGTGGGTGGGTTCATCCTCATGACTGGCTGGACCAGTGAGGTATCTTACCTGACCATGGGGATCCACCTGGCTTTCACCGGGATCGGCCTGGGTTTGACCATGGCGCCCATCGCGGCTGCTGTGATCAACGCCTCCCCCTCTGAACACCGCGGCACAAGTTCCGCCCTGGTGATCATCTTTCGCCTGGTAGGCATGACCGTGGGCGTTTCCGGCATCACCACCATTGGCCTGCGGCGGATGCAGATCCTCAGCACCCGGCTTATGCCTCCTGATGCGGACTTCGCTGAAATCGGCCGGATTGGCACTATCGTCGCCGAACGGGTGATCACCGATAATTTCTGGATCGCCGCTGGGGTCACCGCCCTGGCCTTGCTGCCGGCAGTTTTCTTGAAGTGGGAGAAGAGCGATTGATTCTCATCCGCTGACCGGAAACGGAAGACCGCAGACTGAGGGCTGATTACTGAACGAGCCTGCTTGTCTCAGCAGGCTCGTTTCTCTTTCCCCTTCAGACCTTTCCATCAATACACCAGCGGCCCCCCATCCATCCTTACATCCCTGGCAGGATGGGATTTGACACATGTCAGCTAATTCTTTATACTGAGAACACAACCCCAAGGAACCGTCGACTAATGAGATTCAGAACCCGAACCGCGACCCTCTGTCTGCTGATCCTCACTCTCCTCGGGGCTGCCGGGGGAACGAGATCCCTGAGCTGAATGAGTTCATAGCCGGGTCTTTTGACCATTTTGTCTGGGAACCAACCTGCCCGGACTAAAAAAAGCAGTACAATATATTCAGGGCAAAATCAGGGGAGGTATGCCATGTACAAGGAAATTCAGCAAGCTGAATCAGCTATCCAGGCTGGAGACACCAAAACAGGTTTTGAGATCTTGAGAGGCTACCTGGCTGAGAACCCGGACAGCGAGAGAGCCTGGTGGGTGATGTCAGGCCTGGTCCAGCGGAATGAACGGGCAACCTGCCTGGAGCAAGTACTGCGCATCAATCCAAATAACCGGCTCGCCAGGGAAACCCTGGAGAAAATGCTTGTCAGCCCTCCCGAACCAGAGACCAAGCCGGAGAGGGACCTTCCTGATCAAACCGACTCAGGCATCGTACTGGGTTATCCTGTGCAGGCATTTCTCTTCAAGAAAGGATCCCGAATCTATATGACCCTGCTGGATGGCATCCAGATCATCCAGGCTTATACCAGCCAAGCAGCCCTTCCTGTAGTCAGGGATGCCCTAAAAAAAGGCCAACTCCCGGAAGAGCATCTCTCCGATCTAAAATCCATCTCTCAAGACTCGATCCATGCCGTAAAACATTCCGGATCAGCCCTGATCATCCAATATCTTGACGGTCCGGGAGTACATTCCCTGCGGCTGCCTTTTGAGGACGAAGACAAAGCTCGAGCCATATTAGGCGTCCTGACCTCCAAGCTGGGTCCTGACTATATGATCCAGACCAAATCCTCCAGCAATGCTCTCCGCCTGGTTTTATCCACTCTGCTCACGCTCGGATCGGCTGCTTATGTAGCTGCCATCCTGTGGACCATTCCCCAGGTCGGGACTGGCTCAGGGGGGGACAGCTGGCGGACCCAGATGGTCAGCCGAATGCTGGAATCGCTGGGATATGTCGGAGTGGTCCTGATCTGTATCGCACTGGTTCTTGTAGCCTTGGGTCTGAGTGCGTATCTGCTGCTTAAGCCCCCGGTCAAGACTGAACTTGTTCACAGAGACAATTGAAAATTGAAAATTGAAGATTGAAAATTAAAAACCTCGTTGAATAAAGATTCCGAAAAACTGGAAGTAATCGTCTTTAACGTGTCACCAAATCACCAAATCTCACAGTCTCCCCATCAGAATAATCCATAACCGGTTACCGGACAAACCGAAAACGGATGTATCTGAGATTAGAACTATGCCAGAGTTATTCAGCACCTTGCTGGTAGGGATCAGCTACGCGCTCAGCGCCGGTCTGCAGCCAGGTCCCCTGCAGGCTTTTTTTATCGCCAAGGTAGCAGAAGGGGGCTGGCGGCGAGCCCTGCCGGCTGCATTTGCCCCCCTATTAAGTGACGGGCCGATCGCCCTGGTATCCCTTCTCCTGCTCCAGGCCTTGCCCGTCAGCTTTCGAAGCTGGTTGGGATTGGCTGGCGGGATAGTCCTGCTGGTTTTTGCCTGGACAGCCTTCAAGAACAGCCGGCGAGATCAACCTCCTCCTGCCGCGGACCCCGCCTCAACGCCCAATACCATCGGCCAGGCAGCCCTGATCAACCTCCTCAACCCCAACCCTTACCTGGGCTGGAGCCTGGTGATGGGTCCAGCTGTTTTAGCCGCCTGGGAGGCAGGACCCGGGATGGCCCTGGCTTTGCTGCTTTCCTTTTACATCACTTTGATCAGCATCTCTCTGCTCTTGATCTACCTCATCGGCCAGGCCCTCCTAGTCGGACCGGGTGCGCGTCGTATACTCAGCCTGATCTCAGGCACCCTCCTGGTTGGATTAGGGCTGTATTTTCTGGTCCAGGCCGGTAGCTCTCTGCTGAGTTAAGGTCTATAATTTGAGAAATGGTTCAAAAGGATACCTGATGTACTTTCAAGATCTGAACGATATCACTGAAAGAGAAATTGTACCCGGCTACCGGGCTCGTTTTGTGCACGCCGAAAAAATGACCCTGGCCTACTGGGAAGTCGAGGCCGGCGCCGCGCTCCCGGAGCACAGCCACCCCCACGAGCAGATCGCCAATGTGCTGGAGGGAGAGTTTGAGCTTACCGTTGCCGGGGAAAGCCGGATTCTAGTCCCCGGCCAGGTGGCGGTCATCCCCGGCGATGTGCCCCACAGCGGCCGGGCGGTCACTGACTGCCGGCTATTAGACGCCTTCCAACCCGCCAGGGAGGATTACCGCTAATCATCAGTGCTATTTGGAGGTGGCCCATGAAACCCACCCTGTCTGGAACTGGTTTTGGCTGGATCGATGTAGGAGATGAGAGGATCTCGCATGATATCCTCATCCGCCTGGACGGGGAGGTCACAAAACGTAAAAAGAAACTCTCCAAGGAAATCTACGGCACCTCCCATACCATCTCCCTGGCCGAAGCGGAATACATCTACCAGGATGGAGCGGAAAGATTGTTGATCGGTGCCGGTCACTTCGGCCGGGTCCGCCTCTCCCCCGAAGCGAAGTCGTTCTTCGAAGAGAAGAACTGCCCGGTCACCCTCCTGACCACACCTGCAGCGGTCAAAGCCTGGAATAAATCCGGGGAAAAGCTGCTCGGCCTCTACCATATCACTTGTTAAACCAGGGACTAAAGTCTCCCAAAATCGATCTCGGGTGAAAAAGATGAACCGCAGGTTAAAACCCCATCCCCTTCTCATTCTGGTTTTCATTCTGGCCGGAATTACTGGCTGTGGATCCACCCAGGAACTTCAACCCGGGAAATTTGTGACCGCACATCAAGGCCAGACCTGGGTCATTGATCTCCAAAGCGATGGCAGCTGGACGGGAATATTCGGCGGAGAGCTACTGACTTCCGGAACCTATCACCTGGAAGGCGATAAGATCACCTGGCTGTCTGATAGCCACTGCGAAGGCACCGGTCATCCCGGTGAAGCGGCCTACCGCTGGAGATTCCGGAATGGCAACCTGACCTTCCATTCCATTGGCAGGGATTCCTGCCTGAGCCGAAAAATAATCCTTGAGGATGAAGTATATTCATCCCAACCATAAGGATTTCTCCCCTTGACAAGGAGTATAGTTTACTATATATTATGTATAGTAAACTATACTTTTAGGTTAAGGGAAGGAATCGTGGAACTCGGCAATCATCTCAAAAGACTGCGTTTTGAACACGACAATATCTCCCAGCAGGCGCTGGCCAACGCAGTTGGTGTCACTCGTCTGACCATCCATTCCATTGAAAACGGAAAATTCAATCCTTCCACATTGCTGGCCCTAAAGATCGCCCGTTTTTTTGGCCTTGCGCTTGATGAGGTCTTTTTCATCCAGGAAGATTGATCCTATCCCATTCAGGAGCTCTCCATGTCTCGTTTCTTTAAAAGCTTGCACCTCACCGCCCTCAGTTTAGGATTCCTGGCTGCCGTCGCCGCAGCTTTCAACCTGGTGATCTTCTCCATACTATATCCCCAGGTGACCCAGCTGCTTGAGGAACAGCCCAACTGGGAAACCTATGGCATCGTTGCTGCGCTTAACATCATCGTCATCGCCTTTTATCAGCTATTTTCCGTGCTCGCCCTGCTTGCCCATCTGATCAAGCACAAAAAGACATCCTTCCTGATAGTCGCTGCGATTGCAATGGGTATCATTTCCGGCTTGATGATCCTGGGAGACATTACCCTGCTTTCCGATATTGGCAATGAATACGAAGCCGGTTTGCAAACCCGGGGGGAGTGGAGTATCCTTTTTGCCAGCTACGGACTGCATCTGCTCAGTTTGGGGCTGGGAACCGTCGCCCTGGTGGGCAACCTCAAGGGAGCTACCCTGGCTGAGGAACAAGCCATAAAAGACGAGGTGCTCTTCTTAACGCTGCACACGACCGGGGTCATTTGCGGAATCTTGGGGCTGGCTGGTATCCTGGCTGGCATGTTTTCCGGAATGTCAAGTCGGATGCTGCAAATGGTGGTTGGCATTACTAGTCTGCTGATCATCTCCCCCTACCTGGTGATCCTGGCGCTCTGGATCCTGCGACGTTTTTGGGGATTACCAAGCCCGGACCTGGATGAAAAACAGTTCCAGGACCTGGCCCGAGCCGGCCTTACCGCCCTGCTGGTTTCCCTACCGGTGATGGCTATCTATTACCGAATTCAGATCACCCAGCAGGGAGGGATCTTGAGCGTTTTATGGTTTCCTCTCCTGCTATTCCTCACTCTGACTTCGTTTTCCAGTCTGGCCCTACGGGCATACCGCTACAGCTGATCCAATTCTGCCCTGAATATGTATAATAGTGGAAACGGGAACCCGTTTCCACTATTTTATTGGTAGAGGAGGCAACCATGAAATCCACAGCCCTAGACCATTGAGGAATTATCTGTCTGAGCTGCCGCAGGAGCGGCGCGAGGCGATCACCAAGGTCCGCCAGACCATCCTGGAAAATATTCCTGAAGGTTATGAGGAGACCATGAACTGGGGCATGATCACATACCAGGTTCCCCTGGAGGTCTTTCCCGACACCTACAACAAGAAACCGCTGATGTATGCCGCCCTGGCCAACCAGAAGAATCACATGGCAGTCTACCTGACCGGTATTTATATGGATGAAGATCTTAATCAGGATTTTGAGAGTAAATACCGCGCAACCGGGAAGCGTTATGACGTGGGAAAATCCTGTGTGCGATTCCGGAATTTGGATGACCTTCCCCTAGAGTTGATCGGAGAAAGCATCCAGGCTATGGATATAGAAGAATTCATCGAACGCACTAAAGGCCTCTCGGCCCGTAAGACAAAAAAAGCCTGAAAACCAATTAAAGGAATCCTTCCCATGATCACGCTGCAGAATCTGGCCGACGCCTATGGGCGCAATCTGGAAATCATCAAAATGCAGACTGGTGGCCTCACTCACGAGGAAAGCCTGATCCAGCTGCCCTTTCGGGCTAACTGCCTTAACTGGGTGGTAGGCCACATCCTCGCCAACCGCTGTAATATCCTCCGATTATTGGGGGCTGAAGATCTCCGGCCCGGCCTAAACCTTGACCATTATGAGCGGGATTCTGATCCCATCCAGGGCCCAGACGGTGGAGTGCTGGTCCTTTCAGAGCTGCTCACTCATCTGGAAACAACCCAGTCCCGCCTGGTGGAAGCTCTGGAAAAGGAAACCGAGGGCTCCCTGGAGCGCTCTGCCCCATACCGGGACAGACCTGAGCAGCCAGTCGCTTTTTGGCTGTTCTTTTTATATTTTCACGACAGCTACCATGTTGGCCAGACCGAAATCCTGCGCCAGGCTGCAGGAAAAGATGACAAGATCATCTGATCAGCATATCCAGATTCCACTAGATCTAGCTTAAAATACAACAGGATGCGGGATCCTGTGAGGATCCCGCATCCTGTTTTGCATTCCACATGCTTAGGGCTGATTAGGCGTGGGCAGGGCCTGGTTTCCGGCAGCTGCAGCGGCTATCTGGCCGCCCATCGCACCATCCATAGGGTAGACGATCACCATGGCGCTTTCTTCCTTGGAGATTTCCAGCAGGGCTTGGAGCTGCCGAAGCTGTAAGGATCCTTCCGCTCCAGATAAGATCTTGGAGGCTTCCGCCAGGGAGGTGGCGACTTTCAGTTCAGCGTTAGCCTGGATCTGTTTGGCTTTGGCGGAGCGCTCTGCCCGGGCGATCACGGCCAGCTCCTCTATCAGGCTTGGCGGTGTGCCCACATCGGTGATGCGCACAGCACGAACGTTAATCCCATAATCAGAGGCGGCAGCGTCAATGATCTTCTTCAGATCCGTGGCAATTCGCTCTGTTTCACTGAGCAGCGGCCGCAAGTCGTTGCCGCCGATGGTACTCTTGAGAGCTTCCATGGAGGCCCACTCGGTGGTTTTCCAGTAATCCTGGACTGCAATAGCAGCTTTTTCAGGATTCTCGACCTCAAGTTCGATCGCTGCCGTAACGTCAATGGGGATATTGTCCTTGGTGAGGGTCTTGGTGGCTTTTACCTCGTAGGTCTGGATGCGGACATCCAGGATGCGGGCCACGGAGTAGATGAAGGGCGGGATGATAAATAAGCCAGGGCCTCGGGTACCGACTGATTTACCCAGGCGCAGAAGCACCAGCCTCTCCCACTGGGGCAGGATATAGAACATCCCGGCCAGGATATTAGCCAGCCAGAGAATGACCAGGGTGGCTATTCCGCCATATATTATTTGGCTTGGGGCAGCTCCTCTAAAAGCACGAACGAAGAAGCCCAGCCCAAAGATCAACCAGAGTGGCACAATGACCACCAGCCTGATCAAGTTGCGGATAAAGGCCTGGACAGGATTCTTGAGAATGGACATTTTCTTCTCCTTTATGAAAATATGCGGATCGTGGATCGGTTTCAGGAAAAACTTATCTCCTGGTCGAATTGTATCAATTCTTCAGGGTTTACGAGGAGTGTGCGCCGGGAGCCATCGAGTTCCGAGGTTATCAGGCGGCAGAAGTGCCAGCGATATTCTTTAACGTAGGCTTCCCCGCGATAAGTTGACCATATTACTATACGGAAGAACCCTGGAAATGTTGCATAGTAAATCCTCTCCTTATATTAAAGGAGGGGATTTACTTCACAATATCATATTTAATCAAGGATTTTGATCCTGAGCGGCAAATAAACTATAACCCCTTTACTTCCTCCTCAGCGCTCCCCTCTAAACCCCACACAGCCGGGATCACAGTCCGCTCCCCCGATGCCACCCGTGAGCACACCGTCATCCAGAGTAGCTTCCCAGGTGGTCCCGCCGCTGCGCGTCACCGGGCAGGCCACTTCGGAATTCGGTCCCGACCCGCACACGCTGGCACAGGCCACCCCATCATAGATGAAGGTTAATTCGCCATTTCCACTCATCGAACACCGGGCCACATCATATGTTCCCTGGAAAGTACCTGAAATAGTTATGGTGCAGAGATGTGCATCCTTGAGAGAATAACTTAAACTTCCAGATACAGCGTCACTTTCACTGGATATGATTATCGATGCGTTCACATTTTCCGCTTCGCTGTGGAGGACATCCAACCCGATCGTTCCTGAAATATTCTGTGGAATATCTTGATATGCCGCTTCACAGGCCAGAAGTGCATCTTCGTAACATCTTTCCCCTCGTACCATCAGATCCTTGAGGCAGTTTTTATAGACATTTACATCCCCACTGGAGCAGTTGCGATTGTCTCCCACCAGGCCAGGATATATATTTTCTTCCCAGAAACTGTCAAACTCCCCTCCAGTAGACTGGCAACTCTCTTCGTTTTCCTTATCGCCCTGGCCTGACTGGGTTTGGATCTCAGGCTGCCCCACATCTCCGGCTACCTGCTGGCGGGCCTGATCCAGTTTCTCTTCTGTGCAATCCGATACACCGGCTGCCACCGCCAGGGCTGCCTGGCCCTCCAGGAAGCGCCCCACCCCCCGTTCCAGCAGCCGATTGAGCTCCGCCTCCCCTATATTGCGGGCCTCCTTGATGAATAATTTTCGGATCACTCCGCTGCTGAGGTTGCCGCCAGAAAGCACAACTTCGGCTGCTTCTGAGCCCACGTTGCGTAGGATCCGCCGCCCGACTGGTCCCACCGCGGTCCAGACCCGGTTCCCGGAGCGCTTCAGGGAATGCCAGATGCGGGTGAAGGCTTTCCGCCTATCCCCCCGCAGTTTATGCAGCAGCCCCAGGCGCTGGTTAAGTTTGGCTTCCTCCGCCTTGCAGTAATCATCCAGTATCTGCTGCTCGCAGGTCTTGCCTTCTGCCCGATATGCCGCCGTCAGGGTCCGGCAGCTGTCATTCAGCTCGTTGCGCTGCTGCTTGGTGGCATGGATCAGGTGTGCCAGCGCTTCATCGGCCTGATTCGATTCCTGCAGGGATACCGACATCAGCGCCCCCTGGGACCGATTGGCTCCCTCCAGGTCAACATCGCCCAGCAGGATCGAACGGCTGGCAAACAGCAGGGCTATAGATCCATCCAGCGATCCTTCAGCGGGTGATCCCGCTGAGGCAGAGCCAATAGGCAGCAACCCCAGCAGGAGGATGACCAGTAAAGCTGTGTTCTTAATCTTCATCTTCATCCTTCCTCTATCAAAGCCAGGGTTTCCAGGTATTCTTTCTCCAGCGGGACCTAAACACAAGAGTTATTCCCGGCCCCTGTCATTCCTTCATTATTATCGGCAGGTTGGTGGGTTATCTGGAGTATTCATGAATTGGGCACGGTCATTCAGAACTGCTTCCCGTCCATTTTCGAACAACTCCAGCATCTCCGTATTAGATTCCTGATAATTATAGAGATATAGTCCCCTTCCATCCTCTGTAATTATCCCCAGAGCTGTCAGACTCCCACCCACGAAACCCACATCCACATTATCGACTGTAGTGGTCAAATTAAAAGTACCAATTAGAATTCCTTCTTGCGAAACTATTCCCTGGTAAACAAAAGTACTAGTACTTGTTTTAGCATTTTCCTTCACATAGGAATAAGATCCTTCGCCGTAGAACTCTCCAGAGTCGAAATTAACGTTCATAGGGAGCTTAGCCATTCCCTCTGAATCTCCAGCATCCCCGACCCACTGGTCGCATATAAGGGATAATTGTCCCGTAAATGAAACTTGGGGCTGGGTATTCATCGATTCAGGCTCGTTCCCACTATCTTCCGCTACAGGCTCCCCCACATCTCCGGCGACCTGCTGGCGGGCCTGATCCAGTTTCTCTTCTGTGCAATCCGATACACCGGCTGCCACCGCCAGGGCTGCCTGGCCCTCCAGGAAGCGCCCCACCCCCCGTTCCAGCAGCCGATTGAGCTCCGCCTCCCCTATATTGCGGGCCTCCTTGATGAATAATTTTCGGATCACTCCGCTGCTGAGGTTGCCGCCAGAAAGCACAACTTCGGCTGCTTCTGAGCCCACGTTGCGTAATATCCGCCTACCGACTGGTCCAACCGCGGTCCAGACCCGGTTCCCGGAGCGCTTCAGGGAATGCCAGATGCGGGTGAAGGCTTTCCGCCTATCCCCCCGCAGTTTATGCAGCAGCCCCAGGCGCTGGTTAAGTTTGGCTTCCTCCGCCTTGCAGTAATCATCCAGTATCTGCTGCTCGCAGGTCTTGCCTTCTGCCCGATATGCCGCCGTCAGGGTCCGGCAGCTGTCATTCAGCTCGTTGCGCTGCTGCTTGGTGGCATGGATCAGGTGTGCCAGCGCTTCATCGGCCTGATTCGATTCCTGCAGGGATACCGACATCAGCGCCCCCTGGGACCGATTGGCTCCCTCCAGGTCAACATCGCCCAGCAGGATCGAACGGCTGGCAAACAGCAGGGCTATAGATCCATCCAGCGATCCTTCAGCGGGTGATCCCGCTGAGGCAGAGCCAATAGGCAGCAACCCCAGCAGGAGGATGACCAATAAAACTGTATTCTTTATCTTCATCCGGATCTCACTCCTCTATCAGCGCCAGTGCTTCCAGGTAGCGCAGCTCCCCATCCACCAGGCCGAATGCCAGGGATTCCGTATAATACAGGTTTCCATCTTCCAGGTATTCTTTATCCAATGGGACCTCAATAAAATCATCCACCCCGGCGGCGGCCAGGACCTCGTCCCGGCCCATGTGTGCAGAAAATTGCTCCGGTGTGTACGGCAAAAGCGCCAGAGTACCCAGCTCATCGATCTTCAAGTCCTCTATACTCTCCACTTCACCGTTCAAAAAGGTATAACTCTCATTCAAGGAGTAATATTCCCAGGTTTCTTGCCGAACAGTTTGCAGGGACCCATCAGCAGCCTCCTCTTCATAAAACAAGAGGATAAAAGCTTCCGGATAGCCATTCTCTGATATCAGAGCGGATTGTTCCCCTGAAAGCTGATAAGGTTCTGCCTGATCTGTGTTATTCCCCCCGAATATTGACCCCTGGGTAGGCACACATCCTGTACCAATAAGTATTCCTCCAGCCAGTAAAACGAATACCAGCAACCTGCGCCAGAAACCAGGCCGGAACAATCCCGGAACTTGTGCCTGATCCATCTTGAATCCCATAACATTTCCCTCCATAGCTCATACTCCTCTGATCCCTAAACTTTTTATTGATCGGATAACACAATAAATATTGGTCTGGGAAATTAATCTCCAGAAAATCAAGTTGGCTGCAGTGCGGATAGGGTCGATTTCAATAATACTTCAGGCACATTTTTGGGCGGCCAATCCAGATAGGTTTATTCTACTATCCAAAAAATAATCTAAAAAGATGGAGAAATGTCATGTTTTTGAGTGCCTTTTGTAGAACCTGGTGAAGGAGGAACAAGCCCAAATTCTATTCCCCTCTCCGTGATAGAATAATCCCATGGACTTATTCGACCATGCCATGGAAGAGGACCTCAAGCGCAAAGCCCCTCTCGCAGCCCGTATGCGACCCCGGAACCTGAATGAATTTGTCGGCCAGGAGGAGATCGTCGGCGAAGGCAAACTGCTTTACAGGGCGATCATGGCTGATCGCTTGTTCTCCTCCTTGATCTTCTGGGGACCTCCCGGCACCGGCAAGACCACCCTGGCGATGGTGATTGCCAATCATACCGAATCCCATTTCACCAGCCTATCGGCGGTGATGGCCGGCAAAGCGGATCTGCGCCAGGTGATCGCCCAGGCAGATGAGCTGCGCAAACTTTACCAGAAGCGCACAATCCTTTTTGTGGACGAGGTCCACCGCTGGAACAAGGCCCAGCAGGATGGGCTGCTTCCCTATGTGGAAAACGGGGTCATCACCCTCATCGGGGCCACTACCGAGAACCCTTATTTTGAGGTCAACCGGGCGCTGGTCTCCCGATCGCGGATCTTTCAGCTCAAATCCCTCACCGATGAGGATATCCGGGAATTACTGGCCCGGGCCATTTCAGACAAAGAGCTTGGTTATGGAGAAATGTCGATCAAAATTGACCCGGATGCGGAAGCCCACCTGATCCGCGTCGCCGGTGGTGATGCCCGCAATGCTCTCAACGCTCTTGAGCTGGCGGTGGAATCCACTCCGCAAGGTGAAAAGGGCCTCATCCATATTACCCTGAATATCGCCCAGGACTCCATCCAACGTCGGGCTGTCCTGTATGATAAGGATGGGGACGCCCACTACGATACGATTTCGGCTTTTATCAAATCCATCCGAGGCTCCGATCCCGATGCCGCCCTGTATTGGTTGGCCAAGATGCTCTACGCCGGTGAGGATCCCCGGTTTATCCTGCGGCGGTTGATCATCTCCGCCGGGGAAGACATCGGCCTGGCAGATCCCATGGGGCTGGTAGTAACCAATGCCGCCGCTCAGGCTTTTGATTTCATCGGCCTTCCAGAAGGTATATATCCCATTGTCGAGGCGGTTCTCTATCTCTCGACCGCACCCAAATCCAACTCGGCAGGAGCCTATTTTAAGGCTTACGATCATATCGAAAAGTCCGCCCGGACCGGTGTTCCGAATCATCTCAAGGACGCCAGCCGGGATGGAAAAGCCCTCGGCCACGGAAAAGGCTACCGCTACCCCCATGCCCATCCGGAGCACTTCCTTCCCCAGCAGTACCTGCCCGATGAGCTGCTGGGCACTTACTTCTATCAACCATCCAGTCAGGGGTATGAACCAGAAATTGCAGACAGACTGGACCGCTGGCGCGATGCCCAACGCAAAGCCCTGGGGATCACCTCCACCGAGGAGGTCCCTGAGCTGACTGAAAAAGAGATCCAGACCATCAAAACCCGTCATAAAAAAGGCTGATCTTTACTATGGCCCCTACCCCTCCTCCATTCCCGGAATATAAGCTGGCTTTACTTGGTTTTGGCAATGTCGGCCAGGCTTTGGTTGAACTCCTCATCGATAAGAAAACACACCTGACCACAGATCCAGGAATCAGCTTCCGGGTGGTCGGGATCGCCTCTGGTTCCCACGGCCGAGCGATCAACCCCCAGGGATTGCCACTCCAGGAAGTGCTGGATGCCTATCGGGTGGGAAGATCACTGGACGAGTTTTCCAGCGTTCCAATCGCAGACAGCCAGGAATTCATCGAAACCTGTGGAGCAGATGCCCTGGTGGAGAGCACTCCGGTGAATTATCAAACCGGAGAACCAGCCCTGGGCTACCTCAGGAGCGGACTAGAGGCCGGCATGCACGCCGTCACCGCCAATAAAGGTCCCGTTGTGCATGGCTACCGCGAACTGACCAGCCTGGCCAGGCGCGAAGGGCTATCCTTTTATTTTGAATCCGCCGTGATGGATGGTGCTCCGGTTTTCGCGATCTCCCGCTGCGGGCTTCCGGGAGCAACCATCCAGGGCTTTTCAGGGATACTGAACTCAACCACCAACCTGATCCTCTCCCGCATGGAAGGGGGAGAAACCCAGGAAGAAGCCATTATGTATGCCCAGTCGATCGGCATTGCCGAGACAGATCCCAGCGGCGATGTGGACGGCTGGGATGCCGCAGTCAAAGTGGCCGCCCTGGCCACCGTGCTGATGGATACTCCCCTTCTACCAGAGCAGGTAGACCGCACCGGAATTCGCGGTTTGACACCTGACCTGATCTGCGATTCTTCAGCTGCGGGGAAACGCTGGAAGCTGGTTTGTGAATGTTCCCGGGATCCCGAAAGTCCCCTGGGGCTGAAGGCTGTGGTACATCCACAGATGGTCGATCAACATTCCACTCTCTATCATATTTCCGGCACATCCGCGATTCTGGAAATATTCAGCGATATGTTGGGCAAATTAACCCTGATCGAGGACGATCCTTCCCCCTACACAACCGCTTACGGCCTGCTGGCAGACCTGTTAAACGCTTTTAAAGGATAATCCCCCTTGTTGGGGGATTAATAGTCAAATCTGTAATAGTATCCCGTGATTCCAAATTACATCAGAGCTTTTTCTGGCGGTCTTCTTCTATCACCTCCACCAGGATCCTGACCCCCCGTTCAGCCAGGACAGAACAAGGTTCACTATTCTCAGAACCATAGCCGCTTTCTCTCAATTCGCTGCAGCGTATGGTGCCAAACCTATCCAGGACACGCTGTCTGAAGTGCGCCATCAGCTCCTGGCAATCCTGATCTTCTTCATCCGCTGAAGTCCGACCATAGAGAGCGCTGATCACCGCCACGCCCATGCTAAACACACCGCAGAGCTCCTGTCCGGTTCCACCTATTCCGCCTGCAAAGCCAGACGAAATACGGCGTTCCCTGTCTGTCAATTCTCCAAAATATCGCTCACCCACGGCGAGCAGTGTCGCTTCTGATCAATGCAGATCAGCATTCATAAGCTCACCGGCCCTGATGGCCGGATCTATAACACCCTTCATGAACCTCTCCAATTGAATTTTTGAACAGGAAGATTATACCGTGGGTATCCTGATTTCCCAACGCCAATCTCAGCCTTCGATGGAAATCTCCGCCCCTGCACCTATCTGGATGAAATCCTCTCCAAAGGCATTTCGGAACATGCCGATCGTACGATCACCGGTGCAGTGACTGGGTGCAACATGTTTCACCCCCATATCCTGCAAGTCGCTGATAACCTGGTTGATCCAGGCATCGCTGGCATTGCCCAGGTGAAAGCCACCCAGCACCAGGTAGATATCCTTCTCGTATTGGCGTTTTGCCTCAGCGACTATCTTCTCCACTCCCGGATGGGCACATCCGGTAATGACCACCAAGCCTTGGGCCGTTTCGATCACCAGGCTTTGCTCCGGGGGTGGTCCATACATTTCCCCGATACTGTAGATCCCTTCGATAATCTCCATCCCCGGGCTCACCTCTACCATCTGGGTTTGGGATTGGAACTGGTTCTTTATCCCGGATGAAAATGAAGGGGGAATATATAGATTCGGTTCCGCCCCCGCACTTAACAGGTACTGCAGTCCCCCCGTATGATCACTATGTTCATGGGAGAGGACTACATTCTGGATCTCACTCGGGGATATCTCCAATGCATCCAGATTGGATAACAACAAAGACCCGGAACCACCGGTGTCGAAGAGAATATTCTCACTTTTGTAAGTTATAAAGGCTGAAAATCCCCACTCGGTGCCCAGGCCCTCTTCATAAGGGTAATTATCATATACAATCCTGATCCGGATCATCTCCACTGGCTTTACTTCCTCGGTCGAGGTAGGGCTCGGCGGGGAATTTGTGGCGATTTCCTCAGGTGAGCCTTTGGTGAGTGGATTTTCACCCTGGGCCAAGGGCGACCCGCAGCCTGCCAATAACCCGGCCAGGATCAATGCCAATACGCCGAGACAGATAGTATTTTGTCTGAATTCATTCTTATTCATCCCGGTTCTCCTATCCAGCAATGGTCTTCGTGATGTTTATTATACAGCCTTGAAAGCGGGCTCTGACTTGAACTGATTTTGTCAATTGCGGATAACATCCTCATTACAGGTACAACCTTACAGGGCTGTTATAATCCATCCTTACCCAAATACATTTGAGTATAATGAGGGTGCTTTTTCGGTAGTACAAAAGTAGACCTACTCTCCAGGATTGAAGAATGGAAAAGTCACTTAAGGGTGATCAAACCAGCCGGGATGGATCCCGAACTTCCATAGCAGCTGTATTTGGTTTCCTTTCCAGCGAACCGATGCTGGTAGGCCTTAATATCCTGCTCCTGGGTAGTTTTCTGGTTTATTTACTCATTCAAAAGCAGCCTGAACAAGGATTCGCATCCGATATACCCCCTTCAATCCAGTATGGTGAGAAGCAAGCTACCGGCACCCGGGAACCCAGTCCCACACCCACGCCTACTCCTCTCCCCACCAGGGCGACCACTACCCCAACCCGGCTGCCTTCGATGACTCCCACCAGCCTTCCACCTACTCCTATCCCGAATAGTGCTTCCATCGATGAGATCCGGGGCTACAAGCAATCCATGCCTCTCTCATGTGAAGCCCGTTCAGCTGTGGACTGGGCAGCTTATTTCGGTGAGGAAATCGACGAGATCAAATTCTTTAACGGGCTGCCGAATCATGACAATCCCGAATTGGGTTTTGTGGGAGATGTCTACGGCCGCTGGGGACAGATCCCACCCAATGATTATGGAGTTCACGCTCAACCGATCGCCCAGCGGCTGCGGGAATACGGCCTTCAAGCCATGAGTGTCCGCCACATGACCCTGGATGAACTCAAAGCTGAGATTGCTGCCGGCAGACCGGTGATCCTCTGGGTTGTGGGCCATGTCAAACGGGGCACTCCGGTCCCTTATACAGCGTCTGATGGAGAAGAGACCGTCGTGGCGAAATTCGAACATACTGTGATAGCGATCGCCTATACAGAAACCAAGATCCGGGTACTCGACGGCGCCAGGAAATATTACGTATATAATGGGGAATTCATGAAATCATGGACCGTACTTGAAAATCAGGCTGTGATCTGGATCGATTGACCTTCTAAGTACTATCTACCCTTGCTCTCAAAAGTGATCAAGCGGGATTTGATATCGGTGTTTTCGGATCCACCGTAACCTGTCAGGCTGCCATCGGAGCCAATAACCCGATGACAGGGAATCACCAGAGGAACATGGTTGCTTTTTTCAGCCTGGCCTACTGCCCGGGAAGCCTTCGGTTTGCCGATAGCTGCCGCAACCTGCCCATAGGACCGGGTTTCTCCATAGGGAATCGCCAGAGTTTCCTTTAAAACGGCCATCTGAAAAGGCGTGTAGAATTTCCAGTCGATGGGCAAAGAAAAATCCTTTCGCTCATGCTTAAGGTACTCGGAGATCTGCACCTTATATGGGTGGGTGATCTCAGGATCAAAGACATAGGCTCCACTCTGATAAACCTGATTCTCACTGAGGAACTGCTTTTCCCCCTTCACGTTCATCCGGAGGCGCAGCAAACCATCCGGGGATACCACCAGGCCGATCAGTCCCAGGAATCCAGCTTCAAATACATCCAAGTAGATGGTAACTGCCATTTGTCTCTCCCAGGCAAAAAAATGAGCAAATTTTCAGTATACCACCTCTCAAGATGCTGCCGTACAGTAGGGAAAGCGTAGGGAAAGCGTCAGACTACCGTCATGCAGGGAAACCGCGGGGATGCTAAACTGTTACCAGAAGGAAAATTTCTCTTCTTCTCCTCCTTAGAGAGAGTCGGGTATGGCGCGCCCGGCTCTCGCCAATTAAGGGCACATTGATTTCCAACATTTCTGAATAATGCTCTTTCTCAACCTTCTCGTGCCGCCCGGTTCTACCCAGAAGAAAAATTTAAGGTAAGGTGGGCTGATTTGCCTCCCATCGGGGATGAAATCAGGGGATTCGAGCGTATAATAGGATTAGCCTATTCAGACCAACTTTTTAGCCGTATTGCCTATGTCCTTCGCACACCTCCACGTACATACTGAATATTCCATTCTTGATGGGTTCAGCAATATCAAGAAACTGGTCCAGAGAGCCAAGGAGATGGACATGCCTGCCCTGGCCATCACCGATCATGGGACCATGTTTGGCGTGGTGGATTTTTACCACGCCGCCAATCAAGTAGGCATTAAACCCATTATTGGGGTAGAAGGGTATCTGGCGGCCCGGGGCATGAATGACCGTGATCCGCAATTTGACAAACGTTCATCCCACCTGCTGCTCTTGGCGGAGAACCAGACTGGTTATCAAAACCTCTTAAAAATAACTTCTGCCGCCCAACTGGAAGGATTTTATTATTTCCCCAGGATAGACCATGATTTTCTGGCAGCCCACTCTGAAGGCATTATCGCTACCTCTGGATGTATGGCCGCTGAAATTCCCCGCGCCATCAAACAAGGCAACCTCGATGATACTAAAAAGAAAATGGATTGGTACATCGATGTCTTCGGACCTGATAATTTCTTCCTCGAGCTCCAGGAACATGATATTCCCGAATTATTGGAAATCAACAAGGCTCTCCTTGATCTAGGGCCTCGCTATAATGCCAAATACATCGCCACCAATGATGTCCATTATATTAACCCCTCAGATGCAGAACTCCAGGATGTGCTGCTGGCCATTCAAACCGGAAAGATCCTCAGTGATCCGAATCGCATGAGAATGACCGATTCTTCTTATTATCTTCGATCCCCCAAAGAGATGAGATCGATCTTCTCGGAAGTGCCGGGAGCCATCGATAACACACTCTGGATCGCAGAGCGCTGTAATGTGGATCTCGGATTCAAGGAATACCGGCTGCCTAACTTCCCCGTTCCAGAAGGTAAAACTGGCTCATCCTATTTGCGCGAGTTATGTGAAACTGGCCTTCGAAATCGCTACCAGTCCCGGGCTGATGATCCTGAGATCAAGAAAAGGCTTGATTATGAGCTGGACATCATCTCCACCATGGGATTTGATGCCTATTTCCTGATCGTCTGGGACTTGATCCAATATGCTCAGCGCAACGACATCTGGTACAATGCCCGCGGCTCAGCAGCAGGATCGATCGTTTCCTACTGTCTGGAGATCACTCCCATTGACCCCCTCGAGCACCACCTGATCTTTGAACGCTTCTTGAATCCTGGCAGGATTTCCATGCCGGATATTGACCTGGATTTCCCGGATGATCGCCGGGCAGAGATGATGCACTACTGCGCTGAGAAATACGGTCATGATAAAGTGGCCCAGATCATCACCTTCGGAACCATGAAAGCCAGGGCGGCTATCCGGGATGTGGGACGGGTCATGGACATTCCCCTCCAGGAAGTAGACCGAGTGGCAAAAGCAATCCCCAATCTTCCTCCAATGACCATTGAGGAAGCTCTTGAAAAATCCCCGGAATTCAGGCAGCTCTATAATGACGCTCCCTACCTCCAGAATCTAATCGATACCGCCAAGGGCATGGAAGGCACTGTCCGGAATGCCGGCACACATGCTGCCGGCGTGGTTGTCACTGACCGTCCGGTCGAGGAGTACTCTCCCCTGCACCGGCCAACTGGAAATATGGGAGATAGCCCGATCGACACCGTCACCCAATTCGAGATGTCAGTCATCGACAAATTGGGCCTGCTGAAAATCGATTTCCTGGGTTTATCCACCTTAACCATCATGGCTTTGACCTCCAAGTTGATCAAAGAGCGCCACGGCGTCAAATTCACCCTTTCGAACATCCCCACTGATGATCCAGAGACATATGAGCTGATTGGCCGAGGTGAGACCATAGGTCTCTTCCAGGTGGAAAGCTCTGGAATGCGCCGCTACCTGAAAGAGATGAAACCAAAACGCCTCGAGCATGTGATTGCCATGGTAGCTCTCTACCGGCCAGGTCCAATGGATTTCATACCGGATTATATTGACCGGATGCACAATCGCCAGGAGATCAGCTACCGGCACGAGGACCTGATACCAATCTACGAGGAAACCTTTGGGCTGCCCGTTTACCAGGAACAGATCATGCACAGCGCGGTAGCTATTGCCGGCTACACGCCCTCGGAATCTGACAGCCTACGCAAGGCAGTTGCCAAGAAAAAAGCCGAGGATCTGAATAAACATAAAAAGAAATTCATCAACGGCGCGGTCGAACGCGGGATCGATCACCAGATCGCTGAGGACATTTTCACTGACTGGGAGAAATTTGCCCGATATGGATTCAACAAAGCCCACGCTGCAGATTATGGATTGATCTCGGTCCAGACAGCCTACCTGAAGACCCATTACCCTGTGGAATATATGGCTGCACTCCTGACGGTCTATCAGAGCAATACGGACAAGGTTACACTCTACGCCTCGGAATGCCGGCAGATGGGCATTGAAGTTTTGCCCCCCAATATCAACTACAGCTGCTGGGATTTCACCATCGAGGATGGCCCATCAGGTGAGAACTGCATCCGATTCGGCATTGGAGCCGTGAAGAACGTGGGAGAAGGTCCCGTGGGAGAGATCATCCTGGGAAGGGGGCAGACAAAATTCCAGGACGTCAACGACTTCCTGAGGAGGGTGGACCTGAGAAAAGTAGGTAAAAGAGCTCTCGAGTCTCTCATCCAGGTTGGGGCACTGGATGATTTTGGCAGTCGACCGGCCCTTCTGGAATCCATGGACCGAATATTGGCGATCAGCTCCTCAAACTTCCAGGCCGCAGACGCTGGCCAGATATCCATGTTTGGTGATACAACTGGACTGACAGAAATCATAAGGCTCCCGGAAGCGAAAACCCCCATCAACCGCCGGGCTCAGCTGGACTGGGAAAGAGAGCTGATCGGTTTATATGTATCAGATCACCCTTTGAGCACTGTGATGGAAAGCCTGAAAAAGCATGTTACACATTTTGCCCAGGATCTGAACGAAGCCAAACATAACGATATTGTCCGCGTTGCTGGCCTTGTTACTAAGATCCGACAGCATCAAACTAAAAACGGGAAGCCCATGGCTTTTGCGACCATAGAAGATATTCAGGGCACGATTGACCTGGTCCTTTTTCCCAATACTTGGAGGGAATATGCTGAGCTGGTGCGATTTGATGAGATCATTTATGTCCGCGGAAAAGCTGACGCCAACGGTGGAGATACGAAAGTTCTGGTAGACCAGGTATCTACCACTATCAGCCAGGTTGAACCAGTCAGCGCGGCTGCCCCAACAGAACCAGGGACATCCCGAGCGACACCACCCCCAATAGCCATACCTGAACCTGTTAATCAAAACGATGATCCCAGTCTGGAAGTGCCACCCCCATTCGGTGAAACCCTGGAAGCCCCTCCAGCGATCACTGGGGATTTCCCTCCCCTGGAAGTACCTCCTATTTCTCCCCTGGAAACCGATTTGCCAGATCAGACAAGCACAGGGCCTGCAGCCCAAGGGTATATCCAGGCTCAGAAAACACCCGAACCCGAATCAGACCCTGCAATCCCACCTGCACCTGAGAGAGTAGGGAATATCACCCTGGATGAGGATTCAACCTACCTGATCACAGTGATCCTGAAGAATCGGGGAGATACCATGCGGGACAAACTCAGGCTGCGGCAGATTTACGGCACGCTGATCAGCTACCCGGGAGCAGACCGATTTGCCTTCCAGATCATAGAGAATGACAGGACTCATCTGCTGGAATTTCCCAATGCCTCCACCAAGGCCAGCAAAGCCCTCATCAAACAGCTCCGCGATATGCTTGGCAGGGAGAATGTCCAGGTAGAAAAGTATCTTTTCTAAATACTTGAGCGGGATAAGCTGTATCGATCCAGAACAGAAAACAGGGCTGTGACAATACAGCCCTGTTTTTTTACCTGACCATTAGTTATTACTTCCACTTTCCAGGACCAGGCTGCGCCAGCACTCGCGCAATGGTCCTGATATCCATCCACCATTGTTTCTTGGGCCTGCCAAAATCCCGATCTTCCAGCCGGGTATAATCTTCCATACCTGTAAAATGGATCTTTCCTCCCTCCAAACCAATGAAACCCTGCCGGTATTCTCCATTCTCTAGATTATCAACAAGATAATCAATGCTCTCAACTGCCAGCCGAGTTCCCTGGATGCGGTCAAAGGGAGTTGGATTTCCGCCCTGCTGCAGATGACCCAGGATTGCCTGGCGGACATCGAAGAGCTCTTTGCCCTCTACCTCAAAAAGCCGGACCATAAAATCCGTTGTATAAACCGGGTGAGCCTTCTCATTGCGGATCATCAATCCCAGCCGTTTTCCCTCATTAAAGCCAGTCACCAGGTGGTCAACATCATCCTGGAGATCCTTCAGCGTGATGCCTTCCTCATGGATATAAACGCGTTCAGCTCCTGTGGCCAATCCTCCCATCAAGGCCAGATAACCACAATAACCTCCCATGGTTTCGACCACAAAGCAGCGCCGGGAGGCAACCGCGGATTGTTTGATCTGATCCACGGCCAGGACGATACTGTTGAGCGCAGTGTCGGACCCAATGCTCAACTCCGAGCCCGGTCGATCATTATCGATAGTCGCGGGAAGACAAACAATCGGGATCTGGAAATTAGCGTACTCCTTCTGGCGGCTGAATATCTCGAATACGCCATCATATCCTGCTTCACCGCCGATAACCAGCAGGGCGTCGATCTTATGCTCCTCGATGGTTCTGGCAATAGCGTAAAAATCCCCGTTCGAAGGTGTATAACGGTTTGTGCCGAGCTCTGCGCCCCCCAAACTGACCAGGCCGCGGACATCCATCCAGGTCAGTTCTCGAATATCCCCCTTGATCAATCCCGGGAATCCGTTTTGGATCCCAAGCATGGTCAGGCCATGGTTCGCACCCCAGCGGACAGCGGTTCGAATAATAGTATTCATACCCGGCGCAGGTGCGCCTGAATGCATTAGACCTACCCGGAAGCCTTTACCGTCGCCCTGGTCGATGATTGGTCCAGGCTGAAGCAGGGTTTGGAATATTTCATAGGTGTGATTGAATCCAGGACCTCGCAGCTCGAGGACCTTATCGAATCTCTTCTCATTTTCGTAGGCAGCAATCTGTCGAGTCAGATCAACACATTCCATCAATGGTGAGCTCTCCACCCGGTTCCCGCGCATACCCATTAATTGAGGCGGATCTTCGGGCTTCGCTTCCAGGAGATTTACAACTGCTGCATGGCCCAGCATGGTTCCCAGATTACGGTCAAAAGCGGTCGGCGACCCTCCCCTCTGGTAATGTCCCAAAACAGTGATCCGGGTATCTTCTCCCAGTCTTTCCTCAAGGGTCTCTTTGATCTCCTGGCTGGTTATGGCCTTCCCGTCCTGATCCACAGCGCCTTCGGCGACCATGACGATCGAATCCCGCCGTCCAGCTTCTCGACCAGCCTTCAGCACAGCACACATATCATCTCGCCAAATATCAGGATCCGGGGGCACTTCCGGGATAAAGAGCCAATCAGCCCCTGATGCCAAAGCACCCATCATTGCCAGGTAACCGCATTTTCTGCCCATCACTTCCACAACAAAACTTCGCTGATGGCTGGAAGCTGTACTCGTAATCGCATCCACAGCTTCTGTGATTCGGTGGAGGGCTGTGTCAGCACCGATTGTCATATCCGTGCCGTATATATCATTATCGATCGATCCCGGTAAACCCACGATCAACAAGCCGGGATACTTTTCGACACTGTCGGCAGGGATTGATTTAGATTCGATCAACTCGGCGAGCAAGGAAGACCATTCAGTTCGGAAGACCGACGCGCCGGTCAAGCTGCCATCTCCCCCAATGACGATCAAGCCGTCGATTCCCCGGTCAACCAGGTTCTTGGCCGCTCTTTTCCGACCTTCCCGGGTCCTGAATTCCTCGGAGCGAGCTGTGCCGATTATGGTGCCCCCCAGCTGCAGGATGCCTCCGACAGACTCCCAGGTCAGGGGCCGGATCATATCACCCCCTTCTACCATACCGCGATAGCCTTCCCGGATACCGAAAATCTCGAGACCAAGGTCCAGGGCTACCCTTACAGCTGAGCGCAACGCGGAATTCATACCCGGTGAATCACCGCCGCTTGTCAATATGCCAATCTTGTTCATACCTACCTGACCTCTACCTATTCTATTTTCCTACCCATAAACTGACCCTCTACTTGAGCATAGGGATCTTCAAGCCGTGTCTTTTTGCGGCTTCGATCGCACGTTCGTATCCGGCATCCGCGTGGCGAGCGATGCCCATGCCAGGATCCGTGGTTAAAACCCTTTCCAGCCGTCGGGCAGCCTCTTCAGTGCCGTCAGCGACGATCACCTGTCCAGCATGCTGGCTGTATCCAATACCCACCCCTCCCCCATGATGAAAGGACACCCAGCTGGCTCCCCCCACTGCATTGATCAGGGCATTCAAGATCGGCCAGTCGCTAACCGCATCCGTACCATCACGCATGCCTTCAGTCTCCCGATTGGGTGAAGCAACCGATCCCGAATCAAGGTGATCCCGGCCGATGACGATCGGCGCGGTTACCACACCATCTGCGACCAACTGGTTGAAAGCCAAGCCTGCCTGAACACGTTCACCATAACCCAGCCAGCAGATCCTGGAAGGAAGTCCCTGGAATGGCACCTTCTCGCGGGCCATTTTGATCCATCTCTTCAAATGATGGTCCTCTGGGAAAAGTTCGAGGATCTTCTCATCTGTCCGATAGATATCTTCCGGGTCACCAGAGAGGGCCACCCAGCGGAACGGGCCCTTGCCCTCGCAGAACAGGGGGCGGATATATGCAGGTACAAATCCCGGGAAATCAAAAGCATTTTCTAATCCCTGATTAAACGCTTGCTGCCGGATATTATTGCCATAATCGAAGACCACTGCGCCTCGCTGCTGCATTTCCAGCATGGCACGGACCTGCTCCACCATTGAACCCAGGGATCTCTGCCTGTATTGGGTGGGATCAGAAACCCTGAGAGCCTTAGCATCTTCGATGCTTAAGCCGACGGGCACATAATCAAGGGCATCATGAGCTGAGGTCTGGTCTGTGACCACATCCGGGATCACTCCCCGCTCAACCAGTGCAGGGAACACCTCCGCTGCGTTGCCCACCAATCCGATCGAGATGGCTTTCCCGGCACCTTTATATTCCATCACCAGGTCCAGGGCTCGGTCCAGATCCTCTACCACTTCATCCACGTATCCGATAGCCAATTTACGCTGGGCGTGGGCAGGGTCCACTTCCACGATCAGACCCACGCCTTCATTCAGTGTGATCGCCAGAGGTTGGGCTCCGCTCATTTCACCCAGGCCGGCGGTTAACACGAACTTCCCTTTCAGGGAGGGCCAGCCCTGCTGTACGGCCAGCGATCCCAGCGTTTCGTAAGTGCCCTGGAGAATTCCCTGGGTGCCAATATAGATCCAGGATCCTGCCGTCATCTGGCCATACATCATCAATCCCCGGGAGACCAGGTCATCAAAATGTTCCTGTGTTGCCCAGAAAGGGACCAGGTTGGAGTTGGCGATCAGAACCCGGGGCGCATCCAGATGGGACCGGAAAACCACCACCGGTTTACCTGACTGGACCAGGAGGGTCTCATCCTCTTCCAACTCCTTCAGACAGTTCAGGATGGCATCATAGGCTTCCCAATTCCGGGCCGCCCTACCGCTGCCGCCGTACACAATCAGGCGGTCGGGATCTCCGGCGACCTCCGGATCAAGATTATTCTGGATCATCCGGTAAGCTGCCTCGATGATCCAGTTCTTGCAGGTGAGTTTATTTCCACGCGGTGCGTGTACTTCCCTAGGGCCAGACATGATATGCTCCTTATCATTTTGCCGATAATAACAGCAATCATATTATATATTAACTGGAAGGAGGTTGAGCTTTCGACTCTCCCATATCCGAAGAGCAGTCCCAGTTCTATTAAGGGTGGATAAGCCGTGTTTGGCTGTCCTGATTTCCTCCCAAACAGGTCTGGTTGTGGTAAGATTTGGCTGAAAAGGCATGCCTCTGGCCACCGTTCTGAAAGGAACAATCTATGAAGAACATCTGTGTTGTGGGTGTTGGTTATGTAGGGATCATCACTGCCGCATGTTTCGCTGATCTGGGCAACAAAGTAGTAGGCCTCGATATCGATGAGGACAAGATCGCTGGTTTGAGAGAAGGGAAAATGCCCATCTACGAATCGGGACTCAAAGAGCTCATCGACCGCAATGTGCAGGCCAACCGGATCTCCTTTACGACTTCTTACGAGGAAGGCCTAAAAGATGCCGAGTTCGTTTTCATCGCAGTTGGCACACCTTCTGGTGTGGATGGGGAAGCCGATCTGCAATATGTGGCTGCGGCTGCTCGCTCGATCGCGGACCATATCCATGATGGATTGATCATTATTAACAAATCCACTGTTCCTGTGGGTACCGGGGACTGGGTTGCCGATATCATCCGTGAACAAAACCCTGACGCAGGTGATTTTTCCGTGGTTTCCTGTCCTGAATTTCTCCGGGAAGGGGCAGCGATCGGTGATTTCATGGAGCCGCATCGCATCGTAGTAGGGTCCCTGGACACTGACGCAGCAGACAAAGTCGCCCAGCTTCACCTTCCGCTGCGGGCACCGATCGTCGTCACGGATCTGCGGACAGCGGAAATGATCAAATATGCCTCCAATGCCTTCCTGGCGACAAAGATCTCTTTTATCAATGAAATTGCCAATATCTGTGAGGAACTTGGCGCAGATGTGATGGAAGTATCCAATGGGATGGGATTTGATTCCCGGATCGGATCTGCCTTTCTCAATGCAGGCATCGGTTATGGCGGATCCTGTTTCCCAAAAGATGTCAAAGCCCTGGCCTATATGGCAGAAAAAAACGGTCGTCATCCTCAGCTACTGCATTCTGTAATGGAAATAAACACTGATCGCCGGGTGATGGCTGTTGAACAGGTAAAAACCATGCTGGAAAGCCCGGACCTCTCAGGAAAAACCATCGGGATGCTGGGACTGTCGTTTAAACCCAATACAGATGATATGCGAGACGCACCTTCGCTGACCATTGCCAACTTGCTGCTCAAGTATGGCGCCGCTGTCAAAGCCTTCGATCCCATCGCCATGGAGGAGGCCGCAACTCTGCTGCCTGAAGTCCAAATGGCAGAAAACCCCTATTCGCTGGCAGAAGGCTGTGACCTGTTGATGATTATCACCGAATGGAATGAGTTCCGTCAGCTCGACCTCAAGCGGATCAAAAATGCCATGAAATTCCCCCGGCTCTTTGATGGACGCAACATCTATGACCCTCAAATGATGACCAGCTTAGGTTTCCAGTACCGCGGCGTAGGCCGGGGCTACAACGGAGACTGACCCTCTAAATCACGGAAAAGACATTATGAGCGATCAGAAACCAGCTCACCCAGTCATCGATTATGAGGGTTCAGATTACCAGACCTCATTCTGGGAAGAAGGCGGGCGCGATTATGAAGACCGTTGTGAGCAAATCGCCCTCAAGAGACTGCTGCCGGATGAGGGAGATCTCCTGCTTGAGATCGGAGCAGGTGCTGGCAGGAACACACCCCGCTACAAGGGATTCAAACAAGTAGTTCTCCTGGATTATTCACTCACTCAGCTTCAGCAAGCCCAGGCCTACCTGGGAAATAGCCAGACTTATACCTATGTGGCTGGGGATGTCTATCGTCTGCCCTTTGTGGACGGGCTTTTTGATGGCGCCACCATGATCCGGACCCTGCACCACATGCAGGATCCCCTTGCAGCCCTGCGCCAGTCCAGGCGTGTTCTGCAGCAGGACAGCCTCTTCATTCTAGAATATGCCAACAAACAGAACCTCAAGGCTATTCTGCGCTACTGGTTAGGAAAACAGGACTGGAACCCTTTTTCGACCGAACCGATCGAATTCACAGAGCTCAACTTTGATTTTCATCCCCGCATGATCCGCCAGATATTATCAGAAGCCGGTTTTGAACTCAAACGGCAGCTGACGGTATCCCATTTCCGGGTCAATATTCTCAAAAGGGCCTTACCGGCCAGTCTACTGGCTGCCGTGGATGGTTTGCTGCAGCCAACAGGCAACTTATGGCAGTTATCCCCCAGCGTATTCACCCGCAGCGCTGCTCGGCCGACCGGAAGGCAAGCGCCCGGAAAAGGATTCTTTCAGTGCCCTGCCTGCGGGACAGCCTTGCCAGAAGGGACTGACGGGATCTCCCCTCTCAAATGTCTTTCCTGCGGGAAAACCTACCCGATTGTGGATGGCATCTACGATTTCCGACATTAAATACAAAGTCCCGGTCCTCTTCTAGGGCCGGGACTTTTTTTTACCAGCTTCGCAGCTTGGCTCCTATTTCTTTTTCCAGTCGTTTGACTATCTTATTGCGAATCGCCAACACTTCCTTGTCTGTCAGGGTCTTTTCAGGATGCTGATAGACCAGACTATAAGCCAGGCTCTTTTTACCTTCTCCCAGCTGCTCTCCCCTGTACACGTCAAAAAGGCGGACATCTCGCAGGATCTCACCTCCTGTCTGCCGTACCAGGACTTCCACATCACCAGCAGGGACATTCTCGTCAACTACCAGGGCCAGATCTTCCAGGACCGGAGGATGGTCATGAACGGGGTTGACCTCAAACAGTGCATTCACGCCTTCCAATAAGGAAGCCACATCCAACAGGGCGGCGGGGTGAGGTCTATCTGGCAGCCCGTAATTCCCAAGGACCTGAGGGTGGACCTCTCCCAGGTATCCCAGGGTACGGCCATCTGATTCGATCCTGGCCGATTTGCCGGGATGAAAGCCTGGAGCGCTATCCGGGATATACTTCACATGGTAAATATGCAGGTCCGCCAACAATTCCTCCACAAGGCCCTTAAGATCGTAAAAACCCATCAGCTCCTGGTCTTTTGCCTGCCAGGAAGGGAGGGTGCGTTTTCCGCTCAGGCAGATCCCCAGAGTAGTTATCTCCTGGATCTCCTGGCCACTTTCAGGTGGCAGGAAAACTGGACCGATCTCAAAGAGAGCGATCCGCTCCCTGTGCCTGAAGTTCTTTTCCACAATCTCTAACATACTGGCCAAGAGATCCCTGCGCATCACAGTCTTATCAGCGCTGATGGGGTTCTTTATTTCCAGATAGGAAGGTACCTCCGGGTTTTCTTCAGGAGGACGCGCTTTACGTTCCTGCTCCGGGGAGGTCATCCGGTAAGTGACGATCTCCTGCAAACCCAATCCAGCAAGAGTATCCCGGATCTTTTCTTCCAATTCTAGCTCGGGATTGCCAACCTGTTCAGGCAAACCTTCAACCAGATAAGATTCTGGGATCCTGTCATAACCGTAAATGCGGGCTACTTCTTCCATCAGGTCCGCTTTCCCTACCATGCCCTGGCCAATATCCAGCCGGTGAGGAGGTGTACGCACCACAAGGCAGTCTTTTTTAAATTCCACTCCGAAATCCAGCTTGATCAGTAAATCCGCTATCTCTTCAAGGTCGAGCTCAATACCTAACCAGCGTTTGACATCCCCTGATGAGAGTTCAAGGACCACGTCCTCAAATGGCTGAGGGTAGACATCCACAAGTCCTTTGGCAACAGTTCCTCCTGTCCATTTCCTCATCCATTCCAGGCAGCGCAGCACGCCCAGGGGAGCGAGTTCTGGATGCACACCACGCTCGAAGCGGTAAGCTGCCTCAGAAGGCAATCCATGGGCAGATACTGTCCGGCGGACATTGACATAATTCCAGGAAGCCCCCTCCAGGAGCACATTCACAGTAGCGGGAGTGACTTCCGTCTGCGCACCGCCCATCACACCGGCCAGTGATAACGGTCCAACCTCGTCAGTGACCAGGACCGTGAAATCATCCAATTTCCTCTCTACATCATCAAGAGTGATCAGTGTTTCCCCTTGTTTGGCCCGGCGGGTGATGATCTTGGGAGCTTGGCCGCCCCCTCGTTTGACCAGGATGTCATGATCAAAAGCATGCAGAGGCTCACCGATCTCAAGCATAGTGTAATTAGTGGCATCCACCAGGGCATCGATCGGCCGCACACCTGCCAGCTTCAGGCGCAGTTGAACCAGATAGGGGCTGGGTTTGATATTCACATTTTCTATCAAGCCCAAAACAAATCGAGGGTTGTCTTCCGGATCAGTGATCTCAATGGAAACTTTCCCGTCAATAGGATCTCCTTCCATAACTGGTTCCAGCTCAGGGATCCGCAGATCAACGTCCGTGATAGCAGCGACCTCTCTGGCAACTCCCAGGATGCTTGCTGCCCGGGCAATATTGGGAGTGATAGCGATATCAAGGACTGCATCTCCCATATACTCGATCAGCGGCATGCCTGTGGGAGCATCCGCATCCAGCAGGATGATCCCTTCATGCTCATCTGATATGCCCAGCTCGCGTTCAGAGCAGGCCATCGAATAAGATTCCACACCGCGGATCTTCTTGCGTTTAAGAGTGGTAAGTGCCTCCGGATCTTCATCGTTATAGGCGTCCCTTATAGTGGCACCTTCCCTTGCGTAGGCTACTTTCAAGGGAACTTCCAGCGGACCCTTCCCTTTATAGGAAAAGAGATTGGACGCTCCGGTCAGCACAATATGCTCTTCTTTGCCGTCATCCAGGCGGCATAAGACCAACCTGTCCGCGTCGGGATGGGGCATCACCTCCCGGACTTCACCAACTACAATTTCATCCGAATCCCAGGTCATTCCGGAAATTTT
Organism: uncultured Chloroflexia bacterium; assembly: GCA_963712165.1. Lineage (GTDB taxonomy): Bacteria > Chloroflexota > Anaerolineae > Anaerolineales > UBA11858 > B10-G9. Next base: position 1,031,248 of record CAVQGY010000002.1, on the reverse strand, counting down.
GGTTTCCTGCTTATCATCAACGGGAAGCGGAAGTCCCACGAAGCGGATCTCCTCTACCTCTAATCCCGCCAGGGTTAGTTTATGGGCTAACTCCTCGATGGGGAGCTGAATATCGACATATTCCTTCAACCATGAAATCGGTACTTTCATCTTTCGTTTCCTTTATTATTCAGTATTCCGGGATAGATCCTGATCGCTGTTAAAACTGTTCCAGAAACCGCAGATCGTTAGCCCAGAAATAACGGATATCCTCAATATGATGGCGCATCATCGATATTCGTTCAGTTCCCATACCAAATGCAAAACCGGAATAGATTTCGGGGTCAAATCCGCCATACTCCAGCACATTAGGATGGACCATCCCGCAGCCCAGGATCTCCAGCCAGCCGGCCCCCTTGCAGACTGAACAGCCTTTGCTGCCGCACAGAAAACAGCCCACATCCATTTCGGCGCTGGGTTCCGTGAAGGGAAAGTGCGAGGCTCTGAAGCGTGTTTTTGCGCCTTGGCCAAACATCCGGCGAGCGAAATTGCTTAACGTGCCCTTAAGGTCCTGAAAGGTGATCCTCTTGCCAACCGCCAGGCCTTCCACCTGGTTGAACTGGACCTCCGAGCGGGATGTGATTTGCTCGTAACGGTAGCACATACCCGGCAGGATGATCCGAATGGGAGGAGGATCCTGGGGATATTTGCGATTATGTTCCTGCATGGCATGGATCTGACCAGGAGACGTGTGAGTGCGCAGCATGAGCGGGTTATCCTCCCTCTCTCCTTCGGATTTGATGAAAAACGTATCCTGCATATCCCTGGCAGGGTGGTAAGGAGGAAAATTCAACAGCTGGAAATTCATCAGGTCATTTTCAATTTCCCGGGAGCGGAAAATCTGGAATCCCATATCCCCAAATACCCGGTAAACTTCCCGCAGTGTTCGATTCGCGGGGTGTAGTTTTCCGCTCACAGCCCTTCTACCAGGCAAGGTGACATCAATTCGCTCTCTGGCCAGCGACTCACCAATACGTTGAGCCTTAAGCAGGGACTCTTTTTCCTGGAAAGCAGTCTCCAGGGCGACCTTCACCAGGTTGGCCGCCTTTCCAACCAACGGCTTTTCATCTTTGGATAGAGTACCTAGATTTTTGAATACATCCATTACAGAAGAATTGCGGCCCAGATAATGGGACTGCCATTTATTCAATGCGGCCTGATCCTCAATTATTTCCAGCGCATTTAGCGCTTCCAGTTTTATCTGTTCCAGTTTTTCCTGCATGGGTCCTCCTGATTGACTCGTATAAGGCATGTAGTGAGGGTATCCGCACCAATAAAAAAAAACCCGCCCCAGCTAGGGACGGGGTCTACCCGCGGTACCACCCAAATTAGCCAAATTCCGGCTCGCTTTCTCCCAACAGCAATATCCTGGATACGCGATTGGGTCCCCGGATAACGTCGGGGCTGCGGCTCAAACTACTCGGTTTCCCTTTCCCTTGAGCTCTCGGGAGTGAACTTCTCCTGGTTGTCGGCCTGCAACGGGATTTCAGTCTATGTCCCATTTTCCCTGTCAGCGACGTACAGGATACTTTTCTCCGTCTTCGATTTTAATGATATGCAATTATCCTCTTATTATGGATAAAATACTCGTTCTGTCAAGACCCTTCTCTGAATAACTCTCCCTGGCCAACCCGTATTGAAGAGAAAAAGACCTTGATCAATTTGTGTTCTCTCTGGCATTGGGATTGGGATTACTTTCAAGTGCCTCTTCTGTGCAACCAAAAACAAAGGAAGCCAGACGGGACACAAGCTGAATCAGGGCCAGATCCTTATCATTAAAATGCGTCTCCGGCAGGGCATTGACCACTTCCATAACCCCCAGGATCCTTTCACCCAAAATCAGGGGCACTGCCATCAAACTCCGGGTATGAAATCCAATCGATTGATCCACCGCTGATATCCAGCGGTCATCCCTTCTGACATCGGGAACCAGCGCAGATCTCCGGGTCCTTTTCACCCAGCCAGCCACCCCGCTGTCCGCAGGGATCCTGAAACCCGTCAGCTCGTTTTGCCTATCACCAATCACGGCCACAAAAACAAGTTCATCACTCTCTTCGTCAAGGAGCAGAATGGATCCATTTTCAGATCCAACTGCGTCTAAAGCAATCGAGAGGATATCCATGATCATTTCCAGGAGATCGGCAGAAGTTTCGAAGGCATGCAGGTTGCACTCCAGTCCATTCAGCGCTTTGATCACCATCCATAGGCGTTCGTTCTGGTCCTTGCTTTGAGACAGGTCCAGTTTTAGATCTGCATTCTGTTCTTTTAGAGTCTTTAGCAATTGACGATCAACCATATATCACCACCTGCTGCTTGCTTTCTCAGTCAATCGGGGTCCCTCCGTCCAGGACCTTCTCCAATTATACAGGCAAAATAACCAAAACAAGAATTCCTTCTAGAAGAGGCTGGAAGCGTTTATAATCTAGGGATATGAACCGCAACAGAAATCTCAAGATCTTAAGCTTTGTTATTATTATTTGTATCCTGGGCGCAAGTGCTTGCAGCGGAAATGCTGACACTCCAGTCCCAACGGCCACTCAGATCCTTCCCACCCGCACGCCGTTCCCTCCATCTCCAACACCTATCCCTACCGCCGCAGTGGTGAATGGGGATTTGATCACTCTGGCAGAATTCCAGGAGGAGCTGGCTCGCTATAAGGCAGCTGTTAGCAGGGATTTGACAGAAGAGGACCAGGAGATTGTCATCAACGATCTCATTAACCTCACCCTCCTGGCCCAGGCCGCAAAAACAGAAGGGTATCAAGTCACCGACGCTGCTCTTGCGGAAAGGATTGCCGCCTTGGACCCTGAAGATCAGCCATTAGATGATTGGCTGGCAGCCCATGGTTTCACTTCTGAAAGTTTCCGGGCTTACTTGAAAAGAGCAATAGAGGCAGCCTGGATGAGAGACAAGATCATCGGGGATGTGCCGTATGAAATGGTGCAGATCCATGCCCAGCAGATGATCTTTTATAAGCTGGAATCTGCTGAGGTGATGCTCGAGGAAATTGAGAATGGAAAAGACTTCTCTGGCCTTGCCAGCACCTACGATCCCCAAACCAAGGGAGATCTGGGTTGGTTTCCCCCCAATTTCCTGACTTTACCAGAACTGGATCCCGTGCTCTTCAATCTCGAGGTCGGGGCAACTAGTGATATTATTGAAACAGAAATCGGTTATCATATCATCAAAGTCCTAGACAAAGAGGACAATCGCCCTCTTGATCCGGCAATCCGCCAAATTTTACAGGAAAAAGCCATTGATAGCTGGCTTGAGCGCCGCTGGAAACTGAGTACAATTGAGATAACATTGCCGACATAATTATCTCCGGGAGGAGTTGTATGGCAGATGCTTTTGATCAGGTAGAAGATCCATTTGGTGATTATTTTGAAGATCCAGAACCGGTTGATGAAATATTCAAACCGCGGATACAGCTGAATCCAGTAGGCTGCTTATTGAACATCCTCTCCGGGGTGCTGGTCACTGGTACACTGGTGGTCGGCCTAGTATTCGCGATCATATTCGTGAACCCCCAGTCCAGCCTTAACCCACTCCCGCCAACAACAATGCCGTCCCTTTTCCGAACCTATACACCTTCACCCACACCCAGGCCTGTGCTTCCTCCCACCTGGACACTAACCCCACAACCCGTCGAGGGACCAACCCAGGGACCTCAACCCACTGTTACTCCCCTGCCAGCCGAAACACCCATCCCTACTGCAGACTTGGACAGCGGGACAACGTTTAAGCTACAGGATGGTTCACCCAGGTATGAGGCCAATCCATATAACCCCGTAGCGGGATGTAATTGGATGGGTGTAGGAGGGGAGATCCTGGATCTGGCCGGTGAGCCGGTTCCCGGCGTGCTGGTCGAGGCAGGAGGAACCCTGGGAGAACTTGTGATTTCTCGGCTCACTCTTTCGGGGGCAGCCCCTGATTATGGAGAAGCTGGATATGAGCTCCCCCTGAGCGACAGGCCGCTAGAAACCGATGGCGAAGCATGGATCCAGCTGCTGGATCAGGCTAATCTGCCCCTGTCAGATAAGATCTACCTGCGAACCTATGACAGCTGCGACTCCAATTTGATCAGGATCAATTTTGTGCAGTCTGAGAATTGATAAAATCTGGAGATAAAAACAAGCGGGCCGGGCAAAAACGCCTGGCTCGCTTGTTTTTCTTAACGGAATATTCTCTCAAACTGTTCCTTGATCAGAGAAATGGCCCGTTCAATTAATATTCTATTCTCCTGGATCTGGTGCCAGCGACTGGCGCCGGATGAATGCGGCAAGGGAATCACCCAGCGGCCGTCCACGGACAGCTGAGTTCCAACAATATCCCGCAGGACCTGCTTGGGCGAATAATAGAGATTGATGGCCAGGCGGCCGATAGGGATGATCACTTTGGGATCCACTAATTCGATCTCCCTCTCAAGAAAAGGACGGCAGAGTGCCTGTTCCTGACGGGACGGTACCCTGTCCCCACTACCGGAAGGGGCCCTACCCGGATAACATTTGGTAACCGAGGTCATGTACTGCGTGGTTCGGAACCAATCCTCCTCAATGCCAGCTTGCGCCAACCAACCAAACAGACGTGAACCACTTCCTGCATTAAAGGGGCGTTCCGCCTCCTGTTCTGTAATTCCTGGAGCCTGACCTATGGTCATGAACAGGGCAGTATCTCTTCCCGAAAATACAGCCGGGGGATAGATCTCATATCCCTCAGTTTGGCAGATGCGGCAATTCTTCATAGACTCTTGCAGCCCACCCAGAGCGGAAGAGGCCTTTAATTTTTGATCCGTCATTGTGATCCTTCTAGAAGGAAAGCAGAATGATCCGTGTCTTATTCCTTCACTCTCAGTTCGATCTTATCCAGTAATCCAACTCCAGAGCCTGGAGCCAAATATCACTAATCCAACCAATACTGCTACCAATACACTGATCAAAACAGCGCCGGCGCTGATATCCTTTATCCTTTTCGCGGATGGGTTTTGCTCGGAACTTACCAGGTCTACCAGGTCTTCGATCGCGGTATTAAAGATCTCTGCCGCCCACACAAATCCTACAACCAGCACCACAAGAGCCCATTCATGGCCAGAAAGATCCAACAGTCCAGCTACCAGGAAGACAACCAGGGTTATCACCAGGTGGATTCGGGCATTCTGCTGGGTCAGGAGGACCTGTTTGATCCCATCCAGAGCAATCCAGATGGATCGAAGTCTGTCCTTAAGATATTGACTCCCACTCATTATGAATCCCCATCTTCAACCATAAGATCCAGCCCCAATGCATCCAAGGCTTGTTTTTGGACCTTCCACATAGACACTTTCTCCTGAGCTGCGCCATGATCATGGCCCAATAAGTGCAGTACACCATGAACAACGAGCAGCTGAAGCTCAGAACTGACTGGATGTCCTCTTTTTTCCGCCTGTTCAGCTGCTTGTGGGTAAGAGATCACCACATCACCCAGATAACGTGATCCCAGATCCGGATCAAAATAATCGGCTTCGAAGGAGAGCACATCCGTGGTTTTATCAATGCCTCTGTAAGAGGAATTCAGTTCCTGCATTTCCTGATCGCCAGTGATTTTTATAGACAGGGAAGGCATATCCTCCAGAGTGTCTATCTGGAGTGTTTTTTGGGCTGCTTCTTTCAGGATCTCATCGGGAATGAGATCCCGGAATTCTTCATTTACCTCAATGAATATCACGCAGATCTACCTTCAATCACTTTTGTTTCCCTTGCTGGGTTTCCTCGGGATTACCTTCATCCTCGTTCTCAGCAGGGACCTCATCATCGGGATAATCCATCCGGGAATGATATGTGCCTTTTAATGTCGCTGTGAAGGAATCGATGATGACATTAAGATCCTTCAAGGTCAGATCCGTATTATTCAGCTGGCCCAGTTCTACCCTCCGATCCACCATCTCCTTGATCATATGCCTTAATTCCACATCTGTTTCCGGATTCTGGGAGCGCACGTATGCTTCACAGCCGTCTCCAAGCATCACCAGGGCAGTTTCCCGGGATTGTGGGCGCGGTCCAGGATAGCGGAATTTTGAGGCATCCACTGCCTTCTCATCCCCTCCAGCCAATTCCAGGGCTTTACCGTACTGGTAACGGGTGATGAGGGTGCCATGGTGCTCTGGGATAAACTCCCGTATCCGACGGGGAAGCCGGTACTTCTTTGCCAGTTCAAGTCCGTATTCAATATGCTCGATAATGATCCTGGCGCTCTCTTCTGGATCCATATCATCATGGGTGTTGATCTGGTTCGAACCCTGATTTTCAATGAAGAATTGGGGGTTTTTCATTTTCCCGATATCGTGATAAAGGGCTCCAACACGGGCCAGCATGCTGTTTGCCTGAATGCGTTCAGCGGCTTGCTCGACCAGATTGGATACTTGCAAGGTATGCTGATATGTGCCGGGAATCTCACGCAGCAAGCGCTGCAGTAAAGGATGATCCGGCCTGGAAAGCTCTACCAACTGCAAGGTAGTCGTCAGGTCCAGCATAGGCGCAAGGCCATACTCCAGCAGCACTGTCAGGCCAGCGGAAGCGATGCCATTAAACACAGCAGCACCGATCAGCTGTGCCAGCCCGTTCGCATCCGTTGCCGGATCAATGATCCGGTATGCGACAAGGATAATAGAACCTGAAACCGCAATGATGCCCGCCACCGATACATAAGCGGAAAGTCGCTGGGGCCTTCTCAGGATCAGCAGGCCCATCATGCCTCCCAGGCTGTAGTAGAGGGTCAGATCAATAGCGTGGGGCATACCATAGGCAGCCAGAATTGCCAGCGGGATCGAGGTAAAAAGTGCTGTTCGTCTATCAACCAGGGCAGCGACAATTAATGAATAGGCTGCCATTGGGAATAGATAGGGGATAACCAGGTTTCCAGGTGAAACATACCTTGCTACACTCAGGAAAAGCAGGAACAAGACCAACATAGTGATCATCTGCTTGGTGTTATTCATCAAGAGGGGATAGGACAGGACAAATAAGATGATCAAGACAGCTGATAATAACACCACTGCCAGCGCACCCACCTGGGTTTGCCATCCGGAGAATGTAGTTAATAAACCTACTTCACGCAATGCCTCGATATCAACTGCCTGGACGACTTCTCCTCGGCGGATGATGGTCTCGCCAGCCGCGATGCTGCGGCTTACGGAAGGCACATTTTGGATGGCTTCTTCTCGAGCCGTCTGGGTTTCCTCCTCACTGTAAAAGCTGTTGGGGGCTATAAAAGCTGAAGCTAATTCCACTACAAGCTGCACCTGATCTTCTGATAATGAAAGGCTGACCAGAGACGGAAGCTGCTGGCGAGCTTCTTCAAGATCGGTCTCGCGAATGTCATTTCGCATGACCTGTTCAAGGATGACAACGGCTTCCTGGCGCACAGTTTGCCATCGCAGATCACTGAGGGCAAGGATCTGTTCAGCGGTGACCTGGGAAATATAAATCCCTTCCAGGGCGGCCAGATCGGTATATTTCTGTTCCTGAGAGGAAAATTGATCCTGCCTAACAGAATCAATGAAGGAAAGGGCATCTCGGAGTTGATTGAGCTGCTGGCGGGCAATTGCGAAATCCGCCCAGGAATAGATCGGATCTACCGCAGCCGCAGCTTCCTGTTGTTTCTCTCCGGTCAGCACATCGCTCTGATAAGTCACCGAATAGGGCGACATCACATCCTGCGAGGCGACAGTGCCCTCTGAAACCAGCACCGTTGATAGAGCGCCGGTCAAGGACCAATTGATCAGCCACCAGACCCCAACCATGGCAAGCGATAAAATCGCAGTCAATAGCAGGATCCTCATCAGGGAAGGTTTTACTCTGGGATCGTTCATAAGGAAGTATTCTCCGTCAATCTGGTAATCAATCGTCCTTCCTCCAATACAGGGCCAGACGATTAAAGTTCAACAGCTCAGAAAGACTGTGGAAGACGTCTATCCCCCACCTAGCAGCTCGCGAACGATCTGATTAGCTTCTTTGCCATCTGCTTTGCCCCGGATCAAGGGCATTAATACACCCATCACCTTTCCGATCTCGCTCATCGAACTAGCTCCTGACTCAGTTATGGCTTTCTCGACCAAAGTTCTCAATTCCTCCTGACTGAGTGGTTGAGGGAGGAATTCACCCAAGATGGCGATCTCCTCTTCGGCCTTGCTGATCAGATCCGGCCGTTTGGCCTGTTCGGCGCCTTCGATAGTCTCCTGGCGGGCTTTAACTTCTTTCTGCAGCAGATTCAGAATCAGGTCATCATCTAGTTCTCCCCTGGCTTCAACTTCTGCGTTTTTTATGGAGGCCAGCGCCATCCGTAAAGTCGTCTTGCGGAGGACCTGACCAGATTTTAAAGCCACTTTCAAGGCTTCTTGAAGGTCGTTTTTTATACTCATGTTCTCCATTATACCCTTTTCAATACCTTATCCCATTGGGTGCTGCATTTTTCCCCCCCCAAGCACATGCATATGGAGATGGTGGACAACTTGGCCCCCATCCGGCCCATTATTCACAATCAGACGGTAACCAGATTCGGCAATCCCCGTTAGCTCTGCTGCTAACTTCGCACCGGAAAAAAGTTTACCCAACAGGCTTTCATCCCCTTCACCCATCTCCTGGACGGACGAGATATGAGCATTGGGAATGATCAGAAGATGCACCGGCGCTGCCGGATTGATATCCTTGAATATGGTTATATATTCGTCCTGGTGTACTACTTCACTGGGTATCTCTTTGCTGATAATTTTACAGAACAGACAATCACTCATTTCCACCTCCTCTATTCTCAGGGCCATTGGGGATCTTTCTTGAAGATCAGCTATCCAGGATGATCCCCCGGACACCCGCCGATGTAATTTGGTCTACTCGCACTCTGGAGAATCGATTCCAGAGCTGGGTTGGCCCATCAGCTTCGACCTTAAGGTAATTATCGCTCAAGCCGATCAATATGCCCATCCCGTTTTCACTCTCCGTTTCCTGTTCCCAGAGGATTTCCAATTCTCTATCTATAAAAGACTTCCGATATCTTTCAGCAGATTCCTGAAGAATTTTTCGGATCTGCGCATTTCGGGCCTTCCTGACAGGATACGGGATCTGATCGGGAAAACCAGCTGCTGGTGTACCCTCGCGGGCGGAAAAGGTGAAGACATGGCCTCCAGCGAACCCGATCCGTTTGATAAAGTCCAGCCCTTCTCTGAATTCCTCATCACTTTCACCCGGGAAGCCAGTTAAGATATCAGTGGTGATGGCAGCCTCTGGAATCCTGGAGCGAATCTCCCCCACCAGGTGCTGGTATCCCTCCGGGGTGATCGCCCTGGCCATTCGTCTCATTGTGGCGGATGACCCGGATTGAAGGGGCAGGTGTAGGTGCCTGGCGACCCGGTCCTGGTCAAGGAGCTCAATTAACTCCCGGGAAATATCCCAGGGCTCAATCGAGGACAGCCTGATGCGAGGAATCTCCGTGTCTTGAAGGAGGGCTTTCACCAGATCCGGCAATTCACGCCGGGGAGAGAGGTCCTTCCCCCATGACCCCAGCTGAACTCCGGTAAGGACGATCTCCTTGATTCCAGATCGGGCGGCAGCATTTACTTCGCGGATGACTTTCTGGAGCGGTTCAGATCGCGAAGCTCCCCTGGCAACTGTTGTGATGCAAAAAGCGCACTTGTGGCGGCAGCCATCCTGAGCTTTGATAAAAGCCCTCGTCCTTTGGCGTGCTCCTGGGATAGGTACCCGCTGAATGGGCTCTAGATCAAATAGATCCTCTTCAAGGGAAAGCAGGTCAGCAACCAATCTGTCTTTTTGCTGGTTATTCACAACAGCTGTCACTCCCGGAAGTTTAAGGGCCGCTTCCGGTTCCAGCTCACTCCAACATCCAGTCGATATGATCTTTTCCACACCGCTGCGGGCTATTCGCCGGATCGTTTTCCTGGAATCCGCGGCAGCGGCGGCTGTAACCGTACAGGTATTCACAACCGCAAGATCAGCCTCGGATGGATCCCCGACCAGGGTGTGGCCAGCTGCGCTAAACTGCCGAGCGATTATCTCCAGCTCGCTTTGATTCAACCGGCAGCCGATCATATCCAGGTAGATTTTCATCATATAAAAGGCATATCCACACAGGGGCAGATTGCTCAAGGGATCTTGACAGACAGATTATCGAATAAGACATCCACGCCAGGCTCGTCAAATGATCCTACGATTAGACCGACATCTCCCGTGGAAAAAGTGGAATCATAGGTTTCAGCGATGAATTCGCCGTTCACGGATAATGCCAGACGGGAACCCTGACAGACAGCCTGGATATGATTGACTGAGTTGCCAGGGATGATCGCTTCCGAGTGATACATTTGGGGGGGTTCAAGCAGTTTTTGGTGACCTTCCAAGACAATCCCAATGCCGTAATAACCATCGCTGCTGATGATCAGGAAGTAGAAATTCTCTGTATCCTGGTAGCGGCAGAGGACCCCAAAATCATTATCATCCGGTCCAGCGTTCTTGAGAGCATCCACTTCGATCTCTACATCTTCAAAATATAATCCAGGATTCGACCAATAATCAGCATTGGCAGCGTTGACTACGATCCGATAACGTTCACCTTCATAATCCGTCATGCCTTCCGGGCTTTGGACCCTGTCCCAGCCGCTTGATGTATCAGAAAATCCATCCTGGAATAACAGGGCGCCAGGGAAATCTGGATATTCCCCGAAGAACTGGGTTATCTGGGACAGATTGCACGCCAGGGAAAAAAGGACCAGAAGTGTGGTAAACAACAGTAAGCTGATTTTTTTACTCATTCATTTCTCCACCGCAGGCATAGTATCAGATACACTTATTCGCTCCAGAGTAGCTGGGGTCTGAAATGTTTTTCCTGCTTAATAGGATGATAACAAACGCTGGGCCTGATCCGTCAAAGCCGGATTCTTTGAGTAAATCACAGCCTGGTTGAGATAATAGGCCGCCAGATCCGCATCATCCCGGGCAGAATAGAGGATTCCAAGATGATAATAGGCTGGAGCAAATTCAGGATCCACTTCCAGGGCCTTCAAGTAGAATCGGATGGCATTCAATTCATCTTCCAGTGTTAACAGGACCTGCCCCAGAACGTCGATATTCGCCGGATCATCAGGGCCAAACCGCACAGCCAGGCGGGCTGCAGGCAGTGCGGCTTCCCTTACCTGGTAGGCATAAGTCAGGCTGAATTCAGCCAGCATCCTGTAGGTTCCAGGATCCTGAGGATTGAGTTCTATCGCTGCCTGGTATTTTGAATAGGCAGCATCAAAATCTCCCAGTGCGGCCAGGGACTTGCCTTCTTCCAGGATCACATCTACCCGGTCCGGCCAGATATTTTCTACGATAGCGAAATAATCCAGGGCAGTCGCATGAGAGCCTTTCCTCTGCCAATAAATTCCCATAAAGAGATTACCCTGTGGTGAATCCTTATCCAGATCGAGCCCTTCCTGAAGGATCTCCTGAGGGTCTTTCGAGGGGTTCTGGATATGCTGGAGTGATTCTCCCCAATAGAACCAGGCTTCTGGATAATCAGACCGGAGAGTAACTGCTTTCTCAAATGCATAAGCTGCCAGGCTCCATTGATCTACCGCTGCCAGTACCTGGCCGGCAGACAGGAGCTGATAGGCTGGTTCCTCCTGGATAGCGGACCTGATCCCCGTGGCCACTTTTCCAGCATCTGGGTAGTCCGGATAGACCTGATCCAGATAAATCAGCGCCTTGGGGGGTGTATCCGCTGCGATCAACAAACCAAAATGATAGAGCTCATCAGCGGCAGGGCTTGTTTCAGAGAGCGCGAGATATTGGGACCAGAAATCAATAGCCTGGGAAATATCCCCTTCTTTCTCGTAATAATCTGCTAATTCTCTCAAAGCAGAGCTCGAGGAACTCAGTTCCAACCAGGTACTCTCCGCATCTTCGGGCTTCCCCAGCAGTAAATGAGCTGTTCCCAGATCAACCTGGCCTGCTTCAGATAATTCCCCCAGCCTGTGTGCCTCCTGGTAAGCATCCCTTGCCAGGGAATAATCGCCAGCTGTGAAGGCAGCTTGTCCGGCGCTCTCCCACAGAGAGGACCACCAGGGATTAGATTCTGCCAGTTCAATCAGGTAGACCGCGCCAGCCTGGTAATCTTCGGCAGCGAAGGCCGTACTCACTTTCTGCGCGTTTTGCGTTACACTAATAACAGTTGGTCCGAACCCGATCACTGAACCTGCCAAAACCAGCAGGACCAGCTTGAGGGCAGTTTTTAAGCTTTCATTCATACCTGAGATTATATTGTATAAACCTCCGATTTGAAACCTTGAGGTCCACATTTTAGGATGAAGGTATAATCAGTTAACCTCGATCACAAACACAAATACAAGGAGTTAAATTGGAATTCGGATTATCAGAAGAACACCTGATGGCACAGCGTATGGTCCGGGATTTTGCAACCAGGGAAGTTCTTCCTGGCATCCAGGATCAAGACCGGGCCGGAGGTATGGCGCCGTTTGTTTTGCCACGCATGGCAGAACTGGGAATTCTGGGCATAACTATTCCAGTGAGATATGGAGGCCAGGGAATGGACTACATCTGCCTGGGCCTGGTCAGTGAAGAATTGGAAGCGGTCGATACTTCCCTGCGAGTGGTGATCTCTGTACACAATGGTTTAAGCTGCCTGACAATACTGCAGTGGGGCACAGAAGCCCAGAAGGAAAAATTCCTCGTACCCTTGGCCAAAGGGGAAAAGATCAGCTGCGGCGCCTTCACCGAACCAGGAGCAGGCTCAGATTTTGCTCATATCCAGGCAACTGCAAAAAAAGAGGGTAATAACTACGTCCTCAATGGTGAGAAGATGTGGATTTCCTTGGCAACCGCAGCTGATTATGCGGTAGTCAGCTTTCGCTCAGACCCTCAAGCCGATCCCCCTTACCGGGGCTTGTCCACTTTCATCGTGGACCTTGACTCCCCCGGAATTACTCGGGGCGATCTTCATGGCAAGCTGGGGGTTCGCGCTGGCTCCACCGGCTGGATCCATTTCCAGGATGTTCTTGTCCCCGCAGAAAATATGCTTGGCAAAGAGGGTGAGGGATTCAAAATCACCATGTCGGCATTTGACAACGGCCGGTATACTGTAGCCGCCGGAGCTACCGGATTGATCCGGGCCTCCCAGGAAGCCAGTATAAAATATGTTAAGGAACGGACTATCGCAGGACAACCGCTGAGCGAGTTGCAGTTGATCCAGGAAAAGATCGCCCGGATCGCCCTTGACTACCAGGCTGCCCGGCTGCTTTATCTGCAAGCTGGATGGTTGAAGAATCTGGGCATCCGCAATACGCGGGAAACCTCAGCCGCGAAATGGTTTGCGACCGATGCTTCCTTTAGGGCTGCGTCGGAAGCAGTCCAGATCCATGGAGCATATGGCTACAGTGATGAATATCCCGTGGAACGGTACCTTCGAAATTCCCGGGGTGCCATGATCTACGAAGGTTCCAGCGAGATCCAAGCCCTGATCCAGGCAGGGTATGCCCTGGACAAACGACATGATAAAAAGCTGCGCTGTGAACTGCCAGCTTATGACTATGAAACCTGGACATGATGTTCAGGAAGATCGAATCAATCACTATCTAGGATAAGGAGGGTAGAAGTGTGAAAATTATTGTCTGCGTTAAGCAGGTCCCAGACACAGCAGCCACTATGTCAGTGGAAAATGGTGCCATTAGCTGGGGAGATGCGCCGCTGATCATCAATCCCTGGGATGAATATGCTGTGGAAGCCGCCCTTAATCTTGTTGCAGAGCATGGAGGAGATGTGACAGCTCTCTGCCTTGGAAAGGAAGGGGAGACTGAAGCTATCAAACATGCCCTGGCGATGGGCGTTGATACAGCAGTGATGGTTTCTGATCCAGCATTGAAAGGGATCGACAATGTAGCAGCCTCACGCGTGCTGGCAGCCGCAATTAAAAAGATCGGTGATGCGGATCTGGTGCTGTTTGGACAGCAATCTGTGGATACAGATACTGGACTGCTTCCCGTTCAGGTGGCTAGAGGGTTGGGCTGGCCTTCCCTTACCCTGGTCTCTAAATTCGAAAACGTCGACCCGGCAAGTGGGAAAGTCCAGGTTCAACGCAGCATGGAAGAAGGCGTACAGGTGGTTGACTCCTCTCTTCCAGCCGTTATAAGCGTCACCAAAGATTACGCCGAACCACGTTATCCCTCGTTCATGGGCATTCGCAAGGCATCCAAGGCAGAGTTCCCGATTTGGAGCCTGGCAGATCTGGGCATAGAGGCGCCAACCTCATCTGTGTCCTGGCCTGAGGTAATGGAACCGGAACAGAAAGAGATTGTGTCTGAGATCATAGCAGGTGGCTCACCGGAAGAACAAGCCCAAAACCTGGTTGATAAACTGATAGCCGAGAAGGTGCTCTAATGACAAAAAAAATACTTGCATACATAGATCATTTTCAGGGAAAAGTACAGCCTTCCTCCTGGGAAGGCCTCGGACTGGCAGCGGCGATAGCCAAGGATTCTGGCGGTGAAGCAGCTGCGCTGATCCTGGGAGAAGGTATAGGGGGATTGGCTGATGCCGCCTTTCACCATGGTGCTGACCAGGTTTTCCTGGCAGATGATCCAGCTCTGAAGGATTTCCGCCCCGAACCGCTGGCAGATGTGATCAAGAAAGCTGCTGAATCCTACCAGCCTGACCTGATCCTCTTCCCAACCACAACCCGTGGAAGGACCTTGGCAGGCATGGCTGCAGTGGATCTGAATACCGGCGTTATGGTAGATGTGATCGACCTGGACTGGTCAGGTGATGAGATTGTTGCCACTCGGCCGATCTATGCCGGTAAGCTGCTGGCAAAACTGGTCTGCAAGACCACCCCTCAGGTCATCACCCTCCGGACGCGAGCTTTCGATAAGCCAGAGCCTGATACTAGCCGGACCGGAACCGTGACCACACTCGAAGCAGGGCTGGATCCCGGCAATCTGGCGACCACGATCGTTTCTATCCAGAAGAAAGCCGAGGGAGTCAGCCTGAGTGATGCCAGTGTGATCGTCTCTGGAGGACGGGGAGTAGCATTGAACGCCAACCTGGATGCCCCGGCAGATCTGGATGAAGAGGCTGCAGATATCTGGAAGGCTGAGCAGGGTTTTGCCTTGATCAAACAGCTGGCTGATGTGCTGGGCGCCGCAGTCGGTGCCAGCCGGGCCGCGGTGGATGCTGGTTATATCGCCTACGATCACCAAGTCGGTCAGACCGGTAAAGTGGTCTCCCCTGACCTATACTTCGCCTGTGGTGTATCAGGTGCTATCCAACACCTGGCAGGTATGCGAAGCAGCAAGGTCATCGTGGCCATTAACAAGGACCAGGACGCCCCGATCTTCAACTTTGCCCGTTTTGGCCTGGTAGGGGATATGCACACCATCCTACCCCCACTGACAGAGAAATTGAAGGCTTATCTCAACCAGTAGGCATTAAAAAGGACGAAGTCCCTCTCTGGGACTTCGTCCTTCTATAAATCGTTCATTTTCTAATGATTATTCCTTGAGGGCATCATCAATACACAGCTATTGGTGTTCGCCACAACCCTTTCCGAGTCCGCACCCATCATGACCCTCTTAAAGCCCCCCCGTCCATTGGAAGTCAGGGCGATCAGATCGAACCCACCCTCTTCTGCTGTCTCGACGATGGTTGTCGCCGCCCGTGTCCCTTTGACCAGGATATTGGTCTTCACTTGATCCTTTTTCAGTCCGCGTGAAACAGCTTCCAGAAAATTTCTCATCTGGGCTTCCGCTTCTGCCCTTAGGCCCTCAACTACGTCCGCCGGGGCACGATACTTATCCGTTTCAGGGATCTGAGGGACAGAGAGCAGGGTCATTTCACTGCCGTAGGCTAAAGCAAGGGCTCGGGCATAGGGCAGTACTTTCTCCGAGGCGATCGAACCGTCCAGAGCCACGAGGATCTTTGCAGGTTTTTTGCCCAGATCCTTGGGTTGGTCCCCCTGTACCAGGTAGACAGGAATATTCAGGCGGGCCATCAGTTTGGCGGAAACTCCCCCGCTCATCCAGTGTTTTTCGCCTGATCTGCCCCGGGTGGTGGTGACCACTAGATCGATCCCGACAGCATCCACAAATGACTCGGTAACCTCAACAATGGACCCCAAGCGGACGGCTTTATCAACTTGAAAACCATCCCCTGAAAGCTGCTCGATCAGACTGTCAAGGTATATTTCACGTGCCGCCAAATCCGCATTGAACTGCTCCTGAGGGCCATGGGAGTAGGATTTCACGCCGGAAAGCAGTGTCATTGATGCACCCGTTGCCTGGCAGATGCGCTTGGCAGCGGGAAGGGCTTGAGCCGCGTAGACCGAACCGTCTAACAGCACGGCAATTTTCTTTATAGTCTTGTGATCTTCACGCCAATGGCTTTGTTCAATAGGCTCGGGTTCCCAGGTGATCTCCCGGGGTGGAGTCTGTCCGCCAGAAGGACTCACAGTTGCCGGTGCCATCTGTCCGAAGCCAAAACCTGCTAGCAGAGCAATGTCGAGACCGCCCAGATAATCCAGTACTGGATCCGGCTCTCCCAGGTAGGAGCGGGAAAAACTGAATCCAAGATATAAGATGGGGATAAATAGCAGGTAGGTCCAGGCTCCTTCTACAAACCGTTCCTCAAAAATGATCGCGGTTGCTCCAGTGGTCAGGACTGCGGCAATGGTTGTTCCCAGGATGAGCAGAGCCATCCCAATAGAGAAGCTTTCCTTAGCCTGGCGTATAAGCCGCTTGGTGACTGCCCAACCGGTCATACTTAATAATATAAAGACACCGGCAGCGTAGATGGCCAGGTAGGTTTCCTCATTGGTCCCGAAAAAGAGGAATGCTAAACTGACAATCCCGACTTCCAGCCAAACCGGTTTATCTGCAACATCGAACTGGTTCTGCTGGCCAAAATCGGGGGGGATATAGTTCCTCTTCTTCAATCCCAGAGCCAGGTTCTGAAGTCCTTGCGCGCTGGCAGCCGAGGCTGACATTAACACTGCTATCCCCACCAGGGTCCCCACATAGGGAAGCGGGGAAGGCAGCAGGGCATCCATGGTCTGGGTAAAAACGGATACTTCTAGATTGGTGGGATCGGATAATTCCAATATCGCCGGCCCAACGATCAACATCGTAGCCACCGTGGTGCCCATGATGATTAAGAGGCTGCTAAAAGCCCTTCTGCTCCGAACTTCATCGGTTCCTTCATATGCGGCTACCAGATTGGCAAATACCTCAATACCTGTCATCACCGCCAATATACGCACATACCCGGCCAGAGTGAAGTGGAAATATTCTCCCTGGAAGGCTTGCAGGTCAAATGAAGGCAGATGAAAACCACGCTGCCAGAGAGTGGCGCCGATCATGATCCACAGCAGCACCAGCACACCTGCTGTAGCAGGGCCGAAGGTTCGGGCAGCAACCTTGGGACCTCGGTTAACGAGCCAGCCAGTGAGCACACTCAGGGCGATGGCCACAAAGGTGCGGTATTGGATCCCGAGAATGGTCTCATTCAGGAATGGGGCCCGGTCGGCAATAAATGTGACCATAGCGGCCATGCTGACCAGGAAGGTAAGCGTGTACTCCACAAAAGTTATGGCAGCATTGACCTTCACAGCCCAGCTTCCGAACTCTTCCTCGCTCAAACCGCTGCCGCCGCTGCCGTCCGTCACCCAGCGCATCACCAGGCGGTACATAGCGGAGACCACCATGATCGTCAAGACAACCAGCCAGACAGAGGCTCCAAAAGTGACTTTTGCCACTCCAGCCACCACTATCAATTTCAAAAAGGGCCCAAAAACGTATAATGGGGAGGTGGCGGGATCACCGCCGCCTGCCAGGGCACCTTCGAACGCGTTATTCAGTTTATTGGATACTTTTACTGCCATACATTTATTCCCTGCTGAACCTTGCTGAAGCTTCACATCTGATCAGAATGAAAAAAAATAGCAAGGAAAGACCCTGCTATCCCATCTGGCTGTCAGACCTTATAATTATACCGTACAAAGAAGACCAGTCCAGACCTCCCGGAAGCTCCCTATGAATGCACTCCGAAATGATTTCCTCCTCGATCCAAAGGTCACTTTCTTGAATCACGGCTCTTTTGGCGCTACTCCCCGTCCTGTTATGGAAGAATATCAGGCCTGGCAGCGCCGCCTTGAAGCCCAGCCAGTGCTCTTTTTGGCGCGGGAAAGCCGGGAGAATTTTAGAGCTGCCCGGCAAATCCTGGCTGCCTATCTGGGAGCAGATCCCCAGAACCTGGTTTTTATCCCCAACGCCACCTTTGGAGTCAATGTCCTGGCCCGGTCTCTTGATCTTCAGCCCGATGATGAGATCCTGATCAGCAACCACGAATATGGAGCCTGTGAGAACGTCTGGAAATACTTAAGCGAGAAAAACGGGTTTAAGGTAGTCCAGCAGGATATCCCCCTGCCGCTGCCATCTGAGACCGAAATACTGGAGATCCTTTGGTCGGGTGTGAATGAGAGGACCCGGTTGATCTTCATAAGCCAGATCACTTCCCCTACAGCGGTGCGCCTGCCAGTGGAAGAAATCTGCCGGCGGGCCAGGCAAGTCGGGATCCCGGTCCTGGTAGATGGCGCCCATGCTCCAGGACAGATCAAACTGGACCTGCGAACTCTGGGAGCCGATTTTTATACCGGGAACTGCCATAAGTGGCTGATGGCTCCTAAAGGAGCGGCCTTTTTGCATATCCAGCCGGAGTACCAGGATCTCATCCAGCCCCTGGTGGTCAGCTGGGGCTGGGGAGAAAATAGCCCCTATGAAAGCGACTCCAGGCTGCAGGCGATCCTGGAGTGGTGGGGCACCAAGGATCCAGCGGCTTATTTCAGTGTGCCGGCCGCCATCCAGTTCCAGGAAGAACATCACTGGGAAGAGATCCGCCTTCAATGCCAGAAGATGCTGGCGGAGTCCCTGGCCAGGATCGAAAAGCTTACTGGATTACCTTCCATTTATGGAAAAAATCAGGGTCGCTTTGTCCAGCTAGGCGCGGCCTTATTACCCGAGGATTCACGAATGGAAAAGCTCCAAGCCTGGCTATATGAGAAATATCTGATAGAGATCCCGGTGATCCAATGGGGTGATCAGTGGTTGATCCGTCTCTCAGTTCAGGGTTATAACACGCAGGAGGACCTGGATTTATTGATCCAGGCACTGGGGAAATACTTGGAGGGATGACCAGATCGGTCGCCCGTTCGTGTACAATGAAGAAAGCAGGGGGAAAAATGTCCAAAAACCATCAATATTTACCAAAAAGGAAATCTCATCGGCTTAAGGGGTATAACTATCGCCAACCAGGTGGATATTTTGTCACTATATGTACAAAAGACATGGCTGAAATATTCGGGGTTATCCAAAATGGCAGAATGATACCAAATCAAATTGGTTCGATAATTCAGGAAGAGTGGTTCAAGACCTCACAACTCCGGGAAGATATAGAGCTATACGAGGATGAATTCATCCTTATGCCTAACCATATCCACGGAATTCTTTGGATTGTGGATGAGAGAAACACCAATTCAAAATCGGAAATGAAAAAGAAGCGCCTGTCAGGAGGATCTTTGGGTACCATTATCGGACAATTCAAGTCTCAAACCTCAAGACGGATCAATAGAATCCGGAATCAATCTGGGAAGCCAGTCTGGCAAAGGAACTATTATGATCACATAATCAGGAATGAAAAAGACCTGAGAGCAATAAAGAAATATATCTTAGATAATCCATTCAACTGGGGAGAACAAGAAGATATTCTACGATTCATAGAATAGTAATCGCTGTATGGGCGACCGGATCGGTCGCCCGTTCATTAAAGTTCAAAACCTCGACAATGGATCAATTAACTAAATATCAGCGGGCGATGCACCGCATCGCCCCTACAATAAGTGGGTAATCAATGAGGTCGCCCGTTCGTATACGTGGGTGGTCGATGAGCAGATCGCCCGGTTCGAGGCAAACCTAGGGCAATTCGTATCCGGTCCTGGGATCCTTTGATAAATCTTCGGAAGGAAATACCCACTGCCAAGCCCATTCCCTGCCGGCATTTGAGTGCTTCCTGGCAAGAGCATGGGGGAGTTCAACTCCATTTACATTGTTTTTCTGGTCTGCTTCATAGATTGTCTTCACTCGAGTTAGGTGCTCCCTGAGTGGCTCTTGCAGTGATTGGGGCAACATTGTGACTCGATCCTTGTTTCCCTTGCTGTCACGCACTATGACCTGGGATTGTTCAAAATCAATATCTTTGACTCTCAATCTCAACACCTCAGAAACGCGAAGGCCACTTCCATATAAGAGTTTAGCCATTAGCTGTATCTGGCCCGAAAGAAACACTAGGATCCTACTTGCTTCATCTGGTGTAAGAACCGTTGGCAAATGCTTGGAACCCCGGGTGCGAAGAGCTTGTATCTCCCCAATTTCCATCTTTAATATGAATTTATAGAGAAAGAGTATTGAGTTCAGAGCCTGGCTTTGGGTCGCGGGAGCAACCTTCTTATCTACGGCAAGATATGTCAGGGATTCCTCTATTTCCTTTTCCCCCATGTCTTTTGGATGTCTTTTTTTATGGAATAGGATGAATCGCTTTATCCAACCGACATAGGTCTGTTCTGTTCGATAAGAATAGTTGCGTCGTTTAAGGGAATTCCGAACTTGATCTAGCAATTTAGGCTTGTCAGACATCTTACTCCCCCGTCAGGACTATGTAAATTGCTCCTCTCTCATTATATAATACATAAGCAGATATTTGGTCATTTTGACAGTTTGATTGAATCGTTTGGTCAAAATGAGCGATATAAACGGGTTAGCTGGACAATAACAGATCAATGTACTCATCTAAATGTACTGCAAATGATTATAAACTACAAGACCATGTGGATTCACCACAACCCTAATTGCATGGGAGATCTATGAAAGATGTTCAAGGATCATCTTTGATCATCTATGAAGTCAGCAATCAATCTCAGGTATCATGCATAGAAGTAATTACTCACAATTGCTCATGGTTATCTGAACATCTTTTTCATTTAGATGTTTCAGAGCGAGCCGTATCCATGGAAGTAGTGCGAGATGAGAGTAGGTATCAATCGCAAGAACCTGACAATTCAAGTGTGTTGGCACAATGAGTGACCTCATACTTAGATGCAGAGACTTACATTCAAATGACAGAAGATTTTAGCTTGTTAGATCTGGAACTATGGTGATCTGAATTTCACTGCGGACTGAAGGTTATCGTTACCCAATAAACTGGTCCAACTGCTATCTGACAATAAATGCAATGGGCGCAGCTAACCCCCGCTCCACCTGACAGCCGGTTAATGGTTTGGAAATCTTTGCCCCTTGTGGTTTTGGATCTATATCATTAAATGCAAGACCCGGCTGCAGGTGAGCTCATCCGTTATGTAGTTTATTATTCTTTAAATGACTCAATTTCCTTCTCCTAGGTGAAATATGATAGTCAATGGTCCGGAAGCATTATGGAAAAAACTGGTCAGATCTAATAGCGTCTTATCCCTTATTGTATTTTTGACCTTTTTTGTACTTAGTTTCATTAGCAGAAAGGCAGATTCTGTCTTTGGTCTAGTTGTTGTCATCGGCATTGTATTTCCTCTCCTCTGGGATGGTCTCTCTCAGGATTGGCTGCATCTGGGATTTTTCAAACGCAATGTGAAGAAATCTATTGTTTGGGGTATTGGCACCGGTGCTATCAGCGGATTATTGGGTTTATTAGTTATTAGGGATATAGCAGTACCGGGCGATCTTGGTTCTCAATTGTTATTAGGTATACCTTTCTGGCTCCTAATTATTAGTCCGTTTCAAGAGTTTTTCTTTCGCGGGTGGATGCAATCCAGATTGTCAGACTATCTCGGAAATTGGGCAGGTTTAATATTGGCAAATGTTTGTTTTACTGCCTGGCACTATCTATCTCCTATTGTTGATCTGGCTCCTTTTCCCTTAACAAGTTTGGCTGGGTTATTATCAACCTTTTTTGTTGGTTTGCTTTATGGTTATTCATTTCAGCGTAATAACAACATAATCGCTCCCTGGCTGGGGCATACTATTTCCGGAATTATGTTTGTTATTGGTGGTGCAATGGATTTTAATCAAGTCATAAAGTAAATAAGCTACATAACCCCCGCTCCACCTGACCCGGGGCCTTCGGCCCAGTAAGTCAGTAAACAGTAAGCAGTAATCAGACTAAACATCAAGTGGTATCAAAAGAGATGGGCAATAACACTGGATACTGATTACTGAAATCTGATCACTGATCCGGGCGAGTGAGCTATTCCGTTAGGTGAAACTATTGGAGATTAACATCCATGTTTAGGAAAAAGCAACCATCGTATCCCACCGATTCAAAGTGGTCGATTCTCAATGGTGAACAGAATGGACAACCAATGTTTATTCGCAAAAATGAATCGGCTAAAATCCTGGCTTCTCATCCTGACTATTCTTATCGGGTAGGAATAGCCATCCCTCTTCTTGACCCTAATGAACAAGGGTTACCATCAAACGATGAGATGGAGTCATTGAATCGAATTGAGGATAAATTAATTGAGTTTCTAGAATCAAATCAGGATTCATTGCAAGTTTTGTCCATCACAACAAATAGGATGCAAGAGTTTGTTTTTTACACACGAAATCCACAAGGTTCTCAAATGGCAGTTGAAAAATTAAAACTTGAAACACCAACTTATGAGCTCCAATATTATGTAGAAGAAGATAAAAAGTGGAAGCTTTATCAGCAGTTCACCTAACCCCCGCTCCCCTTCGACTTCGCTCAGGGGGGACCACCTGACAGCCGTGAACCTATGGTGCAGTAAATCAGTAAGTCGGTAAGCAGTAGACAGATAGAGCGTGCCGATTCTGCCGACCATCGCCAGGTCTGAATACTGATCACTGACCACTGATTACTGATCCGGCTGCGGGTGCCCTAAAGGATGCTTCGCAAAGCTCAATCCGTTGGGCGGCAAATAATGCCAAAGCTGTGCTGCAATGTACTGCCTACATTGGGGTGGTGGTGTAGTAAGTCCCAAGCTCCAATCACAACCCAAAGGTGTACGATTTGCCCTTTGTGAAATATAAAAAGTCACGTCGAACGAAATGAAAGGAGAGAACCAATGATGAGAATATATCGTTCCATAATCTGGTTTTTGCTTTTGCTCATGTTGGCAGCTTGCGGGAAAGGGGCCGATGAAGGGGTTGTAGTGACTTTCTTGGTCGCTGGTAAAGAAGAGTATAAAATCCAACTGACTGACCCGGCCGACATAACGATAGCAAATAAGCTTTTGGCAGGCGAGGAAGCGCCTGGAATTCCAAATGGTATCATCGTGTATGGCGATCCGGGAGTGAATGAAGGCTATTCCTGGCAAATTGACCCTGAGACGGTTGAGTTTGCCGACGTTACCACAGAAGTATGTGATGGGCTGCCCTCGGATGTTGAGCAAGGGATTCTCACATCTGATTACTATTGTCCCTGGTCTGCGGAGGTAATCGCAATCGACCAGTGAGTGGAAAGCTTTTTCTGGGCAAGTAAAATGGTTCTATGTCCAATTGGTATTGCCGACCAACCCCGCTCGCACCTGACACTTCGTCTCTGCTCAGTGCAGGTGAGTTCATCCGTTAGGTATTTATTTCTTGATTGACAAGACATTCATATTGATGTATAAAATAAGTCATATGACCTTTCTTTTAGGTCATATGACTTATTTATTAGGTCATTTGGAGTTGGTCTATGTTGCTAGAACCTATTATTGGATCCACAAACCGTGAGCGTGTCCTCATCTTTCTTCAGGCACGAGAAGAAGGTTATGCGCGAGAAATTGCCCGATTTTTTGAAACAGATCTATTCCCTATTCAGGATCAATTAGTAAAACTTGAAGCGGGAGGAGTAATTGTCAGTAAAAGAGTAGGCAGAACAGTTTTATTTCGCTTTAACCCTCGCTATGCTTTGTTGGCCGAATTACAATCTTTATTAGATAAAGCTATATCATTTTACCCAGACGATCTCCAAGAAAAATTACTGATGAACAGACGCCGTCCCCGACGTCGCGGGAAACCTGAATGAAACCAATTAGTAAAATGAATCAAGCTGAGCTGGCTGCATTTGTGGTCCAACATCTTTCGGACTCAGGATTGTATTTTGTATTATCTGGTGGCGCAGCTGTTGGGATTTATAGCAATGGAGAATATGTATCGGGTGATATTGATTTAGTGAATGCCCGTTTCGCCAGTCGAGATAATATCGAAAAGTCGATCATGAAGTTAGGCTTTATGCCTATGGGTCGGCATTTTGAGCATCCAGACACTAACCAAATAGTAGAATTTCCCCCAGGCCCACTACAATTTGGTGATGGAAAAGTAACAACTATCGATGAGATGAAATTTGATACAGGTGTATTGAGAATCATATCTCCAACGGATTGTATTAAGGACCGACTTGCTCACTATTATCATTGGGGTGACCGCCAATGTCTAAAACAAGCTATTCTAGTTGCCTCTAAACATAAAGTAGATCTTGTTGAACTTCAAGAATGGTCAAAACTGGAAGGCAAATTAGATGAATTTGATAATATTAAACACGATCTTATAAAAAATACCTAACCCACGTTCCCCTTCGACTTCGCTCAGGGGGGACCACCTGACAGCCGTGCACCTATGGTGCAGTAAATCAGTAAGTCGGTAAACAGTAGACAGATAGAGCGTGCCGATTCTGCCGACCATCGCCAGGTCTGAATACTGATCACTGACCACTGATTACTGATCCGGCTGCGGGTGAGTTCATCCATTATTCCACTAAAAGAAGGTAAATCAAGAATTCTCAAAGCTACTGACTGAACATCAACGGGCGAAACACCGCATCGCCCCTACAATAAGTGGGTAATCATTGAGGTCACCCGTTTGTCTAAATGGGTGGTCAACGGGCAGGTCGCCCGTTTCGAGGGATACCTAGGGTAATTCGTAGAGTTCGACCAACACACCCCCAGTGGATTGGGGGTGGATAAAGGCCAATTGGCGGCCGTCATCCATTAAATGCGGTTCCTCATCGATCAGCCGGACATCTTTGGATTTCAGATCAGCTAATTTGGCCGCAATATCACTCACCTCGATGCAGATATGATGCAGCCCGGGACCGCGTTTTGCCAGGAATTTGGCCAAACCGGAATCCTCTGTTAGGGGCTGGACCAGCTCTATCTCACTCTCCCCCAGCGGCAAAAAAGCGATCTTCACCGCCATACTTGAAACGGTTTCCACATGATCCAGGGTTAATCCCAGCCGGTCCTGCCAGAAACCAAGGGCTTCTTCCAGGTCGGCAACCAACACAGCGACGTGGTCAAGGCGTTTGAGATCGATCATAAGGTTATTATTAGACCTCCCGGGTAATATATTTTAAAACCAGCCTGCAGGGCGGTATTCTCCCCAGACCTCGCGCAGGGCGCCAGTGATCTCTCCCAGAGTGAGATCACCTTCCACACAATCGATCAGCAGGGGCATGAGATTATCATCACCCTCCGCTGTGGACTTCAATTTCATTAGGAGTTCTTCGGCTCTAGCTCCATTCCGTTCAACCCGCAGTTTGGCAAGGCGATCCTGCTGGGCTTTCTCTTGGGCCGGATCAACGGTTAGCAGGCTCAAAGTGAGGTTCTCTTCCATCTCATAGATATTGACACCCACCTGGTGGGCAGCCCCGGTTTCCAGGTCCCGCTGCTGACGGTAAGCAGCTTCCTGGATCTCACCCTGGATATAACCTTTCTCTATGGCTGCCAGTGCCCCGCCCTGTCGGTCGATCTCGGCAATATATTCCTTTGCCCGGGATTCGATCTCATCCGTCAGGCTTTCCACCAGATAGGACCCTCCCAAGGGATCGATGGTATTGGCCACCCCTGATTCCTCGGCCAGGATCTGCTGGGTGCGCAGGGCGATCTGAACCGCCTCCTGAGTGGGCAGACTGAGAGCCTCATCCATACTGTTGGTATGGAGGGACTGGGTCCCTCCCAGCACAGCAGCCAGCGCCTGCAGGGTGACCCGGACCACATTATTATGGGGCTGTTGTGCGGTCAGGGTGCAGCCGGCAGTCTGGGTGTGAAAACGAAGTTTAAGAGCATCCGGATGGGATGCCCCAAAACGTTCTTCCATGATCGAAGCCCACAACCTTCGGGCAGCCCGGAACTTGGCGATCTCCTCCAGGAAATCGTTATGAGCATTGAAGAAAAAGGATAATCTCTGGCCGAAGCCGTCCACATCCAGGCCAGCTTTGAGAGCCGCCTCGACATAAGCGATGCCGTTCGCAAGAGTAAAAGCTACTTCCTGGACCGCGGTGGACCCCGCTTCACGGATATGGTATCCGGAAATGCTGATCGTATTCCAGCGGGGAACTTCCGCCTGGCAGTACTGAAAAGTGTCAGTGATCAATCTCATGGAGGGTTGGGGTGGGAAGATATAGGTACCGCGGGCGATATATTCCTTGAGGATATCATTCTGGATCGTGCCCCGCAGGGATCTTGGATCCACCCCTCCTTTTTTGGCTATGGCTATATACATGGCCAGTAAAATAGCAGCAGTTGCGTTAATGGTCATGCTGGTGGACACCCTGTCAAGGGGGATCTCCTTGAACAAGACTTCCATGTCCCGCAAAGAAGCGATTGGCACCCCCACCTTGCCGACCTCGCCTGCTGCCAGAGGATGATCGGAATCGTAGCCGATCTGGGTCGGCAGGTCAAAGGCAACTGAAAGCCCAGTCTGTCCCTGGTCCAGCAAGTAGCGGTAGCGCTGGTTGGATTCCTCTGCGCTGGCGAAACCGGCATACTGACGCATAGTCCACAACCGCCCCCGGTGCATAGTGGGGTAAACTCCCCTGGTATAGGGTTTATCGCCGGGAAAACCCAGTTTTTCTAGGTATTCCTCTTTGTCCTCAGGCCCAACCACGCGCGGCAAGCTGATGCCCGAAGCGGTCGTATAGGTCTCCCTGCGCTCCGGTAGCTTCTCAAGGGAGGGATTCAAAACCTCTTCCTGCCATTTTTTTAATGGATCTTTCTTGGCCATATTTACCTCACTAGAAAGTATACCGCCATTATTTAGGATCTGGTCCGTTTAAAGGTCTCGTTCCCTCTTATACTTCTCCTATCTTCGATCCTAAGAGGCAGGATATAATCAGGACAGACCGATATTTATTACCAGAAAGGAAACGATCTTTTATGGAAACCAAGACCAAAGAAGTGAAGTTGGAATGGCTGCGCTCCCGGTTGTTCGTGGGCACCGACCACCTGGGCACATCGATCGCCATCGGCTACGATCGGGAAACCGAACCCGAGGGCAAGGCCGTCAACCCCTCAGATATGATGCTTCTGGCAGCCGCCTCCTGCTCAGCCTATGATGTGGTCCAGATCCTGGAAAAGGGCAAACAGCCTCTCGAGAACCTAAAAGTGGACGTCCGGGCTGAACAGAGCCAGGAACCCCCCTACCCTTACGTAGCGCTGCATTTCAACTACATCATCAAGGGCGCCGTAGCTCCAGACAAGATCCAGCGGGCGATGCAGCTCTCAGAAGATAAATACTGCTCCGTTTTAGCCACACTCAAGCCGGGATTGGTCTTCACCAGTGAATACACCCTGGAAGACTGATCCGCTCCATCCTAAAGCCAGAGAAGGGGTCGAGTTGTTCAACCAGCGGGAGTATTACCAGGCCCACGAACCCCTGGAAGCGGCCTGGATGGTAACTGACTCCCCTGAGAGGGACCTCTATCAAGGGATCCTGCAGATCGGATTGGCCTACTACCAGATCACAAGAGGAAATTACCGGGGTTCACTGAAGATGTTTAAGCGGGGGAAGCGCAACCTCGCTCCCCTGGGAGAAACCCTGCTGGGTATAAATATCTCCCAGCTGCTGGAGGATGCCCGGCTTGTGGAAACAACCCTCCGCCGGTTAGGTCCGGACAAGGTCATCCACCTGGACCAGGCTCTTTTTAAACCTGTTCCTGAACGGTAATGATCCAGAATCACCTCACTCAGTGAGGAGCTGGACTATTACCAAGACTCGGGACAAGATCAGGAATCTTCAATACATCATGAATCAGCGAGGTTATGAAGGGACGCTTTTACGCAGTAAGGCTCAGGGAGATTTGTTATAATTCAAAAAGTGCTGAAAAAAAGAACCTCCACTACCAGGAGAAAGATACTTCTCAAGTCTGTTAGGGAAATTACTGATATTTGATGGGATTAATTGTCTATAATCTATAACAGACCGGTTTGAACAGCATCAGAGGTGATAAGCGTGGCAAAGGATTGGAAACAACAACTTCAAAGTGATGATCCCAGAGAACGGGTTGAGGCTATCAAGGCCATCGCCAACTCGGGGGACCGGGGCAATCTGCCCTACCTGAAAGAGATCGTCGATAATGATCTGGATCCCCGCCTGCAGGACTATGCCAGAAAGGCGGCTCGTCATTTATTCTCAACAACTGAGGATCCGGGACCAGAACAGACCGCTCCTCAAAGTGAGAATAAACCGGAGCGGGAAAGGAAAACACGCGGTCGTGAAGCTCAGGCAGATCCTATCGGAGCGAAGGTCCCTCCAGCGGAACGAACAGCGGCGGAGACCAAGATCCAGCGAGCCCTATCACTTCATATGAGAGGGGATACCCAAAAAGCCCTGAAAGCCTTTTCCCAGGGACTGGATCTCGATCCCAATTTGGCAAATGAAACCTTCACCAGATCCGTGGCTTCCGAGCTGACCGGTTTGCACCCAGATCAAGCCCTTGATATTCTAATGGATCCCGAAGAGCGTAAAGAATTACTCGCTCCCGAGAAAAAGAAAACCGCTGGTGAGGTTCGCCAAACCGAGACGGCAAAGCCAAAAGAACCTCCCCAGCCAAAGGGCGGGATTCTCCAGACCTGGCTGAGCTTTTTTGGCATGACAGAGGAATTTCTGGCGGATGAAGCCGATCATGCCAACACTGAGGACACTTTTTTATCTATCCTGGTTTTCACCATAGCTGCAGTACTGGTCTTTATGATCGGCGGCTTTGTCCAGTTCCAGCGCATCATCTCCGAACTGAACCAGTTGATGGCGCAAATGGGAGAGCAGATGCCTCCGATGGATTTCAATTTCGGGGTCATCTTCTTGGTCATGCTTATCGGCACACTGATCATGACACCGTTATCCTTCCTGATCGGCGCCGGGTTGCAGTACCTGGGTGTAAAGCTGTTTGGCGGGTCGGGAGACTTTAAAACACATCTATACCTGCTGGCTCTGATCCAGGTTCCTATCACAGTCCTGGGGGGTGTATTATCCTTTCTTTCATTTATCCCCCTAATCGGATTTATTGCCGGCCTGGCAGGATTTGGTTTGTCTATCTTTGGATTGGTCATCGCGGTAAGGGCGATCAAAGTCGTCCACAATCTTCCCACTGGACGGGCCGTGGCTGGCATGATCATCCCACCCATTGTCCTGGTAGCCCTGGGCAGCTGCCTGGTGATGGTCTTTGGATCAGCCTTGCTGAGCATGTTGGCAGGGGTTCAGTGATGGCAGCAATCCTTGTTTTCTTCCTCGATCATTGATCAATAAAGGGATTCCACTAAACAACGCGGATGACCGGTGGTGAGTCAACCCCGGGAAACCGCTTTTCACTTTAAAGAAATTCATGGGAAAATACAAGATGCCGACACCAGCTCAACTAAGGATCATGTTAATGAATTCAATCACGTCATTATTGGTTGATAATCGAATCAAAACCGGGCTTATTGTTCGGTATAGTTTATTAGCTATCCCTTTGATACTATTTTCTGGCTGTTCATTAGGGATTATTCCAACTCAATCGCCCTCCCTTCCCACGGAAAGCCCTGTTCCAGTTACACCGACAGCCAGCCCCCCTCCCTCAGCAACCCCTCATATACCTGATACACCAACGCCAACCGAAACACCACTTCCTACAGCAACAGAAGTTCCGCCCTTCTCTCTCTATAAAAGCCTGTATGCCCCTCTTGAGGAAGATTTACCCTATGATGCGGATTTTTTAGAGATCATTCAAGCTGATCAAAGCTGTTCTGGCGGACAGCATGGAGGAGCAGCAACATTGCTGGTTTATGATATCACCGGACAAAAACCTCTGGCAGCCATTGGAGAAGAGGAACAAATGCCGGTGGCTTCGGCCTTCAAGGGACCTCTGCTGCTGTATGCACTCTCCCAGCTGGATCCGGAGATCTGGACCTCGGTTCCAGTCGAATATTGGAGCCAGGATGGAACCATTCCGGAAGAATACCTCCCACTCCTGAGGGAACATTGGATCCTTTCCCGGATCTACGACATGATCGTTGACAGCTCAAACTGGGCTGCGGGAGTGGTTTTGGACTATGTGAATAACCACAGTGAGACGGAGTTGAATCCCCTGGCCCAGTTTAATACCTGGTCCCGGGAGGTTGTGGGGATCAGTCCTTATTCAGGATTGAGGACCTGGGAGGAAGGCCCTACCGACGGCATAGTCGATCAGAACTACCCCCTCCGGCAAGTGATCGACTGGTGCGGCAGGACCTATTCCTACCCCAATACCTATTCTGCCAAGGACCTGGCTCTTTATTATGCCTGGCTGTATGACGAAGCCCCGGATGATATCCGGGAAACGGCTTATGCTCTATTAAGCATCGTGGATGGGAGTCCGAATTATATAGAAAGCGCAGCCATCTCCCTGGGGGGTGACTCGATCAGCAAGGGAGGTATCTTTGGGGGGGGGAGATCGAGTTTTGTCTGGGTGGATGCAGGGTTGATCGTCCTCGAGAATCAAACTTACCTGGTGGCTACATCCTCTATCAATGCTTCCGACCGGTTGAGAACTGTTTATGACCGGCTGCGGGAAATTATTATGGCTGAATCTCCCAACGATCCGATTGCCCTGGTCAATGGCTTAACTCGACCAGATTGGGCAATTGCCTTGAAGGAGGTTTCTAAAAATTATCTGACTGATACTCATTTTGAAGCCAATAAGGTCGCCCGAGAAATCGATTATCTGGAAACAGCGGTTGAGGATGCCTCCCTGATGTGCGGTCCACTAGCAGGGTCTATGCTCCAGGATGTGGGAATCGTTCCCGAGGATTTCGATTTGGGCAAATTCTGGCTGGGCGACCCGCCGCGTGATGGCAGACCCTGGAAGTTCTTCAATGAGGAGGACTTTTTTCTCTTTGCCTTCCGATCTCGGGACTTGGCCCTGAACAAGTTCAATTTCCGGGCATTTCCTCTCCTTCCGGGAGACGTGATCTATACCCATGGAGGGACGGGAACACACTTATTCCTGGTGATCGAGGTCGATGAGAGTGGCAGAGCCTATTCGGTAAACAATAATTGCATCGGGGAGTACAACTGCCCCATCCAGCAGGTCCTGATGTACGATTTATCCAATCCGGGAGTCGGTGATTTTTATACTGCGTACCAGGAGGGCTGGTTCCGAACAGGTCAACTGGGGTTCGATCTCCTGCGATCGAAAGAATATCCCCAGATCTTCTCCGAGTGGTACTTCCGCTACGCCCTGACGGATTGGGGTTCCTGAACTTAGAGGCAGCTTAAAAAAAGGCGAAATACATGTTTGCTCTGGCAAAGAATAGGAACTATACCTTATTGTGGTTCGCGCAATTGATCTCGATGTTGGGAGATTGGGCTTTATTCGCCGCCCTGCCTTTCTTCATTTACAAACTGACTGGCTCTGTCCTTGCCACAGGGGTCATGTTCATGATCCAGGTCATTCCGCCCCTGGTTTTCGGAACGGTAGCTGGTGTATTTGTCGACCGCTGGGATCATCGCTGGACGATGATAGGCTCAAGTCTTTTCCGGGGGGTTGTGCTTGTGATACTCCTGGGTGTACGCTCAGCCGATATGATTTGGCTGGTATATCTCGCCGCATTCCTTGAATCAACAGCCAGTCAGTTCTTCGGACCGGCAAATAATGCCCTCTTGCCAACGCTTGTCAGGGAAGATCAGCTTCTCAGCGCAAATTCACTGGATTCATTGGGTGAGAACAGCGCGAGATTGATCGGTCCCGCATTGGGCGGATTCCTATTATCCTCGGTGGGATTGAATGCAGTGATCCTGATGGATATTATTACCTACCTGGTGGCAGCCTTATTGATGTTTTTTATCCATATCAAAACCAGCCAGCCTAGTGTATCTGAAGGGACCAAGGCGTCTGCAAGCCGTTCCTTCACTGATTTCTGGAGTGAACTCACTAACGGGATAAGCTTTGTTTTAAAATCAAAACCTCTCTCCAGTATATTCCTGGTGATCGGGATCGCATTTCTGGCTGACAGTATCCTCACTGTAATGTACGTGGCCTTCTTCCAGGATGTGGTTGGTGTAGGATCGGCTGAGTTTGGCATCGCCCTTACAGTTCGCGGGGTAGCTGGTATTCTGGGTGGGATCATCATTGGTGCAGTAGGGAACAAATTCAAGCCAAAACATTTGATCAGCTTTGGCTTGATTGGTACCGGCATAGGAGTGGCAGCGATGGCACTGTGGCCGGTATTTGCCTTATCATTGCTGATATTGGTCCTACTCAGTGTGCCAATCATGGCCTGGCTCTTAAGCTGCCGCACATGGATCCAAAGTAATGCGCCGGATGCCTATCGCGGACGGGTTTTTGGTGTCCTTGAGACACTCAGCGCAATCCTGATGTTGGCAGGCATGGGTTTTGCCAGTGGATTTGGTGATACTATCGGCATCTCAACAACCATCTATGTCAGTGCAGGGATCTATGTCATCTCCGGGATCCTGGCTGCCGCACTCTTGCAGAGAACCCATAAAATGCCTGAGGACTTTCTAGCAGTCGAGACAGATTAGTTATATCCCTTCCCTAGAATATCGATCAGCAGGATTCGCGGCTCAAAACCTACCCTCGCCTATGTTACACTTAACCAGGACACTGATAATCAAGTCTTTTTTCCTGTTCCAAAGGAATCCATCACATCTCCATTGACCCTATCCCAATAATCAAGAAGGATGGAATCGAATGAAAAGGTATATTCTTTCTATTTCCTGTCTGATCCTGGTTATTTTGGCCTGTTCCCAGACACCTTCAGCCAGCACTTCAACGCCTGAACCTGCCCTTCCTATATCAGATATATCTCAAGAGGATGCCAATCCTGGATTCACCATCGCCCTGGAATATGCAATCCCGGGGCTGGGAGAAGCATATACACCGATTGGATTGGTCTATGCAAAACCGCAGGGGATATTCGGGTTGTGGAAGTTCCTCGAACCCGAACAAGGTGTCTATAACTGGAAACCCCTGGATGACCTGGTGATCGAGTACCAGCAGGCCGGGTTCAAGGGCATCCAGCTGCTCATCTCCGCCGAATCATCCTGGGCTTCGACCTCTCCTCCATCCCTGGTCAACACCGGCAACACTCTCCCAAAAGATGAGTTCAAAGAAGATTATGTGGCTTATATCAAAGCCTTTGTAGAACGGTATGATGGCGATGGGGTTGATGATGTCCCGGGCCTGCTCTATCCGGTCCATCACTATGGCCTGGAGCGGGAATTCACCGGCTACTGGCCGTCCGATGCAGCGGATTATATCCAACTGGCCGAATTGGCTTATCCCGCTATCCATGAGGCGGATCCCGAGGCCGAGGTGATGATCAATGCCATCCTGATGGTGGATGTTTTCGATGGAGATCCCGACCCGGTTGAACTGGAACGCCGGCTGACCACACCCCAGAAAGGGATCCGGAAAAGCGTAGAGGAGATCCAGAAGATCCTGGCTGCCTGTGAATATTACGATATCATCGACTTCCACAGCCTGGGTGATTATATAGAGATCATACCCACAACCGCCTGGCTGCGAGAGCAGCTTGAGCTCAATGGCTGCGATCCTAAGCCGATCTGGGTCGGGGATGCCTTCAGTATGTCTGCTCTGGTAGGATATGGTGGTCGCCCGGCCTGGCCCGGAACAGAAGAGAACCTGGATCAGGTCATCGAGACATTAAAACTGGTTGCCAATCCCAAGGTTGACGGCCATGATCAAGCCAAAGCCTGGCTATATGGATTGATGGCAGAGGGACTGGTCAAGAAGATCGTTGTCTCAGCCGGAGAAGGCTTGATGGGGATCAATATTGGCAACCTGGAGGATTGGAAGACCAATTTTCCGGCGATGGATGCTGCCAGCGTCCCTCTGGTTGGCGCTTCGATGTTCATGGGCATGATGGAAACCAGGGTGACTCAACAGCAATCCGGGGAAGGATTACCGCCTTATCGGACCGCCACTGGTCCTCCCCGACCTTCATTCTACGCGCTCAAGCTGGCCAACCAGAAGATCAGCGGATTTTCTTCTGTTGAAAAACTTGATCTTGGTGAGAATATCTGGGCTTATAAGTTCGCCAGCCCATCTGGTCCGCTTTGGGTATTATGGTATGACACAGGGGAGTTATTTTTCCCGGGTGAAAATGCACCTGATCTAACCATCGATCTGCCATTTGACGGGGATGCAGCCCGGATCTCCCTGACGCCGACCGAGATCGGGCAAGAGGAAGCTGAAAGTTATGAACTGGGCACCTCTGAGGGTATTCTTCAGATAACGCTGCGGCAAACCCCGATCTTTATCGAGGTCATTCCCGGGGAATAATAGGTAATGATTGCTCCCTGATCATCCGCAAAAATTACTCTTGGGATCACTCCCCTACATTATTCTCCCGACTGAAGCCTATTAGGGATAAATCTGATGAGTACTGTGTACAAACCCGCAATTAAACTAAGATTCATTCGCCTGGTTATGTGCTGGGCGATCTTGATCTCCTTTGGCATCTCTGCTTGCCAAGTCCAAACAAGAACGCCTCAGCTGCCGGTCACCTGGACTCCCTCTGATATCCCATCTGGCTTCCTCAGCGCATCGCACACCCCAAACCCCCCTCTCTCACTTATCCCAACTGGTTTGACGGTGTCAACTTCATTGCCCAATGTAACACACACTGCTGCTCCCAGTCCTACGCTCAGCCCCTCACCTACGCTGATCGGACCTCAACTGGTACTGAACAGCGGCTTTGACACTGGCCTGCTGGGCTGGGAGCAATCCTATGGGGATCTCAGACACACTGCTACCGAATACCATACCGGGCCAGGCGCTGCGCGTTTGGTGACAACTACCGCAACTGGTTTTCTCGATTTTCAGGGAAATGCAGGTCAATGCATTGAGTTAAATAACGTCATGCAAAATTGGCCAGATTTTGAAGGCCAATTCTTCATGACCCTTGAAGCCTATTTTCGTACTGATCCAGAGATTACCAAAGTTTCTCTCAATGGCATATTTCTGACTGAACCGGGTTGCAGAACAGGGCAGGTCGGGTATTTCGATCTGCCAACCCTGGATGGCAATCAACCCTGGACTCGGCTGGCCGGGACCATTTTGATCCCCGCTGAAGCGGTATCGTTTCATGTCTTTGTTACTGCATATGGAACTATTGAAAATGCTGCTGTCTACATAGATGATATTCGTGCCTATTCTTCTCCGCCGCCTTCTCATTAGCCCTCAGCTTGTCATCGGAAACTACCCCGCAGCTGAAGGGAGAACCTACCCTGGCAAGTTCATCGTGATAAAATATTCATTTGAATGAATATGTTTGTCATCCCGGCGGGTTGCCAGGAGGCCCCATTTTGCGTATGGCCCAACGAGAAAAGCTTCATCGCGTTATCATCGAGACAACGAATCAATGCAATCTGGCCTGCAGTATATGTCTCAGACAGTCTTGGGGCGAGATCCCGGGACATATGTCCGAAGCTGTGTTTTCAAAGTTTGTGGATGATCTAGATGAGTTGTCATCCCCACCTGAAGTCTTTTTTGGGGGTTACGGTGAGCCCCTCAGCCATCCGAAGATACTGGATATGATCAAGCGGACAGCCGCTATCGGATCCCGAATTTCCCTTATCACCAATGGCACATTATTAACAGCGCAGCTTATCGAAAACCTGGTCGATGCAGGCCTCCATAAGTTATGGTTATCGGTTGACAGCTCGCACCAGGACGCTATACTTGAATCCCGACCTGGAGATAATCAGGCCGGTGTTTTGGAGAACCTGGCTGAAATCCAATCTTCCGGGAATGGAAAGTTGGATGTTCTGGAACCGGGATTGGCCCTGACCATAACCAAAAATAATCAACCAGAAATACTTGACCTGGTGGAACGGGGACAGGTGCTGGGATTCAGCTCGTTTTTTATCACCAACCTGGAAGCCTATTCGGCTAACCTGGTAGATGAAGTGCCCTACTCATTAGAGGGCCTTCACCAACCAGGATCCTGGCGCGCCGACCAAACAGATTTATTTAAGAAACTTGAAATTCTGTCAGCAAAAATACCCGGGGCAACCATTGAAGGGCCTTGGACCGATTCCAAGATAAAATGCCCCTTTGCTGAACGGGGTGATCTTGTCTTGAGATGGGATGGAGAAACTAGTCCCTGCCTGCCCCTGCTCTATGATCGCACTATCCATATTGAAAGCTGGGAACACAAACAAATTTCCCATACTCTTGGTAACATCCTGGATCGTTCAATCAGTGAGATCTGGGAAGACAAAGATTATTCTCATCTGCGAGAGAGGCTTCTGAACAATGATTTTTCTCCCTGCCTGGGCTGCCGTGATTGCTGGTTTTCAGATGACAACTTGCAGGATTGCATGGGTTTTGAACATCCCACCTGCGGCGGTTGTCTGTGGGCGGGTGGCCTGATCTGCTGCCCTTAACCAAAGCGACAATCCACTGAAAAAACACTTGACGCCCAATTCTATCAGGAGTAATATATTCACATATATGAATATGAAATCGAGTAACTCGGAGAAATCCATCGCTGAATACCTGAAGGTGCTTGGATCCCCGTTCAGGATCCAGCTCCTGTTCAGCATCGGTTACAGCGAAGCCTGCGTCTGCCATCTGGAAGCCAGGTTGAAGAAGCGCCAGGCCTATATCTCTCAGCACCTAATGGTATTGAGGGATGCCGGGATCCTGGACACCAGACGGGAGGGCAAGTACATCTACTATCAGGTATCTGATGAACGCCTGTTTGACCTGATCCAATACTCAGCCGATATCCTGGGCATTTCGACAGAAAACCTTCCGGATCTAACAGAACCAACAAAGCTTCCACACTGCGAATGTCCCAAATGTCAATAAGGCGGTTTGCAGTATATCAATAAGGAGAGAATGATGTTAGAGGTAAAAATCCTGGGGACAGGGTGCCCAAACTGCAAGAAGCTTGAAGCGGAAACAAAAAAAGCGGTTGATACTCTGGGGATAGAGGCAAAGGTCGAAAAGGTCACTGACTACCAATCAATCCTGGAATATGATGTAATCAGCACGCCAGGATTGGTGATCAACGAGAAGGTCGTTTCGAGCGGAAGGATCCCTTCTCAGGGAGAGATCACTTCTTTCCTGACCAGCGCATTGGAATGATTTCCAGAATTCAGCCAGGACATAATCCTGCTTCGTCTGGGTCTCTCAGTCACGATTAATTCAACTATCTGCAAGGGCTAAGGGTTCTTTCATGTCCACAGCTTTACAATACGTTACCGGACTTTTCTTCAGCGGTGTTGGTAATCTGGCCTCCTATCTGGCGGCCCATGTTCTTCTTTGTTTACTGCCGGCATTTTATATTGCCGGCGCTATGACCGCCCTGATTCCCAAGGAAATAATCACCCGTTATCTGGGTCGAAACACACCTAAATTCATCTCATATCCCGCAGCAGCTGCAGCCGGCTTCCTGCTGGCGGTCTGCTCCTGCACGGTGATCCCACTCTTTGCAGGCATTCATAAAAAGGGCGCAGGATTAGGACCGGCCATCACTTTCCTGTTTGTCGCCCCTGCCGTCAATATCCTGGCCCTGACCTACACCGGCGCGGTGATCGGTATGGATCTGGCAATTGCCCGGTTGGTGCTTTCGATAGCTTTTGGCATAGGCGTGGGCATCCTTATGGCACTGATCTTCCGCAAGTCTGACGAGGAACATGACAAAAAGACCGATCTGCTATTCGCGGGTCAGGCTTCCATGCGCCCGGCCAGCTTGATTTTCCTGCTGGTTCTGGTTGTCCTCCTGATTGCTGGCACATTCCAGATCGATATCCTGAAAACTACTTACTTCCAGGTCGATCTTTCCTGGGCCTGGGTCCATAACCTTCAAGATGCTTTATTAAGCTGGATTCCATTCGATGCCGCCCGGGGAGAAGAGGGGGTCACTGCCCAGGGCGCGCTCCTGATCGGCCTGCTGCTCCTGATCGGTTTGACAGCCTGGAAAGGTTTGGAAAAGATCCATGATGGTTTTAATACCTGGACCTGGATCTCCACCGGCTTGGTGGGACTGACCTTGCTTTTCGCCGCCCTGGGAATCTCTCCCTACACTGGAGGAGCAACTCTTCAGTTTACAGGGAAATTCTTCGGGGTCCTGATCTCGATCCTGCTCCTGACCTGGATGCTCTCAAAACAGATGACTGAAGATGAAACCCGCGACTTCCTATGGGAGACCTGGCGTTTTGTCAAGCAGATCTTCCCCTTGCTGATCGGGGGCGTCTTCGTGGTTGGTATGATCCGGGAATTGATCAGACCGGAATGGATCCAGGCTATCGCCGGCCAGAATACGGTTCTGGGCAATTTTGTGGGCGTGATCTTTGGTGTCTTCATGTACTTCCCTACCCTGGTAGAGGTGCCCATCGCCCAAATGTTTCTCGACCTGGGCATGCACAGAGGCCCTTTGCTGGCTTACCTGATCTCCGATCCGGAACTCAGCCTGCAGAGCATCCTGATCACTGCCTCGATCATCGGTCGCCTTAAGGCCTGGGTCTACGTAGCCTGGGTATCACTGTTCAGCACGGTAGCCGGCCTGCTTTACGGGGCCTGGATCAACGGCACCAGCCTGGCTCTGGTGGCTCTTTATCTGGTTGTCTTCCTGGGTGCGCTGGCGCTGATGGTCGCGGTCGCTGAGCGCGTTGCTGAAAAATCAACCACTACGCCACCTGGCAGCAGGGCATGACGGGCACCCGCTCTCCCTTTTCTTCCCACAAACTGGACCGGGATCAGTTCCTAACCAGAGAGGCTTTGTCATTTCTTGACATAACCCTACCATAAAGACAGATACCTGAATTAGAATACAGTACAATAAGTAACCCTACCAGACAATCAATGTTTTTAAAGGTGATTCCCAATTTATAATCTCCTAGAAATATACTGGACTTCTCTATTGGAGGAGAGTTGAATAAGTATCTAAAGCAGTACGAATGGTCAGATTTTCGGGAATTCTTACGGAATGAGAAATTGGATCCGGATATTTGCGAGGATGACTTCCCGGGCCGTTTGGTGGTGATTACAGGCGCAACCTCTGGTATCGGCTTTGAAACTGTAAAAAAATATGCCTCCCACGGAGCGGATATCCTCTCCATCAACAGGAATGAAACCAAATCCATCCAATTATCCAATCTGGTTAAAGAGCAGTATGGTGTCGATTGCAGGTATTTAATTGCGGATTTCACTCGCATTGCAGATGTACATTCAATCGCAAAAGAATTATCTGCTCTGGACAGAAAGATTGACGTATTGATCCATAATGCCGGTGTATATAATACCCGCAGAATACTAACCGTGGATAATCTTGAAATGATGTTCCAAACCATCTACTTGAGCACATTTATTATTAATTTCTTTCTCAAGGAGAAATTCATCCAACAGCAAAGCGGCAGGATCCTTTATGTGAATTCCGAGGGACATAGATTTGCCATCACGGGCTTGCGTTTGGATGATCTGGATTGGCACATCCGCCGTTATACCGGATCAAAAAGTTATGGATCCGCCAAAACAGCCCAGCTGCTTTCCATGTTGAAGTTCAGGGATGTCTTTTCTGATTCAGGGGTAACCATTAATGCCATGCACCCCGGGAATGTAAAGACAAATATGGGTTCTAATAATGAGGGGCTATATAAACTCACCAAGAGATACTTCGTTGATGCGACGGCAAAGTCCCCGGAGATCTCTGCTGAAGCGCTCTATTATCTAGGTGTTGACAAGGAAGTGGAAAATATTACTGGTAAATTCTTTAATCTCACAACGCAAGAAGTCCCAGCACCTCCAGCGCTGGACGAAGAAGAAGCAGAAAAATTGTGGGATTTAAGTCTTGTGCTGGGAGGATTGAAGACATGACAAAGACTGGGAAAGTCGTCATTGTAGGAGCAGGTATGGCCGGGCTGACTGCCGCAGCATATCTAACCAAAGAGAATGTTGATGTATTGCTTCTGGACAAAAATGACCACTGCGGGGGATTGGTAAGCACATTTAATCAGAATGGCTTTGCTTTTGATACCGGCCCCAGGGCATTCGTGAATTCCGGCATGGTAAAACCCATGCTGAAGGATTTAGGAATTGAGTGGGAATATCTGAGGAATAAGATCTCGATCGGAATTGAGGAAAACTTGTTTGCCGTAGAATCGATGGATTCAATCAAAGAATATCAGCAGCTTCTGAAAGACTTATATCCAGGCAGCCACCAGGATATTGATAGGATCATTTCTGTGATCCAGGAGTTATCTGAATATACCCGGATCCTTTATGAATTTGACAACCCGAATTTCGGCGATGTGATGAGTGATCGAAAATTCATTTTTAAAGAACTGATCCCCTGGACATTTCAATTCCTTAAGGCACTGCGGAAAATGAAAAAATATCAGATGCCCATGGAAGAGTTTTTAGCAGATTTCAGTGATAATCAATCTTTGATCGACATAATCACACAATTATTTTTCAGAAACACGCCCACCCATTTTGCTATGGGGTATTTTTATGTTTTTCTCGATTATTTTTATCCAAAAGGGGGAACAGGTGCCTTACCAAGACTCCTCAAAGAGAAGATACTAAACTCGGGTGGGAAGATAAGACTCAATACACAAATCATAGAGGTTATCCCCTCCGAAAACAAGAT
Organism: uncultured Chloroflexia bacterium; assembly: GCA_963712165.1. Lineage (GTDB taxonomy): Bacteria > Chloroflexota > Anaerolineae > Anaerolineales > UBA11858 > B10-G9. The sequence continues at coordinate 990,259 of CAVQGY010000002.1, read as the reverse complement.
CATAGACTCAACGGGCAATAGCTACGATTATGATCATCTTATTTGGGCTGCAGACCTGAAGACGCTCTACAGGTATATCAACCTAACAGGATTGGATCCTGAGATCTCAGCGAATATTAAATCTGAAAAAGAACACGTTCATCAATCCAAAGGTGCTGAATCTGTTTTCATCATGTTCATCACTGTAGACAAACCTCCTTCCTTCTTTGCATCCAGGGGAGGGGAACATATGTTTTACAGTCCTTCCAGAAGCGGATTGGGAGAGATCCATCGAGCAGATCGGGAAGCCCTTCTGGATGAGTTCGCGAATAAATCCAAAAAAGAGGTTCTGGCCTGGCTGAATGATTTTTGTGAAAATAACACCTTTGAAGTTTCCATCCCTGCCCTCAGGGATCCCTCAATGGCACCCGCAGGGCAAACAGGTGTAATGATCAGCTGCCTGTTTGACTATGAATTGATCACAAAAGTGGAGAACGCGGGCTGGTATGATGAATTTAAAGGATACCTGGATAACCGGATCATTGAACTTTTCTCCCAGACAATTTACCCTGAGTTGAGTAAATACGTCATCAAAAAATACTCTTCGACGCCCTTGACCATCAACAAAGTATCCGGCAGTTCTGAGGGGGCAATTACTGGCTGGTCCTTTGAAACCGATATCCCGGTGATCGATACACTGCAGGACATCCCTAAATCCGTATTGACGCCCATTCCTGGTATCTATCAGGCCGGCCAGTGGGCCTATGCACCTTCAGGCGTCCCGATTGCGATGTTAACAGGCTGGTATGCAACACAGAAGATCATGAAATCATAATGGAGAACTTGAAAAGAACCTCATGTAGAGGGGATTTATCCCGAAAATCTTGCTCGAATTAACCTTCAGACTACCAGTCAAATAGGGAATCCAGGTCCTCCCCAGGCACGTCAAAGACGGCATTGGAAGGAGAGAGCGGTTCCTCCGTCATCCATAACGGGACTCGGTCATCCGCCGCTGTAAAACCTGCTCCACTATTGAATTCCCGCTCCAGCTTCAGGGTGGTTCGACCCAGCTCCAGCAGGATCTCTTCATCAACCTGCCATCCATAACGGGCATTTAATAAGTCTGGAATGCTCCTGGCAGATACGGCATATCCAAATCCGGCAAAGAGGCAGGCTCCCAGAGAGTCATACCCGGCCATTTTGATCTGGGCGTCGCGTGATAGTTTGGCCTGTCCTTCGGGATCGGTATGATCGACATCTGCCCGGATCGTCAGCCCAGCTGTATGGTCCGCTCCTTGGGGAGAGGTGGCGTAGGTCACACCGGTACCCTTGATCGCCCGGGGATCATAGGCAGACATGGCCTGCCCCTTGACAGTCGGGATCCGCTTAACGCTATATTCCTTGCCAACAGCATCAGCACCACTACCAATGATCCTCCCCAGCGGAGTATTTGCACGGATTTCTTCTACCAGTTCCAGGGCTCGGTCTCCATCGCCAAAATCCATCAGCCCCGCCTCAGCTGCCACCCCCAGGGCAGCGCCTAACTCGATTGAATCCAGCCCGAGGTCATTGGCTTCCCAGTTCAATCGCGCCACAGCATCCAGATCATCAATCCCCAGGTTGGACCCCATAAGTCCAATAGTCTCATACTCCAGGGGAGAGACAATTGACTTTCCATCTGATCCACCGAAGACATTCGAGCAGCGGATCACGCAGCCGCTCATGCAAGCATGGGTCGTTTCGCTTTGGCCCCCGCGCTCCAATAAAAGTTCACGCATATACTCCCCGGACAGTAGTTCAGCGTTTTCGAATTGCCCTGTAGAAAAATTCCGGGTTGGCAGGGCACCGTAAGAGTTGCACATGCTGGTCATAGCCGCCGTTCCGTAATCGGCGTAAGTCTGCGTCTGAGGGTGGCTCATCAGCGCTTTGTTGTAGACCTGTTGGGCTGCCCGGAAAGCGCCCTCATCCGCCAATTTCGGCTTACCACCTCCCGCAGAGTCGATGATGATTGCCTTGATCCCTTTTGAATGGAATACAGCACCCAGTCCGCCTCGGGCGGCGATGCGCGAAGGAATACCATCCTTATCGACATTTTGGATCCCGGCTGAGATCAGTCCATACTCCGCTCCCGGGCCGATCAGTGAGATCGCGACTCGTTTCCCGTAGCGTTCCAATAAACGGGCAGCTGTCTCATAAACTCCAAGTTTTGAGAGCTCTCCAGCATCTTCGAACCTTACCCCTTTTGAGGAGAGATGGATCAAGCGCAGCCCTTCTTCCCGGGGCTGGCCTTCGATGATCAATGCCTTAATGCCGAGTTGGGTCAGCTCGAATCCAGTCCTCCCTCCTGCATTTGACTCTTTAATTCCGCCGGTGAGGGGGCTTTTTCCCCCAATCGAGATTCGATCACAAGAACTGAGCCGATGGCCAACCAGCAGCCCCGGGGCGAAGATGAGCTTATTCTCCTCGCCTAAGGGATCACATGCTGGCGGAACCTCATCCACCAGGATCTGGGCAGACAGCGCTCGCCCTCCCAATCTCATCCAGTTCTCAGGTGCTGGTTCCCGGGTAAATTTCCCCTCCGCCACATCAATTCGCCAAATCTCCATCATCCTTTTCCTCGTCAATTAATCTGCTGTAAATCCAATATCTGACTGATCCTTTATCACATACTATTCTTGGAGATAGCCTCCACCAGATCAGCGACCAAAAAATGGAACTCCTCTTCAACCTTGTTGATCAGCCCGGGGGTGATGCCATCAATGTGAATCCCCACCGAGACCACCACGGTTCGGTCAAGCGCCTTTGAAAGTTGTTCCGCCGCCGCCAGGGCCAGGTGATATTCCTTATGTCCTGGAACAGCGATCACGGAAGGTGTTGCAGACCGCCTTTGAGGATCATTGGGGCTTTCTGCCATCGATCCCAGGGCGACGGCGCCAATATGGGGCCGATCTCCCCCGCAGATAACAACACATATATCCCGGCCGCTGAACAGGACCTCGGCCTGGATCCGGTATTCCCGTCCCTGATCCTGAATGGTCCTGGTCTTAATAATCCTTTCCACCGGGCACCTCCCCATCCCAACGGGGATAAGCTGGGTTCTCTATGCCCAAACGGCTCAGAGCCCGCCCAACTGTAGCGCTGATGATCTCATCCACTGTTTGAGGCCGGCTGTAAAAAGCAGGGACCGGCGGAAAGATCACCGCGCCATTGGCAGCCGCCAATTCCATCAGCCGGATATGTCCGGGGTGCAGCGGGGTTTCGCGGACCATTAACACAACAGGTCGCCCTTCCTTGAGCTGAACATCCGCCGCCCTGATCAGCAGGTTATCCGCGTAGGAATTTGCTATGGCTGACAGGGTCTTGATCGAGCAGGGCGCAATCAGCATACCCACTGTCTGGAATGACCCGCTGGCGATCACTGCCCCGATCTCTTTCTCTGCATAGCTGACAGAAGCCAGCGCCTGGACATCCCTGACCTGCCAGTCTGTCTCGATCTTCAGGGTTAATTTGCCTGCATCAGAGAGGATCAAATGGGTTTCAATATCCGGATCGTCTTTGAGGATTTCCAGCGCCCTGATACCATAGATCGCCCCCGAAGCTCCTGAGATACCGATAATGACTCTCTTCATAACCAACACCACCTTGATTTACTGGTTCGCCAGCGCTGTCCCCGGACTGGCCCCGGTTCCCAGAGCCAGCCTCTCCAGGGTTTCAGGAAGGGGATGCCCTTCTGAATCCCATCCCCGGGACAGATAATACATGTCCAGCAGCCTATCCAGATCGACAGTCTGGGGATTGCCCTGATTATCCGAGATGGGGTCTTTCAAGAAGCGCCGGGGCAGGTTGTCATCTGCTCGGGTAAAACCCTCCCGAATATTAAAAAGTCGCTCCACATTATTGATCCTTTCTCCAGCTTGAAGTAGATCAGTGGGTGATAATTCAAAACCAGTCGCTGCCGAGAAAAGCTCCGCAAGGTCTGCCAGGCTCGTACAGGCACTGGAGAGCACACAGAATGAAAGGGAATCTTTCACGGCGACCATATCCTGGGCTTCCTTTACCAGATCGCCCTTTCCTTCATAAGCCAGGCGGTCCACGCCAGGTGGGAAACCCACAGTCTCTACCGTCAAATAGCCCCTCTCATGGCAGCCGCCCCGCGGTGAAGTCGCATAACCCAGGGCCATCCCTTTAGCATTTCGGGGATCATACCCGGCCAGTTCCAATCCCTTGACTTGCATGGCATATTCTCCCGCATTTTCCCCGATCCACTCCGCCGCTCGTTTAGACCCATCAGCCAGGATCGCCCCAAAGCCTTCTTTCCTGCCCATCTGATGCAGGAGCTGAATCATGGCCTGCTGGTTACCAAATTCTAGTTTGATTCCACCTGTCTCTCTGGTGGAAATCACCCCTTTTTCATAACATTCCATGGCAAAAGAAATCACCGCTGCAGCGGATATTGTATCCATGCCGTATTCCAGGCAAATTTCATTGGCCTCGATGATCGCATCCAGAGAATCATTACCGCATAAACCTCCAAAACCCCACAGTGTTTCATATTCCGGTCCTTCGGTTTCCGTTCCAGCATAAGGGCCTTCTTTAATTGATGAGATCCGCCGGCAGCGGACTGCGCAGCCCTGGCAGGTAACGCGTTTTTGAACATATTTGTCGTACAGTGCATCCGCATTAACCTGCTGGTAATTATCGAATCTTCCCTCCTGGAAATTCCGGGTTGGATACATATGTTTTAGATTCAAGCCATCCACGTGCTGGGTTGTACCTGTGCTGCCGAAAAGGGCAATGGCTTCCGATTCCGCATAAACACGGGCAATTCTCTTAACTACCTCCTGGTACCGATCGGGATCCGCAAGATCCGGCCTTGCCTTCCCGCTGGCTGCAATAGCTTTCAAGTTCTTCGAGCCCATCACAGCTCCGATCCCGCCCCTCCCCATAGCATCACCTTCATGCATAATAGACGCGAATGAGACCAGATTCTCACCTGCGGGACCGATACTGGCAATCTGGATCCGCTTCAAATCCAGGTCCGCGGTGATCTTCTCAGCGGTTTCCCGGGTAGTCATTCCCCATAGTTCCTCAGCCGGCCTGAGCTCCGCCTCCCCATCCTTTACCAGCAAATAGACAGGCTTTTCGGATCTGCCATGAAATATCAACCCATCCACCCCGGCATAACGCAGCTCGGGGCCGAAATATCCGCCCATCAGGCTCATCAAGATCGTCCCTGTCAGGGGGGATTTCGTGACCCCGCAGAGCTTTACCATGGAAATAGCCCCTGTGCCCATCAAGGGGCTGGTCCATAAACCAAGGATGTTTTCTGGCCCTAAGGGGTCGGTATTCTCTGGAAGATGGTCGTGCAGGTATTTGATGCCCAGGCCTCTACCTCCCAGGTAGTCCCGAACGCTCTCCGGTGGGATGGACACTTCTGTGATCACACCAGATGTCAGATCGATCGATAATGCTTTCATAATCTAACTACTCCATGACGCAGTGGTTACAATATTAATGCAGTGAGTCCTGCTCTTCTACTGGATATATCTCTGAGGGTGTCTACACCCCCTGCCTGGATCATTCCAGCCATTTCAGCTGCTATCAGGTCCCAATCCTTCAATCCAGACCCAGGTCTTTGATCAGTTTTTTGGTTTTTTGGATAGATTCCTGACTGATCTTGATCGGGATTGCAGGTGTATTCAGGCTCATCGTAGCATCCAACCCCATCTTGGCTCCCACATTCCCTTCCATGGAAGGATCCAGTAGGTTGGCTGGCAGCGAGGAGACCACAAATAGATCCCGGTCTGCCTGGAATCGGGTTGCCAAAGCCCACAGAACCTGCTTCTCATCGTAGACATCCACATCGCTGTCAACAGCGATGATATGCTTCAGGTAAGGATCCAGGCCAAAGATGAGCATCATGATTTGTTTTGCCTGCCCCTCAATGTTCTGCTTTAGTGAGAAATAGCAGTGGTAATGTGTTCCTGACATGGGGTAGTTAAGATCAACCAGATTGGGAAAGGCTTGTTTGACAACATCATATGTCCGGGGGATCCGGGAAACCTTGCTAAGATTGAGGTGCTCTGCGGATGCGCCGGGGACAATATCCTGGTAGATGAGGTCCTTCCGGTGCGTGATTGCGCTGACCTCAATCACATTCCTGGTCGAGCGGCTGGAGGCATAGCCGGTATATTCTCCCAGCGGTCCCTCGTCCTTGAAAGTATCAGGCAAGATCTTCCCCTCAATGATCATTTCCGCTTGAGCTGGAACCATCAAATCAACCGTTTCCGCCGCCACGACCTGGACACTCTCATCCATCAAGGCTCCGGCCAACTCCATTTCATCCTCAGTTATGGGCAGGTTGGTTGCACCAGCTACTGAAATAGCCGGATGAACTCCGATGGCTATAGCGACCTCGAGCGGCTTCCCCCTTTCACTTTGCCTGCGCTGGAAATCCCATAAATCTCCTCTCGAATGCAAACTGGCGCCTAGTGTGCTCGGTCCATGGATCTGCAACCTGGTAAAGTTCAGATTCCCTACGCCGGTGTCGGGATCCTTGGCAATCACCACACCTCCAGTGATAAAGCGGTCGCTATCAATCTCAAAATGGATCGGGATAGGATATTGATTGAGGTTGATATCCTTCCCGAGACATATGACCTCTTTCACAGGAGCATCGTTAACGATTTTGGGTGGTATCCGGCCACCCGAACGGTCCTTCCAGCCGGAGATCAAATCCTTTTCCTCCAGCCCGATCCCATAACCGATCCTTCGGCGGCTGGCGAATGTGTTCACGACCACCGGGTAGGGATAGCCTTTCACATCCTTGAAGAAAAGCAGCGGAAATTTAGCTTTCTTTTCCAGCTCTGCGACAATGGTTGTCATATCGTATTCCAGATCCACCTGGCCCTTGATCTCCAGAATCTCGTCTGGATGTTCCTGCCGTAAGAAATCAAGAAAACTGCGCAGATCTTTGGTCACAAAATCCTCCTCAACTGGTTCTGCCAATGCAATTTCATCCGCCTTCTCGGGTAATTTATATGGATGGGAGATTTTGGGTCTCCCCATTCATGAATCGGTAGGTGTCCTATCCCTGGATCTGGCTCTGCCATCATCAGGCTCATAACACCCAGCTCATGATCCAGATCCTCCAGCTAGTCTTCCCCAGGCCCCTCCAGAAGGTCAGCCACCCAGCCCAATTCGAGCTCTTCCAGCTTGCTCCGGGTCGGGTGGGCATTTTCCAACTCCCACCCTGCCATCTGGTAATAGGTGGCAATGGCCTCCTGCAGCTCAGCCCGGTCCAGGGCCAGCCCCTTGCTGGAACCATCTGGGAGAGGTTCGAAGAATTTTGATGGTAATTGGAGATCCTGTTGACCGATGCCTTCCCTGGCATTGACTGCCTGCATCATATTCACCCGGCGCTCTCCCACCTGGAGTAATTCTTCAAGGCTGATATCCCAGCCTGTCACCGCCCTGACAGCTTCAACAATCTGCTGGGGGCCATATACCTGCCAGGCAGGGCCAAAGACGAATTGGCACAAAACCAGGCTGTCCAGCAGACTGTAGACCCACTGGGTACGCAGGGCAAAGCGAACTTTTTCCTCACCGAGATCCTGTATCGGCTGGGGCGAAGTCAATCCCAAGGGCGCCATGCGGTCCTTCCAGACAGTGTACCCATCATCTTCCGAATAGGCCGGGTCATGTTCATGGGATTGATGATCAGCACCGAAGGGGTTGACAGCGTAGATCAGCCCCAGGGTTGGTTTCACGCGGGGCATATGGGCCGGCATTTCCTGGTTCCTTACCGTGGTCAGGTAGATCTCGGAACCCCGACCAATCTCGCGGGAAGCTCTGGATGATCCTTCACCAAGCAGCCGGAAAAAATCTCCCTCCCGTCGGGCGATTTTTTCAACCGCGACCAACATGGCCTGCGCGTTTCCAAACCGTAGATCAACCCCATCCGTCAACTTTTCATCGATCAAGCCATTCTCAAAACACTCCATCGCCCAGGCAATCGTCCCACCACAAGAAATGGTATCCATCCCGTACATATTGCAGAGCTGGTTTGCTTTGGCAACCGCCTTGAGGTCATCCACGCCACAGTAGGATCCAAAAGCAGCCAGCGCTTCATATTCCGGTCCCCCATAGAGCGGATCGACCTGCAGATCTGGATCATCCACCTCAACAACCCGTTTGCATCGGATCGGGCATGCGAAACATGTCTCCCGATCCTTAAGAATGGTTTCCGTCATGGTGGGACCAGAGATCGACTTCGCTCCCTCAAATACGCCACTCTGGAAATTCCGGGTTGGAAGTCCTCCGGACGACTGCTGCCAGTCAACACCCTGGCCAGTCCCGTGGGTCTGGAGCCCTTCGGGGATATGGTCTGCGCCCCATTTTGCCAGGAGTTTCAAAGCAGTTCGATCGGCAATTTCCGGGGTCTGTTTTCCCCGGACTGCCACCGCTTTTAAGTTTTTACTTCCCATCACAGCGCCCATCCCGTTGCGTCCGTTTGCCCTGCTGCTGGCGTTGATAAGGGCTGAAAAAAGAACTCCCTGTTCGCCAGCCGGACCGCACTGCAATACCTCGATCTTGGGATCGTTGTGATCTGCCCGGATCGTTTCCTCCACTTCCCCGGTGACCAAACCCCAGAGATGATCTGCACTGCAGAGTTCTGGCTCGCCATCACGGATCCATAGATATACTGGAGAGGAGGCTGCCCCCTTGATGACAACTGCATCGAATCCGCTGAACTTGAGCTGAGCCGGCCACCACCCACCAGCCTGGGAGCTCCCAACACCACCAGTCAGGGGAGATTTCGCTGCCGCATCAAAGCGGCTCTGACCAGCCAGCGGGACCCCGGTCATGACACTGGTGGAGAGGACCAGAATGTTTTTCGGTCCCAGGGGATCGATCCCGGGCTCCAGCTCCCGCAGCAGATAATAACTGCCCAGCGCGCTTCCACCTAGATATTTGCGGTAGAATCCGGCGTCAGGTTCCTCAACTGTCAGGATTCGATTGGTCAGATCACAATGAAGAATTTTTCCGTGGTATCCAAAAGGCATTAATGCCTCCTTCCTGTTAGGAGATCTAGTGGTAAAACCTTCCACCCCACCTGCCGTCAGAATTCTTGCCAGGCAGGATTTCAAGACTGAATGGTGATTGATCTGATGATCAATGAAATGGATCGATGCCCACCTGCTCAGGTTGTTGTGCCCACCTTCAAATGGACCGGTGTGATATTCAGCATTTTGAAGTCGTTCTTTCCATCGATGATATCCAGCAACAAGCTGCCTGCTGTGGTTCCCAGCTGTTTGATGTGAACATCCACTGTTGTCAGGTTGGGGAAGGGTACTTCCGGCCAACCCCCACCGCCGTATCCGGCGATAGCAATGTCCCCCGGGACCGAAAGCCCGGAGAACTGAACGTACTGGAGGGCAGAAATGGCCATGGTATCTGTGGCACAAAAAATCGCATCTACACCCAAATCCTGCAATTTACTAACAATGCGGTTGATATTTACCGTTGTATAGTGTCCTTCGATAACCAGTTCCTGGTAATATTCCATCCCATGTACCTGAAGGGCTTTTCGGTAACCAGCTAACTTGAGGATATCACCTGGATGATCCTTCGAGCCCAGAATAAAACCGATCTTCCGGTATCCGCAATCGATCAAATGCTCTGTCAGCTGAAAAGCGCCATCCATCTGGTCCGGGGCGATCTCGACGATACTGGACTCTGAGAAGTTGCGCGATACAAGCAGCCTGGGAATACTCGCTTGTTCAAGGGCTTCGATCCCCTCATCGGACTCCTCACCCTCAAAGGCTTTTCCGACAATAATGATGCCGTCAATCCGGCGGTGGCAGAGCTCAAGGATGGCTTCGGTCTCGCGCTTCCTGCTATTGCCGGTCATCTGGATCATCAGGGTCTTGCTGGAGGAAGAGATGCGCTTATCGATCCCAGCGATGATGCCGTTGATGCCAATCTGGTAGACGTCCGGGACCAGGACAGCCACAGTATCGGTTTTTCCCTTGCGCAGGCTGCGAGCCAGCAGGTTGGGCTGGTAATTGGTCTGGGCGATGGCATCCTTGATCCGCAATTCTGTGGCAGGGGTGACTTTCAGTTCCCCGGACAGATAACGGGAAATCGTTGAGGCATTGACCTGGGCAATTTTCGCGAGATCATTGAGAGTTGTCATATTGGGTGTGTATGAGTGGTTGATGAACGGATCACCTGTACCATCATTTACGACTGCTCAAATGGTTATCAAGTCTTCGTGTAAATCTAAAATCTATTATACCTGCCCTGCTCCAGCTGGCAGAACATGGTTTGAAAACCTCGAATGCCCCTGAGTCTGGACGACCGATCGGTATTGACCTCACAGTCAGTTAATACTGAAAAGGTCAGCCGGCTAAAACCGATCAGTAAAGCTCAACTGGGGCGAATCCCTCTAGGGGTGGCAGGTTATAGCTCTGCCTGACCCTGGCGACTGCATCACGGATGCCGTCTTCCATGGAGTAACGGTGTTCAAAACCGATCTCTTTTTTGAGGAGTGTGCTGTCCAGATTCCAGTTGGCGTTGATCGTGCCTGGCTTGATGGTCAGCTGAGCGTCGGGAATATTGGCTGTTAGGAAATCAGCTGCATCCTTTACTCCCCGCAGATCTCCGGACACATTATATGACCGGGTAGGCGTTTTTGGCGCCTCCAGGGCTGCCATGACCAGCTGCCCAGCGTCCACGGCGTAGAACCAATCCACCACGGCATCCCCGTTATCCACCTCACAGGGCTCACCCAGGGCTGATTTCTCAATCATAGCGCTGGCGAAGGTGCTGGCCCCGCGCATCCGTCCGAACCCATAAACCAATCCAAAGCGCAGTCCGATGCTGTCCACTCCTCGCGTCTCATAAAAATGCCCGGCCATATACTCATTGAGGGTTTTTAATGCCCCATAGACTGTATTCGGACGGTGGAATTCATCATTGGGCAGGAGGTCAACAAAATGGGAATCTGGAGAACCATAGACCGCGTTGGAGCTGGCCCACACCAGGCGTTTCACATCATAGAGCGCTGCTACCTCGAGGGTATTATTAAAACCAATCCCGTTCACAGTGATGGCTTTGGTGGGATTGTTATGACACCCCGGGATCTGCCAGGCCGCCAGGTGAACCATGCTTTCGATCTGGTATTCCTTGACTGCCCGGGCCAGTGAGGCCAGGTCCGCCACATCTCCGTAGACCAGGTCCACATTTTCGATCTCATCAGGTCCACAAACCTTTTGGAGTGCGTTCTTGTCAGTTATAAAATCAAAGATGACCGGGTGGTGTCCGGCTGCCAGTAAATTCTGTACCACATACGATCCAATAAATCCCGCTCCACCAATCACCAGACAATTCATATCAACCCTCCCTGCCTATCTCATCAAAGACTCTGCCAGATATTAATCAAGAAACATCGCTACTTTACTACAATTCCGAGAACTCCAACAATACCCCATCAGGATCCCGCCCGAATGCAATCGGGGGACCGTCCGGCCGCTGAAAAGGAGGTTCCGCCTCCATCTCCACACCCGCCTCGATCAGAGCCTGGTAGGATGCGGCAACATCATTCACATGAAGGGCCAGGTGCCGCAGGCCCAGGGGAGTGCGCTCCGCAGGAACCGGTTCGGTGAGATCCGTTTCATCATAACGGATAAGCTCGATCTTGCTGGCCGGATCATCTCCCAGAGCGATCATGACAAGCTTTCGCCCTGGAAAATCCAGCTCCTTGACAATTCGAAACCCCAGGGTCCCGGTGTAGAAGTCGATCGACCGGTCCATATCGCTGACGACCAACGCGGTGTGATCCATCCTTTCAAACATGTATCCCTCTCCCTTGCTCCCTGGTTTCTTTGGATTTCCCGAAAAAACTGATCCTATTTTGGCGTGGTGGTGGAGTCCGTGATAACTTCCAGGACAACGGGACGGTCCAGGCTGAGGGCTTTCTTGAGTGCCCCGATGATCTCACCTGGCTCTTCCACTTTTATCCCCACACATCCCAGACCTTCAGCGACATCAGCAAACTCGATTCGGAACAGATCTGAAGCGCTGAAGCTGTTTTTGTACCAAGCTTTTTCAGCCCACTTGACCCAGCCTAGGGCTGAGTTATTGAGTACGATATTGATCACTGGCAGGTTGAGTTCTGCCTGGGTTGCCAAATCGGCCAGTACATAGCCGAGAGCTCCATCCCCGCCCAGGGTGAAAACCCGGCTCTTGGGAGCTGCCAGCTGAGCGCCGATGCCTGCGGGCACGGTGAACCCCAGGCCTGCCAGTCCACGAGGGAAGGCACAGCGCCTGCCAGATTCTTTCTGCAGGAAATACATCCCACCCCAGGCACTTGCGAAGCCAGCATCACAGACCAGGATATCCTCCGGGGCCATGATCTCATTGAGAGCTGCCATGACCGCAGTGGGCTGGATGGGAACCGCGTCAGTGTCGAAGAGCTCAACCAATTGATTATCCCACTCCGCCTTGAGGTCTTTAATAGAGTCGAGGCGTTTCTCATCCCGGGAGGTTTCCCCTACTTTCTTTAGGGCATCCAGGATGGCCTGTAAACCCAGCCTGGCATCACCAACCAGGCCAACATCCGTGCGGAAGATCCGTCCAACCTCGATGGGATCAATATCCAAATGGATGACTTTTTGCTCCGGCGTTGGGACACTCCAGGCAAATGTGGAGGATTGGGAATTCTTGGTCCCCACCATAAATACCAGGTCAGCTGACCGCAGTTGCTTTTCCCCGCCGGGGGTATTGGCAAAGATGCCCACTACACCCAGGGCAAGGGGATGATCATCGGGCAGGACGCCTTTGCCAGTAAAGGTAGTCACGACAGGTATGGTCAGCAATTCCGCCAGCTCCTTGACCTCACCTTCGGCGCCAGATATCAGGGCTCCACCGCCCACCAACATGACCGGATTATTGGCCCGGGCCAGCAGTTCTGCTGCTTTGATGATCTTTTCTGGTTCAGGAACCGTCCGGGTAGCGGGGTAAGTGGCGAAATTCTGATCCACATAAAGCTGAAGGTTCTCCACCTGGAGAGGCGCTTTGAAGACATCGGCCGGGATGACCAATGCCACCGGTCCTGGTCTGCCGCTGGTGGCTTCCAGGAAAGCTGCCTTCACGAGAGAAGGCAGGATTTCGGGGGTAGGCACATAGATGACCTTCTTGCTGACCGCCTCGAGCATGCTGATCTGATCAATACCCTGTGAAGCCCGGCCGTGATCAACATAATCAATCCAATTTACTGGATGTTCACCGACGATCGCAAGCATGGGAGTGGAAGAATTAAGCGCCTCGCCCAGGGCGGATGGCAAATTCGTAGCACCAGGGCCGACAGTGGCGTCGCAGACCCCGACTTTACCCGTAAATCGGGAGTAGACGCAGGCGGCATGGCCGGCACTGCGTTCATCGCGCATGATGACATGCTTGATGATCTTTCCATTATCAACCGCATCGTAGAGGGGCAGGGTTTGTCCGCCCGGTATGCCGAAGATATACTCCACCCCATACGCTTTTAGCAGTTCTACTAATACAAACCCGGTGTGTTTTTCAGCCATTTGATACTCCTTCTAACCTTTTTGGGAACAGGAATGATGTTTGCTTGAAAACCAATAACACAGATGATGAGGTCTCTCCCAGGAGTAACACTCATTTCCTGTAGAGTAGCACTTACGCAAACGTTTGTCAAGCCTTGGTCAGGGAATTTTTTCTGCTTTGTTTCCAGGTGGCAAATCAAGGGGGTTGAACGGCTGTACATCCTGCGCAGCGGATCAGAGGGGCTCTTATTGATACTGGGATAAGGCTACCGGGTTCATTCTTGACAAACGTTTGCGAAGATGCTATATTGATTCTATTGTGAACATCACTCCTAGCTGTTAAGTCAGTTTTTTCTGGAGGGGTGAATTATAATTTCTACATCACGAAACCATATGTTTGTCACCGCGCTGCAAATCAATCAGGGTGCTGACCAATCCCTTCCCGGGGATAAGACCATTCCAGGCTTGAGAGGCTTGAATGGATCAGATGTGGTTGCCCTACCCCACTCAGCGGTTGACTTGGATCTCGATCTATTTGGCAATGGTTTTGTGTCCCTACCCCTGAATGACATTACTGGTGTAACGTTTCCCCAAAGATTTAACTTCCATCCGGCTCTCAGAGCAACCGGGGGTCGACATCATTATTTTAACCAACGCGTCTGCTGACATTTCTTGAAGTCAAATAGGCTCAAGGCAGATTGCGAGTATCAAACAGCTGAACGTTCGTTGGCAGAGCTATTGAGAAGATTACCCAAGGCTCGTCCTGAATGGTTGAAAGAGGAGATGAAAAGTTGAGTTTATTGGATGGTGATCCACGCTAACACCCTCAGTTTGGCGTTCGAGGTTCTGCACGCATTCTCACCTTCGCTCAATGATTACAACCCGGTTCACGGGCCTCTGAAGATATTCAGTATATCTCACCAAGGACAATGCTGTAGGCGGATCTATAATCGCCCCCGTACCATAGATACCTTGGCTGAGCCGGATGTCAGTCGCGAGGCAGAAAACATAGTATGGAAGCCCGACAGATTGCTTGATCAATAGATGGGATACAGGAGGTAGAAGAATAGTATGACGGACTTCAAACCATCACTCACTGAACTTGCCGTAAAGGCAAAAAAATCAATGATCATGGGCGTTGGGGGCGGAGGGGATGTGATCCTCGGTGTGCCCCTGGCAAATTACATGACCCTTCTGGGCACTGAAAAAATCTATTTGGGCGGGGTCAGTTCCCAATGGTGGAATCCGGAAGGGGGAAGCCATCGGGAAAATTTTGTATTGGCACCGCTTGTTTATGATGTCGCTCAATTAGAAAATGCGGAACTATGGCAGCCGATGCTCTCCCATGTAAATCCTGAGTCCAATTTCGAGGGGAATCGTCCGGCAGAAGCAGCGGTCAGCAGCGTCGTTCCTTGGGATGTTTTTATTGGCGGATTATCCAAAGGCGTAATTGGATTGCGTGATAGTCTAAACAAGTTTATCGCGCAGGAAGGTATCGATCTGTTTGTTGGAGCAGATATTGGTGCCCATTCCTTCCATGACGGTAAGGAGACCAGCCCGCCGTTCACCACCCTTGTCTCCCTGATGTCGCTCGGCGCTATGATCCAGTTGGATTGCCCAACGATCTACGGGTTTGCTGGCTATACAGTCGATGCCGAAATGGAAATAGAGGAATTGGATGAGCGGGTGGGCCGCATCATGGGTGCAGGCGGTTTTCTGGGAGCTTATGGCCTGACGCAGAAGGATGTGCACGATTATTTAATAGCCTGCAAAGCTTTCCCGGATCCTATCGAACCTTTGGTGGCCGGAGCAGCCCGAGGAGATTTAGGCTTAAAACAAGTCCCGGTCATCAGTCCCTGGGGGCGCCGGGCTTACCTCACACCGCTCTCGGCGATCTATCTCTTCTTAGATCCCAAGGTCATGGTTGATACTGTATCTACCTGTGTCAAGGAGCTGATGGATACCACATCCATCGAAGAGGCAGAGTCCATCTACCATAAAACCATAGGGCTTTTTCCAGAAACATGGGCACCGCGGACCATTAATTATGTCGGCAAAAGAGGTTCTGGCAAACTGAGCCAAGCTTAGAATTGGCTCACACAACCTGGTGCTGAGGATTATTGGATAACCCGACCATTTAATGGAATCCAGGAGAGAGGTCTCAACATTGCGAACAAGGAGTCCCTCAATAAGTACTAAATAAATAATATGGCTGGTGCATAATCGGTACACCTGAATAGCAAAGGAGGTGAAATAAGGAAGCCAAACAAGTCCAAGTGAATACCTCATAATCATGAATATTTCCTACTGAGGAGGATTGAATGAAAAAAATTTCCCAAATAGTACTCTTTTTCTTGCTCGTGGCCATGATCCTGACGGCTTGCCAGCCTGCAGCCACGGAAACGCCAGGAGAGGTTCAGGAAGACGCCTCGGATATGTCCTTTGCAATGGTGACGGACCAAGCCGGGCTGGGTGACCAGGCCTTCAACGATGCAACCTGGGAAGGTTTCACAGCCCTGAACACGGATTTCGGCGTTCAGGTCAAGGTTGTGGAGACCAATGAGCAGGCCCAGTATGTGCCCAATCTGAGCACACTGGCCGAGCAGGGCGAAGACCTGATCGTGGGTGTTGGCTTCCTGCTGAAAGATGCGGTCAATGAAGTGGCCCCGCTCTACCCGGACATCCACTTTGCCCTGATCGACAACTTTGTGGATCAGCCCAATGTGGCTTGCATACAGTTCGCTGAAAATGAAGGGGCCTTCCTGATGGGCGCCATCGCCGCCTATATGACAGAGACCGGTAAAGTGGGATTTGTGGGCGGGATGGAGACCGATGTGGTCAAAAAGTTCGAGGCTGGTTATCGGGCTGGCGTGATGACAATCGATCCAGACATGGAAGTGCTGGTATCCTACGCGGGCGCGTTTAATGATCCCGCCAAGGGCAAGGAACTGGCCCTGGCCCAGTACGACCAGGGAGCGGATGTTGTCTTCCAGGTGGCTGGCTTCACAGGCACGGGCGTGATCGATGCCGCTGTCGAGCGCGACCAGATGGTCATCGGCGTGGACCGGGATCAGAACTACCTGGCTCCTGACAACGTGATCAGCTCAATGATGAAGGGGCTTGGCGCGGGCGTTTATGACGTCGGCCAGATGATCATCAATGGTGAGTTCAAGGGTGGCTCCTACCGCTATGGGATCAAGGAGGGAGGCATTGACTATGCTCCCACCACATCCAAGAATGTCCCGGCGGAGATCATGACCAAGATCGATCAGCTGAAGCAAATGATCGTGGACGGTGAGATTGCTCCACCAGCAACCCTGGATGAACTGGAATCCTTCACCGCACCTGATATGACCCATGAGACGATGATCGATGCCTCGGATATGTCCTTCGCCATGGTGACGGACCAAGCCGGACTGGGTGACCAGGCCTTCAACGATGCAACCTGGGAAGGTTTCACAGCCCTGAACACGGATTTCGGCGTTCAGGTCAAGGTTGTGGAGACCAATGAGCAGGCCCAGTATGTGCCCAATCTGAGCACACTGGCCGAGCAGGGCGAAGACCTGATCGTGGGTGTTGGCTTCCTGCTGAAAGATGCGGTCAACGAAGTGGCCCCGCTCTACCCGGACATCCACTTTGCCCTGATCGACAACTTTGTGGATCAGCCCAATGTGGCTAGCATACAATTCGCTGAAAATGAAGGGGCCTTCCTGATGGGCGCCATCGCTGCCTATATGACAGAGACCGGTAAAGTGGGATTTGTGGGCGGGATGGAAACCGATGTGGTCAAAAAGTTCGAGGCCGGTTATCGGGCCGGCGTGATGACAATCGATCCAGACATGGAAGTGCTGGTATCCTACGCGGGCGCGTTTAACGATCCCGCCAAGGGCAAGGAACTGGCCCTGGCCCAGTACGACCAGGGAGCGGATGTTGTCTTCCAGGTGGCTGGCTTCACAGGCACAGGCGTGATCGATGCCGCTGTCGAGCGCGACCAGATGGTCATCGGCGTGGACCGGGATCAGAACTACCTGGCTCCTGACAACGTGATCAGCTCAATGATGAAGGGGCTTGGCGCGGGCGTTTATGACGTCGGCCAGATGGTCATCAACGGAACCTTCAATGGCGGCTCTTTCCGCTATGGGATCAAAGAGGGAGGCATTGACTATGCTCCCACCACATCCAAGAATGTCCCGGCGGAGATCATGACCAAGATCGATCAGCTGAAGCAAATGATCGTGGACGGTGAGATCGCTCCACCAGCAACCCTGGTGGAACTGGATTCCTTCACCCCGCCTGAGTTTTAAGACAGAATAAACGAGTAAGATAAGACTTGTTGGGCTGGAGACAGGATCCCCTTCTCCAGCCCTTCAGGGGCAATATAATGACCTCAAAGTTCCATGGATAATTCTATCTCTCGAGAAAGGAGAATTCTTCCTATGTATCTTGAAATGAAAAATATCGTCAGGAGATTCCCGGGAGTTCTGGCAAATGATCATATTTGCCTGGAGGTCGAAAAAGGTGAGATTCACGGTTTACTGGGAGAAAATGGGGCTGGTAAGACTACCCTGATGAATATCCTCTGCGGATTGGCAAAACCGGATGAAGGGGAGATTCTCCTTGAGGGCAAAAAAGTTGATTTCAGTAACTGCCTGGATGCTATTCACTGCGGCATCGGCATGGTCCACCAGCACTTTATGCTGGTGCCAGTCTTCACGGTAACGGAAAACTTCATCCTGGGCAATGAACCGCGAAAAGGAGCAAGGATTGACACAGCCAAGGGCAGGGAGATGGTTGTTGAACTCTCCAAAAAATACAGCCTCAAGGTTGACCCGGATGCCCTGATCAAAGATATTTCTGTTGGCATGCAGCAGAGGGTCGAGATCCTGAAAGCCCTCTCGCGCGGAGCCGAGATCATGATCCTTGATGAGCCAACTGCTGTCCTTACCCCTCAAGAAGTTGAGGATTTATACCAGATCATGCGATCCCTGCAGGAAGCAGGCCATACGATTATCTTTATCACCCACAAACTCCAAGAGATCAAACAGATCACCGACCGAGTGACCGTCCTGCGCGACGGACGTGTCGTTGATGTAGTTAAAACCAAAGATGTTGAACGGGTAGACCTTGCCCGGATGATGGTCGGCCGGGATGTGGTATTGCAGGTAGAGAAAGACCTGCATACTCCGGGTGATGTGATGTTATCCGTTAATGGTCTCAGCGCCACGGATTCCAGGGGGCTGGTGAAATTGAAGGATGTAACCTTCGATGTCAAAGCAGGTGAGATTGTTGGCATCGCGGGCGTTGCAGGAAATGGCCAGGAAGAATTGGTCGAAGTCCTGACCGGATTGATAAAACATGAAAGTGGAACAGTCACTTTAGATAAACAGGATATCAGCCAGATGGACCCGCGGGAGCGGATGTACGCCGGCATGGCACACATCCCTCAAGACAGGCAGCGCCGCGGGCTGGTGATGAACTTTTCTTTGGTGGATAATTTTTTGCTGGGCTTTGAAGATTCAGCGCCTTTTAAACGCGGCGCGATGTTGGATTATCGAGAAGCGGAGAAATTTGCCCGGAAACTAATTAAGACATTTGATGTCCGCACGCCCGGCACCCAGGTCCTGGCCAGAAAATTGTCCGGCGGGAACCAGCAGAAAGCCATTCTGGCCCGGGAATTTCAGCGAGACCCAAAATTGCTGATCGCTGCCCAACCTACCAGGGGATTGGATGTGGCGGCAATCGAATTCGTCCATAAGAATTTGATCCAATTCCGGGACCAGGACAGGGCAGTCCTGTTGATTTCAATGGAACTGACAGAGATCCTGGACCTATCAGACCGTATCTTAGTCATCTATGAAGGGCAGATAGTAGGCGAATTCGAGTCAGGCCAGGCTACCCCGGAGCAGTTAGGCTTATTGATGGCTGGAAGTAAGGAAGGACAGAGCTAACAGGCCCAGACCTATTAAAGGCGGTACACCAATATGGAAAATAAAAAGGAACGAAAAACATCGCCATTATTGGCTCTAATCAGCCCCACTCAGTTCATCCTGGGCGTTCTGTTGGCCTTTATCGCTGGAGCATTATTCTTGTGGGCTTTCGGGGAAAGTCCAGCAGAAGCATATGGAGCCCTCTTCAAGGGTGCTTTCAGCTCCAAACGTTATTTCGCCGAGACGCTGCTTTCTACCACTCCCCTGATCTTTGGCGGGTTGGCTGTGGCACTGGGTTTTCGCTGCGGTCTATTTAATATGGGCGTGGAAGGCCAGATCGTATTAGGGGGCATGGCTGCAGCTTATGTTGGTTATGCCTGGGAACTTCCCCTGGTGATTCACCTTCCTCTGGCATTATTGGCTGGCGCTGTGGCGGGCGGATTATGGGGAGCAATTCCAGGATACCTGAAAGCGAAACACAGGATCCATGAGGTGATCACCACCATCATGCTGAACTATATTGTCTTCCAGGTGGCCGCATTCATGATAGCTGTGGGCGGCCCCATGAAAGCGGATAATGAACTCCCGGTTTCCCCTGATGTCCTGCCAACAGCACAGCTGGTGAGGATCTGGGAAGGGACACGACTGAGCGGCGGGATCTTCATTGCCCTTGGCATTTGCTGTCCTGGTCTGGTTTTTCCTGTTCAAGACCCGTCTGGGATATAAGATGAGGGCAGTGGGATTGAATGCCAGCGCAGCAGAATTCGCCGGCATCAAACCGGGGAAGATGATGGTCTGGGCCATGTTCTTGAGCGGTGCGCTGGGGGGGTTGGCTGGTGCTGTGGAAGTGCTCGGGGTGCACTATAAATTCTACGCCAGCTTTTCCCCCGGTTACGGCTGGGACGCAATAGCAGTTGCCTTATTAGGGTTGACCCATCCGGTTGGTGTGGTCGCTTCTGCATTTTTATTCGGCGTGCTTCGGAGCGGCTCGATCACCATGCAGGCTATCGCTCAGATCAGCAAAGATATTGTCTTGATCCTGTCCGCATTGATAATCTTTTTCACCGCCACAAACCAAACCCTGCGTCCAATCCTGGAACGCCTGGCGCTGCGGCTGGATACGAGAAAAGCCAAATAGGAGAAGAACTTATGGAAGTCTGGTCCAACGTAATTACAGTTGCCTTATTTTCAGCAACGATCCGCTCTGCAACTCCCATCCTGTTTCCCGCCCTGGCAGGGATCTTCTCCGAGCGCTCTGGTGTTCTCAACATTGCCCTGGAAGGCATCATGCTCATCAGCGCCTTCGCGGCTGTGGTTGGATCGTATTACACCGGCAATGCCTGGATTGGTGTATTGTTCGCCATAGCTGCTGGTGTCTTGACCAGCCTGATTCATGCCTTTATGTGCATCAATTTACGGGCGGATCAAGCTATCGTTGGAACAGGGATAAATATCCTCGGAGCTGGTTTGCCCAGCTTCTTGCTGCTCAAGCTGTTCGGTTCCCAGGGTATCTCACCGATAGTGGAGCGAATCTATGAGGTGAGGATTCCCATCCTGGCTGATATCCCGATTATCGGACCGATCCTCGGGATGCAGAGTCCCCTCGTCTATATCTCCCTGCTGATGGTGCCTGTTAGTTACTTCGTCTTGTTTAAAACACCCTTCGGATTAAGATTGAGGTCAGTAGGTGAGAATCCACACGCCGCAGAGACAGTAGGGATCAGCGTCTTCCGAATGCGCTATTTAGGCGTGATCATCAGTGGTGTGCTGGCCGCGCTGGGAGGGGCTTTCCTGTCCGTCTCCTACCTGGCCCAGTTTGTCAAACTGATGACAGCAGGTCGGGGATTCATAGGCCTTTCAGCCATGATATTCGGGCGCTGGAATCCCTGGGGTGCATTATTTGCCTGCTTGCTGTTCGGCTTTGCAGATGCGCTGCAGGCTGCCGCCCAGGCATCCAATGTGCCCGTTGCGCCACAGCTCTTACGCATGCTGCCTTATGTCCTGACCATCGTAGCCCTGATCGGCGCCATGGGCCGGGCTGAACCTCCCGCCTATGTTGCCAAGCCGTATGAGAAGGCCTAAGATAACACGTCGAATACAACTGCGATTCGATATACAGAGAAGGGGTAGGCCGGAGCTAGAACGATCATCCGGTCAGGGAACACGCTGCCAATCCTCAATACCCGTCACCAGGCCTGGCTTGTAATGAAGAGAAGAGTGATAACATAGACCAGCAGCGAGAGATTATTCGTTAATTCCCCCTTCAAGCAATCAGAAAATACCTATTAGTTGGGGATTCCCTCAAGAAAATCTAAAAGTGTCTTGCGCAATTGCCGTTCATATGAATTGAATAATTCTGTACCGTGAGCTTTACCTGGATAGGTTTTGAATATTTTTGGTTCCGGGGCGTTTTCGTAGAGGCGGGTCATGGCTGATACTCTATCAAGGGTGGGGTCATTCTCCGAAACGATAAAAAGTTTTGGCATATCAGGATTGATGATATCCTCAAGATCCTGTCTATCTGGATCGCTGGATCCCGTACCGGCAAGGATCACAATACCTGCTAATTCTTTATCAAACGCCACATTAATACAGGCTCGTCCACCCATGCTGGCCCCCATACAGACAACCTGTTCAAATCCTTTTTCATGTAGGAAATCAATTGCTGCGCCGAGATCATAACTCGAAAGGACGGCGCCGGAGCCACTACCACCACAGCTTGAGCCACCGTAACAGCGAAAATTGAAAGTCAGGGAACTGTATCCTCTCGGGGCGATATATTCGGCGAATGGCATCCAGTTGCTCTGATCATTTTCTCCCGCCATATGAGCAAACACAACTGCGATATCTCCTTCGCTGAGATAAAAGTTACCTTCAAGATCAATTTCATCCTCAGTAGTAAAGATAACAGCTTCAGTTGTATAGTCAACAATGGGTATCGGGGTGGGTGTAATTGACGGGACCGGCGTAGATGTGGGAAGGTCAGGGGTCAAAGTCACTGGCGCACTTTCCTCAACTGTCTGTTCTGCTTTCACTGTTTTTGTATTTTCAACTGTTACGAGTACCGGAGAAGTTTTTCCACAGGCCGCTAAAATGGCTAAAAAAGATCCGCAGGAGCAACAAATTAACAATCTTCGGTGAATTGCTTTCACAATACACATCCTTTTATTCTTCGATCTTGAATATCTTTCGCCCAACTATCCTCTTTTCTGCTTCATATCCTGATTATACGTCTATCTCAATCCAGCATATGGTTTGGATCCGCAACTAGGCTATTTTGTGTCCCTCAACCTCATTGCATATATTATACAATTTATGCCACATACTACTCCAGGATCAGTACCTTATCCAAAAATAACTCCGAATCCCGGCTTTTCTTGACATTTCCCCTCTGAAAAGATACAATCTTCCTGCTTCTCCAAAGCTCAGGCCCGCTAGCTCAATTGGCAGAGCAACTGACTCTTAATCAGTAGGTTCAAGGTTCGATTCCTTGGCGGGTCACTGGAAAAACCACCCGGATGGGTGGTTTTGTGTTTTTCAGCCCAATGTATATTGTATAAAAACCAATCACAACCAGATAGGAATCCTGACTTAAACCGGTCCTCCCTGTCGTGATCCAACCTGCCATTTTTCTCATAACCCGGGCCTTCTATCAAAAATCTAAGTTAGAATATATGTGTATCAATCATAACAAGGTATTGTTACTAACCAAAACATCACCTGGCCCACCGATCTACAGACCAGGAGACCCACATGAAGAAGAAGGTCAAAGCCCTTTATTGGCTGGGAGGGATCGCAGCAGCTCTGCTCCTGGGTGTTTTCGCTTGGGCTGTCCTCGAGACCGGGATCGAAGTCACTTCCCGACCTGAGTTCTGCGACACTTGTCACGCGATGGAGCCGGCAGCCAAATCCTACCTGGATTCAACCCACGGCGGCGATAATGAACGCGGAATCACCGCAGCCTGCACTGACTGCCACGTCTCCCATGAAAATGTCCTGGCCCACTTCCTTGGCAAAGCCCGCTCCGGGACCCATGACGCCTGGGTGACCCTAACCCGCAAAGAAGGCAACCTGGATTGGCAGGCCTTGCGCGATCGGCGCGAGGAATATGTCTACGACTCCGGCTGCCTGACCTGCCACCAGCGTTTGGAAGAAGCCACTGCAGATCACGGCTACCATGAAATGTACTTCAGCGGTACCACGGATTCAAAATGCGTGAGCTGCCATGAATCAGTCGGCCACTCCAACCTGAATAAGTACCTGCTGGAAACCAAATACAAATATCATTTTGACGAACACAACCTTCGCTAGAGAGGGAGAGTGAATGATGAAAACCCTGAAACCACTCCTGTTCTTACTGACCATTCTTATCCTTGGCCTGGCCCTGGCATCCTGCGGCGGCCAATCCTCCCCGGCGGATGAGAGTGAACCACAACTCAGCGATGCCGCCCGGGAGTGCGTCGAGTGCCATGCCACCGAAACCCATGGCATCGTGGCTGATTGGGACGGCAGCCGGCATGCAGAAGAAGGCGTCTCCTGTATCGATTGCCACGTGGTCGAACCAGACTCTCCCATGGCTCTATCTGAAGTAGAAGGTCATGAGGAACTCACCGTATCGGTCTCTATGCTGATCCCGCCGGCAGTCTGCGGGGACTGCCATGAGGACCAGGTGGCTGAGTTCAACAGCAGCGGCCACTACCGGGCCCATATCCAGCGGGTACCAAAAGAGGGCCTGACCGCCCTGGTTGAGGTCCACGAAGGCCAAAACCATCCCGAATACAAGACCGCCTCCGATGAGACAGGCTGTATGCTCTGCCATGGGATCGACATCCTGGTCGATGAGACCGGGCATCCCACCCCGGAGACCTATCCCGTCCCCGGCATAGGGAATGTCTATCCGAACGGCGAAGTAGGAAACTGTGTTGTCTGCCACACAAGGCATGCTTTCGAGAAAGCTGAAGCTCGCAAGCCGGAGGCCTGCGCCAGCTGCCATCTGGGACCGGATCATCCCGATATTGAGATCTACGAGAATACCAAACATGGGCAGATCTACCATACTGAGGGAGAGGACTGGATTTGGGACAGCGCCTACGGGGAATGGGAACCGGGTGATTACCGTGCTCCGACCTGCGCTACCTGTCATATGAGCGGTATCGGCGACCTGGAGCCAACCCATAATATCAACCAACGCCTGTACTGGAACCTATGGGCTCCACTCTCCGAAGTCAGGACTGAACCAGATGATGTCATGTCCCCCCTGTTGGGATTCGGAGATGCAGGCAGGGCAGAGATGATGCAAGTTTGTTCATCCTGCCATAGCAGCAGTCACACAGCCGGCTACTTCGCCAGCGGCGACAAGGCGGTCAAGCTCTATAACGAAGCCTATTGGAAACCTGTCGAAGCCATGCGCGTTGAACTTGCGGATGCCGGCTTGTTGAAAGACAATCCCTGGGAAGACGAGTTTATGATCCTGCACTACTATATCTGGCACCATGAGGGCCGCCGCGCCCGGCAGGGAGCGATGATGGGCGCACCCGATTGGGCCCATTGGCACGGCTTCTTCCAGCTCCAACAGAAACTCTATCGCGCCACAGAGATCTATGAGCTCCGCATGGAGAATGGATCGATAGAAGTGTTCGGAACATACGTCGATAAAGATGAGTAATATGTAAAAAATGATCATATCCAAGGAAAACGCCCCGGATTCGGGGCGTTTTTTGTGTTTATACTAATCCATGGCTTCCTAAAAGATCACCCAATAGTGTATTGGGCAGAAAAAGGCATTCTATAAGGAAATGCATTAAGTTAATAAACTGGTTCTAACTTATCAGCTGTTTCTTTGCCTGCATTTTGATAGGTCATATAGAGAAACTATTGACCAGGCTGGTACCATGGGATTAATTCCTTCATTTTGTCATCATCAACATTCAGAAAATATTGCAGCTCACCGGCAACAATTTCGCCGCGGCCTAGTGCATTGTTTTTAAAAATCTCTACACTTTCCAGCCATTGATCATATGAGCCGTAAACTTCCCATCTCTGTGTTTGATAAACCATTTCATTTTTCATGGTATCAGCAATTTTATCAATTCCGCTTTCCAGGTATTCATCTGTAAAAACCTCTCTAAGATAATAAGCATACCTCTGCAAAAAGTATTCTTGGTATTGAGGATTTTGGATCAGGGCTTTTTGTATATGAGGGCTAAACCCGATATATCCGCCGGATTGTCCGAACATCCTTTTGATCATTTCGAGGTGAGAGCTGTTTTCGCGTAATGATACATCCACATCATAAAATAATACGCGCCATTTCATGGTTTTGGATTCATCCCGCCAGAATTTGATATTGCCGGAATCGGTGTTTGAAAAAAATGTCTGGAAAATAATATAATCGGTAAAGTTTTCGATATCAATCCAATTTGTCAATTTCTCGTAGTTTTCCGGTATAGTGAAATCATTGCCGATACAGAATTCTTCTAGTTGAAGCCAGTCTTCATTATTGCCGTGCAGGGCAACGCCGGTTGCAGCAATAATATTGATATTATCGGTGTCAAGATTGTAATGATGGGATAAATAATCTGCATTTAATCTTTCTCTAATGTTATAGATTCCCCAGTATTCTCCGTTGAGATAGACAGCTACGGGCTGACCACGCATACCGTCTTGATTTCCTTCCTCTATAGCGCACTTTGAGACATAATAGTCTATCATTTTCGTTCGTGTATCCTGTCCGCCGTTGCGCAATATAAAATCTTCATATATGTTTACATCAGATCCTTCAAAAAAGGGGTAGTAGAGGTCATCTAGGCCGTATTCGTCACGCATATGAACGATAAATGATTTTTGTGCAAGCGCGCGTGAAAAACCTCCGTATATCTGGATGCCGGCATTAAAGTCAAGGGCTAATTTCCCGTCAGTTTCATAATATTCAATTGATACAGGGCGTTCGGCATCCCACCAGTAATTTGCAGTGAAGAATGGAAATTCAGAGTCGGTGTGCCCTTTGCCGGCTGCATAGATACCATGGTCAGAGCTGAACAGACCATAGTTGCCTGAGGATATACACATAATCGGAATGTCGTGTGTTTTATCAAATATATACGTACTGCTTGCTATGGCGCTGGGCAGTTTGCCCTCGCTGATTGCTATGGCTCTGATGACGGTGTTCTCATTGATTGTTATTGGATTGGTGTATGTTGCAGATGTTGATGTCGGCTCATTTCCGTTTGTCGTATATTTGATGATCGTGCCTGCTTCAGCATTGAGTTCCACCACAATGCTTTTTTCAGAAACCATACCTCCCATTGCAGAAAATGTGGGTTTGGCACAGACAGATATTAATTCCCTGTCGCTGTTTTTCTCTCCAGGTGTTTTTGTATCAAAGAAGATTTCTTTGTATTTATTATCTGCCGAGCGGCCAAAGCTGTAGTCGCCTAAAATATAGCCTGTCTCTAAGTAGTCTATTATTTTACCGGTATTGTCTTTTAAGATTAATGTTTCTCCGGCTCCGTTTAAGCGTATATCCTCAATTGCGATTGATTCTCCGGCAGCCGGTATGCCGCCTTTCGCAAGAAGCAGCAAGTATTTACCTGCTTTTATTGTTATATTGTCAAAAAAAAACTCCCTGTCCGGACCGACTGATATAGAATAACCGGATAAGTTTATATTTTCACTGCCGTCGTTGAAAAGCTCAATATATTCAATCAATCCCTGATATCCCGTTCTGTTAAGATTTATTTTGGATGCCGCGACTTCATTAATATAAAGGTCTTGTAAAATGATATCAACTTCGGAATCCAGTTGATTGATCGGATAAGTGTCATTTAATCTGCCGGGTGTAGGAACAGAGAAATAAGCTATTTCGCCATCCATAGTTCTGCCTTTGGATACATTCCCGGGTAATTGCTCGACAACCATGCTGTCGACAACAGCCGCATTCGGCCCTGACAGCAGTATTACTTCATCATTTGAACTGAGAGAAAAATTGGTATGGTACTCTCCGTTTTTTACTTCATCATTGCCGCTTGCAAAGACAACCAGATATTCACCCGCAGGCAGCACGGCGCTTTCCGGGAATAGCCATTTCAAAGGGGCAGCAGCATCATCTGAGAGAGCAAACCCTTTTAATGACACATCAGCATCTGTGGGATTGTATATCTCTATCCAGTCACTTGACTTGCCGTATGCATCCAATATGCCATATCGGTTGTTAGGCATAAATTCGTTGATGATAATCCTTGATCCGGGATTTCTTTCTGCAATAGTGTCCATAGTTGTACTGATTTTGATGTTATTTTCCTTACCTGGCGTAGGCTCAGGAAAATAAACCCATTCATCACCCTTGATTCCTCTTGAGATATCCTCAACTAAAGGATCGATAGCTAATTCAACCAGGATTTCACTATATAGAGTGGAAATCACCAAGGTCTCAAATGGGGATAAACGGAAATTGGTATGCACATTTTCAGTTACCCTGTCTTTTCCAGATGCAAAAATAACCAAATAAGATTTTGGCTCAATAACGATATTGGGGAACGCCCATTTTCGAAGATCCGTTTTATCGTCTGAAAAATAAAGCTGGGTTAAAGAAAATGGTTCATCACTGTCATTATAGAATTCAACCCAATCAACAAAATCTCCGTCCTCGTCATAAAGCACGGATCGATTATTGATCATATATTCAGTGATCATCAAAGGGGAATCTATGTAAACCTTAAAATCCGCTGTCCCTTGGCCATCCAGGCCATTTTTTTCATTAGGCGTTGGATGATTAAAATATAACCAGGCACCTGCTTCATCAACTCCGTAGGAGATGTCGCTATCCAACGGAGGCAGTTCAATAGTAGACATCAACGTACCCAGGGCAGATGTAAAATAAAGCGTTTCGCCAAATTCAGCATTTAACTTAAAATTCAAATGCAAATTCTCGGAATCGTCCACTTCGTTTAAGCCCGAAGCAAATACAATCCTATATTCCCCTGCGCCAATCTCAAAATCCGGGAACACCCACATCATGGGGTTATCAATATTTGTAGATAGTCCCGCATCCTTGAGGTTAATGGCCTCGTCGCCCGGATTATAGAATTCTATCCAATCTGAACTTGAACCAAAGCCATCCAGAATCGTCATGGAATTGGATGACATTGCTTCCGTGATAATGACCTTTGACTGTTTTTGGAAATTCAGATTCTGGCTTTTAATATCCAATTGTTTGCGTTCAATTTCAGCTGCGATTCTCTTTTCATATTCAACCATGGCGAACACAAAACCGGCAATTAAACAAAATCCAATAATTACAATCAGAATCCTGGAAAAAGGAGAACTTGATTTAATCATTGCTGGTTCCTAAACAGCAAAATCGCCATCATAACCAAGCAGCGCGACTGAATTTACATGATCAATTCCCCCTATCTTGTTTACGAGACCATCCGTCTTTTTTCTGCTTCTGATCTCTATTGTTAGCTCATAATTTTTGCCATCAAAAACTTTGGATTTCAATCGATACCTTTTGGCTTCATTTTCAATCAGCTCAAAAACCAGATCATTCGTGTCTTCTGTCTGATAAGAGATCACACATAAATAAGGCGTATTCACATCTGATATCTTGGATAGAACAAATAAAATGATTCCAGTTACAAAAGAAGACATCAACGCTAACATCCAAAGCCCTGCGCCGCTAGTGATGCCCGTGCTGACTGCCCAGAACAGATAAGCCACATCAATTGGATCTTTGATAGCTGTACGAAATCGTACAATTGACAACGCCCCGACCATGCCCAGGGACAATATGATATTACTCGAGATCGCCAAGATAATGGATGTGGTAATCATAGATATAGCGATCAAAGTCACATTAAATGTCTTTGAATACATCACACCCTGATAACTGACCCGATAGATAAAAAAGATGAACAAACCTAACGCAAATGAAAAAAGCAACGTATATGCAATTGAGGCCACGGATAGATCAGCTGTAAAAAAATCGGTGTTTTGAAAAAAATCGTTCCAAGTCATATTTCTTCCTTTTTATCTACAAACCAACAACAAAACACTTAGCATATTTTGAGACAGATTGCCTTTGAAGGTTGTTTAATTGAATAAGATTTCGAATAACATCAGGGAGATATCCTGTGTATTTCACTTCGAGAATAATCTGATCGGGAGGGATCACTGAGATCCTATGCCCATTTGAGAACAAATCATCTTGAAAAATCCCTGACTTAAGAAAAGTATCAAAACAAATTCGCACATCTCCATATCTATAGATATACGCTTCACGACGATATTCGACCACTGCCCTTGAACGTAATTTCTTAGTCCGATAATAAAGATAAAAATCTTTCGCAACACCATCATCTTTATGGCTCAAAAAACTCACATCGCCACTGACCAGTTGATCATATTCTTCCCTTGAGATTTCAAGGTGCGATTTATCTGTTAGATTTCCCCGTTTGATTTTTCTTTCAAGTTTAATGACATCAGATTGATAATTATAAACACGAATCCTGAATTTCTTTCGATCTCTGATCCCGTTCGTCTTATCAAAAAATGCACTTTGATGATAGTCATCAAAATATAAACTTGAAATCAAATATCCCCCAGCTGCATCACTAAAGGAATCCCGCTGGCATAAGTTGCGTAATTTAATTGCCATCAAATTTTTTTGATGGGGGTTGATAATATACTTCAATTC
The DNA here is from genome assembly GCA_963712165.1 of uncultured Chloroflexia bacterium. Lineage (GTDB taxonomy): Bacteria > Chloroflexota > Anaerolineae > Anaerolineales > UBA11858 > B10-G9. The sequence goes on along the minus strand of CAVQGY010000002.1, from coordinate 960,089 downwards.
GTTTCTATACATAGCCTATACTTTTCAACAGTTATTTTGTTAGTATAACATGTTGAAATTAGGGGGAGGGCGCCTGTATTACTACTTGAACCAGGGGAGAATGATCTGCAACTCCAATATCATGGATTTAATCAACGAATAGAGGTTTTCCTCCAAAGTTTCTACTTGGATGAAGTTGTTAAATAGGGGTAATACGATGTGTGTCTGAGAAATATCCGTCTACATCATTCGTCCATCGTTGATTCCAGGAGGACCGGACCATCAATCAGGTTGAGGGAAACATCCCAGGCATTCAATTCTAGATAATCATCCGAACAGTGGAAATCAAGTGTGGTGTGATGATAGATGGAATTACGAACTTGCGAGTAAGGATTGAGAGATTCATTGGGGAAACCATATAACCAAGCACCTCCCCCTGCTGTAACGATGTAATAGATACCATCCTTGAAACTGCGTTCATATTGGTGATTGTGCCCTGAGAAAACCATATCCACGCCATTTGCTTCAAATAGAGGGACCAGGTAATCAGTGATTGGAACTTCGTCTCCACGATGACTGCCGCTGGTATAAGGGGGATGATGTAAAAGCACAATTTGCCATTTCGAATTGATATAACCAGATGACTGGAATTCCTCCACCAGCCATGTATGCTGTTCGTATCCAGGCGTGAATCTAAAATTGGAATCAAGGATGACAAACCTGGCACATCCGTAGGTAAAGGCATACCATTCTTCGTTCCCCGGAGGAGAGAAGAAATCATAAAACCACATCTGTTCCTCCCCATTGTATTCATGATTTCCAAGGACTGGATAGAGGGGAACATTGGCAATTAGATCAGCCGCGGGATGGAAAAATTCTTTGTCCCAATCCTCATAATTCATCCCGTACTCGACAAAATCTCCGGTGTGAAATAGGATATCGGGTTCGTTCTTAGCTATTGATTGAATTACCTCACGATGTTCCTCATGCAGGGTCCGGGAATCTCCGTACACAACTGCCCGGAAGGTTTGGCTGGCATCTGGGGCGGTGGTAAAAATAGCTGGCCTGGAGGGACTCCACTGGCTGCTGCCGTCCATGCTTACTTGATATTCATAGGTGGTGTCTGGGATAAGTCCCAGAAGGGAGATTTCGTGAAACTTTGTTTTTTCAAAGACGGACTTTTCGATCCAGGTTGCATCACCTACCAATCGGTAGCGTAACCTGCTCCAGCTGTAGCGAATAGGAGTTTGCCACATTATCGTGATTGATTCCCGAGTCACATTTTGAAGGTAGGAATTATACTCATTGAGGGGTTGGGTTGGCGTGGGGGATTGGGTTGGTGTCGGTGGGATTGTTGGAGTAACTGAAGGAACCGAAGTTTGTGTTGGCATTTCAGTAGGGGATGCTATCAGGGTCGGCTCGAGTGTGAAGGTCAAAGAAGGTAGATTTTCCTCAACTTTGAGGATTTCAGGAGGTGCGGTAGTCGAATCCAGCGCGCCGAGCCCGATCGTCGAGTCCGGGGGAGGCAGGGTGGGTATCGCGTGGCAGGAAGAGACTAGCGTCACCAACAAGATCAACCCGGTAGAAAGCAGCCCTTTTTTCATAGAAATACTCTTCAGCATGTGTCAAAAGTCATTTAAACACCGGAGCAGCGTTCTGCAGCAGTGTGATGTTTAATTCCCTTTCTGTCAAACGCATATCATGCAAGAATTTTACCAATCCTCCATCCTGGCTGAGGACTGCCTTGCCCCCCATATGTACAAACCAGTATTTTAGCATAATTGTTGAGATTGAGCAGAGGGGAACCAGGGGCTGGTCACACCCAAGGCAACAACCTCGCGATTCCAATGTCCTTGGTCTTGTCAGCGGTCACAGCGCAGGACAGACAAATCATGGATGTTTACTTTCATCTACCAGTTTTCCCCATCAAGGCAAGGATAGACCCATTATACAATCAATACTCCTCTGGAATTGGTATTCGTATGATAAGTCTCCCTCCCTGGCTGTGCTATACTTTTAGCTAGCCAACTGATCCAGTTGGAACTGCCTTTATCTTGGTGTTTCCAGGACAAATCCATGACAGTCAAAGAAAAAGTTATTCAGGCTTTTCAAAAACAATTTAACAGTGATCCTCACTGGATCACCCGTTCCCCGGGCCGGGTCAATATCATCGGCGAGCATACGGACTATAATGACGGCTTTGTCCTGCCCATGGCGATCAATCATGCCACCTGGGTTGCACTGCGCCCCCGGGCTGACCGCCAGATCCGGATCAAGTCACTCGATATGGGTGAAAATTTGACTTTTGATCTGGATGATTTCACAAAAAGCAGTCCTGGATGGCAGGAATATATCAAGGGAGTGGCCTGGGCGCTTCAGGAAGATGGGTATTCGCTGAAAGGTTGGGAGGGAGTCTTTGCGGGAGACGTGCCTATCGGCGCCGGATTATCCTCCTCTGCTGCCTTGGAACTTGCCCTGGCCCGCGCCTTTCTCCTGGTATCCGACCTGGAATGGGATCCTATACGGATAGCCTTGGCCTGCCAGAAGGCTGAAAACCGCTGGTTGGGAGTCAATTCGGGGATCATGGACCAGATGGTCTCGGCCTGCGGGAAGGAGGATCACGCACTATTGATCGACTGCCGGAGCCTTGAGACTCGCCAGGTTCCAATGCTCAAACAGGCTCGGATAATGATCCTCGATACGGCTACCCGCCGCGGATTGGTGGAATCCGAGTACAACGATAGGCGGGCCCAATGCGAAGCTACCGCCTGCTATTTTGGCCTCTCCGCCCTGCGGGATCTCAGCTTGGCTGCGCTGGAGGAAAAGAAAGGATTATTTAATCACACTCTTTACAGACGCGCCCATCATGTGATCACAGCCAATCAGCGAGTACTGGAAGCAGAGCAAGCCATGCAAAATGGCGATGCTGAGGAACTGGGAAAACTGATGAACGCAAGCCATATCAGCCTGCGGGACGATTTTGAGGTCTCCCGGGAGGAAATGGACCAGATGGTAACCATCGCCCAAGCCCAGATCGGCTGTTACGGGGCCCGCATGATCGGGGGTGGGTTCGGCGGATGCGCGGTCGCCCTTGTTGAAAAAGAGCAGGCTGACTCCTTCCAGGCCAGCGTCCACCGGGAATACCAGCAACAGACCGGTTTGCAGCCCAGGATCTATCTCACCAGGGCTGTCGGCGGCACAAGTTTCGAAAAACTCACTTTTTAATCAAAAACCTAGAAACAGCCCCGTACGGGCTGTTTCTTTTTATTTCAAATTATCACATTCTGAGAGGATCGATCTCCCGGGAACGGGATGCTGTCATTCCTTCTTCACATAACCCAGCAGCCTCTGCCAACCCTGGCGGATGTTGAGGGATTTCATCTTCCAGGTTCCGACGATTCCATAGGGTAGAAATAATACGATGAGAATGTAAATAGTGCCGTTCACAAAACTAGCGATCTCTCCCAGGTAACGCCTTAAGCCAAAGTCCAGCAGTCTGTAAACCACCGCGCCGATAAGGGCTCCATTAAGGGTGCCCACACCGCCAATCAACACTACCAGCAGCGCTGTTATCGTGTATCCCAACCCGGCAGTGTTAGGGGATACTATGGGCTGGTACAGAGTATGGATCACTCCCGCCATCGAAGCTGTAATGGATGAAAGGATCAGGGCAGCCATTTTAAACAAGAAAGTGTTGTAGCCCAGCATCAATGCTCGGTCTTCATTCTCCCGGATAGCCACACAAACCCGGCCCACCGGTGACGAGACGAATCTCTTGTAAAGCAGGTAGAAGAAAACCACCATGGCCAAAGCCACAAAATAGAATCGCAGCCGCTCTGTGGCCGGACTGATATAAGTCGGGATCGGCACTCCCTGCAAGCCGACATCTGCTCCGGTAAATTCTCCCAACTCGCGAGACATGATCACAATATGGAATACAGAGGAAATACCCAAAGTCACCAGGGCAAAAGTGATGCCCTTCACCCGGGGAAGCACCAGCCCGAATAAGATGGCATTAACTATGGCAGCCAGGAGAATCCAGAGCAAGGCGGATCCTAATGGAAGCTGGAAGCTTTTTAAAAGAACTCCCGCCAAATACGCCCCGGTAGCGAAAAACATCGAGTGTCCCAGCGAGAGCAAGCCGGTGATGCCAAACAGCAGGTCGTAACTGAGGGCAAAGATAGCCAGGATAAAGACCTCGATCGCCAATCCTTCCACGAATTTGGAAGTACCCCCTTGATTCTGCCAGACCTGGATCGGCGTAGCGCCTTCCAAAAGCCCCACGATAAAGGGCAACGCGGATAATAACAGGAGGATGATCAGCAATCCTAAATTCCTGGTAAGAAAATTAGGCTTTGTTTGAGAAGTTTCAGTGGCCATGTTCTACTCCTTCCTCCCAAGCAAGCCATTCGGCAAAATTAACAAGACGAACACCATCAGGAGAACTGTTGAGGCCGGAACCAATGGCGGCGTCGGCTTAAATACAATCTCAGTAAAAGGTATCGGTATGCCTATGGACCCATATTTGATGATCACCTGCTGTAACATGCCTACCAGGAGGGACCCCAGGGCAGCTCCCGGGAAATTGGTCAAACCGCCAATTGCCAGGGCGATCAGGGCATTGAGGATCAGGGTATCACCCATCATATTCGAAAGCCCCATGGACGGGGCAGCCAATCCGCCTCCCAGCACTGCAAGTCCAATGCCCATGGCAAAAACCGTATTGAATACCCGTTGAACATTAATTCCGAGGGCTTCCACCATTTCCCTGTCCTGGACGCCAGCCCGGATGATCATACCCAGGCGGGACCGCTGCAATAAAATCCAGATCGCTACCAGCACTGTCACACCGACCAGGGGAATAAAGATCTCATTATAGACCCGGATCCGGCCATCAAAAAGCATGATTGTTGAACACTGATTGGCAACCAGGTCAGCCAGTGAAGTCGCGGGGCATCCTTCCCCGGTACCCGCAAATAGGGCGGGTTTGGGCATGACAAACTCAGGCCGCCCCCAGATAGCACGGACAACCTCAAGCCCTATGGCGCTCAAACCTAGGGTCAGCATAAGTTGATAAATCGGGCGGCTGTAGAGAGGACGGATCAAAGTGGCTTCCATTACACTTCCCAGCAGAACACCTGCCAGAACGCCCACTACCAAAGCGATCAGGAACATCCAGGTAGTATTCAGGCCCGTGAGAAAAGCTGTCAGGCCATCGTTAAAGATCAACACTCCCAGTCCCAGAAAAGCCATCGCGGCAAAAAGGGTGTAATTTTTCCAGCTTACCGGCGGCGCTGCCTGATTGCGTGAGCTGAAGGCGGAAAGGCTGAAAGAAATAAGCAAGCTGGCCCCAATCAAACCCACTACAGCGGTGATAGGGCTGATCTCCTCAAAGGGAAGCCCAGGCGGTAAAGTGATCAGCCCCTGGTCTGCCAGATAGGAATAGGTAACAGGGCTTTGGCTGTAACTGCCGACATCCCAGATTGTGATGGGATATCGCGGCAGCACATAAGCCAGGATGGCAACAGCCAGCGCCAACCCCAACCACCGAGCTATTCTTAACCAATTTTCCTTTTTACGCAGGTGCCGCAGGGCCCGTTTCCAGACCGAGGTTAATGTGAACCCGCACAATAGCAGGAGAATGGGGGCCAGCAGGTCAATAAAAGTATCCGGCCTGATATAGACAGTCCAGGCAATATAAGCCCCGATCATGAACATGGTTCCGTGAGCCATATTCAGCACATCCAGCAGCCCGAATATCAGCGAGAAACCGGATGCCACCAAAAATGTGACCGAGCCAACAGAGAGTCCCCGCAGCAGGGTGATCACCCAATCCTGGGTTTCCATACCCCTGGCCGCGATGATAAAAAAGGCCAGCAGGGCTAATAAAGTTAACCAGCGGGGAAGATCTTTTCTGAGATTGATTTTCATAAAGGCTCCTCAGGCAGCTCCTAGATAGCGGTGAATAGTCTCGCTATCCTGGACCAGATCCTGCATCCTACCATCCTTGACAGACCGCCCTTCTTCGATAATGACATAAAATTCAGCTAACTGGCTAGCAACCAGGAAATTCTGCTCTACCAGGACTATTGTGCTTTCAGACGAAAGCGTGCGGATGGCCTCGATCATCTTTTCAATCAACACTGGCGCCAAACCCTCGCTGGGTTCATCGATCAACAGGAGGGGATTATCGGGCACCAGGGCCCGGGCGATGGCCAGCATCTGCTGCTGCCCTCCGGACAGATTGGCTCCCCCCAGGTGGATCAACCGCTTCAGGTCTGGAAAGAGAGAAAAGATGAAATCCTGTTTTTTCTCAAAGTCCCCCTTCTCGCGTTCGGCAATCTTCAAGTTTTCCTCGACACTCAGATCCCGGAAGATCGCCCGATGCTCAGGCACAAAACCAATCCCCAGGGAGGCGATATCAAAGGAATGCATATCCTGAATTTCCTGGCCCTGATAGATCACTTTACCCTTTACAGCCGGTGTCAGACCAATAATCGATTTCAGGGTTGTGGTTTTACCGGCGCCGTTGCGGCCAAGCAAGGCTGTGATGCTGCCTTCCTGCACCTGTACATTCACTCCCTGCAGGATATGGTACTGCCCGATAAATGTATGGATGTCTTGAACGTCGAGAATTAGATCCATCGCAGCCTCACACATCTAACTTGTACAGACCACCTAAATAAGCTGTCTGCACATCAACATCAGCGGCAATCTCAGAGGGAGATCCTTCTGCCAACACCTTGCCTTGATGCATCACAGTAATGGTATCGGATATGCTCATCACAACGTTCATATTGTGTTCCACCAATAGGATAGTCTTATTCCCTTCCAGTTGGATTTTCTTAATCAGCGCGATCAGCTCAGGCACTTGCTCCGCAGCCATACCTGCTGTCGGCTCATCCAGCAGCAGGACCTCAGGGTCAGGCGCCAGGATCATGCCCAACTCCAGTTTTCGTTGATCGCCGTGCGGCAGGATCCGAGCGAATGTGCCTGCCTGGGCTTTTAAACCAACCAGGGCAACCACTTCCCACGTCCTTTGATTGATGTTTTCTAATTTGTCTGCATTTTGGATGATCTTATAATTATCTTTCCCCAAGGCCTGGCAGGCCAGCCGGATGTTCTCATACACGGTAAGGTTTGGGAAGATATTGGTGATCTGAAATGAGCGGCCGATCCCAAAATGGATGGTCTTATAGACAGGCTGGTGGGTGATATTCCGCCCCTTGAAGATCACCTTACCGCGGGTTGGTTCAAGGTTTCCACTCAACAAATTAAGAAAGTCGTTTTGCCCGCCCCATTTGGCCCAATAATTGCGTGAAGGCTGTGCGGCTTGATCTGGATGCTGACATCATCCACCGCAACCAGGGCATCAAATTCCTTCCGCAAATCTATGGTTTCAAGAATGATTTCGCTCATAATGCCATCCATCCATCAGCTAATTTATCTTTCTGAGAATGGCAAAATCCTTTATTCCGCCATTCTCAGCAAAACAAATTTCAGGAAGTCCCCGGGTTTAATTACCCGGGAACTTCCAAGAAAGGTTATTCGTGAAGATTATTCCCCGCTGAGAGATCCGTAGGGAAGTTCTCCGCAGCGATCCTTGATCTCCTCCGGCAGCAGGCAGGGCGGTTCAGGGCGAGTGGTTTCTACATACTCGTAGTAATCCGCATTTTCCGCAGTCAGATCAACCAGGGTGAGAATATACATATCCTGGATGGCGACATGGTCCTCTGGTCGGATGTAGATGGTACCTTTCGGTCCTTCAAAGGTCATGCCCTCCATGATGGCAACCAACGCTTCACCGCTGACGTCACCATTGGTGGCTTTGATCGCTTCCACGACCATAATCGCGGCATTCATGCCATCGCCATCAAACAGGTCCGGGGCAGTAGCATAGCGGGCCAGATCCTGTTCTACCAGGAAGTCATTGGCAGGGTTATCAGGAGCTGAATAATGGTACAGAATACCATTGGTGCTCCCCACTGCGTTGCCGTACCATAGCGGCATCAGGACGTTGTCAATGAAAGTTGCGCCGAGCGCCATGGATTCATTGACACCTAGATCTGTGGCTGCTTGCACCAGGGGCACAAATCCACTGCCGGCCCAGGTGACAATATAAGATTCCGCGCCAGAGTCGAGGACCTGCTCCATATAAGGAGTGAAGTCCGTTGTGTCCGCAGGCGCAAAGATATCATCAGCCGTAAACGTGGCTCCCTGCAGCGAGCAAGCATCTCGGAACGCTGTTGCAGATCCCCAACCAAAGGCATAGTCCGGGGCAATCTGAACGAAGGTATCATACTGCTTGGCAAGATAGAGGCATTCGTTGATGGCATCCTGATAGTTATTTCGGCTGGTTCGGAAAGTATACTCGTTGAAATCCTTTCCTGTGATGTCGTTGGCCGCAGCAGGTGCGACGATCAGGGGGATACCACTTTCAAAGGCGATACCCTGCAGGGTTGCAGTGGCGCCTGAGGAAACAGTGCCAACCAGGATATCCACATTATTGACATCAATCAGTTCCCTCGCCAGGGTGGCGGTATTTTGAGGGTCAGATTGGTCGTCGCGCACAAAGACCTGGATTTCACAATCGTCCACCATGAAAGTGTTTTCCTGAGTGGCAGTAAAGTCAAAAACATCGCCAGCAGAACCAGCAGCCCCTGTGGCATATTCCATACCCAGCATAAAGGATCGCAGGATATGAGCGCCGTAAATTGCCAGGGCGCCTGAAGCGTCAGTGATCAATCCAACTTTGATAGGCTCATCACATACAAGCCCGGCTGGTTCTTCAACCTCTTCTTCGGTTTCTTCTACTTCAGCTTCTTCGACGACTTCTGTTTCTGGCACCTCTTCAGCTTCGGGTTCTTCAGTCGCTGGTGCGCAGGCTGCCAGAACAAATGAGCTGATCAGCAGCAGGGAAAGAATTAACAACAAAAATCTCTTAGTTTTCATGCTCCTTACTCCTCTTTTTATGAAATGCTTGGATAAGCTTTTCTAGCCCTTCAAAGAATCTTTTCCTGGCATCACCTCCTTGGTGAAAAAAGGCTTCAATAATCGAAAATCATGCCATTAGCGCCATTGTAGCAAGAGTTGGTTGCTGTGCGGTTACACAGTAACTGCCCCAAATCGCGCTAACCAGAGCCGCAGGGCAGTCACCTTTAGCTTGTTAAGGGTTTCTTGCTAAAAAGTCCAGCACAATAGCATTAAAAACCGCGGGGTTCTCCCAACAGGAAGCGTGCCCGGCTCCCGGGATGATGTGCAGCTCAGCATCCGGAATGTGGTCGCGGAGGATCTGGGCATATTCAATACCTTTCAACCAATCCTTTTCTCCCACCAAAATACAGGTGGGCTGGGATATATCCTTTAATCGGGAAGTGAAATCCAACTCTAAAAAAGCCTGGCACAAACGCGTCACAGCGGGAAAATCCAGCTGGCCATAGCGCTTTTTTGCGTCCTCCAGCAGACCCGGATTGTCCCTTATAAACTCAGCAGAGAAGTTCCAGGGCACCGTGGCGTGGAAAAAAGCCACCGGGTCGTCGGATTCCAGGGCGTCCATCCAGCTTTGAATGATCATTCTCAGCTGCGGCCCAACCTCACTGGCTGTATCAGCCAGGATCAGGGACCGAGACCTAGCAGGATACTGGAGGGCAAAGGCCTGAGCTACCTCCCCGCCATAGGAAATCCCGGCAATATGGGCCTGCTCAATTTTCAGGGCATCCAGCAAACCAGCCAGATCATCCGCATGGACTTCCATGCTGTAGGGGACTGCTGGATGATCCGATTGTCCCTGTCCCCTGCAGTCGTACAGAAGGACCCGGTGATACTGTGCCAGCGCCTGGGTTTGAAAAACCCAGCTGGAAGCAGCATTCATGATAATCCCATTATTCATTACCAGAACCGGGTCATTTTCGGTTCCATGTAACTCATAATACAGGTTGATGCCATTAACTTCAACTCTTGACATAGGGATCACCCTCTATCATTCCACTTGAAAGGCAAGCTGGGCCAGGTCTTTTTCTCCCTCAGCTATCTTGATCACAGTAAATGCCAGAGGTGTGCCTATCTTGATAGAAGCAGGATCTTGTGGGTCCAGGCCTAATAATCGAGCACTGATCCTGGGCCCTTCCTCGAGCTCCACGATACCTGTCAGATAAGGTTTATCACGCCCAAAACCCTGTTTGTTCATAAAAGTGGGCCCAATATAGACAGAGGTGTAAGCAACCAGCTTCCCTTTTCCGCTTAGCTCAATCCATTCCAGATTAGCTTGATCGCAATCCGGGCACAGCACCCGCACAGGCAGGTAAACACGCTGGCAATCCCGGCAGCGGGACGCATACAACTGTCCTTGATGGAGGAATTCCTGGAAAGCGTGGGCTGTGAATGGAATTTGTGTTTCTGACATGATCACTCCTCGCGCTCAAATATATGCACAACACAGGTCTGGCCTGTCGCCCCGACATTATGGGTCAGTCCGATCCGGGGATCCCCCTTAACCTGGCGATCCCCAGCCTTTCCGCCCAATTGTTTGAAGATTTCCACTACCTGCCCTACCCCAGAAGCCCCAACAGGATGGCCTTTTGCTTTCAAACCGCCAGAAGTATTGACAGGGATATCACCATCCCGGGTGGTTATGCCCTCCTCAGCCTTGTTGTATCCGGTACCAGGGGCAAAAAAGCCCAGATCCTCTGTGGCAATGATCTCCGCAATTGTGAAGCAGTCATGGACTTCTGCCAGGTGGATGTCATCTGGGCCAAGTCCAGCCATCTGGTAGGCTTCCTGACCGGCCAGTTTGGCGGCGCCAATGGAGGTCAGGTCAGGCCGGTCGTGCAGGGGGAAATCCGATGCCTGTCCTGTGCCGATGATCCTCAGGGGATGGTCTGAGAATCTTTCAGCGATATCATCTGCCACCAGCAGGGCCGCGGCTGCTCCATCCGTGATCGGTGAGCAGTCAAATAACCGCAGCGGCCAGGCGATCATCGGGTTAGCCTGGTCATCATGCAGGTAGTCCCACTCATCCTTCCAGGTGGGTATGGGCCTGCCTTTCTTTTCGGCAGACTGTTTTCTCTTTTCCATCCAGTCCGGAATGCTAACGCCAAATTGAGCTTTGCTGTTGAGAGCCCCATTTGCGTGGTTCTTGATCGCAACCTGCATCAGATCCTCGGGAACGGCTCCATAACGATCCAGATAGGCGGAAGCCATAGCTGCGTAAAAAGCGGGAAAGGTAAAACCTACTGGAATCTCATAGAGCGCGTCGCCTGCTGCTGCAAGCGTGTCGGTTACTTCTGCTGTGGGTAATTTTGTCATCATCTCAACCCCGCCAACCAGGACAACATCATACAATCCAGAAGCGATCGCCATGATCCCCTGGCGCAGGGCCACACCACTGCTCGCGCAAGCATCTTCTACCCTGACAGCCGGTTTTGGCACCAAGCCTACCGCGTCAGCCATAATTGGCGCTGTATGGGCCTGGCCCTCAAATAAATCGCTCGAAAAATTACCAATGATGACAAATTCTACTTCCTGAGAGTCAAATCCCTTCTCAACTGATTGTTTGAGGTCTTGATAGGCCTCCACAAAAATATCCCGGCTGGATTTTTCCGGGAACGAGCCGAAATTGCTCATCCCCGCCCCTACCAGAGAGACCCCCCGGGCCAGCTTATTAATAGCAGGCATTTACAGCTCCTCCTTGATTATGATCTCTTTGATTTCACGTTTGAGCACTTTGCCGGCCCCGGAGATGGGAAGCTCGCTCATGAAAACCACTTTCTTGGGCACTTTAAAGGCAGCCAGGCGCTCCTTCATAAAATGAATCAGGTCAGCCTCACTCACCATCAGATCTGGTTTGGTGACTACACAGGCCACCCCTACCTCCCCCCAGCGTTCATCCGGCATTCCGATCACCGCGCACATATGCACTGCCGGGTGCTCATAGAGGACTTTTTCAATTTCAGCTGGATAGACATTCTCGCCTCCGCTGATAAACATATCCTTCTTCCGGCCAACAATATAGAAATATCCCTCCTGATCAAATTTTGCCAGATCTCCGGTATGAAAATATCCTCCCTCATCCACCGCTTCCTGGCTAGCTGCAGGATTATTAAAGTAACCTGAACAGTAAGACGGCCCTTTAAGAACCAGCTCCCCGATCTGCTCTGCTTCCAGCACACTGCCATCATCAGCTTTGATCAAAGCCTCCACAAAATAGTTAGGACGTCCAATCGATCCTGCTTTGATGATGGCATCCTCTGGCGCCAGGGCGAAGATCCCCGGTCCAAATTCGGTCATTCCAAAACCTTGCTTAAAGCGGATTTTCTTTTCCTGGGTGTACTGTTTGACCAGGGGGACCGGCAGGGGCGCCCCCCCAGAAGTGCAGAATCGCAGGGAGGAAAGATCTGCTTGATCCCAATTTTCCGCCTGGGTCAGGATCTGGTACATGGTCGGCACACCCGCAAAGACCGTCACGGTTTCTTTTTCGATCAGATCCAGGACCAGCTCAGGGTCAAAACGGGGGACCAGAATCGTGGTTCCTCCGAAGATCACCTGGGGAAGAGTGTACACAAATAGCCCCCCGGTATGGAAGAGGGGAAATACATTCAAATAAATATCCTCATGCCGGATATCATGAACAACAGTATTGAGTGTATTCCAGGCAATCATCCTATGCGAGACCTGGGCGGCCTTGGGCATACCGGTAGTTCCGCCGGTAAAAATCAGGGCAGCAATGGTCTCATGTTCCACTCTGTCTTCCACCACCGTCGTATTTGGGCTCTCAGCCAGGACTTGATGGAAATCCAGGCCCTTCAGCTCTCCAGGGTCCTCTGTACAGAGAACTAACTCCAAAGGGTTTTCCCCGGGGGGAAAATTGTTGAGAATCTGGCTGGCTGCCTCATGATAATCACGGGAGACAACCAGTACCTTAGGGGTGGTCTGATGGATGATCTCCAGGGTCTCCCGCCAGTGTAGGCGCCAATTTAAGGCGGTATGGATCGCTCCAATTTTCCCGCAGGCGAAGAAATTATCCAGGTGCTCAATCCCATCCCGGGCCAGAATTGCCACCCGGTCTTGAAATTCAATCCCTCTGGAAAGGTAATAATTGGCCAATCTGTTCGCCCGGTCATTTGCTTCCCGATAGGTGAGCCGCAGAGCCGGATCCTGGCCGTAATCGACGAAGGCCTCCTGATCCGGACTGTACAGCTCCCTGCGTCCCAGATAATCTCCAATATACATGATCATTTTCCTTAATTGAATCGCCGGCTAACAATATCCTTTTTTTTAGATGAGGCAGGATCACTTAGATGCGGTCCATTTCCACAATGAGGAAGCCATGCTGATACCTCCTCCGCTGGCACAGAACATAATTACATCACCCGGTTCCGGCCCACTCCCCTGATTGATGGCGTCATCAAGAGCCATCACCACACAGGGGGATCCTGTATATCCCCATTTGTCCATTACCCAATGGGTTTTTTCAATGGGCTGCTTCAGCAAATCCATCATATATTCGATGGTACGCAGGTTAAGCTGGGTCATCAAAAACAGATCAACATCATCAAAGCTCATGCCAGCTTTATCGAGGGCGCCCTGCATCAATTTAGGCCAATATTCAGTATTGAATGTTTTGGGGAATTTCTTGACAAACTGGACCACTGGCCTGCCGTACTCCTGATAATTCTCGGGCGTGCTCGGTCGGAATGCCGCGCCAGAATAGATGCCGAGGGCATCATGGTATTCCCCTTTGGCCAGGAAATTGCTGGACAAGAATCCAGGTTTTTCACCGACTCCCAGCACGGCTGCTCCAGCACCATCCGCGAAGAGATTGGCGGTCTTTTTATCAGAGAGATCCAGGAAGCGGCTCATACCATACCCGCCGGTTATCAGCACAAATTTGGCAGCCTCTTCGGTTGCCAAATAACGCGCTCCCTGGTCCAGGGCAGTCACCCATCCGGCGCAAGCACTGTTAAGGTCATAACAGCCAGCGTTAACGGCACCCAGCTTGTGCTGAACCACTACAGATGTGCCGGGGGACAGATAATCGGGTGTGTCGGTTGAGACAATGATCAGATCCAGTTCCTCTGGCTTCACGCCAGCCTGATCCAGAGCCTTTTGGGACGCTTCTGTAATAAGGTCTGATGTGGTCTGCCCCTCTGCCATCCAACGCCTTTCTTTGATGCCAACATTATTGACCAGCCAATCACTGGTAGATTCGCCAAGCAGTTGGTCGATCTCCTGATTGGTGACTACCCGGTCTGGAACATAACTTCCAGTAGCCAGGATTTGCACATAACGCTTCATAAACACCTCATTCTGGGACTACTTGATATTATTTATCCTTGCTTAAAAAATCCTTGATTGCTTTTGCAGCAGCGGAAGGATTTTCGATTGGGAAGATATGTCCTGTGTCCGGTAAAATCACCACTTCAGCATTGGAAATCTTCTCAGCCATCAATTCTGCGTTACCAGGAGGAACCACGCGATCATATTCTCCGAACAAGATCAGCGTAGGCACCTGGATCGAGTTCAGGCGATCCTTCACCTGGTCATCCGTATAAGCAGCGGTTCCTGCTCCGGCAGTTACCTGGGCAACGTATTGAGGGGGAGGTACCGGATTTGTGAAGCGGTAATCCATCAACTCCTTGACGACTTCCGGATGGGCCTCTCCGAAACCAGGGGCACAGCCTATCTCGATGCCCCGCTTGACAAGCTCTACGGGGTCTCCCTCACGGTTGGTAAGAACTTCCATTGCCTCCGGGGTGATGGGGATCACATTCATGCCTCCATGATTCGTACTGGCCAAGATCAGCTTACGAACCAGTTCAGGGCGGCTGATGACCAATTCCTGGGCAATAAAACCTCCCAGGGAATGCCCCAATAAGGAGACACTTTCCAATCCCAAAGCATCCAATAATCCAGCAGTATCAGCAGCCATCAACGGTACTGTATATGGACCCTCGGGTTGGCTGCTATGCCCAGCACCTCTATTATCAAATAAGATTATCTGAAAATCGTTCTTCAGCTCTTCAGCCAGCTTATGCCAGAACCATAAGCCATATCCAACTCCAGCGACCAGCAGCAGTGGATCGCCTTCCCCCTCGATCTCATAATATAGCTCGATTCCATTGGATTCAATTGTAGGCATTATTACTCCTTCAGCTTAAGTAAGCTTCTTTCCAGTACCCAACTACCCCTGATAACTCGCTGTAATGCCAGGCCGGTCAGACCCCGGTGATCTGTGGCAGAATAACTTACCGTCGGCAACAACCCCCCTGTCCAATCCCCCAGACTTTCTAATGCCTGGATGAAGGATTCCCGGGTGAGATCGCGGCCAGCCTTACTCAGTCCTTCCACCACCAACTGAGCAGCTGCATAACCTATCCGGCTATGGGCTCCAGGAACCTCGCCAGGATAGAGACGGTCCATACTTTTCAAGAAGAGCCTTTCTCCGCGGTGGGAGCGCGGCCCGGTCGGATAGCTGGTTGCTCTCATCCCTTCAGCCGCCTTCGCTCCTGCCAGCTCCAGTAAATCGGGCCCGGAGATCACGTAACTCCCTAACCAATCGGGGTGATAATTAGCAGCCAGCGCAGCCCGGAGCAGATCAGCGGCCGGTTTGACATAGGTATATAACACAACAACACCAACATCGCCTTCGATGAAAACATTTCTCCAGGCAGCAGGATCACTCTCCCCGCTGGGGTGGGTCAGGGTAACCGCAGCCTCGCGACCATTTCTTTGGATTTCCTGGAGAAAAGCTGCCGAACCCTCCTGGCCATACTGATCATCTACAACCAGCAAACCGATCTTCGCCTCAGGATATTCTTCTAACACATACTGGGCCAAGATAGCTCCCTCGACATCATAAGATGGCTGAAGAGCAAAATAGGTGGGCTTGAGGGGCTTTCCCCAGATGGAAATCCCGCTGTGGGGAGAGACCACCGGGATTTCCTGTTCAAGCAGGATATCCTTCATCGCCAGATTGGGAGAGGTCCCTAATGGGCTGACGACCGCGAATATGCCTTGACCGGCGAGAAGTTTTTCAGCAGCTTTTTTCGCTCTCCCCGGATCAAAAGCATGATCTTCAATGATCAGTTCGATCTTACGGCCATGGACACCACCCCAGTGATTGACATGATCATAATATGCAGTCATCCCTCTCAACGCAGCCAGTCCGATAGCAGCTTGGGGCCCAGAAAGATCGGTCAAGGTTGCCAATTTGATCGTGTCTGTAGTAACTCCTGTGGCAGTCGCTTTGGTGTCCTTCTCTGGAGGAGTAAAGCCCGGCACTACCAGATGGGGAACGATCTTCAGGCGGGCAGCTTCCTCTTCTATCCAAGATCGGTAATCCGGATGGGCTATGTTAATCAACGCCCGCATGCGGTCCTTGACCGTGAGTCCTCGTAATCTGGCACTTCCATACTCAGTCACGACAGTATCTACATCCTGGCCTGGGATGGTGATCTCAGCACCTTCTGCCAGTGTGGGAACAATCGTGGAGATCGATCCCCCTCTTGCAGTTGAACGCAAGGCAATGATCCCCCGACCCCCAGCAGACATCTGGGCTCCGCGGTGGGTATCTAGCTGGCCTCCCGTTCCGCTGTAGTGGCGGGGGCCAATGCTCTGGGAGCAAACCTGTCCATTGATATCCACCTGCAGGGCAGTGTTAACACTGATCATCTTGAAATTCTGGGCGATCATATAAGGATCATTGGTAACTTTTCCTTGCTGGAACTCCACACCCAGATTCTTATCCACAAAATCATACAGTTTCTGGGAGCCAAGGGCAAACGCGCCCACCATCTTCTCTTTCCAAAGGGTCTTTTTTCTTCCAGTGATCACCCCGGCTTGATAGAGATCGACCATGCCATCGGTGAACATCTCGGTATGAATGCCCAGGTCCCGCCTCTCTAATAGGAATTTGGTTATAGCATTGGGAATGCCCCCGATACCCAGCTGGAGGGTCGATCCATCCTCGATCAATTCGGCAATATAGCCGCCAATGGACTGTTCCCAGTCAGTGGGAGGGGCAGACGGCAGTTCAAATAAAGGCACATGGTTTTCGACCAGATAATCAACATCAGAGATATGGATCTGGGTATCTCCTAAAGTCAAAGGTAGATTCTCATTGATTTCCAGGATGACCAGATCTGCCGCCTCAATGAGCATCTTTTCAATCACCAGGCAGGTGGAGAGCGACATATACCCTCTTTCATCTGGAGGAGTCGCTGTTCCCCAGAACACATCCAGGTGGTGGTTGGCGGCCTCCAAACGCACTTTCGCGGCAGCATGAAGGTTGTTGGGAATATAGGATATCCTACCCTGAGGATGAACTTCCCGGTCCGGAGCACCGTAGAACCAGTTTTCTACGAAAAAATGTCCCGCCATCTCTGGCTTGAGAACAAAATCATAAAGCCGCAGGGGAAGGCAGACCCATACCCGCACATCCTCCAAACGGTGCGTGTGATTGCCGAGTTCGGTTAACAAGCCGACTGGTTCTGAGGCAGCCATGGCTGTGCCAACGTTATGGTGCGACTGGACCAGCCCCACTGCTTCGGGAATCGATATTAGTTTCTCGCGCAAGAGTTCTTTTTCATTCATTTTTTCTCAGGTGCCAACCACGATACCCCCATCAACCCGGAGCACCGTTCCGGTGATGAAGCTGGCCCAGTCGGATGCCAGGAAAGCGTAGGCATTGGCAACATCCTCCGGCTGACCCAGCCGGCCAAGCGGCGTCCGCCCCCGCATGCCATCAAGGATTTTTTCTGGCATGGCCATTACCATTTCTGTCGCCGTGAACCCAGGTGCCACTGCGTTAACCCGGATTCCGTAGCGGCCCAGCTCCCGGGCCCAGACTTTGGTCATGCCGATTACTCCGGCTTTTGTCGCCACATAGTTGGTCTGGCCGAAATTGCCGTCCAATCCAACAATCGAGGTCGCATTGAGTATCACGCCTTGCTTGTTTTTGATCATGACCGGAGCAACAGCCCGGGAGCAGATAAATACTCCCCGAAGATTAACATCGATCACCATATCAAACATTTCATCCGTCATGCGGTTCTGGATTTCGCCGTCCTTTACTTTGACCAGCTGCCCATCCCTGAGAATTCCGGCATTATTGATCAAAATATCAATTCTCCCCCATTCCTTTTCCAGCTCGTTAACTGCAGCTTCTACATCCTCTGTATCAGTTACATTCACATGTCTGTAAAGTGCCGTGCCCCCCTGATGGTTAATATCCCCGGCAAGTTTTTCTCCGGCTTCATCAGCCAGGTCCCAGATTGCCACTTTGGCGCCTTCTTGAGTAAAAAGCTTGACAACAGAACGACCTATCCCGTTCGCACCTCCGGTCACAAGAGCTACCTTGTCTTCAAATCTCATCATGCACATCCAGTAAATACAACAAGATCTATTTTATGAACCCTGAATTTCATCTGTATCCACAAGAATCCGCTGCCTACCCTCCGGGGAGATCATTTGGTGGATAGGTACAAACTGCTGGATAAATGACACACCGTCATCCCAGCAGGTAAAGGAAATCTCTTGTTCTGTTTGAATATGCCGGATAATACCCCGGTATGTAGAAGATGCTGATTGAGGGTTTGATTCTTCAATGATACGAATCACAAAGGATGAAATGCAGGGTGTTTCAGCCATAAAAACGAGTATAGCAAATTTGTATTACAGGTTGGTTACAGGGCAGGAAGAGAAAATTGGGATCAGCTGGTCTGGCCAACCAGGTTCTGGAAACTGGCCAAAGTTTCCGGGGAGGGAGAAATATCCAGTTCCTGCTGAAGTGCATCTACACAGCGCTGGTAAGTCCTGGCTACCTGGCCATGATCGCCCAGTTGATCATAGGCAGCCATCAGGTGGCGGTAGGCCCGCTCCCAGCAGTTGTCTTCAGCAATGATCTCCTGACAGAGCTGAATGACTTGCTCTGGATTTTGACTGGCAAGATAATGCTCACAGAGGTGGTCAGCAGTCTGGAGATAAATAACCGATAGTTGCTCTCTTTTGGTAGCTGCCCAGGTTTCGTATCGAATATCTGGAAGGAAATCGCCCAAATAAAGATCGACAGCCTTTTCAAAAGCCGCGACCGCTTCCAGGGGTGATATCTCCTGTAAGCTTTCCCCAAGCTGTACTAAAGAGATAAACTCATCCACATCCAGCCATAAATCTGCCTCCGGGCGGAGATAGTACCTGCTGTCATCACGAATGATATAAGCCGATTCGCTGCCCGCGGTTCTATTGGGTTCGAGAACCCGATAAAGACTGCTCAGGGCGACTTTAAAGTTACGATCTGAGGCCTCGGGATTTGCACCAGGCCAGAGGAATTCAAAGATCTGTTCCCTCTCCAGGGGAGTATTGCGGAAAGTGATTAATAGCTGGAAAAGCTGGCGAGATTTTGTGCGCTGCCAGCCAGCTTTTGAGATCTGGGAAGACCCGCGCCAGACAATAAAAGATCCCAGTGTATGGATCCGCAGCTGGTAACCAGGATGCACGCGTATATCAGGAAGGCCAATTTCCTTAAGCAGTTCCCTGGCGTAAGATCCTTCCCACTCCTGGTCGCGGGCCAGCACCAGGAGCGGAATCATCTCCCTTTCGCTGGGTGGACCTAGAAGAGTTGGGCGGGTGAATAGAAAGTTGTACTCATTTTGCATGCATTCAACGAGCAGCTCCTTCATTTCTCCAGGCAGGCGTTCTATCTCTCCCTGATGGAACCAGCTTAGACAGCGCCACAGACGAACCGCGGCTGTCCCGAATGGGTCGCTGCATTCCTGAAAGCCTCGCTGAGCTTCCTTGAGCCAAATTGCTGCTGATTCGTAGAGTCCAGCCTGCACAAGATTAGCGCCCATCGTCGAGCGCACCAGGGATGCGATCCACTCATCACCAGCTTTGAGGGCGATATCAATCGCAAGTTCAGCGTACCGGGTAGCTCTCTCAATATCTCCCTGGTAGCCGTAGGCCCGGGAGAGTCCCCAATGGGCTTCCACACGCAAGCGGGGGACTTTCAAAGAATGACTGACCTGAACAGCCGTTTGGTATTCAAATCTGGATAACTCGTAATTATCTTCTCCGGGGAGCAGGGTCAAAGCATGTCCCTGCCTGATATGTCCTACTGCCGTCACAAATGGAGATTTCAGGTCCAATCCTCGCTGTGTACCTTCGATAGCAGTCTGATGCGCTAATTCAGCCTCTCCCTGGAAGGCATAGATCAATGAAAGCACCAGCAAGGTTTCCCGGTGAGCCCGAGGGGTTTGCACTGGTTGCTCACGCTCATCATCTGCCTGGATTTCCAGTTTCTCCCTGGCTTCCTTTAACTTCCCTGTCCGCAGCAGCACCCGGTATTGAAGTTCTGATACGGTCGGACCTTCCTGACGCAGTTCCTTGGCTTTTTGCTGAAAGATCTCCGCTTCGAGAGGTTTTCCGGCATTGAGTTTGTTTTCTGCTAGCAGCTCGTATAATCGGGCATTGGCCGCCCGGTCATCCGTACCATCACTCAGCCGTAAGGCTTGCTGCAGCAATTCCGAAGCCCTGCTGGGGTTGACCGTATCCAAATATACCCTGGCTTGTCCCCTCAGAGCACGGCTGACCTCCACAAGTTCACCGCGGTCCCTCCACAGGCTTTCAGCCTGTTCATACCAGCCTAGAGATTCCTGGAACCTGCTTTTCAATCGGGCCAGATCACCCAGGAAATTGACCAGGATAGGGTAATTCAGTAATTTTTCAGGAGGGAGATTGTCTAGATGATTGCCCAAGGAATCCAGGTAACCCGCCCTCAATAGATCAGCTCCATGGTCTATCAATAGCTCTGCGGCCAGATCATACTGTTTTGCATGGAAAGCATGATAGATAGCTGACTCACAATCACCCTGGGCAGCAAAGTATGCGGCCGCCCGCCCATGCCAGGTTTTTTTCTTCTCCTCATCCGCTTGCTGGCGCAGCAGCTGGTGAAAGATATGCTGGTACCGCAAAGAGCCATTACCGAGATTTACGACAAAAAGGTCCTGGCGGAGTAAATATTCAAGCATCGCCTCACTATCATGATTTTGGCGGAGCGCATCACAGGCATTCGCAGTCATCACTCGAAGAGTAGCTGAGGACCATAAAAAATCCTGAACATCCTCCGGCTGCTTATCCAAAACCTCATGGATCAAGATGGTGAACAGGTTCTCCATCGTTGAGGCTTGATAGGACAAGGCCTCTTCGACAGAGGTTACTGCCCCACTCCGCAGACTTTGCCAGATCACCTGCAGCGCCAGAGCCCAACCCTCTGTCTGCTGGTGAAGGGACTGGATCTCGGGGAGGGTCAATTCATAATTGTACTGCTTTATATATAGATCCTTGATCTCCTGGTGAGTGAAAGATAGCGTGCCCTGGTCCAGAATGAGCACTTCTCCCTGCGATTGCCAGCGATACAGGTTTGGCAATTTGAGAGGTGTGCGAGAAGATAACAAGAAGTGCACCGTGGAGGGAGCAAGGCTGATTAATCGGTCCAGCAGTAGGGCGATCTCTTCATTATCTAAGACCAGGTGGATATCATCGAGAACGAATAGAACGGGTTCTACCAGATCGTTTAGGGCATTAATGAACTGGTCAATAATCACTTGAGATGGAAGCGGACCCTGGGCAATATCCCATCCCCTCAGAAGCTGTAAAGGCACGTTCCGCAGGTCTGGAAACACGCTCAGGGAGGCATGGAGCAAATATTGAATGAAGGTCGGGACATTGTTGTCTTCCCTGCCAAGCTGATACCAGATTATCGGGATATCATAATCCTGATTACCTGCCAGGCAGGCCAAGGCTGTGCTTTTACCGTACCCGGCGCTGGCTTGGAGGCAAGTCAAGCGGTAGCGAGCGCTCTCCAGGAGCTGCTGTTCAACTCGCAAGCGGTGAAGCATCCTGTGGGATAAGTTTGGAGGGGAAATTTTGGTTTGAAGTATTTCCTGGTAAACCATAAGGTAGTGAGATATTTTCTGGGGAAAGGTCCTAATCAATAGGGTTCAACCATTATATCAAACCCGAAGTCATAATTGATATAGATTTGACTAGTGGATTAAGCCCGGGGGTAGAGAACCAAGCTCATCAGGGTATCGGCTCAAAACAGATCAGTTTATCCTGAATGAAATCAATCATTTGGAAACAACATTTATAAAGGAATCCAGCTGCCAGGCAGGCAGGGTAATTTCTCAGAAGATAATTTTAGGGGAAGGTATTTCTTTAGATGACTAATACCTCGCGAGCCGGTACAGTAGCAGGCGCCAATCTTCCCGATGACCAAATTCCCCAAGTCCTCCACCGAGAAATCCAACCTGGCCGGGGGGACCTCCGAGGTTGAAGTGACCTCCGAGGTCGGAGGGACCTCGGAGGTCTTTTATCAGCCCAGAAAACTCAGCATCTGATTCCGATAGGTCTGAAAGGCTTGACTTCCTTTTTCGGAGAGGGAAATCAGGGTTTGAGGGCGGTTGCCCTTGTAGCCTTTATCCACTTCAATGTAGCCGGCTTCCTGGAGCTTGCTGATATGGGCGGATAGATTGCCCATGGTCAAGCCCAGGCGGCTGACCAGGAAGGTGAAGTCGGCACTATCCAGGAGGGAGAGATAGGCCAGGATCTTCAGGCGGGCCGGTTCATGGACCAGGCGGTCGATCTCAAGATCGAGGTTGGGCTGGGGATTACCCTGTTCAGTCATCTTAGCCCTCCTGTTTTACAAGCGGGTACTTGGACAGGAACCTGCCCATGATGATCAAACCTGAAAGTGTAATGATCCCTCCCGCACTGATCACTGATACCAGGAAAGGATCCACTGCAGTGATGGATGGGCTCAACAACTCACCTGCAACCGTTGCAGCAAAAACCAGCAGTCCATAAAAATAGAAGCGGCTGGCTTTTAATGCCAGGCCCAGCGAGCTTATACCCAGTCCCACCACAAATCCAAAGATCATCAAGGGACTGATGGAAGCGGCAAAATTCTCACCTCCACCAACCAGGTAGAAAGCCAATGCCCCTGCCCCGAATAAAAAGAGGTTTAGGGTAAAACCAAAAAGCCTTCTTTTAATATCAGGGCCGGGCTGGATGGAACCTACCCGGGGGATAACAAGGGTCTGTTTTCCCAGGTACCAGACTATGTATGCCACCACTCCCAGTAAACCTACCAGGTAAGGGGCATCAGCCATCAGCAAGGCACCAAATCCAAAGATCATTAGGCCAACCCCCAGGTCGGCCAATCCATCTTCGGAATAGAACAGGTATACCTGCCGTCTTATTTCTTTGAGGTCGATATTTTCAGTCATTTTTGACTCCTTTCGTTCTTCACAGAACACATATTTGCACTATAGTTTTATTTGCGCCGCAAAGTTATTTGTTATATTTTACATTAAAACACCTATCTGTCAAGAGCTTTTAAGGGGAAAATCCGAGATCTGGCCGGGAGAACTTCACTAAACCTCCCTTCCGGATTACAGGCAAACCTTGCCCTGGTATCTGATCCATAGCTATTACTAGCCCTGGTTACCAGATCACCTTTCAATATTCACAACCAAAATAGTACAGGAGTGTTTTATAATAACGAAAATAACTGGAATAAAACTATGGGTAATCCTGCCAAAGCAGCCCTGCTGCTCATATTGCTAATATTCATTATCATCACCTTTTTTGCCCTGACTGGGATCGATGTCCGGAAACCAGAACAGTCAGCCAATCAACTGGTTGTTAAACTCGGCCAGTTGAACCGGGCTATCAACCAGATGGTGCGTAATGTGATCTTCTCGATTCGCATGTGGTTCCAGGAAACGTTTACGCGTTAGCTCCATCCCCCTTCCTTCTCTCAGGCGGTTCCAAATACAGCCCTGCCTCCCACCAGGGTATTGGTATTTAACAAATCTGGAATAGAGAAGGCATAGATGCACTGGGGCTGGCACCTCCACCCTCTTACAGCCCTTGTTCCCCGCATTGTTTATGCCTTGTCCTGCTGCTGAAATTATTCGCCCTGATCGGGGCTTGAAAAGATTGTATAGACCATCACCAGGGGCTGCCTGGTCCATCAGTACCAAACCCTCTTACAAACCCAGCAGTTCTGCCTCTTCCTGCATGGCTTCCAATACTAATTCTACAAACCTATCAAGCGGGATATTCAAGCTGCTCTCACATTTGAGGATCTTTTCCCGGTTGACGCTGGCAGCAAAAGCTTTCGTATTGAACTTCTTGAGAACGGATTCAACCGTTACAGCAGCTATCTTTTCAGGATGGACCAGGGCCACAGCCACGATCAGGCCAGTCAGGTCATCACAGCTGACCAAGGCATAATCCATCAGGCTGGAAGGATCGATCCCCGTATACTCAGTAGCATGGGATTGGATTGACCGGATAACCTCTTCATCTAAATCCTCATCTTCCAGCATTTCCGCCAGCAGAAGCGTATGCCGCTCCATCTGATCTTTGGTCTTTTCGTAATCAGCATCGTGAAGCAAGCCTACTATCTCCCAGACCTCGGGATCCCCATTCAACTCCTCCGCCAGCCTTTTCATGGCGGCAGCGACCCCATAATGGTGCTTACGCAGATTGGCATTTATGATATTCTCATGTAGGATTTCCAGTGCTCTCTCTTTGGTGATCATATTATTCCTTTTTCTACTCCCTATCAGTATAACAAACCCCTCACTCCTCTGTATCCTCCAGAGTATGATCTGATGGCTGGACCATTGACGAGGATGGAATTTCTAGTATGGTTAAAGTATTCCATCCACAGCTTTCACTTCAATTCTCCTGAGGAGGTTGCATGAATAAACTCCCCGATCTTGTCTGGACTCCAGCCTGGACTTCTCTGGTTGGCTGTATTCACGGAGCTTTAAAATTCTTGAAAATTGCCCCGGAAATCAGCTGGCTATTCGGCGCCACCGGCCATGCTTTCATAATCAATATGTCCCGGGATGGTTCCTGTCCAAGTGGGCCCACCGCCTGGAATACTTCCCGATTTTACACTCTCGGCGAGAATATTGGCTACAGGATCGAGGGCATATTTGCAGATAAACGCAAACCGGGATTTAAAGAGGAACAGATCAAAGCCTGGGAATTGACAAAAGCCGCCCTGGATCAGAATTCCCCCGTGATTGGATGGGAATTAGCAATTCCAGAATGGTATATCATCGATGGTTATGACGATGCGGGTTATTTCTACAACGGACCAGGGGCTGATATCGGCCCCAGCCCCAAACCCTGGAGAAAACTGGGAAAGACCGGTATTGGTCTGCTGGAGATTTACTCCGTTAAACCTTCCCAACCCTCCCGGGATCCTATAGCGATCAAGGAAGCTCTGGCATTTGCTATCGCGTTTAATCAAGGCTCATCCGAATGGGTGCTCCCAGATTATCTGGCAGGCCAGGAAGCTTATCGAGCCTGGATCGAAGCAGTCAGCTCCGGCAAGGCCATGTTAATGGGCCATGCTTATAACTCGTCCGTCTGGGAAGAATGCCGCCGAAATGCCGTGGCTTTTCTCCATGAAGCTAAATCACGCGTCCCGGGAATGGCTGACAAAGCCTTTGATGGCGCCATCCAATCCTACACGGAGGTCGCAAAACAACTGAAAGACCTCTCTGAACTCTATCCATTTTTCGAGAATAATCGCGACGAGCCCCTTGGGATCACTCCCAAGAGCAAAAAAGCTATCAGCCATCTCCAGGCAGCCAAAGAAGCGGAAAACGAAGGCGCTGGACACCTGGAAGACATCCTAAAAGGCCTGAGCAATGGATGAGAATTTTGCCTTAAAGGATATGTTCAGCAGGGAAAGCGTTGGAGAATTGGCCTCAGCAGTGGTTGAGGTGCATCCGGATTTTCCTGCCGATAGTTTCATCAGAGATGTTTTTGAGAATAACTGGGAGGATTTAGCACTTAAACAGCGCATCCGGCAAATCGCGATCTGTCTGGGGAAATATCTTCCCAAGAAATACCTCGCAGCTTTAGATATTCTCAAAGCCGCCCTGCCCCTTCTGGAAGGTCAGGGCTTTGAAAAGATGGTCTTTCCAGATTTTGTGGAACTCTTCGGGCTGGAGGATTGGGGCACATCCATTCCTGCCCTGGAGTTCTTCACTCAATACATGTCTGCTGAATTTGCTATTCGCCCATTCATTGCTCGCTACCCCGACATGACCTTAAATCAGATGCTGCTCTGGACTGAACACTCCCATCCCGGTGTCCGGCGATTGGCCAGTGAAGGCTGCCGTCCGCGTCTCCCCTGGGGTATGCGGCTGCAAGACCTTGTAGAAGATCCTTCCCCGATCCTCCCGATACTGGAGAAACTCAAGAACGACCCCCGGGAAGAGATCCGCCGCAGTGTTGCCAACAATCTAAACGACATATCCAAGGATCACCCCGATCTGATCGTCGATCTCCTTCAAGGATGGCGTGACACAGATAATATGGATATGGAAAGGCTCATCAAACACGCCCTCCGCTCCCTGTTAAAATCCGGCCACCCAGGCGCATTGGAGTTATTAGGATTTTCAAACCATCCAGAAATCACCATTTCAGGGATCAATCTTGTTCCAACAGAAATCACCTTTGGCGGTGAAGTTGAGTTCAGTTTTGAGATCCGCTCAGTGGCAGAAAGGGAACAGCTCTTGATGATCGACTATCTGGTCCACTTCATGAAAAAAAACGGGAGCCAGGCTCCCAAAGTCTTTAAGCTGAGCCAGAAGACTCTCCAACCTGGTGAGACGACCAGGATCATCCGCAAACATAAGTTTATACCAATCACAACCCGGAAATATTATCCTGGAATCCAAACATTCCAGCCCCAAATCAACGGACAGCTCTTCGGCAAGGTTGATCTATACCTAAAAATTCCGGATTAATAGAAAAAAGCGAAGCATAATTGCTTCGCTTTTTTCCTAGAAAGGAGGAGAGAACATTATTGAGGCAGCAAAACTGCATCAATTACGTGGATCACACCATTTGATGTTTCCAGATCAGTGATAATGACCTGAGACTCATTCAAAAAGACTTTGCCATCCATAATGGTGATGCTTATGTCCTGGCCCAACAAAGTTGTGGCTGAGCTCAGACCAATGACATCGGCCGCCATCACTTTGCCTTCCACCACATGGTAGAGCAAGACATCGGTCAAGCCAGGAATATCAGCCAAAAGAGCTTCTACTGTACCTTCTGGCAGGGCGGCAAAAGCATCGTCGGTAGGAGCAAATACGGTCAGGGGACCTTCAGCTTGCAGAGCCTCCACCAGGCCAGCAGCCTGAAGTGCGGTAACCAGCGTAGTGAAGCGTCCATCTTCCACTGCAATATCAACGATATCTCGGGTTTCAGGGAGAACCACAGCGTCAATCACGTGAATGACACCATTGCTGGTCTCAATATCCTTGATGATCACCTGGGCATTGTCAAGCATCACTTTCCCATCCATAACCTGAATGTCAAGGTACTGGCCTTGCAGTGTCAACGCATTGCTGAGCTCAACAACATCGGCAGCCATCACTTTGCCTTCCACAACATGGTAAAGCAGGATATTGGATAGGGCAGGAATGTCAGCCAAGAGAGCTTCGACTGTGCCTTCTGGCAGAGCGGCAAAAGCATCGTCAGTGGGTGCAAAAACTGTCAGCGGGCCTTCGCCTTTGAGAGCATCAACCAGCCCAGCAGCTTCAACTGCAGCTACCAAGGTGGTAAAACGACCATCAGCAATCGCGGTATCCACAATGTCCAGTTTTTCAGCTTCCATCTCTTCCATGGGTTCTGGCACCGGAGTGGCAGTTGGTTTTGGTTCTTCTACTTCCACTACCTCAGGTGTTGCCGGCGCACAAGCTGCCAATACCATGACTGCAACCAATGAAACTAATAATACGGATTTGATCTTCATGATTTTCTCCTAGATAAAGGTTTTGTAAAGCTATTGTCGATATTATGCCAGATTATCTAGGTATTGTCAAGTATTAATTTTGCAATATATGTGCAAAATAAATACTGGTCTTTCTCGGAAGAACATGACAGGTTCATTTCAATCTGAGATTTTAAAAGCAAAAAGACCCAATTTCACGGTAGAGATTGGGTCTCTTGACAGGTAAATAGGTTGGGTTTCTTATCAGAAGAAGGAGAAGGTCAAATATCCAGAAGCCAATCCAGGTCTCCCTTTCGTAATAAATTCTTGGGGAAATCCAATCCACTCGCATTCAGGTAGATCAAGAATTCCTCTAGACATGCTTTTAGCGCGCTGGCGAACTCATGATCAACCTTAACTCCCCTCTCCCACCACCAATTCTTGATGGTCAGCAACCCGGATTTTTTATCATAAGCAGGATCGAAGCGTCCCACAAACCGATCCCCAAACAGGACAGGTAGGACATAATAACCATACTCCCTCTGCTTCTCCGGTTTATAAACCTCCCACATATAGCTGAAATCAAACAGGCGCTTAACCGTTTTACGGTCCCACAACAAGTTGTCTAGAGGGGCTATGAATGCGGCTCTGTTTTCCTCGGGGCCTTTTTTTGAACTCCAGAGCAGTTTCTGGTCCTCAGACCTGATATAAAACTGGTCGCCTTCAATACCTTCTACCTCTATCATCAAAAGTTTTCCATCAGCGACCAGCTCTCGGATGACCTGGTTCCGTTTGGGGGTTTTTACGCCGATCATACCTCCCCACTGCTCACCGGCGTTGGGGTGCGCCAGTCCCATGGCCCCGATCCTCCTCAGCACATGCCAGCGCTGATAGGCTTCCAGGTTCTGATTGGGATCCGGTTCGTCCAGCAGTTCACCAGGAAGCAGGTTTTCGATCAAGTCAAAATACCGCCGGTTGCTCACCCGATGATGCACGCCCAGCTGGCCCATCTTATACAGGCCTTCCAGGCTGGCCCGGGTCACCCTGGTTGGACCCCAGGCCCAATCCGTCTTTTCCTCGAATTGAAAATCCAACGAACATTGGGGCCCTTCTTCTTTGATTTGACCAAGGACAATCGGCGCTAAACTCATCACTACATCGCTGGGCACACCGAAGATCTCCTCCATCCGGGATCGGTGACGGGAGAATAACGGCCAATCCTCTGCCAGACTCAGGCTGGCCATTTTATCCCAGTTATCAACCAGGTACCTATCTTGATAAAGCAACCCATCCAAAAGGGATGGTTTATAGTCAATTACCCTGGACTGCAGCACCAGGTCCGGATTGCGCCCAACCACATTGATGGGGTCAAATTGGATCGACCGCACCCGATTGAAGAAAGCCTTCACTCCCCTTTTCCCTTTCCAGCTCCTGGGGGGATAGAGACCCTGGCAGGAAAGCATCGTCCGCCTGGCCTCTGATTGAGAGATTTTAATGATCTGGCTGGCAGGAGAATTTTTCATAGTTAGTCCCGAATAGGCCCTTTAAGGTATTTTATTGTAACATGCGGTCCGGGAGATCATTTCGGCCTGGTTTTTTCAATCAGATCAGGTGTGTTGAAAACACATCAATGGGGAAGATCTAACAAAACAAGGAACAGCGGCGCGTTAGCCAAAAGGCTCCCACGCCGCTGCCAAGGAGGAGAGAAACTAATAAAATTAGGTCCTCCAACTACAACCCTTAGATGACTATCGCTGGGCAAATCTTACCCAAAGCATGCTGACCTCGACAGGTCTAATTCTGATACAATCATAAAATGTTCACTATCACTACCTGGAATGTGAATGGCTTACGAGCCGCGTTGTCCAAAGGTGCAGAGGATTGGTGGGAGAAATATGATCCCGACCTGCTTTGTTTGCAGGAAGTCAGAGCCCATCCAGAACAGCTAACGGCATCTCAGCGGGAGTCCCTGGAACGCAGGAACCCGGTATGGAACCCTGCCGAAAAAGCCGGCTACAGCGGTGTGGCAACTCTGGCAAAATCTGGACCCAAGGCATCGGAGCTGGGATTGGGCATCCCGAAATTCGACCAGGAAGGCCGGGTGATCCAAACCATTTTGGAGGATTTCCGGGTTTTCAATATTTATTTCCCGAATGGGGGCAGAGACCTGAGTCGGGTAGATTTTAAGCTGGAATTCTACCAGGAGCTGCTGGAGATCTGTGATCAGCTCCACAGCCAGGGCGAGAAGATCATCATCTGCGGAGATTTCAATACTTGCCATCAACCCATCGACCTGCGCAACGCCAAGGCCAATGAAGGCAATACAGGCTTCCTGCCTGAGGAAAGAGCCTGGATAGACATTTACCTGGAGCACAACTTTGTGGATATTTTCCGGGAGATGTATCCCGACAAGGAGCAGTATACCTGGTGGACCTATCGGGGAAATGCCAGGGAAAGGAATGTGGGCTGGCGATTGGATTATTTTTTGATCAGCAAAGAGCTGGTAAACCTTGTGGAAGATGTGATCATCCATGATGACGTGATGGGATCCGATCATTGTCCGGTCAGCATGTTGATTGAATGCCCCTGAGGGGAAGAGGGCGGTAGACCAGGTTGGGCAGAATTCATTAGGGTATAATTTTTTTCAGGAAGACAATACTCTGGAGGAAGTATGGGAGACCCACAGAAAAAGATCAGGGTATTAATCGCCAAAGCAGGACTTGATGGTCACGATAGGGGTGCAAAAGTGGTTGCCCGGGCCCTGCGCGATGCCGGGATGGAAGTGATCTATACAGGATTACGTCAGACTCCGGAAATGATCACTGAGGCTGCCCTTCAGGAGGACGTTCAAATTGTGGGCTTGTCCATCCTGTCCGGGGCACATATGACGCTTGTGCCCAAGGTGAAGAAAATGCTTGAGGAACAAGGGCTTGATAATGTCAAGCTCTTTTTAGGCGGAATCATTCCGGATGAAGACAAATCCGAACTTGAAAAACTGGGTGTGGCTGGGATCTACGGCCCGGGCACATCCACCCAATTGATCATTAAAGACATCCAAAACGCATGCCAGTAATAGATCCAGAAGCAGTCCTACGGGGGGAGCGACTGGCAGTCACTCGCGCCCTGACCCAAATCGAAAACGGAACCCGGGAAGGCTTCCATTTATTGGAAGCGCTTTTCCCGCATACTGGAAAATCCCACCTGATCGGTGTGACTGGAGCACCAGGTACTGGAAAGTCTACCCTGGTCAACCAGCTCGCCTATCACTATCGTCACTTCGGGGAGGGAGGGGTAAAGCCCGGGATCGCAGTGATCGCGGTAGACCCAACCAGCCCTTTCAGCGGTGGGGCATTATTGGGTGACAGGGTCCGCATGCATGACTTGGCAGGAGATCCCGGTGTTTTTGTCCGCTCCATGGCCTCCCGCGGTTCACTGGGCGGACTGGCAGCGGCAACAGGAAGTCTTGTACAGGTTTTCGACGCTGCCGGTTTTGACATCATCATCATTGAAACTGTTGGAGCAGGCCAGGCGGAGGTCGATATTGCCAGCCTGGCCCACAGCACCATCGTGGTTGAAGCCCCAGGATTGGGTGATGAGATCCAGACCTTCAAAGCCGGTATCCTGGAAATAGCCGACATCCTGGTAGTGAATAAAGCAGACAAACCAGGAGCCGAACACTCGCTCCGGGCTTTGCGTTCCATGTTAAGTCTTGCCCACCCCCATCCAGAGGAGTTGGAACATCACGGGCCCGGAATGACAGTCTCCGATCCCGCTGATCAAGGTCTCAATCCTGGTTGGATCCCACCAGTGCTGCCGACAGTATCCATTACTGGAGAGGGCCTCCCAGAGCTAGTCACTGAGCTGGCCAATCACCGGGATTATCTACTTGCCAGCGGAGAGTGGCAACACAGGGAGGAAAAGCGGCTCACAAATGAGCTCGAAGTGCTTCTAAGAGATTCCCTGCGCTCACGCTGGGAAACTAAAATTGCCCCAGCGACCTATCAAGGAACTCTCGAAAAAGTGATCTCCCGGGAGATCACACCCTGGAAAGCAGTAGAAGCTTTGTTAAAAGGAGCAGGTATA
The DNA here is from genome assembly GCA_963712165.1 of uncultured Chloroflexia bacterium. GTDB lineage: Bacteria > Chloroflexota > Anaerolineae > Anaerolineales > UBA11858 > B10-G9. The sequence goes on along the minus strand of CAVQGY010000002.1, from coordinate 928,222 downwards.
TGATTGTTGGCGACCAGATCCGCTTCCGGGCGATCGAAAAAGAGGACCTGCCCCATTTTGTGCGCTGGCTGAATGACCCAGAAGTTAAACTGGGGCTGTCTTTGCTCTATCCTCTCTCCCTTGCGGAAGAGGAAGAATGGTTTTCAGCCCTGCTGAAAAAACCCCCGCGGGAACGGCCAATGGCTATTGAAATCCAACCAGATCCGCAGAAAAACACCTGGGTGTTTGTTGGCAACTGCGGTTTATTCGGGATCGACCTGGAAAATCGCTCAGCGGAAATCGGCATACATATTGGGGAGAAAGAATATTGGGACAAGGGATTTGGTACCAGGGCCGTGCGGTTGCTCTTAAAACATGGATTTGAGAACATGAATCTTCACCGGGTATTTTTACAAGTGTACGAATCCAATCAACGCGCTATCCGTTCTTATGAGAAAGCAGGTTTTATTGTGGAAGGGAAAATGCGGGAAGCTCAATATATCGAGGGGAGATATGTAGATGTTCTCCTGATGAGCTTTCTCCGGCAGGATTGGCAGCGAGATAACTAAAGGATGGCATTATGATACACCACATAACCGAGGACCGAGGCATGTATGGTGAAATCAAATTATTCGCGGGCACTGCTATCCCGGAAGTAGCCCAGGGCATTGCGGATTACCTGGACATACCCTGCAGTGGAAGGGATATCATCGAATTTCCCAACGAGAACCTCTGGGTCCGCTTACACAACAGCGTTCGGGGTCAGGATGTCTACCTGATCCAGAACACTTCCCGGCCGGTCCACCGCAACCTGATGGAGCTGCTGATCACCCTGCAAACACTGCGCCTTGATTCAGCTGGCAGAGTGACAGCGGTCATCCCTTACCTCAGCTACACACGCTCGGACAAGAAGGACAAACCCCGGGTACCGATCACTGCTCGCCTGATCGCAGACATGATTGAAATAGCCGGAGCAGACCGCTATATGACCATGGACATGCATGCCGGTCAGATCCAGGGTTTCTTTTCTATTCCTGGTGATGTGTTAACTGCCTACCATATCTTAAAAGACAGGATCACTGAGCTCCTGCCCAAGATGAAAGACCCGGTCGTATTGACGGTTGATCTGGGTTTCGCCAAAAAAGGCCGCAACCTGGCAGCCGAGCTGGGTGTGCCGATAGCATTTATTGAAAAACGAAGGAAATCAAAAACAGACGCTGCGGAAGCGCTGACATTAATAGGAGAAACCGCTGACCGAGATGTGATCATTATCGATGATGAGGTGGATACTGCTGGTTCGATGGTTGAAGCAGCATTTTTGGCTCAGACTAAAGGGGCCCGGGATATCTTCTCGGTATTTGTCCACCCTGTTTTTTCTGGTCCTGCAGTAGAACGATTAGCAGCCTCTCCGATCTCTCATTTAATCACAACAAATACAGTTCCCATTCCCTCCCCAGACATCAAAGTACTTCAAAAAGGCCGCAAAGTAGATATACTCGATATCTCACCTCTGCTGGGAGAAGTTATCCGCAGGGCCCATGAAGGCCGCAGTGTTGGGGAAATGTTTGACGAATAGATCCCTATGCCAGAACTTCCTGAAGTCGAGACCTTTCGCAGATACTTACTCCAGGGAGAGTCTGGCGCGCCTTCCATCCTAGGTAAGAAGATCACCAATGCCGAGCTGCTCTGGGAAGGAACCCTGGCAGAACCAGATCCGGAGGAGTTTTTATCCCGCATCCAGGGTCAATTCGTTACAGGAATTGGCCGGAGGGGAAAAAATCTACTGATCAACCTCTCCCAGGACAGCCTGATCATCCATTTGCGGATGAGTGGAGAAATAGTAGTAGAAGAAAAAATCAATCCACTTGGAAAGCACTACCGTCTGATCCTCAACTTCGATGATCGCTACCGGCTAGCATTTAATAATATCCGCAAATTTGGCAGAGTATGGCTCACAGATGATCCTTCAGAAGTGATTGGTAACCTCGGGCCAGAACCTCTCGGGGATGATTTTACGCCGGATTCCTTTCAGGCACTTCTCCACTCCCACAACAGGCAGCTGAAATATTTTCTCCTTGATCAGGGTATGATCGCCGGGTTGGGCAACATCTACACAGATGAAAGCCTTTTCAGGGCAAAATTGCATCCTGCCCGGAAAACCGATTCATTAACTAGTGATGAATCCTACGCCCTCTGGAAAAGCATCCGTGAAGTACTCCGGGAAGGCATACAGAATCATGGTTCCAGCATTGACTGGATGTATCGGGGAGGGGATTACCAGAAATATCTCTCGGTGTATAATTTAGAAGGACAACCATGCAGTCGTTGTAAAACACCCATAGACCGGATCAAAATGGCCCAGCGCAGTACCTATTACTGTCAGAATTGCCAACAGCTTCCTGGGTAAGGAGGAGTTCATATGGATTTGCAAACCGCATTAGTGATCTTCATCGCTATCTTCGCCCTTGCAATTGGATTTTTCCTGGGGCTCTTCCTTGTTTCATTGGAAGCTCCTTTCCTGAAAAAACTCTTTCAGAAAGATGGATCTGAAAAAGCCTTAGAAGGTTCTGCATCAGAACCAAGTGCTGCTGGCGAGGGAGCACCTCCCATCGTGAAAAAACCCACCCCTGATTCACAAATACTGCTCAAGGTCTGGAAAGAAGAAGGGGAAGCGCCTGTCTATGAAGTCGATGGGAAATATGTTGAAAAAGAAACCCTTCCAAAAGAGATATTGAATATCATCACTATCCACAAGGACCCCCAAGGTGCACCTGCACCCGCGCCTCCCCTGCCGGCAGAAGAACCTAAGGTGGAAGCCGACCTCGAGATCGATGACGACGATGAGGGCGGAATCAAGATGTTAAGCGTTGTCGATGAGGTAAATAAAATCCTACAACGGAAACTGCACGGTTCCCCTATGGCGGGCAAAGGCATCCACCTGATGGAAAACCACAATAAGGAAATTCGCTTCTGGGTGGGGCTGGAATCTTATAATGACGTTGCAGAAATTCCTGATCCTGAGATCCGCAAACTGATTGACGATGCTGTAAGGGAATGGGAAGAAAAAAGGAAATAAAACCTACTTCTACATTATCAGCTTCCGCATAAATTCCTTTTCAATTGCGTTTGCTAATTTACCTTTTAACTCAGCGGGTAAGAAAGCTCCCTGAGCGGCTGCCTTAACCCGGGTACCGATCAAATCCATTGATATACCCAGATCCTTATGCACAGTCTGGTATTCGCTGGATAGGTTTATTTTGGAAATACTGGGATCGTCGGTATTGATTGTGACATTCAGACCGCTTTCAATCATAGTCTTGATGGGATGGCTGGTTATTTCATCGACAACACCAGAATGAAAGTTGCTGGTAACACATACTTCAAAGGGTATACCGCGTTCCCGGGCTAAGGCAACCACCCGTGGATCTTCCAGAACTCTGATACCATGTCCTATTCGGTCAGCTCCCAGATCCTCAATCGCCTGACGGACATTCTCTGCCCCATTCCATTCTCCGGCATGGACAGTGATCCGTAAGCCACCCTCTCTGGCCTCCTGGATCAACTCACAGAAAGGGGCTGCAGGGAATTCAGCCTCATTTCCTGCCAGATCCACCCCCACTATGCCATCTTTCTGCCTGTTCAGGGCAATATCGAGGGCTTCCCGGGCCAGGTCAAGGCTTTCATGTCTGTTAAATCCAATGATTAATCGCACCATGACCTGGAAATGATCTGCGGCCTGGTGCACGCTATCGATCACCCAATCTACGACCTGGGCCATAGGAAAACCTTCTGCCCTGCTGAGGGCGACAGGCGTAAATCGCAGTTCCATATAGCGAACATTATCCGAGGCCGCATCCTCAACAGCTTCCCAGCTTATTCGTTTGATGATGTCAGGTGATTTGTAAAACAACCTCAAGGTGCCAAATTTTGAGAGGAAATTCTCGAATGTATAGGGTTCCTCGTGATCTACCTGAACCAGCGGCCTGAGGTATCCAGTATTCTTGACATCCATTTCATGAGCGCGGACGATCTCCATCATGGTAGGGACGCGCAGGGACCCTTCCAAATGGCGGTGTAGCTCCACCTTGGGCAGCACCTTGTAAAATTCAGCAACTTCCGGGAGGATGATTTTTGCCATTCTTTTGATATCCGTTATCCCCGATACAGTTGTTTGTATTTTACCTGATAACCCGACCCTTTCGGGATCCCGGGCTGGGGCTTACTCCCTATAAGGTGCCGTTCCAACCACAGCACCTAAAGGTTAGATTGCTAATAGATCATCCATTCTCGACTGACGCCTGAACCCGCTCGAGATTTCGAGGTTGAAAGGTGAACATCCGGCTTACCATACCCACTCGCATATCCTCCATCAAGCGCTGGAACATCTCAAATCCGCGGGATTTATATTGGACCAACGGATCTCGTTGGGCGTAAGCTTCCAGACCGATCGCCACTCGAAGCGCTTCCATCTCAGTCAGATATTCTACCCACAGCTCCGATATCACTCTGAGGAAGAGATCTCTGTATATCTTATTCATCACTGACCCACCCAGGAAAGCACGAACTCTGCCCTGCAAATCACCTGTTAATTTTCCTATCTCGGCCTCTCCAGCCTGCAGGAAAATATCCTCGCCTAGTTCCTGCTGGAGCAGGTTTTGGGTATCGCTCTCCAAGTCAGTTAATTTCATATCCTTCAAACGGGTCAGTTCAATATCTCCCCAAGCTTCACGAAGGGCGAGTCGGGCATTTTCAAGGTGATCCAGGATCAACCCCTCAACTTCATCGGGCGATTTCTTGGTTAGCAGCTCAGCAGCGTAAAAATGATATCGCAAACGCTGGGTTCTCAGCCAGATCCGTCGATGGCTCTTCTTATCAAAAGCTGCCTGGCGACCCTCAGCCATCAGGCCCAGAAGCCTTGCCAGATCAGAATCGGAACATTTCCCTCCGGGGATATCCTTCAATCCCGTTTCAATGCTCTTTACTACTCGTGGATCATCCGGATCATCAAAGTATGTCTTGCGGCGAGCCTGGAAATGCTCCCGAACCCGTTCAACGATCCAGTCAGGCGCTGTCTGCCAATCCAGGTCGCTGGCTAAGGCTTCAGGGACCTCCAGGGGGGAGCCCAGCAGCCGCTCCACTGCGCCGATCAGCCTTTTGATCTCGATCAGCTCTAGTTCAGATTCGATCTGGGCCCTCAGCCCATCTTCGAGTTCTGGGCTGACACTATCAACCAATTCCCTGATCTGATTGGGAGTGAGATCGAATCGCGTCCTGGTCAGTTCTCTGAGTTCAACAAACACTTCCTGAGGATTCAAAGGTTCTTCGCTGCCGTAAGTCAAACCCTCAAGAAAAGTATCCAAGGCATCGATCCTGGAGTCCAGCTGATCTTGATAGTGGAACTGACGATCCTCAATAATTTTCTCGACCGCGTTGAGAATATAATCCTCTTCCTCATCTAAAGCCTTATTTCCAATATCCAGGAGGAAAGGTGTGATTCCTTCTGCGGATAACTCAGGATAACTTTCCCGGATTTCTTCCAGTAGAAGCCTCAAGGTAAATGAAGGCAGCATGCGATCTTGAAATGTCAAAGTGGGTTGTATCTGTGTTACCCAGGCCAGTAAACGCCAGGGGCTGGCCTGATCGGCAACATCAGATCCTTCCCAAATGGTATTTTCGACCCGCATTTTGACCTCATCATGCAGCATTTCCAGGATATCCTCGGATAGATCGCTCTTCTGAAATACCCGGTCCCGCTGCTCGTAGATCTTAGAGCGCTGCTGATTCAATACATCATCATACTCCAGCAGGTGTTTACGGACATCAAAATTAGCACCCTCCACCCTGTTCTGGGATTGCTCCACGACCCGGTCCACCAAAGGGTTGGTGATAGGCATGGATTCATCAACCTGCAGGCGGTTCATGAGCACTTCCATCTGTTGACCGCCAAAGCGGGCCATGAGTTCATCTTCCATGGAAAGGTAGAAGCGGGAGGAGCCGGGGTCTCCCTGGCGAGCCGCACGACCCCGGAGCTGGTTGTCGATCCGCCTGGCTTCATGGCGTTCAGAACCGATCACATGCAGTCCTCCCAGGGCTTTCACGCTCTCCTTCTCCCGCATATGCTGCAGGAAGAAATTGATTTCAGTATCGTATATACCGTAATCCTCTTTATCCAGCTGCTTAATGAGCTTTTCCTGTTCAGCCATGGATAGTTCAAAGGGATCCTTAATACCTGCCCGGGCCAGGACACGAACCACATCCGAGGTGATCTCTTCTGCAAGTTCTCCGCCCAATTTGATATCCACGCCGCGGCCTGCCATGCTGGTGGCGATCATCACTGCACCAAAAGCTCCCGCGCCAGCTATGATCTGGCTCTCCTCAGTGTGTTTCCGGGCATTGAGCACATCATGAGCTACCCCTCGTTTCAATACCTGGATCAGCCGTTCTTCGTGGGTGTCATTCAACTCCAGTACATCCAGCAAAAGCTGGATATTCTCCGGGTCATTCACGTTCAAAATCAGGTCCAGCCCCAAATCCTTGACCAGGTTGCGAAGATTGCCCAACTTTAACTGGTCCAGGGGAACATTCAGCGGTTGCAGGTCTGGTATCCGGCGGCCATCCGGGAAGCGATTGTGCTTCCTCATCCAGCTTTCCCGGATCATCAGGGTGAACATCAATGTCCGAATAGATGGTCCATCCAGTCGGCGGGATAGCGTTTCTGAATTCTCAACAGAGGTTGTACCAACCAGGAGGGGCCGTCCAATGACGTGAAACCTGAGGATCTCTTCCGCAATAGCCCTCAATTTAGCTTCTTCGCTGAGATAGATCAGATCTGAATAATCTTTCCGTTTCCAATACAGCGCCGTCTTGTCTGGATCATCTTTCTCCGCGTAATAGGTGAAATCAAACCCACTCCCAGGTTCTTTGCCTTTGAGTGTGACCAGGGAGGTCGCCTCAAGTGATGCAACATAATCAAGATTGGTTGGAATGGCAATTGGATCCAATTTATAGATCTCATTGAACTCTTCGGATTCGGTCACTGCCGTGCCGGTCATACCCGATAGCTTTTCATACATCCTGAAATAATTCTGAATAGTGATCGTGGCATATGTGACATTTTCACTCTGGACCTTGACGTTTTCCTTGGCTTCCACTGCCTGATGCAGCCCATCCGACCAACGCCTGCCAGGCATCAGCCTTCCAGTGAAATCATCAATAATGACTACCTTGCCCGTCTGAACAAGATAATCCTTGTTTTTCTTGAAGATGAACTCCGCCCGCAGGGCTTGCTCCAGATAACCCAGCAATCGTGCCTGCTCCGGAGTTATATCCTCCGGATTATCAGGGTCCCCCAGGGGTTGACCGAGCAATTCCTCCACATGCATCTCCCCCAGAGGGGTGAGGGTGATATTGCGGTCCCGGATGCTGATTTCGTAGTCTTCAGGATTGAGCCTCTTCACCACTGTCGCCATCCGTCGGTACCACTCAGGATCATCATGGGATGGTCCAGAAATGATCAATGGCGTCCTGGCCTCATCAATGAGGACATTATCAACCTCATCGATGATGGCATAATGATGACTTCGCTGGACCCGGCGATCCAGCTGCATAGCCATATTATCGCGAAGATAATCAAATCCAAACTCGTTATTGGTGCCGTACACGATATCCGCCTGATAGGCTTCTTTTCTCAGCACCATGTCCAGCTGGTCGCGATCCTCCTGGGGATTTCTATTTTCCAGGTTGACCACAAAAGCTTTCTTGCCGTGTTCCGTTCTGGCGGCCATCTGCAGGACGCCCACACTCAAACCCAGGAAATTATAAATGGGCGCCATCCAACGGGCATCTCGACGAGCCAGGTAATCATTGACTGTTACCAGGTGCACTCCCCGCCCAACCTGCATATTGCCCAGGGGTATGAATTTCCAGTCGTCAGGGTCTTCCCCCCAGCTGGCGCGGGCTTTCTTCACCCAATCCTCCGACAAGGTCAACGCGTTCAAATACAAGGGTAAGGTTGCCCCCAGGGTCTTCCCTTCACCGGTGCGCATCTCAGCCACAAAACAGCGGTGCATAGCTATTCCACCGATCATCTGCACATCGTAGTGGCGCTGGCCGATCATTCGTTTGCTCGCTTCTCTGACAGCAGCAAATGCTTCAGGAAGGAGGCCGTCAAGGGTCTCTCCCTTGGCAAGCCGTCTTCTAAACTGAGTTGTTTTTTCCCTCAGGGCCTGATCATCCAGATCCTCATAACTGCTTTCCAGGGCATTGATATCCTCAACTTCTGCAGCAAGCCCGACCAGTATTTTTTGATGGGGATCCCCCCCCACCAAACGGACAATTTTCTCTAACATCAGTTCACCTTGTGCGTAATTATTTGGCAGGAAATCCTGTCGGTAAACAGTCAATTTCTGGAGCGATTATAGCATACCGATATATAGTTTTCCTTAGAACCCGGGGCGGGTAAGGGCCCGTTCTATCGGGAAGCAGGAGATGATATAATCCAAGATTGTGAAGAATGAATCCCTCCCCCCGGGTTCCCAATCTGCCAATCGCCAAATCGCCCGCGCTGCCAGTCTTGTGACGACTGCACTGGTGCTCAGTAATCTAACCGGTTTACTCCGATCAATCCTGGTTGCCAATGCTTTCGGTACCACAGATGCCATGGAGGCGTTTAATGCGGCCAATCGCATCTCGGAAACCCTTTTCAACCTGGTCGCTGGAGGGGCGCTGGGGTCTGCTTTTATACCCACTTTCATAAGCTTGCTGGCCAAGGAAAAACGCCAGGATGCCTGGCGCCTGGCCTCTTCAATTTTTAACCTGATACTCATTATCACCATCCTCCTGGCCGGGCTGGCAGCCATCTTTGCCCCCCAACTCGTCCGCTATGTGCTCGCACCCGGATTTGCGGCCGATCCGGTCAAGGAGGCCCTGACTATTTCACTTACCCGCCTGATGCTGCCTTCAGTTGTTCTGTTTAGCCTCAGCGGCCTGGTGATGGGAATCCTTAACTCCAGGCAGAGATTTTTCATACCCGCTCTGACCCCGGCTATGTATCAACTGGGGATGATCTTTGGCGTGGTCGTGCTCTCGCCTAAAATGGGCATCAATGGTCTGGCCTGGGGTGTATTGATCGGCGCTGCCGGCCATCTGATCCTTCAGCTGCCCCTGCTCTTCAAACAAAATGGCTCCTATTCCCCCACCCTGGGATTAACTTCCCCGGATGTTCGTGAGGTCGCCAGCTTAATGGGCCCGCGCTTGCTGGGCGTAGCTGTAGTACAGCTTAATCTCTGGATCAATGTCAGGCTGGCTTCCATGCAGCCAGACGGCAGCGTCACTGCCATTCAAATGGCGTTTGCGCTAATGCTCATGCCCCAGGCGGTGATTGCCCAATCCATCGCCACTGCGGCCCTGCCCACTTTTTCCGCCCAGGTGGCTAAGAACAAGCTGTCCGAAATGAGAAACTCGCTGGCCGCTTCCATGCGGGGAATCCTGCTGCTTTCCGTGCCCGCCAGCCTGGGTCTGATCCTGCTTCGTGAGCCTATCATCACTCTCATTTACGAGCGGGGCGAGTTCACCACAGTTTCCACTCGGCTGGTTGCCTGGGCTTTGTTGTGGTACAGCGCAGGCCTGGTTGGGCACGCCCTGGTGGAAATCCTGGCCCGGAGCTTTTATGCCCTGCACGATACGAAAACCCCCGTGCTGGTCGGGATTGGCGCCATGTCTCTCAATGTGGCCTTCAGTTTTATCTTTTCTTCCCAATTTCAGCGCTGGGGCTGGATGCCCCATGGGGGTTTGGCTCTGGCCAATACCCTGGCAACAGCCCTGGAAATGGTCGGCTTGATCTTGATCATGCGGGTTCGACTAAAAGGCTTGGAAGGGACTTTTGTTTGGACAGGGTTGGGAAAGTCGCTGCTCTCAGGGGCTCTGATGAGTTCTGCGATCTGGATCTGGTTTTCCCTGGGCCGAGACCTCCCCGGTTGGGTTTTCACTCTGGGCGGGATTCTCATCGCCCTCATCGTTTACAGCGCGGGATTGGCCATTCTAAAAACAGATGAAGTAGGACAGCTTGTGAGAGTCTTCCAGAGACGCTTCGGCAGGAACTAAAGCCGGCTGTCAGATCAAGGGCTGACGAGAACCTCGACACTCGATAGCGCCTGGATTCCAGAGAATTTTCCATCCCTGGCAATAACCTGGACTCTGATCCAGGAAGAATAACCTACCTGGAAGGGAATCTCTCCTGAAAAGGAACGATAGCCACCTTCAAGGTCTTCCTCATCAACTTCAATAGCACCGGAACCGATCACACCTCCGTCACGGTTGAGACATTCGACCTGCAGCTCATCGCCTGGAGCGACCCTGGTCAAGCCCTGGACTATTATCTTGTCACCCTGGATTAACGTACTGGGGATTGGTTGTTGGATGATCATATCCGGATCCAGATTAAGGATGGTTTTGATCTGCTCCTCCCCCTCAGCCAGTAAGACCACATCTGTAGTTTCAACGACGGTCACCCTGTTGTAAGGGTCAATCGAGCTGATCTCCAATCGAGCAGTTTCAGCCTGACCGGTTATCTTGAAATCAAGATACAAGATCAAATGTGGGATCTGACTCTCTTCAGGCGTACGCGTGATGGTTTCCCGCTTGATTACCCGCCCATTCTCTCCATACAGGGAGATCTGATAAATAATATCCTCTTCCCGATCGTTGCGGGGAGGGACAAGGTATAGATGGAGCCTAAAAGGAGATTGGAAACGTGATAAACGCCCCGGGCTGATGATCTGGATTTCCGGTTGAGGAAGTGGATTGGGGACCTTTGCCGGCTCCGGTGTGCCCATCACGATATTGAGTGTAGGTGTGGGAGAAACTAGGGGAGTCAGGGTGGCGGTTGGCTCTTCAGTCATTGTCGGAGATGCTGTAGCCGACGCGGGATCGATCGTAAAGGTTGGTGGAAGGATTACCAGATCTTGATCGATCAGAGCCTGGGCAGTCAACTCGATCACCGTGGGCAGTTTGTCTTCAGGAATAAGTGTAGGTAAACCCATCCCTGGCAGACCTGAGCATCCGGCAGTCAGCAGAAGGAAAAGAGACAGGATCAGGGCAGACCGGCAGCGCTTCATTATCGAAAGATGATTTCAGTTTGGGTGGGAATAATTGTTTAACCTCTGAATTTTTCAATCACCGAGTACAGCTCATCCAGGGCTACTGGTTTTTCAAGGAATAACTGGGCTCCTGCTTTAAGAACATCCTCAACTAGATAACTTTCCTCCGGCATGGCGGATATGATGATCACCGGGGTTGATCTTTCCTGGTCGTCGCCCTGGATCTTCTGCAGAAGTTCGTATCCTGACATACCAGGGATATTAAGATCCACGAAGATCAGGTCATAGTTGTTCTTCTTGATCAGATCCCAGCCTTCCAGGGCACTGGATGCGATGTCAGCCTCATGATTTGCTAACGAGACGGCTTTCACATACATCGCTAATGAATCAGTATCATCGTCAACAAATAAAATCTGTCCCACAGGTTCTCCTTCCTGTCAGTATTAGAGTTGATTATAATCAGTGATCTGTTATCTGTCCCTAAAGTTCGTAGATTTTCCCAAATTTATCATTCAAGTATTTCAGGTATGGTTCGGGGGAAATTGACGTTCCGACTACCTTTTTTACCAGATGCTGGGGTTTGAATTTGGCACCATGCCGGTGGACATTCTCCCGCAGCCAGGTCAAAAGTTCCCCAAAATTGCCTTCCTGGATCTGACCGGATAGGCCCGGAATATCTTGATTGATCCTCTCCCAGAGCTGATTGGAAACCAGGTTGCCCAGAGCATAGGTCGGGAAATATCCCAGAATACCTGCTGACCAGTGGACATCCTGAAGGACACCATCAGCGTTATTGGGTGGTGTTACTCCCAGATAGTCTTCCATACGTTCATTCCAGGCTTCTGGCAGATCGGAAACGGCGAGTTTGTCTTCTATGAGGGCAATTTCCAATTCTAAACGCAGCATGATGTGCAGGTTGTAAGTCGCCTCATCGGCTTCTACCCGGATCAGGGAGGGTTCTACTTTATTGATGCCTTTATAAAAAGCATCCAGGTCGACATTGCCCAGCTGTGTTTTGAACCTTTCCTGAAGCTGAGGGAAGAAGTGGACCCAAAAATCATAAGAACGTCCCAGCAGGTTTTCGTACATACGGGACTGGGATTCATGGATAGCCAGGGAAGCTCCTCCTCCCAAGGGGGTTCGGTCTAGCTCTTCGGCAATGCCCTGCTCGTAAATGGCATGGCCGGCTTCATGCAGGGTGCCAAACAGGGCCGTGTTGAGGAAATTCTCGTCCACACGGGTGGTAATGCGAATATCACCCAGGCCAAAACCTGTCGTAAATGGGTGGGCGGCTTTGTCCTGCCGGCCGCGATTCCAGTCATATCCAAATTTAGTGATGGCTTCCTCACCGAAGGCCCATTGATCCGGATCAGCATAGTGTAAATGCAGGAAGCTGTCATCTACCTGTGGTTTTTCACTGATCGCCTTGATCAATTCCACCTGCCTGGGGCGCATGCCTGTGAAGATCTCCTGCACTTCTGCAGTGGTCATGCCCGGTTCAAACTCATCCAGGAGCGGATCGTATATATGGGTATAAGGCTTAAAGAAATCTGCATACTGGCGCCTCATTTCCACGATCCTTTCAAGATGGGGTTGGAAATGCGAGAAATCATCATTTGCCCTGGCTTCTTCCCAGGCGCCGTGGGCAACGGTGGTTACCCTGGACCATTCCGCTACATATTCATTGGGGACCTTGGTTGCTTTCTTATAATCACGGTCAGTGACTTCAATCAAACAAGCTTCGTCACTTTCCGGATCGAGGGATTCTGCATACGGTTTAAGCTCCTCCAATAAAGAGCCAACTTCATCAGAGATGAATTTTGAGTGAGCAAGGCTGCTCAGGGTGCCGATCTGGTTCCCGCGGGCAGCTACGCCCCCAGGGGGCATATAACATTGCTGGTCCCAGCTTAATAAGGCCGTTGCGCCATGCAGATCTGAAATAGTTGCTAAAATAGATTTTAGTTGGTTGAGTTTCTCTTGCATATCACCTCTTATCTGAAAGGGATCTACACCCGCGAAGGTAATAAGTCCTCCGCCTGATGGACAAAATTATGATACCACTACTTCAGCGGATGAAAGCCATTGGCTCTCAAATACTTCTCTGGACCCATAACTCTAATTTGAAGGGAGAGTTACTCTCCTGTGGTTTCATTGAGGACCCATTCAAGGTAGTTCTTTTCTCCAGCCAGGATTGGCAGGGCGATGATCTCCGGAAGATCATAGGGATGGAGTTCATGGATCAGTGGGATCAACTGACTCTCAAGCAGTCCCCCCCGGGATTTGATCAATAACAAGACTTCTTCATCCTCTTGGAGAGCCTCCTCCCAAGAATAGACCGACACCAGCCCAGGGAAAACATTCACACAGGCGGCGATCTTCCTGGTAACCAAAGCCTTTGCCAGATCCCTGGCAGTCTTGAGATCAGGTGCCGTAGTCAGCACAAGCAGGAGGGTTTCCTTTCCTTCCATATCTTCTCCAGTGATATTTGAGACCTTGCCTGATGACTCTTAGAGTAAAGGTTCAAACACCCCATTTCCCAAAAGAGATCCTGTACAGGAAATAATCCGCCGTATTGCCCAACAGGTTCCCCATCCAGATCATTCTCAACACCATGCTTATGTCCTGGAAACCTTTTTCAGAATAAGTACTCCTGACCTGGTCGACATAGTCTCGATCAGGGTCAGCACCGGTTTCAGCCCAATGTTGGGCATAACAGACTGCCAGCTTCTGCTCATCAGGCACATCATCTGGTATGCCCCCTTTGAGGTATTCAGTAATCTCTTCGATGGGAATACCAGCCTGTTTTGCCTGCCCGACGTGGAAGGTCCTGCAGTAGCGGCACTGGTTAACCTCAGTGACAGCCAGCATCAAACGCTCTCTGAATGCGGTCCTGACCAGATCGGAGCGCATGGCGCCCTTGATCTCGTCCCGATGTGAAATCAGGTATCTGAGGTCCTTCCAGAAGTTTTTCAAACTGCTGTAATAGCGCCGCTGGAAGCCATCCTTAATCAGCTCAGTGGGGGGAGTGTGAGATTTGGGGGTTCTTTCTTCTACCATCAGCATCCTCTAAGATCTAGCCTTTTTTCTTCCTTAATCATATCAGTTGTGCCTGATGCGGGAAGAGGCTCTTGGTCAAGCTGGAGATAGTATACCCAGAAAGCTTTTGAATATCCTTATGCCTTTACGCCTGGGAATTTATGACATGTTACCTGAAAAATAGTGACGAACTGAAAAACTGGCTAGTTATAATTTATAATGTGCCAGAAGGCAAATTTAATCCCGCTAGGGTCTCAGGAGATTAACCATGTATAGAATAACCAAGAAACAGGTTCTTGCGCCGAATATTACACGTTTCAGCGTCGAGGCGCCTGAAGTCGCTCGGTCCAGAGAACCAGGTCAATTTGTGGTTATCCGGGCTGAAGAAACCAGCGAAAGAGTGCCGCTGACCATCGTGGATTCCGATCCTGAAAAAGGAACCATTGACCTGATCATCCAGCAGGCCGGGTTCAGTACGACCTGCCTGGTATGTTATGAGGTTGGAGATAGTTTCCTGGATGTTCTGGGGCCTCTTGGAAGGCCAACCGATATGGAAAAATTCGGCACAGTCGTCTGTGTCGGCGGAGGTGTGGGTACAGCAGTTTTGTATCCTATCGTGAAGGGATTAAAAGAAGCCGGCAACTATGTCATCACCATTAATGGCGCCCGAAATAAGGAACTTCTGATCCTGGAAGAAGAACTGGGAGCTGTCAGCGATGAGCTGATCATTACCACGGATGACGGCAGCTACGGGATCAAAGGTTTTGGATCCACAGTACTGCAAGGCTTGATCGATGAGAAGAAAAAGATCGATCTTGTGGTAGCGATCGGGCCAACCATGATGATGAAAGCGGTCGCTGAAGTCACCCGTCCCTATAAGATCCACACAATCGCCAGCTTAAATGCCATAATGATCGACGGCACCGGCATG
Organism: uncultured Chloroflexia bacterium; assembly: GCA_963712165.1. GTDB lineage: Bacteria > Chloroflexota > Anaerolineae > Anaerolineales > UBA11858 > B10-G9. Next base: position 913,180 of record CAVQGY010000002.1, on the reverse strand, counting down.
TGTGGCGGCTGCCGGGTCACTGTAGGAGACGAGGTCAAATTTGCCTGCGTGGACGGCCCAGAATTCGATGCCCACCTGGTCGATTTTGAGGAACAGATCGCCAAGCATAACTACTATCGTGACGAGCAGGCTTGCCAGATGGACAATATTATCGCTGATGCTGAACAGGAGAGATCAAAATGACGGAAGAAAAAAGCTCACGCCCCCCCCGTCAGAAGAAGGAACGCATTCCCCGCCAGCCAATGCCGGTCCGGGCCCCGGATGTTCGCAACCAGGACTTCAATGAAGTAGCCCTAGGATTTACCGAGGAACTTGCCATCACTGAAGCCAAACGCTGCCTGCAGTGCCCCAAACAGCCCTGCATCGACGGCTGTCCGGTATCGGTAGATATCACCGGGTTCATTCAGCTGATCACAGAAGGTGATTTCATTGGAGCCGCTCAAAAAATAAAGGAGACCAACCTGCTCCCGGCTGTCTGCGGCCGGGTCTGCCCCCAGGAAGAGCAATGTGAGCAAGTTTGTGTTGTTGGAAAGATCGACGAGCCAGTAGCTATTGGTCGGCTGGAGCGTTTTGTGGCTGATTATGAGCGCGAGCATGGGGAGCCCAGCATACCTGAAATCGCTCCCGCAACAGGTAAAAGAGTAGCCGTTGTCGGATCCGGTCCAGCTGGCATCACCGTCTCCTATGAGCTGCTGCAAGCCGGTCATCATGTCACCGTTTTTGAGGCTCTCCACTCACTTGGCGGCGTGCTTGTCTATGGCATCCCGGAATTCCGCCTGCCTAAAGCCATCGTTAAGGCAGAGATAGATACCCTGATTCAAATGGGCGCGGAGATCAAGCTCAACATGCTGATCGGAAAAACCCGCACAATCCAACAATTAATGGAAGAAGATGGTTTTGATGCGGTCTTCATCGGGACCGGCGCAGGAACACCCATGTTCTTGAATATACCTGGAGAAAACCTGAATGGCGTCAGCTCTGCCAATGAATTCCTGACCCGGGTCAACCTGATGAAAGCCTTTCGTGAAGACTACGTCACACCAATCAAGGTGGGCAAAAGAGTTGCTGTGATCGGAGCGGGCAATGTTGCCATGGATGCCGCCCGGTGCGCAAAAAGGGTCGGTGGAGACGATACAGAAGTCAGCATCATTTACCGCCGGGCTCGAGACCAAATGCCCGCCAGGGAAGAAGAGATCCACCATGCCGAAGAGGAAGGGATCATCTTCAATTTACTGACCAATCCGATTCGCTTTATCGGGAATGATAGGAACTCCGTCACGCAGGTAGAATGCATCAGGATGGAGCTTGGCGAGCCGGATGACTCTGGTCGAAGGCGCCCGGTTCCTATCAAAGGTTCGGAGCATATCGTTGACGTAGATACAGTCATTGTCGCCCTGGGCACCACTCCTAGAAAATTCATTGCCGAAACCACCCCTGAACTGAAAACCAGCAAATGGGGCACCTTCCTGGTAGATGAAGAGACCGGCGAAACCTCCAAAAAGGGCGTTTTCGCTGGAGGGGATATAGTCACCGGCTCTGCCACTGTCATCAAGGCGATGGGAGCTGGGCGAGTGGCTGCAAAAGCCATCAACGAATACCTGGCCAGCTGAACCCATTACTGAAAATCCTCTAAAAACCCCGGTTATTCCGGGGTTTTTTTATGCCTTCTAACCCCCCACCCGGGACTTCTAAGAAAAGGCTTCGAAGAGGCAGGAGTGGTATAATAAAAATGTGTTCGCTTCCCTTCAAGCAGCACACCTTTTCATTAATATGTCGTGTGTTTTGTGAAGGAATATGATATGGATATTGGCTCAATAAAATCGATCAATATTGACCAGGAGATGCGCTCTTCCTACCTCGATTATGCCATGAGTGTAATCGTTGCCAGGGCGCTTCCTGACGCCAGGGATGGACTGAAACCAGTTCACCGCCGGATCCTTTATGCTATGCACGATATGGGCATCCGCTCCAATACCAGCTACAAAAAATCTGCTCGTATAGTCGGTGAAGTGCTTGGTAAATACCACCCTCATGGTGACAGCGCAGTCTATGACGCTATGGCCAGAATGGCCCAAGACTTTTCCATGCGTTATCCCATGGTGGATGGACAGGGCAACTTCGGTTCAATTGATGGTGATGAACCGGCCGCCATGCGCTACACAGAAGCCCGGTTGGATGCCATTTCCGAAGAAATGCTGGCTGATATCGATAAAGACACAGTAGACTATACTGATAATTTTGACGGTTCTCTCAAAGAACCTAATGCCCTGCCCGCCCGGCTTCCCAACCTGCTGCTCAATGGCGCCTCGGGAATTGCAGTGGGCATGGCAACCAATATTCCCCCTCATAACCTGAACGAACTCGCGGCCGGGATTAACCTCCTGATCGATAACTATTCCAATCTCGACAAAGTATCCCTGGACGACCTGATCAAACTGATCCCTGGACCGGATTTTCCGACTGGCGGGATCATCATCGGAGATGAGGGCATCCGTCAGGCCTATGTCACTGGCCGGGGCAGGATCATCCTGCGCGGTAGAGCTCATATCGAGGAAATGGACCAGGCCGGTAAATTCCGGATCGTGATCACGGAGATCCCTTACCAGCTCAAGAAGACTACCCTGATCGAGCGAATCGCGTCTCTGGTGCGGGAAGGGAAAATCAAGGAGATCTCAGACCTGCGAGACGAATCTGACCGTGAAGGCATGAGCATCGTGATCGAGCTGAAACGCACCGCCCAGCCTCTCAAGGTGCTCTATCAACTTTATAAATATTCAGCATTACAGAGCACATTTGGGGTTCAGATGCTGGCCCTGATCAATGATGAGCCTGTACTGCTTTCTCTCAAACACGCATTACGACTTTATGTGGACCACCGTCTGGACATCATCCAGCGACGGACCCAATATGATCTCAACAAGGCTGAAGCCCGGGCCCATATCCTGGACGGGCTGCTAATCGCCCTGGCTAATCTGGATGATGTCATCGAAACCATCCGGGGATCAGCTGACACGGATACCGCCAGGGAGACCCTGATGGAACGCTTCAGCCTGACTGAGATTCAGGCCCAAGCTATTCTAGATATGCAGTTGAAGCGCCTGGCCGCTTTAGAGCGACAGAAGATCGAGGACGAGCATAAAGAGCTTATCCAGCTCATCAAGGACTTGAAAAGCCTCCTGAAAAGCCAGCCTAGACAGCTCAAGATCATCAAGAAGGACCTGTCCGATCTGGTAGGGAAATTCGGCGATGACCGCAGGACAGATATTGCACCTGATGCTAATGAAGATATTGGCGAAGATGACCTGGTACATGACCAGCCCATCCTGATCAGCATCACAGAAAGGGGCTACATCAAGCGGGTGGAAGCTGGCACCTACCGCTCACAAAGGCGGGGAGGTATTGGCGTAAAAGGCCACACGACGCGGGATGAAGACGAGATCATGTCCTTGATTCCTGCCCGGACGCTCAATACGCTACTTTTCTTCTCTGACCGGGGGAAAGTATATTCCTCCAAAGCCTACCACATCCCTGAAGCAGGCCGGACCAGTCGGGGCTTACCAATCGTTAATGTATTGAATATTGACCCGAATGAGAGAATCACTGCCATAGTGCCGGTAGCTGATTTTAAAGAAGCAAAATTCTGTACCATGGTGACTAAGAACGGGCTGATCAAAAGAGTGGATTTATCAGAATTCGACTCAGTCCGACCTTCCGGGCTGATCGCAATTAACCTCAAAGAAGAAGACAGCTTGGGGTGGGTCCAGCTTACCAGCGGGAAATCCGACTTGATCATCGTAACCCGAAATGGTTATGCCTTGAGGTTCAAGGAACAAGATGTCCGGCCCATGAACCGGCCGGCAATGGGAGTGATCGGCATCCGTCTCAGGGAGAAGGATGAGGTTGTCGGAATGGATATCGTTGAGAAAGGGGGTGATCTGCTTACGATCACAAGCAAGGGATATGGCAAACGAACAGAACTGACAGCTTATCCTATCCGCAGCAGAGCAACCATGGGTGTGTTAACTGTCGATAAGAATGCGCTAAAAAAGATCGGCCATATCGCAGCAGCTCGGGTCGTTCAAGCCAAAGAGGACCTGATCACGGTCATCTCCGCCGAAGGCACAGTGATGCGGACCCAGGCAGAGACCATTTCACAATACAACCGGGTCGCCCAGGGCGTATCTGTCATGCAGATGAGAGAAGACGATGTGGTGGTTTCCATCGCTCGCTTTGCTGACCAGGAACTGGAAATCCAACCAGAAGACCCCTCTGATAGCACTCAATAACATCAGGCCAGGCTCCTCTGTGAGGCCTGGCCTTTTTTTTATATTCCAACTTTGGCACGTAATCTAGCTAGAAAGGAAGTGCCACCTTGCCTGTGACCAGCAGGCAGAACACGCTCAATATCGCGGCTGTGAGAAAAAATAAGAATGCCAGGACAAAACGCTGTCCGGGGGACATACCTAAAAACTCTGGCTTGGGTTCTGGATCTCCCCAGACCTGATCTTCTGAAAATTCAAAATCATCATCGAACTGGTTCCGGATATCATCTAACGACATAGTTTTACTCCCCGGATCTCATAGTCTTTTTGTAGTGTAGCTTATTTTCAGGATCTGTCAACTAACCGCAGCTGGATCTCTCCGGAATGGAAATGAGGGTGCTCCCCCCGGTGTGTTTCTAGTATTAAAGCCCCGTCTTCTTCTACTCCAACCAGCATACCCTCAGCCAGGGGCCCACTCGGGGAAATCAGGGATACAAGCTGGTTTCTATAAGCAAGGCGGTCATTCCAGGCCTTGATCAGAGACGGCTCTGCAAGCTGGCGGTACCATTTCAGAAGGGATTCCACCACTGCAACCAAAAAGTCCAACCGGTCGATCTTCTTTCCACAGGAAGCTTCGAGGCTGCTGGCCGGGAATTGGAAGGGAGGATCTGCCGGGATGGAGTCCCGCCCGACATTGATCCCAATCCCCAGTATCACATCAAGCAGCTCGCAGCTCTGCCAATGGACCTCGACCAGGATTCCAGCTACTTTTCGCCCTTCGACCAGAACATCATTAGGCCATTTGATCTCACTGACCAATCCACATTTCTCTTGGATCGCATCGCATACTGCTAATGCTCCCAAGCCGCTGATCCTGCCCAGGATCTCTGGTTGGATCCTTCCTTTTTCGGGATAGAGGATCCAGCTGAAAGCCAGCGCCTGACCTGGCCTGGTGATCCAGGACCGGTCCTGCCTGCCTTTTCCAGCCGTCTGAGAATCAGCCACAACAAGTGAAAAGGGTTCTGCACCAGCCTGGATGAGCTTCTCGGCTTCCAGATTCGTTGATCCAACCTCAGGAAAAAGGTACACCTCTCCCAGAGGGAGAGTGCACAAACGTTCATTCCAGCGGGGGATATCCATATTCGTTATTGTAACCTAAAGGACCGGGACCCTTAATGGGACCCGGTCCTGATAAATAGAAAGGCTTGATTCTATTTAGTGTTCATCACAGGCATACCGCCATTCTTGGGTTCTGGTATCGGGAAGATCTCATCCAGCTCTGCTGTTTCGATAGTTTCCCTTTCCAGAAGTTCTTCAGCAAGAGTATCCAGCACCTCGCGGTGTTGAAGCAGGATCTCTTTTGCGCGCTCGTATGCGTCACACACCAGCTGCTTGACTTCAATATCGATCTTCTCAGCTACAGACTCCGAGTAATCACGCTGCTCAGTGAATTCTTTACCCAGGAAGACCATTTCGTCCTTTTGGCCGTAAACCATAGGGCCCAGCTCTGTGCTCATGCCCAAACGGGTCACCATTTCACGGGCCAGCTTGGTCACTCGCTCCAGGTCGTTGGATGCCCCAGAGGTGATATCACTGAAGACAATTTCCTCAGCTGCCCTTCCTCCCAGCAGGCTGACCATATCTGCCAGGATCTTATTCCGGGAAACCAGGGTTCGGTCTGTTTCGGGGAGGATCAAGGTATAACCTCCAGATTGTCCTCGGGCGATGATCGATATCTTATGGACAGAATCCGCTTCTGGAAGGGACCGAGCCGTGATGGCATGGCCTGCCTCGTGATAGGCGATAATCTGTTTCTCCACATCACTGATCAGACGGCTTTTCCGTTCCGGTCCAGCGATCACTCTCTCGATGGATTCCTGGAAATCTGTTTGTTCAATGGCTTTCTTAGCCCGTCTGGCTGCCAGAATGGCAGCTTCGTTGATCATATTTTCCAGATCAGCACCCACAAAACCGGGGGTGGCTTTGGCAATGGTCTTCAGGTCAACATCTGGGGCAAGGGGCTTTCCTCGAGCATGGACTTCCAGGATAGCTTCCCGGCCGCGCATATCCGGTCGGTCAAGGATCACACGGCGGTCAAAGCGCCCTGGACGCAAAAGGGCTGGATCCAGCACATCAGGCCGGTTGGTGGCTGCGACTATGATCACATTAGTATCCGTATCAAAGCCGTCCATTTCTACCAGGATCTGGTTCAGGGTTTGCTCTCGTTCGTCATGACTGCCGCCTAATCCGGCACCGCGATGGCGGCCCACTGCATCTATTTCGTCCACAAAGACGATACAGGGGGAATCACTTTTCGCTTTGTCGAATAGATCCCGCACCCGGCTGGCACCAACACCCACGAACATCTCTACGAATTCTGAACCGGAGATCGAGTAAAATGGCACACCAGCCTCGCCTGAAACAGCTTTGGCCAGGAGAGTCTTTCCTGTACCTGGCGCGCCCATCAATAACACGCCTTTGGGGATTCGGGCACCGAGCGCCATGAATTTTTCAGGTTCGCGCAGGAACTCTACTACCTCAAAAAGCTCCTCTTTCGCTTCTGGAATACCCGCTACATCATCAAAAGTGACAGTAGGGTTGTCTCCGGTGAATTTTCTTGCCCGTGACTGGCCGAAATTCATTGCCGAAGATCCCCCTCCCCTCGCCTGGCGGAATACAAACCAGAACAGGCCGGCGATCATGATAAATGGCAATATGTAGCCAAGCACGTTTAACACACCAAACAGCACGCTGGGAGGTTTGATATCAATGATCACATTATTAGGGCTGAGGTCCTCGGCAGTAACACCAAGTTCCTTGAGCTGCTCAATAAAAGTCGCACCTGATTCTTTCAGTGAGGTGCCCTCAGAATCATCCGGATAGATCAAAGTTATCTCATCCTCATTAACGACCACCCGGCTGACCTTACCGTCAATGATCTGCTGGGCGACCTCGCCTATGGAGATCTCATCTGAGACAATCGACTGCTGCTTGACAGCGTAGAAGACCAGGATGATGATGCCCACAAAAACCAGCATATAGACTAATGATTGGCGATTATTATTTCGAGAATCCACAAAAACCTCCGTTGGGGTTATTACCCGACGCGCCTATCTGAAAACAGCCGGCGCACAGCGCTGTTATGTATGCAAATTGAAGCTTCTTTTAGAAAGCAGAGACATTATACCAATCACCCCCAGCCTTGAATATGGACGAAATCACAATTAACGGGATTTTTATACTATCTCCCGATTTTCTTCAGAATCCTAGACCAGGCGAATATCAACCTTCATTTTCGCTGTGGCGGTCGCAAAATAAATGTATTGCCTGGCGAGCAAACTCTGCTCCCCCTTCTCGGATCCGCTCATAATTCACCGCAAAACGCGGATCATGGACCCACATATCTGCCAGATTACGCAAGAATTCCACATCACAGCTGTAGAAATACTGATTCAGGTATTGATAATACTCATTGGCAGCCGCTTGTACATCTCGGTCCTCTGGATGGGCCAGAGGATTCTCAGTGACCATGCGGCGGGTGATCTCTCCACCCAGTTCCTTGATCTCTGTCTTCTTTTCCTCGGAATAGCTGGACCACCTGCGCTGAGATTGTTTGTACTGAGGTGAATCCCCCCATCTGACCTCAGCTTCAGCCTGGTATTTCTTCTCATCGAAACCACTGAATATCTCACTGTCCTTCATGACTATATCTCCTTCCAAATCGGATATTGTCCGTTGAATCGTATCCATCAGTTTCTGATAGCGTGTGATCCTGGCTTGGATTGCATCTTGATGTTTCCTTAGGGAAGAGGTGAGATCGAAATGAGTTCTGCTAAGCAGGTGGCGGATCTCCTTGAGCGGTACATCCAGCTCCCTGAAGAAAAGGATCTGTTGAAGGGTGAGTAGACTCTCCCGGTCATAGTACCTATATCCGTTCTCTCCGATCCTGGTTGGCTTGAGTATGTCTTCCTGATCATAATAACGCAGAGCCCGGGTGGTAAGGCCGGCCAAGTCTGCCATTTCTTTGATAGTGTACATATCTTCACCTCACAGACATCATTTTACACCTTGACGTTAGGTTAATGTCAATACAATCCTGTGAAGATAAGATAGTGAAGTTTTAGGGAAGCTGGTTGAGCTGGTCTACCAGGGATTGGTTCTTTTCAGGGCTGAACAAACCTTCTTCCTGCCAAAGAATATTCCCCTCTCTATCTACCAGAAAAATCTGAATGTTCTCTTCTGAGGTGATTCCCAGGGCGTGTTTGAATTCACCTTTGTCCAAATAAAATGTTATAGTCCGCTCCCGGGCGGTTTGGTCCGGGATCCCCGCCCTCATCCCTTCATTGATAAATGTTCTAGAAAGGGTCGGCAATTCATAGATCGTTGGCAGCTCATAATAGATAAATCCAGGATAAATACTTTCCAACTCTTGGGCTGCTGGTAACCAGGTATTAACGTCTCTCTGCTGAACTTGCTGAAAGGGGATGATCACCAGGTTATAGTTTCCCTGGAAATCCTCCGGAAATTTGAACTCCTTCCGCATCAGATTGTAGCCAGACACTTGCGGGAAGTGGGGTTCTGCTTGGATGAGTTCTAATCTGCTTTCACCCACTACCACACGGGAAAACCACCAGATGATTAACCCTAAAATAACTACAATTACCACGCCAGCAATGAACATCCCGTTCTTCCTTTTAGCCATCAATAGAATCCTTGAACAATATTTCTTCTTTATTGATGATTCCTATGTGTGGGGTCTTACCACAGGCATAAGTAAGGGTATGAAGAATAGAGACTTCTATACTATACTGGTAATAGTCATTTTATCCGTTGCCTTAGGAGGTTCTTATGTCCCGTATTACGCACTTTGAGATTCCCGCTGACGATCCAGAGCGCGCGATCAAATTCTATGAAAATGCGTTTGGATGGCGGATAGAAAAATGGGAAGGCCCTATCGAATACTGGCTGATCATGACCGGCCCAGAAGACGAGCCTGGTATTGACGGAGGATTAGCCCGCAGAGAGGATCCGGCCACTACCCTGGAGAACTTCATAGATACTAAAGACCTTGATGCCAGCCTGAAAGCCGTAACGGCCCAAGGCGGGTTGATCACACGCCCCAAAATGGCAGTGCCAGGTGTGGGTTGGTTGGCATATATCAAGGACACAGAAGGGAATATCTTTGGGCTGATGGAGCGGGATCTGGACGCAGCCTGATCTGCCAACCAAGAAGTGGAGAGGATCTTCCGATGAGTGAAGAAAAGAACTACACTTTAGCCCAAGCCCAACTTGAATTTGCCAAAAAGAGTTTTAACAGCATTTGGCCGCTCCTCGAAAAGCCCCAGCGGACCCAGGACGAGGATCGTGAGATGCTTCTGGCCGCTCACGCTTCCCTTTACCACTGGAGAAAGGTGGGCACTGCAGTCCACGAACAGCGGGGCAGCTGGATGATCTCCCGGGTTTATCAGACCCTTGGGAACCCAGAAGGCGCCCTGGCTTGGGCTCAGAGATGCTTCGAAATCAGTGAGGATTTCCCCTCTGAAATGGAAGATTATGACCTGGCTTATGCCCAGGAAGCCCTGGCCAGGGCCTATGCTCTAGCAGGGAACCGGGAGAAAGCGCAGGAACACTGGACTCAAGCATCGAACCTTGGAATGCAGATCAAGGACCCCGATGATCAAAGGATCTTCCTGGAAGACTTCAAGAGTGGAAACTGGTATCACATCAAGCCTGGATGAATGATCCTAGAGATGATTATCAGGAGGCACCGGCCGGGGTCAGGACTCAAGGAAGCCGGGTTATTTGCATAACGATCGACCCTTCTCAGGAATACATAAATGACAGGATGTGATTGTTTATGAATCAGGCTGGAAGAAATCCCTTGCCGCAGTCACACCTGATTGATACAGCTTGGTATACTTTTCGTCTCCGACTTCGATATCAAAGTCCGTGGTATCGATCCCACAATCGCTGATCTCAATCGTCCGATGCTGGTCCACCATGCTGCCATGATAGCTTGCTACTTCTTGGGATTGATAAAGGTTTCGGAGAGTCAGGCTTAGATATTCCCAAACATTTTCGGGAATTTCAGGATCTACCGGATGTAGGTATTGATCGGGGTACAGGAACAGTCCCAGGGTTTCCCAATTGATCCCATCCCGGAACGACCAACTCCTCCCAGCCAGCTCCGATCGGTCAAAGATATGCATGGGGAAATTATCAAATAAACCCCCATCAACATAATAATCACCACTTCCAAAGGATTTCCCGTCAAAACGAAGTGCCTCAAAGAAGATAGGAATCGACATTGACATTCTCACTGCATCAGCAACGGCAACATCGGGTGTATCAAGAACAGAAAACACCTCTGCCCGCTGGCGTGATAAATTGGTAGCTACGATATACAGATCGCGGAATCCCCGTTCCTGAAATTCCAGAAAAGTTGCCCTGCCATTCCCTTCGCACTGACTCCCAATCACCTCCATCAACCAACCATGAAAATAGGCACTGGAGTACCATCCATACCTTGTGATAAACCTGCGATAATTCTCCTCTTCTGGAATGCGGAGCAGCTTCCAGCGTTTGGGTTTATTGGTACTCTGGGGAATTTTGGATAACTCAAGGCTATCAAATAGGTCCAGCGTTTCAGGGATTGAAAGGCGTAGCGAAAGCATGGCTGCTGCGATGGCACCCGCAGATGTCCCAGCAACTCTTTCAATATTCTCAATTATGCGATATTCATCCAGCACCTCCAGAGCACCCATATAGGCGATGCCCCGCACACCACCGCCTTTGAAAACCAGGTTCCGGTAGAGAGTCCTCTTGTACTCATGATCGATAGCGGACTTTATCTGCTGTAAGAAATTTGGTAAAGCCATACTGATCCTATTAAGCTCTAGTCTGAATAGATATACGACCAAGACATTGTTTGGTTGCGATCAGCGGGCATTTAGACCATCTTCGGGTTCTGGAGGCTCGATGTGTTTGAGGTTGGAGACACTCTTGTTTTCAATCCAAAATCCAGCCCGCTTTCTTGTTAAAACCATTCCAGGCTAGTTTATGGGTCCAAACTGTTTTGGATGGGATCTTTTTGATATCCTCTAACCAGCGTGCTGCTGCTTCGCCTGCTCTGAGCAGGCAGTCCTCGGAGTAGGCTTTGCGGACAGATTTCTCCGCTCCCTGTACTGAAAACGCCCCCTGAATGAATTCCTTCTCCAGGGAATCCCGCTCCTCCAGATAAGAAGCCAACCGGTCTGGGAAGTTCTGGAGGACTTCCCTGTGCAGGCGCTCATGAGACCAGTACAGCGTTTCTGGATCATAACATCCGGCAGGAAGCTTCCCCATTTCAGGAGCGGCATCCACCCAGAAGGGTTTAAAGATCCCTGTACAGGGGGCTGCCGTACCGGTAGCGAAAACCAGAGGATTATCCGGTTCGAGAAGGGCAATCATTGAACCGGTCGTCTGGCTGATCCGGATCGGCCCCAGGCTGGCATGCATGCAGATATCCGCTCCACTCAAGCCAGGACGGGGATCTTCTTTATCCCGATGATCCCGGAGGATGGAAGCCATGTCCTCAACCGCTAGCCCTCCCTGATCCTGATCCAGCAATTCCCGGGAACGCTCACAGCGGCGCCGGCCGTCAGCAAAGGTGGTGTAGATCAGGTCTGAAAAATCAGCTGCCAGATCGACTTTCTTCCCCGATCTGGCCAGACCCTTTTTGACAGCATACTCCTCCAGCCCTTCTGAAGCGAGATCCCAGCTGCTGTCCAGCAATAAGAGATTGGATATACTGAAAACCGGATCGATCTGCCTGGCAGCCCAGTGTTTATCGATTGTTTCCAGGACCCAGCTATCCTGAGAATCTGCGATCAAGAAGCTGTTGTGATAATATAAATGTCCTTCCTGGACACAATTCCCTCCCTGCCCATATCGTTCCAATAAGCTGGTGATCACATCAAGTGCTTCTGAAGCAGTACGGGCCCTTTCCAAAGCCAACCGCAGCAGATCCATGCCCAGCAAGGCTGGTTCCTTGTTCGCCGGGATCTTTGAAAATACAGACTCGTTCCCAATCGCCAGGCCAAACTGGTTGATGCCCATCTCCCCACCCCACATCCAGAATGGCCTGGAAAGCAGGATTGAATGGGTCTGAGAGACCTGGGGAATATCAATATAAGTGCATTTCAGAGAATCTTCCTGAGGAAAGGTTCTAGCCGAAATCCAGTTTAGATATTGGGCTTCGTTGGGCGGTCGATCCGAGTTCTTGGCAAAGAGGCCGAAATCATATTGGGTCCTGATTGGCGCAGCAACCATCGTATCACACATATACAAACCTCCAAGCCAAGAATTATAACCCATAATAAAAAAAGACCTCGGAGGTCTTTACAACCTCCGAGGTCTCAATGGTTTCTGGACACTCTCCAGGAGGAGTCATTCAACTTTCAGCACAACAACCTTTGGTGTTAAAGTCGCTTCCGAGACGTCTCTTGATCAGGCGGTATACCGAAGCCAATATCTCGATAAACGTGACTATCAAAGCAACGACAAATCCCATCCGGAAAGCATGCATGCCTACCAGTTCCCATACTCCATCCGCGATTCCGGAAATAGCTTCGATAGCATCCAGAAAACCTCCGGATGACCTGGCTGCCAGCCATCGATTGTGGCCGATGACCAGTAAACTGAGCACGAAGACACTATAGAGTTCCAGGACTAATTTCAGCAAACGAGTTCCCAGCTCCCAGCGATTTCTCCAAAGAAGAAAGACGTTCAAACCGGCGCCAGCCGCCAGGCTGATGATGATCAGCGTCAGGTTATCGATGATGACCGGATTGGGATAGAACTTCCCGCCCGGTGTGGTGATAAACCCGATCCACTGCGGGAAAAAAGTAACCAGGACCAGAGCCAGGACACCGAAGACCAGTCCAAAGATCAGTTCTCCCCGCTTAAGATCCTGTTCCGGGTTGATCTCGGGCAACTTTGTGGGATCCCAGGGCTCCTCCTCTAGGAGCGGCTTGGCATCAAAGTACTGCAAGATCATAAAGGTGATCAGCAACCAGCCCAGGGAAATAGGAACACTGTTTACCAGAGAGCTTATGATCTCCAGGGGAGCAAAGGACTCTCCAGCTACGAACATCCCGATTCCCCAGGCAATCGCCTGAGCACCTAATACGGCAGCCACGACAATCCCGGCCACCATTCGGAACAGGGGATAAAGAGCAGGGCCGACCAGGTATTGGCCTTGGGGATGATAGGAAGCAGCCACTTCTTTCGGGCGGCCAAATTCCTTCAATAGCTCCTCTACCTGGGAGTCGGAAGGTGCTTCTCCAAAGCGGTCTTCCAGGGTGTCCACTAGCAAAGAGCGCAGTTCTGTCAGGATATCTCCCCTTTTCCGTGGGGGAATATACCGACCTACTTCATGGATATAACGATCAATTAGATTCATTTTATTTTCCTCCATTGGCCTCTTCGGCCAATAATAATTCCATTACACCGGTGAGCTGGCGCCAATCCTCGGCAAGATCTCGAAGGATAACCCTTCCACTCTCACTGAGAAGATAATAGCGCCTGGGACGTGATCCTTCCACGTTCCACTCACTTTCCAGCAAACCCTGGTCCTCCATCCTCCGCAAAAGCGGGTAAAGAGTACCCTGTTCGATGTCCAATCCCTTCTCAGCCAGGCTGCTAATCAAAGCATACCCGTATTTTTCCTCCTTCAGCTGGCTGAGTGCGGCCAGGACCAGGATGCCCCGTCGGAGCTCCTGGGTCAGCTTCTGATATTGTTCGGATTGTGTGTTTGATATCATCATGCTTCGCATTATACTGTATTTCACACAGTATTGTCAATACTACAATATGCCAATTTCATAAATATTTTATTGCGGTTAAGATATACAATCCATGCGATAAATCCAAAGGCATCTCCCGGGATGCCTTTGGATTGGGCTTGAGTGTCAAATAGAGAAGATAGATAACTCGGTTTCAACTCAACTCTCCCCCATTCTCCCCGCTAATTCAGATATCGGCTGGTTTGCCCTTATTAGAAGATCACATAAGCCAACCGATCACCAAACATACAATCCCTGCGATAGACATGATCAATAAAAAAGCATAGCTTTGGGCCAGATCAAGGAGCGTTTGTTGGGTTCGCTTCCAGCTCTCATCCCGGGTTACACTCGGGCTGTACTTGTATTCCGAACTGCGGCTCATATTCAAATTCCCCTTGACTCCCAGTAATCCGAGTCCCATCACCAGTAATCCTGCAATCTGAATGGCCCTTTGGAACTCCGCCAGTTCGGTCCAACCCGACCACCAACCGATCCCTGCAACCACCGCGATCACAGCCAGGTCGACCAGAACTACAAACAGAAATCCGCGCAATAAGGAAGATAGGGGCTTGGTCCCTTTCATAGGTTTCCCTTGGTGTTTGTCAATACTATTTACTATAAACCACTTATGGAATAATCCTATCCCAGATTGCGGTCTCAGTCGAATAGATCCAGGTGTCCCGATAAACAAGAAAATCTTCCCCAACTCCTCCAAAAAGGATCAACATCCGTCTGCTGTCGTCAAAAGCAGCTGCACCCTGGATACGCGGTGGTGGAGGATCATTCCACTGGATCGATCGCCACCGGTTGGATCGTGGTGCGTAGATCCAGGTGTCATCCAAAAATCCTTGACCGCCGTCACCTCCAAAGAGGATGATCTCTCCAGATATGGGATCTGCCACGAAATGGTGCCAGTATCTTTCCCGGGGAGCAGCTCCTGCTGGGTCCGGGAGGGCAATCCAATTTTCCTCTATTAAAGAAAATACCCATATCGTATCTGCATATCCAAGTGATTGGATCATATGATCCTTGAGCCCTGTCGTATGGCCGCCCCACTGAAGGAATCGCTGGTTATCCGCATCAAAAACGAGCCGCAAACCATACGTTATCGGAGGCGAATCAACTGGATGGACTTCACTCCAGGTCCTTGATTCCAGGTCGAATATCCAGGTTTCCGCGCATTCCTCGCGTCGGGATTCCTGGCAGTACCCGCCAAACAGAAGCGCCTTCTTTTGGTTCCCATCCAATGCCAGGCCCATATCACTCCGCGCAGAAGGGCTGACCGGGGGAGTGATATCCTCCCAGATCCCTTTTTCCAGATCCAAAACCCAGGTATCCCCAAATCGCTGGCCTCTGCCTAACCCGCCAAAGAGGATCAGCTGCCTGGATTCAGAGTCAAGAATCAGACCAGGAGAGAGGCGAGCGGGAGGGTTTGATCGGGAGGGCAATCTCTTCCAGATCTGGTCCTCGAGGTTGAATATCCAGGTATCGTTCAGCACTCTTTCGCCAAATAAGCCTTTGGCGCGCCCTCCAAAAAGGATCATTTGATCCTCCCCGGCATCCCAGACCATCGCAGCCCCATATCTCCCTCGGGGCTGTTGTCGACCTGGCGCGCAGCCAGCGATACCTATCATCAGGGCCACAAACAGCAAGATTAACCCTGGCCATTTTCCCTGCCGAGAAACTTGATTAGTCATTGGACCTGCTCCAGGGACATCCATTCCTCCACAGAAAACCCAATCTGATCTGGAAATCCTCCCGATGATGGCAGGGAGACCCCATCCTTCAGACCAACCGGCCAGACCAACTTTTCCCCCACATCATCAGCATGAATAAAATTGACCGCCATTTTATCTGGCTGACCTCCAAGTTTGATCTTGTATTCCAACTCATTCACTGTCCCCAGGAAGGAGTTTTGACCCAGCCAGCCTTCTTCTGTGTAGAATGTCTCCCGGACAATACGAGAAGCCTCATCATCTATTTTCGACCGGCAGCACCAGGAGAAATCTTTAATCTTTTGGTACATTTCTCCTTCTTCTTGATAAATGGCCGTGCCCAGAGCAGCGGAAGTGTGAAGGATCATGATTCGACTTCCCTCCCTCAGAAAGACATTCCCTGCGATCATTCCACTCCCAGCTGACCGGATAGCCAGGTAAAGATGTTCCCCTGAGACTAACAGGAAGAGTTCACTTCCATCATCAAAGAGGTGTACCTCTGCATTTTGCCATTCCTGATCATTGATTATGCCATCCATGATCGGATCCTCAATAACGGGGTCTGCTATCAGGGTCGATTCGAGGGAATCATTACCTCCCTGATCCAACTCCTGCCCTTGGTCAACGACTCCAGCACAGGCTGCCAGGCTACATATAAGGATGCACAGGCAAGTTTTTAAGATCACAGATGGTATCCTCATCACGTCTCCCTCAATAACCTTGTATAAAAACCTATTCCGTCAAAGATAGAACTAGCATAGCCAGAAAACCAGATTATGTCATCCGCCAAATGGATGAAATCCAGCCCAAATCCTTTTTAGGGGGGACCAAGCCTGAATTAATGATAACCACCTGGACAGAACCACGCTTACACGAACAGGGTAGAATAGGGAATAGTTAAAGATAAAGAGCAATCAATCAACCCCAGAACCAACTTATGGAAACTTCCCCCCACCCATTTATTACCCATCCTAACCGGACATTGATCCGCCTCTCCATCCCGGTCCTTCTATCCCTCACCGCGGAGCCCATCACTGCCCTGGTAGATACAGCATTCATCTCCTCTCTGGGAGTTGTACCCCTGGCAGCATTAGGAATTGGCACTACCGCATTGTCCACTTTATTCTGGATATTCAATTTCCTGGGAGTGGGAACCCAAACTCAAACCGCCCAGGCTCTCGGGAGGGGAAGAATAGGGGATTTAAAAAATACTCTCAGCATTGCTTTTTACCTTGCTGCTGGATTTGGCATATTATTGATCCTGATCATCACACCTTCCGCCCCTTGGCTTGCCAAATGGCTGGGAGCAAGCGGGGAAGTGGAAACCGCTGCCATCACTTATATGCGAATCCGGACATACGGCGCTCCAGCCGTTCTGCTGACCCTTGTCAGCTTTGGAGCTATGCGGGGGAAACAGGACATGAAATCTCCTCTTTGGGTGGCTCTTGGGGTAAATCTCCTCAATATCATCCTTGACTGGTTATTGATTTTTGGAGGAGGACCAATCCCCGCAATGGGCGTTGCTGGATCCGCCCTGGCCAGCACTATCAGCCAGTGGTTAGGCGCCGGGGCCAGCATCCTGCTGACAATCCGGGGATTGGGGTTATCCAGACATGTTGTCTGGAGAGATGCCGGAAAGCTGATATCCATTGGATGGGATATGTTTCTCCGCACCCTGGTACTCAATCTCTTTCTGGCTTATACCACTCGCGCAGCGAATACTCTCGGTGCTGATACAGGCGCTGCTCATCAAGTCATCCGTCAAATGTGGGCTTTTACAGCTCTGACACTGGATGCCTTTGCCGCTTCCGTACAGTCCCTGGTTGGCTATTTCAGGGGGCAAGGAAATATTCCATCTGCCCGCGGTGTTTCCCGTTTAGGATTGTATTGGAGTCTTGGCACTGGAGCAACCCTGGGAGTGCTCATGTGGCTGGGAAAGAAGTGGGTTATTGATCTGATGGTCCCGGACACCAGTATTCGGCTTTTCATAGGGGCCTGGTTGATATCAGCCCTCAGCCAGCCGATCAATGCAGTGGCATTTCTTACTGACGGTGTACATTGGGGGACGGGAGATTTCACCTATCTGCGCAATGCAATGCTGCTTGTATCCGCATCCAGCATACTGGGTTTGTGGCTTTTGGAAAGATCGGGTGGAAGCACCCTGGTGTGGATCTGGATCCTGATCGGCGCCTGGAATTTAATGCGAGCCGCATTTGGCCTGCTGAGGATCTGGCCCGGGATAGGCAGAAGTCCCTTCAGAGTGCTTGAGAGGCCTTCCCAGCAACAATCATGATCACCATCAATGGAAAACCCCCTGGCTACTAGCTAAAAATATTAGTGTAGTTTATACTGAATATCGAACATAATGGATTCTATTCTTAAAGCCTTCCATATAATATTCTTGGAATTCTGCTTTATGTAACCCACTCAAATCATTGAGGTGCTCCATTGAGGAAAAAAAATATTTGGATCTGGGAATATGCGCTATATGGGTTCTTATTAGGGATACTTTTTCCAATCATAGGAACCAGCTTTAAATTCATTGATCTCAACCTCGAATTTTCATTAAAATCTCTCTGGGCTATCCATCTGGGCGATCGGCTCATGCTGATCATAGATATGGCGCCTATCGTCTTATCCGCCTCATACGCTTTGATTGGCATTCAATCTGCCCGAGCCCTGGAAACGTCCCACCAGCTCTCAGAAAGCAGGGAAAAACAGCAAGAGCAAACCAAATATGAACACCTCTTCCTGGAAGCACTGATCAGCTCAACTTCCTTCGCGATCGTCCGGCTTGATAAAAACCACCATATCATCACCTGCAATGAAGCCTTCGAAAACCTGTTTGGATATACCTGCGACGAGATCATCGGCGAACACCTGGATGATATGATTGCCTCGGATGATCTCCACGAGGAAGCTACTCGTATATCCGCATCAGTCAGCGAGGGCAAACTGGCACGTCGGATCAGCAAAAGGAAAAGGAAAGATGGCAGCCTGGTGGATGTTGAGATCGTTGGTATTCCCGTAACAGTGGGTGGGGAGAGAATTGGTATCCTGGGACTGTACCACGATATCAGCCCCAGGATAGATGCAGAGCGAGCCCTCCTTGAAAGCGAGGCGAAATTCCGAAGCCTATTTGATGAATCACCCATATCTCTTTGGGAAGAGGATTTTTCTGAAGCAAAGAAGATCCTGGAAAGACACGGGGATCGAGAACAGATCCTTGAAAAACTTTATGAGAATTATGATCTGGTGAGGCAATGCATCAATGCTATAAAGATCATCAATATCAATCAGGCGACCCTGGATCTTTATAATGCCAGCTCAAAAGAAGAGTTGGTCGAAAGCATGGCCAATATCGTTGTGGTCGAGTCCTTTGATGAATTTCGAAATGAGTTATCTGCGCTGATAAATGGAGAGACCTCCTATGAATGCGAGATCTACAATAAAAAACTCACTGGTGAATTGATCATTGGTTTCCTCCGATTATCAATCCCCCCGGGATTTGAAGATACTTGGGAGCGAGTGCAGATCTCTATCGTTGACATCACGGAACGCAAAGAAGCGGAAGATAAATTGCGATTCATGAGCTTCCACGACGCCTTAACAGGGTTATTCAATCGCGCCTATTTCGAGCAGGAAATGAAACGGCTTGACGGCGGCCGGCAGTATCCCGTGAGTTTTATTGCATGCGATCTCGATGGACTAAAACAAATTAATGATCAGCACGGTCATGATACAGGCGATCAGGCAATAAAGGCTGCTGCAAAAGTACTTGGATTAAACACCTTCAGAAAAGAGGATATGGTGGCCCGAATTGGTGGAGATGAGTTTGCGATCATATTACCCTCTGTTGATCTTAAAGAAAATCCGGCTATCCTCAATAGAATTCGCCATGGATTGGACGAATATAATAACAGTAAAATTGATGACGGTCTGTACCGTCCCATCTCAATGTCAATAGGATATTCTGTTGTCCATCAGGACGAATCTCTCGAAGAAGGATATAAAAAAGCCGATGCAGCGATGTACAGGGAAAAATCCACGAAAAAAGCCTCCCGGGGCAATCCCCAGCGATGATCTTCTAACCTCCAGCTGAACAGATATCCCGCCAGGTTTTTCATCCAATCCAATAACGGAAAAACAGCATACCTGCCAAGAATCGATTCTTTCATCACTATTATCATCGCCATAGAATTTTGATCTGGAAAGATAACCAGGTCAGCTGAACGCCGAAGAGTGAAAGATGAAACCAGGATAAAGGATGAATCTGGATCTCATTTTGATCCAAATGATGGAGAAGAATTCGTGAATCTCGTTGACAATGACCCGGATTCTAATACTCATAAGAAACCTGGCTTATCTGGGGCATAATCCAAATCACCCTCTTGGAAATACCAAAACCGCTCATTCTATGATTAACCATCATAGAATGAGCGGTTTTTGATTTAAGTTTAGATTTCGGATCTATCCTGCCTCTGCAATATCGAACTGGCTGTTGTATAGCTCTGCGTAGAATCCATTCTTTGCCAGCAGCTCCTCATGAGAGCCCTGCTCCACGATATCCCCTTCATTCATGACCAGAATGCGGTCAGCATTGCGGATGGTCGAAAGCCTGTGAGCGATGATGAATGACGTCCGGCCCTCCATCAAGCTGTCCATTGCTTGCTGGATCAGCACTTCGGTACGGGTGTCAACCGAACTGGTCGCTTCGTCGAGGATCAACATGCTGGGATCCAGGACGATCGCCCTGGCTATGGTCAATAACTGCTTCTGACCCTGGGAGATATTACTGACCTCCTCATTCAAGACCATGTCGTATCCATCAGACAGCGTGCGAACAAAATGGTCAACATGGGCTGCTTTGGCTGCCTGGATCACTTCCTGATCGGTAGCGCCCGGCCGGCCATAGCGGATATTTTCCAGAATGGTATCGTTATAGAGCCAGGTATCTTGAAGCACCATCCCGAACAGACACCGCAGGTCCTCACGTTTATAGTCCTTGATATTGTGGCCATCTACCAGGATGGCTCCTTGATTGACATCATAGAAGCGCATCAGCAGCTTGACCATAGTGGTCTTACCTGCACCTGTGGGGCCAACCAGGGCGATCTTCTGGCCGGGTTGGATATCCGCAGAGAAATCTTTGATGATGATCTCATCCGGATCATAGCCAAACTGCACATTGCGGAACTCAACATGGCCCTTGATCTCATCAGGCTGAACAGCATCCTCCACTTCTGAGACCTCTTCATCCTCCTCCAGGAACTCAAAGACCCGCTCTGCGGCAGCAGCGGTCTGCTGGAGAATATTGGAAATATTAGCTATCTGAGTGATCGGCTGGGTAAAAGCATTCACGTACTGGATAAATGCCTGGATATCTCCAACTGTGATCGTGCCCTGTATGGCGAGGTAGCCTCCCAGGATGGAAATTCCCACATACCCCAGGTTGCCAACCACCCTCATCACAGGCATCATCAAACCGGAGAGGAATTGCGATTTCCAGGCTGAGAGATAAAGTGTATCGTTCAGACCTGAAAATTTCCGGACACTGTCAGCTTCACCGTTAAAGGCTTTCATGACCAGGTGACTGCCAAACATTTCTTCTACGTGACCGTTGACATGACCCAGGTATTCCTGCTGCTGATCAAAATACTTCTGTGATTGGCGGACTACCAGGATTACAACCAGTCCTGAGAGGGGGATGATGGTCAGGGCAACCAGGGTCATTTTCCAGCTGATGGTGAACATCATCACCATCACACCAATCACAGATACCACAGAAGTGATCATCTGTGAAAGGCTTTGATTAAGTGTTTGGTTGACAGTATCCACATCGTTTGTGATCCGGGAGAGAACTTCTCCCTGGCTGGTATTGTCAAAATACTTAAACGGCATTCGGTTGATCTTGTCAACGATATCTTTCCGGAACCGGTAGGTGATATCGACCGAAATTCCAGACATGATCCAACCCTGGATAAAGCTGAACAGGGTTGAAGCCAGATACAATCCACCAGTCAATAATAAGATCTGCCCGATGGCATCAAAATCAATCCCTTCGCCTGAACCGGAAATAGACGCCATTACTCCTTCAAAAAGTTTAGTGGTGGCTCTTCCCAGGATCTTCGGGCCAGCAATGGTAAAGATAGTCGATGCGATAGCAAAGACCAAAACGATCACAATCCCCACTTTATATGCTCCTAGATAGTCCAGAAGCTTTTTCATGGTTCCCTTGAAATCCCTGGCGCTATCCCCTTTCATCATCGCCATGGGTCCGCCGCGGCGCATCGGACCTCCCGATCCTCTACGCGTTGATGAGGGTGTACCTCCTCCATGCATTGTCATGCGAGTTCCTCCTTGCTCAACTGCGAAGACGCGATCTCCTGATAGGTCTCGCAGGTAACCATCAATTCCTTGTGGGTTCCCTTACCAACCACCTTGCCTTCATCCAGAACGATGATCTGATCGGCGTTCTTAACGGTAGCCACACGTTGCGTGACAATCAAGATCGTGCTCTCACCAGTCTTCTTTTTCAGCTCTCCACGTAATGTGGAATCTGTTTTAAAGTCCAGAGCAGAAAAGCTGTCATCAAAGATATAGATCGGCGGCTTTTTGATCAGAGCCCGGGCGATCGACAGGCGCTGCTTTTGTCCCCCCGAGACATTCGTTCCTCCCTGGGAGATATCAGATTCCAGACCTTCTTCGGAATCAAACACAAATTCACTTGCCTGGGCGATATCCAAAGCCTCCCTGATAGTTTCCTGACTGGCTTTTGGATCCGCATAAAGCAGGTTGGTTTCGATCGTGCCGGAAAATAGCGTGCCCTTCTGAGGCACATAACCAATCTTGTCCCTCAGCTCACTCTGGCGCACATCCCTGATGTCAACCCCATCCAATAAGATCCTCCCATCAGTGACATCGTAGAAGCGGGGGATCAGGTTGATCACTGTGGATTTTCCACATCCGGTTGAGCCAATAAAGGCGGTAGTCTTACCCGTAAGGGCCTTAAAACTTATATTATGGATTACATCATCTTCGGCATCGGGGTATCTGAAAGATACATCTTGAAATTCGATTTCTCCTTTGAAAGGCTGCGGGAAATTCCTAGGCTCCTTGGGATCCTGAATGACAATATCTGTTTCCAGCACATCAGCAATCCGGTCTCCGGATACTGCTGCCCGGGGCAGGAAGATAAATAACATGGACATCATCAAGAAAGCCATCACGATCTGCATGGCATACTGCATAAAGGCCATCATATCCCCGACCTGGATGGCGGCCTCGGCAACCTGGTGGGATCCAACCCAGATGATGGCCAGAGAAAGCCCATTCATCAATACCATCATCAAGGGCATCATGGTCACCATCACTCGAGCCACAAACAGGCTGGTATCTGTCAGATCCCGGTTTGCCAGGTCAAAGCGCTGGCCTTCCGCTTCCTGTTTATTGAAGGCCCGGATCACCATCATGCCCGAAAGGTTCTCCCTGGTAACCAGGTTCAAGCGGTCGATCAAATCCTGCATTAATTTGAATTTGGGGACTGCAATTAAAAAGACGATAATGATCAATGCCAGGAGAGCAACCACCGCGATAGCGATCAGCCACCACATGCTGGCGCTTTTTTCCACAGCACGGATCACGCCACCAACTCCGAGAATGGGTGCATAGACAACCATGCGCAAAAACATGAAGATTACCCGCTGCACCTGGGTGACATCATTAGTAGAACGAGTGATCAAGGACGCAGTTGAGAACTTGTCAAACTCGGCGCTGGTGAAGCTTTCTACTTTTTCAAATACATCCTTACGAATATCCTTGGCAGCGCCAGCCGCTGTCCGCGAGGCGAAGTAACTCACCCCTATCGTACAGATACCTCCCAGAACAGAAATCAGCAGCATCATGCCGCCAGTATTGAGAATATAATTCCTCTGAAGCTGCTCAGGGTCCATCCCCAGCGCTTCATATTCCTGCTTGACCGCTCCCACAGACATCTGGGTGATCATACTATCACCCAGGGAAGCAAAGGTATCCTCCAACCGGGAAGCCAGCGCCAAGCGGGTAGCAGAAGGCAGGTTTTCCAGCACCTGGAAAATGTCCATCCCGGCCGGGATCAGCGAGGGATCGATCTGCATCTGCTCCCCCATCAAGGCCATAGCAGATGGATCAGCCAGCAATTGCTGCAGCCCGGAATAGGCCAACAAAGCCTTGCCGAGGATGCCATTCAGCCGCTCTTCCGTTTCCGGGTCCACATCCTGCAATACATATATGCTCTGCTCTTCCAGCAGGGGAAAATCTCCAATAAGATCAGCCGCTTCTGGAGCATCAGGCCCAATCAATTGATAGCTTTCTAGGACAACCTGCCCGTCCTCAGGTTTCATGAATAACGTCAACCGGTTCAGCGTTTCCTGCCTGAATGCCAGGGCGACGGCATCCTCAACCCCGTTCTGCTGGATGCCGTTGTTGACAATCCGGGAAAGGTAATCCGGCAGGGCCAATTCGGCATTGGCTTGCACAAATAACAAGCCGATAGAAAGGATGATCGGAATCAGGTATGGTTTTAAGTATTTTAATAATCGACGCATATGAATAAAACTCCTCTATTCGATACCGGGAGCGATATTAGTCTTCCCGTGCTTTTTCAATCATCAGCCGCATTGCAGCTGTGAGCTGTTCTTTTTCGTCATTGTTGAAGCGCTCTCCCAGTTCCTTTAACCAGTTGAGGCGGGCATTGACACTTTCTTCCAGGATCTTTGATCCGGCGTCTGTGATGGTGATCCTTTTCATCCGTCGATCTCTTGGATCCTCAGCGCGAGTTATCAATCCTGTCTCCACCAAGCGGTCCAGCATCTGGCTGGCAGCGGCGCTGCTGACACCCAGATGTTCCCCTAGATCGGATACGCCGACATGGTCTGCCCGCTTGAGGTGGTGAAGTGTACCGATCACAGACATCCGCAAACCTTTCTCGCGGACATAATGGATATATCCATGCATGGAACGCTGCATGAATAATTCGGTCCAATCTCGAAATGTGGTGTAAAAAACGTCCTCTCCGAGCATATTTCACCTCGTTTAATATTTAAGCAGGCTTAATTATATAGAGGAATTAAGAAATGTCAAGGGAGAATATCAGGTTCGTTTACGGTCGAAGCCAGGATGTGATTTGCCCGCTAGGGGAAATATTTCGCGATAGATTCTCGCTTACCCAGGATGGCATTCACCCTCTCCAACTCGACCGGGATATTGATCTCCTGGGGACATTTTTCCACACATATGCCGCATTCTGTGCAGACTGAAGCGTTTCCGTTGGGATTATCCAGGTCTAACTTGGGTGGACCAGCGGCCAATCTACGGTAAGATCGTCGGGTCTGGAAACGGCGGATCCTGCTATCGTCAATCGAATAGTTGTTAAGCAGGGCAAAATTCTGGGGGATATTAACACCGTGGGGACAGGGCATACAGTATTCACAACCTGTGCAGGGCACCAGGATTTTCTGCTGGTAGATCTCTGCCAGTCGGGAAATGACCTGGTTTTCCTCTGCGGAAAGTGAATGGATCCCGGATCGATCGGCGCTGTCGCAGTTTTCAACCACCTGCTGCATATTGCTCATCCCGCTCAGCACCGTGGCAACTTCTGGTCGGTTCCATAAGAACTGCAGCGCCCAGTCAACAGGCGCCCGTTTTACTGAAGATCCCGCGATCACCTCTGCCGCTTCCCTGGGTGGGTTGGCCAGGGTACCCCCCTTCACTGGCTCCATGATCACCATCGCTATGCCTTTGTTATGGGCGTATACCAATCCCTCTGTGGTCGCCTGCAGGCAGGTATCCATATAGTTGTACTGGATCTGTGCCATATCCCAGGAGTAATGATCAATGATTTCCTTGAAAACCGGATAAGTATCATGAAATGAAAAACCAATCTTGCCGATCCGTCCCTGGCGCTGGGCTTCTTCCATCTTCGCGAGCAAATTCAGCTGCTTCACCTTCTGGAATGCTCCCGCATTGAGGGAATGGAAAAGGTAGATATCAATATGGTCCGTCTGCAATCTTTCCAATTGCACATTCAGAAAGCGATCAAAATCAGCCGGCCTGCGCACAAGGAACATGGGAAGCTTAGTGACCAGCTTGACCTTATCCCTGTAGCCATCCTGCAGGATCTCTCCCAGGACTTTTTCGCTCTCCCCCATGTGGTAGGGCCAGGCGGTATCAATATAATTGATCCCTCGGTCAATCCCGTAGCGAATGATCCGTTTGGATTCTTCCAGGTCGGCTCCCATCAGGCTGAACCTGCGGGAGGGCAGACGCATACAACCAAAACCGAGGGCGGAAACTTCCCAATCCAGTGATCCCATTTTGCGGTATTGCACAGTGTTATCTCCTTGAAGTCCCAAGAATTATAGCAGTAGTGGAACTGTAATCAAGAAGGTTTTCTTGTTCTCGATAAGAATAATTTCCTATGGAAAATACGGATTGGTTTGGATCCCCCCGGCGCTGATAGCAGCAATAAATATTTATATTCAGTCCTGAATTCAGAAGTGATGGGATCTTTTCAATCATGGAATGATGAAAATCCAAATTGGAAAAGTGGAAAGCCGGCAAAAAAACTGAAAACCGCCCTCTTCGATGGCGGATAATTAGAGCTAAAATGACTCCAATCACTACTTATCTAGACGTAGGACATTTGAAGAATTATACTGAAATTATCATTCCGCATTTTCCATAGGCATTATTCCAGTTAAAAACTATCACAATAGCATTCCTCGAATGTGAATGTGTTTTTTGGGTTAACCCCAATCAGGAGGATTATCGATGAGGACCCTTGAATCGACTGGCAGAACTGCTTCGAAAACCTGGCGTAAAATTGTCAATAACTACCAGAATCCGGATATCCGGAAAAGTATCTGGCAGTTGGTTAACACCCTTGTGCCCTATATTGGATTGTGGGTCTTGATGGTTTTCGCAATGGAGATATCCTACTGGCTGGTATTGGCTCTGGCCATTCCTGCAGGCGGATTGGTAGTCCGTCTCTTTATTTTTCTCCACGACTGCGGGCATTGGTCTTTTTTCAAAAGTGCCAAAGCCAACCATTGGGTTGGATCCATCCTGGGAGTGCTGGTCTTCACCCCTTTCTTCCAATGGCGCCAAAGTCATGCTGTGCACCATGCCACTGCAGCAAACCTGGATAAACGCGGTGTGGGCGATGTCTGGACCATGACTGTGGAGGAATTCCTGGAAGCCTCCAAATGGAAACGTCTTTTCTATCGTGTTTACCGAAATCCCGTGATCATGTTTGGTGTGGGCCCGCTGTTGACCTTCCTGATCCTTCACCGAATACCCAGTACAAAATTCAAAAAGCGGGAACAAAACAGCGTTCATTGGACTAACCTGGCTGTAGCTGGATTGATAGTTGTAATGAGCCTGGTCATAGGCTTTAAGAATTACCTGCTCATCCAACTCCCTGTGATCTGGGTAGCTTCAACAGCTGGTGTCTGGCTATTTTATGTCCAGCATCAATTTGAGGGAGTGTACTGGGAGAGGGCCAAAGAATGGGACTTTCTGAAAGCTGGACTGGAAGGCAGTTCGTTTTATCAACTGCCCCCTATCCTTCAGTGGTTCAGCGGCAATATCGGATTTCACCACATTCATCATCTGAGCCCCCGGATTCCGAATTATTTATTGGAAAGATGCCATCGAGAGAATCCAATTTTCCAGGTAACACCAATTAATCTTTTATCCAGCCTGAAAT
This sequence comes from uncultured Chloroflexia bacterium, assembly GCA_963712165.1. Classification (GTDB taxonomy): domain Bacteria; phylum Chloroflexota; class Anaerolineae; order Anaerolineales; family UBA11858; genus B10-G9. The sequence continues at coordinate 885,633 of CAVQGY010000002.1, read as the reverse complement.
CACTTTGTTATCGTCTCTGGGATGAAAAGAAACGTCAGCTGGTCAATTTTGGTTATCTCAAAACGTACCGGGGAAACTCTCTCCAATCCTCAACCTGATAGGGATCAAAAAGGTAGAACGCCAGGATCTCTCCTGGCGTTCATTTATTCATTCATAAATGATCGATGATAGTATGTGAGGGGATTCTGGAGCTGGCATCCTCCCCGGGTTTAGTCTTTAACAAGCTCATAGGATCTGGGCCTTTCCATCATAAAGGGACAATCCAGATTCTTCCCGCAAGTCCCGCAATCTGCCTCCTCAGGCGAGATCCGGATGCGTCCTTTTCTGAGCCAAAACTCCACCATACTCTCCGTCTGGCCCGGAGATATACCCATCTCTCTGGACAGTTCAGGTAGTGAGAGCCCCCCCGGGGATCCCGCAAAGCAATCCAGTAATTGCCCAAGTTTGGATTTACCCATCAATTCCTTCACTTATAAAAATATGATCTTGCCAATCTGGAAAACAAGTACTGCCATCCCCCAGGCAATGGCCAGCGTATAGGTGATCTGAGCCCACATCCAGCGTCGGCCAAATTCCTGGCGCATGGCAGATACTGCTGAAACACAGGGAATATAAAGCAGCACAAAGACATTAAAAGCCACAGCAGCGATAGGCCCGGCTTCAGGCGAACCACCGGTGACAGCAAATGCTCCGATCAGGGAGCCCTCCAACCGTGTGGTGTCTTCCTCCTGGTTATTGGCCGGGAAGATATCCAGGTCCCCGATATTCACAAAGGGGATCAAACTGATGGTGCGGGGCAGGATATTCCAGGCCTCCTGGGCAGTCAGGATAGCTGCTCGTCCAAAATTCACGGTTACCGATCCCAGCTCCTCCCTGAATGTGCTGTTCTGCTCCTCCCCGGTATGGCTTTCACCCACGTAGATCTGGCTCATGGTGCTGACAATGACTTCCTTTGCCAGAATGCCTGTCATCAAAGAACCAGTGGACTGCCAGGATCCGAATCCCGCAGGCTTAAAAGCAGGAGCGATCAATCCGCTTACCCGGCCAAACAGGCTATCACCAGCCCCCACATCATTAAAAGCACCAGTATCAGGATGAGCCGGGATGGCCATCAGCAGCCACAGGGCGACAGACACACCCAGGATGACCGTTCCCGATTTAATCAGAAATCCCTGAGTCCTCTCCCACATCTGCATCCAGATATCTTTAGGCCGGGGAATCCGGTAAGGAGGAAGCTCCATCACAAATGGCGCCGGAGGGCTGCTCCTGTAGACCGTGTTCTTCATCACAAGGCCCGTTATCAGGGCGATCACGATCCCCAAGAAGTACATTCCGAATACCAGGGAGCCTGATGCTGCCCCGAAAAAAGCCGCACCAAAAACTACATAAACCGGGAGCCGCGCGCCGCAGCTCATAAAAGTTGCCAGGAAGGCGGTCAGTTTGCGGTCCTTTTCATTCTCCAGGGTCCGGGTCGCGTATACAGCTGGAACCGTGCATCCAAAGCCTACGATCATGGGCAGGAAGCTTTTGCCGTGCAGGCCCATCCAGCGCATGACCCGGTCCATCACAAATGCCGCCCGCGTCATATATCCAGAATCCTCCAGAACTCCGAGCGCCAGATAGAGAAAGAGCAGCACAGGAATAAAAACCAGCACTCCCCCGACGCCAGCAATCACCCCATCTATGATCAAAGAACCAAACCAGTGCTCACCAAGTCCAATAAGTTCCAGGAAATGCCCGGTCCAGCGGTAGATGAACCCATTGATGAATACATCCACCCAATCCAGGAAAGGCGCACTGACATTGGAGGTGAATTGGAACACAAGCCACATCAATAATAAGAAGATCGGTAATCCCCAGATTCGGTGAGTGACAATCTCATCCACCTTTTCCGACCGGGTGATGATGGTTTCTCTGGGCTTTTCCACTGCAGATTCAATGACCCGGTCCACAAATTGATAGCGTTGATCGGCGATCAAGATCTCCGGGTTTTCACCTGTGCCTTCTTCGATCCGCTCCCGAGCCCTCTTAGCGGATTCCAGCAATGTGCCTGATCCTTTCCTTTCAAGGGCAGAGATCACCGACTGGTCGCCTTCCAGCAGCTTGGTTGCCAACCAGTCAGGCCGGTATATTTCTACCAGATCGGTCTGATTTTCAACTTCAGATCGTAGTATTTGGAACTCTGTTCCCAGGATCCCGCTGAAACTGGTCTTGATATTCCCTGTGTGAGGGTATTCGATAACTAATTGAATAGCCTGGATCAGGTCCTCAAGCCCCTCGCTGCGGTTTCCTACTGTTTCCACAACGGGAATGCCCCCCAGGCGCTCCGACAATCCAGTCAAGGAGATTTGCAGCCCGCGCCTTTTGGCAACGTCTGTCATATTCAATGCCACAATCACAGGCATTCCCAGCTCGATCAACTGTGTGACCAGATATAGATTCCTGTCCAAATTGGCAGCATTAACCACTGCGATCACAGCTGTGGGTTTATCATTTACAATGAAATCCCTAGCTATGATCTCCTCAATTGAATAGGCTGTCAGACTGTAGGTTCCGGGCAGGTCAACAACCAGCACTTCCTCATCCCCGAGCCGAAGCCGCCCAGCCTTCTTTTCAACAGTTTTGCCGGGCCAGTTGCCAACATGCTGGTGGGAGCCAGTCAAGGCATTAAAAAGGGTGGATTTGCCAACATTCGGGTTCCCTGCCAGGGCTATTGTTTTTGTCATCGATTCTGCCTTTTACCAGCCGCCTTCAACAATGTTGAACCAGGATATGCCTGGCAATACCTTTGCCCAAAACCAGCCTGTCTCCCTGGTTGACTGATAGTATGATCGGACCAGGGAAATCATTCCGAATTACTTGCAGGACTGTACCTACCTCCAGATCCAATCCCCTCAAACGGTTAGCTAGACCCCTTCCGCCTCTGGTTCGGACTATGACCACCTGCTGGCCGGCTTTACATTTAGCCAACGGGAAAATCGATCGCGAGTGTTCCTCAGGCTCTTTCTTGGGGTGGTGGCCTTCCAGCAGCTCAACTTCAATGGTCTGCGCTTCAGATTTTCGCAGGGAGAGGTGATAACCACGCAATCGATATTCCACTGGATCACCAAGCGGGGAAGTCTTAACCATATCAATCACCGCGCCGTGGCTAAATCCCATGTCCACCAATCTGCGCCTTACTGGCCCCCTGCCGTGGATGTGAACAACCCTACCTGATTCCCCGGGAACCAATTTATCTAACGTGAAGACAGGCATATACTTCGTGTCACCTCTTTTTTACATAGATCACTTATAATTATTTATAAGGTATACCATAAAATATTACTTGTGCCAACCTTCACAACGGCTATGATAGGTTTATAATCAAAACCACACACGGAAATCTCTCAGGAAGGAGCTACATGCCCGTATCAGAAAGCAGGGAAATGTATTTAAAATCGATCTACGAGCTGACAAACGGCAAGGAGCTTGTTCCAGTCTCGCTGCTGGCGAACCGTATGGGAATATCCCCGGTCTCAGCCACAGAAATGGTCAAAAGACTGGAAGAACACAAACTGATCACCCATACACCCTATAAAGGCGTAGCCCTGACCGAGTCCGGGCTGCAGCGGGCACTCACGGTCGTGCGCAGGCAGCGCTTATGGGGCCGTTTCCTGGCCGATCACCTGAAAATCCGCTGGTCGCAAGTTTACGATATGTCCTGCCGGCTGGAACATGCCACTGATGCTGAGGCAACTGAAGCCCTGGCGGACTTCCTGGGCAACCCAACGGTCTGCCCCCACGGGCACCCCATCCCTGACCCCGATTGCCAGGTGGCGGAACAGCCTGCCACACCTCTTAACCAGGTTGAGTTCGAGGTGAATGTAGAAGTCATCCGCATCGACCAGCCCGAACAGACCCTTTGCGAACATTTGGAAGAGAAGGGGATCTTTCCCGGGTCTAGATTATCTGTGATCGATGAGGCTCCCTACAACGGTCCTTTTACATTGCTCCTGGGTGGAAAGGAGATCACCCTGGGCCGGGAGATTTCTGGACGTGTCATGGTTTCTCCTACGGAATAAATACCCTAAACCTATCTTTACCGTTTTACAGTACGATAGATTCAATGTATGATGTCAATACACAATGAGTGATCAAAATCAAACCGGTTTCATTTCCAAACAGAAATAATTCTTGATAAGTTGCTTTAGCGTTTGTGACTGAAGCAGTCCTTTCCATACGCAAAATAAAAACAGATAGACTTGATACCTCAACAGGTAAATATCTTATTGGGTCAATCTTCAGTGAAATAGGTCCAAGGAGTAGAAGATGAACAAGAAAAGGATAGTTGCTGGAATTATCTTGTCGATCTTAAGCGCCGCTTCTTTTTATCTCGCATTCCCACCCCTCAATATCTGGCCGCTGATGTTCATTGCAGTCACTTTATACCTGGTAGCCCAGCATCGATTACTTCCATTAAAGTGGTCTGCCCTGGCGCCAACTCTGGCAATAGGCGGCTGGTTATGGCCCTTCCTCTACAGGATCTTCAATATCGAAGGGGCTCCCATCTGGCTGCTGCATATGGGATTCATTGTTGCGATCTTTACTTTTTTTACCAGCACTGAAAGGAAATTCCACGAATTGACCGGGTTCCGCTGGTTCATCCTGCAGGGACTGGCCGCCTGGGTAGGATTTGAAATGATCCGCAGCTTTATTCCGTTCCTGGGTACGATGGGGTTTGCCGCAAATCCTTTGGCCAGCCAGCCCTGGTTGATCCAACCCATTTCAATATTCAGCATTTACGGATTGAACCTGCTGGTAATCCTGGTGAACGTTGCCCTGGCGCAGATTATCATGGCCTGGATGGATAAAAAATGGCCAGCCGATGATACTGTTCCAGTTGATCCTGGAGCCGCAATCAAATGGTCGGTTGGGACAGTGGTTATCCTGGCCGGCTGGGTAGCAGTTAGCCTGGTGATCCTCAACCAGGACCCCCAAGGCACAGAAACCGTTCGGGTAGCAGCCCTGCATATGGATCTGGATGGACCTGGACATCAAGTTGAAGATGCCGGCCAGGAAGAGAGATTGGAATTATTGGAGAGCCAGGTCATGGAAGCTGCTCAAAATGGCGCCAGGATAGCTTATGTGCCTGAAATGGCCTTTGGTTTTGATCCCCAAGAGAAATATACCGAACGGGTCCTATCCCTGGTCAGGGAATCAGAGATTTACCTTTACTTCACCTACGCCTATCACGATGATGCAGGTTGGCATAATGAAACCGTATTGATCAGCCCAGATGGCAGCTTTTCACCCATCTACGGCAAACAGCATGCCTTTGGAGAACCTCGGACCGTCAGTGCCGGAACATTCCCAGTCAATGACACTCCCTACGGGAAACTGGGATCCATCATCTGCATGGATGGCGTCTTTACAGACTCTGCCAGGGGCACAGTCAGCCGGGGAGTCCAATTGCTTGGCAACCCCTCTTATGACACTACTGTGGGGATCTCAGAACAGAACTGGACCCATTTTGTGATGCGGTCCGTTGAAAACCAGGTGCCGCTAGTGAACGCAGACCGCGGATATTACACCATGATCACCGATTCTCATGGAAAGATCCTAGCGGATGTCCGTAGTAAAGAAGGAAGCAGTGAAGTGGTGATCGCTGACGTTACGCTAGCGGAGAAAAACCCCCTCTACACTCGCCTGGGAAACGACTGGCTCGGTTACCTCAGCCTGGCTGGTTTTGCCTTCTTTATAGTGTTCCAGAGTGTGGTTGAAAGCAGGGAAAAAAAGAAGAGCAAGTAACTCTCAAAGATAATAGGTGGGATAGGCTGGGGATGGATGATCTTCCTCGATCAATCCAGATACCTTACACCTGTTAAATCTTCAGATATCGCCCACAGGGTACGGGCGTCATCTACATTTTTGGATGCTGAATTGGAATCGACAAGAACAGGATAACCAGCCCGTTCCCCTTTCCCATCCGGGCCATAATATTGACCGCCCCGTGCGCCAGGATCCACAGCTGCCCTCAAGCTGGGAAGAGCTCCCATCGCAGAACTCTGGAAGATCAATCTCATTGCGGGCTGGATCAGCCACGATATCAGATTGAAGAATAGATGATTCGCCAGTTCTGTGGCTGATATCCCGGGATGGGCAGCCAAAGCCATCACATCATATCCCCCAGATTCAAATCGCCGCTGAAGCTCATAGGTAAATAACAAATTGGCCAGCTTGGAACGGCTGTATGCTTTCATGGGAGTATAGGAATTTCTACCTTCAAACAGAAGATCATCAAAATCCATCTTCCCCCTGTAATGAGCATTGCTGGCAACATTAACCACCCTTGCGCCAGGGGTTTCGTTAAGTCGTTCCAACAAGAGGCCAGTTAATGCAAAATGACTCAGGTGGTTCGTACCGACAGTATTTTCAAACCCATCTTTTGTTTTTCCATACGGAATCAGCATGATTCCGGCATTATTTAACAAAATATCCAATCTGGTGAATTTCGACTTGAATTTGTCAGTAAATCCTCGAATGGATTCCAGGCTGGCCAGATCCAGTTCAATAAATCTCAGTTTTGCGGTTGGGATTTCATCCATAATCCTTTTGATGGCTCGTTCAGCCTTGATGGGATTCCTGCTGGCAAGGATCACCTGAGCGCCTTTTCGGGCCAGCTCCCGGGTTGATTCATATCCAATGCCGCTATTAGCACCCGTTATGACGATAATTTTTCCAGATAGATCTGGAATATTGGTCGCTGTCCAATTCTCACTCATATTTTTTCTATCCCCGAATCATTTATCCAGGTTGTTTATTTTATCGTAGTTTCATCTTTTCCTGCTCGGCAAATGCTTCAGATTATACCTGCCACTCTCACAATAATTAACTCAAAAGGACCTGTCTGGATTCATTCAGACAAGTCCTCTTTTTCTGCGAATGGATTTACTCCGTCTATAACTGCATATTCCTCGAGCTGATCACACTCCCGGCCAGGTAATATAATAAGGAGTCAAGGTTCTCACCAGTCAAATTCGATACTTCCAGCCTGGCGAACTTCCCTTTCCAGCTGGGCCGCATGGACCTCATTTCTCCCGCCAGGTATTCCAGCCCTTCCTCAATATCACCCCGAGTTATCTCGATACCATCCCCACGATCCAAATGAGTACCAAGCAGGATGAAATGAGAAGTATCATTCAACAAGTCTCCAACACCATCAATCCAATAGACCAGATCATGGAAACTTTCCATGCTGGTCAAATCGTAGGTGAACAAGACTACATCAAGGCGATGGATGGTTGGCCGAAAGATATCGATCACTTCCTCAAAGGAGCGGCCGGCCGGATCACCATCTCCCTTCTTTTGTCCTGGCGGAACTAGGAATTGAAGCGTAACGGAATATCCTTTATTTCCGATCTGCTGCTCAGTGGTGATGAACTCGTATTCCAGATTATTGGTTTTCCGGATACCTGAAAGGAAATCCTCACTAGGCGCACCACCCTTATTTGTTAATGCCAGCACCTTGGAGACAGTTGTCTTGCCCACTGCCCCGTTACCTACCAACATCACATAACCAGTAACTTTTTCGGACATAACATCATTATACGGGACGTGAAGGTCGGTGTGATCGGTATTCAAACTGATTGTCATGGCGAACGGGAATTTCCCTTAACTCCTTATCACAATAGTGTCGTACATAAAACCGGTAATTTGTTCCTCCCATAGCTCTATCCACAACCACGCCGCGGTCAATCCGGGGGTGGGAACGAACAAGCTCCGGGATGGAATATTTCACATCGCCACCGCATATATCGCAGGCAACTGAATATTCGGGGCGGGTCATTGCCATCACTTTGCGAGCCGGCATGCTAATATATTCCGCAAAGATCCTGAACGCCTTCGTGTCATCAATCCCTTTCCCAAAGATATCTCCAAAAAGATTGAAATTAAGGACTGACAATATGGTGACAAATACAGCACCGAAAAAGAAGATGGCCGTCACCAAACCCTCCATGGTAATGGCAGGTATCATGGCAATATCAAGGAATAATAATGCAATGAAAATATATCCCAAGAAAAAGAAACCGATCATGGCTGAAAGCAATATCCAGGGCCTGGCCAGGCCAAAGTTCCTCAACAAGAACACAATCCTGAGCGCGTAAATCAAACCCGCGATTAGGATGACCGCTCCCACACCAACAATAATGGCATTATTTGGTATCAACATAGGCCTACCCTTTACACCAGATATTCTATTATATGTAACACACCAATCCTGTCCATGTTACAGAATTGTTAATAAGGATAGTATATGGCCCTCAAAACTAATTAAGATTTTCCGATAATGGACCAGGAGTTGAGTGGCTTACCAGCTCTCTTCTCCGGAAAAAGGTGTGATCCGAAAGCCAAATTGGTACGTCATCCCCTTTTTCAGCCGGGTTTCTTGATCACGGCCATACATCAAACTGAACAGGTCTCCGACTCCCCTCTGGGCCAGGTCGATATTCAATGTATATACATCACGTACCGGGAGATCGTGGATATGCCTGGCTTCCAACAAGTCCCGCTGAGTATAAGGCCAGAGGCTGAAATTAATCAACTGGTCATCCAGGTGCTGGATCTGGAATCCACGCCCCTTTTTGTCAGCAAATCTTATCCAGCGGACATCGGACCTATTCCCGTTCTCCTGGGGACGGATATAGGAATGATGCAGCTGACCACTGGGCAGAGAGTGTACACCAACCATTCCGCTTCGCTTTCGGTCCGGCATGGTCTCATGAGGTCCTTTTCCATACCAGGTCGTTTGCGATAAAACCTGATTGATAGGGACCTGCAAGCCAAGCCGAACCATTTCATGACGGGGGCGCAATTCACAGCGAACCACGATCTCTCCATCGATATTGATATGATAGGAGATCCAACAGGGGGATCGTCCCTGGGGGAGACTGTATTGGGTTGAAATCAGGACATTTCCAGCATTTTCTCTCTCAACCTGGAAATCCACAAGCTTCAGCTCTCCATTAGCGGATGCCCATTTCCTATTGAGAGAGAATAAACCTCCCACGCCCGGCGCCAGGGTCTCAGGCAGGAGATCATTATCCACTTCCCTGTAGAAATTGGGCCGCAGGGGACCTACCAGCAGGGGAAGGCCTTGGTTTTCCAGGTAATGCAAAAATCCGCTTCCTGTGTGGTAGCTGATTTTAACGTCCTTGATGAGCAGCTCCAACACATCCTCTCTGGGATGTATGATCAACGGTGTCGTCAGCGGCTCGGAGGGGGGAGAAATCTCTTCTACCTGAGCCAGCGCGGGAAGGCCTAGTTGCTCCCAGGCGACCCGATAGCCCTTTTTAGCCCAGGCGGTGTCCTCAAGGAGGATAAACTCCAGCAATAGATGGTACTCCCCTGTCTCCTGCTCTGGTAGTTGATAAGGGACCTGGACAGTCCCTTTTTGCCCCGCTTCCAGCTCGGGAATTGGCAGCAACCCCGATTGTGCTGAATACCCGTTCCGGGTCAGTGTCCAGCGAATCTCAAGGTCCTCCAATTTGGCGAAGCTGTTCTTGTTATGGAGGATAACTTCCCCTTCAAATAGATTTCCAGGTTCCACTGACAACGGTTGATATACCTTTTGAACCTCATATGAATGAGGATTAGGTTTGAGGTCTGGTTGGAACAGGCCGTTGATGCAGAAATTGCCATCATTGGGCTCATCACCCCAGTCTCCCCCGTAGGTCCACTCTTCCGAACCGTCATCTCCTTCACGGATCAGGCTCTGGTCGATCATATCCCAGATATAACCTCCCGCGCAGTGGGGGTATTTTTCGAAGATCTCCATGAACTTGTCCAGCCTGCTGATACTGTTGCCCATGGCGTGGGCATACTCGCAGACAAGAATGGGTTTATCCCGATACCAGCGCGGCCAGACCGGGCGCCCAAAGCTACTTTCTGCCTTGAAGAACCACAGGGGACCTTTTCCGCGGGCCAATTTATCGAGGAAAGCAGGTGAAGGGTACATCAAACTCACTACATCTGAGTCTGGGTAGGTATAGGCTCCTTCATAATGGATCGGTCGGGTTGGATCCAAACTTATAATCGCTTCACGCATTTGCCGAAAAACCTCCCCCGATCCTGCTTCGTTTCCCAGTGACCAGAAGATGATCGAGGGATGGTTGCGGTCCCTCAGGACCATCCTCTCTCCCCGGGAGATAGCAGCTTCACGCCATTCCTCTTTATCCCGCGGTAAATGCTTGGTGAAATTGTGCGATTCCAGGTTGGCTTCATCCATGACATAGATTCCGTAACGGTCACAGAGCTCATAAAAATAAGGGTCATTGGGGTAGTGGGCAGTGCGAACCGCGTTGATGTTAAACTGCTTGAGCAGTTTTATCTGGGCTTCCATGGATTCTCTGGAAACCGCGTATCCCCGCCTGGGATCAAAGTCATGCCGGTTGACCCCTTTGATCAAAATGGGCTTGCCATTTAATAGAATCTGTTGGTTTTTGATCTCAACCACCCTGAATCCAAATTTTGATGAGATCACCTCAAGTGAATTACCCTTTTCATCCTGCAAATTGATCAATACGGTGTAAAGGTATGGTTTCTCTGCCGACCACTGCTCAGGAGAATCAATGGATTCAACACTATTGATAGTACATTTTCCCGCCCCCGACATTAGGATCTCAAATCTCCGGGAAAAGACCTCGGTTCCAGCCGGATCGATCAAATCGATCAACAGGAAGAAATTCGCTTCTTCAGATGGTGAATATTCGACTGTCACATCTGCGGCAAGTGATGCGTTTTGATAAGCCGGATCAAATTCACATCTAAAATAAAAGTCGTCTATACAGATCTGAGGTGAAGCATACAGGAATACATCCCTGAAAATACCGTTCAGATACCACATATCCTGGTCTTCCAGATAGCTGCCGTCACAAAACCGGAAAACACGCAGAACTAGATGGTTATCTCCAGATTCGATGCATCGTGTAATATCAAATTCAGCTGGCAGCATGGAATCCTGGCTGTATCCTACTTCCTGGCCGTTCAGCCAGACCTGGCAGGCAGCCTTAACTCCTCCGATATGCAGATAAACCCTTTGTCTATCCCAGTTTTCAGGGATCTGGAATTTGTTCCGGTAGCAGCCGACACTGTTCAGATTCGGGTCGATCTCGGGCGGATTTTTCTCTCCAATTCCTGGCGGCAGGCCGATATTCCTGTAATGCGGAGTGCCATAACCTTGAAGCTGCCAAAGGCCGGGAACTTCGATTTCATCCCAGGTTGTATCATCAAAATCATTTCTAAAACAGCCAACAGGTTCTTTCCCAGGTGTAGCTGCTAAATGAAATTTCCAGCATCCATTCAGGGAAAGGTATCGCTCAGAGGCAGAACTATTCAGGGCCGATCGCCGGTCTGGATATCTGACCGCAGAAGCTGTGATAGGCTGGCGGTTGATTTCAAAAACGCGGGGGTCTTCCCATGGCAGTAGAGGTTTGATAGACATGAGCTCTTCATTGAAATAATCAATTTGTCCAAATTATACACCTGGGGATAATGGAGATCCCGGAGGTCTGCAGAATCTCTTTCCGGTCATCTGGTATAGTAATAGAGTGGTATCAAGGACCAGACACAGAAATTAGGGTTATTATTGGTTGAGGTGGATCATGTTACGTTGGCTGCAGAACTTCCCCCATTTTTTAGAGATCGTCTACAACCTCTTTGAAGTTGGCTTATCACCGCTTAAACGCTGGTTCAAGCCAGCCGGTCGTGGTGAGCCGCTGATCATAGCTGCGGAAAAAGTCACAAAAAAAGCTGTCTTCAACTGTAAGATGTGCGGCCAGTGCATCCTTCACAGTACCGGCATGACCTGCCCCCTGAACTGCCCTAAGCATTTACGGAATGGGCCCTGTGGAGGCGTCAGACTCAACAGTCATTGTGAGGTAAAACCCGACATGGTCTGCACCTGGGTCGATGCTTATAACCGCTCGCTTCGCATGCCTCTCTACGGCCATCAATTTGCCTCTCTTCAGCCGCCCATGAACAATCAACTCAAAGGAACATCCTCCTGGATCAATATGTTCCACGGTTTAGATCTCAAACTACCCGAAGGTTGGGCAAATACCCGGGATATCCATGTAAATTTCATCACGGAGCAAACTCAAAGTGAATGAGATATTAGCTCCCTGCAGCAAGTTGGAGGAGATCCTGCGAGCGGGGCATTTTGCAGTCACAGCTGAATTAAATCCTCCCGACAGCGCTGACCCAGAAGATGTTTATCGGGCAGCCAGCATCCTGGCAAATGTATGTGATGGCATCAATGCGGTGGATGCATCCGGAGCCAATGTGCATATTTCCAGCGTGGCGATGTGTGCCTTACTCACCAGGGCAGGTTACGAACCGGTTTATCAAGTCACCTGCAGGGACCGGAACCGGATCGCCATCCAGGGAGATATGCTGGGTGCGGCAGCTATGGGTGTGCTTAATATTCTCTGTTTGACCGGCGATGATGTGACCGCAGGAGACCAGCCGGAAGCCAAGCGGGTTTTTGATTTTGATTCCATTCAATTGTTAAGGACTGCCAGAACCATGCGGGATGAAGCCGTTTTCTTGAGTGGCAGGAAAATCACCTCCCCACCTTGTTTCTTCCTGGGAGCAGTCGCAAATCCCTTTGTTCCGCCTTATGATTGGCGCCCTCAGCGCCTGGCCAAGAAGATCGCCGCCGGAGCCCAGTTCATTCAAACCCAGTACTGTTTTGATCTGGCCAGGTTCAGGGAATATATGGGGCAGGTGAGGGACCTGGGATTGCATAAACAAGCATATATCCTTGCCGGGGTAGGTCCGCTCAAATCAGCCGGAGCTGCAGAATATATGCGGGAAAAAGTCCCCGGAGTGGTTATTCCAGACGAGCTCATTCACAGGCTCAAGAAGACTCCAAAGGATAAGCAGCAGGAAGAAGGAAAGCGCATATGTGTTGAATTGATTGAAGAGATCCAAGAGATCGAGGGGGTTTCTGGTATACATATTATGGCTTATCGCCAGGAAGAACTGGTAGCGGAAATCGTCGAAGAGTCCGGGTTATGCCCCAGGCCAGTCATATAACCTAATCCTTCCCTCTCTCCAGGAATCCGATCAGGTCCTTCCGATCAGGCAGTCCTCTGGCACCCACCCGGCTGATTTTCAATCCTGCGGCCGCATTGCCCCAGCGGACGCTTTCTTCCAGATCAAAACCACCCAGCTGGGCGCAAATAAAACCCCCATTGAATGCATCCCCCGCGCCCAGTGTGTCTACAACATCGACTGCAAAAGCGGGACTGAGGAATTGACCTTCTGGAGTCACTACCTGTGCCCCATCAGGACCCAACCTGGCAATGACTGTTCTCTTACCACCGGATAGCTCCCTTGCTCCAGCCTGAACGGAGCTCAGACCGGTATAAGGCATGATCTCATCACTCCCGCTGCCGAATACCACATCCGAGTGGGAGATGGCCTGATCAAATACTTTCCGGATTTCGTCCCCTAACCCCCAGGATTCCAGCCGTAAATTCATGTCCAGGGATACAGGAATGCCTTCATCTCTTGCTGTCTGCATAGCTTTCAGCAGCGTTGTCCTGACCGGCTTTTCTCTCAAACACATCCCGGTTGTATGCAGCCAGGAGGCAGACCTGATAATATCTGGTGTGATCGAATCAGGTGATAATCTGGTGTGGGCTCCGCCTTTATTTGGCCAGACAAATAATTCCCTTTCACCGTCTGGCCGGATCACAGCCAGAACGATCGACGTGAAGGCCTGATCAACGAATTGGACATAGCGAGTATCAACTCCTTCTTTTTGAAGGTCAATCACAGACCAGCGTCCATATCCATCGTCACCCACAGTGCCCATAAAACTCACCGGCACACCCAGACGGGCCAATGCTGCAGCCGAATTGCCCCCCGTGCCTCCTCCATGAAGCATAAGTGTTTCCGACCGGGGCTGGTTTATATCCTCATCCAGGGACCTCAAAGGGATCACCAGGTCCACATTCACATCGCCAAGCACAAGGACAGGTTTCCTGTTCATCTAGACTGAGCCTTTGGCCGCTTCGATAAAAGATATGATCTTCCCCAGGTCTTTAATAAAGCCGCCTTTGGAGAGAGCCTGATTGGTATGGGTCAGGGAATCCACTCCCCAGGGATTGACCTCCTCGATCGCCCGGGCAACATTTTCGGGCGACAAACCTCCCGCCAGGATCACCGGCAGATCAATTTCCCGAACGATCTCCCGGCTGATATTCCAATCGTGGGTTTCGCCAGAGGCCCCAATCCCCGCGATATCAGGCGCCTGTGTATCAAGGATCAGGTAATCGACAACTCCCTGGTAGGCACGGGCTGTTTCCAGAGCTTCAGGGCCTTTTATAGATACTGCTTGCATGATTGGCAGGTCCGGAAGTACCTCGCGGAGCCGGCGCACATCATCCGGAAGAAAAGTGTTTTCCAGGCTGCAGAGATGGAGTATATCTGGTTGAACAGCCCGGGCCATGCGGATGATCTCTTTCTCGTCTGTCTCAACCGTTAGTGCAACGCATATAGCGGCGTCACCTACACTCTCAACGATCTCCCGGGCAGTCCAGAAATCGATCTCACCCGGCAGGCCTATCTGGCTGGGGGTCAGTCCCAGGTGGTCCACCCCCAGGGAAGCAACCTGGAGGGCTTCCTCCACAGATTGCATGGTATAGATCTGGACCTTCATCCGGGACCTCCTTGTTAAGGATGAAATGGGTTGAGCTGGATTGATTCTATCTTTTGTTTTGTTAGAGAACAAGGGAATACTGCTAGATAAAACAGATAGCTTGCCTATAAAACAGGATCCAGCCACCGGAACCAATTGGCTGTTATCAAAAATTCCTGGAGCCGGTCCCTTTCATTTCCTTTGCCAGGTGTGGTTGGGTCTGAGCTGATCGGTTGGGCTGGATGAGATTCTTCACTATCCTGGGTGGCAGTTCTGCTTTCCCTCACTAAGTGCACAAAGTTAATCAGCGCAAGAGAAAATAAAAGTGCCTGACTGTGGTCAGGCACTTCTGGGGCCATATTATCCTGCTTTGATGGGGATTTTCTTGATCTTTGCCTCCTCAGCTTTAGGCAAATTGAGTTTCAATACACCATCTGATACAATCGCCTCAATTCTATCGGGGGCAATCTCCCCCGTCAGACGGAATTGACGGCGGTAATCCCCCGGCACATATTCACTGTAGGATACTGAATATCCCTTATTCTCAGTCGAGGAGTTATAAGCATCGATAGAAAGAACACCTTTATCCAGGGTAATATCCAGGGAGTCCCTATCCACACCCGGAATGTCCGCTACCAAGACGATCATATCTTCTGTTTCATAGATATCAGTCCTGGGCACGAGGCATTGGCGTTCGCGGGTCCTTTCCAGATCCTCATTCTTTACCATTTCCTGATCCGTCACCTGCATGGATTTTTCATCTTTTTTTGTCATCTTATCTACCTCCATTCACCCAAAAATCCTATCTCTTATCCTACTTTGACAGCGATCTTTTTTGGCTTGTCCGCTTCTGCCCGGGTTAGGGTTATTTCCAGCATCCCGTTCCTAAACATCGCTTTCGTTTTATTGGGATCTACCATGAAAGGCAGTTGGACAGAGCGACTGAATTTCCCGTAGCTCCTCTCTTTGCGGTGATACTTGGCTCCCTCTTCGATCTCATCCGGAGTCCTTTCACCACTAATTATCAGCCCATCCGCTGTGATATTGAGATCGATATCATCCGCTTTCATACCGGGAAGCTCCGCGGAAATCAGCATTTCATCCTCGCTGGTCCAGATATTGATTGCTGGAAAACTCAGCGGGGAAAAAGAGCTCTTCCCGGAAGTGTAGCCCATGAGGCGGTTCATCTCACGTTGGAGCTGATCCATTTCACGCCATATATTGGGCATTCGATATTTTCTATACATAGCATGTACCTCCTTGAATAGGTATATATTCTCTAAGGAAAAATATAAATAAACGAAGTTAAAAAAATGTATATGGAATATAAAAAAAATATAAATAAACCCTCAACCAAACACCGGCTGCCAGGGGCGGTAAATCTGCCCCAAACTTGGTATGATTAAAGGACATGGATACCTTTATCTGGATCTTGATCTCATTTTTCAGCGGTTCTATCCCTTACTCGGTCTGGCTTGGCCGAATTTTCTTGAAAAAGGATATCAGGGCATTCGGTGACGGTAATCCTGGGGCGACCAATGTCTTTAGGGCAGGCAGCCCAATCTTAGGAGTGATAACCTTGCTCCTGGATGTTTGTAAAGCAGCCCTGCCTGTCGGGATATGCTATTATCGACAGGGTTTCCAGGGAATCGGGATGGTTGCCATTGCTCTTGCTCCACTGCTGGGGCATATGTATTCACCCTTCTTGAGATTTCGAGGAGGAAAAGCCCTGGCAGCTACTCTAGGCGTCTGGATTGGCCTAAGCACCTGGCAGCTTTCGCTGCCTGCAGTGCTGGGAGTGGTCTTGGGTATCGTGGTTTTCACCACAACCGGTTGGGCTGTAATGCTCTCCATGATTTTTATAGTTATCGCTATATTGATTTGGCTGCCCCAGCCTGTATTCTTCTGGGTCTGGGCAGTGGTGACCATACTGCTGGCCTGGACACATCGTTCTGATCTCGCCGCTGCACCAGAATTACATCACCGGATCCTTAAGCATTAAACATTCAAATTGAATATGTCATCCTTAATCAGGTACTTCAGCGTTGACCTCATCACTCATCTAATTGTGTTTCAAGGATCAATTTTACTGATCACGATCTGGAATATTTTCCTTTCCTATAAAGCCAGACACCACAAAATCCCTGGTGACCTACCTCTGGTTTCAATCCTTGTACCCGCCCGAAACGAAGAAGATAATATTGCAGCCTGTGTGACCTCCTTACTAGAGCAGGATTATCCAGCCTTCGAAATCCTTATCCTCGATGATCACTCAACCGATCAAACCCGGTCTATTCTTGATGAAATAGCCCAGAGCAGGCAAAATCTAACAGTAGTATCCGGGCAGCCTGGTCCAAAGGACCAGATTGGAAAGAACTGGGCTTGCAGTCAGCTTATGCAGAGCGCCCGGGGTGATGTGCTATTTTTTACTGACGCTGACACGATACACCATCCCCAGATGTTAAAAAGAGCGGTTTCCTCTCTCCTGGGGGAAGACGCAGACCTGATAACCGGTTATCCCAGGCAAATACTCGGCTCATTTGGAGAGAAGCTGCTGGTGCCTTTCTTTTCCTGGGCAGTAATGGTTTTCTTCCCATTAGGGTTGGCGTATGCAATAAAATCCTCCATCTTTACAACCGCCATCGGCCAGATGATGCTCTTTAAGAGAGAAACTTACCTAAAAATCGGCGGCCATGAAGGTGTACGCTCCTCCATTGTGGATGATCTCTCCCTTGCCAGGGAGATCCATAAACGCGGTTATAAATGGAGAATTATCTATATTGCGGATTTGATATCTTGTCGCATGTATCGCACCTCACAACAGGCTGTGACAGGGTTTACTAAGAATCTCTTTGCGGCGTTTGAGTTTCGCCTGCTGCCTTTCCTATTTGCTTTTATTTGGTTGGCGGTCCTTTTTCTGGAACCGCTGTTGATTCTTTTCCTATACATTTTGGGAATGGCCCAGCATGCACAAATTGGACAGCTGGTCACTTGTATCGGCTTATCCATTGCTGTCTGGGTTGTTCCTTATCTCTATCTAAAGGTTCCAATTTGGTGTGCATTCCTCTATCCCATTACTATTTTCGCCAATGGAATCTCAGCTATTCGGTCCTTGCTTGCCAGCCTCAGAGGGGAATTGGTCTGGAAGGGCCGAGTTATTCAGCCCTCAAACTGGAAGTGGTTCTAAGATAACCAAAAGACACTCCGAGGAGCGTCCTTTGAGATTCTTGGGCGCTGGATCCTATATCAGGACTGATCCAGCTTGTGGACCACAGCCTTTAACAATGAAACCGCATCTTCGAGTTTCTCGGGGTCAACCTTTTCGATCGTGTCCAACGGTTTATGGATCTTCCTGGTATCCTTCTTCGAGAGGAAAAATGCTGTTTCCATTTTCAGCTTCCGGAAAGGCGCATGGTCGCTGTTGTTGCCGAGAGGGGTGTTGAAAGCCCGGGCATTGATTCCTATATCCTCGGCTGTCTTTCTGATCAAACCATTCAGGTCCTTATTAAGTGGCTTTTTTATTATCAAGCCGGCTTTTTCCACGTAGGACAGCTCAGATCCAACCATATCGACGTTGATCAATAGGTCCTGATCTGCCCTTTCCAACAATTCTTCCCGATGGGATCTCACATATCCTTTGGATCCGTACAGTCCCCATTCCTCTGCGGTACAGAAGATGAGTCTCAGGGTAGTGTTCTGCAGGGGATTCTTGTGATAATGTTCTGCCAGACTGAGCAGGATCGCGCTTCCACTACCATTATCTATCGCTCCCGGGCTGGTATTCACCCGCTTAGCGAACAGGCTAATCATGATCATTAAGCCGGATATGCTGGATGCTACCAGAAGGATCTCCCGGAAAATCGCCTGAGCCTTCCCGGCAGAATCAGCAGCTACCAGCAGGAAGATCCCCCCTGCGATGGTTGTCAGCAATGAGACCAGGAAAAATATCAACCCCCCTATGGTCAGGGGTAGATTAAATTTTGGCATTGAGGAACCCACTGAATCCGTGTGGGCAGTTAGATAGACCCTTTTACCCGCGGCCTTGGCTTTATCCGGATCGATATCACAGATCACATTCACCCCGGGGTGCAGGTTTCCCAGATATGAGAACTTGTCATCCCCAATGGTCTTTCCCAGGAAACCAATAAAAAGGATTGCCAGGATGGGCAGGATAACTGACAGGATGCCGCTGATGGAACCTGCCGAAGCCAGGGCAAAATTGAATCCAATCAACCAGGGGATCATCAGGAAAGCCCTCACTTTTCTGGCAATCACAAAGGCCCGCGACCAGTGGATCTCCTCGGTAAAGGGTGATAATCCAGCTCCAGTGAGATGATCCAGTAAGAACTGGGTAGTTTCTCTTTCCGCGGGTGTTCCCATCATTCGCGGTTTGCTCAGGATACTGGATTCAAGAATAGCATAGGTTTGGGATTGATCCATGATATGTCCTGTATTTGATAGTTGACCCAACCATTATAAAAGAAAAGAAGACGCTCCGGGGAGCGCCTTTTTGAGTAGCGGGGCCAGGATTAAGAGCGAGAGCGTTTTCCGCTCGCTCTCGCGATATCCCGACGCCAGGGCGGAGGGGCGAACCTTGAACCCCTTCATCATATAAAGTAAAAGACGCTCCGGGGAGCGCCTTTTTGAGTAGCGGGGCCAGGATTTAAGAGCGAGAGCGTTTTCCGCTCGCTCTCGCGATATCCCGACGCCAGGGCGGAGGGGCGAACCGTGAACCCCTTCATCATATAAAGTAAAAGACGCTCCGGGGAGCGCCTTTTTGAGTAGCGGGGCCAGGATTCGAACCTGGGACCTCCGGGTTATGAGCCCGACGAGCTGCCACTGCTCTACCCCGCATTATGAATGGATTGCGATTATAGCATGGGGTAGTATGCCGGTCAAGGTTTGGTGTTGAAGAACAGTTCCCACCAGATCCTGAACAGGTTTTGCGGCTCAGGAGTGGGGGTTTTGATGACAAGATTTGACACAGGCGTTCCACCTACAGGAATCACAGCGACTCGCTGATCACCTTCCCGGATCCACTTTCGCTGTTCATACGCCCATTCAATTACGGCTTCATCTGATCCTGCCCTGGCCATCTGCGTTTCCAAAGCAATGGTAGTTGCCTCCAGGGCAATAATGGTCAATTGGGCATCTTCATATTCCTGAGACAGGCGTTTATAATCCGCGATCCTGGCTACAAAGACCACCATCCAGATCACTACCAGGACCAGGAAGCCTACCAGAAAAACCGTTCTTCCCCGTTTTACATCCATTACTTAATCCTAACTCAGAATAACTACCACCGCAACAAGACATTCTTATGCAAGATTACTGCCATAAATAAAAAAAAGTCCCTAACCAATGTTAGAGACTTTAACTGTGCCGAAGGTGGGAGTCGAACCCACATGGGCTAAAGCCCACTACGCCCTGAACGTAGCGCGTCTGCCTATTCCGCCACTTCGGCTAATAAGTGCTGCAGGGGAAATTTTACCCCGACTTGATAATTTGTCAACCTTCCGAGATCAAACGGCTCTGCGGGGTCCAATCAATTGCTGAGCCAGACTTCCTGGTAACTATTGTCAACGGCAAACCCATGCTATAATTCAGGAAGGTGTGCCCTATGAACCTCTTACAACTCGCCCCTATTCCCGCAAACCTACCCCTCCTGTTCCTGGGCTATTCATTATTGATCATTCTGATCTGTGCCGCTGCGCTAATTAAGATATCCGTCAAATGGCAGAGAGGCAGATTCACTCAGGGATACCGCATGTTATTAGGCTTGTTGACTTTGCTGATCATGCGGCTGGTTGTTTTTTTGATTACCTATCTCAGCTGGCGCACTGAACAGCCAGACCCAACAGTATATACGCATCTGGACCTGGCAGCCTCATTTGTGGGAATCATCCTGATTGCCTGGATGTGGAATTTCCCTGAGCGCAGCTGGACTGTCGATTTGGTTGTAATGACCCTGATCGCTTTTGCTGCTGCATTGGTCGCTCTGCAGCTAAGCGTATTCCCCTCCTTGTTGGATGGCATTCTGGGTTCAATATCTTTCTGGCAGGGCTTATCGATCAGTTTTGCTGTGATAGGCTGCGGGCTGATCCTCATGCGAAAACCCAATTTCTGGCACTACGGGTTATTCATGCTGGGCATTCTTGGCATCGGATCCGGGCTCTCCCTGGTGAGTGACAGTTTGGATATCCTTCACCTGGCCCAGCTGGCTTCCTACCCACTGTTATTGTCTCTTTGTGATCGCTTCCCCATTGGAGATTCACTGTCCGCGCAACCCGACGAGGGCACCCAGCTGGAGCGCAGGCTTTTCAGCGTTGATCACAATATCTTATCAACCATATACAAACTATTTGACGAAAACGATTCTACTGGAATCCTCTATAAAATCGCCCGGACTACAGCATATTTGATCCTGTCCGATTTAACCATGGTCATCGATACGCCTGATGAGCATGGAAAGATCCGCATTATCGCTGGTTATGACCTTATTCGTGAAGAGCCTCTCCAGGCAATCACTCTCGAAAGCAAAAGCATACCCCTGATCTCAAACTACATCCAGCGCGGCAAGATGCTCCATATTCCTGCCAGCAGCACTTCACGAGACTTATCCCATCTTTCGAAGATGCTGCAGCTAAGCAAACCAGGACACTTATTGGCATCCCCGGTTTACGTGCCAGGCGCCAATAAAACCATCGGGGTTGTGCTCTTTTCTCCCTTCTCTTACCGCCCCTGGACCAAACAGGATCAGGACTATATTCAGCTGCTATGCAAGCTATTTGAGGAAGCCTTCAGCCACCACCTGGGAATCCAGACTGGCGAATCCGCAGGGGTGAAGGAAACGATCAGGGACCTATCACAGAAGCTTACTGCACTCAGTTCGGATAAGCAGCAGCTCCGGGAGGATATGGCTGTCTTATCCAAGGAACACCAGCACCTTCTGCTGGATCAGAACGGTTTGCAGGCAAAATACTCTAATCTGATGACCTGGGCCAATACCCTCCAACGCCACCTGGCCATGCTGGTTGACCTCTCCGAAAAAGAGTCCAGCGAAGCGCTGCGCAAATATATCAATGTCATCGAAAAGGATATTGGTGAGCCCGGAGCAGACAAGATCTATCAAGAGCCTAAAAAGACACAAATGTCTGACAAAAGGGAAAAAGATCCTACCATTGAGGTTGATCCAAACAGCATCCGGCCAGCTGATCTAACAGAGGCTATCCGGACCTGCCTCGAAAACATCAAGGGTGAAGTGGAAGGCAAGAATCTGATCACTCAAGTTGATCTACCGGAAAACCCTCCATTATTGAAGATGAACCATGCCCTATTTCAGGAGATCTTTTCCTTCCTGGTATCCAATGCAGTCATCGAAACCGAACCTGAAGGAGAGATCAATATCAGGGCTCAGATCTACGAGGAAGATCATACACAACGCTTTGCCCATATTAAGGTCGTTGATCAGGGCGGGGGATATTATCCCGACGAGATAGCTGGCATCCTGAATGATCATTTAACCTCCGAGCAGCAGGAGCAGCTCAGCCAGGTCATGACCAATTTATATGTCACAAAAAACCTGGTGGAAAACGAAGGGGGCAGGATGTGGGTAGAAAGTTCCCCAGGGACAGGAACCACTGTCAGTTTACTGCTAGCTTTCCTCTAAGATCAAGATCAATTAAAAACCCAGTTTGGCATCATTCTTGCTACAATCTTGAGAGAGGTATCTACCATCAAGAGGTCTTACTTCGTGCCTGATTCATGCCTGGCAAGAAAATGGACCATCAATTGGGTGTTTTGCTGGATTGAATAAACGGCTGAGTTCACCAGACCAACATGCTACAGAAAAAAAATATCCTTCTACTGATCATCGGTTTCATCCTCCTGGGTATTGTCATCCTGGGACTGGGATTGCGTAATGGCCCATCCTTGTCACCTTTAAGGATCTCGAGGGAAAATGTCCTCAAAGCCCCTATTGGGGGTTCGCCGACAGCGACTGCTTTCAAACCGCTATCCTCCACAGCCACCTTTGTGCCCACAGAATATCCCACACCTACTCCAACACCTACACCGACGCCGATCATCGTCAGGCCAATTGGACACGAGAGAGGTGTGGACCCAATTGAAGAACCAGATAACCAGGTCACCATTATGCTCCTGGGTTCTGACCAGAGAGAAGGCGCCTATGTTGGCAGGACAGATACCATGATCCTGGTGACTATTAACACCAAGGAAGATACAGTAAATGTGACCTCATTCCCTCGCGATCTTTACGTATATATTCCGGGTTGGAAAGATCAGAGACTGAACGCAGCCTACCCCCATGCAGGTTTCGAGCAGCTTCAAAAAACCTTCGCCTACAATTTTGGTTTCACTCCTGATTATTATGTGATGGTAAATTTCTGGGCTTTCGAATATTTTGTAGATGACCTGGGCGGATTTTATATTAATGTTCCCCGGACCATTTGCGATGACAAATGGGGCGGTGGAGAGTCTCACTGTGTCTATCCAGGCACACATCATATGAATGGAAGGGAAGCTCTCTGGTATGTACGTTCCCGGGTGACAACCAATGACTTCGATCGCAATTACCGCCAGCAATTGGTACTGGAAGCTTTGCTGCAGCGGATGCTTGCCTTAAAGACCCTGACTCGAATCCCCGGGCTGTACAGGGATTATTCTAAACACGTGTCAACAAACTTGGACCTGGGAACCATATTAACGTTAATCCCTACGGCGGCAAAACTGTCCGATAAAAGTTTGATCACACAATATTTCATCAATCAAGATGCGGTAAAGTCCTGGATCACACCCACGGGTGCCCAGGTTCAGCTGCCAAATTTTGAAGCCATCCGGGTTGTACTAAAAGCTGCTTTAAATTCGCCCTCAGAGTAAGGGGTGCTCGCCTGATACTGGTTGGGCCAGAATCCATGAAAGACTGAAGTCCAGCCGAAAGCAAGAAATAAGGACACAATATGTTAACTGGAAAAGGAATGTATATCTGGAAGATCCTGGACTGTCATAAGGGCAGCATCAGCGAAATTACCAGACGCGCCGTCCAGGCAAACTACAGTCATGTACTGATCAAGATCGCCAACGGAATCTACAGCTACAACTACGATTGGGAGAAAAAGATTGATCTAGTCCCACCGTTGGTCGCTGCCCTGAAGGGCGAAGGCATTCAGGCCTGGGGGTGGCATTATGTTTACGGAGATCAACCTTGGGAGGAAGCGGCTAAAGCGATCAGCCGCATCCGGGAATTGGGTGTTGACGGTTATGTGCTGAATGCTGAAGGCTACTATAAGGGAAAATATATTGCAGCAACTACCTTTATGAATCAGCTCACCGCGGCGATTACCCATATTCCCATCGGCTTAAGTTCTTATAGATATCCTTCCTACCATCCGGCAGTTCCCTGGAATCAGTTCCTGAAAAAATGCGACCTGAATATGCCCCAGGTCTACTGGGTGGATGCCCATAACCCGGGCGCTCAGCTTAAGAAGAGTATCGCTGATTATATGAACCTCAAGTATACGCCCCCCATTTTTCCCACAGGGTCAGCATACAAGAGAGATACAGGTTGGAATCCAACCCTGGATGAAATCAAGGAGTTCATGCGCACTGCCAAAGAACTCAACCTTCCAGGGTTCAATTTTTGGGAGTGGGGAAATCTGCATAACAAATTGCCGGAGGATTATTACCGGGTCATTCGCGATTTCGAGTGGGACAGTGGTTCGACCACGCCGAAGGACATCGCCGAGCTCTTCATCGCCGCCCTAAACTCTCATGATGTCAACCAGGTCCAGGGGCTCTATCAGGAAAATGCGGTTCACATCACCAGTCAACGCACAGTCCAGGCCAGCAATGCCATCAAAAGCTGGTATAACACCCTCTTTACAGATATCCTGCCAAATAGCAAGTTCACTCTGGCCGGGTTCAAAGGGAATGGGAATACTCGGCAGATCAGCTGGACTGCCAGCTCGTCCGCTGGGAATGTCCAGAATGGCAGCGATACTCTAGGTCTGCGAGACGGGAAAATCACCTATCATTTCACAGATTTTTCTGTGTTGAAATGATCTGACCCATTATCCCTTGACAACCGGGCGTCCGACCTCCAGGGGCATGGTCATCAGGCTAACCCGGTCATCCTCTTTGACCTCCACAACCTCTTTGCCTTTCTGAGCGGCTCTGGATTGGATTGGCACATCATCCATCCGGGCAGATTTGGGCGCAAATTCTATCAGGTGAATTGTTACACGCGTGGTTCCCTTTCCAACAGTCATCCCTACCAGGCTGTCATCATCTGGTAATTTCCAGGCTATTACACCTTTTCCATAACGACCCTGAATTGGGAAGTCATCTTGTTCGATTCGTTTCGCCCTGCCAGAAGCTGTCAGGAAGAATATCTCACCCTTGCCAGGCAGGATTTCCATACCGATGATCCGGTCCTCTTGATCCAATTTCATGCCATTTACACCGGCTGCCACCAGCCCCATAGGGCGCACATCATCTTCAGAGAAACGAATTGCCATGCCCCGACTGGTAGCCAGGAAAATATCCTTACTGCCGTCACTGAGGCGAAGGGAAACCAGTTTATCACCTTCGTTTACCTTAACCAGGGTAAAGAGCTGAGCAGATGGACCTGGAAGCTCACTGATCTCGCTCTTCTTGAGCATACTCTGCTCGGTTATAGAGATTACATACCAGTTCTCTTCCCGTTCCTCCTTGGGTGGCAATCCAAAAACCGCACCCAGCCTGGTGTCTTTCTGGAAGGGACATAATGTTGATAGATGGCTGCCTTGGCTGGGTTTGGCAGCTTCTGGAATGGTATGGGCTGGGATCGCTGCGGCATCTCCATTTTCTGATACAAGGTATAGTGTATCTCTGGTATTGGCCTTTATCAACCAGTTGGGAACATCCCAACCACTGGGGCGAGGAAGTTCGTCTCCGGGCGTCCTGGAAATCAATCCATCCCGATTGATCATCACCCAGATCTTTTCCGACGGCGTTAATTCAGTCAGGGTCATAGGAGCCGCTTCCAGGCCGCCTTCCACCATGGCTATCTGTGTCCGGCGTCCATCTCCGAATCTCTCCTTGATCTCCCTCAAGGAAGCGGATACCACTTCGCGCATCATCTTGGGTGACTTCAGCAGATTAGTGAGTTCCTTGATCTTCTTAAGGATCTGCTTGTATTCATCTTCAATCTTCTTGCGCTCTAAGCCCGCCAGGCGCCGCAAGGGCATATCGAGGATTGCTTGCGCCTGGATCTCCGTCAAAGAGAATTCTCTCATCAGGTTGTTCCGGGCAGTTTGGGCTGAGCGGGAATTGCGGATGGTATCAATAACAGCATCCAGATTATCCAGCGCAGTGGTTAATCCAGCCAGGACATGTTCCCTGGCTTTAGCATTTTCGAGGTCGAAATTGGAGCGGCGCTTTATAATCTCTAACCGATGTTCGAGATAGACCAGAAGGGCGCCTTTGAGATTCAGCAGCTTGGGCTCTCCATCTACCAGAGCCAGGATAATGATGCTGAATGTATTTTCCAGCGAAGATCGTTTAAATAGATTCTCAAGAACATCTTCGGGTTCGGCAGATTTCATCAGCTCGATCACAATGCGCATGCCCTGACGATCTGACTCATCCCTCAAGTCAGCGATCCCGTCAATTTCCTCGTCTCTGACCAATTTGGCGATCCTCTCCAGCACAGTGACTTTCTTGGTCATGTAGGGGATCTCAGTGATCACGATGCGGTGGCGTCCCCGAGACATTTCCTCCACAATCGCCCTGGCCCGGACCCTGACCTTTCCCCTTCCCCCTCCATAGGCGCTCTTTAAACCACTTCGGCGCTGATCTTCGATGATCACTCCCCCAGTTGGAAAATCAGGCCCCTTGATAAACTGGGTCAATTCCTCAACTGTGATCTTGTCCATGGATTTCCAGTTTTGAAGCATGAAATCCAGGGCATCGATCACCTCGCCCAGATTATGGGGTGGAATGCTGGTTGACATACCCACCGCAATTCCGGTGACACCGTTTACCAGCAGGTTTGGAAAGGCTGATGGCAGCACATCTGGCTCTTTTAAGGTTCCATCAAAATTATTGCGGAATTCGACAGTGTTCTTTTCCAGATCCTCCAGCATAAGAGTGGCGGTAGCAGCCATGCGGGCTTCGGTATATCGCATAGCTGCTGGAGAATCACCATCAATCGAACCATAGTTCCCCTGCCCGTCTACAAGTGGATAGCGCATAGAAAAATCCTGGGCCATGCGGGCCATGGACTCATATACTGCCATATCTCCGTGAGGATGATACTTTCCAAGCACCTCACCAACGATCCGGGCAGATTTCTTGTAAGTTGATTCCGATCCCATTTTCATGTCGTGCATGGCATACAAAATTCGACGGTGGACAGGTTTCAACCCATCACGAGCATCAGGCAGCGCTCTGGACACGATCACGCTCATAGCGTAATCAAGATAGGCATGCTGCATTTCATCATCGATATCAATAGGTCGAACTAAGCCAAACTCCATATTTCCTCCAACTACAACACAACACGGAATACGAGTATTGCGGTACCTGCTCCACGATCCGTATTCCGATATCTTTTCACATTATTCTCAAGCGGGAAATTAGTCGATGAGCATTATAACATGAAATCCCGGCGGCCCTCTGAACTTACCCCCTGAGAGGAGTCCCTCCCAGCTGGAGAATGGAAAGTTCAATGGGGGAAGGGTGATCCTGGTAAATTTGCGTCAGTCTTTTCTAATTAGGAGGTCCATGGTACTGGAAACTCCTCAGGTTCTCCCATCCTTCACCCTCATAAAAAAATACGGCTCCCTACTTGGGAGCCGTATCACAATCTACTGGGGAGTCAGGAATTACTAAATATCCTAATCGTTGACTTCCAGGTCTTGTACCTCTTCTCCCTCAACAATCTCATCTAACACAGCTACCAATTCACCATCTCCCAACTCAACCACTTCTAAATTCTCTTCGGTCTCGTCCGATCTGGCAGCAAACGGACCGCGGACGAATCCTGTACCAGCAGGAATCAGTTTTCCGATGATCACATTTTCTTTCAGGCCAAATAGCGGATCCTCATCACGATTCACTGCTGCTTGGGTCAGGATCTTGATAGTGTGCTGGAATGACGCCGCGGAAAGGAATGAATCCGTGTTCAGTGCGGCTTTGGTAATACCAAGGAGCACATCGGCATATTTCAATGGGCGTTTGCCTTCCTGGAGAAGATCTTCATTCTCTTGTATCACTGCTACCCGATTGGTCAGTTCTCGCGGCAGGGATTCAGAATCTCCTGAATCCGTGACGTTCACCCGGGACATCATCTTGGCGATGACAATCTCAAAGTGTTTATCATGGATGTTCTGACCCTGTGAGCGGTAAACTTTCTGTACTTCGGATAACATATAACGCTGACAGGCATCCCGGCCGCTGATCCGCAGGATATCATGGGTATTCAATGAACCTTCTGTCAACCTCTGTGCAGGTACCACCATCTCTCCCATTTCCACAGCGAGTCGGGCATTGCTGGGAATTTCGTAATACTTTTCATCTTTCACCTCATGAGAGATGATGATCGTGCGGTCCTCAATCCGAACCCGACCTGCATTCTTAGCAAGGAGTTTGTTGTCCGCGTCCAGGGAGGCGATCACATCGCCTTTCTCGACCTTATCCTCATCACCGACACGCCTGCGCCAGAACTTTTCCAGTTCATATGTATCGCTGACCATTTCGCTGTGGGTCACGCGGATCACACGCATATCACTGTAGCGGTCAGATTTTTCGATACTGACTTTCCCTGCGATCTCGGTGAGAACAGCCTCGCCTTTGGGGGCCTTGCGGGCTTCAAATAGTTCCTCAACACGGGGAAGACCGGTCGTGATATCACTCGCGGCGGCAACACCACCAGTATGGAAAGTCCGCAATGTCAGCTGAGTGCCAGGCTCGCCGATCGATTGGGCAGCGACAATACCCACTGTCGCGCCAAGCTGGACAGGTTCTCCCCGTCCCAGATCAATCCCATAACATTTGGCACAGAGCCCATATTCCAACTCACAGGTCAGAGGAGAATACACATGTACGCTCTCGACTTGGGATCGTTGGATTTTTCGGGCCACCTCCCTGGTTACCAGGGTGCCTTTTTCATACAGGATTTCACCTGTCTCATTATCAACAACATGCGCAGCCAATACTCTGCTAAAAACTCGGTCATGCAGGGTTTGCCCGGCAACGTCTTCGGAACGCTCAAGCACAATGTGGTTTTCAGTCTCACAGTCTTCAGCGTTGATGATCGCATCCTGGGACACATCCACAAGGCGCCTGGTCAAATAGCCTGCATCAGCAGTCCGCAGCGCGGTGTCCGCCAGACCTTTACGAGCACCGTGGCAGGAAAGGAAATATTCCAGAGATGTGAGCCCTTCCCTAAAACTGGACCGGATGGGAAGAGGGATGATCTGACCGGAAGGATCCGCCATCAAACCTCTCATACCCGTGAGCTGGGAGACAATGCCAAAGCCGCCTTTGGTCGCGCCAGAGACAGCCATTACAGACATATTCCCGTGGGGGTCCATATTGGCCTTGACGGCATCACCCACCAGAGCGGTGGTCTTCTGCCAGATATCGATCACACGATCTTCCTGTTCCTGATCGGTTAACAGACCGCGGCGGAAGTTGCGTTCCACAGCCTTGACCTGTTCAAGCGCCTCGGCAACGATCTCCTCCTTTTCGGGAGGTATCTGCAAGTCACCAACAGCAATCGAATAACCTGACTTGGTGGCAAACTCAAAACCCAGATCCTTGATCTTGTCAGCAGAACGGGTAGTGATATCGTTATCACAGTATTCGTAGATCTCTGTGATCAAGTCCTTTACATCACCCTTAACCAGACCCCAGTTTACAAACTGGACCTCAGGAGGGAGAGACATATTCAATATGGTTCGGCCCACTGTTGTATCAATCACCCTTTCTTCGGGTGCATCCATGCGCTCGCCTTCATCGTCGTACCAGGTTTCAGCCAGAAGTTTGATCTTGGTAGGAATCTTGACCTGGTCCAATTGGTAGGCAACCTCCACCTCTTCCTTAGTAGAGAATATTCTGCCATCTCCTGGATAGGGGCGTTCATCTTCCCTGGTCAGGAAGTAAACACCCATAACCATATCCTTGGAAGGTGCAATAATCGGTTCGCCATTAGCAGGTTTGAGCAGGTTCTTAGTAGAAAGCATCAACTCTCGGGCTTCCGTGACCGCTTTTGCAGACAGCGGGACATGAACAGCCATCTGGTCACCATCAAAGTCTGCGTTGAAGGCGGTACATACCAGCGGGTGAAGCTGTATCGCGTTTCCTTCAATTAATTGAGGTTCAAAAGCCTGGATGCCCAGTCTGTGCAGCGTCGGGGCGCGGTTGAGCAATACTGGACGACTCTTGATAGCCTCATCAAGTGCCTCCCAGACCTCAGGACGATTTCGTTCGATCAGGCGTTTGGCGCCCTTGACATTAGTGGCAAAACCTCGTTTTTCCAGGATGGAAATAACAAAAGGCCGGAAAAGTTCCAGGGCCATCTTCTTTGGCAGACCACACTGAGACATTTCCAGTTTCGGTCCTGAGACGATTACCGAACGACCAGAATAATCAACCCGTTTGCCGAGCAAGTTACGGCGGAAACGTCCTTTCTTCCCCTTGAGCATATCGCTGAGGGATTTAAGCTCTCGCCGTCCGCGGCGTGAGAGGGCCTTTCCGCGCTGCGAGTTATCAATCAGGGAATCTACCGCTTCCTGGAGCATGCGCTTCTCATTCCTGACAATGACATCCGGAGCACCAAGCTCAAGCAATCGCTTCAGCCGATTGTTGCGGTTGATCACCCGGCGATAGAGGTCATTCAGATCCGAAGTGGCGAATCTTCCACCATCCAACTGGACCATGGGCCTCAGGTCTGGCGGGATCACAGGCAGGACAGTAAGAATCATCCATTCAGGTCGATTTTCAGTCTTTTGGAAAGCATCGACAACTTTCAGCCGCTTGATGGCTTTTTTCTTCTTTTGTTTACTACCTGTCGTGCGGATCTCATTCCAAAGCTCTTTGGACAAAGCATCCAGATCGAGGCGTTTGAGGATATCATAAAATGCCTCAGCCCCCATCTCAGCCTGGAAGATCTGCCCCCAACGGGACCGGAGTTCACGATATTCCGCTTCTCCAAGGAAAGTCAAAGGTTGGAGGTTAATAAGCTCATCGCGGAGTCGCTTGTATTCAGCTTGAGCAGAGTCGATCGCCACATCAAGATTCTCTCTTAATTGGCCGATTTCCTTGGTTGTTTCCGCTCTGACCCGGGCCACATCCAGTTTGATGTGTTCTAATTCGTTCTCCTTGGCTTCCTTCAGGCTTTCCTCAATCTCCGTCAGACGCTGCTTAACAACATCCTGAATATTCGCGATATGGGATGTGCTGATCTTTTCCCCTTTCTTGACGATGGCAACATCCGTATCTGGGAATAAAAGGGCGTCCTTGGCAGCATCGTCGATGCTATCCTGGAGAATTTTTTCTAACCGCTGGCCCTGCTGAATAACTGGCTCAAGTTCTGAGGCGATTTGCTCATCAAACCGGGAATTGATCTCTTCCTGCTTGGCTACCAGTTCAGCAAGCCTCTCTTCCCGCTCCAATTCCTTGAGTTTAATCTCATCGCTGAGATCTTCTCCGACTTCTCCTTCGTCAGAAGTGAACCGTGTATCGAGCTGCTCCAGCCCTTTTTTCCGTGCCTCTTCATCCACGTAGGTGACAATATACTGGGCAAAATACAAGACGCGGTCAAGGTCCCGGCGGGACATGTCCAGCAACCTGCCCAATATGGATGGAATTCGTCGGGAGAACCAAAGATGTGCTACTGGGGCAGCCAGCTCGATATGACCCATTCTTTCACGGCGCACCGCAGAGCGAGTGACTTCCACACCGCATTTATCACAAACGATGCCTTTATAGCGAATATTCTTGTATTTGCCACAATGGCACTGGTAATCCCGGGTGGGGCCAAAGATGGCCTCGCAGAATAACCCATCTTTCTCCGGCCGTAAGCGCCGGTAGTTGATAGTTTCCGGCTCCAGGACTTCCCCATAAGACCAGCTGCGGATGATTTCTGGTGAAGCTATCCCGATTCGAAGTTTTTGTAACCCCTTAGTTTTCACTCGAAAACCTCCTGTACGATTATTCGATCAATCGTTTTTATTCCCTCGCCAGGAAAACTCATCTGCCCATTCTGTCCACAAAAATACCTTTCCGATTCCTCTCTTGAGAAATCAGACAGGGAATATTCCACCATTGCTCATTTGTGAAATCTGTTTGTGTCCAATAACGGCACCGCCGGGCAGAACAGATATATTAAGTACCAGCACGCACAAAAGCAAGCGCAAGAGAAATCACTCTTCAGCGCTCGCCTTATGTGAGGGGATTAATGAATTAACATGCAACTCGTAATTATACTGTCTAGAGGGGGCTCAGTCAAGAGGACTTTTCCACTTATCCGGTCCTGAACTCCCTGTAATTTCCCCCTGCAAAACCATCTCCTACTGCACGAGAAAGTCTACCACAATCTCCCCCTTCTATCCATACTCATTCTGCCTTGCTTTTTTCTCCGGCTGTCTGATGGGAATAGCCAGATAAAACGTACTCCCGGAACCCAATTCGCTCTTGATCCAGGCATCGCCCCCATGGCGCTCGGCAATGGATTTTACTATGGCCAAGCCTAATCCTGTGCCTCCCTGCTTATCCTTCTCTCGGCTCTCTACCCTGTAGAATTTTTCAAATAACCTCTGTTGGTCTACAGGAGATATACCAATGCCATTATCCTCAACTTCAAATTTGATCTTCCCATCTTCCAGCCTGTACCTTACCCAGACCTCACCGCCTTGCTGGTTGAAATTGATGGCATTATCCACCAAATTCCGGAGAGCTTGTTGGAGCAAAGCCTTGTCCGCTGAGATGAATGGGATGGTTTGATTTGGCGGTATGATGTGAATTTTAATTTTCTTCTGAGAAGCCCGGATCTTAAACGAATCAGCTACTTCTGAAACTATGTCTGGAGCGGAGATCATATCCAGCTTCAATCCTACCTCAGCTTCAATTCGTCCCAGGTCAAGCAGATTCTGCACTAAATGTGACATGCTTTCCACGCCGGTGATGATCTTGTGGACATAATTCTGCTGTTGTTCGTTAAGTTCGCCCACCATCTCGAGCATTGTGGCATAACCTCGCATAAGGGTCAGCGGCGATCTGAGATCATGACTGACCGTTGCCACAAAATCTGATTTAAGTTCATCCATTTCTTTGAGCTGAGAAATATCTCGCAGTACACAAACCCTTCCCAATTGATGGTCGCCGGAATGTACCGGAGATGCCGTTGCCAAGAAAATCCGGCCATCATCCATTTTCAATTCTATGGATGAGCGCCCTCCTGCACTTCCATTCAGCAGATCGATCAAGGCTTTTTGATCTGTGATTTTATTTATTTCTTCACCAATGCCTGATTTTCCTTCCATTCCTAGCAGTTCAGAGGCTACCGGGTTTGTCAGCAGAAGTCGATCCTGATGATCCAGCACCAGAATAGGATCAGGTGTTGAGGCCAAGATCGCCGCCAGCCGCTTCCGACCGATTTCTGCCCTGCTGAACAGGGCAGCATTGGTCGCGGCTAGGGCCGCCTGCCCTGCCAGGGTTACTATATAGCGTACCTCGCTATCAAGGAAGTTATGCGGCTCCAGGAAAGCCAGCCAAATTGCTCCATAATATTGTTGCTCGTGCTGCACAGCAACAATCAGGATCGCGCCTGGCAGCGGGTCGTCCACTGCTAGATTCATAAAAGGCATACGGGAAGGATTGGAGAGCATCACGGGTGACCGGCTGCGGGCGATTTCGAGGATCTGGGGATCCAGATAGGCAAATGCCTGGTTGTCCTCACCCTGACCGATGCGGGTCATCTCCGGGTCAGAAGAAAAACCTTCTGGAAGCACATCCGCGTCCAGCACGATCCGGGCCGAACAGGCTCCTATTTCCAACGCGGAACTGAGAATCGTCTCCACTGCATCAGCCATCTCCAAAGATGATGCAACGCCCTGGCTTACAGTTAACAGCCGGTTAAGTTCCACCATGCGGTTCTTTAAACTCCGCCTCATCTTTTCGAAAGCCCGCCTTAGCTGGCCAACCTCATCTACCCGAGGAGAAACGCGCAGGGGATGGTCCAATTCGCCTTTTGTGATCCGGTCAGCCTCTTTGGTGAGTACATGAAGGGAATCTGCCACTGAGCTCAAGCGGAAGTACATAGCTGCCATTGTTATCAAAGATATCAATAAAACCACCCCTGAGAGAGGGGCAGCCAAATCGAGCGCTAGCTGCTGGGCTTGAACAGCAGGGACGGTGAGCATCACGATCCAGGGCCTGCCCAGGGCTGAGCGGATATAGACTAGCTGGCGCACCCCTTCAGCCGTGGTCTGTTTGGAAAATACCTCTTCGCGGCGGTGGTCAAAACTAGGGAAGAAGGTACCGTACAAGTCCTCTTGGGAAGAAAACAAAACCCGGCCACTTTCATCCAGCAGGTATCCCACGCCGCCAAGTTCATGAACAGCCCTGAGGTCACTTAAAATAGGTTGAGTAAAAGGATTGGATTCCAGATCAACCAATCCAACCAGGACGCCCGATACAATACTCTCCCCCCCAGATATCGTCCCCATATAAGTGATCACGGTTTTATTTCCTGTGCCAGAAGGCGGGGAGACAAAGACCTGGACAGGCACTCCGTTTAATGCTGATCCCAAACCTGAGTAAAACTCCGGCGTAAAGGCTGAGACCTGAGGATCCTGGTCAGGATAAGCACCGATCAATCCCGAGTTGGCATCAAAGACATATAACTGGGAAAAAAAAGGGATGGACCGGAAGTCCTTGCGGAGAACCTCCACCAGATCTGCAGGCTCCGCAAAATCGTCAGACAGGTTCGAGGCATACTGGCTGATCAAACTTTGGCCAGTGTTAAAGAAAAAAGGTATCTTATTGGTTGTCGTCCGGGCGATATTTTCCAGCTGGTTTTCAATCATTTTTTCAGCCGAATTGCCTGCCACAAACCAATTAACCAGCAATAGAACCAGCACAAGGACCAAGGTGAGTGAAACCACATACTGCAAGAAACGGACTTTGATGCTGGACTCGGATGGTGATGGCCTCAACTTTCCCTTTATCCCATCCGCCCTCGGGAGGGCAACCAGTGCAAACTCAACCAGCAATCCCGCAATGGCAAAACTCCCCCCCAAAGCAACCACACCGGCGCCAAGGTTGGAAATCGCGAAATCAAGTTTCTCGACTACTGATCCAGAAGCCCAGAAAAAAGCGCCCATAATAAATACCAGGGCTTCTACACCCGTAATCAGCAGACTCGCCAAAAAAGGCCGGCGAAGGATGCTGAAGAAAGCAGTGCGAAACCGCTGTCGGATCGCAACCGAAATCAATAAGGCGAATAATGTGAATTCAATTACAGTAAAAGGGGAATGTGTATCCCAGTATGCCAGACAAACCCCGGAAATCAGCCCAATAATCGAAGCGCTGATCGGTCCTAAGATCCACCCTGCGACAATGGCAGGCAAAGCACCCAGGATCATCAATGAACCACCGGTCGGCTCGAGAGACATATTGGGTAAGGGGATGGCTCCCCAATGAGGGAGTTGGACACCTAAGAAAAGGACAGCCACAGGCGCCAGGGTCAATAAAATTCCGAATAGGAACCACTCAGTCTCTTTCATTTCCCGCTGGTAGTTCCGCCAGTACCAATTCCCGAAAACCAAACCTAACAGCATCACGACCAGGGCTGCAATACCCAGCCAGTTTGCCGGCCAGATCATGTATGCTGGAGTATTAAATAGGGTAAGAATGAAGGGCATCATATCCTGGAATGGGACCCTGGTGGCTGGTTGAAATCCATACTCGATTATAGCATGGTTCAAGTCGCTCATTTCCCCCTAATAAATTAGTAAGAACCCTATCCGTCAGAGGGCAAAGCGGATTTCACAGCATCATAATCTCCCGCCAGGATCCTTTCATAATCTGCATACACACCACGGTAGTCTTCCGGGAGCATAGCCGCCAACCGGGCCATAATATAATCCGTATTCCTCTGGCGGGATGAGCGGCGCTCCACCCCTTTTCCACTCACAGGAGGGACCTTAAATGGTTCACCTACGAACATCTGGATGGTTGGCCTCTCTAACCTGACACCTCGGGTGAGAAACTCGTAGGTGTTTCCAACCACGGCAACAGGTACAACCAGCGCATCTGCTTGATCGATAATATAGGCAACACCGGGCTTACCCCGGTTCAGCCCTGGAGTTCGAGATCTCGTACCTTCGGGTGATATCATCAAGGGTTGGCCGCCCTGCAATACACGATCAACTTGTCTGAATACTTGCCGATCATATTGGGTTCGATCAACCTGGATACCCCCCCACAACCGGGCGATCCAGGCCTGGTATCCCCTCGACCAGACGGCCAGGGCACCAATGATCTCTATTGTCCGGGGCCAAAAGGCGGCAATAAATGGCACCTCTACCAGGGAGACATGATTAAAGACAATCACATATCGGTTGTGATCAGGTACATTCTCCATACCAGATATTTCAACCTTTCCCAGTAGATGGTAAAGCGTCCTGAAGAACACACGCATAATCCTTCTATTGATCCTGGTTCTCAATGGGATGTGGAACTCTTCGGTCATTTCAATCCTTTCCTATATTCCGAGCAATTCTCTCAATTTCTGCGACCACCTCAGCTATTTCCAGGTTATCTGTGTTGACGATAACCGCATCGGCGGCAGCGCAGAGGGGAGCGACTTCCCTGGTGGAATCGATCCTGTCCCTCTTTTTCAGATTTTTGTGGATTTTTTCATAACTGGGCTTTTCGCCGCGTTCTACACGCTGCTGGTATCGCCTCCGGGCCCTTTCCTCCAACGAAGCATCCAGGTAGATCTTCAGATCCGCCTCGGGAAGAACCACTGTGCCAATATCCCGGCCAACCATGATCACATTTCCCCGCAGTCCGATCCGACGCTGCTGGATCGTAAGCGCTTTCCTAACTCCTGGATAAGTAGATACCCTGGATACTTTTTTATCCACTCGTTGCTCCCGGATAAACCAGGTAACATCAATTCCATCAGCCAGGACATCATATTCCCTGCCATCATCTTTGGAGGGAGGAAGCACATCAATAACTACCTCACGGGCTAATTTTGAAACAGCATCTTCATTTTTCGTGGAGATGCCATTATGCAGCGCCAGCCAGGTCACAGCTCGATACATCACACCGGTATCAAAAAGCAGGTAATCCCATTTCTCCGCCAGTTGATTGGCAATCGTAGTTTTGCCCGAAGCAGCCGGCCCATCGATCGCAACAATAAGAGGATTACCCATACTTTTCCTTAATCCATTTCAACTAAGATAACACTTCAATATAACTAACGTTTCAGTAGTTAATATCCTGAATAGACGTCATTGCGCACCCACAGGATCAGGTACTCCGGAATCACAGGTCCTTTTCTGAAAGCTATCCAGCTAATCCAGTCATCCGGCAAGATTCTTCCCCAATTCGGCCTGGAAAGCAGTACAAAATCCTGACCGCGGTAATTATCCTGGATCTCCTCGAAATTTCCCTCTTCAGGTGTGATCAGGACAGGATACTCGATTCCCGACGCGGTGCTAATAAGATGATCAAAACCATCATAATCGCGCAGGGCCCATCGCAGGGCATCACTCCCATCGATCACCGCTCCCTGGATGCTTTCAGGCCGGCCTGTCATAGTGATGCTGGCATCGGCAATCGAGTCTACCAGCAGGTCCATTTGCCCGCTGCCAGCTCCTCCCGAAAAGATCGAGCGGGGGTCCTTTTCCATAATATAGGCATCCAGGCTGAGAGATCCGATCATATAGATAAGAAGCGCAGCAGCTGCGCCACCAGCCAGCCCTCTCCAGGAAGTATTCCAGCCCCATTCTGATGAAACCACAGCAGCTGCCAGGATCAGCAGCGCCAGAGAGGCAGCCAGTAAACCCAGTTCAAGAAGAAGCGCTGTTTGGCTCGCGACCTGGAAGATCATCCCGGTAAAGGTCAACCAATTCAAACTTGCCAGTACTACTACCAATCCTGTCATGGCCCAGATGACCCAGGTGGCGGGTGCAAGGCGGGAAAGGCGCACAAACTCAGTCGCGGCCCCAACCCAAAGCGGTATTACCAGCCAGATCAGATCAACTGCCTGGCGATGAGGATATATCAGAAGGACCAATAAGGAAACTGCAAACCAGATAGAAAGCGCCTTGCCCCTGAGGTCATTTGTCCTCCAGGCGAAAATAAATCCCAGGCCACCCAATAATAACACCAATGGATTATTGAGTAATAAAAAGACCAGGAACGTACCCGTCCCAAGACCAGAAGGGTTTCCCCAGTTGAGGATAAACTCCGGAAGAGATCCAGTCCAGGCACTGAGGCCCTGGGAATTACTCAAAAAGAATGAGCCGATCAACAATAATCCCAAAAAA
The DNA here is from genome assembly GCA_963712165.1 of uncultured Chloroflexia bacterium. Taxonomy (GTDB): domain Bacteria; phylum Chloroflexota; class Anaerolineae; order Anaerolineales; family UBA11858; genus B10-G9. Next base: position 847,383 of record CAVQGY010000002.1, on the reverse strand, counting down.
GGTGGAGCACATTCAACTAGCCAGGATTCAGGTTCCCCGCTAAAATAATCCAGTCTTTCTTTAAGATATTTCCCCGATTGGAATAAACCCAGCCACCGGTTGAAAAGGAAGAATACTGCCAGGATCAAAATGCCTATCCAGAGTCCAGGTCCCGAAAACAAAGCCATACCTATAAAAAACAACATCCAGGGGATCTTTTTTGCATGTAATGTTCCCACTGCAAGCGCTAAAAATACCAGAGACGGCATTGGGCTGTCTGCCAGCCGGGAGACCGGTACCAGACTCGGGTCCAGGGCTAAACCGCCTGCAAGAAGCAGGGCGGGGATTCGGTTCAACTCTTTCTTGAAGAAGAAAGGCATCCAGACCAGAAGGCTTCCTGTAACCGCAGGCCAGAAGCGGGCCAGGAAGTCTGTTGCCCTAAAGAGGGAAAACAATCCTTCGGTCATGGCAAGATAACCAACCTGTGAGGAAATCGGAATGCTTTCTTTCCCCGCTAATTGCCAGGCCTGGAAAGCCCAGCTGGCTTCAGATTCAAGCAGTGGGACCTGTCCCAGCTGGATCAGCCGCAGTGCCAGAGCTGCCAGGAAGATCAAACCATACAAAACGATCTCTGTGGTAAGTTTATTCTCTTTCTTCATAATAAAATCCTATCTGGCACACCACATCTGTTTCATTCATAAATTGTAGGCGGGACTTCATAGATCATCAGGCGTTCATTCTGGAAGATCGGCTGTAGGTATAGATCGAATTTATCTACCCTGATCCCGCCTGGACAATAATCACTTCCGGGAGTATAGGTTGTACGCTCGGTATCCCCCACAACTAGGTAGCGCACATCGTACTTCTCCAATATCAACCTGGCCTGATCCCAATGACCGGTGCAGTACAAATCAGCAACATCCTGCTTTCGAGGCATCACCAGATCCCATCCTCCTCGCCACTGCACTTCGTGAAAATCCCAGCCCAATATCGTTGGATATCCAGTATAGGTTGCCATCCGTCCATGCGATGGGGAGTAACTACCACCTACTGCCTCCGCGATCACACCTTTCGGAAGTGATCGCAGGAATTCCACTCCCTGATAATCTGATTGGGGGTATAAGGAAGTCCCATCGAGGGATAATCCCTCTGCCCTGCTGAAATGATTGGTTTTGGACTGCAGCCCCTGAACCGGGTAAAACAACCCCATTACCACCGCAATCATTACACCTGAATAAATAAGGCTCCTCAGGGGGTTCTTAACAGTATCAGCCAGGGTTGCCAGGATATAGGCAGCAGCCAGGCTCCACAATAACCAGGTTTGATAGTAGAACTTGAATATTGTGTTGATCCGGTATCCAAACAGGTCCCGCAGGTACAAGAACTCCGGGAATAGGACCAGCGCCATCCCTGCCAGGATCAGCAGCAGAATGAAGTTATCTTCCTGCGGATCATCCAGGGAATCATCAACTCCTGAGCCGCTGGTCTTTCTAATAAACACCAGACCCCAACCAGCAATAGAGATGAGGACCAGGGTGAGTAAGGTGCCCGGCATGACGACCCTTCTTGTCAGTCCTTCCACCACCACCTGGGACAGGTCTGTCCCGCCCACCAGGCGCAGGAACAGATCCACCAGTTGTTCTCCGCCTGAACTAATATTCAGCAGGCTGCCCAACCCGACAATAGCCAGCATCAAGGCCAGCAAACCAGCCACAAGGATCCCTGTGATCCCGATACCCAGACCGAAGTTGAAATCTGCCTTCTTCTTCACCGAGCGATAGATCAACCAGGCCAAAATCGGTACCAGTAAAGGCCCAAACATCACCCAGAATTGGGCGCCCTTGGTGACATAGAGCACATTGGGAAGAATACCACCCGCTTGAGATGTAAATCCCAAATACCAGGGAAGATATAATACACCGCCGGTTACTCCCAATGCCATGCCGAGGAACAGGAAGTCCCGGAGGACATCCGAGATCTGCCCCTTCTTCTCTCGCGGATTCCTCAGGGCGTAAGCTCCCGCCAGGACACCCGCATACATGGGGAAGTTCCAGATATTCAAAAAAGCCATCCCTCCTGCCAGCCAGGCCAGGATGAGAAAGAACACCGGAGATATCTCAAGAGGGAGGACTTTGAGCCAGCGGAAAGACCCCTTCGCAGGAAGAAGATACAAAGCCAGCGCAAAGCCAAGGATCAGGAACACATACGGCATGGAGAGGACGTGGGGGTGTAAATCTCCCAGCAAAAATGAGAAAAAAGGAAATTCACTGATCACTTCTTTGCCAAAATACGAAAAGTCATAATCCTGGATCACCCGAGAAGCCCGCCACCACCACCAATGTCCAAAGGAATCCCCTGTGGGCCGGTTCACCAGGGTCTGGATATCCAGCCAGCTCCAGAACGGGGAGGATCCTCCTTCAGGAATATTATTCCAGAAGAGGCCTCGAGAATGAAGGTAATGCAGAAAGCCTTCCCAATTACTGAGAATGAGGGTGAAAAAGGGAGCCAATAATGCCGGAAACAACACTCTTTGAAACTTAGCTTTCCTGATAGCCAGCAAGTTGAATAACACCCCAAAGGATCCCACAGCAGTCAAAGCAAACGTCAGGGATACACCCAGGTTAAAGGCCACACTCCCAAGTGTTCCTGTCAGTTTTGCCATCATCGCCACCAGCACAAATCCGAAATAATAATAGGAAATTGCGTAGCCCGATAACCAGGGATCATTCGGCGGCAAACTTTCCGAACCAATGATGGCATTGATGAATGCCAGCTCCATTGGTTTTTCTGTACCTGTTATTTCTGGATTATAGGAGCGTACCAGCGCCATAGCTACAAAGGCAGCCAGGAACAGGATTTCTGTTGTTATTACGAGGGAACGATGCTCTTTGATCCAGTCCCGAATCACCCCATTCCCTGCCTTATGAAGGCACCATGCCCCAGCTCCGAAGAGCAAAATGATCGGGAAGATCAACCCCGCCAGGTTATTGGCAGTTAGGCCCAGGCGGCCCAGGATCCAGAACAGATATCCCCATGCCAACATTCCAAACAATTTAGCCAAAGTATAGCCCCGGCCAGGCAAGGAGGGAAGCAGCGTATACAGGATAGGAAATACAATCCACCCCAGGACAACCATGATCAGATACCAAGCGCTAAAATCTAACATATTTTCCCCGGATCACTCTAGTCCATTCAGGAGGGTCTGGTAGATCGTGGTTTCCTGATTCTGATACACCACTTTCCAGAGAGCACCCTCCCCTTCTTTAAACTTGGCAATTCCTTCGGGCAGATATTTTGCCTGCTCAAGCTGGCCCAGGATGATATAGCTGACCTGGTATTTTTCCAGGAAATCGCGGGCTTCATCAAGGTCAGCTGTATCGTAGAAGTTATTCACATCCTCCACCCTTGAATAAACCCACTCGTGCGGTGTTATCGTGCGCTGCTGGCGCTGGTGCCAATTCCAACCTACTACACCCGGCAGCCCGGTATAGACAGTGTACCGTGTGCCCCAATGATATTCAACCTGATTGGCTTCTACAATTACTGGGGATCCCTGTACATTTTCCTGCATCCAGCGAATCGCCGAGTAATCCTGCGAAAGGTCAATAGCTGTATCCAGATCATAATAAGTGGAATAGTTCATATAGCTCATGCCGTCCAAAGACGGAGGTGCCTCTGAGGTCATGCGGTCTCTGATCTTGGCCACACTACCTAGTAGGGGGTATAAGGCAGCACTGATCAGCAGGATATAGAAGAATATCCTCCACGCGGATATCAAGCGAGATTGAATTTTACTCAAGGAACCAGCCAGCCAGAAGAATGCCGCAGCGGCACTGACCGCAAATAAGGTCCAGGCCTGGAGGTAGAACTTAAATACGGTGTTCATCCTGCCGATATCCCCTTCAACATAAACCAGCTCGACCATCAGGGTGATCGCTAGGCCCGTTCCGATCAAAAAGAGCACGAAACCTTTCATCAGATCCTGCCCTGGGCGCAGCAACAGGATCAGTGCCCAGACCATCAGGGGAAGCACCAGCCAGATAACATGGACTCCCCTTCCGATCAGATTGATATTCCCTACCATGACCGGGTTCTCCAAGGATACCCCCAGACTGATCATGATCACCAACATGAGCAGGAGCCCGGCAATGATCAACTCCCGGAAATTGACCAGCTTGCGGAGCGCAGATACAGGAGTGGAAGCCATCCACTCTATACTCTCCGCAACCATCCAGGAAACGATAATAAACAGGAAAAGCCCCCAATGGATCAGGTAGTCATTGATAGGCGTATGGGACCCAAACCAGACCTTAACACTTTGATAACCCTCCCCGTACCAGTAATCATAGGGCTGGAATGTCAAGAAGGCAAATAGTATAAAAACCCCCAGCTGAAGGGCTGGCCTCTGCCATTTAAAACCTTCCCGCTCCCGTTCCTGCCACCAGGAATATAGAATAACGGCTCCTCCAAGGACGAGGTAGGGATAATAATCCCAGGTATTGGTCGGACGCAAAACACCCACTGCCAGGGCGCCGAACAGCGTAGTGGCGATCCGTGCCAGGGTTCCGGTTATTCTATTATTCTCCGAGCGGCTTGATTTGACGATCGAGACTACCCAGGCCAGGGCCAACAAGGTCAGCGGCAGGGCAATCAGGTGAGCGTGCGGATCTCCGTAGAGAAATGTGAAAAAAGGAAACTCTGTGATCGGGCCGCCATGTTCATGGCCGATAACCCGACTTGGATTCCAATACCACTCATCCAGGCGGTAATGCAAGGTTGGAGTCTTGATGACCTGGATCAGGCCCAGTAAGGTCCATTTGATCCGCTGGAAAAATCCTCCCTCCAGGACATTGATCCCTCCTGACACCAACCTCTGCAGGCCCTGGAAGACCATGCGCAGCACACCCAGGTTGCCAAAAACTGCCAGACCCGCCACGCCTGCCAATCCACCGAGATAAGGTATGTCCCGGAAACGATGTTCCCCCCCCTTACCACCGAGCAAATTCCAAACGATGGTAAATCCTCCCAATCCGATCATCATGAATAGAGTAGGCAGGATCAAGTTATAAGCCAGGGAAGGCATGATCCCCAGGAATTTGGTTAGAACTCCCACAAACACGAAACCAAAATAATAGTAATTGATATACCCACCAGCAAACCAGGGATCATAAGGCGGGAAAGTAGTGCTTTTGATCACAGCATTGAAATAGGAAAAGTCCATTGGCCTCTCGCCACCCTTCCAGGGATGCCAAAGATCCGGATTGCCAGCTCTGATGAATAGGGCCACAATGAATAAGACCAGGGCCAGAAACTCAACGGTGATGAAATAACGCTTGGACTCTTCCCATTTTTGAACCAGATCCAGTCTGTTCTTGTTCGCCAGGGTGATGCCAATACCAGTCATGAGAAGCAGGACGGCCAGGATGGTCCCTCTTATGAATGGAATGCCGGCTGAACCAGCCAGCCACACCAGGTAGGATAAGAGCAAAAGTCCGAACGTCCTTGCCAGGGGGTATCCAAACTCACTCAACCCGGGCAGCAGATAGCGCATCAGGGGATATACCAGCAGCCCGAGCAGGAACACAGACAAATACCAAAGAATGGCTGCGGCCAGCTGGCTGCGGTTCTGAAGCGACTGAGTATTAAAGATATCACTCCAGGTTCCCCCGGCTCTCTGCGCTGCCAACCGATCCGCAGGAAGCATCAGGTCCCCCGGGTGGTTATCAGCCTGCTTGGGAGTGACATGAATCACTTTGTTCAGATCAACAGCAGAGAGTATCGCTCCAACCTCAGCCAAAGAGAAATCAGCCTGCTTCTGGAAAATGAACACCTTGGGATGATCGTAGACAGTAAAAGCTTCTTCGGAGGGTTGATCGTTGATCTCCAGGGAACCCAGATGGGGGTTGGACTGGAAGGTTTTGATCAGCTCAAAACCCAATGACCCCTGGTAGGATCCCGGCTCAGCGCTGTTATAGCATCTCTCGATGGTGAGTCTCGGCAGGGCAGCCCATCAGCTGCCGGTAATATTCGCTGGTAAGGGGATATCGCTCCGGAACCCGGGTCGTAGTCCCCCACTGCCTGCTGGAAGTGATCAGAATATATTCTGCCTGGTCTATGGTTGAGATGAACCGATCCAGTTTTTCCAGATTATCATCCCAGTAAAGCTCAAAATTCAGTCCGCCCTGATAGATGCCTCCGTAGGGATCATATCCCTGCATGCGCAAGGGAAGACCATCATCCCAGGAGCTCTCATTGGCTATCCCTATCCGCCCCAGGCTGATCGCCGTTGGCGGATCGAGGACTGTCAGGCTGAACTGGTACGTCTCACCGGCAGTCAGATTAAGGGGGGCTTCCAGCAGCACCTCGCCGCTCGATTTCCCTCCAACGAAGGTAAACCGGGACTCTCCTGTCGCCAGATTTTCCCCGGCAGGGTCACTGATGGTGACCCGCAGGGTCATCTCTTCCACATCAGGATCCTGATTTATGACAGCTGGAAAATATGCGGCTGTTACCTGTCCATTTTGACGGGGAGTAAAATTCGTCAGCCACAGGGATTCACCGGATATGATCTGATCATCCGGATAGGACAGAAGATGTTGGTATTCCCTTCCTTCTTGATCCTCAACCAGAAGGGTTACAGGTCCGGGGATGTTCTCAAACATCCATTCGGTAGCCTCAACTCGCGGATGAGGTGTAGTGTATATCCGAGAAAAAGCAAATGCCCAACCAGCCGTGAGCAAAAAGGAAGCCAGGCCAACCATGGCGACAAGAACCTGGAGGCTTTTTTCCAGCTTGGCCCGATCCGGTGCAGAGACTGTGAACTCTCCCACCCCCTTCCACAACTCAACGATCAGCCAGGCCGCAAATAAGCCCAGCAGGGGATAGATCGGCAGCTGATAACGCATGGTGCTGTTCCACTGGAAAGACTGCCAGGTAAAATAAGCTCCCGTCCAGGCCCACACCACTAGATGGGGATTCAGTATCCGGGTCCGGATAATTTTCCAGCCCATCCAGGTGAATCCTGTCCAGGCCAGGATCCCAAACGGCAAACCAAGACCCCAGATGACCATATTCTTTAGAGAAAACCAGATCGGTCGCCGGGCCCACTGCAACGCTGGTGGGAAATCGACATCACCTGATGTCTGAGACTGAAGGGATTTGATGGTCGCAACCCAATGCTCATTCAGACGGATGTTAAAGAAGCCTGGTCCCGCGAAGGCATAAGGCTGGCAAATCCGGAATACGATCAGGCTTGTCGCGGCGGCCAGGCCTAAATACATCAATATCCGTGGGAGCTGCTTCGACCTGGTTTCCTGATCCATGTCCAGCCAGTGGACCAAGGCCGCCAGCGGTAGGGTTAATGCTACCGGAACTGCACTGATCTTCGAGGCTACTGCCATTCCCAATGCAGCTCCAAAAAGAAGATAAGAACCCAGATCAACTCGGTCATTTTTAGCTGTGAGAATCTCTGCGGAAAAATAGACTGTCAGGAGAGTAAAGAAGGTGATAAAAGTATCAACTGTGAAAAAATGGGATTGCTGGATCTGCAGAACGGCGAATGCAGAAAAAGCCGCTCCAATGATCCCAACCTTCCTGCTGTAAAGCCTGGCTCCAATGAAAAAGACCAAAACAACACAAAGCAGGTCCATAACTGCGGACAGGGTCCTGCCCACCAGATAAACACTCCCGTAACCAGAATTTCCGAGAGCTTCTGCGAGATACCTGACCATGAAGATCGGCAAGGTTCCATAAACAAAGAAACCATGTCCCCGGTTGTTGGGATTGAGAGAGGAGTTTGCTGTGTCAAAATATTCGCCCAAAGAACCCACGGGGTCAAGACTGGATTCCACCATGGTCAGGAAACGCTCATCTGGATGAAGGTGCTGTTCCACATCCCAGTCCTGCCCCACAAAACGCAAATAAGCGCCTGCGGCGAGGATCAAGATCAACAGGATCGCTGTCAGCCAGTGATTCAGATCAGATTTTCCACTACTGTTCATATCCATTAATAACCTGCCCCATCATCCAGCACATAATACAGCATAAAATCCCTGCCTTCAACTGAGGATTCGAATCGATCCAAAACTCCCCCGGGGAAAAGATCACTGAGAATTTGGCTTGTGTCCTCATCCTCAGGTTTGAATATATACAGCTTGGGCACCGGGGCATCAATCGTAGATTGAATATCAGATTGCCAGAGCGCAAAATCTTTCACAAATCCCACAGCATGGATGCCAACCAATCTTGTATCCACCCAGTGGGGAAAGGGAATGACCCAGGCTTGGCGATTATCTCCGATCGTATCGTCGAACTGCCGGATGACGCTGCCGATCTCAGAAGTATTCCAGGCACTCCTTTTGAATTGCTGGTAATAGTCCTCAAAGACCAGCTGGAAATTCACGCTCAGGCTGATGGCTGCCAGGATCAGGACCACTGCCCGTGATACCCATACTCCCCGGGTTCCGGAGATTTTTTCTTTCAGATTCACTGTCAGGTTCTCGACAGCAAAGGCAACGATCAAAAAGACCGGTATGATCGCCCCGCCCGAACGATTGAGGGAAGGGTTTTCGGTCGGAAAGGCTATAGAAAGGACGGAAGGGAGCATCAAGAGGGGAATCATTAATAGAAGGGATAGGTCCAGCCAATTTCTTTTCTTCAGATAGCGGATCCCAACCAATACGACACCCAGGCTGAACATCGCCCCTGATATCAGTCCCAAAGCTGGCCTGCCTGGCACAGAATGCACCCAGATCTGGCCGTTATCCCACTGGAACATGATCAATGCCTTCCATAGATTGGATAAAAAGATCCCCAGGTAACTGCCCTGGATAGCTGTTTCCGCTCCTGTCATCCGGGTTGCCATTCGGTAGGAAAAACTATCATAGTTGGACAATGCATAGCGGCCAAGAGGCAGGAAAACCAGCAGTGAGATCAGACCGACCAGCAGAAGGGCAAATACTGCCATCCGGCGATTTTCCCGGGACTTTTCATGAAGGAAATAGACCAGCAGGATAGCAATAACCACAAAGGGTACTATCCGGAAAGGGCTATAACCATGCAGGCCGAGGCCCAGGAACAACCCTGAGAACAGAAAATCATTCCAGCGTTTCCTTTTTAATCCCCGGATCAGGAAGAATAACATCGGTGCCACGAAGGCAGGATAAAGAGCAAAACGGAGAGCAACCCGGGAAATCACATTAGGCCAGTAGGCGATTCCGGCAAAGAACATGGCCAGCAATCCCACCTGCTTATTTTTGACCTCCTTGCCCAATAAATAGAAAAAAGGAAGGGATAAGAGGCCAGCCAGGCAGGTGCCAAGTTTCAAACTCAGAAAGGATATGCCGGATCCGAATATCTTGATCATTACGGCAGACCAGTACATCTGGAACGCTTCCCGGCCAGTGTTGCGGGGGAAGAAAATAGCATGATCGCCCCACAGCAGATTGGAAATATCAATCAGTTTCTCAGCATGATCGCTGAACATCTCCGGAGGGACCTGATCGAGCAGGTAAAAACGATAAAAAGCGGACAGGGAGAATACAGCCCCAACCAGGATCATCCAGGGGGTCACCCGCAATCCGCCCTCAATAAATCTACGCCAGGCAGAAATGATCTTATCAGTCCAGTTTTCAGGCTCCCAGATCGACCACCAGATCAATGCCTGGCCGATGATCCAAAAAATGACGTTAATCAGATTGAACTGATTACCCCCAAAGAGGGCAAAAGCCAGGGAGGAAATCAGGCCGCCTGCCAAAAACTGTACCCAACGTACAGTAAATGGACCAGCTTCTCCTTCATCCTGAAGCAAAGAATCCACTTGCCACTTTTTAAAATATGCCAGCAGAGACAGGCTGATCGCTGCAAAGCTGTAGAAGAATATCACTGCCCCGGCAGATTTGCTTTCCGGCTCTCCAAAATGTTGGGCTAATAAGGCAAAAACGAAAGGAAGGAATATTGCGGCACTCTGCCAGAGGCCTGGTTTGATTCGCCTTTTTGAGAGCGGGATCGGATCAAGGTCAGTCTGCTCACCTGCAGGAGGAATACTTAGCTGACCTTTCTTCCAGAAAGTGAGTTTTTCTATTACGAAATCCAGAACGCTTGGTTCATCCATAGTTCGCCACTCTTGATACCTGTCTAATTATCCTATCATTCTGGTGATATAGAAAGAGTAAACACCCTGGTGGTTTTTAGGGTCCTGCTCATAATGCGGCCTGACCAGCCGATCGGTGAAATACAGGTTCCAATCGCTTTGGGCAAGAATCCAGCGGCCAAAGAGAAGCTTGCTCACCCAGGATGGCAGGCCGAAATAATGCCCCCATTCAAGGGCGCGCAAGGCTGCGGGAGGAAAATAATCCCACCATTCATCGATGATAAACCCATGCCTTTCCAGCCTTTTCTCCCAGACTGGATGCGGATCACAATTATAATGGCGAGAAATCCGGTTAAAAAAAGTTCGGTAAGCTTTTGCCAGACCGGAGAAACCGATTTTATCAAGCCACTTTCCAATAGAAAGGGTTTCCAGAAATCGATGGTTGGGCACACAGAATAGAAATAACGCCCCAGGTTTCAGAACCCGGGCCATCTCTGCGATGACCGGATCAAGCTCAGGGATATGCTCCAGTACAGAATTGCTGATCCCGCACCCAAAATACCCTTCCGGGTAGGGCATATGATCTCCCGCCGCGCAGACAAGGTGTTTGTAGGAATCCCGGCCAGCAGCTTCCCGAATGGGCCCCCACCAAGGATCCAGGCCCATCTCAAGGGGTTTCTCAAAAGCCAGGGAGGCAAAATGGCCGTCTCCACAGCCCAGATCCAACACCGGTCCAGACAAAGAGAGATCTTCATAAAAACGAGCCTCGACCGCTCGCAGTAAGGCTCGAAAATAAGGCAGATCCCGCAAGTGCAGGGCCAACTGATCTCTCAAGAATACCCCTTTTGTAAGCTGGCATATAATTCCTGGTAGGCTGCCGCGTTTACCAGCGGGTCAAACATTTCCGCTATCTCTTTACCATCCCGGTGATACTTTTCAGGATCATTTACGATCTTGAGGATCGCATCTGCCAGAGCCTCAGCGTCACCGATCGGGACCACCTCTCCCATGCCAGTCAACCGGGGTGGCACCCTCACTCCGGGTAAATTTGAAGCAATCGATGGCGTTCCCTGGATCATGGCTTCTATCTGTACCAAGCCAAAAGTCTCCGTGGAATTTAAACTGGGAACTACCAGCACATCCAGGCAGCTGTAATACTTTGCCATCTCTTCCTGGCTCAGCACTCCCAGGAATTCCCAGCGGCCGCTTTCTTGATAGGTCCTGATCAAAGGCAGCAGCCTCTGGAAGTAGAGCGTTTCACCCATCACATCCTGATACTGGCCGGCATACAATACTTTTGACTCTGGATAGGCTTCCAATATTTTTGGTAGGGCATTGAGCAGGATCTCAACCCCTTTCTCAGATGCAAAACGGGTTGCCATACCGATAACCGGAAATTGGCCGCTCGAATTAACCCTTTCCCGGAAGGCAGTTACCTCCTGATCGGTAACTGGCGGCATTAACACCGGAGGGTGGATGACTTCAAGCTTGTCAGTATACCGGAGCAGGTAAGGGGAATGGGAAGCAAAATCTTCCGTATACGCGCAGACTCGATCTGCAAGAAGGCCTGCCAAATGATTCATCAGATGGACCACAAAATTGATCAGCCGGTTAATGATCGATCTGGGCAGCAGCAGGTCGCAATGATAAGTGATCAGGGTCGGTTTTCCCAGGATCTTTCCCCGCAGGGCAACGCCAGCAGCATCGAATTGCGGGAGGTGCAGGTGAACCACATCATGACTGGAAACCAGTTTCCAGGCCAGCCAGCCGAAGGCAGGCATGATCACTCCCTTGCTGATCCTGAACAATACTGGAGCCCTGATGATCCGTACGCCATCCACCAGCTCTTCTCGGGGGAGGCTTTTATCGTATTGGGATGTGAGAACTGTGACCTCATGACCCAGCTTGACCAGGGATTTGGCCAGGCGTTCAACATAAATGGTCAATCCGCTGGTATGTGGGCGATAATAAGTTAGAACCGTGAGTATTTTCATGAAATAGTAAGGGGAAGATCGATTGTCAATCTGCCCTGGACAGCTTAGAACAAATTCCGATTGGCACGCACCCAATCGATAAGTACCCGAATACCCTCATCCACGCTGGTTTCCGGTTTCCAGCCAAAATCCCGGTATGCTTTTCTGATATCGGAAATGAATATGCGCTGATCTCCTGGTCTCCAATCCTCTCTGGCAACAGGGATTTCCCGGCCGAGTTCAGCTTCCAGCAGAGGACCAAACTCCTTCCAAATTGAGATAGTGTTCTCTTTTCCACCGCCAATATTATATATTTGCCCCGCGGTCTTTTCAATATTCGTATATGCCATATCATAAGCTGTCAGCAGGTCATCAACATAAAGCAGGTCACGCACTTGTTTGCCATCCCCATAAATGGTAATGGGTCTCCCGGTGACAGCGGCGATCACAAACCAGGCTACCCAGCCCTGATCCTCAATGCCAAATTGATGGGGACCATAAATGCAGCTCTGTCGGAAAACCACCGTAGGCACACCATAAATGCGGTAGTAATCACGTGCATACTGGTCACCGGTTCCCTTCGAGCATCCATAGGGAGAATGAAAGTCCATCAGCTGGTCTTCAGATATACCTTCCGGATCATCAGGGAAATAATAACTGTTCTCCCCTTCCGCAACCCGGACATCTTCTAAATCGCCATACACCTTGTTAGTGGAGGAATAGATCACCACTGGTTTTCGTTCACAAAGCCGGGCTGCCTCGAGGACATTAAAAGTCCCCTGGGCATTGATCTCAAAATCTGTGCGTGGATCAACTACAGAAGTAGTCACAGCGACCTGGGCAGCCAGGTGGATGATCAAATCGATCTCCCGGACAACCTCACTCAGTCTTTTCACGTCCCGAACATCAGCCTCGATCAGGTTAAAGGAATCCGCCCCATAGGTATCTCTGAGCCAGGCGATATTCCTCGGTGTGCCTGCCCGCGAAAGATCGTCATAAATAGTTACCTTATTTCCACGGGAAAGCAATCGCGATGCGTAATTTGTGCCAATAAAGCCTGCCCCACCTGTTATTAAAGTACTCTTACTCATCATTCCCCACCTTTTGTTGTTCTTTTCCAAACTGCCAGATATCCCTGAGTTTTACTCCCTCCCGTACCAACCCATAAGCCCCAAATCCCGTGGTGATGCCCAGATTGATGAAATGGCTGGTAAGAGCATAGGTAAATGCCAGGGATGGATCCACGCCGCAGGCGGATAATGCCAAGGTAATGCTGCCTTCATACAGGCCAATATTACCAGGGGATGAGGGAACAGACACCCCCACAGCAACCGCGCCGAGTGCAAAAGCTGCCCAGGCCAGTCGCGCGTCGGGGATAAAAGCCCGCAGAAGCAGGAACTGGAATGCCAGGGCAATTCCCCAGCTTAAACCCATTCCTACCAGGACCTTGAGAGTACGGACAGGATCTGTAAGGATTTCCAGACTGGAAAAAATGGATTCAGCAAACTGGATCCCTCTATCCTTGATCTTCCCTTTTCCGGAAGGTAATCCCTCCAGCCAGGCGATGATCCGTTCCCTATACCTTGTCCCCAGGAAAAGCAAAAACACCAGCAGTACAATTAATCCTGCCAGGATGGATGGAAAGAGCAAATCAGTTGAAAACCCGATCGCAGAAGGCAGCCCTAAAAACAACAGACTGAATGCAAAACCAAAATCGAATAATCGCTCCAGGATAATGGTGGGCAGAGCCTCCCAGAATCCAAATCCCGAGGGCATGAGCAGGAAAGCTCGGGAGATCTCTCCCAGCCGGAACGGTAGAACAGTGTTGACAAAATATCCGGCATTGATGATCAAATAGGATTGCCAAAGAGTGACCCTCTCCCGAAGGATCTTCCTCGCGGCATATGCCCGGGTGAATAAGGAAATGACCACCAGTCCGGCAGCCGGAAATAGGACCTGTGGTTTCACTTCCCGAAATGCCTGTAAGACTTTATCCACATCGGATAAGCTGATCAACAGGATCAGGGCAGACACACTGACCAATAATCCGGGAATGATCCGATAGGGAATCCTCTTGGTCTGTATCTCAGTCATCATCCAACCTTAACACAGCCAGAAAAGCTTCCTGGGGGATATCAACATTACCCACACGTTTGAGACGTTTTCTTCCAGCTTTCTGGTTTTCAAGCAGTTTTCTCTTTCGTGTGACGTCTCCCCCATATAGTTTTGCCGTGACATCCTTGCGGAGGGCTTTCACATCCGCGCGAGCGATTATCTTTCCGCCGGCTGTTGCCTGGATAGGGACCGGAAATAATTGCGGGGGTATCAGTTCTTTCAGCCTGGATACCAGCGTTGTCCCTTTTCGGTAAGCTTTTTCCCTGTGAACAATAGATGCCATCCCATCTACAGATTCCCCATTGATAAGGATTTCCAGTTTTACCAGGTCTTCTTTTCTGTACTCTGCAAAGGAATAATCCATTGACGCATATCCCCTTGATACGGACTTTAAGTAATCAAAGAAATCGACGATCAGCTCTGCCAGCGGGATTTGGAAGTTCAACTGAACCCGATGGGATGAAGGATGCTCCTGGCTGATATAAACTCCCCGCCTGATGGTCACTAATTCCATTATTGAGCCATAATATTCCAGAGGTAGATAGATCTGCACATCCATCCAGGGTTCCTGGATTTCCTCAATTTGACCCTTCTCAGGCAGGTCAGCCGGGGAGTCGACCTCACTTATCTCCCCATCCCTGGATAACACCCTGTATTTTACAGAAGGTGCTGTAGCAATGATATCTAGATTATATTCCCGTTCCAGCCTTTCCTGGATAATTTCCATATGGAACATACCCAAAAAACCGCATCTGAATCCAAGGTTTAACGCTCGGGATGATTCTGGCTCAAAGACCAGTGCCGCGTCATTCAATTGTAGTTTTTCCAGAGCATCCCTCAAATTCCCGTAAGCTTCGTTGTCTACCGGGAAAAACCCAGCAAAAACCATCGGTTTGGCCTGTTTGTAACCTGGCAAAGCTTGATCAGCGGGGTTGTTGGCTGTAGTGACCGTATCCCCTACCCGGCATTCCTCGACGGATTTAAGACCAGTGGCAATATATCCCACCTCTCCCGGGTAAAGGGTTTTCACTGGCACCATTTCAGGAGAGAAGACCCCGATTTCAAAAGGCTGCACATCTATCTCTGCAGCCATCAGGCGCAGTTTTTCCCGGGAATTGACCTGGCCGTCAAAGATCCTGATATAGGCAATGACTCCTTGGTATGAATTATAGTGGGAATCAAAAATCATCGCCCGCAATGGAGAATCCGGATTTGCAGTCGGGGGCGGTATTTGCCGGATGATCTCTTCCAGGACCGGCTGGATATTCTGACCAGCCTTGGCTGAGATGCGGAGGATTTGGTCTTCCGGCGTTCCTAAAATATCGCTGATTTCCCTGGCAACCTCATCCGCTCGGGCAGCGGGCAGATCGATCTTATTGATGATCGGGATGATCTCCAGGCCCGCGTCCAATGCCGCATACATATTGGCCATGGTCTGGGCTTCCATACCCTGGGCAGCATCCACCACCAACAAGGCTCCCTCACAGGCCTCGAGGGCCCGGGAGACTTCATAGCCAAAATCGACATGGCCTGGGGTATCAATTAGATTCAGTTCGTAATCCACACCATCGGCCCCAGTGTAACGCATTTGAACCGCCGAGGCCTTGATGGTGACGCCTTTTTCCCGCTCAAGGTCCATCTTGTCCAGGACCTGGTCAGCCATATCGCGGTCGGATACAGTGCCAGTTATCTGTAAAAGACGATCTGCCAGGGTAGATTTGCCATGGTCAATATGGGCAATTATTGAAAAGTTGCGTATCCTGTTTATATCCATAAACAGGTCTAGTATACCTGATGAGTGAGCTTGAAGGTATTTATTTTGAATCTCATTCCGGATCATTATCCAGGACTCTAACTGGAATAAAGATCAAGAACATCACCAAACCCAGCATGCCCAGCCCATTTCCCAATCCAAAAAGGTCAACCAGGTAACCCAGCAAGGGAGCCAAAATGGCAGAGAACAGGGTTGTCAGCAATGACTCCGCGGACAATCCGGAAGCCATGATGCTGGAGGATATCTGATCGCTGATAACACCAATATTGATCGGCCGGCGGATATTATTGATCAGGAACATACCCACAAAACATACAACTGCCAGCGTTTCCAGCTCAAGATAAGTCAATATCCCGGCTGCCAGCAGCAAGCTGATTCCTGCCAGATAAGTGATATTGACTGCTTTTATCAATGAACTGAAACGATTGCTGATGTAATATGCATTTTTGGAGGCAAAACTTGTCATGATATAGATAACAAAATAGACCAGGCCGATGATCAGCGCTTCCCGCCGGGTCACCTCGAGGTCCGGGAAGATCGCTGCGGATAGAACCCAGGCAGCCAGTATAGGCTGAAGGTAATCCTTTGATACTTTAAATACACCTGAATAACTGGCACTATTTAACAGTGACCTCAGTTGGTGGCGATCACGAAAAATACCCCAGAAACCCGCCAGTGTCCCCTTCAGGCTGCTCCAACCCACTTTCCTGTCGCCGGGAATGGATTTTCCATCAAGCTCTGCTGGATAAAAAATCAGGTTGACCAAATCCAAGGCATACGGGAGGGTAGCGGCCAGGAACATGATCCGATAATTCCCGGTATAAAAAACCAATCCGGCAGCTATCAGCGCATTGAGTGCTGAACCCATTTGAGAAGCGCTCCGGGTCAAGCCATAATACACAACCTTAAGATCGCTGATTTTCTTGATCTTGAGGTATTCCAGGATCAAGGCTTTATGGGTACCGCTCCGAAATGCTTCCCCACTGGCAAATAGGATCATCGCCAAAGAAAGGACCCAGAAATCATCAAAGAAATAGAGGATCAGGAATGAAAGAATATAGGATAAAAAGGCACCAATCATAGCCTTTTTTCTACCAAAGGAATCAGCTAGGAGACCAGTAGGGATCTCCAGGATATTCGTAGCTACGTCGCGTATGGAATACAGGAAACCAATCTGTAAAAAACTCAATCCGTAGGATCGGAAGATAAGGATAATGAATGGATCGAAGAAACGCAGGTTCTTCAGGAATCCATAAGCGGAAAACTGGAATAACATTCTGTCTCGGGGAATCCTGCCTTTTTGATCAGCCATAAGTTGATCCTGATTCAGAACAAGGGATTTAGGATATCATCCAATCCGCTTTTATCCTGAACTGCTCCAGAGAAGGTGAGCCAAGCCAAAAATTCCTCGTTCCCAGCTGGTCCCCGCAAAGGGGACCGGATCACTCCCAGGGTTTTAAAGCCTTTATCGGCTGCAGCTCCAAGCACTTCCTGGACGACCCTTCGGTGAACTTCAGGGCTTGTGATCACACCGGCACCCGGGGCAGACTCCTCCCTGGTAGCTTCAAACTGGGGCTTTACCAGCAGAACAACCTCCCCGCCTTGATCAGAAAACCAGCCTGCCATTGAGGACAGTATCATCTTCAACGAGATAAAAGAAACATCAGCTGTTATGAAATTGGCCGGTTCCGGTAGTTGACTTAGCCCCCTGGCATTGGTCCGCTCCATAACAATAACTCGAGGGTCATTCCTCAGCCGCCAATCCAGTATGCCGTATCCCACATCTATTGCATAGACCTTGGCCGCTCCGTGCTGAAGCAGGCAATCGGTAAATCCTCCTGTAGATGCCCCTACATCAGCACACACCAATCCCTCCACCGAGAGTTTGAACTTCCCAAAAGCTGCTTGAAGTTTTTCCCCTCCTCTGGATACGTACGGAGCGTCCTGGACCAGACTTATTTCGCCATCAAGGGATACATGCTGGGAAGGAGCGAGTACAAGCTGGCCGTCAGACAGGATCTTCCCCGCCATGACCAGCCGTCTGGCATCATCCAGGTCTGCTGCCATCCCCCGCTCAACGAGAATTTGATCCACCCGGTCTTTTTTTGCCATAGGCATTATTTTAGCATGGACCTATCCCATCTGTCGGGGAAGAACAGTTTCCCTACCCTGAGATTTTGTTTAATGCTATTATTTTGATATGCTGATCAATCTGATCAAAACCTTACGCCCCAAACAATGGGCAAAGAATCTATTCATTTTCACAGCTCTGGTCTTTGACCGCAAGCTGACGGATAAGCAGGCATTACTGCACACTCTTGCTGGAGCGGCCCTGTTCAGCCTGGTTGCCAGCGCTGTTTATATCTTTAATGACATCGCCGATCGTGAAGCTGACCAGCAGCATCCGACCAAGAAAAACCGTCCCATAGCCTCCGGAAAACTCACGATAAAGGCTGCCTGGTCTATCGGAATTATCCTGCTGCTGATCTCACTCCCCCTGGCTTATTTGCTTTCGCCAGCATTCCTGGTAATTTGCGTCATCTATTTCATCCTGAATTTAGCTTATTCAACGAAACTTAAACATATCCCATTGATCGATGTGCTGGTCCTGGCATCTTTTTACCTGCTGCGAGTGATCTCAGGGACCACCCTGATAGAGGTCAAGAGGTTTTCACCCTGGCTGTATGTGGTCACTTCCCTATTTGCTCTCTTTATCGGGTTGGGGAAAAGACGGGCAGAACTTGTCCTTCAAGCTAAGGAATCCGGTGGGATCCGCCCTGTCCTTGACGGCTATTCAATCAGCCTGCTTGACCAGTTGATCACTATCGTATCAGGCACGACCATTGTCGCCTATAGCCTGTATACATTCTCTGCCCCTAATCTGCCCGATAATCATTCCATGATGTTGACCATTCCATTTGCTCTCTACGGTATATTCCGGTACCTCTATCTCATCCAGGCAGGAGAAGGTGGAGCTCCCGAAGATATCGCTCTGTCCGACCGTCCTCTTCAGGCGGCTATACTGCTTTGGATCCTACTTGTCCTGCTCGTGTTCTACCTCTACTAAACAATGCCGGCATTTACTGCAACTGCCCCCGGTAAGATCATTCTCTTCGGAGAACATGCTGTTGTCTATGGGGAACCTGCCATTGCTGTTCCAGTCCAGGCTGTTCAGGCCAGGGCTGTAATCAGCCCAATCATTTCTGGTGGATCCGGGGAAATCCGGATCGAAGCCCCGGATATCTCCCTGGCCACATACCTGAAAGACCTTGAAACCGACCATCCTTTGCGGGTTGCAGTCAGTGTGGTTCTTAACAGTCTGGGCCTGGAGAATATGCCCGCCTGCTTGATTCAAATAACTTCCTCTATCCCTCTGGCTTCAGGCCTGGGGTCGAGTGCGGCCATTTCAACTGCCCTGATTAGAGCTTTATCCGGGTTCCTGGGCAGGCGGATGACAGATGAAGAAGTATCCCAAGCTGCCTTTGAAGTTGAGAAGATCCACCACAGCACACCCTCCGGGATCGATAACAACGTCGTGGTCTTTCAACAGCCTGTCTACTACCAGAAAGGCAATCCGCTTGAATTTCTGCCCATCAAGAACCCATTCTCGATCTTGATCGCCGGCAGCGGATCCCCCGGGGATACCCGCAAGGCTGTGACTGATGTGTGGGAAAATTGGTTGGCAGATCCAGATAGATACAACAAGATATTTTCTGAAATCGGCAGGGTCTCCAGAACCGCCCGAGAGGTGATCATAGGCGGAAACACCCTGGAACTTGGCCCTTTGATGGATCAGAACCACAATTTATTACAGGAACTTGATGTCTCCACGGCCAAATTGGATCAATTGGCCCAAGCAGCCAGAAAAGCTGGTGCCCTGGGTGCCAAGTTATCCGGCGGGGGATTGGGGGGTTGTTTGATCGCCCTGGTCTCTGATGAGGCAAAAGCTGTCCAGGCAAGGCTCCTCGAGGAAGGGGCTGAAGGCGTTTTCTTGACTCCTGTCGGTCGTCCACTTTCACCCTCTCAGATTGAATAATTCCCAGACTCTCCCAAAGCCGCCCAAAGCATCAAATGTGGTAAGATAGGTGGGCATTTTTTTAGCTGTTGAGGAGATATCTAAACATGAATTTTTCGATGTGGAAAAAAGCTTTACAGATCATTCCCAGGATCAGCAAAGAGGAATGGGATGAGCTGGACTTGGTCTCGCGCTGGCTGATCGCAACCCGGGCAGCTGTTATGGTCATGACTATCTTTTCGGCTCTTCTGGCCGGATTATTTGCATTCCAGGCGGACGCATTCCATTTCTGGCGCTGGCTCCTGGTCACAATCGGATTGTATTTGGCCCACGGCACAAATAACTTCCTGAATGACTATACCGATTATGTTAGAGGTGTAGATGAGGATAACTACTACCGGGCCCAGTACGGACCCCAACCACTGGTGCATGGTTTAATGACGAAAAAAGAGCTGCTAACCTACGCAGGAGTGACGGGAGGGATCGCAGCGGCTTGTGGGATCGCCCTGGTCTTCATGCGAGGTGAATGGACCTGGTTGCTGATGGCTCTGGGAGCTGTCTTCGTGCTCTTCTATACCTACCCGCTGAAATATATCGCCCTCGGTGAGATCACGGTATTGGTCGTTTGGGGGCCTCTAATGATTGCTGGTGGCTACTACGTTATCGCCGGCCTGCCCTGGGACTGGCAGATCGTCCTCGCCAGTCTGCCTTATGCCGTGGTTGTGACCTCGGTCCTGTTCGGCAAACATATTGACAAACTGCAGCAGGATAAGGAACTTAAAATCAACACCCTGCCTGTCGTGCTGGGAGAAACTGCAGCGAGATGGGTCATGACTGGCCTGCTGGGATTTTCCTACCTGATGGTGATCTATCTGATCTGGACCCGGTTCTTCACCCCGGCCATGCTGGTGATCCTCTTTGCGGTACCCACCCTGGTAGAGATCTGGCCTATCCTTTCCAATCCTAAACCGGAAGACAAGCCGAAAGATTTTCCCGATGTCTGGCCGAATTACTATGTCGCAGCAGCCTTTCACCACACCAGGAGATTTGGCGGCCTGCTTCTGGTGGCAGTGATCCTGGACACCGCGGTCCGTCTGATCTGGCCTGGTTTTTGGATTTAACTTGAATAGAGGGAATGGATGCCTTTGAGGGATCCATTCCCTCTGCTCTTCTCTTGACCCTCATA
Organism: uncultured Chloroflexia bacterium; assembly: GCA_963712165.1. Taxonomy (GTDB): domain Bacteria; phylum Chloroflexota; class Anaerolineae; order Anaerolineales; family UBA11858; genus B10-G9. The sequence goes on along the minus strand of CAVQGY010000002.1, from coordinate 826,251 downwards.
CTTTCACTGACTACAATACATCTATGAACACTACCTCGAGTCCCCGATCAGGAAACGAACTGGTCTTCCTGAAATTGGGCGGCTCCCTTATCACAGACAAACACACTCCCCGAACCCCTCGTTTGGCATTGTTGAACAGGTTGTCAGGGGAGATACAGGCCAGCTTGGATCAAAATCAGGGACTCAAGCTACTGCTTGGTCACGGCTCCGGGTCTTTTGGCCATATTTCTGGCAGCCGATACCGCACAAGGGATGGTGTTTCGACGCCTGAGGATTGGCTGGGATTCGCCAAGGTGGGGAGGGACGCAGCGGATCTGAACTACCTGGTGATGACCGCCCTGAGAGGAGCAGGTCTGCCAGCTATAGCATTCCCCCCATCGTCCAGCATTCTGACCCAGAATAGAAAGATCATCTCCTGGGATCTAACACAAATCCAATCAGCTCTGGAACACAACCTGGTACCTGTCGTCTACGGAGATGTGGTCTTTGATGAAATCCAGGGAGGGACAATACTCTCCACAGAGGATCTTTTCGTCCACCTGGCAGTCACCCTTAACCCACGCAGGATCCTGCTTGCCGGCCTGGATCAGGGTATCTGGCAGGATTTTCCAGATTGCACTCGTTTGTATCAGGAAATAACACCAGGGGATAAAGAAAAACTGAGGTCCAGGGTCAGCCAATCCGAAGCAACAGACGTTACTGGCGGTATGGGGGAAAAACTAAACCTGATGCTTGATCTGATCAGTAATTCATCCAACCTGGATGCATTGATCTTTTCCGGCGAAGAAGCAGGGCAAATCCAGCAGGCCCTCGCAGGGGGCTCTCCTGGAACCAGGTTGCACAACTGAATCCCACCGTCAAACCTGCTCAATGCCATTCTTTATCGGGCCCGTCAGTTATAATGAAGGGCACTTTCAGTGAAATAGAGGTCACATGGAGCTATTAAACCAAAACCAGAAAGAGCTGCTCCGCCTTGAGCGGGATTTGTTAAATAAAATTCAGATCACCCTTGTCGAATACGGCGTACAGGATAAGGATCAACACGCCCTGGATGAATCCATTCGTCAACTTGATGATTTTTTCCTTCTGGTTGTTGTCGGCGAATTCAACGCAGGTAAAAGCGCCTTTATTAACGCACTCCTGGGTGAAACAGCCCTGGAAGTAGGTGTGACGCCTACCACTACCAAGGTCAATATCCTGCGATATGGTGACTCGAAAGGGAGCGCCTTACTCACCGAAAATATAGAAAGCCTAACGTTGAATTCACCCCTTCTGAAAGAGATTAGCATCGTAGATACTCCCGGTACCAACGCTATCATCCGCGAACATGAGGAAATCACATCCCTGTTCATCCCCAGATCTGACTTGATCCTCTTTATCACATCCGCAGACCGCCCCTACACAGAAAGCGAAAAAACCTTTTTGGAACAGATCCGGTCCTGGGGCAAAAAAGTGGTTCTGGTGATCAACAAGATCGATATCCTCCAGAGCCCCGAGGCATTGGGTGAAATCGAGGGTTTTGTAAGAGAAAATGTCAAAAAGCTCCTGAAAGTCGATCCGGTGATCTTCCCGGTCAGTGCCAAAATGGCTTTGCAGGCCAAAAGCGGTCAGCCAGCCTTGTGGAATGAAAGCAGATTTGAATCTCTGGAAAGATATATCGAGGAAACCCTTGACGAACAGAGTCGATTGAAGCTCAAACTGCTCAATCCACTGGGGGTTGGAAAACGTCTGGCCAGCCAGTACAGCGAGTTTTATGACAGTCGATTGAAGCTTCTCAAAGAAGATCTATCCCTTATTCAAGATATCGAAGATCAGCTGGGTATCTTTCAGCAAGATATGCTGGACAGCTTTGGAATGCGACTTTCAGATATCATAAAAATCCTGCTCGAGATGGAGCAGCGCGGGGATGACTTTTTCAGCGAGTATATCCGTTTGGCCAGGATCCCAGATCTGATCAAGAAGGACAAGATCCAGGATATATTTGAAAAAGAAGTCGTAGCTGATGTTCCTAATCAAGTTGAGAAGAAAGTAACCGCCATTATTGATTGGCTGGTAGAAGCTAACTTGCGACAATGGCAGGCCATTACCGATCATATCTCTGAAGGGCGGCAGAAACACAAAGGCCGCATGGTAGGAGATATTGGGAACTTCAATTATGATCGTGAGCGCTTGATATCCAGTATACGGGATGAGGCAAACCGGGTCGTTGAATCTTACGATAGGATCCGGGAAGCAGATCAAATCGCCCGCCGTTCCCAGAACGCCGTGGCCGCTACAGCTGCAATCAGCGCAGGCGCGGTAGGGTTGGGCACACTGGTTGCTATCCTGGCTTCCACAATGGCCGCTGATGTGACAGGGATCCTGCTTGCTGGTGTCATGGCTGCCCTGGGGCTTTTTATCATCCCCACCCGACGCAGAAATGCAAAAAAAGAAATGCGTCAAAAAGTCCGGGAAATGCGGGAACAACTTTCCAGATCTCTGGAAGGCCATTTTAGGGAAGAGATCGAGCGGGGTCTTCAGCAAATTCGGGATACCATCAATCCCTATACACGGTTTGTCCGCGCTGAGAAAGATAAGAACGATCAGGCACTTGAAACCCTGCAGGGATATTTGACTGAGATTATCCAGCTAGAGGACCAGATCGGAAACCTTCCGGAGAACGGCTGAGTTGACAGCCGAGTCTCCCTGCATTAAACTGGTCTTGCTTACCAAGTCCAGGAAAGCGAGGATTTTATGGCCATTACGCGACAACAGAGAGAAGAACAGGAGGATTATTGCCTGGCTCCCTATGGGATCCGCAGCAAGGAAAGCAAAGGGCGGGCTTATCCAGATACTGAACCGATTTACAGGACTGCCTTCCAGCGGGACCGGGATCGGATTTTGCACACAACGGCATTCCGACGCCTGGAATACAAAACACAGGTATTTCTAAACACCGAAGGGGATTATTACCGCACTCGCCTGACCCATACCCTCGAAGTCGCTCAGATCGGACGGACGGTTGCCAGGGCATTGGGTGCCAATGAAGACCTTGAAGAAGCCATCTGCCTGGCCCATGATCTTGGCCATTCCCCATTCGGACATTCTGGAGAGCGCATCCTTAACCAACTGATGGAAGGCGAGGGAGGTTTTGACCATAATAAACAGTCCCTGCGCATTGTCACGAAACTTGAAAACCGCTTTGAAGAGTTCCCCGGTTTGAATCTAACCTGGGAAACCCGGGAAGGGATTGTTAAACACGAGACCGAATATGATATCTCTGACGCAGATGACTATGATCCCGAGTTGCGCGGCCACCTGGAAGCCCAGATCGCCAACGCTGCTGATGAATTGGCGTATTCCGCCCATGATCTGGATGACGGTTTGCGATCCGGTTTACTCTCTCCGGATGGTCTTTATGACCTCAAAATCTGGAAAACTCTCGTGGAAAGTGTGGGATGGAAAGGCGGTGAGCTGAATGAGCTCGACCGAAAGAAGATTATCCGCAGAATGATCGGGTTAGAAGTGAGGGATTTGATCGCCAGCACAGACAAGGAAATACAAAAAAGTGGTGTAGAGTCTGTGGAAGGGCTTCAAAAACTGGATCACAATGTGATCAGATTCAGTGACGAAATGAGCGAGATGAACCGTGAGCTCAAGGATTTCTTGTACGCGAAACTATATAAACACCACCGGGTGATCCGCATGCAGGTAAAAGCAGAAAACATCATCAGCAATATCTTTTCCGCCTACATCAAATATCCCTTGATGCTGCCCGATCACATTCAGGATGGGATCGATACAATAGGACTCAAACGGGCTATCTGCGATTATATCGCCGGCATGACAGACAGGTATGCCATCGACGAGCACCAGAAGCTATTTGACCCGACCCAACGACCATAATCATCAGTGAAGGATCTAGAAGTATGCAGGGTGAAGAAAAAATATACTTAACAGAAGACGGAAAACAGAAACTCAAGATCGAACTTGAAGATCTTGAAGGGCGCATGAGAAGTGAGATCTCAGCCAGATTAAAATCTGCCATCGAAATGGGAGACCTTTCTGAAAACGCCGATTATCATAAAGCGAAAGAGGATCAAGCATTCCTGGAAGGGAAGATTCTGAATATCAAGTATACTCTTGACAATGCCATCATCGTGGAAGAATCTGACGGGAATGACAAGGTAACCGTCGGTTGTAAAGTCACCGTACAGGAAGAGGATCTTTCGCCTGAAACCTTTTTTTTAGTGGGCAGTCAAGAAGCTGATCCAGGGTCCAATAAGATCTCACATATCTCACCCATTGGAAAAGCCCTCCTGGACCAGCAGGTAGGAGACAGCGTTAATATCAAGACCCCCGGGGGGGAATTCGTTCTCAAAATACTGGCAATTGAATAAGGTCAGGATAATAGCCTTTAACTAAAAACTCCCGACAGCGTGGCTGTTCGGGAGTTTTTTTATGTTGATCGTTCAGGACCTAAAACTCATCAAATTCAAAAGCTTCTGCTTCACCTACTCCGTCATTTGGCCATACTGAGAGTTCAATTGAAAGCCTCTCAAAGAAACTCTCCTCAGGCAGTGGGCCGTCGCCGTAACCCATGTCCATTACCCGGCCAATGACGCGCAGGTTATTAGTTGTCAACACAAACTCTACGCCGGCATCTGCAAGGACTGGCTCGCCTTTCTTTTCCAGTTCAGAGCGGATGACATCATCATAAAAGGCGTGCCCGCTCATCAAGACTTTGGTGACTGTTTTGATATCGTTCTGGTCAAAGAGCCAAACTTCAAAGGCTGTAACACGTTTTGGCTCTCCTACTCCTATCGCTTCAGATATACCTACTCCGCATTCACCTAGGAATTCGCCCGCTGCAGATTCAACGCTAAACGAGTCATCAAAGAGGTTATCACCCAGGACATAAGTGGTCACAAATTGGTGCATGGGGGGAGCTTCGCCTTTCTCACCGTATTCAGGCGAGTCCATCCTGGCTGTGATCTCATCAGCCATATTTGCTGCTGCTTTGGGAGAAATCCCACCAGTTTTCCGTTTTCTGAGGAAATAACTCCCCACTAAGGCAGCTGCAAGAATAACTGTAAGCAGGAGAGCCCACTTAAGAAGGTTGCTTCCAGATTCTTCCTCTTCAGGGATGAATCCATCCAGGGGATCAGTGATCGCGGACATCTCAACAACAACCCGGTAGGAATCAATATCGCTGATCAATTGGCCGGCGGGGTTGAATTCAATATCAGACAAATAGGTGGACGCGCCTTCTCCCAGCTGGTTATAGCGGGACTCAGCCAGAGCTGCGTCTTGATTCAAGGCATAGGAATCAATTGCCATCCGTAAATAATCCACCTTAAGATCTTTGCGCAGCTGTTCAATATTCCCATCAATGAATTGAACCGGGCTGATCACATATCCATATAACAAACCCAGAACAATCCCGAGAATTAATCCGATAGCAGCCATGATGGGTGGACTGTTGAATCCCTTTCTGAAACTTTCCCGAATTGTATCCATAATCGATCTCCATTGAGTAATGAATGATGAAGCAGTTGGAGGCTAGATATTGATATTGTAGACGAGAGACAGTTTTCATGCAATGCTCTCACAAACCTCAAGCCTCACCCCTAGAGATGCAAGGTCCATGCCAAACTGGACCGACTTGCCTGCTAGGGGAAAATAACCTGTGGGAGGAAGGAGCCCATTGAGAAGCACCTCAAAGAATAAAACCAGGCAGAATAAATATTCCTCCACCTGGTTTAGTAAATTGGTATCTCTATAATGATCAGCTGGGCTGGATGACCTTTAGGCTGAATTCCTGAGAGCAAACGCTGCACTGAACTTTCTTTTTATTTACCTCGACCAATAACCCACCACATTCGGGGCAAGGCTCAGGAAGAGGTCTCTTCCAGGAGGCAAAATCACACTTAGGGAAATTATCGCAGCCGTAAAATGTCCTTCCTTTGCGGGTCTTCTTCTCTATTAAGTCACCGCCATCTTTCGGGCATGATACTCCGATCTTTTCCACCCAGCGCTCTGTGTGTGTGCACTCGGGATGGGTACTGCATCCCACATAAAGCCCGTAGCGGCCCCAGCGCTGGACAAGTTCGGCTCCGCATTCGGGACATTTCCTCCCGATCGGGATGTAAACCGGTTCAATTTCCGGCATTTCTTCTTTCGCCACAGCGAGTTGCTCTGAAAATGGTCCGTAAAAATCATTGACGCTATCGTGCCATTCTTTTTCCCCGGAAGCAACCTGATCAAGCTCATTTTCCATCTCAGCCGTAAATCCAATATCGACAATGGAGGAAAAATATTCAGATACCAAATCATTCACAATAAAACCAGTCTTGGTCGGTATCAACCGTCTACCATCCTTGTTGACATAGCCTCGCTGGACTAATTTCCCCATGATCGGGGCATAGGTCGAAGGCCGGCCGATCCCATTCTCTTCCAGGGTGCTGACAAGAGATGCTTCTGAGTATCGGGCCGGGGGTTTCGTGAAGTGCTGTTCGGGGAGGAGCTGGAGTAAACGCTGAACCTGGCCCTCGGCCAATGAATCAGGAATACTCGCCAGATCTTCCTCCGCCTGGGACCCATTTCCATTAGGCTTGGTATATACCTTCAGGAATCCAGGAAACTTCAACTTGGATCCTGCGGCCCGGAATACATAGGCATGCTCCTGCCCATCCGCGCCAACGATCACGCTCAGGGTATCATATGCAGCTGCTTCCATTTGGGAGGCTAAAAAACGCTTCCAGATCAACTTATACAAACGGTATTGATCATTCTTTAAGTAACCCTTGATCGCTTTGGGAGTCCGGCTGACCGATGTGGGTCGGATTGCTTCATGGGCTTCCTGGGCTCGTTTGCCTTTGGTTTCATACTCAGGTAGTTTACTTGGCAGATACTCGGAGCCATAATTTTTCTCGATGAATCCTCGAGCACTCATCTGGGCGCTTTCAGCAATATGGGTTGAATCCGTTCTCATATAAGTGATCAATCCGGTTTCTCCCTCATTTCCGACATCGATCCCTTGATAAAGCTGCTGAGCGACCGCCATGGTCTTCTTGGCAGAAAAATTCAATTGGCGGGAAGCATCTTGCTGCAGCGTGCTGGTAATAAATGGAGGGTAAGGATTCCTCACCCGAGTCCCACGTCGGATCTTCCTGACCTCATAGCGGGATTTACTCAAATCCGCCAGGACAGGATCAAGTTCCTCTTTTGAACCTAGCTGTACCTTATGCCCATCCAGGTGGGTTAATTTGGCCTGAAACCGAACATCGTCCTGACTTCCTTCTGGCTGTAGCTCTGCGGTGATGGACCAGTACTCCACTGGAGTAAATGCGTCGATCTCCCTCTCCCTGTCGACGATCAGGCGCAGGGCGACCGATTGCACTCGCCCGGCGGTCAGGCCCCCGCGCACCTTTTCCCATAGTATGGGGCTGATTTGAAAGCCTACTAACCTGTCCACGATCCTTCGGCCTTGCTGGGCATCAACCAAGTTCATATTCAGAGGTGCCGGGTTGGCAAAAGCCTCCTGGATCGCTTGGCGAGTTATCTCATGGAAAACCACACGCCTGGTAAGTTCCGGATCCAGGTCCGCGGATTCCATAAGATGCCAGGCGATAGCCTCCCCTTCCCGGTCGAGGTCAGTGGCCAGATAGATCTCCTCTGCCTCAGCTCCCAATTTCTTGATTTCCTTGACAACATCTCGTTTCTCATTGGGTATCCGGTAAGTTGGCTCAAAATTATTCTCGATATCAACCGATAGTCTAGATTTAAGCAGGTCCCGCACATGGCCAACCGATGCGACCACTTTGTATTCCTTACCCAAGAAGCGCCCAATGGTCCGAGCTTTAGCAGGGGACTCAACAACCACCAACTTCCCATTTCGGGGTTTTGGAGTGGGTTTTCGACTGCTAATCTCCGGGGGAGTCAGCCCCTGGTGAGCTTCCGTTCTTCCCATCCGGAACATTTTCGTACCGCACGTTGTACAGGTTCCAGAAGTACCTGGAGTACCGGTTTTCGTGAAAACCGCCTGAGGGGAATCCATCTCTCGTTTTTCTTTACACCTTACACAATAAGCCTTCAAAACTGTCCTCCAGTCTTCCTAGCCATTAGATCAGATCTGTATTACCTGATTCCTTTAATAATTCCACCACCTTGCGGACATCCTGTGCCTGGCTGCGGCTGCACACCAGCAGAACATCTCCAGTATCAACGATTATGAGATCATCCACACCGATGGTGACCACCGTGCGGGGATTCTCTGAACCATAAATGATCGTCCCGCTTGTGTCAAACGAGAGGTGATTGCTGCCTTCAACAATATTCCCGTTCTCATCATAGGGGAGAAGGTCATATAAAGCTTCCCAGCTTCCCACATCGCTCCATCCCAGATCATGAGCCGGTAACACAGCCACATTACAAGCATTTTCCATGATCCCGTAATCGATCGATTGCGGTTTAATTTCCGGCCAGACACTGCGGATGGTCTCTTCCCTCTCTGGTGTATCCCAAGCTTCCTTGATACGGGTCAGCCGGGAGAAGAGATCTGGTAATTGTCGGTTGATCTCCTCCAAGATTCTGCCGGCTTTCCAAATGAACATACCGGAATTCCAGGTATATTCACCGCTGGATAGCATCTGCTCTGCTTTCTTCAGGTCAGGCTTTTCAGTGAACTCTGCTGCCTGATAAGCCTCCATACCCTGATAATCACCAACCTTCTTTCCCTTTTTAATATACCCATATCCTGTTGCCGGGTAGGTGGGAGTAATCCCCAGAGTTACCAGGTAATCTTCTTCAGCCACATGGTAGGCAGCGGTGAGGATCTGCTCGAAAAGCTTTAAATTACCAATGATGTGGTCTGCTGTCAAGACCGCAATTACTGATCGAGGATCTTTTTTCTCCAAGACTGCCGCCGCAATTCCCACGACGGAAGCCGTACCTCGCGGCATGGTTTCCAATAGGAAATTCTCTCCAGGGATCTCAGGAACTTGCTCTCGCAAGCCTGGCATCTGGTCCTCAACGGTCATTACCAGAATCCGTTCTGGGGGAAAGATACCCGCCAGCCGGTCTACGGTAACCCGGAACATGGACCGCTCTCCTCCAATACTGAGGGTTTGTTTTGGACGCTCCCGGCGTGAGAGGGGCCACAACCTGGTGCCTCCTCCTCCCGCCATGATCACTGCATAATAGTTTTCGTACATGGATTCACCCTTCCAGGTTCTAAGAACTATCGATCGTCTATCCACCACCTATACTACCGCACTGCAATATATTTCATTCCAAAGGTTTTACGTACCAATCCTTTTAATTCCATGACAGCTAGAGTCGCTGTCACTACTTCAATGGCCAGTTCTGTCTTTCTGCTGAGCTCATCCACATGAAGCGGCTCATCTCCCACTGCGTTGAATAGCAGGGATTCTTTAGGATTACCTGGCAGGGATCTTCGGACCACTTGCTGCCTGGTTACCAGTTCCATATTCAAAAAGTCTAACACATCCTGAGCTCCCAATAAGGGATGCGCGCCTTGTTTGATCAATCGGTTGGTCCCCTTGCTCAACGGGGAAGTGATCTTCCCTGGGACTGCAAAAACATCTTTCCCTTGTTCTGCAGCATAATTTGCAGTGATCAATGCGCCGCTTTTCTGACCCGCCTCTATGATCAAAACTGCCTTCGACAATGCGGAAATGATCCTGTTCCGGGGCGGAAAATTGGATCCATCGGGTGGTGTGCCCGGTGGGTAATCACTGAGCAATCCTCCCTGGCTGCTGATCCTTTCTGCCAATCCTCGATGTTCCGGTGGATAGAGCTGGTCCAAGCTGCTGCCCAGGACAGCTAACGTCCTGCCTCCGACATCGAGGGCCTGCTTATGAGCGATCCCGTCAATTCCTCGTGCCAGACCGCTGATAATAGTAATACCCTGTTCGGCAAGGGTCCTTGTCAATACCTCTGTAACCTGCTGTCCGTAATCGCTGTAGCGGCGTGTACCAACAACAGCTACACTCCAGATATCCTCTTCGATCAAGTTTCCCTTCAAATAGAGAACGAAGGGTGACTGATCAATCTGACGCAGCCGTTCCGGGTAGGCTGGGTCATTCCAGGTTAGGATCTGTATATCCGCAGCCTGGAGATTTTCTACCACCCTTTCCAAACATGTTTTTTCTCGAATCTCGACCAGCTGCTGGCAGAGCTTGACGCTAAGCCCTGCAGTTGTCAAATGATGGGTTTGGGAAAGCCAGGCTTCTTCAAGGCTGCCAAAATATGCCAGCAGCTTTTCTAACCGGACCGGACCAATCCCCTTCACGAGGTTGAATCCAACCCAGTATTTGGTATTTTTATTCACTCCTCACCCCCTTAGCCTGCCTGGATCCAGAAATCCCAAGCCGCGCTCAGAATACCATAGTCTTTTTTCCTGTGTCAAGAGCTGTGCCAAAATACTGGCCTCTTTGGAACCGGTAAAGCCCCCTTGCTTATATTATGGTTTGGAATGATTGCTTGGACTATCCCCCCTCACAAATGGTCTCTAATCAAGCAGGCCGGGGATTATATGGACCAGCATTATTCTTTTCTCAAGGTCAATGTCCAGGACCACTTCTTCAGTGGCAGGAAGCAGGATTTCCTTACCCTCTGGTGAATCCACCAGATAGACATCATTAGCACCAGTGAGTATCACTTCTTTGAGTTTACCTAAAAATACTTCCTGGTCGGTCACGATATCAATGCCAATAAGCTGGTGCAAATAGAATTCCCCCTCTGCTGGAGCCGGCACATCCTGGCTTTTCATGTACACCGTTATATTCCTGAAAATTTCCACCGCTGTCCGGTCAGGCAGCTCTTCAAGGGACACCAATAAGTCGTCCCCATGCCAGCGTATGTTTCTTATCTGGTATGCCTGATATTTCTCCCCCACATAAACTGTCTGGCCCTTTTTTATGAGATCAGGAAAATCTGTCAGCACCGTCATGCGGACCTCTCCGCGGATCCCATGTGGTTTTCTAAACTTGCCTATTACGACAAACACAGGTTCACCAGAAGAGGTGGAACCTGTGTTTGGATTGGGGTTAAGATCAGAATTCATTGAGGTTCAACAATATCCAGATTCACTTTCTTCCCGATACCGGATGCTGGAACGTCAAGCAAAGTACGCATAGCATTAGCAACTCGACCATTCTTGCCAATAACACGCCCCATATCTTCCTGGGCAACCTCCAGCTGAAAGTTTATGCTATCGCGATGTCGCTGATGGCTGACTTTCACCTGGGTAGGATCCTCCACTAGGGAACGAGCTATATATGTAATAAGATCTATCAAGTCTATCCCTCCAGGATAATCGATCCAGTTTCGGGACAGGGCAATTCCTTTAGTCCTTGATCAATTTGGTAATATCGGACTTTAAGATCGCTCCGTCCTTACCGGTTCCTTCAACGGTCGTGATATCAATACCAGCGTCTTCCGCCAATTTTCTTGCAGCGTCTGTGATCTTGATCTCTGCTTCAGGCTCAGGCTCTGGTTCAGGCTCTGGTTCAGGTTCAGGCTCTGGCTCTGGCTCTGGTTCAGGCTCTGGCTCTGGCTCTGGCTCTGGCTCTGGCTCTGGCTCTGGCTCTGGCTCTGGTTCAGGCTCTGGCTCTGGCTCTGGCTCTGGCTCTGGCTCTGGCTCCGCTTCTGCTTCAGGAGCTTCCTCTTCCACCACTTCTGCCTCAGGGGCTTCTTCCACCACTTCTGCCTCAGGGGCTTCTTCCACCACTTCTGCCTCAGGGGCTTCTTCCACCACTTCTGCCTCAGGGGCTTCTTCCACCGCTTCTGCCTCAGGGGCTTCTTCCGCCGCTTCTGCCTCAGGGGCTTCTTCCACCACTTCTGCCTCTACTTTCTTTTTCTTGGTTTTTGAAACCTTTATGAGGTCATCACGGCGTGTTCGCGGATCAACGTTGCGGTCTTTTTCTATTTGTTTGCCTTCCGCAACCAGGGTTTCCAAATCTTCACCATCTTTAAAACGCTGGTAGCGTTCCATCAAGCCGACAGTCCGAAATACCTGCAGGACCGCATCAGAAGGCTGGGCGCCTACGCTCAACCAGTGATAAATCCGTTCCTCATTAACACGAATGGTCGCGGGTTCTGTCCTGGGGTTGTAATCACCCAAAATCTCTATGAATTTGCCATCCCGGGGGCTTTCTCGGTCAGCCGCTACGATACGATGAGTTGGCTGTCCTTTGCCTCCAGCACGGCGTAATCTAATTCGAACCATATCTAGTACTCCTTAATTTTTTCCTACTTCTTCCCGCCATGGGTCACCACAGCGGAGACTATTATACACTATAACCACTATTATCAAGAGATACGGGGTAGTTTCCCCAGCCCGTAATTCTTAAGCTCCTTCATCAATCTCTTGGCGTCCCTGTACTGCTTGATCAACTGATTCACATCGTACACCTCGGTCCCGGATCCTGCTGCGATCCGTTTCCTTCGACTGGCATTGAGAACTTTCGGATTTTGCCTTTCTTCAGGCGTCATCGAATAGATGATTGCCTGCGAGGTGCGCACCTGCTTCTCAGCTGCCTGGGGGTCAATTGATTGGGACATTTTACCAAATTCTCCTGGCAGCATGCCCATGATCTTGCCAATCGGCCCCATCTTTAGGACCTGGGATATTTGCTGGGAAAAATCCTCCAGTGTGAATTCCCCGGACAATAAACGCTCGGTCTGGACTTGGGCGGTTTCCAGAGAAAGGGTCTCTTCCGCCTTTTCGATCAAACCGATCACATCTCCCATACCCAGGATCCGGGATGCCAATCGAGAGGGATCAAAGGATTCCAGGGCATCCAGGCTCTCGCCTGTTCCCAGGAATTTGATCGGCACACCGGTAACTGCACGGATCGAGATCGCTGCACCTCCCCGGGCATCCCCATCCATTTTGCTCATGATCAAGCCCGTGATGGGTACGGTATTATGAAAGCCCTGGGCAATATTGACCGCTTCCTGTCCAATCATGGCATCCACCACCAGGAGTATCTCCTGTGGGTTAGCTGCTTGTTGGACAGCGCCCAGCTCATCCATCAACCCGGGATCGATCTGCGATCTACCCGCTGTATCAAGGATCACAACCGATTTACCACTCTCCCGGGCTTCCCTGAGAGCTCTCTCCGCAAGTTGGGGAGGTTTCAGAGAAGGATCAACCAGCACAGGGACGGCTAATTCCTTACCCAGGATTGAGAGCTGATCTGCTGCAGCTGGCCGGTAGGGATCGGCCGCAACCAGCAGCACCTGTTCACCGCGTTTCTTAAGATGCCGGGCTAACTTTCCAGCAGCAGTGGTCTTTCCGGAACCCTGCAGCCCTGCCAGTAAAATCACCAGGGGGGAGTCTGATGAAGAAACCAGCGGAGCAGGTTCACCCAGAAGTTTGATCAGTTCATCATGAACGATCTTCACTACTTGCTGGCCCGGATTCAACGCTTTGGAAACTTCCTGGCCTACAGCACGCTCCTTGACCCGCGAGATGAAATCCCGGACAACAGCATACTGCACATCTGCTTCTAGCAGGGCCAGGCGGATCTCCCTCATGGCGCCATCAACATCTTTTTCAGATAGTTTTCCACGGCGCCGTAAGGAAGAGAATATTCCATCCAGGCGGTTGGTCAGCTGTTCAAACATAAAGATAGTGATCCTGCATATACATAAAAACAGCGGATGACAGGGCCAACAGCTTAGCCATCCGCGAGAGGACATTTTAGCTTGTGGGAGGTCACCCGTCAAGGGGAGGGAGGCGGCTCCTGCATTGCCTCGAATAATCAGCTATGGTAAAATCTCTCCGCTCGGGTTACCATTTCTGGGAGGGATGGCCGAGTGGACGAAGGCGGCTGTCTTGAAAACAGCTGTGGGTGCAAGCCCACCGGGGGTTCGAATCCCTCTCCCTCCGCCTCACTAATCTCCCCGGGGAGGTGCCAGAGTGGCCGATTGGGGCCGCCTGCTAAGCGGTTGTCGGGTCAAAAGCTCGACCGTGGGTTCGAATCCCACCCTCCCCGCCATTTGAATATACCCTCGTAGCTCAGTGGATAGAGCACTTGCTTGCGGAGTAAGGGGTCGCGTGTTCGAATCACGCCGAGGGTGCCTAAAATGAGCGGGCCATCCGCTCATTTTCTTAACAAGAGACAGGATATGAAAACTGAACCACAGATATTATTGACAAACGATGACGGTATCAAAAGCCCCGGACTATGGGCCGCTGCTGAAGCCCTGGGGGAGTTGGGTTATGTAACGGTTATCGCTCCCCGGAAGCAGTCATCCGGGACCGGTCGCAGCTTTTCCAGCACAGAGGACGGTCGGGTGCATCAGGAAAAGCTGACTGTGAATGGGAAAGATTGGACTGTATATGCTCTGGGAGGCACACCAGCTATGGCTGTGCTTTATGGCATCTTCGATCTGATCCCTGGGAAACCTGATCTGATCGTATCCGGCATCAATTATGGTTTGAATGTAGGTTCGGGCGTGACCGTATCCGGCACAGTAGGAGCAGCCCTGGAAGGAGCCGCAGCCGGTATCCCATCCCTGGCTGTTTCGCTGGAAACTGAAAAAGAATATCACACATCCTATTCCCAGGAGATAGATTTCACAACTGCTGGATTTTTTACAGGATATTTCGCCCAACGCTTGCTCGAAAAGAACCTGCCGCCCGATGTTGGTGTTTTGAAAGTGGAAGTACCAGCAGATGCCTCGCGGGAGACCCCCTGGCAGATCACCCGCCTTTCAGCGCTGCGATTTTATGAGCCCATTCCCTCAGAAGACAGGTCTGAGCGGGGTGTAAAAACTTTGGGATATGAGATCGCACAAGATTATGACCAGTCTCCCCCAGGTACGGACTCTCATGCTGTGGTCAACCAGCGGATCGTAGCTGTCACCCCCTTGAGCTTGGATCTCACATCCAGGGTAGATCTGGATCAGTTGAAACACCTGCTCAGCCAGGACTAATCACAGGCTTCACTCCTGATATTCTCCGATTTCCTCCATCCAACCCTCAAAAAAGGCTGCCATGCGCTGATGCCTCGATTCCGCCAGATCTCGTCCTGTCTGTGTAAAGATCCGCTCCTTAATATGGCGAAGCTTAAACAGGTACTCATGAGCTACGGTCTGGGATTCGCCTTCGGCCAGCTCTCCTGTCCTGAGGTAGTGTGGTGAAGGAGGTGCATACACATCCATGCCAGCTCTGACGGCATAGGCTACAGCCCTGGCCACACCTACAGCTCCTATCGCATCAATTTTATCGGCATCAAACAGGATTTTTGCCTCAAGAGATTCGGGCTCTTCCCGGGTATCGCGGAAGCGGTGGGATCGAATACAGTGCAGAACTTCCTCAATCTCATCCTCATCCCAACCTTTCTGGCGCAGGACCTTCCCAGCGAATTCAGCCGCAGCCAGATGGTGGTCCTCCCTGAGATCTACATCTCCCTCAATATCATGAAGCAAGGCGGCTGCGCGCAGGATCCTTAAGTTGGCGTTTTCCATTTGACCGATCTGTTCACAAAGTCGGTAAACGCGCAGGACGTGGGAAAGGCCGTGGACTGGGTCATCCACAGGATAATAGTCCCGGATCTCTTCTAGGGTTGGCATGTGGTTTCTCTCCAGGAAAGGTGGATCGTTTGATCAGGGCAGGCTTGTGCCCGTAAAAACATACTGTGTGATGAATAGATAAAGAGCCCCTGCCAGACCGATCATGAAAGCCAGGGTGATGATCTTTTTGGTGACTTTAAAGATGAAGCGCAGGACAAGCAAACCAATCCCGGCAATCACGATCCAAATCACAAGTGAATTGTCTAAAAGATCCACTATGCCTCCTCATCGAAATAGAATTTTCCATTTTTTACCACAGTCCTTACCAGGTTGCCTCCGAAACGGTAGCCAAGCTGCCTGTAATCCGGGACATCAAGAAGGATCAGGTCGGCCTGTTTTCCAGGCTCGATAGACCCGACCCTTTCCTCTTGACCTATGGCTGCGGCCGCGTTAATAGTAGCTGCGGCGATTGCTTGGGCCGGCGTGAGTTTCATATACCGGCAAGCCAGGGCAATTGCGAACTGCATACTCTCGCACCATGCGGTTCCGGGATTGAGATCCGTAGCAATAGCCAAGATTCCATCCGCTTCGAGGATTTTCTTGGCCGGCGTGTAGTCAGGCTCCCCCAGACCGAATGGAGTACAGGGGAGTCCAACTGCAACAGTATCTGAGTTTCCCAGCGCCAAGATATCCTCATCAGATGTAACAACCAGGTGGTCAGCCGATGCGGCCCCCAGAGCGGCCCCCAGGCCCGCGCCTCCCAGGTTTTCGAACTCATCAGCATGGATCTTGACCGGAAAACCCAGGCTGATCGCCTTTTCCAGGATTTGGCGGCTTTGGTTGATATCAAATACTCCCCGCTCACAAAAAACATCCACGTAGGGTAATGGTCTTGTCGTCTGTTCAGGCCACCATTTTTTCAGGGCTGGAAGCAGGACATCACAGAGATGATCGGTATATTCAACCGTGTTCCCTGCAAATTCAGGGGGAACAGCATGCGCCCCCAGATATGTGATCACCAGGTCTGGAGCTTCTTCTTCAGCTAGTTCAAGCAATGCCTGGAGCATCTTATGTTCTGTACTTTCATCGAGGCCATAGCCTGTTTTGGCTTCCAGAGTGGTTGTGCCTTGGGCAAACATGGCCTGAATCCGGCTCCGGGTCTGATCCTTAAGGTTCTCAAGAGAGGCCTGCCGGGTTTCACGAACGGTAGACAGGATGCCCCCACCAGCTTCAAGGATCTCTAGATAGGTCTTCCCAGCCAGCCGGCTTTCAAATTCCTCCGCCCGATCACCTGCCCAGACTACATGGGTGTGAGGGTCTACGAAACCAGGCATCAGGACACCTCGCCGGGCATCCCATTTCTGTTCATCGGGGTATTGCTCGATCATCTTTGACGATGGACCTGCATCCAGGATCTCCCCTGCTCGCATTAAAACGGCCCCATCCGGGATCAAGCCCAGTTCTCCCAGTTTCTTCCCCCGCTGAGGGCCACCTGCTAGTGTTAAAACCTGCGACGCCGAATGTATCAACATATCCAAATCCATTTCTATACTGATCGGATCAATCCCATTGTATCACCTACCCGGCATACCTTTCAGATGCCATACAATTCCCCGCAGACAATAAATAATCTGGGATGTTTTGTAATAATAAACGTAACCAAATTCGATCGATGTCGTTTTTGAATTGAACAACAGATAGATACATAATCTTAAAATATCCGATCCAAATCTTAACAAATTCCTATTTGCGGTATTTGGTCTTTCACGATATAATGTCAAAACTATCCAGCATGTAAATAGCTGCCCCCTCTGCAGGTGAACCCTAATGACTGACAAGATAACGTCAAATACTCGCATACTCTGGGCTGGGAAAAGAAGAGCGGATATTCCCTCCTTTGTGCCAGACCTGGAAGCGAAAGGTTATCACGTCATATTTGTCAGCACAGGGAAGGATGCCCTGGATAAACTTGCCAGGAACAAACCCGATGTTATGGTTGTGGATGCCGCTTCCATGCGGACAACAGGGTCCAGGATCTGCAAAACAGTCAATGCCAAGTACCCCTCCCTTCCCCTGATCCTGATCAACACTCCCTTCAATTTGCCCACAAATGAGATCAAAGCCGATATTCAGCTGGTGCATCCCTTTACTATTCGAAAGCTGGAAAACCGCATCATTCCCTATGCCCCAAGCGACGGAAAGGATCTCCTAAAAGCTGGGCCTATCCAGCTTGATATGGACCGGCAGGTCATCCGCTGCAACAAAAAAGAAGAGCATGTCACACCCAGGATGGCCTATTTGCTGAAAATGCTCATTGACCAAAAGGGCAAAGTCATCGATCGGAAAAAACTCTTCAGCAAGATCTGGAACACCGACTATACAGAGGATACACGATCCCTCGATGTCCATATCAACTGGCTGCGGAAGATCATTGAAAAGAATCCCAAAAAACCCAAACTGCTGCTAACGGTGAGGGGCAAAGGTTATAAACTCGATCTGTAAAGAAGGCTGAATATTCTGAAATCAATCCCCGTGAAACAGGCGGGGGTTTTGATTTAAATCACCTGTTGAATGGTCTCTCCGTTGATCAGCACGATCCTCACACAGACCTGGCCCCGTTGATCAGGCAGAACCATTTCCCTGATCAGAGACCCTTTCCGCCAGGGCCGGGCTGCACTCAATCGGCTGTGAAATATCTCTCCCCCAAAATCCGGGTCAATTTCCCAATACAATACCTGTTCTGCAAAGTTCGGATCGAGATGGACCGACCCATTCCGGATCTCAGGATCGGGAATCCCCAGATCCCCCGTGATTTGAGGCAGGCCAGGGTCGGTCTGAACCTCATGCTGAACCAGCAGCGGGAAGCCTTTGGTATTTTTTGCTTCGTTCGATCCCTGATCAAGGATCAATCGAGCCCGGGTGGTGTGGAGAGCTCGAGGCTGATTATCGGAGAGGATAAAGCGTCTTCCCAGCCTGGCAGAGACGCTTCCAGTTGTCCCTGCGCCACTGAAAAAATCCGCTACCATGGCTCCTGGTTCGGTGGTCGCCAGGATGATCCGTTCCAGCAAACGCTCCGGTTTCTGAGTAGGATAACCAGTTCTTTCTTGATGAAGCCGGGCCACTACGGGAAAATACCACCAATCCTCAGGGACCTTGCCTCTCTCCAGGTCGGGCACCTTGCCAAAACCAGCTTTTTTAGAAGATTTGAATGTATCAACGGTGTTCGAAGCATAGGGAATACGCACAGCATCTACATCAAAGAAGTATTGATCCGTTTTGGAATAGAACAGGATCAAATCATGTTTGCGGTTAAATGCTGAACGGATTGGTGATGGACCATGGTAGGTCCAGATGATCTCATTTCGCAGATTGTCATATCCAAATATCTCATCCAACAAGATCCTGGCGTATGAATTGGCATGCCAATCCAGATGCAAGAAAAAGGATCCCGTCGGTGCCAGAAGGCGATACATGGCTTGGAGCCGGGGATAAAGCATGTCCAGGTAGGACTCCAGATCATCCCATTCGTCAGGGTAACCATCCGTCAGCTGCCATTCCTCCGGTTTACGGGAGTCCTCTCCCCTTCCTACCCGGGCCGAATAACCCTTATTGGTGAAAAATGGCGGATCCACATAAATGAGATCGATCTTGCCTTCATAGTCTTCCATTAAGGCGCTCATCACAGGCAGGTTATCCCCCAGGATCAGGTGATTATTCTGTTTGAGATCCTTAACAGCTGGATGGTAAATCTGATCCGTGATCAGCTTTCCTTCAGGCAGAGGTTGGTCTGTTTTTGAGGGCCAGTCCAATTTTGGCATAGCTGGGCTCGTTAGCACTATTGTATTTTCCGGCAATTACAAATGTACCACTAAATACAGAACCCTGCGGGGTTTAGGAGTGAAACACTCGTCCGCAGGGTATCTGTGGATTTCCTAAATCAATTGGACTCACTATGCAAATTTAGCTTTCAGCAGGTCCTCCAGAGTGGGTTGACCAATGATCTGCAGTTCATACCGAACCCGCTGGGTCGGCTTATTGATCTTCATCAGCCGGCTGAGGTCAATGGGGGTGCCAATGACCACCAGATCAACCTCTGCATTGTTAATGGTCTTTTCCAGTTCTTTGATCTGGGCGTCGCCATACCCCATAGCTGGCAGGACATTTCCAGTTGTGGGATATTTATGGTAGGTTTCCAGAATGGTTCCAACAGCATAAGGTCGAGGGTCTACGATTTCCGCAGCGCCAAAACGCCTGGCGGCAACCCAGCCTGCGCCATAAGCCATTCCTCCGTGGGTCAGTGTCGGCCCATCTTCTACGACCAGCACACGTTTGCCCTTGATCTGGCCGGGATCATCCACGAAAAGCGGGGAAGCAGCTTCCAGGATCGTTGCCTCTGGGGCTAGTTGCCTCAGAGATTCATGCAAGGAAATGACATTCTCCGCGTCCGCAGTATCGACCTTGTTGATCACAAACACATCCGCGGTTCGGGCATTGGCCTCCCCGGGATGGTAGGTGGTCTCATGTCCAGGGCGGTGAGGGTCAGCCACCACGATCTGAAAATCAGGCACGTAGAACGAGAGGTCATTATTGCCGCCATCCCAGAGAATGATATCCGCCTCTTTTTCCGCTTCGCGGAGGATGGCTTCATAGTCAACACCGGCAAATACCAGCACATCCTGGACGATATGTGGTTCGTACTCTTCCCGTTCCTCGATCGTGCACTCATGTTTATCCAGATCGGCCAGTTCGCCAAATCGCTGCACAGCCTGCTTGGCCAGGTCGCCATACGGCATGGGGTGACGGATCACGGCTACTTTTTTGCCCAATCCCTGCAGGATTGCAGCAACTCGCCGCGTGGTCTGGCTTTTTCCGCTGCCAGTACGCACTGCGCACACGGATACCACTGGTTTGGTAGATTTGATCTGGGTCGTATCCAGGCCCATCAGCCGGAAATCTGGCCCAGCAGCCAGGACCTCGGAAGCCTTGTGCATGACGTACTCATGGGAGACATCACTATAAGCGAAAACTACCTGTTCTACCTGGTATTTCTTGATGAGTGGAATCAATTCAGATTCGGGGTATATAGGAATACCATCCGGATAATTCTTTCCTGATAAGGCTGACGGATATTTTCTGCCTTCGATGTTGGGAATCTGAGTTGCAGTAAAGGCAACCACTTCATAATCCTTGTTCTCCCGGAAGAAAACATTGAAGTTGTGAAAATCCCGCCCTGCTGCGCCCATTATGAGTGTCCTAATTGCCATATATTCTCCTTCATTCTTGACATATTTCATGGATTACCCATGATTTGAAGTTCAATAATTGTACAAAAACCCTTTCAGCTTTCCAGTGACAAATGACGGGTAATGCTTACATCACCCTGGGTGCTTCGATGCCCAGCAATCCCAGGCCGCTGGATAATACTTTCTGGGCAGATTCAACCAGTCCGATCCGGAATTCTCTGATCCCTGCCTCAGCATTCAGAACGGGTGCCTGCCGGTAAAACGCGTTAAATGACTTCGCAAGACCAAACAGGTAATTGGTCAAGTGCAGAGGTTTGAGTTCCCTGGCAGCATTCTGAACTACCCCGGGGAACTGGGACAGATCCTCGATCAGGGCTACTTCCTCCTCGATCAGAATATGCCCGGGAGGGGAGATCTGCCGGGGCAGATCAGTCACCTTTTTCAGGATGCTGTTGGCCCGCACGTGAGCATATTGAATATAGGGAGCTGCCTGGCCATTGAAATCCAGGGCGGAATCCCAATCAAAGGTAACTGTTCGGGTAGACTCTCGGTCCAGCATGGGGAATTTGATAGCCCCCAGGCCTACAGCCCGGGCTATGTCTTTTTTCTGGACTTCACTGAGATCCGGGTTCTTCTCCTCGACGATCTCATAAGCCCGATCCTGCGCTTCCCGGATCAGATCTTCCAGGCGGACTACAGTCCCTTCCCGGGAGGCCATCACCACATTGCCAGGCAGATTCACCAGTTCATAGGCCAGGTGCTGGCACTTTGTTGCCCAGTCATAGCCAGCCAGTTCCAGGGTCTTCCAAACCTGCTGGAAATGCAGCGACTGGCGCACATCCACCACGTAGATAGATCTATCCGGTTTATATTCTTCGTGTTTCAATTTTGCCAGGGCAAGGTCTTCTGTAGAATATAATGCCGTGCCATCAGACCTTAAGACGACCAGCACACGGTACTTTTCCTTTTCCAGTCCTAAGAGATCATCCAGTCGGACAATGACGGCATCATCCGGCCTAAGGTCTTCTGCGATACCTTTTGTTATTAACTCGTTGACGATATCTTTCCCCTGGAACTCGACTTCGCTGTTGGAATAGAATCGGTCAAAATGGATATCAAGGATCCGGTACAGGTCTTCAAATCCATCCAGAGACCATTGGCGAGTTACATTCCATAACTCGACAATCTCTGGATCCTGCTTATCCCAGCGCTGGTAGATCTCCCTGATCTCTTTTTCCAATTCAGGTTCTTTCTCCAAACGCTCGGCAACTTCCTCGTAGACCTCGCCAATCCAGCGGGTAGCGTCCTCGGGGGGTGTTTCTCCCTCATGAAAATTGAGGTAATTCCAGAGCCACTTGATGACATGCAGGCCCATATCGCCGTAATAATTTACCGGAACAGCATCATAGCCAGCAAAAGTAAGGATCCGGGTGATGACATCTCCCAGGATCGTGCTCCGCAAGTGGCCGACATGAAACGCCTTATGGGTATTGAGGTTGGAAAATTCCACCATCCATTTTTCCCCCTTGTTTTCACCCTGTCCGAAATTATCCGTTGCCAGAACGGAATTCACTACCCGTGAGCTGAATACCTGGGAATCAAAATACAGGTTGAGATATCCACCTACGGCTTCAACTTTTGGGAAAGAAGACTGCTCAGGGAGGGCCTCAGCCACCTGCTGGGCGATCTCCTCTGCACGTTGGGGCACATTGATGGATTTTCCGCTTTTGGCTTCCTCGGCCGCAGTTTTAAAAAATGATGTGGCTATCCCCCACTCCCCTGAAAAGGGCACAGGAGTCCACTCGATCTCATCTGGTACAGGAATTTTCAGGTCGTTAAGAATTTCCTGGATATTTTGTGATAGGTCTCGCTGTTCTTTATGGAACATAATCACTCACAGTTATTTTCTGGATCCCGCATCGAGATTATAACATTTACATACAAAACAGAGGTAGGTAGGCCCCTGACCGGATATGCCTTCAACACGACCGGGGACAGGAGACCGGGGACTGGGTCACTGCCGACCGTTTCTAGTATCACCAAACAGATCTCTTAACTCCTGTCCAGCGCATTTAACAGGCAGGCAGCAGAGCCGTAGAGCTCATCATCAGATTGATACATGTGAGAATGTCATCCTGAGCGTATGCGAAGTCCATGATGTGAATCGGGGTAAAGCACCATCGTCCACTATAGAGGATTTTCTCTTGGATTCTTCCTCTTCGCTTCCGCTCATCGTCAGAATGACATTTTTAGCAAATCAAGAAAGAGAGGAATCCGTCAGGTCAGCAAAACTGACAGACCATTATCACAAATAATAATCCCCTAATCTAAACCCTGACCTTTATTATCTCCAATCTTCAATTATCATTTTTCGGTCTTAAACAGCTCCCAGACAAGATAAAAGGGCTGTCCGCAGCTTCCCGGATCAGCCCTTAGTATTCCTCAAGAAAGATCTACTTCTAGGCGCCTTTTTCCATTGCAGCCAGGCGGGTCATCAAGCGGCCTTTTCTACGGGAAGCGTTGTTCTTGTGCAAGGCTCCTTTCGCAGCCGCTTTATCGATGGCTTTTACAGCCTCGAATGTGGTTGATTTTGCATCTTCCAGGTTGCCGGACTCGATCGCTAAAAATGCTTTTTTGATCAAGGTGCGGGCTGTGCTTTTATAGGCACGATTCCTGGCCCGACGTTTGTCATTTTGTCGTTCTCGTTTTTGTGATGATTTTAAGCCCAAGGGTATTCCTCCAATCATTTCTTACTATACCGAAGGGACATTTTAAGGGAAGAAGAGCGATTTGTCCAGTCCTTCAAAATGAATAATCGATGCGCCCGCTCGATCAAGCTCCTGAATGGTATCCTTCAAATTTGTCAGGGGCCCAGATGCAATGGATGGTGCAATTTTTATTTCCATTGAACTATCCACCGCTAGGATGTCTTTCGAATAGACTTGATTTTTTCCATGAATTCCCTGACACGGTCTTTATCAACATGGTTCTCGAATACGCCATCTTTTTTCAGGGCAGTCCCAACGATCGCTCCATCAGCAATCGATAATTGTTCCTGTGCATTTTCAATTCGTACTCCCGTGTTGGACACAACAACGGTGTCAGGTACAGCTTCTTTTACTTTCCTTAGTATTGAAGCATCTGTTTGGACCCCTGCAGTAAGTCCTGATACGCAGATAGCATCTGGATGATTATTAAATACAGTTGACCTGGCAATATCAACGATATCACGGTCGGTGAGGTAACTTGCGGCTTCAGGTACTATATTAAGAACAATCTGACGTCTTTCCCCCAATGCGATGCTGGTGTCGGACAGACTTTCCGGAATCAGTATTCCACAGACCGAAGTCACTGGCATATCGCCGGTGAAAATCTCCCTGACGAAACTGGCTCCAACCGCAACTGCCAGATCCAGAGATGCAATTGATCCCATAATACGTTGACCCCAAAAGGAATTTTGATATCTCCCAGAAGTTCACCTATTATCCGCGCCATGGAAGCGACTGTGAGCGTCTCTACTTTGGTCAGGTACGGCAGGCTGAACTCATTCGAGAACATCACCGCATCCACTCCGCCTTCCTGAAGGCGGACAGATCTTTTCTGCTAAGTCCACGATCTGCTCGAGGCCTGTAGAGCTGTTATATCCTGGATCACCTGCAGTGCATCAAGATGCACATGGCAATGATCCACTTATCTGTTCCAAACAATTCTGTGCCCAAGTCTGTTTCATAATTACACCTTATCGATCTGAATGAGGAGGATTTATATCATCCAGTTATTCTTTTCCTTGCTGGTTTTCTCCTTGTACTTGATTCACTTCCTTTACATTCTAGGGAAACCCATGCCCTCCCCTATTAGAATATCCTCCCCCATGTTATCATGGAATCCCAGGTCAGCCAGGTGGTTGCGCCCCCTTCGGGAGGTGAGGAAAGTCCGCACTCCACCGAGCACGGTGCCGGATAACGTCCGGGGCGGAGAGATCTGCCGGATCGGGCCACAGAAACATACCGCTCCTCCGGGAGTAAGGGTGAAATGGTGGTGTAAGAGACCACCGGCGGGGGCAGTAATGCCCCCGGCCGGGCAACCCCCACCGGGAGCAAGGCCAAACAGGGATGAACTCCTTCGGGAGGGGAGGCTGCTCGTCTCCCTCGAATCCCAGGTAGGCTGCACCGAGGCGCACCGAGAGGTGCGCCCCAGACAGATGATCACCTCACTGGATTAAAGGGAGGAAGCCCTCCGGGGTGTAAACCAGAGATCCACCAGACAGAATGCGGCTTATCGGCTGGCCTGGGATATTCAATTGAAGATTGAATATTAAAGATTGAAAATGAGAGAATACTATTAGTAAGTATCTATACCGCTGCTGGAGGAACGCCATCAGGCCTGGTCTGATACATTTTCCACTCTCACCCTTTCAGAACGTACTGAATCCTCTCATTTCTGCCTCTAAGCCCGTCCCCTGACCCAGGCTGCACTCACACCTGGATAAGTCCGCCTTACGAATTGGTAGGTTGGAACACAGTTCTCCCCTCATGACCGAGTCAGCAGATTATAATGTAAGCGTCGCTTCATTGCTGGCATTTAACGGAAACAGGCGGACAGATAATGGACAATTTCGTCAATTACATAAATGATTTTTTTAATGAGCTCGAGGTCTTTGAGGACCTGTCCAGAGGACACAGCTACAAAGCCTATCTGAGTCAGGCGGTGATCGGGTTTTTGGAGGATGAAACCAAGGATACCGCTTTTGGCGTTTATAGATCCTTTTTTGACAGCTACCGGATCACATTAGAAGGCGATAGCAATCCATTTATCGATCTACTGGATGTGCTGCTCAGTTATGAGGAAAGAGCTTCGACTCTGATCGACAAGCAGCGGGATCACTATGTGCATTCCGTGAATGTCTTCATCCTCGGCCTTTGCATCTATTCCCAAAACGCCAGGTTCCGGGCTGCCTTTGATGCCGCCAATCTCGATAAATCCAAGTACGCTTTTTCTTACGACACGAAGCATGAGGAGTTTTTCTACCGCTGGGGGATCGCTTCCCTGTTTCATGACGTCGGTTACCCGGTGGAGATCATCGGAAAACAGATCAATAAATTCATCAGTTTTGCTACCGAGGTGGACAAACAAGGCCAGGTTAAAACACGCCTGGAGTTTGACAATTTTGAGGATTTTAACACCATCGCGGAAATCATCCCTAAGGGAGACTTCATTAAATCCTATATGGATAGCCATCCTGGTTTTGCTGATCTGGATCTCCAGAAACCTAATGATCTATTGGCTCACAAGCTTCATCTCTCATTGGGAGTTGATTTGAAGGCTGTGAAAACTGCGCTGGATAGCATTTCCTGCCATCATGGCCGAACATGGATTTATCGATCATGGATATTACAGCGCTATCATCGTCCTCAGGTGGTATGGCTTTCTCATTCAAAGCTGCAACTATAAACCAGAGTACTTCTTCTATCCCTTATTGGACAGCGCCAGCGCTATCTTACTCCACAATTACTATAAGAACGTGCTCATGAAACCTCCCTTTAACAAGGATTCCCTTTCCCCAGAGGAGCATCCCATTGCCTATCTTCTGATACTCTGTGACGAACTGCAGGAATGGAACCGGACTCCCTATGGGATTTTGGATAAAAAGCGCAATTTGGCGGAAGAAGCATCCCTGTTGATTACCGAAAATCGCCTGGAAGTGACCTATCTTGACAAGGATACTCCCCTTCCTGAACAATTTTCCATTGATAAGGCAGCTACTCTCTCAAAACTGCTTGACATGGATGCTCTTTTTAGGGATGGCTTTTCCGTTAAATGTGAAATGCGAAATACGCTGTTGTCCACCGCTGGTCTGATTGACCAGGAGGATGACATCGCCCCTCGCCAGTTGCTGGGCAACCTGGAAAAGTTGGCTGTTGTTATCCATGACCTCTATAATCAACGACAGCTTGAACTCTATCCTGATAAACCTCTAG
Source organism: uncultured Chloroflexia bacterium (assembly GCA_963712165.1). Taxonomy (GTDB): domain Bacteria; phylum Chloroflexota; class Anaerolineae; order Anaerolineales; family UBA11858; genus B10-G9. Next base: position 799,502 of record CAVQGY010000002.1, on the reverse strand, counting down.
CCCATCCGAATTTCTCCGATCTACCTGACTCTCTGAAATATTCCAATTTGCGCCAAGCCCGGGGTATTGAAAAGAAATTGGATCTCATAGGGTGGGAAATCCGCCCGGAAGAATCGGCAGGTGACGTTATTAATGAAATACCTGATGAGGTTGTGGAATTCCTTGCGGAATTTGAACACGATGAATGGATACATGAACGCTTAGGATATGGATGGACCTTTGGTGATATCAAGGATGTTGAAAACAAAGTCAGTCCCCATCTTGTCCCCTATAGTCAACTCAGCGAAGAGATCAAAGACCTGGACCGCGATACGATTCGAAATATACCGGTATTGCTTGGCAAGATTGGCATGGCAGTATATGTGCAAGAGAAATCACCACCTAGCAGGCCAATTATCACCAGGAGATTGCCTGAATCCTATAAAGATTGAATAACCAGCATCTTGCAAAACGATCAAGTGAAACCATACCGATTTGGAGAAATCAATGAGGAAAGGAAAACTGCTGCGGAATATATGGGCGGACTATAGCTGGTTCATTATCATCCTGCTCGGATTGATATCATTGTTTTTTGGGTATATTGGTTTCTGGAAAAACAGCCTGGCACTTGAGGTGAAAAGGACTTTCCTGGATAATCTTTATCTGACTCTGGGATTGATTTCATTGAATTCAGGAGCTGTGCCGCCGCCTATTAGCTGGGAGCTTCAAGTCGCTCGTTTTTTAGTTCCTGCAGTAACCGCTTATACAGCTTTCCTGGCATTTACTACCATCTTCATTCAGCAAACTGACCGGGTCCGGTTGTGGTTTCTGCAGGATCATATCATCATCTGTGGTCTTGGTAGAAAAGGATACAGGCTGGCAAGCCAGTTTCTCCAGAGCGGTAATCAAGTAGTTGTCATTGAAGTTGATGAAGGAAACGACTGGATTGGGAATATCCGCTCTTTGGGAGGAATTGTTATCCTGGGGGATGCCAGGGACCCGGATTTAATGGAAAAAGTCAGGCTGAATCGGGCAACTACCCTGATCTCGGTCCTGGGGGATGACGGGAATAATGCCGAGGTTGCTGTAATCGCAGAGACCATTTCCCGGGTTCGCAAAATCGGCTGTCTGGCCTGCACCATCCATATCTTTGATGCCCAGTTGTGGAGGTTGCTGCGGGAAAAAGAGCTGCAGTCTCATTTATATCCACACTTTCGACTGGATCTTTTCAATATCTTTGGTCGCGGAGCCCACCTCATGGTGCAAAGCAATCCTCCCTGGACAGATCTGAACACAGATCGACCTCCGCATGTTCTGGTAGCAGGTTTGGGAAAGATGGGTCAGCAGGTGGTACTGGAAACAGCCCGGGGTTGGAAGCTCCATGGACCGGACCCATACAAAAAAATAAATTTCACTCTGATTGATATGGATGCTAATAAAAAACTGGCCGCTCTTTTTATCCAGCATCCCCGGCTGGAAAATCTGGGGGTCTTTAATACCCTGGATATGGAAATCACATCGGGTGATTTCGACAGGATCGCAGAACATTTTCTAGAAAAGAGCCAGTGTGGGCTTGACCAGGCTTATATCTGCTTTGATGATGAAACCTTGAGTTTACAGACCGGGCTCAGGCTGAATAATCAGCTCCGGAATTATCAGGTTCCAATTGTTATGCGCATGGTTGAAAGCGGCGGTCTGGCTCAGTTGGTCGGAAACACAGAAACTAAAAATGCCGGTTCCGACAATTTACGGATTTTTGACCTGCTTGACCAAACCTGCACAGCAGAGTTGCTTCAACGCGGAACTCATGAGGTTCTGGCCCGCAATCTTCATGGAGTTTATCTGGAAAACAGCAGGCAGGCGGCGGTGGAAGATGACGCTTTGGTTGTTTGGGATGAACTCTCAGAATATTTGAAAGAAAAGAACCGCCAACAGGCAGACCGCATCCCGCTCATGCTGGCTGCCACAGGATACCGGATCGCTCCCCTCCGGGATTGGGATGCAGATGAGTTTACTTTCCCAAATAGCGAGAGTGGCAGGGACGAAGTTCTCATCATGGCTGAAATGGAGCATGAGCACTGGTACCGCGAAAAGATAGAGGAAGGCTGGAGATACGGACCAGAGAAGGATTCCATAAAGAAGACCAATCCCAGCCTGGTCCCCTGGGAAGAGTTGCCAGAGATGGATAAGGACAAGAATATAACATTCATCAAGGGCTTGCCCCGCTTATTGGTCCGGGCAGGATTTCAAATCGAAAGAGGATGATCTTATCGCCTGGAGAGTATCTTTGGAATACGATTTGACCATAATGATAAGGTTGAACTACTGGGAATAGACTTATCTTGATCTGGAGGAAAAACTCACATGGCTCACGATGCTTTTATCAGCCACTCATCCAAGGACAAAACCATTGCCGATGCGGTTTGCGGTACTTTAGAGAGAAAGAACATCCGCTGCTGGATCGCACCCAGGGATGTGCCCCCGGGAACACATTACGGCGCTGCGCTCGATAAAGCAATTGAAAACAGCAAAATATTCATTCTTCTACTATCGAAAGGATCCAATAACTCTGCTCAGGTGATTCGTGAGTTGGAGATCGCTGCCGATAATGGGATTCCTATCATCCCCATTCGGATAGAAGATATCGAACCCACGGATGCCATGCGTTATTATGTCAAGTCACTCCATTGGCTCGATGCTTTAACGCCGCCCCTGGAACGGCACCTGGAGAAAATCACTGTTTCAGTTCAAGCCTTACTGTCTATTGAAGCTGAAGAAAATATCCCCTCCATCAAAGAGACATTGTCATTAAAAGAGACACCTTCCCATAAGCGCTCTCGATTGCCTTTATGGGCATCGATTTTGATTGGCTTGGCAGCTCTGGTGCTCGTGGCGGGCGGTGTCTGGTTTTTAATGAACAGTCTGGGGTTGGAAGCAGAATCAGCGACAGAGATGGATTGGCAGCCAGTATCTTTTATATTCCCGAATCCCCAAAATTGGGACCTGACTGGAGAGAACCAATTTACCGCGATCGACCAGCGCAATTCAGATGTTTATGCCTGGTCTACAGAAACTTATCAGGGTGATATGACAGTAAGCCTGGTGATGAGAAGTTCGGTGGAGGCTCTTGATCTTAGCCTTGAGGAAGCTCAAAATTCGATCCCAAGCCAGAATACAGGCTGCCTGGTCCTCTTCGGGGATGGCACGATGGAAACCCATGGCAACCTATATTTTTGTGTTCACTGGGATGGATATTATATTGACAAACATTCCCCGTTTGATGCTGAATTCTTGACCTATGCCCTGCATGAAAACCCTTCTGAAAGAGAGTATGCGCTAATAGTCGAAGTGATCGATGATATGGTAATTATGTCCGTGAATGGGGAAAAAGTCCTTTCGACCTTTTTCGATCCGGAGGAAATCAGCCCCAGCGGCAGGATCGGCCTATTCAAATACTGGTTAGACGGTGAAATCACTTTTTCGAATATTCAAGTTAAATCCAGATAATCAACCGGGGTCCAGATTCGGCTATTCACCAGTTCCTAGATGCGATGCAAAACACCTGCTATCCTGGGATGAGATCCCGGAAAGGGAGCGGGAATAGAACCGCGAGTTCATCCGCGGCCTGCCGCGGCTGTTGGCCCGGGCAGGGATTCAGATTGAATTCCAGTAAAGCACTCAAGCAAATAGATACTAGGGGCAGGTTTCCCGATATGGGAAATCGATCAGGAATGTGTTCCATTCCTCAGGCGTGAGATTGCGGTTAGCTATTTCACATGCAGCCTCTATCCAGCTATCTAACCTCATATCCCAGATCAGAACGCCAAAATCACCCGCCACAGCCAATTGGGTATCATCAGGACTGAAAGCAAGCCTGCTATTTTCCATCATGATGAACTCATTGGAAGGTAACTGAATTGAGTCTCCGATCTGCTGGCCGGTATTTACATCATAAAATGCGATCGAATTATTAGATTGAACACCAGTATCCTGCAATACCGCAATTAATACTCCGTCGGAACTCACAGCGATACTCTCAATATTCGGAGGATCCATGTTGCCTAATGAAGGCTCTGATATCAACGTATTGTCATTCCAGATCCGTATGCCAGCATAACCCGCAGTAATGAGAATATTTGAATCTGGAACAAAATCTGCCGTATCTGCAGCGATATTTTCCTTGCCCGTATCAAGGTTGGATAGAATTGACCGGCTTTCCACATCCCAGACTGTAACCCTGGAGCCCTGCGTCCCCTCTCCACAAGCAACAAGCTTCTTCCCATCTGGGCTGAATACAACCGTGTCATAAGCATCCAGATCAACATAATCACTTCCGAGAAGGTCACTCGTTGGAGGTTCATTCCTCAGATCCCATAATCTCACTGAGCCTTCGGACAATGTCCCCACTGAAGCAAGCAGCCTTCCGTCTGGGCTGAACGCAATACCACTGACACTTGATTGGTGAGCAACGAGAGGATCACCAATCGGGCTCCGACTAAAAAAGTCCCATAAAATAATCGTTGAATCAGCAGAAGCAGTAGCAAGTAATTTTCCATCCGGGCTGAAGGCGATATCTTCAATCCTATTTGTATGGCCAATCAATGGCTCTCCCACCTGTTCACCTGTCTCACCATCCCAGATGCGAACCTCTCCTTGAACGCATTCCCCGGATTCGTAGATATGACATCCGCCAGCTGCTAGCAATAATCGTGACGTATCTGGATGGTATGCTACTGTCTCAATCCCACTCTCAGTATGAATTTGGGCTTCAACAGGATATCTTCGAAGAAAGTTCAATATATTTACTGACGCACCTCTTACATCAGTCAACTTACTTGCAGTAATCAAATTCAACCTGTTCACATCCAGGATTTCGTCTTGCATCGTCCCCAAGAAATAACTTGTATTGATTTTTTCTCCAATTAGTAAGCCTGTTTCTGCATTCCTAATCATATAGGAATCATTAAAGTAATAAAAAGCGATCGGTGTACCTTCCTTTGTAAAATGAGCACGGATTTCCTGTGTCTCATATCCCATCAGACGCTTTTTCACAGTCAAATTCATTGGATCAAATAATACAGTCTTCCCGGCTCCCGCAGCCAGGAGAAGTGAGCCATCAGGGCTGTAAGCCAATCCGGTTACTCCTCCACTGCAGGGATCCTCCTCTCCACAGAGATCTTTAATCCTTTCGCTGGCCTGAATACCTTCACTTACATCCCAGAGAATAACCATCCCGTCGCTGTCACCGGTAGCCAGCATACTGCTGTCAGAGTTAAAGGCTGCACTAGTAACCTGGCTGTCATGGCCTTCCAAGTCCAAATAACTCCCACCCATACCATCCAGTGAAATGATTGATATCTTATTATTCACATCGCTTATGGAAAAGTAAGAACCATCAGGACTAACGGTCATACTGGATTGCGATCTCGGCTCCTTTGCCTTCAAAACATTTGATAAGCTTCTATGATCAGTAAACTCAACTCGGTCATCCATGTTCGTAATGACTGATTCCAATTCTCTATTATCTTCAAGATCCCACAATGAGCAGGATGTTAACCAGCCCTGTTCATCCTCGTCAGTCTGACAGAATAACAAGTTTTGATTTTCATTAACAAAGTTCAAACCCCAGATAGAAGAAATTCCTTCTGGCAACAAAAACACTATTTTCGAATCTAAACGATTGTTGGATAAATCATAAACTTCTATCGTTGATAAGTATTCTCCATATCCTAATCGGTCTAGATAACTAACTGCGAGATATTTATCATCGGGACTCAATGCAATATCCTCAACAAATGATTGGCTATCCTTCGCAAGTATGGTTTCTAAATGCTCGCGTGAACTGAGAGAGGAAATTAACCCGCCTAATGCCTCAGATGAAGGCGACATATTCAAAGCTTCAACAGCCAATAGAAGTGCCAGATCGAGTTCATCGGATTTTTTAGCCAGTGATTGTGATCCAAGATACCTTGAGTAAGCAATATTTGACTGTTCGATAGCCTGGGTGCTGGCAGCCTCCGCGATAGACTGCTGGGTTGCTCTAGCGTTCCCTTCAGAGACAGCAATATTTCGCTGGGTCCAGGCCAATACTCCCAACCCGATCGCCACCACCAGAGCTGCCCCCACTCCCATCAATGTCCTCCGCCCCCGTCTGGTGGCGTCCTCCCGGCTCTTGAGGATGTACTCCGTCTGCAAAGCGGTCGGACCCGGGTCCTTCCCGGCACTTCCTCCCAGCCAGGCTTCTGCCTCGCTCAGATCAGCTCCCCGCAACAGGGCGCCATGATCCCGCTCCTTCCTCTCCCAGTCCAGAGCCCTGTTCTGGAAGCGGGTGTGCCCCTTAACCCAGGCCTGATCCACCGTGATAGCCGTCACCAGGTCCTCCATGGCCTCGGCAAACTTCTCCCCGGCGTTATCAAAGAAGATCCAGTTCAGCACGGACAATTCTCTGGGGACCTTCTCCGCCTCGACATCCTTGATCACGATCGGGATCAGGCGCTTGTTGTGTTTGTTAGCGTGGTTGATCTCCAGCCCGCAGATCTCAGATGCCAGCGAGGTCTCGCTGATGATGAAGACGAAGGCGTCCGCCGCCTCAATGGCTTCGTAAACCTCAGCCAGCCAGTCCGCGCTGGGCGGGATGTCCTGCCAGTCGATCCAGGTTTCCAGACCGTTCTCTACCAGGGCTTCGTGCAGCAAGCGGGCAAAGGCGATATCCTTGCGGGAATAGGAGATGAATACATCTGTCATGTTACTCCATCCTTCCAGTCAGAATATACTTTATTGTGAATTCTGACATGTTAGCCGATAAGGCTCGCTCCCAAAATAGGTGGTCCATTCGTCCTGGGTCATATTCCGCCCGGCGCGATCACAGGCTATTTCAATCCATAATTCTGTGGCCATAGGCCAGAGGTAAACCATCCCATCGTGGCCTCCGGAAAGCAGGTAATTTCCCTCAGGAGAGAACGAGAGTGTGCTCACCGCTCCCTCGTGTGCAACCAAGAGTGGTCCCACACGCTGTCGGCTGGCAAGGTCCCTGATCATGATCTTTTGATCGATCCCCCCGGAAGCCAGCAGGCTGCCATCCCCACTGTAAGCCAAACTGACCACGCCAAATTCATGGCCCAGGAGCGGATCTCCCAAACCTTCCCCACTTTCCAGATCCCACAGCAGGACAAGTTCATCTGTGCTGGCTGTGGCGAACTGGCTCCCGTCTGGGCTGACCTCAAGGTCATAGATATCCCGATCATGGGCTTCGATCTGCCGGGAAATTGCCGGTGGTCCATCCAGCGTCCAGAAGGTGATCTGTCCCGACTCGCACATGATGCTTGGCTCTTGGGAACATGCTACGGATAATAATCTATCCCCATCCGGGGTAAATGCCAGGTCATTCACTACGCTGGGGAGACCAAGCAGGGGGTCTCCGAGGATTTCGCCTTTCTTCGGATCCCAGAGCATGATCTGCGCGTCCATCCCGCCCGTCGCTAGGGTTTCCCCACCAGGGCTGAAGGCCAGGCTGACGATCGGTTCCGTATGGGCAGTCCGATTGAAGTGGATCCGCTCCCCCGTTTGCCAATCCCAGATCTCCAGGCCCAGCTGCCCCCCGACAGCTAGCAAAGAATCATCGGGACTGAATGCCAGGGTATAGAGTTGGCCAGAGCCAGTTGTTAACACGCGGGCGAGGGACGGGTCCCCGGAAAGATCCCAGATCCGGACAGTACCGTCTGCGCTGGCGGATGCCGCGTATAAACCACTTGAAGAGAAGGCGCTATCCCAGACCGCATCGCTGTGTCCTGTCAGTCCCTTTGCAACGGGTGTAACAGCAGCTATTGACCAAATCGTGACCGATCCATCTACTGAAGCGGCAGCAAACTGGTGGCTGCCAGGTAAGAAAGCGATATCGGCAATCTCCCTGTCCGTATGAGCAAAGGGATCTCCAACTTGTTCATATGTCTTTCCATCCCAGACACGGAGGGTTTGATCCCCACTTACCGAGACAAGATAAGCGCCATCAGGGCTATAGGTGATATCACTGATGCTGCCGGAATGGGCTTCAAGCTCAACTGGAAGAGGGGTTCCACTCGCCACATCCCAGAATGTGATGCTGCCAACATGATTACCCAGGGCAAGTATCTCCCCATCCGGACTGAGCGCCATGCTGCGCGGTGCAAGGTTGTTCTCAGAAAAATGATTCTGGACCATCGCAAAGGTGTTCAAATCCCGGAGCGCGAGGCTGGAGGATCCCATTTGAATAGTTATCACTTGCTGGCCATCCGATGTCAACACCATGCCAGAGTAAGGTAAGGTGGTTGGGCGCGGTATTTTTTGTTCTACCAACAAAGTGGTGGTATCCCAGTACCAGATCTGCCCCCCAATGGAGCTAACACTGCCGCCTAAGACCTCATAACTGGCCAGGAGAGTGGTTCCGTCCGGGATAAAGAGCACATCCAGCACTCGTCCTGAAGGACCAACCAGGGGATCCCCTTTCGGCTCCCTGGAAGAGACATCCCAGAGGATGATATTCCCCAGCCAATCACTGGAAGCCAGCTGGCTTCCATCCGGGCTGAATACCAATCGGGAGGTGAAGACCGGGTGTTCTGTAGCTACTCGCTCTAATAATTCACCGCTGACAGCATCATAAAAAATCAATTCCGCTGATTCACAGGATAATGTCTGCAGCGAAGGGCCTGGTTTGGCACAGCCTGAGGTAACTAATAGAGAACCATCCGGGCTGTAGGCCACATTAGATGCTGAAAGAGGGTAATCATAGAATGCATCCAGCAAATAGGGATTATGGCTGATGATAGAGAGTAAACTGGAGCGGGATTGAAGGGTCTCTGCAGTGCGCAGGGCCTCAACGCTCAGCAGTAGCGAGAGCGGGAAATTATCCTCCAGGTGGGAAAGAGCTTCCACAGAGAACAGTCCGGCCTGGGCCATCCTGGCCTGCCTTTCAGCCTCATTCTTCTGCTCGATCGCCTGCGTACTGGCAGCTTCCGCAATAGCCTGCTGCGTTGCTCTCGCGTTCCCTTCAGAAACTGCAATATTCCGCTGGGTCCAGGCCAATATACCCAAGCCCACAGCCACCACCAACGCAGCCCCAACACTCATCAGGGTCCTCCGCCCCCTTCTGGTGGCGTCCTCCCGGCTCTTGAGGATGAACTCGGTTTGTAATGCGGTTGGCCCCGGGTCCTTCCCGGCGCTGCTCCCCAGCCAGGTTTCCGCTTCGCTCAGGTCCACTCCCCGCAACAATGCGCCGTGGTCCCGGTCTTTCCTCTCCCAATCCAGGGCCCGGTTCTGGAAGCGGGTATGCCCCTTGACCCAGGGCTGGTCCACCGTGATGGCAGTCACCAGGTCCTGCATGGCCTCAGCGAACCTCTCTCCTGCGTCGTCAAAGAAAATCCAGTTCAGGACCGAGAGCTCTTTGGGGACCTTCTCGGCTTCGATATCCTTGATGACGATGGGGATTAATCTCTTATTGTGCTTAGCCGCATGGGCGATCTCCAGCCCGCAGATCTCGGAGGCCAGCGAGGTCTCGCTGATAATGAACAGGAAGGCGTCCGCCCCCTCAATGGCCTCATAGACCTCCGCCAGCCAATCCGCGCTGGGCGGGATGTCCTGCCAGTCGATCCAGGTTTCCAGTTCGTTCTCTACCAGGGCTTCGTGCAGCAGGCGCGCAAAGGCTATGTCCTTGCGGGAATAGGAGATGAAGACGTCGGTCATATAGAATCCTTATCAAGAATTAATTGTGAAGAGCAAAGTACAAGTCTATCCCACTATATGGGACTATCATATAAACGAATGTTAGGAATGCAGCCCCGATACGCTCAAATCACTACTCTTACGGTTCCATTAATGGGGGTCCTAGGCGAGCAAGGCCAGAGCCGCCGAACCAAACAGATCCGTCGGGACCCGTCGCAATTGCGATGACCTTATTCTCCCTCAGCCCATCTGCGTGTGTATAGGATTCCCAGACATGGCCGTCATAGCGGAATGCTCCCTGGTTGGTGGCCAGCCAGATGCTGCCGTCCAAGCCGAAGATCAGGTCATGCATATAGGCTTCCGGGGCCGGGTTTTCCAGTCCGACTGGTTCCATTTTGCCCTGATCAAGGTCATACAGCTCTCCATCCTCCAGCAGGAGCCATAGTTCGCCGTTAGGATTGCGACTGAGAGCCACGGCTACACTATCCAGTTCCTGAGTCTCCCAGCTTTCGTTCTCAAGCCAATTTAGATAGAATTTTCCATCGGAGTGTGTGGCCAGGTAGATTGTCCCGGATTTATCCCGGGCGATCTCCCAGATAGACCCAAGATCAGCATCCTCATTTATTGGATAGGAGGTCCAGGAAGTGCCATCGAAAGAAGTGTAGCTCTCTTCATAATATCCCACCCAGAGAACTCCATTTCCATCAACAAAGATATCAGAGGGTCCGAATGAAAGCTCGTCAATTTCCTGACTGCGGAAACTCTCCCAGCTGCTTCCATCCCAGCGGGAGATATCCGCATAATGGGAAACCCAGATCTCTCCTCCGGGTCCCTGAGTCAGATCATAAACAGCACCCCCTGGCAAGTCGGGCTTGGACCAGGTTTCGCCGTCAAAGCTCTGCAATCCGCGGTTGGAGTCCAGCCAGAGCGTGCCGCTGGTATCCACAGCCAAGCTGGTGATGTTGCTGCCGGTGAACTCTGATCCAGTTAGCAGGGGCTGGGTCTGGTTGTTAGAGAATTTGTAGATACCATCACCAAATGCCAGATAGATCTGGCCGGTCCGGGAGATTACAAGGTCTTTAATGGCAGAGGCAGAAGTCATGCCCTCGATGGGGATCAGCTTCATTTTTCCGCCAGCCAGGTGGATCAGCCCTTCTTTGTAGATCATCCAGAGATCGTTATTGATCCCCGGGACCATGTCTTCAATCTTCTCCACGGGCATCTCGCCGTGAAATGGCAGGTTCCAGTGCCAGCCCTTGACCAGGACAGGATCGCCTCCGCTCTCGAAATCAATCAGGGGAAAAACACCATAGATGTACTCGCTCAGTTCATCTGGATTAAAGAATCCCCAGTCCCTGAGCAGCCAGGCCTTCCCGGTGGAGGTGAGGGCGAAATCTTTAGGTGGGATCTTGGCTCGCTGCCAATAGGTGCCGTCAAACCACAGCATGCCTTCTCCCCCATAGGCGAACCAGACCGTTCCATTTGGCGCGGTATAGGCGCCCTGCGGATCGTTGTAATTGAATCCGACACCTTCGATAGTCATGACAATCCAATCTGGGGCTTGATAAACCGAGGGGCCGTCCACGCCCTGCATCCAGGGATTGCCATCCAGATCGACTGTGAGATATTCGCAGATGCCCTCCACCATGCCCCCTTCCACATCTAGTGAGAACCACTCCCGGCCATCAAAACTTGAAAGGCTCTCTTCGGTGCAGACCCACAGGGTACCATCCGGTCCCAGTGCGGTAGCATCCAGCCGGTAGCCTTCGATCTCTCCCTCTTCAAGATGTGAAATCCAATCCGGGTCATCGAACTGGTACAGCCCATGATCCTGGAAGTATAGCCAGACCTCACCCGATGGACCCAGAAAGATCTTGTCGGCAGTGTTCTCTGGCAGTCCATCAACGATTCCAAATTCCTGGTAGGTACCCTCTCGGATGTTCCGGCGGATGACCGTCGCTGGGCCGCGGCCCCACAAGTAGCCCTTGCCATCGATCACAAGGTCGTACATCTGATTATTGTCCCAATACTGCGACCATTCTCCTTGAGGAGGAGGAATGGGCGTGGGTGTTGAGGTGGGTGTAGGGGTATTGGTTGGGGTCGGGGTGGAGGTGTTAGTTGCTGTCGCAGTAGGGGTTGTCGTTGCTCGCAATTGATTTACAGCGCTGCAGCCGGAAACCGCGACTATAAGGAGCAGGCCGAGGATAAGGATGAACAGAAATCGAACTTGGTGTGTAAGGGAAAGTGGATTAATAGTGGTCATGTGTCACTCCATTGAAGTTAGTTGAGCAATGTTATCCAGGAGGACAAATCGGGATGGTACAGCAAATGCAACCCAATAATATACCAGTCCCCACAGAGAGTATTTTACTTGAAGATATAGAAAAGTATTATTTACAATCTTGATAGAGTGAAATGGTAGTTTTCATGCCTGGTATGGTAACCTCCAGCCGCAGGAATTCTTTTCAATCATCATTGAACCCATCAAACTCTCGATCGATAAAGCTTTATATTGCTATTTCCGGCTATTTCAAGTTAGAATTGATTAGGTAGGATTTACTTTGGAGGTATTATGGATACTCTCTCTCAACTCCTGACATCTGGAAAGCCTATCCTTCTGGATGGCGCAATGGGCACGATGTTGATGGCCGCGGGGCTGGAATCTGGAGATTCACCCGAGGAGTGGAACGTTCTTCATCCTGAAAGAGTGCAGGCAATTCACCAGGCATATATCGAGGCTGGGTCACAGATCTTCCTGACCAATTCATTTGGCGGTTCTTCCTTCCGCCTGGCCAACCACGGTCTGGCAGATCGTACAATCGAACTGAATAGAGCCGCCGCGGAGGTCGCCCGCCAGGTGGCTGATGGAGCCGGCCGGGAGATCCTTGTCGCCGGTTCGATCGGCCCATCCGGACAGCTCTTTCATCCTATGGGCAATTTGACATTTGAAGCTGCAGCCCAAGCATTCCGGGAACAAGCCTCTGGCCTGGCTGAAGGCGGAGTAGACCTGTTCTGGATCGAGACCATGAGCGACCTGGATGAAGTTAAGGCTGCGGTTGCCGGCATCAGAGAGATCAGCGACTTGCCCATTACCGCGACTATGTCCTTCGATACTCACGGCCACACCATGATGGGGGTCAGCCCAGCGCGCGCAACCAGTGAACTGAGCAAGCTGGGATTGGCCGCCCTGGGCGCCAATTGCGGGACGGGGTCGGATGAGTTGATTGAAGCGATCAGGGCTATGCGGGCTGAGAATAACGAGGTGGTCTTGATCGCCAAGGCCAACGCTGGGATCCCTCAAGTCGTTGGAAGTGATGTTGTCTATAACGGGTCACCTCAAGTGATGGCGGCCTACGCCAGAGAAGTATTCCAGGCAGGTGCTCAGTTGATTGGCGGCTGCTGCGGCAATACACCTGCCCATATTCAGGCAATGGCAGACGCCCTGGTTTAGATCTGACCTGCAACAGATTACCCAATCATACAGGGTAAGGAGGTTTTCCCCTCATGAGTGAAATTTTATCCACCATAACAACCATGATCATCTCAGGAAATTTCAACGAGATCGTGACCAAAACCAATCAAGCCCTGGATGAGGGGTTGGGGGCCGAGGAAATTCTCAATAATGGTCTTATGCCGGGTATGGACCACGTAGGTTTGGAATTCAAAGCGGGAAATATGTTTGTTCCTGAGGTACTGCGATCCGCCAAGGCTATGCAGGAATCCATGGAAATCATTCGCCCCCTGCTGGCAGAATCCAATACCGAACTGGCTGGCAAAATCCTGCTGGGAACAGTGAAAGGTGACCTGCACGATATAGGCAAGAACCTGGTTGGGATGATGTGTGAAGGGGCTGGTTTTGAGATCATTGACATCGGCAAAGATATTGGGCCAGAAGCTTTCGTCGATGCAGTTAAAAAATATAAACCGCTCATCCTGGGTATGTCCGCCCTGCTGACCACAACCATGCGATCCATGGAGAGTACCATCAAAGCTCTGGAAGAAGCCGGCTTGCGCGGAGAGGTAAAGGTTATGGTGGGCGGCGCTCCCGTCACGCAGGAATTTGCGGATCAAATCGGAGCAGACGGATATGCATCCAATGCAGCCTCAGCTTCCGACTTGGCCAAGCAGCTAGCCAGCTGACCCGGGAAAGATTCGCGGACGATCTGACTCTATCGGCCTATAGCTGACTGTTCAGGAACGAAATGGCCCTGGAAATACTCCTAAATCCAATACCTGAAGTCACTCCCCAGTTCAGAATGGTTGACTCTCATCCCCGGGACATTTTCGTAGAGTCCCCGGAGATCGGGTTCAGCCACTATTGGTTCGGAAACCATAATTGCGATAGGATAAATCTCTGAGATATTTATTGGTAAGCCCGGCGGAGGGATGAGATGGTAGAAGTCACTGTAATTTATGGTACAGATATCAAAATGGTTCAGGCTGAAGAGGGAGAAATCCTGGGAGATGTCGTTCTAAGAACCGGCCTCCCTCTGGAACAGCCCTGCGCAGGGAGGGGAACCTGTGGAAAATGCAAAGTGCTCGTTGAAGAGGGCACAGCACCGCCTGATCAAATAGAACTAAATAACCTCACGAAGGGCGAAATCACCCTTAACAATCGCCTGGCCTGCCGGGCCCAGGTCCAAGGAGAGACCCGGATCATACTTTCCCCAATTGTGGTCTATTCCAATAAGTTATTCAAAGGAAGCAGCCGTTATAAAAAGGAAACCGATCTTCCCCTGGGTTTGGCCATTGACCTGGGATCGACCACAGTGGCCGCTTTCTTGACCTGTCTTGATAATGGAGAAGTGGCCGCGGGTGGCGGTGGATTGAACCAGCAAACCGTGTATGGATCCGACGTGATTTCCCGCCTGGCAGCAGCCCTGGAAAACGATCAGAACAGGATCCGACTCCACCGCCTGGCCCTGGCGTCAATCATCCAGGCAGTAGATTCCCTTAATCTCAGCGATAAGATCTGGCAGCGAATTCAGCAGGTTACTATTGTGGGCAATGTCGCCATGCACCACCTGCTGGCAAAACTGCCCCTTGACCAGCTGGCATTCATACCCTTTCAACCTCACGAAAGAAAGGCTATCAAAGATGCCCGGTCAATCATGGATGGTATCTTCCCGGAACATGTTGCTATCTCCCTGCCCCCTCTGATCGGTGGATTTGTAGGTTCAGACGCACTGGCCTGCTTGGCCTACTTCGGCTTTGATCAACCACAAGGCCCTCTGTTAGCAATTGACCTGGGAACCAATGGAGAGGTGTTGGTCACGGATGGTCAGCGGATTTTAACTGCCTCTACAGCCGCTGGGCCTGCCTTTGAAGGGGTCAATATCTCCTGTGGATCCCGCGCTGTGGATGGTGCGATAACCGATCTAGATCTGATCGATGGCGAATTCCTCCTCACTACTTTAGCGGATGCCCCACCTGTGGGACTTACAGGATCCGGGCTGCTGGCAGCCATCGGGGCATTCCGGAACGTAGGGCTTATTGAGGAATCAGGGAGGATCAACCCTGATTGCGTGGCCTACTCTGAACAGGTCAGGAATGGAGCTAGCAGCAATGACCCTGACAGTTTGGATGAAAGCATTATCCCTAAGCCCTGCTTGGAGTACCTAAAGAAAATCAGCCGGGATGATAAGGGAACCCGACGCATCTTACTGGCACCGGATCAAGAACTGTACCTGACCCAGTTCGATATTCGCGAGCTCCAAAAAGCCAAAGGGGCCATCCGGGCTGCGGTGGATGTGCTCTTAGCCAATCTCGATCTCCAACCCGGGGATTTGACCCGGGTGATCCTGACTGGCTCCTTCGGCGGGCAGGTGGATATCCAATCCATCCTGGATATCGGCATGATCCCTCCCGTGGACCCGGAGATCGTCGAGACAATCGCAAATGGAGCCGGCTTCGGCGCAGCCATGTTCCTTACTGAGAGAGGGTTTGAATTGGGTGAAAAGTTGGCCCAAACCGCAGAACAAATAGACCTTGATACTGATCCACAATTCCATTATTTTTATATCGATGGCATGAAACTGGCGCCATAATTTTTTTTGCGAGGATTCATTGCCTTTCCAGACCCAAAATCCCCTTTCACCTAGACTTTCCGGTATTTTATTAGTGATCTCTGCCACAATATGCTGGGGCACTTCTGGTATATTCATAAACCTCATCATCAGGCAAGGTGAGCTGACGGCAGTTGGCCTGGCTTTCTGGCGGGATTTAACCACATCCATTATCCTGCTATTGGGGATCTTGATCATCAAGCCTAAATTGTTGATCGTCAAGAAAAAAGATCTGCCCTGGCTGATCGGTATGGGCTCGATCAGCATCGGGATATTCCATGTCTTCTGGAACAAGGCGGTGGTAATGATCGGTGTCTCGTTAGCGACTGTGGTCCAGTCCAACGCCCCCATCTTTGTGACAGTTATGGCCTGGTTCCTCTTTGGAGAAAAGATCACTTTCAAAAAAAACATCGCCGTGGTTCTCGCAGCAGTGGGCACCATTCTGGTCTCTGGCGTAAGGGGCGTTGGGGAGTGGAAAATTGTCCCGATTGGTTTATTGATCGCACTGGGATCGGCGATCACCTATGGGTCTTTGAGCTTATTCGGCAAGAAACTCAGCGCAGACTACAGTGCCTTGACAATCATGTTCTACATCTTTTCCTTCGGTACAATGACTCTATTTGCCGTGCAGCTTGGAAAACCAGATCCCTGGCCTTCTACCTCGGATTTCCTGCCACTCTTTGTCGGTTTTGTTCTTTTTTCTACTATAGTGGGATTTACTCTTTATACAACTTCCTTAAAATTCCTCCCTGCCAGTGTGGCATCGATCACAGCCTCTTCCGAGATCTTCTTTGCCTCTAGCTTTGCTTATATCTTCCTCGATGAGAGAATGGACTTGTGGCAAATTCTTGGCTCGGTGTTGATCATAGCCGGAGTGATCCTGGTTTCGCTGGCAAAAGAAAAAATTCCCTCAGAGGAATAGCAGGAAAGCCCAAAAACAGAAAAAAGCCCGTAAGGATAATTAACCCCTTAGCGTCTAATAATAGACTGAATTACACAGCCGGGGTTGACAGTCCGGCAGAATAAATTACTATATATATATCAATATTCTCATATTATTTGGATTTATTTATGATTTTCAACTGTTCCTGTATACAGCGGGGATCGTAAAACTGCTTTCTACTCAAAACTGATCCAACAACCAGAAAGCAGCCGCGGTTTCCGCGCCAGCAAGCCTACAGCTTTCTCAGGATATTCGATCAGTTTTTTGGTTTAAGGGTGTAAACAGCATGCAGGAGCTAATTCCATATGTAAAAAGAATAAAACTTGACGAGGGCATGCCTTCGTTGGTTGGCAATACACCCCTGCTCCCCCTGGTCACACTTACAGGTCGAGCCCACAGCAAAGCCCAGGTCTTTGCCAAGGCGGAGTGGTTCAATCCCAGCGGCTCGGTAAAGGACCGGCCCGCCTGGGGAATTATCCAGCACGCGCTCCACCAGGGTCTGATCCTGCCCGGCATGAGCCTGCTGGATTCAACATCCGGCAATATGGGCATCGCCTACGCAACCTTCGGGGCTGCCCTGGGAATCCCCATCACCCTGGCTATGCCCTCTAACGCTAGCCCGGAGAGAATCAAGATCATGAAGGCCCTGGGAGCGGAGCTGGTTCTGACCGATCCGTTGGAAGGCTCGGATGGCGCGATCAGGATCGCCCGGGAAATGGCTGATCACAATCCGGGGAAATACTACTTTGCCAACCAGTACGACAATCCGGAAAACTGGAAGGCCCATTACCGCACCACCGGGCCCGAACTGATCGAACAAACACAGGGGCAGATCACTCATTTTGTGGTCGGGATGGGAACCACCGGTACACTGACAGGCGTTTCGCGCTACCTGGCTGAACACCTCCCTGATGTGGAACTCATCGGGGTCCAGCCCGATTCTCCTTTTCACGGGCTGGAAGGCCTAAAACACATTCCTTCGGCTATCCGGCCTGGAATCTATGACCCCGAAGCTGCCAACCGGATCATAAAGGTTCGAACTGAGGACGCCTATGATATGGTCCGCTGTCTGGCTCATGAGGAAGGGTACTTTGTCGGGATCTCTTCTGGAGCTGCTGCTGTGGCTGCCAGACAAGTCGCCCATGAAATCAAGCAGGGGGTGGTTGTGACGGTTTTTCCCGATGCCGGTTTTAAATACTTAAGCGATGAGGCATTATGGAACAGATCCTGAAGATCAATCTGCCGGGGGAGATCCTGGCTCGTATTCATGCCCACGGCGAAGAATCCTATCCTGAAGAAGGGGCTGGCTTGATGTTAGGCAGGGATGATGGAGAGACGCGGTCCGTTGAGGGTCTGATCTACCTGGAGAATGCCCGGGAGCATGCAGCCAGGCACAATCGGTATCTCATAACAGCTGAAGATATGCTGGCAGGCGAAAAGCAAGCTGAAGAATTGGGGCTATCTATTCTGGGCATCTTTCACTCCCATCCCGACCACCCTAACCAGCCCTCAGAATTCGACCGGGGTCATGCCATTCCCTGGTATTCCTATCTGATCACCAGCATCCAGGGAGGAAAAGCAGGGGGTTCAAAATGCTGGCGGTTGCGGGATGATCGGTCGGGATTCGATGAAGAAGAACTGATCCTGTTCAAATGAATCCGGTCTGATCTGGACTAATTTGTGTAAAATTATGACAAGGAATGATCATTATGCCAAACCTAAAAATACCCACCCCGCTTCGTCCCTACGCATCTGGAGAGAGCATCATTACATTGCCCGGTGAAACCGTCGCGGATCTGCTGGAAGCCGTTGTTCAACTCCATCCCGAGCTTAAGAAACATCTCTTTAGTGATACTGGCCAGCTCAGGCCCTTTATTAACCTCTTCCTGGAAGAGGAAAATATCAACCAGTTAGATGGATTGGAAACCCCCCTTGCGGGTGGAGATACGGTCCTGATCATCCCTTCCATTGCTGGAGGGTAAACACACTGGAGGGGAAATGCTCCCTGAACTCAGTCACAAGGAAATCCACCGTTATTCCCGCCACCTCCTGATTCCTGATGTGGGGTTGGATGGGCAAAGAAAACTCAAAGCCGCCTCCGTTCTGGTGGTCGGCACAGGAGGACTGGGATCACCAGTCGCTCTCTATCTGGCTGCCGCCGGTATCGGCAGGATCGGCCTTGTGGATTATGACGTGGTGGATTATTCCAACCTGCAGCGCCAGATCATCCATGGTGAAGGAAGGCTGGGCGACTTAAAAGTGGAATCCGCCCGGGATCGCCTGCTGGACCTCAATCCAGAGATCCAGGTGGATATCTATAATGAGTTCCTCAACTCGGATAATGCCTTTCAGATCGCCGAACCCTATGACATCATCGTTGACGGGACCGACAATTTTCCGACCCGCTACCTGGTCAATGATCTCTGTGTCTTAACCGGCAAGCCCAACGTGTACGGATCGATCTACCGGTTTGACGGCCAGGCCAGTATTTTTAGCGCTGAACGTGGACCCTGCTACCGCTGCCTGTTCCCTGAACCACCTCCTCCCGGGCTGGTCCCTTCCTGTGCAGAAGGCGGAGTTCTGGGTGTGCTACCGGGCACGATCGGTAGCATACAGGCCACTGAAACCCTCAAACTCATTCTCGGA
The DNA here is from genome assembly GCA_963712165.1 of uncultured Chloroflexia bacterium. Taxonomy (GTDB): domain Bacteria; phylum Chloroflexota; class Anaerolineae; order Anaerolineales; family UBA11858; genus B10-G9. The sequence goes on along the minus strand of CAVQGY010000002.1, from coordinate 780,176 downwards.
ATCGGGGAACCTCTGATCGGCCGGCTGCTGATCTATGACGCTCTGGATCTAACCTTCCTAACCGTCAAACTGCACAAGAATCCTGATTGCAAGGTTTGTGGAGAACATCCTGAAGTCACTGAACTGATCGACTACGAGGAGTTTTGCGGATATCCCGCCCTTGATCATGCGGGTGGCTCCGCGGGTGAGGATTGGGACATCACTGCTCAAGAACTCGCCGACAAACTAGCCTCTGGCGCAACTTTACGCCTTATCGATGTCCGCGAACCGCATGAACAGGAAATATCCAACCTGGACGGGTCCGAGTTGATCCCTCTGGGCCAGTTTGCCAGCCGGCTCTCTGAACTGGACAGCGCTGAGGATATTGTGCTTTTCTGCAAGGCAGGAACAAGATCGACCCGAGCCCTAGAGATCCTTGCCAGCGCAGGGTTCAAGAAAGTCAAGAACCTCAAAGGCGGTATCAATGCCTGGGCAGTGTCTATAGATCCCAGCCTGCCGATCTATTAGGCTGGGTATTCCCTGCCTTCCCATACCCTTCCATTCGGAAATCTGTGTTCAGAGGATCCCAGGCAAGAAAAAACCCGCAATAACCGCGCTTGAAACCTATTAAAAAAGGATCATCGGCCTTTCTTGAACTTATTCTTTCGATGCTCCTCGGAATCCAGATCAGGATTTGACCTGGAGTTCATTGCCAGAGTCAATGGATACAACCAGACAACCTCCAACTCAACTCCGCAGTTGGAGCAGATCACTAAGTGATTGATTTCCATCAGGCGGGAAAATTGCATGGAGTAATTGCAGTTAGGGCATTTAGCTGACATCTATAACCTTTAAACGTGGATAATTCTTCTAGTACCCTGAATATACACATTCAGGGTTCAAGATCTGTCTAAAAAAAATCCCTATTCTGTTCAAATTACTCCTCAGACGTTGAAATCACATATTAAATGACTGTTAATCCGGATCATCATTCCGGGAAATCTTCCCGGAATGAATATCCAATTCCTGGCGCGTTCAAGATATATCTAGGATTGCGCGGGTCAGGCTCAACCTTATTTCTTAACCGCTGAACCAACCCGCGCACCAGATCGCGGTTTCCTTCCCCACTATACCCCCAGACATACTCTACAAGGTTATCAGAGGGAATCACCTGACCTGGATTGGTCAGCAATGTGTGCAACAGGCGAAATTCCAGGTGGGTCAATCGAACTGCCGCCCGGTTTACCACAGTTACCGTTCTATCAGAAGGATTCAGGGTCACACCCCCTCGAGTCAGATCTGGTTGGTGGAACAATGACGTACCCTGGGTTCTCCGGATCAAAGACCGGATCTGGGCCTGTAATCCCTTGATACCATATGGTCTGGTGACAACCAGATCTATCCCTGCATCCAGCAGTCCCACCAGATTATTTTCAGATACAGAATCTGCTATCAGGAGGAATGGAATCACATAGTGCAGCCTCAACATTTTAATTTCTCCTAAAAGCTTAACATTGAACTCATCCAGCGAAATCACGATCAAATCCAGGGGATCTTCTGGCCAAGCGCTGGTTAAATCGGCCATGCTTTTTGCAGATTGGACGACAAATCCCCCTTTTTGCAGCAGCAGTCGTAATACCGCTGCTTCATCATCTCCCGGGGTGATAAGAAATGCCTGCATAGTATCCTCTCAAACGGACTTGTCTGATATTTCATACAAATTCTAAATGATTTTGACCTGATTGATAATGGTTTTCAACTACTTTACTACATATATTCGCGATAATAGTCTCATCACTATGGAATATCTGTTTTTAGAGAACCATACGTGCGATTCATGATGAATATGGAGAACCAACAACAGTTGGAAAAAGGAGATTGAATAATGAAGATTTTTGATCTTAAGCTTATTTCCGTATGTGCGACCATTATGGTCCTCACAGCAACCGCCTGCCAGGCAAATACAGGGGCTGAGCCTACTGAAGCCGTACCTGAGATGGCCAATCCGGCTTCCGAGTACTGCCTGGATCAGGGATATGCCCTGGAGATCATAACCGCAGAAGATGGCAGCCAGAGCGGGGTATGCAATTTCCCAGACGGCAGCAGCTGCGATGAATGGGCATACTTCCGCGGAGAATGTCTGCCTGCCTCGGATGGATCTGGCTCAAATGATGGGAATGATGGCGGGGCAACACCGACCAGTGCATCGGAAGGATTGCCATCCCTTCCTACCATCAACCCCGAAGAGTACGCAACCTGGCTAACTTATACACATCCAGTTTATGGTTTCTCTTTCAAACTACCCGAGGATTGGATCGTGCGTGAGGATACCGGTGGGGGGATGCTCAGTGGACACTTACTCACTTTGCTGCCTGAAACAGAGGGGAACGGCATGAACATCCGACTTACTTTCAGGGAGTCTGGAGATGATACGCTTCTCTGGCCCACCGGAGTTGGGGAAGGAGAATTCATTGCACAGGGAACGATGCAAATTGGGAGTACAACATTAAATCGGAATCAGTTGGTGTGCCCCAGTGGTGAGATCACTTCAATCTGGTACCAAGGCTCGGATGGTACTCCAGAAATCCGCCTGGGGGATTTCGAATTCGGGATCATCTATCATGCCGGTTCCAGCCATTGCCTGGCAGGCATTTCCCTTGAGGGTAAAAATCAACTTGTGGGAGAGATGATCATCGCCTCCCTGGGCACTCCCTAGGCCAGAAGAAATTCACGAGTAGTTAACAACCAGGAGCTGCTGATCCGTTACAAAATATGCTGACCACCCAGTAATTAACATGCCAGGGCAAATGCCCTGGCATGTGTTTTTGGTTATTCTGCTGTTCCTGCCATTGCTCACTCAATGGTTGACAGGAACTCCCTTGCCATGACCGAAACATCCGTATCCGTCGAGATCCCTCTCCAGGGATCGCTGGGGTGAACCAGGTTGGCTACCACGATATTCGCTCCATTGAAGATAGCGCTGCGGGCTTCCTTGAGTCCTACGCCACCAGCAGCAGAGATCAGGACATCGAATTTACTACGGACCCGATTGACATGGCGGTACTGGATCAGCTTACCCCGTGTATTTTCCTCATCCCGTCCAACATGAAGTACTACAACGTCGGGCGAGGCACGAAGCTGCATCATCACTTTTAAGGGATCCTTCACGCCCAGCATGTCGATCATTGAGATCATTCCCAGGCGAGAGCAGCGATCTATAAATATATCCAGTGTTTCAACCGGAGAATTGCCCAGCACAGTAGCAGCTGTGGCGCCAGCGGCATGGACCATATCCACTTCGCCCAGTGCCCCATCAACTGTCTTGATATCTGCGACAATCTGACCGCGCCATATGCGCCGGATCATCCGGATGCCGTCCATGCCTTCCCGTTTAAGATAGGGTGTTCCAGCTTCGATCAGAATTCGTCTGCTGTGGACAATTGTGGGTAGAATTCGCCGGACCATCAGGGCATCATAGTTGAATGCAATCTGCAGGTAGCGGGTTTTAAATTCCAGCTTTCCAGTCATGGATATTTACCCCTTGCCCGCATCCACAATATTTTTCACTAACCCTTCAATATTGGACGGTATAAACAGGACGATCTTCTCCGAAGGATCTGCGGCGATCGCCCGGATCGTTTGCAGAGTTCGCAGGTGCATCGCGCCAGGTGATTCCGCCAAAGCCTCGGCTGCCTTTTGCAGGTTTCTGGAAGCCTCTAGCTCTCCCATGGAGTTGATCACCACAGCGCGCCGTTCACGCTCTGCTTCAGCTTGTTGGGCCATGGCCCGCTTCATTTCTGCCGGAAGCTCAACTTCCTGGATCTTGATCGATTCCACGTCGATGCCCCACCCATTTGTTTCCGCGTCAACGATTTCCTTGATATCCTCGGCAATGGATTCCCTTTCTGTCAGCACAAAATCCATTTCACTGTTGCCGATCACATCCCGGAGGGCTGCCTGGGTGTACTGGCGGATTGCAAAGGCATAATCCTCGATCTTGATGATTGCCTCTTCGGGCTTGATGACTTTAAAATACACAACTGCGTTGACAAGCATGGGAATATTGTCTCGGGTCATCACTTCCTGGCGCGGGATTTCTGCCGTCTTTATGCGCATGTCCACTTTCCGCATGGACTGAAAGACCGGAATAACGATCGTAAGGCCCGGCTCTCTGGTACCGGTATATTTCCCGAGGGTGAAAATCACCCCCCTTTCATATTCATAAAGTAAGCGGATGCCTCGCAGCACAGCCACAACTGCCAGCAAAATAACTATGCCAAAACACATCAATCCGAATTCCATCTCTCCTCCTCTGGGTCAGGTTATACTAGCTTTCTATAACCTTAATTGTGCCATAAGAATCCAACCTCTGTGTAAAATATTCTTAACAATCTGTTTTACCCGTTTCGCAGGCGGGTAATTTTGAGGACGGTTTGATGGAGAAAAGGGTATTCCAGGATCAAAGGATCAGAAGGAAATCCAGGCTGCTCTTGGATCGCCTGGAAAGAATATCCGCCGATTCAGCCTGGGCGCATCAAGCCAGCGGAATTCGGGCATCACTGGCTAAATGCCTGGCCAAGGAATCCTGCGATCCCAGAGAGATAGAGGATCTGCTCCGGCGTGGATTTCTGATCCTGGAAAAGGCCGCTGGCGAAATCCCGGAAAATTAATTAGAGCATAGAGATTGAAGATTGAAAATTGGATCTCCATACACAAATGAAACCCTCAATTTAGAAAATAATGATCTTCAATATTCAATTTTTAATTTTCAATTCCATATTGGTTATTGCTATAATAAAAGCATATATGGCAGGAGCAGCAGTTCATGGATCAGCCCCGAAAAGAAATCATATCCTGGCGGGAAGTAAACAAACTGGTTTCTCTATTACCCCCCCAATTCGAAACAGAATTTGACTCCATCATCATGGTCATCCCCAACGGGATCATCCCCGGAGGCATCTTGGCTGCTTTCACTGGTATTGATGACCTGCATGTCGCCAAGGCAGAGTTCCCTCCAAAGGCAGATCTGGTAAAAGCCAAGCTCTTCTCCTGGCCGACCTTTGAGCTTTTCCCGGACTCTGAGCTCCTTGAAGGCAGGAGGGTTTTGGTTGTAAATAATGCCTGGGGATCAGGCCGCACCACCTGGGCAATCAAGAATCAGGTAGAATGTTCCGGGGGTTCTCCCTGCACCTGTGTGCTGCATTACAATCCATATCGGAATTTATTGAAATACCAACCAGATTATTACGCGGCGATAACAGACGCGTATATCATTTATCCCTGGGATATCGATCTCCAAGGGCCGGAACCCATCATTCTGGAAAATGGGGGACGGGGTTGAGCCTTATACCAAGTAGAAACCCACCATAAAACCAATCGATAAACCTAACAGAGTGCCCAGAAGGGCTTCACCAGGTGTGTGGCCGAGCACTTCTTTGAGCTTTTCCTGGGGAGGGATTTTCCCTTTGCTCAGTTCCTCGATGATAGAGTTGATCAAAACTGCCTGCCGGCCAGATTCACGGCGAACACCGGTCGCATCATAGATCACGATCATCGCCAGAACTGCTGCTACAGAAAAGACCGGGGAATCAAATCCATAAACCATTCCTGTTGACAATCCCAAGGCGCTGACCATCGCGGAATGGGAGCTGGGCATACCTCCGGCCTGGAACAGCAGCGCCCAATTCATGCTCCTTTTTGTGATCAGTTCAATAAACACCTTTAGGACCTGGGCTGTTAGCCAGGCTATGAGGGCAGATAACAGGACAGGATTAAATAGCAAGATATCAGGAAGGTTCATTATCCCCCTTCATGAGTTTTTCTACTTTGGCCTCAGCATTATCCAGCAAGGATAAACAGTGGGATGCCAGATGCTGACCACGCTCAAAATACAGCAGAGTGGTTTGCAAGTCATTTTCTCCGCTTTCGAGAGTTTTAACAAGCCCCTCTAATTCTTTGAGGGCTTCTTCATAGGATAACTCTTCTAGCGGTTTGAACTTAGCATCGCTCATATCAAAGTCCTTTAGATCCAATTTTCTTCCCGATATATACCAAATACATCTTTCATAACCCCGATTATCTCTCCCAGGGTGGCATAAGCATGCACAGCTTCGAGGATATAGGGCATGGTATTCTCTGTCCCCTGGCAGGCAATCCGCAGCTTATCCAGGGTTTGCCCTACCCTTCCAGGATCCCGTTCGCTCTTCAGCTTTTCGATCCGGCCGACCTGGTTTCTGTAGCCATCCGGATCCATTTTCAGCAGAGGGATTTCAGGATCCTTTTGATCCTTGTAGGCATTCACCCCGATCACCTTTCGGATATCCTGATCGATCTCTTTCTGATAACGGTAGGCCGAATCTGAGATTTCGCCCTGGAAAAAGCCTCTTTCAATAGCTGGTAAAACGCCTCCCAGGGCTTCTATTCTATTAAAATACTCATATGTCTGCTCTTCCATTTTATTGGTCAATGCTTCCACAAAATAGGAACCGCCCAGGGGATCGATCGTGTTAACAACGCCAGATTCTTCAGCGATGATCTGTTGGGTTCGCAGGGCGACCGTGACCGCGTGTTCCGATGGCAGGGCAAGGGCTTCATCCATGCTGTTGGTATGCAAGGATTGAGTGCCGCCTAGCACTGCAGCCAGGGCTTGAATGGCAACCCGAATAATATTGATCTCAGGCTGCTGGGCAGTTAAAGACACACCTGCTGTCTGTGAATGAAAGCGCATCAACCAGGATCGCGGATTCTTCGATCCGAAAGTATCCCGGATTTCTCGGGCCCATATCCTGCGAGCTGCCCGGTATTTCGCGATCTCTTCAAAGAAATCATTATGGGCATTAAAGAAAAATGACAGCCGGGGGGCGAATTCATCAATATCCAATCCCCTGTCCAATGCCCAACGAACATACTCCAAACCATCTGCCAATGTAAAAGCCAGTTCCTGGACGGCAGTGGATCCTGCTTCGCGGATATGGTAACCAGAGATGCTGATCGTATTCCAGAGAGGCACTTTTTCAGATCCATAGGCAATGGTGTCGGTCACCAATCGCATAGATGGTTCGGGGGGAAAGATATATTCCTTCTGGGCTATATATTCCTTGAGGATATCGTTCTGAATCGTACCTCTCAGCCGGGATTTTTCTATTCCTTGATTCTCCGCAGCCGCGATGTACATAGCCCAGATCACCGCTGCGGGGGAATTGATGGTCATACTGGTTGAGATCTGATCCAATGGCAGTCCTTCCAGGAGAATTTCCATATCCTTTAAGGAGGAAATCGCCACACCGCAGCGTCCAAACTCACCATCTGCTTCCGGAGCATCGGTGTCAAAACCCATTAATGTTGGCATATCAAATGCCACCGACAAGCCGGTTTGTCCTTGACTTAGAAGATACTTGAAACGCTGGTTGGTCTCCTCGGGAGTTCCAAAACCCGCGAACATCCGCATGGTCCACAGACGGGAGCGGTACATCGTCGCGTGTACTCCGCGCGTGAAAGGATATTGTCCCGGATAACCGATCTGTTCCTGGAAATCATGCCCTTCCAGGTCTTCAGGTGTGTACAGCCGGTTGACCGATTCCGATGAGGTGGTGATGAACTGGTTTCGCCGTTCCGGAGACCTATCCAGGCTGGCCTGAAGCGTTTCCTGTTCCCACCTCTGGATCTCATCGCGGAATGTACTCCTCTCCCGCTGGTCAGACATACATCCTCCTTGGACGGCAACTGAACATTAACATAAAAATTATAGCACTTATTTATCCAGGATTATTCATCCCCCAGGGGGGAGATAAGGTGGTGTGATCTATTTCCTGGAACGTTCTTTGGTATACTACCGACATGTCTGAATCGAGCCATTTCAACAGCATACCCAGGGGTCTGATAGATGATCTGAGCCAGGCCGGTATCCCCTGCAAGGGGGACGAGGTCACCCGGACGCTCTACAGCACAGATGCTAGCATTTATCAGATCACGCCGGTCTGTGTGGCTTGGCCAAAAAACACCAGCCAGGTTTCAGCTGCAGTGGAAATTGCCAGAAATCACAGCGTACCTGTCCTTCCCCGGGGGGCAGGAACCAGCCTCGCCGGGCAGGCCATTGGTGAAGCGCTGATCCTGGATCTTTCGCGACATATGGACCAGGTCCTGTCCTATAACCCCCAGGAGAGGACTGTTGAGGTTCAGCCCGGTGTGGTACTGGGTTCTCTCAACCGTTATCTGGCGTCTGATAAGCTGACCTTTGGCCCAGACCCTGCCAGCGCGGATCGGGCTACTGTGGGTGGTATTCTCGGCAACAACGCGACCGGCGCCCATTCCATCCTGTATGGAATGGCCCATGATCATCTTCTGGAAACGGAGACAGTTCTTTCAGATGCCTCGATTGCCAGATTTAGGGGGCTTTCAGAGATTGAACGAAGTAATCTCCAGAATAGGAATTCCCTGGCTGCCAGGATCTACCAGGAGGTCCCTAAGCTCATCGAGCGCTACCGACCTGAGATTAACGCTAACTATCCAAAAATCTTCCGAAATGTTGCAGGGTATAACCTACTCCCTGTTGCCAACCAGGACAAGCTGAATCCAGCAACCCTGCTTGCCGGGTCTGAAGGCACACTGGGGATAGTGACTGCAGCCAAATTGAATTTGGTACCACTTCCCGAGCACAGAGTACTCTTTTTAATCCATTTCAAGGAGCTTCAGGCAGCACTGGAATGTGTCCCCTACATTCTGGATACATCTCCCAGCGCAGTGGAGCTGATAGATCGCATGCTCATCCGCCTAGCGCGCGCCAATCCCGCCTATGAACCTCTTCTGACAGCTATCCAGGAAGATCCTGAGGCAGTTCTGGCCGTAGAATATCAGGGGGATGACCTTGAAGGCCTTGCCCAGAAAGAACTCCAGCTGACCAGCCTGGGACCGATATCCTCACTCCTCAATAAAGAGGAACAAAACAAAATCTGGAAAGCTCGCAAAGCAGGTCTCGGTATCTTGCAGAGCAAACGAGGTGATGCCAAAGCCACCGCATTTATTGAAGACGCGGCAGTCCCGGTAGAACACCTGGCTAAATATGCCCTGGAAATTAGGGAATTTGCCGCTGAAATTGGAATTGGAGAAATTGCCTTCTACGCCCATGCCAGCGCAGGATGTTTGCATATCCGCCCCCAGGTAAACCTCAAAAGCGCGGATGGAGTCAGGCAAATGAGATCCCTGGCGGAAAAGTCACTGTCCCTGGTGATCCGTTATGGGGGCACAACCAGCGGCGAACACGGGGAAGGAATTGTCAGGGGAGAGTTTTCCCAACAGCTCTTTGGTCCTGGACTGACTCAGGCTTTCCGGGAAATTAAGAGATCTTCGATCCTGATCATCACCTCAACCCCGGCAAGGTCATTGATCCCCCCAAAATGGACCAGGTCGACCTTCTGCGATATGGACCTGAATACCAGAGCCTCTATCAACCAAATAAGACATTATTAAGTTTTGAATCCGACCGGGGTTTTGACAGGGCTGTGGAAATGTGCAATGGAGCAGGGGTATGCCGTCAATTGGATGGTGGTGTGATGTGCCCCTCTTTCCAGGCTACTCGCGACGAACAACACAGCACCCGGGGACGGTCCAATATGCTGCGGGCAGCTATCAGCGGCAGAATGGGTCCGAAAGGGTTTTCCTCACGCGAGCTTTATCAAACCTTGGATCTATGCCTATCCTGCCAGGCATGCATGAATGAATGTCCTTCCTCCGTGGACATGAGCAAGCTCAAAGCGGAATTCCTCCACGGCTATTACCAGGCACATGGCCTTCCCTTCAGAAGCTGGTTCTTCGCCAACATCGCCGAGGTCAGCTACCTCGCCAAACGATTTGCCCCGCTATCAAATTTGCTCCTGCGCTCTCCTCTCTCACACCTGATGTCAATGATTGGCATCCATCCTGATCGAAAACTTCCCCTCTTTGCCAGGCAGACCTTTACAGAATGGTATTTTGGCAGGGAGCGGAATCCTAGTGCCCCGGAGAACAAGCAGGCTGTGTTCTTCTACGATACATATCTGGAATATAACTACCCCCAGATTGGTAAAGCGCTGATAAGGATCTGCGAAAGAGCCGGTTTGGATCTGATCGTTCTTAAGGAAAAGGTTGATTCCGGCCGCCCGGCATACTCCAAGGGCGTTCTGGATAAAGCCCAAAAGTTGGCTCGAATAAATATCGATCTGCTGGCGCCTTATGCGGAAAAAGGGATTCCCATTATCGGCTGTGAGCCCACGGTGATGGTTATGCTCAAAAAAGAATATCCTGATCTTGTCCCGGGGCAGAAGGCTGAGAGCATATCCAGAGCTGCGATCATGGCTGAGGATTTCCTGCTGAATGAACTCAATGCTTTACAGAATCCCCTGGAATTCAGCACCAAACCTCTCCAGATCCTCTATCACGGACATTGTCAGCAGAAAGCCAACTTCGGCACCGCCAGGGTTCTGGAACTTCTGCGGATGATACCCGGCTCATCTGTAGAGGAAATCGAAGCAGGATGCTGTGGTATGGCTGGAGCTTTTGGGTATGAAAAAGAACATTATCAGCTTTCCCTGGAAATCGCTGACCTGGGATTAGCGCCTCGGATTAGGGAATCTGGACCAGAAACGATCATCTGCGCATCCGGCACATCCTGCCGGGAACAGATCGCTCATACAACCGACCGGAGTGCGCTGCACCCCCTGGAAATCTTTGCAGGCGCCCTTGCCTGAAACTTAATGTTGGGGATTTCGTAATCAATATCGCAAGCCCACAAGCTGGAATGGATTTAGAAAAGGAAATTGTTTATGGAATGGATCACATCACCTGAAAGCTGGATTGCTCTGCTGACATTGACCGCTCTGGAAATTGTCCTGGGTATCGATAACATCATCTTCATCTCCATTATCGCTGGCAAACTACCCGAAGATCAGCAGAAAACCGGGCGGCAGGTCGGCTTATTGATGGCAATGATCACCAGGATACTGCTTCTGTTCTCTATCGCCTGGCTGACCCGCCTTACAGCTCCTCTGTTCAGCATCTTCTCCTATGATATCTCTGGACGGGATCTGATCTTGATCATCGGCGGCTTATTCTTGCTGGGAAAGAGCACCTTTGAAATCCATGAACGACTGGAAGGTGAAGAAGGGCACGCGTCCCAGAATGTAGCTGCGACCCTTACCGGAGTGATCTTCCAGATCATGCTGCTTGATATCGTCTTCTCGCTGGACTCTGTGATCACAGCCGTGGGCATGGTTAATGAAATTACCATTATGGTCATAGCAGTGGTTATCGCTGTAGGAATCATGCTGTTTGCCTCAAGTCCGATCAGCGAATTTGTCAATGGACGCCCGACCTTAAAGATCCTTGCGCTCAGCTTTCTGCTTCTGATCGGTTTCTCCCTGGTCGCTGATGGCTTGGGCCTTCACATCCCCAAAGGTTATATTTACTTCGCAATGGGCTTTTCTGTCTTCGTTGAAGTCATAAACCTGCAGGTACGTGCCAAGACTACGCCAGTTCAATTGCGCAAACCTTATTCTGTTGAGGAGTAAACCTCGTTGATGTCCTCCTCCCGCGTAATCCTTCATTTGGATCTAGATGCCTTCTTCTGTGCCGTGGAAGAGATCAAGGATCCTGGTTTGCGCGGGAAGGCCTTTGCTGTCGGTGGTTCTCCCACTGGCCGGGGTGTGGTCACCTCCTGCTCCTACCCGGCACGCAAGAAGGGTGTGCGTTCCGCGATGCCGGCAGCCAAAGCCCTCCAGCTCTGTCCAAACTTGATCCTGGTCTCCCGCAATCATCATGATTACGGGCGCTATTCCAGGCTGGTAATGGACCGCTTGAGAAGATTCACAGATCAGATTGAACAGATATCCATAGACGAAGCCTTCCTGGATATCACTGGATTGGGCCCTTCCCCCCGGGATGTTGGCAGGACCATTCAAGGTGCGATCTTGAACGAGATCAAATTACCCAATTCCATTGGCATTGCCAGCAATAAACTGGTAGCTAAAATTGCCACAGATGTGGGCAAGATAGCTTTTACGGGTGAAGGTCCACCCAATGCGATCACGGTGGTCCCTCCAGGCGAAGAAAGATCTTTCCTGGCCCCTCTCCCTGTGCAAATGCTCTCCGGTGTGGGACCCAAGACCCGGGAAAGGCTGGAGCGCTTCAATATTCATACCATTGGTGACCTGGCGGATTATCCAGAGTTCGATCTGGCCACTAAATTTGGAAAACACGGCTATGATCTCTCACGGCGAGCGAAAGGCATTGACCAGCGTGGAATCGTAACAGAACGAGGGGTCAAATCTGTCAGTAATGAGCGGACCTTTCCTGAGGACCTGGGACGGAAAAGCGAACTACGGGAGCATCTTAATAAACTCTCCCACCAGGTTTCCCATCGACTTCAGAAGAAAAACCTCCGGGGAAAGACTGTTCAGATCAAACTCCGCTGGTCAGATTTCACTACCCTCACCCGCCAAACAACTCTTTCTCAAGCCATCAATGATTACGAGACGATCGTTGAAGCCGCTATTAACTTATTGGACCAGGTTTGGGAAGATGGTCGGCGGGTCAGGCTGATCGGGGTAGGAGTGCACAACCTGGACACCCATGCCAAACAGCTGGGATTGTGGGATACTGGGGTGCAGAAGGACCTCAAACTGCAAGAAACTATGCGGGAATTGCAGGATAAATATGGGGAGAATGTCATATCTAAAGGGATCAATACCTAATAAAGATAACATTCACAACCCACATCCTCATCGATTATAATAAGTGGCTGGGTTGGGGTTATCCAGCCCGGATTTAACGCGTTTACTATCCTAATTCTAGGGAGTTAAGTTTATGTCCAAAACTATCCGAATGATTGACGGCAACGAAGCAGTTGCTGCAGTCGCCCATAAGATCAACGAAGTGATCGCTATCTATCCGATCACACCCTCCTCCCCCATGGGAGAACATGCAGACGCCTGGTCAGCCCAGGGCAAAACCAATATCTGGGGTACCGTTCCCGACGTGATGGAAATGCAAGCGGAAGGCGGCGCAGCTGGCGCAGTGCACGGTGCGCTGCAAGCTGGCGCATTAACGACCACTTTCACGGCTTCCCAGGGCTTGCTGCTGATGCTGCCCAATATGTACAAGATCGCCGGCGAGTTGACCCCGACCGTTTTCCATATAGCGGCTCGCTCGCTGGCCGCCCAGGCACTGTCCATCTTCGGAGATCACTCTGATGTGATGGCAGCCCGGGCAACCGGTTTTGGCATGCTCGGTTCTGGATCTGTCCAGGAAGCCCATGACTTCGCAGCCATATCTCAGGCCGCCAGCCTGGAATCCCGCATCCCCTTCCTGCACTTCTTTGAAGGGTTCCGGGTATCCCACGAGATCAATAAAGTAGAAATGCTTTCCGATGAGACCCTGGCAGAACTGCTTTCTGAAGAAGCTGTCATGGCCCACCGCAATCGAGCTCTGAACCCGGACAGACCTGTAATTCGCGGCACTGCCCAGAATCCGGACGTCTACTTCCAGGCACGCGAAACGGTCAATCCGTATTACGAGAAAACACCCGGGATCGTCCAAAAGGCAATGGATAAGTTCAAAAAGCTCACGGGGCGGGAATACAAGCTTTTTGATTATGAAGGTGCAGCGGATGCCGAACGAGTGATCGTGATCATCGGCTCTGGCGGTGATGCGGCAGCTGAGACAGCTAAATTCCTGCACAAAGAGGATGACCAGAAAGTGGGTGTTGTCAAGGTCCGCTTATACCGTCCCTTCTCTGTGAAGCATTTCCTGGAAGCCTTCCCCTCAACAACCAAAGTGATCGCGGCCATGGACCGCACCAAGGAACCAGGCGCAGCCGGCGAGCCTCTCTACCAGGATGTCGTTGCAGCTATCGTAGAAGGAATGAACGAGGGCATCGCCCCCTTCAAGACCGCTCCCCGGGTGATCGGAGGCCGTTATGGTCTTTCCTCCAAAGAATTCACACCCGGTATGGTGAAAGGCATCTTTGATGAGATGTCCAAGGAAAACCCCAAGAACCACTTTACAATTGGCATCAATGACGATGTGTCCCATACCAGCCTGGAATTCGATCCTTGCTTCCTGATCGAAAGCGATGATGTCATCCGCAGTGTCTTCTTCGGACTGGGTTCCGACGGCACAGTTGGCGGCAATAAGAACTCGATCACGATCATTGGTGATCAGACCGAGAACTACGCCCAGGGATACTTCGTGTACGATTCCAAGAAAGCTGGCGCGAAGACCATTTCCCATCTGCGCTTCGGTCCGGAACCGATCCGGGCTCCTTATCTCATCGAGGTTGGCCAGGCCAATTTTGTCGCCTGCCACCAATTCAGTTTCCTGGAACAGATCGACATGCTTAAATATGTCGCTCCTGGAGGAACTTTCCTGCTGAACAGCATCTATGGACCAGATGAGATCTGGGAAAACCTTCCATTGGATTTCCAGCAGGCGATCCTTGAAAAAGAAGCTGATTTCTATATTGTGGATGCCTACAAGATCGCAGAAGATGTTGGCCTTGGCACCCGCATCAACACCGTAATGCAGACCTGCTTCTTTGCACTTAGTGGCGTGCTTCCGAAGGATCGGGCCATTAAAGAAATTAAGGCCATGATCAAGAAGAGCTACGGCAAAAAAGGCGAAGATGTTGTTAAGATGAACAATTCCGCCGTTGACCAATCCCTCGAGAATATGCACAAGATCGAGATGCCCGCCAAAGCGGACAGCAGCATGCGGATGCGTCCACCAGTTCCTGTGGATTCCCCCGATTTCGTTACAAACGTGATCGGCACCATCATCAAAGGTGAAGGCGACAGCCTGCCTGTGAGTGCATTCTCCGAGGACGGCACCTTCCCCACCGGTACCACTCAGTATGAAAAACGGAATATCGCCCTCGAGATCCCTCAGTGGAACCCGGACACCTGCATTCAATGCAATAAATGTGCTTTTGTCTGCCCCCATGCAGTGATCCGGCCCAAGGTCTATGACGCCGAACTTCTCAAAGGTGCTCCTGAGACCTTCAAATCGATCGACGCCACCGGACGCGAGTTCAAAGATATGAAATTTACCATCCAGGTCGCTCCTGAAGACTGCACTGGGTGCTCGCTTTGTGTAAGCTCCTGTCCCAAGGCAGATATCGAGAACCCGGCATTAAAGATGGTCGAACAGGTCCCGCTCCGAGAAACAGAGGGTGAGAATTGGGAATTCTTCAAAAGCATCCCCAATCCTGACCGCACCACTCTGAAGCTGAACCGGCCCAAGGACTCCCAATTCCTTGAACCTCTCTTTGAGTTCTCCGGCGCATGTGCCGGCTGTGGGGAAACCCCATATGTTAAGCTGCTCAGCCAGCTCTACGGCGACCGCAGCTTCATTGCCAACGCTACAGGCTGTTCCTCGATCTACGGCGGCAACCTGCCCACCACACCCTGGAAGGTGAATGAGTATGGGCATGGACCCACCTGGAGCAACTCGCTTTTCGAGGACAATGCTGAGTTTGGACTTGGTATGCGGCTGACAGTTGATAAACAGCGCGAGTACGCGATCGAGCTGCTGGCAGAATTCAAGGACCAACTCGGCCAGGATCTGATCGATGAGATCCTCAATGCCGATCAGAGCACCGAGGCCGGCATCATTGATCAGCGCGCCCGGGTTGAGACCCTGCGTGAGAAGATCAAGGGTGAGACAAGCCGCAAAGCCAAGGACCTGTTCAGTGTGGCCGATAAATTGGTTCGCAAGAATGTCTGGATCGTCGGAGGAGATGGCTGGGCTTATGATATCGGCTACGGCGGCCTGGACCACGTCCTGGCATCCGGGCGCAATGTGAATGTCCTGGTCCTGGACACCCAGGTGT
The DNA here is from genome assembly GCA_963712165.1 of uncultured Chloroflexia bacterium. Taxonomy (GTDB): domain Bacteria; phylum Chloroflexota; class Anaerolineae; order Anaerolineales; family UBA11858; genus B10-G9. Next base: position 764,341 of record CAVQGY010000002.1, on the reverse strand, counting down.
ACTCCAACACCGGCGGTCAGGCCTCCAAAGCCACTCCTATGGGCGCAGTTGCCCGCTTTGCAGAAAGCGGAAAGGGAATGCCCCGCAAGGATCTGGGCATGATGGCCATGAACTATGGTTATGTGTATGTTGCTCAGGTAGCGATGGGGTCCAGCGACACCCAAACACTGAGAGCATTCCGGGAAGCGGAAGCTTTCGACGGTCCGTCCCTGATCCTGGCCTACAGTCCCTGCATCGAACACGGAATTGACATGTCCAAGGGTTTGGATCAGCAGGATCTGGCAGTGAAATCCGGCGTCTGGCCCCTGTACCGTTATGACCCTGACCGGGCAGAAGAGGGTAAAAATCCCCTCCAGCTCGATTCCAAGCCACCCAGCATTCAGGTTAAGGACTTTGCCTATACTGAGCTGCGCTACCGCTCCCTGCTGAAGAGCAACGAGGAAAGGGCAGAAAAGCTGATGAAAGCTGCCCAGAAAGGAGTTGAAAAGCGCTGGTCACTGTATGAGCAAATGGCCAAGATGGATTACAGCCTGGAAGAGGAAAAAGCTTAAGTTTAGTTTCAATCTTATCTAACATAAAAGCTCCCGGCGAATTCCACCGGGAGCTTTTATTAATTACATTGATTGTTTTCAATGCGACCCTCTTCATTATGGTAGAGCTGGCTTTTTTGAATATTCTCTTGAGTGCGAAACTTAAAGTCATGATACGATATAAAGTAGCAACTTAAATAATCACTTGCCCCGTATTCTGTTCTTGAACAATTTAAATACCTTCACCCTCGTTATTTGTCTACTTTACCCAGGTCGCCTTTTTGCCTGAGATCACCCACTTTGTGTAAGAAAGGAAAGTTTATCATGTTCAAACGAATTCTTGTGCCATTGGATGGTTCAGAAAATGCAAAAAAAGTCTTACCCATCGTGGTAACAGAGGCCAAGTGCCACAATGCTGTTGTTGTTTTACTGCATGTGATTCCACCTATGCAGAATTCTTTCATGGCCAGTCCGAATATGCTCGCTCAAGTCCTCGATGAATTGGAACTGATAACGAAGGAAACCATGGATGCAGTTGCCGTGAAACTCCGGGCTGAGGGATTAGATGTGGAGACAATCATCGAGCGAGGCCATCCTGCCGAGAAGATATACGAGATTGCTCTTTCTGAGTCGTGCGATTTGATCATTATCGGTTCCCATGGTGAGACCGGGAATCCTCGTTGGCGAACTGGCAATATTGCCAATAAGATCTTGAGGACCCAATCGCCCATCCCTAATTTATTGGTCACAACTCAATTTCCATCCTAGATCGGTTGGAGGTAGTTTAAGCCATCACTATTGTTAACAAAAAGGCCCGGATACCTTAAAGGTATCCGGGCCTTTTTTATTTAAAAGAAAAAAGTCCTTGGCAATGACCAACTCTCCCAGAGGGCCTCCCCTCAAGTACCATCGGCGCTGGCAAGCTTAACTGCTGGGTTCGGGATGGGACCAGGTGTACCCTTGCCGCTACAATCACCAAGAACTTTGTTCACATGTTAAGGTTGTACCCAATTGAATAGAAATGGAATAAATAGCGAGTTCTCCGCACCACTGTATAAGCCCTCGACCATTAGTACGGCTAAGCTGAACACATTGCTGTGCTTACACACGCCGCCTATCAAGCAAGTAGTCTTCTTGCGGTCTTACTCCCTTAACGGGATGAGGAATCTAATCTTGAGGCAAGTTTCCCGCTTAGATGCTTTCAGCGGTTATCTTTGCCAGACGTAGCTACCCAGCTATGCTCCTGGCGGAACAACTGGCACACTAGAGGTCTGTCCACTCCGGTCCTCTCGTACTAGGAGCAGCTCCTCTCAAATTCCTTACGCCCACAGCGGATAGAGACCGACCTGTCTCACGACGGTCTGAACCCAGCTCGCGTACCGCTTTAATGGGCGAACAGCCCAACCCTTGGGACCTTATCCAGCCCCAGGATGCGATGAGCCGACATCGAGGTGCCGAGCCTGGTCGTCGATGTGAACTCTTGGACCAGACTAGCCTGTTATCCCCGGGGTAGCTTTTATCCGGTAAGCCATGACCCTTCCACACGGTATCATGGGATCACTAAACCCGACTTTCGTCCCTGCTCGACGTGTCTGTCTTGCAGTCAAGCTCCCTTATGCTTTTACACTCTATGGTTGGTTTCCATTCAACCTGAGGGAACCTTTGGGCGCCTCCGTTACCTTTTCGGAGGCGACCGCCCCAGTCAAACTGCCCAGCTGACACTGTCCTCGATCCGGATAACGGATCCGAGTTAGGGCCTAAACATGATAAGGGTGGTATTCCAGTGTCGGCTCCACCGAAGCTAGCGCTCCGGCTTCACAGCCTCCCACCTATCCTGCACAAACCATGTCCAAACACAATGGCAGCCTACAGTAAAGCTCCACGGGGTCTTTTTGTCCTGCTGCGGGTAACGCGCATCTTTACGCGTACTTCAATTTCACCGAGTCTTTCGTTGAGACAGTGCTCCGATTGTTACGCCATTCGTGCGGGTCGGAACTTACCCGACAAGGAATTTCGCTACCTTAGGACCGTTATAGTTACGGCCGCCGTTCACCGGGGCTTGAGTTCTAAGCTTCGCTGATCCGAAGATCAGCTAACTCTTCCCTTTAACCTTCCGGCACTGGGCAGGCGTCAGCCCCTATACATCGTCTTACGACTTAGCAGAGACCTGTGGTTTTGTTAACCAGTCACCAGAGCCTGTTCACTGCGGCCCTCACTTGCTCCAGATGAAAATCTATCACAATAGAGGGCACCCCTTCTCCCGAAGTTACGGGGTTAATTTGCCTAGTTCCTTAACGAAAGTTCTCTCGCTCGTCTTGGTATGCTCTACCAATCTACCAGTGTCGGTTTGCGGTACGGGTATTTAGAATTCAACGCTTAGAGGTTTTTCTTGGCAGCATGGATCAACCACTTCTGTCTCAGGGACTCGTACTCATGCCTCGGCTCAGTCCGCGGATTTTCCTACGGACGTCAACGCCTACACATTTCCACCTACATCCAATTGTAGGCTGGCCTACCACCCTGCGTCCCCCCATCGCTCCTTCTAAATAGTTCCGGAATGTTGACCGGATATCCATCGCCTACGCCTTCCGGCCTCGGCTAAGGCCCGACTAACCCGATGCGGATTGACCTGGCATCGGAAACCTTAGATTTTCGACGAACATGCTTCTCACATGTTTTACGCTACTCATGCCTGCATTCTCACTTCTGCCCGCTCCAGCCGTCCTCACGGTCGACCTTCACTGCTGACAGAACGCTCTCCTACCGCTCCAGCCTAATGGCTGAAACCCATAGCTTCGGTGGTAAACTTAGCCCCGGTAAATTTTCCGCGCAAGACCACTTGACCAGTGAGCTGTTACGCACTCTTTCAAGGAATGGCTGCTTCTAAGCCAACCTCCTGGTTGTCTGAGTAGTCCTACTTCGTTTTCCACTTAGTTTACACTTTGGGACCTTAGCTGATGGTCTGGGCTCTTTCCCTTTTGACTATGAAACTCATCTCCCACAGTCTAACTGCCATGCTTAAAGTATTGGCATTCGGAGTTTGGTTAGGATCGGTAGGCGACAAGCCCCCTAGCCCGTCCAGTGCTCTACCTCCAATACTCAACGCATAACGCTAGCCCTAAAGCTATTTCGGAGAGAACAAGCTATCTCCAAGTTCGTTTGGCATATCACCTCTACCCACAGTTCATCCTGCAGCTTTGCAACGCTGAAAGGTTCGGGCCTCCACGGGTGTTTAGACCCGCTTCACCCTGACCATGGGTAGCTCACTTGGTTTCGTGTCTAATCCCAGCGACTCGCGCCCTATTAAGACGACTCGCTTTCGCTCCGGCTCCGGGTGTAACTCCCTTAACCTAGCCACTGAGATTAACTCGCAGGCTCATTCTCCAAAAGGCACGCCGTCAGACATTATGGCGGCCACTGATTCTCATCAGCGCCTTTCCATCATAGTCCTCCGACAGATTATATGCTCACGGTTTCAGGTTCTATTTCACTCCCCTTATCGGGGTACTTTTCACCTTTCCCTCACGGTACTATTACGCTATCGGTCATCAAGTGTATTTAGCCTTGGGAAGTGGTCTTCCCGGATTCCAACCAAATTAGCGTGTCTGGTTGTACTCAGGGTACCTGAAAGAAGTTGGAAAGTTTTCGCGTACGGGACTGTAACCCTCTTTGGTAGGCTGTCTCACACCATTCTGCTAACAATCCAATTTGTAACTTCTATATATCAGGCCCTACAACCCCGGCCACGTAAACGCAGCCGGTTTGGGCTCCTCCCCTTTCGCTCGCCACTACTCAGGGAATAATCTCTTTTCCTCTGGGTACTAAGATGTTTCAGTTCCCCAGGTTCCCATCCTAAGACCTATGTATTCAGTCAAAGGATGCTGCGGGTTTACCGCAGCGGGTTTCCCCATTCGGAAATCCTCGGATCGGCGCCTGTTCACGGCTCCTCGAGGCTTATCGCAGTGTCCCACGTCCTTCATCGGCACTTGAACGCCAAGGCATCCACCGTAAGCACTTAGTAGCTTAACTATATGATGCGGAGAAATCGATATTTATTCGCAGTTTCTATTCAATTGTTAAGGTACGATTCCGACTGACTTTGTCTGTCGGTGCGTATTCCTCATTCAATGATCAGGAATACGCACTAGCAGGCAATTGATCCATTTGGCTTCTGAAAAAAACGACCCGGCATTTCGCCGGGCCGTCAGGTCCTTCAGAAATGCACTCTGGTTTAGATTTTTTCCTTCAGCATGTCCGCCAAAATTTATGTCCTTTCCTCTCTTGCTCAACCTATCTCAGTGGAGATGAGGGGACTCGAACCCCTGACCCCCGCCTTGCAAAGGCGGTGCTCTCCCAGCTGAGCTACATCCCCTTATGGGGCGGGAGTGGGCCTGACTGGATTCGAACCAGTGACCCCTGCGTTATCAGCACAGTGCTCTAACCAACTGAGCTACAGGCCCTTCAATTTTCCTTAACACCTGAAGAGTGATAGAAAACCGATTGAGATAACCTTGACACCGTCAAGGATTTTTTTTGGTTCTTTTCTTGTAGTACATCTAGAGTGGAGCTCGGGCTCATGGCCTTTGCTCAGATTCTCCCTAGAAAGGAGGTGATCCAGGCGCACCTTCCGGTACACCTACCTTGTTACGACTTCGTCCCAGTCACCAGTCCTACCCTCGCCAGCTCCGTCCCGTGAGGGTTAAGATACCGACTTCAAGTATTACCAGCTTCCATGACGTGACGGGCGGTGTGTACAAGACCCGGGAACGTATTCAACGCACTATTGCTGACGCGCGTTTACTAGCAACTCCGGCTTCATGCAGTCGAGTTGCAGACTGCAATCCGAACTGAGACCGGTTTTGAGGATTGGCTTCGCCTCGCGACTTTGCTACCCATTGTACCGGCCATTGTAGCGTGTGTGTAGCCCTGGACATAAAGGCCATGCTGACTTGACGTCGTCCCCACCTTCCTCCGGTTTTGTACCGGCAGTCCCGCATGACACATGTAACATACGGCAAGGGTTGCGCTCGTTACCGGACTTAACCGGACACCTCACGGCACGAGCTGACGACAGCCATGCAGCACCTGTATAAGCTCCCCGAAGGGTCGGTCACCTTTCGGATCCCTACCACCTATATGTCAAGCCCAGGTAAGGTTCTTCGTGTAGCATCGAATTAAACCACACGCTCCGCTGCTTGTGCGGGTCCCCGTCAATTCCTTTGAGTTTTAACCTTGCGATCGTACTCCCCAGGCGGTGAACTTATCGCGTTAACTACGACACCGATGACTATTACGCCACCGACATCAAGTTCACATCGTTTACGGCATGGACTACCGGGGTTTCTAATCCCGTTTGCTACCCATGCTTTCGCGTCTTAGTGTCAGGAACGACCCAGAAGGCCGCCTTCGCCACTGGTGTTCCTCCCGATATCTACGCATTTCACTACTACACCGGGAATTCCACCTTCCTCTATCGTCCTCTAGTCTGGTAGTTTTGAGCAACCTCTCCTAGTTAAGCCAGGAGATTTCATACCCAACTTACCAAACCACCTGCACGCGCTTTACGCCCAATAAATCCGGATAACGCTCGCCTCCTACGTATTACCGCGGCTGCTGGCACGTAGTTAGCCGAGACTTATTCCTGAGGTACCGTCCTTTCTCTTCCCTCAGAAAAGTGCTTTACAACCCGAAGGCCTTCATCGCACACGCGGCGTTGCTGCATCAGACTTTCGTCGATTGTGCAATATTCCCTACTGCTGCCACCCGTAGGTGTCTAGCCCGTGTTTCAGTGCTAGTGTGGGGGGTCACCCTCTCAGGTCCCCTAACCGTCATCGCCTTGGTAGGCCATTACCCTACCAACTAGCTGATGGTACGCAGGCCCCTCCTAAAGCGGCGCTGAGGCCTTTCGTCCTCAGAACCTTTACTTCCAAAGCGTCAAATCTTTAGAAGCATATAGGGTATTAGCCTCAGTTTCCCGAGGTTGTTCCCTTCTTTAGGGTAGGTCACCAACGCGTTACTCACCCGTTCGCCACTAAGAGCTCCTGTGTAAACACAAGATCATCTTCGTTCGACTTGCATGTATTAGGCACGCCGCCAGCGTTCATCCTGAGCCAGGATCAAACTCTCCGCAAAAATTATCCCACAACGAGGTGGGATTAGATTACGAAGTTCTATCTCAAAGATTGGTTTTGCTGTTTTTGGCTTTCTATCACTATTCAGCTGTTAAGGTTCAAGGCCCTTTTTTAAGAGCGGGCTCTATTCTACCACCCCCGCTTTTATGCGTCAAGGGCAGTCCACTAAGAGAATAAAAGACCCCGCCGATAATCACCCTTTGTGAAATCGGTCTTGCTTCTGCACATTGCTGTGCATCCGCCCAGGGTCTGGGTAGATTCTCTTTTATCGATTTGCCGTCGTTGGCGAAATCTTGTGGGTAAAACCTCCGCAATTATAGCTCTTATCAAATCCCTGTCAAGGTGATTCAAGGGTCATTTTGGAGGATTTTTTTAATAGCTCCTTATTCCATCTCCTGCCGGCCCATTAATGCCCTCAGCAGGGTATGCTGATCGGCGTATTCCAAGTCTCCCCCCATCGGCAGCCCCCTCGCCAGACGGGTCACTTTCAGGTCTATCGCGCCCAGCTGTCCCTGCAAATACATCGCGGTCGCGTCCCCCTCCATACTTGGATTCGTGGCCAGGATCACTTCCTTAATTTCCCCCCCACTAACTCGCTGGATCAACTCCTTGATCTTCAGATCATCCGGGGTGATTCCTTCCACCGGAGAAAGCGCTCCCTGTAAAACGTGATACACACCCTGATAACCAGAGGTCCGCTCCAGCGCCGGAACATCCAAAGGTTCTTCCACAACGCAGATCAGAGTCTGATCTCGATTCGGGTCAGCGCAGATACTGCAGGTTTCCCTCCCGGCACTCATCATATTAAAACAGACCGGGCAGGAATCCGTCCCCTCCATCAAGGCGGCTAGTGCTTCCCCTAGTTTTTCAGCCAGCCCGCTTTCTCGGGTACGCAGCAAGTAAAAAACCAGCCGAGCCGCAGTCTTAGGGCCGACACCTGGCAAACGGGCAAAAAGGTCAATACTTCGTTGAATGGGTTCTGGCAGCACACTTACCTCCCCCGCCTAAAAAGGCAATCCCTGGCCAGCTAATGGTCCCAGCTTTCTCTCCGCCAGCTTTTTAGATTCATCCAGCCCCTGGTTCACTGCTGTCAGGATCAAATCCTGGATCAATTCCTGGTCAGCATCTTCGATCAATCCTTGATCCAGCTTAACTGATAATATTCGCTGATCACCTGCTACCTCGACGGTGACCGCTCCTCCCCCAGCTGAGCCGCTCACCACTTCATTCTTTAATTCTTCCTGGGCTTTTAACATCTGCTCCTGCAGCTGTTGGATCTGCTGCATCACGCCCCGGCCGCCTGCACTAGGCGCACCTGATCTTTTTGCCATGATACACTCCTGCACTATTGATATTTTGAATCAGTCTTTCTCGATTGGTTTATCAACCAGTGTCCCACCCAGATCCCTCACTACCGCTGCAACCAGCCCATTCGGGTCCACACCTTCTGGCAAACCTGACTGGTCCTTTCCTCCTACAACACATAGAATGGGCAGGCGAACCCCAATCACCTTTTCGATAACATCCTGGCAAACTGTCATATGGTCCCCACCATCCATTTTTCCCATTATGGCATCGCTCCGGAAACTGAGCACCAGCTGGTTATCCTTGATCCCCAGCGGCTTGCAGGAATTCAGGATCGCCTGCGTGGCTGGGTTGATGTCTCTCACTCCATCGACAATATCCTTCCAATGCTGTAGAACTGTCAGGGGTTTCTGAGCTGAATTGGTTCCAGTCTCCGGAGGGAGAGCATCTTCGGCTGCGGTATCTTCTTTAGTTCTTTCCTTTACAATCTCTTTCTTTTTCCCTGCAGGAGCTTTAGCAGGGGGGAAGGCTGCTTTCCTCTCAACAGGCATGCTTTCCTTATTAAGGATATCCAATCCTTCCAGGAAAGCCATTTCCAAGGGAAGATTGGGCTGCCAGGCTGCTCCTTTATCGATTACTGCCAGGTTGAATGCTCGGATCAGATCCAATAACTGCCGGGTGTTGATCTGCCCGGCATGATCCCTGATCACCTCCAGTAATTCACCTGGAACATCGATCCAGTCTGGATTATTCATCTGCATCAACAACACATTCCTCAAATAAGCAACGATCTGGCGTGCGAATTGACCCGGGTCATTGCCCCGCTGAGAGGATTGATGCAGTTCATTTAATCCCTCTCCAGGATCACCTTTTAACATAGCTCCCACAAAATGCAGTACAGCTTCATCGGGCGAGGTCCCCAGGATCTGATGGGCCAATCCGGGTGTGATCTCACCTTCAGCGCTGGACAGCTGGTCCAGAATGGAAATCGCATCTCTCAGGCTCCCGGTGGCCTGTCGGGCGATCAATCCCAGTACATCCTCCTTGACCTGGATGTTCTCAGATTCAGCCATCTCCTTCAACCGGGTGACGATCTCAGATACGGATATCCGCCGGAAGTCATGCCGCTGGCAACGGGAGATCACCGTGACCGGGATCTTGTGAATCTCAGTCGTGGCCAGGATAAACATCGCATGGTCTGGTGGCTCCTCAAGGGTTTTCAGCAGAGCGTTAAATGCCGATGGGGAAAGCATATGGATTTCATCAATCACGTAAACTTTATATCGTCCCAGATTGGGTGAGAAATTGATCTTATCCCTCAGCTCCCGAACATCGTCCACGCTGGTGTTGGACGCAGCATCGATTTCGATCAAGTCCAGGAAATCCCCCCGAATGACAGATAGGCAGTGGGCACATTCATTACAGGGCCGGGCAGATAGATCCTCAGCCAGGCAGTTAACGGCCTTGGCTAGCAGACGGGCAGTGCTGGTTTTCCCTGTCCCCCTGGGACCAGAAAAGATCTGAGCATGGGAAACCCGGTCCTGACGGACCGCATTTCTCAAGGTGGTGACGATATGGTCCTGGCCGATCACCTCTTCCCAGTCGCCCGGCCGCCACTTCAAATAAAGAACTTTAGTCATAGATGATTACCCTGCTGGAATCAATTTAGGCTGATAGGAAAGGCATTTATTAGTGTATCAGAAGGCAGTCAGTGGGTCAATCAACGGCGAGAAACCTGGGGAGGATTGAGTCAAAAAAACAGGCTAGTTTGGCATTAATCTTGCACTTATAACAGTTGGAACAAAGCGTATCCTGGCTTTCTTGACGCCATTTCTGTGGTATGCTAGTATCAAATCAAACTTGATTGATTTGAACTGGTGGAAAGCGGATCAGCATACGGGGAAAGGATCCCCGCAAGGAGAGACCGTTCGATGAAAAAAACCAGCCTGATCATACTTATCGTCATGATTGCATCGCTAATATTCTCAGCGTGCACCATGTCGGCATCAACCCCGCCACCCGTCACACCAACAACAAACCTGAGCGAGATCGCCCGCCAAGCAACAGAAACGGCTATCGCAAAAACACCCAAGGCAGGTGATACCCAGGTTCCTGACGAGACATCTGTCCCAGGTACTGAGCCAACTGCTACAGGCGCTGCGAATCTTGAACCGACCAGCACTCCCGAGCCCACACAGGCTCAAGGGACCACAGAGGTGGTAACCGAGTATCCGGTTCCTGATTCATATACTCTGCATAGTGGTGAGTTCATATTCTGCCTGGCCCGCCGGTTCAATATCCTGCCGCAAGATATCATGGATTACAACGGCTACGTTTACGGCACCCTGCTCTTCCCGGGTGACACCATTCTGCTACCTCCAAACGGACGGTCCTATATTGGTAACCGGGCGCTTCAGTACCACCCCGCCGACTACACAGTCATTTACGGAGACACGCTTTATTCCATCGCCTGTCTCTACGGAGACGTGGATCCTCGGGCAATCGCAGCCGCCAACAACTTGGATCTTGACCAGGCGCTGACCCCCGGAACTGTTCTCCGGATCCCTTAACGGCAACCACTATTTGAACTAAAAGAAGCAGCCCGATAATCAGGCTGCTTCTTTTCAATTCCCTTGCCGTATCTCAGTCTAATCTGATACGTTATAATCGGAACAAGATTATCAATTACAAGGATAAAACCGAGCTATGAAAAGAGCAGTCAGCATTAGTCTGGGATCCAAATCCCGCGATAAAAAAGTCGTCACCTCGCTTCTCGGGGAAGAAGTAACGATCGAGCGCATCGGCACAGATGGCGATGAACAGAAAGCCTATCAGCTATTCTGCGAGCTGGACGGAAAGGTTGATGCATTCGGAGTGGGAGGTATAGACCTTTATATTCACGCATTAAAAAGAGATTATCCCCTTCACGCCGGACTCAAGCTGGTCAGGGATGTAAAACATACACCTGTTGTGGATGGAGGTGGGCTAAAAGCCACTCTAGAAACCCGGGTGATGCAGGTCGTTGAAGGACAACTCGGCGACGCGATCAAGCCCAAAACCGCCTTGCTGGTTGCCGGCCTGACCCGGGGCGGTATGTCCAACTCCTTTATTAACGCTGGTTACAAGGTTGTATTCGCGGATCTGATGTTTGGTTTGGGCATCCCTATACCTATCAATACGGTCCGCATGGCTAACCTTGCGGCTGCGATCTTGCTACCCATTGTGGGCAGAATGCCGATTGAAATGCTCTACCCAACTGGTGAAAAACAGCTTGAAGTAGTCCCTAAATATGAGAAATACTACCAGGCCAACAAGGTCATTGCCGGAGATTGGCTCTATATCATGCAGCATGCGCCGGACGACCTGGAAGGCAAAGTCATCGTCACCAACACCACAACCGAAGCTGATGTGGTTTTCCTTAAGAAGCGCGGCGTTCACTACCTGGTCACCACCACACCGGTGCTGGATGGACGATCATTTGGCACCAATATGTTTGAAGCTGCCTTGGTGGCCGCTGCTGGAAAGAATCGCCCCCTAACAACAGCGGAGTTAGACCAGATCATTGAAGACCTCAACCTTACTGCTCAGATCCAGGACCTGAGATAATGGATGCCATTCTACTTGCTGGAGGAGTTCCTGATCCAGATTCTCCACTTTACCCATATACAAAAGGAAAACCCAAGGCCGCCCTCCAGATCGGGAAAAAATCCATGGTCCAATGGGTGCTTGATGCCCTGGACAGATCTTCATCGATAGACAGTATCGTGGTTGTGGGGATTGAAGAGATGCGGAATGATCTCCGCTCCACCAAGATCCTGGATTTCAAGCCCGCAGGCGATGACTACATCCACAACTTCCAACTAGGCGCGGAAGCTCTGCTGGCACACAAACCTAAAGCAGAGAGAGTAGCCCTGGTTTCCTGCGATATCCCCATGCTCACAGCAGAAGGTGTGGACTGGGTATTACAAACTGCCCTGGAAACGGATGACGATCTATGTTACTGCGTTATTGAACAAAGCCAGATGGAAAAACGTTTCCCGGACTCTGCCAGATCCTATGTAAAGCTGCGGGATATGAATGTTTGCGGTGGGGACCTTGGAGTGATCAAGCTGGACCTGTACAAGAACAGGAAGGACTTTTGGCGGAAACTCTTCGAGGCTAGAAAAACATACCTCCACCAAGCGAGATTAATAGGATTTGATGTCCTGCTCCTGCTCCTCCTGCGCCGCTTAACTCTTGAAGACGCCGTTCGCAAAGTCACCAAGCGGCTTGATATCACTGGCCGTGGATTGAACTGCCCTTATCCAGAGATTGGTATGGACATTGACAAGCCCCATCAGTTAGAAATAGCATTCAGGGAGCTGGCCTGATCTATGATTCCCCTGGAAAGGCTGATTGAGATCGATGCCAAATATACCCAGCGAGCCCGAATTCCTGAAAGCAGGACAGGCCTTAAGGCTGCCGCTGCATTTCTAGCCCATTCTGGTGACTCCTGGTTCTGGGGAGCCGGACTGGCCCTGCTCTGGTTTTTGGGTCCCAAATCCTGGCGACCGCAGATCTCTCTGCTCTTTCTGGGGATATTCTTCACCGCGCTCTGTGTTCTTATTATAAAATTTGCGGTTAAGCGCCCCCGACCCGAGGGGGAGTGGGGACAGATCTACCGCAGCTCCGACCCCCATTCATTCCCGTCCGGTCACGCAGCAAGAGCGATCATGCTCACGCTGATCATGCTGCTGACCGGCTTTTGGTGGATCGGACTGATCTTGCTGGCTTGGACGATCCTGGTGGATCTCTCCCGGATCGGATTAGGCGTACATTATATTTCAGATATCCTTGGTGGAACCCTGGTCGGGCTCGTGATGGGCTTCTTGGCTGTCTTTGTGTATGGCTTGTTTTAAATAAGCAGGATGCGGGATCCTCTGAAGAAAACAGATCCCGCATTTTTTCAATATATTTCCAGCAAGTCGCTTAATGATCCCGCATCCTAATACGCCGCCAGTTCAACCTTGCGCCCATCATCATCGTAGAGATAATACGGTATCCAGGCAACCCCGAAAAGCTCAATCAGGATATCCTTCTTATAAGGAGTAACCGGAATCTCAATTGTATTTTCCAGGATTTCCTGCCACTTAACTTCCACTTCTTCCAGAGACTGAAGGCGCTCCCTTTCCAGCTCCACGATCTCCTTCTTATACTGCTCAATGGCATCCAGGGATTCCTTCACGTCCGCTTTGGCCTGACTGGTCATTCTCCGTTTTGTCAATGAGGTGGTCATCCTGCGCTGTCGTCCCGCCAGGAGGCTGATCAGGTTTTCGGCATGGGTACCTACTTCTTCCAATTTGCGCTGGGACAGCTCTGCCTCATCCTCATCCAGCTCGCGCTGCTCACGCATCAGACGATCCTTGATGGTATCAAGCTTCTTCTCGAATGAGCTTTCCACCTTATCCTTTTCAACCTCAAGGGCGCTCTTGGCTGCCTCTGCGCACATGCGTCTGAAATCTCCCTGTGATACCTGTGGGCCAGCAAATACTTCCAGCTCCTCATTGGAGCGGACAGTCAAGGTCACAGAGTGGTAGATCCAGTCCTTGAAATCGGTTTCCAGCTCCTTGATCTTGGTCCCCTCCGTTAGTGGTGCAGTCAGATCCTGGAAGCGGGCCTCTGAACGGGCAGCAGGCTCAAGAGCATCGATATCGATCGGCTCCGCGGACCAATCATCCCATCGGATCCGGCCGGTGCGATCGGGTTCCCGAACCAGCGCGGTAGTAATCAGGTCATAATCCAGGTTGTAATTCCGTTTTAAGAACCGGACCGCAGCCTGGGCGACCAGGGCTGGTTTATAGATCACCTGAAATACTGGATCCTGGGGGACTGAGATCCCCGCCTTTTCAACTGCCTTGAAAAAACTCAATCTGTTTGGAAAATAATACTCATCGATCCCGGAGGGCACATTGGGGCGGGTGCTCGTCAGGCCATCTGCTTTGGATGCGGAACTCCTGGCAGGAGCTTCGTCAGGCTGAATGCCTGCCACGTCCGCAGCTGGGGTATGCCTCTCTGCGCCAGCTAAAGCGTTCAGGGCCGGGATCTGGACACGTGTCAGGGGGCCGGTCAGGTAATTCATTGCCCAGCGGGTATGGAATAGGACGGGCTGATCCTCGTGCACATTATGGAGCAGGAAGACTCTCTTATCCAGAGCGGAGATCATTTTGTCATAGGTCCTTCGGTCCAGGCCCGGAGCGGCGCCTTCCAAACCATCCAGGAGACGGTTCTTATCCTGCTCTGTTTGAAGCTTGCCGATAAACCAGGTACCAGCATTTGAGAGCGCTTTGTAGTCAACATCTACTGGGTTTTGAGTCACCAATACCTGCCCTACGCCAAAAGCCCGGGCTTGTTTTAACATCCGCAGCATAGGTGTTTTGGAGGGCGGGTTCTTCACCGGCGGCAGGTAGCCAAAGATCTCATCAAAGTACATCAGCGCCCGCAGTGAAGTAGATCCTTTTTGCCTGCGCATCCAGGTCTCCACAGCTGCATAGAGCAAAGTAACGAAGAACATCCTTTCCTCATCGGACAGGTGAGCGATATAAAAGACACTGTGCCGTGGGCGGCCATCAGGAGCAAATAGGAATTTTTCAATATTCAGCGGTTCACCCTCAATCCAGGATTGAAAGCTAGGAGACGCGAGAATGCTGTTCAGCATTATGGATAGATCCAAGCGGTCTTTCTCCGGAAAGAAACTGTTCAACTCCAATACACCCAACTTTTCAAAGGGTGGATTCTGGATCTGCAGGATCAATTCGGTCAAATCCAGATCTTTTCCTCTACTCCAGGAATGCTCAAAGATATTGCTGAGCAGGATGTGCTCGCGGGAACGAACAGGATCGAGGTCATCCAGTCCAACCAGGCCCAGCAACCCCATCACGATTCCGGAAATTTTATCTACCAGTAATTCTCGGTTATCCTCCCAGGGAATCTCAGGAGCCTTGAACGATGCCAGGATATTGACAGGAATTCCCGCTTCGGATCCAGGGGTATAGATCGCAAAATGGGCAGAATCCTTTAATGCCCGGATCCGTTCAGGTCCGATTCCCCACTTAGCTAAACCTTTGGTCCACAGAGCCGCGGCGTCTGCTCCCGCCTGTTCTACCGTCTTATCATCCCGGCGGGCTGAATCGGGATTCACCCAGGGGGTGAAGTCAGCTGCTTTCAGCTCCGGAAAGTGGAGTAGAGCGTTGGTGATATCCCCTTTGGGATCGATCATCAGTGCCGGGATTCCTCGCAGGGCAGCCTCTTCCAGCAGGTCGATGCACAAGCCAGTTTTTCCAGAGCCGGTCATGCCAACACAAACAGCGTGTGTGGTCAGATCATCGGGATCATACATCAAGTCTTCAGAAGTGACCTGTCCATCTTTGAAAATCCTGCCCAAGTAAAAACGGTCCTCTGGTTTTGTCATTATCAACCTCACTGAGAATGTGAATATGGAAACGGGCAACTGGTCGGTCTGCAGATGATTTTACCTTAATTAGTAATGGGGTTCATTTCCAACAACCCGGTTTTTCGCCCGCGTTCCCTTCCAACAATTCTGCAGGCTGACTATAATAGGAAGGAAGCCTAAATACCAATAGACCGCAGACAGAGGAGGCGGAGATGAGCTATCAGGTCACTTTTTACGGACATGGGACCTTCGGGGTTAAGATCGATCAATACCATCTGCTGATCGATCCCTTTTTAACAGGCAACCCCAGCACGAAAATCAAACCGGATGAAGTCAATCCCGATTATATACTGATCACGCATGGCCATGGAGATCATGTTGGTGATGCTGTCGAGATCATCAAGCGGACAGGAGCTAAAGCCATCGCCAATGCCGAGATAGCCAAATGGCTGGCTCAGCAGTCTGGAGGGGAGGTCCACGCCCAGCATATTGGCGGTGGTTACCATCATCCTTTTGGCTACCTGAAGCTGACTCTGGCTGTTCACGGATCATCCCTGCCGGACGGCACCTATGGGGGCATGCCAGCTGGTTTACTGATCACCACTCTCGCAGGTGAAAAGCTCTACTTTGCTGGGGACACAGGATTATTCGCCGGCATGGCTTTGATTGGAGAGGAAGGGATCGACCTGGCTGCTCTTCCGATCGGTGACAACTATACAATGGGCCCAGATGATGCCTTACGAGCAGTGAAATTGATCCAGCCTAAAATTGTCATCCCAGCCCATTACAGCACCTGGCCCTTGATCGAGCAGGACCCGGATGCCTGGAAAGCGCGGGTGGAAGGGGAAACAGATACCCAGGTTCGGATCATGGCACCTGACACAACTCTGGAATTCTAAGAGGGAAAACTATGGCAAACCCGACTGACCGAAGGGAACTTGAAGAATTGATGAGAGTAGAAGGCCGACTGCCGCCAGGTCAGAGCCTTACGCTAAAATTCCCAATCCTGCATTATGGAAGTGTTCCCACTTTTAATCCTGATACCTGGCAGTTTAAGATCTGGGGGGAGGTGGAAGAGGAGATCAGCTTGACCTGGGAAGAGTTCAGTCAGCTTCCTCAGACCGATGTGGAACTAGACATTCATTGTGTCACCCGCTGGAGCAAATTCGATACCCTCTGGAAGGGAGTTTCCTTAGCCACTCTGATCAACGAAGGTTTGTTGAAACTCAAACCCGACGCAGCTTATATCTTACAGCATGCAGATGGAGGTTACACCACCAACCTGCCCCTGGAGATCGCCCTCCAGAAGAATTTCTTACTGGCTACTCATTTTGATGGTAGTCCCCTCACACCGGAACACGGTGCTCCCCTGCGGGGTATGATCGGGAATATACCTGGCTCAGGAATCAAAACCCCCTATTTCTGGAAAGGCGCTAAGTGGCTGATCGGTCTTGAATTCTTAACCGAAGATCAGATGGGGTTCTGGGAAAAAGCCGGCTACCATAACGAGGGGGATATCTGGGAAGAACAGCGGACAGCTAAATAGCAGGATGATTCCAGGATGCGGGATCCTTCAGGGATCCCGCATCCTGTACCCTTATTTCATAGCCGGGATCCCACCCGCCTTCTCAGCCTTTTTGACAGCATCGAGGATGGCTTCCTGGTAAACCTGGGCTGCATATGCACCCACTATATTCTGATCTATCTCCACCTTTCCAGACGAGAGCGCAAAACAGGTATCCCCGTCCAGCAGAGTAAATGCTGGCCTAATGGTTCGGGCAAGTCCATTATGTGCCATCTGTGCTACTCGTGTGATGCCTTCCTTATCCAATTTAACATTCGTAGCCACCACACCTATTACTGTGTTGGATCCTCCTGAAGCAAAACCCATCACCTTCTTCCCGACAAAAGTTTTCATGACCTTGAGGGTGTCCGCATACCCTTTGATACCACGTGCCCCGGCGAGAATTTCCCCATTATCCGGGTCGATCACATCACCAAAGGCGTTCACGGCTACAATGGCTCCCACCACGCCACCCCCGCCCAGATCGATGCTGGCTGTGCCTATACCGGATTTGGTAGACATTTTTGGTGTGAGGATCTTTCCCACAGTTGCCCCCGTCCCCGCTCCCACATTTCCAGAAGCGGGAGGGTCGGTCGAGGCATTCAGGCAAGCCTGGTAACCCATATCATCTCCCGGGCGAACTTTGGGATCACCAATCCCCAGATCAAACAGGACAGCCGCTGGCACAATCGGCACGATCCCCAAACCAGTGTTTAATCCTAGTTTATTCTCCTCACAGAAGCGCATCACTCCAGATGCGGCATCCAATCCAAAAGCCGAACCGCCAGTCAGCAAAACTGCAGTGACCTGATTGACCAGGTGTGAAGTATGAAGCAGATCGGTCTCACGGGTACCCGGAGCACCCCCTCGCTGGTCCACCCCCCCAACTGTGTTAGGCGGACAAAGCACTACCGAACAGCCGGTCAGCGCGTCCATATCTTGGGCATGGCCTACCTTAAAACCAGGAACATCTATAATACTGCCCATGTTTACCTCCAAATATCCTATCCTGATACCTTTTGCTATATCTACTGATAATCCCAACCATGACCTGGAGAATCTGTGACGAGGAGGTTTGGAGAGACACTCACCAGGTCACCCGGTCTCCTTGTCTCCAAGTCTGGAGCAAGGCTCCAGTATCACCATCCGCTGGCAGCAAAGACGATCCGCAAAAGTTCTTCCCTTTCTGCCGGGGTCATCGGGCGGGCGCGGGCATAATCCAGGAATTGGATCGTCAGCAGTTCTGTACTGATGTGCTTTCCATTATAAAAGATATGCCGATCGATAAAAGCTGTCGCCGTATTGGGCGGGATCTCATTGATCTGGTCAAAGAACAGGTTGCCCAGCCCATGGTGGATAAAACTGCCATCCTCGATTTCGAAACCCTGGGGTTGGTGAGCCTGGCTGCCACTGACTATCACAGCGCCGGCATCAGTGAGGATATGCGCGTCCCGGATCTGGTTTGGCTGGGCCTGGTAGGTATAGTACTCAAAATGCTGGAAGGTGGCAATGGGGTTGTAGCCCTCCTCCACCAGGGATTGGATCTGATTGACCATTTTTGGGAAGTCACAGGCAACCGCCCCGGGATAATCGTCTTTTGCCGGCGCGTATCCCCCACCCTTGGCATTGCAGCCCAGGAAAGCGATCTTGTTCCCATTATGCTCCAGCAAGACCGGCTCCTGAGCATCCTGGCGGGTTGAACCTCCCCCATAGTAAGGCCAACCGCGCTCATTATAAAGCTCCAGGGTATAAAGCATGGCTTGGGGACCGTGATCGCCAAAATGATCTCCAGTAAGCTCCACGACATCTGTGCCAATCGTTTCCATCAATTCAATATAGCGGCTATCGCTGCAGAAACGCAGGCCAACTTGGCCCGGGTCAGGATAGGGGCATCCTCGTACAAACGGAACTTCGTTGCTTATATGCAGAATATCCGCTTCAAGTAGATAATCCAGGATATCCACCGCGGGGTAATTGATACCTTTGATTTCCATCGTCCAGGCAGTGGCCCGCACCAGGGCGGTCACTCCAGTGAGAACCACGCTGGTTATTTTTTCAGGATCCCGATTTCCTTCAACTCCCTGGAAGAGTTCCGGTTTCGTACCCACTGAAGAGATGGGTAGAGCCAGTCCATAATCCTCAGGCATGAAATCACGCTGCAAGGGTGATATGCCCCCAACTTTGAGGACTTTCCAATCCGGAGTAAGTTCATCAAACGGCAGGATAGCCAGAGAAGGACGACGGGACCAAGCCTGACTGGACAAATAATCAGGTTCAATAGATTCAACCGCTCCCGGCCCCGGGTCACCCCAGAAAAGCGCCAGCATATCCCGGGTCTCCTCACTCATCAATAAGGGTTGAGCAGATGTCAGAGAGTTGATACCCCCCTGCCAGGCGGATTGTAAACTGGCCAACGACAGACTATCCTGAACAGTCGGGAAAGGCGCGGCAGCGACCAGAATCCAGTAGGCCAGTGGGTTCTCCCCGCTGAGGGTCAAAATTGTCCCGGCATTCTCCAGAGTTTCTGCGATCAAGAGATCATCCCTCTGCCTGACCTCTTCCTGCAAACCTTTTGGAAGAACAGGGTCAAGCCAGACCCTGTCTGGCTCAACGGTTGGAGTCGCTGTAGAAGGAATAAAGAAAGTCGCAGTCGGGACAATCTCTCCCGCTGGAGGAACATAGGGTGTGCTGGTTTGATATCCAGGAGACCAGGGCAGCGTTTTCCAGCGCCAGGCAACTGTACCAATAAACAGACTTAAAATGACAATAACGCTAATAATGATCCAGATGTATTTATTCTTCATAAAAGATATCTGCTTCCTGCCGGCGGAGAACCCGTGGGAATTCAGCCCATTGATGATCTATATAAAATCAGCTTGTGGAAAGCCGTCTTTAATAAATGCCCCCCCTATTCGTCAATACTTCTTTGACAGCATCCAACGATTTCCAGGCTTGTTCCTCAATCGATTTGATTGCCTGTTTCATCTTATCGGTTTTCTTTCCCTCTCCCAGTCCTGACAAATTAATTCTCACATTATAAGCAGCACTGTTTGTGGAGGCGAAAGCCAGATTCACTGCTGATCCAGCATCACTGATCGCATTAAGGTTCCCTATCCGAGCCGCTAGCAACGCCAGTCCCATTACGCGCAAGGATTTCTCAGCCACTTCCAGGGGGACCAGGGCTGCTCCCAGGGTGGCATCCTGAATAGCTGCTTTCCGATCAGGATCCGATTTTGGCCTTTGATAAGCAGCCATGACCCTGTTAAAAGCCTCTGCGTCCCGGTCCACTGCTTCTCGCAATTCAGCTCTCAAGCTTTCAGATTCCTCCAGGATATTCTTCATGGTTTTTTCCTGGTCCTGGTAGCCTTTTTTTCCGATCGTCAGCCGTGCCACCATAGAAACCAGTCCGGCTGCCATTGACCCAGTATAAGCTGCCGCAGAGCCCCCGCCCGGTGTGGATGTGGCTGCTGCCAGGTCATCAATGAAATCTTGTTGGCTGCTCGCCTTCTCGACCACAGCCATCTTGCGCTCCAGTACCTGGTCGGAAGTGAATAGATCCATCTGTGTATACCAGACTGCAGTATCCACCAGGGCTTGTTGGGGGATCAAACCAACCAGCTCAGTGTTATGTATGCCCACACCATAACGCTCCGCTTCCCTGCGAATGGATTCCACAACCAAAGGCAAGGGCGTTTTTTTGAAATTGGTCAAATTCATGGATACCTGAGCCCGGCCGTCAACCAACATACCCAGGGCTTTCACAAAGCGCAATCCACCAGAAGAATGCCGTACTGTCCGGGCTATCTTACTGGCGATCTCTTCATCTTCGGTTGTCAGGTTGACATTATATGCGATCAAGAACTCCCTGGCTCCGATCACTGTAGCACCCGCTGAACCCAATTCTGACGGGCCGCAATCCGGTTTCCTGGCCGGATTGGTCTTGATCTCCTCTTTCAAAGCTTCATATTCGCCCTTCCGGATGAGCTCCAGTCTTTTGCGCTCTGGTATTCGGGCGGCCTGTTCGTAAAAATACACCGGTATTCCTAATTCCTCCCCCACTCGCTCGCCTACCCGATAAGCGATCTCAATGCACTCTTCCATACTGACATCGGAGATGGGCACAAAAGGGACCACATCTGTTGCTCCGATCCGCGGGTGTTCACCTGTGTGCACCCCCAAATCGATCAACTTCGCTGCTGTTTTGATCATCTGGAAAGCAGCTTCTTCAACAGCTTCAGGAGATCCAACGAATGTGATCACACTGCGGTTGTGTGAGGCATCCGTGTGGGTATCCAAAACATGGGCTCCAGGCACGGAAGATATTGAATCCCTGATCTCTTCCAGAATTTCCAGACGGCAGCCTTCTGAAAAATTGGGTACACATTCAACAAGAGCATTAGACATAGTTACCTCTGCAAAGATTGATAATGGATGATCCTGTGCTTCATTATAACGGAAGCCAAAAGGACGCAGGCAGTATAGATTATCCTGATTTCCACCCCAATCAACTCTGCTGTTCCATCCCGGAACCGATCCTGTGGTGATACAAACGCCTTTTTAACTGCTCAAGCAACATGATCCAGGCGATTGGACCGAACCCAGATCCAGCAAAACCAGGAGCCCATTACTGGTACAATCCAGGCGTGGAACTCTACCAGATCAAGGACCGAAATAAGCTGGCTGGCTATTTCCATCAGGACCTTCCCACACATGCCTACAGCCTGGGAGATCTGGATGATCTATACTGGCCAAAGACGATCTATTATGGGCAAAAAGAGGGGGAAAAAATCTCCCATGTCGCTTTGCTCTATTACGGAGAAGGACTGCCAGTCCTGCTGCTGTTAGGACCACAAGATTACTTTAGCGATGATTATTATCGCTCATTAGCCCCCCTTTTGCCAGATACCTTCTACGCCCACATCAGTCCCGGCTTTGAGATGCTCTTCTCACAGGATTATGAGATCGAAGATCATGGCGAGCATTTTAAAATGAGCCTGGTTAAGTCTGAAAACCTCTTAAGTGTCAGCCCGGAAAACTCCTTTCATGTGGAACCAACCCATCTACCTCAACTTGAAAAACTATACCAGATAAGCTATCCAGGAAACGCTTTTGACCCGCTGATGATGTCGACTGGCAAGTATTATGGATGTTGGTCTGGCGAGGAGCTGGTGAGCGTGGCAGGTGTGCACGTCTATTCCTACCGCTACCGTGTGGCCACTCTAGGGAATATCACAACCCATCCTGATCACAGGAACCAGGGGTTTGCCCGGATAGTAACCAGCGCCTTATGCCATGATTTATTAGAGGAAGTTGATTATATCGGCTTGAATGTCAAAGCTGATAATCTGCCTGCCATCCACCTCTACCAGTCCCTGGGCTTTGAAATTACCTCAAAATACGGTGAATTTAGCCTGAAAAAGAGGTTTTAACCCTTGATTTCCCTCAAAAAAGGCCTATATTTGGGAACTTTTTATGCTAAAAGGGTTACAATTAGTATAGAAGAACGATCATCCTGCAACTCAATGCACGCGAGTTATTCAAGGAAGACACAGCAGTAACAAAAAACGGGGGTATTCACCTCACTTTCTACCAAGTTGGGCGGTTTGAACGTTAGTATCGGACAAAGGAGATATTATGGCTTACAAACACACAAATGCTAAGAAAGTTACCTATTATCTGCATGGCAGAGACCGAGTACTTAAGAGTGGAAAAACATCAACCCTGTACTTCTTCGCAAAAGAGGTCAAGGATGGCGCACTGGATGCTGTCCCGAAAGGGTATGTAGTATCTGAAACCAAAAATGGACTGCCCGTTCTGAAAAAAGCCTGATCATCAGAAACTGATTAAACTTCACTGACGACCTTGTCAGCCTTCCGCGAAGAAAGCTCCCGCCCAACACCGGTGATCCGTTCTTTCCCGCGAACCTTCAAGCTGGCAAGGTTGTTCATTTAATGGAAGTACACCCCTCTTCCTTTACTCACCTACCGTCAGATAAGCCCTGATCTGCTCAAAGGTGGCTGGGCCAATCCCAGGCACTTTCTGGATTTCCTCCACCCGGGTGAAGAGTTGTTCTTCCCGGTAGCTAATGATCTTTCCGGCTGTCACTGGACCGATACCGGGAAGGGATACAAGTTCATCCAAACTTGCCTTGTTGATATTAACAAGCGGGATAATCCCTCCCTCAGCTGACAATCTCAGAGCCGATGATCCACCTCCTACACTATCCTCACCGGAGACCACTCTGGCGGGAATATAGATATGGCCCCCATCCTCAAGGAGAGCCGCCAGATTCACTGACCCCGGACTGGCCCCTTCGGTTAAACCTCCCGCTGCGTCTACAGCATCTTGTATCCGGCTATCCACAGGTAGGGTATAGACACCAGGATGTAGGACCTCGCCATCGATATTAATCACTAAGGGCATAGGGGTTGGTGGTGGGCGCAGAAGCACAGCCTGCCCCTGTCGAGGGCGCGACACCAAGAGGATCAATCCGGCACAGCACAGGCCAAATAGAACCCCGATGAATAGATCTCTCCACTTTTCAAACATGTTGTGCTGCTCTGACTCTTCTAATCCCCCACAGCCAAGCTCAATCCAAGCCGTTGTTCTTCAGGATCAAGGTGGATGATCTCCACGCTGACCTTCTGGTTCTCCTCCAGCACATCCCAGGGAGACAGATCTTCTCCATTTCCTCCCAGTTCTGAGATATGGATCAAACCATCAACCCCCTCTTCCAGACGTACAAATGCGCCATACGAGACAATATTCTTGACTACAGCTTCCACTATCTGGCCCGGCTTGTACCGGTCCATGATGGTCTCCCAGGGGTTATCGCACATTTTCTTAAGGCTGAGAGCCACTTTGCTCTCTTTCCGGTCGATATTCAGGATATAGACTTCGATCTGGTCGCCAACAGCCACAACATCAGATGGGTGATCCACTCGTCCCCATGATAACTCCGAAATGTGGATCAATCCTTCTATCCCCCCCAGATCCACGAATGCGCCAAAGTCTGTCAGCGTAGTCACAACCCCTGGCACACAGGCGTCCTCCTCCAGGGAATCAAGCAGCTTGATGCGGGTTCCCGCCTCAGCCTGGGCTGCGCGCTCTGAAAGAACAACTCGGCAGCGATCAGGGTCATATTCAATTACTTTCAGGGAAATCAGCTTCTGAAGATAATCCTTCTTTTGAGCCCCTTCCAACAAATGGGAGCAGGGCACGAACCCATTGATCTTATCCCCCTGCACCAATAACCCCCCCTGATTGCAGCCAACCACTCGCAATCGAATGATTTCATCCCTTTGATACAAACGGTCTACATGCTCCCAATCATTTTCCGGGTGAGCCAGTTTTGTAGGAAGAAGATCAATTTCAGTCGAAAAACCATCCTTTGGCTGGCAATCATCCTCGATTTGCTGCGCTTCTGCGTCTGATAAGGCAGCTTTCCACCAAGAATCTCCCAGATCGGGCGGTCCTTCAGATTGAGTGGGAAACTGATCATCATGAACCATTAAGGTACCCTGTTAGTTATCCACGAGTAAACTGTATTGTAACATTATTTGGTCGCTTTTTCCGCAGGTTCATCGATCTCTTCACGAGCCTGTTTTTCCATCTCCAGGATGGTTTTTGCCACAACTTCTATGGCTATTTTTTGCTTGCGGTAGAGGTTGGCTTCAGACATTGCCAAACGTTTGGCCACATCACGCACCTTCTGGCCTTTCAGGAATTTCATTTCCAGGATATTGTAGAGCACCCAATCCAGGGTGAACCGCCGCGTTCCCTCCGGTCTGATCTTTTCAATCGCCTCCCTGAGTATAGCTCGAACAGCTTTAACAGAAACTCCATCATGCTCATCAAGCGAATTCTGGACGATCTCCAGCTGCAGCAAGGGGCTTTCAGATAGATCAGGTCCTCCCCAGTAATCAGATAGGGCATCTCTGACCCACTCTGTCAGAGTGCTTTCATCCACGATTTGGTCCTGATCTGCCATCATCAGCACTTTGGTGCCATCATAACGGGCAGCAGCCCGCAGCTGCTGGATGCGGTTCATTTGGGGAGCCAAGTCTTCAATCGAGCTGAAGACCTGCTGCTGGAATGATCTGTCCTCCAGGGCCTGTTGGGCCCGCGCAATCAATACTTGAAATGCTTCAATCGCTTCCCCAACAAACGATTCGCCCGGAATCTCTACGCCGATCAATCCCAGAATTTCATCCGGGGCAGTTGAATTGAATAGAGGAATGATCCAATATTTTCCTGATGCAAAAAGGCCAAATTCCCCGATTTTCTCCCCTGAAACAGGTATATTGCTGATCTTCTCGGTTAACTCTTCGGGGCTGAGATCGACCTTTCCTCCCACTGTGACCAGGAAATCCATACCTGTAGGGGTCAGCGCAGCAGCAAATGCCTGCTTGGTCTGAAGCTGATCACAGATAGCCGCAAGTACCGATTCCAAGAATTGCTTCAGGTCCTCAAGAGTAAATAGACGTTCCTCCAGGTTTTGAAGCAGTGCCAGGCTGTCTTTGCTATCTCCAAGCAGGAACCAGTGCTCCCAGAGTGGAGAAAACATGGTAATAAAATACTGCATCAGCAGAAATACACCGGCCATAACAACTGGCGCAAATAGCGAATATGGCTCACCGGCCCGCCTGGCAATGGTGGTCAGCGCCAGGACAGTGCTGGCTGTCACTGGACCGCGCAGCACCCACTTTGTTAAGCGGCGCTTGATAACCCGGTCTGGCCATGAGACTCCAAAAAAGGCTACAGCATAGGCCATGATCACAATCAACACCGAGACAAGGATGTTGCTGATCACTGCTGCCAGCCAGAAGACATAGGGATGCCCAGACGCAAAATCTGATCCAAATAGCAGATAGGGGAAAGATCCCAGAGCAGGGGCCAATGCACCACAGATCAGGTATACCATCCTGCGCTGGCCAGAGCGAGTTACTGTGCGGTGGAATGCCCGCTGGAAATTGACCCAGGCCCAGATCATGCACAGAATATAAAAAGCAGAAAATATCCAGGTCAGCCCGGTCCGTTCCAGATGGGGGGCGACCACATCATCCGCGGTAAGAGGGCCTACCAGCAGTGATAAGGGAATCATCACCAGGAAGACGGCAGAGAAAATAAACGCTACCTTGATCAATTTGGTCCGGCGTCCGCGAGAAGGTCGACCGGTGGTAGCAAGGACCGCATCTGAAAGCAGCACATAGGCTGGAGGAAGGAATACGATCCCTATCCACTGTACCTTGTACCAAATCTCGATCCATTGTGAGGAAATGACCACATCTGCTACAGATTCCCCTACATAGACCACTACCACACAGGCCATGATAAAGGCAAAGGAACGGGCCACCCGGTCCCTTAAATTAAATGTCAGGGCATAGAGGAGCAGGGAGAAGGCCGTGATGGCTATGCCGGCTGAGAGGAGTTGGTTGAGTGTCCGTAATATTGTCAGCAGATTCATATGAAAGAGGAAAAGAAAATCGCGATTTCCTGATCACGATAGAACTTGTCATTATAACCGGAAAACTCAAAGCCAAGTTTATATGCAAACTGGATAGCAGGGTAATTCTTGGGCTGCATTTCCAATGTCAGCCTATGCAGACCCTTTCTGGCACACCAATCCTGGGCAGCCAATACCAGGGTTGTGCCAACACCATTTCTTCGCTGAAGTCGATCCACTGCCAGGTCTTCCACCCAGGCGCTGGCCGGCGCCAATCCCAAGCGCAAGCTGATATAACCCAGGATCTGTTCCTCGTCTTCAGCTAACAGCAGGGCATCCCGCTTGGTCCAATCATCTGCCAGTGACCGAACCATCCGGGGATAGTTGACATGAACTTCGCGAGGCAGGCGGACTTGCCGGAAGGAGATTTGCGTTTGAACTTCAGTCAGATCCAGGGTCAATTGCCAGACATGTGAAGTAGCATAATTATGATCGAGCATGATCATTCTCGGGATATCCGTAGAGATTGCCGAGCGAATATTGATTTCAGTCATAACCTTTTTCCCATTTACTCATCAGACATTTCTACTACCAAATCCACAGCACAGGGATCCCGTTGTATTCCCTGATTGTCCAGCACTACCAGCCGCAAAGAATAATTCCCCGGGTCCAACCTCGCTGTACTCCAGAAACCCAGCTCATCTTCCACCACGGGGTCATCATTTGCGAAAATAGTCAGCCAGGTGCCAGAATTAGCGGGAGAAATCTCTAGCTTGTAGAAACCAAAATCATCGATATTCGCAGTGCCATTGATATCCACAACACCACTCACCACAGAATTGTTCTCAGGGAAGGTGATCATCACTTCCTCCGGGACACATCCCTCTTGGATGGATTGTGTCCCTCCTACAGAGAATGGTGTCTGAGTCGGTTCACTTATCTCAGGAGAGATCGTGGCAGTAGGCGTTGCCAGCAGATCAATGGTTGGTGTTGGTATTGGATCCACTCCTGGGACGGCAGGTATGATGAATGAAACCAGACCGAACTGTGCCGCGCCCAGGAAAAGCAGTACAACTAACAAGGCTGCCGATCTGTTGAGGCGACTCTGGGCGCTTTCCTTTTCCAGACCAAAAGCCGCTGCCCGAAGTTCTTCCCAGGCAAGGTAAAAAAGTCTCAGCTGCCAGATCGCCAGACCGCCAAGGATAAAATAGACCAGATACTCCACATCCCGGATATACCGCAAGAATTCAGTCATGAAAAGATCCCCCGGCGGAACTCAATTGGGCAATAGATCCACCTTGGGGGAAGGTCTAGAGCGCCTTTAGAACGCCCCGGATTAAACTCATCATTTTGGGAGCGAGCAGCAGACCGGTCTCGATCACTTCATCATGGGTTGTTTTCGCCTCACCGTAAAGGCTTGAGCTGTTGGTAATGCCAGAAATGCCCAGTACCCGTTGTCCTCCATGGTTGGCTACAATCACCTCGGGCACAGTAGACATACCCACTGCGTCGACTCCAATTCCCTGCAGGAACCTAAGGTCAGCCGGAGTCTCAAAGGTCGGTCCAGCCAGGCATACATAGATCCCCTCATAAAGAGTGATTCCCAGATCACTGGCCACATTTCGGGCCAATTCTTTTAATTCCCGGTCATAGGGTTGGCTCATATCCGGAAAGCGTGTGCCAAACTCATCCATATTCGGCCCGCGCAGAGGATTGACACCTGCCATGCCCAGCAGGTTGAGGTGGTCTGTAATCAGCATCGGATTGCCAGGCACAAAATCCTGGTTAACTCCCCCAGCAGCGTTAGTTACCACAACGATCTTGATTCCCAGTCGCTGCATAACCCGGATAGGCAGGGTTACCTGGCTCATTTCGTAACCTTCATAAAAATGAATCCGGCCGTTCATTACCAGCACATCCTGCCCTTCCAGCTTTCCAATGATCAATTCGCCAGCATGCCCTTCCACAGTGGACAGGGGCCAGCCAGGCAGGTCATGATAGGGGATAATAGTTGGATCTTCAACAGCTTCAGCCAGGGGTCCCAGGCCAGAGCCCAGGATCAAACCTATCTGCGGGTCTATGGATATTCTAGAGCGGATTTCATCCGCAATGCGATCTATGTCCTCAATGGTATATTTCGTTTTCATGGCAAGCAAATTCCTTTGCGTTCTATCAGGTTAAGCTGTCTAATTATAACATCTGACAAATAGAGCTGCCCGCTGCCCGGATTAGTCCGATTTCTCCTTCAGGATAGGACATTCTTGAACCCATGAACGACTGTTGGGATATCCTGATCCTTGATCCACAGATGAGTAACAAGCCTGATCAGCCGGAGATTCTCTACACCCACCAAAACACCATGTTCTTTTAGCTTTCCCTTGATCCCATAAGCATCATAAGGTAGATCAGGATCCAGTTTGAGATAAACCATATTCGTAGAAGGTTCAGGATTCACTACTTCGATTCCAGATAGACCAACCAGATCTCGGGCAAGCTCTCGAGCCCTTCGGTGGTCCTCCTCCAGGAGAGGAAGGTGATGCTCCAGAGCATATAACCCGGCTGCTGCGATCAGCCCTGCCTGGCGCATGGCTCCTCCTAGCATTTTTCTGATCCTCCTGGCCCGGGATATGAATTCGGCATCTCCACATAACACAGAACCCACCGGCGCGCCCAACCCCTTGCTCAGACAGAACATTATCGAATCGAAAGGTTCAACCAGATCAGCTGGATCGACATTCAAGACAACAGCCGCGTTAAATAGTCGGGCGCCATCCAGATGGAATTTTAGCCCCTGCTCCCTGGCAATCTCTCCCACAGCCCGGGAATATTCCACAGTCAAGGCTACCCCTCCACACATATTGTGGGTGTTCTCTAAAGCAATCATCCTTGTCTGGGGATGGTGAATATCATCAAAGCGGATTGCTTCCCGGATATCTTCCAGCTTAAGAGTGCCATCTTCCTGGTTTGGGATGATATGTGGTTGGACACCACCCAGGGCTGCTGCCCCGCCTGATTCATTCAGGAAGATATGAGCCTTGTCCCCCAGGATGATCTCACTGCCTCGGTCACAGTGGGTTAGAACTGCCGCCAGATTTCCCATCGTTCCAGATGGTATGAACAGGGCCGCTTCCTTCCCTAACAGTTTAGCGGATTTATCTTCCAGTAGGTTTACTGTAGGGTCTTCTCCATAGACATCATCGCCAACCTCAGCGCTGGCAATGGTTTCCCGCATCTCAGGGGTTGGTTGGGTTATCGTGTCAGATCGAAGGTCAATCATCTTTACTCCTGATCATTGGATCTTTGAGTTTGCCAAGGATTTCTTCCAGATCAGATGCTAATGGTGCCTCAAATGAGCGCCTCTGATCTTCACCTGGAAGGGAAATAGTCAGCTGATGAGCATGCAGGAACTGCCGATTGATATCCAGGGTAGGTTTTTTTCTTCCATATATCGCATCCCCCACAACCGGGCAGCCAAGAAAAGCCAGATGAACCCTGATCTGATGGGTCCGGCCGGTATGAATAGACACTTTCAATAAGGTGTGTTTTGAATATTCCTCCAGGGTGAAAAACTCACTGACCGCTTCCTTTCCATCTCGTTCCTGCACGGTTGTCATACGCTGGCGATACTTTGGATCGCGGCCGATAGCTACCTCAACTCTCCCTTTATGTGACGGCGGACGGCCATCCACCAAAGCCAGGTAGACTTTTCCTACATCCCGGTTCCTGAATTGATCCTGCAAGTATTGGTGAGCCCGGTCATTCTTTGCCAATATGATCACCCCGGATGTGTCCTGGTCCAGGCGGTGGACCAGCCCCGGCCTCTTTACGCCCCCCACACCTTCAATCTCTGGAGCATGAGCCAGCACAGCCTGCACCAGGGTGCCTGTTGGGTGCCCCACAGCAGGATGAACTACCATACCTGCTGGTTTATTTATGACAACACAATCCCCGTTTTCAAAAAGAATATCCAGGGGAATACTCTCTGGCTGAAGATATGAATCCTCAGCAGGCGGGATGATGATCTCTACGTCAGTTCCTGGAGAGATCTTCTCGGCTTTTTTGTAAAGGGGATAACCATCGGCGGAAACACCACCCGCGGAGATAATTTTCTGGATGTATGACCTGGAGAAATCCTCCAGTTCCTGAGCAAGTAGTATGTCAAGCCGGAGCTCGTTTTCAGAGCGATTCGTTATGATGATCGGTTCCTGACTCATCCTCTGTTCTTGGCTCATGCTTTATCCTTCTCTCTTCAACCCACATACCGATAAGAAGTACTACTACTCCCATGGTAATGCAGGAATCCGCCACATTAAAAACCGGGAATCTGCCCACAGATATGAAATCGGTCACAAACCCCCGATATAATCGGTCTAAAAGATTTCCCGTTGCCCCGGCCATCTGCAAACTCAAAGCCAGGCGGAAATAGATGTCTTCCTTAGGGATCATTGGAAAATATACCAATATCAAACCAATGATCACAAAAGCCAGCACCATAAATATAGTATTCATGCCCTGAAAGATCCCGAAGGCAGCTCCCGTGTTGTGCCAGTTGACAATTCTTATGTACGGAGCCAACCAATCCACGGGCATCCAGAACTCGTTTAATACTAAATTAGCCCGTACCAGGCCTTTGGTCCATTGATCAAGGGCAATCAGTGCAATCGAGATCGGCAATAAAAAAGTATAGGCTTGGATATATTTCTTCAATCTTTCCTCCACGATGCGCCAGTTATCCCATTTTACCGTAGAAATGGGTATTTCCCCTTTCTGGAATAGATCTAAAGAGCGGGAACAGCTTCCCATACGGCTCCAAAAACCCTTGAGCAGGCAGGAAATACCATGCTATAATTTCCGAGAGTAATTCAAAAATGAACGAACCAGTGCTGGTCCTCAATGGCAATTACGCCCCCATCAACGTTTGCTCGACCCGCCGGGCGATGTGCCTGATAATTGTCGGAAAAGCCAATATGGTCATGGATGGCCGTGGTGTGGTTCGCACTGTGTCCCGATCTCTTCCCAAACCCTCCGTCATCCGGCTCCAGCAAATTATTAAACGTCCCCACCCCAGTGTCAAACTATCCAAACAGGAGATTTTCCGCCGCGATCAGTTCAAATGCCAGTACTGCGGAAAGGAATCCCGGGAACTGACTGTTGACCATGTCTTGCCCCAACACCTGGGAGGGGAGTCCACCTGGTCCAATCTGGTGACAGCCTGCAAATCCTGCAATCACAAAAAAGGGGGATTTACCCTTGATCAGTCCGGTTTGAAGTTACAGAAAAAACCGGTCCAGCCGCCGACTTCAGCAGCTTATCTATTCAGGAAATATCTTAATATTTATCAGGAATGGGAGCCTTTTATTAGAGGCTGGTAAGGTATACTAATCCCGCACGCAATCTACCGACAGCAGATCTTCAGCGAGACGAACCTTCCCTGGGAAGGTTTTTTTTGCCTCTGCCAGTAAGGTTTCCCTCGTGGTCTTTTCCCTCAACGAATAATGTATCAAAAAGAGAGTCTGAACACCTGCTCTGGCAGCGATCTCCCCCGCTTCACCTGGTGTAGAATGGCCATCCGCCTTGCCCGCAGCTTCGTGGATCAAAATATCTGCCCCGGCCGCCAAGCGGACAGTTTCCTCGATTGGATTGGTATCCGATGAGTATGCCACAATATATTCCCCCTGACGGCATTCGACTCTTACCCCCAAGGTCGGGATCATATGTTCCACTGGCGAGGAAAAGATACGAAAATCCTGGGTTTCCAGAACCAGCGCCATTTCAGTTTCAGGGATGGAATGGAAGTTGATCGGGTACATGCCTGTCCAGGTTTCCCACTCAAAGAGCTCCATCATCTTCTGGGCCCGGCCGATCGAGTGTGGGTTCCCATGGATATTGAATTCCACCTTCCGACCCAGGAGCCACATATCCATCAATAGATTGGGAAGGCCGCTTACATGATCCGGGTGAAAATGGGTGATGATCAGATCGTTCAAGTTCTCAAAAGCAATCTCGGCTTCCTGCAGTCTCCTCAAGGGACGGGCTGCGCAGTCTATCATCACTGCAGAATTCTCTCCCTCAAGTACAAAGAAGGAATTCTCGTGACCTTCATATGCAACAGCGCTGGCCGTGCCCAGAAAAACCATTCTTGCCATAACTCTTATCTCCGTCTAACTGCCCCCGAATAAAGCCAGTGCTGCCCGGGGAGTGATAAATACTTCCAAGAATGAGGCTGTTATCAAGAGTGGGAGGACAAGGAAAAGGATCACTCGCGCCCAATCTGCCAGGGTCCGGATCCAGGCTTCCCCGATCGTGCGATTTTCCTGCGGTGTGACCAAGGTCAATCCCATCCGAACTATCAACGCTCCAGAAAGGATGATTGCCGGAATTTCAACTACCCCGTGAGGGAGAATGAAGCCTAGTAGAAAATCCCAGGGTGAGAGGCCGGTCTGGCCTGCCACGGTAATCAGGTACCCGATGATTCCAAAGGGAAGGATCAAGGCAATGATGCCCAGCACGCCAAAGGAAAAAATACCCAGTAAACTATCCAGCAGGACCGCCCTCAAGTTATGGTACAGGATCAAACCCATTCCTTCTACAGAGAAGAATCGGATCGGACCGATTTCTTCCACGCCTGTGATTTGCCCTGTATCCAGATTTTCCCAGTCCAGCACGCCTGCCGGGATTTTAAAGACCTCCGCCTGAGTACTACCCACAATAACTGCTCCGATGGAGATGATCAGCACCAGCAGGATCGCCCATTTCATCTCTTGAACCACCCGCCAGACATTCACCCGCCACCAGCGCAGTGCCGGTCCTCTCTCACCGAGGAAAGCTTCCTTAAATACAGACCAGGCCCAGCGCAGGTTGAGGGTATCCAGCTCCTTGCCCAGGAGCTCCTCCCGATTGAAATGGGCAATACCGGTGCGTACCAGCAGCCAGGCAATTATGGCCTGTCCAAAGATCGCCCACCAGAGAATATGGTACCGGGCCCAAAACATGATCATACTCTCCCCAACCAGGAGCATCGCCATCGGGATGATGATAAAGGAGGCCAGTAGATTGGCTGCCCTCACAGAAGTAGTTTGGGAGGATACTACCACCGCGCCGCTGACCATGACCAGGGACTGTACCGCTGCTAGAGCCACTACCTGGAACAGCAGCGTGGGGTCCGGGACCCATCCCACCTGGCGGTAGACCCCAACCAGGTAGACCGATATGCCCAGGAAGCTGGCCACTAATGGAGGAAAGATCACTGCCATTAATTTGCCCAGGTATAACTGGACATCTGTCAGTGGGCTGCTCAATAAAGGCTCAATGGAGCGCCGCTCCTTTTCACCGACAAAACTTTCCAGGGCGATCACGAGAGAGACTGATATCGGGAAAAAGCCTACCACCATCAATAAGAAAGGTATCAGCCGGTCTGCGATGATCGGGGCACCATACTTGGCCACAAAATCCACCGCCTGTTGGGCAGTGAAGTTCATCAAGCCTGGAAAAAACACAGTGAGTATGATTATCGGCGCAAGGATCCGCCAATCGCGGAACTGATCAATTACTTCCCGGCGTGTGACCACTAGAGCTTTTCTGAAATCAGTCCACATCGGATCCCTCCCCTTCCGGGACATAATTGACCGCTTGGAGGTAAACTGATTCCAGGCTGCGCAAAACCTCCTCCATCTTAATGACCTGATATCCGGCACCTATCAGGTTTTGGAGGATCAAAGGGTTTATTTCCCGGGCGGCAGGAGCTATGTAGCTGAACCAGTCGGGGCCTTTTTGAGTCACTTGCAGCCCTTCCGGCAGGGGCAAATCCTTTCCATCCAGGGGATCAGCGAGCTGAACTTTATATTCACCGGGTCCCAGCAGCTGCTCTTTCAATTCTCCTGCCGAACCGCTGGCGATGATCTTTCCATAACGGATGATTGCGATCTTATCGGCCAGCTCCTCGGCTTCCGCCAGGTTATGGGTGCAAACAATGATCGCCCTATCTTCCGACCGGAGGGTTTTGATAGCATTCCTGACCAGCCGGGCACTGGCAGGATCCATCGCTGAAGTGGGTTCATCCAATAGCAGAATAGGAGGGGAATGCAGCAGGGAACGGGCCAGGGATAATTTTTGCCGCATACCCTTGGAGAATTTACCGATTCTCCGATTCCGTGCCTCCAGCAATCCAAACCTGTCCAATAAATGCTGGATGCGGCCTTCCCGATCAACCGCGGACATATCGTAAATCTGGCCAAAAAAATCCAGGTATTCTTCAATATGCATGCGATCATAGAGACCATGATCTTCAGTAAGAACACCAACAGATGCCCGCACCCGGCTGGGGTTTTCACGCACATCATATCCTGCAACGTGGGCAGTGCCGCTGCTGGGTCTCAATACAGTAGTCAGCATGCGCACCGTGGTGGTTTTCCCGGCCCCGTTGGGTCCCAACAAAGCTAATACCTCACCAGCCTTAACATGCAGGTTGACGTTGTCCACCGCTTTGAGATCTTTAAAATATTTCGTAAGGTTTTCAGTAAGGATCATGCCTGTCCGGGATCTCCAGAATCACTTCTTTGGCGATTATATAGCAGAACACCAGCAATGATAACCACCAGGGACATTGCAATTTGGTTAAGATTGATCCCCTGCCAGCTGGAGATATCCAGCCGCAAGAATTCCAATCCTACCCGTCCGGTCCCGTAAATGAGCAGGTAAATCAGGAACAGGCTCCCGGGGTTGAGTTTCTCACCCAGTTTATTCTTGATCCACAGCAGAAAAACCAGATTCAACAGAGACCAAAGAGATTCATAGGCAAAGAGCGGATGATAGGATGCGATCTCGCTGTAGCCAGGTAGGCGATGCTGAGGGTCGATGGATATCGCCCAGGGCAGGTTGGAAGGCAGTCCGTATACTTCCTGGTTGATGAAATTTCCCAGGCGCCCAAAGGCTTGAGCGAGGGCAATGCCTGGAGCTATGATATCCAACCAGGTCGAGGCTGTTTCGCCTTTTCGTCGGGCATAGATCCACAATGCCAGGGATCCGCCCAAAACAGCTCCGATGATACCTACGCCCCCCTTCCAGATCGCCAGAGCTTCCAGGAAATGGGTCAGGTAATACCGGGTAGTGATTCCCCGGGCTATCATTGATTCCGGTGGGGTAAATATATGCCAGATCCGGGCTCCCAGAATTGCACCGACAAACAACCAGGGAAAGGCATCAAGCAGGAATTCCAGGGTCTTCCCTTCCTTTTTAGCGTTCCAGCCAGTCAGGAATAGGGCAGCTGTTATTCCCACTAAGATCACCAGCCCATAATAATGTATCGTAAATGGTCCCAGTTCAAAACCTGTTGACATGATTAGTTCCTGAGGATAGAGTGAATAGGTAGGGGGGATATTTGATCAGAGATCAGGAGTTTTCCCCGAACTCTTCGTCGGGGGCAATCAGTACCTCACGTTCGATTCCACTGCCCAGGGAAGGGCCTACATATCCCAGAGCAGAGAGTTCATCCATCAGTCGAGCTGCTCTTGGATAACCAATGCGAAGCTTACGCTGGATCAGGGAGGTAGATGCCCGCTGGGCATCCCTAACGATCTGGAATGCATCCTTGATGAGCGGGTCTAATTCATCAATCTCAGCTTTTTCTTCAATGACCTTTTCCCAGGGTGGGTTGATTTCATCCGGTTCGAAGTCAGAAAGTTCCTTCCAGGCGTTGATGACTCGGTCCAGTTCATTGGGAGTGACTAAACAACCCTGGGCCCTGATCGGCCTACTTGCATCAGGCGGGAGGAATAACATATCGCCATTCCCCAGCAGGGATTCAGCGCCATTCATATCCAGCACAACCCGGGAATCAACTGAAGAAGCCACAGCAAAGGACATTCGGGCAGGGAAATTGGCTTTGATCAAACCGGTGACCACATCTGTGCTGGGCCGCTGGGTAGCCACGACCAGGTGGATGCCCACAGCACGGGCCATCTGCGCCAGTCTGACCAGGCTGAACTCAGTTTGCGCTGGTGCCATCATCATCAGGTCCGCAAGTTCATCGATCATGACTACAATGCGGGGCATGATCTCCTCGCCTCTCTTCTTGCGGACCTTATTATTATAGGTATCAATATTCCGGGAGCGGGTCTCATCCAAAACCTTGTAGCGGCGGTCCATTTCGCTAACAACCCACTGGAGGACACCCAGGATGCGTTCTAGATCTGTTTCTACCTGGCCATACAGGTGGGGTAACCCACTGAAGCGGATCAACTCAACCATCTTGGGATCGATCATGACCAATCGAAGCTCTTCAGGAGTGTTGTTCATCACCAAGCTGGTAGTCAACGAGGTAATGCAAACAGATTTTCCAGATCCAGTTGTACCTGCAATCAACAGGTGGGGCATACTGGCAAGGTCAGCCACCACTGGCTCCCCTGACACATCACTACCCAGGGCAATCGCCAGGGGGGATTCAATCTTATAAAAAGCTGTTGTTTCCATGACTGACCGCAGGGTAACCAGGTATGATTTTTCGTTAGGCACCTCGATACCTACATAAGCCCTTCCTGGGACCGGCGCTTCGATCCTCAGTTGAGTGGCCGACAAGGCCAATGCCAGGTCCTTCTTAAGAGAGGTGATCCGCGAGACACGGACCTTCTTTCTCTCATCATCCTCTTCGGGGTCAGTAAGATATCCAGGTTTTACGGCAAACTGTGTCACTGTAGGGCCAACTTGGAATCCAATCACCTGAGCAGGAATGCCAAATTCCGCCAGGGTCTTCTCAATCAATCCTGCAGACGTGTTGATATGTCTTTGATTTGGCTTAAATCCTTTACCCCGTTCCAGCAGCTCCATTGATGGCAGAGACTGATCACGGGGAGGGATGATCAGCGGTTTATCATCCTGGGGTTCCACTTTAAACTGCTTCCGGAACTCTGCTGGAAGATTGGGTTTCCGCTTGACCGGAGATGGTTCTTCAACATCATTATCAGAAATCAGATCATCCAGTTCATCCTGTTGGAACAGGCCAGGTGGCCCGGATGCCGTCCGCATCTGGTCCAGCTGCTCACGAACCCGACCTGTGAAGCCCAATCCGATCACACAACCGATCAAACTACCCAAAACTGCCAGGATTCCGGTGCCAATCAAGCCTACCAGGCTGGATACTGCTTCAACTAATCCCCAGCCAACCAGACCGCCGTCCAGGCCGCTGCGAGCCCTTTCCAGAGAATGTCCTCCCAGCACTGTAAAGAGGGTAATTAATGAAAACACAGCTCCCTCAAGGGCGAAAATCCGAACCCAGATAACTGAGGAAGGCTCTCCGGCTTGTTTTTTAAGCATCCACATGCCCAGAAATAAGCCTGAAATGACCAGAAAGATACTCCCCCAACCCAAACCCAAACGGATGAAATTGGTCCAGCGCAGCAGGGCAGAACCGGCTGCGAGACCAGGGAAGATCGTGGCCAGAAAGGTCATTAAGGAAACAGCCAGCAGCAGGATACCGCTGATATCCCAACCGTAGTTCCGCATTCTTTCCCAGAACCCCTGGAAGGATTGCCCCCTTTTTGCCAGGGAGTCTAGTATATCTTTGATGTTGCGGGGATCTTGATTGGTCACTGCAAATGCTCCTACAGATTGGATCCGCTTTCCCGAGAATTTAACTGAAATGAGGCCAGGACTATACCAGCTAAAATAAGTATAGCACCAATTATTTTCACGATAGGTGGTACCTCGTTGAGGAAGAAGTAGGCCAGGATAATGGATCCAACGGGTTCCCCAAGCAGATTGATGGCAACATAACCGGTTGGCAGGTACTTCAAAGACCAATTGAAGATGGAATGGCCAAGCAGCTGGGGCACAACCGCCAGCAAGATCAACCAGAGGTAGACTTGCCCGGGAAAGCGGGGAGGGATACCCTGAACGATCAACATAGTACCAATCAAGAAAATAGCTGCCGCGCTGTAAACCAGAAATATATAGGGTGTAAGGGATACCTTCTTCCGAAGGTGGCGGCCGATCATTAAGTAAGCGGCTCCCGCGATAGCGCCTAATAATGCCAGGAAATCCCCCAGCAGGGTTTCCGCTGCCGAGCTACCGGGTGTGAAATGGCAGTCCAACCCGCTGGGTTGCCAGACACAAACATCCGCGCCAGCAATGATCACACCTCCCAGCAAAGCAATACCCATCCCCAGAAACGCGATCCTGGATGTATTCTCCTTCAAGAAAAATGGGGCCATCAAGGATACCCAGAGAGGTGTAGTGGTTACAAAGACAACCGAACTGGAAACCGAGGTCAGTTCGAGGGAAGTGATCCAGGATGCGAAATGGATAGCTAAGAAAAACCCTGCCAGCAGGGCGAATTTTAGATCTGAGGACTTTAGCGATCGGATTTCCCGTCCATGCTTGATAAATGTATAGGGGAGCAGGATCAGGGAGGCCAGACCCAGGCGGAAGGCAGCAATAGTGAGCGATGAGGCGTACTCCTGGGCAAATCGGATCAAAAGAGATGCAGTGGATACTGCCAGGATTCCCAGAGGAACGATCAGATAGGGTGCGGCAGGAGAGATAGCGTCCTTTTTCATGAAGAATGTAACCTCTTTTGTAAAAGACTCCTTCCCAGAAGTTGATTTTTCTTGACAAAGAAAATGTCGAAGGCTACAATTCGAACCTAGAGAGATAATTATACAGCAGTGTATCTGGATTTAAGATATACTCAATTCATCAACTAAATTTGGAGGAATGTTATGACTCACGTAATCACATCTTTCTGCTTGCACGATGGTAGCTGCGTGGAAGTCTGCCCGACAGAATGCATTGTGCCCGGCAAACCGGTCGAGGAATGGCCGAATTATTATATTGATCCGGAAGCCTGCATTGACTGCGGTGCTTGCGCCCCTGAGTGCCCCTACGATGCGATTTATATGGAAGATGAAGTTCCTTCCGCCTACGAGGCCTACGGTGATGAACGCATGAATATGCCCGTTGGAACCGAAGGTTATGATGAGGAATTTGAAACTGAAGATGTAGATGGTGTCACCTGGGTATTAAAGGCAACTCGCGTTTTGGATGAAGGCGAAGTGGTTGATCTCACTCCCGCCATCCAGCGCAATGAGGATTACTACACTGACGGGCCCGGTTACGAAGCTCTCGATTAACGGGTGAGGTTTTCAGATTCAAAAGGGCGGCCTTTGGGCTGCCCTTTATTGATATACAAAAATAAGCCTGGCATCAGGCTTATTTTTTTTCGTGGGCTGTTCGTCCCGGGATCCATCTGATAGTTCTTCAGGAAGGAGTCCCCCGGTGTGTGTGCTGGTCACCTGATCTTAGACGATTTTATTGTCAGGGATTTTTCCCCTTCTTTGATATGACTTGTCTTTCTATTTCCCATCACATCCAAAATCCTGCCAATAATCGCCAGATCTGAGCTGTGAAGAAAGTGACCAGTATTCCCATCACTACTGGCAGCAAAGAAGCGATTGTCGTCCACTTGAGGCTGCCAGTTTCTTTATAGATAGTATAGATGGTCGTGCTGCAGGGGTTATGGATCAGGCTGAAAAGCATCAAGTTAACACCCGTGAGCAGTGACCATCCACCGGCAGTAAGAATATTCAGAGTGGCCAGGCCGGTATCCAGCTCGAACATCACTCCGGCTCCTGCGCCGGTACCTGACACTCCGCTTACCAGAACAGTCAGCATCAGGATGGTTGGAATTACGATCTCGTTTGCCGGGATCGCCACAATATAAGCCACCAGGATGACCCCATTCAAGCCTAATATCAAACCAAATGGATTCAGGAAATTGATCAGGTGTTCTGCTATGCTGATCCCGCCAATCTGCAAGTTAGCAGATATCCAGATCACCACACCGGCCGGCATGGCAAAGACCACAGCCCGCCAGAGCACGATCAGGGTCCGATCTATCATCGATGAATACAGGGTCTGGAGAACACGCGGTGGGCGGTAAGGAGGTAGTTCCAGATTAAAGGTGGATACCTCCCCCTTAAGGATCGTTCGGGACAAAGACCATGATACGAGGAATGTTAACAATACTCCCAGAAGGGCAATGGCAACCACCGAAAGGGCGGAAATCATTCCCCCCAGATGGGCCGGAACCAGAGAACCGATAAAAATGGTCGCTATCAGGATCTGAGTCGGCCAGCGGCCGTTGCAGAGTGAGAAGTTGTTGGTTATGATAGCGATCAATCGCTCCCGGGGACTATCAATGATGCGGGTGGAAATCACTCCGGCCGCGTTGCAGCCAAACCCCATGGTCATGCTCAGGGCTTGTTTCCCATGGGCACCAGCCTTTCGGAATATATGGTCAAGGTTAAATGCCACCCGCGGCAGATAGCCAAAATCTTCCAGAAGTGTGAAGATAGGGAAGAAGATTGCCATGGGAGGCAGCATCACGCTCACTACCCAGGCTGTCGCCAGATATGCCCCATCGATGAGTACCCCGTCCAGCCACCAAGGCAAGCCGATATTGGCCGCACCAGCCTTCAACAGCGGGTGAACTGTATCGATCAAAAGAGAGGATAACAACTTGGACGGGACATTCGCTCCGCTGATGGTCAGCCAGAAAACCAGGGTCAACAATAATATCATCAGTGGGAAGCCCCAAATCCTGCTTGTGACCAGGCGATCAATAGTCCGATCAAGGTCAAAGCGAGGTTTTTCATCCGGGTAAGTTACTGCCCGTCCGGCGATGCGAGTGGCATCCGAATAGAGCGCCTCCATGATCTTCTCATGGAAATCGCCCCCGATGTCCCAACGCAGATCCCGGGCAGATTGGAGTATTTTTTCGTAATTACCATTCATGATTACACCTGATACCTTTATTCAAATCAGTTGATTGACCATCCTAAGTTATTGGGCAAATCCACTTTTCTGGGATACATGGCTCGCTCCAACGCCTTCCAGGTTTTCCCGGGTATAGGACAACTCACCCAATTCACCTTCTTCCACCGCCCTGATGATCCTTTCATCCCCATCCAGCAGACGAAGTGCAACCCAGCGCGCATTAGGAACCTGTGGAAAGGTCTCCTTTATCTGGTCTACCAGCTGGGATACAGCCCGGTCAAGTTTAGGATGGTTGTAATTCACATGATAGGGTTTAGCCTGCATCTCACCAGATGCGACCTCATGCACAGCAGCAAGCAGCTCCTCCAGCCCCTCGTTATAGCGGGCCACAGTTGGCACAACCGGTACACCAAGGTCTCGAGCCAAGCGCCTGTGGTCAACAGTCATATTATGGCGCTCGGCTTCATCCATCAGATTGAGACAGATCACCACCCGATTGGTGATCTCCAGCACCTGGAGCACCAGGTTCAGATTTCGCTCCAATCGGGACGCATCTGCCACTACAATGGTTACATCCGGCTGGCCAAAGAGGATAAAATCACGGGCTATCTCTTCATCCAAACTTGTAGCGAGCAGGGAGTACGTTCCGGGCAGATCAACCATTTTATAGCGCTTTTCCGCGTATTCAAAACCACCTTCAGCTCGGGTCACGGTCTTTCCGGGCCAATTACCTGTATGCTGGCGGAGTCCTGTCAGGGCATTAAAGACGGTGCTTTTCCCGGTATTGGGATTTCCGGCAAGCGCAACCACAAAATCCCAATTTTCCATATCCACACCAAGTTTCTTCAGATTGGCTGCATGATGCACAGGGCAGCTTGCACAGTCCGCCTGGGCAGCAGAACCTTGCATGGTTTCCGGTAATGATTTCTTGTTATTGTTTTCCATCAACAGATCCTTCCTCGTAAATATCAATCTTCATAGGCTATTGTGTTAATCATGTTTCTCTTTGATTGGTGAAACCCGGATCAAGCGAGCCTGAGAACTACGCAAGGCGATCACTGTGCCCCGGATCCGATAAGCAGTTGGGTCCCCTCCGGGATTGACCATCTCCACGCCGACCTCTGTGCCCGGTATGATTCCCAGGTCAAGCAGGCGTCGGCGTTCCACGCCCCGGCTGAGGGAGGAAATTTCCGTCACCAATCCTGCCTGTCCAGGTTTGAGGGAATCCAACGGTATCCCCTCGCTGGCCGGCAGGTGGTTTTCTTCTGCCAGGGGAATTACCGAAATATTGGCAGCCACGATGGGCGCCAGGACATGTTCCTGATCTTCACTCCAGAAGCGAATGCGGTTTGTAGTCATCTCATCCACCTCCAGGATCATCTGGGGGTGAAGATCCTCGGCCACGATTTGAGCATAGATCACATCCGGTTCGTCTTCTATATGAACGATCCTTGCTGGAGTCTGGATTGGAAGATCAGATAACGGGATCCCACCATGGGAAATCAGGTCACCCCAGCGGTTGGGAATCGGATCACCGTGAGGGTCGTGGGTGGGATTACCAAGGCTGGCTGATAAACGGACCAACTCCTCTTCAGATAATTTGTGTTCCAAGCGTTCGGCTTGCTGATGCCAATCACTTTCTTCAAAACCCGTGGTATCCGCCAGATACCTTTCCCATAACCTATGGGCTCTAACGATCTGGGTGGCGGTCTTTCTCCCAGTCTCGGTCAGCCGAAAACTATTCTCCCTCATTTCAAGCAAACCCTTGGCCTGGGTCAGGGTCAGGATTTCTGAAGCCCTCCCCGGGCTGGTCGAAAGCGCTCCGGCCAGGCTCTCCAGGGTACAGGTCTTCTGATTGCGCTCACATTTAAAAATATATTTCAAGGTATCTTCAACCAGTACTTTATCCGTTAACTCCCGGCGCTTTTGGATCTTCCACACCAGGCCGGAGTCTGGCCAAAACAAGATACCCAGTAATAACAAAAATCCAATTCCGATCAATAAAGCATACAGCGGGTCAACCATGCTCAACTCCTTCTATTCCGACAGATCACTCCTGGACCAAAACATGGATCTGGCTTGTTATGTTGACGCCCAGGACAAGTTCCTTGTCCTTCTCCGCAATCTGGATGCGGAGATTATCGTCATAAGGGGAATACTCCATCACTTCTAGTTCAACTCCGGGAAGTAAACCTTGAGAATCCAGATAACGAAGGAAACCGGGATCATCATCATTCACTTCTTGAATTCTTCCCTTTTGGTTTGGGCGCAAATCCTGCAAAGTGCAGCAATCCTGGTCAGGCATCTCCAGGCTGCGGCTGGGAATGGGTTCACCGTGCAGTCCACGCTGGGGATCTCCCAAGACAGCCGCAACACGCTCCTCAAACTCTTCGGAGATGACATGCTCAAGTCGTTCCGCTTCCTCGTGGACCTGGTCCCAGGAAAAACCCAGCACCTCATGAAGGAAGAGTTCCAGCAATCGGTGGTGGCGAATGATTTCCAGGGCAGCCTTCATGCCAGGCTCGGTCAAGGCTACTCCCTGATGTCTCTGGTAATCCAGCAGAGGAGGGTTTTC
The DNA here is from genome assembly GCA_963712165.1 of uncultured Chloroflexia bacterium. Classification (GTDB taxonomy): domain Bacteria; phylum Chloroflexota; class Anaerolineae; order Anaerolineales; family UBA11858; genus B10-G9. Next base: position 720,596 of record CAVQGY010000002.1, on the reverse strand, counting down.
CGCAGCCAGGCGCTGGACCATATCGGTCACTGAAGCCGGGCTGACAGTCAGCTCCTCGGCGATTTGTCCGGTGCTGACCCGCCCTTCTCCCCTGGAAAGATGATAGATGATCTTCAGATAATCCTCTACCGTATCCGAAAGATGTCGCGGCATGATCACTCCATTTTATGTTTGGCTAAATAATATTTTAGACTAATCTAAATTTTTGTCAAGGGCAGTTTTCTAGGAAGCAGGCAGGCCGAAAATCAATTTATCTTGGTGGTTTATTAATTTTTTTTAGGACAAGCTTGATTTTCTTTATTTATTTATTGACATATTTAAGTTTTATGCTACAATCACAAATAATTAGCCAGTAAAAAGTCAATAATCCAAAGGAACTTATGCCGAAAAAACTACAAAAAATCTATCAGGAATATCCCAAAACCTTCTGGATAGTAACGGGTGGCATGTTCATCGACCAGCTAGGTGGCGCTCTGCTCTTTCCTTTCTTTGGCCTCTACATCACATCAAAATATGACGTGGGCATGACAGAGGTGGGCCTGCTGTTTACCATTCTGGCAGTAAGCGGTTTGTTTGGAAGCATGCTGGGTGGGGCAATGACGGACAAATACGGACGCAAGATAATGATCCTGGCAGGTTTGGTGATCAGTGCCGCCAGTTCTTTGTTGCTGGCTTTCGCCCCCAGCTTGGAATTCATTTACCTGGCGGGTTTAATCGTAGGTTTTTTTGGCAATATAGCAGGTCCTGCCCGTCAGGCGATCGTGGCTGACATCCTTCCAGAGGAAAAACGTGTGGATGGCTTTGGTATCATGCGGGTAATCGCCAATTTAGCCGTGGTCATTGGTCCTGCCATTGGGGGTTTCCTTGCAGTCCGTTCCTACACGATCCTCTTCATTCTTGATGTCATCCTCAGTTGTATTACGGCAGTCATCATCCTGCTCTATGTGCCCGAGACTAAACCCCAAGCCGCTCCAGTTCCGGCTGGCGAACCTGCCAGGGAAGAAAATTTCGGGCAGACTATGATCGGCTATCTTCGGGTACTTAAAGACAGCGCCTTTTTGATATACATCCTGGCGTCCATTTTTATGGTGATGGCCTATATGCAGATGAACATCACTTTGCCGGTCTTTCTTAGAGATGTGCACGGCCTGCCGGATTCTGGATACGGTATGCTGCTCAGCATGAACGCAACTATGGTGGTATTGCTCCAGTTTGCGATCACACGCAGGATCAAGGGTTACGCCCCTCTGAGAGCCATGATCTGGGGCACCTTGATTTACGCCGTTGGCTTCTCAATGTATGGCTACGTCTCAGCTTACTGGTTGTTCATCGTAGCCATGGTTATCATCACCTTTGCGGAAATGCTGATCGCACCTACCGGCCAGGCTATCGTAGCCAAGCTCGCTCCGGAGGATATGCGGGGCCGTTATATGGCAGTCTTCGGGTTCAGCTGGACCATCCCCAACGCGATCGGTCCTCTTTTATCCGGCCTGGTGATGGACAACTACAATCCGAACTGGGTCTGGTTTGGGGCGGGAATATTTATGGTAATATCCGCTGGTATTTTCACCTATCTGCAGCTCAAATCCAGTAACCGCTTCGATTTGCATGTAAAGGGCGAGCCTATCCAGGCGGTGGAATCAGCAGTCTCCTGACCCGTTGACCTCAGGCCAGCTTTATGGCATAATCACCCCAATAGTTATTCAAAGGCAGCGATGAAAACGAGTAGGGTTAGGAAGATCTGCTAGCGAGCCCGGGATTGGTGGAAGCCGGGCCAGATATCCAACCTGAAAATCCTTTCGGAGCCGTGAACTGAACGCCAGAGGCTATTAAGGGATCCGGGTTCACCCCCGTTACCAGGGTGCGAGGCTGAATCTAAAAATGGACCGGTCGCCTGGTCCATCCCAGAGAGTCCTCGCCGAGAGCCCACCACAGGTGGGAATCCGGGTGGTACCGCGTGAGTTTATACTCTCGTCCCGAGTGGGACGAGAGTATTTTTATTCAGGAGGAAGGATGGCCATCAAAAAAGCACCCAATGAAGTGGACTTCGTCCAGCGTGAACATCAAACCTTGAAATTCTGGAAGGAAACTGACGCCTTTCAGAGGTTAAGGGATTTAAATAAAGGCAAACCCAACTGGTCCTTCATTGATGGGCCGATCACAGCCAACAATCCCATGGGAGTTCATCACGGCTGGGGGCGTACCTACAAAGACCTGTTCAGCCGCTTCTGGGCCATGAAAGGACACGAGCTGCGCTATCAGAACGGCTTTGACTGCCAGGGTTTATGGGTTGAAGTGGAAGTTGAAAAGGAAAAAGGATTTCAATCAAAAAAGGATATCGAGAGTTACGGACTGGCCAAATTCGTGCGTGAGTGCAAAGCTCGCGTGCTGAACTACGCCGCTGTCCAGACAGAACAATCCATTCGTCTGGGCTACTGGATGGATTGGAATGATCCAGACCAACTTCGCGAGTTGGCCGCTAAACTTCTTGAGGACCCACTCGAAAAGATCACCGTTCCCGGACCGAATGGTCCGATCACCGATACCGTGGAGCAAATCGTCGGCCGGCTGGGCTTACAGGAATTGGGCGGCAGCTACTTCACCTTTTCCAATGAGAACAATTTCATGATCTGGAAATTCCTCAAGAAGACCTGGGAGAATGGCTGGCTGTACAGAGGGGCAGACGTGATGCCCTGGTGCCCCCGCTGCGCCACAGCTATCAGCCAGCATGAAATTGTCACCGATGGATATGCTGAACTCACCCACAGGTCAGTGACCTTGCGCTTCCCGCTTCGGGAACGCCCGGGAGAATCTCTGCTGGTCTGGACCACTACTCCCTGGACACTCACCTCCAACGTCGCTGCTGCTGTCGGCCCCGAGCTGGATTACCTCAGGGTGCGCGTGAAATTACCAGCTCCCAATGAAGGCCAGGATCATGTCGTTTATCTTTCTAAGGGCACCTTGAATATACTCCGGGGTGAGTACCAGGTTTTAGATCAGATCAAAGGCGCCGAGATGGAAGGATGGACCTTTGACGGCCCCTTTGATGAGCTGCCCGCTGCTCAGGCTGTGGGCGGCGTGACCGAGTTAAAAGAGCTGCGGGAAGGCATATCGACCAGCGCCGAACAAGCTCACCGGGTGATCATCTGGGACGAAGTAGGCGAAGAGGAAGGCACAGGCATTGTCCATATCGCTCCCGGCTGCGGCGCAGAAGACTTCCAGTTATCCAAAGAAACCCCCCTGCCGCGGATAGCCCCACTGACCGAAGAGGGCTACTTCATCGATGATTTCGGCTGGCTCACTGGCAAACATGTCTCCGAGGTCTCTGACGAGATCTTTGAAAACCTGGAAAAGAAAGGAATCCTTTACCATATAGAGCCTTATACACACCGCTATCCAACCTGCTGGCGCTGTAAAACTGAGCTGGTTTTCCGGCTGGTGGATGAATGGTTCATTAGTATGGGTGAAAGTTATGACAAGCCGCGCGAGGAAGTGACCCCGGAAGAGAAAGAAGCCAGCCTCCGCTACCAGATCATGGACGTGGTGGATCAGATCCGCTGGATACCTGAATTTGGATATGCCCGTGAACAGGACTGGCTGCGCAATATGCATGACTGGATGATCTCCAAAAAACGTTACTGGGGCCTGGCCCTGCCCATCTGGGTTTGTGAAGACTGTGACCATTTCCATGTAGTCGGTGATGACCTAGAGTTGGAGGAGCGGGCTGTCGAAGGTTATGATGAGTTCATGGGGCACACTCCCCATCGGCCCTATATTGATGGGATATCCCTCGCCTGCGATAAATGCGGGAGCAGGATGGAGCGCATCCCTGATGTCGGTAACCCCTGGTTGGATGCCGGCATCGTGCCCTTCTCCACACTTAGTTATCGAGTCGATCCCGAGTTCTGGGAGAAATGGTATCCTGCTCAGTGGATCAGCGAATCCTTCCCTGGACAGTTCAGGAACTGGTTCTACAGCCTGCTGGCCATGGCTACTGTACTGGATAATTCTCCCCCTTTCCTGGAGAACTTCAGTTACGCCAGTCTCCTTGCTGAAGATGGACGGGAGATGCATAAATCCTCAGGAAACTCGATCGAGTTCAATGAGGCTGCCGATCAGATGGGCGTGGATGTGATGCGCTGGCTGTATTGCGCCCACAAACCAGAGAACAACCTGCTTTTTGGCTATCACCGGGCAGAAGAAACCCGCCGGCGTTTCATCATCCCCTACTGGAATGTATACTCCTTCTTCACCACTTACGCAGAAATCGACGGCTGGGTTCCAGAAAGTGTGGATTTCGACCGCGACAACCCGGAAGGTCCCACTCCTGTCTCCAATAATCCGCTTGACCGCTGGATCCTGGGTCGGCTTAACCAGACAGTGGCTCAGGTCACAGAAGATCTGAATCATTCCAACGCCTTCAACGCGACGCTGGGGTTTGAGTCCCTGCTGGATGATCTCAGCAATTGGTACGTTCGTCGCTCACGCCGACGCTACTGGAAGACAGAGACCGACCAGGATAAATCCACAGCCTACGATACTCTTTGGCATGTGCTGGTAAAAATGAGCCGCGCTCTGGCGCCGGTAATCCCCTTTATGACCGAGGATATCTATCAAAACCTGGTGCGCTCGGTCTTTACAGATGCCCGGGATAGCATCCACCACACTCAATGGCCAACAGCGGACCTGGGTGCAGTCGATCAGAAATTGATCGAGCAGATGAAACTGGCCCGGGAGACCGCCAGTCAGGGGCTCAGTGCCCGGAGCAATGCCGGCACGAAGGTCCGCCAGCCCCTTTCCAAAGTCATGGTCTTTGTCAAACAGGGCCGGGCGGGACTCGACCAGGAACTTCTGGAAATCGTTAAGGATGAGCTGAACATCAAGGAGCTGGTTTTTGTCCAGGATTCCGAATCACTGCTGTCCTACAAGGTTATGCCCAATAATCAAATCCTGGGCCCGAAATACGGTGAGGATTTCCCTAAGATCAAATCCGCCCTTTCCAGCCTCGATCCAGATACGGTCGCTGCCCTGGTAAATAACGGGGAAACGGTTCCCCTGGAACTGGATGGAAAAACGATCGCTCTTGATCCAGAAGAGGTGCTGATCTACACAGAGGCAGCTGAAGGGCTCTCCACAGTAGACAGCAAGTCACTGACAGTTGCGATAGATACCGAGATCACTCCCGATCTGCGAGATGAAGGCCTGGCCCGGGAATTGGTGCGCCGCATCCAGGATTTCCGCAAGCAAGCCGATTTTGCCATCTCTGACCGCATCATCATTTCCTATCAGGTAAGTGATGGGCTTAAGGACGCCCTGGAAGAACACCGCACCTATATCATGGATGAAACCCTGGCGCTGGAAATGGATGAGGGCCAGCCTGGTGAAGGCATGTTCAGCGGAACGGTCAAGTTTGATGGTGAAGAAGCTACCCTGGGCTTGAAAGTGCGCAAATAAGCTTTTCGGTATTGAGAAAGGATTAAAATCCATAGAGAGGACATCCACCATCCAAAGTGGTGGATGTCCGAACGTCGGCAGTAGCCGACGTTTTATTTTTTGTGGGAGAAGGCAAAATAATAAGTAATCAACTCGGTATTATCTTGGAGAATATGTCCCCACAGGGGACATCAGGTCTGAGCCGGAGCGAAGACCCTTCTCAGGACTTTAGTCCTTTCTACCGTGTATAGGACTTGTATAACCTCTTTTGAAATGCTACAGTGGTATTAGTGGGGAACTGTGAGCAATAGAAAACTTGTCATTTATTTTCATCTAACTTGGGGAACTCAAGATCGGGAGCCATTAATTACGAAAGGTATCGAGCGCCGGTTATATCGCTGTATAGTTAGCCAAGTTCAAAAGTTGGGGTGCCAAGTATTAGCAATCAATGGAGTTCCTGATCATATTCACCTTGTTGTAAAACTAAGATCCACTGTTCCTATTGCCACACTCATCAAGCAAGCCAAGGGTGTCTCTGCTAAGTTTATAAATGACCATAATTTGGTGAAAGACGGATTTCGTTGGCAATCCGGTTATGGCGCATTTACAATAAGCCGATGGGATTTACATATGATTATCAATTACGTCAAAAAGCAGAAGGATCATCATCAAGAAGGAGTTTTGGTTGACGAGTTGGAATAAGATGGGATTTATATCCAGAGAGAGGATATCCACCATCCAAAGTGGTGGATGTCCGAATGTCGGTTGTTGCTGACGTTGTAATTTAAGTAGGAGAAGGTAATTTCCCCCCACAAATTAAGTTATAATTGATTCATGTTCCTGGTCAACTGTTCAGTTCAGGGCCTTTATTATTCCAACCGCTAGAAGCGCTGCATCCTGAAAACAGGTCAGTGCTTCCCTATACACGCCTCCCGAATCGGGGGCGTGTTATTATGTAGAAGAATGACGAATCAGGGAGAATCCGATGGCTAAGAAGAACATGACCATAGATGAACAAGTGGCATACCTGATGCAGGGAGCTGAATATGGCGACAAACAGGTTTTCCAAGCCATGGCCGGCGAGCTGAAAGAGCGCCTTATCGAAGCCAAGAAGGAAGGCCGCCCCTTGAAAGTCTACTGCGGCTACGATCCCACAGCTCCGGATCTCCATCTTGGACACACTGTCACCATGCGCAAACTCGGTCAGTTCCAGGAGCTCGGTCATCAAGTGACTTTCCTGATCGGAGATTTCACCTCCCTGGTTGGGGACCCCTCTGACAAGGACTGCCTCCGACCCCAGCTTACTCCCGAACAGGTCAAGAAAAATGCCCTGACCTATGCCGAACAAGCCTTTAAGATCCTCGACAAAGAGCAGACTTCGATCCTGTATAATTCGGAGTGGCTCTCGAAACTGACCTTTGAAGAGATTATCCGCATCAGCGCCAACTTCACTGCGCAGCAATTCCTGACACGAGATAATTTTGCCAAGCGCTACAATAATGACGAGCCTGTCTACCTGCATGAGTTCTTCTATGCCTGGATGCAGGGATATGATGCCTATATGTTGGATGCAGATGTCCAGGTTGGCGGAACTGACCAGTTATTTAATATCGTCACTGCGGCCCGGAAATTGATGGGCGCCCTCGGGAAAAAACCCAATATCGGAATCACAATGGGCATACTCCCCGGCACTGACGGTGAGATCCGCATGAGCAAATCGCTGGGCAATCATATCCCTATCACTGGCGATCCCAGTGATATGTACGGCAAGCTGATGTCCATACCGGATAAGGCCATGGGTATCTTCAGCCGACTAGTCACCAGCTGGACACCGGCGGAGATCAAGCAGTTTGAGGATGATATTAGCAGCGGCAAACGTCATCCCAAGGAAGCCAAAATGGCCCTGGCATATGAGATCGTCTCGATCTACCACGGATCAGATCTAGCGGGTAAAGCCCAGGCAGATTTTGTGCGCGTGTTCCAGGAGCAGGGCCAGCCTGAAGAGATCGACCAGTACCAGCTCAAGGAAGGCCAGACCGTACTGGATGTCCTGGAAGAGACTAACTTGACGGAAAGCCGCAGCCAGGCCAAACGCCTGATCAGTCAAAACGCTGTTAAGCTGGATGATGTCAAGCTGACCGACCCCCATCAAGTTTTTCCGGGCAAGGGAGTGCTACAAGTCGGAAAAAGACGCTTTATCCGAATCATCTAGGAAACCGGGATTCAGATCCAAGAGAGGAGCGTTCAATGACACTTAACTATGCCTTCCTTGTTCTGGAAGAACACCCTTATGGCAGGGAGATGCTGCGTATCCTACTAGACAATGGTTTTTCTCCGACCCTGATCATCCAGGAAGTGTCTTCGGTTGGTGATGAGGAAAGGGGTAAATTCCTGACCCGCATCGCAGGCCAGCCAATCCCTCCCCGCATAACTGAGCTTATTAGGAACACGACAATCCCGATTTACTGCGTGTCCAATCATAATGACCCTGCCTGCCAGGAATTGTTGGAGGACTTTAAACCTGATCTATTGGTCCTGGGCGGCACCCGCATCATCAAATCCGCGATTCTAAGGGTACCCAGGATGGGAACGATCAATTCCCATCCCGGGTTGCTTCCCAGACTGCGCGGTTCAGCATCTGTTGGTTGGGCACTTTACAAAGACCTGCCGCAAGGTGCCACCGCCCATTTTGTGGACCCTGAGATCGATACCGGAGATATTATTGTCTCCAGGCAGCTGCCCGTATATCGGGACGATAGCTATGAAAGCCTGAACTACCGGATCGGCATTCTGGCAGGTGAATTAATGGCAGAATCCCTGTCAGCTATAATCAGCGGCGAAGTTCCCCGCACTCCCCAGGATCCTGAAGCAGGTGAGACATTAAAAGTGATTCCGGATGACCTGCTGGAACAAGGGTTGCAGCGGTTGTCAGAAGGCCGGTATTCCCATTTTACTGAGTGAGAGTAAAAGCACATCAGCTATTCTCCACTACATTCACTGCTGATCTCGTGATCCAGTCAAGGATAATAGGAAATCCATATTCTTATAGAGGCAATTCACATGACCATATCTGAACAGGAAAGCATTGCTCTCCAACTCGACAGAGAAGACCCCCTGGCAAATTTCAGGGACCGTTTTGTTATTGACGATCCCGATCTGATCTATCTGGATGGCAATTCTCTTGGCCGGCTCCCAAAAACCACCAGATCCCATCTCCAGGACATGATCGATAACAAATGGGGTAAAAACCTGATAGATGGCTGGAATGCGAGCTGGTTTGAAATGCCAACCAGACTGGGAGGAATGATCGCTCAATTGATCGGCGCGGAGGAGGATGAGGTAGTGGTTTGTGACACTACGTCTGTGAATCTCTACAAACTGGCCTTTGCTGCCCTGAAATACCAGGAAGGGAAAAAAGCCCTTGTATCTGATGAGTTCAATTTCCCCACTGATCTATATGTGTACCAGGGCATTATTGATACCCTCAACGCAGGTCATGAGCTGAGACTGATCCGCTCCAAAGACACGATAACCATACCGGACGAGAACCTCACTGGAGCCTTCACAGAGGATACTGCCCTGGTAGCTCTCACCCAGGTGGCTTTTAAGAGCGCGTTTATGTACGATATCTCCCGGGTTACTTCCCTAGCTCATGAAAAAGGCGCTCTGGTTCTCTGGGATCTATGCCATTCTGTTGGCGCTGTGCCGCTTCGGTTAAACGAATGGGATGTTGACCTGGCCGTGGGCTGCACATATAAATATCTCAACGGTGGGCCAGGTTCCCCTGCCTTCTTATATGTCCGCAAGGATTTGCAGAAGAGGCTATTTCCCCCTATCTGGGGTTGGTTTGCAGATAAATCACCCTTCGCGTTCAACCTGGAGTTCACACCCGCAGAAGACATCTCACGCTTCCAGATCAGCACCCCCCACATCCTTTCTTTGGCGGGTATCGAACCTGCACTGAATATCCTCCTCGAAGCAGGTGTTGATCGCCTGCGGGAGAAGAGTATCCAACAAACCGAATATCTGATCAAACTATTTCAAGAGTGTTTATTGCCGCTGGGTTATGAACTAGGTTCTCCCAAGGATGCCTCAAAACGCGGGTCGCATGTCTCAATTCGCCATCCTGAAGCTTACCGGATCTGCCGGGCCCTGATCGATCCCCTGCCAGAAGATACAACTGTTCGAGTCATCCCTGATTTCAGGGCTCCCAACAACATCCGCCTGGGCATAGCTCCCCTCTACACCAGCTACATGGATATCTACCGGGCTATGGCTCGCCTAAAAACGATCCTTGAAACGGAAATTTTCCTGAATTATTCCAAGACGCAGCTATCCGTGACTTGATATGGATCAGTGAGTAACCTGGGCCCTCGCATGCTGCCTAGCCCGCTTTTCATTTACGCCTAGCAGCATCACCAAACCGGCCACCAGGAAAATGATCACCGGTATGATGGCAACTCGCTGACCGAGCTGTTCAGCAAAAGGCGCCCCTCCCTCCAACAACCGGAACCATAGAAATGAGGCTTGATCGCCCTGGGCTTCAAAGAAAAGGGCGGCTTCAGCAGCGACAACTCCGTAGATAGTTGGGCCAATAAAGGATGATGTTCTTCCAGCCACCGCGAAAAAGCCGTAGAATTCCGCACTTCTCCCGGGAGGCGCCAGCGCACCAACCATAGCTCTACTGACTGCCTGGACCGAAGAGAGGGCCAGTCCTGCAACTCCACCAATCACATAAAATCCCGCAACAGTTTCGACTACAAACAATCCCACAATCGATCCGATCATCATTATCAGGAAAATGACCAGGGAAGCCTTGCCGCTCCATTTATCCGCGATCCAGCCTGAGATATAAGCTCCGATCACGCTGGTGAATTGGATCAGGATCATAAAATAGATGATCTGCTGCTGATCGAGTCCAAACATCACTGCGCCAAAGATAGCTGCAAAATTGATTGCCATTAGAATGCCATCGTTGTAGATCAGAAAAGCGATGATATATTTGATGAACTCGCGATAGTCGCGGACAGTACTGATAGTATGCTTCAGCCGTTTGAATGCAATAGAGAAGATATTTTCCCCTGGAAGTAGTTTTTTGCCCACATCTTTTTCTTGGAACCACAATAAAAGCGGAGTTGCGAAAGCCGCAAAATAGATTGCGGTGACCACCAGGGAGATACGGACAATCCAGGTGCCTTCATTCAAAGTGACCATGGCAAGCACAATAAATAAACAAACAATGCCGCCCAGAAGCCCAATCGCCCAACCATTCCCAGATACTCGTCCAATCTCTTCCTGTTCAGCCACTTCTGGCAGCAGCGAGTTATAAAACACCTGCCCTCCTCTGTACCCGATCTCAGCCAGGATAAACAGGGCCATGCCCAGGAGAATATCGCCCTTCTGAACAAAATATAGCAGGGCAGTACAGATCACGGAAAGCACAGTGAAATAACCAAGAAAGCGCTTCTTCTGTCCAGTGTGATCCGCTATCACGCCCAGCACAGGCGAGATCACTGCCACAACCAGCATGGCAATCCCCACTGATACTCCCCACAAGCGGGACCCTTCTGCACCGCCAACCACATGGCCCTTAAAATATGCTGCGTAAATGGCCAGGATCACCACGGCTGCGTAGGCGGAGTTTCCCACATCATATAGATACCAGAGCCAGCGACGGCGGGATTGCCCTGATTGATTCTGTACATTCATATGATCTCCTCAGATTGGATTAACAACTATTGACTTAAACCCTGGCAGATTAAGGGAGATACGTCTTTTTCATTAACAGGAAACGAACGGGCGATTTGCCCGTTCGTGAGTTTCAGAGCGTGGATATCCTACTGGTAGCGGGCTTCCCCGTCCTGGTAAATCATGGACCTTCGACGGTAAGCCCAGCACATGTAAGAAATCGAAACAAAATAACTGGCCGGAAGGCGATGAAGATTCTTGATCTTGGTTCCTAGAACAGTGGTTTTCCCGTGAAAGCCCATTGGACCAATATCTAGTTGATTTGCCTGACCCGTGATTTGACCTTCGAGCTCAGCCAACGCGGGGTCTGGGTTGGTATCATCCAATTGCCGGCGCAAGGCTTCCTTGGATGCCGCAAAGGAAGACCCTCTGTCACCACCGATGGCTATGCCGAGCACCCCCGGCGCGCAGCCCTTACCTTGGGCTTTCGCCACTGCGTCCAGGGCGACCTTCCGTACACCTTCCAGGTCCCTTCCGGCACCAACTCCGGAATCCGGAAGTTTGTACTGAGTGCTGACATTCTCACATCCGCCGCCCTTCAAGATCAGGTCAATTTTCACCTCTTCCCCATCAATTTCCTCAAAGTGGATAGAAGGATAATGTTCATCCCCACTGTTATCCCCGGTGTTTTTGCCCGTAAGGGTATTCACTGAGTTAGGACGCAAATAGGACATTTCTGTAGCCCGGATCACCGCTTCCTTAATATGACTGGACAGCTTCCGGGTACTCCAGCCCTCTGGATGGGAGACATAGAAAATGGGAGTCCCTGTATCCTGACAAATGGGCGTGGAGCTTTCCCTGGCCAGAGTGACATTCTCCAGGATCGTATTGAGGGCACCCTGGGCTGCAGAGCCACCCTCTTCCTGGTCCCGGGAATTCTTCAAAGTCATTTCCACATCTTCCGGGAGATCAGTGGCAGCCAGGCGTACCAGCTCCAGGATATAATCAGTCAAATCGGGCTGCATATTTTCCTCTCCATTAAGGTCGATAATAATCAATACACACCTTAGCTTAATGTATCACAGATTGAAAAACCAGTATGAGAAATAATACCCGGGGGATATCTTATGTCATAACTCGGCAGCAGCACCCTTTTCGTCTGACAAATGAAACTATGCTATACTAATTCTGAGCTATGAAAATTCAAGAAAACAGAGAAAAATGGATCCAGGCGCTGTATAAATTAAGGCTTCAGACCTTCGCAGCAGCCTTCCTGGAAGCTCTGGGACCGGTTAACCTGCTTGGAGCCCAACTGGTTTACCTCAGTCAGCCAATTTTGTCTCCCTTTATCTCCCAGGACAAGTCCCAGGACTTCGCCAGGATTTTAGAGGATCCTTCTGAAACTGAAATTTTCATCAAGGCTTTACGCGATTACCGGCCATTAACCTCACAGGAGGGTTAAATCTGTGTCTGCGACTGGCTTCACAGGGATCGTTGTTGTGTTTCTTATTGCTGGATTGATGATCTTCTTTTCGATTGTCAATAAAGGACGCAAATCCAGCTATTTACGCCCCATCGCGGCTTACCATAAGATCGATCAAGAAATCAATGTAAGCGTTGAAGACGGCACACAGCTCCATATCTCTTTGGGCAGGGGCGGTATTAGCGGTCCAGATTCAGCCGCCGGTTTCGCAGGGTTAAGTATTCTGAAACAGGTGATCGAAAAATCCTCCACGTGTGACGACCCACCTGTTGTATCAACAGGGAATGCCCTTTTATCTATTCTTGCCCAGGACACCATTCGGGGATCATCCAAGGCTATCAGTCTTGCAGATCAAGGAAAGTACCCTTCAGGGGAACTGATCGGGGTCACACCATTTTCCTACGCAGCCGGCTCTCTGACCACTATCAGGGATGACAATGTATCAGCCAATGTTCATACTGGCTGGTTTGGGAACGAGATCATTTGGCTGACAACAGCCGGAGAGAGGCAGAGCAGTCCGACAATCGCTGGAACTGCTCAATTGCCTGCCCAAGCTGTGATCTATGCATCTGCAACTGATCCCCTCATCGGTGAAGAACTCTACGCTGGCGGAGCCTACTTGGGGGCCGGGAAGATGCATGAAGCCAGTATCACGGCTCAGGATGTCCTTCGCTGGATCATCATCGTCGTGATCATCGGCGGTGTTGTGCTGAATTTGCTCGGGTTCAACACTTTCATTGAAGATATTCTGGCAGGTTCAATGTGAAGATCAATATCAAAGCCCCTTTATCCACTGCGGTTGCGATTGTTGTGGGAATTATCGTTCTGGCAGGTTATTTTATCCCCTCAATCGATAACATCCGCCTCGTCCTGCTAAGAACCGGATTGGTTTTGGCAGCGGTTGCCCTGTTAGTGGGAATCGTTAACCTTGCCTCAGTCCATATCAAGAAGATGGGGAAAGAAAGCGAGAATTCGGGCTACAGCCTGATCCTGTTGATCTCTTTGCTGGTCACGCTGGTGATAGGCATTATTGATATGGTCCAAACCTACCTGATCGGTCGGCCTAACTTCCAGATCACGAACTGGGTATTCACCAACATCCAATTGCCAATCGAAACCAGCCTGCTTGCCGTGACCACCATCAGCCTCATCTATGCTGCAGCCGGTATCTTGCGCAAGCGGATGGATCTGTTTTCTATCTCTTTCTTTTTCATTGTTCTACTTGTTTTGCTGGGATCATTTTCCATTCCCCCAGCCACGATCCCCTTTCTCCAGATGATCCGGGAATGGATCCTCAGGGTTCCTGCTCTGGGAGGAGCCAGGGGGTTGCTGCTTGGTATTGCGCTGGGGACCATTACTACCGGGATCAGAATTCTCCTGGGAACTGATAGACCGTACGGCGGATAATCATGGCTGATGTCCTGTGTCCAACTTGTGGAAAACCGAACAGCGAACATCGCGAGTTTTGCGATTTCTGCAGTAATCCCCTGGATGGCGCACTGCGTGTTGAGGGCGAGTCGGTCGCGCCGGGGGACGACTTCCTCGGCAGCCAACCTACTGAATCAATGGATGATGCCTCCCGGCTGGACAGCCTCGTACCAGCACCTGAAGAGGATCTACAACCCTATAGGCTGGAAGACCTCCAAACTGATGACTTCCTGAATGGGGATTCTCGGTTGGAGAGTTTATTTGCCGACGACCCTGAAGGTCCAACCCAGATTGACCCTCAAGATACTGAACCTCTGAACGGAGGATCCAGGCTGGATGATTATCTTCCAGTAGAAGGTCCAACAGCGGACCTGAAATCTGAAATCGTTGAGGAGGATGACTTCTCGCGGCTCAACGATTATCTATCATCTGAAGAGCCATCAGAAGAAACACTCCTATCAACCGCAAGCCTTTACACAGAACCGGAAGATGATTTCTCCCGCCTGGATGACTATCTGACACCTGAGACTCAACCCAAAGATGGCGATGCAGATGATATCTCCCGTTTGAATGATTTTTTTGCTGACGATCCCTTTAAGAGCCCTGACCCATTCCTGGAACCCTCTGCCAGTGAGGAGAAAAGCGGCGAACCATACAGCCCGGAGCAGGACCCATTCGCAGAACCCCCCACACCAACAAGCGAATTCACCCTGGCAGATGATGATCCCGATATTGATCCTCTCTTCACCAGGGATGAGCTGCTGTCCGATAGTTCACCTCTTCATACGCTTGATACGCCGGTAGAGGATCAGCCAGCTGAATCCCTGGATGCCGGAGAGTGGGACTTCCTTGCTCCGACTCCAGAACCGGAGAAGCCGGTAGAGGATCAGCCAGCTGAATCCCTGGACGCTGGAGAATGGGACTTCCTTGCTCCGACCCCAGAGCCGGAGAAGCCGGTAGAGGATCAGCCAGCTGAATCCCTGGATGCCGGAGAATGGGACTTCCTTGTTCCAACCCCAGAACCGGAGAAGCCGGTAGAGGATCAGCCAGCTGAATCTCTGGATGTGGGAGAATGGGATTTCCTCGATCCATCACCAACACCGGAGCAACCTGAAGGGGATTCTCCAGCTGATTCCATAGATGTCGGCGAGTGGGATTTTATGGAATCTTCCCCATCACCCGGGGAGCCGACAGAAGCAGGCCCTGCTGAAACCATGGATGCTGGAGATCTGGACTTTCTCGATCCTGGATATGGTCAAGAAGATCTGGAAAGGACTCCCGAACTCTCCCAACCTGATGCCACTGAGGACTTGAGTTTCCTTGATCCCGGTCCAACCGCTGATCTTGCCGACGGCGAAAGTGATCAAGAAATCATGCCGGAAGGGGATGGAGAGGATGCCGGTTGGCTGGACATGCTCCAGGATCCAGGATCCAGGCAAAAAGCTGTGTCGGAACCCGAATCAACCTCCGAGCCAGATAAACCCCAGACCGATTGGCTGGATAAAATCAAAAGGCTCAATAAAAGCAGCGATCTTGTCGATGAGGATTCCTCATTCCCGGATTGGCTGTCTGTAACCGGGAAGACCGCCGAATTTGCGGGAGAAGACCAAGAGTCATCGGATGATGTCCCGGATTGGCTGCAGCTTGATGATGATGATTCCCTCAACGAGTTTTTGCGAAAGAAGGATCTCACAAACGAGGAATATCGACCCAAGGTCACCACAGATTCCCTCGATGACACGGTAATCACTGGTGGTAAGGAAAGACCTGATCCTGGACTGAGCGATTCTCAGCAGATCAAATTCCCCTCCTGGGCAGAAGAAAAGAAGAAAGAACAAAAGCGCCAGCAGGATAAATCCGCTGCAATTTCTGAAGAGGAAATCGAACCTTTCCAGATCGAAGAGGAAATTTTTGATGACCTCTTCAGCGAGGAGCTTCCCAGTTGGTTAACCGCCTCGTCTTCAGGAGAGGTAAAACAGGTCATCGGTGAAAACCTAGCCCATGGCGAACTCCCGGGGTGGGTTGAAGCCATGCGCCCGGTGGTGGAATCCTCTGACACATCTGGACTTGATGATGATGAAGAGTATATTGAAAACTACGGCCCACTGGCAGGCATACCCAGTGTGCTTCCGGCTGAAGCTGAAATCGGAATTGATATGGATCAGGCAATTCAGAAACCACTCGACCTGCTGGCCACAAAGAGCCAACAGGAATATGTAGATCTGATTAAGAAATTGGTCGGGGATGAGAATAAATCCAAATCGATTCGGCTGCCATCTCCTCCAAAAACCCAGCGTGCACTGCGCTGGGTGATCTCCATAATCATGTTGGTCGGCATTCTGGGCACAGTGATCTTCAGCGGCTCGATCGAAGCAGAACCCCTGACCGCCGCTCAAGTGCAGGGAACTGGATTCGGTGCCCTCTACGATGAAATTGAAATACTCTTCGATGGGCAGCCCGTCCTGATCGCGTTTGATTATCAACCGGCATCAGCAGGTGAGCTGCATACAGCCGCTGCCACAGTCGTAGACCATTTATTGGAACAGGGCACTTACCTCACATTTATCTCCACCCAGCCAACAGGCCCCGCACTTGCAGAACATTTCCTGGACACAACCCAAAGTCGGCATAATTATCTTCACACCCAAAAATATATCAATTTGGGGTATTTGCCAGGAGAGTCTGCCGGGTTGTTGAGTTTCTTAATCGCTCCCGAGAAGATCATCCCTCTTGCTTTTGATGGCAGCAATGCCTGGGATTCCCCTCCCCTGATCAGTATCGATGGGATCGAGGATTTCAAGATGATCCTGGTGATAACGGATGATCCCAATACAGCAAAGATCTGGATCGAGCAGGTGGGAACGCGTCTGGACGACACGCCACTCACCATGGTTGTCAGCGCCCAAGTCGAACCATTAATACAACCCTATTTCAGGACTTCCCCCCGACAGGTAAGCGGTTATGTGGCCGGTATCATTGATAGCATGAATTATGAAGTGCTCACTGAAAGACCTTATCTCGCCCATCTGAATTGGCTGCCTTTTAATATAGGCATCGTTATCAGTGTCGCGATCATATTCATTGGCGGGTTAGCAAATGGCGTCTTATCCCTATTCTCTCGCCGCAAGGACAAAGACAAGTTTGGAGGAGAATCGAAGTGACATCGGCCAACCTGCTGGACTTCATCGGATTGACATTGGGATTCTTATTGACCATCCTGGTGTTCAGCTACTTACTGGGAGATAACCCATTCTTCAAGCTGGCCGTCCATATATTTATCGGCGTATCTGCTGCATATGTTGCCCTGGTCACGGTTAATAATGTCTTAATTCCCCGGTTGATCATACCGCTGTTCGGAGACTCACAGGGAGAGAGAATATTATCGATCTTATTGTTCATCCCCAGCATATTCTTGATATTTAAAATTACTCCTCTTAGGAAGTACGGGAATTGGTCTGTGGCTTTACTGGTCGGCATCGGTGCAGCAGCTGCTGTGGGAGGAGCGATCACAGGAACCCTTTTCCCTCAAATCCTGGGTACCATCAATAGCGTGGATCCTTCCACATATGCTATAGCTGGCAACAGATGGGGCCAGATCATCAATGGGCTTATTGTTGTAGTGGGGACCCTTACAACCTTGATCTATTTCCATTTTGGGACTCAAGATATTCCCGGTCGAACAGATAAGCGACTGCCTATCATTGAAAGTATCAGCCAGATCGGAAAGATCTTCTTATCTATCACTTTTGGAGCCCTGTATGCCGGTGTGTTCTTGACTGCACTATCAGCTCTGATTGAACGTCTGTCTTTTGTGTGGAATTTCCTTAATAGCATTGGTTTTCAATTATTTTCACCACTGTAGGATACATGGATACAACCACCCTGATTGCAAAATCAGCCCTCGCTGTCGATATTGGCACAACCATCACTCGCTCTTTGTTATTTGATGTTGTCAGCGGGAAGTACCGATTAATCGGAGTAGGGACTGCGCCGACAACCGCCGGAGCTCCCAAATTTGATGTCACGGAGGGTATCTGGAGTTCCCTGGAAAAGCTTCAATATTATACGGGGCGAACCTTATTAAGCGACAAAGAAGGGGTAATCATTCCCAGCACGCAGGATAACCAAGGAGCAGATATCATGGTCGCTACCATGTCTGCCGGAAATCCTATATCTGTTGTCACTGTGGGATTGCTGGATAATGTATCCTTGAAGAACGCCCGCCGGCTGGCCCAAACCTCCTACACGAAGGTAATCGCAGAATTATCTCTCAATGATCATCGGACAGCCACAGATAGAATCAATCTCCTGACCAAAAAGCGCCCGGATCTGATCATCATTACCGGCGGCACAAATGGTGGGGCAACCCAATCTCTGCTGAGCATATTGGAAAGCATTGGATTGTCAAGTTATATGCTGGATGAAAACCAGCGACCCCATATTCTGTTCTGCGGGAATGATAAGCTGCAAGATGAAGTGAAAGTTGGCCTGGAGAAGATCAGCAAGCTGCATATCTCTCCTAATATCCAACCAGTGCTGGGAATCTCTAATTTCCGCCCTGCTCAAAAGGATCTTAACGAAATCTACTCGGATGTTCGGAGAAAACAATCCGGCGGCTTACGTGAAGTCCTTTCATGGACCGATGGGTATTTCACGTCTACGGCGTCTGCGGTAGGAAGGGTCATCAGATTTCTGAGTGAGAAATATGAACCGGAAAAAGGTGTTTTGGGCGTCGATGTCGGATCTGAATCCACCATCCTGGCTGCCGCATTCCACGGCGAAGAGACCCTGCGAGTGTATCCCAATTCTGGAGTTGGCGGCGGAGCGGCTGGTGTGCTGGAAAAATCCTCATTGGAAGAGATCAAGCGTTGGCTACCCCGCAAGTTGCCAGATAATCTCATCCGGGACTATATTTACAGCAAATCCACCTACCCGGACTCGCTCCCAACGGAGGAAGATCATCTTGAAATTGAAATGGCGCTCGCCAAGCAGGCCCTGCGTATGGGGGCATTGGATCTGATTCCCAGCCTGGAAAAACAGATCGACTCCCTGGGAATCCTGCTGCCTGCTGTAGAGCCCATCATTGGGGCGGGTAGAATTCTAACTGAAGCCCCAAAACGCTATCAGAGTTTATCCATTCTACTGGATGGCCTGCAACCTACCGGGGTTACAACACTGGCCCTGGACCATAACAGTTTATTGCCCGGATTGGGCGCTTTGGCTGAGATTAACCCGTTATTGGCTGTCCAGGTGATAGAATCCAATACCTTCCTGAATTTAGGCACGATAATTGCACCAATAGGCTTAGCTCGACCTGAAACACCCGTTCTCCGCATCCGCCTTTACCGAGAGGATGGCAGACTAATCACCCGAGACATCAAGTTTGGATCTCTGACTATTCTGCCAGTGGAAATGGGTGAGAAGGTTTCCCTCCATCTTCGCCCCCTGCATCGATTCGATATTGGCATGGGAGGACCGGGCAAATCTGGGAAAGTAAATGCCGTTGGCGGCGTCCTGGGTATCATCGTTGATGCCAGGGGCCGTCCTCTCCAATTCTATCCAGATGAGGAGAAAAACATCACCAGGAACGAGGTCTGGAGAAAAACTTACCAGAAATATAACTGAAAGTGAGCTGCAGATAAGATGATCACCAGAGTTAAACACTACCATGAGCTTACAAGCATCAAGCGGGAACGGGTTTTGCCCGTACCTGGTGAGGTTCTGGTCAGGCGTATGCAGAAGGTCGCACCTACTGATGTGATCGTTGTCGCCCCCATGGCTCCCGAATTCATTTTATTCGATATCGGCCAGGGTTTACGGGTATCCCCCGCTAAAGCAGATGAGCTTCTCTTACGGAGATCTGGTGAAGAGTTGGTCAAAGGTGACATTATCGCCGGCCCAGTCGGCATGCTTAAACGGGTCATCCGGGCTCCCCGGTCAGGAGTGGTGAAAATAGCCGGAGAAGGAAAAGTGCTCTTCGAAGTCGAATCGCCAACCTATGAACTGCAATCGGGCATGGAAGGCACAGTCACCAATATCATCCCTGAGAGGGGAGCGATCATAGAAACCCGAGGAGCATTGGTTCAAGGCATCTGGGGAAATGGCAAAATCACTTATGGGATCATGCAGCCGGTCAGCAGTGACCTGCTCCAAGAGTTGGTACCTGAACAGCTCAATATTGGATTCCGGGGCGCGATCTTAACTGCTGGTTTCTGCCGCAATCCCAATGTATTGGAAGCCGCGAGTAATATCCCCATCAAAGGCTTGATCTTGGGCAGTATGTCCTCAGCACTTATCCCTCTCGCTAAGGCTGCTGATTTCCCGATCATGATTATTGATGGGTTCGGCGCCAAACCAATGAACAGGGTGGCTGAAAAAATCATCATCACCAATAAGGATAAGAACGTCGCTCTCAATGCCCAGGTATATGATCCTTTCATGGGGAATTACCCTGAACTGATCATCAGTCATACAACACTAGCAGATCTGGATCCCCCTCCTGAAACAGATACACTCAAAGCCGGAAAAAAGGTTATCATTAATAATGGCCTTTTGGCCTCAAGGATCGGGAAGATAGAAGAGATATTGCCCCAAAAGAGGACCTTGCCCAGCGGAATATCAACTAGAGTCGCTTCTGTCAGTCTGGGTGGAGGTGAGATAACAGAAATACCACTGACGAATATGGAAATCATCGAGGAATAATGCCTGCCAATTTATTTACGAACTGACAGGGTGAGTTGAGGAGAGAAGATTATGGGAACGAATGATTTTGAAGGTCTGGATTTTGATGATCTGACCGGTGAATCAACCATAGCGACCAGCCGAGGATCCAATCGAACCTTCCTGATTGTTGCCGGGATTTTGGGCGGCATTCTGCTGATCGCTCTGCTGGCCATCGCCGCATATGCAATATTGATCTTGCCCAACAGGGGCACGAATCAGCAAACCCAGGCCGCGGAGATCAACGCGACCAACACAGCGATCGCGGAGGGAGCCCAGTTAACAGCGATTGCGAGACAGATAACGTTTACGCCTACATTCACCGCGACGCTGCCTCCCTCAGCGACAGCCACTGCTGCCCCAACTGCCTCCTCCACTCCAGTACTGGCACCTACAAATACGCCAGTTCCTGATGAAGGAACGCCTTCTACGCCGGATACAGCTGCGACTGCTACTGTGGCAGCCCTGCTAACCCAGCAAGCTGCCGCAGATGATCCCACACCTATCCCAACCTCTACAGCGCTGCCTGACACTGGATTTGCAGATGATTTTGGGGTGCCCGGCCTTGCGCTGATTGCAGGTGTCTTGTTGGTGATCATCATCCTCAGCAGGCGGATGCGCACTTCTACTGCGTAGCAGGACCTGCCAGATACCTGTCAGCTCTGCATAAAAACAAACAACCACAGCAGACCTCTCTTCTTGCTGTGGTTGTTGATTTAATCTGCAGTTAATGAAAAAGTCAGGTAACCGCCTCTGCCACCTCTCCGCCATATCCCAGCAAGGCTTTCACCATCTCCTCGGTCCTGCCTTCAGCATACACCCTGAGAACAGGCTCTGTTCCCGAGGGCCGGATCAGCAGCCAGGAATCATCAGCCAGCAAATACTTCACGCCATCCGTTGTCATTAGCTTGTCTACCTTAATCCCCCCAATTTCACTCGGTTTATTGTCCATCAGGTACTGGACCATGCGCTCTTTCTGAATGGGATATTTCAAACGCTGGTCTTTGCGTTCATAGAAAGCTGGGCCTACTTCTTCCAGGAGTTCCTTCACAAGAGTATGAAGCGATTTTCCATACACAGCAACCATTTCTATCAACAGCAAGCCCATCAGGACCCCATCACCTTCCGGGATATTACCCTGGATGGAAATGCCTCCGGACTCCTCCCCTCCTATAAGCACGTTTTCGGCAAGCATATGATCAGCAATATGGTTAAAACCAACTGGCGTTTCATGCACGTCTAAGCCATATTTTGCAGCCAGGCGATCAATCATTCGCGTGGTGGACACGGTGCGAACTGCAGGACCTTGCCAGCCGCGTTCTTCAACCAGGTAACGGAGTGCAAGTGCCATGATCTTATGGGGATCCACAAAATTCCCCCTTTCATCCATAGCTCCGATCCGGTCTCCATCCCCATCCAGTGCCAAACCAATATTGCCCATTCCGGTGCTGATCGCTCCTGCTAATGCACCCAGATGGGCCCCGATAGGTTCAGGATGGGCTCCCCCAAAACCAGGGTTCATCTCGCCTCTGATCTCAATTACTTCACAACCCGTCCCGGTAAGGATGCCCTTGATCAGTCCTCTGCCGGAACCGTGCATGGAATCCACAACAACCCGGGGAGGATTGGCCGCGATGGAATCAAAATCAATCAAAGTCCTCAAATGTTGGTAGTAATCGGGCACAGGGTTAAAACCGATAATCAATCCCTGCTCAACAGCCTGATCCCACTCCATCAGGTTAGGACCCCTTCCCCGTTCCTGGTTGTCATTCAGATAAACCTCTACCCGGCGAGATTGCTCAGGTGAAGCTGAACATCCCTCGGCGGATTTCAATTTTAAGCCATTGTAGCGGGGCGCATTGTGGGAGGCCGTAATGACAATACCCGCAATCGCGTTCAGGTTCTTCACTGCGTACGAGATCGATGGAGTGGAGGAATCTGCCTGGGCAATATAGACCGTATAACCATTGGCCGCCATGACCCGGGCGACATCCCGCGCATAGCGGTCAGAAAGGAACCTGGTATCAAAACCCACAACCACCCGGTCTGGTACTGGATCGGGTTGGCCTGTTCGCTGGCTGTACCAGTGGCCAGAATGAATGGCATCCGCAACTGCCTGGGTGACCAACCGCAGGTTGTGAAAGGTAAATGTATCCGATATTACTGCTCTCCAGCCGTCTGTGCCAAAATTAATAGGCATACTTCTTGCTCCTCATCCATTTAGGAATTCAATGTACACTATTCTATCACTGTTACCCTCTCAGGGCAGAGAAGGGCGAAAGGACAAGAGAGGTTTCGGCAGAGAGATCTAGAGCTGCTTGGGTTGTGTTAAAATTAAAGCCAGATAATAATATGGACTCCAACCAGATATTCAATTACTTACATGACCATTTCCTTTTTAAATACCTGAGTGAAGAAGAGCTCGGGCAGATATTACCCTTATTTAATCCGATATCACTGGCAAAGGGTGAGGTATTGTACCGATCCGGCTTTCCGGGAAGGAATTTCTTCCTGGTCGTCTCTGGAAAGGTACTGCTCGAGGATGAAGCCCAGAAAAAACTGGTAATCAACGCTCAAGGGAATTTTGGCAGTCAAGATCTGCATTCGGGCAAAGCAAGGAGTGAGACAGCCCTGGCTCTGGAAGAAACCATTTTATTGGCAGTTAACAGGAGAGGTTATTTTGCACTTCAATCAGCGTATCCCTCAATCAAAGCCCGCCTCTCCGCCATGAAGCTGAGCGAAAGGATCTTCCAGAGCAACGAATTTCCCTGGATAGGGGATGAAGAAATCGTTCGCTTCATAGACCGCAAACATATCAATGTCCTCTATGGCCAGCTCTTGCTTCCATTATTATTCCTGACCCTATCCATCGTAGGCGCTGTAATGCTCCGGGTCAATTTCGGTATCTTCCTAGCAGTCACCATCCTGATTGCCGGGTTATGGGGTATCTGGCTCTGGTTGGACTGGAAAAATGATTTTTACATTGTGACCAGCGAGAGAGCTGCCTGGATTGAAAAAGTCATCTGGTTACATGATCAGCGTCGAGAGGTTCCACTCCAATCCATCCTGTCGGTGAATATCTCGTCTACCCAGCTACAGCGCCTATTTGGTTATGGGGATGTCATCGTTCGCACATATACCGGCAATATTCCGATGCGAAACACCGCCAATCCTGAGCTCCTGCTGGATCTAATCGCCGCTGAGCAGGAAAGAGCTAAGGCCCTGGCCCTACAAACAGACAGGGAAAATATCAACCAGGCCATCCGCAATCGCCTTCGTCTGGAAGGGGCAGAAAATCCTCTCGGAGATGTGCCTGAATTCACAGATCTGGTTATGGAAGGGGGACCGCAGCTTACAGAATCCATCACCCCCCTTCAGGAATTCTTCAATCTCTTCCGGGCTCGCTATGAGCTGGGTGGAGTGATCACATACCGCAAACACCCTTTCATCCTGCTTAAGAACTCTTGGTGGTTGTGGTCTCTTTTCATTCTATTATTGGTTGCGTTCTTTGGCCGGATGGTCGCTCTCATCTCCTGGCCAAATCTGGGAGTCCTGGCCCTGCTGCTTGGGGTCAATGTCCTGGGATTGGCCTATGCCTTCGCAGACTGGGCAAACGACCGCTTTCAGATCACTGACAATCAGGTTCTGGATCTGGACCGAAAACCCTTCGGACGGGAAACCAAACGATCCGCGTTGTTGGAAAACATACTCAGCCTGGATTACCGCAGAGCCAATATCATCCAACGGATATTTGATTTTGGAACCGTTGCCATCAACGTTGGTGACACTCAGCTTGATTTTGAATTCGTTGCCCGTCCTATCTCCGTTCAAAATGAGATCTTTGAACGGTACAACGCGGTGATTCGGGAGAAAGAACAGGCTGAATCCCGCCGCCGCCGTGATGATATGGTAGAATTTTTAGCGGCTTATCACGAGGAAAACAAAACTGACTTAACTCCTCCAGATGAGGATCAAACCCAACTAATCGAATAAAGGATTTCAATCGCCATGCCCGCCCGAGAAGTCATTATCATTCCCCATCCAACGCTGCGGAAAAAGGCAGATCCGGTAATCGATTTTGGGGAGGAGACACAGCAGCTTATCGAGGATATGATCATCACCCTGCATCAGGAATCTGGAGCTGGCCTGGCCGCTCCCCAGGTGAACGTTTCTCAGCAGATCATCCTGGTCGAATTTGGCAGTGAAGAGGATGAAACCATTCCCCCTACCCTATATGTGACCATCAATCCAAGGGTAACCCGCTTTTCTCAAGAGTTGGTTATGGGAGCTGAGGGCTGTTTGTCCATCCCGGGATTGATGGGTGAGGTTGAGCGCTCCCAGGAAATTGTCGTGGAGGGTCAGGACCGGTTTGGCGAACCTCTGAAAATGAAACTGAGCGGCTGGGTTGCGCGAATCTTCCAGCACGAAATCGACCACCTTAATGGGATCCTCTACACAGACAGAACAACCTACGTCTGGGAGACGGATGAGAATTACAATCCAGTCTGATCTGCATGTATCTTACTCATCTCTCCCTTACAGATTTCCGGATATTCTCCCGATTTGATCAAGACCTTCCCTCAAAGGCATTGATCCTGGTAGGCGACAACGCCCAGGGCAAGACCAGTTTGCTGGAAGCAGTTTATTATCTCTCAACGCTGGACTCCTTCCAAGCCTCCCAGACCGTAGAATTGATCAATTTCTATGCCCTCCAGGGGGACCTCGCTGTGGGTAGAATTGTGGCAGATTTCAATAGGAATGATGGTGATCATCGATTGGAGATCCGCCTGATCCACGAGCCCCAAGCAAACGGAAATCAAAGCACCCGCAAGGAAGTCCTGCTGGATGGATCCCCGCTGAAGATCAATGACGCGATTGGCCAGTTGAATGCAGTCTTATTCCTTCCCCAAATGATCCAGATCCTGACTGGATCTCCCCAGCGGCGGCGTCATTATTTGAATATAACCATCTCACAGGTGGATTCCCAATACAGGGAATCCATGACGGAGTTCAATAAGGCCCTGGCTCAGCGGAATGCCCTCTTAAAACAGCTCAACGAGCGTTCTGGTGACCCAGAACAACTATCCTTCTGGGACGAAAAAATCACTCTGGCGGGCTCATATCTGATATTCAGCCGCATCCAGGCAATAATGGAGTTAGGCAATCTGGCAGCTTCCATCCACCAGGAACTAACCAGTGGAGAAGAGATCCTCAGGCTGAATTATCTCCCATCTTATGAGCCCCTGAAATCCCCTCCGGGGCAGATTTCCATGGCGCTTGAGAATCCATACGATCGCTCGGGCCTGACCCTGTTAGAAATCCAAGATGGCTACCGGGAGAAGATCATCTCACGGAGGACTGAGGATATTCGACGGGGAACGACTTCTTTGGGTCCACACCGGGATGAGCTTCGTTTTCTGAGCAACGGTATCGATCTGGGGGATTATGGCTCCCGGGGACAACTACGAACCACCCTTTTAGCTCTGAAGCTTGCCGAAGTGACCTGGTTGAAAGAGAAGAATGGGGATTGGCCGGTTCTGCTGTTGGATGAAGTTCTGGCTGAGCTGGATGACACGCGTCGCCAGGACCTGCTGGATAAGCTTGTTGAAACTGAACAGGCGCTGCTGACAACAACAGACCTTGAGTTGTTCTCCGATGATTTTAAGAAAACCGCTGGATTGTGGAAAATTCACCGGGGTGAATTGATCAGCTAGTTAGAGGGGCTTTTTACTGGGCACACCCACCCTGCGGGGATATTTCTCTGGTGTGGTCGCCCTTTTCCCAATGGTGATCAGATACCGTTCTTCGGTTACACCGGGCAGCGTGATCTTTTTGATTTGCTGAAGCTCACCCCCCAGGACGCTGACTGCCTGATGTGCCTGCTGCGCTTCAAAAGGTCCCTGTTCTCCTTTCAATGCCAGCATTCCACCACCAACTCTGACAAAAGGAAGCATATACTCAGCCAGGGTTGAGAAACGGGCAACAGCTCTCGCAATAGCCCAGTCAAATTTCTCCCTGAATTCAGCCTCCCTGGCCAACCGCTCAACGCGGTCCTGGATCACCTGGACTCTCTTCAGTTTGAGGTGGTCAACAATATGCTGGCAAAACTCCATTTTTTTTCCCACAGAATCGACCAGAACCATCTCTGTCTCTGGAAGGAGAATCTTAAGGGGAATGCCAGGGAATCCCGCACCGGTACCGATATCGATAATCCGCTTAACCTGTGTGTTCTTCAATACCAGCCAGGGGCTGAATGAATCCAGGAAGTGTTTGACCTGGATCTTCTCCGGTTCATGGATCGCAGTCAAGTTAAACCGGTCATTCCAGCTTTGCAGCTCCTTCTGATATTCTTCCAAAAGGGAGATCTGATAGGGTGAGAGGGTAATTCCGATCAGATCCCGGGTATCTGCCTTAAGTTTTTCCATGTGGGGAATATTATATAACATACCGCTCGCTTGGTATGTTCCATTACTTACACATCAAATCAAAACAGCCTGACCTCGTCTGTGGTCAGGCTGTCAGGTATCAAACCGAACGAATTAGGCTTTGGTTTTGCGATCCGCCTTCTCTGCCAGGCGCTCTTTTCTGCGCAGATTGAGTTTCTTGAATCCTTTCCAGATCCAGCGGGCCGGGAAGAACAGGACCAGGACGACCGGCAGAATATACAACCCGATCCAAATCAAGGCATTGGCTATGACTTTGAGAGTATTGATCAAAGCCTGGATAGCTTTCTTGGCAACACCTACTGGCTGCCAGTTACCGATCTTCAACGGCTGCACAGCCTCATCAGCCTGGATATCAACCGAAATGGAGGACAAAGCCGCAGATTGCTCATAATACTTCATCTGGCCCTTGATGACCTCTATCTGCTCCCGAATTTGAACAAGCCGATTATAGACGTTGAGCACTTCTTCCGTCTCATAGGAAGCTTCCAGGATCTCCGCCAGCTGGTCCTCAGCGCGTTCCAGGTTCCGCAGCCGGGATTCAAGGTCAGTATATTCCTGGGTGACATCCTGGCCGGAAACATACTCGCTCAGAACCTCGCCGGCGCCTGACTTGATCTCATTCAGGGCTTGATCCAGAGACTCGGCCGGGACACGGATTGTAATCGATGCCTGAGGAATTTCCAAACCGCTATCCATCTGCACCCGGTAGAGGTTTGAGGAGACCACGTAACCACCCAGCCTCTCCGCCAGTGAACTGATCAAATCCATAGTAATTGAAGGCTCTTCAACAACAATTGACAGGGAGGCGTTCTTGATCACCATCCGAATCTGAGTCTCCTGCAACTGCAGGCTTTCTTCGCTGTAATCAGCCCCATCCCTGCTGTATTCCAGGTCGCCGGCAAAGTTATCAGAGGCTTCCATGGATTGCGGGGAAAAACTATCCACTCCAACAGACTTGCCTCCCGCACAGGATGTTAACAGAACGGCCACAAGAGTCAGGATAATCCATTTATTTCTCATCTCTACTTCTCCTTGTTATAAGTTCTCTCTTATCCCATGACGCTGAATGGTAATAAAAAGTTCCCCCTACCAGCCCAGATCCAAGCGTTGGATATATTCCAGGGGAATCCCTGCCTGGGTCATTCGTTCCTGAACCTCAGAGATCGCATAATTCACCCTATACTGTGTCCAAGTCTTCTTATCTGTATCGTAGATAGTAAATGCCGCCCGTGAATCATGGTCACGGGGCTGGCCGACTGAACCGGGGTTCACGATGGTGTTCTCAGGCAGCTTGGTAGATTCCCCGGGATAGACAAAAGTGACATTGGCCAGTTTTTTCTCTGGCTTCTTGTAATAAAGGACGGGTAGATGAGAGTGGCCCACAAAACAATAAGGAGTATCAAAATATTCGAAATTTGCGGTAGCTGTGTAGACATCCATGATATATTCCCAGACAGGATCCCGGGGACTGCCGTGGGCCAGGGTGACATCTTCCACGGTTGCCTGGGGTGATAAGCTCTGGATATACTGCTTATGGATCGGGTTGAGCTGGTCCTCCGTCCACTTCAGGACAACCTGGGCGGAAGGATTAAACTTGCCCTTCTCCGTCAATCCGATTACCGCACTATCATGGTTTCCCCGCAAGCAGATCAGATTAGGAAGGTCGCGGACCATCGCCACACAATCATTTGGGTCCGGTCCATAACCAATAATATCCCCCAGACACCAGACGGCATCGTAAGATCCCGCAGCATCCAGAACCGCTTCCAAAGCGGTGCGGTTGCCGTGAATATCAGACAGGATCAATACTTTCATTACAGAGTCCTAACCTAAGATATATAAAAAATCTTCCTAATCATACTGGAAACCACTCTAACAGTAAAGCACAAACTTCCGGTTTTGCCCATAGTTTTAGATTTATCAATGAAAAATGCTGTTCCTGAGGCCTCAGGAGTGGCACTTATCTTGCATAATAAAAGAAGAGGAACCCCATTTTATGGGGTATGGAATCCTACTTAAAGGTAAAATGTACCCAGTATTATGATACTTTCAAAGCGATTGCTCATTACCCTTTTGGGTATCTTCCTGATCGGTTGTACCAGACAGGCGCATTCTGCACCTTATATCAACTTCTCTCAACTGGAATCAGCAGGGGCAAGTGAACCCACTTTCGACCCTTACCTTCCCCCCACGCGTATACCAGATCAACCCTTGCTGACACCTACTCCCAACCCGCCTAAACCACTTCCGACCCTGCGGACTGAAGAAATCTACTATATCGTTCAATGGGGAGATACCCTCAGGAAAATCGCCTATCAATATAATCTACTGCCGGAGCATATTGTCGAAGCCAACTCTATCGCTGATCTCAGCCGCATCTTTCAAGGACAGCGGTTGCTGCTTCCTGCTCCGGAAATCAGCCAGACCGGTCCTGGATACAAAATGATACCGGATTCTGAACTGGTCAATGGCCCTTATACTGTACGTTTTCGGGCCGATTCATTTGTCAATAACCAGCCTGGCTTTTTGAAAGATTATCAGGGAGAGATCGATGGGGAGGAATTCAGCGGATCAGAGATCGTCCAGCGTGTCTCCGATGATTATTCCGTAAATCCTCGTTTGCTTCTGGCTCTTATTGAATTCCAATCCGGTTGGTTAACCTCTCAGGAGAGCAAGAATGATCCTTACCCATTAAATTACCGGGAAGGTGGTTATGAAGGTCTCTATTATCAGCTGGCCTGGACAGCTGATGAACTCAACCGGGGATATTACCTTTGGAAAGTTAAGGGGATAGGAAGCTGGATCAGCAAGGATGGGATTAATGTGCCCATCAACCCGACCATCAATGCCGGCACTGCCGGTTTGCAGCATTTGCTCTCTCGATTATTGACCTATAATGAATGGCTGATCGCCGTCTCTGAGAATGGCTTTGTCAATACTTATACTCAGCTATTTGGCTACCCATTTGACTATAACTACACCCCTCTGATCCCTGTTGGATTGGAGCAGCCCCCCCTGCAGCTCCCTTTTGAGGATGGAGTTCCCTGGTTATTCACAGGGGGTCCTCATGGCGGATGGGATGACGGCTCCGCTTGGGCAGCTATTGATTTTGCCCCCGCGAAGAAGGACCTGGGCTGCAGTTACAGCGATGACTGGGTGGTCGCGGTAGCGGATGGACCAATCGTACGTTCTGATCACGGCGCTGTGGTTCAGAGCATTGATGGGGATCCCTATGGTCAGACAGGCTGGGCCATCCTCTACATGCATATTGAGACCAGGGACCGGGTAGAACTTGGTTCTCGACTTCAAGCCGGTGACCGGATTGGCCATCCCTCCTGTGAGGGCGGCGTATCCTCCGGTTCCCATCTGCACATCGCTCGGCTTTATAATGGTGAATGGATCCCCGCCGACCAGGACCTGCCCTTTGATCTGGATGGCTGGATCTCTCAGGGACTGGGCTATGTCTACCAGGGTTTGCTTATTCGAGGAGACGAAACCATCCAGGCAGAGGAATCATTATCAGATATCAATCGCATCCAACGGTAAACTTGGTGAAAAAGATCATTCTCTCCCTGCTGACAATTTCCCTGACGGGGTGTAGTCTTTATCAGAAGACACCCCCTATTTTCGTACCGCCTATAGGGTATACACCCACGCCGATGACGCCTGATCCAGATCCCACCCAATCCCCAACCTCTGAACCCGAGCACACCCAGGAAGTGGAATTCCGTCCTTCTCCAACCATTTATTTGGCGCCGACGGTGACCCTGGTTCCAACGCCTTTTGTCCAGCGTGAGCCGGTCGTTTACCATGCTCAAGCCGGGGATACTCTCTCAGTTGTTGCGACCCACTTTGGCGTCAGTGTGGACCAGATCCAATCCAATCAGGAACTCCCTGAACACTCCTTCATAAACCCGGGAACATTGCTGGCCATCCCCCAGGTCCTGGTAAATACCACCTCTAGCGTTCACTTGCTCCCCGACAGCGAATTCGTCTATTCCAGGGCGATCACAGATTCTGATTTTCCTGAAGATGTGGTCGAGTATATCGAACAAGCGGGTGGATACCTCAGTGAAGAGCGTGAATACGAGCATACGACTCTGACCAACGGAGGTGAAATCATCAAGCAGGTAGCCCAGAATAATTCCATCAATCCCTACCTGCTCGTTGCCCTGTTGGAATACCAGAGCAATTGGGTGTTCGGCCAGCCGCAGAATATTGCCCAGTTAAGATATCCCATGGGCTATATCAATTATGATGATGATGGCCTGGTGCACCAGCTCCGCTGGGCGGTCAATCAACTGTCTATCGGCTACTACGGGTGGCGTGAGGGAAGGCTGACCGAGATCTATCTGGATAATGCCCAAAATCCTACCCTGAAAGTAACTGCCCGGATCGAACCCAGCCTTAATGCCGGCACAGTGGCTCTCCAGTATTATTTCTCCCAGATTTACGACAGCGATGAATGGATCGGGGCATTGGATGATGATACTGGCTTTATCGCTACCTACGAGGAAATGTTCGGATCACCAGAAAACCGCACCCAATATGAACCATTATTCTCCCATGATCTGGTTCAACCTGTATTGGAACTGCCCTTCTCACCAGGCCTGATCTGGAATTACACTGGCGGCCCTCACGGTGCCTGGGAAAGAGAAGGCTCCTGGTCCGCGGTGGACTTTGCACCATCTGGTTTTGGAGGGTCGTGCTCGAAATCACATTCCTATGTCACTGCCTCAGCACCAGGCCTGGTTGTGCGGGCCGAGGACGGCGTAGTGGTCATCAACCTGGATTTTAATGATAACGAGCACAGCGGGTGGATATTACTGTACTTACATATCGCCACTGAAGGGCGTCTGGTCGAAGCAGGCGATGAGGTGCAAATGGGTGACTGGCTGGGACATCCTTCCTGTGAAGGGGGGATAGCTACTGGTACTCATGTGCATATGGCCCGGAAGTATAATGGGGAATGGATGACTGCCGATGGGCCCATCCCCTTTGTCCTAAGCGGCTGGACCGTCCACAATGGTGCCCGTGCCTACAAAGGAACCCTGACCAAGCCGGGTGAAGATATTGTCATCGCAAGTTTCTACAGCGCCCCAGGAAGCCAGCTTAAGCGGTAAAATGTGTATCCTATGTGCCACCTGCCTGCTTTCAAGTCCTTTCTAATAAGGTTGTTCCTGGTCAGTCTGCTGTCCGTTATTTTGCTTACCTCCTGTCTCATCTCCCCCGAAACGAACCCCCTGGAAACACAAGAACCTGCCCTTACACCCACTTTCACTCCCCTACCGATCACACAACGACCTGTATATGCTCCAGGCGAATTGGTTCCCTACACAGCTCAAAGTGGGGATACATTGCCTAATCTGGCATTCCGATTTAACACCACCATCTCAGAAATCCTGGAAGCAAATGAGGTCATCCCGGATGATGCCACCACACTTCCTCCGGGGCTTCCAATGGAAATCCCCATTTATTACAAAGCCCTGTGGGGCTCCCAACTCCAGATCCTGCCCAACTGCGCCTTTATAAATGGCCCTGCACAAATCGGTTTTGACACTGAGGTTTTTGTGAATTCCCAGCCGGGATGGTTGAAGGATTTCAGGCAGGTTGCTGGCGTGGAATACCGAACCGGGGTGGAAATAGTGGATTACCTGGCTGCCCGATTCAGCATCAGCCCCCGGCTTTTGTTGGCTATTCTGGAATATCAGCTGGGCGCGCTAAGCAATCCTGAAATGCCCTCCGGTGTGAAGACGGGTTATCCTCTGGGCTACCGCGCTGCTGGCTATACTGGTTTATACCTCCAGCTTGTCTGGGCGGCCAACCGGCTCAACCAGGGTTATTACGGCTGGCTGGAAGGCAAATTAGGCCCACTCGAATTCACCGATCGAACCATCGAACACCCGGATCCCTGGCAAAACGGGGGCACGGTTGCCCTTAGTTATTATTTTTCGAAGCTGCAATCCAAGGGAATTTACTATCACACCCTTGGCCCAGAAGGATTCATAAAGACATATCGAGGCCTTTTCGGGGATCCCTGGAACTGCGAGGTGCATATCCCTGGAAGTTTGCGTCAACCCACCATGAGCCTACCATTCTCGAGCGGAAGGACCTGGGCCTATACCGGAGGTCCTCATACAGGCTGGGGTCAAGGAGATCCCTGGGCAGCGATCGATTTCGCTCCTCCGAGCGTTTCCGGCGGCTGTGAGATCACCTCTGAATGGGCAGTTGCCGTTGCGCCAGGGATCATTTCTCGCAGCGAACCAGGACTGGTTGAGCTGGATCTGGACGGAGATGGAGATTCTCGTACAGGTTGGGTTATGCTGTACCTCCACCTGGGAAAACAGGACAGAATATCCCTCGGCAGGCAGGTCGAGACTGGCGCTTACCTGGGCCACCCCTCCTGTGAAGGAGGAGAGAGTACCGGCTCCCACATCCATATCGCTCGGAAATATAATGGTGAATGGATCCCGGCCTCCGGCGTTATTCCTTTTAACCTCGGCGGCTGGATTGCAGGAGCGGGATCATATGAATACCAAGGTACCTTGAGCCGCTTTGGTGAAGTTGTCACCGCCAGTGCTATGTCTGAGGATAAAAGCCTGATCCACGCACCCACACCCATTCCCTGAAGACTGAATTGAACCTAAAAAAATAGTCAAAATAACCCAACCTGAGCCCGGGCAGGGGTTTTTTTACTCGTTTTCCACTCCCAAAGCTAAAAAACACGCGAAATAATCAATTATTTTAATATTTAAATCAATATTTCTTATTTTTCCTCTTGACAATATGAATTTTTTTGATATACTGCAAGCAATGTTTAGCTTTTTGGGAGGTCCCTATGTTTACAACCAATTTAGACAGCATAAAAATCCAACAGGAAGAACTCCACAGGCAAGCCGAGACCTATCGCCGCGCAAAATCCGTGGAGAAAGCCCCCCATCGAATGGAGAGGATCTACACTTCCCTGGGGAATGCCCTGATCATGGTCGGCCAATATCTACTGAGCCGCACGCAAGCTGCCTATTAAATCAATATTTCAAAGTATAAGGAGTTACTCATGCATCCATTACCATCACAATGTCCGATTTGCGGCGGCGAAGTTGTTGTCACCAAGGTCAATTGCCAGAACTGCAGCACCAGTATTGAAGGCCGCTTTTCTTCACGGACCTTCTCGCAGCTAACCCCTAAACAAATGGACTTTGTGGAGACCTTCGTCCGCTTGGAAGGCAAGATCACTCGCATGGAAAAGGAACTCAATCTATCCTATCCCACCATTCGCAAGCTGCTTCATGATGTGATTCGGGCCCTTGGCTACGAACCAGGAGCCGAGGAGGATCTGGTAGAACTGACCGAAGACGAGCGCCAGCAAATCCTCAACGATCTGGATAGCGGCAGCATCAGCCTTGAGGACGCCCTCAAGAAGCTGAAAGACAAGGAGAATTAGTCATGGCGGACCAGATAATCCCCCTGGAAGATATTTCCCTGATCGACTTCCTGGATATCAGTGGGTTATTGCATATAACCGGCTGGAACCGGGAAGAAATCCGCATCAAAGACCTTGGCAAAGAGACCCAAACCAAGAAGAAAAAGAATAGCCTGGAAATCAGAAGCTCGCATGATGTTTTGATCAGCATCCCCCATAACCTGGAAATGAAGATCAAGTCCGTCAGCAGCGACGTCACCATCAAGGGCATGCGTGGTTTGGTTGATATCATTTCCGTCAGCGGTGATCTCAATATCAGGGATATCAGCACCCTATCCATCAAAAATGTCGCTGGAGACCTGATTGCCTCACGCATCCAGGGAGATCTGCGGGCCTTTTCTGTGAGCGGAGATGTCATAATTGATAACGTTCAAGGACAGGTTGAGCTCAAGGGAGTGGGAGGAGATATCCAGATAGACACCGTTGGTGGCGGTATTGACGCCAATGCCGGCGGATCAGGAATGTTATACTTCCACCCCGTTCCCTGGCAGGCATATAGAGTTCAGGTTGGCGGTGACTTGTCCGTTACCCTACCTGTTGATACCAGTGTGGACCTATTAATCAAAAGCGGAACCCGTGATATTTCCATCTTCCCCGGCAAACTGGATATCACCAGCCAGGAAGGCAAATTGGAACAACAACTTGGCGAAGGTGGTCCAACGCTCTCCCTCGCTGCGGGCGGCAAGGTCTTTATCATTGATAATGAATTTACCGTGTTCACCGGAATCAAAATGAACCTGGATGATCTGAGCACCATGGCGGCTGGTTTTACTGCCGACACGAATGAATACATCCGCGACAACCTGGGTCATTTGGAAGAAGAGCTGCGCGAATCCCTCTCCGGTCTGTCTGAATCCTTCAAAGATATTGGCCTTTCCGAAGAAAACCTCCGGGAGCTTGGATCCTATATTGAAGAGACCAGCCGCATGGCAGCCGAGAAAGCAGAAATCGCAGCGATCAAGGCCCAGGCCAAGGTGGAGAAGAAGATAGCCAAAGCCCGACGCGTGGCCCTCAAGGCTCGGGAAAAAACCAAACAATTTGATCTGAACAAATTCCTGGAAAGGGAATCCGACAACAAGAAAGCTGCCAGTGAAAGCGAGAGGATGTTGATCCTGGAAATGCTCCAGGATAAAAAGATCTCTCCTGTGGAAGCGGAAGAATTACTGAACGCTTTGGAGGGAAAAAGAAAATGATGACTCAATCCGATGAGCGTTTGGAAATCCTGGAGATGATCCAGCAGGGGAAGATCAGCTCCGAAGAAGGCCTGAAGTTGTTAGAAGCACTTACTATAAGTTGGGAAGCAGAGGATCAAGAGTACCTGCAGGCCAGGGAAGAGATGCTCCACCCACCAACAACAACTGAAAGCGAGGATACTGCACCCGAGATCACCTCAGAAGAAATGGATAAATGGCGTCAGTGGTGGGTGATCCCGTTCTGGATTGGTGTGGGGATCACGGTGCTGGGGGGAGCTCTGATGTACTGGGGCTGGTCAGCCGAGGGAATAGGATTGGGGTTTATTGCAGCCTGGATCCCCTTTTTGATCGGTCTGGGAGTTATGGCCCTGGGTTGGAACAGCCGCACCGGACCCTGGATCCACATCCGCATCCTGCAGAAACCTGGAGAAAGCCCTCAAAAGATATCCCTTAGTTTCCCTCTCCCGATCAGGTTCTTTGCCTGGAGCATCAAGACATTCCACAGATGGATCCCAGATATGCCCTCGGGCGTGGAAGGGGTGCTGTTAGCCCTGGGTGATTACTCTCCTGGCGACAGCCCATTGGCCATCAATGTTGAGGATGAAGAAGACGGAGAAAAAGTTAATATATACATCGGCTAGGAATAGCACCGAGAAGGAGTCGAAGATGGTTACCAGCGAAGAAAGGATGAAAATCCTTAAAATGATCAGCGAAGAGAAAATCACAGCGGAAGAAGGGGCCCAGTTGCTGGCCGCTCTCTCGCTAAGAAGTGAAAAACCCAGGGTGGAGCCTCGCCGCAATCTGGCAAATCAGATGCTTCGGGTGCGGGTCACCGATATGGCCTCCGGAAAGACCAAGGTGAATGTGAATTTGCCCATGCGCCTGGTGGATGCCGGGCTCAACATAGCTGCCCAGTACGTACCAGAAATGGAGAATGGCCAGATGCTGGATGCGGTCAAAGAAGCCCTCTCTGAGAATATGATCGGCAAGATCGTTGACGTGATCGATGAGGAAGATGGAGAACACGTGGAGATCTTCATAGAATAAAAAAATCCATACAGCCGATGGATCAATGAAAAAAGCCCGGAATCGGGCTTTTTTCTTATCCAAACCGGAACAGGCCTGTGACCTATAGCTTTTCCAGCTACATATTCATTGATAGCGGGAATTTACTCAGGTACGATGATCGCCATGATCAAGTATGCCCAGAATAATCCACTCACGGTTCCCAGCGCGCCTAACACAAACAGGAGGCGGACCAGCGTAGGGTCAATACCAAAATACTCGGCTATGCCTCCGCAAACACCAGCAATCATGCGGTCATCTTTTGAACGGTACAAACGTTTAACTTCATTATCCATTATTAACTATCTCCTGTACTTGATATCTATTTTCACTATTATATACGGAAATCTCCCGTAAAAGTTGTACTCAGGGCATAGTTAGGTCTTTTTTTCGGGTCAGCGTTTCTTTTGATATAATCAGAACAGCAATCTATCAAAAGGATAGCATGGATATCTTCGACCAGGAAGCTCTTTCAGTCAATATCAGCGAACGCTTGCGTGAACTCAGGGAAGAACGGGATCTATCCATTCGAGCCCTGGGACGCCTGAGCGGATTGTCCGCCAACGCTCTTAGTGTGATCGAAAGGGGATTGTCCTCTCCCTCTGTAAGCACTCTCTACAAGATCGCCACCGCCCTTGAAATTCCCGTAACAGCATTTTTTGAGGAGACTCCTCCCAAACAGGATGTGGTATTGATCAAATCTTCCGAGCGCAACCGCATTCCTCTTTATCGCGGCCTCTGGGAAGGATTGGGGGGCGAACATTATGAAGGATTGGTTGAGCCCTTTATGATCACCCTGGAAGCTGGCAGCAGCAGCGGCAGATTCCCAATGACCCATACCGGGAACGAGTTTGTTTTCTGTCTCCGGGGTGAACTGGTATATCAGGTAGGCGATGAAACCTATACGCTGGAAGCCGGGGACGCCCTGCTTTTCTCTGCCGATCTAGAACACAAATGGCATAATCCTGGACAAACGGTCACAAATGCCCTGATCATGATCTGCGGTTTCAGAGCCGGGGAGAGTCCTGCGAGATACCATCTGGCCTCAGGCAAGACCGAACAGGTTGTAGAAGAGGATAAGAAATAGACTTACGTCTGATTCCTAGAAACAAAAAAGCCCTGAACACCAACGTTCAGGGCTTTGTGTTGTAATCCAGTATTTCCTAGACGAAGACGATCTGGGCCCCATCGGTGAGCTCCATAAACTCCATGGCTCCCAGCACGGTTGCGCCTTCTACAAGGTCATCCACCGTCAATTTCATCATATCCATGGACATTTGGCAGCCATACACCTTGGCACCAGCATCGATCACCAGTTCGATGAATTCAGGGACACGGGGAAAACCAAGCTTCTTGATCTCGCCCCGCATCATCCAGGAAGCTGCTGCGGACATGCCTGGCAGGGCACCCAGCAAAGTGGGGATCCCAAACCAGGGATGCATATTGGGATTACCAACCGTAGCGACATTCAGTTTGCCCATTTTCTTTTTAGTGATGATATCCAGACCCCAGAAAGTGAAAAACATTTCCACATCAATCCCGCTCATCCTGGCAGCATTGGCAAGGATCAGGGGCGGATAAGCCATATCCAGGGACCCCTTGGATGCCACCAGGGCCAGTTTGCGTTTCCCATTGGTCCCAGAACTTTGATGTAGAGCTCGAGAAGGTTTAGCCATTTTGATCTCCTATTTTTAGTATTAGATGCAGCCA
Source organism: uncultured Chloroflexia bacterium (assembly GCA_963712165.1). Taxonomy (GTDB): domain Bacteria; phylum Chloroflexota; class Anaerolineae; order Anaerolineales; family UBA11858; genus B10-G9. Next base: position 681,947 of record CAVQGY010000002.1, on the reverse strand, counting down.
GTCGGTTTCTTTAGTCCAGCAATATTGGCAGCAATTTTCGCCGGGCCGTCCGGGAATAACTGATACATTTCCTTCATGCTGATCTCGGTTTGCTGTGTGATGCGGCGCAATGTAGGTGGTTCCCCATTATTTTCGAAATCGCTACGAGCAAAATTGATCACCTGCCAGTGGCGGTCGGTCAGGGCTACCTCTAAGGCTTCGGCAATAGCCTGGCCAATTTCCATTGTCCAGTCAGAAGCGTCTACCATAAAGCCGTCGTCATCAAAAGCTACGCTATCCAAAATATCCAGAGTCATTACTATTCTCCTTTTATCGACACTATTATTTATATTTCTCCCCGGGAGGTACCCAGGGCGTTGAGCACATTAAGCAGGCGGCCTAAACCCCGCCTGGCTTCTGGCCGGTTGATTTCCTTCAGGATGGAAAAGATGGATGGCGAGCCTCCCTCCGGTTCAGTGACAAATGCTTGCAGAGCTCGGTTCAAATCGCCAAGGGTCTCCCCGTCACTCAGGGATCGCAGCATTGCTCCACCCTGGATGAATGTCCCATTACTTTCCAACCGGTCCAGTTCCTCTACCACCGTCGAGAAGACCTGCTTGCCAAGCAGTTCAACTTCATCGGCGATGCCCATCAGGGCTTCGAAGCGGTCCATCATGGCCAAGATCAAGTTGGTATTGCGAAGGACACGCTTGAGCAGGTAGAGCAGATCTTCCAGCTCGAATTCAGCGCCCACCTCCTCCAATTCCCGGATGGTTAAGTTGACCAATTGGTTCCCAATAGGAATCAAATCAGCCTTCAATTCTTCAAACTCCTGAGCCCGGCGCATCTGGGATTCCGCCTGTTCGGTCAGGAACGCCATCTGTTCGGTCAGGGTATCGACTTTATGATGGAGAGCAGTGATTTCTTTTTCGATTGCCATCTCTTAGCTCCACTTTCCAGCCATGGTCATCTGCGATTCAAAGGGCATTTCCCCGCCTTTGAGCAATACGTTCCAGTACACCCAGCGGAACATCATCTTGCCCCAATGATTGGCAGGCGATTCTTTCAGCAAGGAGAAAGGTCCAAGTCCTGGCAGAGGATATTTACCAGGGAGCGGCTCTACATCGTAGTTGAAATCGATCAGGATGCCCTGGTCAAATCCAGACTCAATAAAACAGTTAGCATGACCATCAAAAGCAGCCCTGGGGGCAAGCCCTTCCATGTGCCGCAGCATATTCTCGATTAACACATCCAGCATAAAATGGGCCACTGAGCCGGCTTTGGATGTCGGCGCATTGCCAGCATCTCCGATCACCCAAATATTCTCATAGGTGGTGGACTGCAGGGTGTGTTTGTCTATCGGGACATAATTGAGCTCATCGCCCAAGCCGGATTTTTTGATCACTTCAGCGCCCATATTCGTCGGTATAGTTACCAGCAGGTCATAGGAAATGTCCCGCCCATCCCAGGAGCTGATAGCCTGTTTTGTATTGTCGACCTGGCCGATATTGAAGTTAGGTTCTAATAAGATGTTTTTTCTTTCCAGCATATCTCCCAAAATGGCGGCTGCCCGAGGTTTTGTGAAGGCACTGTCCAATGGCGTGGCGAAAACTATCTCGACCTTGTCACGCAGCCCTTTCTCATGAAAATACCAGTCAGCTAGAAATAGAAATTCCAGGGGCGCGACCGGGCATTTAATGGGCATTTCCGCCACATTTACCACCATGCGACCGCCTTTCCAGAATTTCAGGAATCGAGCCAGATCTGCTGCGCCGTCGGGTGTGTAAAAATCAAAGATGTTATTCCGCCATCCTCCCCCATCAAGCAATCCTTCTGTCTCAGCGGGCTGGATAGAAGTCCCGGTGGCGATCACCAGGTAATCATAGGAGATCACCTGATTATCTTTGGCTAAAATCACGCGGTTCATCTCCGGCTCGATAAGCTCGATATCTGAAAGGATCAACTTCACTCCCCTGGGAATGAAGTCACGTTTGGGTTTTTCAACATCAAGGGGTGAATAGATACCAAAAGGGATGAACAATAATCCTGGCTGATAATAGTGCGTCTCATCCTTATCCACCAGGATAATGTTCCATTCCCGGGAGTCCAGTTCGTGGACCATCTTATTGGCCACCATCGTTCCCCCTGTGCCGGCGCCCAGGATCAATAAAGTCTTCATACCAATAACCTCCCGTGCAAAACCTGTAAACAAGGCCACACAACCATCCCCGACCCCCTTATCCACTCATAAATCTGGCGTGTAACAAGCCCTATATTACCATGTTACACTCTGTTTTTGGAGGACTTTTGTGAATGTTTACACAATTTTTACTTAATTGTTATTGGTATCGCCCACTCAGGGACAAAATGGCTCTCTTTTAGAGCTGAAAATGGTTATTTTTTATATATAATCAAAAGGAGATCATCAAACAAGGAAGGAGGGTTCCCATGAAACTCAATATCAAAGCCTTTGCCCTGGCAACCGGACTTGTCTGGGGAGTAAACTGGTTCTTTCTGACCTGGTGGATGATCCTCTTCGAAGGGATCACTCATGAGGTCACCCTGCTGGGCCGTTGGTACCGGGGGTTCACTGTCAGCCCAGTCGGCAGCCTGGTAGCCCTGGGGTATGGATTTGTGGATGGATTCCTGCTCGGCTTGCTGGTTGCCTGGCTCTATAACCGCTTCGCCCCCCGGTTTCAATCCCAAGACGAATAAGATCTCCAGCTCGATCCAAAAAGAGCCGGGGTTCTCTCCCGGCTCTTTTCTATTCTATACTGGCCCTTAACTCCTAACGGCGCCAGACCCATGCCAACAGGGCCAGGCCAACTAACCAGGGAGAGGAGCAGATCGACCGCCAATTGGAGAACAACCCGTTGTCTTGCCGGCCTTCCTCCTCAGTCCCACTTCCTACAGTATCAAAATCATCTGGCAGGTCTTCAACACCTCCCGGGCCCGTCGTGATACGGTAAGCATCCTTCCCCTCTACAAAGATCACCTCCTGACCCAGGGCAAAGTACTTACCCCAGGCAGGTCGGGCATCAAGGAAATCATAGTAGGCACTTGAGCCAAACTCAATCAGGACCGGGTCCATTCTTTCCGGTTCAAAAAGGCTGTCCATCCAGGTTCCATCCTGGAAGAAAAAGGCCTTCTCTCCCACATGTTTAACTGCCCGTTCCCGGACTCCTTGTGCCATATCATCGCCTGATATTGAAACCTGTGGCACGGATTCCGCTGCTCGCAGGCTGGATTCGGCATCCGCCTTGCCCACTGCATCTGCTCCTGAGGATGGACCGCTAAATGCTTCTACAAGATTCTCGGCGGCCTCGTCTCTGCCTTCACTGTAGAAGAGCTCCTCTTCTTCAATTAGGAACGAAGTATAGGGGGTGATGATCCCGTACTGCAGGCTTAGCTGGATCACTGCTTCGACCCACTCTGAGTTCTCTCCCTGGTGCCTGATCTGGGTCAGTAAATAACCGATCTTCCTGGCTGCCCACAGGCGGGGAATAAAGCTGTGCCCTTCCGGAGAAAGCACATCCGGGTCAAAATCAACCTTGTACTTGTAGCTCTTGCTCACTGAACCAACCATGCCTGTCAGCTCGATCTCCTCTCGGCCGGATACTCCAAGGGGCAGTCGGTAGCGGCCGGTGATGAGCAGCTGAGAACCTGCGAACAGGTCAGGCATCTCCGGGGGATAAAGCTCTTCCACCAGGACATTCCCAAAATCGATCTCGAGATCCGTTAATACGGGTGTCTGGATCTTTGCGTACAGTGAGGACACCTCCTCATCTATCCGCTCATCCAGGCGGACATAGCTGACCAAACCGCGGTTCTCTTCCGCCAGGATATCCAACAGTTCAGTGTTGACATCGTCCCCTACACCAAAGGAGAAAAGGCGGGTATTGGCAGGGGCTGTAGCTCCAATATTGGCCAGGATCTGCTCCACCTCCGTGACCCCTTCTGTAGGAAGGCCGTCAGTCAAGAACAGGATCACCTGCGGCCGGGACGCCTCTTGATCAGCCTGGCTGTTGAAAGCCAATGCTTCCAGAAGCGCCTGGTTGATATTGGTGCCGCCCAACGCCTGCATCTTATTGATCCAGGAGACTGCCTGGCTGGCCAATGAAACAGGCTGCAGATCAGCAGAAAAACGCCTGATCCCGGTGGAAAAGGCGATCACATTGAATCGGTCTTCCTGGTTGAGATGCTCCAGGACATAACTGGCAGCTTCTTTGGCCTGGTCCAGTTTTACTCCCTCCATGGAACCAGAGGTGTCCAGCACCAGGATGATATCCCGGGGGACGATCTGATCTGTTTTCACAGATGGCGCAGCCATCAGCAGGAAATATCCACCCCGCTCATAGGAACCATTTCGCTCAGCATCTGGATAAAGCAGCAGATTGAGTCCTACATCTTCCTCACTGACAGAGTAAATGAGCTCAAAATCCTGATCAGGCAATAGGTCATATTCCTCATACCCCATTACAGCCCGGTAATCCCCTTCTCTTACGATCGACAATCGGTCCTGATGGGTAGGAGAATATACGCTCCGCAGCGGCTGAGGGTGAAACCAGCTCCACCCGGACTGCACATTCCTCCAAGGGCTGGGCGGAAAATTTTTCCGTGTTCAGCGGGTAGAGATACTTGACCAGTCCCTGATCCATTTCCAAAGCCTGGCTGTATTCCAGCTCGATCACCCGGCTTCCGCCAGGCGGAATGGGATAGACCCGAGCCTGGACCGCATCCCTGCCGATATATTCCAGCAGGGCAGGATCCCGCCGCTCACGCACGATCGCTTCATAGATCTGGCGGGCTTCCTCTGCCGGCAGGATCCGGGATTCCAGGGGCACACCATCCACCCACATCACGAATTTTGATATGGTTGCTCCCGTGGGTATGGGAAAGATATAGGTCCCTTCAACTTCCCAGTCAAGATCGTTCACAAACTCCTGCTCCACCCGGGTGACGGCGATCTGATTCTCGATCGACACAGTCACTCGATGGTAGCGGATGCTCAACCAGCTCTCTTCAAAGAGCACAGGTTCGGGAAATGGGGGAGGATCAGGGATGATGATCCCGTCTGCCCGGGCAGTGCCCGTAAAGCCAAAAACAGCCCCCATGACCAGGGCCAGGCAGAGAAGCCATTTATAATGAGGTCGAAATTTGGTTTCCATAACTCACCTCCAGAACAGATATAACTCTGTTACTAGATGACGAGGCAGGAGGAGGAAAAGTTCCCGGGATTATGATTTTGGGTCATTTTTCACCATATATGGCCCGCATATCCGGGAGCTCAGTAAAAAAATAGTGGGCCCAGATAAAAAGATGGTTGAAAAGAGCTCCCACCAAAGCAGCCCGGGACTGGAAGGCCAGGCCGATCAGCCACAGCGCCAGGAAAGCATAGGTGTACATGGCATTGGAAGACCACCTGAAGATCCCCTCCCTCACAAAAGGTAGTTCCCGATAGAGATCGGGTTCAAAATGGTCCATGCCCAGGGCGCGCTTGGCCCCAAAATATCTTATAAAAGAATACCCCATATAGATACAGATCAGGGTCAAGATCCCGATCAAGGGAATATTCAACCAGGGCGGGACAGGCAGACTCCCTCGGTCAGCGGTCCCCAGGGCCAGGATCGTGATCGGGCGGGATAAAAAAAGGATCATGAACCCGATTGCCCAAACCCGAAAAGCCCACTTCCCATATTTCCGGGACAGCCACTGATAATGGTATTCTCCCCTCCAGAGCAGGACCACATAAAACTGATGGAGAATAGGCAGGACCACCGCGAGTACCAGCCAGGCTCCGGTGGATAGGCCCAGGGCGGTACCTGACAGGCCCATCCATCGGGCAGCCAACCAGACTCCTGCAGCCAGCAGTGCTGCTGTCAGCAAATGCCAACCTTGTTTTTCAAGGATCTTGGTCATAACATTCCTGCCTTACTCATCTAATATATAAATGGTAGGAACCGTTTGGTCCTCTCCATATAGTCCTGGTAAATACTCCCGAAGCGTTCCAGATTATGGATTTCTTCGATTCGGGCTGTCATCTGCGCTCCCAGGAATGTTGAAATTACCAGAGCAGCCCCAACCAGAGAGGGATCCTTTAGAAAAGCGCCCAGCCCGAAGGCGATCAGAGAGCCATAAAGTGGGTGGCGGATATAAGAATACAGGCCGGTTGTGATCAGGGTAGTTGTTTCCTCAAGATCCCCGGACGGGTTGCCGCGGGTCTTGATCAGGTATAAACCGCCCCCCGCCAGGAGCAATGACCCGGCAAGGAAGAGCCAGGAGAGCAGCTGGTGAACTGAAAGGGGATCTTGGAACCAAGCCCTGGCGTTCAGAAATAACAGGGTCAGGATGCTCTCAAAAGCCAGGAATCGAGGAAAGCGGTAGGGATGGGGTCGGGACAGCGTGAAACCAAGCAGCAGCAATGTGAAGATTCCCCAGGCAGCCAGGTACATGGCACTATTCATTTATCACTGAACCAAACCTGCCTCGAGCAGGCATTGATATACCTGGGGAATGCCCTCCGCCTCCAGGTAGCGCTCGGGGAAGGATTTCACAAGAGGGTCATCCTCATGGGACCAGGTAGGATGGCCGGCCAGGTGAAGTGCCCAGCCGCCCAGATCCAGTACAGGAAGGATATCCGAACGCAGAGAGTTGCCGATCATTAAAAACCGTTCGGGGCGGATCCCATACCGATCAAGGATCTCGCTGTATACGGATTGATCTTTTTCGCTGACCACTTCAAGGGCCTGAAAATGATCCTCTAAACCTGAATCCTTGAATTTTCGCTGCTGGTGGAACAGGTCCCCCTTGGTGATCAGCATCAGAGGAAACTCGACTGACAGGGATTCCAGCAATTCCTCCACACCCGGAAACAGGATCACTTCATGGGTCAGCATCTTTTTCCCCAGTTGAATGATCTGCTGGATATCAGCGGGATGGATCTTGTTTTCCGTGATCTCGATAGCCAGCTCGATCATGGAAAGGATGAAGCTCATCGCTCCATAACCGAAATAGGGGATATTATCGACCTCAAAGCGGTCGAAATCCGCCATTTCCTGTGGTTGCAGGCCATATCTTCCCAGGATCTGGAAGAACTGGTCCCTGCCATCCAGATAATATTCCTCATTGCGCCACAAGGTATCATCGGCGTCAAAGGCAATCCAATCGACCATCTTTCTCCCATCTGGAAGTCTGTTCTCTCCCCCGGTCTGATCTTCCCTTTATGTGCGGCTGCTGAGTCAGGAAGGCAGGCCAGCAATCACGGGGGGCTGCAAACTCCGCCAATCTTCAGCTGCGGTCACTTTTTCATAGGCGTGGGCGATCCGCAGCAGCTGCCCTTCGCTGTAATCCGGTCCCAAAACCTGGGCGCCAATAGGCAGATTGTCCCGGTCAAAGCCCACCGGGAAGGACAGTCCGGGAATGCCCGCATGATCTGTTGTAGCAGTGAGCTGATCGGAGTACTGCATCAAGACCGAATCGCCGTAGACGCTGCCAATCGGGAAGGCTGTTGAAGGCGCGGTGGGCGTCAGCAGGGCATCCAGGCGGTATTTTCCCTTGGGATCGAAAATGGTTTCAAAATCACCCCGCATCAAGGCCCGGGCTTTCAGGGCTCTTTCGTAATAACCCTTGTCAAACTGGGCTGCGCTGAGGTAGATACCCATCAACATGCGCAATTTAGGTTCGATCCCAAATCCCTCACCGCGGGTCTTGCGGTAAAGCTCAAGAAGGTCCGTGAAGGTCTCTTCTGTCCGATAGCCATATTTGACCCCATCAAAGCGGAGCAGGTTGGAAGAAGCCTCCACCCGGGAGATCACAAAATAGGTCGGTACGCCATATTGGGTGTGAGGCAGCGGCACATCAGTGACGATATCCGCGCCCAGCTGGGCCAGGAAACCGGCCGCGCTGAGCACCGCGTCCTGGATCTGGGGATCGATAGGATTTTCAACCAGCTCCATGGATTCCGCATCAAAATAGGTCACGCGGAAGAATTCCTCGGATAGACCGATTCGGATGCCTCGAATATCTTTTTCCATCTCTGCCAGATAATCCGGAACGGGCACTGTAGCCGAGGTGGCGTCGCGGGGGTCCTGGCCGGCGATAGCCTGGAGAGCAAGGGCTGCGTCGGTGACATTCCTGGTCAGCGGACCCGGGCAGTCCAGGGAAGACCCAAAGGCGATCAAGCCGTAGCGTGAGACCCGGCCGTAAGTTGGCTTTAAACCTACTGTGCCGCAGAAAGATGCCGGGTGCCGGATCGAGCCCCCGGTATCCGTTCCCAGGGAAATGGCGCCTTCTCCAGCCGCGACTGCAGCGGCGCTTCCGCCGGAGGACCCCCCTACCACACGGCTGGTATCCCAGGGATTACGGGGCACTGGTTTATAGGCGGAGGATTCGCTGGAGGATCCATAAGTGAACTCGTCCAGATTGACCTTGCCGAGCATCACCGCGCCAGCAGCTTCCATGCGTTCTACCACGGTGGCCGAGTAGGGCGCGATGTAGTTGGAAAGTATCTTGGACCCGGCCGTCGACCGGATCCCTTTTACGGTGAAGATGTCCTTGGCTGTATAGGGCACACCTGCCAGCGGGCCGGGATTGACTCCCTCCTGGATTAGCCGGTCAATCTTCCGGGCTTGCTCCCTGGCGTAGTCTTCCGTGACCAGTGTGAAGGCATGCACTGTGGAGAGATCTTCCTTCGAGTGCGCTTCGGGGGCATCAACTTCCCCTGGGCGCCCGTCTACCTGGTGAATCCTCTCCAGGGTATCTTCCAGGACTTCCTCCGCAGAGATCTGCTTGGTCTTGATCAGGTCAGCGACAGTATAAGCAGGTAGATCACAAGTCTTCATGCCTTACTCCAGCTCCTGGTGAGAGATATCCGGGACAACAATGTAGCCATCCTCCAATTCCGGGGCCTGGTCGAGGATCGCCTGGCGGTTGGGATCCTGGCGGCTGATATCCTCCCGTGGTGGAGCGCTGTTAAGGTCTGTATAGGGCAGACCGTGGGCTGCCTTGCCAGTTTCAGCGTCAATCGGAATGGACTCCAGGACCTCTATGGAGATCATCTGGTTGTTCAATTCCTTTCTTAGATACTCTGCTTCTTCTTCCGGTAGCTCCAGAGAGGCCAGCTCAGCCAGCCGTCGGAAATCTTCCCGGGATATGCTTTCACCCATATGTCTATCCTCACCTATTTTCGCTCACAAGATATGACTATTTTATCATCGAATAACAGGTGGGTCTTAGCTTGAGGATGGATCAGGATCTGGCCCAAATCAAGTCAACTGATGACTATTTACCTGGGCTGAAATGGTAGAATAATGGCTCAAAACCAACACCTCTCCAGGAGGGTGAAAACTATGTGCGGCATTTTTGGTATTGTAACCAGGGAAACCATCGAGCTCGGTCCTATCCTGATTGGAGCCGGGGAGCGTTTGTCATACCGGGGATACGACACTGTTGGGGCAGCTACTCTTCCCGCGGAAGGGGAAATCGATTTGCGGAAGGATGCCGGCAAGGTCCAGGAAGTGGCGGAGAAGTACAACTTCGCGGAAATGACCGGGGACCGGGCCATCCTGCAGCTGCGCTGGGCCACCTTCGGTGCCCCTTCGAAGATCAATTCCCAACCCCACCTGGATTCTGACGGCGACCTGGTCGGAGCCCACAACGGCAATGTGGTCAATAATGTCGAACTGATGAGTGAATTCCGGGCCGAGGGTATGACCGTGCGATCTGAAAATGATGGCGAGAGCTGCGTGCATGCCGTGGAGCGCTATGTGGACCGGGGACACGGGATGGTGGAAGCTATCCGGATGGCCACCAAAGACCTCGAAGGCGATTATAGTTTTGTGATCGGGGCAGTGGGCGAAGACCGCCTCTATGCCATCAAGATGGGCTCCGGCCTGGTGGCCGGGATCACTGATGATATGGTATGCATCGGATCTGACCTGCCCTCGATCCTGCCCCTCACACCACAGATCCTGCGCCTGCAGGACGGCGAGATCATCAGCTTCTGGGCAGGGGGATATGAGATCACCAGCGTAGAAGATGGATCGATCATTGAGCGCGACCCGGAGATCGTGGAAGACAGCATGGAAGCAGCCCAGAAAGGAGGCTATCCTCACTTCATGCTCAAGGAGATCCACGAGCAGAGCAAGGTGGCCGGGGAACTTTTGGATCTACTGGATAGAACCATTGAGGTGGACCAATTCATTGAAAAACTGGACCAGGCCCGGGACATCTATGTCATCGCCTGCGGCACCAGCTACCATGCAGGACTGCTGGGATCGATCTACTTTAACAAATTCGCCGGCCGGTCTGCCATCCCCGTGATAGCGCCCCAATTCTCGGCCCAGTACGGAAATGCGGTGGGGCCGGAGGATGTGGGGATATTCATCACCCAGAGCGGAGAAACCAAGGATGTTATCAATGCCGTGGAGGCCGCCCGGGCCCGGGGCATGGGCGTGCTCGACCTGGTCAATGTGGTTGGATCGACCCTGACCCTGATCAGCGACGTGCACCTACCCCTGGCTTGCGGATACGAGATCAGCGTGCCGGCCACCAAGACCTATCTCAACCAGGTTCTGGCCCTGCTCTATATCGCCCTGCGCTGGGGCGGACATAAAACGTCCCCACTGCGGAAGATACCGGACCTGATCGACCTGACCCTTGAGAAGACAGAAGAACAAATCGAGCCCCTGGTCGAGAAGCTGGACGGATGGGATGATCTTTACAGCCTGGGCTACGGACTGACCTACCCGGTGGCCCTGGAAGGCGCCTTGAAATTCAAGGAGATCACCTATGCCCACTGCGAGGGCATGCTGTCGACCGAGTTTAAACATGGTCCGCTTTCCGCGGTTTATGACGGCTACCCGGTGATCTTCACCGCCGGACCCGAGGATATCCCCTTGATCGTCAGCGGGATCAACGAGGTTACCTGCCGGGGCGGTCATGTCATCGCCATCGGCCTGGAGGACCCCCGCCTGGATGCCAATGCCCACCAGACGCTGATCATACCGAAACCAGACTTGCCAGCAGATCTGGTCCCGGCCGCGGTGGCCCTGTTGAGTGTGGTTCCTTTGCAACTGCTATCCTACCGCTGCAGCCTGGCGCGGGGGTATGACCCAGATTTCCCGAGAAACCTGAGTAAGACGTTAACGGTGGATTAAAATATCCGTTTGTAAGCAGTCTTCTATTGAGCAACGGAAGTCGTTAAACGTTGAACGTTTAACGTTTAACGTTGAGCGTTTAACCTATCAGGATGGCATCCGTGAACGACTCCAATCCCCTTAAAAGCTGGAAACATATCAAAACAGAACCCGGCCCCGACCTGACCCTGTTTCGGACCCGGTTCGATTGGCTGGAAAACCCCCGCAATGGACACACCGTAAAAGCCACCGTATTGGAAGCGCCGGACTGGGTCAACGTGGTAGCGTTAACTCCGGAAGGCAGGTTGGTGCTGGTTCAGCAGTACCGCTTTGGTAGTGGCGAGATCACGCTGGAGATCCCGGCCGGGATCGTCGAGCCGGGAGAGGATTCCCGCGAAGCCGCAGCTCGGGAGCTCCTAGAAGAGACCGGATTCAGCAGCGGGGATTGGGTTTATCTGGGCTGGGTGGCGCCCAACCCGGCTTATATCAACAACCGCTGCCACCACTGGCTGGCCCGGGACGCGCATAAGACCGCCCCACCAGCCCAGGAGAAGGGGGAAAACCTGGACCGTCGCGGTGTTAAGTCTGGAGGAGCTCAAAGGGGAGATCAAAAGCGGCCTATTCCGGCACAGCCTGGCCTTTACGGCTCTCTCCCAAGTGTTTGACCTGCGGGATTTTCTAACTTAAGGCTGGCTGGGGGAAGCCGATCCTGCGCTTGGGATCCAATTGAAAATTGAAGATAGCGACCAGGAAACCACTGTCCTTAAGTGCTTTCCTGAGATTTATCCCGGAATACTGATTACCGATTACTGATCACCGTTTACTGATTTCTTTTCCCTTAATAATTCCATCCAGGGGACTTTTCACTCCCTTGCCTCCTTTATTAAGCACATGGGTGTAGATCATGGTGGTCTTGACATCGGCGTGGCCTAACAGCTCCTGGACAGTGCGGATGTCGTAGCCATCCTCCAGCAAGTGGGTGGCAAAGCTGTGCCGGAAGGTATGGGGGGTGGCATGTTTGGTCAAACCCGCTCTGCGGGCCGCCTCCCGGACAGCCCGCCGTACTCCCGAGGGATGCAGGTGGTAGCGCCTGAAGGCGCCTGTGCGAGGGTCGGTGGAGGGCTTGGGAGCCGGGAAGAGATACTGCCAGCCCCATTCGCTGGCCGCGCCGGGATATTTACGGGCCAGTCCCCGGGGCAGCGCCACAGTACCATGGCCTGCTGCCAGCGCGTTCTCGTGGGCCAGCTTGACCGCTTTAAGATGGCGTTTCAATGCCGGCCGAACCACCTCCGGCAACATGGTGCGGCGGTCCTTGCCCCCTTTGCCGCTGCGGACAATAATCTCGCCCCGGTCGAAGTCGATGTCCATGATCCGCATCTGGAGGCCTTCGGAGACCCGCAGGCCGGCACCGTAGAGCAGCTGGCAGATTAACAGGTGAACACCACTCAAATGGGATAAAAGGGCCTGGACCTCCCGCCGGTTGAGCACCACGGGCAGGTGTTTGGAGCGTTTGGCAGGGACGGGGAGAATATCTTCGTCAAGGGGGAGGTGGAGGACCTCTTGGTAAAGAAACTTGAGGGCTGCCAGCGCCTGATTTTGGGTAGAAGGAGCTACCCTGCGGTCAACGGCGAGATAGGTCAGGAAGGATTCGATATCGGGTTCGGTGAGGTCTGCAGGGTGTTTCAGGTTGTGGTAGAAGATATAACGCTTGATCCAGGACAAGTAAGCCTGTTCAGTGCGGTAGGCGTAGTTCTTGCGGCGCAGGACCTCACGGACGCGGTCGAGGAGTTTCTTCTCAGTCATCCAACCCCCTTGATGAGAACGAATATGCTATACTGCGATTATAGCTAGGACCAGGGACAAGAATCAATACCTTAGGCAGTTCTATTGCACGATAACGCCTAAGTGCTTATCGCGCATTTGTAAGATAATTAACGTTAGGTCATTTCTGATGAAATCCTGCTTCTTATCGGTAGCACTCTAGGCGATAATGCTTACATTCGAAGACACTGATTAACCTCGCATGGGCAGAACGTTAGGTAGCCATAATTGGATGATTATGAAACTATTTCCAGGGAAAGAACCCACAAGTAAACCAAGCATGAAATTTGTGAACCAGTGTAGTGTTTTTATTTCGAGAAATAGCAAAGAAGCCATAATCGTATCATCTTATTATTTCCTTGGAGCTTATATTGAAAAAGATGATGGAGCAATAAAAATAGCTTTTGATCATCCAGATGAAATAGGCCCAATTATTGAAAGCAAATTCTTTGATTGTGAATATATGGATGAGGATGATTATCCACCTGAATGGAAAAACAACAAGGAAAGTGATTGGCCAGCTTATAAGGCATCAAAAGCGAAGTCTATGAAGCAATTTAAGAGAGATTATGTAAGATACAGCCTTCGCGGCGCAAACGAAGCAAATATCATTATCGCGGTAAATAGTCAGAAGTTACAAAATGATATTGAACTGACCACCGCATTTTCTGCTCCAAGTTGCGGAACATTTGCAGGTCAAAAAATGATCGATCTGCATAATTTTTTCTTGAAGGTGGAGTCTTTGACTGACTGATTACATTGACCCATAAGAGGCTACCTAACCACCGCTCAACCTGACTGCCGGTTAAGGTGCGCGGCCTGGGAAATCGATCCTTCAAACCACGACCCGGCAGCAGGTTAGCTCAATCCGTTAGGTGGTGATTATTTATAATACAGCTCATCTAACGAATTCTTTATTTCCACACGTAGTATCAAAAACTCCAATTCTAATTCCTTCCTATTCAAACCAAATACTCATATCCAATAGAACACAACTTCATTTTGAACAAAAAAATCATTAATGCAATAACACAGGTGCATTTATTTCTCCAATGTCAGTTAAGTAAGCTCCAGAATTCTCAATATCGATTCGGCAATAATTCCTGGACAATAAAAGATCCAATGTTCTCAGTTAGATGTACGCGAAAATTGATTGATAAGCTACAAGTACCAGCTGTGGATTCCCCACCACAACCAACTAATCGCATGGGAGATTGGTATGGAAACGTTTTGTTCAAGGGGCATCATCGTTTGATCATCTTTGTAAGTGAGCAATCATTATTATCAGTTATCATCCACTCTCGAGAGAGAAAGCAATTACTTCCCAATTTCCGCTCAAGGTTATCTGCAACTTCTTTTTCATTTCAGATGTTTCAGAGCGAGCTCGTATCCATGGAATTAGCCGAGATGAGAGAGGTATCAATCGCAAGAACCTCCAATCCAAGTGTGCTTGGCACAATGAACGACCTCATACTTAATCCAAAGACTTACATTCAAATGCATGAAGATTTTGCTCGTTGGGTCTTGAACTTTGGCTGTCTGAATTTCCCTGCGGACCGAAGGATTATCGTTACCCTAATAAACTGGCTCCCCAACTGCTATCTGACCAATAAATGCAATGGGGCGCCAGCTAACCCCCGCTCCACCTGACAGCCTGCACCCGCTTCTATTAATCTTTTCCCCTTATTTTTTTTCTATAATCATTAAATGCAAACCCGCTGCGGTGAGCTCATAGTTAAGGTGGACGGCCTGGGATAGGATCTTCAAACCAGACCCGGCTGCGGGTGAGCTATCCGTTATGTTGTTATGGATAATCAAAACAAAGCTGATATGAAATCTGATGAAAGTCCATTTCGATTGACCAGCTCAATGCGGATGGGTACTATCTCCTACGAAGAGTCTGGGCAAATGCTTGAAATCGAATGGGAAATGGGCAATTCCTCTTCTCCTTCCGATATTTTAATTTTGGGAGGTTTCAGTTATTGGAAAACCCCCTCAAATACTGCTTTACCAGTGCCAAAACAGTTGGAGATTCTTGATCAATTAAGAATATGGTTAACACAAAATAACATCAAGTCAAATATTGATCTACCTCAAAACATTAATCAGTCTGATAAGGAGTGTTCTTGGGCTGTTGCAGCAACCCCCAGCTTGGAGATAAATCTATCTGTCTCTACCACTTCAATTTGTCTTGTTTAGGTATATACTCACAACATAACCCCCGCTCCACCTGACAGCCGGTTAAGGTGGACGGCCTGGGATGTATGATCTTTCAAACCAAGACCCGGCTGCAGGTGAGCTCAATCCGTTAGCATAACCAAACATCTTCTAAAGGGAGGAGAAACATGGGTGCATGGGGAGCTGGAAATTTCGAAAATGACACCGCGCTAGATTGGATTTATGATCTCAAGGAATCAAGAAAGCTTCGTTTAGTAGAAAAAACGATTTCCAAGGTCGTAGATTCCCGGAAATTTATAGATTTAAATATTTGTTGCGAGGGACTTGCTGCTGCAGAGATTATTGCTGCCTTAATTGGAAAACCTCTCGAGAAGCTACCCATTGGTGTTCCTGAATGGATTCAATCTCAAAAGAAGAAACCTGATGAGAAATTGGTAGAAAAGACTCGCAAAGCCGTAAATATAATCAGGCATGATGATACCTCCGAGCTAAAGCTTCTTTGGGAAGAAGGTGGTGATACTCCAACTGATTGGTATGCTGCAATCGACGATCTGTTAACGAGGTTAGGATAATAAAATTGGTATGCTAACCCCCGCTCCACCTGACAGCCGGTTAAGGTGGACGACCTGGGACCCACGATCTTACAAACCACAACCCGGCTGCAGGTGAGCTCATCCGTTAGATGGCATTATTTTGATACTTTGAAAATCATCAAAAGGATGCAACATGGTTTTTTCTCAAGAAGATATAAATAAAAGATGGGATAAATTGTCTGCGGTTTCAAGCAAGGCCCTAGGCTTATTAGGACCCAAGTTTACTCAACTACCAAAAGGCCATATTCAAACAGATATTGCCACTGTCAGCAGTGTTGCCGGATTAATCATCCTGCAGGAAACCGTTGATAATCTTGATGAAATAATAATAAAAAGTGGTCCAGGTAATGTTTTATTGTCTGAGGTCCATGAAGGTCAACAAAGTGTTTATGTGTTCATGGCTGCTCTTGCCGTAAGCAATGGCTTAGACCCTCAGGAAGGATGGGGTGAGACAATACCAGATAGTGATAAACCAATTTATACTTGTGAAGAAATGACTAGAAAACTTGCCCCAGACTTTTATAAGTTTTGCAGAGAGGAAGGATTGGATCAAGAATACTGGAAAATCGGTGCTGCCATAACTGTATGAAACTGAATCTTTGCAGGACTGATTACATCGATCCATAAGAGGCTAACCCACGCTCCACCTGACAGCCGGTTAAGGTGGATGGCCTGGGAAATTGATCCTTCACAAACCTACGACCCGGCTGCGGGTTAGCTCATCCGTTAGGTGTATGACAAGGACAGATAGATTATGAAGAAATGCATCGCTTTGCTTTCATTTGCGGTCATTTCCACCCTGTTATTGTTAAGTTGTTCAAGGACACACCTGCCGGATTTACCCGATAGACAGATAGTTTATGAAGCTAATGATGTTGATGATCCTAAGATAGGATTCATCAATGCTGACGGATCATTAGCAGAGGTTATCAATACTGATATCTATGTAACACAACCTACATGGTCTGGTGATGGAAGTAAGTTATTATTCCGTCAGTCCCCAGGAGATTTCGGATATCCTCACAGCGACCCAGGATATTTTTCAATCTGGAATTATGACGGAACGATCTCTATATGCAATTGGCGAAAATGGCAAATTGGCTGGATTGCATCACCATTACCTGATCCAAAGCATGTGATATTACTTGATAATTATTCTAGAATAATTCTTGTTGATGTTGAAAAGTGTAAAGAGGTAAGTGTATATGTGGAAGTCGAGGATTCCAAACCAGGCGAACTACAGACAATAATAAGTTTCTCCGTTTCTTCATCAAATAACTTTATTCTTTATTCGCAAAGGTCTGTTAACCCCTATGGATTTACCATGAAGTTGTGGAATAAAGAATCAAAAGAAACAGAAAACATTGGGCAAGGATTAAATGCGGCACTCTCTCCGGACGGCAATTCGGCCGCTTATACTTGGTTCGATGGTATTTATATTATTTCGCTCCATGATTTATCAACTACCAAATTGGTAGACTATGATGCAATTATGTCAGGCAGCAAATTACTTATTGAGGATGTCCCACCAGCACCACAATGGTCTCCTGATGGAAAATGGCTTGTTTACCATTTGTGTATGGTACCAAAATCAAAAGGTATGTGTGCTCAAATAGAGGACTACAGCATCTTTAAATTGAACGTGGCAACTGGTGAGATTATTAAGTTGTTAGACGATGGAATATATCCCGTTTGGCGTGACTAATCAAAAGGCAACACCTAACCTCCGCTCCACCCGACAGCCTGCCACGTCGGACTTTTATTACTCTTTTCCCCTTATTGGTTTTGGTTCTATAATCATTAAAGGCCCATCCGGCTGCGGGTGAGCTATTCCGTTAGCTTCCAGGAAAACTACTTCTCAATAATTTCCCTATAGTAACGCTTGACGTTATTATCGCAATGCGTTATTATACAACTAATGATTAAGAGCTTTGCAGATACTGAAACTGAGAAAGTTTTTAACCGGGAGTTTTCTCGGAAACTTCCACCTGACATCCAACGTAATGCCCGTCGCAAACTTGAACTCCTCAACGTTGCAAAAGTTCTTAATGATATGCGAATTCCACCTGGAAATCGTTTAGAAAAATTAGTTGGTGATCGTGATGGACAACACAGTATCCGGGTTAACCAACGCTGGCGTATATGTTTTGTCTGGAAAAATGGGGCTGCTCATCATGTTGAAATTGTTGATTACCACAGGGAGTAATTATGGCTAGTAAAAAACTTGATCCGATTCATCCTGGAGAAATCCTATTAGAAGAGTTTTTAATTCCTATGGGTATTAGCCAGTATCGTCTTGCTAAAGACATTAGTGTTCCACCTCGCCGGATTAATGAGATAGTCCATGGAAAACGTGGTGTATCTGCTGATACTGCCTTGCGCCTGGAAAGATTTTTTGGGTTGTCAGAAGGATTTTGGCTCCGCTTGCAGGCACGGTATGATTTAGAGGTCGAAAAAGATCGGCTCGAAGATCGGCTTGAAAATGAAGTTCGGATCTATTCTCCTGTAAGCTAACCCACGCTCCACCCGACAGCCTGCCACGTTGGTAATTTGGTCTTTCGTTTCCCTTTATTGGTTCTTAATCTATAATCATTAAAAGCCCATCCGGCTGCGGGTGAGCTCATCCGTTAGCTGGACAATAAAAGATCCAATGTTCTCAGTTAGATGTACGCGAAAATTATTGATAAGCTACAAGTCCGTGTGGATTCCCCACCTAATCGATGGGAGATTGGTATGGAAACGTTTTGTTCAAGGGCATCATCGTTTGATCATCTTTTAGCAATCATTATTATCAGTTATCATGCCACTTAAAGCAATTACTTCCCAATTTCCGCTCAAGGTTATCTGAACTTCTTTTTCATTTAGATGTTTCAGAGCGAGCCGTATCCATGGAATTAGCCGAGATGAGAGAGGTATCAATCGCAAGAACCTCCAATCCAAGTGTGCTTGGCACAATGAATGACCTCATACTTAATGCAAAGACTTACATTCAAATGCATGAAGATTTTAGCTTGTTGGGTCTTGAACTTTGGCTGTCTGAATTTCCCTGCGGACCGAAGGATTATCGTTACCCTAATAAACTGGCTCCCCAACTGCTATCTGACCAATAAATGCAATGGGGCGCCAGCTAACCCCCGCTCCACCCGACAGCCTGCCACGCCGGGCTTTTATTAATCTTTTCCCCTTATTGGTTTTGGTTCTATAATCATTAAATGCAAACCCGGCTGCGGGTGAGCTCATACGTTATGCATCGGCGATTTTTTTCAAGGCTAGCAGGAAAATAAAAGATGTACGACTTTCTGAGGGAATACATAAAGTCACTTCCAGAGGAAGTTAGAAAAGATCCTGAGTTTGGATTCAAACTTCAGGAAGGCATTGCCGCTGGGAAAATGCAAGACTTAAAACAAAACATGATTTTTGAAATTCCAAGAGAGCTTGAATTTTTCTATATATTTTCAAATGGCGCACTACTTGGTGAATACTCAGTTTTTTCTGCTAACGAGCTCGATTTTAGGTGTCGCAAACTCTCTGAGGTTTATGGCGGGGAAACGGTTAGGGGTTTAATTCCATTCGCTATGCTTAAGGGTGTTGGAGACTACATAATAATTGACACCAGGAATTTGGAAGGTGAGGAATCTCCTGTTCTGGATGGATTTCATGAGCATGATCCATCTCAATGGGAGAGCATTGCTACCGGGTTGAGGAATTGGTTAATGCAGATGTGTGAGTCGGATTTCCAATCTTATTGGCTAAGGTGACAATAAAGCCTCTGCATAACCCCCGCTCCACCTGACAGCCGGTTAAGGTGGATGGCCTGGGATAATGGATCATTAAAACAAGACCCGGCTGCAGGTGAGCTCAATCCGTTAGGATGCAAAACGAGATTCATAATGAAGGTCAAAATAATAAAGCTCTTCGTTTGGATACTTGTTTCAATAATGGCCATATTGGTACTTGCTTCCTGTTCGGCTGAAGCTAGTCCGCCATTGCCATTAGATTGGTTTATCGTTCATTTTGAACTCGAAGATCATAATTCTCCAGATGGAATCAATTTCTTCATTGAAAGGCAAGATCCAGATTTATGTTTTGATAATTCTGACTTAATAAACATAACGAATGAAACAAACATTCCTATATATTTAGAATCCGAATCACAATGGATGGAATCACATCGTGATTATGAGCCTTGCCCGACAGAAGACCTGTGCTTGAAAGTTGTTTCTAATAGAGCTTGGGAATGGGCATATATTAGTAATACAGAAGGAACAAAATGGTATTACGACTGGGAAATCATCGAGAGTTACCATGGATTGAAAATGCTGAGTCTGAGCCCTAGTTATAATGGGCTAATGCCAATCGGATTAAGTTATTATCTTGATTTATTCGAGAACAATAATGTATCAGGGTATGGGGGTGATAGACCAGTTGATGTTATAGTTCCAGATCAGCAGAAATTCAACTTACCATACATTTATGAGAATGAGGAGTTTAGCGTTGAAGTTACAGTAATTTATTCCCTAAATGAATGCTATCCAAGTGAAGCGTTTTATAATCCACATGGTCCATCATATTGGGAAAAGCAAGTATTTGGTTGTATTGTGTTTGTTGTTGTCTCTCTCTTATTAGTAGTAGTAATCTATAACTTAAGTGCGATTAGATCAGATAGAAAAGATGCATCCTAACCCCCGCTCCACCCGACAGCCGGTTAAGTTGGGCGCCTGGGAAGTGTGATGGGGCTAAAATAAAACCCGGCTGCGGGTGAGCTCATTCGTTATTTGGCTTCATTATGAATGAATCTATCGCAACTAAATTTGTTGATACAGCTTTGAATTACATGGATAGCCATGGATTTATGACTTGTCCTCTTAAGCCTCCGAGGTTAATGAGAGGGCGTCCTTTCAAAAGTAAGAGTGGGTTGTATAACTGGAAAGCTATACCAAGTAAAGTAACAATGAGTGATATAGAGAAAATTGAAAAGGAAATAAACCACTCATATCCTCCTTTATATAAGGATTTCTTGATGTACAAATACTTTTTCCGTTTGACGGAAGAAGGTATTAGATTTCCAGAGCATACACCACAAAACTGGTCTGGAACATTGACAGATTTATGCTTCAATTCTTGGGCTCCTGAGCGGATTATTGAAATCGGTCTTGTTCCATTTGGAGCGGAGTCATTCTGGGATGCTGGTCCTGTATGTTTCGATACCAGGGAGCAAATGGACGACGGTGATTGTCCGGTTGTCTTTTGGGATCATGAAAGTATCGGTTCAGAAGATGAGGTCCGTACAATGTTTTCAAGTAGTCAGAAAATGTTCCAATGCCTTAATTTCGCTGCGAGCAATGAAACAGATTTCTTCTACATTAACTCTGCTGAGCAAGATAATCAATTATCCAAGAAAGAGGAACTATTAGATAAATTTCTATCAATAGATCCTTTAGGCGCGGGTGGATCAGGTAAAGCTTATTGGACATCGTTGGTAATAGATGAACCCACATAACCCCCGCTCCACCCGACAGCCGGTTAAGGTGGGCGGCCTGGGATTTGCTACAATAAATACAAGACCCGGCTGCGGGTGAGCTCATCCGTTAGGTAGCAAAGGTATATGAATCATAGGGAAAGAACTATGAAAACTTGGATGAAAGCTGGCTTAATTGGCGGAATTGTTCTTAGCCTAATAACTATTTTTGGATTCTTTAGTTACATATTACCCCCAGCTATTGGGGCAATTATCGATTGGATAAAGTGTTGTTCATTTCTGCTACTTTATCCAGCACCGGGAATCCTTGCGGGCTATTATATGCCAAATGATTCTTTACCCTCTAATGGTGCAAAGTTTGGAGCATTAGCTGGATTATCAGCTGCAATCATAGATAGTTTCGTTTCAATAGTTGCTAGAATGGCATTAGCTTTTATTGGTGATCAAAATCTGATATTCAGAGCATACTCACCAGAACAATTAGAGTTTGTTCAAGATAGTTTGTTTTCCTTTCTATTAACCCCACAAGGATTAATGGGGTTCTTAGTTTTTAACTCACTTTTATTTTTACCAGTAGCTACAGGTGCAAGTGCATTAAGTGGGTTCATATATATTTCAATTAAAAACAAGAACCAAGCTGAAAATGATTGATGCTACCTAACCCACGCTCCACCTGACAGCCGGTTAAGGTGGGCGTTTTCGTATAATGGATCATCAAAACAAAGACCCGGCTGCAGGTTAGCTATTACGTTATGCTCCTAAATTGAAATATGGATCCAAAAACTGAAGAGTTAATATTCGTACTTGATCAAACTATTAGTCTTCTTTCAGAGGAGGAAGATTGGTATTTCTCCAGGGAGGAAGAAAAAATTTCAAAATACCTGGATCGTATCTACGAATCGGACTTATATGCGATATGGGATCTTATTTCAGATTATGAGAATAATAATCATAACCATTGGTTTCCAGATAAAATCATTGAACTCCTAGCAAAAGCATATGACCTAGCTATCACGATCAAAAATGAGCAGCCTTATAATTCTGAAGCTTTCATTAATTTCTATTATCATGTTTTTGGATATTATGCTTATTACTTATATAACGGATTAGGAGGGTATATATTCTCCGCGCTAGAAGATGATGAAATAAAAGAAGCAAAAAGGTTAGTAATCCAGGCTTTTACTAATAATATTGAAGAAGAGAGGAAAATTGAAGCGGCAGGTTATTTGAAGATAAAAGAATTAGCCCCAAGGTTAAAGAAAATATTAAAATCTGATAAGCGAAAAAATGATATTAAGTTTAGGTCATTGGTTAATTCTGCTTTACACCGGATAAACTTTGAGAATGTAGACCGGGATAATCTTCTAGAGATATTGTTAGGTGAAAAGAAATCAACAAACCTAACAATGGAAGATGCTGCCCGTCTCTTGATTGGATTTGGTAAAGACCAAAAAGTTATCAAAGCTTTATTAAAAATCTTTATAGATACACAATCAGATTCTAGATTAGCTATTCTAAATACTGCTTTCTCCCCTTTGTTATGTATCTTCAAAGAAGATAAAGAGATTTTTGATGCACTATGGAATTACGTTAGGTCCTCAAGAAAAAATGAACGGGCGAACTTTGAAAAGGTAGTATCGTTAATTAATGATGAAATGGTCGCCTAACCCCCGCTCCACCTGACCGCCGGTTAAGGTGGTCGGCCTGGATAATCGATCTTACAAACCACGACCCGGCGCCAGGTGAGCTCAATCCGTTAGGTATACAATCATAGACCGGTAATAATTAAATATGAATCAAAATACTAAACATTTGTTCATTGAAATAACTAAAGAAGCTTACTCAGCGCCGTTGAGTCTTCTTCTGCCCAAATTACTTACACTATCTAAGAGATTAGAGTTTCAAGATTTAGAAAATTGGACAAGATTGGAACTTGAAGGTTATTTATCATTAAACCCATCATTGACCGATGATACTATTGTTCCTGAATACAGGACCGTAGCTGGGACCAGATCGGATGAATGGGCCAGGCCGCTCGTTATTACAGATCCAAAACTCCACTTCATAAATGAAGATAGACTTAGACAAGGTGTTGCGGAATTAGAAAGATTTGCTTCTCTTGAAAATGATATCACTGTGAGAGATATATCAAGGGCTGACATTATTAAAGAAGTTTTAAAAGTTGATGTTACTAGATTTTCGTTTCATCCAACCGCTGTTGAAGGCGTATTATCATCAATACGATCAAGAATGATTGACTGGTTATATAAAACTGAAAATGTATATCCAGAACTTGAGATCAATGAAGATTTATCTCTTGACTTAAAAAGAGGTGGCAGGAATAAATCTCGTGGTTTGCGTGTGTTTGGTGTAACACTATTAGTAATATCCATCGTGGCGTTCATAATAATTGGTATAGACCTGTTATTAGTTGATATCTTCCCGCCAAATATGATAAATCCGTTTGTAATAGGTATAACAGCTTTCACAATGGCAATCGGACTCTTGCTACAAATCAAAAAAGTATATGAATTAATCAACAAAATAATACCGTGATTAATGTATGTACGTAGATTGATACCTAACCCCCGCTCCACCCGACAGCTGGCCACGGCCGGTTTTTAAAGGTTTCCCCCTCTTATCGGTATTGGTTCCATAATCATTAAAAGCAAACCCGCTGCGGGTGAGCTCATCCGTTAGCTCTCTATTTCAAGATCACGAAAAGCCCTATAGTCTCATAAAAAAAGACCCAAAAATCTGAACTGACCCCGAAAAAGAAGACAAGAAAAGAAAGTGCCTCTTGTGAGATAATAAAGAAACAGGAGGTGCTTTTTTTATTTGCTGCAATTCATCCAGCTTGACTGGATTGGACACACGTCGGTTCCCACCCCTCCTTATCTTTCTTTTTACCAACATACAGAATTGGAAAATTTTTAGCACTACTCATTTATACTTAGGTGACATTTCCACAGTGTGGTTCACAGCAGCTGTCAACAGGTTTGCCCGGTACGAACAAATTTATAAATGAAAATATTAACGTGCCAGTAAACTCGGTTTTTCAGTTGATATGCTGATCACTGGCTCATGTTTAAAACATAAAATCTGAAAATCTTGATCGTTTATTAGTCAGTCTCAACTTGACCCAACCTTTTAGCAGTTCAATGTGTATATCTAATGTGGACGCGTACACAAGCAATGGAGAATTACATGGATGATCGCGCAGCCATTCAGCGCATGAAAAACAGTCAGATCAGCGGGTTGGAAGTATTGGTCAATCATTATCAGGTTAAGGCCGTTCGAGCCGCGTTTCTCGTTACACATGATGAATCCCTTGCCGAGGACATAGTCCAGGAAACATTCATCCGTCTGTACCGGCGCAGCCAGCATATTGATGAGACCCGACCTTTTGAGCCCTATCTGATGCGCAGTGTGGTCAATGCGGCCTTGAATGAGGTTCGTCGAGACGGTAAATCTGTCTCGCTGGATGCTGATCCCGCCATGCTGGAAACCCTGCTTACGAGTGCTGCTTCGGTCGAAACGCAGGTCGAATTTGCCCAACTCTCCCTTGAAATTCTCAACACCCTATCCAAACTTACGCCCCGACAGCGCGCAGTGATTGTCCAGCGCTATTACCTTGAAATGAGCGAACTGGAAATGGCGAAGGATTTGACTATTGCGCCCGGCACGATCAAGTGGTTGTTGCATGCCGCCCGTACACGTCTGCGTGACCTGCTGAGCTCGCAAAGGAGTGATCAATGAAAAAGACCCCACGTGAATACTTGGATGCCGCCGCTCGGACGCATGTGTCAGATAACCTGAATCTGTATCCGCGTATCGCCGCGCAGCTTGAAAGAGTAACCTTCACGGGTACCTTACGGTCCAGGCCTGTTCTGATGGCTTTTTCCATTTTATGTGCCCTCACCCTGTTGACCGGCGTGGCTTATGCTGTTGGCAGGTCGATTGGCTATTTTCCCGGAGTGGGGATTGTGGAACAGGGCGATGGAATCTACATTTTGGCCGAACCAGTTTCGGTAAATCAGGCTGGCATCATGGTGACGGTAAACCGGTTGGTGGCTGATTCCATGCGTACCTATGTCGCCTACCGGGTTGATGGCATTCCTCCGGTTGATTCTGGTTTCCCAATTTGTACGGATTCTCCTGGGTTAGCGCTGCCCGATGGAAGTTTGTTAAATTTCACAGGCGGCGGGGGAGGCGACATGGAGTCATATCGTGGTGCACCAATGAGCTTTGAGTCAAGCTTAACATTTGCACCGCTTCCGGCACAGACCAGAAAGGTGATCTTTATTTCTCCGTGCCAGATGCCAGTCATAGAATTGCTGTTGGTCCCGGCTCCAATAAATATGGTTACCCCGGCGACAGAAATCGAGGTTACGTACGAGTCTGTTAGCCCTAATTACATTGGCTCAATCACCCCAACTGACGATCTCCAGACCGAAATTTCTACGCCGGAACCCCACTTATCATCCTTGCCGATTCGGCCCACTAATGTTCCCAAAGGCTCTGGGTTGTATCTGGATAAAATCATTGAGATGGAAAATTCCTATGTCCTGATGGGCAACTTTACAGATGCGGGTGATTTGCCCGGCCCCGTGGTTATGTATGGGGGCAGCGATTCCATTTATAAACCAAAAATTGAGAATGCTCTTGGGGAAACTGTCTCGTTCAAAGTACGGCAGGACATTTCGCCTGTAACCGTCTGGACCTGGTTTTATTCCTGGGCATATGAGATCCCGAAACCGGTGACCGGTCCGCTAAAAATCACCTTGGATCAAGTCAATATCCACCAATCGGATACCTTCCAGTTCCAATTTGATACCGGTCCTGATCCGGGTTCAGGGGAACAATGGGAGCTCAATTTACCCTTTAAACTGGGTGGATATGATTTCGTTATCGACCAGGTGCAGATGCTCGAGAAGGGCTATCTCCTCAAGTGGCATTCTGGTATTGATGTTCCCGAACGTTCATCTTTTTCGTTGACCATCCATGATCTATCGCCTTCGATGACGGAAGTATCCGAGGGAATGGTCGATCACCGCCCTAACAAGCGGATAAATTACGCACAAAATTTCCTTACCGACGAACCTGTGCCCACCGGCATCCTGACTTTTGAACTCACACTGTATCAGACCGTACCACTACCCGGCCCCTGGACCATTACCTGGACGCCGCCCACGCCATAGATCTTATTGGGGTTCAAGAATATATATTTATTTGCCATTTTAGCCACTTGATATGATCAGCAAGTCTATCTAGAGAAAAAACACTTTCCTTTTCTTATTGTATGATCCAGGATTTATTAGAAATCTCTGGAAACTGCAATGTCTCCGGTTCGGAGAAAGGATTGGGCAAACATGGTCGAGAAAATGAACGCCAATTCTGAACAAGGTAATTTCATTTCTGCGAACGGAATTGAAATTTACTACCAAGAATTTAGCACTGGGGATCCTTTAGTGTTTCTCCATGGCGGTATGGCTACCTCGGAGATGGCCAGACCTGTAACCGAGGTTCTTGCCAAACACTTCAGAGTTATTTCACCTGATAGTCGAGGACATGGACGTACAGAAAACCCTCTATCTGATTTAAGTTATCAGTTGATGGCAGATGATATTGCTGCATTCATTTCCGCAAAGAATATTGATAGCCCATTCGTTTGTGGTTGGAGTGATGGCGGCCAAATCGCTATTGAGCTGGGAATCAGATACCCTGGTTTGGCAAAGGTGCTTGTCATCTCAGGGGCCTGGAAGGAGTTTTCTGAGGGTTATCTACAAGGTCTAGCTAATATTGATATTGAAGCTCCGGGCCAGATCGATCTAAATAGATTCAAGAAATCAGACCGGAATCATGTGAAAAGTGGCAAATGATACATTCCTCACAGGGCTCTGAATATTGGAAGGACTTGTCATCTGTGATATCTGAACTATAGTTTACACCAGTTGTCTACGAAAATGAAGATTTCAATCGCATCACAGATCCCGCTTTAATCTTGCTAGGAGATAGAGATACTGTAGCCTCAGTCGAACAAATGGTGGAACTGTATCGTCTCATTCCTCATTTAGAACTAGCAATAGTTACCAATGCCGATCACTCACTGCCTAGGTCAGAAAGATATGTTGAGATCGTATTGGATTTCTTTATCAGACAAAGTACCCTGCAAGGTGAACAGTAAAAATAAGTCAAGCTAACCCCCACTGCAGCGGACGCTGGGGAACGCGCCGCTGAGCTCATCCGTTAGTTTGATGATCAGAAAATAATATGGACGATTTTTACATTCTAAGAATCAAGAGATTCAGCCAAAGCTTTTCGTGGTACGAAATGACTGCGAACGCGGTTTACTCTGATTGCTTAAGATGTCCTGAATGTAATAACCCGATATCAATGCTCCATTGGGAGCCACCCTATGATGTAGTGATAAAGAATCCGGGGAGGCTTGGGGATTTTGTTGCAGGTGCTGGGGGTTGTGATTTTCTTGTTTCAAAGAGGTTTGTAAGTCTGTATAAGGAAGAGAAATTATCTGGTATACAAGAAATCCTGCCAATTAATATAATTCAGATGGGAACCACAAAAAAGGCCAAGCAAATGGATCCACCGAAGTTATTCGGGGTCTATCTATCTAGATCTATGACCCGAGTGAATTACGATGAAATGGGTATTGATTGGATGACTAAGCCATCAATTGATTACTGCAAAACTTGTGGACCAGGTGGAGGTAGCTCCGGAGGAAGCTGGAGAAGTAGAGAAAGGATTGTAATTGAAAAAGATACTTGGACAGGTGAGGATTTCTTTCATCCAATAAACCATGGTGGTACTTATATCCTTTCGAATAACGCAGCTGATTTCATTTTGAGACACAAATTTACCAATACTGAGGTAATTCATTCAGAACAAGCTGCATATAGTTTTGCTAAGAAATGATATTTGAAATCACAAACTAACCCCCGCTCCCCTTCGTCTTCGCTCTGGGCAGGCACCCGACAGCCGGGATGAATTGAAAATTTTAAATTAGAACGTGGTGACTGATCTCTGAATACTGATTACTAAAAACTGGCCCGGCTGCGGTTGAGCTCATCCGTTAGCTGGACAATAAAAGATCCAATGTTCTCAGTTAGATGTACGCGAAAATTGATTGATAAGCTACAAGTACCAGCTGTGGATTCCCCACCACAACCAACTAATCGCATGGGAGATTGGTATGGAAACGTTTTGTTCAAGGGGCATCATCGTTTGATCATCTTTGTAAGTGAGCAATCATTATTATCAGTTATCATGCCACTTAGAGAGAGAAAGCAATTACTTCCCAATTTCCGCTCAAGGTTATCTGAACTTCTTTTTCATTTAGATGTTTCAGAGCGAGCCGTATCCATGGAATTAGCCGAGATGAGAGAGGTATCAATCGCAAGAACCTCCAATCCAAGTGTGCTTGGCACAATGAATGACCTCATACTTAATGCAAAGACTTACATTCAAATGCATGAAGATTTTAGCTTGTTGGGTCTTGAACTTTGGCTGTCTGAATTTCCCTGCGGACCGAAGGATTATCGTTACCCTAATAAACTGGCTCCCCAACTGCTATCTGACCAATAAATGCAATGGGGCGCCAGCTAACCCCCGCTCCCCTTCGTCTTCGCTCTGGGCAGGCACCCGACAGCCGGGATGAATTGAAAATTAAAAATTAGAACGTGGTGACTGATCTCTGAATACTGATTACTAAAAACTGGCCCGACTGCGGGTGAGCTCATCCGTTAGCTGGATCTGATAGTTTGGGAGCCAAAGGAGGCGAAAATGGCGACGTTCTTGTTCTGCGCTGGCGGACACACAGGGGGGTGGTGGGTTCGAGAGAGGGATCGAATCTCGACTTCGGGATGCAGGTCATGAAGTATTCAGTCCAACCTACACTGGTGTTGGCGAACGCATCCACCTAACCAACCCGAATATTGACCTCAAGACACATATTCAAGATATCCTGATGGTACTCAAGTTTGAAGAACTCGAAGAGGTAATCCTTCTCGGGCATAGCTATGGAGGAATGGTAGCAGCAGGCGTGCTCGAGGAGTCCCCAGAACGTATTGCCCACTTGGTTATCCTAGATGGCATCATTCCAAGAGACGGCCAATCGATCGCCGATATTGTCGGGCCTCAGGTTATGGAATACCTTAGGGCAAATGCGGAAGCACACGGTGATGGGTGGCAAATGATCCCAGATTGGCCTGGCGCGAATCCACGGCATACGGGGCATCCCCTCGCGACCATGCAAACGAAAATCACCATTGCGAATCCACAGGCTGTGCAAATCCCAAAAACCTATGTGTATTGCACGGAGGGCAAGGAAGACCTCCCTCTCATTAAGATACACAGTTGATCAAGCTCCAAGGGTGAAGTCAGATCCAAACTGGAGCTATTGTGAGATAACCACAGATCACGCGTTCACAGAGACAGATGAACTTGTCAATGTCCTTCTAGATATTGGACGCCGATCCAGCTAACCACTCGCTGCAGCTGACCCGGCTGGCGTGCGGAAAGTTGGGTGGTGTCCTGCCTGCCAGAATGCGTGAGAATGGCTGGACCGTTGCCTGAGCCGCTGGGCAGCTGAGCTCGAGACCGTTAGATGCCTTGATTTATTGTTTTGGTATTGACAAATTGCTACTAATAAACCATAATGGTTTTATATTGGAACCGCTAGGGAGGTAAGAATGACTAATTTTACTGTTAAGAACATTCCCCCTGACCTTTATAAAAAACTCAAAATATCTGCCGATATGAATAGACGCAGCATTAATAGTGAAATCATCATCTGTATTGAAAATACCGTTGAAAGTCAGGCAATTGATACTGAAAAGCTTCTCTATAAAGCACGAAAACTAAGAACCCTCACTGCAAATCACCCGGTCACTAATCAGGATTTGACCCAGACTAAGAGTGTTGGGCGACCATGATTGTTGTAGATACCAACATTATCGCCTATCTATTTTTGGAAGGTGAATTCTCATCCCAAGCAGAGAATTTGTTGCAAAAGGATGATCAATGGGCTGCTCCTGTATTGTGGCGGAGCGAGTTTAGAAATGTTTTAGCTCACTATCTAAGAAAGGATATTTTATCCATAAACCAATGTCAGGATATCATCCTTGAGTCAATCAATCTAATGAATGGGCGAGAATATGAAGTAGCATCTTTCCAGGTCCTTAATCTAGTCTCATCTTCCGATTGTTCTGCCTATGATTGTGAATTTGTTGCTCTTGCCCAAGATCTTGATACACATCTGATTACTGTGGACCAAAAAATATTAAATGAATTTCCTTCGATTGCCTTTGATTTAGGTAAATACATTTCTCAAGGGTAGTTGAAGGCATCTAACCCCCGCTCCCTTTCGTCTTCGCTCTGGGCAGGCACCCGACAGCCGGTGAGGTTCGCTGCGCGAACGACCGGGGACGGGAGACGGAGGACCGGGGGTGAAGAGACCGGGAAAAACCCGGCTGCAGCTGAGCTCATCCGTTAGGTGCAGTAGTCAGTTCTAATGGAGATAAATTTTTAATGGTTTTCAATGATGAAACAGGCTGGTCGGAATTTCCAGTTCTCAGGACCGAGAGGCTGTATATAAGGCAGCCCAAAATGTCGGATGCAGCGGATGTTTTTGTTTTCTCCAGTGATCCGATAGTTCAAAGGTACAACGCAGAGCCGCATACCGAGATAGCTGAATCTGAGGAGTTGATCAGATCCTACAATGCTGAGTATGAAGGGACCGGTGGTGTTATTTGGGGTATTACACTACAGGAAGTTGACAGGATCATCGGTATGATTGGATTTCACCGTTGGAGTATTCACAATCGGGCTATGCTTGGTTATGACCTAGCTCATGAATTCTGGGGTCAAGGAATAGGGAGCGAAGCTGCTCGAAGGGTGATTCGCTTCGGTTTTGATCAGATGGGATTGAATCGTATAGAGGCACCGACTATCGAAGACAATCACCAGTCGGTGCGAATGTTGGAGAAGTTGGGATTCACATGTGAAGGAATCCGCCGAGAGTATACTTTAGAAGATGACGGGAAGTATCACGGTAGTGCAATGTACGGACTGCTTCGGAGTGAATATTCCGCGGATTAGTAGACATGACTCTCGGAGTTGTTTCACTGCCCCTAACACAGCCTGCAGCCGACAAGTGGGATTCGCACCGCTAAAAGGAGTTGATTCTGTGCTCAGGTAAAATCCGTCCAATCAGCGTTGTCTCGTCCCGCCCACTTGCGGCTAACGCAAACCGTTAGGTATAACCACAAACCATTGTGCTTGACACTATTAGCGTTTTGCGCTATTATTCTCTAAGATGATCAAATCATTCCAAGACCATGATACTGAATCATTATTTCATGGCCAAAAGCCCCGTAAGCTTCCTCCAGATATCTGGCGTAGGGGCACAAGAAAGTTATTGGTCCTTCATGCTGCTACAGAGTTATCACAGCTTCGTATCCCACCAGGTAACCGGTTGGAAAAACTCAAAGGGGATCGGTCCGGGCAGCACAGTATCCGCATTAATGATCAATGGCGTATTTGTTTTCAGTGGCGTGATGGCAATGTTTATCAAGTTGAAATAACAGACTATCATTCTTAACTGTTTGAGGAGCACAAGATGAGCAAGCGAGAATTAGAACCAATCCACCCAGGCGAAATCCTTCTGGAAGAGTTCCTCAACCCGATGGAAATTACCCAGTACCGTTTAGCCAAGGATATTAGCGTTGATCCCAGAAGGATCAATGAGATCGTTCATGGAAAACGGTCAATTTCTGCTGATACAGCTTTTCGCTTAGGCCATTTCTTTGGTATTTCTCCCCAGTTTTGGCTGAATCTTCAATCCCACTACGACCTTGAATTACTTGATATGCAAAGTGGCGACCAAATTTTGAACGAGGTTAAGGTATTGGCTTGATGCTTTAACTTTTTGGTTTACCTAATCCCCGCTCCCCTTCGTCTTCGCTCTGGGCAGGCACCTGACAGCTGGGATGAATTGAAGATTGAAAATTGAAAATTAAAAATTGGACCCGGCTGCAGGTGAGCTCATCCGTTATGTATCATTAACTAATACCTATGACTGAAAAAAAGACGGTTGATGTCCACCGGACCGTTTATACATTCGCATATCTTAGGAACATTAGTTACACATGTCTAAAAAAGGCAAAGGCTGAAGAAAAAGGGAGTAACAATCTCATTGCTTCGTCCATGGTTTTTTCAGCGTTCTCATTTGAAGCATATTTGAACCATCTCGGTGCTCATATAACTGATTTTTGGGATACTATCGAAAGAAAATTATCTCTAAAGGAAAAACTGGAAACCTTGGGGGCTATTCTTAAAATGAACATTGATTATGGTTCGAGACCATTTCAAACTTTTAGCAGGATGATTGCTCTGAGAAATACTCTAGCTCATTGTAAAACCGAGGTTCTAACAGAAAACAGCTTTCAAATACTTGCAGATGGAGATGTGCCACGTGTTCCAAGTACATCCTGGGAAGAAGAGATATCAATCGACAATGCGTCTAGGTATCTTGATGATTCAAAAGAGATGATCCAAATCTTAAACGGCAAAGCAGGAATTGAAGATTTTTACCTGTTTGTGCCTGATGAAGCGAATTGGTTCATGTCTAATGTTGAAAATGATACATAACCCCCGCTCTCCTGCGCTTCGCTGCGGATGACAGCCGGTTAAGGTGGATGGCCTGGGGTGTACGATCTTTCAAACCACGACCCGGCTGCAGGTGAGCTCAATCCGTTAGGATGATTGATGGAAGAAGAATCCTATATATGAGATGCTCATAGAATAACGTCTCCTAGAGAATATAATGTCCAAAATTTATCTACAGAAACCGCGATGTGGAGGTCCAAATTCAAGTTGTTTGGTTATTGGGGGCGCGATATTTTTTATATTCGTGGTCATAGTGCTTATATTCTATTAAGTCACTCAAGTTTTGTTACTTTATACTATTAAGTAATACAAGAGAAAAGATGAAATCAAAGACAAAATCCTCAATCATATTGTTGGCCGGACTATTATTAATCACATCCTGTAGCGAATCAGTCAAGACGGGACCAACCAGCACGCCAGATCCCTTGTTAATGACCTTAAGTGAGCGGGCCATATGGGAGTTCGATAATTTCAGAAATGAGGTGAACGGCCTGGCGGCAGCAGCGGCGACCACGCCAACAGAAGACCTGGAACCGATCATCAAGCAAATGATGGCGCTGAAAGAAGAAATACAGGGATGTGATTTCCCCCTCTCTGCTTCCCAGGCGCACTCAGCCCTCCTCAATTTCGCCTTGTTTACAGAACAATGTTATTTTGGCAAATATGCCGGATATCTCGCCGAGATATCCGGCCATGAATCAATGATTGGTTCTGATGATCGATGTAATCAGGCACTGATATACGAGGAAACCCTGGATCTGTATCTTCAAGAACTGAAAGAGATGAACACTGAAGATTGATCTACATAAGGAGAACATGCCACCAACTGATTTCTAAAAAAGACCTACAGGGAGGAGTGGATGAAAAAAGAGGGCATTGTCATCATTATCTTCTTGCTGATAAGTAGTGCAATCTTGATCAGCTGCAGTACAGATAGTTCAACGGGCATCACCCCAACCAATGAAAAGGGTTGGTTATGTGATAATGATAGGGTAGGCGGAATTAGGGTTTATAAAGCCCCATATATAAATTCACAGACCAGCGCATATTTAACTACTTGTATTGGTTGTTGTCGTGATGCTACAGTGACATCAAAGAAAAAAGATGATGGAATCATCTTTTATTGGGTAAATTCTGATGGTGCAACCGGTTGGGTCAAGGCGGATTACTATTATCCAGACTGGTCAGGGAAACCAGATTGGAGCAATAACTAAACAGAATGTCGTCATTATTTACATCCTAACCCCCGCTCCACCCGACAGCCGGTATGGTTCGCTGCGTTCACGACCGGGATAAAGAGACCGAGGACCGGGGTGAAGAGGCCGGGAAAAACCGGCTGCGGGTGAGCTCAATCCGTTAGTTTGATTCCTGTTCCTTCTATTCCTGTGGTATTGTGCTTGACGCTTAGTGCGTTACGCTATATAATTCACTCATGATCAGGTCGTTCAAAGACAAAGAAACCGAAAGGATCTTCTCCCGGCTTCATTCGCGCAAGCTGCCTCAATCCATCCAGCAAACGGCCTATCGAAAATTACGAATGATCAACAACTCCATTGATCTTGAGGATCTTCGCCTCCCTCCTGCCAATCGATTGGAAAAGCTCAAGGGAGATCGAGCAGGGCAGCACAGTATCAGGATCAACCAACAGTGGAGAATCTGTTTTGAATGGGCTGATGGGGATGCATACAACGTTGAGATCACTGATTATCATTAGAAGGTAGGTATATGATGACTGAGAAAAAGTTGAAACCAGTACATCCAGGGGAAGTGTTATTGGAAGAGTTTCTCAAACCGATGGATTTGAGCCAGAACCGCCTGGCTATAAACATTGGTGTTGATGCCCGCCGCATCAATGAAATCGTGATGGGTAAGAGGCGCGTTACAGCAGATACGTCCTTACGGCTGTCCCGCTTCTTTGGCAACTCGGCTCAGTTCTGGATGGGTCTTCAAAGTGATTATGATCTGGATGTCGCCGAAGATGAGTTGGGTGATCGTTTAGAACAAGAAGTTCGTTCTTATTCAATTGCCTAGACCGGACCAAACTTAACCCCCGCTCCACCCGACAGCTGGGATGAATTGAAGATTGAAAATTGAAAATTAAAAATTGGACCCGGCTGCAGGTGCCCTTCACTGCGTTCAGGATGCTTCGCGAAGCTCATCCGTTAGGGCAACTACATTTATTTTCAAGGTTATTTATGCATTTTCTTGATCCTGAAATCTCCGAAATCGACTTGGAAGAGTTCATGAAACAAGCTCTCGATGAAGCCATGCTGGCTGGGCAGGCTGGAGAAATACCAATCGGAGCCGTTGTTGTCATCGATAATCAGGTTATTTCGCGGGGGCGGGCTCGCCATAACGAAGTCAAGAGTCAGTTAAGCCATGCTGAACTAAATGCGATGTTGGCTGGGGGAGAACAACTTTGGAAGGATTACCGTAAAGCTATACTCTTCACAACCGTCGAACCTTGCCCTATGTGTTTAGGAGCCACGGTTATGGCCGATATCCCCCATATCATCTTTTCTTTACACGACAATATCGGTCAGTCAAGTCTTAGCATTGAAACCAATCCTTATATTAACCGGCACATAAAAACCTATTTTGGAGGAGTATTAGAGGATAGATCAATCGAGCTGTTCAAGAAATATGCCCCTGATGATTTAGAGTATATTTTGCGTTTTCAGAAGCAGGAATAGTGCCCTAACCCCCGCTCCACCCGACAGCTGGGATGAATTGAAGATTGAAAATTGAAAATTAAAAATTGGACCCGGCTGCAGGTGAGCTCATACGTTAGGAAAAAAGGAACCCATGAAAGATTTCGAATCGCTCACACCACGGGGAAAAATTCAGAGGTATCGCCGAGTTCTCATCGAAAAGCTTGGTGCATATCCGCTCGAGATTGATTCTGTCAGTTTCGTGTCGTACAATTCGAGACCGGTGTTTCGGATCAAATCTGACCAAGGAATCTTCGCTGCAAAGTTCCATATCCCAAGCGAACACGATTATGTTCAGCTCAAGGGTGAGATGCAGTTTCTGATACATATCAGCCAGCATTCACCTTTGTCCATTGAGACACCATTTGCCAATACTGAGGGGGAATACATCACAAAAATCGAAAGCCTCTGGCTTCCTGAAACTGCCCATTTTATCCTCATTTCCTGGGTGCCTGGAAGGCAACTGAGAGATCTTTCACCTCGCTCGTATCGCTATCTAGGCACGAGTATTGCAGAGCTTCACAAGGCTTCTGCGGATTTCAAGCCTACCCTCGACTTCAGTATCCTGAGAAACGATCGAGTCTTCTACTGGGATGAGGAAGTCATTCTTTCCAGAAAGGATCCAAATCTTCTTCCTCCAAGACGACAGGAACTCTTCAGAATCGGTGCTTCTATATCGCAGCATGCCATCGATCAAGCCTGGAATGATTGCCCCCCCATTGTCATCCACAATGATCCTCATCCGTGCAACCTGAAGATTTACCATGGGAAGATTTACATGTATGATTTTGAGGATATCGCTTATGGAAGGCCAGAACAAGATCTAGGGACTGCGCTATACCACGTGCGTTTCAGAGATGATTTCTCATTGTTTTACGATTCCTTCAGAAGTGGTTACGAGGTGATTTAGCCCTGGCCAATAGCTTCTGATCAGCAGCTTGATGCCTTCATCATGGCTCGAATAATGATGTTCGCTAACTATGTTATGAACTATGACATCAACCCAGCAGAGAATCTGAGTGAGTTTGAATCCAATCTCGAGGTGCTGTTGAACTGAGGAATCAGAGGATGTAGTATGGGTTCAGAAAGGTATCGAACTGGTCGTTGCGGGGGATCCCGACTTCGTCCTTTGATCGATGCTATGCCGCATAACCCCCGCTCTCCTCCGCAACGCTCCGGATGACAGCAGGATGTTCGCTGCACGAACGACCGGGGAAAAGAGACCGAAGACCAGGGGAAGCTTCGCTTCCCACCGGGCAGTTTGATCGCTGAATACTGTATACTGAATATAGATCCTGCTGCGGGTGAGCTCTTCCGTTAGCAATTCCCCAAACTGATAATCTATGATTGAAGTCGCGATAGTTTCTCTTCTTCCAAAGGATGTTAGCAACTATTATTTCGAACTACGTTATGAAATTGGAAAACGTTTCGACCTAGAAATGAATCACTCTGTTCCTGCCCACATCACATTTAAATATGGTTTTCTTGTTGAAGACATATCCATAGTGGAAGAAGTCGTCCAAGAGGTTTGTGTAAACAACTCAAAGTCCAGATGGCAACTACTGGATTTTGGTTCTTTTGATCACACAAACGATCATGTTGTTTTCATAGATTGCACTCCGGCACAAGGGATCCGTGATATTCATGAATCATTATTTGAAGGTTTGAGAAAGATCAACTGGGTTACTTGGGCAGAATTTGATACTATTGATTTACACTATCATGTCACATTGGCATCAAAAGGTGTAACTTCTGAGAAGTTTGAGTTAGTTTGGTCATTCTTAAGCACGCTAGAAAAGCCGAGTTTCGAATTCCAGCTCGACAATCTAGCCTTATTGCGAATTGAAAGAGATCCCCCATT
Organism: uncultured Chloroflexia bacterium; assembly: GCA_963712165.1. Taxonomy (GTDB): domain Bacteria; phylum Chloroflexota; class Anaerolineae; order Anaerolineales; family UBA11858; genus B10-G9. The sequence continues at coordinate 644,505 of CAVQGY010000002.1, read as the reverse complement.
TATTAGTAGGAAATTCTGGTTCCCTGATTAGGGAATTGCTAACCCCCGCTCTCCTCCGCAACGCTCCGGATGACAGCAGGATGTTCGCTGCGCGAACGACCGGGGGAAGCTTCGCTTCCGACCGGGCAGTCTGATTGCTGATTACTTGAAGCCTGCAGCAGGTGCCCGAAAAGATGCTTCACGAAGTCCATCCGGCAGGTTGCCTTATTCCTTTTGTTTTATAATATTCGTGATTCTGATCAGGGAATAATTTCTAGATTCGCGCTGAAAAGGAGATTAGCATGAAGGAAACCTCACTAAAATCCTATTTGGAGATCCTGGAGATTCGACGCCGCACAGCCCATCGGAATATGCTTCTAGCAGGAACGATCCTCATTCTTTCTCTGCTTGCTTTTTTTGCTTTTGGTATGCTGGGTCGCCTTGAGTGTTTAGAGCTATTTTTGATTTCCCCCATTCTGGTTGCTTTCACCCTCGGTTTTATTTCATCCCAAATCAAATACGAGACCACTAAAGCTGTAATTGAGCTTGGGGTCGAGCTTAATCAAGATGGAGGGGCATCCTAATCAACGCTCACCTTCGGCTTTGCTCAGGAGGGTCCCCTTCGACCAGGTTTGCCACGCCTGTCCTGAGTTATAACGAAGGGAGCGATGATGGGGTCAGAGTTGAAGGGCTCTGGAGGGACCACCAGACAGCCGGGATGAATTGAAGGTTGAAAATTAAAAATTGGAGCCGGCTGCAGGTGCCCTAAAGGATGCTTCGCGAAGCTCATCCGTTAGGAGAAAAAAATGAAAACTTGGAAAAGGAAGGCCAAGGTAATTACTCTAGCTGCGTCAATCTTGTTTGCTTTATCAGCTGGATTAATCATATGGGATGGACTCACTGATGAGTTAGGGCCAGCTGATGTTGGATTAGTCTTCGGAAATAAAGTAATGCCATCAGGGGAACCATCTGCACGTCTCTTATCCCGCTTAAACCGGACTATTCAACTATATAGCACCAACTACTTTGAAAAGGTTATTGTGAGTGGTGGTTTGGGAAAAGAAGGATTTAATGAAGCTTTAGTCATGAAGGATTACCTAGTATCACAAGGAATTCCCGAGTCCAATTTACTTGTTGATAATAATGGGATGAATACTTTCATGACCGTTGAGAACTCCCTCCAGATCATGGAAAAAAATAATCTGTCTAGTGTTATGGTCATATCTAACTATTTCCACATACCAAGAATAAAACTGGCTTGTAGTAAGTTTGATTTGGGATCTGTCTACTCCGCTCACGCATATTATTTTGGCCTTAGAGATATTTACTCAATATTCAGGGAAGTCATCGCTTATGGATACTACCTGGTTAGACCTTATCCATAGGCATTTTGCACATAACCCCCGCTGCGCCTGAACGCCAGGCTCCGGTCTTTAATCCCCATTATTGGTTCTTCATCTATAATCATTGACAGCTAGCCCCAGCGCCAGGTGAGCTCACCCGTTTGGCGCAAAAGTAATATAACTCTCCAAGGAGGCTAATATGGTAAAAGTATTGGCAATTAATGGGAGTCCCCGAAAAGGTAAGGGAAATACAGCTGCGGTCCTTTCTCCCTTCATTCAAGGCATAACTGATGCTGGAGCAGAAGTTGAATTATTCTATGCCAGTAAATTAGAAATCAAACCATGCTCTTGCGGGAGTATGTATTGTTGGTACGAGAGCCCAGGAAATTGTTGCTTTGATGATGGTATGCAAATACTCTACCCAAAATTAAAGGAAGCTGCTATTCTCATCATTGCCACACCTGTTTACATCCCACTTCCTGGCGCCATGCAAAATTTTATCAATCGTCTATGTCCATTAGTGGAACCTTATCTTGAGTTTCGCCAAGATCGCACAAGAGCCCGTTTTCGGCCGGGAGTGAACATTAAGAAGCTCGTTTTAGTATCAACCGGTGGCTGGTGGGAAAAGGAAAACATGAGCACTGTAGTTCGCATCGTTGAAGAACTAGCCGAAAATGCAAGCGTGGAATTCAGTGGGGCAGTTCTCAGACCCCATGCATTTGCTATGAAGCAGGAAGGTCAATACACCAATGACGGGGAAGAGATTTTGGAAGAATTAAGAAAGATTGGCAGCGAATTTATCCAAAAAGGTGTTTTGAACCACAAATCTCTTGAAATGATCAGTCGACCTTTGATCTCTGAGGAAGAACTTAGGCAACGATACAATCAAGCATTTTGAGAACCATAAGTTATTATTTTTATATGCACCGTAACCCCCAGCTCCTCTTCGACTTCGCTCAGGAGGGTCCCCTTCGGCCAGGTTTACCCTGCCTGCCCTGAGTTATAACAAAGTGAGCGATGATGGAGTCAGAGACGAAGGGCTCAGGAGGGACCACCCTACAGCCGGGATGAATTGAAGATTGAAAATTGAAAATTAAAAATTGGCCCGGCGCCAAGTTAGCTCATCCGTTAGGCGAATATATTCATGAAAAAGCGTTTGTATATTCTCTTAGGAATTATCGCAGCAGCAATATTTTCCATCGGAATATATATTTTCGTTTTTAATGATCAAATTATGTACAGGAACTCCTTGGAGGGTGAATGGAAGCTAGCCAGTGTTTTGGTGGATGGAAAACGAGCACCAAGTATTGATCAGGAATCGAATATTGATATTGTCTATTATTGGAACGAACAATCTGTGATCTTTCAACCCGAATCAATATATGGTTATGATGGATGCAATACTTATCATGGCGATTTAAAGTTGGGACCAAGAGGCAGGCTTGATATTACTAGAATCGAATCCTCTTTAGAAAGCTGTCCAAAAGGATATAAACAGATCTCTGATTATTCCAGGGTTTTAGTTACGAAGTATGATAGCTCTCAATTTATTCAAGATTTATTATTTGTTGATCGCGTAGAAATACGAAATAATCAGCTGGTTCTGATTGATGATGGTCCACCGATTAAGGAATTGTTTTTTGATAAAGAAGAATGATTAAAGATACCGCCTAACCTGCGCTCCCCTTCGGCCAGGTTCACCCTGCCTGCCCTGAGCTACAACAAAGGGAGGGATGATGGGGTCAGAATCGAAGGGCGAAGGAGGGACCACCTGACAGCCGGGATGAATTGGAGATTGAAAATTGAAAATTGAAAATTGGACCCGGATGCGGGTGCCCTTACCCGCAGGGTAGATGCTTCGCAACCCTTCGTGCCTCAGGACAAGTGAGCTCATCCGTTATGTTGCTATAAGGATTTTTCCTGTCAAAAGGACGAGAATTAATGAATGAAGAATTGATCAGTTGGTTATTAGATGGAGAACCCTGGATAGAATATCGCACGCGTCTAGATTTGCTTGATCAGGCAGAAAACGAACCCCAAGTAATAAATGCATATAATGCAACCTTATCCAATCCCGAAATCCAAAACTTAATAACCGAATTATCAGATTGGCCCGGTCCAATCTTGAAATCACATAAAAAGGCTGGCCATCATCTACATAAACTTGGCTTTCTGGCAGATATTGGATTGAAGGCAAATGATCCCGGAATTGCCAAAATCATCAAGCGTATAAAACAATATCAATCACCCGAAAACCAGTTCCAGGTATTAGTAAATATTAAACCTGGATATGGTGGAACAGGAGAAGATCAGTATGCATGGATGCTTTGTGATGCACCATTAGTTGCGTATTCTCTAGTGAAATTCGGAGAAGGAAAGACAACCCAAGTTCAGAATGCAGTCAATTATCTTGTTGAATTGCATAGAGACAATGGATGGCCATGCTCTGTTTCTCCAGTTTTGGGAAAATTCAGGGGGCCTGGAAGGATATCTGACCCGTGTCCATATGCTACTTTGGTGATGCTGCAATTATTAACACAGTTTCCTGATCAATATAAAAATCCAGCAGTAAAAATCGGGGTAGAAACAATATTATCCCTTTGGGAGCAGAGAAAAGAAAGGCGTCCCTATTTATTTGCGATGGGAACAGATTTTTCTAAAATGAAAGCACCATTGATTTGGTACGACATATTACATGTCGCGGACGTATTGACGCAAATACCTTGGACACTGGAAGACCACCGATTGCACGAAATGATTGAAGTGATAAATCAAAAGGCTGATGAAATTGGCAGATTTACAGCTGGATCAATTTGGATGGATTGGAAAACTTGGGAATTCGGACAAAAGAAGGACCCGTCAAGATGGGTCACATTAGCAGCACAGAAAATTCTTAAACGCTCTAGAACACATGAAGCAACATAACCCCCGCTCAACCTGACTCTTCGCCTGCCCCCTCGGCGGAGTTTATGCAGAGAGAAGCGAAGTGCTCGGGGTCCGCTAAGAGCCGCTGAGCTCATCCGTTATGTACATTAGGCTTAACTCTCTAAAAACATGAACCGTTTCCTGTATTCGATCGCTAAAACCTGGTTAGGCGGCTTGATCCTACACTGGATCATTGCTTATTTTAGTTTTGCGATCCCGGGCGAGAAACTGATTGAGACCAATACACTGATTGCTTTCTATCATCCATCTCCATCATATCCACTCCATATTCTTATCGTTCCAAAAGCCAAGTTCAGATCATTAATGGACTTGCCATCAGATGACTCTGGATTTGAATCTGGCTTATTTGAGGCTGTAAAAGAGCTGGTTCAGAGGTTTGGCCTAGATAGTTTTGGATATCGTTTAATTGCTAATGGTGGCAATGCCCAAGAAGTTGATCAACTTCACTTTCATCTTGTATCTGATAGTTATGAAAGTGAATCTAGATCGAGTACATAACCCACGCTCCACCCGACAGCCAAGTCGCGGTGGCCATTAAAAGCGATGTGTAATAAATCTTTAATAACAAGACCTGCTGACTTTTTGCTTTATACTAATTATGTGGCTGCGGGTGAGCTCATCCGTTAGGTAGAATTCTATATTCATCTTTTTATAGTCGAATCAAGGAACAGGCATGAGAAGTATAACCAGTGAATGGCTAGCAATCTTGCGATCTGATTTGGAATCGATCACACGAGAAGCCGCTCATAGCCATTGGCCTGGCTCTACACCTGACAATCCCCCATATTTCAATTATCGGCTTGAGCATGTCTTGCAGGTAGAAAGAGATGCTACACGATTGATGGAATTAGTTGGCGGAGACGAGGAAGTTGTTATTGCTTCGGTATGGATCCATGATCGGTTTCAGCCACAATACCAGGACAATAATCATCCTGCTGAAGCCGAACAATGGGCACGCGAGCATCTCGCCTCGCTCGGTTTCCCAGAAGACAAAGTAGAAGCAGTATGTTATTGCGTGGCTAATCATTCTAATCCACCTAGAACTATTCCCGAAGATGCGGAAGATGCACGAATTCTCTGGGATGCAGATAAATTGTCCAAGGTAGGTGCAGTCAGTATTGCTGCATTCATGTGTGGTATTCCTGCATTTCCCGACAAGATCATGGGATTCCGCGAGATAGCCCAGTTTGGTAAAGATAATACAAAGAAATTTACTGATCTTCCCGATTCTTTTTATTTCGACATTTCAGGATTTTGGGCTAAAGAGAGGATAGAAGCTCAGATCGCATTTTATGATGATCTTGCTCGCGAGGTTGGGCTTGCGGATTAATGGATTCTGCCTAACCCGCACTGCAGCGGACGCTGGTGTACACACCGCTGAGCTCATCCGTCAGGTCCATAATTAATTGAGATGAAATCTAAAATACTTGCCGTTATTGAAGTAAGCTTAATTTTCCTCTTGTTGGTTAATATTTTCTGGGCCATACAATCAAATCCCGTTGCCGCGAATATAAGCCACTCTTTTGGCGGTTACCATATCGCAGGATATGCTACTCTTCTGTTGATATCAATCCCAATTTACTTGATCAGTTGTCGAAAACAAAAAGATAACTCTATGCGGGAGAAATTGGCATATCAAGGTGAAATCATCAAGCTGGGCTTCTTTCCCGTTTTTACGTTAAGTGTCGTTCTAAGTTGGATAGATTGGACGCAGTGGGTTGGCGTAATCCTGATTTCCTCAATCGAAATTGGGCTGCTTATCTGGTTTGCTTGGATGGTCCGCCATAAACAGCCCGTTCGGCAAAAAATCGGGGCTGGGTCCAGTTTATTACTGTTTCCAATGCTGACACAGATTTCGTCGAGGCTAGGAAGTGTCATTGTCTCAATTATTTATTTCTACCTGCTTGTTGCCTTGAGTGAAGAAATCTTGTTCCGGGGATATATTCAATCTCGACTTGATTCGGCTTTTGGCCAGCCCAAACAGTTTTTTGGAATTCGTTGGGGATGGGGATTGATAATCAGCTCTATCCTTTTTGGTTTTTGGCACGCAGGCTGGTTTTCTGGAACGCTGAATTGGCCTCACGTTATATGGACGATTATTGCGGGTCTGTTTTTTGGATTAGTTCGTGAAAAAAGTGAAGGTGTTATTGCGCCAGCACTCTTACATGGCATAATGAATTATGGGCCACAAGCAGTGATCTTCTATCTTTTTTGGGGAATGTGATCTGCCTAACCCCCGCTCCTTCGGCTTTGCTCAGGAGGTCCCCTTCGGCTAGGTTTACCCTGCCTGCCCTGAGTTATAGCGAAGGGAACGATGACGGAGTCAGAGTCGAAGGGCTCAGGAGGGACCACCTGACTCTTCAACTGCCCCCTCGGCGGAGTTTATGCAGAGCGAAGCGAAGTGCTCGGGCTCCGCTCAGGACGGGTGAACTCATCCGTTAGCTGCCAATCCATACACTTAAAATCCTTGACAATCCCCTTTCTTGTTATATAATGCGTACGTAATTCATTATTATTTATGTACATTATGAGGGTGACTATGTTTAGGACAACTACTGTTTCCGAGCTAAGATCAGATTTATCATCTTTACTAACTTCCTTGGAAGATGGACCTCTCCTGGTACTTTCTCACAGCAAACCTAAGGCTATGCTAATCGATCCTGAGCTTTTTGATAGTTTAGTTGAACGAGTTGAACTCCTAGAAGATCTACTTGATGGTCGCCAGGCTATTGCAGAGTACATGGAAAACCCTGACGTTGCATTAGATGCTGAAGAAGTATTTGAGCGGATTGGTCAATGACTCCAAGGTATACGCTAAAAATCCATCACAAGGTTGAAAAACAGCTAATACGAATACCTAAAAAACAACTGGAGCGCGTGGTCACTTCCATGCGCTCTCTTCGCGAAGATCCGAGGCCGTCCGGTTGTGTAAAACTTGAAGAACGTTTATATCGGGTTAGACAAGGGCAGTATCGGATTATTTATGCAATATTTGATAATGAAGTAGTTGTTGTCATTTGTAAAGTCGCCAAAAGGGCAGAAGATACATACAAAAACCTCGATTCCCTTCTGGCCCGAGCAGAGAATGTGCTTGGCCATAAGGACTAACAATTAGTCAGCTAACCTCCGCTCCCCTTCGGCTTTGCTCAGGGGGGTCCCCTTCGGCTAGGTTTACCCTGCCTGCCCTGAGTTATAGCGAAGGGAGCGATGACGGAGTCAGAGTCGAAGGGCTCAGAAGGGACCACCTGACTCTTCAACTGCCCCCTCGGCGGAGTTTATGCAGAGCGAAGCGAAGTTCTCGGGGTCCGCTCAGAGCAGGTGCCCTTACCCGCAGGGTAGATGCTTCGCAACCCTTCGTGCCTCAGGACAAGTGAGCTCATCCGTTATGTGTCTAGGAAGTATGCGGTGAGGTAATTTTATTCTCTTATCCTAGTGGGACTACTTGGTCTGTCTTTCCCAGCCCGAGCTTCAAACGAGGAGGTTAATAAATGTCCGTATCTGGAACATTCAGCGTCGAATTGACACCGCAAGTTGACGATGGCTTTTCTGCCGGTCGGATGCTGATCAAAAAGTCCTACGTTGGTGGTCTGACCGCTAGCGGGACCGGTCAGATGATTAGTAAGAGGACGGAAGCCGGGGCGGCGGCCTACTATGCCATCGAAGAGGTCTCTGGTTCGCTAGAAGGAAAGAAAGGCTCGTTCACGCTGGTCCACAAAGGGATTATGGATGGAGAGAGCCAGACTTTAGAAATCACCATTCTCAGGGGTTCGGGAAGTGGAGAGCTTCAATCTATTTCGGGATCTATGGTCATTACTCAAGACGAGAACGGCCACCAATTTCAGCTCTCTTATGAGCTTTAGAACACATAATAGATCGTCGCAGCTGACTAGCACCGCCGCCAGGTGAGCTCTTCAGTTAGCCAGCCAAATTTACCTTATTGCAAAGGAATATTTCATGTACTTCGAATTGTCCATATTGATCAATCGGGAACCAATTGATGTTTTTACCTTCTTGAGAGACAAGGACAAATTTCCTCAGGAGGAGGGTTCTCCCGTCTTGGTATTAGAAAAAACAACGCCTGGTCCTCCAGGCGTAGGAACCTGTTACCGCGAAGTGGTACAGATGCTACCTTTCTATCGAGGCGAGATACTGTCCGAGATCACTCGTTTTGAACCGAACGAGCATCTTGAAGAAGATTTCAAAGGCGCTGGGATGTATGGCCAACTGGCCTATCAGTTCATTCAAGAGAAGGATGGGACTCAGCTGATCCAGCGCGAAACACTTCATTACCACGGGATACTAAAACTTTTTGAACCGATTATCCGGGCGATCCTATTCCGCAAATTACGCGAGCGCTTGGAGAATATCAAAGCAATTCTAGAAAGTGGTTATACAGTTGCTGGCTAACCCACGCTCCACCCGACTCTTCGTCTCCGCTCAGAGCAGGTGCCCTTACCCGCAGGGTAGATGTTTCGCAACCCTTCGTTCCTCAGGACAAATGAGCTCATCCGGCAGGCATCCAACAAAACGAGGAGGAAGGATAATACACGGAAGTCCCGGTTAGAAGCAATTAACATTAGGAGGTTTAATATGAAATGTATTTCCCAACTAGGGATCATCCTTCTCCTCATTGTCCCCGTGCTCCTATCAAGTTGTTCTCAAACTGAAGAGACTATTGCCCCGGTAGATGTTGACGCACTTACCGTCACTTTTGAACCAGAAAAATGCATATATGAAGGTCCCCCGGTAATTACCCGTGGAGAATTTACTCTCACTTTTGACAATACCACAGAAGCGAATGTAACTCTCAGGATATATAGACTTGAAGAAGGTAAGACCTGGGATGATTTTCTTGATCACTATAGTGAGGGAAAAACATCAACCAGTTTTCCTACATGGGCCTCTATCGAGAGCCACAAGCCGGTGATAAGTGACACTCGGTTGATGATCTTCGATCTTGAACCAGGCCTATATGCGTTGGACTGTGCCGAAATGTTGCAGGGTACTTGGGCGAACTATTCAGGAGCTCCTCTTTTAGTGAAGTGACAAAACTGGATAAAAGCATGGGGCAGGATTAGGTTCCCATTTTTGAACGGCTAACCCCCGCTCCACCCGGCAGCAGGATGGTCGCTGATCGAACGACCGGTGTAAAGAGACCGAAGACGGATGGAAGCTTCGCTTCCGACCGGTTACAATGATTACTGAATACTTGAATCCTGCTACGGGTGCCCTTACCCGCAGGATAGATGCTTCGCAACTCTTCGATCCTCAGGACATGTGAGCTCATCCGTTAGTCGGAAGAACAGTAACAGCAGGATTGTCTCCAAACAAGTTCAGATACGCCACACCCTTACTGACAAAGGGGCTTCAAACGTGAATAAGGTTGTTCTTCAGGCCAATGGCCTAACTAAAAGCTACGGGGACCTCTTCGCTGTAAAGAATCTCAGTCTTGAAGTGTATGCCGGGGAGGTGTTTGGTTTACTGGGTCCTAATGGTGCTGGCAAGACGACCTCGATCAACATGATGTGCGGACTGCTCCAACCGGACGATGGACAGGTAACGATCCATGGTCAAACCATCTCCAGCGGCAGCGCAGATCTCCGAAGCAGAGTAGGAGTCTGTCCGCAGGAAATTGTGCTCTGGAAGAAACTAACCTGCTTGGAACAACTTCAGTTCATCGGGGAGATGTACGGTCTCAAGGCCGCTCAGGCTCGGCAACAGTCCAATCATTTACTGGAAAAATTGGATCTGATCGAGGTTGCTCATAAACTCGCCAGGACCCTATCAGGAGGTATGCAGCGTCGCTTAAACCTCGCAATGGCACTCGTCCATGATCCGGAAATTGTAATTCTCGACGAACCTGAAGCCGGGCTCGATCCTCAAAGCCGTATCAGAGTGCGCGAGTATATCAAGACCCTTGCCCAGACAAAAACCATCATTCTGACCACTCACAACATGGACGAAGCTGAACGTATCGCGGACCGGGTCGCGATCATCGATTATGGAGAACTGCTCGTCCTTGATTCACCGAAGGCGCTCAAACATAGCGTGGGCGAGGGTGATGTTCTGGAAATCACCCTGCCAGATAAAAGTGCCCCCACCCGGGTAGCTCTGGATAATTTAGAAGATCGCGCCATCATCACCATGACGGATGAAACTCTGTATATCCGCGCCCTCGATGTTGTGAACCTGCTTCCAGTGATACTAGAAAGGTTCACTGCGGCGGGGGTTCAACCCGGGGAAGTGCGGGTGCGGGAAAATTCTCTGGAAGATGTCTTCATCCTTCTAACTGGACGGAGATTGCGGGAATGAAAATAATTAAGATATTTTGGAAAAGCCTCAAGGAACAGTCGCGTGACTGGAGCACGATGAGTCTTAGCTTGATCATCGGGCCGTTCTTCGTTCTGCTGTACTGGTTAATGATTCCGAGCGGCTCGACAACCTACGGCGTGATGATACTTAATCAAGACCTGGGATCATCTGGGGCAGAAATAGTTACCGTGCTGGAGACCCTTTCCTACGCCAGCGGCGATCCCCTCCTGGATGTGACAACCATAAGCGATCGAGAGGAAGGCGAGATTCTGCTCCGGGATCGCGACGCCGAAGTTCTTATCATTATCCCGGAGGATTTCTCTGAAACGCTCCTGGCAGCTTCCCAGGGGGACAAATCCGCCGCATCTATGCTCACCCTGATTGGCGACCTGACCAACCCCTACTACGCCGTTGGCGCTATATTGGCCAGTAGTGCCGTTGACGAATTCGTGCAGGAGGTCACAAATGAAACGCGTCCAATCACGATGGAAGAGATTGCGTTGGGGGCGTCGGGAGGCCGTTCCGAATTCGACCTGTACGTGCCGGGGATGCTCATCATATCAGTTGTGATGCTGGTCTTCATCGTTTCTATGACAATCGCTTACGAAGTCGAATCCGGGACTTTGCACCGCTTGAAACTCACCCGCATGAAGGCTTTCGATTTGCTCACCGGGGTCAGCCTATCGACTATCCTGCTGGGCATCACTGCAATAATCCTGACACTTCTTTCCGCGATGGCACTGGGGTTTGAAAGCGAGGGTCCCATCTGGACAGCGATGATCATTGGGGCAATCACATCCATTGCAGTCGTCGGTGTTGGTTTAATCGTTGCTGCCTTTTCGAAGACCGTTAGCCAGGCATTCATCATCGCCAACTTTCCCCTGATCTTCTTCATGTTTTTCTCTGGTGCAGTGTATCCTCTACCTCGCATCCGTTTTTTTGAAGTGGCTGGACGTGTTATCAATCTCTACGATATTATCCCTCCTACCCATGCCATCGTCGCATTGAATAAAATACTCACCCTTGGGGCCGGATTCATGGATGTTGGCTATGAATTAATATCACTATCTTTCCTTTCAGCGTTATATTTTGTGATCGGAATATGGTTATTTCATCACAAGCAAATGAGGAAGGCATAGGGTGCCTTTCAGCACCAAAACCACCCAAGACCCGCAATACCTGATCTCCTCGCTCCCTGGGCATTCTAACTCTTATAACCTTTTTGGTTTCTGATCTATAATCAATAACAGCTGGTCCTGACACTAGGTGCCCAAAAGATACTTCGCGAAGCTCATCCGTTAGCCAGTCCACATATGGAATGAAGGAATAAATGAAGAATAAGGGTTGGCGGTATTGGTTCAATCTGTTCTCCTTTGGCCTGATCGTATTATGCGGATTGTTTATCGGGAGTATTGCATTCGCATCTTTTAACAGCACTTCAAGATACTTACATCCACAACGAAACCAACTTTTAGATAACAAAACACCAGATGTATATGGGATTGACTACGAAAATATTCAATTGGTCACTGTTGATGGGATAGAGCTGGCAGCGTGGTATACACCTCCAGTAAACGGAGCGCTGATTTTGGTTGCCCATGGTCATGGGGATAAGCGGTCTGTAGACCAATATGTGCTATATGCGCGTAATGGATACGGGGTCCTGGCATGGGATTTTCGGGCACATGGTGATAGCGGTGGAGAACTGAGCACATTAGGATATTATGAAGCATTGGATGTGGAGGCTGCGTTAGAGTACGCTTTGCGCCAGGCAGGCGTGGAGCATATCGGAGCCTGGGGAAGTTCTATGGGGGGAGTGGCAGTGCTGGAGCTGGCATCGAGGCGCCTTGAGATAGAGGCTGTGATAGTGGATAGCGCCTTTCCCACACTGGAAGATGAACTGAGATGGGCGGTATCAAGCAGGATATTCTTGCCATTTATCCGATTCTTTGCTGAGAAAGAAACCGGGGTGAAGGTAGAAATGTTGCGTCCGGTAGATCGAATTAGAGCGATAAGTCCTCGACCAGTAATGATCATCCAGGGAGAAGCGGATGGCATGATACCCGCAGATTCTGCAAAGCGCCTGTATGATGCTTCAGGAGATCCCCGCTATTTATGGACTGAAGCTGGTGTGAACCATGTAGGAATGTACCCCATGTATCCTATTAAGTACGAGGAGCGTGTGGTAGGGTTTTTTGATGAATATTTACTGCAGAGAAGCGAGTAGGTGTCTGCTGCCCAACTTCAGCTCCCCTTCGACTGGCCTGTCCTTCCTGTCCCGAGCCTGATGAGGAAAGCGAAGGCAAAGGGCACCTCCCATAGAACGACCATCTTAAAAAACTATGACTGAATGGAATTCGGAAACAGCGGAATGGTACGCAGCTAACTATGGTGATTACCCCACCAATAAATTGGCTGTAGAGAATATAGACCTACCTGATCATTCAACTATCATTGATGTGGGTTGTGGTACTGGATCCGCCCTTCGCCATGCAGCGGCCAGGGTCAAAGATGGCACCTTGATCGGGATTGACCCTGTACCACGAATGATCGAGATCGCAAAAGAATTGACAGAAAAACATGAGGTTGATTATCAGATCGATTTCAAGGTAGGATCAGCAGAAGAAATACCAGTTGATGATAACATCGCCAATCTTGTCTTTGCTTTCGACTCAGTTGATCATTGGCATGATCTTCACCAAGGTTTGAAAGAGGTCCAACGCATCCTGGTACCCTCAGGAAGTTTTATTATTGCCAAAGACAAGGGAGTCCCAGGCGCGAATCGATCGCTTAAATCTCTCAAACAGACCTTAGAATCTACAGGATTTGACTTAGTTGAACAGAAAGAAATCAAATCTGAAGATGTAAGTTTTGTGTTATGGACATGTAAAACAAAATGACGAAGGCAGATAGACGCCACGATTAATCACTGGCGGTCTAACACAAGCTCCCCTATGAAAATCTCATCCGCTACGTTCTAAAAAGTCGATCCACAATGATCATCAGGAAAGCAGTTATTGATGATGTCCAAAAAATGAAAGAGCTTCATGACCGAGCTGTAATGGAGCTGTGTCGAGACGACTATACAATCCAGCAATTAGAGGAGTGGATCAATAAAAGCCCCCTGGAAAAATATTATTGGCGTTTGGAAACACAGCGGGTTTTTATAGCTGAAGATGGCGGAAGATTGCTAGGGTATGTTCGCTGGTACCCTGAAACGAATGAGCTTTGTTCTATTTGTGTTGAACCTGAATTCTCCAGACAAGGTATTGGAACTATGTTAATGGAGCATGCATACGAGGATGCCATCGCTCATAATGTGGATGGTCTTTGGCTTGACGCGAGTTTGACTGCAGTGCCATTCTATCAAGTCTTAGGTTGGGACTATGTGAGTTTATATACAGATCGTCCACTAGATAGTGTCCGGATGATCAAAGAATTAACAACAGAAGATCAAGATTTGCCAGATACAGGAGAGGAAATATAATAACCCCCGAGTCCACCTGAAAGCCTGGGTGAAATGAAAATTTAAAAATTGGGCCCGACTGCGGGTGAGCTAAAGGATGCTTCGCGACCCTTCGTTCCTCAGGACAAGTGAGCTCATCCGTAAAAATCGGGTTACTTAGAATCCAGTCTAGGCAGTAAGTCTACCAAAATTACCAATCATGGGAGGATCCGTGAAAAAAATTGCTGCATACTTCGGTCAAGGTTTATTATTTCTCATCCCAATAGTCGCAACTGTCTACGTCCTATATATAGTCTTCTTAAGGATTGATCAAGTATTTGATTTTGATATCCCGGGTTTGGGTTTTCTGCTCATGTTGTCGCTGGTCACTATTACTGGCTTCCTTGTCTCTACAGTTCTTGCTAGGAGCTTAACAAACCTCATCGACAACCTATTTAACCGTATGCCTGTCGGAAAGATGATCTATTCCTCTGTTAAGGATATGATGAGCGCATTCGTTGGGGATGAAAAGCAGTTTAATCAGCCTGTGATGGTCTCGCTCCTGCCTGGAAGTGGCATCCAGTTTATGGGGTTTATTACTAGAGAGTTCTTGTCGGACCTAGGTGCAGCAGATAGCGTTGCGGTGTACGTTCCTCAAGCTTTCAACCTGGGCGGGTTTGTGATCATTGCCAACAGAGAACAAATTACGCCACTTGAAATAGACAGTGGAAGAGCAATGGCTTTCATGGTTTCAGGCGGAGTGTCCTCTTTAAAGGGACAAAAGGTTTATGACGAGGTATCGAACCTGGAAACCCAATAATCTAAGGCCTACTGGGAGGCGCCCCTACAGAAAACTGCACCCAACTCAACCGTTAGATCGCAGGTGATTTATGAAAGCACGATTTAACCTGGGAAATAGTTCCGTAACTGACAATTTTCCCGGGATTGAATCAATAAGCCAAGTATTTGCCGATGGAATATTTGCCCGTAACAACCCTGGCGTTGAAATCACAGCGATCAATACCTTCCAGCTGATTGAATATTTGATTTCTAGGGTTAAGAACGATGAGTGCACAAGCTAACCCCCGATCCACCTGAGCTCCTGCGGTGGATCGGGACCGAGGACGGAAGACCGGATGAAACTTCGCTTCCGACCGTGTATTCTTATCACTGAATACTGTATACTGATTACAGATCCTGCCGCGTGTGCCCTTACCAGCAGGGAAGCTGCTTCGCAACCCTTCGTGCCTCAGGACAAGTGAGCTCATCCAGTAGGTGGCATAACCCAATTTACAAGGAGAACATGATGGAAGATGGTTATTTTTTATGTTATGGCACAATGGCTTTTCTTATTATTGTTCCAACCACTGTGATCTGGTTGTTAACTCGTAGATCAGGCACTTCGCTGTTTAATCATGTACCAACGAAAGTAAAGCAATTTGAGAGGAAAAATCCAGATCTACAACTTATAACGGCAGGAGCTACAAAAGCCAGAATGATGAAAAGCGACTGCAAGACCAGACCTGGCCTGGGTTGGGCGAAGGCGAGACGAAGCGTTCTGTTCTTATCAGAAGATGGATTGCATTGTGGGAACTGGTTTATTCCTTTGAACATTATTGCCGAAGCGACATTAGTTAAGGCCCCAACTGGAGTTATTCTCAAAGTTAGCACAAGAGATGACCTTTACTATCATTTTGGATTAAAGAGCAATCCTGCCTGGGAAGAACAAACTACTCTTCCTATAGAAGTTGAATATTCCGATCTTATTCTTTCTGCAACGACCATAGCTATTCGTTTAGCAATTGTCGGCTATGTCCTTTATATAGTTATAAGAGATATTGCAGAAAACGGATTTAGTGTATTTACCATAATGCTAATCGCAGTAGCGAGTTATTTTTTTAATTATTATTTGGTTCCAATCATTCGTTTTATAAAATCCAAGGCTGAAATGAATAGATGAAATGATTTTTACTGCCACCTAACCCCCGCTCCCCTTCGGCTTTGCTCAGGAGGGTCCCCTTCGGCTTTGCTCAGGGGGGTCCCCTTCGGCTAGGTTTACCCTGCCTGCCCTGAGTTATAGCGAAGGGAGCGATGACGGAGTCAGAGTCGAAGGGCTCAGGAGGGACCACCTGACTCTTCAACTGCCCCCTCGGCGGAGTTTATGCAGAGAGAAGCGAAGTTCTCGGGGTCCGCTCAGAGCAGGTGCCCTTACCCGCAGGCTAGATGCTTCGCAAAGCTCATCGGTTAACCTACCTAAAGATTGGAGTATTACCTATGGGGATTACATCGTTTAATACGAGACAATACATTCTTCTTGGCTCTCCTCCAGTGTTGTTAGTCTCAACATTTTTTCTCTTCCGATATCTCAGCACGAATCTTGGTCGTGAAAAAGCTTATCTATTTGGTTTCATATTTTATTGGCTTGTATGGTGTTTCTTGTTACCCTTGGTCACAGTAGGTCTTGAAGGAATAAGAGAAATGTTTAGCAAACCAGATCCGCAATTTGGCAAGCCGATCTGGCTGGGATTGCTCCTCCTCTCGGGTCCCCCCCTCCTTCTATACTTAACTCAATTTTCCTCAAGCATCAAAGGGACTACTACCCTGTTTATTTTATTTTCGCTCTTCTATGCTATATCAAATGGAACATTTGAAGAAATCCTCTGGCGTGGAACTTATGTTGTCGCTTTTAATGGAAATTTGTTTTGGGGTTATCTTTATCCAGCAATTTGGTTTGGGTTTTGGCATCTATCTCCCCAAATTGTAGATTCTGGAACGATAACGGCCGATACTTTAAGATTTGCCCTGATTTCAATTCTCCTGGGACTTGTTTGGGGCTGGGTGGCTAGAACCAGCGGATCCATCCGCTGGACTGTACTTGCTCATATTTTATTAAATTTCGCCTCACCTGTGGGTGGATGGTTTATAAATGCTGTTCACTAAGAGAACGTAGGCTAACCCCCGCCCCCCTTCGGCCAGGTTTTCCCTGCCTGAGCTGAGCTAGAGCGAAGGAAACGAGTTGAAGGGCGAACGACCGGTTCTTCGCGGAGTTTATCCTGAGCGAAGTGAAGGGCTCTGGACAGGGGCCAAGAGACCGAAGACCGGTGGATGCTTAGCTTCCGACCGGGCAGACTGATTACTGATTACTTGAATCCTGCTGCGGGTGCCCTAATGACTGTTTCGCAACCCTTCGTATCCACTCAGGGCGCTTCGCGAGGCTCATCAGCTATGTTAAATAAAATAAAGAAGCTTATCTTGTTATTAATTGCCATCTCCGTTCTTGGAGGATGCGCTGTACTGCCCCAAGAAGGCCTGGTTCAGGAATTACCTGGCGAAATTGCTAGTAGGACTTGGATACGGCTTTCTTGATAAAGAGGTTGAAATCTTTATCAATGGCAGCTTGATCCTCTCCATGGTAGGCACTCAAGAGATTGAGGATCAGGCTCAGCTCCTCGGACCAACAGATTGTTGAGACAGTAGAAATTGAAGGAAACAGGATAGATGTGCAGGTCTGCGTTGATGGCATTATGTCCGAGGTTTATCCCCTCAATCTGGAAAACGGTCTCATCATTGAGATTAATAACCATCCCGTTGATGGATTATCGGTCAGAAATACGGAGTATTTGATTCAGGAATAATCCACCACCGGTCAAACAAAACCCCCGCTCCACCTGAGCGCTGGGCAAACCAATTACTCGATCATTACTCCCCCTTTTTAGCGTTGGTTCTATAATTATATGAAACTGGCCCCGGCATCAGGCGAGCTTTTAAGATAGGCGGACAGGTTAAAAAATCGAAATAATGTTTATCAAAAATATTATCAAGGATAACTAATATGAAATTTGTGAAGATCAGCTCTGTGTTGATTGGAGCCCTTATGTTTTTCCAGTGGTTGTTTTTTTTGACAACCGGTAATGTCCCAGAGCTAGAAACAACTCCAGTGAGTATATCTTTTCATCTGGCCATCGAGTTCATTACAGCAATTGCGCTAATAGTGACGGGTATAATTTTACGGACATCGAAACAGGAATGGTGGGTATTATCGGCCTTTGCACAAGGCATGCTCTGTTACACAGTAGTGAATAGCCCAGGTTATTTTGCACAAAGCGGCGAATACGCTCTCGTTTTTATGTTTTTTTTCCTTTTGATTATTTCAATAATAAACATCTCTATTCTTTACAGGAAAATAAATAAACTAACAAGAAAAGCATCGTGCTCTGAAGACTAAGAACCACCTAACTACCGCTCTCCTTTGGCAAGGCAAATAGGAGCGATGAAGAAGTCAGAGTCGACGGTCTCAGGAGGGACCACCTGATAGCCGATTTGAATTGAAGATAGAAAATTGAAAATAAAAAATTGGCCCGGCTGCGGGAGCCCAATAGGATGCTTCCTGAAGCTCTTTCGCTTGGTGGTTACGTGTGAATTATTAAGAGGAATGGTTGAAAATGACTATCCAATTTCTATTTCGCGAATACGGTAGGGGTTGGCCATTATTTCTCATTACACTCGGATTTCTTGGCATTGGGTGTGTATCTTGTTCGCAGCCACCAGAAACCATGCTGAATGAAATGGTCATTGTTCCCGCGGGATGGTTTTTAATGGGCCAAGATGATGACCGAAAGTCAAATAATCCACAGCGTCAAGTATATCTTGATGCGTACGCGATTGATCGAACAGAAGTAACCAATGCGGCGTTTTCAGTATTTGTTGCCCAGACCAACTTCCAGACGAAACGAGGCTGGGACAATTCGATAGTAGCACAGGGGGCGGATGAGCCTGTAGTTGGAATTCTCTGGTCAGAGGCAGACGCCTATTGCCGCTGGGTAGGAAAACGTCTTCCGAGTGAAGCCGAATGGGAAAAAGCTGCCCGGGGCATTGATGGGTGGATATACCCATGGGGCAATCATTGGGACCCATCAAAAGCAAATACACTGGAAAGCAACCTTGGTGGTGTTGTAGCTGTAGGAAGCTACCCGGGGGGAGCAAGCATTTATGGCGTATTGGATATGGCAGGCAATGCTGCTGAATGGGTGTCAGACTATTTTGAGTTTGATTATTACACTTATGCTCCCAGCAAGAATCCGACTGGTGCAGATGAAGTATTAGACCATGGTTTGCGCGGTGGATCATGGGCTTCAGATGCAGCGGTTGCCAAGACATTCTTCCGTGATTCTTCTCATTCTGTCAGGCCCAATCAGCGCGTGGGGTTTCGCTGCGCAATGACCCTGCCAGCTGATAATGATAAATAATGAAAATTACCGATAAAATATCATAATAAGTGGTTCACAAACAGGGACCACCGTCAAGAATGGCCTCTAGAATAAAAGAGATTGTCGGAGTTTGATCAAACTGAAAATGGGAAAACAAAATCTCAGCCTCCTGTTACGCATCACTTTAAGAGCAGAAGAATTAATTATGACTCGATTGGTTCCTAAAGATAATCCTGGACCTATCTTCAAGTGGTTGTTTAAAACGCCGCTATTCTTTTATCGGATAGGATTGCCAATATTCAGCAGCTTTGTTTTATTATTGACCACGACCGGACGCAAGAGCGGAAAGCAACATTGTACACCTGTTGAATATCAACGCGAGAAAAGCACGGGGCATCCAATCATCATGGCAGGCTGGGGCGGAAAAACTGACTGGAGGCTTAATATTGCGGCTAATCCCCGTGTTCAGGTACAGATTGGCCATGAGAGCTTTGATGCCATCGCTAAACCTTATAATGACGCTGAAATCATAGGGAGATTGAGTGAGGCAATCAGGATCAATCCCAATAGCGCAAAGATCTGGTCACGCTGGGCCGGGGAAAGCGTGACCCTTGAGGACCCTTCCAGTATAGAAAAAGCAGCAAAATTCTTTCCTTGCTTTCGCTTGATACCGATAGAAATCAGCGCCGGAAGGTAGCCGGAATTGAAATACCGCAAGGACATATATAATAAGAGTAGATAGAATACACTGAAAAACCACTGGAAAATCTTTAATAAGGGACCGGTATGAACAGGGTTGAAAAAATTCCACGTTTCGTATGGCGTCTTCTTCGTTTTTTACCCCCGAGGATTGCCTACTCGGTGGGGCTCGGCTCGCTTGTAGGGGGTTTTGTGCTTTTATTAGAAACAAAGGGACGCAAATCTGGTCTGCCCAGGATAACACCGCTCCAATTCGAAGAAATCGATGGGGTTATCTATCTGGGTTCGGCGCGGGGAGCCAAGGCGGATTGGTTCCAAAACCTGTCAGCAGATCCAAATGTGAAATTGACCGTGGGTTCCTATACATTTCTGGGTCAAGCAGATCCAATCACCGATCCCGCTCAAATCGCGGATTTCCTCGAGCACCGTTTAAAACTCCATCCCAAGTTTATGGGTGCGATGCTTAAACTTGAAGGCATGAGTCCAAAGCCTACGCGAGAGCAACTTATGCAATACGCTGCAAATCGAACAATGGCAGCAATTCGCCCAATCAAGGATTCTTGAATGGGGACCTTTTCAATTCATTAACTCATTGGCGGCTAACCCAGGCTTCACCCGATCTTTGTGGGCTGGCGGCGTATGGATAATCAAGTTATCTTAGTCGGGTGAGCTTATCTTTTTATTGATGAAATTCGAATCTGTCAAAATTTTGAACAAGAGGAATATGTCCAAAAAATATTACGACATCATTGTCATTGGCTCAGGTGCGGGAGGCCTAACCGCTGCGGTTGCCTTAGCCCAAGCGGGAAAGAGCGTTCTCGTCTGCGAGCAACATGAAGTGCCCGGCGGATGGACGCACTCATTCACCTTGAATGGCTATCGCTTTAGCCCTGGCGTGCATTATATTGGTGGTATCGAAGAAGGAGGGCCACTGCGCCGCATTTATCAAGGACTGGGTGTGTCAGGCGACCTCGCTTTCTCCGAACTTAATCCCGAAGGATATGACCACATTCGAATAGGCGATCAGCAATTTGATTTCCCAAAAGGTAAAGATAATCTAGCAGCGAGACTAAAAGAATATTTCCCGCACGAATCTGAAGGCATTGATGGGTATCTTGATACCGCCGAAAAAATGGTCGCAATGCTCAGCAAATTGGGTAGTGATAAAGGTGCGCTTGAAAAAGTCAAAGCCGCCATTGGCTCAATCTCGCTGCTCCGCTGGATCACACGTTCGGGGCAAGACTTGATCGAACATTTTATTGATGACCCCGTTCTACAAGGAATTTTAGCGGGGCAATCAGGCGACCATGGCATGCCGCCTACACAAGTTTCAGCCTTTGTTCCAGTTAGCATTTTGCACCATTATTTCAACGGGGGATATTATCCGATCGGAGGCGCATTTGCCATCCCGAGAGCGTTTGTTAAGGTTTTGAAAAGAGCCGGCGGTGAAATACGCCTCAAAACCAGAGTGGATAAAATCCTCCTCAAAGGTGGGCGTGTGTGCGGCATCCGCTTGGCGGATGGAGAAGAAATTCACGCCGAGACGGTTATCAGCAACGCCGACCCGGAAATCACCTTTGGAAAACTTATCGGGCGCAAATCGCTGAGCCAAAAGTTAGTCGCCAAATTAGATCGCGTTACCTATTCCGTTTCGGCGTTGAGCCTATTTTTCGCGCTCGATATGGATTTAGAACAGGCCGGGCTGGATTCTGGTAATTATTGGCTTTACGACAATGAAAATGTAGACGAATTATATAAACAAGGTTTAACCGATCACGCTTTGACGGCTGAGCGTCCTGGCATGATGTTCTTAACAGTGACCACCCTCAAAGACCCATCCAAAATGCACACCTCTGGCAAAGGGCGCGGTCACCACACCTGCGAGGCTTTCACCTTTGTAGATTACGCTGCTTTTGAAGAATGGGCTGATTCAGACCAGGGTTCTCGCCCAGACGCTTACCAGGGACTCAAAGAAGACCTGGCTTGGAAAATGTTCCAAACTTTAGAAAAACACATCCCAGGCATATCTGATAAGGTAGTTTATTGGAATTTAGGCACACCACTTACAAACGAATATTATCTGAGCGCCACCCGAGGCAACCAATACGGCATCTCAAAAAGCCGCAGGCAAGTTGGGCCCGGTTCCTTCCCCGTCAAAACCGAAATAGCAGGCTTATACATGTGCGGAGCTAGCACACTAAGCCATGGAGTAGCAGGTGTAACCAGCTCTGGCCTGGCCGCGGCAAAAAATGTTCTCGGCTGCAAAACAGCAGATTTACTAACCCAAAACGGCCCGGAACTCGAAATATATCCCGCTGAGGATTTTTCCCAATGGCCGGAGCACTTACATAAGAAAATGAACCAGGGCCGAGGAGAATAGAGAAATCGGATGTAGTATTTCAATTATTTTAACAGTGCTTTTTTTCGCTCATCCACGTACCATAAGATTTGCACGCTTATATAGTGGCAACGACAACTAACCCCTGCTCTCCTTTGACAGAGTTTAACCTGATCTTTGACGGAGTTAGAGAAGCGGGGCTCAGGACAGGCACCTGAGTGCCTGCGGCGGACCCAGAGCCGATGATGGACAACCGAGAAAAAACCGGCGCCAAGTGAACTCATACGCCAAGCTCCTGGTAGAAGCCAAAACCATCTATTTTCTTTTTCGGGAGGAGAAGAATTAAGAAAACCGATCTTCTATGGATCCTCGCCTATCCGATATACCAGCTGCTGGGTACATTTCGGCATGAAGCCAGTCACGCGGTAATGGCAATGATCGAGGGCGCCAGGATCACTGAGTTCGTTTTCTGGCCTACCCAAGGCTACTGGGGTTATGTGGACTGGGATGGGCCTGTTACAGCAGCATCCCTCGGAGCGCCGTACTTGTGTGATTTTATGACTTTTTCAGTTATCTTTGCTGTATGCATGTTAGTACGATTTAAAAGGCGTTGGATCTGGCTCAACCTGATTGCCATCGGGATCATTTCCCCGCTGGTGAATTCGATCCATAACTACAGGAGCGGTTTGACAGATCCAAATGATGTGGGGAGGTTGATGAAGATGCTGCCGGATGACATAGTGCACGGCTACTTCTGGTTGACGATCAGTGTCTACCTGGTCGGATTGGTGATTGTATTCAGCCTGTCCAGGACAGTAAGAACTCCGTCAGATCCGGCGCGAGGCGCCTTACAGGATGCAACCCAAAACTAAGTAGCCGTTGGATTAGAAACTGATATCTGGCAAAGGGGAAGGGTATGGATTATTCTGTCGCTCGTACATTTAGTTCGCTATATATTGTCCTTGACATAATCTGGTTGTTGATATTTGGTGGTGTTCTATTCTATTTTAAAAAGCGAACAGCTGTCGTCGTAGGACTGATTGCAGGCGTGGTGTATTTTCTGGTGGACTATGGGATTTTCTATACGCTGCTTGGGACCCGACAAGTTATGGGAGCAAATCCTGCCTGGTTCCTGCTGTGGTTGAGCATCAGTTACGGGTTTACCAATTTTGCGTGGATTTGGTTATTGCTAGATCAAGATGGTCACGCGGTCGAGTGGTCCTTGCTGCCCATTTTGGGTTGGGTCACCATCGGGCAATTAAGCCAGAATTTTGGGGCTAACTTTCCTGACATATCCATTTCTCGCGGCACAGGGTCATATCACGGAGTAATGGTATTGATACTGTGCCTGGGATATATTTGGATCATCATCAGGAATCTGAAGGGTAGAGAAAAGGTGAATCTTCTCATGCTGCTGGCGATTGGCATAGGTGTACAATTTGCCTGGGAAGGGTCCTTGATCATCAGCGGGATCCGGCCGGCTGCCTGGAAGCCGCTTGTGATCAATTCACTTATTGAAACCAATCTTGGAATACCCTATACCTTCTATATTCATAGATATGTAACGGAGCGGATTATTCGGAATAAAACACCAATAACTAGTGAGTGAATGTGATCAAATGGAGGAATCATAATGCCCCCTCATATTAAGGGACTGCAACTGAGCCATGATTTCTATTTCGAGATTGTTGCGCCGCTATTGGAGGAACATTTTCCTGAGATTGAGTATTCGGCAGGTCGGTTGATCACCGGATCCGACGTCTTGGGATTTGATGACCAGCGTTCCATCGACCATGACTGGGGACCCCGGGTTGATCTGTTTTTTTCAACAGATGATTACGAGGTAGTGGGAGACCAGATCTATGACTTTCTGGCCAACAAACTACCCTTTACCTACAAGGGATACTCCACCCATTTTGAGAATGACTACCTAATGGGGGAGAGGACCGAATACCCCATCATTCATAGGGCACGCACATTCGCTGTCGATTCCTATTTTACATGGCACCTTGGGTTCAACCCGCTCAACGGGATTACGGAGATCGATTGGCTCCGTACACCGGAATTGCTGCTCCGGGGTATCCAGAGCGGCAGGGTCTTCCATGATGGTCTTGGTGCTCTCCAGGAGATCAAGAGGGTACTCAACTGGTATCCCGATGATATCTGGTATTTCATCCTGGCAAGTCAGTGGTTGCGAATCGATCAGGAAGAGCCCTTTATGGCCCGCTGCGGTGATGTTGGGGACGAGTTGGGTTCCAGGGTAGTGGCAGCCCGGCAGGTGAAGGAGATCATGGGGATTTGTTTCTACATGGAAAAGGAGTACGCTCCCTATATGAAGTGGTTTGGGACTGCCTTCAGCAGGCTGAACTGTGCCCAGAAACTGGAGCCTTTGCTGAAGAGGGTATTTACACAAGAAAATTGGAAGGAAAGGGAAAAAATCATCAGTCAGGTGTATTTGCTCCTGGCGGAGATGCATAACGAGCTCTCGATCACAGAATATATCGAGCCGAAGATCAGCAATTTTCATGACCGGCCTTATCAGGTGCCTGATTCAGGACGATTCGTCCAGGCCCTTATGCAAAAAATTCAATCCCCGCGACTGAAGTCCTTAAAAAGGCAGATCGGATCGGTGAACCAGTTCACGGATTCCACTGATATAACTTGTTGGAACGAGGCGCGGGAGAGCATTTCATCTGTCTATCGATAACTGCGTCATTTGATAGTATGGCATCGTAATAGATGGCCAGGGATTTGAATAGGGAAGATGGATAACCTCACAAAAAAGATCCTTCGTGAACTCGCGAAACACCCCCCAGGAATACGATCATCACTGAATAGTGTGAGTACCCCGGGATTGATACAATATATGTAGTATTAGCTGGATCAACTTCAGGCAGAATGAAAATATGAGAATATTAATCACTGGCGCTGCAGGCAACCTTGGATCTATCCTGGCGAGTCACCTTCTACCCAGCAGCCATCAACTCCACCTGCTTATTCATCAAACCCCATTGCCTTTCCGAACCGATGGTCACTCGAATGTGACAGTTTATCAAGGCGATCTCGGAAAGCCTGACACGCTGCTTAACGCCTGCCGGAATGTGGATTGCATTGTCCATTTTGCCGGGGTCCTTTTTGCTCCCAGGCCCGAGCGGTTCTTGCCCATCACGAATGTGGGGTACTTCAAGAATCTCCTGGAAGTTGCCAGGGATGCCGGCGTCAGCAAGATCATCCTGATCAGTTTTCCCCATGTCGAAGGGGAGACATTCCCAGATCGTCCAGCATCTGGCACTCTCAATGGGCAACCAGATTCGGTCCATGCCCAGACCCGCCTGACGGCTGAAAAACTTCTCTTTGACTCCGACGAACGCGGTCCTATCGCGCCGGTCGCCCTGCGTCCCGGGATGATCTACGGTCGGGGAGTGCTGATGATTGAAACTGCCCGCTGGCTTCTGGCCAGGAGGTTGCTTGGGGTCTGGCCCCAGTCGACCTGGATCCATCTGCTTTCATTGCCTGATTTCATTGCCTGTACGGTGGCAGCTATCGAGGGGGACCATATTTCCGGTATCTACAATCTCGGAGATGATGCCCCCACAACCCTGCAAGACTTTCTGGATGCTTTCGCCGCCCAGAATGGCTTCCATAGACCCTGGAGGGCTCCCCGCTGGTTATTCCCTCTCGCCGGTGGGTTGACGGAAGTCGGAGCCTGGCTGCTGGGCAAACCGGCCCCACTCACGCGCGATTTCATCAAGATCGGCATGGCTTCTTATGTGTCTAACACGGACCGCATGAAAGAAGAACTGCTGTCAAGCCTGAAATATCCGGATTTGGAATCTGGTATTCACTTGCTGTAGAAAAACTGGCTCATGAGTTATTCCAAAGAGCAAGATTAGTCTTGTCCTGAGTGTGCTGGTAAAATAATGAAGTTATCATATATGGACGGCCCTCGTTATCTTTGCCCTGTGTGCCAGGTGTAGTTGGACACCCTGACAAATGCCGTCAGCGGTGGTCATTCGCATACAGTCTGGTACGCAGCAGGCAATATATTTTCAGTTTTGGGAGTTTAGAAAACTTATGGGAAAAGATCTAAAAATCATCTATATTGAAAAACCGGAAGAAGGTGCCTGGGGCATCATAGGTAGAGGCGTCAGTTCTTATAATATCCAGCAAGCTGGTGATAATCAATTTCAACGCTTATGTTACGTCCTCCAGGGAGATAATGACGAAATCCTGGGCGGTGTGATCAGCGAAATTTACTGGGATTGGCTCAATATTGACCTATTGTGGGTCAAGGAAGAACTTCGTGGTCGCGGCTATGGACGCCAGCTCATGGAAACAGTTGAGAAGAAAGCCCGGCAAAAAGGGGCAAAGAACGCCTATCTTGACACGTTCAGTTTTCAAGCGCCAGGATTCTATGAGCGGCTCGGTTACAAGTCATTCGGAGAACTCCCGGCTTTCCCTCCCGGTCATGAGCGCTTTTTTATGAAAAAGGAGCTTTAGGGAAGTCGGTATTATTCTGAATACGGGATTGACAATGATCTAAGTATCGATCGGGGAGTCGTTGGCAAGGTAACGATAACCAAAGAATGAATAAAAGGCAGCTCATCAATTACGCCAAGGCTTTTCTAAAGCCCCTGATAGAAATGGTCCTGGGAAAACAACCCAGAGTCCATCGGATTCCCTTTGGGCCGATCCGGGGAAGAAAGATTTTCCTATCCCCCCAGATTTCCCTGCGGATGTGGTTCGGGGTTGATGAGCCGTGGATAGCCCAGCTTTCCAGAAAGCTGCTCAGCCCAGGGGATGTGGTCTACGATCTGGGTGCCCATGTCGGATACACAACAGTGCTCTTTTCCCATATCCTGCAAGGCAGGGGAGAAATTCATGCCTTTGAAATCCTGCCCTCAACAGCAGCCCTCCTGCGCAAAACTGTCGATGCTAACGGTTTTGGGAATATCACGATCCATGTCGTAGGTCTGGGAGCAGAAGAAGGGGAACTCGACCTTCCCATCGGCCCGACAGCGATGACAAGCATCAGAGCGAAGATACAGGAAGGCCAGATCCGTGAAAGCTGCAGGATCGTCAGACTTGATGATTACAGGAGGGAAAAGGGATTACCTGCGCCTACTTTGATCAAGATGGACATAGAGCGGGCAGAAATTGACTGTTTGAATGGAAGCCTTGAACTGATCAACGAGTGCCGTCCAATGATGATCATTGCCTTCCATTCCAAGGCTCTCCTCCAGCAGGGATTCACTCAATTGAGATCCCTCGACTATGAGCTCCTTGACCGGCATGGTCCACTGACTCCGGAATCATTTGACAGGATCAACGACAACTTCAATAACAGTATCTTATGCCTGCCAAAATAGAAGAACCCTGCCAAAAAGCAAGCCTGACGAACTCTTTCTTAAGGCATACTTATTCCTTCTTTGGCGTTAAAATGATATCTGTGAACATATCTCAATTCCTTGTGCTGGAATGAACACTAGCGAAAAAAGGTTGTGATTAAAATGGAAATCCCAAAACACATCAAGTACCTCTCATTTCTATTCTATTTGAACGCAGCAATAGCGGCAATCATTGGTGGAATAGGCTTAATCTCGGCCTATAATTCTCCAATTGCCAGGGCAGAGAACATCAATAATCCCTATTCGGATTTATCCAGAGTAGTTATGGATTTTGGTTTGAGCATTCTCTCAACCTCTGTAGCTATACTGGTATTAATATTCTTGGGTGTAAGTCTCCGAAAGTTAAAACCCTGGGCTCGCACGGTTACTCTTGTATTTGGTATTGTGACCATTATCCTGGGTTTGATAAACCTCGTGCTCGGCGAAAATAATATTTCCTATCATTTCTTTGTACAAATTTATGCTGTCTGGATATTGTTCAGGCCTGACGTAAAAGAAGCGTTTGGTATAACGAAAAAAAACGACCCAATCCAGAATAAACCCGGCTAAGAACCTCACTTACATAACATCCACTAAGTGGGCAGCTATTACTATTTTATTCTTCAATCCATGGCGCTCGAATGAAATTAACAAATTTGTCCCCCAAAGGATTAAAGCTCATTCTGAATTTATACCCGCCCTATCTTGGAGCTGGTGTAAAGATTGAATCTATCAGCGAGGATTGGAAAGAACTTCGTGTATCAATGACCATGCGCTGGTACAACCGGAACGCTGTTGGCACACATTTTGGGGGAAGTCTATACTCAATGATAGACCCGCATCTGATGTTGTTATTAATGCAATTACTTGGAAAGGAATATCTGGTCTGGGATCAAAGGGCCAGTATAGAGTTTATCAAAGCAAGCAAAAAGAAAGTCTGGGCCGAATTTAAGATCACTAATGATGTAATTGAGGAAATAAAGCTGAATACCAGGGATGGGGACAAATATCTGGCATCTTTCCCCGTGGAGATTATGGATGAGGGCAAAGAGATAGTTGCCAAAGGGGAAAAAGTGGTTTATATAAGAAAAAAACAATAACGGATCAATTCTGAAAGGGAACATTGATAAATATTCAGCGAAGGCTTTGCCTGATTGTGATACTACTCTGTTCCGGTTGTCAATTCAAAGTCCAATCTCAGCCGGCAGATTATTCTTCCGCCGATATCTTATCTGAAGAGATCATCAATGATTATCTCATTGAGAATATTGGCATCACCGGATTCGGGGGAGAAGTTTTTTGCGCCCACGAATTAATGGATGCTCAGCCAGGAAAGGATGGGGTTATTTACGTCTGGGCACTATGTCAGGAGTATTATTTGATGCAGGGCTCAGCGACAGATGGATCAGGTATCAGTTTGCCTGTCGCGCTCCAAACTCAACAAAATGGGAATAAGGTAGAGATTATTGGGTTTCTTATACCCAGAGATGGGAGTTATTACGGCCCGGATGTGCGCGAAATCTTTCCAAAAAGAACCTGGCCTCAAATCATGCCTCAAAATGAGGATGAGATCAACCAGTACAATTCTCGCGCCAAAAAGTTAATGGAAGAAACACGGATCAAAGCCCATTTGGGCGACTAAAGTGATCATTTTGTGCCTTATCAATCTATCTTAAAAAGATTAACTATTTCTGATTACAACTATCTTCCCTGGTATCCGTATATAGTATAAAGAAAGACACCGCTCAGAATCCTTGACCCTCCGCCCTGTTAAAGCGATAATATCCTTGAGGGAGCAAAATCTATAAGGAGTATATTTTAATGACTGAAGAAACCAAAACCCCCAAGTCCGGACATATTCCCGAAGAAGCCAAAGAGCACTTTGGCGCTGCCAAGCAGGAATTCAAGAAAGGCCTTGATGCCATGTTTCCTCCCCAGGTCAAAGAACACCGCCAGGCAGCCCAGAGGGAAGTCCTCCAGGGTCTGCGAAGTTTGATCGATGCCGCCCTGGATAAATTTGACGAGGTTGATGAGTAAATCTCTGCTATCTGAATAAAACCACAACCAGGGGGATAAAAGCAAAACCCAAGAGGATAAATCCTGGTAGGGGATACCCTGCCAGGACCAGCTGCATTCCCCCAATGAATAAGGCCGCGAATAACACGGCTCCGGAAAGTCCTTGGAGATTCTTTTCGATTCCCCTTAGCTGTGCCTGCAGTTCTGGCGCCTGAACTTTGATCTCTCCTCTTTCAATCTGGCCCAGCAAACCATCCATCCGCCGCGGCAGGCTGGTCAAAGATCCCAGGATTGTTTTGATCTCTTCCCACCATATCTCCCAATTCCCGGTCAGTTCAGATTCGATCAGGTCTCTGGCATAAGGTTCCAGGCTTTCCCAAACGTTAAACCCGGGGTCCAAACCAGTGCACATCCCGGAGAGAATCGCCACCGTTCTGCCCAAAAGCAGCAGGTCCTGAGGAATTTGGAAAGGCATTTCATACATCAATTCCCGAAATTCCATCCCAAATTCCATAAATTCCCGATGATCGATTTTCCCCAGTTCAGCCATGCTTTTACCCCAGAAACGTTCAAAGGCTTTCGCTTCTGCTTTTTCAAGCAGGTCCAAATCCGCTTCGGGAAGTAAAAATCCCAGCTTATCATACGCTTTCACCAATCTGCCCGCATCCTGGGTTCCAACCGCGATCACTGCTTCCCGTAATCCTTCCCGGGCATTGGCTGGCACATGTCCCACCATGCCGAAGTCCACAAAGGCTAATTGCCAGGC
This sequence comes from uncultured Chloroflexia bacterium, assembly GCA_963712165.1. GTDB lineage: Bacteria > Chloroflexota > Anaerolineae > Anaerolineales > UBA11858 > B10-G9. The sequence continues at coordinate 614,067 of CAVQGY010000002.1, read as the reverse complement.
AGTACCCTGTGCCTCATCAAGCGGGATCACAAAGAGATTCCCGGGGTGTGGGTCAGCATGGAAAAACTCCTTTTCGAAGATCTGTTCCATATAGCTGGAAAATAACCGCCGGGCAACTTCATCCAGAGGCACGCCTGCTGCTTTAATTTCCTGGTAGTTCGTGATCTTAATGGCATAGACATCCTCCAGGGTCAGAACCCGCCGGGTCGTCTTGTCCCAGATCACCCGGGGTATCTTGATACCGGTCATTCCCTGGTAATAATCCCAGAATCGTTCTGCATTACTACCTTCGTTAAGATAATCTATCTCTTGCCCCAGAATTGTGGAAAACTCCTCCATCAAGGCCGGCAGATCCACTCTTCTTCGGATCATTTTAATGCGCTGAAGCCAGCCGGTAACGGTCCGGAACGCGGAAAGATCCACCTCGATGATCTTGTCGATATCCGGCCGCTGGATCTTCACGACCACATCTTTAATATCCCCTAATCCCTCTCCTCCTGTCATATCCGATTCGTATCAAGACAGCCCGATGCACCTGCCCCAATGAAGCCGATGCCAGGGGTTGTTCTTCAAATTGCTCGAAACATTCTTCGAGGGTCATGCCCAGCTCCGCTTCAGCCAATTGGCGAATACGCTGGAAATCCTCTGCTGGTACCTGATCCTGCAGGCCGCTTAACTCGTCAGTCACTTCCGCGGGAAGCATATCCACCCGTACAGAAAGGAACTGCCCCACCTTGATCAATACACCTCCCATCTGGATCGCGAGGCTCCGATAGCGCTGGGCAGCTTCAATATATCTTTGAGTGCGATTCTTGGCTGACAATTTTCTCAGGCCAATTTTGGATAGAAATATATCCCAGAACGATATTCTGAGAATTACGCCGGCAAAAAAGAACAGGATCTTGCGGTAACGTTTTCTAAACATAGTGATTAGATTATAACAAGGACTATAAGTCCATTTCTCTTAAGGTACGAGAATTCATCCTTTTTGGCTATAATTAGCTTGAATCCCCTTTTATTCCTTGACCCATAACAAGAAGGGCTTATCTGTTTCTCTGCTTACAGTGAATGTGTACTCTATTGGTCCGATCTTATGCTTTTTTGGCTGAAGACCGGAGGCAGTGCCTGCCAGACAGGAAGAAACTCCCTTATGCCAAAGATCCCTGGTTGATGTGGGGAGAAACTGAATAATTCCCATATCGGAGTTGGTTATGGATGATAAACAGAATGACCCTTTTCCAGATCTGATACTGTCTTACGACCGTGCGGTAGGTTTTCGGGAATCAGCTCCTGTTTCTGACTGGAAAGAAACCCTGCGCCGGGAATTTCTGGCTGCTCTCCAACGCGAAGGGCGAACCAGCCTGATCGATATTGGTGCTGGGACCGGGGTCCATGCTCTCTTCTTTCAGTCCCAGGGGATCGATGTCACCTGTATCGATCTATCCCCTGCCCTGGTGAAGAAATGCCAGGAAAAAGGCCTGCCCAGCCAGATCTTAAGTGTGCTGGATCTGGCGGGGATCGGACAGACATTTGAGGCGGCCTACGCTATGAATTCCCTGCTTCATATTCCCAGCAGGCTGCTGCCAAAAGCGCTTGCCAATATCGCCGGGGTCCTGACCAAGGAGGGCTTGTTTTATTGGGGGCAGTACGGCGGGGAAAAACGTGAAGGAGTGTATCAAGATGATAGTTATGAACCCAAAAGATTCTTCTCACTTCTGGGGGATGATGAAATAAGAGAGCTGGCGTCAGTCTATTTCACAGTGGAGGAATTCAGTCAGGTCCAGGTCGAGACTCGATCCCCACTCCATTTTCAATCTCTGTTCTTGAGAGTAAAACCAGGCAGGTAGATCAAGGCCGCAGATTGTCTAAAACGAATCGGAAATCTATCATGGATGAAAAGCCTGAATCCCTGAAAACCATCCTGACCCCACCTATGCGTTTGTTTCTGGTAGGGGAATTCTTCATCAATCTCTCTACTCTATATGCTTTCTTTCTTCCGCTATTCATGAGCGAACTGGGCGCCTCAGCTGCTGAAATTGGCCTGGTTTATTCTCTGTCGGAGGTGGTACCACTGTCCCTGCACATCATCAGTGGCTGGCTCTCAGACCGGTTTGGCAGGCTGAGGATGATCGCCTGGGGCAATCTGGTCAAACTGGCTTCATTCATCGTCATGTTATTAGCCCCCAGCTGGGAGTGGATGATCCTGGCCTATACCTTGATCGGGATTGGCTGGGCCTTGGGCGGCCCCAGCTTCTCAGCCTATATCGCTGATCAGACCGTACAGGAACATAGAGCCAAAGTTTACGCGGTGCAGCATAATCTCTTAAATATTGTCCGTTTGGCAGGAGCCCCATTGGCGGGTTGGATCATTGCCTTAGCCGGATTCCGCTCCCTGTTCCTGGCTGCTTCAACTTTTTTCCTGATCGGCTCGATTCTCCTGATATATGTGAAGCGGGTTTCTCCCCCGGAAGGCAGCCTCTCTGACACGGTGGAACACCCATCCTTTAAGAAGAGTTTCGGTCTGGTCATAGGCCTGGTGCTCGCAGGTGGTTTGTTCACCTGGATATTCCTGATCGATCACCTCAATGATATCTTTGTTGGACTTTCGTCCTCTCTTCAGGTCTTGTATTATCAAGATGTAGTTGGCGTCAGCATAGAACAGATCGCTTATCTGCCCACCATAGGAGCTGTTATTGCCCTCTTTATCACCATCCCCCTGGGCTACTGGGTTGATAAGAAAGGCGAAAATATCGGGTTGGGATTCGCCTATCTATTTCTGATCATACACATCGGATCACCTCTACTGGCTCGCAATTTCCTTGGCTTGATCCCATCTGCGCTCGTCCATCCCTTCATGATGGGCCTGGCAAAGCCAGCCAGCCAATCCTTGATCTCCAAAACTGTCCCTGAAGAACAGCGCGGGCTGGCTTTCGGGTTGACCTGGACCAGCCGGGGCGTCCTATCGTTGCCCTTCCCTTATTTCGGAGGACTGCTGTGGGATCGCTTCAGCCCCGAAACTCCCTTTCTCATCACCGTCATCGGCTGTCTGGGGTTGAGTCTTTTAGCTTTCTGGAAACTCAGGATCCCCCGGGAGAATACTCCGAATGGATCTATAACCTCGAGTCTGAATACTGGTCAATGATTACTCTTTATTACTTGCTGGGAAACTCATTACTTTCCTCCTCTCTGCCAGCGTCAGTATGAGGGTGATGCTATAATAAAAATGCGTTTTTATCCTAACTGAATTCTTCTTAAGGAGGTCCTTGAATGTCATCTATCGGCCAGGGTTTTACCCTTAACGACGAGCAAAAAATGATTCAGAAAGCCGCCCGGGATTTTGCCGAAAAAGAGATCAAACCCATCGCGGCGGAGTTTGACGAAAGCGGAGATTTTCCCCTTGAAACCATCAAAAAGATGGGCGCAATGGGCTTTATGGGCATTGAGGTTCCAGAGGAATACGGCGGCGCAGGGATGGATACCCTGGCCTACGTATTGGCCCTGACAGAGATCTGCAAGGCGGACGCCGCTCACGGCACTATCATGTCGGTTAATAACTCGCTGTTCAATTACGGCTTGCTGATTTACGGTACGGAGGAGCAGAAACGTAAATTCCTGGTCCCCATCGCCTCCGGTGAGAAAATCGGGGCCTATTCCTTGACCGAGCCCATGTCTGGTTCTGATGCTAGCACGATGCGCAGCCGGGCCGTCCGGGACGGTGATGATTACATACTCAACGGACGGAAATCCTGGGTCTCCGGGGGTCCTGTGGCGGATTTTGTGGTGGTCTTTATGATGACCGATCCTGATGCAGGACATAAGGGGATCTCCTGCTTCCTGACCGACGCTTCCCTTCCTGGATTCATCCGGGCCAAAAAAGAACCCAAGATGGGTATTCGGGCTTCTGCAACCAGCGAGCTGGTCTTTGAGGATTACCGCTGTCCAGTCGATAGCAGGCTGGGTGAAGAGGGGGAAGGCTTCAAAATCGGCATGACCGTGCTGGATGCGGGTCGGATCGGGATCGCCTCCCAGGCTCTGGGGATCGCCGAAGCTTCCTACGAAGCCAGTGTGGAATATGCCAAGGAACGAGAAGCCTTTGGGAAAAAGATCGGCCAGTTCCAGGGCATCAGCTTCAAATTGGCGGATATGAAAACCCGTATAGAGGCTTCCCGGCTGTTGATCTACCAGGCGGCTTATGCCAAGGAGCGTTTTAAAACCACCGGGGAGCGTTTTACCCTGGAAGCTTCTATGGCTAAACTATTCGCCTCGGAAACGGCCACATTCTGCGCCGACGCCGCCGTCCAGATCCATGCCGGTATGGGCTATTCAAAAGAGCTGCCCATCGAGCGCTACTACCGGGATGCCAAGATCACCGAGATCTATGAGGGTACCAGCGAGATCCAGCGCATGGTTATTGCCAGAATGGAAACCGGCTTGAGATAATTTCATTCACAAATTGTTTATCTAGATAGCACCCTCATGATAGGCCTTGCTTGATATCTGCCGATCTGCCGTTCCAAATTGGCAGATCGGTTATATTTGAACCCGTAAGATCAAAGTCAAAAACAGGAGACTGCTATGGGCTCTGATAAGAAAAGGGGAACTGAGGTTGGAAAATCTGGTCTTTCCCTGAGTAGGATTCGAGATGTGGCAAGACTGACTCCTGATCAACGATTCTACATATTCTTGATCGCCTTAGCGCTTGTTGTCGCAGGGCAGATCATAATGCACAGGGATATACCTATTGATTCCTGGCAGGAAATGCGCCAATCTATCAATGATTGGCTCCGGGTCGATGTCAAATTCCTGGGTAATGTTATGCTTGGTATGGCTTGTACCATTCTTGGTGGAGTACTATTTGCTATTACCAGCTTTAGAACTAAGCTATCCCAAGCTGATGGTCTATCAATATTCCCTATTTCTGACCTTCCAATCCTGAAAGATTTCCATTTATCAAAATGGGTCTGGCGAATCCTGCTGGGTTTTGGCTTATTTGCATTCTTGATCATCCGGGCCGTAAAATATGAGCTGGAATTCTTTGATGTCTTCTTCTGGATCTTTTCCATTTTCTTTGTATCGAGTGCGATCCTCAAGTATGACAAGGCATCGGGAGCGGAATTTTCATTTTCTGTCCCAAGTACAGAAATCGTGATCATCATTCTTCTCCTGATAGTTGGATTCTTGATTGGAACATATCAACTGCAAGATATACCAAACTCCATCAAAGGAGATGAGGGTAGTTTTTTTGAAGTTGCCCGGTACATTGCCAATGGTGAATATCGTGAATCCATATTTGGATTCGGGGTTTATTCCTTTCCTGCTTTCAGCTCTTTTTTGCAGGGAGCGCTTATGCGGATATTTGGTCGGGATATCTGGGGTTGGAGATTTTCCTCTCTTCTTCCCGCATTATTATGTGTTGTTCCGCTCTATCTTCTCGGAAGAGATTTCTTCAATCGTTGGGTAGGCCTTATAACATCCTTCATCTATATTTCTTCTCCATATTATTTATCTTTTGCCCGGCTTGGATACAATAATTCCCAAGCCATTTTATTCGTGATTATCAGTTTCTGGTTTTTCCTTCGTGGATTGAAGGGAGACAGCCTGTTTCTAATTTACCTGGCAGGTATAGGGTCGGGACTGGGATTTCTAACCTATTCATCAGGTAAATTGGGCTTGATAATAGTCTTGATCTTGTTTGGATACACATTCCTGACCATACTCAGGAAGAAAGGCGGCAAGAGATTTTTGCTGATAGCCCTCCTGGTGTTCCTGATCGGATCTGCTATTATTGCTGCCCCGCATGTAGTTTACGGTGCAACGCACAACCCAGAAGGATTAAGGAACAAACTGGTTGAAAGTCTATTTATAAACCTGGACTATGCAGTGGGTTTGTTTGGGGAGGAAGATGTCTATCTAACCAGCACAATCACTCCAATAGACAGGTACCAGGTGATCATCAATCCAGCTCTGAACGCAAAGCTCTTATTGAGGGGTTTCATTCGATCGTTCCTCGGTCTGCAAATCAACGAACTCAACAATAACTTTTACCTTTCCTCATCCCTGGCTGGACCGATCAGTGTGGTTTTTTATGTGCTGGGTTTATACTATCTTATTGCACATTTCTGGAAACCATATAGCTTCCCTTTCCTGGTCTGGTTTATCACTGGAATGTTCTTTCTCAGTTTTATTAGCACCTATCCTCCCAGACCTGCCCATCTGGTCCCGATAATACCTGTGTTGTCTTTGTTTTCAGGCCTGGGCGTATTCCTATCGGTGGACCAGATCATCCAATACTTGAACAGGAAGGACATTTCCCGGGAAGGATGGCGAACCATGCTGCTTGTGGTGTGCAGCCTCGCCATAATGATTGCTGGTGTCAGGCAGTATTTCATCGAATCCCCGGCGAAGTACAGACCAAATCTGGAACAGGTAATGAACTGGGCAGGCATGGATAATCCCCCAACCACAAACCTCTATTATGTCTTTGGGGAGGAAACAGATGAGGATTGGATCCCTTACTTCTTCCGAATTGGCCTGACTCAATCTGAGTTTGAATCAGTAAATTACAATTCGGTCCTAAATGGTTCTGTCGCATGGCCTGAGAGCGGTGACTATGCTATCTTTATCGAGGAATACCACGCTGCTTATCTGCTGCCTTTGTTCCAGCGAGAATTGACCTCCTCCGAATTCATCACCCTCAGGGATAGTGATGAAAGACCCATTGGCAGGATAATTGTTAATGGGCAAGTTCAACTATCAGACACAGTGCCCTTCTGGAAAGGCGTAGGAAACCTAGTAACTTCAAGGACAATGTGGATCGTCTTGCCTTTAGCTGCCGTGGGATTCTATCATCTAAGTCAAACATCTCCTGACTTGAACCTGAAGAAACTGAGATCAGGTTATTCAGCTGGCATGAACAGGATCAGGGCAATACCTTTTATTCGATCATCCAAGCCAATACCTTCCGATCTGCAAGAGGGTGAACCCCCGGACAGGGCCGGCAGGAAATTTGAGATTGGTTTCTTCATGCAGTGGAGTTTCAGGGAATCCCGCCATAATTACGAGCTGAAGTTTTCCCTTGGCCATCGGAAAGATCAGGGACATTCGCAACCGGATAACGAGCAGGAATGAATCTCGTTTTAAACTATCATCGAGTAATATAAATAAAAATTTAGGGACTTTATGACAGATCTGGATGCACACACCGACCCTAGCATGAACACGCGCCCAAAACTGCTTACTTTACTGGCGATCCTGGTCTTTGCATTCTCATTATTTCAAATATTCGTTTTTGGCCAGGTGTTATATCAATGGGAGCTCCTGGCTGATTTACCTTTATCATCTGAACCTATTCTTCTAGCTGGATACAGCCTGATGTGGGGCATTACTGGAATCTATCTCTCTTTCAGCCTGTGGACGGGAAAGAGCTGGGCCCGAATCGGGAGCATGGCATACTGGGCTTTCTTCAGCGTTTGCAGCTGGATCAGACTCATCTGGATTGTCGAGCCAACAACCCTCCAATCCCGATGGCCGGTGAATTTGGCGATCACTGTGATCGGCCTTGGCTCCCTTTTTGTCTTCCTAAGCCTGAAATCAACTCGGTCATACTTTAAAATAAATGCTGTTAAAATACCTTAACAAGGTGAACCTATGACAGAAAAACACCCGAATCCCAAGATCCAGGAACTGCGTGATAAAAAAGAGCTCAGTCAACAAGGTGGTGGACCTGAAAAAATAGAAAAACAGCATAAAAAAGGCCGGCTAACTGCCCGGGAGAGGATCGACCTGCTGCTGGATAAGGGCTCTTTTCGGGAAATTGATGCCTTCGTGGAACACCGCACGTCGGATTTTGACATGGAAAAATCCCGGATCCCGGGAGATTCAGTCATTACCGGCTGGGGGACCATCAATAACCGCCTGATGTATGTCTTCTCCCAAGATTTCACTGTCTTTGGAGGCAGCTTGGGCGAGGTGCATGCCGAGAAAGTAGTCAAGGTAATGGACATGGCCCTCAAGAACGGTGCGCCGATAATAGGTATCAACGATTCCGGGGGTGCCCGGATCCAGGAAGGAGTGGTTTCCCTGGGCGGCTATGCGGATATTTTCCTGCGAAACACGCTCTGCTCCGGCGTGATCCCCCAGATCAGCGTCATTATGGGACCCTGCGCCGGCGGCGCGGTATATTCCCCGGCGATAACAGATTTCATTTTCATGGTCAGGGGATCATCTTTTATGTTCATCACGGGCCCAGAAGTGGTCAAGACCGTTACTCACGAAGAAGTGACCTTCGAGGAGCTGGGCGGAGCGGATGTGCATGCTGAGAAATCTGGTGTTTGCCATATTGCGGCTGACACAGAAGCCAATACCCTCTTTATGGTCAGAAAGCTGCTTTCTTATTTGCCGCAGAATAATATGGAGGACCCACCCTATTCTGAGACCGAAGACAGTCCGCTGCGCCGTGAATCCGCCCTGGATACCATCATCCCCGATGATCCTTCCAAACCTTACGACATGAAGGATGTGATTTGCCTGTTAGTGGATGATTCGGAATTCTATGAAGTCCAGGAGAAATTTGCCCGCAATATCGTGGTCGGATTTGCCAGATTAGGGGGTCACTCCGTGGGCATAGTCGCCAATCAGCCAGCATTCCTGGCTGGTGTTTTGGATATTGATTCCTCTGAAAAAGCGGGGCGCTTTGTGCGGTTCTGTGATTCATTCAATATTCCCCTGCTTACCTTTGTGGATGTGCCAGGATTCCTTCCCGGTATAGATCAAGAACATGGAGGAGTCATTCGATCCGGAGCTAAGCTGCTCTTCGCTTTTTCTGAAGCAACTGTTCCAAAAATCACCCTCATCACCAGAAAAGCATATGGCGGCGCTTATGACGTGATGAGCAGCAAACATATCCGGGGGGATATCAATCTGGCCTGGCCCAGCGCTGAGATAGCAGTCATGGGACCGGAAGGTGCCGTTAACATCATCTTCCGAAAAGAAATATCCAAGGCAAAGGATCCAGACAAGAAAAGGGCTGAATTGGTCAAAGAGTACCGCGAGAAATTCGCCAACCCCTATATTGCTGCTTCACGCGGATATATTGATGATGTCATTGAGCCCAGCACAACCCGGGCCAGGCTGATCAATGCCCTGGAAATGTTAAATAACAAACGGGATAAGAACCCCAGCAAAAAACACGGCAACATCCCGCTATAAAACCAGGCCTATGTTCAAAAAAATACTCATTGCCAACAGAGGAGAAATAGCAGTCCGGGTCATTCGCAGCTGCCGGGAGATGGGGATATCAACGGTTGCGGTCTTCTCGGATGCCGACCGCCACAGCCTGCATGTCCGATATGCGGATGAAGCCTACCGACTCGGACCCCCCAAAGCCAGTGAGTCCTATCTGGTGATGGACAAGATCATCCAGATTGCCCTTGACTGTGGTGCAGACGCGATCCATCCCGGATACGGTTTTTTAGCAGAACGAGCGGATTTCTCCCAAGCCTGCCAGGATAATGGCATCACATTCATCGGGCCAAAACCTTCCTCTATCACAGCAATGGGCAATAAGCAGGTAGCCAGGAACACGGTGAAAAAAGCCGGCGTTCCGGTGATTCCGGGGACAGAGGGCCAGGGTGATCTTTCTGACCAAACGCTGCTGGAAATCGCCCCGGAGATAGGCTTCCCCTTGTTAATCAAACCCAGTGCGGGAGGTGGGGGAAAAGGCATGCGGGAGGTTCGAAATCTGGAGGAAATGGCCGGCTTGCTTACAGCCAGCCGAAGAGAAGCTGAATCCTCTTTTGGGGATGGAAGTATCTACCTCGAGAAACTCATCCAGGGTGCACGTCATATCGAGATCCAGATCCTTGCTGATCAATTTGGCAATATAATCCATCTGGGAGAAAGGGAGTGTTCCATCCAGCGCCGTCATCAGAAGCTCCTCGAAGAAGCCCCCTCCCCATTCATTGGTGATGATCAGGATATGAGAGATCAAATGGGCGCGATAGCTGTGCAAGCCGCGCGCTCAGTGGATTATATCAACGCCGGAACGATTGAATTCCTGGTAGATAAAGAGAAAAACTTCTATTTCCTAGAAATGAACACCCGCCTGCAGGTTGAACATCCTGTAACCGAGGCAGTGACAGGGGTTGATATCGTCAAAGAACAAATCCGGATCGCCGCCGGGAAAAAGCTTAGCTATCAGCAAGAAGATATCCAAATCAAAGGCTGGGCGATGGAGTGCAGGGTCAATGCTGAGGATCCCTTCAGGGGTTTCATCCCATCCACGGGAACCATCTCTCATTCCCTCCTCCCTGCCGGGCCGGGAGTCCGGGTAGATACCGGGGTTTACTCAGGTTATGAGATATCTCCTTATTATGATGCGCTGATCTCCAAGGTTATCGTCCATTGCGTGACCAGAGAAGAAACCATAATACGCATGAAAAGGGTCCTTAATGAATACAGGCTGATAGGGATCCGGACCAATATTCCATTTCATCTGGCGCTGCTGGAGAATGCAGCTTTCCTGGCCGGGAACTTTGATACTCAATTCATCGAGGATCAGGATCCCCTAGAGAACGCAGGGGATCCCGATACCATTCTGCCTGAAATAGCGGCATTAGCTGCCGTTTTGGCTACCCATCACTACAATCAACTATCGGCTGTGGCCATCAACCGGGGAAAAAGTGATCTAAGTAATTGGAAACTAGCTGGCAGAAGGGAACAGGTCGAATAATGAGTAGTGATATCTACTATGCAACGATAGAGGGGAAAGAATACGTTTTAGAAATCATTTCCGGAACCAGCGTGTCCATAAACGGCACGCCCTGGACGATCGATTTTCGGCCTTTGAAACAGGGCGCATCTTGTTCTTTATTAGTAGATGGAAAACTGTATGAACCAACTGTTTACGAAGAGAATGGAGGATGGGAGATCCTCATCAAGGGAAGTCGGTTTAACGTTCAGGTAGAGGATGAAAGGGAAAGACTCCTCCGGCTTGCTACAGGTGACACAGCCCTTCACCAGGGGAGATATGTCTTAACATCACCTATGCCAGGAATGGTGATCGAGATACTGGTCAATGAGGGGGACCATGTGTCAGAGGGAGACGTCCTGGTAATTCTGGAATCCATGAAGATGCAGAATGAACTCACCGCACCGAGAGACGGCGTGGTGGCGCACATCCAAGCCAGTGTGAATGACAACGTAGAACGAAAACAGAATTTGCTCATTCTGGAATAAACTCACTCCCATTTCTCGCTATCATAAAAACGCCAATCCATTCAAGGCCTGGTCAATCTCCTGGTTGGCCGCCGGATGAACGACCAATCGGTGGTAATAATCCAATCCCATCTTGCTTCTGGTCAAGGATAATGTCTCATTGGCTTCAGCTCGCATCCGGGCCGACCCCTCACGCAGGATATCCAGCACAAGATCTGGCTGTCTGGCAAAATCATCGCGCCGTGTTCGGTGGGGCTCCAGGAAGAGGTTGAGGGCTCGACCAAGCTTGCGTTTAACTTCTACATCCCCAACCTTTCCTTTCCGGTAGCGGTGTTTAAGTTCCAGCACTTCTTCCAGATCAGGATTAAAGATGTCGTGATAGATAAAAATCGGATTACCCTCCACTTCACCTGGGATATCCGCCCGAATCCGTTTGGGATCGGTGTACATGGCCATCACCTTGCGTTCAACTTCATCTGGGGTATCTGACAGGTAGATGGCGTTATCCAGGCTTTTGCTCATCTTGGCCTGACCATCAGTGCCAATTAAGGTGGATTCCATTTCAATCTCCGGAATTGGAAAGATTTCCCCATAGGCATGATTGAATTTCCGGGCAATCTCCCGGGCAAGTTCGACATTTCCGCGGTTATCCGCTCCAACCGGTACTAGGTGTGCCCGAGGCAAGCAGAATATCAGCTGACATCAATACCGGATATCCCAGCAAACCAAACGGCATTGTACTTAAGCCCTCAGAACGGGCCATATCCTTCAAAGAAGGAATCCGCTCCAGTCGGGGAGTATTCACCAGCATACCCAATATTGTGTTTAACTCACTGATCTCGGGCACAGTACTCTGCAAAAAGATCGTACTCCTCTCCGGGTCAATCCCCGCAGCCAGATAATCAAGCACGATCTGGTGAATAAAACGATTCATGTCCTTGATCTGGGCTTTACTGGATCGGGTAGTAAGTGTATGGAGATCAGCTATCACAAAAAAGCATTCGCAAGAAGACTGATACTTCACGCGGTTACGCAAACTGCCCACATAATGACCCAGATGCAGACGGCCTGACGGTCTGTCTCCTGTTAATATTCTCTTTTTCATGGTTTCCTCCTATGAATAGACCTCCGAGGTCGAGGGGACCTCCGAGGTCAATACAAAAAAAGCCCTCATCCACAAAGGGACGAGGGCTAAATGCTCCCGTGGTGCCACCCAGTTTAGCCTGGCTTCAGATTAATCAAAAAACCCGTCAGTGAAACAACGGGAATCCATTTCTGGCAACTCTGAAGGCCAGCCTCACTTGATCAGATACGTCCCGAAAGGATCGGGGTTATATCTTTTACCTTGATAACGGTGGCAACTCCGGCTCAGGCTACTAGGGAAACACCGTTCGCCCTGCAACTCCAAGGTCCATTCAACATCTTTGCGCGGGTGAGACTCTCAGCATCACTCACTCTCTGTTCCGCAGCTACAGATATATACTATTCCTCTTCACAGTCTTCAGCTATTCAGTTGATTGTCAGGTTTATACAATAATGCCAGTTCTTTGTCAAGCTTATTTGATCTCTTGGAGGAGTTGATCTATTACCTTTGGGTATCACCCTGACCTGGATTGTTGATGGCAGGTCAAAAGCAAAATCTGGTGGGCATCGGGTTATCCACCAGTGGGAATTGGGCTTAAGTACCTTCAAGACACCTGTCGTACCATCTTTTAGCTGATAGACTTCGCCCTCTATAAAGGCAAAAGGATCTCCCTGTCCGAGCCAAAATTGAATACCCCTCGGGGATCTTAGAAAATTCCATAACCATTGGGCGTCCATATCCTGCGTTCGCCGGAGGCCGACCTACCAACCAGAATCTTTTGTCAATCCATTGGATCTATTCTATTCTTTCTTTCCAGAAGATCAGGCTGCTGCCAAGCAGGGAGATGGTCAGGGCAAGATCCAATCCCGCAACAAATAGCATAAAAAGATAAATCCCCTGAGATACATGGTCAAGAATCACTCCTGCAGTGATCATTCCTGCCAGAGCTAAGAAAAAACCGGGGCGGAAGAATTCCCATAGTTTGGGATGCTCTAATTCCCGGATGCGTTGGATGTTATTCCGGCAGCTTCGGGCGAATATTGTCCGTGCCTGAAAGATTCCCAGGATAATTCCGAAGATAATAAAGAACCAGTGCCAGGAGCTGCCGGGGCGCAGTTCTCGGGCCTGGGATAAAAGCTCTAACCCGCTCCGAAACAGCATGCCCGCTCCAATATACCAAACCACTGCTGCCAGGATCACCAGGGTCTTTTTTGAGGTCGAGAAGAAATTTCCCATAGAGTTCTAATTATTACACAGAGGAGAATAAATGTAAAACAAAGCAATGTAGCAGGGGTAAGCGATACCCATTTCTCTCCAATCCGGGGTATTTTAAAAACGATAGTTATCAGTTAGATTAAATGATTGACTTCTTCCAGGGTGAGCATAAGCTCAGAAGATCTCTAACACTTTCCGGGATAACTGAGGAGCAAATAACCGAAGATACCCTTCCAGAATTTCCAGTTCCTCCCGAACCTGTTCCCGGGAGATTCCGGGAGGGCCATAGGTGGTATAAACAGCCTGTTTTGTGTTAAGCTGGATTCTGGTGCGTTGATCCGGTCCATAGATAACGGAAGATAGAATACCCTGTCCATCGCGGATAAAGAGATCTCCAGCTTTTAATTCTTGATTCATGCCGTCCAGGCGCAGGTAGGTCTCATTTCCCTGGGCAATATCCGCTGTGAGGGGAAGTATCAAAGACGCCAGATCATGAGCGGCAGTCAGTAGGCCGGTTTTCAGTTCGGCCATAAACATTGCCCCTACCAGGGCAGAGGGGGAATGGATGGATTTCCCTTTAAAAACGATCGATTCCAACTGCAGTTGGATATGGTAAGTTTTCCTGAATTGACGGTAAAAAGAGCCGTAAGCCGAAAATACCGGCAGATCGCGGAGAGATTGTCTGTCATACTCCTCATACCTGTTTCTCAGTTCCTGCTCGAGGTTTTTTCTGGCAGACTTTAAAGCTGGATGATCTGGTAAGTTGGGAATATTGTCAACACATAATAATCCCACCGTCACCCCATCTGGTCCCTCCTGCCAATTGGATGATAAATTGATCATTTATTCCTGTCCCTAATCCTGATCGACAATCTCGCTGATCGTTCCTGCAACTTCCAAACCTCCACAGGAACCCAGGCCCTGGTAGATGGTTTGCACTGGATTACCATCCTTGTCCAGTCCACTTAACTTGACTCCAATTGAAGCCTTTAAGCTCTCCAGGATCCTGGGAGTCATGCCATTCATTTCGGGTGAGGACAACAACCCTCCTTGCCCCCGCTCAGCCAAGATACTCAATTCATAAGCTGGAAATTCGCCTGCAGGATCAGATCTGGACGTGCCGACAACTGTCCAGGTAACATATTTATCATTCACTGTCAAACTCTGGACCTCAGATCCCAGGTAGGTAGTGAATCGGAATAACCTCCCCTCGACCAGCAGACCCACCAGGAAACCACGAAACCATCCTGACAGCCAGGGAATAGTGGCAACAGAAGCTGTAAAAGAAATCCCCGGTTCAGGAAAATGATTGCTTTGCATCCAGATATATGCCCGGGGAAATGTCTGACCCCAATCTTTTTCTATGTATCCTCGCCCTCCACTAAAATCCACCCGGGTTTGCTGGATCTTCAATACCCCATCCAGAGAATGATCAAGGCTCAGCACACCATGATATGTCTGCATAAAGGGAGCAAAACGGAAGGGTCCCATCACTCCCGGAGAAAGCAACTTTACGGGCCAAGGGTTGAGCTTGCCAAATTGAATCTCTCCCGCGACCTGCTGGGCATCATTGTCCAGATCCAGCAGCAGTCCTTCTTCCCAGAAAAGATTCCTGCCTATCTGAATCTCAAATTTAGTCTTGGAGGCCAGAAAATCCTCTGCTGGAAAACGGTGATATGTTACCTGGCTGGTATTCCCGTCTAGGACCTGAATAAAAGCATGCCGCAGCTGGGGATCTGGATGATAAAACACCCCGGGAATCACTGCCCAGCGAGATTGCATGTCTTCAGAGATCAGCTTGAAATACCAACCTTCAAAAAATTGTCGGTCCTGCCTGTTCCCATGAAAAACACCCGGATTCCATATATTCCTCATAATCAATATTCCCTGTGATCAAATTCGCTTATCAGATCCACTCGGCTGCCTCAATTGTCCGCTCTCCCCCGGCATCACCCGTATTCAGGGTGCCGGCTGGCTCAACCATCAGGATCTGGCATTCCGTATCAGCAGCCGGTTTGTGCTCTACTCCCTTGGGGATGACACATAACTCGCCAGGAGCAAGTTCCAGATCACCATCTCGCAGATGGATGGTCAATAAACCATCAACAACCAGGAACAACTCGTCTGTATCCGGGTGACTGTGCCAGACAAACTCGCCCTGGATCTTGGCAATTTTAATTTGGTAGTCATTCAGTTGAGCAATGATCTTTGGGTTCCAATGCTCATTCATTAATAAATATTTATCAGCCAGATTCACCAGATTGATCATTTTTTTATCCTTGGAGATTCTTATGAGCCTTGGTTTTAAGGTCGATAGATAAAACGCGGTCCAGAATTGATCCCAGGCATGCTGTTCGATCCAGAAACTCATAGGTCAGGGCGTATGGCGTATCGTCCGTGATATGCAGTTTCCTCCCAGGCTGTCCTCACTACAGATCTGCACATTAACAGTGATGTCATGCCCCACAGGATCGTTAACGTACATGGAGTTGACATAATAAGCCTGGCCGGGTGAAAGATTCGCCATGTCACCAACAGGAGCGCATCCAGTTATATCAAAGAATTTATCCTGCTGGTTGGGTGCCGGATTTGATCCCCCGGTATGATCTGTTGAGGTGGTATTCCAGGATTCCAGGGTTACGCTGCCGGTATTCGTTATCCGGTATTGCAGAACATAAAAGCCCCCACAAAGGCCAATATTTGTGTGATAGGCAATCTCAAATTGAAAACCCGGCGTAGATGTTGGAATTGGAGTAAAAACAGGCAGGGATTCAAAAGGTCCAGTAGGAGTAGCATATGTAGCCCACAGCCAGCAGAATTCTGTGAATTTATCAGGGCGCCGGATATACCAATATTTTCCTGATGAATCTACTCCAACGGCTTCAGCCTCTTCCCCTTTAAGAAGGATGGTTACTATTTCAAAAGAAGTCCCCTGCCCTAATCGGCAGTTGGTGTTTTCGGACAAGAACACTTGAACAGCAGCAGGGGTTGTCAATAACCCTGTTGGAGTAGTTGTGAGAGATGAGGATTCATCCGGAGTCTGAGTGCCAGTGCCCTCCAAATCTACAACCCCAGGCAGGAGAGTGTTCTCGATTGCGACCAGCGTTCCAGCAACACCCGTTTCCACATAGCCCGCGGGTTTTATCGGGTTAGTGATTGGCAGTGAGGTTGGTAAATTGCACGACAGGCTGATCATTACAACCACAGCAACAAATCCTATCAGGCGCTGCTTTCGTCCATCAAGCCATCTGGATTTCTCATTAGGTGACATGATTGCTCCTTGGTTGGAGAGGCAATGTTGAACTGATAAAGGATCAAAGCTCTTCCAGGGCTTTTTCGAGCGAGATGAAGAGTTCCTCCGGCAGTACGGCGTAAGCCAGTCCCAATCCATAAATAAAAGACTGTAGGGCGTCCTTGCTTTCAGTCCTTAAAATCGGCTCATTGCCGCTGGATACTACAAAATCCTCTCCCGACATCTGGACTGATAATCCCCAATCAAGTCGATTCGCCAGTTCGATGCCGCCCTCCAGACTGCCCCCTGGAAAGTACCTTTCCAACATCAGCAAGTCATTCATAAGAGAACCTCCTGCCAATTCTCGTTCTGGAATCTGACGAGGACACTCTAAGTGGGATTTCTTACATCCTATTGTACATTAAATCAACCACGCTAGACTGATCGCTGGACGGGGCAGGACTGCTTTGAGAGAATCGGGGTTGCCAATCCCTTGCTGGATCAGATCTTTCGAATGGGCTGCCGCAGGATAGTCTTAAGTTTATGTTCCTCAACCCGGCGGGGATCGCTCAGGTAGATCTCATGGTGCAGCCCATTGAAGGTATAGCCGTTGGACGGCATCCAATCTTCGTGAAGACGCGCCAGTACCGGCCCTTCATCATCATAGGATCCGAGATGCAAGATCTGGGCAGAGAGGCCTTCCTGGTAGGGCTCCCAGCGTAATTCACTCAATCCTGGCAGTTCCTTATTACTCGCTGCATCCTGTCTGGCGGTCTCTACCATTTCGCTGGTGGTCCATTCTGGGGTCATGATCATCATGGTCCACTCCCAACGGCTCTTATCTCTGGTCAAGGTAAAGTTATTCATATCCTCCGCCCACCACAATCCTTCCAGCGGCGGCACGACATAATCTCGGCCATCCTTTTTGCTATAGAACTTGATCTTATAAGCTACCGCATAAAGAGCCTCAACAGCCTGGGTATATTCCGGTGCTGTATTTGGATCACCATGTCCATCCACCATCAAAAAGGTCATCTGCGGAACATCCACAACCTCAAAATCCTTTTTTGAAGGTTGGTAGAGATATTTCCATTCCTTCTTAAAATCGATCTTCGTCATACATCGCCTCCAGGCTCATTGATATTTAATTATAAGCTGGTCTATGGTAAACCCCTACACCAATGTACCCTTGACAAACATACTGCCATACTGTATTATATCGCTTAACGATATATCGTCTTGCGCTATAACGGTGTGCGTATTAATCAAGGAGGGCAAATGGCCCAAAATATAACCAACAAATATTTACCCCTGACCGAAGCGACCTTTTACATCCTGCTGGCCCTGGTCACTCCCAAACACGGCTACGCTGTGATGCAGGAGGCCGAAGAGGTAAGCCAGGGAACGATCCGATTGGCACCAGGCACAATCTATGGCGCTTTTACTGCCCTAGAGAAGGCAAAATTGGTCACACTGGCTGGCACAGAAGGACGCCGGAAGATCTACCAAGTAACAGAACTTGGGAAACAGGTCCTTCGCGATCAGATCCACCGCTACCAAATCATGATAGAAAATGCGGTTAATAATAATGAATTATGGGCTGCGACTACAAGCGGCGAAGGAGTATCTTGAATATGAAGACCATCAATCAATTCAAATGGTTCTGGGCCTGGCAGGACGAGAAAGAAGAAGCTTGGCTAGCGGAAATGGCTGCCAGTGGCCTGCACCTGGAATCTGTTTCTCTACCGGGCACCTACCATTTCCGACAAGGAGAGCCCGGCAACTATGTCTACCGCCTGGACTTCCAGGCGCTGAAAGCCAAGGAACGAGACTCTTACCTGCAGCTCTTTGCTGATGCCGGGTGGGAACATATAGGGGATATGGGCGGATGGGTCTATTTCCGCCATATGGTGAACGGGAGTGAGATCCCAGAAATCTATAGTGATCTTGATTCCAAGATAGGGAAATATAACCGCCTATTAATGTACCTGGTGATTTTTCTCCCCATCATGACCATCATACTGCCCAAAGTATCAGACACTCTGCGCTACGGGCCCTTCATGACAGTCCTGGTCGTGCTCTCAACCGCGATCATGGTCTTGTATGCCATGGCGATGATCCAGATATTCCGGAGAATCAATCAGTTGAGAACAAAAGGCCGCTGATAACCGGGGCAAGTGGAAACCAAGGAGATTGTCACCAACGATATCCTCACTCATCATCGGGAGGGCTGGATTGATTTGGAAATGCCGTATAAACGAAAAGGCACCCATAATTACCAGCCCTCATACCAGGACTGGGTTCATACGGACCCTCAGCGCGATCGGCAAATATCCTCGGTTCAACCAACTGAAATATTGACTACTCTATCCACAATCTAATTCCTCTGGTAAACTTGCAGCGTTAATTTATCATGAAATCCGGCCATGTTCGGTCGGTTTTTTTAATACCAGAAATGGGAAATTATGGAAATCATCAGAACAGACATCAGGAATTTAGCGATCATCGCCCATGTTGATCATGGAAAAACCACTCTGGTCGATGGACTCTTACGCCAGGCAAGGGTCTTTCATGACAAGAAAATAATCAGGGAACGGGTGATGGATTCAAATGAATTGGAGCGGGAAAGAGGTATTACCATCCTTTCCAAAAACACGGCTATTGAAATCATCGATCCCAGGGATAATCAGCTGGTAAAGATCAATATTGTTGACACTCCCGGCCATGCAGATTTTGGAGGAGAGGTAGAGCGCGTTTTGAATATGGTTGATGGAGTACTACTGCTGGTTGACGCCGCTGAAGGGCCTCGACCTCAAACGCGGTTTGTCCTCCAAAAAGCTTTAAAGCTTGATCACAAAGTGATCGTTGTGATTAATAAAGTAGATCGCAAATTGGCAAATTCCTCACAGGTACTCAATGACACCTTTGATTTATTCATTGAGCTCGGAGCGAGTGATGAGCAGGCTAATTTCCCGGTTGTCTATACCATCGCAACTGAACACCGCGCAGGCCGCACACCAGAAGTCGGTCCTGATTTACAACCCCTCTTCGAGATGATCCTGGAAGCAATCCCTGCCCCAGTCGTTCAACCTGATGAGCCCCTAAAAATGCTGGTTACTACCCTGGACTATGACAATTTTCGAGGAGCTATAGCAATAGGCAGGGTTTTTTCCGGAAAGATTTCTGTCGGAGATCCGGTAGTTTACCTGACCTCTAAACAAACTGCCATCCCTGGCGAAATTGCTTATTTATATGATTATCAAGGGTTGGAGCGCAGAGAAATCTCCCAGGCTAGGGCTGGAGATATCGTGGCTGTTGCCGGTCTGGAAGACATAACCATAGGCGATACCATCTGCCATCCAGAAAACCCAAGCCCTCTCCCCAGGATCGAAGTGGAAGCCCCCACGGTGAGGATGGCATTTGGTGTGAATACATCCCCTTTCTTTGGCAGGGAAGGAGTTTGGAAAACTTCACGCAAAATCCGGGAGCGGCTATTCAGAGAAACAAGATCCAACCTGGCGTTAAAAGTTGAAGAAACCAATTCTGCGGACACCCTGCTGGTCTCCGGCAGGGGGGAGCTGCACCTTGCTATTCTAATTGAGACAATGCGCCGGGAAGGGTATGAATTCCACGTATCACGTCCGGAAGTCATCTTGCAAACATCCTCGAGCGGCGAAATCCTGGAACCTTTTGAAGAAGTTCGGATAGAACTTCAACCGGAAGATATCGGTATAGTAATGGAATCCCTTAATCATCGGCAGGGAGTGCTCCAGGATATGGTGGAATCAAGTACCGGGACGGTATTGCTTACCTTCCTGGCTCCCACCCGGGGAATCCTCGGCTTTCGCCATCAATTCTTAACCATGACCAGAGGAACAGGTGTATTAGCCACCTCGTTTAACAAATATGCTCCCCGGGCAGGCTCAGTTGAGGTTCGGACACATGGGTCCCTTGTTGCCTGGGAAACAGGAGTAGCAACAACATTCGGATTAAAAAACGCTGAGGGCCGGGGTGTCTTGTTCATAGAACCAGGCACTGAGGTATATGGCGGGATGGTCGTAGGTGAGAATAAACGTCCGGATGATATTGAGATCAATGTCTGTAAAACCAAACATCTCACCAATATGAGAAATAACATCCGCGAGATAGATCAACGCCTGGTCACTCCGCGAGAAATGAGCCTTGACCAATATATCGAGTACTTAGCGAACGATGAACTCTTGGAAGTTACTCCAAAAAATTTACGTATCCGGAAAAGAATCCTCAATCATGGGGATCGAATAAGATCACAAAAGAAGGAAGCCGAAAAAACCGCTGGTTAAAACAACCGCACCCAAGACCGGGCAGGTTGCCGGGATTTGAACCTTCCATACCACCGAGCCGGAAAATACAGAAGCACCAATCCTGCCAGCCAGAACAGGTACATGATTCCCAGACTGGTCCCTTGCGGCACGAAGATCCTGCCCAGGATCAAATAGATAAAGATATGAGCCACATAGGAGAAGAGCGGTGCTCGTCCAAATACAAGCAGGGGGTTCCAGTTTGAGGCTTTCTTCTCCCGTTCGAAAGAGAATGCCCAAAGCAGAAGCAGATTGATTCCCATGGTCAGCAGTACAAAGACCAGGCTGGGAGGGTACTTCACAACACTCAAAAAGCCCATCCAGGTATCAGTGCCCAGGGGCCTGATCGTACCAAACCCATTCAGACTTCGCAGGATGGTAAATCCGACCAGGAATACCAGTCCAATGATTGCCCCCCGACTGTAAGCACTATCCTCCTGTGTCTCTAAAAGCCGTCCGAAAAGGATCCCGCATACTATGAGCTCCACCCATGCCAGAAGAGGGTAGTTGATCCAAATATCCTCTCCACCTCCCCCATATACGAGCAACACACCTGCTAGCTGATCGAAGTTCCTTCCCCACATCATAGGTGAAGGTGTTAACACTTCCATTACAACAAACAACCAGGCAGCAAAAGCTGCCAAGGCAATCGGATTAAGGTTCAATAAGGGGATAGAGAAGATCATGCCTGCTCCAAGAGCTGCCAGTACGCCGCCATACCAGATGGGCGTAGCAGATCCGCTAGTGGACCAAACTCGAGCAAAATTGAGTACCAGCTGAAATCCAATCAATATCAATCCGCGAAACAGATAATGCCAGCGGATATCAGCATTCTTCCACCCCGTCTTCTGTCGAGAAGACTGAAATAAGACCATCCCCACTCCCATCAGGAAGAAGAAACCAGGTGCGCAGAAATGGGTCACAAACCGGGTTATAAAATGGAAAGAGTTTTCATAAGCCGGATAATATCCTCCCCAGTACTCCCCGCTGGAATGCTGCTGGGCGATGTGGTAATTGGCATGATCAAGCGCCATTAGTATGATCAGCAATCCACGAAGGGCATCCAGTGGAAATAGACGAGAATGTTTTTTTTGCTGGTTGTGTTTTTCCATACCAAATCGCCCCGATATACCAGATTAAAGGCACCAGGATACTCCCATTATACCCAAGGAGGGGTTGTGATCCGGGTCTGGGTAATCCTAATGCCCTTAAATCGGATGCGGAAATCTTAATAAATCCAAGGCTTTAAGGTTCCTTCGTTGCAGCCGCCTCTTCCCCGTGATAGAATACCAAGACACAAAGCAGGACAACGAAGGGAACACCAGTTATGTCCAATATGATCGAAGTGGTCATTGACAGCATCCGAGTAAGCCTGATGTCACAACAGCGCGTCGTGATACTGCGTGAAGTCACCTCCGACCGGTACTTACCCATTATGGTGGGGATCTACGAAGCGGAACATCTCACGCTGGCCTTGCAGGACGTGGAGGTTGCCCGCCCCCTGACTTATGATCTTTTTGTCAATATACTGGACTCCCTGGGTGCAGAGGTATCCCATGTTGAAGTAGTATCCCTGAATGAGGAAACCTACTTCGGCAATATTATCATCTCTGTAAGCGGCACTTTACACAATATCGACTCCCGTCCCTCAGATGCCATGAATCTGGCAATTCGGATGGGAGCACCGATCTTTGTATCAGAAGAGGTCCTGAATGAAGCAGGCTTGGTTCCAGAGGAGAATCTCTCTGAATCAGGGCCCGATGAAGAACTGGACCCAGAGCGCCTATCTGTCTTCGAAAATTACCTGGAACAAATCACCCCGGATCCTCCCGAAATCAACACGGACGATGAAGATAATGAGCAGGATTGATGATACCTGTTCAAGACCCCCATCTATTCAGTAGATTTGATAACAATCAAGAATAACTGATGAGACCATGACCGAAGCCATTGAATTTGAAACAGCTCCTGAATCCTCTCGACCCCAAATGGTTCCCCACAGCAGGGAAGCTGAAGAGGCTGTCATCGGAGCGGTCCTGATCAACCCGGAAGCTTATTACGACGTTGCTCAATTCCTTCAGCCGGATGATTTTTATATTCACCGCAATCGATGGATCTGGGAGACCTTTGTCGCTCTGCACGACCGCAACGAAGCCATCGATATCGTCACCGTCACAGAAGAGCTGGACCAGCAGGGGCACCTGGCGGATATCGGCGGAGCCGCCTATATCACCAAGCTGATCAATAATGTGCCTTCATCTCTCCACGCTGAGGCGTATGGCCACCGGGTGGAAGAGACAGCCATACGGCGCCGGATGATATCCGCAGCCAACGATATTGCCAGGTTGGCTTATGAGGAAAACCTCAGTCTTGACACAGTGATGGACGGTTCAGAGAAGGCTGTGTTTAATGTCAGCGAACGGCGTCTGACCAGAGATCTTCAACCCATCCGATCAGTTTTAAGTGATTATTTTGACCGCATAGAAGAGCTTTCACAGCGGGATGATGCCCTGGTTGGCGTGCCGACGGGTTTTTTTGATATCGACAGAATGCTGGGAGGTTTGCAGCCGTCTGACCTTTTGATCATTGCTGGCCGGCCGGGTATGGGAAAGACCGGTTTTCTTCTGACTGCACTTAAGAACGCAGCCCTTATCCATAAAAAACACGTGGCGGTTTTCTCCTTGGAGATGAGCAATGAACAGCTTGTTCAACGCCTGATCGCACAGGAAACCGGTATCAACTCTACCAAGCTGCGGGCCGGAAAACTCCTTCCTGATGAATGGCTGCTCTTCACCCAGGCCATCGAAGTATTGACCGATACTCATATCTTTCTCGATGATACGCCTGCTCTTACACCGCTCCAACTACGGACCAAATGCCGCCGGCTGCATCTGGAATACAAGCTGGACTTGATCGTTGTCGATTACCTACAGCTCATGACCGGTGACCTGCGCTCGAATAACCGTGTTCAGGAAGTGTCAGATATCTCGCGCAATTTGAAGATCCTGGCCCGGGAATTGAACGTCCCTGTCCTGGCAGCTGCTCAGCTTTCCCGTGCAGTGGAACAGCGCTCAGACAAACGCCCAGTTCTCTCAGATCTGAGGGAATCCGGCAGCCTTGAACAAGACGCGGATATCGTCATGTTCATATACCGCCCTGAAGTATATGAAGAAGATACAGCCTACCAGAATCTGGCAGAAATCATCGTGGCTAAACACAGGAATGGCCCTACCGGCGATGTACAGCTGATCTTTCGCAAAGGCCTGGCCAAATTTGAAAATGCCGCCACTCGTGATATTGACCTCTCTCAGGTAACCTGATGACATTTAAAGGCTTTCCTCCAGGAAAGATCGCCACTACCCAGATCCCCTCACTATTCTTTAGGGATCTGCTTCCCCAGATCAATGATCTGGATGAATTAAAGATCACTCTCTATGCCATGTGGCTGTTCACGCACCTGGAAGGGGAGATCCGGTATCTAAAAGAAGAGAACTTCACCGGGGATCCCGAGTTCATGGCGGGTATGGGCGCCACGCCCGCCGCCCAGCTGGGCGCTATCCGCGCCGGTCTGGAGCGGGCGGTGAACCGCGGCACCTTGCTCAAGGCAGCCGTGCCGGAAGGGGAAGGTGAACTGGTAATCTATTTTTTCAACTCGCCCCGGGGGAAGGCCGCGGTTCAATCCGTCGCAGACGGATCGTGGCGCCCCTCCGATGGTGATCCATTGGCGCCTACCTTAAGTCTGGAACAACCCAATATCTTCCAGCTGTACGAAGAAAATATTGGTCCCCTTACTCCCCTGATCGCTGATACCCTCCGGGAAGCGGAAAAGGAATTTCCCGAAAACTGGATCCGACAGGCGCTGGAAATCGCTGTAAGTAATAATGTCAGAAAATGGAACTATATCGAGGCCATCTTACGCAGCTGGCAGGACGGTGGAAGAGATGAAAGACAAGATCGAGGACATACTAAAAAAGACCGCCGGGGATATCTCGAAGACGAATTCGCAGAGTTCATCGAGGATTGACCACAACGCCTACCCGGGTGACCCAAACTGCGAGATTTGCGGTGGTGTTGGCTATACTCGCCAGGATCTGCCCCTGGACCATCCGGATTTCGGCAAAATGCAGATTTGTGCCTGCCGGACCAGCCAGCTTCAGAAGCAAGCGCGGGACGGCCTCTATAAGATGAGCAACCTGGAAGAACTGGCTCATCTGACCTTTGATAATTTTGAAGAAAGGGGCCAGATTGGTCTTGGCCCCGCCCAGGCAGCCTCATTAGAACGGGCATTTAATCATACCCAGCAATTCGCCCGGACACTGGAAGGATGGCTGGTGCTTCAGGGTCCTTACGGCTGCGGCAAAACCCATCTGGCTGCAGCAGCAGCCAATTTTGTAGTGGATATTGGGGTGCCCACTCTCTTCCTGACTGTTCCCGACCTGCTTGATAGCTTGCGCTTTTCCTACAATAACCCTGAATCCACCTTCGAGGAGCGCTTCGAAGAGATCCGCCGATCCCCTCTCCTGGTAATGGATGATTTCGGGACAGAAAACGCCACAGCCTGGGCCCAGGAAAAGCTCTTCCAGATCCTCAATTTCCGCTACATCAATAACCTGCCCCTGCTTATCACAACCAATCTTTCGTTGAATCAGATCGAGGGCCGTATCCGCTCACGGCTGCAGGACCCCGAGCTGGTCACGCGCGTGAAGATCCTGGCCCCGGATTACCGGCGCCCGATGGATGATACTGGCCATTCTGAGCTGTCTTCGCTGGGATTACTTGCTGATCAAACCTTTGGCAACTTTTCTCTCCGGGAAAATGAGAATCTCGAGAAAGAAGAGAGGAAAAAACTGGAGAGCGCCTTTAAAGCCTCCCAGCAATATGCCGAAAAGCCCCAGGGCTGGTTGGTCCTGCAGGGCGGTTATGCCTGTGGAAAGACCCACCTGGCTGCTGCCATCGCAAACTACCGATCCGCTGAAGGGGTGCCGCCTCTCTTTATCATGGTGCCGGATCTGATGGATCATCTGCGGTCCACCTTCAGCCCGGATAGCAAGGTCAGTTATGACCGGCGTTTTGATGAGATCAAGACCTCTCCCCTCCTGGTCCTGGATGACCTGGGCACTGAATCCATGACGCCCTGGGTGAAGGAAAAGCTATACCAGCTTTTCAACTACCGCTACAACGCCGCCCTTCCCACCGTGATCACCACCACCGATAAACTCAGCGAAGTTGATCCGCGTATCCGCAGCCGCATCCTGGACCGGCGGATCTGCCGTATTTACGCCCTCACTGCCCCACCCTTCCGGGGAGGGCACTAAAACACGCGACGCATTCCGTGATCCGAACAAGCTCCAGGTCAATTCCTTTTCATCCTCTTTTTCTTTTAGGTATTAACACTCCTCTTATTCATCTTTTAGTTTTATTTGTTAAAATGTGTTTGGAATCATTATTATCAAAGGAGGAAAAATGGCAAAGAAAAACGTTCTTGTAAAGAGCGACCAGAGAAAGACTTTAGCTGATGCAGCTGGGTTCCTGAGGGAATTGGCTGATAAGATCGAATCCGGCAAGGTCACGCTGAGTCAGGACGGGAAAGATGTGGTTGTAGAACTTCCCGATTCTATTGGTTTCGAGATTGAATTTTACGAACAGCCCAAGAAATATGGGTTGAAAAAACAGCTGGAAATTGAGCTGGAGTGGACAGAAGGCGGAAGAAAACACCAGGACGTCTCCCTGGGATAATCCCCCATTTGGGCAAGATAGAAAAAGCGCCGTCCTGGGGACGGCGTTTTTTTACGCCAGGTCACAATTCGTTGCGGTATACTAGAGCTAACCAACATGACGGAGAAAACCATGAACACCAAAAGTTATCCCTTATCCAGGCCGCATCCCTGGCACGGACTTGATGTGGGTCCAAACCCACCCTCAATCGTATACGCCTTTGTGGAAATCACCCCCTTTGACCTCGTCAAATATGAATTGGATAAAGATACTGGATATTTAATGGTAGACCGCCCCCAGGACACTTCCTCCCTTCCTCCAGCCTTATATGGGATCATCCCGCAAACTTATTGTGATGAGGGTGTTGCTGCCCTGATGCAGGGTGCTGATCGGGGCGATCATGATCCACTTGATATTGTTGTTCTCAGTGAAAGATCCATCTCTCGGGGAGATGTTCTCTTGCGGGCTCATGTCGTGGGAGGGATCCCTACTCTGGATCACGGTCATGCGGACGACAAGATCATTGCTGTCCTGGAGGATGATGCCCTGTGGGGTGAGATTAAAGACATCTCCGAGCTTCCCCAGGGACTGATCACCCGGCTGCAGCATTATTTTGCCACTTATAAAACCCAACCCAATGATCTCTCTGAAGTTGTGGTTGGCAACCCATATAACGCGGCCCACGCCAAAAAAGTCATCAAGACGGCTATGGAAGATTATCAGAAGGCGTTTAACTGATCTCCAATGACGGGTACAATCCCTGAAGATTTCTCACGTGTGAATAGGCCGTTAACTGAGGCCGCTAAGTACTACAGCCGACTGGCTCCCTGGTACGATTTCCTGGCTTCCAGCGAAAAGAGATTCATCCTCAAGGGCCTGACGCTGCTGGATCCGCTGCCCGGTGAAAAAGTTCTTGAGATCGGGTCCGGGACCGGTTATGCCCAGGAACGTATCATTCCCTCCCTGAAAGACGGTTTTAGCGCAGCCGTGGATATTTCCCCAGGCATGGCTGATCTGGCTCAAAAAAGATTAAGACAGCTTGATCTCTGGGATCATTCCGGGCTGGCCATCAGTGATTCTCTCCCCCTGCCCTTTCAAGCCAACTCCTTTGACGCCATTTTTTCCAGCTTCACACTAGAACTCTTTGACACGCCTCACATCCCTATTTTGTTGAGCGAATGCCGGCGAGTATTGAAACCAGAAGGGAGGATGGCAGTGGTCTCCCTCTCAAAAGAATCTCCCCTGGGAGTTATGGGCAGGCTCTATGAATGGTTTCACGATCACTTCCCAACCATCGCTGACTGCCGGCCAATCCCGGTTCGCCACCTGCTGGAAGAGAATGGTTTTGTGGTAATTGAGTTCAAAAAAATGAAGATGTGGGGGCTGCCTGTGAGTCTGGTTAAAGCCAAATTATAAAGGTAAATTGCCCAAGGAAGAGGACCTCCGAGGTCGAGGTGACCTCGGAGGTCTCATAACACATGATCATCAGGGGCTTTTTATTATAAGCTTTACCAGTGAGTATCGACCTGGACAGGATCACCAACCGCTTTCACATAAACACCAACCGTGCATTTTCCACTATCAGTCGTTTCGCCATGGATTGTATAATAGGCGCCATCCATGCTGCTCCATTCGCCGAGAGTTTTACTGGGGATCATTACTGTTCCAATACAAACCTCATCATCATCAGATGCCTCGTCATAATCGACCAGCTTTACCTGCAATTTTAGCGCATCCAGGTGGGTCACAAACACCCTTATTGTATTGTTTTCAGTTGTGAAGGAAGTACCCTGGCCTTCATATGTACAGGAGTGTTTTGTAGTGGACTGGCACAATGGCTCATCCGATAAATTGATAGTTGGTGGATTTGTGTAGGGGCTACCACCAAATTGGCTTTTTACTTCTCTCACCCTAAAGGCCCCCTCAGTTTCCCATTCATCAACAAGCAGGTAACGGTACATATCTGCCAGGTATTGCTCGGTGTCACAATTACCAAACTCAGGGAAGAAACAGTGTTCCGTCTCCCAATGTCCCATCGACGGCGCCTTGACCCTGAAATAACCATATAACTCAAGGCTTTCTGCAACTGTTACTCCGAAATCAACATCATTTTCACCATCATCTATACCGTAAAAACTCAAGTCAGAAAATGTGATGTCCAAATATTGGGCCTGGTTATCAAGAGTCCAATTCGGGGCGGGTGGGTTTGCACAGGGGATCCAGGTCCAATTGCTCTCCTTGCTATATAATATCTTGGTTGGAGAGAATCCCATTTCGCCTATTTCACTGATCTTGTCATCCGGGCTGGCAGCTACCGCCACGCTCTCCTTGCCCGGCCTATACCAGAGGCGTACACTGTATTTCACATCACCAGGGCAGGTCATAGGCGGCACTACAAACATCCTCAGGTCAGGTTCGGTCACATTCCAGACGGTCTTTTTTCCATTTTGCAGCGCTGTTATCGTAAAACCAACCTTCCCTCCTGTTTCCTCTGCAATACTTAATAAATTTGAATAGCTTATACAACCCTCACCAAACCACTCTGGACAATATTGGTCATAATGTTTGTCCCAAAAAATACCATCGAAACGCCATCCCAAATAGGGCTGGGGACCCATTCCCCCTTTATCCGGATCATAAGCCGGGTATGGGAAACAATAGAGCAGCTTTCCTAAGATATTCTGGGCATCCGGGGGCAAGTGCGCCCCACACCAGTCAGGATTATATCCCACGGAAAGTCTAGGCGTGGGGAGGACCGCACTGGTCACATCCTGCCAATCAAATTGATCTGGATCCATCAGGGACCCTGCTATCCAATTATTCAACGGTCCTATTGGATAAATAGCCCCTTGACTTGGCATAAATGCTGTTTCCAGTTTTATTTCAGCCAGCATGCCCTCACCCAGGATATTTAAACTGCTGTCCGCTTGAGGATTGAGCCCTTCTGCCACCAGTTTTCCAAGTTTTTGCAGGTTACCCCCCTCCCAGCCCCAGCATTCCATGAGTAGATTCATATTCAGATGATGGGTGGGTTCACCTTCGATTTGGTCTTCCCCCCCCATATTCAAAGTCATAATGGGTCCTGCGATTTGGTGTCCACCCTCACCAGGCATTAAAAACCCCTGCAGCGGCCAGCGCTCCCAACTCATGCCATTGGTTGACATATAGCAATACACCTTCTCCGCTTTTAGACTTGGGATCTGAAGTGTTACTCCTAATTTACCTATAACAAGGTCCTTGCCCGCAAGTTCACAGTCCGCGGGATCAATACTCACCAAAACAAAATTGCTTTTCGATTCGCCCTGGCTGTTGAAAGCAGACACATAATAGTAGACTGCGCCATATATATCTTCGTCTATATAGGTGATCCAATCAACATCTGACTGGGAGCTTAATGTCGCTATCTTCACCCACATGGGTGAGATACCAACCTGCCTATAAACGGCAAAACCTTCCTCATTGTCTGACAGATCATGGAACTGAAGTAGAGCCCCACATTCTCCCGGGGCGACGTACAACTCAGGTGCGGTAGGTTTCACTTCCGCCATCAGGCTCGTGACCCAATCTCCTGTAGCCCCATTCCAGTTGCTCGCTGGCCCTATGCTCTCGTCAGGTGAAGGTGCCTCAGGCGGGGAATATCCACCTCCAGATGGAGCTGGCTTAACAGAGGGAGAACCATATAGATCAAATGACACCTGTTCACCTTCAGTCTCTGTTTGCGCCACAAATGCTGTTACACCCGCAGATATCTCCTTGTTACCATCAGCATCGATCGCTGCGGCGATCAGGGAGTAGATGCCTTCCTCGACCGGCGTCCAGGAGAAAAAGGTGGAAAAGGGATATGCTCCTCCACTGGGAGCGGCTTGCACGCCCACTAGCTCGCCATTGATCCACAACTCCATTGAAGTAAAAAGCTTTGAGGCTATGGCCACGGCTTCTACCTTCATAGGATCATTCAACTCCAACTGCACTCCCTGCTGGGGATAGCTGATCGCCACCTGGGCAAAGGAAGGGTCTGCTGGTACCCCACCTGATTCCTTATAGCTGATGAACTTGAACGCTATCACGCCCAGCGCGGCCACAGCAGCAACAACCACGGCCCCTACGAGCACTTTAACCAATAGGGAACTACTCTTCGCTTCCTTTATGAAGGGCTCAGACATGGTCTATCCTCCCTATTTCATGATCTTCAGTGGCTTTTTTGGTTTCCTTATGCTGTATCAGGGTATATCAAACTGGACAGGATCACCAACCGCTTTCACTGAAATACTGACCTTGCAACCTCCGCTTACACCAGTTGGAGTGTGAATAGTGTAAGAACTATCGATGCCGCTCCATTGACTGAGACTTTTGCTGGCAGTCAAAATTGTGTCAATGCAAATCGTATCATTTGCAGATAACTCGTCATAGTCGCGCAGAAAAACCTCAAAGCTCAGAGCGTCACCATCCTTCACAAACACTCTAATAGTATTGTTATTTTTTATCCAAGGTTTAGTTAGGTATGCGTAACAGGAATATTTGCTGTCAGATTGGCATAGGTAATGGTCGGAAAGATTGTATAGATCATTCCCAAATACTTGTAACCCTCCAGTACCCGGATTACTAACTGTGTGTACCTCCCAGGAAGCAAGATTCAGATAGCGCCTTGCGCCGACCCAGGGCGTTGTCCCCAATATCGTATTATCACATCCTCCAAACTCAGGAAAGAAACAATGCTCTTCATACCAATGCCCCATCGCGGGTGCATTGACCCTGAAGTAGCCATATAACTCAACTTCCTGGAAACCCATATCATCATCATCCAAATCAAAGAACTCCACTGTCTCAAAGGTAATGTCCAGGTATTGGATCTGATCGATGATGGTCAAGCCAGATATTACGGAAAGGTTGCAGGGAATACTGACCCAGTTGCTGAATGGGCCGTAAAGAATCTCCGCAGAAGTTGGTTCAAACTCACCGATCTCGCCGATCTGATCACCAGGGCTGGCAGATACTTCAACTCCCTTATTCCCCGGCCGGTACCACATGCGCACACTGAACTCTGTTTCACCAAGGCATGCTAAGGGGGGCACCACGAACATGGTCTGGTTTGGTACCGTTACATTCCAATTATATTTCTTCCCGTCCTGCAGCCCGATGATGTTAAAACCAACCTGTCCGCCGTTCTCAGCCGCCATATCCAACAGTTCCCAATAATTCTTGCACTGTTCACTCACCCCTCCCACACAATTCGGTTCCAGATCATCAAAATCCCAGATAAGGAAAGGTTGTGGGCTGTCCCCAGTATTTTCTTGAGTGGCTTCCAGATAACTAAAGCATCTGCCTAATTTATTTCCATCTGATGGCGCATGCTGCATGCACAATTCAAAATCGGTGGTATGGCTGAGATAGACCCTGGGGATCTCTGGACTGGTCGCTTCTAATTTACCAATTTGACCCACATATAATGGATAATCCTCCAAATCAATTTGAATATCGAAAAAGCTATCCATATTAGAATCTGGTTTTGGTTCGACTTCCAATAGCCCTGTTATACCCTCACCCGGGATATAATGAACAACGTTTTCCTGGGGTTGGAAGTGCGTTGCTTCCAGCGTACCGAGGTGCTGCAGATCACTCCCCTCCCAGCCCCAGCATTCCATGTACAAACTCATCTCCGGAACGGCTTGCTCTTCCTCTGATCCATTACCAGTGAGTTCTAAGACCATGATCTCTGTCTGGATACCTTCCCCTCCGGGTGACATGAAGCCGGACTGCGGAAAGCGCGCCCAATTGATCCCATCAGTTGACATATAACAATACACCTTCTCTGTCAAAAGATTCGGGATCTGAAGCGTCATACCCATTTTACCCACAGCAGCTTCCTCGCTCTCGTGAACACAATCCGTGGGGTCGATACTCACCAGAACAAAATTGCTTTTCGATTCTCCCTGGCTGTTGAAGGCAGTCACGTAGTAATAGACTGCGCCATATATATCTTCGTCTATGTAGGTGATCCAATCCACATCTGACTGGGAGCTTAATGTCGCTATCTTCACCCACATGGGCGAGATACCAACCTGCCTATAAACGGCAAAACCTTCCTCATTGTCTGACAGATCATGGAACTGAAGAAGCGCCCCACATTCTCCCGGGGCGACGTACAGTTCAGGTGCGGTTGGTTTCACTTCCGCCATCAAGCTCGTAACCCAATCTCCCGTAGACCCTTTCCAATTGCTCGCTGGCCCCATGCTCTCGTCAGCTGAAGGCGCCTCAGGCGGGGAATAACCGCCACCAGAAGGTGGGGGCAATACGGATGGCGAACCAAATTGGTCGGCGGACAGCGGTTCAATCCCGGTTTCTGTATGGGCCACAAATGCTGTTACACCCGCAGACATCTCCTTATTGCCATCAGCGTCTACTGCGGCGGCGATCAGGGAGTAGATGCCTTCCTCGACCGGCATCCATGAGAAAAAGGTTGAAAAGGGATGTACTCCTCCACTGGGAGCGGCTTGCACCCCCACTAGCTCGCCATTGATCCATAACTCCATCGAGAGAAATGGTTTTGAGCCTATAGCCGCGGCCTCGACCATCACAGAATCACTCAACTCGAGCTGCATGCCCTGTGAGGGATAGCTGATCGCTACCTGGGCGGAGGTAGTATCAGTTGGTATCCCACCCGTTTCCCTATAGCTGATGAATTTATACCCTATCACGCCCAGCGCAGCCAAAACCGCAACAATCACTGCCCCAAATACCAATTTGACCAATAGAGAGCTTTTCTTCGCTTCTTTGATGAAGGGTTCAGACATGATATATCCTCCCTACCTTAAGATCTAAATATTTATAGTCTTCATAATTTGATCATCACCTTTGTTGAAGACTATGGTGTCCAAAGAGTTTCGGGAAATACACTATCCGGAAACTGCACCTCTTCTTTGAATGAACATCTACTTAATTTGAATAGCCGATATTTTTCGTAATCAGAGCCGGAGAATTGACATTAACATCGACCGGATAGATGGTTGTGGGAGTAAATCCACTATTGGTCGAAATACAGTAGGGCCCATAAGGAAGATTGCTAAACAAAACGTTTCCATTATCATTGGTGTTGCCATGGTGGCTCTCAGCGCATCTTCCGCTACAGCTGCAAGGCCTGAGGGAGACCCGAACATTGCGGTAATCAGCATCCGATCCGTCTTCGATGCCATTTGAATTTGCATCAACAAAGAGGTGAACCTTAATCTGCCCGGCTGTAGATACAGGTGTATTGGTAGGGGTGGGGATCGTGATCGGCCGTGGTGTTGCGGTTGCTGTTACCTCGGGGGTTACCTCTTCCTCTTCCTCTTCCTCTTCCTCGCCCTTAACGGTCACATATACTTGATCAGAAGAGCTGTCCTGCCCGTTTCCGATCGACTTCACTTCGATCAGGAATAATCCGGGGGCAGCTGGCGTCCACCAGAACTCTCCAAAAAACAGCGTCCCATTGATATCAGCAGAAGATGGGAGCACCTTTGTGGTTGATACACCATTGACCAATACTTCGAACTCGGCGATCCCGCTGGCACTAGCCCCATGGAACATTAGCTGATAGGGCAGCTTTGGGATAGTAGAGTTAGGCAGAGGGGCATCGATCCAGGTTTGGCTTTGTCCCTCGGTCCGCAGATCTGCGACACCTGGAGATCCCTCGCATGCTGTTAGTCCTATAATGAGAATTACTATGAATATCCATTTCTTCACTGTCATTGTATGCTCCTCAAAGAATGACTTGGTAATTAATACCCCCATATTTCTCTAAACAGATGTATTAAGCCAGAAAGACCCCCGATCTGGTTTGTGCGTTTTTGAACTTGTTTGAAGTCTTATTTATCATACTGTATTAATCATGTGCATGTCAAATATTTATTGGTTAATTATCATCAACTTGGTTTATTAAACTGGAATTTCCAATATCTTTATTCAGTTTTTCTATTTTTTCCTCTAAAAGAAGACCATATTAAACAAAAACCACCCAAGAATATTGAGTGGTTCGATTTGTGCCCCCACGGAGATTCGAACTCCGGTCTTAACCTTGAAAGGGTTATGTCCTGGTCCCCTAGACGATGGGGGCATTTATTATTTAGTTAAGACAACGGGAAAAATTTTACCATTCCCAGTTAATCAGGTCAACCCTAATGGGATTCCCGGCAGAGATGAGTCTTCGTCTTCCTTTTTCAACCCGTGCGTGAAGGTGGCAATGTGTTTGCGATTGACCAACATGGCATCACTACGTATCTCCAGCTCAGGATAGAAGATCGCCCTTACTATCCCCTCAAATATGGGCAGGTATTCCCAGGTCCCTCCTGACATCAACGCTGTAAAATCGAACCTGCCCGGCCATTCCAGGATGCCTTCATACTCATACGCTGAGTCGGTTATGGCGATATTGAACACATTGACTTTTTCGTACCCGGGCCTGGTAATCCCCCTTGGCCCGATATCCTGGCGCCGTTTCACGCTAGCGCTGTGAATCTGATCTTTAACCAGGCGAATATCTGGCAAGCGCTGAACCAGGAAATCAGGGTCATGGATCCGTCCCAGGCTGGCATCCATAATGGTCATAAATTGGCTGGTCGAATCGGTCAACAGCCCGCTTAACCCGGAGTTGCTCACTTTAACAGTACCCGCTATCCTGTAGCTTGATGTCAGCACATGGATAGGGATGATGCGTTTTGTGAGTGCCCCTTGGGACATTCTGTTCTCCCTTCTTCGATTCCCTTCTTTCAGAACCAAAACAACGCCCTTCCCCCACGGAAAAGGCCGTTATTCTATCATCAGTCTCCGAACAATATCAGAGGAAACCCTTTCCCAGATGATATTTATCTTTCTACCAATAATAAAAAATGTTGTGTTAGACCGGAAATAATGGCTCTGCTTTCTCTATCAATTCGATATCAATCAGAAGCCAAAACCGGTTTAGCCCCACTAATAATTCCCCACGAACTGGGTGGCCAATATACTAATAGCGCTTCTCCAACCACGTTCTCTATGGGTACCATGCCCCAGTTATGGGAATCAGATGAATTATTACGGTTATCGCCCAATACAAAGAGCTCATCTTCTTGAACCAACCACTCACCCTCATACAGTGGTTCCGCTTTCAAATATGGCTCCATCAGTGCTTCACCATTCACATAAACCTGGCCGTCTTCGATCTTGATCTTTTCTCCCGGCAACCCTATGATCCGCTTGATGTATTCCTCAGTGATATTACGCGGGAAATCAAATACCACCACATCTCCCCGTTCGGGCTCACCGATCCGGTAATTGACTTTGCTGACAATCACAAATTCATCATGGTGAAGATTAGGCTCCATGCTGGAACCATCGATCCGGATCCGGGCGGAAACCGCGTTTATCAGGAAAAAGAGCACGACTGATAAAAGGAGAGTTTCCAGAATATCCACCAGTATCCCCAGCAGATTGGGGCGCTCCGGTCGGGGATCTTCCACCTTGATAGGAATGGTATCCAGTTCGCCTGTCATTTTTGAATCAATACCTTTGATGTGTGTCAGATTATATGAAACAACTTCCCTATAGGCAAGGGGAAGTATTGCACTGGTGGAGTGATTTCATTATATTCTGATGATATTCTGGATCTGTTAAGAAGTCAACTCTGTCTCAGAATGATCTTGATCGGTGTCCCTAAAAAAGGTTCCTGTTCACGGATCTGGTTCTCGATGTAGCGCAGATATGTAAAATGCGCTAAGGAGGGGTCATTCACATGCAGTAGAAAGGTTGGCGGGTCATTGCGGACCTGGGAACCGTAGTAGATCTTCAGGTGTCTGCCAGCTTTGGAAGGTGAAGGGTGTCTATCCTGGGCATTTTGCACAATCCGGTTCACCTGGGACGTGGGCAGCCTCACTAGACGCTGTTGTTGGACCTCCAGGGCCAGGTCCAGGATCTGGTCCACTCGCTTTCCAGTTTTCGCCGAGGTAAATAGAATGGGCACATAGTCCATAAAATTAAGCTCAAAGCGAATATACTGGGTGAATTCAGCCATTGTATGGGAATCTTTTTCGATCAGGTCCCATTTATTGATGATAACGACCACGCTTTTCCACTCATCCAGTATATAACCCGCCACATGCGTGTCCTGGGACTTAATCCCTTCAAATGCATCCACGACCAGGAGAGCAACATCGGCTCGTTCGATAGCTTTCATAGCTCGCAGCACGCTGTATTTCTCTACACCAGGCTCGATGCTTCCCCGCTTTCTTATCCCTGCCGTATCAATGATCGTAATCGGTATATCCTTATACTCCAGGCGGGTATCTATTGAATCTCTTGTAGTGCCTGGAATATTACTGACAATAACGCGGTCTTCGCCAATCATTCTGTTCAACAGGCTGGATTTCCCCACATTGGGTTTACCCAATATGGCTATCTTTACAGAAGAATCCAGCTCTTCTTCTCCCCCCTCGGGGAGGACTTTGATCAGGGCGTCCAGCATATCCCCTGTAGCTGATCCATGCAGAGCAGAGATGATATGGATCTCCTTAAAGCCGAGTTCATAGAATTGAACTGCATTCTGCCTGGTCTTCTTGTTATCGCATTTGTTGACCACAAGCAATACCGGGGGATATGGATTTCCATCCCGTATCTTTTGTTTTTTTCTGAGTGATTCCGTAATTTCCCTATCTGCTGGAGTTACACCTGTTTGTCCATCCACAACAAATAAGATCGCATCCGCTTCCTGGATAGCGATCTCCGCCTGTATGCGGATCTCCTCAATGAATTGATGGGATCCGATGGAAAGGGGTTCTTGATTTTTCCCGGGCCCAACCCGGGTTGGATCCAGACCGCCAGTATCAACGATATCAAATACCACTCCGGTCCATTCCACTTCTGTGGTTAACCGGTCCCTGGTAGTGCCTGGTATGTCATCAACAATAGCCATGCGGCGTTCTGCCAGGCGATTAAAAAGGGTGCTTTTGCCCACATTGGGTCTGCCAATTATGGCAACAATCGGTTTCTGCATAGGTTTCAGAGGGAAAACTGATCGGGTTGTGAATTATCCTTCCCGGATAACTACCTCAACTGTAATGGGAGATAGGTCTTCGAACACTACATCATCCGGCAATATATCAACTGTCGGGCTGATGGTATGTGTCCCAACTTCCAGACCGGTTAGATCGATCACAACTCGAATATCCCTTAAGGTAAGGTTTTCGAGAACTGGCACAGGACCGGACACACTCACCGTCACCTGCAGCGGGGATATACTCGCATTCAGTCCCGGAAGCAATCCGATGACTTCGATATCGCGGGTGATCACCAGGCTTGTTTCCAATGCAGTGACATTGACCTGGACCAGCACAGTGGGATCCCCTATCACGGAGATGCCTTCAGGTAGATCCAGCTCAAGGATGGTTTCCAAATAACCGTCCACTCCGGTGAGGTCTAGCGGTTTGGTATTGACATACCCTGGCAGTCCCTCAACAAGCTGAGGATCTTCAGAGAATACCATTACGGTAGGTGGAGCAGGTGTTATGCTGGTAAAGCGGTATCCGGGCTCTACAGAGCCTATGGTGGTTACATTGACTGCCAGATTACGGTATCCTCCCTGCAGGGTGATTGCTTGATTAACTGTAACCGCGTCAGGCACAAGCGTGATCCCATCAACAACTTCACCGTTACTATCCCGGGCTTCCAGGTAAACAGTCCGAGAAATCGTGCCAGTCGCATCTGTTATGTCCAGGCTTCCCACAACGGAGACTACTCTCTGGACTCGATTCTCCCGGCCCTTGACCGTAATCTCATTTCCATCCCAAGTCAAACCACTAGTTTGATAGCCAATGGCAGGCTTTCCCTTAATCTGAATGGAAACGGGGAGAACCTTGGTGATCAGATTGCTCACCCTGAGCTCCAGCTGTTCGGGGTTTTGTTCGAGAACCCGGATTGGCTTTATGTGGTCAGGAATATCGATCTGCACTGTGAAAAGATAAGTCCCAGCAGAAATACCAGTCAGGTCAATAAACGCGAACAACGGATTGTCTTCCTGTAATTGTTGGATTATGCTTTCCGGTGCCAACAGCGTAATATTTATAAAGTCAGGAAGGTCTTCTTCGATAGCAATATCAGAGGCCTGTTGGACAACTTTAAGGGGCAGTATGAATTCAGCCTCTGTGCTGGGATTTACCGAAGTGACTGCAGAGAACCAAACCACCAGAGCCAGCAAGAGGGATAAGATCAGTGAGGTGAGATGGCTCCCCAGCCAACGCATGATTTTCATTTTGGTTTTCCTTGGAAGGGGGTGATCAGGCGAGAGAACAGGGAGCGTTGGGTCTCTTCCGGTATGAAAAAGCCCGTCAGTTTGGCCTGTAGTTCATCCAGGGGCACATATTTATCCAACTTCCCCTCATATGCCAGGGAAACAATGCCTGTTTCTTCCGATATGACTACCGCGATCGCATCTGTCTCCTCAGCGATACCAAGAGCCGCCCGATGTCTCAGACCCATGGACCTTTCAGGAGATTCTTCCAAAACGCCGCTTGCTGATAAGGGAAGCACACACCCCGCAGCGGCGATCATTTCATCTGCCAGAATGACCGCGCCATCATGCAAAGGCGTGTTGGGATAGAAGATCTGAATTAGTGTTTCTGGTGTTACCTCAGCTTTAAGAAGGACACCTGTATCTACATAGGCTCGAAGAGAATCAAGCCGAGAAAAGACGATCAATCCTCCATATTTACGCTCGGCGATCCTCCGGGCGGCGCGGACTACCTGCCGGATTATCCTGTCCATTTCTGAGGAATACTGATCTTGAGCGAGGATCGAACCAGACCGGCCAATCCGTTCCAATACACGCCTGATTTCAGGGGCAAATATCACCGGGATGGCCAAGAGAAGGGTTGGGATCGTATTACTTACCAGCCAAGAAAAAGCTGGCAAAACACGCAAACTGGACAATAGGCTGATAATAACGATCAGGAAAAGGACACCCCTCATCAAGACCAGTGCTTTGGTGTCCCTGAGTAGATACAGGACAATAAATACCACGGCCGCTACGAGCAGAATATCAACTACACTGAGCCAATTTGCTCGCTGAAAAAAGAACAGCAAATAATTCCAGAAATTATTGATCACTTCTATCTACCTGATGATGAAATCTTTTTTATTGCATCGGCCGTAATACGCGGTCTTTTCTGAGCTGTTTGAACAGCAGGACAGTACCAGGCGGCATGGATTCCATAACGGCGTTTTGCCAGGCTTTCACTTGAAGGTCCTTTACTGTCCTCGCTTGGTATCCCAGTGAACCCCACAGATTCTCATGCTGGGCCAGGGATGGCGGCAGGAACAGCAAGGCCGCTTCACTTTGAAGCTCTTTTGACGAGTCTTCCACAAAACTCATCAATGCCTCCAGTCCGTTCTGAAGAGCCAGCCCTTCATTGAGCATCACGTCATCCACTCGCGTAATCAAATTCTCAACCTGCCAACCCAACAGCCCAATAATCTCCTCATCAGATAACAGCAGCATATAAGCCTTCTCGCCAAATGCGGCCATGATATCGTCTTTGGTCATCATCCGCTTGGTTCTGTTATGCTGACTCATATATGCGGCAATCTGTTCAGCGGACTCTGGGGTTGCCCGGCGCACATCCAGTTTCCCATAGGATTTACTGGGGGTTGGTTCAAAACCGGGCTCCTTCTGAGTAATGACCTGCCAGGCGTCATAAACCTGCTTCCAGGTCTTCTCAAAAGATCCGTTATTCTCAATAACAACGTCTGCCTTGGTTAATTTCGCTGTTGCCGGCAGCTGGGCATTGATCCGGTCCTCCGCTGCCCTCCGCGTCATATTGCGTTTTTCCATCAAACGCTCAAGTTGGAGATCGGTGGAGGTCATCGTCACCCAAATTTGGTCGCAGAGTTGATGCATGTCTGATTCCAACAATTTGATAGCTTCGATGACAACGATCTGGTTGTTGGTTTTTTTGACCAGCACATCAAGTGCCTGCCGAACCAAGGGATGGATAATGGTTTCCAGCAGCATCATCGCGTCTGGACTCTTAAACACCAATTCGCTCAATTTGGAACGGTCAATTTCCTGATTGGGTCCCAGGACCCAATGCCCAAAAGTGTCCAAGACTGGCTGATAACCCGGCGAACCTTTCATGATAGCACGGTGGGAGAGAACATCTGCATCGATGCCGTAAGCACCCAGATGTTCCAGCATTTTCCGAACCACGCTTTTTCCAGTGGCGATATTGCCGGTTAACCCAATGGCATATTTTCCGCGCCAGGCACTCATGCTCCCTCCTAACCGATTTGGCATATCGGCCTTAGTATCCTACATTGTAGTCTGCGCTGTGTAGAATGTCAATTAAATCTTCTCTGAATGGCTTAACAAATAGGGCCTTCAATGAATAAACCATTGAAGGCCCTAACAAAAGCTGTTCTGCCTAAAGGAATTTCTCTGCAAAATGGCAGGCTGCAATTATTTTTTGGTAATCTCAGGTTTTGTGACAATCAACCCCAAGCCAAGTTCGGGGCGATAAATGTCCTTTGTTTCACTAAACAGGTACTTGCCGAAAATTGGATCGTAGTTCCATCCCTGATACCGGACAACCCAATGAGCATTTGAGTTATAAGCCCAGATCACAGGTACATCGTGAGGGATATCCTCTACTACGGAAATACCTGAGACGTCAAATCCATTTTCTTCCAGATTCGGTATGATTGGCTCAAAGGTGACCACAATTTCCACTTCAAGGCCGTAGGTATTCCTGAGGTACTCTGCCAAGATGTCAAAGGTAACAAAACAATTACACCCGATCATCTCGTATTGGATATCGCCTACAGTTTCATCGCCGGCAACACCATAATATTTAGCCACCATTAACACATCAGCGCTGGCACAATCATTGCTAAAAGGTCCACCATCATCTTCCTGCGAAATATACTCAATTACTCTGGGCTCCTCAGTTGGCTCAATAATATCAATTGTGTCCGTTACCGTGCTTGTCGCAGACGGCAGGGGTGTTTTTGATGACGTTGGCGGTAGCGGGGTGCTTGTGGCTAGCTCAACAGGCGTTTGGGTAGCTGGTTGTTCCGGAGCGGTTAGTCCGGAGCATGCCCCAAGCAAAAAGGGGATAAAAAAGGCGCCAATGGCCAACAGGCTTTGATGTTTTCTCAATACAGGCATAAAAATCTCCAAGACTTCTACCAATATAAGGTTGTTACATCTATGATTAGCATTATCGATATATTAAACTCTATAAAGCGAATTAGGTCAAAGCAATTAGGGGTGGGTTATTAGGGGCGAGAAAAGAGAAATACTTATTCAAGGCTGCTCGGCAACAGTAGTATTATCAGGACCCTTGATAAGATCCCAATACATTACTCACTGAATAGGATAGCCTCGCTTAAGGGGGATTATTTTAAAGAAATTTTTCCGCGAAATGGCAGGCCACCGTATGGTCTTTTGCAAATTCCCTCAATTCGGGTTCGTCCCGCTCGCAGATCTCCTCAGCATATTGACATCGCGGATGGAAGTGGCAACCAGTTGGTGGATTGATTGGGCTTGGAATCTCACCCTGGGGTAATGATTGAGTGCGGCGGCGTGTGGGATCTGGAATTGGGACAGCTGCCATCAGCGCCTGAGTATATGGATGGAGGGGCTTACCATATACGTCTTCAAGTGTTCCAACTTCAACTAACTTACCCAGGTACATAACCCCAATCCGATCACAGATGTATTTAGCAGTTGCCAAATCATGCGTAATGAACAGATAAGTTAAGTTATGCTCCTCCTTCAGACGTTTCATCAGGTCCAAAAGGAGAGCCCGGACAGATACATCAGCCATGGCAATAGGCTCATCCGCCAGAATCAGATCCGGTTCAGTTACGAGAGCTCGGGCAATGACTACCCGTTGTCTTTGGCCTCCGCTGATCTGATGGGGAAATTTATTCAAGAAAACCTGAGGAGGAACTAAGCCCACGTCCTCAAAGA
Source organism: uncultured Chloroflexia bacterium (assembly GCA_963712165.1). Classification (GTDB taxonomy): domain Bacteria; phylum Chloroflexota; class Anaerolineae; order Anaerolineales; family UBA11858; genus B10-G9. The sequence continues at coordinate 571,297 of CAVQGY010000002.1, read as the reverse complement.
CATCATGCACGATCTGTTCTAGGTCGTCTAATCTCTCCGGGTGATGGATTTTCAAAGGATGGGCAACTGCTTCTGAAAGGCTCATCCGAGGATTGAGGGATGCCATCGGGTCTTGAAATATTACCTGCATCCGGGATCTTAAGCGGCGCAGCTCTTCCTTTGAGAATTCGGTAAGATCGATATTATCAAATATAACCTGGCCCTCTGTCGGTTCCAACAATCGAAGCGCCAGACGACCTACTGTAGTTTTTCCAGATCCGCTTTCTCCTACCAAGCCAAATACCTCGCCGCGCTTAATATCAAAACTTACGCCATCAACTGCACGAACGAATTCAGGCTCGGAGCGAGAAAGAATGACATCAAGAAGCCCCCTGTTGATCGGGAACCATTTCTTGATATTACGTAACGATATCAGTACATCTCCGTTTTTCTTGTTACTCATGAGATTGGGCCTGTTTCTTATTCGCCTCTTTTGAATGCTCTTCATAAAGCCAGCACGCAACCAGGTGATTGCCAGCAGCAGCCTTGAATGTAGGGTTTTGTCGAGAACAAATCTCCATTACACGAGGACATCGGGGATGAAATCGACATCCCGTTGGTGGTTTGAGCAAATTTGGAGGTTCTCCGGCCATCTTATAAAGTGTGTTGCCTTCCTCAAGCCGAATATTTGGCACTGATTTCATTAGCCCCTGGCTATACGGGTGTAAAGCTTTGCGAAAGACATCATACACTGTGCCTATTTCAACAATTCGTCCGGCATACATCACGGCAACTCGATCGGCTAGTTCAGCTACAACGCCAATATTGTGAGTGATGAGGATAATTGTCAGGTTAAATTCATCGCGAAGTTCACGAAGGAGGTCAAGGAACTGAGCTTCAACAATCACATCAAGAGATGTGGTTGCTTCATCTGCAATAATCAGATCGGCTTTTAATGCCAACGCGAGTGCAATCATGACCCTCTGACGCATCCCTCCGCTTAATTGATGAGGGTAATCGTCGATCCTCTCAGGGCGAATTCCCATTCGATCAATCAGGTCCTCCGCGTGTGAACGCGCTTCTTCCTTGCTGTGATACATTCCATGGGCCATCATGGCCTCAATCAGGTGGTCTGCAATACTTTGCACTGGATTAAGTGATGTCATGGGATCCTGAAAGATCATCCCGACGCGACCGCCCCTGTACTGACGAATCTTGGTGGGAGAAACCGTCATCAGGTCAATATCCTTGAATAATAGTTGCCCGGAAATAATTTCTCCCGGAGGTTCTATCATTCGTAAGAGGGATTTTCCAAGGGTAGATTTCCCACATCCTGATTCGCCTACAAGTCCTAATACCTCCCCCGTGTGAATATCGAACGAAACTGAATCAACGGCTTTCACCGCTCCCAGCCTTGTTTTGTACTGGATACTCAAGTCCTTGATACTGTAAATGTTATTTTTTGTCATCATAGAATACTAGTTATCCGAAAGTCGTGGGTTAAGGATCTCGCTTAACCCCTCGCCCAATAAACTAAATCCAACTGCGACCAGTGTAATTAACACCCCGGGAAATGTGATCATCCACCACCGACCAGCAACCAAGAATTGATGACCTTTACTTAGATCATATCCCCAGTCAGGCACATCAGGAGGCAAGCCCAACCCGATAAAACTTAGGCCTGCTGCAGTCAGGATCGCATCTGCAATATTCAGGGAAAAAACAACCACTACTGAGGCGATCACATTCGGGAAAATATAGCGAGTGAGGATTTCCCAAGATTTTGCTCCGAGGCTATAAGCCGCTTCAACATACAGTTCCTCTTTTACGGATAGTACTTGACCGCGGACAACCCGAAAGAAAGTTGGAATATAAATGACCGAGATTGCGACGGCGACATTTAATAATCCGGGCCCCAACATGGTTGCCATCGCTATCGCCAATAACAATCCTGGGAATGCATACAGACTATCCATGATCAGAGAAAGCACCCTGTCTAAACCTTTTCCAACAAAACCAGAAATCAATCCCAGGGTAATACCCACCACGGATGACAATAAAGCTGAGGAAATCGCTACGCCAAGAACAGTACGTGCCCCCCAGATTAACCGGCTTGTGATATCCCTTCCTAGATTATCAGTTCCAAGAATATACTTTCGGCCAATTTCTTCCTCGATAATTACCAGTTCTGGATGATTTTGCAGGAGATCCGGGACGAGCTCCTGGTCAACGAATATTAGATCAACTTCTCCATTGAAGAGACCATCAATCAGGGATTCTTGATCCGGAAAACGAACTCGATTCAGTTCAAGTTCTTTCGCTAGATTTACGCCATTTTTATTCCTTTCGACCCCTATGACATAATCACTCAACGATCCATCTTCCATGGTTATTATATTTTCTGTCAAGCTCAGGACCATTTGCAGGCCCTTTCCGGGGGGAGTAAAGGCGGCTCCTATAAAATCGTTGGGATCATGCGGTGAAATCAACGGGGCCAGGATAGTCACAAATGCCATGATAAACAGGATTGTGCCTCCAAGTACAGTTATATACCATTCCGTGCCATACCAGATCCTACCTCGCCAAAATCGACGAATTAGTCCTAAATTCTCATCGGTCAATGCGGACTGTTGGGTGACACTCTGTTCCGGAAAATGCTCTGTCATATCTAATATCGTATCCGCGGGTCTAAGAATCCATAAATTACATCGACAATCAAACTCATAAATGTCACTAAAAGTGCAAAGAACAGGATGCTGCCCTGCACCGTTGAAAAATCTCGATCATAGATACGATCGACTACCAGACGGCCAAGACCGGGCCATGAAAATGTGGTTTCGGTTAGAATGGCACCGGCCAGAAGCAATGCAAATTGTAGGCCAAGTAAAGTTACAATGGGGATAAATGCATTTCTCAAACCATGTTTATATACTAGTATTCGTTCCTTGATGCCCCTGGCTCGGCCAGCTGTAATAAAATCCTTCTCCAGAACTTCAAGCATATTTGCCCTCGTCAACCGAGTGAAGATACCCGCCAGGACCAGGCCAAGTGTTAGGGAAGGCAGGATAAGGTGGCGCAAGGCGTCTCCCAGCAGACGCATATCTCCCATTATTAACGCATCGATTGTATACAATCCGGTAATAACTCTTTCAGGGGTCATTCCGGGGTCAAGCCGCCCCGAGACAGGCAGCCATCCAAGTTGGGCGCCAAAGGTCATCTGGAACATAAGCCCCAACCAGAAAATCGGGAGAGAGTACAGAATTATGCTGAGAATCCTGATGGAGTAATCCGTTTTTGTCTTGCGATGCTGAGCGGCAAATGCGCCTGAAAATATTCCAACACTTGCTGTCACAAACATCGAGTACATGGCAAGTTCAACCGTGGCTGGAAAAAAGGTTTTGATCTCGTCAACAACTGGAATATGGCGCGTCATTGATTCCCCCAGATCAAACCGTAATATCCCCAGAAGGAAATCAAAATATTGGACGTGCAATGGCCGATCAAGACCTAATACGACCCGGAAGGCTTGCAGCTGTTCTTCCGATGCGCCTTCACGCAAGATCGCCAATGCAGGGTCCCCGGGTAAGACGCGCATGATAAAAAATACCATAGACACCAGGATCAGGATCATCGGAATGGTGAGCAAAATACGAACTAGAATGTATCGGCGTAGTCCTGTTGACATATTCAACCTATTTGGCAGATAAAATACAGCCGGATAATATCATAAAGTATTACTGGTGAAAGTAAGGGGCTCGAACAATGATCATTACTGTTCGAGCCCCTAGAAAACTTATCTGACTAACTGAATCTAAGCGCCCAACTACTTCTCAAGCAGGAAGTAATGCAGCAGAGCTATAGGATCCAGTACGACACCTGAGACGCCATCAGCATATGCGATGAGCAATTTGCCTTGCGCTAAGGGGATGAAGGGGCTTTCGGTCACCCATAGGTCCTGAATATCCTCCAGGATCTCTATACGGGTGGCTTCATCCAGCTCGCCTGCCTGCGCGTCAAGAAGAGCATCCATGTCAGGATTGTTGTATCTTGAGCCAGACCAAGCAGCGGGAGAATGAGCAAAGACGTTGGTGTAGTTGTCGGGATCCAGATAATCCGGATACCATCCGAGCAAGGACACCGGCAGCTCTCCAGCCCGTCCCGCGTCACGATATTCAGCCCACTCCGTAAAGTTGAGTGTCACTTGAACGACACCGCTTGCCTCAAGCTGATCCTTGAGTACGGCAGCGACATCAGGTTCTGTATCTCCGTAGTGCGTGGGACTGTACCACAGATCCATCACTAGCGGATTTTCCTCTGTAAAACCAGCTTCCGCCAGGAGTGCCTTTCCAGCTTCTACATTCTCAGTGCCCTCATAGGTGGGTTTGTGGCCCAAGAATCCCGGAGGAACCATGGAGTAGAGCGGGACTTTGATACCCTGCCAACCCAAATCGGCCAACTCTTCACGGTCGATCAATTGTGCCAGGCCCAGGCGGACCTTGGGGTTGTCATAAGGAGGGGTCGTTGCGTTGTAAACGATATAACGAATTTCCGTTCCGCCAGCCGTTTCGGTTGTGATCCCATCCATTTCTCCCACGGCATCAAAATCTGCGGGGGAAAGGCTTTTCCAGGCAGCGTCGATCTCGCCACTCTGCAAAGCAAGCGCCATTGTGGGCGAATCTGCAAAGTAACGCACAATAAATGTATCCATCTTCGGTGCTGCGCCGTAGTAGGTCGGGTTGGCCTCAAAAATGGCTTCCTCACCTTCAGTAAAGCTCTTGATCACGTAAGGGCCAATGCCGCAAGCGGTGGTGGTTTCGTTTGGTTCTTCTGTATAAACAGCGGGATTTACGATCTTCCATACATTGGTCGCAATCAGCTGCGGGGCAAAGGGGTACACATCATTAAATGTGACTTTGACGGTGAATTCATCCATTTTCTCTACACCAGATGCATAGGCAGTATACAAGAAACCTGCATTTTCACCCAGAGCCGCGTCAACAGCTGCAATTCGATCCAACGAGAACACAACTGCGTCGGCATCAAAAGCTGTCCCATCGGGAAACACAACACCCTCTCGCAGTTTAAAAGTGTACTCCAAGCCATCGTCACTAACGGTGTAACTTTCCGCCAATGCCAATTCTACCTCTCCGGCTGTGCCGGGGGTTACATTAAGCAAGCCATCTGCACATTGGTGGAAAAGTTCCCAGTCGTGGAAACTGTAAACCCAGGCCGGCTCAAAGCTGGACCAGCTATCGGTCGTACCAAGGATAAATGGCTCAGCCATTTCCGGTTCTTCTCCTGGTTCTTCTCCAGGGACTTCACCGGGTTCCTCTGCGGGTTGGCAGGCTCCCAAAACCAGCGCGCTAACCATCAGCAGAGCAATTAAGATATAAAAGATTTTTTTTGACACTGTTTCTCCTCCATTTGAGAAATAGATAATCCGATCAATAATAGGTGTTATTGTGATTGTTGGGCTCTTCACCTCCTTTAGTTATCGATATGGTAACAGGTTCCCGTTAATCTTCAGGGTCCAAAACATATAAAGAAGAAATTATCAGTGAAAGGTGAGTAAAACAAATCCCATAATGATCAAATGCCTAATAAAACTCCCCGCTTGGCACTGCCTAAAGGTGTGCTACTTGGATCTTATTGCCTTTAGATTAATCCCCCTGGACAGATTTACTCAAAACATCGCTTGGGAATTGATTATAAACAACTTTCAAATCCTGTCAACTTCTTATTACTCTGAAATCATCCATTTTGCCGACAAACCCATCCGGGATTTCATCCATACAGACCAGATTCTTATCCACCATAAGGGGGATTTATTCTCCCAGATCATATTTTGGGGATTAAGATCACTCACTTATAAGATTAGGAATATTTCCTCGATTAAACAATCCAGCGAGGGTTCCTGGTTCACCCGGAAGACCTCGCTGGTTCTCAATCCCAAAACAGTATGCCGGAATGGTCAATCCTCTGGCGCTGGCAGTATGAAACCTTCCTTCTCCATCATGGATGTCAAATCCCTGGAGCGTTTAATGGCTTTCAAGGCACTTTCCAACAGCTCGTCATAGGTCTTTTCAAGTTTGGCGACACCCTGCTCCTGAGCTTTCATTCCAACCGCTGCAGCTTCTTTCGCAAACACTTCCCAATCGTCCATAGTAGGTAGAAGGTGGTCCTCATCAAGCCTGTCACCGATGCTGTCAGCTAACGCTTCCGCGGCGGCGAAACACATCTCATCTGTTATCGTGCTGGCGCGCACATCAAGCGTTCCCCGGAATATACCGGGAAAACCCAGAGAGTTATTGATCTGGTTCGGGAAATCAGAACGTCCAGTGGAGATGATCCTGGCCCCAGCTTCTTTGGCCACCCAGGGCCAAATTTCGGGAATCGGATTGGCGCAGCTGAAGACAATCGAATCTTCTGCCATGCTCTCAACCCATTCCGGCTTGATGACATCAGGACCAGGTTTGGACAGGGCGATCACCACGTCCACTCCCTGCATGGCTTCGCCAATACCACCCGTCCGGCCTTCACCATTGGTGATCTGGCACAGGCGCCATTTATCCTCAAATTGATCTTTCTTGGATTCAATATCATCCCGGTGGGTCCCCAGGATCCCAACGCTGTCAACCATAAAGCATTTTTGGGGATCGACACCCCAGCCGTAGATCAAGCGGGAAATGGCTACGTTGGATGCCCCAGACCCGATAAAGGCGATCTGTATATCCTCTTTATTCTTTCCCACAACCTTGAGGGCGTTCATTAATCCAGCCAGGGTCACAGTCGCTGTGCCCTGCTGGTCATCATGCCAGACAGGAATCTCCGCTCTTTCCCGGAGCTCATCCAGGATGCGAAAGCACTTAGGCTGGGCGATGTCCTCCAGATTGATGCCCCCGAAGGACGCCTGCAGAAGGAGTACGGTCTCGATGAAAACATCTGGATCCTTGGTATCCAGCATGATCGGTACAGCATCCACGCCGCCCAGGTATTTAAAGAGCAGGGCCTTTCCTTCCATGACCGGAAGCCCCGCTTTGGGTCCGATATCTCCCAATCCCAGCACCCTGGTGCCATCGCTGATCACAGCAATGGTATTGGCTTTGCTGGTATGTTTGTAAACCATATCCGGATCCTGATAGATCTCCCGGCAGGGTGCTGCGACACCTGGCGTATACCAGATCGCAAAATCATCGATACCACGCACGGTGCACTTCAGCGTAGTTTCCATCTTGCCTTCATAGAACTGATGGAGTTTGATCGCATCAGCTGCTGGTTTTTTTGCCTTTTCCAGCAGTTCTTCCACATTGACTTTTTCGTCTGACATGAATCCTCCAATAAATGCTTATCCGGGACATCAATGCCTTGATGCCGGTTTCATTATAGATGATTCATTTTTTGATTCCCCCTTGCTTTTATCCTTTCATCGGGTGTCTTTTAGCATATCATTGGATCATAAAAAAATACCTCGGAGGTTCTTGATAACCTCCGAGGTCAGTAGCCCAAATCAGGTTTTTTCTAAGTTTATTGTTCCAGGAAGGAATCGGCGTAGATCACCTTGTTCAGCAGAACCTGGACGGATTTCCAGATCGCCACCTGCTCCGGATCACTCTCATCGATATCGGCCTTTGTGATCTCACTCATTGCTTCAGTCGCATCACGCAGCTTGAGGTACAGTCTACCGACAGAGGAGCTTTCATCTCGAGTCTCGATGATGCGAATGACCTCGTTCAGCTTCTCATCCAGCGGATCTGCGATCATCATTTCCAACCCTGCGCCCATTAACATGGCGCAGTAGACCCTGTTGAGGATCGGGCGGGTCTCTTCTGGAACCGCGTTGGACACATTCGACAGACCAACCGAGATCGAGGGAGGTGGATCGCCCGCAAACTTGATGGTCCGGACAGCCTCGATCAATTCTGGGCAGTACTCCTGGCACCCGGATACCGTCAGCACCAATGGGTCGATGATCAGGTCTGGCATCTCGATCCCGACTTCCATGGCCCGGGGGATGAGATATTCCAAGGCGATATTCACCCGCTCATCCGCTTCCACAGGGATGCCTTCCTTCTTCAGGGTCAGGGCGACTAACTGGGCATCATATTTCTTGGCCAGCAGAGGCACTTGTTCCAGACGCTCAGCCTCTGCGGAGGTTGAGTTAACGATGGGGCGGGCTTTAGTGATCACCTTCAGCGCCGCCTCAATGCCATCCACATTGGTGCTGTCTATGCACAGCGGGACATCAACAGCTTCCTGGACAACCTTGGTCACCCAGGGAAAAACCTCTTCCCATTCATGTTTCTGCCTGCCAAGGTTCAGGTCGATCGCACTGGCACCCATCTCGACCTGCTGGATGGCTGACTTCTTAAAGAATTCAGCGTCACGCTCTGCCAGTGCCTTCTTTACGCTCGGGGAAATGATATGAATATTCTCTCCAATGATGTACATACAGATGCCTCCTCAAACCTCTTCTGGTTTTTCTAAGCTAATTAGTAATCACTCAATTATTGTCATTAGTCCTCCCCTCCAATGTTCACAGAAGGGAATAACGTCATATCCGTGTGAGGCAGGAACATTGCCGAAGTAAATGCATCGAAAAATCGGTTGTCCGCCGATAGTTCTATATAGGTCATTTTATTGGCTATCTCGGAAATCTCTTTTTGGTTCTTTTGATCCAAAAGGGCCAGATAGGCACCTTTAAGGGAAGTGTTTCCCAGGAATTGGAACTTTTCCCAGGGCATATCCGGCAGCAAACCGATCTGTATAGCTTTTTCCACGTTTATATACTGGCCAAAACCGCCACCGATCAAGACCTGCTCCACGGTTTCCAGAGGCATACCCACGCTATCCCCCAGCACTGTGAATCCGGCGAAGATGGCAGCCTTGGCGCGCATTAGATTATCAATATCTACTTCGGTCAGGAAGATATCCTCACCAATATCTGTCTCATCAGCCCAGCTCACCACGTACTCACCCCCGTGAGACCCCTTACGAATCCTGTTGGTTTCTCTTGAAAAATCAAAACGGCCGTTCTTATTGATCACACCGGTCATCAGCATTTCAGCCAGCAGGGAGATCAAAGCGCTGCCACAAAGTCCCCTGGGCTTACCGCCGCCTATCACCCGCCAGGTAGCTTCCAGAGAGTCAGTATTGATCCAGATCTCGTCAATAGCCCCCGTGGTGGCCCGCATGCCATGCATCACACCTGCTCCTTCGAACGCCGGACCCGCTGAGCAGGCACAGGTAACCAGCCATTCCTTGGAGCCTAGCACCATCTCTCCATTGGTACCCACATCCAGGAACAAAGTAATCTTGTCCGTTTCTGACATTCCTGAGGAGAGCACGCCGGCCGATATATCTGACCCAACATAACTGGCGACACCCGGTAAACAGGTAACCTTGCCTTCTGGATAGGTATTCAAGCCGATTTCCCGGGCTTTTAATACTGGAATATGGTTGGCTACTGTGATATACGGGGCCAGGCGGATGCTAGAAGGCGGGATCTGCAGCAGCAGGTGGATCATGGTGCTGTTCCCTGCCACAACTGTATGGTAGATCTTTTCAGGTTTAGCCCTGCCTCGCTTGCATGCCCGTTCCAACAGCTCATTGATGGTTCCTAACACCAGCTCGCGAAGGGTTTGACCGCCTCCCCCCTTACTGGCAAATATGATCCTGGAGATCACATCTTCCCCACGAGAAATCTGGGCATTATACTCCGATGCCTGACCTTTCGGTTCGCCGCTGATCAGGTCCACCAGCATGACCTTCACTGTCGTGGTTCCAATATCCACCGCTGCACCCCACAGTGGTTCATCATCAGCGATCAATCCTGGCAGCAGATCGATCAACTCGGCCTGTCCACCTGAATACAAACCTTGCGGTGCAAATAGGATTGCAGAGACCTGCCATTCCCCCTCTCGCAGGGCAGCAGGAAGCTTCTGTAGGGCTGCAACTGAGATATTGATTTCGCCTAGATCTGTGGCTCCCAGGAGAGCTGTACGCACTCGGGCCCAGTCACTGGTCTGATCCTCCATATTGGGTGGTTTTAAAGTCAAGGGAATCCGCTGCAGGATTTGATCTCGACTTGGATCATAGGATTCAGGAACTGATACGTCGGCCGCAGATTGTCCTGTGGTGAGGTGCTGCTGGATCTTCTCCTGGGGCGGGACGACAACCTCCAAATCACCTTCAATAATGGTCTGACAGGCGATGGCAAATCCCTGTTCCACATCGTCCTGTGACAGCCTCATAGTACTTCTGCGGCGGACATTGCCAGAAGTCACTTGAACCGCGCACTGTCCACATCGTCCCTGACCGCCGCAGGGCTGATTGATCTCGATCCCGGCTTTTGCAGCCGCATCGGTTAACAAAGTGCCAGCTGGCACCTCTACCGCGTCTTCAGCTATATCAAACTTGACTTTGTGTATCGTCGCCATATGTAGCTGCCTGCACAACAAATATACAAGATAAAAGGTAGGGACTTTTTCCGGATAACGGCAGCCCTACCTTTTATTATAGAACACTTGCAAGTCTCACTCCTGCCTAAAGCGCTGTTTTCAGGTACGCGGGCAGATCAACTGCCTCTTTCGGGCCAACCTTCACTTCCCAATCAGGAAGTTCCTCTTCTAGTTCGCCGGAAAGCACCGCCGTATGACCGGGCAGGACGATGCGCTTCTTGGTTACCTTATCAGCTGCGTTGAACCGTTTGGCATCTTTAGCAATGATCTCAGCGTCGAACTTGCCGGCTGCCCAGGCTGTCAGCACACTCATACCCTCAGAATCTGTCACCAGCAGCCAGGCCGGTAGGCCCATACTTTCCACTTCGTTGGCAACACTGAAGTAAGTGATGCTGAAATTGGTTGTGACCAGGAATGGATCTTCGGGGCCCGGATTGTTGATCTCGTAGATCCCGGGTGTGACCTGGATGGGCTCCTGCGGATCAGTGTAAAGATTCGCCGTCAGAACCAGAAGGGAATAGGCTGTGGCTGGATCGAAATGGTCCAGGACGATGAAGCTGCCATATTTCCCGATCGCCTGCATTGCCAGGGTCAATTCCCGGGCTGGATCACCAGCATCTCCCGGGAAGTTAAGGATTGGGAATCCAAGTTGGTGATAGTTTTCCTTCAATGCCATGCGCCGGATGGTGGTATTTGCAGTCAGGGTGCCAATCAGCGTTCGCTGTGTGGGCGCCAGCACAAAATCCTTCAGGTCTTTGGTCTCCAGCTTCTCAACCAGAGCGGTCATCTGATCGATATTGTCTGCCTCTACTGCCAGGGGAGCTTTGAATTCCTTCGCCAGTTCAGCCATCGCTTCCCAGTTATCAGCTGTTGCACTACACAGCAGCGGCACATCGCCTTCTCCGAGTCCACCCAGAGCCGTTTTTAATGCCTCCGGCGGCGCGATCAGGATCAGCGGGAGCGAAGTCGCTTCCCGGACTGCTTTTACAGCATTCCCAAAGTCTCCTCCCCTGGCCTGAACGGCTACGCCGCCCATGGTCAGGTCCATTCCAACATAGTCCACAACATAATCGGAAACCGGTTGGACTTTGGCTTTGATCTCATCCGCGGATTGATCATCATAGACTCTGATGAATAACCCGGGAGGGCTGAAGAATTTCTTATTATGGCGGAACATGACTATTTCATTGCCGCCTTTAACCTCATGACCGTTCGACTGGATCGTGATCGGCCTGACTGGTGGTGCAGCGGCCTCTGCCAGCTGCGCAGCTGATTCCTCGCTGACGTAAGGGCATTTCGCCAGTTCCACCTGCTTGGCAGCCAATTTCATAGCAAAGGCCAGACAGGTCGGAAAATCACATTCTTTACAGTTGGTCTGGGGAAGCAGCTTGTAAATTTGAATCCCGGTTAGAGCCATACTTTTTCTCCGTTTATCTTATCTTCTATTGATCAAGATCTCCGAGCTGAGCCTATCTAAAAGGATCAGCTCGGTTTATCGGTATCCTTATTTCGTCATCAAATCATCAAGCGCTTCTTTGGTCCGCTTTACACTTTCTGGATGGCGCAGGACGATCAAATCCGCACAGGACTCAGCCAGCATGATGGCCGTAGTGCTTTCCCAGGATATGGCTCTGGTTTCCCAGTCGCCCCAGGACTCGGGCACATCTTTGCCGACCTTGGATTCCTTGGTCTTCCAGCATTCCTCTCCTGGAGTTACGAGCATCGGGAACTGGGTCATCCCGTCACCCTGAAGTGCCGCGATGCGCAGCCGTTCCATCACGGAGTAGCCATATTCAAAACCATAGCCCAGGGCACCTGTGGTTGGATCCATGACAATACTGCCTGCAGAAAGACCCATATCAGTGATGAGGATATTCAGCTGTTTGGCCAAGTTCACATCCATAGCTGTCCGGGCGACTACTAGCTGGCCATCCGCCATCGCAGATGCAACAATGGTCCGGTAGTTCTTTTCCTCACAGACGCCCAGCAACAGACGTTCACCCTTGAAGCGGGTGGATATCTCCACCAAAAGCTCATTATCTGGATCCGGTTGACCCGGACCAAAAACGATCAGTGGAAGTCCACTAGCCTTGAGGACCTTGTCTACTGCCTCAACTGCCTGTTCCTTTGTAGTAGGGTTGCCTTCTGCGTCAGTCAACGCCAATTTGAGGTAGATCACATCCGCGCCAGCCTTTTCAGCTGCTTTGGCCCACTCACCCGGATCATCCATCACATTGCCCCAGGCTTTATAGAGCAATTCCGACCAGTCAGTAGGTTTGCGGCTCTGGATCTCGATCCCGATCACTGGTTTGTGGGGGGTCTGCCCTTCGAAGTGCATGTAGGGCATGGCTGTTGAACCGCCGATCGTCACTGTGTGGGATCGCGTTCCGCCTTCAGCAGCTGTCGCTCCTAAGGTGATCTCGCGCACAACCCCATCCCAGGATTCCTTGGCTAGTTTAGTTTTTGATCCTGCTGGTAGCCAGGCTTGATCGGGTTTGATCGGTGCCGGACCAGTCTTCACTTCCGGCGCGGCTGCCGGAGCTGCAGTCCCTGTTGGCATGGCAGGAATCTGAAAATCTTCAAAACCTTCCATACCGCCCAGTTCTGCCAGGGCAGCTATTAATGCCCGCCTCAGCATATTGACAGCCTTCTCAGCGCCATCACCGGTCACGCCGCTCGGGATGGAGGGCATGGGGGGAGCTGCAGGAGTGGCTGGAGGAGCCGGCGCGGCGTCTTCCGGAGTTGGTACCTGAGTCTCTGCCGTTTTGGCGATCACTGCTTCCGCCTGGGCGATCACTTCGGGTCTCTCATCAGTCTTCTGGGGAATATCTAATTCCTTCTCTTCCCGCTGCATAGTGGGCATATCCAGTACGGGGTGATTCTTTGATTTCACCCATTCCTGGAGTTCTTCCACGGTGGTAACACTCTCACTGTCTGCAATCTTGTCGATCAAATCCGGGATACCTTCCCGTTCAGCAACCCCTTTCAATTCCTCAACCATGCTGTCTTTAATGTTTTTACTCATCCAGACAACACGTTTAAAACCTCCGTCTGCCGAGATGAATTTAGGGCTGAGCATATAATACTTGCCCACACCCATTACACCAGGAGTCTGAACACCACCACCCGCAATGCCGGCCAGGGTGCTGAATTTCATGCCCATGGGGGTCATTCCGGTGTCTTCCCGGCTGACCACGATCACACCTTCCACTTCGGGGATGTACATCAAAATTGCCTCAAAGCAGCCGCAGGCGGTCATCGGATTCTCCATGATCGAGTACATGGAGACTTTATCGATCACACCATGAGAAGCTGATTTTGTGTACTCGATTGTGCCTTCCCAGTATCCTACCTCTTCATCGTATGTCTCTCCCAGCGTAATTGGCTGGTTGGGCCCTGTAGGATCGATGCTGAAAGAAGCTTTACAGTCCAGCCAGTTATAAGCGCCGCACAGTCCAAGCCGCTCAGGGCTGACCACACAAACGTGATCAGGAGCGAAGCTCTGGCACAAGGTGCAGGAATAGAACACATCAACGGAGGTATCCGTCATATCTGCCAGGCGCTTGTTGCGGTAGTCGTAAGACTCCCTGGCTTTTTCAAGCCACTTTTCCATCTCGCCCTTGTCTGTGTAGACAGTCACCTCAACCTTGTCCAGCACCGCGCCGAAATCAGAGTGCAGGCGAGCGTGGATGATCTTGCCAAAATGTTCCAGGTTGAACCCTTTCTCAGCAGCTGATTTGGCAATCCGGATCCAGACAATATCTCGCTGTCCGATGTGCTGAATACCAGAGGCTCCGTTGATAAAGTCGTGAATTTGGCGCTCCAGGACCGGCTCGAAGTCTTTTTCCATCTCCCTGCCTGCAACCCGGACGACCACTCCCATATCCATTGACGCACCTTCTTCCAGGTCATCAAAGGAGGGACCAACCAGTTCAACCTTGCCGTCGGTAATCTCTTCCATATCAGTCATAAAGAGATATTCAAAGGAACGAGAACCCTTTCCGCCAAATTCGACCTGCATATCCGTCCGGCGAACTACTTCTCCCTCAAAAGCGGAGCCGTAAGGCACGGGAACCGGAACATTGGTGATCTTGATCTTCACACCACGGATCTGGATGCATTTCTGAACCAGGGCAGTAGCCTTTTCCAGGTCATCCTTGCCATCGATCTCGTCAAAGGGCATGCTGACCACATGTTCGTAGGTGGTCACACCGGTGGGCAGGATCTCGGGTATAACAGTGTCGGCGATAACCGGGAATCCGAAGTTGATCGCTCCAGCCGCAGCGGCATATTTCAAATCATCAACCTCTCCCAAAGCCAGGACAAATGCAAACACTCTGGCTTTGTTGTAATTGAGGATGTTGCGGGCTTCGCCAGCGTTGATGCCGCCGAATGTCAGGGCAGAGCGGGAAGCGAATCCCAGGGCGTAGATAGCGCTTAATGTGTCAGTACCGAAGGGCACGGTATAGGTGTCGTAACCCAGCTCAACACCTTCTTCAACCAACTGGTCGATGATGCTGCGCCCATTGACATTTCCACACAGGAAAGTCAGGATATTGCGCTGCTGAAGTTCGCGGACGATCTTCACTGCGACCTCATTGGACTTGGCCGCGCCAACGATAGCTGCAAATCCAGGCATCCTGCCATCCACCAGCTGAATGCCCCAGGAGCGAAGTTGGATATCATCGATGGGTCCATTCAATCTGCCTGCGAGTCCAAAATCCCTATCACCATATTCCGTTCCACCAGCCAGCTCGATCCCTTCATAAGGTTCGGGCTGCAAACCATAAACTGCTCGGATCGCCTCAATGATCTCAGCTGCAAACAGGGTGGCCATGCCGCTGTCCAGGGTCTCACCGAGGTAGGGCGTCCATTTATCATCGGACGGAATGGGATGAAGCAGACTGCGGGCCTTCTCAAGGAGAGGGGGAATATCACCCAATGTAGCAATCTTTTCACCAGTCATGGCGTAGATCAAGGGCAGGTAATAAGCTGTATTGGGAAATTCAATGACTGTTTCCGGCCCCTTTTCAGACAGGGCTTTAAAAAGCATTGCCTCAGCTTCATATACCAGTGCGTTTGCGCCGCGAACGGCTCTTGTAGCAATGTATTTAGACATTTATCTTCTCTCCTTCATTTTCCAGCAGATCCATAGATCGCTTGACGGCGCTCTGCGAGAGGCAGGTTCTCCAGTTCGAGCATATCTCTATCGCCGCTCTTGCCGAATAGTGCGGGATCATATTTCACCAATCCCAGCTCCTCGCGTTTTTTATCAATATGGTCCAAAGTGGCCTGGATCATATCCATGGGATCAGGAATGAACTCCAGCTTGCCGCCAAAATCCTCTTCCCAGCCTTCACTCATGATCTTGGTGACAATATCGCTGTCCGATACCTTATCAGGCATGCCTCCCACTGGGGAAGTGCCGCCAAAGATCACGTAGGCGCCTGAGGCCACGCAGTAAGTGCCGATTGCCAGAGCTTTTTCGCTCATCCACTCTGGAGCCAGACCAACGGCAGGAACCTGGTCGATATCGTCGCCCAGGCCTCCTTCCTCGACCACCTGGGTCAGCACGGTCAGGATGCGGGTGTTATCCACGCAGCTGCCCATATGCAGCACCGGGGGCATACCCGTGGCTTCACAGATCTCACGTAAACCGGGACCTACCTGGTCCAAACCCGCCTGCCCCATCAGCAACCCCAGTTTGGCATTGGCGATCGCAGAACATCCTGTTTCAACGACCAGGACATCCTGTTTGAGAAGTTCTTTGGTCACCACAGTGTGCAAGTAATCATGCTGGCTGCGGGGATTATTGCAGCCCACTACTGCAGCCACTCCCCGAATCCGGCCGGAAATGATCGCATCGTTGAGAGGCCGGAAGGAAGCCCTGTAGGAACCTCCTAATGTGTAGTTGATATATTCGTGGGAAAAGCCCGGGATGAGCTCTGACCTGTAGTCTGGGATCTGAATCTCACCACGGTTCTTGTAGTTATCGATCGCTGCTTTGAGGATATCCTTGGCAATCGTCAGTGCCTTATGTTCCTCAAATTCGATATGGGTCGCACCAGTGATCTTTACCTTGGGAGAAGTGGTGATGATCTTGGTGTGGAAGTTTTCCGCCAATCCGACCAGGGCCTGCATGATGCACTGCACATCCACAACCATGGCTTCTACAGCGCCGGTGAGGATGGCTAGCTCCTGCTGCAGGAAGTTGCCTGCTGCAGGGACACCCTGGCGCATGAGGATCTCGTTGGCGGTGCAGCAGATACCCGAAAGGCTGACGCCTTTCGCGCCTGCTTTTTTAGCGTATTCGATGATCTCCGGGTCCTGGGAAGCTGCCACTACCATCTGGCTCAAGGTGGGTTCATGGCCGTGCACGACCACATTGACCCAATCTTTCTTCAATACGCCCAGGTTGGCTTCGCCCATGATCGGGGCAGGGGTTCCGAACAGGATATCGGAGATATCTGTTGCCATCATACTGCCACCCCAGCCATCAGCCAGGGAGGTCCTGATCGCCTGCTTGAGGATATTCTTTGGATCCTGGTCATCACCAATATGTGTTCTGTGAAGGGCTTCGACAACCTCTCGGTCAACCCCCCGGGGGGTCACTTTTTGTTCCTTCCAGATCTCCTGGCGTTTCTTGGGAGCCCGGGAAACAGGGGCAACCTGTCCGGTCTGCTGACCGAACTGGGAGATATAGAGGTCTGCCAGATCATTGGCTACCTCTTCCGGTGATCGATCCTCGACAGGGATATTATAGTAGCGGGCAACCGTGCGCAGTTTTGCGACGTCCCGGATGACATACCCTTCGGCTTCGCCGTTGGCCACAGCCTTCAGGGTAAATGCCAGGTCACGTCCGTGATCTGAGTGGGCAGAAGCGCCAGCTGATACAGCCCTGAGGAAGTTGCGGGCCTGGATGGTATCGATGGTGGCACCGCAAACACCAACTTGACCGTCTTTGGTCAAGCGGCAAGGACCCATGCTGCAGTTCTTGCAGCACATTCCTGCACCACCGATGTTGCAGGGAGCCATATCATCTGCTCGCGTAAATGCGGTCTGGATCCCCATCTCTTCAGCTCGCTGAAGCATTTCCTGGGTTGCGGGATCGATACTCTGTTCTTCGATAGTTCTTTTTTGTTTAGCCATCTTGAGTCTCCTCGTCCACTTCTAAAATTTGCGTTTTCACGGGCCCCATACCAGGGCAGGGCCACAGGGGAGAGCGTTGAACTCTTACAGTCTGCTCAAAATTAACTGTATCCCCAGTCTGTTCGCTGGCCTCGGTATGGCGGAAATATGCACCTTTTACATCTTCATTGGCCGGTGTAGATGGTTCCAAGGCCATTTTGAAATCCCCCATATATCCTGCTTGTTCAAGTGCAGCTTCCAGGTCTTTTTTGGGAGTCTTTTTGCTGTTGTATTCCACTTCAACAACATGAAACCCTGAGCTGGCATACACTTCTGTTACACCCTCAAATTCAAGCAATATCCGCCGTACTTCGGTGACATGGTGGTCACCATACATCGAAGGGAGTTCAAGAGACAAGCTTGCCATAATATTCTCCTTTCCGAAATGCCACAATTAAATGAAATGAGGAACCACTCAACCGGTTCAATATACCCAGAGAGCTGTTCCTTCTATCGATCCCACGCCAAAAACATTCCCGTTATCCTGTCCTCCAATAAGGAATACCTCATACCGGTAAAATTGGTGGTTGTCTTGCGCAGCTTTGAAGCTGCTCAAGATACTGTTTTTCCCGAGCATAAACATCATAAGTGGATTTATTTTGGATCAAAATCAGCATCAACTTACTCAAAATAGTATACCAGCAATAATCACCCTTACCACTGACCCAAAGGGCCAATAGGGGGACAAAACTCACTCTTTTTGGGTGACATTTATTATTAACGGGCTCAATTGATTGTACAAACTGCGGCTATCCCGGGTGGGGTGTTCAATTGAGTTTATTTTATACGCAGGTTATCATTCGTTTACAGTAAACCAACACAACCGCTAGAACAGAGGGAATATCCCGCTGGAGGTTATTCTGGCCAAAAAATAGCAGGTAAGATGAGGAGCTGGCCGGGAATCTAGATAGTAAAATAGTACAGTATCCGGTTTCGTCCCATTGAGCCGGGACTGGAGGAAGTATCACATGAGGGACATTTCCTATCGTACAAATTTTCTGCCTTTCCTTCTGGTAGGCCTGGGTCTGATTTTACTGGTCGGAGCTGCTGTATTGTTGAGAGGTCCATTAACAAACGGACAGGAGCCGCTGGATTCCCTGATCCTGGCACCCATAGAAATGGATCAGCCAGCTCCCCCACTTACCTTATTTGATCTGGATGGAAATCAAGTGTCCATATCCGATTATTTAGGCCAGGTTGTCCTTCTCAACAACTGGGCTACCTGGTGCCCCCCTTGCCGCGAGGAAATGCCTGAGTTCAAAGCTTATTATGATAATCACAAAGAGGATGGATTCCAGATTCTAGCGGTTGAAGCCGGCCAACCAGAAAATGAGGTCCGCGCATTTGTTGAAGAGCAGGGATTGGATTTCATTGTCCTGCTGGACCCGGATAATCAATCGATGATCACTTTCCAGCAATCATCCCTGCCCAATTCATTTGTTATTGACCGCCAGGGCCACTTAAGGCTGGCCTGGATTGGGACTATCAATGTCCCAACCCTGGAAAAATATGTCTCCCCACTATTGGAGGAAAAACCATGAAAGCTGCTGTTAATTGGAAAGGCCGATTGACATTCACAGGAACCGCCGATTCCGGCTTTGAAGTACCCCTTGGATCCTATCCGGAAGTGGGTGGTGATGATGATGGCTTCCGGCCCATGGAGCTGCTCGCAGTTGGATTAGCCGGCTGTACAGCTATGGATGTGATCTCCATCCTGGTGAAGAAACGCCAGGAGGTCCTTGATTTTCAGGTGATTGTCGATGCTGAACGGACAGATCACCATCCCAAGGTATTCACCAAAGCTGTCATCGAATACCATCTGGCCGGGAAAGGTATCGCAGAAAACGCTGTAACTCGAGCCATGGAGCTCTCCGCAGATTCCTACTGTCCCGCCCAAGCCATGTTCGCAAAGGTTTTCCCCCTGAAGCTGAAATATTTCATTTATGAAGGGGACAAATTGGGACATGCCCAGCTTGTCATAGAAGGAGAGGTCCTGTAGCCATTCCTCCCTTGAATATATTGATCCCTTCCTAAATAGCAGGGTCCTGAGCCCTCATCAGGGTGGTCTGCACTGGTTCCCGCTTTGTATCCTGGCAGGGCAATCTCTCAGTCCTCCGTCACAAGGGGTTCAAGAGCTATATCTATCTCCAAAGTCCAGGAATGATACCCTTCACCACCCAGAAAGGGTTTCATCAAAGTGTACCCTGCGGCGTCATTTGTAAGTAAGAATTCCTCTCCTGATCCGGTTACGCCGGTGTGGGTGTAAGAATAGCCCGGGGCTGAAAAAGGCACACCCCCACCATCGCAGACCATAGTGCCTGCTGCCTCACCCCAACTTTCAGTGATATTCAGATAAACAATCCCGTCCTCACAGTACCCTTCAGCTGATACAGTTACCTGGCCAGCAGCATCCACGGAACAGTCGCCCAAAACACCCATATACTCAAAATTCAATACCTGGGGAAGGACCGTGGTCAGCAAGGTATCATGGACGACCGCATCTAACTCGCTTACCAATGCAATGCTCCCTTGTTTTAAGATATGGGTCAGACTGGTAGCCTCTGCATTCACCGTCAAGGTATGATCAAAGCTAAGGATATAGTTACTGGCATGGCCACAGGTCAGCATCTCTCCCGTATCTTCCCCAGGATCTCCTGGTTCCTCAGCCCCCGGGTCACCTGCATCATCTGGGCCAGAAGGGTCAAGACCTGCAGTTGTTCTCGAGCAGGCACTGCCAATGATCAAAACGACCACCAACAAAAACACGACAAACTTTTTCATTTTCCCTCCTTCATGGAAATCACATTGATTGGTCATTCCTTAATAAGATTCTCGCTGAATTTTGTGTTTATCATATAGCAATTATCAAGAATCTGTCAGGCGTTTTTTATCCGGCTGATGAAATCCGGGCTGTTAAGTCTGCCTTCCAAAGTATGGTTAAGGTAGTATTGGATGGCACCTTCGAGATCCTCTTGAAGGTCCGGAGCAAGTTTAAGGGACAACAGTTCCTGTAGAGTAGAGCGCTGAAAGTGCCGAAGGTATTTCAGGATTCTCACGGGGACCTGTCTGAAATTCGCCTCAACCACACCTCTAATACAATTGGGGCAAACCACACCGCCTAATTCACCAGAAAGATATTGATCCTGCTCAGTAATGGGCTCCCCGCATTCAACACAGATAAAAAATTCCGGCCGGAATCCACTCAAGTCCAGCAGCTGAAGCTCAAAGAAATGCTTGATGATCTCAGGCTGTTGACCGTTGTCAAGAGATTCCAAAGTAAGGACCAGCAGATCATAAAGCTTGATATTGCTGCCCTCTTCAGTGGTCACAGCATCTACCAGCTCCACGATATAAGAGCCAAGACCAATCCCGGAAAGGTCTTTCCGAAGTTGTTCGTAGGATTCAATGGTTTCAGCCTGGGTGATGAGTTGTAAGTTTCTGCCGCGGGATACCAGAAAAGACACCCTGGAGAACAGCTCCAAGTGGCCAGAGATCTTTGAACTGGGTTTTCTGGCCCCCTTGGCGATTCCCGAAATACGTCCGAGCTTCCTCGTGAATAAGATCAGGATGCGATCGGATTCCCCATAATCCCGACGCCTTAAAACGACTCCCTCGGTACGAACAGATCTTTCTCGATTTGACATAGCAGGAGAGCAGCAGCTGCTCAGATCTCAGTTTTCTGATCAGGAATATACTTCTTTCTTCAAGGCTGCAACATATGGCAGTGTACGGTGCGTATCGGCTAAATCCAGCCCATAACCGACCACCCAGACATCCGGAAGCTCAAAACCGACATAGTCCAGCGGGACATCCAGGCTGTTGCGTTTTTTCTTGAATAACGTGCAGGTCTTAAGGGATGCTGGCTGCCGGCCCATCAATGTTTGGTAAAGGTAATTCATGGTATTACCGCTATCGACAATATCTTCCACAACGATAACGTGCTGGTTCGTTATCGGTTTGCGCAGATCAAGGATCAACCGCACCGCACCGGCAGATACAGCGGAATCCCCATAACTGGAGATGGACATGAAATCCACGCTGTGGGGAGTAGTCAATTTCCGGGAAAGATCGGCCGTAAAAATAAAAGCGCCTTTGAGGATGCCAATCAATATGATCGGGTCGGAGTTCAGGTAATCCCGGTCTATCTCCTCCGCGATCTCTTTTACTCGATTTTGGATTTCATCTTCTGTGATTAATATGCGATCAATATCGGGGTGCAGTTCTGTCATCGGGAGCTCCTCCAGCGGATAAGTTTACTGACGGAGAGATCAGATCTCCACAATCATTATACCTGTGAAAAGATGCTAGACGGATTAAGGGGCTGCTGCCTTTACAGCTATCAGGCCAACCCAATCCCCTTCTGTCTTCTGTCTTTGACAAGTAAACCCTGCTTCATCTAGGGATGATAGGATCCCGGGAAGCTGTTCCAATAAAATGCCGGATAAAATGATCCAGCCTCCCGGCTGTACCAGGTTTCCCAATCCCTGATCGAACAAGTCTTTCAGGATCTGGGCGATGATATTGGCTACCACAAGGGATACTTCCCCGTCCTGATCAAGGATGTCTTTCACTGACCCCTCTCTGAATGACACTTGATCGGATACTCCGTTCGCCTTTGCGTTTTCACAAGATATCCGGACTGCATCCGGGTCTGTATCTACGCCGAGAACTTTCCTTACCCCCAACTTTGCGGCAGCGATAGAAAGAATGCCGGATCCACAACCCATATCGATCATCTCCCCAGTGAAAGACCCTGTCAAAGTATCCTCCAGAAGGGCAAGACATATTTGCGTGGTGGTATGCGTGCCTGATCCAAAGGCCATTCCAGGATCCATTCGAATAGGGATTCGCTTTGGAAATGGATTTTCCAACCAGGTGGGCACAACCGCCAATTTTTTCCCAATTGGGATAGGGTGATAATGCTCCTGCCAGACAGTTGCCCAGTTCCGGATTTCAAGGGGAGAGAACTCCATCTGATCCAGAAGAGCGCCTTTGCCAGATACTTCCAGTACCTGGGTAATCCGTGACTGGATATCCTGACGTTTGCTCGCCGGAAAATAACCGTACAGGCGGACAGGTCCTTGAAATCCGTCCAACTCATGGAGAAAAAGGTCTCCATAGTGTTTTTCCAACACAACACCGCCGGGAAGGATCTCTCCCAGCAGAAAAGCCAGCTCTTCTGCAAGGAGGGGATCAAGCTCTAGGCTGACCTGCTCCCAATTAGGTTCGTTCCTGTTCTCTATCATGGTAAAAAAATAGGTGCAACGTTCCTGTGGTCAGGGGTATTTGCACCTATTACATAACGATTTCATCATTAGTCTAATCATCCACCAAGAACATTTTTCAATCGCTCTAGGAATCCGCGTTCCTGGGGAAGGACCTTGCTGTCCATTTGCTCAGCCAGCTTCTCAAATAGGTCCCGCTCCTCCTGAGTGAGTGTCTTAGGAATGGTTACATTAATAATTACCAACTGGTCGCCGCGTGAATCTCGATGCAGGTGAGGGACTCCCTTTCCACGCATGCGGATGATCTTTCCTGGTTGAGTACCAGCAGGTATCTTTAATTTCACTTCTCCATCTACCGTGGGAACTTTCACTTCAGACCCAAGGGTCGCCTGGGCCACATTAACGTTCAAGTCCAGCAGGATATCATCATCACGTCTGCGGAAGTATTTGTGGGGCCGAACCCTGATCAGTAGGTATAGATCCCCGGAAGGGCCGTTATTATCTCCCGGTTGACCTTCTCCCCCTAAGCGGATTCGAGTACCATCATCCACGCCTGCAGGGATAGTGACTTTTTTTCGTCGAGTTTTACGAACCTTTCCTTGGCCACCACAGGAAGAACAATGGTCATGGATGACCTTCCCTCTTCCACCGCATACTGGGCAAGTTGTTACCTGCACCATCGAGCCTAGCAAAGTTTGCCGGGTTTGCCTGACCTCGCCCCTGCCCTGACATTCCGGGCATGTTTGGGGGGAAGTCCCCGGTTTGGCGCCATCACCCCCACAGGTCTCGCACCTTTCTTCCTTGGTTACTTCGATCTCTTTTTCGGTCCCAAAAACCGCTTCTTGAAAAGTGATCACAGCCTGGTATTGCAGGTCTGCTCCTCTGCGCGGTGCGTTCCGCCTGGCAGTACTTGACCGGCCGCCAAATCCTCCAAACCCGAACATATCTCCAAAAATATCCGCAAAATCAGAGAAATCTACCGATTCAAATCCCGGACCTCCATTCGGTCCTCTCACACCCTGATGGCCAAAACGGTCATAGGCTGCGCGTTTATCCGCGTCGGAGAGCACACCGTATGCTTCATTGATTTCCTTGAATTTCTCTTCGGCATCCGGGGCATCACTGACATCCGGGTGATATTTCCGAGCCAAATTCCTGAAGGCGCTTTTTAGCTCGCTTTCAGATGCATCCCGGGAAACGCCCAGCACTTCATAATAATCACGTTTAGCCATAGAAACTTACCATTCTGTGCTCAAAGACCGGGGTTGGATCACCCCGGCTTTGAGCGTATTTTTCATTACCAGATTACACGTCCTCGAATTCACCCTCAACGACTTCGCCATCATCACCAGATCCATCCCCGCCCTGGTCCGGTGCGTCACCGGGCATACCTGCAGCAGCATCGCCGGAAGCCTGATACGCAGCCTCTCCAATTTTTTGAAGCGAGGAACCCAGGGCTTCTGTCAGTTCCTTGAGCCTGGCGACTTCAAAGGATTCTTTATCCATTTCTGCCCTGACTTCAGCAACCTTGGCTTCAACTTCCGATTTGAGATCTGCTGGCACTTTGTCGCCCAGATCCCGCAGGGTTTTCTCTGCATTATAAGCAAGCGTGTCAGCGTTGTTTCGGGTTTCTATCTTTTCCTTATTAACCCGGTCCTCATCGGCAAAGCGCTCAGCGTCCTTGCGCATCTTCTCAACTTCGGCTTCACTTAAACCTGAACTGGCGGTTATGGTGATGTTCTGTGTCTTGCCAGTAGCCTTGTCCTTGGCAGTTACCTCCAGGATACCATTAGCATTGATATCAAAGGTCACTTCAATTTGTGGAATACCTCGAGGCGCAGGGGGGATACCATCCAAGATAAAGCGTCCCAGGGATTTATTGTCAGCCGCCATAGCCCTTTCACCTTGCAAAACATGGATTTCTACCTGAGACTGACTTTCACTTGCGGTAGAGAAGGTTTGGCTCTCCCGGGCAGGGATGGTGGTATTGCGTTCGATCAGGGGAGTGGCCACGCCGCCCAGGGTCTCAACAGACAGGGTTAGTGGGGTCACATCCAGAAGCAGCAGGTCATCAACTTCACCGCCCAGGACGCCTGCCTGGATGGCTGCACCAATGGCTACCACCTCATCGGGATTGACGCCTTTATGGGGCGTCTTGCCAAAGAACTTACTGACCGCTTCCTGGACAGCAGGCATGCGGGTCATACCACCCACAAGCACGATCTCATCGATATCCGATGGCTTCAATCCGGCATCGTCCAGGGCCTGCTGGACGGGTTTCATGGATTTCTCAATCAGGTCCATGGTCAGCTGTTCCAGCTTGGCGCGAGTGAACTTCTTGACCAGGTGTTTCGGCCCTGAAGCATCTGCTGTGAGATACGGCAGGTTGATCTCGGTCTGCTGCATGGTGGACAATTCGATTTTTGCCTTCTCAGCAGCTTCACGTAAGCGCTGCAGTGCCTGACGCTGTTCTTTCAGATCAATGCCCTCTTCCTTCTGGAACTCATCGGCCAGGTATTCAATGATCCGCTGGTCGAAATCATCTCCTCCGAGGAAGGTATCACCACTGGTAGACCGCACCTGGAACACACCTTCGCCTACATCCAAAATGGAGATATCAAAAGTGCCGCCTCCCAGGTCGTAAACGGCGATGACCTCGTTCTGCTTTTTATCCAGGCCATAGGCCAGAGAAGAGGCAGTGGGCTCATTGATGATCCGCAGCACTTCCAGGCCGGCTATCTTGCCAGCGTCCTTGGTTGCATTGCGCTGGCTGTCATTGAAGTATGCCGGCACGGTGATCACTGCCTGGGTGACAGGCTCTCCTAGATAATCCTCTGCATCCGCTTTGATCTTTGCCAGGATCATGGCCGAGATTTCCGGCGGTGAGTATTCTTTTTCATCCATGATTACCCGCACATCGCCATTGGGTGCTTCTTTGATCTCATAAGAGACCATCTTCCGTGCTCGTTCGATGCCGGGGGAATTGAATTTCCCACCCATAAAACGCTTGATCGATGTGATTGTATTCTCCGGGTTCACCACAGCCTGGTTCCGCGCAGGCCGGCCAACCAGTCTTTCGTGGTTCTTATTCATGGCCACAACGGACGGCACCAGACGATCCCCTTCTGCGGAAGGAATGATCGTGGGTTCTCCACCTTCCATCACTGCCACGCCAGAGTTTGTTGTTCCTAAGTCAATTCCTATTATTTTTGCCATTTTTCCTCCTGTATCACTCAGATTCCTAATTCTCTGATCTATCCTTATTAAGCTGCTACCCGGACCTGGGCGGGCCTTAACACCTTGTCGCCGATCCAGTAGCCTTCCTGCATAACCTCGATGATCTTTCCACTTTCATAATCATCGTTTTCTTCTTTTATCAGCGCCTCATGAATATTGGGGTCAAAATCTTCCCCAAGCGGATTCATTGGTTTTACACCTTCAGCTTCCAGGCGGGACCTTAACTTTTGGAATATGATCTCGATCCCGTTTGCCCAGGCTTCACCTTCGTCAGTGGCAGGTCTGTCATGAAGAGCCCTGTCTAGATCGTCCACGATATCAAGGTATAGCTTGATCACCTCTCCCCGAGCTACCTGGTGGATCTCGGAATTCTCTTTCAAGATCCTCTTCTTATAGTTGGCAAACTCCGCCCGGGATCGCTGCCAGCCATCCAGGTATTCCTCCGCCCTGGCCGTCATTTCATCAAGCGTCGCCTGAAGAAAATCCATTTGCACCTCAGGGGTCAGTTCAATTGCGGGGATATCCTCTTCGCTAGTGTCCTTCTCTTCAAGGTCTTCACCCTCATTTATCAGCTCTTCACCCTCCGATACTTCCATATCTTCCCAATCTGATTGTTGGGTTTGATCTTTTTTCTTCTTCATATACCTCAATGCTCCTTGATATCCTTCCTCAGGCATCCATTGATTCAGTGATCAATTCACTGATCAATTCTGAAACAAACCTGACCGTAGAAACTCCCCGGCTGTAGGACATGCGCAGTGGACCAAGAATGCCAACAGCGCCCATTGCGTGATCCCTGTCTCCATATCTTGCCAGGATCAGGGAGGTATCTTCCAGCTGCTCCCAGGTTTCCTCGCCGCCGATGATGACATGGACGCCACTTCCCTCGCTGTCAAAGACGGTCCGTGAGAGCAGGTCATCCAATATAGCCCTATCTTCAAATATTTCCAGAGTTCTCCGGGCTTTGTCAGGTTCAGAAAACTCGGGCTGGGAGAGCATATTGGCAACCCCGTCCCGGAACACTTCCCCAGATGATACAACTTCGGCGTTCTGCATGGTTGCCAATACAACTTGGATAATTTCAGCCAGGACAGGATTCCGGGTATCCAAATCGATTTCCTCCAGGTCCCTGGCATCCAAACCGATTGCAAATTCGTTGATCTGGTCAGCTATCCCAGTAAGCTGGTCCTGGGTCAGGGTATCGTTCATAACAATGGTTTGGTGATGGAACTCACCACTGTTTAGTACGATCACCATCAAGACTTGCTTTCCCCGAGTGGACAGGAGTGCCAGGTGTTTAAATCGAGCCTTCTCCGTATGAAGGGGCGTTACGATCGCAGCTCCATGGCTGTGTTGGGCCAAGACAGAGGCTGATAGAATCAACCAATCGTCCACGTCATGACGGGCCTGATAGAATTGGTGCCGGATCATTTCTTGGATATGTGTAGGAAGTCTTTCATCACCCATTAACTTGCCCACGTAGTAGCGGTAGCCTTCCTTGGTAGGTACTCTCCCAGCAGATGTATAGGGCTGGTACAAGTAACCCCTCTTTTCCAGGATCGCCATCTCGTTACGGGCAGTAGCTGGGCTGAAATCAAGCTGAAAGTGATCAACCAGGCGTCCAGAGCTGATCGGCTCAGCCGTTTCCACATAATCCCTTACAATCAGGGCCAAGACTATTTTCTGCCTCTCTGTTAAATCTGCCATATTCGATATTAGCAGTCTCTTGCTTAGAGTGCTAAGTTCGGGGCTTAGTTTAACACGACAGGTGCTGGCAGTCAAGAAATGGAAGTGCTAATTGAGGGTTTCTTATGGGATGTTAACATAAAGGCTGTCCCTCAGCGTGGACAGCCTGACCTACGACCAGGGGCCGATTTTATTTACCATTCTGTAGGGGCGACACGATGCGTTCCCCGGAGAAACGAGCGAGCCGATGGCTCGCCCCTACACTCAACTACTTAATTTCCCCCGTCTTCCTTCAAACTATCCAGGAATTCCTGGTCCTCATCGGTGAGAGGAAAATCACCCAACAGGTCCGGCCTTCTTTGTTGAGTGCGCTTCAAGGCCTGGTCTTTTCGCCACCGCTCTATCTTGGCATGGTGGCCTGAGCGCAATATCTCTGGGACCTGCCATCCCCGGTAAATTTCCGGGCGGGTATAGTGGGGATATTCCAGCAAGCCGCTAGCATGTGAATCGTTCGCGGACGCGGAAGGATCTCCCAGCACACCTGGTATCAGCCGGGTGAGAGCATCAATCAGCACAAGAGCGGGCAGTTCCCCTCCCGTCAGCACATAATCCCCAATGGATATTTCGTCTGTGACCAAGTGTTCCCTGACTCTTTCATCAACACCTTCATAATGGCCAGCTATCAGGGCCAGGCGTGGAAAAGTGGAATAACGGATAGCTTTCTTTTGGTCCAGAAGTTCTCCCTGCGGCGTCATTAATATCACCGGGCAAACAGGAGGGCTGCCCAGGATATCCTCAATAGCCTCAAAGATGGGCTCAGGTTTCATCACCATTCCCCCGCCTCCCCCATAAGGCGGCTCATCTGTAACCTGGTGTTTGTCCTTCGCCCAATCGCGGATATTGTGAAGCTCAACCTGGAGATGACCCATCTCTTGAGCCCGATAGAGGATGCTGGAGTCCAGATAAGGTGGAAAAACTTCCGGAAATAGAGTGAAGATATCAAAGCGCATGCTCCCATTCTAGCTGAGAGGGGAGAGAACTGCAAGTGAGGCTTAATTGATCGATCAAGCCCTCTCAGGATAAAAACGAATTCCTTGACGCAATTTTTAACGCAGTGGTAAGATGAACGCATGTACCTTAGCGGCCGCAGTGTGAAAATGACCAAAAAACCCCGCCAGAGAGCCAATCCCTGGCGGATCATCTTCTTGCTGATTTTGATCGGTGGGATCATCTACTTCAATCAGAGGGTAGTTCCAGAACTCGATCCCCCCTTTATTCCCACTGTTACGCCTACCCTGAATCCGGAGATCTTCATCAATCGGGCTCAGACCCTGTTCGATGAAGGGAAGCTCAGCCAATCCATCGAAGCTTACAGGGATGCCATCCTTGCTAACCCGGAAGACTCGTCGCTCTACGTTTCCCTTGCCCGGGTACAAATCCTTTCCGGCAATCCCGAAGCCGCCCTCGAAAACGCTGAACTTGCCCTGCTTCGTAGTCCAGATAACCCACTGGCTCATGCGATGAAAGCCTGGGCCCTTGATTTTCTTGGTGATATCATCGCCGCTGAGATCTCCATTGAAAAGGCCCTCTCCCTGGCTGATAAAAACCCGCTTGCCCATGCAATTTATGCGGAAATCCTGATTGATAGCCAGGATTATGAAGAAGCCATTCTTGAATCCCTGCGAGCCCTTGAGCTGGGACCCAACCTCCTGGAAACCCACCGTGCTCGTGGTTATGTGCTGTACTGGACAGGCAATTACAGTGAAGCCATCCGTGAATACCAGAGTGCTCTGAATATTAACAACGCCATTCCAAATCTACATTTAATGCTTGGTTACTGCTACTACGCCAATCAAGAAAATGACAAGGCCGTGACCTCCTTCAGTCAGGCAAAAGCCCTCAACCCTTCGGACCCCATCCCAGATTATGAGATTTCCCGGATCTATCTCTTGGATGGTATTTATAACAGGGCAGTTCAATACGCCGAACTGGCAGTCAAGAGCGCGCCTGAAGATCCCCTGATGCAGGGGAATTTAGGTGTTATGCATTTCAGGAACAGGTCCAATGAACTGGCGCTGAAATATCTTTCCCTTGCCGTTCGGGGAGGCACAACTGACACAGGCGAAATTGTAGAAGGAGTACCATTATCCTACAAACCCAAGGTGATCGAGTTATTCTCAGCCTACGGCCTGACCCTTGCCCGATTGAATATGTGTGATGAGGCGGTACCGGTTTTCCAGACGATGCTCAGCCAGGTAGCAAATGATGAAATTGCGGTTATTAACGCTAATGAAGGACTTTCCATTTGCGCTGCCAGCATAACGGATAACTGATCTTGATCCTATGATATTCTGCCCTGCTCCCCAGACCTCTCATGGTTGGGGCAGCATCATCCCCCACTAACAAGTAAACCTATTTGCCCGATAGATATGGACCGCAGACTAACCGGAAGAAAACCCACTTTCAGCGCTAAAAAATCCCCTTTCAATTTCCCAAGGGTCTTGATCCTGATTGCCTTGATAGCGGCAGGATTATGGTTTTCCTCCCAGGTAAATGATTCGGAAGGGCTGTTTGAGCCTTTATTCCTGCCTACGCCCACTGCAACCCGCACAGTTGATTCACTGGTGCTGGAGGGCGAAGCATATTTCGATGCCGGCAAGATCTTTGACCCGGAGGGAAAAGATGCCATTGACGCCTATTATGACGTCCTCAAGCGTTATCCCGAAAATGCCCAGGTACGCGCCGAGTTAGCCAGGTTATTAACCTATTCCTCTGCCCTCCTATCTACCACGGAAGATCGCACGGAGAGGCTCTCTCTAGCCCGCCAGGAGATACAGCGGGCTGCTGAATTAGCCCCGGATGACAGCACAGTGCAGGCCATCCGTGCCCTGGTTCTCGACTGGAGCAGCACCTCTTCGGCAGCCAGTCAAGAAGAAAGGCAGGCTTGGCTAAACGAAGCAGAACAGGCTGCCAACCTGGCCATTACCCTCGACCCTAACAATAGCCTGGCCCTGGCCTTTTACGCAGAAGTTTTGCTCGACCAAAACCAAAAGATCCAGGCAGAAGAGAGCGCCCGCCTGGCTGTCAACAAGGGTCCTGAACTGATGGATACTCACCGGGTTTACGGCACCGTCCTCGAATCGCTGGGTGAATACCGTTATGCTATCGAGGAATTTGAAAAGGCGGTTGCGATCAATCCCAACCTGACTTTCCTGTATATCCGGATAGGTGTTATTTACAGGGCTCTGAAAGTTTATGATACTGCCCTGGAATATTTTGCAAAGGCTATCACCATCAACCAATCCAATGGCGTGGAAGATCCCCTTCCCTATATCGCCATAGCTAAAACCTATTCAAGGGATGGCGAGTTCTTCATAGCCGCTGTAAACGGCGAAAAAGCCATCGCGATCAATCCCACCAATGCAGATACATACGGTCAGCTGGGGGATATTTATGTCCGAGCCAGGAATTACGAGGGTGCACTCCCTGTTCTCAAGTGCGCCGTTGTGGGATGTACTGCCGAGGAAAACGAGGTAGGTGGAGTAGCAGTCCGGCCCCTGGATCTGAACAATTTTGATGTGGCTTATTATTATGCCCGTTACGCTTCAGTACTGGCCGCGCTCAGCCGGCCGGAAAAGAACAACTGCCCTGAGGTCCTGGTGATCCAGGCTGAATTAAAAAGGGTTTTCGGAGAGGATCCCATCTTAATGAGCATCGTGGCAGAGAATGAAGCCATCTGTTATTTACAGCAAGCCACACCCGCTCCCTGAATAAGCGGACCTATGCCTATCCTCCCCTCTAAGAAAAATATAAGAATCATATTAAAGCTCCTTGGGTAACTTGACTTTCAATCCGAAGAAAGTTATCATAATTGCCGCTACTTAGCAGTCCGTTAAATGGACTGCTAACATTCCGTTTGGGAGAGCAGTCAGAAGCGGAAGTAGAATTTTCATATAAATACCGTGAATTCTTTTTTGAAAGGAAGGAGTAGAAATCTATGGCAGGAAAGCAGATCGTTTTTTCAGAAGAAGCCCGGCGCAAACTGCAGAAAGGGATGGATATCCTGGCGAGAGCCGTGATCACCACCCTAGGACCGAAAGGCCGCAATGTGGCTTTAGACCGCAGTTTTGGCAGCCCCACCATCACCCACGACGGCGTCACTGTTGCCAAGGAAGTTGAGCTCTCTGATAAATTTGAAAACATGGGAGCCCAGCTTCTCAAAGAAGCAGCCACAAAGACCAACGATATCGCTGGTGATGGCACCACCACTTCAACCCTGCTGGCGCATTCCATTGTCACAGAGGGTATGAAAAACCTGGCAGCCGGATCCAATCCCATGCTGCTGAAACAGGGCATCGAAGCCGCCGCTAAGGCTGTTTCCGAGGAGCTCGGTAAAAATGCCATTGACGTGACCACCAAGGAAGAGATCAGCAATGTAGCCAGCATTTCCGCCCAGGACCGCTCCATCGGCGAGTTGATCGCAGACGTGATGGATAAGGTCGGGAAAGACGGTGTGATCACTGTCGAAGAATCCAAAACCTTGGCTTTCGAGACCGAATACGTGGAAGGGATGCAGTTTGACCGCGGCTACCTGTCCCCCTATTTTGTGACCAATGCTGACGATATGGAAGCTGTTATTGAAGAAGCCAATCTGCTCATTCATGACTCCAAGATCTCCGCTGCCCAGGACCTGGTTCCCCTACTGGAACGCCTGGTCCAGATCGGCAAACGCGACCTGGTCATCATCGCCGAGGATGTGGACGGGGAAGCCCTGGCAACCCTGGTTCTCAACAAACTGCGCGGCATGATCAATGTCCTGGCCATCAAGGCTCCCGGCTTTGGCGACCGCCGCAAAGCCATGCTGCAGGATATCGCTATCCTGACCGGGGCCACCGTGATCTCTGAGGATCTGGGACGCAAGCTGGAAAGCGCAACAGTGGAAGACCTCGGCAAGGCCGAAAAAGTCATCTCAACCAAAGATGACACCACTATCGTAGGCGGAGCTGGTGATAGCAGCCAGATCAAGGGCCGCATCCAGCAGATCCGCAACGAAATTGATTCTAGCTCAAGCGATTACGATCGCGAGAAGCTTCAGGAACGCCTGGCCAAACTGTCCGGCGGCGTAGCGATCATCCGCGTAGGCGCAGCGACTGAGACCGAGTTGAAGGAAAAGAAACACCGCGTGGAAGACGCCCTCTCCGCAACCCGTGCCGCTGTTGAAGCCGGCATCGTGCCCGGAGGCGGTGTAGCCCTGATCAATGCCACCAAGGCCATTGACAAGCTCAAGATGAACTACCCAGACGCCCAGGTTGGTGTGAGTATCGTTCGTCACGCCCTGGAAGTTCCCATGCGCAAGATCGCTGAGAACGCTGGCAAAGACGGCGCTGTGATCCTTGAGAACGTCAAGCGCTACCAGGTAGAGAAGAAGAACAACCACATCGGCTATGATGTGCTCAGCGAAGAGTATATCGACATGGTTGAAGCAGGCGTGATCGATCCCGCCAAGGTCACCCGCGGCGCCCTCGAGAATGCTGCCTCCATCGCAGCCATGATCCTGACCACCGAAGCCCTGATCGCTGACGAGCCGAAAGACGACGCTGATATGCCTCCGGGAGGAATGGGCGGCATGGGCGGCATGGGCGGCATGATGTAATTCCCATTTGATTGGAAAGATAATAAAAAAAGCGAGGCATAAGCCTCGCTTTTTTGTTGATTAAGGTATTGTCAATTTACTCTTTATGATATTTGAATACAAAACAGGCATATTTATTTTAGTTTATTTTATATAATATAGTCATATCCATGGGGAGTACCACAATAAAAGGTGAACGGAGGTTAGAAGCCTCTTAGTTTATACCCAAGGAGGGACAATTGGGAACCAGAACAACAAGAATAATTTGCTGCCTTGCCGGCCTATTCCTGATCACTTCCTGCGCCGGATCAGGCGATGTGGGCCCAACCAGCACGCCAGATCCTTTCTTAATGACCATGGAAGAAAGGACCATCTGGGATTTTGAAAATTTCCGAAATGAAGTAAAGGCTCTGGCGGAGTCGGCGGCTGAGACACCCGTGGAAGACCTGGACCCGATCCTCCATCAGATGCAGATGCTGAACGGAGAAATAATCGGATATGAATTTCCCCTCTTTGCTGCCCAGGCCCACTCAGCTCTCCTCAATTTAGCCACCAATACAGAACAATGCTACTTCGGTAAATATATGGAATATCTTCTGGAGAGCTCCGACCAAGAAATGCTGGGTCGGCCCGATGATAGGTGTGATCAGGCTCAGGTATACGAGGAGACTTTCGATCTGTATCTCCGGGAACTGAAGGAGATGAACACTGCTGATTAATCCAGATCCAGGTTACTTGAGATCATCCGGAGAGAATTGATCTCAGCTGGGAATAATGACTATATACTGAAAGATACCCGGTGCATGAGACAGCCATGGTGCTATTGCACACAATATACAGGTTATTGTCCATGATGATACCCTTCCTGGTTATAGCTACGTAGAGAGGTCCTCCTCATTGCCGGTTGTCTCCCGACCGGAAGAGGCTCGTCCCACTGGAGAGGGTATCCCTGTCAAAACACGCTTGATCATACCTGGAGCCGGCCTAATCCCTCACCTACCTTTCCCGGGCGTCAACCAGCAGACTTAGCACCTGTTCTCGCCGGCTTGGTCACAATCGGTTTAACCTTATCAGGGTATATCGCCTTTCTGATTTGCCCAATGTTGCTCTTCCTGGTGCTGCGATCCCTCCCTGCATACTCAGATGATCCGGATAATCCAGAATACTCCTGGCAGGAATACTGCCGAAGTGCGTTAATCTGGGCTTAGTGTCTGGCTGGGAGATCCTCAGTGGGGTATAACCCGGACCTGGAGGAGCCTGGAGATTGAGAAATCAGATACCTCTCGACAAGCCTAATGGCGAATGGCATGGTCGAAGGGACGGGAGGTGGCATGCAAATTGGAGGCCAGATCATCTCCTATGCCCCCGGGATGAATCTGGGAGCTATGGTCCGATCCATACTGAAAACCAGTCCATCGCCCAGCCCTTGATATTGCGGGAGAACCTGATTAAGCCATCGCCATGACGGGGCTCGGCTCACCTTCAGCCCACGGTATGAACCGTACGGGCCTATCAAGCATGCTCGAAGAAACGAGCACTGGATGGATGGGACCTGATCAGCTCCAATACCCCCAGATGAATCTGAGGGCTGAGGTTTTATCCATCCCAGCCTTCCATCCCCAGCCTATGATATTGACTGCAGACTTAATCAAGCCCCGCTAAAACGGGGCTTGGTCACCCTTCAGCCCACGGTTTTAACCATAAGGCTATGTAGATGTCCAAGAACTATCACTGGAGCGGATGGGATCCGATCATCTCCAATTACCCCCAGATGAATCTGGGGGCTGAGGTTTTATCCATCTCAACCTTCCATCCCCAGCCTATGATATTGACTGCAGACTTAATTAAGCCCCGCTAAAACGGGGCTTGGTCACCCTTCAGCCCACGGTTTTACCCGTAGGGTTTTATAAAATGACATCTCCTATCCATGGTCTCACCGATCCATCTATTACCCCTGTCGCTCGCCGAACCGTCCCCGGTGAGGTTGCCTGACCCTATCGGAGAAAGGATAGAAGTCGTGAGAGGGATCGGCGCTGTGCAATTACTATAATCAATAATCAGAATTGAATTGAGGGCATTCTTATACTTTCTATATAGTTCTGTTTTGACAAAACAACCATTGCGTGCTAGAATTACCCCGGTTTTGAAATACGAACCATTCCGACTGGAAAACACCAGCGCAAGTGGAAATGCTCGACGAAGATCATTATTTATGTTTTATTGCCCGAATAAATCCTGAATAAATTTTCAAAGACACTGCCCGGCCGGTTTGATCCGCCCGGGTTTTTTTATAGGATAATCAACTCTCGATACTTCAGCCCAAGGCTGACCGGGAGAGAATATGAAGGAAAAAAATGAGTAAAAATAAATTAAGAATTATCCCCCTGGGAGGCCTGGGGGAGGTTGGGAAAAACATGATGGTCTACGAGTATGGGAATAATATCCTGATCGTGGACGCCGGATTGATGTTCCCCGACAATGAAATGCTGGGAATAGATTATATTATTCCCGATTACCAATACGTATTAGACAATAAGGATCTGGTCCGCGGGATCGTGATTACCCACGGCCATATGGATCATGTCGGCGCCCTGAGGCACCTGATGGATGACCTTGATGCCCCCATTTACGCCACACCGCTGACCAGGGGCTTAATAGAGGTCAATCTCTCGGAATTTGGACTCCTGGAAAAAACCGCCATCAATACGGTTCGCGCAGGCGAATCGGTTCATATTGGACCTTTTGAGGTGGAATTCTTCCACGTTTGCCATTCCATCCCGGACAGCGTTGGGCTGGGAATCACCTGCCCTGAGGGTTTGATCGTCCACACTGGAGACTATAAATTCGATCCCACTCCAGTAGACGGTTGGCCCACGGACTTCTCCAAACTGGCCGAGTTTTCCGGACGAGGCGTTCTGGCCTTGCTGGCAGACTCCACCAATGCTGACAAACCCGGCTGGACACCATCCGAGATGGTCATCAATGATTCCTTTGATAAGGTCTTCCGGACAGCTCCAGGACGGATCATCGTGGCTTCTTTCGCGTCCCTGGTTTCCAGGATGCAGCAAGTCGTCGATGCTGCAGATCGCTACGGCCGCAAGGTGGCCTTTGTGGGCCGCAGCATGAAGCAGAACTCCAAGATGGCTAAAAAATTGGGCTACCTGAAAATCCCCTCCGATATTGAGGTCGGTATAGAAGAAGCCAAGAATATGAAACCCAAGGACGTGGTGCTGATGGCCACCGGTTCACAAGGTGAACCTTATTCCATAATGGGGCGGCTGGCCCGGGGAACGAACAAACAGTTCGAAATGATCGAGAATGACACCATCGTGCTCTCCTCCCATGCCATCCCCGGCAATGAGGAAACTGTTTTCAAAACCATCAACTCCCTTTTCAGAAAGGGGGCGAATGTGATCTACGAACCTCTGGCCGGTGGCGTTCATGTCTCTGGGCATGCCAACCAGGATGAAATGAAATTAATGCTGAACATGGTCAACCCGAAATACCTGATTCCCATCCATGGCGAACTGCGCCATCTCAAGCAGCATGCTGTGCTGGCAGAAGAAGGTGGATTCCCCAGCGAGAATGTCCTGGTGATCGAAAACGGCCAGGTGATTGAGTTCGAAAATGGGAAGCTGGTCATCAAAGACCGCATCCCCGGGAGTTATGTCTTCGTGGACGGTTCCCGAGTGGGTGAGATCGGTCCCTCGGTAGTCCGGGAAAGAGAGCAGCTGGCTCATGACGGAGTGGTTCTGATCAGTCTGGTGCTGGACAGCAAAGGCAAGCTGCGCGAAGAACCGGAGATCATTTCCCGCGGGTTTGTGTATAAACACGGCGAGGATGACATCATCGAGGAAACCCGCCAGAAGGTGATCAATATCGTCGAAAAAACACAGGGCGACCTGCATAATGAGGTCGTTACGGCTATTCGATCCTTCCTGTACAGCAAAACCAAAAAACGCCCTGTTGTGCTGGCGGCTATGAACTGGCTGTAATATGTGCCCTTCGCACACGACAGATTGAGCCTTCGGCTCAGACCGAGGACCGGGCCAAGCATGACCTGCAACTGGGATAAATAAATACGGGCGATCCTCCCTCGAGACGGGGACGGGTCGCCCTTTTTGTCTTTCCGAGAAGCAGGATTCATCCAGCTTTGCCTATCTTGAACCCTTCATATTATTCAAGCCAGGCTCAGTGAAGGACGGCAATCTCGGTCCGCAGGAACGGTGCTTCCAAGTTTTTGAATTGACTTCAGGATTACTTTCTCCCCTAGTCCCCCTGTCTCTAAGTCTCCCACTCAATTTTCAATCTTCAATCTTTAATTTCTTTACCATCCATGGTCCCCGATAAGGGGTACAAAAGCTACCGGGCTTAGGTCTTTGCGAATGATCTCTCCCTCTTGGCGATGATAGAGCTGCAGCAGCTGACCTCCTCTACCCCCCACCGGTATCACCAGCCTGCCCCCTTCAGCCAGTTGGTCCAGCAATGGTTGAGGGACCTTAGGAGCCGCTGCGGTGACCATCACTGCCTGGTAGGGCGCGTGCTCCGGCAGGCCGAGTGTGCCATCCCTTTCATGAATATAGATATTCTCATAACCAAGATCTTTTAATACCCGGGCGGCACCTTCCGCCAGGAGGGAGTGCCGTTCCAGAGTATGCACTTCCCGAACTAGCGAACCCAGGATAGCTGCCTGATATCCAGATCCGGTGCCGATCTCCAGCACGACCTCATCTCCACTCAACTGAAGTTGGTCTGTCATATAGGCGACAATATAAGGTTGGGAGATGGTTTGGCCGAGGCCAATCGGCAGCGGACCATCCTGGTAGGCGTAAAGTCTCTGGTTGGGAGGGACAAATAGATGGCGTGGTACTTCCAAGAAAGCGTCCAGAACCCGCTCTGAAGTGATCCCCCGGGCAGCGATCTGGCCCATGACCATTCGTTTGCGGGCCGCATCATAATCGATCTTGTTCACCACTCACCCCTAGTTTTTGATCAATTTAATAGATATGCCATGATCCAGCGCGTGGTTCCCAGCAGCGCGTCCAGGTGGGTGCGCTCATAGTTATGAGACGCATCCACTCCTGGTCCAATCAAGGCCACCGCAACATCGCCGCCAGCACGCCAATAAGCCTCGCCATCAGAACCATAATAGGGGTAGATATCCACTTTGTAGGGGATTCCATAATCATCCGCCAGGGACCGCAGGCGCTGACTCAAGCCATGATGGTACGGCCCATGGGAATCCTTTACACATAATGTGGGATGGAATTCATCCGATGTTTGCCCATCCCCTATAGGCGCCATATCCACCGCCACCAGTTCCCGCAACCCTTCGGGGAATCCCGTTGCCGCGCCGTGGCCAACTTCTTCATAATTGCTGAAGTGGAGCGTCGTTTCCTGGGCTGGCTGCAGTCCGGCCTGATTAAGCGCTCTGACAGCTGCCAGCAGGCAGGCTACGCCAGCCTTATCATCCAGGTGCCTGGAGCGGATAAAATCATTCTTGATCTCCACCCGGGGATCAAAGGCCACAAAATCCCCAACATCGATGCCGGCTTCCCGGGTTTCCCTGGCTGAGCTGGAGACCAGGTCCAGGCGAACTTCCAATGTGTCTCCAGACCGTTCCGTGCTGCTAACATCTTTCCCGTAAACATGGCCGGAGGATTTGTGCAGCAGCACCGTGCCCCTGATCGACTCGCCCTTGCTGGAAAACACTGAACAGCCTTCCCCTTCAATGGTGTTCCAGGAATAGCCGCCCAACTGGGTAAGCTTCAGCCGACCGTTGCTTTTGATCTCCTTGACCATCGCGCCCAGGGTGTCCACGTGGGCTGTGAGACCCCGCGGTGAGGTCTTCAGATCACCAGCCCAGGTAGCCAGGAGGGAACCCTTGGCATTCCTGCGGTAGCTGATATTCTGGATTGACCCCAATTTGCTTTCCAGATAGGCGATCGCTTCATCTGTATATCCTGTAGGACTGGGAATCTGAAGTAATTCCTGGAGGGTTTCAAGCAAATAGATATGGTCAATTGCGGGAAGTTTTTTCATCATTTCTGATTGCCTTTGCTGATACCTTCGAATTTTGCGATAATTTCCCGCCAGCTTGGCTTCAGGGGGATGGTCTTTCTTGACTGGTAATCATATGCAACCTGGACGGTTTTTCCTTCTCCGAATACTTTTCCGCCTCCGATTTCCCGGATCAGATACTCCATATCCAGGCTTTTATTGCCCAGCCTGGAAGTCCGGACACCGACTTCAATTTCATCGGTCAGCAGAATGGGCGCCTTATAATCCAATTCTATCCGGGCCAGGATAAAACCGATCTTTAAGAAGGATTTACCATCCCAAAGATCAAGCTGGCGAATATAGTTGACCCTGGCATGCTCCAAAAAGGTCAGATAGGCTGCGTTGTTGACATGTCCCTGGGGATCGAGGTCCCCATAGCGGACTACAATGGGGTGAAAAAAGTGGAAAGTGGACATGAAAGCATTATACTTGATGTCCTGATCGGGCTGCTAAGATTGACAGGGTTATTATCCTTGGTTACACTGATAATAGCTTCATTTTTTGCCTTGATTGGTTTCTTTTGATTGTATCTATCTCATATCGGATCAACATACAATCTATTTATTTTCCTTTTTCCTGTCAATAGAATTTCTGGGCAGTTTTAAGTGCGGGTTACCCATATTCAGATTTATAGAGATGATTCCAGCCAAATCATCAACAACCTGTCCAACTGAACTCTTTTATCATTAGAAGCCACCCAACAAGGAGGATGAGATGCATCAGAAACCCCGAACCATAACTTTGCTCACCTTAATAATGGTTGGAGTAATGACCCTGGCGAGTACTTGTTTTGATTTTATTAAACCAAACAGAGGTCTTCAAGCACAGGATATAGTTGATGAATTGATCGATGAGAGCAATCCTGACGAACAACCACTAGAGCTGATTCTCCCTGACTCCGACGAAGGCCCTGAAGACTGGTATGAACCCCAGGTGCCTTATTCAGAGCTCTACGACAACCCCCACCTGGGTTCTTTGGATTGGGCCCTGAATATGTTGTATCCGACCGCCACGAATGACGACAGGGCAAAGGTTGTGTTCACAATTGACCCCAATACCGGCAATCTGATCTTTTCCATCGAGGGCCAGGAGCCAGGTCTGTACTTGCCCCAGGTGGATCAGGTTGGCTGGGGTCATACGATGCTGCAGGTCGATAAATCCTGGTCTGGGCCCCCACCTGATGTGGTGTTTCCCTGCGACCATGATACCAACAATCTTCCTCCGGGACAGGATTGGTTCACCATCTGTCCTCCAGGAGCTCAGGTCAGCATCGGGAGCAGCTGGCACGTTGTCTACAGTGTCTTTGATGCGCCCCTCCCCTGGGGCGACTCCAATTACTCCTATACCTATGCCGCCGTCTTTGATGGTGATGGCTATGCCTGATAATAATTTCCAGTATATGGACCCTTATAACTGGGACTACTGGCAGAATACGGATCAATGGTACATCCTGGATTGGATGCAAGAGCCTCAAACCTGGACAGTCTCCGTGATGGGGGAAAACTGGGCGCCGGTCGAGTCCAATTCCCGGGCAGTCATCCATGATAATGCCATTTTCTGGATCATCCCAGATAGCGAGTTTGCGATTCCCAATCCTGGTGTCAGGGTCAGCTCTTTTGCCACACCGGGTGGATGGGACCCTGCCGATGTGGGTGGAGATGTTAACGGTAATGATCCAACTGAACCACTGACAATCCTGGACAGCGATCCCATCCATATTGTGGATCCTGTTTATGCAGTTGCTGGCGTTGTCCTAGATGACGATTGGGAGATCTGTGGGTCAGGTCAGTGCAAGTATAACGAGAAGATAGTTGAGGCGCAAAAGACTGAAGTCTGGTGCACAGACAATGGATGTTCTGGCCTAGGAGGGGAATGCGCCCTGTTTAACCGCGATAAAGGGGATTCGCCCCAGGATCCAGCCTCCTGGTCCTATGTGGTCGGACCGAACGAGAAGATGCAAAAAGATTGGGATTATGCCTACCACTGCTTCTGTGTCAAATAATCAACACTAGGCGGTTCGATGGGATCGGACTTGAAATTCCGGTTCCATCGACTGCCTATCAGTCAGAATACAAGGCGTGAAATTGATTAATCCTTCGATAGCAGGTAGGCTTCAGCCGGTATAATAGCCTGCTATCAGTGAATCCTTGTAGAAGGGTGATGCCTTATGGAAGTTATCTATAGCTTGTTCACCATATTAGTGATCGTCGCTCTGGGAGTCCTCAGCCGCAGGTTGAAGATCTTCAAGGCTGAACATGCCAAAACGCTGTCGTCGTTCGTCTATTATTTTGGACTGCCGGCTTTATTCTTCATCAAGATCAGCAACCTGAACCTGCTGGATCTCGACATTCAACTTGTCCTGGGCTCCCTGCTGCCAACCGCTGCATTGTTAACTCTGCTGTTCCTGTTAAAGTCGATCGGTTTGATTGACAAAGACACTTTCATCCTGCTGGGCCTGTCGATCAGTTTTGGAAGTTATGCCTTTTTTGGAATTGCCTTTTTTGAAACATTCCAGGATGGAAAATGGCTGGACTTCTCTATCCTGGCTGCGTCCCTCCTTGGTGTGCTGGGGATTATCAGCACACTGACCTTGCTAGAATATGCCGCTCAAAAGAAACAGGGGGGCAGTTTCTTGAAGAAGATTCTTTCAAACCCCCTGATCCTGTCCATCTTGCTGGGATCAATCTGTTCACTGATAGGCCTTAAGCTTGATTTTCTCAATTATGCCCTCAACCTGATCGGACAGACTGCCAGCGCCCTAGCCATCTTCGTCCTCGGGATGTTTATTCATGACAGATTCTCGTGGGAAGCGCTGGTCAAGGCCCTGCCTTATTCGCTGTTTCGGATGATCGCCCTGCCCTTGATCGCCTGGGTCACAATCTGGCTCTTCCTGCCCGGGGCCGGAGAAATGGGCCAATTCCTGTTGCTCGAAAACGGCATGCCTGCGGCCATCGCCCTGGTTGTCTTTGCAGAGCGGTATGATTACAAGGTTACAGAAACTGCGGGGATCGTCAGCCTGACTTCCATCCTCAGCTTTGTGAGTCTGACCGCCATATTCTACCTATCTCAACTTGGAATCTAAACTGATCGAAACGCTTAAACCTCATCCCAGGAAGCCGTTTCCCAGGGGTAGGCTGAAACCTCCTCAGCTCGCTCCCTGACAGCCGGGTCGCTGGAGAATTTGCCGCGCAAGTGGTCCGGTAGCAAGAGAGCAATCTCCTGCATGATCCTGTCACCCAATTCATCCAGCTGCTCTCGGCGCTCCTGTCCCCGGCCCGTGGCTTTCAATGGTCCATAAGGTTTCCCGATCCGGATGGTGACCTTGCTCTGGTTCCGGAAGCGCAGAGGTAACACCGTGTTGAATCCCGTGAACCCGACCGGCAGGATTCGAGCGTCTGTCCTGGAAGCCAGGTAGGCTGCCCCCGGACGAGCGGGCCGGATCATTTCCGCCCAGGCCCCTCCTTCAGGGAATATCCCAAAAAAACCATTCTGGGCCAGGACACTCTCTGCATCCCTGATGGCCTGCTTTGATCCAGTCCCCCGATAAACAAATAAAACGCCCCATAATCGGGGAAGCAGCTTGGCCCAACCGGGCGTGAAGGCTGGGTTTGCACCAGAGAACATCTCGATCGATGCTGGAGCAATGTGCAGCATGGCAATCGAGTCTGCAAAACTGAAATGATTCCCGGTAACGATGATGGGGCCTTCCTTGGGAATATTTTCCTCCCCTATGATCTCAAAATCAGAAAAAGTATGCAAAGCCAGCGATATCAAGCCCTTTAATATCGAGCGGACAAGAATTCTTCGGGGGACTTTAATATCTGACATGAATGGCTCCTTCCTGCATATAGATTTGCCACGTGAATAATAGACCCTATTCTAACAAAGAACCAGGCAGGGGATAAGTATAAAGCCTTCCGGGATCCTGGTCGGGGTAGTAATAGAGGATATTCCTTTCCGCCTGGTAATATTCCTTCATTTTGAGGTTTGTTTTCGGTCCTAAGCTCCAGGCAAAGATCAAAGGGGAGTCCAGCTCCGGGAGTTTCCAGGACCAGTGTGCTCCCGTAAGGCATCCATTCTTCCGAATCAACGATCACCAATGCCGGTTGATAAGCCTTCACTTCCGCAGATTCAAAGATCTTCAGGTCTGCGCGTTCAATTCCATATAATCCCTGCAACCCACCCAGGCGGGCAGGCAGATAGAAATAAAGATTGGAAAAGATCAGCAGCGATACAATAACTGCGATTCCCAACGGTCTCAATCTGGCTAATATTGATCCGCCATCCTTGACTCCCGGCTTTACCCCTGCCAACCAGATGATCCCTGCGGCGGAAAGTAAAGCCAACCCGGGAAGGGCTTCAAAATAATATCTCGACCCAAGCAGCCAGGAGCTGACCCAGTAAGCCAGGTAAACAAGAACCAATGACACTGTTACGCCTGCCGAAAAATACGCAAGAGGTTTCTTCCGGGCTGCCCAGAATCCTATAGGCAGGAACAGCCAGGATATTGTAGCCCAACCAAATAGATCACTCGAGGCCACTTT
Organism: uncultured Chloroflexia bacterium; assembly: GCA_963712165.1. Taxonomy (GTDB): domain Bacteria; phylum Chloroflexota; class Anaerolineae; order Anaerolineales; family UBA11858; genus B10-G9. The sequence continues at coordinate 527,289 of CAVQGY010000002.1, read as the reverse complement.
CAGGCTGTATTTCGTATTTCGCCAACCCTGGATCAGACTATGTCCACCTTCAGCAACCCCGTAGCCTGTTCCAAATCCATACTTATCATACGGCCACCAGAGCGTGTAAGGATTTACTCAAGAAGCTGCCTGTTACCGCATACTGCCACATCAAATACAACCCCATCGATACCAGGGCTATTCCGCCAATCAATAGGATCCGCTTTCGTTTCCAGCTTGACCCCTGGAACAAAACTCTAATCCCCTGAAGTGCAAAAGGCAAAGCAACCGCCGCAGCGGTTAGCGGACGGGTCAAGGCCAGCATTCCCAGGCTAAGTCCTCCTGCCAGAGGGGAAAGCCTTTGATAAGAGTTATCCTCCCTTTCCATGCTATCTAACCAGGACAAGAAAAAGGCAGTTGCAAGCACCAGGCTCCAGATATGGGAAAGCAGGGAACCTGCCTGGACAAGGAAGAGGGGAGATGTACAAAGCAGCAGTGTGCCCAGTAGGGCGGTTTTCCCTCCCAGGGTTCGCTTTCCTAGCCGGTACGTCAGCCAGGCTGCCAATCCTGCCAGGAGAGGATTAACCCAATTCACTATCCCAGCTCGGACTCCTAAGGATAGGGCAACCGGCCAACCTGGGGGGTATTTGCCAAAACGCTGGCCTTGAAAATCGATCACAAATGGAATCAAAAAGCTTTTCGAGAATTCCGGAGTGGGTAATGTCAGGTCCCCGCCCGCAATGGTTTTTGCCTGCCAGAGATAGGCGAATTCATCTTCCAGGTGGGGCATATTCTCGTAGATCAGGCTCCCCACAAGGGCAGCCGCCAGGATCACAGCCAGAGAAAGTAAAAGGGCCAATCGATCCCAGGTTTTTTCCATCGCTTCAGGCCTTCACTATCCGGATTGCGTCCAGGATCCGGTCATGGAGAATACCATTACTCGCGCAAATTCCTCGATTCCCTTTCAGGGTTCTTCCTTGCGAGAAATCTAACGGCGTCCCATCCAGGTCTGTTACCATTCCACCAGCTTCCTCAACAATGATTGAGCCAGCGGCCTGGTCCCAGATCTTTTCCTTATAATCCATCCGGTTGGGAGAAAGCAGGCGAAGGTATATCTCCCCTTTTCCGGCTGCCAATAAGGCATATTTTGCCTGGCTGTCCATCTTTACCGGATCAGTTTCTCCCCCCATCTCTCGTTGGAAAGCATCGATCTGGGCAGAATTCGTATGCCCTAATTCATATGACCGGAGCAAACGAGCATTTACCGGATCCCTCTCCTGGGATACAGCCAGTCGGGTGAATTGATCCGGATGGTCAACATCCTCCAGTCCTGGCAATCCAGCTGCCCCCTCCCCGCCTGGCAATCAACAGGCTGCCCCCTCGAGGAGATTTTTCGGACAAGTCAGGATCAAGCATAGGACATCCCAAGACACCAAGCTCTACCACGCCATCTTTCACATAAGCTAGAGCTGTGGCATATTGAGCTCTTCTTAAAAATCCCTTGGTCCCATCGATAGGGATCCAGAGTCCAATACTCCCTGCCCGGGGAATCTCCACCCCGATCGATATAATCACATACCTGTTCAGGAGTAGCTCCAGGCACCACTCGGCTGACATATCTGGTTATTTTCTCGAGAGTATCTTGCTCATCTGGTGAGCGCAAGACTTCGGACTGCTCTTCGCCAACCAGATACTCACCCGAATAGGATTGCTCAAGAAGGTAGCCAACCACAGCCTGGGCTGCAAAATCAGCAACAGTAACAGGAGAATGATCCTCTTTGGTTATAGCTTCAGAGACCATATCTCCCTGGATCTCCATCGCCAGCCTGGATGCCAGGTGGACAGCGAGAAGCCCAAATCTATTTCTAGGAGCGTTCCAATCCATCATCTCGTCGTATCCAAAACTTATTATCCTATCTATGTTTATTGGGAAGAGGAATTCCAGACAGATCATATGCCATGGCACCGGTAATCTGCACCGGAGAGATTTCCCCTTCAGGCAGATCACCTTCCACGATCACCATGCCATCAATTTCCGGAGCATCCCGATAGCTTCGACCCAGGGAAACGATCTCTCCAGATCCTTCGATCTCACCTTTTCCCTCAATGAGAATATCAAGAGATTTCCCAATCTGTGCCTGGTTCTTTGCCAGGGATATCTCCTGCTGCGTGATCATCAATCTATCCTGCCGATCCACCTTGATCTGTTCCGGAATTGGATCTCCAAGCTCCTCCGAACCTGTTCCAGGTTCGAAAGAATAGGTGAAAACGCCTACCCTGTCAAACCGGATCTCCTTCACAAAATCCAGTAGGACTTCAAAAGAAGCTTCGGTCTCTCCAGGGTAACCGACAATGAATGTCGTCCTCAGGGCCAGATCCGGCATCCGATCCCTGAGCTTATCCACCGTCTTGTAGATCCAGTCCATATTGGCCGGGCGGCGCATAGCCTTGAGAACCGCAGGATCCGCATGCTGAAGAGGAATATCAATATATGGCAGGATTTGGTCTTTCTCCGCCATCACATCAATTAAACGATCTGAAATATAGCCAGGAAAAGCGTATAGGATCCGCAGCCAGTTATCTTCCCCAACAACTTTGGTCAATTCCTCCAGCAAGGAAGGAAGGCCATCTTTTTCTCCCAGATCATGGCCGTAGTCTGTGGTGTCCTGGGCGATCAGATTGATTTCTTTAACTCCCTGGGATATAAGGAATGCCGCATCTGAAAGGATCCTTGTCCTGGGGCGGCTGACCGCTGTTCCCTTGATACCAGGAATAGCACAGAAAGCACACGGCCGCCTGCAGCCATCTGCGATTTTTAAGTAAGCGCTACCTCCCTGGATATGAATACCGTGCGTTCCGGCGGGAAGGTCGCCAACAATTGGGGCATCTGGGAGATGGTAAAGGGGTTGGGGGCTTCCATTCCCTCGCAGACCCCTGACAATTTGGAGGACATCCATCCAGCGCCGGGTGCCCAACAAGCCATCTATCCCCGGGACTTTACCAATAACTTCTTCCCCATACCTCTGGGTCAGACACCCGGCTGCGATCAGGACCTGGCCGTCTTTCTTTCCCTGGGCAAGGTTATGCAGCACCGAATATGACTCCTCACGGGCTGGCTCAATGAACCCACAAGTATTCACAATCAGGACACTCGCCTGGTCTGGATCAGCTACTGGAAAGTACCCATCTCCCTGAAGCAGCTGGCCCATTCCGTCGGAATCCACTGAATTCTTCGCGCATCCAAGCGAAACCAGATAAAAAGCCCTATTATCCATCATCACCTATGGGGGTGTAAATGCCATTATTACGGTTGTTGAGTTAGCGTGGGGGTTAACGATGGCTCAGGTGTATCACTTGGTGTGGGAGTGAGTGTAATCGTAGGCGTGGGTGAGGCAACGCCCTGATCTGTATAGATGCGGTTGATCACCTCTCCATACAACCCCATCACGCCCAGGTTTTGTTGATTATAGACGACCTCGACACCAGCAGCGTTTCCAGTCAAGACCTCTATTCTTAAATTCCCTCCGAATAATTTTATGCTTCCAGGAATAAGCCGGCCTTCAAAAGCCAGTTTATTATCAACAGTTACTCTCACCCAAGTTCGTTGGAGGATGATCAGTTGAAGCTGGATCTTTTCGTTTCCGATCAGCGCCTGTGTAGGGGTAGCCTCTTGCCCTTCGCCATCTCCCACCTGAGTGGGCGTCACTTCAACCTCTATCTCGCCAGGAGTATTCGCAGAAGCAGGCAGGGTCGCAGTGGGTGAAGAGGTCGGCAGCAATATTTCTGCCACAGCAGGGATAGTGGCTGTGTCAACCAGTTCTGGTCCAGTCCCCCCGAAAACTATCATGCCAGCCCAAGCCGAGACAGCAGCGATCAGGACCACCACTCCTGCCCAAAGCAGGGTTGGATTGGAGAAGAACCTCTTCAGGTTGACAGGGAGGTCGAGCCTGGTCTGTGCACCTGGCAATTCCGACCTGGTCTTTTCAAGCCGAGTCTGCAGGACATCCGCATAGCTGAGAAGAAGCGGTTCCGGGTCCAAACCCAAAAATTGGGCATAGTTCTTGACCATGCCTTTACCCTGGACAGTTGAAGGTAGGTCTTCCAAATTGCCTTTTTCGATGGCTTCCAGATAACGTGCAGGGATATGGATCTGTTCTGTCACATTGGATACTGTAAATCCCAGCCTTTCCCGCTGAGTTTTTAACACCGCACCAATCTCGTCCATTAGTCTTGGTTGTGAGATTTCATCCGGGGAGCTGGAAACTGTTTGAGATTCCTCATCTTCTGGTTCTTCCAATAATATGTACAACTGCCGCATCAGAGGTTTGGGATCCAGATCCAGGAAAGCAGCATAGGAGCGTGTGAAACCTTTCTGCTGAATTGGGGAAGGCAGCGCCTGCCAGTTGTCCGCTTCAATAGCAGCCAGATATTTTTCCTTGATCTTGGTAGCCAAAGAGACTTCTTCCAGGGTAAGCTCCTTATCTACCCGGGCCTGTCTCAATAACTCGCCTATCATCAGGTTATCTTCAGTCATAGCAACATACAAAGACCGGCCTGGCCAGCATTATTGCTGATCCCAGACCGGTTTCGTATCCTTTTGGATTGTACTGAATTACGCTTCGTCTTCAGTATCTTCCTCAGCATCTACAGGAAAAGGGTCCGCTTCGGTCTGTTCAGTTTCCTCACTGGTCTCTTCAAACTCAGTATCCAGATCCATTTCTGCGGCTTCTTCTTCGGACATATCCACCCAGGCTTCTGCTGCCTTGAGGGCTTCCCTTTCATCCTCTTCAAGTGCTGATTCTGGTGTTTCTCCTTCACGGTGAACGATGATTTCAATTACGGGAATCAGATCAACGGTCAGCCGGACAGCCACACTGTGTTTGCCGAGCATACGAAGTGGCTGAGATTCGATCTGTTTAGCTTCCACAGTCACACCGATATCTTCTGTGACCTTCTCGGCGATCATCTGTGTGTTGATAGAGCCGTACAGCCTGCGGGTTTCACTGGCTTTTGCGGCAAAAGTGAATCGCTTGCCTTCTAGCTGCTCTGCAACGCCACCCAGTTCCTGATTGACCTTGGCCCGTTTGACCTCGCCTTGCTTCGTGATGCGGCCAGCCATTTTCATGGCACCTGGTGTGGCCAGAACAGCCAATCCCTGCGGCATCAAGAAATTACGGGCATATCCGGGAGCGACTCTCTTGACCTCACCGGCACGGCCCAATTTGTAAACATCTTCTAGTAATAGTACTTTCATGGTATCTAGCCCTTTCTCCTCATTAATGAATAGGTTCGCCCTCGCGAAGGGTACAACGCAAGAGACGCCGGAAAATTTTACCAGATGGGACAGGTGAGGTCAATGACCCGCTGCTTACAGGCTTGAGGTTTGTGAGTGTGGCGGGGATTCTCAACACGGAACTGGAGCTGATCAATTCCTCGCCAAGATTACCCAGGCTGTCAAGAAGATCAATAAGAAGAACTGGATCAGAAAAATCGTGATCGAGGAGTTTTCCGCTCGCTGATCGACAAATCGAGGTTGGGCAGGTCCTCCTTCCAGTTTCAATATTGGACTGGCGAACCAGCTAAAGACGACGCCTCCAATCAAACCCCCTAAATGGCCCCAGTTATCTATTCCGGGTGAGAGCCCGATCAGGAAATTGATCACTGCCACCTGGATGATCTGGCGCAGGGCCACCTGGGAACGGTCCCCAAACAAGGTCCTGTGTTGGTAAATAAAGACACCCTCAGCAGCCAGCAATCCAAAAATTGCCGTGGAGGATCCCAGGGAATTCTCAGGAGTAAAAATGAAAGAAAATAGGTTCCCCGTGATCCCAGCGATCAAGAATAACAGCAGGAACCGGTAAGAACCAAAAAAGCGCTCGATCCTGCGCCCCAGGATGTAGAGGGCATAGAGATTAAATCCAAGGTGGATGATTGATCCGTGCAGAAACATCGGCGTAATCAACCGCCAGTATTCGCCTGTCAATATTTCCTGGTTGATCTTCATAGCCCATTTTGCTATCAGATCCTCCCTAAAAAGGCTCCCGGTCAGCTCCTGGAGAAGATAAATAAACACCATGAGGACCAGCAAGACCATCGTAACCTGCGGCTTATTATCTGGAAGAGGAACCTGGATCCTTTGCGGGGCAACCTGCTCAGAATCAGGAAGCTCCCTGGCCATGGCATCATTAGTGCCTGTGGCCGTATCCGTCCGTGTGATCAACCGTTTGAGATGGATTGGACCAGCTGCATTAGCGCTGATATAAGGGAGGAAGATCTCCGCATTTTGCTGAGATTGCAGTGTTCGCAGGGCATTATCTACCGCTTCCCTGATGCGCTGGACCGCTACCGGATCTTCAGCCAGTTCCAGTCCATATTGATCCTGGAAATCGGATAGCAGCTTGGAAACAAGATCTTCAGGCGATGGTAGTGAAGTAGATGAAACCGATAAAATATTTTCTGTCATAAATTTACAACTCGCTGATTAACCCGATGCTGTTCTGCCTGGATGATCGCTTCAATGACGTCCACTGTCTCAGCCAGGAGGTCATCTTTATTGACCACGATATAGTCGAATAATCCAATTTTCTTGTATTCCTGGCGGGTGGTGGCGATGCGCAGCTTCAGACTTTCCTTGGTTTCTGTATTGCGCTTTTTCAAGCGGTTGATCAACTCGTCCTCATTTTGAGGTGTAAGGAAGATCATCAAGGCATCCTGAACCAATTCCCGCACCGTCTCTGCTCCCTGGACATCAATACGCATGATCACATTCTTCCCGCTAGCAAGCGCTTCCCTAACCTGAGACTTGGGGATGCCCTTATAGTCGTTGTACACCACAGCATACTCCAGCAACTCACCTTCATTGATCATCTTGGCGAACTCATCCTGGGAGAGGAAAAAATAATCCAATCCATCAACCTCATCCGTCCGGGGAGGGCGGGTAGTTGCCGTGATCACAAAATGGAACGGCAGCCCCCGGGATTTCATTTCTTCCAGAACGGAGTCCTTGCCAACCCCTGAAGGTCCCGAGATCACGATCAGGAGAGGATTGGGGGATTGTATTAAAAACGGAGGTTCTGATGATTTTGCGGTCATAACCCAAATCCTTATCCAGTATAATTGGGCAAAACTATTTGGTCCTGGCTTGCCAGTTATTAGAATGCCTACCTACGAATATCGTTGTAAAGATTGTAACCATAAATTTGAAAAATTCCTAAGCTACCAGGAATATGAAAGCCTGTCCATTACCTGCCCGGCTTGTGAAGGCTCGCATCCTGAAAGGATTATCCGGCCGGTCAGGATCTCCCGCGCGGAGAAAGCCCGGATAGACTCCTTGGCGGACCCCAGCGCCCTGGATGGACTGGATGATGATCCCCAATCCCTGGGAAAGATGATGCGCGAGATGAGCAGGGAATTGGGTGAAGACATGGGTTCGGAATTTGACGAGGTGGTTGATCGGTTGGAAAAAGGTCAAACGCCAGAGGAAATCGAGCGCGACCTGCCTGACCTGGGAGCTGATGGGGGTATTCCTGGACCCAGCCTTGATAATTGAGCTCTGTCTTTCCGATCAGGCGCTCTCCCCGGGTTTGAAACCCCATTGATCAAGTTGATCCTGAAGAATGGTCCTGAGATCCTCCTGGACTGCTTCGAAAGTCCTATCTGCATCCACGATAACCCAGCGGTCTGGGGTCGCCTTAGCCAGTTTTAAGTATCCATCCCTGACCCTGTGATGAAAGTTAATATCATAAGCGTCCAGACGATTCAGCCCGCCTGCGTCCAGGCGGCGTTGTAAACCCACTTCTGGTGCTAGATCCAGCAAAATGGTCAGATCTGGCACAAGCCCACCGGTCGCATAATGGATGATGCCTTCCAGCGAGGCGACAGTGTTTTGATGTCCGTAGCCCTGATAAGCCAGGGTGGAATCTGCATAGCGGTCTGAAAGGACCACTCCCCCTTTGGCCAGCTGTGGTTTGATCACTTCTTCCACCAGCTGGGCCCGGGCTGCCTGGTAAAGCAGGGCTTCAGTCCGGTCGATCATGGCCGTGTTTTTTAAATCCAGCAAAGTAGCCCGGATCTGGTCACTGATCGGCGTGCCCCCAGGTTCGCGGGTCCTTAAGATCGGATATCCAGCCTGGATGAATTCCTCAGCCAGGATATCCAGTTGGGCTGTCTTTCCACTGCCATCTGGACCTTCAAAGGTGATAAACCTACCCCGTCTTTCTTTCATATTATCATTCTCGAATTGACCAACGTCATCCAGTGTGAACTCAGGGTTCCTCCCCGAAGATCCTCACCCGGCGATTAGGGTCCTTACCGTAAGAATGGGAAACCAGATTGGCCTGGGAAGCCATCTGGTGTTGAAGTCGGCGTAATGGGGAGGATGCCGGGGGCAGTTCTACCCACCGCTCACCATCCAGGACTGCCTTGATCGCCGCCTGGGTTTGCTGGAGGGCCAGTTCATCATTCATGGAGAGTGTGCCATTTTTTAAGTTGAAAATATCTTTGAGCAGGTGCTCCATGCGGCTGATGGTATTGGAGCGCAGCACATAAATTGGTAGTCCCAACTCTTCGGCCTTCGCGATTGATTTGGGATTATCCCGGTAATGATGTTTAAGTGTGACTGCGATCTTGGCATCGCTCACCTGTTTTTCTACCGTAACTGGCACGTTGAGATTTCTGGCAGCCTTCAACATCCGATCCCTGGCAACACCATAGGTGAAAATCGGCAGGGATTCCAGATTTTCTCTATCCAGATCCAAGACTGGGACCCCCAGGCTGAATTCTTCTTCTGGCGGTGGATCAGATCCGATCCTTTGCAGGACAGGTTTGGCAGGTTTCTTCTTGATCGTGATCTTGCCATCCCCGGACCGGGATCTGATCTCAGGTATCAGGGTTCCTCCCCGCAGCAGGGAATCCACTGCGCTGGCCACATCCTCATGGATAACCAGCGAATCACGGGTTTGGATCTCGATCAAAACATGGAAAGTTGGATTAGAGCGCCGTTCCAGGACGGTTTTTTGGGTGCCTCGCCGTTTAGCTTCCTCATCTGATAGGGTTACCGATTCAATACCGCCAACCAGGTCAGCCAGGGTAGGGTTGATCAGCAAGTTATCCAGGGTATTGCCGTGAGCAGTGCCGATCAGCTGAACACCTCGTTCTGCAATTGTGCGGGCGGCCAACGCTTCCAGTGTCCGGCCAATTTCATCGATGACGATAACTTCCGGATTGTGGTTCTCCACCGCTTCAATCATCACTTCGTGCTGTAGAGAGGGCTCTGCCACCTGCATCCGGCGGGCTTTGCCAATTGCTGGATGAGGAACATCGCCATCACCTGCTATTTCATTTGAAGTATCCACAATCACAACCCGCTTATTATCAGCCAGGATGCGGGCAGCTTCCCGGAGCATGGTTGTTTTCCCGACTCCAGGCCGGCCCAAGATCAGCAGACTTTTTCCGCTTTCGATCAAATCCTTCACAATATCTGTCGTACCATAAACTGCTCTTCCCACCCGGCAGGTAAGGCCGACAATTTTGCCCATTCGGTTTCGGATTGCCGCTATCCTATGCAGGGTGCGCGCCAGTCCAGCTCGATTATCTCCATCGAAATTTCCTATACGGTCGACCACGTATTTGATTTCACCCTTTGTGACCTCATCGCTTGAGAGATCCACTTCCTGATCAGTATATCGAGCAGTAGGCACACGTCCCAGGTCAAGAATGATCTCGATCAAATCTGCATTTTTTCCCAAATCGTTAAGCGCCTGGCTTATCTCAGGGGGAAGAACGCTAAACATGGAATCCAGGTTATCAGTTATTCTTTGATTAGACATATTTTCAGTTCTTTATTTTTGCGCGGGATATTGGAGTAGTGATATCCGGTTGTTTTTCAAAACTCTGCACGTGAAAAGCCTGCTGGGCATTATAGTGGACAGCCAGCTTTTTCACCATCACTCTCTGGCGATCTCCAGGCATAGCACCTGCCTTTTCCAATGCAGATACAATCCCTCCCTGATAAACCCGGACCCGCAGGTATACTTCCCGGGTACTGGTATAGGGAAGATGAAATATAAGGGCAGACAAATAATCATCCAATGAGTCCAACGAAGGGTCCAGCAGCAGGTCAAGCAGGATTCCCCTGGGTCCAAATCGCGGCAAGCCGATACCGACCACGCGGCCGCCTTTCCAACAAACCATCCCCTGGGTCTTCGGAAAAACGGGGGAAGGTTCCAGGTGTTGGATCTGGGCTGGCACGACCCGCTGGTAGAAGGTATGGGTCGGACCATTATCTGTTTGTGTTCCCGGATTCCAGGATTCCTGGCCAATGCTGCCCTGAGCCTTTCGGGGCATCTTCCAGATCTGCTGATCTGCACAAGAGCGAAATCCACAATCAGTCAGGATCTCCTCCTCGGTTGAATTAACACCAACTTCGCCCATCATCTGCAGTGCTCCCCGGTCACAAGCCGCTTCAGATAGAAAAGAAATCAGGCTGCGGTATTCCGGCCTAGCCCCAAAATCACCTGGTGCCAGAGCGGCTATACGTGCAGTATGCTGATCCTTTGCCTGCCAGATTTGACCGATTAACAAACGGTAGCTGTCCGATTCCAGGGGGTGTACCGCAGTGTAAAACTCACTGGAAGGCAGGGCATACGAAAGCAATGAACTGGAGAAAAATCCAGGGTCAAAGACAAATCGCAGAGAATTATCCAACACCATTCTCTGGTTCTTGTAACGATGCAGGGCCATCAAATCCTGCCAGGTTAACTTTCTTGCCATAGAACCCTGTTGTTTTCATGGATAAGATGCATGAAATATCTGTGTACTCGGTCATCCTCTGTCAACTCGGGGTGGAACGCAGTAGCCAATAGATGACCCTGCTGGGCAGCAACCACCCTGCCATCTGGTAGAGCTGCCAGGATTTCAGCATTCTTGCCCACCGAGCTAATCAAAGGAGCACGAATAAAGATCCCGTTAAATGGAGCCGATTCATTTGAAATGATTTTCAGGACCGGTATGTCAAGCGCCATTTCAAAACTGGCGATCTGCCTGCCATAAGCATTTCGATCTACAGTTATATCCATTAATCCCAGGAGGGGTTGCGAACGGTGGGCATCTTTGGAGAGCAGGATCGCGCCAGCGCAAGTGCCCCAGATGGCTTTATCTTTTCCAAAATGACGCAGTGGTTCCAGTAATCCAAATTCCTCTGCCAGTTTCCCAATTGTTGTAGACTCCCCCCCGGGGAGGATCAAACCATCCAAATCGTTAAGTTGCTCCGGATACCGGATATCTACAGCATCCACCCCCAGGCTTTCCAGCATCTCCAGATGTTCTTCAAAGGAACCCTGCAGCGCCAGCACCCCTACCTTGATCTGGTTAGGGTTAGAAGTCGGGCTGGAATTCTTCTTTTGTCATCGCTTATCAATATAGCAGGTCGGTTTTACCACCCACGATTTGCCAATCTTTCGTTCTCGGCCAGATCGACCACATTGCGACCGACCATGGGCTCTCCCAGATTCCGGCTGATTTCAGCCAGGATTTCTGGATTATCAAAATGGGTTACCGCTTTGACGATCGCCTCACCTCTTTTAGCCGGATCTCCAGACTTAAAGATTCCAGATCCAACAAAGACACCATCTACGCCCAGCTGCATCATCAGCGCTGCATCCGCAGGAGTGGCGATTCCACCAGCCGCAAAATTCACTACTGGCAACCTGCCTAATTCACGGGTCTCCTTGACCAATTCATATGGTGCGCCAATATTCTTGGCAAAGGTCATCAGTTCTTCTTCCGGCATATTGATCAGATGCTTGATCTCGCCCAGCACAGCTCGAGCATGGCGAACAGCTTCTACCACGTCACCAGTCCCAGCTTCACCCTTGGTGCGCATCATTGCAGCTCCCTCACCAATCCTGCGCAAGGCCTCTCCCAAATTCCTGCAGCCGCACACAAATGGTGTCTTAAAGGCATGTTTATTGATGTGATGGGCTTCATCTGCCGGGGTTAAAACCTCGGATTCATCAATATAATCCACCTCAAGGGCTTCCAGGATCTGGGCTTCAACAAAGTGCCCAATACGGGCCTTGGCCATCACCGGGATGGATACACTTTCCATGATCTGGATGATCAATTCCGGATCACTCATCCGGGCCACGCCGCCGTCCGCACGAATATCAGCAGGAACTCGCTCCAGAGCCATCACCGCAACTGCCCCGGCTTCTTCAGCGATTTTCGCGTGTTCGGCGGTGACCACGTCCATGATCACTCCACCCTTCAACATTTGGGCCAAACCTTTTTTTGTTTTGAATGTACTAACCTGGGATTCCATCTTTCCCAACCTCCTGCCTGGTAGCTCACTGTGGTTATCAGCGACAGCTTTATCAGGTGAGCTCATAATACATGTAAACACTCATCCAAATTCGATATTTTTCTTTGGATGGCATTCGGATTATGGATTGCAACATGATTCTACCACGGGGGAAAATGTGAAGCAAATAGGGGGGAATGGATTAACAGAAAATAGACAATCTGAACTGACCTCTACTCAGACTAAAATCTCTTTTCGCTGATTACGATCGAATCGGAATATAATTTGGTGTCAGCTCAGAGCCGTCCCATTTAGCGGGGAACGACACTCAAGCGAATAGCTGTCCGTATGTTGCCGTCAATTTCCACGTCAACAAATTCAGGAATGCTGACCACCTCATATCCATCCTCTGCCAGGTAATTGCGCGCCAGAGCAAGGGCTTTTACGGCCTGATTGACAGCGCTTGCCCCTATCGCCTGTACATTGACAAATTGGCGCTCGCGAAAAATACCTGCAATTGCCCCCGCTACGGCCGAGGTCCGGGACGTCGCTGAAACCTTGATGATCTCCACATTGTCGGTATCCATGACAAGCTCCCTGGAATAAGACGCTGGCCTATCAAAAACTACCTATTCACATGTTGAATTCATTGTACAAAATGGATGGGAATAAATCAAGAAGGGGAGAAGCCGGGTTTATTTAGTTGATTATGCGCAATGTAACTATAGTTACATACCTATGTTGCGGGATAAGGTAGAATTGAAAGAGTTCCTTCAGAAGAGAAAACCACAGAAATGGATCAGTACAGGATGGTGCCTATGGCGGATAGCTTCACATATATTAAGGATCTGGAAAGTCTGATCGACAGCTTTCCACCTGACAGTATTCTCAGCAGGAACATCTATCAGGATGAATCCGTCAAAACCATCCTGTTTGGTTTTCAACCCGGACAGGAGCTCTCAGAACATACTGCTTCTGTACCCGCCGTCCTCCATTTCTTGAGCGGACAAGCCAGCGTTGTCTTGGGCGAGGAAGCCCAGTCAGCCCAGAGCGGGACATGGATCCACCTTCCCGCCAACCTGTCCCACAGCATCAAAGCCGAGACAGAGACCTTGATGCTGCTCACTCTCCTTTTCTAGTATCCAGCAAGGGATCCGATCATGAAAATTCTAGCCATCATATCTGGTGAATACGGTATCCGGCATCTGGATAATATCGCAAAAAACGGACCGGATAGCTGGGAAATCACCTCCTGGAAAACGCCTCCTGTCTTTCCTCCCTTTATTGATGACCCGGAAGATTTTATTCCGGATGTGTTTGCCCCTGCAGACCTGATCTTATCTTTCGCAGAACACAAGGGGGCGGCTGAACTACTACCGGTGATCGCCAGGAAAACAGGCGCCAAAGCAGTGCTGGTTGGGGTGGATGACGAAAGCTGGCTGCCGCGTGGCCTGGACAACCAGCTGCATGGATGGTTGAAAGCCATGGACGTCGCCTGCGCCACACCCAAACCTCTCTGCTCCCTGACTGAAAATGACTATGGAGTCACCAGGCATGAGAAAGCGGAATACACCAGCCCGGAGATCGCGGAGTTTGCCCGCTATTTTGGCCAACCATCATTAAAATTGGAGATCGATCCTGCTGCCGGAACTGTCATTAACGCAGAAGTGGAACGAGATGCCGTATGTGGTTGCGCCTATTTTGTCGCTGAAGGCTTAATTGGATTGTCTGTAAACGACGTGGAGGAAAAAGCCGGTCTTCTGCATCACCACTATCCCTGCCTGGCCAGCATGGTCAAGCTGCCCCATTTCAATCATGACACACTGATGCATGTATCCGGCCAGGTGCTGAAGGACAATGTCGGTGAGCAGGTCAAACCCTACAAGACTGTCCGGCAGTTCAAGCCAGGAAAATATTCAGAATAATCTAGCCCTCCCTCTTACCAGCTAATAATTTTAGTAATTCTTGATCCATGATTTTAAATTCAGTCCTGTTAATCATGATCGCTCCCTGATCAGCAAAATGGTACAGATGGCGGCAGACCATCTCCCTGGTGGAGCCGATCCTGGCTGCCATGTCGTCCAAAGTCAAATCCCGGGCCAGCGTGTCGCCGGATTGGTCTTTAAACTGTTCCAGCAGCAGGTGAGCCAGGCGGCCGGCAACGGGCTGAAAAGCCAATTCCTCAAGGATACGGCTGGCAAGCATCATCCGCTCCACCATCATCTGGGCCAGATCCCAGGTGAACTGTCCGTTCGATATCAGAAAGGGCAGGAGCTTCTCTCGTGACCAGAGTCGCAGCCTGGTTTCCCGGCTGGCAACCAGGGCAACCGGCATCCCCACTCCTTCCTTAAAGAATCCTGCACCCCAAAACACATCCCCGGCTTCCAGGGTGATGACCACCAGGCTTCGTCCTGCCGGGGACTCCTTCAGGGCAGTCACTTGTCCCTTTTCCACCAAGAATAGATATGGCCAGTCAGATCCATAATGCGTGATCCAATTGTCCTTTGGATAGTTTTTTTCTATACTGGCACCGAGAATATGCGTCCGTTCTGGCTGGGATAATTTTTCGAATAATGGGTTCTCGTTCAGTGTGGAATTTGACATGGGTTCCTTTAGGAGAGCGTTTTCAGTTTCTTGAGGGCAGTTTGGACTTGAATAACTGGTACTCCGTGCCCAGAAAAGACAATTTGGCCCAGTAGAGTTGGCTGCTTTCTGATATAAGGACAACCAGCCAGATTTCACTCTTACGGCATAGGTGCTCTTTTGCTGGATATTCAAGACAGGGAATGATTAATCAACCACCAAGGCGCATCTTCTGGATAATGCCGGTAAATACCATTTCTGGTTTTTACTCCAGGTCGGTCAATCAACCTCCACTACATATCCCGTATTCTTATCATACAAATACACGGATGACGTGTCCCCATTGTTTGTGCCGCTCTTTATGTTAGTCCAACTAGCTGAAAAATGGTAGTGGGAGCTATGATCGCTTCTGGAACTGGAGGACAATATCCGATACGGCATGAGGTCTAAGAGTATTGTATTCCTTTTTCCACATATCAATTCCGATTCTGGTCTCTTCAAAACATATCTACAAGCAGACAGCACTTTCCTCCATGTGAAAAGTATAAACAAGGGAAATAGAGGTCTTTATCTTTAGTTAAAGACTTTATAAACTTTATATGTGATACTGTTCACAACATCATAAATATTATTATACAAAGGGAGATAGAGATGAAAGAAACCCCCCAGAAAAACCGTACGATCATGTCGATTGTCGCAATAGGGATTGGTTTGCTGATGATCGCACTAATCCCCTTTCTGATCCAAACTTCTCTTGGCCGTGTGCTAGAGAACATTACCAGGGTAGTAGCGGAAGGGGAAACAAAATACCGAAGCGGAATCAAGCTTTTTGACCTGTTCTTCCCGGCGTGGCGGGCGATTATTTTTGTCGCCGGGACGACCCTGATTGTGGTTTCCGGGGCGATCCGCAAAGGCGAAGAATGGGCCTATCCGCTGGCGATAAGCATGTTTTCGCTACCTGCGATTGGCGGATTCTTTATGTTCCTGCCTTATGTCAGTTTCGTGGAGAATTCCTTCCCGATCCCGATGGCAATATCATTTATCGGGCTGGCTGGATATTGGGCCTTTATTTTCCTGCGCAAGGCTGATAAGGCGACCAAATGGGCGCGTTTTGCTGCCCTCACGTTTATCGGGATGCTGGCGACCCATGCTTTTACCATCGGGATTGGCGCCCAACGGCAAATGATGGTCCGCCCCAATTATCCTTTTTACGATGATTTTAAGATGTGGCTATTCCTGTGGACTGGCGAAGTCAATTGGGTGGCGACAATTCTCCTGGTAATCTCCATCCCGCTGCTGGCTGTCAGTAAGAAGAGGGGTTGGTGGCTGGCTGTGATCGCAGCATCTACAATATTTGCCCTCGACGCCTTCACTTACATCTTCCGCCATACAACCGGTGATTTCCTCTACGGCTCGCTTCTTGCGATGGGTGTTTTATTCTTCACTGTCGTGCCCTACTTTAAAAGCAAATTGCTGGGGGAAGCCTCCGAGCACCGAGTGGAATAACCTGGGATTTCTTCTCACCCATTGGGCGTGTTCCTTAAAAACCTGTGATCAGATCGAGGGGCGCGCCCTTCTTCTGCTCTTGCGCAGTTCAAGGACAAGACAAGGTTACGTTTCGATTTTAAGAAGATAGGAGAGAGAAAATGAATACATTAAAGAATAATCACAAACTTGGCATCGTTCTTTCTGTCTTAGGTATCCTGACTGGATTGCTGGCTTTAGTGATCCTGGCCGATATCTATTACCCAAATATCTTGGGAAAGCTGGAAGGCGCTCGGCCAGATGAAGCTATCACTGTCCGGGTTGTATTCGCATTGCTGGCATGGCTCGGTGCATCCGCTGGCGCTCTATGGGTTACCGTGCTATATGGTTTCATCAACAAAGCCAGGTGGGCCTGGTTCTATGGGTTGCTGGCTGCCACAGTTCAAATCCTCTCGGGTTTTTTCCCAATGATTCCTGCTGCCAGTATTGGGTTACCCACCCCTACAGTTTGGGTTTTTGTGCTTGGATTCGCCCTCTGGTTTGGGATGCTCATCATCCGTGGAGTGGATCGCAAGATCATGGCACTCTTGTTTGTTAGCGGCATTGCCTATGTACTGACCTTTATGGATGGCGTTGGCGCAATTTCTCGTTATCAGACTGAGCCAGTTGGCTTTGTGCACGGCATGTATGGCGTTTCCCAAATGGTAAATTGGTGGGGAGCGGCTGCCTGGGTGGTCTTTATCCTGGCTTTGGCAAAACAGAAATCCTGGACGATCCCGGTGGGAATCTTTGCAGCTTCCATGTCGATCTTTGGCGGCTACCCTGTCGGACTCACCGATATGATCGCGGTCAAGCAGGGAAGCTTTTCTATGTTTTTAGTGGCCCCTGTTCTCAGCACCGCCCTGTTGATCTACTTTCTGCTGCCTGGTACAACCAAGATGATCAATAGCTGGATCGAGGAAAATAATCCTGCTTAAGATGAAAATCAACCCTGACCATTACCCTATGATCATCATCCTGGCGCTGGTGCTCTTTACTATTCTGGGTTTAGCGCTGGGTTTCCTGCCTTCTCACAACGGGAATGAACACAACTTGACTCTTGCAGCAAGTTTATTTACATAAAGCGGAATTAATTCCCTCTCTCCTGATCCTGCAGGGATCTGCCTGGTGGCTTTGCTCCTTTCTGCGCCAGGACAGATCCTGCAGGATCAATATTTGGGAGAGGACAACAATATGGCAAACCAAACCCAAACAAAACCAAACAATAATCCCGGGATCTCCATCCGCCTGGTCATTCAAATCCTTTTCCTGGTTATCACAATCCTGATCGGCCTCCGGCATATTATGCCCGGGGAGTCAAGCAAAGGTGGCGCGTTTGATGTCTTCTGCCCCTTTGGAGCTATCGAGACTTTGTGGTCATACTCGGTAAAAGGGGAAACATTATTAACCACCTCTCTTCTTACCTTCTCAATATTATTTGGTGTTCTTGGAGTATCGATACTTGCCGGTCGAGCTTTTTGCGGCTGGATGTGCCCGTTAGGGACTTTGCAGGACCTGCTGGCCAATCTATCGGACAGGATCTTTAAAAACAGAAGACCTGACCGGAGAAAAAATGCGGTTAAATTACCTATCCGCGTTTCAGAAAAGAACGCTGGCTGGCTGCGGGGCCTGAAGTATCTTGTCCTGGTTATCATCCTGCTCGCCAGCACAATGGCGGTTTATCCGCCTTTGCAGGAAATCTGCCCGGCAAGAGCTATTTTCAACTTTAAGGACCACACTCCGCTGTTATGGAGCGTGTTAATCACATTTTTGGTCACATCCCTGGTTAACAGAAGGCTGTGGTGTAAATATCTCTGCCCATTAGGAGCGGTTTTGGCTCCCTTTAATAAGCTCTCTCCTTTGCGGCTTGTTGTCGACAAAGCGAAGTGTTCCAGCTGTCTTCGCTGTGAATCCGCCTGTCCAATGGATATCGTTGAACTTACAGACAACCTGCGCAGCCCTGAATGCATCCAGTGCTTGGAGTGTCAAGAAGCCTGCCCGGAGGATGATACGCTCAGTTTACGTTTGTTCTGAGGCTCCCCTCCTGGTAATAAAAAAAGCGGAGCCAATGGCTCCGCTTTTTATCTAGGCAATGATGGTTAATATCCCGCTCCTCCGCTCCATAACGGCCGTCCGGATTCCTCCCGAACCTGCAGGTTTTCATTAGTAGTCAAGTTCTGGATAGCTGATACCTCAAACTCGTCGCCTTCATAAAATCCATCCAGCTCCACCTGATCCCCTACCGCTATCTCCAAACCTGATTCCTGGATAAAGCGCCAAACCCGCCTGGTGAATTCCAGGTTTTCTCCCTCATCGGTCTCGATCCAGAGTGATCCAGCATCCAAGCTGGACACAACTCCTGTCAGGCTGATCCAATCATGCTCCTCATCTTCTGCCAGGTGAATCTCGTCTCCGCTTTCGGAGGGAATTCCGTTCCTGCCAGTTCCTTCTCCATAGTTTCCGCGGACTTCATCTCCCTGGTTGGATGGTTTGTAGGCAGCTTCCTCCAGTTTTGATTCTGAACGGGAGTTATCGCCTGCTTTCGCTTGGGTCCTGATCACGGCTCCAAAGATAAGCAGTCCCACCACACCGGCATAAATCAACCACATCAAGATTTTCTTAATCATCTTTCACCTCTAAATTAGCTAATACTTTTTTTTCAGGATGCTTTTTCAACTGTCACCACTTCGGGCAGTCTTTCCTTCCTGGGTGAGAAGACCCCGTCCCGGAACGCACCCCAGTATTTAGAAAAGACCTTTGTTACCCAGCGCCAATGGATGGCAAAATGCAGGATAGCCGTGGCTGTAACCACTACACCGGACCAGGTATGGATCATATCCCAAGCAAGACGAGTGAAGATCCAGCCGCTGCTGCCAAAAGGAACCAGGACTGGTTCAAACAGGAAGTACAGGCCGCTGAGTCCACAGATCAAGCCGCTGAGTCCGATCATGATATTGATGATGAGATTAAACTGACTGGACTTGTTCAATTTACTTTTCCCAATCAGCCCTCTCAAGCCTGTCCTGGTCATTTTTGTGATCCAGCTCCAGTGGAGAGGAATATGCAGGGCGGCCAAAGCAATGATGATCACGCTGCTCCAGGTGTGGATATCGCTCCAGGTGTGGCGCTCGAAAAAGATCACAATGCCGTAGAACGGGTTCCTCCCTCCCTGGTATCCACCTACCGGTAAGAACAGGAAGTATATTCCAGACAGCACTGCTGCCAGGCCAGATACCAGCATGGGCATGTCCAGCAGGAAGTTATTCCTGGTCTGGGGTGAAAACAGGTTGGTTTTTTTAGATTTCATCATTTCTCCCGATTACGCCTCGATACGGATAAAATATGTGTGGCGCTTTCATGAAGGTATCTTAGCGGACGATTCCAAAGGAAATATGAAGATATTTTTAGGAAATTGTTAAGGTCTTTCAGTCATATCTCTCGGGAGAGAATGGTGAGTAGAATGATTGAAGGAGGGATTGGAGCTGTATAGAGCTTGTATAAATTGCGGTCTGTGACTAAAATCACAGATATATTCCCCCTTTATTGGCATACTTGTACTGTACACTAGCCATATTACATCGTCTTTATTCAGTCATTATCAAAAAGGAGATAACCATGACCATTTTTGACCGCATTATATTGCTTCTAACGGGCTTAACGGCTATTTATATGCTGGGGCATTTTTATGCCCGTTACCGGAAGGAAAAAGGCCTGTATGATGTCTATTACATGCTGGGCTTCGGTGTCCTGCTTGTATCAGGCCTGCTCCTGATCTTCCTGGGTTGGGATATCCTGGCCTCACCCTATGTTTTGACCGTGGCAACCCTGATCCCCTTGGGTATCTCGATGGGATTGATGAACCAGTTCCGGCCGAAGTACAAGAAAGCCTACTCCTGGTTTGCCCTGGTCGGCCTGCTGGCCATTGCCGTGACAAGCATCGGTGGTATGTCTTTAAAAAGCATCGCTGTGCCGGTATTTCATGGAGTAGCAGGATTGATCATCTTTGGTCTTCCGCTCTACAAATGCGCTGTGGAAAAAGACGCCAAGAAAGGGTTCGGGCTGGTGGGTATCGGCGGAGCGCTAATTGGCATCGGCGGCATTGCGCTGGCATTCCTGGTCGCAGGCAAACCACTATTTGGTATCTTCACCGCAGATTTCATCTATATGATCCTGGCTCCCCTGCTTTTCCTGATGAGCCTGGCTTTTACTTTCGGTTTCCGGAAAGATATTGGCTCGATCAAGTAAGCAGGACCCTACCCAATAATAGAATTTTGGATCCTGTTGATAGATTACATGCAAAGATAGCTATACGATCGTATAGCTATCTTTTTTCATGCTTTTATCTAAATCTTGATCTTCTTAAGAGTTACCTGATAAAAATCTTCAACAGTCCCCTGCTTTGGGCTGAAGAATAACGCGACATATAACGCAATATCTCCCGCAGCACTATGAGGAATCCTCCTACCAGCAGGACTGTACCCATAACAACCAGCGGTGTCTCAAACACGAAGGTCCAGTTCTCCCCAAAGAAGGTATGCGAAGGGCCTGCCCAGAAGAATACTGTTAGCGTCAAGAGCCCGGCCAAGAAGGCTACCAGACCGCCAGCGGCATTCGTCTCAGATTTATCAACCGGGCCGGAATCTTCCAACATCTTCCGGATTCCGGGTATCTGCAAGACAGCAAAATACACCAGCGTAGCTATATTGGTAAAGAACTTGACATTCGCCGGTGTGGCTTTTCCGCGCAGCACCATTGAAGCTATGAATTGTGTGCCACCCAGGATTGTGCCGATAATCAAAACGATCATGGAGAACTTGAAAGCCCCAGATTTGCCCCGGATCAGTTTAACCAGGGCTAGAACTCCGGCAATTCCTGTCGGAATCGTTAGAACCATCACGACCTGGTATAACCAGCGGTAATCCATAATGTCCTTAAATGCCATCCGATAGCCTACATTATTTGAGAATGCGGCGCAGAAGGTTCCAGCTCCCCCCAGGAGATTAATTCCTGCCGTCATCCCCAGCAAAAGTATGGCTATCACTCGAAGTATTTTCGCGGATCCTTTCATTTTTCTCTCTCCTAATTTTTTGGTGGTATTCCTGTCCGTTTAAGGGATCTCCTCACTTTCTGTTAATCCCCAGGTGTTTCCTGAGAAATGACATCGATCACAATTGACCTCCAAATCAAGATCATGGGAAGAAAATGGAACAGTACCAGTATTAATAATAGTTACTTCTCCTCCCACTTTTGCCTCCTGCGTCCAGGGACCAAAGGTTACCCAGACGCCGGTCTCTGGATGAGGTCCGACATCCCATCCTGCGCTGTCATGGCATGCCGCGCAAGAGACATCTTTGTGGTCCTCGTCATGTCCAGGGATTTGGTCCGTATCCGATAGGACATCCGCGTGACAATCACCCGTTAGGCAGGTCGCAGTGGTGGAATGGGGGGAATGGCATTCCGTGCACTCCATATCCTCATGGCCGCTGCCCACAATTACCTGGCTGTGTTCCCCGATACCCTCAGTATCATGGCATTTGAGGCACAATTCCGAATGCGTCTCAACACTTACATAATCATCAAGGGGAGGGATCTCTAACCAGGATACTTCCGGCTCTACATTCCCTTTTTTATCCACTTGATGGCACATCACACAGGATACATGCTGCCAGGCACTTTCCTCAATAAAGGGAGGCGGCGGTTCCAGCTCAAACTTGCATGCCGAACAACTTTCAGGGATATCATCCAGGCTAGCCATCCACTCCTTTGGAGCATGGCATCTGGCACAGGAATTATTATTTCCCTCACTGTCAACCACAAAAGTTGTGGAGTGAGCGCCGTTCTGCCAGTTTTGTTGGGCGAGTGCAACGGGATCCCCGCCAGTCTCGGGGTCTGACCCGGTTTCATCCGATCCCTGGGCTGGGTCAGCGCTGGAACTGTCGTTCACCACAGGCGTACCGGAATCCTGGCCGTTCGAGTCCGGCTGTTCTGGCGGAGAACTGCAAGCTGTGAACAGCAGGATTGCGGCCATAAAACCCGCAACTACCCCCCAGTGACCAAATCTTTTCATCTTCATAAGCTTATTGCTCACATATAATATGATGAAGTGAGGCGAGAACATTCTCCTCGCCCCACCTCTCTTGATAGTTAGTCTTCCAGGTCATGTGGACCCTGATCAGCAATCGGGATAAACTGACGGGAACGGGTTGTTCCGGATAATTTCCCGATTCCTATTCTTCTGCCGGTTCTGGTATCGAGCCGTCGGCTTCCCTTACAGAAAGCTCATACATATTGCCCTCGTAGTGACAGCGGTCGCAGGAAACCTCATAGACGATACTGTGAGATACAAACGCATCGGTTGAGGGTGGGCCGAACATTCCCGCAGTGGTCTGGATTGTCACCCAGAGGTCGATATCCTCATCTGGGTGTGGACCTACGACTGCACCAGAGGCATCATGGCAAGCCATGCAGGTTACGGTGTCTTTCATGGTAGCGTAGGCACCAAAAGCATGTTCCGGTTTTTCGATATCCTCGGCATGGCAGTCCACACATTGGAGAGGTTCTGTAGTATGAGGATCGTGGCAGTCGGTGCAGTAGGTTGGCGGAGCTTCTTCGCCAAGGAAACCACCATAATTCAGGTGGGCGCTACCACCGAGGGTGATCTTATGATCCACTGCGGATCCGAAAGCGTTGCCCGTTGTTGTCACATGGCATTTTTCGCACAACTCGGTTGTGGAGGCTACACTTTCGTATTCCATCTTGATCGGGTTCAGCCAGGCGGTTTCTCCTGCATAGCCATCGGTCATCACATGGCAAGATTCGCAGGGGATGGCCTTCCATTCCTCTTCAGGGATCAGAACGTT
The DNA here is from genome assembly GCA_963712165.1 of uncultured Chloroflexia bacterium. Taxonomy (GTDB): domain Bacteria; phylum Chloroflexota; class Anaerolineae; order Anaerolineales; family UBA11858; genus B10-G9. The sequence continues at coordinate 504,045 of CAVQGY010000002.1, read as the reverse complement.
CCCATCACCGACCATAAAATCTTCCATATGGGGGAATTTGCAGGAAACACAGTTTGGCGGTCTGCCGATCGTGGCTTCCGGGTTCCAGTTTTGGGGGGAGTGACAGCGAGCACACCAGTCATTAGGGCCATGACCTGAATCATAGGTGCTGTGCGGTCCGCTCAACCAGGCGTCATGGTATTCGGATTGATCAGCCGGCACTTCGGTGGGTTCTGGTGGTACAGGTGTTGGCTCTACTACCACAGTCACCTCGACTTCTACTATTTCTGGTTCCGGCTGGCAACCAGCCGCAACCAGTGCCAATAGAAGCAGAGCGCCTAAAATCAATACTTTTGTTCTTCTTTCTCCCATATTTACCTCCATTTCCTTAAATAACAGACTATTCTATTTGAATAGAGCCATTAAAGACGCTATGTATGTTCTTTGTATCACAAGCAATTTACAATGCACATGATTTGTATCAAGAATACAGAAACTTCCCGGCTATCAAGTAAGACGATCTATATTTATCACAGTGAACAAAGGGTATAATCTATGACAGAGACAGCTATGGAAAAATATATCCACCTTTTGCGAAGTGTGCCCCACTTTAAAAACCTTAATTCTTCCGATTTGTTGAGAATTATCAACTCTGGCCAGCTGAGGCATTTCAAAAAGAATAAGTATATCTACTACAAGGATGAACCCGGCGAGGGTATGTTTGTGCTGTTTACCGGCAAGGTACATCTCTGTAATTACAACTGCGAGGGGCAAAGTCAGATCTTCTCGGTCATTGAACCGGTAATCATGTTTAATGAGGTCACAGCCATAGATGGCGGGCCTAATCCAGCGACGGCGATCGCTGTCAAGAACTGCCTCACCTGGAATATCGGATATCAAGCCTTTGAAGATCTGGTCAGGAAATATCCTGACCCAGTTGTCGGATTGGCTATGATGCGGGTTCTGGCAGGGCGTACCAGGGAATTAATTACCTTGTGCAGGGATCTTTCCTTCAGCCCGGTCTTGTCTCGATGCGCAAAGATAATCCTCGACCTCAGCAATCAAGGCCAAAATGACATTGACCGGACCGAGCACCCCCTTGCTAATCTATCATCTCTCGTTGCGACTGCTCCTGAATCCGTCAGCCGTTCCCTGAGCTGGTTAGATAAACAGGGAATGATCCTTTCAGACCGGAAATATATCTCAGTGAAAGATATTCAAGGTTTAAAAGATATCGCTGGGCGGGAAACAGTCTGATCGATCACTCCCCGATAAGAATCCCTGTTATTTCCAAATTCCTCATCGGACCCGAAAATCAAACCTTGTGTCTACCTGGCCTAACTTCATTCCTTGATCTAGAACCAATATTGAAATGAGCTTCTGGATTGATCCCTCCTGAATTTTGAATTTGTCAAAAATCAATGACATGACCCCCTGAATGTGATATGTTAATTCCACTGAAGGTTTATCCTGGCATTTACCTTAAGACTGCTGGATTCCCCCAGCGTTTCTTGAGAATTTGTTTGCGTTTTAATAAAGACTTTCATGACGCGATGTGTTAAAGTAAACAACCAATACATATTTAGGGACTAATTGGCATATAAGTAACACAAATAGGAGCTCTGGATAAATGGAAGCTATAAAAAAACGCTTTGTCTATCTTTTCACCTCTACCAGGGGATTGGCTCTTACTGCAATTGCTGCTGTTTCCCTGGTCACGGCTATCTGGGGAACCCTGTCCGGGCCGATGGTAGAGTGGGGAGTAAGGGATATAACGGTTCGGCTCTTGGGGCTTGATCTCGTCCAGGCTGAAAGGGAAGGCCGTATCATTATGCTTTACCACACTATCGCCATGACCGTGGTTGCGATCGAAGTATATTTCATCACTGCGATCGTCAAAATGAAGAACCATGAGCGGGTGATGATCAACGCCACGATCACGATCGGTTATTTAACCTCTCTGATCTTCGGTTTGATCTTTGGATATTTCGGGCACAATTACGCTTTCCACGGTCTGTTCCTGGTTGGTCAGTCCCTGGTTTTCTTCTCCGGGATCCTGCTCTGTGCAGCCCTCTGGCCCTGGAAGGTGGAATACCGTCTCCCTCCAGACTCCGAACAATCCAAAACCAAAAAAGGCCTGGACCTGGAACGGGTTGCGTTTTTTACTATGGCGGCATGCACGCTGGTTTCGGCAACTTTTGGCGCGGTGTCCGGCTCATATTGGAGCAACGGTCATGAGACTTTCCTGGCCGAGGACTTGATCCGCATACCCGATAAGACCGTCTTACAGCGGGCAATAATCGGTCATCTGCACATCATGGTCACTTTGGTCGCAGTGGGTATCACCCTCGTAGTCGGCCGGTGGATGAAGTTCAAAGGGATCTTACACAAGATCACCATGCCAACAATGATCGCGGGAACAATTATCACAACGGTGGGGGCGCTCTCAGTGACCTGGTTGGAGTGGGCCCATACCATCATTTACGGGGGATCTGCCTTGATCCTCCTGGCGGGCTTGTTCTACGTGATCTATTCCTGGGACAAACTCATCAAGGACGGCACAGCTGAAATGGGATTGGAAAAACCCAATGCCTGGCACAAGCTCAAGGCACTGACCCGCGACCCCTTGAAGTTTGGTTCTGGTTGGCAGATGGTATTTATGAATTTCAATGTCAGTTTCATTGGCCTTTTTATGGCTGCCAAACTCGATGAGATTATGAGGGTTCTGCCCCACAGGGAAGAGAGGATCACCCTGACGGGACACTGGCATATTCTTTCAGGATTGATCGCCACCATTATTTTATTTTATTTCGCAGACCTGGCCGGTTTAAAAGGAAAAGCACGCAAATGGTTTGGCTGGATCCTGATCATAGGATCTGATATCGCTTTTGGGTCTGTAACGATCTTCTCATTGAAGAGCTTATTTGTGGATAAAACTGCTCAGCAGCCTCTGGTTAATACAACCATGTTATTAACTGACATAGGCCTGGCTGCCGTCCTGGTCATCCTGGCCCTATTCTTGATCTGGCGCCTATACGATCTGTTCCGGAAAAAAGGGCTTTGGGCAACTGAATTAACAAACGAAATAAGAGTTAATGCCCAGGCAGAAATTGAGGAACAAAAACAAAAACTCAAAGAGCTTACTTCAGCCCTTGAGGAGGTCTCAGAATGAAACGCTTCTTACTCCTAATAGTAATCTTATTGTTATCCGCCTGCGGCCCAACGCCTGATATCGCGACCGCGGACCCCCCCGATTTTATTGATACTGGAATTGATTCTGATAGCTGGGTTGTGATTCCTGCGGGGGATTTTGCCAGCGGGATCCATGACCATATCACGGAAATGAACTACGATTACCAAATGATGATTACGGATGTCACCAATGAGCAATTTGCCAGATTTCTCAATGAGGCCGTTGCAGACCATACCATAAGCATCGGTGATGTCGAAGTCCATGAAAGTGAAAATATCTTTACTGTCTACGGGGTCTACGGCCCCTATCCTGGTGAACCCTTCGATGGCTACGAGCACGAGGAAGAGATTACCAGCGGGGATAAATTGCTATACTCCCTAGAAGATGCCGCATCTCGCATCTTATATGAAAATGGCGAGTTCAGCGCCATCCCGGGATATGCCAACCATCCCGCAACCATGCTGACCTGGTTTGGGGCTGATGCCTACTGCAGCTATTACGGCTGGCGATTACCCCTGGAGTTAGAGTGGGAAAAAGCTGCCCGGGGAACAACCATTGATGAGGATGGTCATGGCCTACCATTCCCCTGGGGTCACGATATTGAGCGCAACCAGGCAAATTACTATTCGTCCTTCGATCTTTTTGAGAAAATATATGGTAAATTGGGAAACACTACGCCGGTTGGGTTTTATAATGGAAACACATATGATGGGTATGAGACCCGGGATCAGGCCAGCCCCTATGGCCTGTATGATATGGCTGGCAATGTCTGGCAGTGGACCGGGGATGATTACCCCAAACAGCACTACCGCCATATGCGGGGAGGTAGTTTCTTCTCTTACGAGGTGGATTTACGCGTTTGGAAATTCAATAGTGCTGGCCCGACCTATTTCAGCCCTGATGTTGGTTTCCGCTGCGCTCATGATTAATTCTGCTGGATCAATTTATCAGTAAACAGGCCATTGGTATGTATCATGAATGAACTGAGATCGAAATTAGCAACTGCCAAGAGAAAATATCTTCCCCTGGTTAAATCCCTTCAAACAGGGCTGCTGTTAATCACGGGGCTTGCAGGGTATATGAGTGCACGCTGTCCGGTGCTCAACCTGGCTACAGTCCTGGGATTGACAGCAAGCCTGCTGCTTTCGATCAGCGGCAGCACTGTGCTAAATATGTGGTACGACCGCGATATCGACGCCAAAATGCCGCGGACATGTAACCGCCCCTTAAGCACTGGAGAGACCTCGCCAAAAGAGGCTTTGATCTTTGGCCTGTCTCTTTCAATTATTGGCGTTTCCTGGGCATTGCTTATCGATCCCTTTTATGGGGCCGTGGTTTTTGCCGGATTATTCTTTGATGTAGTGATCTATACCATCTGGCTAAAAAGACGTACGGCCTGGTCAATTATCTGGGGCGGTATATCCGGAGGTATGCCCGTTCTGGCTGGAAGGGTGTTGGGAACCGGACAGATCGACTGGGTGGGTATCGCCCTCGCGCTGGGTGTCCTGTTCTGGATACCCACCCATATACTCACCTTTAGCATCCGCTATCATGAGGATTATCAAAAAGCCAATGTGCCTACATTTCCAAGCACCTATAGCTTCCAGGCAACCCGTCTGATCATTGCCATCTCCAGCGTCCTGGCTACATTGGCGTTTGGGCTGGCATCCTACGGGGTTGGTTTATCCTGGGGTTTCCTGAGACTATTGGTGGTCTTATCCGCTGGTTTATTTGTACTGGCAATACAGAGCTTAAGATCCCCTTCGGACCGCATCACCTTTGGCTTATTCAAATACGCTTCCCTGTATATGTTAAGCGCGATGCTGTTGATGTTCTTCACGGGGATCTGATCCCATGTACAAGATAACCATACGTGATCGTTTGCTCCTACTGGGGACAGTATTGCTTTCTGCCTATCAGATTATCGCCGGCCTTGAAAGGCTTCCGCCTCTCTCCATCTGGATTTACACAACCGGATTTGGCACCCTCCTTGTAGCCTGTCTTTTGTTGATCATCCTTGGTTTTGAGGGATTGGAAAGCCAGGCAGTAGTAATCGTCTCGACAGCAATACCCCTCTGTACATCATTAGGACTTGTCTCTATTCACCTCCCCGCCTTTTTCATCCCTTATCTGGTATTTTGTATGATTGGATTTGGGGTTACAGGCGTTACCAGGTATACTCTTTCAGGAAATGCAGCCACCCTGGTCCTTGCTCTGTTCCACGGCGTAGCCGGGTTAACAATCATCTTTCTTCCCCTCACGATGGTTATTGTGGGCTCCTTCCCCCCGAGCTATTTGCTGATCAGTCTGGGCGGGGCGCTTATCGGCCTTGTTGGATTGCTGCTGGCCTTCCTAAGAGCCGGTAAACCTATCCTGTCCCAGGAAACAGTATACCGGCTGCTCCCGGTAATTTTGTTTTTAATGAGTATTTCCTTCGTTGGCGGGTTCTACATCCCATAAGATACTATCAGAATGGTTAGACCAACCCTCAACCTGCAGCGGTCTTTTTGGGATAGGGGGGAAATTGGGTTTTTTAGTATTCCCAATCTATAAGCTTTGTCCGGTCCAGGATTTTGATCCTTCCACGCTGGACCTCGATGGCGCCGATATTTTCCAGCTCCTTTAGAGAGCGGGCGACCACTTCCCGCACTGTGCCAACCCGGGCCGCCAGCTCATCCTGGGTCAACCGGGCCTGTCCGCTGCCTGCCAGTTGGGTTTCTGGAAGATCCTGCAATAGACGAGCCAGCCTGGCAGTCACTGTGTAAAAAGATAACTCCGCCACCTTGGCCACCAACATGCGCAAGTTCTGGGAGAGATTGATGATGATCTGCCGGGCGGCCAGGGGATGATCGCCAATCAAGGACTCCAATGCTCCTGCCTCGATCAGCCACAATCGGGTATCCATGACCGCTTCAACATTGGCGGGGTTCTCGCCCTGGTCAAAGACCGGCACTTCGTTGAAAGAATCTCCCTCTTCAAGGACATTGATGATCATTTCCCTCCCGGAAGGTGATCCTTTAAAGATCTTCACGCGGCCGGATTCAATGATGAATAAACCCGGCCCTGGTTGTCCTTCGAGAAGTATATTTTCCTCGCTTACATAAGATAACAAATGAGTGTTATCTGCCAGGATCTTCAATGCCTCGCTGTCTAATCCTTTCAAGTAGCGGTTCTCCCTCAGCGCTTGAGTCCGGGCTTCCAATGTGGAGGGTAATCTTCGCATGAGTTACTTTCCCTTCCAGGGTGTTAGAATGGTAGCTGGAGTCCAACTTTCTTAAGGTATATTATAGTAAAGCTTACCGGTACATATGGAGGATATTATGTCCAAATATTGGTTACCAATCATCTTAGTCACACTCCTGGTTCTTTTGCTGGCTGCCTGCTGGGTTTCAGAATCCCCTGCCCCATCATTAGCCCCAACCTCCGAAGGAGAAGAAACCCAGGTAGAGAATGCCGCAGAGGTAGAAGAAGGAGAACCTCCCGCAGCCCCGGAAATTGACCCCGAAGCTATCTTTGCTGCCCGCTGCGCCCGCTGCCACGGGGCAGACCGTTCCGGTGGCAGAGGCCCAGCGCTCCTGCCTGAACGATTGACCCTGGACGCCACTGTTTACCAGGCCACGATAACAAATGGATCTGGCCCCATGCCGTCATTCAGCGACCTCTTGTCAGCTGACGAGATCACCGCGATGGCGGAATTCATCCTCAGCGATCCGCAATAAATCCAGCTGTTTCCATATCAAAAAAAGAGCCCCGTATATAATAATATCCGGGGCTCTTTCATTATTGGGGCATACCTATTCCAGCATAAATCTCTGGTCACCGAACATGATCTCGTCACCATCACGGAGGCTTTGTCCAGTGTTGGGAGTCAGTCGGGTTTTGTTAATAAAAGTGCCATTTTTGCTTCGCAGGTCGATCAAGGTCAGGGCGTTGCCCTCCAGGCGGATCAAGGCATGGGTCCTGGAACACTTGGTACTGGCTAACTGCACATCAGCCTCCTGGCTTCGCCCAGCGATCAAGATCTCCTTATTGATATCAATCACTTTCCCATTTTCATCCATCAGGCGCCAACCTGTTTTTTTGACAGGTATGTGTTGCTTTTCCTCCCACTCCCTTTCAGGGATGGAATCTGTAAAAGCCAGGCCTATGCCGCGGACGATCATTTCCTGGGGATTCTCAGGGAAGATCACGCGGTTAATGTCAAACCGTTCCCGAATGCCATTTAAGATGCCGGGGATCATGACTCCGCCACCCAGAAGGATCACCTTGCCGATTGATTCCTCATCGATCTCCATCTCCTTCAACCCGCGGTTAAGGACTTCTTGAAAGGCTTGATCCAAAGGCTGATTCAGCTGATTGAAATCTCCTAAAGTGAGTTTAATTTGAGACCTGAATACCTGGCCGCTATTCATCACCAACGCCAGGGAGTTCAGGGCAGAGTGGGGATCAAGGGTTAGTTCCCCTCGGACTGCCTGCAAACTCAGGGCCTCCTTGATCAATTGGCTCTTGAGGCGTAAAACCATAAAAGCTGAATGGTCGTTGGCCAATATTTTAGAAGGGATATCCAACTGGGTGGAGAGATGCTGGGCCAGAAGAGCATCATAAAGCCCTCCCCCAAAGGGCTCTTCATAACGATTGATATTGGTCAGGCCGCCGGTTTCATGATTAAACTTCCTGGCATGGAGCGTGGTTGTACTGGCCCCTACATCAATGATCAGGTTCAGATCTTTCGGATGAAAGCTGTCCAATAGCGCCTGGTCCTTTAGCCCCAGGATCACTCCCTCGGAGTCGGGCACAAAATGGACCTGTTCGGCCAGCTCTGGCGGAAAACATTCCAGGATGACATGGTAGTAATCCTCAAATATCTTTCCACCATCTTCCGTCCGCCAGCGATCAGGGTAGGCGATCGAGAAATGGACCCCGTCATCAAATTCCTCATCATTGTATTTCTCGATCCGGATCTGTTCGATCAATGTTCTCAACAGCAGGCGTGTATAAAGCAGCGCTTCAAAATGGCTGTAACGCTGTTGGTGAGGTTCGGGATGATTGGTCAGATGGGAACCAATAGATGGTTTAAAGAATTCCCGCAGCCGCACGCGGGCCTGGTGGTCTTCCTGGAACCCTAGCGCTGTTTCCCCGACGGCTTCCACATCCGTGCCTGCAGTATTCAATAACACCACAGCGGGTAGTTTTGTGTCTGAAAAGTTCGCCAGGGGGGAAGACAGGGGACTGGTAACATGCCGGGCCTTTTCCCCGTCATAGTGGTATTCCATGCGGTACAGCCGCCAGTTAACGGTGCCGCAATCGAGTGCGTAGAGTGTGATCTTATCACCAGCCATTGCCATTTATTATATATCCCTTTTACACGCCTGAAAACCAGCTTTCAAGTATCGGTCCAAGATTGTAAGGTCTAACTCAAATGAAGGGGCTTTCCTTTCAGCTATAATCATTCTGATGTTCATCTTGGCTCTACTAGACAAATAGATAAGGATCAAGGACATGTTATCCCCGCAACAAGCCATCCCCCTGGAGATTAAGAATCTGGACCCTGAACGCCAGGAGCTGGCCAAGAAGTACGCCCATATCCGGCGCCGATTCATGCTCCTCGACCTATTCTTGGGGACTGTCCTGCTCCTGGCCTGGCTTCTTACTGGATGGTCTGCCTTTTTGAGGGACTGGATTACAAGCTGGACTACCAATCCCTGGCTGGCTGTATTGGTATATGGCGCGGTCTTTGGAGGGGTTTTCACTCTTCTCGACCTGCCGCTATCTTATTACACCGGGTATATCCTTCCTCACCGCTTCCAGCAGTCCAACCAAGACCTGAAAGGCTGGCTTGCCGACCTCGCCAAGGGACTAGCCATCTCTGTTTTACTGGGCGGATTGGTTCTAGAAGCAATCTACTACCTGCTGAGATCCTCACCTGGGTCTTGGTGGTTATGGGCTGCAGTTTTTCTGCTTCTTTTTAATGTCCTGCTATCCAACCTGGCACCTATTTTGCTTTTTCCCATTTTCTATCAATTCACACCTCTTAGGGAGGAAAACCAGAACTTGAGGGATCGCCTCCTGGCACTGGCTGAGAAGGCTGGCGCACCAGTTATGGGAGTATTCCGTTTTGACATGAGCCGGCGAACCAAATCTGCTAACGCCGGTCTTACCGGATTGGGTAATACTCGCCGGATCATTCTTGGCGATACTCTGCTGGATGAGTTCAGTCCTGATGAGATCGAGACGATTTTGGCCCATGAACTGGGCCACCAGATCAATCATGACATCCCCCTTAGTATTGCCGTGGGATCTGGAATCACACTGGGCGGTCTATACTTAACCTCATTGGTCCTGGACTGGGGAATCAAGGCTTTTGGCTTCCAATCCACAGCCGATCTGGCTGCCCTGCCCCTCTTTGTTATCTGCCTGGGCTTCTACGGCCTTTTAACTTCCCCCCTCAGCAACAGCTTCAGCCGCTGGCGGGAGATTCTTGCAGATGAATTTGCCTTACAGTTGACAGGCAATGGCACGGCTTACGCCTCCGCCCTGCGGCGCCTGAGTGACCAGAACCTGGCTGAAATTGACCCCCCTTCCTGGGTTGAATTCCTCCTGCACTCCCACCCCTCTTTGAAAAAACGCATTCAACGGGCAGAATCAATCCCAGACCACTGAATAAAAAAAATTGAGGTGAAATCATGCAAGTCCACCATTTAAATTGCGGCACTCTCCTGCCCATTATTGTGGATGTAAAGGCAATCGTCTACTGCCTGCTGGTTGAGACCAGCCAGGGTCTGGTCCTGATAGATACTGGTTTCGGAACCCGGGATTATAACCAGCCCTCCCCGAAAATGAACTTCTTTCTGAATTGGATGGGTGTGCCGCGCGATCCAGATGAGACTGCCATCAGGCAGGTGGAGAAGTTGGGCTTCCAGCCGGAGGATGTGAAGGACATCATCCAGACCCATTTGCATATCGATCATGCTGGAGGATTATCGGATTTTCCCTGGGCCAGGGTCCACATTTACAAAAAAGAATACCAGGCTATCCAACACCCGCGAGGCCTAATGGAATTCGCCTATGTTCAAGAACATTGGTCCCACGAACCAGATTGGGTCATACATGAGGCGCCCCTGGTAGACTGGTTCGGCCTGGCAGGGATCCCTATTATAGAGACCCCGGAAGCTGATTTCCTATTGATCCCCATGCCTGGACACACCAGGGGACATTGCGGTGTGGCCATTGGCAAACCGGGGAACTGGTTGCTGCACTGCGGTGATGCCGCCTCCCCTTTCCACAAAGGATCGGATCTGCATAGCCGGGGAAGTTCTGCCTATCAGATGAATTTCCTTCCGAACAGGCTGGCAGGTAGAATATTGGGTGGGCACATTCCTCAATTGCGTGCGTTATTAGATAAAAATGGCGATGAGATCAAGGCTGTAAGCGCCCATGACCTATACAGCTTTCAGGAATATAATTCTGCTAACCGGTAATTTATACTCAAGGAGAAATCATGCCTTTACTGGAAGGAATCCCTGCGCCAGAATTCACCCTGCCAGATGAAAATGGAGTCGACCACAAACTGAGCGACTACCGTGGCGGCCACGTTCTTCTATATTTCTATCCCAAGGACGATACACCCGGCTGTACTACCGAGGCATGCAATTTCCGGGATGATTACAGTCTTTACGCGGATGCTGGAGTTACGATCCTGGGAGTCAGCCCTGACACAACCCATTCGCACCTAAAGTTTCGAGAAAAGTACCAGCTGCCTTTCACTCTGCTGGCGGATATTGACCACTCGGTTTGTGAGCTTTACGATGTATGGGGACTCAAGAAAAGCTTTGGCAAGGAATATGAAGGAGTCCATCGTACTTCCTACCTGATCGATCCAGAGGGAATGATCCAGCTTGTATTCAAAAAAGTCTCCCCTGCCAGTCACAGCGCGGAAATTCTGGCCTTGATATAACAAAAGACCGGAGCTCTTTGTGGGCCCCGGTCCTATTTACTTCAAACAGGATATCCCGTTATCCTACAGCAACTGGTTCATCTTCCTTGTCTGGTAAAAATGCGTTACCGTAGATTGCTGGATCACCCTTTTCTAAGGTGATATCCCCTTCTTCCTCACCCTCCACTTCCCGATCCGCACCAATCAGTACGATATCCCCGGGTTGGAATTTCTTGGATAGGACAGCATCGGAAAGCCGATTCTCGATCTTCTCCTGGATCACCCGCTTGAGCGGCCGGGCTCCCATTTCGGGATTGTAGCCCAATTTGGCCAGTAGCTCTACGCCTTCTGGCGTGATCTCCAAGCGCATATTCCGATCGATCAATCTCTCGCGGACCTTATCCAGTTCCAGACTGACAATTTCATAGATATTTTCCTTGCTCAGAGCATGGAAGACAACCACTGAATCCACTCTATTGATGAACTCGGGTCGGAATGTATCCTTGAGGGATTTATGGAGCTTTCGGCTCATATCATCATAATCCCGCTTGCGAGATTGCTCCTCATCATTGGCTAGATCAAAACCGATCGAGGCATTCTTCTGGATCAGATCAGCACCGATATTTGAAGTCATAATGATCATGGCATTTCGGAAATCCACTGTCCTGCCCCGTGCATCGGTGATATGGCCTTCCTCCATGATTTGCAGCAGCATATTGTGAGCTTCTTGATGGGCTTTTTCGATCTCATCAAAGACCACTATGGAATAGGGCCTGCGGCGGATAGCTTCCGTCAGCTGTCCAGCATCATCGTAGCCGATGTATCCTGGAGGAGCACCAACCAGGCGGCTGACACTATGTTTCTCCATGAATTCGGACATATCCAGGTGGATCAAGGCGTCCTCGCTGCCAAACATGAATTTAGCCAGGGCTTTGGTAAGCTCAGTTTTTCCCACGCCCGTTGGTCCCAGGAAGATAAAGGAACCCACAGGGCGTTTTGGATCCTTCAGCCCTGCCCTGGAGCGTCGGACAGCTTTTGCGATCTTTTCGATAGCTTCTTCCTGGCCGATGATATGTTTGTGTAGTTCCTCTTCCATATGCAGAAGGCGGTCAGATTCTTCCTCTGCTAGTTCCATCACCGGGATGCCTGTCCACATGGAAACTATCTCAGCGATGTCTTCAGTTGTTACGGTTGGACTGCTGTCCCGGTCCCAGGCAGCTTTGAGGTCTTCCAATTGATCTTCGAGGGATTTTTCCAAATTTTCCAGGTCTGCCGAGGGAATCTGTTCCTCTTCAGCATTCTTGATCTCTTTGCGCACAGATCGCAGCTTATAAACCACATCCTTGGCTTCATCGCCGATGGGATTCTTGTACATGCGAACCCTAGAGGAGGCCTCATCGACCAGGTCTATGGCCTTGTCCGGCAGGAACCGGTCGGATACATAACGCGCTGAAAGGTCCGTAGCGGCCTCAAGAGCCTCGTCGGATATTTTTAATTGGTGATGATCCTCATAAGCAGGTCGGATTCCCTGCAAGATCTCTATTGTCTCTTCCTTGGTGGGTTCATCCACCGTGATCGGTTGGAAGCGCCGCTCCAGAGCGGCGTCACTTTCGATATGTTTTCGGTACTCATCCAGAGTAGTAGCACCTACTACCTGAAGTTCACCTCGTGAGAGGGCAGGTTTGAGTATATTGGCCGCGTCCATGGCAGAGCCAGCTGAACCAGCGCCCACCAGCATATGCACTTCGTCAATAAATAGAATGGCATCAGACTTCTTCAGCTCTGAGATCACTCTCTTCAAGCGCTCCTCGAACTGTCCCCTGTACATTGTGCCGGCTACTACAGACCCGAGATCCAGCTGCAGGACACGTTTTCCTAGCAGTGGTGCAGGTACCTCACCGTCAGCAATGCGTTGAGTCAATCCTTCCACTATGGCCGTTTTGCCAACCCCTGGCTCACCGATCAAGGCAGGATTGTTCTTCGTGCGCCGAGCCAGTATCTGCACGACGCGCTCGATCTCAGTTTCCCGGCCAATAACCGGATCCAGTTTGCCTTCCTCAGCTAAATCTGTCAGGTTCACAGCCAATTGGTCCACCATCGGAGTTGAACTCTTGGTCTTTGCCCGTTTGGTCTTCCCGCCCTGGCCGCGTTCCTGCTGGATCTTATTCTTATCTTTGCTTTCCTCGATCACCCGCAGGGTCTGGCGGCGGATCTGCTCTGATGTGATGCCCATCTGGGTCAGTACATCATTGGCGATGCCTTTCCCATAGGAGACCATGCCTAACAGAATATGCTCCACGCCAATATAGTGGTGACTGAGGTTTCGGGCCTCGTCAACAGCCAGCTCCAGGACGCGCTGTGTTCCCCTTGAAAGCGCCAGGGCATCCCCAGAATGTTCTCCATACCCAGTAATGCTTTCTGTAATTGCCAGGACACTATCTATATCCACACCCAGGTCTCTTAAGACCTGGCCGGCAATACCTCCCTGGTCAAGAAGCAGGCCCAGGAGCAGGTGTTCAGTCCCTATCTGAGGGTGTTTCATCCGTTCGGCCTCTTTATGGGCCAAACTCAGAACCCGTCGGGCTCGTTGGGTAAATCGCTCCATGCTAGCCAAAAGACTACCTCCAATAATGATCCGGGGGTTTCCCAGATATCAGCAACGTTAAATAGACTTAGCACTCCCCACTATTATGTTATGGACATTCTACCAAATTCCATTTTAAAAACCTGCCTAAGGAGATATATTAATGTAATTTTTATAATATTTCCCCTAAAAAACAAAAAAGCGCATCGAGGAAGATGCGCTTTTTTATTTCAGGTTTACTCCTCGTCTGGAGGAGCTTCTACCTGATCCTCTTCCTCCGGCGCTGGTTCTTCCTCCGGTTTGGCCTCACTCTCGTCAGCTATTTCAGTTTCAGCGGCAGCCTCTTCTTCCTCACTTTCTTCGGGTGCCTCTTCATCCAATGCTGGTTCTTCCTCTGGAGTGGATTCATCCTCTTCAGCTAGATCAGCTTCAGGGGCATCGACTTCATCGAGAACTGCTTCATCCTCGACTATATCAGTTTCCTGCTCTTCCATTCCAGCCAAAATCTTGTCCAATCCGCCTTCTTCTGAGAGCTCTTCCTGGATCTGCTCCAGGTCCTGGGCGGCGTATTCATCAGAGTCGACCTTTTCGAGGCTTAGGCCGATCCTGTGTCGTTCCATATCCAGGCTAATCACCCGCAGAGCCAGGGTCTCACCTACGCTGACCACTTCCGAAGGATGTCCCACTCGGTCCATACTCAGTTCCGAGATGTGGATCAGGCCTTCCAGATCTGTATTTTCAATGCGCGCAAACGCACCAAAATCGGTCAGGTTTGTGATCGTGCCCTGAATAAGCTGGCCTTCTTTGATGATCTCGGCCTTTTCAATCCAGGGGTTGCTCTGAAGCCTTCTCATCGAGAGGCCGATGCGGCGCTTTTCCTCATCAATGCTGATCACTTCAACCTCAAGTTCCTGTCCAACTTTCACCAGGTCGCTGGGGTGATCAACGTGATCCCAGGAAAGCTCGGAAAGGTGAACCAGTCCGTCCACACCCTGGATATTCACAAAGGCGCCAAAATCCGCCAGGCTGCTGACGTAACCAGTGACCCGGTCGCCTACGGACAAATTGTCCAGCAGTTGATCCTTGATCGCTTCCCGGGTTTCTCCAATAGCATCCCGTTCCGAAAGGATCAGGCGCTGGCGGGATCGGTCCACTTCGATGACCTTTAAGGTGATCTCCTTGCCAATGGCCTCGTTCCAGCGATCTTCGGGGGAACCCCCATCGCCTTCACGGAACACACTGACCAGCGATCCGGGCACAAAGCCCCGCAGCTGGCCTACAGGTACCAGCAATCCGCCCTTGTTATATCCTTCCACAAAGGTGGTGATCGCCTCACCTGACTCAAGATGCTGTTCCACCTCTTCCCAATCCTTCTCTTCCTGGGCGCGAGTATAGGAAAGCACTACATGACCGTTGATATCCTCGGGTTCAAGGACATAGACCGTGATCTCCTCACCGACCTGGAATTTTTCCAAGGTCTTGGGGTTGATCCCTTCCAATTCCCGTCCGGCGATAAGGCCATCGGCTTTGGACTGAACATCGATCAAGATCTCATTGGGTGTAATAGCAGTAATTACGCCTTTGCGGATATCACCCCTTTCGGGGATGTTCCCCAAGCCCAATCCTTCCTGGGCTAAAAGGGTTTCCATATCCATGATTTCGTGAGGGGCAGAACTATCGCTCATTGCTTCTCCCCCTTGTTGGGACTTCATTTCTTCCATAAGTAGGGCACGCTCCATTTTAGAATGGACACAATTATACAGTGCAAAACTCAACTTGGCAACCTTTGTGGTAAGATAGACGCTGGAATATGGCATATGTCATTTTTATGATGATTTTGACAATAATCCGTTAAAAACAGTCTGACAGGCCATGCTTCAGGGATTTTTTATGACAGCAATTTACCCCTTTACCGCCATAGTTGGCCAAGAACGCATGAAACGCGCCCTGGTTCTCAACGCAGTCAATACCCGCATCGGTGGGGTTTTGATCAGGGGAGAACGCGGCACTGCTAAGTCCACCGCAGCTCGCGCTTTAGCTGAACTGCTGCCCACTGTGGAAACATTCGCAGACTGCCGCTTCGGCTGCGATCCGAACCGGCCTTCGACCTGGTGCACGGAATGCCGCGAAAAATCCTCAAATGGTGATCAGCGCAAGGGTGAAATGCTGCCCACTCCATTTGTAAATCTACCTGTTTCCGCTACGGAAGACCGCGTGGTAGGCACTCTCGATATTGAAAAAGCCATTCAAAAGGGAGAACGCCATTTTGAACCAGGTGTGCTGGCAGACGCCAACCGCGGACTGCTTTATATCGATGAGGTCAACCTGCTGGATGACCACGTGGTAGACCTGCTTTTGGATTCCGCCGCTATGGGCATGAACATCGTTGAACGTGAAGGCATTTCCTTTGCTCATCCCTCCCGTTTCATCCTGGTCGGAACCATGAATCCAGAGGAAGGCGACCTCAGACCCCAGCTTCTGGATCGATTTGCGCTTTCGGTCGATATACGAGGTATCCGGGATACCCATGAACGGGTCATGATCATGGAAAGGCATCTCTCTTATGAAGAGGATCCGGAATCCTTCCGGGAAGAGTGGCTTCCCAAGGAGCAGGAACTCTCAGAACAGATCTCCCAGGCCAGGAAAATCCTTCCCGAAGTTCAGTATTCCTCCCGGAATCTGGTGGATATCGCCAATTTGAGCACTTCACTGCAAGTCGATGGGCACCGCTCTGACCTGGTGATCCTGAAAACTGCCCGAGCTCATGCCGCTTTTGAAGGCAGAAAAGCCATTAATGGGCGGGATATCGGCTTGGCTGCAGAGTTGGCCTACCCCCACCGGATCAAACGCGGACCCTTCCAACAGGCGGAGATATCCGCTGAAGAACTGGCTGAGAAGATCGAGAGCCTGGCTGGTGCTTCCTCCGAAGGTGATAATGAAGTCGGAGAGGACGGAGAACCCAGAGGTGCGGAAATGGGTGACAACGGGGATAAAAAAAAACACTAGCAAACACCGTTTCTGATACACCGAATCTCGAAGTGCCGGCAGATAGCGGCACAGGGGATGTATTTGAAAGTACCAGCTCTGCGTGGTGGGAAGGTGGTAATCCAGTGAAAATCGGAGATGCCATCGACCCGGACAAAATCGAAGCGCCCCTGGACCGCCAACAGCGCCGCAGCAGCGGCCGTCGTTCCCAAACCAAAACAGAAACCCGGCGTGGCCGGTATATTCAGTCCCGATCCGCAAACGGCGATCTTTCTGATATCGCCTTTGACGCTACCATTCGTGCCGCTGCCCCCTTTCAAAGTCAGCGCCGCAGCAAGGACCCCCGCCTGGCCTTTTCCATCCGCAAACATGATTTGCAGCGCAAGGTGCGGGTGAAGCAAATTGCCAACCTTATTTTATTTGTCGTGGATGCCTCCTGGTCGATGGCTGTGGCGGAACGAATGAGCGCTGCCAAAGGTGCAGTTCTTTCCCTTCTAACGGACGCCTACCAACGGCGCGATAAAGTGGGCATGATCGTGTTTCAAAAAGACCGGGCCCAGGTAGTGCTGCCGCCCACCAACTCGGTAGAGTTGGCCCGGCGCTACCTGGCTGACATCCCCATCGGCGGCAAGACACCCCTCTCTGCCGGATTGAAGTTGGCATACGAAGTCATCAAGCGGGAAGAGTTGGCCCACCCCGATACCCAATCGCTGATGATCCTGCTTACTGACGGGGTCGGCAATGTAGCAATTTCAAAGATGCCTCCCCAAGAGGAAGCCTACAAGATTGCTGAGAAATTTGCCGATGACAAGATCCCAAGCGTGGTGATCAACATGGAGCACAAAGAGTTCGACAAGGGCTTGGCCCAGGAAATCGCCGAACATCTTAATGCTTCCTATTACTGCTTGTCCGAGCTCCAGGCGGAAAAACTACTCCAGACCGTCAAGGGCGAAATCGGATTCTAGGGTTTTCATCTCCCGTCTTAGGCTGACCGGGAAAGATTCTGTTATCATTGGAACATGATCCCCATCTCTCTAACCATGGAAGGTTTTTTGTCCTACATGGAGCCGGTGGAAGTAGATTTCACGGGCTTTGAATTGGCCTGCGTCACCGGTGAAAACGGGGCCGGCAAGTCCTCTTTGCTGGATGGGATCACTTGGGCTCTGTTCGGCAGAGCCAGGAAACATGACGAATCAGTTATCAATCAAAAATCCTCCCGGGCCGTAGTCAGTCTGGTCTTCAGCTATGAAGGAAATCAATACAAGGTCACCCGCACCAATCCTCGGGGGGACTCCAGCCAACTGGATCTTCAGATTCGGAATGAGACCAATGGAAAGATCCACTGGAATACATTGGCCGAACGAACTCTGCGGGAAACTGAACAGAAGATCGTCGGAATTCTTCGTCTAGATTACGAATCATTCCTGAACGCGTCCTTTTTCCTGCAGGGGGAAGCGGATCAGTTCACAAAGCAAACTCCTGCCTCCCGGAAGCGAATCCTTTCCAGTATCCTTGGATTGGAAATCTGGGAAGTATACCGGAACAAGACCATAAAAAGCAGGCGAAATACTGAGAGCGAGTTGGACCGCCTGGAAGGCCGCATAACCGAACTGGTCTCCGAACTGGAAGAAGAGGAAGAGAGAAAAAACCATCTCCACTCCCTGGAGGAGAAGCTTAATGGAGCTATCCAAGAGAGAGAAACCGTTGAACGATGGCTGGAAGACCAACAGACTGTACTCGCCTCACTTATAGAACAGGAGCGATTGGTGGAGGCCTCCGCCAAAGAGTTGGAAAAGAAAGAAAAACAGATTATCGATATCGAGGATAAACTGGCTCAGCGCGCGGCTGAAGCGGAGACCTTCCAGATAATTCTCGGCCGCGCCAAGGATATCCAGGATAGTTACCAAGCCTGGGAAGAAGCCCAGGCTTCTTTGGTGGCCTGGGAAGAGACAGCCGGAAAGTTTCGTGAAAGTGAGATCAAACGTCAGGATCCGTTAATGCAGCTCGCTGCTGAAAAAGCCCGACTGCTCCAACAGATCACCTCCTTGGAGACTCGCCAGAAAGAGTTGGAAGCAAGTCTGGATATTATTCCGGGGTTAATGGAACGCCTTAAGGAAATCCAAGATAGGATCAGCCAGGCTACATCTGAGATAACGATTAGGGATGAAAAAAAAGAGCATCTGGACATCGCCCGCCAGCAGCAGTCTGATGCCAAAGCAGAAAATCCCCGCCTGTTCAAAGAGATGAAAACCCTGGAAAAACGCATCAAGGAGCTGGAAGAATCCGAGGGGGCAGACTGCCCTCTCTGCGGCCAGGAACTCTCTGCGGCAGATCGGTTGAACCTGATCCAGTCACTCAAGGACGATGGCAAAGAGCTGGGTGATCGCTACCGTGATAACCAAACCACATTAAAAGAGGCAGACCAGGTTGTCACTGCTCTTCAAAAAGAGATCACTGCCCTCAGTTTGTCTGAGAATAAACTGCGCACATACCAGGCGGATGCCGATAAAATCAATAATCAACTTCAAGCCATCGAAAATGACCAGGAATCCTGGCAGGAAACCCATGCAGGGATCCTAGAGGATCTCCGGCAGATTCTTCAGGAAGGTAAATATGCCCCGGAAGCTCGGCAGATCCTGGATGAGATCAATGCCGAGCTGAAAGAGATCGGCTATGATGCCGCAGAACATGACCGGATCAGGGATCTCAGCAGCCGTGGGGTGATAGTCCAGGGAGAAAAAACCGAGCTTGAACGGGCGGAGGCAGCCCTAAAACCACTTAACCGTGAAATGGATGATCTGAAAATTCGCCTGGCTGAAGCAAAAGACGATCTCCAAACCCTGGCAGATGACCTGGAAAAATCGCGGGGCAATCTTGAGCATGGTCGGGATAAAGCCCCCGATACCAAGGATGCTGAGCGGGAACTGCTCGCCTTGAAGGAAAAAGAAAATATGCTCCAGCGGGAAACAGGCGCAGCCCAGCAGAAGGTTGCGGTGCTGGAGGGTCAAAAAGAACGTCGGGGAGAACTTGAAAAGGTGAGAAACGAACTCTCTCGGAAAGTGAAAGCGTACCGCCAGCTAGAAGGAGCATTCGGAAAAGACGGTGTGCCTGCTCTGCTGATCGAGCAAGCTCTCCCCCAAATAGAACTCCGGGCAAATCAAATCCTGGAACGTCTCAGCGGTGGAAATATGTCGGTCCGTTTCATCACCCAGCGAGAGTATAAAGTTACCAGCCGGGAAGACAAGAAAGAAACACTGGAGATCCAAATCCAGGATCAATCCGGTGTCCGTGATTACGAAATGTACTCAGGAGGAGAATCGTTCCGGATCGACTTTGCTATTCGCCTGGCCCTCTCTCATATCCTTGCCCAGCGAGCGGGAGCCCGACTGCAAACCCTGGTCATCGATGAGGGTTTTGGCAGCCAGGATAGCCTTGGCAGACAGCGCCTGATCGAAGCCATCAACCTGGTCAAGGATGATTTTAAGAAGATCCTTGTGATCACCCATGTAGACGAGATCAAGGAAGCCTTTTCCACCCAGCTCCTGGTAGAAAAGACCCCGAGGGGTTCACAGGTGACTTTGGTATAATCGAATGCTGACGAGTTGTCAGGATTATGTAAACCGGAATAATCACTGATTGGATTCAATCTAGAAGGAGATCTCGATGGCCGAAGTAAACTATATCACTGAAGAGGAATTCGAAGAGAAAGTACTTGCTTCTGATCTGCCAGTGCTGGTTGATTTCACGGCAGCCTGGTGCGGACCCTGCAAGATGGTCACTCCCATCGTCGAAGAGCTTGCAGATGATTGGGAGGGGAAAGCCAGGATCTATAAGATGGATGTGGATTCCAACCAGGCAGTTCCTATCCAATACGGCATTATGGGCATCCCGGCCCTGCTGCTCTTTGTCAGCGGTGATGTGGCAGCCAGGGTGGCCGGGTTCAAACCGAAAAAACAGCTTCAGAAAACCTTCGAACCCCATCTATAGAACAATAGGATCCCCTTAAAAAGTAACAGGGCCTGGAATACAGGCCCTGTTTTTTTGTGCCAATCCTAAAGACCGGCTGCTTTTCTGATCTCTTCAGCCCGGTCAGTGTTCTCCCAGGTCAGATCCAAATCATCTCTACCAAAGTGTCCATAGGCGGCTAACTGCTGGTAGATGGGGCGGCGTAAGTTTAGGTCACGAATGATCGCGCCTGGACGGAGGTCAAAGAATTCTTTGATCAGAGCAACAATCTTCTCGTCCGGGATTTTGCCTGTTCCAAAGGTTTCCACATTAACGCTCAGAGGATGTGCCACGCCAATCGCGTAAGAGACCTGGATCTCGCATCTGCTAGCCAGGCCTGCAGCTACCAAATTCTTGGCAACCCAACGGGCTGCATAGGCACCAGAGCGGTCTACCTTTGTAGGATCTTTGCCGGAGAAAGCGCCCCCTCCATGCCGACCCATGCCTCCATAGGTATCAACAATGATCTTCCTCCCGGTCAGCCCCGCGTCACCCAAGGGTCCTCCAGTGACAAATCGTCCGGTGGGATTGACGTATATAATCAGATCATCATCGATCATATTTTCCGGCAGGACGGGTTTCATGACATGCTGAATGACCGCTTCTCGAATCTCCTGCTGGGAAACATCCGGGGCATGCTGGGTGCTGATCAAGGCAGTGTTCACCCGAACCGGTTTTCCGTACTGATACTCAATCGTCACCTGGCTTTTGCCATCGGGGCGCATCCACTCCAGGGTGTCGTTCTTGCGGACTTCCGCCATTCGTTGGGACAATTTGTGGGCCAGGTAAATCGCCGTGGGCATCAGGGTCGGGGTCTCGTCGCAGGCATATCCGAACATCATCCCCTGGTCCCCTGCGCCGATGGCCTCCAATGCAGCCTCAGTCATTTCCCCGGATTTCGACTCCAAGGCTTCATCTACGCCCAGGGCAATATCGCTGGATTGTTGGGAAATAGCAACCAGGACGCCGCAAGTCTGGCCATCAAAGCCTTTTTTAGCCCGGTCATAACCGATGCCAGTAATGACGTCCCTGGCCAGTGTATCATAGTTGATATCCGCATCGGTGGTGATCTCGCCCAGCAACATCACATAGCCTGTTTTTGTGGCTGTTTCGCAGGCAACCCGCGAGCGGGGATCCTGGTCAATACAAGCATCCAGAACAGCGTCGCTGATCTGGTCGCACATTTTATCCGGATGGCCTTCTGTGACCGATTCGGATGTAAATAACATACTGGGAAGATGATTAAGTGTACTGCTCATAGAACCTCCTGAGTTAACTCCCTTTCATTAATGAAAATTGCCCCTCCGGATCTGCAGGAAAGGGCATTAACTCAAGTCTGCCCTCTCATCTTCCAGAATACACCTGTCGGAGTTGGCACCATCTGCAGCCAATTGCACTGCCCGGTTGCCGAGGTTTCACAGGGCCGTTCCCTCCACCTCTCTGGATAAGAGTGCCGTTAGAGGCATATCTAACTGTAGGGGATAATAACATGAGCTTCGGTCCATGTCAATTAATAACCCATCGGATCAAGATGGGAAACAGCACCTTGTAGGAGAAAATGGATTAGCGAGTTTTATACTTTCATTGTATACTTACTGTACAATTTACCAGCCGTCGCGGCACGCCAGAATAGGAAAGCTATTATGAAGATATCTGTCCTGCAAGAAAACCTCGCCCATGGGCTGAGCATTGTCTCTCGTGCTGTATCCCCTCGCAGCACCTTACCTGTATTGGCCAATATCCTGGTTGCCACAGACGATGGCCGCCTGCGCCTGTCTGCTACCAATCTAGAGATGGGTATCACCTGCTGGATAGGGGCCAAGATCGAGGAAGAGGGATCCACAACAGTTCCTGCCCGAACGTTCACGGACCTGG
Source organism: uncultured Chloroflexia bacterium (assembly GCA_963712165.1). Taxonomy (GTDB): domain Bacteria; phylum Chloroflexota; class Anaerolineae; order Anaerolineales; family UBA11858; genus B10-G9. The sequence goes on along the minus strand of CAVQGY010000002.1, from coordinate 481,491 downwards.
TGAGCACAATTCCTCCTGCGAAAACCGATATCGTGCTGAACGAACCCACCCAGACACTGAACATCAAAAGCGGGGCGCTCAACACTGATATCAAATGTATTGATGCCCAAGAATTCCCTCCCATGCCAACACTGGATCTTGAGGAAGGAATTGAAATAAACGTAGCTGATCTCAAGGAAATGATCAAACAAGTGGTCTTCGCTGCCTCGCATGATGAAGCCAGGCCCATTCTGACCGGCGTCCTTCTCACCGTGGAAGATAACATCCTCACCCTGGCAGCTGCGGACGGCTTCCGTCTATCAGTTCGGAAAGCCCAGCTTTCCTCATCTGTATCTACTCCGGTCAAAGCGGTCATCCCATCCCGGGCCCTCAGCGAATTAGCCAGAGTCAGCAATGATGGAAGCGAAGTTATCACCATGTCCCTCCCGCCTGAGCGCGGCCAGGTGATCTTCCGCACCAAGGATATTGAACTCAGCTCCCAGCTGATCGAAGGCACATTCCCAGATTATCAGCAGATCATCCCGAAAGAACATCTGTCACGGACCATCCTGTCCACGGCCTCATTCCTGAAATCATGTAAACAGGCCGAGATTTTCGCACGGGAGGGGTCTTTGATTGCCCAGGTCAACATCCGTCCCGGAACTGAGGAAAATTCTCCTGGGGAAGTAGAGATTTCCGGCCAATCGGAAGAAACCGGGTCCAGTCAAGCGGTCATGGACGCGACAATCGATGGCAGTGACATCATCATCGCTTTTAACGTCCGCTACTTGCGAGAAGTTCTGGATGTGATCGGTACTCCCAATGTGGCCCTGGAGACATCCAAGCCCACCAGCCCGGGTGTCATCCGTCCAGTCGGAGATGATAACTTTTTACACGTGATCATGCCTATGCATCTCGGCAGCTGAGCTTGCCAACTCAATGATAATCGATCCCGGTTTTGATAGCTGAAACCGGGATTTTTTTATCAAACAGCGAAATAAAAGAATGAATCTTGAATATTTTAAGGTTGCTGGCCGATCCCTGCTGGATTAGATAGTAAAATGCAGGAAAGGCTGATACGTTTAGGGAGAGAGTATGGAAAAGTTTGTGGCAGTTGCTGGAAACATTGGCGTTGGAAAGACAACCCTGGTACAAAAGCTCTGCAACATCCTGAACTGGACCCCTTTTTTTGAACCCGAAAGCGAAAACCCCTATTTGCCTGATTTCTATAAAGACATGCATACCTGGGCATTCCACAGCCAGGTCTTTTTTTTGACCCGGCGCCTGCGGGCCCATAAGAATCTTTGCTCCCATGCCGGGTCTGTCATCCAGGATCGCAGTGTTTACGAAGACGCAGAGATCTTTGCCCATAATCTCTACCGCCAGCAGCAGATCGGCGAGCGTGATTACCAGACCTACCGGGAACTCTACCAGGTCCTGGTGGAATTCTTACCTCCACCTGATCTGGTCCTGTATATCAAGGCCTCTGTGCCCACACTTCAGCAGCGAATCAAGCTCAGGGGCAGGGACTATGAAGAGCAGATCGATCCCGCATATTTAGAACAGCTCAACACTCTATACAATTCCTGGATTGATGATTTTGACCTCTGCCCTGTGCTTACCGTTCCCGGGGACGACCTGGATTTCGTGGCCAATAATGGACATATGGACCTGATCATTAAAAAAGTGCAAGAAAAGCTCACAGGGAAAGAAGTGGTGGTCTTCACTGAACAGGAAGTAAATAACAGCTGAAAGGATCAGCAACCCCAATCGCTACAGGAACAAAAACCGCCAGCGTTGAGCGCCGGCGGTTTTTCTGTGTAGCGTGATTTGGATCAGATTACGCCATAGGCCAACATAGCCTTGGCTACTTTTAAGAAGCCGGCGATATTTGCTCCCACAACATAGTTGCCTGGATCTCCATAGGAAGCGGCAGCGTCCAGAGCTGTTTTATGGATGCTCTTCATGATGCCGTGCAGCCTCTGATCAACTTCTTCCCGAGTCCATGCCAGCCGCAGGCTGTTCTGGCTCATCTCGAGGCCGGAGGTAGCAACGCCGCCAGCATTGGCCGCTTTTCCAGGGCCGTACATCAACTTGTTCTCCAAGAAAATGTCCACAGCCTCCTGGGTGGATGGCATATTCGCTCCCTCGGAAACACAGGTGCATCCATTGTCCACCAGGGCCTGCGCGTGTTCAGCATTGATTTCGTTCTGAGTTGCTGAGGGGAATGCCAGTTCTGCCTTGATGCCTTCCTGTTTGACAACATCCCAAACACTCATGTCTGGGAAGTAGGGCACCTTGTGAGTTTCAGCATATTCCTTGATCCTGCCGCGGCGGACATTTTTAAGATCCATGGCAAATGCCAGCTTGTCGCGGTCGATGCCTTTCTCATCAATGATCGTGCCGCTGGAGTCGGACAGGGAGATCGGGGTTGCACCCAGATCAAGTAGCTTTTCAATGGTGTACTGAGCCACATTGCCGGAACCACTGACAATCGCTTTTTTGCCCGATATGTCCTGGTCACGGACCTTGAGCATTTCTGCCGCAAAATAAACCGCCCCATAGCCAGTGGCTTCCGGTCGGATCAGGCTGCCCCCATATTCCAAGCCTTTGCCGGTCAGAACACCAGCATGGTCATTGCGTATTTTTTTATACATGCCGTACAGATAGCCGATCTCGCGGCCACCCACACCGATATCTCCAGCAGGCACGTCAGTATCCGGGCCGATATGGCGGTACAGCTCCCGCATGAAGGCATAGCAGAAACTCATCACTTCTGTGTCGGTTTTGCCTTTGGGATCAAAATCCGATCCTCCCTTGCCGCCGCCCATTGGTAATGTGGTCAGGGAATTTTTGAAGATCTGCTCAAAACCCAGGAATTTGATTATGCCCAGGTTGACCGAAGGGTGAAAGCGTAGCCCGCCCTTATAGGGACCGATGGCATTATTAAACTGCACACGGAAACCGCGGTTTACGTGGACTTCACCATCGTCGTCCATCCAGGGAACCCGGAACATGATAACCCGGTCTGGTTCCACAATCCGCTCATATATTTTGGCCTGGACAAATTCGGGGTGCCGGTCCACCGTGGGTTCGAGTGTGTTCAGCACTTCTTCGACAGCCTGGTGGAACTCTGGCTGTGCAGGGTCCTTCTCTTTTGTTTTAGCAATAACATCTTGAATCAGTGACACATCATCCTCCTTAGATAAAAGCCTGTTCGTTCGAACTTGTTTTTTTGTAATTCTCTGTCTTTAATCCTTTCGTTCCTGTTTTTATCCAACGGACATTAATTATATCTGATATCGACAGCCCTTGAATGAAGGAACTCCTGACTTTTCCATACTATTTATCCGCTAACTCCTTCTTTAGAGCAATCCCCAGCCGCTTGATTCCTTCCACGATCACATCTGGAGGCGCGTAGGAGAAATTGAGGCGCATAGCCTCATTCCCGCCATCTGCATTGGGATAGAAATTTACCCCCGGAACATAGGCTACTTTTTCTATCAAGGCTTTTTCCCTCAGGAACTTGTCTGTATCGATCGATTCCGGTACCCGAGCCCAGAGGAATAGTCCTCCTTCGGGGTCGGTCCACTTGCATTCGTCCGGCCAGAATTCCGTCAGGGCTTCCAGCATGGTATCTCGTCGTTTTTTATAGACCTGGCGTATCTTCTTAATATGAGGTTTGAGGATGCCGCGAGCGCAAATATCGTTGGCGATATACTGGACCAGCGTGCCGGTATGCAAGTCGCAGCCCTGCTTGGCCTGGATCAGCCTTTTCATCAATGATTCCGCGGCTACAATCCAACCCAACCTTAATCCGGGAGCCATGGTTTTCGAGAATGTGCCCAGGTATATTGTCCTCTCTGGGATCAGGTTGCATATCGGTGGGATATCCTCTCCCTCATATCGCAGCTGTCCATAAGGATCATCCTCGATCACGGCGATATCCAGCCTGGTAGCGATTTCTGCTAGTTTGATCCTGCGTTCAAGTGGTAGGGTGGTGCCTGCGGGGTTATGAAAATTCGGCAGTACATATATGAATGCTGGGGGGCGGCCGCTTTCCTGAACAGCTTTTTCGTATGCATGTTCGATTTCATCAACCACCATACCCTGTTCATCCACTCGCATGGTGTGGAATCGGGCTTGGTAAGCCTGCCAGGCCTGGATGGCTCCTAAATAAGTAGGCCGTCCGGTGAGCACGAATTTTCCCGGATCAATAAATATACGACCTATGAGATCCAGCGCCTGCTGTGATCCGTTGGTTAACAGCACATTCTCTGCCTTTGCCGGGACGCCATATTTATGCATCGCGTCTGCCAAGAATACTTTCAACGGCCGATAACCTTCGGTCGCGCTGTACTGCAGGGCTTTCTCCCCCATCTCGCGGAGAACATAAGTACAGGCTTCCTCCACTTCGCGGATTGGGAAAACATCAGGCGCCGGCAAACCGCCAGCAAAAGAGATGATTTCCGGGTCCTGGGTAATTTTCAGTAACTCCCTAATTGCTGAACTGCGCATACCTTGTGTGCGCTCAGCAAGGTGAGAATCCCAATTCAGTACCGGAATATCGCGGTTTAGATCATTATTGACTTCCATACCGTGCCTCCCATGAGGTACTCAGTTTGCAAACCCTTACTTATTTTGGACGTAGGATAAAAAAAGCCTGTTCCGGACCAACCCTCGAAACAGGCATGCAGCTCTCCAGTGTCATCAAAAAGAATATGTCAGTTAGGGCAAAAAAACTGACCATGCGGTCAGAGGTTTTCAAATATCCAGACAAAGACTGATTGTGTACCATCAACGAATTCCCTGTGAGATTAGCCTGGAATCCAGCCTAATCCTGCTTGGGTTCCAATAGTAGGTTATCCGTTTTCCGTTCTAGTAATCAAATTTTACACTAGACCAGACAAAGAGCAAGGTGAGATAAATCACCCTTGCGGGGATGCCCGGGACAACAAGCTTACGCTCTCAATATGGTAGGTCTGGGGGAACATATCAAAGGGCGTGGATTCATCGAGGGAATATCCCTTCTTGTTGAAGCGCAGAACATCCCTGGCCAGAGTTGCCGGGTCGCAGGAGATATAAACGATCAGGTCAGGATCCAGATCAGCCACACTATCTAGCACAATTTTGGACAATCCCCCCCGCGGCGGATCCAGCAGGACAATATCAGGGGATAATCCCAGGCTGGGGAGCACTTCCTCTGCTGGAAGATCATATAGCTCCACATTCTCAAACTCGGCCAAGTTAAATAAGTAATCCTCGCAGGCACTGGGGCTGGATTCTATCCCGATCACTTTTTTCACCATCGGCGCCAGGAAGACACTGAATAAACCTACTCCACAGTAAACATCCAGTAATATGGTGTCATCATCCAGGGGAAGGGTCTCCAGTATGAATTCAACCAGGTTCTCTGCAACCGCGGTGTTAGTTTGGAAAAATGAACTCGCTGAGACCACAAAAGGGAAATCCAGCACAGGGATGACAGTAAAATCATCCCCGGACAGAACGATCTCCCCGCTCGGTCCTTTAAGAACAGCTGATAGCGGTATATCTACACTAAAATCAAATAGCTCCTGGCCTTGGCTTTCCAACAGGATGAGTATATCTTGCCCCTCTTCGCCTGATCTTAAACTGATGCGCTCCAGGCCAGGTATGAACTCTAGGTTGAATTCAGGCCAAATTCTACTTAAAGCGTCATCCGGCAAATGACATTCCTGGATGGGAATAATCCTATTTGAGCGATGTTTCAAAAAACCGACAGAGCCATCATCCGCGATATGGAATTGAATATGGTTGCGATAATTCCAGGGAGAGAGCGCCGGGCTTATTGGCTTAACAGGAGGAGACTCGACCTTCCCCACCCTCCGCAACTGATCCACAAGGATCATTTCCTTGATACCCAGCTGTTCCTGATAGGGGATATGCTGGTAGTGGCACCCTCCACATTCCTGAAAATGGGGGCAGCGGGGCTCTATGCGTAAAGGGGAAGGCGCGATGATCTCCCTGATCTCACCTCGGGCATAGCGCTCTTTTTCCTCCACTATCCGGATTCGCAGCAGTTCTTCGGGAAGGGCATAAGGAATAAAAACTGCCCGACCATCAGGCAGTCGGGCGAGGGCGTCTCCACCATAAACACAGGTGGTCGGTCTGACTTCAAATTCCTCAGAAGATATCATAGCATTCCTAATCAACCATTGCAGCACCCATCAGGAACGCTCTGGGCGCTCCGTAGAGATCAGGAGGGGCAGGTCCACAAGAACTTCATCAATGTGTCAAAAGGTGGGGTGCAGTATAGATCCAGAAAATCAAACAGGATTGCACCCACCACGATCAGGAAAAAGATCACTACAACACAGCCGATCCCGGCCCACAGCCAGGTGTTGCTCTTTGCTGGTTCTGTATCCTCGCTTTCACTGAGCATTTCGTTTGTTGTTTTGATCTTTCCTGGAGATGGGTCTGCCGGCGGGGTTTTCACTTTCGGGACATCATTTGACCTTGGTGTAACAGCGGTGACTTCCTTGGAATCGGGCTCCTTCGGCCGGGAGGTCACAAGTGTCACTTCGGGGTCCGCTTCCGCCATGTACGTCATATAAATCGCGTCGCCCAACATTATTGTGTCGCCTGGTTTGAGAAGATATTTTTCGCCGATCTCTTTTTTATCCACGAAAGTTCCGTTGGTGGATCCAAGATCTTTGATCATATAACCTTCTTCAACCTTGATAAACGCGGTATGTGCCCGGGATACTTCAGCGATATTCAGAACGATGGTGTTATCTTCAGCTCGTCCGATTGTGATTTCATCCTGCTCCATGGGAAAAACTGTTCCCTTATTAAACCCTTTGATCACTGTCAGCCGGTAGTTCTTGTACCCCATGTTATCCTCCTGCTGTCTCTTTCAGGTAGTGCTTAAAGTCTATCGGTTTTTATTTATAGTGTCAAACGTAATATTTCCCTATTTCCGCAGGTGTGATTACTCGGGTTCGCCCATCGTATTTTCACTCACCCAATCAGCGCCCAGGACAATAACGATATCAGCTGTTATAGATGGGTCAGACCGGTAAAATAGGCGGTTCTGGGAATATCCCATGACTTGAAGGAGTGATTGGCGGGTATATGGTTTGCCTGTGTAATCATAGATCACCGTCTGTTCTACATATTTCTCAGCATTGCCAACTTCACCTATCTGGAATCCCTTGGCTTCCAGGAATTCCGCTGTGACACTGGCCAAGCCCGGTGAGGATGTTGCATTTAATATGGTCAGGCTGGCATTTTCCTCAGCCAGGTATTCTTCCAGGGTGATCTCCTGGGTAGGTTCTGGGATGGGCGTGGCTATGATGTTTTGCATATCCTGCCAGATCTTCCGAATCTGATCCAGGTCTGGCACCAAGATATACTGGTTACGTTCATTGATATCGGCCGTGACGATAGGCTCCTTGACCGCCAGGGTATGCACACTTTGGGGATTGATATCCTTAACCGCCCAGGCCAGGGAGACGATCTGGTTAAGTGTTAAATTGGTCTCCAGGTCTGTTGAGAGCCTCCGGTACAAATCCGGCAATCGTGGTATCAGCACAGGCAGGACCTCATATGAGAAGAGCTTTTTCTGCAAACCAACCAGAACCTGCTGCTGTCGCTCCGCGCGTCCGAAATCTCCCTCGAGCGTATCCCGGCTCCGAACATAACCAAGAGCCAGATCGCCCGGCAGAACCTGCTCTCCGGGATAGAGTTGAACCGGAACATCTTTTGTATTGGCGTTTGGGTAGATCAAAATTTCTTCTTGGACATCGACCGGTACACCATCAATCGCATTTACCAGAACCACAAAGGATTCAAAATTCACCTGGGCATAATAATCAATTTGAATATCCAGAAAATTTCCGGCCGTTTCCATTAAGATCCCGGGGCCTCCCCCTGGGTAGCCATAGGCTTCTCCAAGCAAATAAGCTTGGTTGATCTTGTAGAAACCGTATTCTGGCACTTCGACCCAGGTATCCCTGGGGATGGAGATCAATCCCGCTTTTTCGCCCGGTTTATCCAAAAAAGCCACAATAATGGTATCTGTCAGGCCTTTGCCGGCATCCCTCCCTATTCCCCATTTGTCCAATCCTGTCAGCAAGAAATAAATGGTGTGATCAAGATCCAGCGGCTCATAACCAGGACGATCCGCATTGACCTGCAGCAACCTGCTATTGTCCAGCGTGGGTTCTAACCCATCAGTTGGGGATATTAACCCATCCACGGGCGCCGGAGAGAACTCTCCTGGTTGGAAGGTATTTTCACTTTTTCGGGAACAGAATGCCAGAATGATGGATATCATGGCCGAGAGGATGAAAGCCGCCCATAATCCCCACCTCACTCTGTTTGTTTTATTCTCGGTTGGAACGCGGTATTCTTGCATAAGATCGATAAGAACCCTTTTTTTTCCTTTATACCAGACTATAATAGCTGTCGATTCAGTGTTTGGGTTCTGGTCGGGATTATAACACGGCCAACCACCCTGAACCGCCCGCGTAAAGGGAGAAAAAACCATATTCAAGTTTCATAAACCATACTGTCATGTCGCTTATCACTACCAAAGGATTATCAAAATCATACGGAGCCGATGATATTTTCAGCGGCTTGAGTTTGACCATCCCAGCCAATGCAAGAATAGCCCTGGTAGGTGAAAACGGGATTGGCAAAACCACTCTGCTCAACCTGCTAGCCAACCTCGAATCACCGACCGAGGGAAAGATCCAGCGCGCAAATCAGCTCAAGATTGGCTACCTGCCCCAGAAAAGTTCCTTGGTCTCGGACAAATCCCTCTGGGAGGAAATCCTGATTGCCCTTGAGGACCTGATCCGGTTGGAGGAGGAGTTAAAAGAGCTCGAAATACAAATGAGCCAGCCAGGAGCTGAACCAGATGAACTGCTCTCCCGTTACGGATCACTCCAGGAGATTTTTGAACACAGGGGTGGATACACTTATCAAAGCCTCATGGAAGAGGTGCTCTCCGGCCTGGGATTCAAGAAAGAAGAATTCCACATGCCGGTCAACCATTTATCTGGGGGTCAGCGTACCCGGGCGCTTCTGGGAAAACTACTCTTGAACGCCAATAATTTATTGATCTTTGATGAGCCCACGAATCATCTTGATATTGAAGCCATCCAGTGGCTAGAAGGGTATTTGAAAAATTATAATGGAGCTGTGCTCCTCGTATCCCATGACCGGTATTTTATCGACCAGGTCTGCAATCAAATCTGGGAGATGAGCCGGGGTGGATTTGAAACATACCGGGGAAATTACAGCGCTTACCTACAACAGCGTCAGAGCCGCTGGGAGAGGCAGCAGGAGATCTTCGAGGCCGAAAAAGCCCACTTGGTGAATGAGCTCGACTTCGTTAAACGCAATATCGAAGGTCAGCGGGTGAATATGGCCAGGGGAAAACTCCGCCGACTGAGCCGCCGCATCCAGGCGATTGAACAGATGGGGATCCAGGCAATCCAGGGAAAATCCTGGTCGCAAATCAGTCAAGAAGTCCAAACCACAACAAGCATGATGAGTCCCCAGGAAGCTCATCACCGCATAGCTGCCCTGAAAAACCCCTCCAAAAGTCCCCAATTGGTTCATCTCCGCTTCCAAACCAGGAAACGGGGAGGGGATCTGGTGATCCGGACAACAGACCTTGAGATCGGCTACCAAGATGGTGATAAGGCTTTGTTCTCAGTCCCTGATATCACCCTGCTGAGGGGAGAATGTGCGGCCCTGATCGGTCCCAATGGCGCGGGAAAAACCACATTTCTCAAAACCATCCTGGAAGAAATCCCTCCCTTGTCCGGTGAAGTGAGGCTGGGAGCCAATCTCGATGTAGGTTATTTTGCCCAGGCCCACCAAGACCTGAATGAGGCCAACACTGTGCTGGACGAGATCCAGCAGGCGGGTAAGTTCGAATCAGAGAATGCTGCCAGGAGTTATTTGGGAGCATATTTATTCTCAGGCGATGAGGCGTATAAAAGAGTCAGCGTTCTCTCAGGCGGAGAACGAGGCCGATTGGCTTTGGCCAAACTATCCCTTTCTAATGCCAATCTGCTATTATTGGATGAACCTACCAATCACCTGGATATTCCCTCTCAGGAAACTTTGCAATCTGTGCTTTCTGCTTATCCTGGTACTATTCTGCTGGTATCACACGACCGTTACCTGATCAATGCTCTGGCAAGTCAGATCTGGGAGATTGATGTAAGGGAAGAAAACCTGCTCGTTTTTGAAGGGAATTACCAAGCCTTCCTTGGCGATCAGTCCCTGGAAGAAGAGCCTGAGCAGTGGGAGGGTGGCCTGGACCAGGAAGAAACTGACACCTATCAGGATATCAAAACAGCCAAGAACAAGGCCCTGGCTGATAATAGAAAAAAACTGGCCCGGTTGGAGGAAGTGGAAGACCGGATCAGCGAGCTGGAAACTGCTCTGGAAAAATGGGGAAAGATATTGGCAAAACCACCAGATGACCCACATCAAGTCGCAGCTCTGGGCCATGACTACAGAGAGGCCGAGACTGAACTGGAGATCCTGATGGACGAATGGGAATCCCTCCAAGGGCAGCCCTGATATGAGATCGATCGGAATATCTGTACTCCAGGAAATAGAAATATGAATGCAGAAACCATTTACTGGCGAAGATGGGGTGAGGCACAACTGGCTGCCTATCAGGGCAATCAAGGAGCCAGCAATCACTGCGCCAAATATGCGGCAGCATCAGGATTGAATATGCTCTTTGGAATCGTCCTCACAGGGGATGATCTGGTTGATTGGGTTGGATCCCGGCCGCTGAAGGGAACCGGCAAATATACGATATTCGGCAACCACAACGGCAGCCTTGTTTTTCAAACAGCCAGTCTTGTCCGCGAATTGGGCCGTCAGGCAGGACTGCCTATCCAGGTCAGATGCCGGAGATACAGCATCTCTGACCTGATAGAAAACCTCAGGAATGACAACGTGATAACCCTGGCAACCCTCACTTATTTTAAGGGAGACGAGCCAGTCATTGCAAAAGGAATGAATATCTCCAGTTCTCTAGCCCAAGCTGGATGGATCGGCGGGCATATCATGATTCCGGCAGTTTTTGATCCGGGCCATCACAACCTGGATGGCGTCAGCACGCCCTGGGGCTTCTTGAGCTCTTGGGGCGCAACAGATCAGCTCTATTGGATGACAGAAAGGGATTTTCGGAACAGCTGGGGGCAATTCTCTCTCTATAATACAGTCACCATCTTTCGCACTGACGGCTAATCTCTTCTTTGCGTTAATCCCTATCCCCAGCTGAGGTTTCCTGGCTACAAACGGAACAGCTCTTTGAGTTTTTCAGGATAAGGGGGTGTGACAATCCCCTCTTCTGTGATAAATGCTGTTACATACCTGGCAGGGGTGATATCAAATGCCGGGTTTCCTACTGGCGTATCATCCGGGGTTATCTGCCATTCTCCCGCATGAGTGACTTCCTCAGGTGGACGTTCTTCAATCGGAATCAGATCCCCCGACGATGTATTCATATCAATGGTTGATTTGGGGACGGCAACATAAAATGGGACTTGATTCTCATGAGCTACTACAGCCAGATTATAGGTGCCGATCTTATTTGCCACATCACCATTGGCAGCCACCCGATCTGCCCCAACGATACACAGGTCCACTTTGCCTGATCGCAAATAGGAGCCAGACGCCCCATCGGCGATGACCTTAAAAGGAACACCGTATTGGAGCAGCTCCCAGGCGGTTAACCTTCCTCCCTGCAGGCGGGGACGGGTCTCATCGACATATACAAAGATTTCCTTGCCTTGTTCGTGCGCCAGCCGGATCACTCCCAGAGCTGTGCCGTAATCAACCGCTGCCAAGCTTCCGGTATTGCAGTGATGGATGATCACAGCTTGATTAGGAATCAGTTCCTGTCCATGATTACCAAGGGCCAGGTTGATGGCAACGTCCTCTTCAGCAATCCTTTTCGCTTCCCCCAGGACCAAATCGCGGAGGGTTTTTGGAGATTCTGGCAAGCTCTGGTGCACTGCATCCAGGATTTGCTCCAGGGCCCAGGCCAGGTTCACGGCTGTGGGCCGAGATTGGCGAAGTGCAACCGCCGCTTCTTCCAGCTCCCTGATGATCTCCGCGGTATCATTTTTTTCAGAGTGCCAGGGCACAAGGGCTAATCCAAAAGCAGCCGCGGCACCAATCGCAGGCGCTCCGCGGATGACCATATCCTTGATCGCCTCTCCCACTTCCTCTGGAGTTTGATAGATATTATAGACAACCTGATGGGGAAGAAGGCGTTGATCGATCATGCTCACTCCGCCTTCAGCAAGCCAGCGGATAGTGTAAAAACCAGCCATATTGCCGCCTCCTGACTTATACCCTCTCATCCTGGTCCGGAGCCTATTTGGGCAAGACCAGTTTGCTTATTGATTCAAAACACGCCCTTCACATCTGGGCAGCTTATTTTCTGCTACAAAGCGGTCATTTCCAGTCTATCCACAGTATCCGCCAGGAATTTAAAAGCTGTCTTGACGGGCTCGGGGTTGGTAAGATCTACGCCGGCAATCTTCAAGGCATCAAGGGAATAGAGGGAGTTACCCGCCTTCAGGAAATCCAGATATTCCGCAGCAGCTCCTTCCCCTTTTTTAAGAACCCTATTCACCAAGGCATTCGCGCCTGATATTCCCGTGGCATATTGATAGACATAAAAATTGGCATACATATGTCCAAATTGAGCCCAGGTGATTCCGATCCGGTTCTGATCCATAAACACCTCGTCTCCATAACCTTCCTTGAATAAATCTGCTGTCAAATCCATCATGGATCGAGCATTGATCGGCTCTCCCCGTTCTGCGCGTTCGTGCATCTCTAACTCAAATCGCGCCAGGGTTGGCATGATGAAGAAATAGCGGTGATAGTTAGACATGGTCTCTTCAATCAGCGCCATCTGCAAATCAGGGTCATCCTGGGATTGGAACAAGAATTCTCTGACCATCGCCTGGTTGAAATTGGAAGCTACTTCCGCCACAAAAAGGGAATAATTCCCATAGACATAAGGCTGGTTCTGCGAAGTGTAGTAGGAATGCATAGAATGGCCCAACTCGTGAGCCAAGGTGCTGAGACTGAAGACATCGTCCCCATAACTCATCATAATGAAGGGCTGTGTATCGTGTGTTCCCCAGGAAAACGCTCCCTGCCCTTTACCTTTATTGCGAGCCCGGTCCACCCAGCGATTTTCCAGGCATCCTTTTCTCATGACTTCGACATATTCTTCACCAAGCGGTGCCATACCCTCACAAATCCAATCGACCGCCTGATGGTAAGGTATGTGGGGTTTGACTGTAGTTAATGGGGCTTTGATATCATAAACGTGCAGTTGATCATAACCCAGTATCTCCCGCCTGATCCTCCAATAACGGTGCCAGGTTGGCAAATTATCCTTGAATACTTGGATCAGGTTATGGAAGACCTCTGTCGGGATATTATTGGGAAACAAGGAGGCCTCAAGGGAAGATCCATATCCGCGGGCCCGAGCCAGAAACACATCCCGTTTAAATGTGCCCGTTTGGACTGCCGCAATAGTATTTTGATGTTCCAGGTACCCATCAGCATAATTCTCCCAGGCTGTCCGGCGAACTTCCCTGTCCGGATCAGTGATCAACCCACCTATGCTGCTTTGCCCTATATCCCTGGAATGACCCTCTTTGTCGACAGCCTTTTCAAAAAGAATATCAGCATTGACCAAACTGCGATATGCGCCACCCAGATACCCCAGGGGGTCAGCTGCTAAAGCCAGGATTTCTTCCACCTCTGTGGATCGCAGGTGAGCGCTTTGGCGAAAGAGGTTGTCAAAATAGTGATCATAAATAGCCAGGGCTGGATCCTCAAGCAGCCATCCCTCCAGAACTTCACGGCCCAGAGCCAGAATCTCCGGTTCGATAAAAGCACTTTCAGCCACGGCTTTGTTTAGCAATGTTCGACCTTGTCCGGAACGGGCTTGAGCGGCTTGATCTGTAACATCTGTTGAGGAATCGAGGCCGCTATAAACAGCCACCTTTTCAGCGCTGCGTAAAACCTCCTCGCTCAGTTTCAGGCAGGCCAGGAGTGTCTCGCTGCTTTGGGCAAGCTTCCCCTTAAATCTCTCAAACTCGGGAAGTCGGTTTTCAACCTCTTGATACGCTTTCTGCCAGGCTTTGATATCAGGGTAAATGCTCTCCAGATCCCAGGTTTCTTCCCGGGGAATCTCATTCCGTGGGGGTAATTGGGTTAGTGCCATCATTGATCCTCCTGTTGATTGGGATTGATGTTTATCAGATCCCGAAAAGGAATATATATTAAGAAAAGGCAGGGATTTCTTCCAACCTCAAAAGCGGGAATTGACCAACCGATCCTGCCAATGGCAAGAGACTCTTATACCGGTAGCGTTTTACTCGATCCACGATAAAGGTGACAAATTCATCTGAAAAACCTCCCTGGACACATTCCTCCGGGCTGAGTTTACCCTCAACTAACGAGTAGAGCAGCTTATCCATCTCTTGGTAGGTATAACCCAGGTCCCCTTCATCAGTTTGTCCCGCCCATAAATCCGCTGAGGGAGCTTTCTGGATGATTTCACTCGGTACCCCAAGTACCTCAGCCAGTTGGCGGACCTGGAATTTGTACAGGTCGGCCAGTGGGTTAAAGTCAAAAGCCCCATCGCCATGGATTGTGCTGTACCCCAGCAGAGTCTCAGTTTTATTCCCGGTTCCAACTACCAATCCCGGCAAGGCTGCTGACTGATCATAGATATTGACCATCCGCACTCTGGCCATGATATTCCCCTGTCGGACCGGGGTGGCGTCCGGGTGATTTCTAAGGATCGCATCGACCGCCGGACTAATATCAATGGTCCTTGAGGGAACCCCAAGTTGATCGATTATGAGCTGGGCATGGGAGAGGGATTCCTTTGAAGAAGTTTTGTAGGGCAGCCTCAGGCAGAGTACATTATTCGGTCCCAAGGCGCGGACCGACAGGAAGGCACTCAGGGCAGAATCCACACCGCCAGACACGCCAAGAACGACTTTCTGGAACCCGGCATCCTTCACTGTCTTGTCTATAAAAGCGGTTAGCCCTGAAATTGCCTTCGGGGCATCAAGTTTCAGGGGATTCATTTTTGTCCTTCAATCTGATCAAGAAAAAAAAGGCCAGGGCCCCAGCAAGCAGCAAGAAGGAAATCCAACTCTCCAGGCGGATCCCCCACAAGGAAGGGGCTGGGTCCACTCTGAAAAGCGAGGCGATACCATTAAGAAGAATGAGTCCGGCGGCTCCCACCATCCCACGGAATCCCGGGTTTCGATGGCGCTTGAGGGGAAAGAAAATCACGCCGGCAGTCCAGCCGGCACTTAACACGGCGCCAAGAATGGGCAGCGGCCAGCGCTTCTCTACCATACCAAAGATGTCTTTTACCGGTATGCCAAACCAGCTTTCAGTGATCGGCCCATAACCAGATTGGGTACCCCAGCCGGCCAGCCATACTCCCGCCGCCAATAATCCATAATAGGCCAGGTATGCATCGCATATTTCCCCCAAGGGTTCTTTCCAGACCAGGTGAACCAACAGAATACCCAGAACAGCCCCCAGGATCCCGCCTGGCCAACTTAAACCACCCAGCCAGAACTGGGGAATTTCCAAGAGGTGTTCCTGAAAATAGGAGAAGTCCCGAATTACAAAAGACAACCTGCTCCCCACCAAGATAGTCAGGCTGAGGATGAGCCCGCTGTCAATAAAGTGCTCTTGATCCCTTCCCGCCAGAAGCCAGGAGAGGAACAGGCCCAGTGCGGCGCAGGCTGAGATAATGATCGCATAGGGGGTGAATGTCCCTAAGAGGGCAGGTTCAATAATCACCCTAAAATCATACCATAGGGGGCCTTTCTAGTATAATCAGATTGGATTGTTAGATGGTCCTCCAGCCCTGGTTGCTGACCACAGCCGAAGGATTGATCATGAACCCTCTCTCCATTAAACCAGTTGAGACTCTAGAAGAACGAAAGGAATTCCTGCGCCTTCCCTGGAAGGTATATAAAGATGATCCCTACTGGGTGCCGCCCATTTTTTCCGAACGGGTGCATTTTACTGACCCAAAATCCAATCCTTTCTTTGAACACAGTAAGGCTCAGATGTATTTGGCCATGCGCGGAGAGGAGGTCGTAGGTACGATCGCCGCGTTCACTAATGCCCGTCATAATGAATTCCATAATGAAAATATTGGCTTTTTTGGTTTTTTCGAGGTGCTGGATGATTACGAAGCTGCAGAAGCGTTATTAAAAACCGCTGAGAATTGGGCCAGAGAACAAGGGCATACCGCTCTTCGCGGACCGGCTCAGTGGAATACGAATGATGAATGTGGCCTCCTGGTGGATGGCTTTGATGATAGCCCACGGATCATGATGACCTATAACCCCAGGTATTATGTGGATTTCGTGGAAAAGGCTGGGTATAAATATGCCCGTGACCTGTGGGCTTATCAATTGGCAGTCAAGGATTTTATGGGTAATATCGGAGATCGCCTGGACAGGTTAACGGGCAAGATCCTAGAGCGAAAAGATATCACCGTTCGCCAGCTGGACAAAAAGAGATATGCAGAGGAAGTAGCCAAAGTGAAGCTGCTGTATAACGAGGCCTGGTCGCAGAATTGGGGCTTTGTGCCCATGACTGACGCCGAATTCCAGCACCTGGCCGATAGCCTGGAAGATGTTCTCGATCCTGAACTTGTCTATTTAGCTGAGAAGGACGGTAAAACTGTAGGGTTTAGCATCACACTGCCGGACCTGAATGAACCTCTGCTAAAAGCTTATCCAAAACCAGACACCCCGGAATGGTTGGCAATGCTCAAATTGGTTTGGAACTGGAAAGTCCGCAAGAAGGTAACCTGGGTTCGGGTCCTGGTTTTGGGTGTGATCCCGGAATACCGCAAACTGGGCATTGATGCTCTTTTCTATTACAAATCCGCCCAGGCTGCTATCAGAAAAGGCATGAAGATGGGGGAGATGAGCTGGATCCTGGATAATAATGAAAAAATGAATCGGCCGATCATCGCTATGGGCGCAGAGGTATATAAGACCTACCGCTTCTATGAAAAAGCCCTTTAGTGGTCTACTTGCCCACCCGTCGAGAACATGACTATCAATCAAGACAAACCAGGTAGCGGCATCTCTTATCAACCCGCTACCTGGCGTGATTTAAAAGCCATTCATCAGCTTGAGAAAACCTGTTTTCAGCTCGATGCCTGGCCATTGCTGGATATCCTTGGTGCGCTGACCATTCCGCAGATCGTCCGATTTAAGGCTCAGGAAGGAGATAAACTGGTGGGGTTCATCGCCGCTGATTTGCGGCGAGCACAAGGCACCGCCTGGATTGCCACCTTGGCCGTCCTGCCCGACTACAGGAGGAGAGGGATAGGGTCCCGGTTGTTGGAAATGTGCCAGGAGAACATCAACTTGCCCTTGATTAAACTCTGCGTGCGAGAAACCAATCTCCACGCTGTTCAACTCTATCATAAGTATGGCTATCATCAGGTGGATACCTGGAATAAATATTACCGCGGGGGAGATGATGCGCTGGTATTAGCAAAAGTTATTCGCACGAAATAGGATTCAGCGTCCTGCCTAAATTATGTTCTGCTTTTAGACTTAGGGGATTCCCCTTACAGGGGCTGGAGAGTGTCCTATAATAGTACTCTATGTCCAAACAATCTCTCGCATTACAACCACCTATTTTTATCGATCAGCAGTCTGCGTTTGACAAGCTGGTCAATAACCTCAAAGCTGAACCTGTTCTGGCTGTAGATACAGAAGCTAACAGCCTGTTTGCCTATCAGGAACAAGTATGCCTGATCCAATTATCGAGTCCTTCTGCTGATTACATTATTGATCCCCTCTCCTTACAGGATCTGACCTCCCTGGGAGATGTATTTAATGACCCTTCCATTGAAAAAGTATTCCATGCTTCCGAATACGATCTAATCATACTGCATGAGGATTTCCAGTTTAATTTTCAGAATCTCTTTGACACCATGCTCGCTGCCCAGATCCTTGGCAAGGAAAAACTGGGCCTGGATGCTCTGCTTGAGGAGTATATCGGCCTAAAAGTGAATAAAAAATTCCAGCGCGCGAACTGGGGCAATCGGCCCTTGCCTGAGGACATGCTTCTTTATGCCCAGGTTGATACTCATTACCTGATCCAAATCCGCCATATTCTGGCAGAGGAACTGCACAATAAGAACCTGATCGAGATTGCTGCCGAGGATTTTGCCAGGGCCTGCCAGGTGCATCTCAATCACAAGGAAAATAAAACTAACCCCTGTTGGCGGATCAATGGCGCCAAAAAACTATCTCCCCAGAAAGCAGCCGTTCTTTCCAGTCTCTGCCAATACAGGGAAGAGGTTGCTCGCAAGATCGATAAACCTGTATTTAAAGTCATCGGAGCGAGGACCTTGTTGATGCTGGCAGAACAAACACCGGCAAACACAGCCCAATTGATGGATATGGACCTTCCCGGGAAAAAGAATCTCCAGCGGCACGCGGAAGGCCTGATCAAAGCCATTCGTACCGGGCTGGATGCCAAGCCACTCTATCCTCCCAAAAAGGAGCGGTGGGATGACAGCTTCCTCGCCCGGGAACATGCCCTCCGTAATTGGCGGAAGATCACTGCCAGGAAGATGAGTGTCAATTCCGCAGTAGTGCTGCCTCGGGAATTGCTATATAGGGTGGTCTCAGAAAATCCTCAGACCCTGGCAGATCTGGAAGCAGTCCTGAAGGATGTCCCCTGGCGCCTTGAAAGATTCGGAACGCAAATCCTGTCAGTAATCTTGAAAGCCAACCTTTCCGAAGGGACCAAATGAAAATCCGTTCTTCAGGAGCAGCAAAAACATTAACCGGATCCATGCCCTTGCTGGAGATCAACCAGCGCCGGTTGCTGCTGGATTGCGGCATCCCACCCGAGTCTGGAAAGTCACCCGTCCAAGGATATTTCATTCAATTCTACGAGACCTCGAGCTTCTTAAAACCACTGGATGGTTTCTGGAAATTGTTGAGGTATTCAATCCCCATTGGAATTGATATACTTTACTTCTAATAATACGGAAGGAAATATTATGAGTAAATTTGATGTGATAGTTATTGGCGCTGGGCCAGCAGGATATGTATCTGCTATCCGCGCATCCCAGCTGGGTCTGAAAGCGGCCATTATTGAAAAGGAGTATTTGGGCGGTGTTTGCCTCAATGTGGGCTGCATCCCTTCCAAGAGCCTGCTGAAAAACGCTGAAGTGGCCGACCTGCTCAGGAATAAATCGGGGGTATTTGGTTTTTCCTTCGATAACCTGCAATTGGATTACGCCGCAGCTGTCAAGCGCAGCCGCCAGGTTTCAAGTCGCTTGACCAAAGGCGTTGGCTTTCTGCTCAAGAAGAATAATATCCACCATTATGAAGGGAAAGCGATTTTTACATCCCCAAAAACCCTTCAAGTCCAAGGGAAAGACGGGGTCGAGGAGCTGGAAGCTGATCATATCATCATTGCCACCGGCGCTCGCCCCTGGATCATCCCCGGGGTGGAAGTGGACGGAAACCAAATCGTTACCTATAAAGAAGCCATTCTGCAGGAAAGCCTGCCCAAGTCTGCTTTGATCATCGGAGCCGGTGCGATCGGTATGGAGTTCGCTACTATCTGGAACAGCTATGGTGTGCCGGTCACGGTGGTGGAAATGATGGATCGTGTGCTCCCCAACGAAGACCACGAGGTCAGTCAGGAGCTCAGTAAACAGATCAACAAGAAAGGGATCACCGCCTTGACCAACACCAAAGTCACTGCGGTTGAAAAGTTGAAAACCGAGGTCGTTATCACCGTGGAATCAGAGACAGGGGAAGATAAGCTCTCCGCTGACCAAGTCCTGCTGGCTGCCAGCTTTGTGCCCAATTCAGATAAGGTTGGCCTGGAAGCCGCAGGGGTGAAAGTCGATCAACGGGGTTTTATTGAGATAGACGAGCGAATGGCCACAAATGTGCCCGGAGTCTGGGCAATTGGGGACGTTACTGGCAAGCTGATGTTGGCTCATGCCGGCATGGCTATGGGCATGGTCTGCGCTGAAACCATTGCCGGACTAGAACCTGAGCCGCTCTGTTATCAGGATATCCCCCGGGCAACATACTGCCATCCCCAGGTGGCTTCTTTTGGTTTGACTGAAGAACAAGCCCTGGAGCAAGGGTACAAGATCAAGACAGGTAAATTCAACTTCCAGGCTAACGGGAAAGCCCTGGGGTTAGCAGATTATGCCGGCTGGGTCAAGATCATCACAGACCAAAAATATGGCGAGATCCTGGGCGCCCACATGATCGGACCAGAGGTCACCGAACTGCTGCCTGAGCTAACCCTCGCCCGGCAAAATGAGCTGACCTCGGCCGAAATTGGGCATAATATCCACGCCCATCCTACGCTCAGCGAGGTTCTGCACGAGGCAGCCAAAGCTGTTAGTGGAGAAGCTGTTCACGGTTGAGAATTATTTATGGCCTGAAGTCCTAATGAGGGACTTCGTCCGGGCTCGGTTCGAACGTCTCCTTCCGGGAACGTTTTGCCATTCTGTCCACCTGGCAAGTATAATGGGCTATTCTTATTGGTAGATATCTGATTGGAGGTTAATATGCTTGAATTTCGAAAACAACAATTAGTGTTAGTCATCAGCGCCCTGCTGGGTCTCCTTCTTTTAGGGGCCTGTTCCGCGATAACCGCACCGGTTCAACCTGATACGCCGCTTCCAACTGTGCCGGCCACTTATACCCCACTTCCGCCCACTGCGACCCTGACTGTCCTGCCATCCGCAACAAGCACAGCAACTGCTATGCCAACCCCACCGGATGTTGAAAGTTTTCCCGATCCTTCGGGGTACACCTGGACCGAGGTGGTGTCTGGGCTCACCCGGCCCATTGGACTTACCTCTGCTGGTGATGGCTCTGGTCGCTTGTTCATCATCGAACAGCCTGGCCGGATCCTGATCCATGACGGGGAAACATTACTGGATCTCCCCTATCTGGATATCCGGGATCGCGTGGAGGACGCGGGGTCAGAGCAAGGACTGCTGGGACTGGCCTTCCATCCCGCATATGATGAAAATAGGACCTTTTTCGTCAGCTATACCAACCAGAACGGGGATAGTGTGATTTCCCGATTCCAGGAATCTCCCACCCCAGACCAAGCTGATCCGGGATCCGAAACCATCTTGCTCACCATTCCCCAGCCTTATAAGAATCACAACGGAGGTCAGATCCTGTTTGGCCCCCAGGGATATTTATGGATCGCAATGGGTGACGGCGGCAGTGCCGGGGACCCCCAGGGAAATGGCCAGAATACGGATACCCTCCTGGGAACTCTTCTCCGGATTGATATCAATCACGAGCTGTATGAGATCCCAGAGGATAATCCCTTTGGGAATGAGATCTGGGCTTACGGCCTGCGCAATCCCTGGCGCTTCACATTCGACCCGGTCTATCACGACCTTTATATTGCCGATGTAGGCCAGGCCTTGTGGGAGGAAGTCAATTACCTGCCTGCTGACTCCCCGGCCGGCCCTAATTTTGGCTGGGACTACCGCGAGGGGCTACATTCATACGAAGGAACCCCACCCGGGGATCTGTCATTGATCGATCCTGTCACTGAGTACAGCCATTCCCAGGGATTGGGATGCTCTGTTTCCGGAGGCGCTGTTTACCGCGGAGCCATGCTGGAGTGGCAGGGAATCTATCTCTATGGCGACTTCTGTTCAGGGACCGTGTGGGGGCTGTTAGACTCACCTTCTGGGGAATGGCAGAATGAACAACTCTTCCAGATTGACCGCCGGATTACTGCTATAGACCAGGATGAAGCTGGTGAAATCTACCTTTTAGACCTGCTTGGCACGGTCCTAAAACTCACCCCGCAGTAAATTCTTCCGCGTTGGATCGTAAATAATATATCCGGGCAGTGTTTGAAGCGCTGCCCGGTTTCACTTTTCCAGGGGGATAATGATGGATAGAATAAACTCGGATTATAGGATATCTTGAGCTGGAAGCTATGTTCAGTTATGGCCTGGCGAATAGTGGTTCTGATACCTGCAGGTTCCGCTCATAACACAGAAATCACAGATCCTGGCACCGGAGCTAATCTTCGGCCCTATGCCCATGATCATAGATAGTGATTTTCTGGGGATCATTAAGGAATAAGAAGTAAGTTCGATAGTATGTTTCGAGGGATCGACCAGGCCAAAGATCAACGGCTGACCTTCCTCCACATCCCAGCCGATCATGCCCGGGCTGAGGGGGATGGTAGTTTCCATACCCCTGGCCGCCGCGTTGATCTCTATCTCCCTGCAGACTGCATTGGCCAGAGCTTCCACTGCAGCGGATCCCACACCGTCCACTGCCAGGCCTTTGACGATATCCTCTTCCATGATCTTCGCGGCCAATTCATCGATCGAGGACCCAACCGTGCAGAGAGCGATTGTGACATATTTCGCCCCGGCTAGATGGCCGGATACAAGCGGTCCTTTGAGGTCTTTACCGCTGTTCAGCTGCAGCTTTTCATGGCTGAAACCAGTCACCTCGTACTCTTCAACATAAACCTGCGGCTCAAGTCGATCTAGCGCCAATCGGATAGCTTCCTCTGCGGTATCGATCAATCGTGGACTGCGCTGCCTTATGATATCTGGATCAGCTCCCTGCCCGCGCAGCACCGCATCGACATCAATTTCCAGGTCAGCTACCGTCCATTTTTTCATCAATTATTGATCACCCTTTGGTTTGTGTTCCCGCCAGTAGCCAATATAGCGGGATCCAAACATATCTCTACCCATCAATAGATCTGTGGCTCGGATGATCGATGCCAGCTTCATGGGATCAGTTATGGCGCAGGTAGCACCAGCACCCATCGCCAATGCCAGGAAGGACTGATTAATGGTATGGCGGTCAGGCAGCCCAAAGGACACATTACTTGCGCCCAGGTTAATATTTACTCCTAATTTACCCTTCACCTGACGGATCGTTTCCAGCGTGACGGTTCCAGCATTGCTATCGGCGCCAATAGTAAGAACCAGAGGATCAATGACGATATCCTCAGCCGGGATGCCCAGTTTTGCAGCCCGTTCGATGATCTTATCGGCTACCTTCACCCTTGTATCGGCATCATTTGGTATGCCATCATCATGCATCACCAGGCCGATCACTGGCACACCGAACTCCTTGATAATCGGGAGCACTGCATCAAGGGAAGCTTCTTCGCCGTTGACCGAGTTCACCAGCGGCCTGCCTGGCAGAACTTTCAATGCTGACGCCAGTGCTTCATGGTTAGCGGAATCCAGACAGAGGGGAATATCCACAGTATCAGAAACGATCTTGGCCACCTTGGGAAGCAGGTCAACTTCATCAACGCCCGGCACGCCTACGTTTACATCCAGGATGTCCGCGCCAGCAGCTACCTGCATGAGAGCCAATTGTTTGACGTACTCGTAATTCCCTTCTTTCAAGGCTGCGGCCAATTTCTTGCGCCCGGTAGGATTGATCTTTTCTCCGATGATCACAAATGGTTTTTCAATGCTGATGATCACTTCTTTGGATACGCTTTTGATAATGGTGTCCATATAAAAAAACCTCAAGTATAGTCGTTATGCTCTGGTTTCATCCATCCGTTATTTGGTTCCTTCAGGGTTCAGGATAATGATATCAGTTTTCTTTCTCTCCTCAAGGGAATCGAACTGGTTGATCCGCGGTCTCTCTACAAAAAGAAGATCCTGGTACCCTGAGTACAGGGAAGACCAGGATCAGTGATCCCAAGCCTATTCTCTTGACCGATCCAAGGATCAGGTCAGCTTCATCACTACCATTCCCAAGATATCTGCGGCCCGGTCAGCCTGATCAGCCATGTTGGAAACGTGGCGGTATACTTCCCGTCTCCTTAACATCACCATCAGTGGATCAAAGTCCTTTGCCTTCACAAATAAGTCCCCGATAGCTATCCTGTAAAGATGTTCTACCTCATTTTCGATCTTTTTACAGCGGCGGGCATGCTCTCCAGCCACACGCGGATTGGAGAACAAGGTAGTGAAGGCCATATCCAATTCCTCGGTCGCCTCGCGGGTCAATTTCACCATTTTCACAAGATAATCATCTGCCTCGACTTCCAGCAGCTGCATCTCTTCTACCGTGGTATAGCAGTAGTCCAGGATATCATCGATATAGAGTGACAGCATGAATATATCCTCCCGATCCAAGGGAGTGATAAAGGTGTTGTGAAGCTCGTCGATCAATATCCGGCGCACTTCGTCCGCCTCAACCTCTTTTGCTCGCATCTGGTCAATGGCTTTCTCCTTCAGCTCATCCTTGCCAAACCACTTTTCCAGCAGCCGCAAACCATCAACCGTAATCCGGGTTTGCTGCATCAACATGACCACAAATTTATCCTGCCGCTTTCCGCGTTTAAAAACTCCCGAAACGCCCATGTCTATCCTCCAATCCTGCGATTTAGACCCTCATCAACCGATGAGGTAATCAATCAAATAGAATAATCCGGCGGCTATCGCTGCCGATGCAGGAACAGTCAAAAACCAGGCTACCAGAATATCTCCCATCACTCCCCAGCGAACCTGGGATTTTCGCTGGGCAGCGCCTACACCAAGGATCGAGGAACTGACCACATGGGTGGTGCTGACTGGACCACCAAACAAGGATGCAAACATGATCACGATCATAGATGAAAGCTGGGAGGTAAAACTGTGAATAGGCCTGATCTTATAAAACTTTCCACCCAATGTATGGATGATACGCCATCCCCCCGCCGCAGTTCCAATGCCGATCGCAGTTGCACTGGCCAGGATAACCCACCAGGGAACTATAAATTGATCCTGATACCCCAAAACAACCAATCCCATAGTGATGATGCCCATGGTTTTCTGGGCATCATTCGTGCCATGGCTGAGGGCCAAGGTGAAGGCAGTGGGAATCTGGCCGTACTTAAAGAAATGATTGGCTCTGGGCGACGCGTTGCGTACAGCCCACAAGCTGAGGCGCATTGTGATCTGTCCCAATAAATAACCCAGGACAGGGGAAAGGAATAGGGCAACACCAACCAGCACCAGGCCATTTACTTTCAGCGCCTGCCATCCAGAACCTACCAGGACGGCGCCGATGATCCCCCCGATCAGAGCATGGGAAGAGCTGGATGGAATGCCAAAATACCAGGTCAGGATATTCCAAATGCTGGCACTGACCAGAGCTGCCAACACCACAGCAATAGTGATCGAGTTCGGAGAAGCGACATCCTGACCAATGGTCTTGGCAACAGCAACACCAAAAATGAATGGTCCGAGAAAATTTGCCACACTGGCAATTAAAAGGGCTGCTGTCGGTGTCATAGCCCGCGATGAAATCATGGTCGCCACCACATTAGCGCTGTCATGAAATCCATTCAGGAAATCAAAAAGTAATGCCAGGCCGATCAAAATGACTATCAGTAAATGATCCATAATCTGCTCTACTGTTATTACGCCTCTGTCCTATGCAAATACACTTGTCTGGACAAGCTGTTTCCTTAATATGTGTTCAATTCTATTTTGGAAAATCATTATAACCAATAACCGGGATTCTCGCTATGTGCGCTGGGTTTATTCTCTTGAATTATTCAGATTCCTTCTCGTTCTCCCCCATCAGCCTGAATAAATGTTATTTATCAGGAAATAGCTGCTGTTTTGATTGGGAATGAAATCGTAAAAATGCTCCCCTGGCCCCTTCCTGGGCTGGATGCACTGATCTCTCCCCCTTGAGCTTGGACCAACGCCTGAGTGATCGCTAATCCCAGTCCCGATCCTCCAGTTTGGCGATTGCGATCCTGATCGACCCGGTAAAAACGGTCAAACACAAAAGGCAGGTGCTTGGGATCAATGCCTGCCCCGGTATCCCTGACTTCAATTACTGCTCTGTTGTTCTGCTCTTTCAACGTTATCTGGATCTCTCCACCCCGGGGAGTATACTGCAGAGCATTATTGAGCAGGTTATTCAAACACTGAGTAATGCGGGAACAATCTCCCAATACCGGGGGTATTCCCTCCTGCATATCCAGCGTTAGGACTACCCCTTGATCTTCGGCGACCGGCTGGTAAATGGCCTCAACATCATTGATCACGTCCACTAAATTTTGATTGCTCAGGGTCAATGAAAACTGGTTGGCTTCCAATCGGGAAAGGTCATGTAAATCATCCACCAGGCGGGATAGCTGGCGGGTCTGGTCATATAAGCGCGCAACTTCAACCTTGTCCAATTCATAAACATCATCAAGGATTGCCCTTAGATTGCCCTGGATCACAGACAAAGGAGTTCTGAGTTCATGCGCAATATCAGCCAGCATATTATTCCTCTGGATGTCTGCAGCCTCGAGGGCTTCAGCCATGGCGTTAAAAGCAACTGCCACTTCCCTGATCTCGCTGGTTCCCTTTACATCGATCCTCTGAGACAGGTCCTGCTTTCCTACTGCGCGGGCAGCAATGGCCAGGTTCCGAAGGGGAGCAGCCAATCCCCGACTACTGATCACGCCAACCAGGATACCCACCATCGAGATGGTAAAAAATACCCGCAGCAGGGATTGAACCAAGGTCATGCGGGAGTAATTTGCCAGGCGGGATATCCAATTTTCCCCCTCTAGCACTGGTCTATCAGGGTGAAAATCCGGCGGATTCTCAGCCCCAAACCCAATTTCATCCCCCTGCAATGTGAGGTAGACAACCGAGGGGATTACAAACAAAAAGACCACGATCACAATATAGGTTAAACTGATCCTTACCCACATCTGATTCATGATGCCTTATCCCTCATGCGGTAGCCTATGCCATGTACTGTTTGGATAAATGATGCCCGGTCGCTTTTCTGATCAACCTTACGCCGGAGATTTTTTATATGGGAATCCAGGGTTCTGCCCATCGTTGATGAGCTGTAACCAAGAGCCTTTTCAGCCAGTTCATCCCTGGTGATCACAAATCCGGGATTCTCCATCAACTCCCGTAAAATCTCAAATTCAGATGGGGTGAGGTTGATCTGGTTGCCCTCCCGGGTGAGCTCTCGCTTTCCAATATCGAGGATCAACTCCCCAACTTGCAATCTGGCCGGTGCCTGATGATCCTTCTGAAGCTGGGAGCGGCGTAAGAGGGCCCGTACCCTGGCTACTACTTCCCGTGGATTAAAGGGTTTTGTGATGTAGTCATCCGCTCCGATCTCCAATCCAAGGATCTTTTCATTATCTTCCACCCTGGCAGTTAACATGATGATCGGAATGGCTGCCACCCTGGGATCGGAACGGACCAACCTGGCCACGTCCCATCCATCCCTATCCGGCAGCATTAAGTCCAGAATGAGAAGTTGGGGTTTTTCTGCCCTGATAACCTGCAGGGCAGTTTCGCCATCATAGGCGGTCAGGATCTCGTACCCGGCTTTTTCGAGATAGGACCGAACCAGGCGGACAATATCCCTGTCATCATCAACTACCAGAATCCTGTCCATAGGTTTTCTTAGTTAAATGGATCTATGATTATTCACTTCTTAATGCTTCAATGGGTTCCAGTTGGGCTGCCCTGCTGGCAGGGTAGATGCCAAAAAACAGCCCCACCGCTGCTGAGAATAAAGTCGCCAGTAACACAGCATTGATAGTAATAGACGGCTCCAGCAAAAAATCATTAGCTGCGGCGATCCTGCCTATGCCCAGTGATAATAACCAGCCCAGGATAATGCCTACTATACCGCCCAAAGCGCTTAATAAGGAAGATTCAATCAAGAATTGACTCAATATATCCCGCTTCTTGGCTCCTACAGCTTTTCTCAGGCCAATTTCCTTGGTCCGTTCTGTCACAGAAACCAACATGATATTCATGATGCCGATCCCTCCCACCAGCAAGCTGATCCCGGCGACTCCTCCCAAGAAAATAGTAAACACACCCGTTACCGTTGACGCAAAATCCAGGAATAGTTCCTGGGTCAGAATCCGAAAATCATCCTCTGCTAATTTGATATTATGGCGATCGCGGAGGATAACGGATATTTCCTCTTCTGCGGATTGAACTGCGTCCGAGCTAATAGCTGAGACGTATATCAAGTCAACCTGGTTCTTCATCTTGCGGGGTATCAACCTGGTCTGTGCTGTGGTCAAAGGCACCAGGACCTGGTCATCTGAGCTGGAGCCAAAATCAGAACCACCTTCTTTCTTTAAGATTCCAATCACGCGAAAGGGCTGTCCGGAAATACGGACGGTTTCTCCTACCAGCCCATCGGAGCGACCAAACAGATCTTCCGCAACATTGGTTCCCAAGATAACCGCTGATGCCAGGCCTGCTATCTGAGTCGATGTGAAGAATTCCCCTTCAGATAATTCCAAAGTTTGGACATTTGCATAATCCTCTGTCACTCCAACCAGACCAACTGTTGTTATTTCTCCGGCATAAGTCAGTTCAGCCTGACCCTGGATAACAGGCGCCGCCGCCGCGACAGAGGGAGCAAAGATTGGATCAGAGATGGCTTCTGCGTCCCGGATGGTCAATGGTTCTGGATTGGTCACGTCTTCACGGTTGGTGGTTACAAAAAGCAGGTTGGTGCCAATGCCCTCAATTTCTCCCACAATGGCATCTTCGGTGCCTGTTCCTATGGCCAGCATTGCGATAACTGCCCCAACGCCAATGATAATACCCAGCATGGTTAGCGCTGTACGTACTTTATTAGATGCCAGACTTTCCAAGGCTTCGATTAATGATGATCCTAAATTCATATTTTCTCCGCTATCCGGCCGTCCCAGATTGATATCACACGGTTGGTCAAGGCAGCAATCTCCGGGTCATGGGTGACAATGATCAGGGTTGTGCCACGCTCCTTGTTAAGGTTTTTAAGCAGGGCCATGATCTCATCACCAGACTGAGAATCCAGGTTGCCAGTTGGCTCATCGGCCATGATGATCGCCGGGTTGTTCACCAGCGCCCGGGCAATGGCCACCCGCTGCATTTGCCCTCCAGAAAGCTCATTGGGGCGGTGAGTGATGCGGTCTGCCAGACCTACAGCTTCCAGCGCGTCTTTTGCCACCTGCTTTCTGTTGCGGCCGTTCAACACCGCATACCGCATGGGCAGTTCCACATTGGCCAGCGCTGTAGCCCTGGGAAGCAAATTGAAGCTTTGAAATACAAATCCCACACCGCGATTTCGAATCTCTGCCAGCTGGTCATCGGTCATATTGGCCACGTTTTCACCATTCAGGCTGTATTCACCTGAAGTTGCCCGGTCCAGACAACCGATGATATTCATTAGTGTGGACTTTCCAGAACCGGAAGGACCCATGATAGAAACGATCTCTCCCGGTGCGATCTGGACTGACAGGCCGCGGAGAGCATGAACCTCCACTTCTCCCATCTGGTAGACCTTGGTGATATCCTTTGCGTCAACTACCCATTTGCTCATTTTATATAACCTGTTTTCTACTTTTAATTTCCGAAACCAGCAGGAGGCCCGTGACCCGGTTCCATTTCCTCAAATATGCTGATACTGGGTGGGTTGAGCACAATATAATCTCCAACTTGGATATCCCCCTCCAGCACTTCTGTGTATTCATCTGAGGAAGCGCCCAGAACAACCGGCACCCTGATCAGGTCTTGAGTCGCTGCTTCTTCTCCGCCGGGAGAGATATAGATCACCTGCTCGCCTTTCACCCAGCGTACAGCTCTGTTTGGTACGATCAGCGCATCTTCAACCTGCCGGACCACAATCTGGACGGCCGCTGTCAAACCTGGCCTGACCTCCTCATCTGCATCGGTCACACGGATAGATACCTGGAAAGATACCAGTCCCTGCTGGAGGATACCAACAGGGGATACCTCCAGGACTTCTCCCTGATATTCTTTCCCTTGGATGGCATCAAAGACGAGTTTGACCGGCTGTCCTATTTGGATCTGGCTGATGTCTACCTCGGAAATTCCGACATCTACCCGGAGATGTTCAAGATCATCTATCCTGAAAGCCACGGTATTGGGCAGAACCAGATCGCCTTCCAGCACCTCAACAGCGGTGATCACACCGTCAAAAGGCGCAGTAATTGCAGCTGTCTCTAAGGATGCCTGGGCTGCAGAAATACGGGCCTCTGCCAGGAGGATATCATCGGGATCAGGCCCATCCTTGACTTTTTCATAGGCCCTCTCTGCGGCTTCTAAATTCGCAAAAGCAAGCGCCACATTGGGATCCTGAATGTCGACTTCACTCTGGTCCTCATCCAGCTGCGCCTGCAGCCAATCCACATACCAGGAAGCTTGCTCATACTCATTTTTGGCTATTGTAAGTGCCAGCTGGGCTTTGGCAATGGAAAGATTCCACTCAGCATCATCGTATATACTCTGTTTTTTGTCTAACTCATCTCCAGCAATGACCTTCCGAGCCTTGGCATTCTCCAGGTCTTCCTCTGTGGGGCGTTCACCAGGCATAATCGCAGACCAGCGATAATCTGCGCCATAGAGTGATTCCCAAGCATGAGCAAGATCTATCTGAGCATTTGCAGCGACTAATGAGGCGTTTTCATACAAACTTTCAAGCGCGTTGGTGGCTGCGATAAATTCCTGCTGAGCCATAAAATAGGACTGCGGTAAGGAATCTTCCCGGATCTCGGCTAACACCTGATCTGCCTCTACTTCCTGGCCCAAGGTAACTTTGACATCTCCAACTATGCCCGTTGCCTGCCAGTAAAGAGTGGCGCTTTGATCAGCATAGACCGAGCCGGTTTCATCAATCACGGCACTGAGGTCACCTTTGCCAACCTGGTAAGTGACCAGGTTTTCAGAATTAGCCGTATTTCTTTGCCGAAAACGGATTAAACCATAGCCAAGTCCCGCCAGCACAAGAACAACAATTACTATAATAAGGATGGTTCTTCGTTTCATGCCAACTCCCTTTAATCCCGTTTATTGGATTTGGTGACAAATACATTCATTTCACTTTCTTGAAAATTCCAGTCTCATTTTAGCGCATAAATATGGAGAAATTCTGTAGACCATGTGTAAATTCTTTGTTAATATGCCGTATGGAAGGCTGCCTCAACAAAATTGTAAATAGAAAGCTCCTGCCAATTCGGAAGTGCTAGCTTTTGATAGAGCTCTTTTCTATGCTGCTTTTATGTGTTGGTTTTCCTGCCCTGATCATGGGATGCACTGTAGCAGAGTCCCCCTATGAGATGGTAGGCTTTGGTTTGCCTGGTCAAAAACCCTAAAGATCTCGTCTATTTAAGGGGTCCCGGATCCGGTCCCAGTTAAGATCAAAACGGAATCCTTGGTATAATGCCTGCTTAACAAGGGAGGGGTGCCAGAGTGGCCGATTGGGGCGGTCTCGAAAACCGTTGTGGTCCGTAAGGGCCACCGTGGGTTCGAATCCCACCCCCTCCGCTTTTATTATGGCAGGGAACAGAAAAAACCTGACACCTCAACCTGTCAGGTTTTTTGATTCTTGGGTTCTCGTATTTTACGAAATGTCAGTCTCCGGAAGGTTTATCCCCTGCTCGGCGAATGCGCAGGATAAAAGACATGGTAAACAAGCCGGCACCAATCAGAAGAATAATGAATGACTGCCAGATCAGCGGATTAGAAACCGGGGAGATGACCCGGGAAGTGCTCTCGATGATCTGGTGATAAAGCAGAGATGTCTGCGGAATATTTTCTGGCATATTTCCAGTCAAATATCCTCTCCAGAGGGTTCCTGACAGAAGAGAGGATAATAAAGCGATCAGGCTTCCTCCGATCAGGGGTATGCCCCACCATTGACCCAGGCTTTCCATGGATCGAACACCAAAGATCAGCACCAGAAAAAGTAACACCAGGGGATACAACAGCACAGTATCCAGTTGATAGCGATAGGTGCGCAGTCGCCACTTAAGGGTGAAATTCCCTTGGATTTGATCCCCCCCACTGAGCAGCGCCTTGGTGGCATCAAACTCCTTAGGAGTCGCATCAACAACCATCCTCATCACATCGTTATATACTTGAATTTGCTCACCGTGGGGAAAAGTGGACAGCTTGCAGAGTTCCTCGACCATTTTTGCCCTCGGTAATGGTTCCCCGGGTTGAGTTCTCATCTCCTCCATTTGCAGGTCCGTACAATCTGGCAGAGATTCATAATAAGCCACCACCGCTTCTTCGCCCTGAGGACCGCTCATATTCTGGATCAGGGGCTCCATATTCCAAATGATGATTGGAATGGTATCTTCTGAATCCAACCAGGCAAATAGGCCTTGGACTGTCTTGTCTATCCAGCCGGCGATCACTTCCTCTGCCAGCAGGGCTTCCCTGAATTTGATCCAATCCTTGTCTTTCATGGAGAAGATCAGATTAAAGAGGTTCAATCCTCTTCCCTCTGGCCGTTCTGTTCCCTCAATTTTGGTAGAGATCTCTTCAGCACGTTGGTTTGTAGCATACTCCAGAGCTGCAGGCACAATTTCGGAGTTGATGATCACGTCTCTCGCAATCCCGCTGATCACTTCTTGGTTAAAGATCACATTTCCAAGATTGTTGACTAGCAGGGCTATCGGTAGGGCCAGAACTAGAATTCCCGCCAATATGAAAGCGATAAATTTAAAGATCGCGTTGATAATGGTTTTCATCCTTCCGTCCTTATCAATTCATCCCATGGAAATTCATCAAG
Organism: uncultured Chloroflexia bacterium; assembly: GCA_963712165.1. Taxonomy (GTDB): domain Bacteria; phylum Chloroflexota; class Anaerolineae; order Anaerolineales; family UBA11858; genus B10-G9. Next base: position 448,819 of record CAVQGY010000002.1, on the reverse strand, counting down.
AGACTTCAAAACCATGTCCGGTCTCCCTTCTTCATCGAAAAAGGATAACCTGCTGGTGAGCTGATTGGGCACAGCTATACAAAATAAACCGGCTCTTTTTGCTGCCAGAACGCCATTTGGAGAATCTTCCAGCACTACTACACAGCCTGGATCGACCCCCATCTTTTCCATTCCAAGATGGTAAAGAGCGGGGTCAGGTTTTGCTTTATCTACATCATCGGCACAACTGGTGTGATCAAAATATTCCAGCAATTCCAATCGATCCAAATGGCCATGGACCCAATCCCGATCCGAACTGGACACAATTCCCAATTTCAATCCTTCTCTGTGTGATCTCTTAATTAATTCCACAGCGCCTGGAAGTGGTGTTTGCTTTTTTACTAGGCCTTGTTCTTCTTGGGATACTTCAGCAAGAACCTGCTTTTTTTTCTCCGGGTCTGAAATACTGTTCAAGAATCCTTCCAGGGGGCCAAGCTCCTCATTGGACTTTCCCAGGATCTCTGCCCAATCCTCAAGTTGCAGATCTTTTCCATAATCCCTGAATTTCCTTTTCCAGGCCTGGAAGATTGGTGTTTCTGTATCAAGGATCAACCCATCAAAATCAAATAAGATGCCCTTTAGGGGCTGTGATAACATCATAAAAATGATTATACAGGAAATCCTGCCTTCTCCGACCTTACAGTAGTATAATGTACCCGACCAGATTTTGATATTCCATCCATTCCTATGATAAAAAACCTCCAACTGATCATCAGCCTCATCAAGGATAGAAGGGTCCACCCCCTGATCAAGGTCCTTCCTTTTTTGTCCTTTTTATACCTGCTTTATCCAGATTTCATACCTGGACCCCTCGATGATGCCGTTGTGATCGCTCTCTTTATGAAGATATTCTTAGCGCTGGTCCCGGATGAATATATTGACGAGCACAGCTTCAACCGTGATTACCAGCAGCCCGAGTCCACCCCGGATGACACCATCATTGAAGGTGAATTCTGGGAGGAATGATCCGTTATAATCTCAGCCTGTTCCTTAAAGAAATAAACTCCCCTGGGGGGAGTTTATGATTATCGCAAACTGTTCCTAGAAGAAATCTTCCTCGTCATCCCCATCATCAAATTTCAGCTCGAACTCGACATCTTCTCGAGGTTGACGGACCCACAACTGCAGCATGTCTCCCCTATCTGTATTTTCATAGTGGGCAGCGATTATCGTGATCTCGTCCGTCAATCCTTCTTCTGTCCGGTATTCCAGGACAATGCTCTCGTGTCTCTGCCAGGCAGCTGTGCAGCGATCTACAAGCGCGACGCCATCAAATGCCCTCACCTCTGTATAATAGGCATCGTACTGTCCTGGGCTTTCTGCGACGCCGTGGATCCAGAGACCATTGACCTCTCGAAATTCTGGTATGGGACCTTCTATGATGGTTATTTTTTCTGTCATCCTCTACAGGACCTCTTCAAATGATTTGCTTCTCTTAGGGCTATATTACCATAATTTCTTTGTCGGTAAACCTCATTACAACTTACGGTTTAATCAGCTATTTTCATTCATCTAATATTTTTTTTGTGTCTGGGAATTATTCCCAATCCGATACGATAGATAAGGGATAACCGATTTTCCTCAGCGCCGGGTTACTGAAGTATAATCTCATAGAAATGACACCTTTCCCCAAGTACTCCTATGGCAGGTTTTTCCTGATATTATGGAAGTAATAAACATAATCGCACTATCTCAAAAATCGAGTTTTTCCTCCGCCTTGCAGGATCTGTTATCTCCCTATCCCCAATTCCAGATCTATCATCTATCTTCTCAATCTGACTCACTTCCTCAGGATATCTCCCTCCCACTGTTTCTTCTTCTGGTAGATCTGGATTCCTTTTCTGAAGATCCACTGGATACTATATCCTCTCTGCGTGAGAAATATGCCCTGAATCCCCTGGTTTTGATCTCTGGTGATTTGGACACCTTTCGAGTGCCCTCCACTCTCAAGGCGTACCTATTAGACAGGGTGTCGATCAAGAGCCCTCTTTTTCCAAACTTTTTGAACCTTCTATCGGATCAACAACACTTATTGCAGAGTTATTCCCAATCCCAAGCGGCTTTGAACAAGCGCTCTAACGAGCTTGACTTGATCAGAAAGGCCAGCCTTCACTTAACCATGAATTTGTCCCTGGATTCTGTTTTAGAAGCCATTCTGGAAAGCGCGATGGAATTGATATCTGCTGATGACACCCACGTATTCCTTTATGAACATGGCGTGTTAAGCTTCGCCGCCGCTCTTTTTGAAGGCCACCAGCAAAAAGAGCCCTTTATGAATCCCCGCCAAGATGGACTTACCTATACTGTTGCCAGGGAAGGTATAAAGAGAGTGGTAAATGACGCTTCGAAGGACCCCCTCTTCCTTGACTCCCCTTGGGTCGGATCCATCATCGGCCTGCCACTGAAAATAGGACAGAAAGTACTCGGCGTGATGAACATCGCTGTACAACGCAAACACGAGTTTTCGGATGAAGAGATCAAAGTCTTGGAATTTCTAGGAGATCAAGCCGCAGTTGCCATCCAAAACGCCAAGTTGTATGAACAGGCACAACAGGAAATCGCTGACAGGAAAAAAGCAGAAAAAGCCATTCAGCACTTGGCAAATCATGATGCTTTGACAGGATTACCCAATCGGCGGCTGTTTAACGAGCGTATCAACCTGGAAATTGCCCGCTCACAAAGGAATAAAATCCGCTTCAGCGTTATGTTATTCGACCTGGATCAATTAAAAAAAGTTAATGATTCTTTTGGCCATAATATCGGTGATATGCTGCTTCAAGCCGTTGCCCAGCGCATGTTAGGATTGCTTAGAAAGAGTGATACTGTTGCCCGAATGGGAGGTGATGAGTTCTTCCTGATCCTGCCTGAAATGAACCAGATCGAGGATGCGACCTTAACTGCGGAGAGGATCTTATCTGCCCTGAGCACACCATTTCACCTGGAAGGCTATCAGATCAACATATCAACCAGTATTGGCGCCTCCTTTTTCCCTGATGATGGGGAAACCCCTGAAGAGTTGGTTAAAAAAGCCGATCTCGCCATGTATAAAGCCAAGGAGAAGGGAGGTAATACTTACCACCTTTATACATCCTGACCTCCTAGATATGACCTATCAATTAATCATTCTTGTTCCCCTAATAGTTGAAATCCAGGCTTTTGATGAGGGTTGGCCTGAATTCCTCCAATCAGCAGAAAAGATGCCGGGGTTGATAATGGAATCTGTGATACGGATTGATAATTGCCTCTACGGTCAGAATTTTCTGCGCAGAATGTACAGTTTCTCATTTGAAAACAAAGCCTCTCTGGAAAAAGCTTTGATATCTCCACCAGGCGAAAAGGCTGGAGATATCCTGCATCGCATAACTCAAGGCAACCTGATCCTGCTCAGCGGAGAATATAATCAAGACTCCCTGGAAAATATCAGGAAGTCTTGATCCTTTTCTAAACAAGACAAATCATGAAATTCCTTAAATGGTTCCTGGTCCCAATCCTTCTGGTACTCATCACATCCCTGGTCTTTATATACCTGAGGTTTGGTAGAGTGAATCCGTTACGCTCGCGCCGGGTGATCACCTGGATCAATGATCCTGGATCCCATCCTGATTGGCTGATTGAATCAAAAACCCGCTGTTATGACCTTACCCCTTTTCAATTTCCCACAGAAGGATATATTGGCTTTCTTTGGTATGATTCCTTCCGCCCCGGACACCTCCACCAAGGAATAGATATCTTCTCAAAAGAAGGTAGTGGGGATACTCCTGTCTACGCAGCTTATAGCGGTTACCTTTCTCGCTTACCGGATTGGAAATCCACCCTGATCATACGTATACCTGATGACCCTCTCCACCATGGGCGCCAGATATGGACTTACTACACCCATATGGCAGACATCGGTGGAAATTCCTATATAGTGGATGATTTCCCTCCTGGAACGAGTGAAAAGTTTGTTGAAGAGGGAACTTTACTCGGCTACATGGGAAATTATTCCGGCACACCTGGAAACCCTACAGGGATCCATCTGCACTTTTCCATAGTCCGTGATGATGGGGAGGGCCATTTCATGAATGAGCTGAAAATCCAAAATACTCTCGATCCATCACCTTATTTTGATCTTCCACTGGATGGACGATCTAACAGGGATCGAATCCCGAGCTGTGATCCCTGACCGCCAGCTACTTTCAAGGAGGTAACCTCAATGAATGACTTTCAGATGATCCTTACAGAAACAAGGGATAGAGTGGGACTGATCACCCTTAATCGACCCAAAGCCTATAATGCATTGAATTACCAGCTGCTAACAGAACTATCCCAATCCCTGGAAGAATTCGATGGAGATAAAACTATCGGGGCAATGGTGATAACCGGTAATCAGAAAACCTTTGCAGCTGGGGCAGACATCACCAATATGATCGATTGCTCAGCGGAAGAAATGAGTAAGAGTCCTTTTATCCCTGCATTTGAAGGTATAGTGAAGATCAAAAAGCCTGTACTCGCAGCAGTGTCTGGCTACTGCCTGGGAGGAGGTCTGGAACTGGCCATGTCTTGTGACCTGATCATTGCTTCAGAAACAGCCTCATTTGGACAGCCTGAGATCAATTTAGGTATCATTCCCGGAGCAGGAGGAACACAGCGGTTAACCAGGGCTGTTGGGAAAAGCCTGGCGATGGAAATGATTCTCAATAACCGCACTTTCACAGCAGAGGAAGCTCTATCATATGGACTGATCAATGCCATTTATCCAGTTGAAGATTACTTGAATAAAACACTGGATCTGGCTCAGGAAATAGCCCAGCGTGCTCCCCTGGCAATTCAAGCAGCTAAGAAGGCTATCAATCAAACATTCCAAGGAAGTCTTACAGAAGGATTGGCTTTTGAAAGGAAGCTTTTTTATGCTCTGTTCGATTCCAAAGATCAACAGGAGGGCATGACAGCTTTTTTGGAGAAAAGACAACCTCTTTGGAGAGGGGAGTGATTTATACCTTTTCCCCATAAGTATTATAAGTATAGTTATAGTAATCTTAGTAGGGGTTGGGGATATGTGGATAGATGCTTGTAAGAGTCAATAGTTTAGCTGTCTTCTTTCAAAAAACTAACCCCCTTAGAGGATATTTCCTGCATTATCTCTAAGTAAAGCATGAGGGAGAAACGCGGTTCTAGACGATTATTTGTTCACATCCTGCTGGGGATAACTAAGGATAAAAACTCCTTTTGAGGAGGAGAAGAGGGGAAAAGTGCTGAAAGGGGGTTATGCTGTGGAAAAGTGAGAGTTCCTATCCCCGATAAAAAGGAATAATCAGGGATAGTTATCCCCAAAAGGGGAAGGTTATCCACATATTAAGTGGTTTTATCCACAGAAAGAGCCCTTTTTAAAGATACTTTATAAATAAAAACTCTCCCCTCTCAGAGGGGAGAGTTTGATGATAAGAGAGAGTAATTATGGAGTAATTATCGTTCCAGGGGGGATAACAGCACTCTTGGGAATAACTACAATTCCATCCCTGATGAACCAGTTTTCACCCTCCTGATCTGTGCCGAGAGGAAAAGGTTTAATGGTCACCCCTTCACCGATACGAGCATCTTTATCAATGATAGCGCCTTCAATATAAGAATTACTCCCTACTCCTATTGGTATAGTCTCCTCCATGTCCAGGTTTGTTTCATAATAATCAGCACCCATCATTACCGTGTCCTTGATCACTGCGCCATCCATGACCTGACTCCTGAGACCGATGACTGAGCCGCTGATATCTGCCTTGCCAATGTAGCAGCCATCAGACAGAGATACATTCTTAAGCTGAGCCCCGGCTATGATTGAGCCGGGCAGGAAACGGGCATGGGTATAGATAGGGTGGTTCAAGTCGTAGAAATTGAAGGGAGGATCCGGTTGGGTCAGATCCAGGTTGGCTTGATAGAAGGACCGGATGGTACCGATATCTTCCCAATAACCTGAAAACTCGTAGCCGATAACTTTATGGGAGTGGATGGCATTGGGAATGACCTCCTTTCCGAAATCATCCACATCTAACTCTTTTAACAATTCATCCAAAACTTTAGTCTTAAAGAGATAGATACCCATGGACCCCAACAGGGGAAGAGCAGGATCGCCGCTGCTGAAAAATTTCTTCTGGACCTTTGGGTCCTGGGGTTTTTCCACAAAATCTGTGATGAGATCACCTTTTCCCCGTTTGAGAATGCCCAGCTGGGAAGCAGCGGATTGGGGGACTGGCTGAAGGGCAATAGAAATATCCCCTCCCTTATCCCACATATGTTGAGCCATCAATCGGTAGTCCATCCGGTAAAGGTGGTCACCGGCCAGGATCAAGGTGTATTCAGCGCCGGTGCTGTGGATCTCGAACATCTGCTGGCGGACAGCATCCGCGGTACCCTGGTACCAGGTATTGCTCAAGTTGGTTTGTTCTGCAGCCCAGATCTGCACCCAACCGCGGTGGAAGGGATCGAAATTATAGGTACGCGTGATATGTCGGTGAAGGGAAACGGAATTGAACTGAGTGAGCAGGGCAATCCGGTCTATTCGGGAGTTGATACAGTTGCTGATAGGGATATCGATCAGGCGATATTTTCCGGCGATAGGAACGGCTGGCTTGGCGCGTACTTTGGTAAGGGGATAAAGGCGAGAGCCCTGGCCTCCTCCCATTACGACGGCCAGGATATCTTTAGTTGAGGGCATAGCAGCGCTCCTTGGTGGATGGGATTCCAAGGTAATTATAACCTCAATAGTGAACAGACAGGAGGACGGTCGACCCGGGAATGATAAAAAAAACCGGCCCTGTTCTCCGGGGTCGGTTCTTTAACTCAGTGCCGAAGGTGGGAGTCGAACCCACAATCCTCAAGGGAACGCGAGTTTGAGTCGCGCGCGTCTGCCTGTTCCGCCACTTCGGCTGGTCGAGTCCTAGTATACCTAAAAGATAAGAGAGGGTCAAGACAGACGAAAGAGCCCCCTTCGCCAAAAAAAATCCAAATCGAAAGGAAAATTAGAAAAGCAGGAAATACCTGGCCATAACCATTTACAATCCAGGGAGCTGGTGTATAATTATGTGATACTATGATACAATAATACGATAATACAATGGGTCTTCTAACAGAGTGTCATGGGAGCGACCATGGAAATAGAAATAGAAGTAGAGTTTCGGAGCGGCATTCCTCTTTATGAGCAAATCATTCAGCAGCTGAATGCGCTGATTAGAGATGGTGAATTATCTCCCGGAGAGCAGCTCCCAACCACGAGGCAGCTTGCTGTTCAGCTGGGCATCAATTTTAATACCGTGGCCAGAGCCTACCGGCACCTCGACCAGGAAGGATTGATTTCTACCCAGCCCGGAAGAGGAACTTTTGTTTTGGAACCCAGCCAGCAAATACCTCACCAGGAAGGCAAAAGAAACCATATTGAGGAACTCACGCGATTCTATCTCCGGAAAGCAGCCCACCTGGGTTTTAAAAGCGAGGAGATCAAGGATTGCTTTGAGAAAATTGTTCAAGAGGAAGGGGAATAAACCAGGAATCTTGAGGTATTATTTTCAAGAATGGCGAGGAGAATCCGGGGACCAGAAGAGATCTTATCGGCAAAAAGGCACAATAGTAAAAAAAATAAGGAGGATATGTTTCACGTGAAACATAGGCAAAGATGACAGGAATGGCGATTTTTCTGAGGATATTGAATGGAGTCTTGATGTTGGGGATCCCCGTTCTGGCGGCTTTTCTCCTTGTCCGGAGGGGAAAAGGAGGCTTGAGGCCGATTTGGATAGGGGTGGCGGGTTTTATTCTCTCGCAGGTTGGACATATTCCCTTTAATCAGTTCCTGCTCCTTCCCGGGTTGGAGCGATGGGGCATCGATCTTGCCGCCCAGGGGGGCAGATCGCTCGTGATTTTGGGCCTTGCGGCAGGTTTGTCAGCCGGCGTGTTTGAGGAGCTGGCCCGCTATTTAAGCTTCCGTTTTTGGCTTAGGCGCGAATCGGGGGAATTGCTTCCCTGGAAATATGGCATCGGGCATGGGGGCGTTGAAGCGATTTTGACTGGATTGCTGGTATTTTACGCGCTGGTGCAGGTTATGGCCCTGGGAGGTGAGGGAGTTTTAGAAAGTTTCCCTGCTGCCCAGGCAGATTTGATCCGGTCCCAGATAGAAGCCTATTGGGCGGTTCCCTGGCATCAGTCCCTGCTGGGCGCGTGGGAGCGAGTTTCGGCGCTGCTCTTCCACCTGGGTGCGTCAGTGTTCGTTTATAAGGGCGTACGCGGAAGGAATCTGCTCTGGTTGCTGGTCGCCATTCTTGGGCATACTGTGCTAAACGCTTTTGCAGTTATTGCTGTGCAACAGATGGATTTATTGTGGGTTGAGGCGCTGCTTTTTGCATTCGCTTTGATTTGGGTCGGCTGGGCCTGGCTGGTCCGGCCTGGGGAGCAGCAGGAGGATCAACTAGCGCCCCCTCCCCCAAAACCTGCTTTGACTGCTTCTGAAATATCAACAGATCAAATAGAAGAGAGCCGCTATGAATAAAAATGAGTCAATCATTATCACAGAAAACCTTACTCGAGCCTTTGGGGAGAATCTGGCTGTCAATCAGCTTACTCTCTCTGTGAAGAAAGGAGAGGTCTTTGGTTTGTTGGGGCCCAACGGCGCCGGCAAGACCACTACGGTGCGGATGCTGGCTGCTTTGCTTGTGCCCACCGGAGGCGAGGCCTGGGTGGCTGGCTGTCAAGTGGGTGTAGACGACCAGGGTATCCGCCGCAGGATCGGCTTGCTGCCCGAAGCGCCGGGTTTATACGACGCCCTGACAGCGGAGCAGAACCTGGCTTTCTATGGGGAAATGTACGGCATGGAAGATAAGGAACATCAAATTCAGCGATACTTGGAGCTGCTGGGTCTATGGAATAGGCGCTACGAACCGGTCGGGCAGTTTTCAAAGGGTATGCGCCAAAAACTGGCTATCGCCAGGGCGCTGCTCCACGAACCGGAAGTCCTTTTCCTGGATGAGCCCACCAGTGCTCTAGACCCCGAGGCTTCTCGTCTGGTGCGGGATTTTATTGCCGAGTTGAAAGATGAAGGCAGGACAATCATCTTGACCACCCATAATCTGGAAGAGGCGGACCGCTTATGTGACAGAATAGCTGTGATATCTGGACACCTTCTGGCCCTGGGCGATCCCAAGGAACTGCGCCGCAAACTTTTCGGGAGAAAGGTGGTTTTTCACTTACTGGAAGCCAAGCAAAGTATGGCCAGCGAGCTGGAAAAATTCGAGTTTGTCACAGAAAGCCAGATAGTGGAAAACAAGATCGTGGTTGCTGTAGATGACCCGGAAAAACGCAACCCGCTCCTGATTCGGACGCTTGTAGAAAATGGGGCAGAAATACAATTCGTCGGTGAGCTCAGGCGCCGTCTGGAAGATGTCTATCTGGAATTAATGGGAGCAGTTAAGGGAAATAGCCATGAACAGAATTAGAGCGATAATTGCCAAGGAATGGAGAGAAGTATTCAAGAATAAATTCGTGATCTTTACGGTGTCTTTTTTACCGTTAATGATCACGGCGCTGCCGTTGGTCATGCTTTATTTTTTGGGATCAGCGGATGATTTCAGTGGGTTATCTGTCAGTGATTTACCTCCCCAATTCAAGCCGCTCTGTGGCGAATTGAATGGAGGTGATTGTATGCTTTATTATATTGTCACCCAATTCATCTTGCTCTTTATGATGGTCCCGGTGATCATTCCCATGACCATCGCTTCTTATAGCATTGTGGGAGAAAAGACCACCCGTACGCTTGAGCCCTTGCTGGCAACTCCTGTGTCTACTCTGGAAATCCTGGTCGGAAAAGGACTGGCCGGAGTTATTCCTGCTGTGCTGACCACCTGGATCGGCTACTTGCTCTACGCAGGAGGAGCCTATCTGATGGTTGATAATCGAGCAGTGGTAAGCAAGCTGTTTGATCCTTTGTGGATGATCGCCATCTTTGGGGTCGGGCCCCTGTTGTCTATTCTGGGCGTGAGTATTTCCGTGATGATCTCCTCGCGGGTAAATGATCCCAGGGTAGCCGAACAAATCTCAGGTATTTTTGTGCTTCCTGTGGTAGGCTTATTTATTGGTCAGATGTCCGGGTTTATCCTCATCAACGAGGAGTTTATCCTGTGGATGGCAGTGGCCTTGGCTGTCCTGGATGCCATACTGTTCTATTTTGCCATTCAGGTTTTTCAGAGGGAAACAATTCTGTCGCGCTGGAAGTGAGATTATGAGAAAAAGAATCTATCTTGTCCTGTTGATCTGTGTAATAACCCTGTTGATGCCTGGAGCAGTTCACGCTTTCCAGGAAGAACCGACTTTAAATCTTGGACTGATCCGGAATTTCGGATATGGTGGACTGGGAAAGATCCAAGGAAATTTTACTCTCAGGGTTGTCGACCCTCCAGCGGATATGGTGGAAGTGATTTTCTATATGGATGGAGAGGAGATGGCTGAGGTTTCAGATGAACCCTACCAGATCAAGTTCCATACCAGTGATTATGAAAGCGGCGAAAGGCAGATGAGCGCAGAAGGATATCTGGCAGATGGCAGCGTCTTAAGATCGAATACAGTCACTAAGGTATTCCTGTCTTCGGACCAGGCTTGGTCGGAAACCCAGGATGTCATTGTCCCGCTGCTGGTGGGTGTTGGCGCCCTGACGCTGATTGGAATTGGCGCCCCTTTCTTGTTAGGACGTAAAAAAGAACATATTCCTGGAAAATACGGCCCGGCCGGGGGTGCAATTTGCTCGCGCTGCAACCTGCCGTTTTCTCGTTCGTTTCTGGCACCAAATCTGATGATCGGTAAACTGGTGCGCTGTCCCCACTGCGGCAAGATCAGCATTCTTCCTGCGGCTTCCTCTTCCCGTCTACAAGAAGCGGAAACACGTTTGGCGGGAGAAGAAAATCCGCAAATCATCTCAGAAGGAGCAGATGATATCAAGAAGATGATAGAGGATTCCCGCTTTGAAGACTGATCTGAGGGGCTTTCGAAAATAATAGGTCGAACGGCTTCCCGTGGACTATAATTAATCATCGGTACACTTATCATTCAAGGCTGCCATGTTCAACAACCTGACTGCGTCAATCACAGAACCGGAAATCCGCGAGAAAACCCGCAAGATTTCCCGGTTGGTGGAAATCAGCGCTATTTTAAACTCCACCCTCAAACCAGAGATCCTGCTGCAGAATATCCTGCAATCAGCGGCGGAGTTGCTGGAATGCTCAATCATCTCGATCCTTCTCTATGATGAGCGGGTCAATGAATTGAGGTTTGCAGCCACGACCAGTGTAAATATCGATCAACTTGAACAGATCCCAGTTCCCCTGGAGAACAGCCTGGCTGGCACGATTTACACAGAAAACCGCCATCTGGTGATTAACAGCACTAAGGATGACCCGCGTCATTATGACGAGGTTGGCGAAGAGGTTGGCTTGGAAGTCGACTCCCTGTTGGGAGTTCCGATGAGAATCAAAGACCGGGTCACCGGCGTGATTGAAGCCCTTAATAAAAAAGAGGGGGAGTTTACTGATTTTGATGTATCCCTACTGCTGGTGATCGCTTCTCAGGCAGCAATCTCCATCCACAACGCAAACCTGATCCAGGCGCTTCAGAAAGCCAATGTGGAGCTCAGTAAGGCAGACAAGCTCAAGCGGGACCTGATGGCCGTAGCTTCCCATGAACTCCGCACACCCCTCGGGAATATCCTGGGTTACGCAACGCTTCTGCACGAAGATGCTATTGAAGAGAACAAACCGCTGGCGGAATCCATATTAAAGGCCTCCTCGAAGCTGAGGGCAGTTCTTGATGATATAGCCAATATGAACCTGCTCTATACCGGAGAGGCAGACCTGGATCTTACTGACACCACGCTGCAGCAGGTCCTTTCTTTTTCCCGCGAAGAAGTCAATCAAACGTTGTCCACCGAAGATCACCGGGTCATCTATCAGCTGCCTGAAGACCCCGTCCCGCTGCAGATCGACCTGCCGAAAATGAGTGTGGTATTTGTGAATATCTTGTTAAATGCCATCCGGTTTACTCCTGTGGATGGGGAAATAACCCTCAGTGTTGAAGAACAGGCAGATGAAGTGATCGTGTCTGTTGAGGATACGGGAAAAGGAATAGCGGAAGAGAATCTAGAAAAGATCTTTGAAGTCTTCTTTCAGGAGGAAGACCATATGACCCGCCGTTATGGTGGTTTAGGATTGGGGCTATCCATTGCCCAGGAGCTTGTACGCCTGCATGGGGGACGGATCTGGGCGGAAAGTGAAGGCCTTGGCAAAGGGGCTGCTTTTAGAGTAGCTCTTCCTAAGCCGTCCGAGTGATTTTTTATTTGCCTTAAGTGGCTCCCTCAGTTTCCTTTTTGATCAGTGATTCACATAATTCTAAAAAGCTATCAAATGCCGCCAGGCGGATTTGGTAATCACTACCTGCGAATCCAAGGTTGGTAAGGGCGCCGATCCAGGGGGTTTGATGCTGAGTTTTATCAGGAAGCAGATTAATGATCTCGGTCCAGGTATTCAAGAGTGGCCACAACCCTGCGCTCATGGGTCCGGTTTGAATTAACTCTTCCAGGGCTGACCGGAAATAAGGTTCCTGTTCTGTCAGGATCGATCCCGTGGGGGATTCCTTTTTGAGGGTGCTTATTGCCTGCGTCCAATATCCCAGCCATTCAGAAAGCCGATCATGCGATAGATTGACTGCACCTAACAAGTGGTCGAAGGCAATTCCCAATCCGGGTGCATTTAGCAGTTCTGCCCGGTGGGCAAAATCCACACCGAGGCGCCGGATGGGGAGTGGTGGACCAGAGACCAAAGCAACTGCGTTGAGGGTTTTTTCCAGAGCGGACAGGAATGCTGGGAGTTCAGACAGGATTTCCAGGGGTGGGGAAACCTGACGATCCAGCCAGAATTGGCGGGCTTGGCCCAGGAGCGTTTGACTTCTGATCAGGACGTTTTCTGGGAAATCAAAATTACTCCGCACTCCTGATTGCGTATAGTCTAGTATATGGCGGGGGTCGTGGAGTGGAATTGCGTCCCTCAAAGTGGGGCCGAACCAGGGGTCCAGGCGGAGTTCGCGCGGCGTTCTGTAGTCCAGCTGGTCATGATGCTCTATATCGAAAATGATCTCAGGAGTGAGCTTCCGGATCTCTCGCGAAATTGAAGGGGGGGAATTATGGATAAAAACCAGGTCGATATCCCCCACTCCGCCAAGGAGAGGAGATCCATAAAGCAGGGAGCCCCGTAGGTAAGCGGCCAGGATATTCCGGTTATTCTTGATTTCTTTCCCGACCAAAACTCGGGCATGCTGACGTAGGATTTCAGGAGTGAACTGCATTGGAATCTGATCCTTCCTGTAGATCAAGATTGATTAAAGAATTGGGTCTGGTAAGGGCCTAGTTTAAGAGATTGACGAATCCGTGTCTCCACCAGATCCAAATCCTTTTCCCTGGCAACGTAATTGAGCTTATTAGTGTTTATCCTTAAGACAGGAGGGCCCGTATAGTCCGTTCTGTAAAACATATCATAAGCCTCATTCAGATTGCGAATATATTCGGGATCCATATTTCTCTCATATGGCCGATCCCTTTGAGCAATCCGCTGCATCAATACACTGGTCTCGGCTTGGAGATATACGATCAGATCTGGAAGAGGCAGCTTCTCTGCCAGGGCATTATGAACGCTGAAATAGGTATCAAGCTCATCGCCATCCAGGTTTAATCGCGCAAACAAGGCATCCTTCTCAAAGGTGTAATCAGCGATCAAGTTATTCCCGGAGGAGAGGGCAGAAGGGACTTCCTGCTGTTGATGATAGCGGCTCAAAAGAAAGAATATTTGGGTTTGAAAAGCATAGGCATCCCGATCGGCATAGAAATCGGCCAGGAATGGGTTCTCTTCAAAAACCTCCAAAAGAAGGTCCGCCTGGAAACGGGATGATAATAATCGGGACAGAGTCGTTTTTCCTACACCAATTGCGCCCTCAATTGCGATATACATAACTGGGATCGTTCCTTTAGTTGATACCGTCTCCGGTGCAGAAAAATTGACTGGAGCATCAAAGGCGCCATGTTATTGACAACCCCGGAGGCTTAACGCTACACTGAAAAACAGGACTTACCAATTATATCTTATAAGGAGGGAATTATGGTGGGCCTGAACCGCGTGCAGTTGATCGGACGATTGGGGCGAGACCCCGAACTCAAGGAAATTCCAGGGGGAAAGAAGGTCTGTATTTTCAGCATGGCAGTGAACCGTCGCTGGAAAAAAAAGGATGGAGAACAACAGGAGATCACAGATTGGTTTAATGTAGAAGCCTGGGAAAGACTGGGCGAGATCTGTGGAGAATACCTTAAAAAAGGCAGCCTCATATTCCTTGAGGGACGACTGCAAACAGACACTTACGATGACAATGGGAGCACCCGGTATTTTACCAAAGTGATCCCCTCACAAATGCAAATGCTTGACAAGAAGGAGGGAGAGGGGAACTAAATAAGAATCATTTTAGTCTGACAAATCACCTGCGTTTAGAATTCCGCAGGTGATTTGTGCTTGAAGGGCTTCACTGGAGATTTCCGACAGGCGGAAGAGGTATAATTCCATTACATGAAGGTCGAGAGCGATCCAAGCCAATTTGAAAAAGGATTATGGCCCATGTTATCACCCCGGAAAAAAACCATCCATCTCCTCACCAGTTTTTTTCTGCTGGTAGGAATAATCAGCCTCTCCTGTAATCTCCCAGCGGGATTGCAGGAAAAGATCTTCGGCGATGCTGCCAAGCCGACCCTGGCTCTTCAACCAACCAACACGCCCCAACCTCTGCCACCAACAATTGTGGAATCGGATCCGCCCTTTGGAAGCACCATCTCCCTGGAAGGAACGATAACCCTCTATTTTAACCAGGATATGGACCAGGAATCTGTTTCCAGCGGGTTTTCTACAATCCCCGAAATAGGCGGGATCTTTGAGTGGGTTGATCCTGCTACACTCAGCTTCCAGCCTGATCAGCCCTTGCCCCCGGGAGAGGAAATCCTCCTTGTCCTGGATCCTACAATATTAGCTGCGAACGGACTTGCATTACCGGAAGAGAAGGTCCTGTCTTTTTACACTGCAGACTATCTCAGGCCGGTCATATCCCTGCCATCACCCGGAAGCACAGAGATCGATCCGCTTTCTGCGATCCTGGTTACATTCAATCAACCTGTCATCACCCTCGGTGATACAGGTATATCGCCGGCTGCCTTGAGGATTAACCCTCCACCCCCGGGCAAAGGGGAGTGGATCAATACCAGCACGTACCAGTTTTCCCCTGACCCCGGTCTTGCAGGTGGCACAACATACCAGGTCGAAATCCTGCCAGATCTGATCAGCACCGCAGGAACGCCACTTGAGTCTGACTCCGCTCTTTCCTGGACATTTTCCACATCTTACCCCCAAATTCTGGACTGGGAGCCCCATGATGGGGACACAGCTTCCCGGCTGGACAGCAGGATCAAAATGACATTTAACCAGGCCATGGATCCAGACAGCCTCGAGCCTACTTTTTCTCTGCTTGAAGCCGGGGGAATACCGGTTACGGGAAGGTACATCTGGTCGGAGGATTTGAGCGAGGTGGAGTTTGTGCCGGATCAAGTTCTCACTCGAGATACGAATTACGCAGCCTCCTTGCCAGCGGAAGTTCTTTCAGCAGGAGGCACACCTCTGGGGTTGGATACCAGTATTGCCTTTAAGACAACAGGAGATTTTCGATTCCTGGGTACGCCTGGAGGACAAAACTACGCTACGTCGATCTATGAGGGAGCGACCCTGTATTTTAACAATCCGGTGGATCTCGAATCCATAGAAGGCATGATCACCTTAATTCCAGAAATCAGTAATCTCTGGCCCTCGATCGGGGGAAGTGGGAATGTGATCAATATCTACGGGGACTTTGAACCGCTTACCGAGTACACCCTGATAATGAATGAATCCCTGGCAGATATTTGGGGCAGTGAGCTTGGGAATGCCCGTTCAATAAAATTCACAACAGAAGCTCTATCTCCCAATTTGACAATAACCCAGGGTAACAGCGTTCTCTTCCTTACCGGATCAGAAAATGTCATTCCTGTCCGGGCTACGAATTTATACCAGGTTTCCATTAACATAGGGTCCATTCCTCCCGCGGACGCATCCATGTTCTTTGGTCCTGGGTTGTATACCAATCTGGAGGAGTATTACCCCTCTGATATGCAGCGCTGGACTGAAGTCCTTGATGTACATGGAGATGACCTGTATACGGTGAATTTACCTGTCGTTCCATCGGGCAGGGCGCTTCCTCCAGGGTTGTACCGCTATCAGATCTACTCCCAGGAGCTTCCATATAATCCAGCACCTTACCTGCTGGCGGTCAGTGATCTGCACCTGACAATGAAAATAAGTCCCGAAAATATGCTTATCTGGGCTCTGGATTTGAGAACGGGGGAAACAGTCAGCGAGGCAGAGATTTCCATTTATGACCATTCTGGAGTTATGATCTTCTCAGGTCAAACTGATCAGGATGGGGTCTTTCAAGCTGATTTTGAAGAGCCGATCGATCACTATGACCGTGTGTTTTATGCTGTTTCAGGAACACCCGGAGAAGAGAATTTTGGCATCACCGCCAGCAATTGGTCCTTCGGCAGCGAAGCCTATAATTTCGGATTATTATCCGATTATGGAGTACCTCAGCCCCTGACCTATATTTACACAGATAGGCCTATCTACAGGCCGGGCCAGGCTGTTCATTACAGATTGATCCACCGAGACCGGCTTGCTGGTGATTATGTTTTATCTTCAGAGGAAAATATCGAGTTGACAATTTTCAAGAGCGGAGATGAAGAAGAGCAAATAACGCTGCCGCTTTCTGATTTTGGCACTGCTGAGGGCACATTCCAACTGTCTTCCTATGCAGAGCCCGGTTATTACAGATTGGAAACTGAATACGGTATGACCATATTCCAGGTAGCGGAGTACCGCAAACCGGAAATCGATCTCGAGGTCAACCTTGATCGTGAACAGGGTTTAATTGGAGATGATTGGATAGGCACGGCACAAGCCAACTACTATTTTGATGCGCCAGCAGGTGAGGTGTCCCTGGAATGGGATTTTTGGGCTGAGCCAACCAGGTTTTTTATGCCCGGATACCAGACTGGCCTGTTGGACAGTAATTGGTTTGCTTACCAGGGCCCCTTTTATCTGGGAACGCGGGGAGTTCGGATTGCTGAAGGGGAAGGCGAGACGGACCTGGCTGGATCTTGGGAAGTCAATGGCACTTTGGGCAAGATTGATTTCTATGACCGCGATGTAAATCTGCCGGCTCATTATATCCTCAGCGTCACTGCCCGGGATGAAACAGGTTTTGAGGTCACAAGCCGGGACCAGATACTAGTCCACCCCAGCGACTTTTATTTAGGTGTCCGTTCGTCTGCCTGGATGGTGCAAGCTGGGCAGAAGGTTGAGTTTGAAGTCCTGGCTGTGGATTGGGAAAATGAACCGGATGGGATTCACCGACTCCAGGCGGAGTTTAGCAAAGTGGTCTGGAACTATGAAGTAGGGGAAATCGGACAGATCGATTATACCCGGGTGATGGAGCTCGCTGATGAAAAAGACCTAACAACCAATCGAGACGGGGAAGCCAAAATCAGTTTTACCCCCGTTGAACCCGGAACCTATCAATTGGATATCTTTGGTGACGGAGCGCGGACTGAAGTCACTCTCTGGGTTGGTGGGGCCGGAACAACAACTTGGCCAACCCAAGTTAACCAGCAGATTAAGTTGGTCACAGATCGTGAAAACTACCTACCCGGGGATGAGGCTAGGATTTTCATTCCCAATCCATTCCCAGACGGAGCCCAAGCGCTAATCACCCTTGAGAGGAACAAAGTTTTATCCTATCAAACTCTCTCGATAGCGGATGCCGGAGAGATGATTACCATACCCCTGGATGAAGATGACGCCCCAAATATATACCTTTCAGTCACTTTGATCGGCCGTGAATCTGAAGGCGATCTGAATTTTAGGCAGGGGTATGTGAATATCCTTGTCGACCCTAGGGAAAGATTATTGGAGATCGATATTGTTGGAAAGCCTGTCCGGCTTGAACCCGGTGAGGAAGTTGAGTTTACCATCCGAATAACGGACCAGGACGGAAATCCCCAGGTTGGAGAATTCTCCCTGGCTGTGGTAGATAAGGCTGTTTTAGCCTTGGCAGATCCCTATGCGCCCACGATCGAAGAGGCTTTCTATGGTGTGCAGCCCCTGGCAGTCAAGATGGGTTTCCCGCTGGGGGCTCACGCAGGAAGAATGGTCTTTGTTCCCGGAGGTATGGGTGGCGGAGGTGGGGATCTGGACGGTTCGTTACGGGAAAAATTTGAGGATACCGGCTTCTGGCAAGCAGATGTCATTACCGACGATGATGGAGAGGCATTGGTACGTTTCATCCTCCCGGACAATTTGACCACCTGGGAGGCAGAAGCCCGGGGAGTAAGCCGGGATACAGCGGTTGGTCAATCTTCTACGGAGATCATCACCACCAAGGATCTGTTAGTTAGGCCGGTCACGCCGCGTTTTCTGGTTGCGGGGGACCATATTGCTTTAGCTGCAATTGTGCACAACAACACTGTAAAAGACCTAATAGTGGATGTCTCCCTTTCAGGATCGGGCTTGACCCTGGATATCCCTGAACAAGCTACTCAATCTGTTGAAGTGCCCGCTGGAGGCAGGACCCGGGTGGAGTGGTGGGGTACTGCTTCTGAGACCGATCAAGCCGACCTGCTCTTTACAGCAGAGGCGCAAGGTTATTCTGATGCAGTAAAACCCTATCTTGGACCACTGCCGATCATCCGCTATCTGGCTCCCATCAGTTATGGAACGTCAGGACTTTTGGAAGAGGCTGGCCAGGAGCTGGAGATAATCAGCCTGCCCAGGTCCTATGATTCTTCAGTAGGGTCACTGGATATAGAGCTGGCACCCTCTTTGGCTGCGACGATATTAAAGGCTCTGGAAGCCATGCAAGATCTTGAGCTCTATTCAAACGAAAGTTCCATGTCAAATTTCCTCCCCAATGTGATCACCTATCAGACATTAAAAGCGCTGGACCTTGAGTATCCCCAGCTGGAAGATCGCCTGGATCTCCTGATCCTCGAAACCCTGGATTCCCTGGCGGCTGCCCAGAATGAAGATGGAGGATGGGGATGGATAGATGAAGGAGCCAGCGATCCTGAGATCAGCTCCTATTTGTTGTTCGGCCTGGTGCGTGCCCAGGAAGCTGGTGTATTTGTCAATGAGTTAATGGTCCAAAAGGTTATTGGCTACCTTATGGCTACACTCCCTGCCGTGGATATGCTCTCGGAATCCTGGCAGTACAACCAACTAGCTATGAGATATTTTGCACTCACAGAGGCGGGCATCGATATCACCTCAGGGATGCTAAAACTGGTAGAGGTAGAAAGCCAGCTCGACGCGGGCTATCGGGCGTTGTTGGCCGTGGCCCTGGAACGCGCCCAACCCGAAAATGATTGGACGAGGTCCCTGTTATCTAATCTTGTTGGTGAGGGAATCCGAAGTGCCACAGGTTTGTATTGGGATTATCAACCGGAGGGCCGACCCTCGCTCAACAGCACGACCACAACCACAGCAATGGCAGTTTATGCCCTGGCGAGAATTGAAAACAGCCCAGAGGTACTGCCGGAAGCCCTGCGATACCTGGTATCCATGAAAAACTGGAAGGGAGACTGGTGGTCCCCTTATGAAACCAGCTGGACGATCCTGGCACTAAATGAAGTCTTAAGAACATCTGATGAACTATCAACCGAATACAGTTTCTCAGCAGCGGTGAATGGCAGGGAATTGATCAGCGGCGAGGTAGAAGGTCCTGCTCAAACGGAAACAGCCCATGCATCCCTGCCGGTCAAGGATTTGTTCGAAGAAGAACCCAATGCCTTGGAGATCAATCGAGGGGAGGGATTTGGCCCGCTGTATTATCAAGCGCATTTACTTGTATACCGGCCAGCAGAAGATGCCCAGGCATTTGGTAGAGGACTAAGCATTTCAAGAGTCTATAAGAAACTGAGTGAGGATTCGCTGCAGTTTACCAAATCAGGGAATGTGGGTGATCTGATCCAGGTCCAGCTGACCGTAGTTGTTGAGAATGAAGCTCATTATTTGATGATCGAGGACTATTTCCCTGCGGGAGGGGAAATCCTTGACACCCGCTTGAAAACGTCCCGTCAGGATCTGGGTGAATACCGGGGATCAGCGCCCTTCCAGGATGGTTGGGGTTGGTGGTATTTCAATCCGCCAAGGATCTATGATGGGCGAATTAACTGGACTGCCAACATACTGCCGGCTGGCACTTATCAGCTTACTTACACGATTTCACTGACTCATCCGGGTGAATTCCAGGTACTGCCGGCCCATGCCTGGGGCATTTATTTCCCGGAGATTCAGGCGGTCAGCACGGGAGACAGATTTGTCATCGAACCAGAGAGCTGAAGTTGTAACAAAATCCAACAAGATTCCGTTTCTAGAGTAGATAGGCAGCTAACTATCAGAAACCGAACTGCAGCCAGTTGGTTCCAAAGATCACCTGGAAGGTGAGGACGATGAACAGGATTAGGAGGATAAACCCGCAGCCGCATCCAGTGCAAGAGCATCCGCGCCCAAAACCGAAGCGATCCTGGAGCCAGTCAAAGACGACATCCAGCATTAAAAGTTTAAACAAACCTGTCAAACAGCCCTGCCGATTATTCACGCTAAGTCTCCTTCTTGACATGGATATATACGAGATGGGAATTCCAAAGTTGCAGGATATCATGGTTGACAGAGTGGTTCGAGTTTATTAAACTCACTGGTAGTGGTTTCTCCACCCTCAGGGGGACAGCATTTGATCTCAGTGGTAGAGGATTTTGAGCTGTTCATTCGGTAAGGATTTATAGGTTCTTCTTACGCGTTTCTTTTTGAGCTTATCAGCCCAGAGGAGGTGTTTTGTGCTGTCTCGTAAATCGCTTTACATTCTATTTGGAATCGTATTGATCACCCTGATCATTTCTGGCTGTGGTGCAGTCACACCAGGAGGCCTGTATGTTTGGATCGACGTCCCGCAGGACGGGGTTTCCTTTGCTGAACTGCAGCCGGTGATCGTGAAAGGCCATGCCACAGGAAGGGGAGAAATCTCCCGCATTGAACTGTATGTCGAAGGTGAGCTTTGGCGGGCAGTGGACGACCCTGAGATGGTGGATGACCTTGCCAGGTTCGAGTTCGAGTGGCTCCCGCCGGAATTGGGAGCGTATACTTTGGAAGCGATTGCCTACAACAGGGAAGACAATGCCAGCCAGCGTGACGAAACGACCATCTTCTTTGGGCTAACTCCAACCCCTGTTATCTCAGTAACTCCTGTGATCTCAATCACGCCGATAATAACGGACACACCGACCCCGGTTCCAGCATCTGTTCCGAGTGTTCAGTTCTGGGTTGATCCAGAAACTATTGATGCAGGGGATTGTACAGATATCCACTGGATCACAGAAAATGTCCAGCGAGTCGAACTGGGTGGTATAGAGCAGCCCTTTGAAGGTGTTTTTGAGACCTGTCTGTGTGATGGGGAAACCTACTCGCTTCATGTAACCTATCTGGATGACAGTGAGCAGACCTTCTATGTGAATATCGACGTCGTGGGAAGTTGCGAGGAAGAGGATAATGATCCGCCACCAGCTCCAGCCCAGGTTTCGCCAATAGATGAAGCTTCCTTCTTATGTTCTCCATCCATGATGATAGTCTGGAGCTCTGTTAGTGATGAGAGCGGCATCAGTGAGTACCAGTTGGAAGTCGCGCGGCATTGGGACGGCAAGACGTGGTTCCAATTGCCGGGGAGCCCATTCTCTGGCATCACCAGCACGTCAAAAAGCATCTCCACTAGTGAGTGCTATGAACATTATCGCTGGAGGGTCCGGGCTGTAGATGGGGAAAACAATATTGGACCATGGTCAACCTATTGGTTTTTTGACATGACTTTTGAGTAATGACGAAAGTTAAAGACAGGTCCATATAACAGGAAAAACCAACCTGCACCGGAGGAAATGATGGATTTGAAAAAAAGACGCTGGTGGTTTGTGATGGGAGCAGCCCTGTTGATCGTCCTGGTAGTGGGTGGGATCATCTTGGGCAGCATCTTAATGAATAAAAGGGCATTTGATACCCGGCCCCTGGTCTTGATCCATCAGCCGCTGATGAACGATTCATATCAGGTGGGTGACGGGATCCTGATCCAGGTCACAGCCCGCGAGGATCACGGGCTGGCCAGGATGGAGATCTGGGCTAATGACCAGCTTGTAAAAGTGGTAGAAGGGGAAAAGCCCTGGCCTACTAATATGGCTATCGCGGCCTCCTGGGTTCCCACCCATGAAGGGGTACAACAAATTGTAGTCAGGGCAACCTCTGGAAACGGATCGGCCGGCCAATCCACGATCCAAGTCAGGGCAACACAGGAAGACCTGGTTCACGTTGTCCGGGAAGGGGAAAAGCTGGAATCGATCGCAGAGGATTATGGAGTGTCTCTGGGTAGATTAACGGATCTCAATCCTGAGTTTGAAGGCGAGGAACCGGATGAAGGGGATGAGGTCCTGGTGCCAGGAGGCAGATCTGAACCTCCCCCACCTCCTTCTCCTGATGCGGATGAAGGCGGAGAGCCACCACCACCCGAAATGAGTGAACCGCTGCTGGGATTTATATTCCCGCGCTTCGACATCTTTACTCCTGACCCAGGAAATATCACTCTCCGCCTGGAAGTGCCGGGATTGAGAACCTGGGAAGAATTTGATGGCTTGCATTGTTATGTCAGCCTGGGTGACAGCCTGCCGCAATGGTATCCCGATTTTGATAATGACCAGGCCACGGACGATTATTTTGAACCCCGGGATCACGGCTGGTGGAGCACGGAGGGGTTCCTGGTTGGGGATTCCGCCCCGATCATCAGCTGGCCGGGAGATGAGCCCTTGGCGATGTCATTTGCTTGTGTAGGTGTCAGAGGAGGCACACAGGCCCTGGAAATGGGACAGATCGATCTAGAGATTCCCCCTGAGGAATGGGATGGATCCTCAGGTTACCACGAGAGTGATGGAGAAGGGGGGCATCTTCTCCTGGAAACCAAGGTGACCCAGTTAACTGGGGATCCTCGCAACACACCCAAATATCCTGATCCTGATCTGCCGGGACCGACCAATGTTCGCCTGAATGAAGAGGATGGGACCCTGGAATGGGATTACGAACCCGACCCAGAACAGCCCGTTGATGGCTTCCGGATCTACCTGAATGGCAACTTGATGTGGGCCGTGGACGAAGAGGCCCGGTCGACCCGCTTGCCGCCGGAATGGTTCCGCCCACCCTGTGCCTGGACGTACACATTCGGCGTGACGTCCTACCGGATCGAATTTCCGGATGGGCCGGAATCAGATCCCCCCGAAGAATTTGCCTTAACCCAGCCCCGGGAAGGATGCATGCGCTTGATGAGAGTGACCTTCTTAGAGCTGCAGACCTTTGATCTGGGTAATGACGGGAATCATGAACGACGGCATGGAGATGTTGGGCCGGCTTACGGCACTTTTTATGCCAATGAAGCCCGGGTATCCTTTGATCACGGTAGCGAAGGATGGGGACTGGACATGGTGGAAGGTCTCAGCCACAACACCACATACAATCTTGCCGTTGTGTCTGGTGATGATGGTTGGAATTTTAGCGACTCAAACAGCATCGTCGCCGAGGTGCCTTTTGAGGGACAGCTGCAGCTGGGATATGTGATCATGGATCGGGACAACAACCCTGATGATCAAATATGCGAAGGATTTACCTACCCCATCCGTGATGCCTGGGGACAGCTGGATGGCTATCACCAGGATGCGATGACTTCAGAGAATGGACGCTGCCGGGTCACTTTCGAATATGAACCTACTGAGGACAGTCCAGTTGGCGAAAGGTATGCCGGTGCTGAACCACTTCCCTGGATTGACTTGACCGAGTATTTTGTGGATGAAAGCACGGGTCGGGCCCGAGTTGCTGTGGGGAATTCGGGCACTGCGGCCTGGGTGGATCGCGATTTGACCATAGAGATGCAAACTCGGGACGGCCGCTCTCTTGGTGCTGCGACCTTTGAAGATTTCAATCTCGCTGTTGGTGAAACAAGGGCACTGCTAAATCCGATTTTTGAACTAGAGCCGCCTTATGATGCCTGTGTTGTGATCGATCCCTATGATGAGGTGCTGGAATATTATGAGCGTTCAGGCGCCCTGATTCATCATCCAATCTGCCCGAAACTCCCGGATTTGATAGTAGAAGAGGCCTATTTCGGGACAGAGGATGACGACCGCTTCTATGTGTTTTTTAAAAATATTGGTGATGGAGCCCTTGACCACCGGACCCTGGTGGTAGAGATAAGGGATGCAGACGATCGGCTCGTAATCGAGCCATTCAGCCTCGAGAACTTGGTACTTGATCCCGGGGGGACAGCAAGATATGCAAAATATGCCGGGACTACAGTTGACCGCCTGGAACTGCAAAATGGTTGGTCGGTCACCCTGAATCCAGGAGCCTCGTTTGTAGAGTCCAACCATGAGAACAATACCCTGTATCATGAATCTGGCAAAGAAATAGAGCTAAAATTATATGCGGTGGACTCACCATATGGAGCTCGGAATTCCGTGGAATATCACATTGATGGGTATATTCTCCAGGGAACGCATCGGTTCGAACAGGTGATCAATCTGGATGTAAATCAGGATATCGATTGGGGATCCTGTTTCCCGGATGAGTACTGTACGCTGCATTTTTATGGACACGAGAAGACATCTGGCAAATTCCTGATTATCGGGGGAGAAACACTGGAGATTGTGATTTCTATCAATCATCCCGGTACTCTCTGGGAGAGCTATTCCCTTACGGAAGTATTCAGGGAACCAGACTGGGAAGCAGGTGGTTTATCTCCCATGCGCAGCTGTGACCATTGGCCTCAGCGAGAGGATATCGGGAGGCACGGTCATGTCTGGCAGCGCAGTGGTGGAGTAAGGTGGTATCTGCGATATGACCTCTGCCAGTGGGATCTGGATGATTAATTGACGGGGTTTGTTATGGTATTTTGGAGGTGGAGATAATAATGGACAAACCAGACTTCAAATGGGCAACCATCTTCTATCTGTCCCTGGCATTTTTTTCGATTCCGCACTTGATCGACGACTTCCTTTTTGACATCCCGGCCGATTTTGGTATCTCGATCCATCTGTCACAGCTCCTGGCCGGTATTTTCATCGTGATCTACCTGGGAATCTTGATCCTTCTGGCACGAGGAAAAAAGGGGGGATTATACAGCGCCATGGGTATGGGAGCCTTCCTGGCTCTAGCGGGGATCTTGAAACACATCCCCTTAATCATCCAGCCAGGTCCTTACTGGAGCGGCTGGTTTTCAGAAGGTTTGATTTTCGGGATGATCCTGTCTGGCCTGGCCATCATTTTTTCCGGTCTAATTGAATTGAAAAAATGAAATCCTTTTAATATAGAAAAAGAGCGGAGCCCTCAAGGACTCCGCTCTTTTGATTTCAGGAAGCTGGAAGAGCAGTCTCTGCCGGTGTTGATGGTTTGAAACGCTCGGATTTACCCAACCAGAGGTGGAGAGCGTAAAAGCTCACTACCGTTACAGCGCAGATAACCGCTCCCACATACCAGAGCAGGTTCGGGTTGAAATTATCCAGGATCAGCCCAGCGGCGCTGGGGCCGATAGTTGCCGGAATAGCCCAGGAAAGACCGAAGACAGCCATATAACGCCCGCGCATATCCTCAGGAGCGAAATTGGCTGCCAAGGCGGAAGCAGTGGGCATGATCACCATTTCGCCGATGGTGATGATTGCCACAGCGGCACCAAAGAGCCAATATGCGCTCACAAAACCAAACATGCCGAATCCAATCATGTAGAAGAACACGCCCAGGGCCATCATCAGGAATGCGGGGTATTTCTTGATGGCCCGGGTGGTCTGGAATTGGAACAGGATCACAACGATCGCGCTGATTGTCAGCAGGAATCCATAGCCACTGGGCTCTATGCCGTGGTTATCACGCAGGTAGACTGACAGGCTGTTATATAACTGCTGATAGACCAGGCCCATTAACATGGATCCGACCAGGAATGCAACATAGGCGTAGTCCCGCAAAACCCTGCCGTAGCCTGTAAAGGTCTTTAACATGCTTTCAGGTTCTTCCGTGGTTTCTGGCTTGGTCTCAGGTATGTAAAGGAAGAAGATCACCGCCACCACACAGCTGATCAGGGCGTCCATCACAAAGAGTGTGAAGTAACTCCGGGCAGCAATAAACCCACCGATCGTGGGCCCAATGATCCAGGCCATGTTCCCGACTACCCGAAGGATGCCAAAACCTTCCTGCCGTTTCTCTTCAGGGAGCAGATCAGCAACCATCGCCTGCTGGGCAGGGCCAGCGATATTTGACAGGAGCCCGATCACAACTGATAAGGGGATCAGGGCTGCGAATTCATTGACCAGTCCCAGGGAAAGGGTGCTGATCGCACTGAAAACCAAGCCGAACAGGACCAGGGATTTCCGGCCGAATTTATCTGTTAATGCTCCACCGACCATGGACCCAATTAGCCCGAAGGCTGAAAAGGATCCAAGAACAATGCCTGCCTGGGTCATGCCTACGCCAAATCTCTCCGTAATGTAGAGAGTAAAGAATGGGAAAAGCAGGGTGCCCCCGATGCCGTCGATAAAGGAAGTGAGGACCACAACCCAAAACTTGTTTGGAAATTCCAGGTAGATCTTCTTTAAGCGATTTAACATAAACGCTCCGGGCAGTTTTTCAGAAATCCGATTATAGCATAGAAGACCAAATGGATAACCGTCCAAAACGATGGTTTGAAGGTGGTCAATATACTACATTAATAGGAGATGCCGAGCGGTGATTTTTCTATCAGGAGAGCGAAATCTGCTGTGATGGTTCCTTGAATTTGGAGCGTACAAAAAGAAATCCCAAAAACATGATCAGTGACCCGGCGAGATAGGGGAGAGTGATCCTGATATCGAACAGGAATCCTGCCAACAGAGGACCAGTAAAGCGCCCCAGGCTCATAAAGGAACTGTTCAAGCCCAGAGCCAGTCCCTGGTCCATAGTCGCTTCCTTGGAGACCAGGGAAGAGATGGATGGGCGCAGCATGGCGTTCCCAAAGGCAAATAACCCAACAGTGATCAAAAGGCTCGTGAAGTCAACCGCAGTCAATATCAGCAGGAATGTCACTGTTGAGATGAGCAAAGTAGCTTTGATGACATTCTTTTCACCAAAACGTTTCGTGGCAGGACCAGTGAGTACCATCTGCACGCCGGCGATGGATGTGCCGACCACGACCATGATCACTCCCACTTGGGAGGGACCAAATCCAAACCGTTCCAGCGCAAAGAGACCAAAGATACCTTCCAGGTTGCTCAACCCAAAGCTGACCAGCCAGCTTAACATGAAGAAAACCCCCAGGGGGCCTTTCAGCCCCTTCCACATCCCCGTAAATCTGGAAGCAATGTCCAACTGCAGTTTCTGGCGACGCCTTTCTTCAGGCAGCGATTCCGGCAGGATCAGGAAAATTAGCACAGCTGCCAGCAGGGAAAGAGCGCCAGTCACATAAAATGGCAATGAGAGAGAATCAGCGCCCAGCCAGCCGCCAATGCCAGGCCCCAGCACCATGCCGGTCCCCATGGCCGCCCCGATCACGCCCATTCCGCCACCGCGGTTCTCTTTGGTCGTGCTATCGCCAATGAAAGCCAGGGCAGTTGGCATGGTCGCAGCTGCGAATATCCCGCCCAGGGCTCGAGCGACAAATAACATCCACAGCTGATTTGAGAGGCCGAACATCACCAGTGAGAGGGCGTTGCCAACCGCGCCAAGCATCAGGATAGGCTTGCGGCCAACCGAATCGGATATGGATCCCCACAGGGGAGAAAAAAGCAGCTGACAGAAGGCATGGAGAGATACCAGTGCGCCCAGGGCCTGCCCGCTGGCGCCGAATTTGTCTACCAGGAAGGCTTCCAGGGGTATGAGAACGCCAAATCCCAGCAGGATCACCGCCAGCGTGAAATATAACAGGACCAGATTTCGGGTTTGCCCTTTCATTCATTTTCCTTTGAGGGTTTTTTTTGAGATGCTTAGTATACCTTAGTTTTCCTAAAACCAAGGACCGGGTCCCATAGAAAGAAACCCGGTTCCTTCAACTCATTACTCTACATGGGAGAGTTAAGGAAGGTCAGGGATTGTGAATTCCAGGCCAAAAACCTTCAGCGAGTCAGGCGTTGGCAGTCCAGAAACAGGATCCCATCCATGCTCTTGATAAGCCCCTTTCAGGAGAGGTATGAGATCTGGCACAAATCCAGTAGTACCTCCGCTAGAAAAAGACTTTAACATAAAATCAGGAAGCCGGTCATCTTCAGCAGTTGAACCCAGCTTTAAATTCAGCATGCGCTTGATCGTAAAGATCCGCTTGCCTGCCAGAAGAAGGTCGTCCAGGCTGTAATCCCAGCCCGTGATTGCAGTCAGGGCTTTTTGAATTTGACTGGCGCCAGGATTCATGAAATGGCACACGGTCAGGGCATTGTATATGCTCCGCCAGGCCTGGGCTCTGGCAGTGATGGCGCCTTTTTCTTGTGAGCTATCAAAACGGTCGCCAGGGATGATTCCCAACTCAGTTGCTGGTCCTTGGCCAGTGTCAACCCCATACATATCACCCTGCAGGTGGCAGGCCCCCCGGGGGGAGAGAGCATATACAGGCCCCATGCCGCTGAATGAACGGGCGTCATGCATGGGGATCTCCAGTTTTCGCACCGTAGCTGCCATTTCAGGAACACCAAAGTGGGCTGCCAGGGCAGCGCTGCCCTCTGCGAGCAGGTCGCCAAATCCCTGCCTGTGTGCAATCAGCTCTATCAAGTGGTGAGAGGTCTCTACATCGCCAAAACGGATCTCTAGGCCACCCGTGTCTTCCGTACTTATCAGGCCTTTTTCAAACAAGTCACAAGCTAAGGCAATGGTGGAACCGGTGCTGATAGTATCGAGGCCGTAGAGATTACAGAGGTGGCCGGCATAGATCACACCATCAAGATCATCCACTAAAGCCAATGAGCCGAAGGCAGCTACAGTCTCATATTCGGGCCCATCAACTACATCCACTTTATATTTCACTGTGCGGGTCTCCCGACCACAGACGATCGGACAGCGATAACAGGCCACGCCCCGATTAAGGTATTCCTCGGCCATCCGCACACCTGATAACTGGCTGGATCCTTCCCATTCTCCTAGCTGGTAATATCCAGCAGGCATATCGCCGAACATGGAACCCATATCAACATAACTTGCCGTTCCAGCCAGACGCAGGGCCTGGACAGCGATATCTTCTTTGACAAGACCCTGGATCTCAGCAACGATTTCTTTGAACGTGTCAGGATCCACCAGGGGAACTTTCCCGGATCCGCGAAAAGCGATCGCCTTGAGTTTCTTCGATCCCATGACCCCGCCCATCCCCGTTCGACCTGCAGCCCGACCATGGTCATTGATGATCCCTGCCATCTTGACCAGGTTTTCTCCCGCAGCCCCGATGCAGGCAATCCGCGCCTTGGGATCGCCCAAGATCTGGCGTATGGAGTCCTGGGTCTGGTAGGTATCCTGCCCCCAGAGCTCATCGGCCTGGTGGAATTTCACCTTCCCGTCGACGATCGAGATCCAGCAAGGAGTATCCGCAGCTCCCCGGAGCAGCACGCCATCATAACCGGCGAAGCGCATTTCTGGCCCGAGGAAACCGCCGGTATTGGATTCTCCCCACAGGCCAGTCAATGGTGAACGGGCGCTCACCGAGCATCGTCCAGCTGCTGGCATACTGGTCCCCACCATGGGGCCGGCCAGGAAAAGGAGGGGATTCTCAGGTCCCAGGGGATCTGTGTCAGGCGTGATTTTTTCATACAGCAAACGGGCCGCAAGCCCGCTGCCGCCGATATAATCCCTTACCAGGTCCTGGTCGATCTCTTCGTCATGGTGAGTCTTGTCTGTAAGGTCCACAACCAGTATTCTTTTCATGAAATCTCTCCGGGGAGTTATGGTTTTGTTATGGTAGAAAATGGTCTTGTGACCATTAAAAATCTACCGGTTGACCGCGATAGGCGTATTCAAAAAGCTTTTCCAGTTCCTGGTAAGACGGTGCCCGTGGCGCAGTGATGATCTGGGTGTCATTAAAAGCGTCGTCCACCATTTTTTCCAGCATCTGGTGATAACCGGTTTCCTCTAAGCCCAGCTCTTCCAGGCTGAGAGGATTTTCTATCATCCTGGATAGATCCCGCAGGGCGGCAGCCAGGTTCTCTCCGGCAGATGATTTATTTCCTTTGATTCCCAGTAAATCAGCCAGGATTTTGATCCGAGAAGGATCCTCTCCCCGAGCGGCAAATTCAATCGTATAAGGCAGGCACAACCCCACAGCCCTTCCATGAGGGATGTGGAAGACAGAACCCAGGACATGGCCCATAGCATGCGCCAGGGATGCCATGGCGTTACCAAAACCCAACCCTGCGCAGGTGGCTGCGTTATGCATCCTTTCCCTGGCGGCTTTGTAGCGTTCCTGGGTGGGACTTTCTGCTTGGGATGCTTCATATGCCACAGGCAGGTAGTGGAAGATCTCCCTGGCGGCATTGAGGCAAAGGCCATCTGTGATATCCGTGTGCCAGGTGCAGATGAACCCTTCCACTGCGTGGGTGAGAGCGTCCAGGCCTGTGTCGGCAGTTAATCGGGGAGGCATTGTGGAAGCCAGAGCGGGGTCGACCAGAGCGATATCAGCGGCGTTCTCGCGGTTGCCTAATCCCATCTTGCGGTTATTTTCCGTGTCAGTCAACACTATTCCCCAGGTGACATCGGCACCGGTGCCGCTGGTAGTGGGAATGGTGATCAGACGGGCTTTTTGGCGCAGCCCCAATTCAATGAAAGGGTTGATCATGGCTGGGATCAGATCCGGCCGTTCATAAAGGACCCAGATGGCTTTGGCGGTATCCATGGGGGAACCTCCACCCAGGCCGATGATCCAGTCCGGCTGGAAATCATTGGCTGTTGCCGTGCCTTGTGCTACTGAAGTAAGAGTGGGATCTGGTTCGACCTGGTCAAAGATCATCAACTCGCATCCTGTTTTCCTGATACTGTCCAGGGCTGGTTCGATGGCGCCGATCTCCACCAGGTTTTGGTCAGTGACGACCAGAGCCCGGGAGATGTTGATTTCCTCCAGGGAAGAGAGGGCAGATTCGCCAAAGATGATTTTGGGGGAGATAAAATACCACATCCCAAACCTCCTATCTATTCGGTGATGTTCCTCTAAACCTTTACCAATCTGTGGGAATCTTGGCGCAGCAGGACACAATTTCCTGGGCAGCCTTGGGGTAGCGCATGACAGTCATTAAATTCCCCTTGAGCTTAAGTTGGCCGGTCATCATGCCCTGGATAGGATCCAGCTTGCCGTCGATCACCTTGCGCCAGGTGGAATATGGGGCAGAAATGGTGTATTCCGTTTCCGGTAGATCATCCGGATCTACCATACCAGCACCCTGACTTTGTCCATGATAGAGCTTAAGCTGCAGGAAGGCAGTTTCTGCGTAAGACTCATCTGGGTTTACAATGAAGAGAAAATCTCCCTCCCAGTCCTTGGCGGAGCGCTGATAGGACTCACTGGCGTTGAGTAAATCACGCAGGGCTTTGATCCATTCATCTGAAGGAAATTCGTGTGCCATTTTTTCTCCTTTTCTTGGGGATGGTTTTATTATACTTCTGGACAGGCAAAGTTACAGCTATTTGTGGATTGAGTTGCAGACCAGACTGATTTCCTGGATGATATGATTAAGCCAGGACGACTGGTAAGGGACACTTTTCTGGGAGCTTGTTATGGATATCATCCATTATTCAGATCCTGAGAAATTCCAGGACGATGTTCTGGAGAACCTGGTACGCTACGAAGCGGAGAACAACCTCATCCTGGGGATCCTTGCCAACCTGATCGCTGGCGAGTACAGCGAGATCCAGCCCTATATGACAGTCTTTCAGGACAGGGGGAGAGCTCAAGCGATTGTTTTGTGCACGCCGCCTTGGCCTGCCCTGATCTCATATGAGAATCCTCCACCCGATGAGAAAGTCCTCAATACCATACTAAAAGATTTAGGCGATTCTCTCCAGGATGATTTTACAGGGCTGTCAGGAAACAAAGAGTTTGTCTCCAGCTTGGTTTCTCAATGGGAAAAGGACTCAGGGAAGAAAGCCCTCCTGAAGATGGCAATGCGAATCTATAAACTGGATAAAGTCTTGCCGGTCAGCGGTGTACCAGGCAGGATGCGCCCGGTTGGAGATCAGGACCGAGCGCTGATTGAGGAATGGTATGAGGGTTTTCACCGCGATACGAGCAATGAAAAGCCGGACCATGAGCATATTCAGAAGCAGGTTAGTGCTTATCTCACTGCCCAGCCCAGGCAGCGGGGATTGAGGATCTGGGAGGTTGATGGCAAACCTGTCTCCATGGCCGGATATGCCGGTCCTACACCACACGGGATCCGGATTGGGGCTGTTTACACACCCCCTGACCAACGCAAACACGGCTATGCCAGCGCGGTCACCGCCGGCTTGAGCCAGTACTTGCTTGACCAGGGAAATCTTTTCTGTTTTTTATTCACAGACCTGCTGAATCCAACTTCCAATCATATCTACCAGCAGATAGGCTACAGGCCCGTCTGTGATGTGGACAGGTACCTATTTGTTTGAGTCACCTTGTTTTGGTTTCATTCTTAACCGGTAAGGGGTAAATCGAATGAAAAAAATCGGTCTGATCGGCGGCATGAGCTGGGAATCCTCGATTGAATATTACCGGATCATTAATCAGCAAGTCCGGGAAGCATTGGGCGGCGTGCATTCAGCCCGAAGTGTGATGATCTCGGTTGATTTCGGGGAGATCGAAAAACTCCAGGCAGCGGGAGAATGGGAGGAAGCCACCCGGATCATGGTCCAATGTGCCTCAGAGGTAGAAGGGGCAGGCGCTGATTTCCTGCTGATCTGCACCAATACGATGCACCTGATGGCCGATGAGGTCCAGAATGCGATAGATATACCCCTTCTGCATATTGCTGATGCCACCGCCATGGCTGTCCAGAACGCGGGCCTGGAAAAGGTGGGCTTGTTGGGCACTCGATTTACCATGGAAAAGGATTTTTATCGCGGACGCCTTGAGAAGGCTCATGGGCTGCAAGTCCTAATCCCGGACAAGAAGGGGCGGGCCTTTATCGATCAGGTCATTTACGACGAGCTGGTTCAGGGAAAGATCATCAAGGAATCCCGGGAGAGATACCTGAAGATTATCCAAACCCTGATGGATAAAGGCGCGGAAGGGATTATCCTGGGCTGTACAGAAATAGGCTTGCTGATCAAACAGGAGGATGTGCCCCTCCCTGTCTTTGACACCATGGAAATACACGCTCAAGCTGCTGTGGATGCAGCGCTGGGCAGGTTAAGTATTCGGTGAAGAGGGTTCTCCTGTATAATGAATTCAGCAGGAGATTGATAATTCGTTGGAGGAAGTATGAATGTTGTGTATCTAAAAAGACAGCTGGCCATGAATCGCGATCGGGTTGCGGCTCTAGCCAGAGGGGCAACCGAGGATCAGGCGCGCTGGAAGCCTGATGAGGAAAGCTGGTCCATCCTGGAAGTTGTTTCTCATCTAGCGGATGAAGAAGAATTCGATTTTCCACTTCGCCTGAAGATCATTCTGGAAAATACTGGTAGAGACTGGCCTGAAATCGATCCTGCAGGCTGGGTGATCGAGCGGGAATACAACAAGGGCGATCTATATGATTCCCTGAACCGCTACTTCAATTTGCGCAATGAGTGGCTGGCCTGGTTGGATACACTGGAGAACCCGGACTGGGACACTCCATATGAAGCGTCCTTTGGTAGTATCACCGCGGGGGATATGTATTCTTCCTGGGTAACCCATGATTTGTTGCATATGCGCCAGTTAGTCGAGCTGCAGCGCCGGTACCTGGAAGAACAGACCAAACCGTACCAGATGGATTATGCTGGAGAATGGTGAGAGCCCTTCTGATGAAATAGAAAGAGGCTGCCGGAAAAGGCAGCCTCTTGTCCTTTATGAAGTGAAAATCACTTGATGGTGATCTGGTCTCCTTCCACGACCTCTCCGATGACCCAGATGGGTTGGGACATCTTCTCTGCTTGAAGACGGAATTCATCCAATCTCTCGCAATTGACTGCCAGCAGCAATCCGCCGCTGGTTTGGGGGTCAAAGAGCAGCATCAAATCTCCCTCAGATAATGATTTGGGGACCTTAACATGATCCCCGAAATACAGGCGGTTATCGAACGCTCCTCCGGGGAATTCGAAGGACTTGGCGAGCTCCTTGGCCGGGCTGATGAAAGGAAGCATGTCCCAGTAGATATTCATTCCCACGCCGGAGCTTGAAGCCATTTCCCAGGCATGTCCCAACAGACTGAACCCGGTGATATCAGTAGCAGCAACCACGCCGTGAGCCTGAGCCAGCTCGCTGGCTACCCGATTAAGGCGTTTCATCCACAATACCACTTCGTCAATCTGCTCCTGAGAGGCTTTTTGGTTTTTAATTGCTGTGGTCGCGACCCCAAAACCGAGCGGTTTGGTAATCACCAGCGCGTCACCAGGGTTGGCGGCACTTTTGGTCATGATCAGGTCCGGGTGGGCAAACCCCATACAGACCAAACCGTATTTGGGTTCTTTATCCTGGATAGTATGGCCGCCTGCGATCACTACGCCGGCTTCGAGGGCTTTCTCAGCCCCGCCCCGGATGATCTCCCCAGAGATCTCTGGAGGTAAATCTGGGGGAAAAGCAGCGATATTGAGAGCCAGAAAGGGCGTACCACCCATGGCATAGATATCAGACAGGCTGTTGGCAGCTGAGATGGCTCCGTAATCATAGGGATTGTCAACAACCGGTGTGAAGAAATCTGTTGTGACGATCAGGACCCGGTCATCATCCAATTTCCAGACGGCAGCATCATCAGGTCCTTCCAATCCAACCAGGAGGTCCGGATAATTATTCTCCTTATACAGGCCATCGAGTGGGCGCAGAACCTGCGCCAGCGCTTCCGCGCTAAGCTTGGATGCTCAACCCGCGCAGGTGGAGAGCGAAGTGAGGCGAATTTCTCGTCCAGAGGGCTTCTTTTCTTTGCTGATCATATATGGATAGCACCTTTAATAAATCAGTCTTCTGACCGAATTCTATCACACCAGAAATGGTAGAAGTCATGCCTATCTAAGGTGTAAATCTCCTCTGCCAATTAACCACAATACCTGACCGATTTGAAAGCCAGAAAAACAAAGGCCCGGATGATTTCTTCCGGGCCTTTGGGTTATTCAACTGGCACTGGCTGGATCAGGGGGTGATCTCAGGCAGTGGAAGTATGTAGGGGTTGTCGTTGGGGACCAGCATGACCTGGATTCCCGGGGCAAGTTTTTCGATGTAGCGGTAGTTAAGCAGTTCGGGGTACTTAGACAGGACGTCGGCGATCAGCTGCAGCGCTTCAGCTTCAGCTTTAGCCTCAATCACCAGGGACTCCGCCCTCCCCTCGGCTTCAGTGATAGCCGCGTCCTTGGTGCCTTCGGCCACCTGCCTGGCCTGTTCAGCTTCCTGCACACGCTGTTCGACAATATATTCCGCCTGTTGGGCAAGCTGTTCGGCGATCTGCTTCTGCTCGATCGAAGCTGCATATTCAGGGGTGAAGGTGATATTGCGCAGCACAAAATCAGAAAGGATCAAGCCATTCTCATCCAAGGCTTTAAACATTTCTTCTTCGATCTGTGCTTTCAGTTCTTCACGGTGGGTGCTGTAGACCTCGTTGACCCGGAATTGCGATACCGCGTCACGGATCACGCCCCGTACAGTCGGGCGGATCAGGCCATTCAGGTAGCGGTCCTGCCAGATGATGTGAACATTAAGAACTTCTGCCGGGTCCAATGAGAAGATGATTGAGGCGTCAATATAGACTTCCTGCCCGTCGGCTGTCCGGGCCGCAATGGAGTCATCCCCCTGAATATCTCCTTCTAAGTGGGCAATGGACATGGTGTAAGTGCTTTTTGAGATCGTGTAAGTCGTAACACTTTCGGCGTAAGGGATCACCCAACGCAGGCCGGGCTGAAGGATTTCTTCCCGGTAACCCTTGGGTGCGACGGCGCTGATGACCACGCCGCGTTCTTCGGGTTTGACAAAGACCAATCCGGCGCTGATCGTGTTTAATATAATAGCTGCAGCGACGGCGACGATGATCCCGGTTGTTGTGCCGCGGGTCTTTTTGCCCTGCCGGGCTCGGATCACGGTCAGGACCAGAAAGGCAACAACCAGCAGCCAGGAAAAAGCAGCCAGGGCTGATACCAAAATAGTGATTTGCATTTTCTCCTCCGTTTCGGGAAAACCTAAGTTGACATTTGGATGGATTCCACCTTTATTATATACGCAGCAAGGGGCTCTAAAGTTGTCCTCAAAAGTTCTTATACCGTATTAATAGTGCTTGTGGTACAGTTGGGATTTGATATGGATAGAGCATCGGGTTCCCTGAATATACTGGCTTTTTTTGCTCACCCGGATGATGAGACTGTTTTCCTGGGAGGGACTCTGGCTTATTTGGCAGCTCAAGGAGCCCGGGTTCACTACCTCTCAGCCACCAGAGGGGAGGGAGGTGAAATGGGAGATCCGCCCATTTGCGAACGGGCTGATCTGGGTCAGGTGAGGGAAAAAGAACTGCAGTGCGCTGTCAATTCATTGGGAGGAGCGAGTCTTGCATTCCTGGGGTTTAAGGATCCGGAAGTCGGACCAGAGGGGGAGTTATATCCGTTCAGTGATGATTTGGAGCTGGTTGTCAGGGAGTTGGTTAAAGTTCTGGTTGAGATCCAACCGGAGGTGATCCTTACTCATGGTCCTGGTGGTGAATACGGCCACCCAGCACATATTCAAGCTCACCAGGCGATGATGGGTGCGCTGGACCGGATTGCTTATAGTCCCAGGGCGGTCTATTCGCCAGCCTGGCTTTCGCGTGAGACCGGAGAGTTCACGCCTGCCCCGGGAATCCGGTTAGATGTCAGCGAGTGGGTCCCTCAGAAGCTTGCGGCAATGACCTGCCACCGATCCCAGCATGGCTTATTTCTGAGGCATGGTGCAGCCAGGGCTGGTCGGCCGGTTGTCCTATCAGAAATGGTCAGGACCCAGGAAGCCTTATGCAGGATCCACCCTGCTGCCGAAAAGCCCAGGGAACCCCTGGAAGAGATATTGCGTCCAATCATAAGTAATCATGCGGACTGGGCCTAGGTAAACATCAATCCTAGTCAAAATATTGCATCTGTACATTTTCCGGGATAACAGAGGAGATCAGGCATCTTTGGTAAAATGATATCCATGAATTCAAAGACTCAACTCAAACAGATTGCCCAGAAGATCGGGTTTTCCCTGGCCGGCGGGATTATTCTCTTTGTCTTGGTGGCCGGCATAGCCGCGTTTAGTTATCGAGCTGTGTACCGCGGAAGGGTGTATCCGGGAGTTTATCTTGGCTGGATCAACCTCAGCGGACAGACACCAATCGGCGCCGCAGATTTACTTGAGGACGAATTTGACTATCCCCAAGAAGGGAGAATCATCCTGCAGTACGATGATGTGAGCTGGGAGACCACGCCATCCGAGTTGGGTTTATTTTTCAGTCCCAATTACAATGCCGAACAGGCTTTTAATGCCGGCAGAGAAGGCAACCTTTTTCAGCGAGCCGCTGCCCAGATTCAAATCCTGCGCCACGGCTTAATGATCGAACCCCAATTCGTATTGGACGAAAAAACCGGCCGGGATCTTTTAGAAGGGATTGCCAGCCAGGTGAACCGGCCAGTAATAGAAGCTTCTCTGGGGCTTGAAGGATTGGATGTGATCGTTCAACCAGGACAGATCGGACGGGAAATGGACATAGCGGCATCCCTGGAAGTGGCAGCACTCCAGATGGGCAGCCTGCAAAGTGGAAATATTCCCCTCATTGTCAAGGAAACATACCCGGACATCCTGGATGTCAGCGCCCAGGGAGAACTTGCCCGCCAGATCCTGAGCCAACCTTTGGTCTTGCAGATTCCGGACGCTGCTGAAGATGATCCCGGACCATGGATCATCCCGCCTGAAAACCTGGTGGAGATGATGGTCATAGAGCGGGTTTCTACTGAAAATGGGGAGGAATACCGTATTGCCCTGGATTCTGAGCAGCTGCGGACTTACCTGGAAAACAAAGAGGGCAGGATCAATCAGGAAGCAGTAAATGCCCGGATGTATTTTGATGACGATACTCGCGAGCTGGTCTTGATCGAAAAAGAGCAAGTTGGCATGAAATTGGATGTGCCGCTTTCGATCATAGGTATTCAGGCCCAACTTTCTGAAGGAAAACACGAAATTGACCTGGTGGTGGAAAAAACGGTCCCCCAGGTAACTGCTGAACACACGGCTGAGGATCTAGGTATCACTGAACTGGTCAACTCGGAAACCACATTCTTCTATTATTCGGATGCTGGCAGGATCAATAATATTGCCACTGCATCAGCCAAGTTCCACGGTATTTTTATCGCTCCCGGAGAGACTTTTTCGATGGCAGCCCAGCTGGGTGATATCACACTTGATGAGGGCTATTCTGAAGCCTGGATCATCTTTGGGGATAGGACCATCAAAGGTGTGGGGGGAGGTGTCTGCCAGGTGAGCACTACTCTGTTCCGAACGGCGTTCTTTGCAGGTTTGCCAGTGGTGGAGCGCTATCCCCATTCCTATCGAGTGAAATATTATGAGCAAACCGCAACGCCTGGTTCATATAATACAAAAATGGCCGGGCTGGACGCGACCGTCTATGTGCCCATAGTGGATTTTAAGTTCACAAATGACACCGATGATTGGCTGCTGATGGAGACCTATGTCTACAAGACTTACCGACAGCTGGTCTGGAAGTTTTACGGTACAAAAGATGGCAGAACAGTCGATTGGACCACCACGGGCCTGGTAAATAAAGTAGATCCCCCTGATCCAATCTATGAGGAAAATCCAGCTTTGGATAAAGGGGAGATCAAGCAGGTCGATTGGGCTGTTGAGGGTGCCAGCGTCACAGTTACCAGGGCTGTCTACAGGGACGGCATAAGGCTCTGGGAGGATATTTTCAGAACTAGGTACCAGCCCTGGGCAGCTGTGTGTGAGTATGGGCCCGGTACAGAGAATTTTCCACCAGAAGATCCAGATCCCAAGGATCCCTGCGCAAAACCAGCTATAATTGAGGAAGAGCCGGAGGAAGAAGAGGGCGGCTCCAGTGAAGGAGGATAGTATGGTGAGTAAAGAATTGCTCGAGATCCTTAGATGCCCAGCCTGTGTTCAGACCAAGGAAGGCACCCTGGATTATTTCAAAGAAGCCTGGCTGGTTTGCCAGGAATGCGGCCGTAAATATCCTATCCGACAGGATATCCCGGTGATGTTAATTGATGAGGGGGATAAATGGGTCGAGACGGCTATGGACGATCTGCCAGTCCCGCCGCCGGAAAAATAAATCCCTTGTGGAAAAGGATGCGGGATCCTGGTAGTCCCGCATATAGCAGTAGTTAGGAAATTTGCGGGACCTCTGCAGTAAAGAGAATCCCGCATCCTTTTAATCACTCAGGGCTCTTTCCATCCAGAAATCTGCCAACAGGCGGTGCCCCCGAGCTGTGGGATGAACCCCGTCCTCAAGCAGCTGGCCGGGCGGGACACCCCCCGAGACGGCTTTGTCCAGGGTGGATTGGAAGGGGATATACAAGGCTTGAAATTCCTCAGCAAGTTCTTGAATATACCTTTGGCGCTGGGATATGTCATTATCCCACTCATCAGTGACCTCACCGGTGAGGAGCACAAAGGGTTCACAGAGAGCGAGAGCTGTGTTGGGCAGCTCTGCTCTGGTCTCAACCAGGAGCTGCCTATAGATTCGTTGAAACTCCTCAGGGCTGGACCCCATGCCCAAATAGAGATAATTCCAAGTATCATTGACTCCGATGAGTATACTGATCAGATCAGGCCTCAGACGCAAGGTGTCATGGGACCAGCGCCTGGCCAAATCCAGGATCCTGTCTCCGCTCACTCCCCGATTGTAGAATTGAAGGGATTGGCCAGTATTTGATTCCATTAACCGATCCATGATCAATCGGGGATAACCATACCCCATGCCATCTGGAGAATTTGATCCAATTGACATCCGACTTCGCCCGGCATCGGTGATGGAGTTGCCCTGGAAGAGGATCACTTGA
The DNA here is from genome assembly GCA_963712165.1 of uncultured Chloroflexia bacterium. Lineage (GTDB taxonomy): Bacteria > Chloroflexota > Anaerolineae > Anaerolineales > UBA11858 > B10-G9. Next base: position 408,416 of record CAVQGY010000002.1, on the reverse strand, counting down.
TGTGAATTGAGCATTAACGGGGGCATAAACAGTCCTAAAAGAATATTAAATAGCGGGGCACAGTGTTTTTGTAGGCCCGGTAGGATTCGCCGTATTGATCCTCCAAAGCATGTTCCTCTCCCAGGATCCGGAAGTGGTTCATCACTACCCGGACTGTCAGCAGCCCCAGCACAGTCCAGCTTCCTACCATCAGGCTGAAGCCGATCATGACCACGGCAAAGGTCACCCACTGTGGATTACGGGAGAATCTGTACAACCCGTCTGTGACCGGCTCACCCAGAGGTGTGATATTGAAGCTGTGAAGGGAGTAGATAAAACCGGCCTGCCCGAATAGCGCCAGGGAGAGACCGATCCAGAAGATAGGCTGCCCGATCTTCAGAGAAGAAAAGGTGATCAGGATCAAGGCAGCCAGGGCGAAGGGTAATCCGATTTTCGCCGGCCGAGCCATCTCCAAGCTCCACCCGGAATCATCGTAGAGGCGGTCGACCGTTTCTTTTGGGAAAATCTTAAGCAGTAACAAAAATGAGCTGTAAAAGGTGACTATCGGGATCCAGCCGTCCAGCCAGCCCAGACTAAGGGGAGGGAAAAGAGCCATATTTTATTCCTTCCTGTCTAGTGGTATGCTCCTGCCGGGAGAAATACCTAAATAGCGGGGAACTTTCTGGCAGTAGCGTTGATACTCTTCCCCGAAAAGGTTCCCCAGGTGCTCCTCCTCAGTAATGACCATGATATGGGCGATGGCGCCATACAGGGCTGCCCAAGCGGCAGCCTGCCAAGAAGGGTAGAGAATGACACAGCCTGCCAAGAGAACACCGAAGGTCAATAACTGGGGGTTGCGGGACCAGCGGTAGGGTCCGGTCTGCCGAAGTCCTTCTGGTTGGTTCCCTAATGCGACGCTGAATCCCAGGTGTGCCATGAAGGCTAGAGTGGCCAACAGCCCGAAGGCGCTGAGAGTGAGACCCAGGACAAGCTGGAGTGAGCTTCCTGGGAGAGGGGGCAGCTGAGGCCAGGGAAGGTCGAAATAGAGGTAAGGCAGGTTAGCATGCATCCCGAAGATCAGGAATTCCAGAAAGGTAGAGAAGGGCGACAAGGATCCTTTGCGGCGATAGTCACGGCGGACGAAGATCCGGAAAACCAGGAGAGCGATCAGGAAAACGATCAGAACACCGATCCAATACGCCATGGGGATTTTCTCCTTCACTGATGGGGTGGATAAGAAATGGACTGAAAGTTATGCGGTAAGCAGGTGCGAAATTCGATTTCACAGGGCTCCTTTACCCAACGCTCAGCTTCCTTATGAGAAAGCTCATTGACAGGTTAAGAAGGATAACTTACACTGAAATTGTAACAAATGACCTCTTTAATAGGTGGGAATTGCGTCCTAGAGCTACCAGAAAACGCGGATTATTGGTTTGTACTCCAGACTGAAAAACGTAATGAATCCCTGGTGTCCGCCCAAATGGAGGAGAGATGAAAAGTCGAAAAGTAATTACCCTTCTAGGTTTGGTCCTGGCGATTATGTTGCTGGGCTCTGCCTGCAACCTGGTTCCCAGCCATTTTGAGATCGAAACCACATCAGAATTAGGACCCAATACGCTGGGTCGGATCGATGAGATCAATGACACTTTGGCTACAGGGATCGAAATTGGCCCCGAGACCAGACAGATCATCGATAATCTGAATGAAACGATCGCCGATGGTCTTGAGTTTGGCTTCAAACCCGAGACATTGCAGCGCATAGATATCTTGCTGGCCATGGTTGAGCAGGGCGTAGGTGTAAAGGTCGGCCTAGATGCAGAGACCAACGCCACTGTGAACGGGCTGATCGACACCATAGATGATATGCCCGGCAACTGGGAAGACACTTTGACTGAGATCATCATGACCCTGGAAGGATCAACTTCCCGGATTGCCGGTCAGCTCTCTGAGGAGGTGGCTGGATTGATGGTGGAGGCGAGGATTAACACCCAGCAGATCACAGCATCAGCCGGAGCGGAGTTCCGCTGCAATGTCGATTTCATGAGCGCCCGGGCGGGTGATACGATCGACCAGTTCATCGGGAAGGGCCTGGTGGGCCAGCTGCGGGGGATCTTCTCTGATGAACCTGCAGAAGATGACCAGATCCCAACGCCCTGGATCTGCCAGATCATCCCCGATCAGATCGATCTGGTTGAGATCGGCGGTGAGACCCTGTTCGAAATGTCCGTTGTGAAGCTCAGTGGATATAACTTTGTTGAAGAGAATAAGCCGGTCGCCTACCTCGTGGATGGGGATAACAATAAGATCGAGTCCATCAGTTTGTTCTCATCCATGTTGAGCAGTCCTTACCAGATCCAGTTGAATATGCAGGGGGTTGATTTCAGCGCGGTGCCTTATGGTGCCCAGCTGGTCTTTGAGTGGCCCTCGGAAGGGACCTCCAATGCTCTGGCAGTGGTCTTCCCAATCGACGAACCCACACCTACGCCTGAGGTCCAGCCCGAATTGACGGTAAATGTCCCTACTCTGGAAGTCAAAAAAGGTCCCTCGAATGACTATTTCACAGAAGGGATAGCAGTACAGGGAGCTGTCTACGAGGTGACCGGACATAATGGCGATCAAAGCTGGTGGCAGATTGATTTCGATCATGACCTGCTTTGGGTGCCTGCATCAGCAGTGACCAGGAATGCGGAGCCAATCGGTCCGGCTTCTTCGATTCCATTTGATCCGCCCACTGCCGCCTTTTCCATGTCACCCACATCTGGAGCAGCAGTGCTTGAAGTGGATATCTGGGATCAATCCAGCGGGGATCCAACCATAAGGTCCTGGCGGTTGGAATCTGGAGGCGGGGCGCCGGAAGGTCTGGGAGGGGCCGAAAGTTTCTCTTATGAATTCACCCAAGCGGGGACCTATATAGTAAAGTTACACGTGGAGAATATATGGGGCGAAGATGATCTTGAAAAGACCATAACCGTGGATGAACCCCTGGTGTTTCTACCGCTTCTTCAACTAAGACCCCTAATTCCATTTTTAAACCTTCAATCAACGCCCGATTACAGCACAAAATTCCTCTTCCGGAACTACACGAATGTCAAGGCAGGCGAGATCTTTGTAACCAATATTCCTACCTCCACGTACAACTGCAGCATCATCAGCTTGGCCGGGCTTCATGGGGATATCGAGGAGCATAATGCGGGCAACGTCCTCAAGCTCTGGTTGGCAAATAACGGGCCTTATTGGACGATCACACCTAGTTTCCGCACTCACCGCCACGGTGATGGCGGACAGGAGCACTGGAGCCTGGGCTTGATGTGTGCCGATAAGAATAATTCCAAATTCTTCTCTGATATATATATTAAGCCCCAGTACAGCTCCACAGTCTCGCTTAACCCCACCATCTATGATATTCCGAGTGAGCATACCTGCATAATTGCCGGCTATGATATCAAGAATGTGGATGTTCAGGAAAACTCTGCCGGGGATATCATCCAGGTTTATACGCGCAAGGACGAGGATGGCGTGTGGCAAGTTACGGCGGACTTCAGGGAACACGGAGGGGGGGAGGAGAGCTGGATTGTGCAGATGTTGTGTTTTTATAACAACCAATCTGTTGTGCTGACCTATGATGATCCGGCAACAAATCTTGCCCCCTTTAGCATGGAGACCGGCGGATACCAGACGAATATCAGCGCGAACGACTATGTCTGCGGGATTGCCGGTATGCATGCCCTGGACGGAGACGTGAATGAAAACAATATCGGGGATATCATCCGGGTATTTACCTTCCACGATAATTCCAAATGGCATGTCTTTGCGGATTTCCGCTCGCATCACCAGAATGAAATGTGGGACATCGACTTGATATGTGTGAAGCAGTCCGTGGCCGATATCCAGATGAACCAATGGTTTGGAGCATGGATCGAAAATTGATCTTATACTGATCAAGGAAGCCTGGTCAGCCAGGCACCCTTGAACTTTGCCAGTAGTAGGATTATTAGCACATACCCCCGAGCCGGCTCGACCGGCTCGGAGCTTTGTCCTATTTATATGTATATCCCATCAAATGGAAAATTGATTTCTAGAAGCCTGGCTTGGTTTTGTTATCAATAAAAAGCATTGGAGAATAAGATTAATACGACTTGGGAAGATCCAAAACCTGGATATATGTGGCCTGTTGCGGTCTCAGGTCCAATTGAAGGGCCAGATGAAAAGGCATGAATGGAAATCTCCCTGCCGGGTAATCTTGAAGTCTTCCATCCTTTCTGCCATTAGAATGCTATTGGATGTCTTATAAAGGTGTAAAGTCGTATCTATTGAAGGCTTGAAAACTTAGGATTCCCGTAAATCCCACTATTATTTGATCGCGAGGTGTTTTTTGCCCAGACATACCAGGTATCAAGGCCTTATCATTCAGGACAATAAAATCCTCTTGATTAACACAGTCAAAGATCCACTGATCGGTCTTACTGGGTAATTCCGGGAGGAGGTCTGGACGGCTCTGAATCCGAAGAGGATTGCGTGATCAGAGAAATGAAAGAGGAAACCAACCTGGATGTCAAGATTGAGCGCTTGGCATTCGATGAGCCAGCGCCGGAAGGGGGTGTTTATAAGTGGAGAAAATCCTACATCTGTACACCGGTATCCGGTGAGGCAAGTCCTGGCTACGAACCGGAACCAGAGGCAGCCGCGGATTATTCCATTTCAGAAGTCAGATGGTTCGATCTCCGGGACGAAAGTCAATGGGGAGATGATTTATTAGACGATCCCTTTACCTATCCCCAGCTGATTGCCCTGCGGGCATTATTGGGCTATACCTGATCGCTGGATCTTTGGCATGAGAGGTAGCCAATTTTTGTTTAGTAACCGTAGACGCTGTTCTTATTCGGACCGATGTATATCAGCGGACCCGCTTGGCCCGAAAAATCAATTCCGAGGGGTGTGTTGAATCGTGAGAACGCCGGTTAAAGTCAGCGAAGAGATCAACGACCTCGAATCCAGTCCGGGCCAGAAGGTGCTCCGCTTCAAAACGGAACAGGTAGCGCATTGGGAAGGCATGAACAATGCGCTCTTCGCGGCCGTCCGGGTGGATCAGGTAATAGATCAATTCCACATCCTGGATCTGATTATGAAAATCACGGGCAGTGACCATATGAGAGCGCCGCACCTGGATCCTCTCAGGAGTTGTGAACGGAGCCTCTTCGTCAATTTCCTGGCCCAGATTGTCGGCAGTAAGGGAAGCCAGGGAAGGGTTGAAGATATCTAGGATAAAGATCCCTCCCGGGACCAAATGGTTGCGGACGCAGTCCAGGCAGCTGAGCTGGTCTTCCACAGTTAATAAATGCTGGAAGGGTCTGAAAGGGGAAGTGATTAGCGCAAATGTCTCCCCCAGATCGAAGTCACGCATATCTCTATTTAGTAGTGTGACCTTTTCCTGGACTTCGGGCGATTCATCCTTAAGAGCCTGCCGGCAAACATCCAGCATATATGTTGACACATCCAGTCCGGTAATGGAGATCCCTGCTCTGGCGGTGGGCAGCAGTACCCTTCCCGTACCGCATCCGATTTCCAGGACGGGCCCTCCGGATAAAACTGCTTCCTGGACAAAAAAATCCAGATCGGGTCGTTCGCGGTAAGGGACAAATTGATCATATAGCTGGGCCACGAACGGGTTTGATTGATAGCCTCCAGTATCCTCAACCATGGTTACCTCCGGAGAATGATCTAAGTGCAGATGATTGCGGGGGTGCTGTCCAGGCCCGCTAGATTACCCAAATGAAAGAATTTTCAATCTTCAATTTTCAATTCTAATCAGCGCGCGCCCCAAACCGCCCAGACAACGATCATGACCAGGCCGATCAAGAAACGAGCCACAAAGGAAAGCCCCCAACCTTTTAATAGACCGCGGGTGACATCCCAGGCTTCCTGGCTGTCACGAAGCCGGGCATACTCGAGCAAGAACAACAAGGTGGGAGCTGCCACAATTCCGCCAACAGGAGGAAAGGCAAAGGTTCCGATCAAACCGGCCAGTAATGCACCACCGATCGAGAGCCAGCTGGCCCCGGCCTGGCGAGCTTTGCCGCCCATCAGGAAGTTATCAATCAGGGAGCCAGCAATCATTAAGATGGTGATCACCACAATGACCCAGATTTCCAGAGTGGCAAACCCGGTCACGAGACCGTGGATCAATCCGGCAGCCCAGATGATCACAACGCCGGGGTAGATAGGCAGGACCATGCCAAACAGTCCGACAGCCATGATCATGTAGATCAGGATATTTAAGGAGAGATTTAACCAGTTAGGCATCATTTTATCCCTGGAGACTTGATTGGGTTCTGAGGTCTCCTGTTCATTTGGGTTCGATCACGGTGATCCCGCCTGTCCAGGGATGCAGGACCTCAGGGATGACCACCGAGCCGTCTTTTTGCTGATTATTTTCCAGGACAGCGATCATTACCCTCGGCAGCGCCAGTCCAGATCCATTCAGGGTGTGGACAAATCTGGAAGCTTTACCTTCTTGGGGGCGGTAGCGGATAGCAGCCCGACGGGCCTGGAAATCCCGCGTGTTGGATATCGAGGATACCTCCAACCATTCACCGCAGCCTGCTGCCCATACTTCAATGTCGGTTGTGTAGGCGGCCGCAAATCCGAGATCACCTGTGCAGAGGTTGTTGATCCGGTAGGGCAGGTTCAGGAGCTGGCAGATCCGTTCTGCGTCAGCCTGCATGCGGGTGAACTGGGCTTCAGAGTCTTCCGGTCGGCAGTAGATATACATTTCCACTTTATCAAATTGATGGCCGCGTTTGATGCCCCGGACCTCGCGCCCCGCACTCATTTTTTCCCGCCTGAAACAGGGCGTATATGCGGTGTAGGAAATGGGTAGATCGGACTCATCCAAGATCTCATCTTTATGAAGGCTGGTGAGTGAAACCTCGGCAGTTGGCACCCACCAAAAATCCTCTTGATGGTCACGATAGAGATTATCCGCAAATTTGGGTAACTGCCCGGAGGCATACACCACGTCTTCCTTGACCATAAAAGGCGTATAGCGCTCCTCGTAGCCATTCTTTGTATGTGTGTCTAACATAAAGCTGACCAGGGCGCGCTGCAGCAGGGCGCCGAGCCCATTGAGGACATAAAAACGGGTGCCGGAAAGCTTAACACCGCGTTCAAAATCCAGGATTCCCAGTTCGGGACCCAGATCCCAATGAGGCGATGGTTGAAAGCCCAGGGTGGGGATTTCCCCTACGGTCTTGATGACCTGGTTTTCGCTCTCATCAGCCCCGTCTGGAACACGGTCATCAACAAGATTGGGGAAGGTGCCCATAAGCGACTTCAGGGTCGGTTCCAACTCTTTAAGTTGAGTTTCCAGGTTCTCCAATTCCGAACCCAGGGCCCCCATAGCGGTAATTTTCTCCTGGCGCAGGTCCGGGTCCTCGGTTAGGCCAATATCCTTGGAGGCCTGATTCTTTTCCGCCCGTAAGCTTTCCACATCCTGAAGCAAGGAGCGCCTTTTTTGATCCAAATCGATCACCTGATCGACCAGTGAGGGGTCTCCCCCCCGCCGTTTCAGGGATTGGCGAACAAGGTCGGGATCATCACGGAATATTTGTATGTCTAGCATAGCTGAACTCCTGAACTCCATTAATTAAAACATCCCCCCGCCAGCAGGACGAGGGGTGTTCGTGGTGCCACCTGCTTTTACCGCCTGAGTGCGGCCTCATTAGATACAGGATAACGGCTGCCCCGTCTCCCTTACGGCGTCGTTTCGCCCCTGCGGGAGCGATGTCCAATCTCCGCGAGTTGTGGGAGGTTTGGAAGCGGAGGGGATCTCTCCGCCCTAAGTCAATCCCCTTTCACCGACCGGGGACTCTCTGAATGACCGGGCTGGATGCAGGTCTCCGCGCACATCTTTGAGTGAAGCAATTCTCTCTCATTATACTGGAAGGGGAGCCGTTGGCAAGGCGGGAGATAGCCTTGCAGGTGGCTCAGTTGTCATCCCCCCCTTATGTGCTATACTTCTAAAGGTTTTACGCGAAAGCTTCCTAAATACCTGACAGAACCGATCAAGCTGCGACAATCAAGAAATGCGATTTAACCTGAAGCTCTATTGTTCGACTATCAAGTATGCCTTTTTCAAATCGGAAGGCACACCCGCCAGATTGTCCCCAAAAAGGTTAATCATAAATATCATTATCTTCCTGTTCTGGCCAATCTGGCAGTTAGGTGTCCGCTTTGCCTATCTGGCGGACAATCTCTTTTATCCGGATTACCAGGAACAGGATGTCGAGGAACCGGTCTTTATCGTTGGCAACTTCCGATCAGGAACGACATTTCTGCACCGCTTATTAACCAAAGATAATCACTCTACCAGCTTCACCAGTTGGGAGCTGTACCTGGCGCCTTCAGTGATTGGACGCAAGTTTTACCAATGGCTGTGGAAAGTAAACAAAGCCATTGGTAATCCAGCGCGGTGGGCAATCGGAGTTTTTAACCGGATCGTTGAAAAAGAAGCCTACATGCATAAGATCGGCCTCACCGAAGCGGAGGAGGATGGCCAGGTATTATTCCAAATCTGGTCCTCCTTTGATATGATCGCTTTTTTCCCATTCCCAAAATTGGTAAAAAAATATATTTACTATGATGATCAAGTCCCGGAAGAGGAAAAAAGGAGGGACATGGACTACTATTCCGAGATCGTCAAGAAGCATGTCTACGCTCACGGCGGACGGCGTTATATCTCGAAGAACCCAAGCTATTCTCCCAGAGTGAAAACCCTCCATCAGCAGTTTCCTGATGCAAAATTCATCAATATTGTCCGTAACCCTCTCCAGGTCATTCCCTCTTCTATAAGCCTGTTCTCTAAACATTGCCATACCTATGGCGACCCGGAATCGGAGTACAATCTCCAGGAAACCGTAATCGAGCACAGCAAACATTGGTATCTCTATCCCCACCAGTATCTCAAGGATCTGCCGGCAAATCAGTATATCCGAGTGCGTTACCAGGATCTGGTTGCTGATCCAAAGGGGACTATTGAAGAGATCTATCGCCGTTTTGGTTTTGATCTCGGCCCGGAATATGCCAGGATACTGAAGTTGGAAGCGGAAAAAGCCCGATCCTATCATAGCAAACACCACTATTCCCTGGAAAAGATGGGCCTTAGCAAAAAGCGCATCCAACGCGAATTCCAGTTTGTCAACCGGCTGATCGAGAATTAACTCCCCCAAAATTCATCCTTTACAAAACCTTGACAAAACCGATATATTTTGATAAAATGTAGATATATTGTCAAGTAATCAATTATATTGAATTGAAAAGGAGATTGCATGTCAACCATTAATCGCACTGAAGGAAGAAGTCTGGAAGAGAAATTATCCCGGCTGGTCCGATTTAATTTTATTATGGGATTTCTGCATCTGGTGCAGGGAATCCTGATGGTCGTTCTCAGTAATGACACAACCTATCCGATATTCACCAATTTCCTGGGGTTCAACCTGGAAACGTTTTCGCTGCAGCCAGAATCCAAGCTTCTTTATGAGCTTCGTTTTGGGCCTGCAGTGGGTGCGTTCCTGTTGATCTCTGCTGTGGCGCACTTCTACCTGGCCACAATTGGTAAAAAGAAATATCTGGAAAATCTGAAAAAAGGCCGGAATCCTATCAGGTTCTACGAATATGCCCTCAGTTCATCTCTGATGATCGTATTGATCGGGATGTTATCAGGGATCTGGGATCTGGGAGCGATCATTTTGATCTTCGGGATCAATGCCATGATGAACCTGTTCGGGATTATGATGGAGTATCACAACCAGTATACTGATAAGACCAACTGGACCTCTTTCATTTATGGGAGCATCGCCGGGATTTTCCCCTGGATCGTGGTATTCCTGTATTTTATTGGCTCTGTCAGCGGCGGTGGGGAAGGACCTCCCACTTTCGTTTACATCATCAACCCCACACTATTTGTGTTCTTCAATATATTCGCAGTCAATATGGTCCTGCAGTACAAGAAGGTAGGGCCCTGGAAGGATTACCTGTTCGGCGAGCGTGTTTATATCATTCTCAGCCTGGCTGCTAAGACGGTTCTGGCCTGGATCATCTTTGCAGGAACATTGGCGCCGGTCTAGACACCCCAGAATTATTAACAACTCTCAACCGGATCCCTTTGGATTGTTAGCCAGGGATCCGGTTTTTCTTTTTTGGAGGATCGTAGTTGATAGGGATTTATTTCCCAATTTGGGGAGTCTGGTTCGGGAATTTGATCCTGAGTAGTATCTGGTAATCTAGTCCACCTAAATGGCGTATACTAGGATAATACTAATATCAGGGGTACTTTTTTAGAGGGAGGTTGATGAGCTTAATGAATTGCCCACATTGTGGCGCTCCGATGAAGCTCTTCCGGGAGCGCGATTATTACTACTGCGAACACTGCCAGAGTTATCATTTTCCCGGCCAGGACCAAGAAGAGCTGCGAGTGCTGGGAGAAAACCCGGAGGGAATTCACTGCTCCCATTGCCTTATGATACTGAACCTGATAACCGTGGGCGATTTTTTCCAGGGATATCAGTGTCCCAAATGCCAGGGACTGCTCTTCAACAGGACCACTTTCCGGGAAGCGATTGATTTTCAACGCTCCCGGGCTAAGGCACCTCCTGAGCCATTCAATCCTTTTGACCCAGATGAACTGGAGCGAGTAAGTTATTGCCCGGTCTGCAAGGAAAAGATGGATACCTTCCAATATAACGGCCCCGGGAATATCATCATCGACACCTGCCATGACTGTGATCTGATCTGGCTGGATTATGGCGAGCTCAAAAAAGTGGTCAGTGCGCCAGGCAGGGACCGCGGTGTTCCCAGGCCAAAGCCAGCGGTGGAGAAGAAAGAAGAAGGGCAGAAAGTACCCGGGAGCAATATCAAAAAGACCTTTGAAGAACTGATTATTGCTATTATGGAAGAACTATTCCCCAATAGCTAAATTCGAGAGAGGTGATAATGGACAGCTGGCCAACCTGGGGCAATCGGTTTAAACCGGGATTGTTCATCATCCAACCGCCGGAGGATGTCAGTTCGATTGTGAATGCCCAGCGGAAAATGTATGACCCGCTCTCCCAATCTTATATCGGAGCCCACATAACCGTGACCCAACCGTTCCTGAAAGAACCCTCTACCTCTGAGTGGGATCTTCTGCTGGGAGTCCTGGAAGAATTCCTGCCCTTTGAGATTCATTACGGCCCTGTTAAATCCTTTTTGCCTTACCCCTGTATCTGGTACGAAATACAGCCAGCAGAACAAATTCTCAAGATTCGCAGCGCCTTGCACCAAACCGGGCTGTTTAATCTTGAGGAGGGTTATATCGAGGATTTCATCCCCCATATGACTATCACGGAAGGACAATCCGGACCGGAAGTGAACCTCGAATTGTTGGATATACTACAAGGTGAAAGTCAGTCAGGGTCCTTTCTTTGCTCGGAAATTGTGCTTTCGGTACCTGACCATAGATTCCATTTTTTACCGGTAAAGAAGTATTCCCTGGGTTAGATTGAGTTATCTCTTGAGTGAAAAAATAAACCTCACAGCCGCAAATTATCCCAAGCTGGACTGCCCTCAGGATATAGGACAAACGTCGAGATACTGGTAGAATTAAAAAAAACAGGAGACCTGATATGAAATTTGAGTTGATGTTAAGATTGATGGTACTGCTGTTATTGAGCTGTGCTTTTCTGATCTCTGGCTTGTATCGCAAAAGAGCCAGGATAGAGAAAGAATTCATCAAGCGGCAAGAAGAAGGCTGGCTGGCAGTGGTCCTGCGGGTGGCTGCTGCCTTCCCACTTGTACTGATGATCATCCTGGATATTTTTGTCCCTCAATTTATGGGCTGGTCTAAAACCAACCTTTCCAACTGGCTCAGGGTTGTGGGTATAACCCTAGCGCTGTTAGCTGTTCTTTGGCTCTGGTGGGTATTTCGCACGATCGGGAACAATATCTCGGAGACCGTTTTGACCAAAGAATCCCACGAGTTGATTACCAGCGGCCCATATCGCTGGATAAGGCATCCCCTCTATGCCGGCGCTCTGGTTTTCCTTTTTTCCATCAGTCTGGTCTTTGAGGATTGGGTGATATTTGCTTACACGCTGGCGGGATTATTAGCCTTTCGGCTCTTGGTCATACCTACAGAGGAAGAAAAGTTACTGGAAACATTTGGAGAAGATTATGAATGTTACCAGAGCAGGACGGGGTCACTCTTTCCCTTGATTCGCTGAATCACCTGGATCTGTAAATTAAATACATTCAAACCCCAAAAAGCAAACCGATCAAACTGCCTGTATTCATCTCATGAATTCCTTATCTCCATACAACATCCGGGCTGTTGAACGTCGAGACCGGGCCTGGGTGATGGATATGATCATCTCCTACTGGGGTGATGATCATATTGTTATTCATGGGGATATTATTTACCCTCATCGGCTGCCGGGCTTTATATTCTGGACGCTTGATGGAGAAGCTATCGGCCTGGTAACCTACCAGATCCGCGGACCGGATTGTGAGATTATCACCCTGAACAGCCTGAACGAGAATCAAGGAGTGGGATCGAAACTGGTCGATGCTGTTCGTGAAAAGGGGATGAGATCTGGGTGCAGCCGGCTGTGCCTGACGACGACAAATGATAATCAGAGGGCAATAGCATTTTATAAAAGACGTGGATTTAATATGAAGAATATTCACAAAGGCGCTGTTGACAAAGCCAGAAGAATAAAACCATCTATCCCTAATATATCTTCTGAAGGTCAACCTATCCGGGATGAATGGGAATTTGAGCTAATTCTTTCTGCCTGAGAAGAGAATTCCAGCTGGTTATAATTATTCTCCTGCCAATTAGAAGGATCCGGGGAAGCAGTTGACAGATTATTCCCGCAATTTTCTCCCAGGAGGATCATGTCCCCAAGTTCAACCACCAAAACACCTGGATCCAATCTACCCGGTCCACAAGAGATCGTCCTGGCTTTTAATGAGATGATCAACAGCAAAAATCTAGAAGGGCTGGGAAATATGATGACAGAAGGTCACACTTTTATCGACAGCAGTGATGAGGTTCATGCCGGCAAGAAAATAATGGTAGCTGGCTGGAAGGATTTTTTTGAGAGTTATCCGGATTATAGAAATCATTTTTCTTACATCGTTACCCGGGAAGACCAAGTCTTTATTTTGGGGCATTCGACCTGTTCCTATCAACCTCTGGATGGGCCAGCGATTTGGACAGCACGTGTGGAAGGGGGTCAGGTATCTGAATGGCGAGTATATTTGGATACAGTTGAGAACCGACTGGCCCTGGCATTACCGCTGAATCCATCAGACAGTTAAGAAATCCTGTTAGAAAGGGAGGATAGAAGGATGAGATCGATCTGGAAAATCACAATCCTGCTAAGCAGTTTGCTGTTGATCTGCCTGGGGTGCTCCAGCCGAGATCTGGAACCAACCCCTCCAGATCTGGCTGAACCAAACCCAACAAAAGCCCATCTCCCAACTAAAACCCCGAATACCCCCTGCGGGGATGGGATCTGCGATTCAGTGGAATCCAAAAACGGACTTTGTCCCCAGGATTGTCAGACCGGTAAAATGCCTGATTTGGAGTTTAAGCTTTATTTGGGCTTAATGGTTCATCTGGAAGGCTGGTTTGATGAAATGGACCAGGAGGATAAATTCACCAAACACATGGGAGCTGCCCAGGATCTGGCAGATATATTTGAGGAATATGGCGCTCGGGTCACATTTGAGGCCAGCCCGGAAACCATCGAGGCCAGCGCTGTCTGGGATAACCTGCTCCTCGATCTGCAAAATAGGGGCCACAGCATTGGTATCCATGCGGATCGGGGCTATTCACAGAATCCGAACTTCAATTTAGGCCTGTTTACAGCCCAGATCAGGAAAATGAGGGAAGATGCTGAAGGTTTGGGACTGATGATTGAACACGTCTCAGGAATATGTTCCGATCTAGATTGGGCGAAAGCAGCCATCGATGCCGGCTTTGGATTCACAACGGGGGGCGTAGGGTACTGTGCTATGTCCATGCCAGAGGATATCCAGCCAGAGATCTATAGGGATTGTCCTGGCCCAGCTGACTGTCACGGAAATATGCCCCTGGAAATGGCAGACCGCATCCACCCCTGGAGGATCAGCACAGCAGCGGGGGACTGGACCATCCACAACCCCGCAGGAGCCCTGGTCATTCTGGCTTCCGATAGCGGCATAAAAAATCTATACGAGGAAACCCAGGACAGCCAAGCCACTCATGGAGACATGGAATATACAGATGAGGATATTGATGTTCTGGTCACTAAAGTTGAAGAAGCCCTAGCCCTGGCTGAGCCTGGAGAAATCAACCAGATTTATTTCTCATTAAGTATTGGAGCGGCGGACATTGATCGGATGTTCTATGAAAGGATGTTTTCTTATTTACAGGTTTATGTAGATTCAGGCCTCCTGGAATATAAAACGCTCAATGAAATCTACCATCTCTACCTGATGGCAGAATAGGGATTGGATGTCTGCTTGTTTCATATCTTGACTCTGTAAGATAAAATGGTTACAGAGGTGATGATCCATGAAGAAGTTCTTCTCAGAGATCAAATATGATTTGAATTTCATCCGCGGCCATACCCTCCAACCGGGCTGGTATAAGGTGCTGAAAGTGTTTCTGGTTCTGGGAATTCTGGGGGGATATTATGCCCTGTTTGGCGGATGGAAAACCCTGCTCTTCTGCAGTGTCTTCTTTGGCTTGAGCATCCTGATGCATATCATTTATCGTGTGAAAACTCATAAATTCACTCAGAGCTGGCTGGATTTTGTGGTCCTTGATGATGAGCAAGGTCAGAGGTCCTATCAGCCTATCGGGCCGTATTATTATCTTGCAGTCGGTTTTAATTTCATGCTGGCCGTTCTTCTCAGTCAACTATTGCTGTAAATGAAATCCTCCTTGACCTGGTTGATCCGGGAGAGATCATAATGAAACCAGAAAGTCTGTTTTCTCGCTAGAGCTTGGTCCGGAAAGGACTATTGAATGCAATAGATCTGTTGGATCATCGGGCATGTTATTGAACACGAGATCTACCATCGAGGAGAAATATCCCTGATCTTGGGCTTGCTTGGAAATGACGGGCTGGAAGTCTGATAAATTACCTGATTCTTTAGACAATTATACAGGAGGGTGTTTATATGACTATCAAGGGTAATCGGCCAATAAAGTGGTCGACGTGGCTCCTGTGGACGATTGTAAGCATATTGGGCTTCGTTATAGGTATCGGGCTGAGTCTGTTATCTAGCGAGGTGCTGGGCGAGACCTTGTCCTTTTTTGCCTTTGGCGTAGTAGTCGGGTTTGCTCAGTGGCTTGTTCTGAGGAAGGTTATCCAGGGGTCAGGGTGGTGGATTCTGGCTACTGCTCTGGGTGCACCTCTGGGCCTTGCTATAAGCAATATTGTTCACCTCTCACTGGTGGGAGTCAGCGTATATGTCGTGGCTGGAGGCCTGGGAATGGCTGCTCTAGGACTTGTTATCGGGATTGCGCAATGGTGGGTTTTGCGAAGACACCTTAGCAAGGCAGGCTGGTGGATCTTCGCAAGCACAGCAAGCTGGAGTGTGGGAGGAGGTGCTGCTTGGGCGATAGGTCTGCGGTTTTTTGAATGGATTAAGATCGTTTCTGACTACGCTATACTTGGGGCCATTGTTGGTATCATCACTGGATTGGTATTGCTTCTAATGATGACCGTTCCTGCTAAGGAGGAAACCCGGAAATCCAGGCCAATCAGGACCTGGGCTTTGGCAGGTTGTTCCCTGATTCTAGTGATTATGGTAAGCATGCAAGATCACTTAGGCAAAGACCCTGATAATCTTGCCCCCGTTCCTGATCTAAGCTCTATTCCGACCTGCAATGATTTACCCGCTTATGATTGCGGTGAGGATGATAAAACCTGCAGCGAACCAGTGTTTTTTGAACCAACATCAGGCACAGGTTATATCAACTACCCTATCAACGGGGAATCCTGGGAAGACCAGTATCGAAGCTACCTCAGGCGTGATCTCAGATTGTTAATTGAATATGCTTCTGCCAGAGTGGCTTGCGAGACCGAGCATTGGGACTACAATCCTTTCGAACCAGTGGGGCTGGGTGATATGAGCGAGGCAGATGGCTCAATCCCTGGTACCTCAACGGGACATCCAGGCCATCCCATGGGCACCCATGAAGATGGCAATGATATCGATGTCGCATATTTTCAGAGAGACTCGAATAATGTTTTGATGTCTCTAGAGAATCGCCTTCGGGGGATTGAGGGCAACCTGTTGCGTTCCATATGCAAATACACAAGGTTCGGGATGGATGTCTATCATTGCACACAACCACCCCGCTTGCTTGACCCCTGGCGAACGGCCCTGTTCATCGCTTATGTGGCGGAAAATCCCTACACAAGAGTGATCGGTGTTGATGGGCAGATAGGCCCCCTGGTGGATGATGCCCTGGACGAGCTAGTCCAGTCCGGGTGGATCGATGCTGAGTATCGAGAACGGATTCCTCTGGTCTATGAAATGGAGAATGAGGGCATGGGTTGGTTCCGGTTCCATCATCACCATTTGCACATTAGCATGTTTGAAAGATGATCCTGTTCCGGAATCTAAGCCCTTACAACAGGCAGGCCTAGGTTTCTGAGACATACTCTTCAATCATCATTGATGAAACAAAAGGGGGAAATCCTGGTCTAATATTTAAAAGGCCGGGACCGGATGATGAGCGATATCATAGGGATGCTTGAAGAAGGTGACCTGAGATCTATTGGCAGGGTCTCTGAGATTCTAAACCTGGTGGCTGATCAGCCAGATATCTTTCCCGAATTGATCCGGGCCATGGCTCATTCCGATCCCGGGATTAGAATGAGGGCTTCGGATGCAGTTGAGAAGATTTCCAGGACTAAGCCGGAATATCTGCAACCCCATAAGGCATTTCTATTAAACCAGGTTTCGCTGAGTGACCAGCAGGAGGTGCGCTGGCATCTGGCCCAGATCATTCCCCGGTTGGCATTATCCCCAGAGGAACGCTCCGGGGCAGCGGAAGATTTATTTGCTTTCCTTGATGATCCCAGCAAGATCGTTCAAACCAATGCCCTCCAAGCCCTGGTGGATCTGGCCTGGGAGGATGATGTTTTATTTCCCAGGGTCAAAGATGCTGTTGAAAGACTGGCGGAAGAAGGCAGCCCGGCTGTCAGCAATCGGGCAGGGAAGCTCTTTCATAAGATGGATGAACGGTAATATCCTGGTTTGACAACTCATCAATATCTCTAAGAAAGATCAAATAATCGCCTGGATATCCGCCGGTATAATGGATATCCAGCAATTAGGTTTGATTGGACGGGAGGTCAACCAAAATGAGTCAAAAGTACAGGGAGCTCACCCCTGATGAGCAGTATGTGATCCTGGGCAAGGGAACCGAAAGGCCTTTTACTGGCGAATACGATGATTTCTACGAAAGGGGGAATTATCATTGCCGTCAGTGTGATGCCCTGCTGTACAGCTCTGTAGATAAATTCAAATCAGGTTGCGGCTGGCCCAGCTTTGATGATGAAGTAGAAGGTGCGGTCACCCGCCAGAGAGACATAGACGGTCGGCGGACCGAGATCATCTGCAGCAGTTGCGGGGGTCATTTGGGACATGTTTTCCTGGGAGAGGAACTAACACCAAAGAACACCCGCCATTGTGTGAATTCGATCTCATTGGTCTTCAAACCGGAGGAGTAAACATGGACCATAAAAAAGCCTATTATGCGGGAGGTTGTTTCTGGGGCGTTGAGCACCTCTTTCAAGGGAAAGAGGGTGTGGTGAGTGCTGTCTCAGGCTATATGGGGGGAACCGTTGACAATCCGACTTATGAACAGGTGTGTGCCAAGAATACCGGCCACCTGGAAACAGTAGAGATCACCTATGATCCGGATCAGACAAGCTATGAGGAACTGACCAAGTTCTTCTTCGAGATTCATGATCCAACCCAAGCCAATGGCCAGGGACCCGATATTGGACCCCAGTATCTATCGGCGGTGTTCTATTCAGCAGAAGAGGAAAAAGAGATCGCTGAAAAATTGATAGGAATTCTCAAGGACAAGGGCATCAACGTGGTTACAGAATTGATACCTGTAGACACCTTCTGGATAGCTGAAGATTATCACCAGGATTATTATGCCAACAAGGGCGCACAACCCTACTGCCACTTCTACCAAAAAAGGTTCTAGAGAAAGAGTATAATGGGTTATTATGGCTAATCCTGAAAAGAGTATAATTCGCGAATCAGTCAAAGAGCGCTATGGTGAGATCGCCCGGAACAGCCAGAACGAATCTGGTGGATCGGCCTCATGTTGCGGAAATGTGATCGAACCCTTTGATTTGATCCAACCCCAGGCACAATCCTCGTTAATGGGATATTCCGAGGAAGAGATCACCAGTGTCCCCGCTGGGGCAGTGATGGGTTTAGGCTGCGGCAATCCCCAGGCAATCGCCGCCCTTAAACCTGGTGAAGTGGTGCTGGATCTGGGCAGCGGAGCGGGTTTTGACAGCTTCCTGGCTGCCCGGCGGGTTGGGGAAAATGGGAAAGTGATCGGGGTGGACATGACTCCCGATATGATCAAAAAGGCAGACGAGAATGCCCAAAAAGGCAATTACCAGAATGTGGAGTTCCGGCTGGGTGAGATCGAGGACCTTCCCGTAGAGGATCAAAGCATCGATGTGATCCTGTCCAACTGCGTTATTAACCTTTCCCCGGATAAACCGGCGGTGTACAGGGAAGCTTACCGAGTCCTAAAACCTGGCGGCCGCTTGGCGATCTCAGACATGGTCGCTTCTGGAGAAATGCCGCCAGAAATCAAGCACGATCTCGCTTTGC
The DNA here is from genome assembly GCA_963712165.1 of uncultured Chloroflexia bacterium. Lineage (GTDB taxonomy): Bacteria > Chloroflexota > Anaerolineae > Anaerolineales > UBA11858 > B10-G9. Next base: position 389,531 of record CAVQGY010000002.1, on the reverse strand, counting down.
ATTCCGCCTGTGTGGCGGGCGCTTTGCAGGTAGCAGAATTGGAAGAGATCTTGGAAGAGGTGGGATTCAAGGAGATCCGGATCAACCCCAAGGACGAGAGCCGGAAATTCATCAATAATGTGGTCCCCGAGTGTACCCGTTGAAGATTACGTTCTGTCCGCCACCATAGAAGCCTAAAATAAATTCATATGAGAACATATGGCATAAATCCCCCGCCTTACATCAGGTGGGGGATTTTTTTATGCCTTCAAAAACCTGCCAGGAAGAGCTAAGATATAGCTATTGACAGGAGAGATCTATGAAGACCATTAGCCTGGAAGGTTGGCCACGGAAAGAACACTACCTGTTCTTTCAGAAATTTGATTATCCGTATTTCAGCCTCTGCGCTGATATGGATATCAGCGCTTTTTTGCCGCTGATCAAACAGGGAAGGATTTCCTTCACGGCTGCCATGATGTATTTGATTGCCCGGGTTGCCAACAGCATCCCTCAGTTCCGGCAGCGAGTCCGGGAAGGGGATCCAGTAGAGTACCCGGTAGTGCACCCATCAGCTACCATTTTAAGCCGGGATGATCTGTTCACGTTCTGCACCGTTGAGTATGACTCTGACTTCAAGGAGTTCATTCACAAAGCGGAGGAGGAGATCGCCCGGGTAAAAGAACATCCAGGACTTGAAGAGAAAATCCAGGACGATTCCATGCTGTTCATGTCATCCATTCCCTGGGTGTCGTTTACCAGCTTTCATCATCCCTTGAAGCTGAATCCGGCAGATTCGGTCCCCCGCTTCGCCTGGGGAAAATATCGGCAGGTTGGTAACGCTGTCCTATTGCCCCTTTCAGTTCAGGGACATCATGCCTTGATGGATGGGCTGCATGCGGGATTATTCTATGGTGAGTTCCAACGGTTGCTTGATCAGCCGGATCAACTGCTGAAATAAAAACAAGGTTGAAATAAGTTATAATCGATATTAATACTTATTAAGGAGATAGTGATGTACGAAAAAAGTATCGAGTTATTGAATAAAGCAGTCGCTGATGAGATGTATGCAGTAAACCAATATATGTATTTCCATTTCCATTGTGAGGACCAGGGATTCGGTAACCTGGCCGGCTTGTTCTTCCGGACCGCAATAGAGGAAATGGATCATATCGAACGCTGCGCAGAGAGGATCATCTTCCTGGGTGGAGATGTGGAAATGGTTGCTGCGGAAGATGTTAAAAAAGTCCAGGATGTAAAGAAAATGCTGGAACAAGCCCGTAAAATGGAAGAGAACAGCGTTAAGGATTACAACGTCTGGGCCAATGAATGTTCTGCCACCAATGATGCCGGCTCCCGCCAGATTTTCGAGGGATTGGTAGCTGATGAGGAGCGTCATTATTCCCAATATGATGATGAAGTATTGAAGATCGAAAAATTCGGGCAGTCCTATCTTGCCCTGCAGTCCATGACGGGCTCCAGCGAGGAAACCACTGGCGAGTGAGAGATAATCAGGGGCACCGCTAACGGTGCCCCTTTTTTGTTTAAGCGAATATCTGAGGGAGATATATAAGTGATATCTATTGATAAAGCCCGCTGTTTTGTGCACGCCCAGGGTAATCTCTGGGAACGCGCCCTGTGGGATTATCTTTTTGCGGATGGGTCACTGGAAAGGGTCCATGCCTGTTTGCTTCCCTATAAGAATCCCGATGGTGGGTGGGGTCACGGGCTGGAGCACGATATCAAGGCCCCATTTTCCAATCCTTTGATGCTGGAATTCCTGCTCTCGGTGATGCGAGATACTGATCTGCCTCCGGGTTCCCTCCTGGATGGCACTCCGGAGTGGTTAGTATCGGCACAGAATAAGGATGGTTCCCTGGCCAATCCACCTGGCCTGGAAGAATATCCGCGGGCCCAGTGGTGGGGGGAAGGACAGACTATCCCCGATTCCATCACCGGGAATATGATCAAACACGGCCTCTGCCCCGATTCTGTAAGGGAAAGGACGCGTTCCTGGGTACAGGCCAATCTCAACTTAGATGACATCCGGCAGAATAACTGGCTTTTTATGGCTTATCACCCGTTTGATTACTTCTTTAATGAGGATGATTTTTTAGATGTGGAGAAGTACCGGGATGCGACTCTGGATAACATCTACAGCACCGCTCTTGAGCACGAGAAAAAAGGAGAAACCCATAAATTCTTCCCCTTTTTCCAATTTGCACCTGGTCCGGAATCAGTCGTGGCCCGCAATGCCCCCCCGGGACTGGTTGACCGATTTATTGACGTCCTTCAAGAAGCCCAACGAGAAGACGGCGGATGGGATGATGAACACGGCCTGGCATACTGGCAGCCATATTTCTCTACGATCATCCTACTCGCTCTCAAGCGCTTTGGAAGGGTCTAATAATATTGCAGAAAAAGATTCGATCCAGAGCAAAGCGGTAAAGGATGGATCTTATGATAATCCTCTCTTCTAGATCACCAAAAAAATCCAGAACAAATCAAGCGACGTTTTTGAACCTGCTGATCAGCGCTGCCCTGCTGGTTGGCTGTCAGTCCAGTCCAGTGGCTCTGGATGAATCACCAGTTGTTGATCCTGCCTTGATCCCTGAAGGGATGTCGGTCGAGGAAGTTGCCACGTTGATCAGTTTGGAGCAGGTCGATGACTTTCCCCTTTACACCATGGTATACCAGGCAGATTATTCAAGCCCGGGGATAACTTCCGGATCACTACCGAGCTTATACCACCAGGCAGATTGGGCTTGTTCGCTCTTTGCAGTATTCGGAAACCAGGATGAGATGCTATTTGGCCGGAATTTTGACTGGGATTTCAGCCCGGGATTGCTGCTGTTCACCGATCCTACCGACGGCTACGCTTCCGTATCAATGGTCGATTTATATTATCTGGGATTTGGCGAGGAGCGAGCCCATGGCTTGACCGACCTTCCGCTGGAGGATTTGGAAAATCTACTGATTGCGCCTTATTTGCCCTTTGATGGCCTGAATGAGGCAGGCCTGGCGGTGGGGTTTGCTGCGGTGCCTGATAGAGGGATGGAGCAGGATCCGGCAAAGGAGAGGATAGATTCCTTAATGGTGGTCCGGAAGATCCTTGATGGGGCAGCTACCGTCGAAGAGGCAGCGCAGATCGTCCAGGCATTTAACATTGAATGGGGATCAGGTCCAGCCCTGCATTACCTGGTCGCAGATGCTTCCGGGCGTTCTGTCCTGATTGAGTTCTCAAAAGATGAAATCCTCATGATTGAGAACCAGGAGCCCTGGCAGGCTGCCACCAATTTCCTGGTGTCGGAAGCCCAGGGAGAGCCCGCAGCTCAATGCTGGCGGTATGAACTGATCACAGAGAGGCTGGAAAACAGCCAGGGGGAACTCAGCGGGGAGGATGCTATGGCGCTGCTGGAAGAAGTTGCCCAGGCAAATACCCAATGGTCTGTTGTCTATGGGATCAGCGCGGGAGAGGTGCGGATCGCGATGGGGAGAGATTACTCCGAAATCCATCGATTCCCGTTTGTCCCAGGCCAATAAATTCCCCCGGTTCTTTGATGGTGTATTTTTGATTGCACCTAATTTTCCCGTAACAAAGGCGGGAGTATAATATTACAATATTCGAAAGGCGGAGTGTATCATGGATCCATCTAATAAAACAAGGCTATCATTCCTGGACCGTTACCTCACTTTATGGATCTTCCTGGCCATGGCGCTAGGAGTGGGGATAGGCTACCTGTTTCCCGGCCCGGTGCAGACATTCAATCAGGCAGTCTCGATCAACACAACCAACATTCCCATCGCTGTGGGACTGATCCTGATGATGTACCCGCCCCTGGCAAAAGTGCGCTACGATGAGCTGGGTGACGTGTTTAAAGATTGGAAGATCCTGGGCGCTTCCCTTTTACAGAACTGGGTGATCGGACCGGTCTTGATGTTTGCTCTGGCGCTGCTTTTTTTGCGAGGATACCCCCATTATATGGTGGGGTTGATCTTGATCGGCCTGGCTCGCTGTATCGCCATGGTCATTGTCTGGAATGACCTGGCTTGCGGGGATACGGAATACGCGGCTGGACTGGTAGCATTTAACAGCATCTTCCAGGTTTTCTTCTATAGCCTCTATGCTTACTTATTCATCACCGTCCTTCCCACCTGGTTCGGCCTGGAGGGCAGCCTGGTGGATATCACCATTGGGGAAATCGCACGGAGCGTGTTCATTTACCTTGGCATCCCCTTCCTGCTCGGTTTTTTGACCCGGCTGGTATTGGTCAAGCTTAAGGGAGTTGCTTGGTATCACGAGGTATTCATTCCGAAGATCAGCCCGGTCACATTGATCGCCCTTCTTTTCACCATCGTGGTCATGTTCAGCCTCAAGGGGGATCTGATCCTTACTATCCCATTAGACGTGGTGCGCATCGCCATCCCGCTGATCATTTATTTCCTGATCATGTTCCTGGTTAGTTTCTGGATGGGAAGTAGACTCAAAGCTGGATATCAAAAAGCGGTCACGCTCTCCTTCACTGCGGCCAGCAACAACTTTGAATTGGCCATTGCGGTGGCTATTGCAGTCTTTGGAATCAACTCTGGGGAGGCATTCACTGCTGTGATCGGCCCACTGATCGAGGTGCCAGTTATGATCGGCCTGGTTAATGTCGCTTTCTGGATTCAGAAACGTTTTTTCTAGGATCTGCCCACCAGATTATTAAACGGTGGAAAGGCTAATGTTCTCCATAGTCCCGGGGGGGAAGGCTGGCCAGATATAGATATACTGCCCGCAGCTCCAGGTCTGACATGTAGCGGTAGGATGTCCAGGGCATATAGTCTGGATGGATGGCCCGGCCGTGTTTTTCCCCATCCCGCAGAATATCGACAAAACCCTCTTCTCCCCAGGTTGATAAGCGGCTTCCGGCCCCGGTTGTCAGGTTGCCTGCCGCCGGCCATTCGGGCGGAAAGCCAGGGATCTCACCTCCGGCCAGGCTCAGCCCATGGCAGACGGGACAGGACAAAGATAGATATTTACCATACTCAGCAGATAGACCCGGTTCGGGGGCCGCTGGTGGCGGAGTATCCAGGGGGATCAGTTCTGCCGGCAGAAAGGTGATTTCCCGGGTCAGGTTCATGACCATAAATCCAGCGGGAGAGAGCTGACTGGGTGCTGGCTGATTATCCACCGGGGAGGTGGACCGGAGATAGGCCATGATGGCACTCAGATCCTCACCGGACAGGTAATAGAACTCAGTAGAGGGCATGAACAGCAAGGGTTTCCCGGCTGGACCCAGTCCAAAACGTATAGCGCGGACCAAGTCAAGGTCCGTTCTCTCTGCGCCAATCCCTCCAGCTCCCTTTGTCAGATTAGGTGTGATCACCTGCCCGATAGCAGGGTTATCCAGGTATACAAGGCCTGCCAAATCTTCTCCGTGGCAGGCTTCACAACCACGGTAGCGGAAGATCCGCTGGCCTTCCAAAAGGCTTTCCGGATCGGGTGGGAGAGTCGCCGGCAAGGGATCAACCTTGTAGGTTCGGTTCAACCGGTACCAGCCCAGGCCGTACAGTCCCAGGCCGAGAAATATGCCCAGCCCTGCCAATGTGCCCAGGAAAAAAAGCAGGCGTTTCACAGAGTCCCTCTCTCGATATGGACCAGCAGCTCTCCCTCTTCAGTGACCTCAATTTCGAGGATTTTTAGATCCTCGCCAGCAGGCCCCTTGAGGACTTTTCCGGCGGGGTCAAATTCCGAGCCGTGACAGGGGCAGATAAATCCCTCATTGGATATATCCAATGTGCAGCCCAGATGGGTGCAGATCAGGTGGTAAGCGAGGAAACCCTCCTGGCTACTGTAAATCACAGCTGGCAGATCTGGCCTGACCAGCTTCCCGCTGGCCGGGAAATCCTCTACCCGGCCGAGGTGATAGGTAGTGGGGGAACCGGGGACAGGTCTGTGGCTGAAGTAGCGGACAAGGCCGCCCAGGCCCAGAACACCTGCCAGGCTTAGTGCGATCCGGGTGCAGACCATGATGAATCTGCCCCGGGATAGCCCTTTTGAAATCAACTCAGTCACGTCAGCCATCCCAGTATTGTTAAAGCGAATAAGAGAACAATCACAACCATTCCAATGAACTGTCCCATCCGGTTGCCCTTCGGAAGCCAACGGCCCAATTCCGAGGATTCAACATTAGGGAAGATATAAGGTAGAAGTCCCAATAGAATCACTGCCAACAGAGGCACAGCCACACCCCACAGGAACGGATCCCCCAGCTTAAGAGTTTCCTGGATCCAAAGGAAAAACCATGGTGCCCCTGCGTCCCCGGACAGCACCCCCCTGGGAGAGAGAGGTTGGTCAATTGGCGCCGGGATGACCGCAGACAAGACCAGAAGGGCTGCGCCAGCGATCAACATGGCCAGGACCTCGGTGCGGATCAGGGCCTCCCGGGCTAGGCGCGGCTTGGACTCACGCCGGGATATTTTTGGCGAGCTGATCCCCCCATCCCGGCGGACCCGGAATATGTGCCAGGCTGTGATCGCGGTGAATAGCAATGTCAGGCCGTAAATATGCCAGGAATAGAGTCGGATCAAAGAAGCCGGGCCGGGCGCATCTCCGCCAATCACAAAATGGTACAAGCCGTCCCCGATCACGGGGATGGTTTTTAACAGGTTGGTTCCTACCACAAGGGCCCAGCGGATGCCTTCATCCCAGCGTAAAACATAGCCGGTAAAGTCCAAAAGCAAAGCGACAACCAGGAGAGCCAGCCCCAATAAATAATTAAATCGCCTGGGAGGGGCATAGGCGCCAGTGAGGATGATCCGACCCAGGTGAACCATGAGGACCAGGACTAATAACTGGGCGGACCAGTAATGCAGATTACGTACCAGATCCCCATAAGGCACCAGGGTCGAGATAATCTGGATTGATCCTGCTGCGAAGAGGGCATCGGGCTGATAGTAGTAGGTTTCCAGCAATCCGGTGATCAGCAGGACCAGGCAAAAGAAGACAGCCAGACCCCCAGCGCCTAATGTGTAGCCGATCCGGGCCTGATCAACAGGGATAGTGGCTGGATGCAGGTGGTGATAGAAATCGCCCTTTGTTTTTTTGGATGGGAGGAATTGCTTACCTGCTGATAGTCCAACAGCCCCAATAACAAGGACCAAGCTGAGAATTAGAGCGCCCGGCAAGCTGCGTTCTGGGAGAATAACCTGACCCTGAACCGGGATAGCAGAGCTATTAGTGCTGGTTAAGGGAAGGGATGGGTCGCCGGACAGATTGAGGGAAAGCAAAAAAGAACTAAGTTCCCAAGCCTGGTCTTCTGAAAGAGAACCGGTCGGGAATAGCGGCATATTCTCCAGGATATATGAACCGAGATCGAAAGCAGTGGAAAACCGGGGCAGGGCCCCTGGCCCAGCCAGGGCGGGCGCGCCGACCTCGGGAATGATGAAGCTTGTGGCAGGTGCGTCTTCCCCGTGGCAGCCGGCCGCCCAGCAATCCTGGAATTCCGGCGCGACCGCGGACCGCCATTCGGCGGTCAGGCCCTGCCCCTGGTCCCCGTGGCAGTCCTGGCAAATGCCCCAATAGACCTGGGCTCCATTATCGGATTGAACAGGGGGATAGACTGTTGGAGGTGGGCCGGGGCGGTCGTAAAGTGTTGTGGGAATCGCAGCGGGATCCAGGGTGTGGGAGGCAGATGCAGGTCTATCCTTGAGCAGCACTCCCCCCAGGAGGAGTAGGGCTGCGCTAAGGGTTATCAATAACTTCGACCGGCTGGGCATGATCGACCTTCTGATGATGGCTCTGGAAGGATTATACATCAGCTTATTGACCGCAGTTGCCGATTTGACTATACTGGATGCTGGTGGAATGTGGTATGGGAATTTGGCTATTATCGCTTGGTATATTAATTTCCGCGATCCTGGCTGTCTGGCTTGGCTACCGACAGCCGCAAGGGGGATTCTATATCTTTAAGCCATTCACGATGATCCTGATTATCCTCATCCCGGTTCTGGGAGGAGAAGGCGGCTCGCCTTATAAGTTCTTGATCCTGGGAGGCCTGATCTTCTCTCTCCTGGGAGATATCTTCTTGATGCTGCCAGGTGATAGATTCCTGGCAGGACTGGCCGCTTTTTTGATTGCCCACCTTTTTTATGGCGCAGGTTTTTTGATCGATCAGGATTTCCTGGTCTATTTGGCGATCTTGCCAATCATTGGACTGGCAGGTTTAGTGATTTGGGCGCTAAAGGATGGACTAGGTAAATGGAAGATTCCGACCTACGCCTATACAGGGGTTATTTCGATCATGGGCTGGCTGGCATTGTCGCGTTGGATCTCTGTAGGCCAGATAGATTACCTGCTCGCTCTCATTGGAGCAGGTCTGTTCATGTTATCAGATTTGATCCTGGCTTTGAACAGGTTCAAAGCGGAATTCAACTCAGCCCGGGCTTTGAATTTGTTTACCTATTATGCCGGGCAGTGGTTAATTGCCCTGTCGGTGATTGGTCCGGACCAGCTGGGTTTATAGGTTGAAGTTTTAGTCAGGGATAACGCAGGTTAATCGTGCTCAGCCGGAATGAGGTTCTCAGCATTAGGTAGTTTCCCGGTAAGCTTTCTGGGATTATGGATCAATAAAGGAAAGTGCTCAGTGCAGATCTGGAATTCCTTATCCTGGTAATGGAACACAACCAGGGGTGCCTGGCTGTTATCTTTTCCGCAATGAATGCAAGTAGTACTTTGTGTATCTGTCATCTTTCCTCCACTAATAATCCATTAAACCATGGCCCGTAAAGCTTCCAGCAGCACCTCGTATTCTTCACGACAGGCCTGACATCTATCTAGATGTTCCTGAACCAGCGGTAAGGCTTCTTCCGCTTTCTTACCAGCCAAGATCATATCAATGAAATGATCCAGTTCATCATTACAATGACCACAGTCCAATTCCTTATCCCTCGTGGATTTGACTGAGTTCATCATATTCCGTATAGTTTCCGATGTTAATTTCATTCTAAGCTCCTGCGTTTTGGATGTTTCCTGCCAGGAATCTCTTACTCGCTTTCAAATACTGCCAGGATCTCCCCAGCGCTGAACCCTTTATCCTGCAATCTGTCGCGCATCTGCTTACGGGCATCATGCAGCAGCTTATAAAGCGCGTTGCGATTGGTATCCAGGCGCTGGGCGACTTCTTCCAGGGGCATGCCTCCGTGCATGATTGCCAACATTGCCGTGCGTTGGAGTTCAGTGAGATCCTCCTCTAAGATTTTGCCTATCATTGCTAGCAGGGACTCCTGCGTGGCCCGTTTTTCTGGGTCAGGGCTGGGATCTGCCAGGATCAGGGGAGTGAAATCGCCGCTATCTTCCGGAAGAAGGTCCTCGATGGATATGTCTTTCCAGCGCTTTCGGCGCATCTCGGTGAACGCAACCCGTACCGCGACCTTATGAGCCCAGGTGGTGAATTTGCTCTCTCCGCGGAAGGTGTCCAGCTTTTCCAGAATTCGCAGGATCGCGTCCTGGACAAAATCCTCTACCTGGTGTTCCAGGTCGGATTTGATCCGGCTGGAGAGGGCGTAAATCAGCCCTCTCTTTAATAGTCTCCGAAGATCTGCTATGGCCTGGTCCTGGTTCTTCCCCCGCAGGTCACTGAGCCATTGCTCGTTTGTCCGTTCTCCCATATTATTCCCTTAAGATGAGGGTATTATAGCATGGGCACTATAGGGATTGGACAAGGTTTGCGCTGTTTAGCCGGTCATTGTAAATGATTCAAACTCCAATCATAGGTGTGAATTTTTATCCGAAGATCTGCTAGCTTCAATGGATTCCAATCTTTGATCTGTGTAGGTTCCAGGTACTTCATCAGAATCCTCAAGATGCCTTCTTTTCCTCCAAAATCCCCCCTGTACCAGCGGAAGATCCTGGATATGGATATTTGCCTCTTATTCATATCCAGGACAGAATCTGCATTGATGAAACTCCGGGCAGCCAGGTCCAGTTGCTGGTCGATCTGATCTGGATTGTAAATGCCGATCGGAGGACAGGAATAACTGGCGCAGTTCAGCGCAAAATGGATCCGGTAATCCATGGGATTGATCACTGCTGCTCTCCTGGGATCCGCAGGAGAAAAATGAGGACCGGGAAAATAAGGGAAACCGCTGTTCGACCGCAGCACCCCATGTTCGATATCTGTCAGGCTAAATCGCTCACCACCCACCAGATAGGCAGCGTTCTGGAAAAATCGCAGGATTCCCAGCCAGCCCTCGGTCACGCTACCCTGAACTTTGGACTGGATAACTGCGTCGATCACCAATGCATTATAGAGGTTGATCCAAAATGCTAATTGTTCATCCCTGGAGGACAGGGATAGGTAATCAAACCCACCCAGATGGCCTACCAGCTTCCTGTATTCCTGGTAGGAATGGCTGGTGGCAATCGAGGTGTAGTCTACCTGTCGGCCATCTGAGCTGATCGCCTTGGCTTTGATCTGGTTAAGGGATTCTTTGATTTCCATGTTCAGGGAGCTGCTCCCTGGAATCTCTCCGCCGGAGGATTCCGGGGGATTGAGTACAGCTTCTGGATCAACTCTCATGATCCAGTTCAGGAATCTATCCCGGGAGTTTTCATAAGGGCTGAACATCCGTTTACCGCTCATTCTTTTAGGTCACCCCCTGGAACAAAAGCTGCCCAGGCGAACCAGAATGTATCGTGATGTGGGATCGGTTTGAGTTGGCTTTCCGCCAGAGGGCCGGAAAGGGCAGTCCCCAGGATATCCCACAGCGATTCGGTCTCCTGATCTGTGAAAGTTCCGTCTCCATTGGATGTAAAAGTCAGGATTTGTCCGTCGTTTTCCCTCAGGAATACGGCAATGGTGCCAATATCCCTGCTGTTAGAGATTGATCTGCTGTCCAGAGCGGATGCAGTGCCTTCTTTCCAGAAAATCGCGATGGGGATATCTGCCAGGTTCTCGTTCAAGACCTGGCCATCCTTGATCAAGTTTCTTAGATAAGCGCCCGCCTGGCCATCTTCAGTTAACACACCTACTACACGGGTCATGGGAGGATGATCTCCGTCCTCCAGATCGCCGCTAAAGGCGAAGGGCAGATTGTTGACATTATCATATCCAGGATAAGGATTGCTGCCGTAACTGCGGATGAAACCTGTGTTAATGGACAGGACTTGGCCTTCGGGGTGGCCTGATTTATAGTCAGCCCAGGAGATGATCGCGGCCGGCAGAGGTTCCAGTTTCATGCTTGTTAAATCACCTACAATGGCTTCTCCAGTGAACTGCTGCCACCAGGACTCCGTCTGGCGGTCCCACATTACCAGATCGCTGTTCCTTAGATTACCGCTGGTGCCGAAGGTGAGGATTTCTCCATCGATTATCGGCCTGCGGAATACCAGAGCGGTGTTGCATAAGGGGCAGAAGGTTACGATAACTGGATCTCCACCGATCTTGTCATTGACGATTTCATGCCAGGTCAGGATTTGCAATGGGTAAGCCCGGGCTTCTCCCTGATGGTCCAGCAGGATGACGGGTTCAAGGTCCTCGATCCACTCGTCAGCGGAAGAGATACTTTCAAAACGGGGATTGTCAATGGGTGGGATGCCGTCCCGGGGAGGTCCTCCTGAGAATATTTCATCATAGGGGACATTATGCAGGCAGAAGTTGGTCTTCCATCCGCCAGTCGGGAAACCCGGTGTGGTGCTGCCAAAAGGATCTTCACAGGCGGCTTCTTGGTGAACAGGTGTAGCCTGCACAGAGGTAGATGTTGATACAGGACCAGGCTGGATTATTTCAGTTTCCGGAACCTGAGTTTCACCTATCCCAACGCCGCAGGCAGCCAGAAGTAAGACCACACTGGATAGAACGATCCAGAAGATATTTTGGCCTTTCATAAGAACTCCTTTCTGGAATATTGTTTTTTTGGTCCGGCAGTGTTGCCGGGTTACTCCATGACGGGCGCTGTTCATCAAAACTTACCTACAGGGGCTCGTTTTTAGCATGGGTGGACCCGATTTACCTGAAATGATGTAAAATATCTCCTCGTTGTTCAGACCTTTTGAAGGCGGTTATTATGGCAAAAGAGATTCTTCGTATCAACCAAAACAATCAAGCCCTGTTGTATGACTACAGCACTCAATTTGGAGCGGAACATGACGCGTCGTACATACCGGGCAGGGATTTTCAATTTTCGGCGGAGCATCCGTCCTATCTACTGGTAGAAGGTGACCAAGTCCTTGGGGCTGTCAGCCTGATGCGCACAGAGCATTTCTTAAGCATCGGCAAAGCCAGATTTTCGATATTCCATACCAGGACTGGAGCCCGGGAAGATTACACTGCTCTCATGGACGCTATCCGGCCCCACCTGGAAGATTTGAAGAGTATTTACCTGTTCATCCCGGAAGGGAAAAAAGTAGTAGCTGGTATCCTGGAAGGATTGGAGTTCGAAGTCGAGCGCTATTCCTTTATCCTTGAACGGGGCGGCTCCCTCCTTCCGGAACCAGTTTTTCCCGATGGGATTTCTGTATACCCACTAACTCAGGATAACCAGGAAGGGCTCGTCCGGTTTGCGGATTGTATTAACGAGGAATTCAAGGACCTTGCAGGCCACGCGCCTTCCTCTGCGGAATATATCCAAAATTTCTTTAAGGATCAGGGCCATATCAGGGATGGTATATGCCTGCTCAAAAGAGGCCAGGAACCCATTGGCACTATTGTCATGATGCATGATGTCGAAAATATGTCTGCGGGAGAGATCGGGGGTCTTGGAATCATCGAAAAATACCGCGGCATGGAACTGGGACGCAATCTTCTCAGATACGGATATAATTTCTTGATCAATCACGGGCTGGATCCGGTGATCCTCTCGGTCAACGGCGAGAATCACGGGGCGCTCTCCCTATACCAGAAGGAAGGATTTATACTTACGGAATCCGTAGTGTGTTACAGCCTATCCCAGGACAAGTAAATGCGTGTAAATGGCACAGGGGCTCTTCCCCCAGGTAAATCTGGCTTACTATTGACATAATAGGGTTGTGCCGAGTTCTCCCAGCTTGCGAGATTAGAATAACCAGTCGTGACCCTTTGTGTTAATAGATACTGTATGCTATTCACTACTTTAAACAGGTGATCATGTTTCAAAATAAATTAGGTTTACTCTATAAACTTGTCAACAAGAACTTCCTGATCCATATAACGGGATTGGAGAATATTAATCGGGATAAAAACTACATTTTTGCCATGAATCATCAGAGCATCATGGATATCCCTATCGCTTTTTCGGTCCTTGTCCCGCATACTAACCAGAGGATCATCCTCTTTTTAAGTCATTATTTCTATACATTCTTTTTTCCCCTGACGCGTCCCTTGGGTGTGCTGCGGATCAATATGAATAAAGGGAAATCTGGAAAGATCACCCGCTTCAACCAGGGGCAAATGCTGAAAGGCATCCGGCGCTTACGCCTGGGAAGCAGTGCGCTGATCTATCCAGAGGGCTCAATTATTGGTGGTTTGGATAGCAAAATCCTGCGTGGAGAGACAGGCGTTATACGCTTGGCACTGCGTTCTGGCACCCCCATCATCCCTATCGGCATTCGGGGGAGCAACCATGCCTATCCATTAGCGCTAAAAACCAATAATCCATTTGCTTTCAGAACCAAACATCCCATCCATATCAATATCGGTCCTCCTATCTATTTGGATGAACACCGTGATGTGAATGTAAAAAGGTACTCTGAAGATGCCCGGATTACCCTGCGGCAATTGACCGACCACCTGATGGATAAACTTGCGGATCTGAGCGGACTACCCAGGGTCCGGCCGGTGGGCTCCTCTACTCGATGATGGTGCTTGTACTGCCTAATTGATCCGGGATGGCTTAGCGATTGATTAGTACAGTATAATCTCCACATGATGCGAGTATTGAGGATTCACGATCAAGTTATTGTTAAATGGTATGAATATTGCTCTTAATGGTTTGATATGATCAACGAAAAAATACTTGATTGGATTGAAGGTTATGTTCTGACCAGGATGCTCATCTTTGGCGATTTCGTCGGCACGGTTAATAGGACCGAACTGATGTTTGACCTGGACACAAGCACTGATTATTTCCGGATCTATGAAGGCCAGAGAATTCAAGCGTTATCACTGCCTGTAAAAAGCCGGCGCCTATGCAATTTGTTAGGAGAGATCGAAAGTTGTTTTCAGCGAGGCTGGATCTTACTGGATGATGGTGATTGGACGGAAGCTGATTTTGACGAGGTTTTCCTGCTAAGCAAACAGATCAGTGATGAGATCATGCTCCTACGAGAAGCAATCAAACGAGAACAAGGGTATATTTCAACTGCCGAATATTAACCCTGCGGTATCCATCAAGGACCTACCCCACTAGATTTATGTTACTATTCAATTTATGGAAATCTGCCAGCGGCATCATAAACGACTGCCGTTCTGAGCTGTACCTGTTTCATTTCTGGTTGGACTGGGTTGATCGAAGAAATGCGGAAAGCGGTCCTTTATAAGAGAGACCTGGGCCGCGGCTTAAAATATCTTCAAGAGTAAGACAGGAGTATTTTCAACGAATAATCAAGATTCATCAGTCAGATAGTATGAAATCAGTTGTGATTTTGATCGGACCCATGAGCGCAGGAAAGAGCACCCTGGCAGGCTTGCTGGCCAAGAAATTAGGTGTGCCTCGAGTTGAGCTGGATGAGGTTCGCCAGCGATTTTATGGGGAGATTGGTTATAGCGAGATGTATGCTTCAGAGATTGTCGGGCGGGAAGGCATGCAGGGCCTGATCGAGTACTGGAAGCCCTTCGAAGCCCATGCGGTGGAACGCGCCCTGGAGGAATACCGCAACTGTGTGATCGATTTTGGGGCGGTTCATTCCGTTTATGAGGATGAGGCTCTTTTCAAGCGAGTCCAAAAGGCACTCCTTCCCTTTAAGTATGTAATTCGGATACTGCCTTCTCCTGATCTTGATCTTTCCGTGGAGATCGTCAACCAGCGCTTTTCTGAGATGTTGATCAAAGAAGTGGGGAAGATTGACCCAGAGCTCCTGGCCCTGAATGAGCATTTTGTGCGCCATCCTTCCAACGAGCTGTTGGCAAAGAAGACCTTTTATACCGAAGGCCGCCCGGCAAAAAAGACCAGTCAGGCTATCTTGGAATGGATCAAGGAGCAGGGAGGCTTCGGTAAATCACATTTCTACAGCCAGCTCAGCCTGTTCTGATCGATTTCCGCCCCTCCCCCGCACCTTCGTGATGATCTATCTTTAGCCTTTATTCTTTTTTAACAAATTATCTTTTGTAGCGTATCGAGCGTTGCTTGGGTTTGGTTTGGACCTGTTGATTTTCAGGCTGGGGGATCGAATAATCAAAACCAGGGATCGTTTGTCTCGGCAGTTTTTCCTTCATGATCTTCTCAATTTTCTCAACCAGAACCTGGTCATCCGGAGTGACGAATGTGTAGGCTTCTCCATTACGCTGGGCTCTTCCCGTTCGGCCAATCCGATGGATATAGGCATCTGCAGTGGCAGGCATATCAAAATTGATCACATGGGAAATCCCGTCGATATCGAGCCCGCGGGCCGCAATATCGGTTGCTACCATAATCTGGTACTTTCCATCCCGAAACCCATTCAGAGCCTGGCGGCGCTGCCCCTGGGTGCGGTCGCCATGCAGACTGGTTGCCTTGAATTGGGTGCGCTTGATCTTCTTAAGCAAGTTTGTCGCCCTGTGTCTTGTGCGGGTGAAAATCAGGACGGATTGAGTATCGGTCTGGTCCAATAACTCCATTAACAGCCGATTTTTTAAGTGTTGCGGAACGGGAAACAGAGTATGGTCCACAGTATGAGCCGGGCGTGCAACCCCAACGGCAACGCGTATTGGTTTTTTGAGGGTTTGCCGGGCTAATTTTTCAATTTCATCCGGAAAGGTGGCAGAATATAACATGGTTTGGCGCTGATTCGGAAGTCGGCTCAGGATCCTTTTTATGTCAGGTAAAAACCCCATATCTAGCATCCGGTCAGCCTCATCGAGTACAAGTATTTCGATCTTGTTCAGCTTAATGGGTTGATTGTTGAGATGGTCCAACAGACGTCCGGGGCAGGCCACGATGATTTCCACGCCACTTCGCAGGGCTTCAATCTGGGGTGCAGCTCCCACCCCGCCATAAATCGCAGCACTGCGGATCTTTGTTCCATAGCTTAATTGACCGATGGTCTGGTGAATTTGCTCTGCAAGCTCCCGGGTGGGAGTGATGATCAGAGATCGGGTACCCTGAAGGGATCCGCCGAGTAATTTTTGAAGAATGGGCAAAACAAAAGCAGCGGTTTTTCCTGTGCCGGTTTGTGCCGTAGCGATCAGGTCGCGGCCGGCCATCGCCGGTGGGATGGCTTGGATTTGAATGGGAGTGGGGGTATCAAAACCGGCCCGCCTTACGGCAGTATTTAAGCGTGTGTCAAGGTTGAACTGGGTAAAGCTCATCAAAGATCCTTTGGTATATGTTTGTATAAGATATCAGGGGAATCGAGGGGCGTTTTGATGAAAACGGCACTGACTGCCTAATAGGCTTAACCGGAGCTGATAGTACCTGAAAAAATGGTTTTGTCAAGCAGATCTGCGGAATTTGGGGAGTTTTGATATCCAGACCTGGGTATCAAAACGGCCAGCTCTGATCGTTTGAGGGCAGTTTGTTTACTGGGATTTTAATTAAATAGATACTCCCCAGCCCTAAGACGGGGAGTATCTATTTACCAGCTTGAGGATTACTTGAGTGCGTAACTGGCACTGACCTCTGCCCGGACGGAGATCTGTCCCAGGTTCACTGGTCCAAACTCGGACGAATCTCCCTCGCCGGTGCCGACGGGTATGTTCTGGACTGTATTCTGGGTCCACAGATCCCTGCTCCGGCCCCACCAACCTCCGCTGAAGTAGGACCAGGTATTTTCACTTATGTTTAACACGCAGCCGGCTTCTGCCCCTGCGGCTTTGGCCAGGTCGCTGGCCTTCTCTCCAGCGGCGGTCATGGCCAATTCCCTGGCCTGGTCGCGGTATTTTCGAAGATCGCTCAGGTAGAACTCGACGTTAACGACCTGGTTTGCTCCTGAGGTCAGGGCAGCAATGATCACCTCGTTCACCAGGTCTATGTCTCTGAGAGTGATAGCTACAGTGTTATAGATCCGGTAGCCCTCAATGGTAAGGGAGTCATAATTCCGATACACTGGATCGATAACGTAGCGATCAGTGACGATATCTTTTTCCTCTACTCCGGTTCTCTTGATTGCTTGGATAACACGGAAAATAGTGGCGCTGTTGGCGGCCTCAGTTAACTGGGGGGTGCGGCCGTTGGACTGCACGCCGAGTTGGATCAATGCCCGGTCAGGAGTGACATTGACAACCGCGGTCCCACTAACGGAGATGGATCGGCCTGTATTGCAGCTGCCCTCGTTAAGATCGGGGGACAAGCTTACTGGGGCGGCGCTGGCAGGCGGGGCAGGAAGTGCGGTATTGATGGCGATCAAGATCACTGCGGCAGCCATCAAGATATTAAACAGGTTAGGTTGGGATTTCATTTGAGCCTCCTTGAGTGTATCCATTTTCTCCATCATAAGAGATCACTGTGTCAGGAGGATGTCAGAAATCGGTCAGTTATCTGGCAATTTAGCCCCAGGCAGGCTGAATACCATCCGGGTGCCTTTCCCCTTCCCGCTGTGGACGTTGATGACTCCACCCTGGGCTTCGATCAAGGACCGGGCTATTGCCAGGCCTAAGCCGGCTCCGCCGCTGTCCCGATCCCGGGATTTTTCCACCCGGTAGAAGCGCTCGAAGATATGGGGCAGGTCCTCGCTGGGTATCCCCGGGCCTGCGTCGGAAACTGAGCATTGGATCGAGGGTCCCTGGTTTTCCATTTTAAGCTGGATAGCTGATCCACCGGGAGCGAAGCGAAGGGCATTGTCGAGAAGATTATCAAGAATCTGGGCAGTTCTAGCCCGGTCAGCTCTTGCCAGGAAAGGCCCAGGCCCAGTGCTGGAGATCTTGAACTCGACTCCTTTTTGACTTGCCAGGGGATTCATTAGTGTTGAACGCTCGCGGGCAAGATCTTCCAGATCAATAAGTTCGATATTCAGTGATAAGGCGCCAGCATCAGAACGGGCCAATATCAAAAGCTGGTTGACCAGCTGGATCAGACGGCCTGTCTCGCAGCTCATGGATTCTAATAATCCCGTCCTGCCAATCTCATCATCAATAGCCCCATCCTCGAGGGTTTCCACCGTGCCTCGGATGACGGTCAGCGGGGTGCGCAGCTCATGGGTGACATCAGCGATGAAATCGTTCTTGGCCTTATTCGATTTGCGCAGGCTTTCTGTCATCTGGTTGAATGATTGCCCCAGATTCTCAAGTTCACGGACCCCACCCTGGACCGGAACACTTTGTTCCAGGTCACCTTCAGAGATTTTAGCGACCGCTTGATCCATTTTTTCCAGAGGTTGGGCAATTCCCCCTGCCAGGTAGAACCCGATGATACTGGCGATGATCCCTCCGGCCAAAACGGCACCGATCAGCTGCAGGGTTAATTCTCCGGGCAGCCCCCGGGGTGGGAGGGGCATGGCCAGGTAGACCAGGCTGGTCACATTCCCGCTCTCGTCCAGGACCGGAGCGGCGGCATATAATACCCGCTCATCATCCAGGGCTTTCACTTTTCGGACAGCCGTCTCCGGCTTTCCGGTGAGCGCAGACTGGATTTCCGGACGCAGGATCAGCTGGGAGGCAGGTATGTATCCGGGATCTTCGCCCGGAGGCACCTGTACGGGATCGTCCTCCTCTAAGGAGGGCACACCCAGGATCACAGCACCGCTCTCACTGAGCAGCCGGGTGTGGATGCCCGGAGAGATATTGGTCGTTTGGGAATAAGTGTCCGGAGAGAAGTTGAAAGCAGGGCTGCCGTCCAGTCCGGCTGCGGTCAAGCGGGCTTGGGCGAGCAGGTTCTCGCTCTGGGTTGTGAGGTAAAGATTTTCCACGGCCAGCCAGGTCAGGGACCCAGCCAGGACCATCCCGATCATCAAGACCAGAAGATGGCTGAAAGAGAGGCGAGTGCGGATGGGTGTCCTCATGGTTTCACCTGGGCATCCGATAGCCAAATCCCCTGATGGTTTCAATGAATACGGAATCGGGTTTGTGGGTTTGGAATTTTTTTCGTAGGCGTTTGATCGCGCTGTCCACAGCTCGCGTATCACCCACAAAATCATAACCCCAGGCTTGACTGAGAAGCTGCTCGCGGGAAAGCACCTGGCCTTGGTGGAGTATCAAGTAATGAATCAGGTCATATTCAAGGCGAGTGAGGGCTAGCTCACTGCCGGCCAGGGTGACAGAATGACTTACTTCATCCAGAGCCAGGTCATGAGGGCCGGATAGGATTTCCTGGCTTTCGGTTCTGGGCTGGTTGCGGCGAAGGACAGCCTTGATACGAGCCATCAATTCCCGCATGCTGAAAGGCTTGGTGAGATAATCATCTGCGCCCAGCTCCAGTCCGACAACCCGGTCTGCTTCCTCGCCCCGGGCAGTGACCATGATGATCGGGACTTGGCTGGTTTTCCGCAGTTCCCGGCAGACATCCAGCCCATCAATCCTGGGCAGCATTAAGTCAAGGAGTATCAGATCGGGATTGGAATCCCGGGCGATCTGCAGGGCGGATTCACCGTCATGGGCAACCAGAACTTTGTAGAGGGCTTTTTCAAGGTTGTACTTGATCAGGTCTGTGACTGGAACCTCATCGTCAACCACCAGTATTTTTGATGTCATGGTTCCAGCATAACATAGTTTTGTGTCAGGAAAGTGTCAAATGATCACTATGGGATTTGGCTTGGTCTGTTCAGAGAATAATTCCGGAAAAGGCGAAGATCCAAGTTCTATACCGGTCTCAGGAACATCATCACGAAGGCTCCTACCAGCCCCAGAAGTAATATGACCGCTATCAGCAAAAATAAAACTTTGAGGATCTCTGTCCGGATAGGCTGGAAATGAGCCCAAGCCCGGATCATTGTTTCAGAGCTGATATATTCTGCCCAGGTGCGATTTCCTGACAACCAGAAAACAAATCGGAATACATCCTTGGTATATGATTTGTAGAGCTGATTGAAAGTTAACACCCGTTTCCTCTCGAGATAATATACCTAACAAGTGAATATATTACACAAGACCCACTGCAGACCTTCCGGATTAGGTTTAACCGGGGCTTGTGGTCTGTCCTAATGATTGGCGATATACTAGAGAGGAAATCTATTCAGCTGAGCTGGTAGACCATTGAGGAAAAGAATGCCACTATTCTCAACCGGAGATATTGAAATCTATTATGAGATCCATGGCCAGGGGGATCCATTGCTGCTGATCCACGGTCTTGGCTCTAGCTCCAGGGACTGGGAGCTGCAAGTAAGCCATTTTGAAAAAACCTATCAGGTTGTCACACTTGATTTGCGCGGCCATGGGAAGTCTGCCAAACCCCCTGGTCCATATTCCATGACACTTTTTGCCAAGGATACTGCCTCCTTGATTGAGGGGCTGGGATTGTCCCCCTCCCGAATCATTGGAATTTCCCTGGGGGGGATGGTTGCTTTTCAGCTTGGGCTGGATTATCCGGCGCTGGTGAAGAAAATGGTTATCGTTAACAGTGTACCTGAGCTGATCCCTCGAAATCTCTCAGACAGGCTGGCTTACTGGCAGCGATTACTCATCATCCGTTTTATGGGTATGGAAAGAATGGGGGTTGTGCTTGCTGAGCGGTTTTTTACTGCACCGGATCAGGAGGCAATAAAGGAGGTTTTTATCAAACGTTGGTCCGAAAACCACAAGCCTTCCTACCGGGCAGCACTCAAAGCTGCCTACGGCTGGAGTGTCAGGGAGCGTCTGGGAGAGATCAAGGCCCCAACCCTTGTGCTCGGTGCGGATGGGGATTATTTTCCAACCCAGGATAAAGAAAAGTATACTGCCCTGATTCCCGGAGCCAGATTGGTAGTGATCGAAAACAGCAAACATGCTCTGCCGGCGGAGAAACCGGAGGAGTTCAACCGGGTTGTGGGTGATTTCTTGTCGAATTGACCTGAAATTATACCCAAGTCATCCCAATGCAAATGTTATTGCCCAGCCAGAGAATAGGAGGATCAATATGAAAAAATCGCTTGGCGCCCAAACCCTGGTCTATCCCCTGCCGGTTTGGTGTGTGGGTTCTTATGATCAGGATGGAAAACCCAATCTGGCCACAGTGGCTTGGGGAGGGATATGCTGCTCCAAACCGCCATGTGTGACCATCTCCCTCCGCAAAGCGACCTATACTTATGGCAGCATCATGGAGCGAGGGGCTTATACGGTCAATGTGCCCTCCGCGGCCCAGGTAGCTATCGCTGATTACTGCGGTATTGCCTCCGGACGCAGTGCCGACAAATTCCAGGTTTGCGACTTGACGGCGGTTAAATCGGATCTGGTGGATGCGCCCTATGCAGAGGAATTCCCTCTAGTGCTGGAATGTAAAGTGATCCATACCTATGAGATCGGCCTGCATACCCAATTCATCGGTGAGATCCTGGATATAAAAGTTGATCCAGATGTTATTGGCGAGGATGGTAAACCAGATATCCTAAAGGTGGATCCGATCATTTACGCCACGAAGGTCCAGAAGTATCACAGGGTGGGTGAGCAGATCGAGGATGCCTTCCAGGTCGGGAGGACGATCGGATAGATAAGCCAATCAGCTGAGGTGGAAGACATAGTTACCAGTCATCTTCCACCTCCTGGGCTTAAACAGGTTAATAGGTCATTCCCTGGGCTTTTCTACCAGGATTTCTCCGTTGATGGTGGTTGATCAAAGATAAACCCTCTCTATCCCCTGGACATATTTCGAACTGCGGGTCATCCGGAATGGAAATCCGGAACTGATCCGGTCCGCTAAGGGGTCATGCTCTCGCTGATATTTGATCTCCAAGATGACAGACTGCCGGTCAGCCTGATGGAACAGGAACTGGTTGTTGGTCTTTTTTAGGTGGTAATAGTTCAGTTCAGCGTCTAAAGTGATTCGAAAGGCCTTATCAGGTGTTGCCAGATACCAGCGGCGGTAGCGATTTACCAGCACTGGCTCGACGGTCTCGAGATAGTAGGTCGTTTCTGGTGGCATCGAGGAAGATCGGATCAAATCCCGAAAATAGATCTCAGAAAATCCCTTTTGAAAATCGAATGTTGGAAAGGGATAGCTGATCTTGGTGCCCATCAGTCCCTCTTTGATCTTAAATTCCAGGGTTGGACGAGCCACATTTCCAAAAAGGTCCTGGTACCATCGAACTCGAGCCTTCTTGCGTATCGAAGCACCATTAATATTGTCGGAATAATTTACCAGTAAGGGATGGTCAAAATAGATATTGTTGATATAACGAGGGGGATAAATTTCCGAGAACATTGCCGGATGGCGCTTAACAAGGACCATCGCCTCCTGAAGGTTCAGTTGGTCGATGAAGAATTTTCTTTCGTATCGGAATTCCCGATGGCTCTGTGTGATTTGCGGCATATCTTACCCGACCTTCTACAGGATTCCTTTATTGTCAAGGAAGGATACCTGGAGCCCGGGGGATAGTGCCTGCAGGATGCTTTTCGCTTCTTTAAGCTGCTCCATATCCCGAAACTCTACCAGGAAGGATATTTCCTGGGACCCCTCGGACTCATCAAAGCGGATCAATTTCATTTGAGTGGTGTTCGATTTTAGCGTATCCACTACTTCTTCGAAGTCCGCTTTGGTTGTTCCGCTGCTTGTTATCGTTAAATGAAGATTAAAATCAGCCTGGCGTCCCCGGAAAAGGCGCATGATCCCCAGCACCAGGATGGCTGCTGCCAGGGCGATCACTGTGATCAGGCGCTGGTTATCGCCCAGCCCGATGCCGATCGCGATGGCAAAGAACAAATACGCCAACTCTTCTGGCTCTTTGATCGCAGATCGGAAACGAACAATCGACAGGGCGCCTACCAGACCCAACGATAATGCAACCGATGAGCGAACGACCAGGATGATGAAAGTTGTGGTGACCGTGAGCAGGATGAAATTGGCGGCGAATCGCCTGCGGTTGGACAGCGAGGACCCCCAGTGCACGTATACCCGGCTGAGGATATAGGAAAGCAGGACCGATAGACCCAGATTGATCAGGAAAGTGGTCAGATCCGTCGGGTTGGTCTGGGCACCGGTCAGTTCAGTGATCAGATCTCGGACACTGACTTCTTCAACTGTAGCAGTATCTGGGGTTGGCTCGAGAGGCTGATTTTCCACGACAGCGGGTCCCGGTTGTCGTTCTTCTCCACCTTGAGGTGCCGTGAATCCGGATATGACCAGATTATCCAGCTCCACAGTGGCTTCTCCTTCAACCCAGAATCCCACACCTCCGCCGCGCAAAATGGTTTCTTCTTGGGTCGAAATGACCAGGGAGTCGTCCAGGGAGATCTTCTGCCCGGATGGATTTATCTGAATTTTTACAGAATGCCAATCCTGGGTGTTGTCCTCCCAGGAACCCTCGTCCAGCAGCTTGGGAGGTCCTTCCTCACCTCGTTCCAACACGACTGCTGTGTTATGGATGATCAGGGCGTACTCACTTCCCGGACTGATGGCGTAACGAAAGATCAGTGCCCCCGGTCCTGAGCGCTTGAAATCAAATTCATAGGAGCTCCCAGGCGGACCTGCAAAACGAACCGCGAAATTCCCCGGGGGGATTTGCAAGACACCTTCAGAGAGGAGGATGCCTTCCGAGTGTTCCCAACCTTGGAGAAATTCGCCCTCAAAATCTTCCCGATAATCTTCTCCCTGGGCATAAACCAACCCAACAGGCATAAGAGCCGCCAGCGCCAGAGTAATCGTAGTGATCAGGATCAGTGCTCGTTTGATCTTCATTTTGCTCCTCCGTTTTCTGTGTGCTGTATTTGTTACCAAGTCATGGTTGTTATTGATCGGACTCCAGGACCTCTGATACATAATTCGCTCTTCTGATTGTCAATTGGATCAATTCCTGGACTCCTTCATTAAACCCTTCCAGTGAGGATTGTGCTTCAGGACCAAAATACATACGATCGCCATTTCCAGATTGCAGGTGAGGACGAAGCATCCTGGCCCATTGACGGGCGAGATTACCCACCCCTTCCTGATTATAATAATGCCGAACCAGGAGGTCCAGATAAGCCTGGTAATCCTGACGGTATTCATCGACTTCAAACACATTGGTAAACAGTGGACGGTATTGCATCGGCCCCAAGCTGTATTTTGTCCCGAAAATGGGATGATTGAAGTCGCCCCCGAAGTGGCCCCATGAATTACCCATGTCCCAGGCTATCCATTCGAACTGGCCTGTTTCAGGGTGGTGATAAAGATAGTAATTGTTGCCTGTGTCTGGATATTGATCAAAATTAAGGGTCAAGAAAATGACAGCTAAATAACGAAGGTAGGTATCCACATTAAAGACCCCTTCCAGGGCGGCCGCGAAATCTTCCGAGGAATCATACACGGCGCCGTCGATCACGTAGCATAGGTCGATAATATCCTGGAAATCCGCTTTAGTAGGATCCTTAAACATCAGCGCGTAGGCTAGTTCGCCCCGGGGATGGGGATAGTCTGCGATATTCTCGCCGTAATAGGCCAGATCTGCTGCTCCTTCCTCAAACCAGGCATCAGCTTTATAGAGGTTGCCCCTGTTATTGGTGGGGCCAAAGCGGTTGGCCAGGTATTTGGTGTCTGGACGTTCGACCATGGTATAGATTCCCAGGAACTCAGCCGGATTGGAATCATCTATGATATCCACCCAGACATCCACAAAGGCGGTGAATCCTGCATGCACGCCCGCGAAGCGCATCATATCGTAGGCCATTTTTTCTCTGAGCAAAGAGGGGTCGCCAAAATTATTATGCAGCAGGAGCATCTTCAAGTTGTGAAATTCCTGCTCAGGGTGATAGGCGTTAAAATCGATCTTTAAGGGAGGTTTGGCGGTGAAGCCGATGGTTGAGTTTCCCTTGGGACTTATACCAATATCGCGAACTTCCTCACCGAAGATCAAGGCATCTGCGGGTACAACCCGCTTTTCCATGGGATTGGACATCATTGTTTCCCAGTTTGCTTGAGTAAAACGGAGCTCGATTTTCCTGATACGGCGGTCGTCAAATACGCTCCAGTAATCAACGCTGCTGGAAACAGGGTGTTTTACAGCAACCGTGGTGGTGGCAATCGAAGATTGGCCCTCGCTGTTGGTTGCCCGGAGGCTGATCGTGTAATTGCGGGGTTTTGTGTATACATAGCTGGCATAACCGCCATTGGAGCTGGCGTCGGTCTCGAAGGAACCATTGCCATCCAGATCCCATTCCAGTTTTGAGATCTGGCTCGTATCATTTCCTGAGCCGAATGCGCTGAAATAAACCTTAAGGGGGGCCCAGCCCTGATTGGGTAAGGCGTAGGCGTGGGCTTGAATATTTACTTGGGGGATTTCCTGGGAAGCGGTAGGGTTTTTTTTCAGAGCTGCTCCCCACAAAACAGCGCCAAGACAGAACAGGCAGATAAATACCAGCTCCAGCTTAGCGAGAGCTGTCTTTGCCAGGAATTTCTGCCAGGGATGATCAGGGGGCATGTGAATTTGAAAATCTATTTTGATTAGGGAAAGGTTGTTTATTCCAGTAGAATTGATTATACAAAGAAATCATATCAACAAAAACGGATTTGACAGCCAACGGGATTGTTTTTCAGAATATCCAGGCCTAATCCCCCCGTCACTTCTTCCCTGAAATTTTGTTTTAAAATAAAACAACCAATCACTGGAAGGAGAATAGCGTGAAGAATTCTACAATTTTGGTAGTGACAGATAGCTCTTCCTCTCTTCCCGACTCCTTGGTCAAAGATTTAGATATCCGGGTCATCCCGCTCTGGCTGGTCTGGGATGGGCAATCCTTCCAGGATGGAGTGGATATCGATTCTCAAACCTTTTATCAAAGGCTGCGCGGATCGGCTTCCCTGCCAACTTCAACGCAGCCTTCAGCACAGGAATTTAAGGAATTCTTCCTGGGGCTGAAAGATCAATGTGATGGGATTGTTTGTGTCCTGGCTTCCTCGCAGATCAGCGGGACCGTGGAAAGCGCTGAGGCTGCCAAGGATTTCATTCCCGGACTTCCTGTCAGGGTTGTGGACTCATCCTTCAGCGCCATGGGAGAAGGCTTGATCGCTGTCGCTGCCGCCCGGGCTGCCGCCGCTGGAAAATCCATTGATGAAGTTGTGGCAGTTGCAGAAGCCACACGGGACAAGACCCAGCTCCTTTTTGTGGTGGATACATTGGAATTTCTTCACAAGGGAGGTAGGATAGGAGGCGCCAAAAGGCTTCTGGGAACAGCTCTAAATATCAAACCTATCTTGCACTTTGAAGATGGGGTTATCCAACCGTTATCACAAACCCGGACAAAAAAGAAAGGAATCGCGGAGCTGCTGGATATTGCTGGGACTCGCCTGGACGGAAAGCAGATGGCGGAAGCAGCCGTGGTTCATGTGGACTGTTTGGATGAGGGAAGGGCATTGGTGAATCTGGTGAAAGAGCGGTTTAATTCCCCGCTTGTTCATCTTTCAGATGTCAGCCCTGTTGTGGGCACCCATGTCGGGCCCGGGGCATTGGGTTTGGCGTTTTATCCTTGATTCGAAATGGACTCCAGGGAGAAAACAGCCAAAAAATCATCTAAATGACTCCAGTCATTATTTTTGTCATCAACACCTCGGTCGAATTTTAAATTAATGATATTTGATATAATCGGTGGCACTTAAAATGGAGTTCTCACAGGGATATGGGTCCCAGAAATTGGATCTTATTTACTGCTGGATATTGATATTGAATCTTTCCATTTGCCCCTTCATAGATGAGAAACGCCTACCAAAAAGGAAACGGCTCTAATCAACATGTACAGGAGAGTTGAAAATGCAAATTGTTACAGATAGCGGGACCGACCATAATTTATCTACCCAAGAGGCGGCAGAGTACAATGTCCATACCGTGCCCTTGACTGTCACCTTGGATGGGGAAACCTACCAGGAAGGGGTGGATATTAAGCCGGAGGATTTTTACGCGCTGCTGGCTAAATCCGATAATTTGCCCATAACATCCCAACCCTCTGCAGGGCAGTTTGCTGAATTGTATCGGAAACTGGCTGCGACTGATCCGGATATCCTCTCCGTCCACATCACCTCAGGATTAAGCGGGACATTTAACTCGTCATTGGCCGGCGCGCAGATGGTGCCTGAAGCCAATGTCACCCATGTGGATACCAAAACCCTTTCTGCTGCTGCAGGATGGCAGGTTAAAGCTGCCGCCCGGGCCATTAAAGCCGGCTGGAGCATGGAGCGCATTCTGGGGTTGATGAAGCGTATTGGTGACGCTTGCGAGAGCGTCTACACCCTGGATGAACTCAAGTACCTGATCCACGGGGGACGCATCAGCCATATGAAAGGGATCATCGCTTCTTTGATCAATATCAAACCACTCATCGGCGTTGAAAAGGTAAATGGCACCTATATCCAGCTGGGTCAGGTGAGAACCTTTAAGGGAGCCATGCGTGGCCTGATAGAGCAGATCAAGAAAAGACATCCTCTTGGCAGCGAAATACGCGTCCAGGTGCTGCACTCCAACAATCCGGATGCTGCCCATTTTCTACGGGACGAGGTTGACAAGTTGTTCAAATGCAACTGGCTGCCCATAGGACCGATGTCCTTGGTATTGGGCGCTCATACAGGACCCAGTATGGTCGGCGTGGGTTTTGGATCACAGGAAGTGTTTGACGAGATTCCCTGATCGGATCCGGTGCGCCACTAACAACTAAGGTATGCTAGCCTTGCTGACAGGTTTACATCAGGCAGATCATTCAGGGGCGCAAGTCACTCAGAAAGTAAAGGGATAACAACTGCCCTGGATGATGTGCTGGAGATCGCTGATCAGGTCTACCAAAGACTAGTGGAGCTTCCCCTGGGTGAAATAGAAACCAATCATAAGAAACGCTACTTATGCCCCCGGAATTACCCGGGGGCTTTTTTCCCCTGATTTGTCGATTGGAAGTTAATCCCTGTATAATAAACACTGTCTGAAGAATAGCAAAAAATATCCTTATCTGGATGATCTGCCATGGTTACTGAGATCACATCCAAGACCATCCTTAATCATGTTAAACAGCCTGATACCTGGTTCGGGCTTAAGTACAATATGAATTTGTACCGCGGCTGCCAGCATCAGTGCATCTATTGTGATTCAAGATCAGAATGTTATCAATTAGGGGATTTGGCTGAGATCAGGGCGAAAACCAATGCTCTTGTGCTTCTAGAGGATACACTTCCCCGCAAACAGGTCCTGGGAACGATCGGTTTTGGGTCCATGAATGATCCCTATATGCCTGTTGAAGAGAATTACAAATTGGTCCGCGGAGCGCTGGAGATCATAGCCAGACATCGATTCCCGGTCCATATCTTGACCAAATCGGGACTTGTGCTGAGAGACCTGGACATTCTCCAAGACATCTCGAAGGTTTATGCGGCAGTCAGTTTTACCATAACTACGGCGGATGATAGATTGGCTGCCAAAGTGGAACCTGGTGCTCCCCGGCCGTCGGCACGCTTTCAGGCCATGCGCGAACTAGCTAACGCGGGGATTCTTACCGGGGTGACCATGATGCCAATTCTGCCCTTCCTGGAAGATGAGCCGGAAAATATCATCCAGATCGTTTGGGAAGCAAAAAGAAACGGGGCCAGCTATATCATTCCTGCCTTTGGGGTATCACTCCGGCCGGGCTCCCGTGATTTCTATTATCAAAAATTGGATCAGCTTTTTCCCGGGGTTAAGGAGCGGTATATCCAGACCTTTGGGGATAACTATCAATGTGGCTCGCCGAACTGGCGCGAGTTGAACGAGGTTTTCAAGAAAGAAATGGACGCAGCTGGGATAGAATCTAAGATCCCGGTTTTTCATCCCAGGAAAAGAAGCGATACAACTTCCCAACTGCCACTCTTCAAAGATTGATTATAATGAGTTGATGTATATGGAGGGGAAACTATGATCCAGTACACTGCGCTACCTGCCAACAAGACAGCCTTGTTGATCATCGATGTTCAGAGAGCTCTCTTTACAAGGCCCACCCCGGTATACGAGGACCGACGGATGATCGGGGTTATCAATGGGTTGGTGGAACTAGCCCATCTTTACCAATGTCTAGTGATCTATATCCAACATTCCAATAAATCCTTTCTAAAAGAAGGCACAGATGGTTTTAAGTTGCATCCCTCTTTGAAACCGGACCCAAAGGACCTGATGGTGCTTAAAAAGCATGGAAACGCCTTTCAGGACACAATCCTTCAAAGTATCTTGGAATCTAGAGGATTAGAGAATTTGATTGTTACAGGAATGGTCACCCAGGGTTGTATTCGGGCTACTTCTCTGGCAGGGGTGGAGCATGGCTACGAAATGTTCCTGGTAAAGGGAGGGCACAGCAATTATAACCAGGACGCCCCCACAATTATCAAAGCGCATGAGGAAGATCTTGAGAAGGCGGGTGTCAGGCTGGTAAGTCCCGACGAAATAGCTTTTAGATAACTCGAGTTACCGGC
Source organism: uncultured Chloroflexia bacterium (assembly GCA_963712165.1). Classification (GTDB taxonomy): domain Bacteria; phylum Chloroflexota; class Anaerolineae; order Anaerolineales; family UBA11858; genus B10-G9. The sequence continues at coordinate 359,951 of CAVQGY010000002.1, read as the reverse complement.
GAACCGAAATGCAGGGGGACAGGCTATCTCCTGCTGGCCCGGATGCTTGGGTATTTCGCATGCGGGTGAAATATTCAAGATGTGGTCAAGGGGATGATAAAAGGAATTATGAAAGCTGCTTACCACATCGATCCCTCGCTGATCTCTCTCAACCAATTGAAGATCGACCTCCTTAATCGAGAGTTAATCCCCAGCCGGAAGCCGTTAAAGCATAACCTGGAGAAGAATTTTCAGGGATTGGAAAGAAGAGGCATAACGACTCTGGAAGATCTGCTTTCGGCACTTAAGGATAGAACAAAAATCTCAGACTTTTCAAAATTAACCGGTATTGAAATGGATTATCTGGTTCTCCTTCGCCGGGAGGTGAACAGTTATTTTCCAAACCCTGTTCCGCTAAAGAAATTTCCCGGGATCTTAGAAGAGACTGCAGATCGTTTGTCAAACCTTGGGTTCAATAACTCGAAGCAGTTTTTTGAATATTGCGCTGGAGTAGAAGACCTCTCAGCACTGGCAACAGACGCAGAGATCTCTCTGGACTATCTTCGAAGGTTGATAGGATTGGCGGATCTGGTCAGGGTGTATGGCGTAGGCCCTGTATTTGCTGAATTGCTTTATGATGCGGGTATTTCATCCCTGGAGGTTTTTTTATCCCATACTCCTGATGAAATCATTGATCTGTACCAGGAGAGAGTTGGCAAAAAGGCGGATTTTTCTGTCAGTGACCTGCAATTCAGCCAGGCTCAGGCGAAAATCCTTTTATCATGTTGTTGAGCAGGACAGATGGAGGAATGTGAAATGGCTTATGACGAGAAAATAGCTCAGCGTGTCCGGGAACTGATCAATGGCCAGCCAGGATATCAGGAAAAGAAGATGTTCGGGGGTATTGGTTTTTTGATACGGGGAAACATGGCCTGTGGTGTCATTCGTGAGGATTTGATCATTCGTGTGGGCGCAAAAAAGTACACGGATTCTCTTCTTAAACCGCATGTTGAGCTCTTTGATATCACTGGTCGGGCGATGACAGGTTGGGTAATCGTCAAAGAACCCGGGTTCCGGGAAAAACAAGACCTGGAAAACTGGACCAGCCAGGGAGTTGCCTATGCCTTGAGCCTGCCGGCAAAGTGAGCTCAAAATGGTTGACCACAAAATAGCCTACCAACAGGAAGGGGATAAATACCAGCAGTTGATCGCCCGGGAGGATTATCAGGGAAATCTGCTGCCAGCAATTCGTGGTATTACATCCTTTCAGGGGCTTGATGTTGTGGATTTGGGTTCCGGTACCGGAAGGCTGGCCAGTTTGCTGGGTCCAACAGTCCGGAGCATGTATGCCTTTGACTTATCCGCTCATATGCTAAGTGTTGCAGTTTCTCTGTTTGAAAAAAATATTGAGGGTCATTGGCTAGCTGCAGCAGGTGACCACCGGGCCATACCTTTGCCTCAGAGATCTGCCGATTTGATCCTGTCAGGTTGGAGTTTTTGTTACCTGGTCGTTTGGGAGGAAAAGGATTGGAGGAAAGCCCTCCAGGAGGGGTTAAGAGAGATCAAACGAGTGCTCCGCAAAGCTGGAACAGTGATCCTTATCGAGACCCTGGGTACCGGAGTAACCCAACCTCAGCCCCCAGAAAAACTGGGTGCATATTTTGAATTCCTGGAGGATCTTGGTTTCAGGCGAACCTGGATTCGCACGGACTATAAATTCCGCAGCCTGGCAGAAGCACGCGAACTGGTCGGTTTCTTCTTTGGGGAGGATATGCTTGAATTTATCTCTGATGAAGTTGAGCCCGTTCTCCCGGAGTGCACAGGGATCTGGTGGTGCCGCGCATCTGAAATGTAGACTCGGAAGGTTAGATGAAGATACATCCTGTAGAAAATAAGAAAGACCTAGCTCGATTTATCAACTTCCCCTATAGCTTTTACAGTGATGACCCCAACTGGGTGCCGCCTTTGCGATCAGAGCTGAAAGCCCAGTTCAATCATGTCAAGAATCCACTCTTGGACCATTGTGATTACCAATTATTTCTCCTATTCTCCGGGGATAAGGTGATCGGACGCATTGCGGCTTTTATTGATCACCTGGCAGTGGATTTTTGGGGTGAGAGCATCGGACTGTTTGGTTATTATGAATGCGTTCCGGATAAGAAAGCTTCCCATCTTCTTTTTGAGGCTGCTGCGACCTGGCTGAAAGAGAGAGGGATGGAGTCCATGCGCGGCCCGTGGACTTTCGTCTCTCAGGAATGGGGCCTGGTCGTGGAAGGTTTTTCTCCCCCACCCTGCATCATGGCCCCGCATAATCCGCCGTATTATGATGAACATTTCTTGCTTTTTGGCCTGGAAAAAGTTAAGGATCTGCTCTGCTACTATATCTCTGGAAAAGAAGGCTACCAGATACCTGACCGCATCCTGAACCTGACTGACCGGATAGCTAAGCGTTATGGCGTGAAAGTTCGGCCAGTTGATATGTCGCGTTACGACCAGGAGGTCCAAACATTCCTGGAATTATCCAACTCAAGCATCATCGATAATTGGGGATATTCTCCAGTCACCGAGGCAGAAGCAGATGCCATGGCCAGGGATCTCAAGCAAGTCATCCAACCTGGGGGAGTGCTCTTTGCTGAGGATGCCTCTGGCCGGCCCATAGGTTTTGCCATTGCCCTGCCGGACATTAATAAGCTCATCAAAGACCTGAACGGGAGACTGCTGCCTTTCGGTTGGCTGAAGCTGCTGTGGGGGATCCCCCGCTTAAAGAGCTACCGGATGTTCGCTCTGGGTGTGATCCCCGAATACCACGGATTGGGGATTGACAGCCTGATTTACCGGGCTCTCTATGAATCCCTCTACAGCCCGGAAATATGGATGGAGATCAATTACGTGCTCGAAGATAATGTCCACATGAACAATGCCATTAAAAAGCTTCTCGCCAAGCCCCTGCGCCGCTACCGGATTTATCAGCGTGAGATCTGACCTGTTTTCCTCTGGAATTGTTATGGATTCTGACAATAGAACTCACTTAACATCCGAAATACAGTCAAGCCAATCCGTTTTTATTGCGCCGTGGTTGGTGCTTGTGACCACTGCTGTGGGCCATTGGATCTATAATCATTCCCAAAGAAAATAACCTGCTCTTAAAATGAATTTGACCATGAACCTAACGCTATTTTTCACAGCCATCCTGAGCTGGATCATGCTCGGAGAAAGCCTGGTTGGAATTCAGTATCCGGGCATGGCCATTATGGTTGTCGGAGTGGCTTTTGTACAGCTTGGGCAACCTGACCCTCATCCGCTGCAGCAGGCTGAAGGAAGTTTTTAAAATGTTCCAGACCGAGGTTATCAATACGACCAGATTGGTCTTAATTCCCCTTTCGGCAGCCCAACTAGTTTTGTATCTGGATCAGGAGAAGGAATTATTCCGACAGGTTGGTCAAGTCTCCCGCGAGATATTGACCGAGTCATTAAAAAGAGCCATTAATATGAAACTCAAAAAGTTGACCTCAGCTCCCCCCCAGGATCTCCCTTGGCTTACATATTGGTTGATCCAGGTCCCCCCGGAGGGATACGGCGCAGGCATGATTGGTTTTAAGGGAGCGCCGGATGATAACGGTGCCGTTGAGATTGGCTATGGTATTGATAGTTCCTTCCGGAATATGGGTTATATGGCAGAAGCGCTGGAAGGAATGATCCGTTGGGCATTCAAAGACCCCCGATGTGAACGGATCCTGGCGCCAGATACACCTCGCTCAAACCGGGGCTCGAACCGGGTGCTGGAAAAAGTGGGCATGCGTGTGTATCAGGAAAAGAGGGATTCTTTGAGTTGGTGCCTGGACAGGGACCGAGGGAGCAAGATCTGATGTCCAGTGGAGCAGTCTTTCTTTTAGTTCTCGGTGTGATATTTACTTCCACCTTGATCCGGGCAACATTTGGTTTTGGAAATGCTCTGATCGCCATGCCTTTATTGGTCCTTTTGATCGGGGTTAAAGCAGCCTCTCCACTAGTTGCCCTGTCTGGGTTGGTGATTTCATCACTGATGCTCATTCAGGACTGGCGCATGCTGCAGTGGAAGGAAACCATCACCCTGCTGGCGGCTTCACTCCCCGGGATCCCGTTAGGCCTGATGTTACTGACTTCCGTTCCTGAGTCGCTGGTCAGGAATATCCTGGGTTTGATCCTGATCGGTTTTGGGCTCTATAATCTGTCGGGGATCCAGCTTCCCAGCCAACCTTCCCGCTGGCTGGCTTTACCCTTCGGGCTGATAGCAGGGATATTAGGTGGCGCTTATAACACAAATGGACCGCCGATCATCATTTATGGGGTCTTCAGGGGCTGGACCAAAGACCAGTTCAGGGCATCATTGCAAGGTTTCTTTTTGATTTCCAATTTACTGGTCATTGCCGGGCATGGGTTTTCAGGACTCTGGACACGGGAGATCTTTCTTCAATTCCTGGGTTCTATACCATTGGCAGTATTGGCTGTTTTCCTGGGAGGTAAGATCGCTGCCAGGTTTTCCCAGGACTTATTCAACAAGGCTATCTATTATTTCCTGATCCTGGCTGGTATCTTGATGTTCTTATAGATCGACCCAGAAAATGACCGCTATAATGTATTGTAGGAAGTTCTGATCAATCCTATTCAATGGAGAGATCCATATGCCCGAAGGTAAAATCAAACTCACTCATTCTGCTTCAGATCAGATAATTGGCGAGCTGGGAGAGACAGAGATCACTCGGCGGGGGATCACTTGGCTGCCGGTAACTCAAATCATTATTTGGGGGCTTTTTTCTCGAGCATCCCGCCAACGTAATCCGAATAAATCTTGGCTGCGGGCTGGATTGGAGGGATTTTGTCAGATGGCGGTGATGTTGGGGTCGGAGTGGGGTCACAATCTGGCTCACCTGTCTGCTTCTCACCTGATCGGAAAACCCATGGATCAGCTTCGGATCCAGCTCGGCATGCCCCGCGTCGTGTACCATGAACTTAATGATCCTGATGTGATGCCGAGAGAGCATGTGGTACGCGCCCTGGGAGGCCCGCTCTTTAACTTTCTGGTCCTGCCTTTTGCCTGGAAAGCCAGAAGGTTAACCAGGAAGGATACTATCGCTGGAATGACAGCCCGAACGGCTTGTGATACTAATCTGTTCCTGTCTACAATATCTCTACTTCCTATACCCGGAATCGATGGCAGTCCAATCCTGAAGTGGACCCTTGTGGATCGGGGCAAATCGCCCATGGAAGCGGATGAGGTGGTTCGGAAAGCTAACGGCCCGCTGGCGGTGCTCCTGGGTTTGTTCAGCAGCTGGGCTTTTATGAAGAAGAAGACCCTGCCTGCCGTATTCAGCTTGATGCTGGGCCTGATCTCACTGAGTGTATACGCTGGCTGGCTGAAAGAGGAAGACGTTTCGATCTAGATCAGAATACGCTTTATTGACCTCAGGTAGCTGGAGTTATCAAGATAATCAGTCCAATGGAGAGCACCATGGATCATGTTGTCTATCTGGATGCCAAAGCTGGCGAATTGGAAAAACTGCTGTTAGGAGAAAAAACGATGATCGTCCGTGGAGCAGCTGGCAGAAAGATGCCCTATGGCCGAGTCCAGGTGGGGGATATTCTCTATTTCATGGAAAATGACGGGAGCGGTCAAATAAAAAGCAGGGCGGCGGTTATATCCGTCTTCAATTCCGACAAGATGAATCAGGAGACCGCTGCCATGCTGGTCAAGAATAACCAGGAAAGATTGCAGCTCTCCCCATCCCAAACCAAACGCTGGGCAAGAAAACGCTACCTGGTTTTGATTGAGGTTTCAAGCTTGCAGGTTTTGGAACCATTCCGGGTTGATAAAAGTGAATATGGCAATATGGATGATTGGCTGCCGGTGGGGGAGATTGACCGTGTCAAAATTAGTTCTGATCTAGGATAAAAAAACACCCGGTTTTGCGGAAAACCGGGTGTTTGTGTTTACCTTACTGCTTCAAATTCTTGATGCATCCAGGTAGGATTGTTGCTTTAGACAGGGCGGACGTCGACGGCCTGAAGGCCTTTGTCACCCTGTTCAACGGAGAACTCGACTTTCTGTTCTTCCTGAAGTGTTTTAAATCCTTCCATATTGATGGCGGTGTGATGAACGAATACGTCATCGCTGCCTTCGCGGGAAATAAAACCATAACCTTTGGCATCGTTGAACCATTTCACGGTTCCAATTTCTTTTTCGGACACTTGTATTACTCCTTATTACTTTTGATAGAATTGAAGCAGAGCTGTTAGAACAAAAAACTGCCCGTTTTCCGCAAGTTTGGGCAGTTTCTTCAAGTACTACCATTTCTTACTTCATCTTAACGGTCGTAATCGTAGCATATAAGAGTGATTATGTCAATCCTAACAGGCGGGGATCATGTCAAGATTTTCTAAGAGTACATTCACTGCCTGGCTGCAGAAGATAGTCTCCTACAGGCGCCAGGAGAGCGGCCTGTACCGGGAAATAGCCGGGAACCTTCCTCTTGAGGGCCCCGTGCGCGTCCTGGATATTGGCACCGGTACCGGTTTGCAATTGCGGGCGATCCATGATCGCCAGCCCGCAGCAGAGCTGTTCGGTCTGGACCTATCAGCCGCTGCCATTGAGGCTGCCAGGACCGCACTCAGGGATCTGGAAGTGGATCTTCGGGTTGGCACCATAGCCGCTGCACCCTTTGAGGATGATTTCTTTGATGTGGTGACATGCAACGCCAGTATGTCATACTGGGAGGATCTCCGGGCGTGTTTCGATGAGATCTACAGAATCCTGCGGCCGGGCGGCCGGGCCCTGCTCTTTGAACCTCATCAAGAGATTGATATCGATGCTGCCTTGGCGAAGATCCGGGAGAATCTAAGCGATAAAAGCCCTTTGCGCCGCTGGGGAGCGGTCCAGCTAAATAAATTCGGGTTGCGCAAGGGAAGCCGGGTGGGCATGAAGCTTTACACCCGCCAGGAGCTGATCGATCTTGCTCGATCGTCCAGCTTTGGAGAGAACTGTGTAGTGGAAAAAACTTCCTTGCTGGATATACCGATCTTCTTGCGGATACAGCTTGAAAAACCCAACTGATCATCACAGGGAGAACCAATGCTTGAGCCAATTTATGCCGAGAAGCTCCAATCCAACCTTACCACAGGGCTGTTTGCCATCCTGGCCTCAGTTTTCATGGCTTTATTTGGTTGGCGGGTCAGCGTTGTGGCTTGGAAGTTTAGCCCGGTGCTGTTCCTGTTCCTGAGTGTTCTTTTCTTGTTTTATGTTTTTAATTACCGGACTTTACAGATTCAGGTCTCTGAGCAGACCTTGACTCTCAAGTTTGGTTTGGTTAGGTGGCAGACGGACATGGAAAATATCCAGAGTTGTGTTTTAGATGATCCACCCCTGTGGATCAAGTATGGAGGAGCCGGAGTCCATTTCGCTCAGGTAGGTGGTCTCTACCGGGCATTTTTCAATTTCCTGGAAGGCCCCCGGATACTGGTCACATTTAAAGAAAAACAAGGGTTGGTTCAGGCCCTATCCTTCAGCACCTATCAGCCGGATAAGCTGTTAGAGCTAATTGAAAGGAGGACAACGACGTGAAGGAACCCCAATTCATTTTGACTCCCTATTTTTTGGATCAGCCCCTTCCCGGATTGGAGGAGCTGCGGCAAGCTGATTGGCAGATTAACCAAGCTGCACCAGAAGGAACCACTGAGATACGACGAATGGCAGCTATCCATATTGGTCTGGCAGCCCTGGTAGAGAGTGCGGTCAAGGCCGGCTACAAACCGGTTTCGATTGCAGGCGACTGCTGTACTGCGTTAGGCGTATTGGCAGGGTTGGTCAGGTCTGGGATCGATCCCCACCTGATCTGGTTTGATGCCCACGGGGATTTCAATACCTGGGAGACCAGCCCCAGCGGTTTCCTGGGAGGCATGCCCCTGGCCATGCTGGCTGGCCTGGGAGAACAGACTGGACTGGAGATCCTTGGGATCGCCCCGCTGGCTCAGGAGAATATCATTCTCACCGATGCCCGTGATCTCGATCCCGGAGAAATGGAACTATTGGCTACTTCCCGGATTACCCATTTGGACAATCCCCTGGCTCTGTTGAATAAAACACTGCCAGGGGGCCCGCTTTGGATCCACTTTGATACCGATGTGATCGATCCGGAGTACGTGCCAGCTCAGAATTACCAAGCTCCAGGTGGGATCACCCCCGATGAACTGGGCCGGATATTCTCCCATCTGACGGACAGCGGAAATATTTGCGCTGTGTCTCTCTCCTCCTGGGCTCCGGGTCTGCCAGGTGCAGAGGAATCCCGGGATGTGTGCCTGGACTTGTTAAATCTGTTAATATAGTTGCTGGGCAACCCGACCTTTACATCCACAGCTCGTCGACCCGCCTTTTACCTGCTCAGCTCGTCGGCCCGTCCTTTACCTGCTCAGCTCGTCGACCCGTCCCCGGGGGAGATGGATATAGGATTTTCAGTTCATCCGTTTATAATGAAATGAAACCAGATCCAATTTGAAGACCATCCCCAGGAGGATCCCATGAAACCATTCCGCAAACATGTCGCGCTGGCAGTTGACGGGGGAGGCATTAAGGGTGTTATCGCGTCGAGGGCGATCGCTGTGCTGGAAGAGTATATGCAGACCCCCGCCTACGAGGTTTTTGGACTCCTGGCCGGTACTTCGACAGGTGCGATCATCACTGCAGGTATCGCCACCGGTTTATTTGGAGAGGAAATCCACCGCTTGTACTGCAATTTGGGACCGGTGATCTTTAAAAAGACATTGCGTTCAACCCTTTGGCCGCTGACTCGTTACCGCTATCCGCTCGAGCCGCTTCAGGGTGCATTGGAAGATCAGATGGGCGGAAAAACCATGGTTGATTTCTGGGCTGCGGACAAACCGATCGATCTGGTGATCACTGCCTTTGACCTGGTGAAGAACAAGACCCTATTTCTTAAGCCCTTTAAGGAAAGTACAGGAGAGGGACCCTGGACAGTGACCAAAGCTGTGCTGGCTTCCTCGTCTGTTCCTTCTTATTTTCCTCCGGTCGAAAACCGCTACGTGGATGGCGGTGTGGGCTCTTACCACAACCCATGTTATGTGGCTGCCTATGAGGCCAAATTTGTGCTGGGCTGGGATCCTGCCGAAACCACTTTGATCAGTTTAGGAACTGGTCGTGAACCTCATTCCCTTCAACCTGAGCAGATCAAAAGATTTCACCCCTGGCACTGGATCGGACCCGTTCTGGGTGCTTTCCAGGAGTCCTCTGATGACCAGCAGGTTCATCTTGTGGAGACCTTTTTCACAGAGCTGGATTTCAGGCGCTACCAGGTGGAGCTAGATGGCTCCTATCCGATGGACGAGCCGGAGAAGATTCCTGACCTGACCGAGTTTGGAAATCGGCTTGGAGAAATGATCATTGCAGATCAGATGGACGGCGCCCTGGGTATCCGCCCCAAGAAAGCGCCTCTCCCTTCACCTGTTTATTAACAGGACTATTACCATCTCTCTGAGGCTTGCATGTTAGAATCAAGGCCACTTATTAATGGTTATTGGCCAGGATAACAGCTATGGAAAGAATACACTATCTGATATCCTCCTCCAGCTTTGGTGAATTTGGCATCCTCTGGTATATAAAGGGCGATCAACCCAGGATCATTCGCCTTACCCTACCCGGGAATTACCCCCAGTTGAAGGTTGACCTCAGGGCAGATTATCCTCTAGCTGAGGAAGGCAATCTGCCTGTTATGGAAGCCCTGGCTGGAGATATCCGCCGCTTCCTGGAAGGCAAGGACATATACTTTGACACCCAATTCTTGGCTTGGGAAGAGTGTACCGACTTCCAGGTCCGTGTACTTCGAGCTGAATATGGTATACCAAGGGGTTGGGTGAGCACCTATGGTCGGATTGCCCGGAAACTGGGCCTGCCAGGTGGTGCCCGGGCCGTAGGTAGTGCTCTGGCTATTAATCCATTTCCTATTCTCATCCCCTGCCACCGGGCAGTTCGTTCCTCTGGGGAACTTGGTGGTTATCAAGGTGGATTAGAAATGAAAAAAGCCCTCCTGGAAATGGAAGGAGTGAGATTTCGATCGGACAGGCATGTGTCTTTGAATAAGGTGTATTACTAAAGTCAAAAAATGATATGAGATCAATCCTCCATCCTGGGCGCCTTTTTAATCTCATTTGGGTCGCGATCATGCTCTTGAGTCTGATCACTCGTTCCGGGGTGGATCCGGCAGGCCAAATGGAGCAGGTTCGGACCTATTCCCGGGCCTATGAGTTCGATTATGTTTCCTGGACCCTTTCCGCGTTGATGCGAAAAACAGCTCAGGCCAGCCTGAGAGTGGATCAATATCTGACGGTTGCAGAACAGAGGGATCTGGTCTTCGATTATCTCCAGCTCACGAATGAGACCAACCAGTTGGTATCCCAATTGAGCACCATTATTGCTGATCCTGATCAAGATGACCGTCAGAACCGCGAAAGCCAGATCAGGATTGAATTGGACCTTAAGCAAACCCGCAGGGAAGCCCTTGCGCCCTTTGTCGAGCAGATCCTGCAGGCTCAACTTAATCATGCCTTGGTGGAATTGGATTTGTCTTTAGGCGGCCAGCTTATTCCTCCGGTTCTCTTCCGTTCTGAGCCCAATTCCTTCGCCCTGATCGTCTCTCCTCGGGACGAAATTCGCCAGGAAGCCAATATCATGCTTATTCGAGGGCTGAGCCTGGATGAGATTATCAATCTGGAATCATCCATTGAGAGAGAACAGGACCTATCAGCCCTGGTGGTTGGTATCGGCGGAGTAGGTCTATATCCATCGATGGTCATTGAGAGCAGCAACCTTGATTGGTTGATCCATGTCATCAGTCATGAGTGGACCCATAATTACCTCTCCTTGAGGCCCCTTGGATTCCATTATGCTGCCAGCCCTGATCTGACCACGATAAATGAGACCATTGCTGATCTATCCGCGGACGATATCCAGCAAACGGCTTTCGAGCTTTATTATCCTGAATTCCTGCCGGAAGAAGAACCCCCTGCGCCTGGCTCCTCAACAGAGCCATCACCTCAAGAACAGCCTGAACCCACCAGACCTCCACCATTTGATTTTCGGGCTGAAATGCATACTACCCGGTTAGAGGTGGATCGGCTTTTGGCTGAGGGACAGATCGATCAGGCTGAGCGGTATATGGAGGAGCGGAGGATATTCTTCTGGGAGAATGGTTATCAGATCCGCCGGTTAAACCAGGCATATTTCGCGTTTCATGGCTCTTACGCGGCTGATCCGGGCGGTGCAGCCAGCGAAGAGGGTGTGGATCTGGGCCAGGAGCTGCGCGATCTGAAGGTGAAGATTAATTCTTACCGGGAATTCATGCAACTGGTAGCCTGGCGCTGGAGATTGGACCAATTCCAGGAGTTATTCGAAAAAAACTGAGTAGTGGTTTGTTTATCCTAATATTTTTATTAGAACTCCGAATTTGTCATTAGGGGGACAGAAACTTGGTACAATTTGGGGAAATCTGAACACAGGAGGAAGTGTGAAAAAATTTATTACCCTTTTACTGGTAATTGTGCTGGTGGGACTTCTGGGAGCATGCAATACTGCTTCTCAGCCGGAAGTGACGGAAACCTCGGAGCCTACGGTTCAAATCCCGACAGAGGTCTCTCTGGATTCCAGCGTCGAACCAACCTGCATTCCTAATCCATTGCCCGTCCCCAGTGAAGCTGATCTGGCGGCTTTTACCCCGGATCCAGATAGAGATTGGATTAAAGGCCCAGAGGACGCCCCTATCACTATCATTGAATATGCTGATTTTCAGTGCCCGTACTGCTCCGTGGCATCCCAAAATCTAAAAGCGCTACTAGAAAAGTATCCTGATGATGTTCGGGTCGTATACCGGCATTTCCCGCTGGCGAGCATCCACGATAAGGCAATACCAGCTGCCCAGGCTGTAGAAGCTGCCGGACTGCAGAGCGAACAGGCCTTCTGGGACTTGCATGACCTGCTGTATGAAACCCAATCTGTCTGGTCTGGCTACTCCCTGGAAGAATTCGACAGCTGGGTCATTGAGACAGCCGGTGAATTGGGTTTGGATATTGCCCAATTTGAGGGGGATTACACCAGCGAGGCCATCGTCAATTTGGCGGAAGCAGCTTGGGTTGATGGCCAGGAGCTTGGCATCCCCGGCACACCTTATTTGAAGGTCAACAGTTTCTTCGAACCTCAAGCGAGCGTAGAGGAACTGACTGTCTATGTAGAGATCATAAAGCTGTCAAAGCAGCAGTTTGCTGAATGCCCTCCTATGACTGTGGACCCCGATGCATCCTATCGGGCCATAGTGGAAACCGAGAAGGGTAATTTTGTGATAGACCTCTTTGTAGATAAAGCCCCGATGGCAGTAAATTCCTTTATCTTCCTGGTTGAGAATGGCTGGTTTGATGGGATCACCTTCCATCGTGTCTTGGAGGGATTTGTAGCCCAAACCGGAGATCCGACCGGCACTGGCTTTGGTGGTCCGGGTTATCGTTTCGGTGTCGAAACTTCCCCAGATCTACTCTTTGACCGTGAAGGATTGGTGGCTATGGCAAATGCAGGGCAAGATAGCAACGGCAGCCAATTCTTCATTACCTACGCGGAAGCGCCCGATCTAAATGGTGGATATACCATTTTCGGTGAGGTTATTGAAGGCATGGATGTGGTCCGGGAAATTTCTCTGCGGGACCCTCAGGGCATGTTGGATTTACCCCCGGGAGATCTGCTGATCGGCATAACTATTGAAAAAGACTAACTCTACACCCCTTCCAGCGCCTGTAGAACCCCGGCTTGAATCTCGGGAGGAACAGGCGCTGGTTCCTTCTCAGACAGACTGGCTGAGGATCGGCCAGTTTGTTTTCAGTTCGCTGGCCGCACTCGCCCTATTGGGCTTTTCCCTGATAAGCATCATATTGTCATTCTTCCAGAATTCCCGGTCACCGTTGGATATAGGAGCGGGAGGTGATCTGTCTTTCTACCTTTTTGCTGCTGGTCTGGGAGGGATGGGATTATTGATGCTTCCCTCAGCAGTATCTGCAGGCCGAAGTCTATTCGGCAGTGGATCGCCCCGCATTTTCCGCTGGAGCGGATTGAACTGGCTAGTCTTTCTTGCTCTCCCGCTTTATCTGCTGGGATACGCGATCCAAACTGGTCCGAATTGGTCCCGGGGATTCCTGCCCTTTGTCCATGTGTTAGCCAATTTTGCGGCGGTATTCTGGTTGTTGGATATAGCTCGGAGAAAACTTCCCGACCAGAGTGCCAGTCGCTTCTGGGGAAGCTTTGCTAGCGGCCTGGGCTTGACAACCCTGGTGACCTTTATCCTTGAGATTTTGATCCTGGTCGGTATCGGCCTGATTTGGACTGTATTGATGAGTGTTGCGCCTGAATTCAGGCAGGATCTGCTGAATCTTGCGACGCAGGTTCGGGATTTATCAGGAGATGCAACCGCCCTCCAGCGTTCCCTGGGAGATTTTACTGCCCGTCCGGGGATTCTTTTTACACTCTTCGGCTATGTGGCATTCCTGATCCCTGTCGTGGAAGAATTATTCAAGCCGGTGGCTGTCTGGCTGCTCTTACGCCGAAAACTCCAACCCTGGGAAGGATTTGTCATCGGCGCTACCTCCGGTGCAGGTTATGCCCTTTTCGAAAATCTGACCATTGGGGCAGCGGCCGACATCTGGTCCTTCGTGACCCTGACCCGTTTGGGAACGGCAGCCGTGCACATCTTCACTGCTGGGCTCACGGGCTGGGGATTGGCATCAGCTTTTTCGGAGAAGAAATATGGCCGGGCACTTGGCACCTTTCTAGGCGCTGTGGCCCTTCATGCGCTTTGGAATGGACTGAATATCATTGCGGCTGTGGGAGATTATCCAGCAGTTCAGGAAAAAATTGGCACAATTGGGACCATTTTCTCTACTTACGCCCCGGTGGCTTTAGGACTGATTGCTCTGGGTTCGTTTTGGGGTCTAATAAGGGCAAATAAATATTTTCGCCGTGCTATAATTGCGGGGTCAGATTAATAAAAGCGAGGCTGCATGGAAATTATCAAATTCCTGATCGATTTTATATTGCACATGGATGTGCATTTGAACGAGATTATCTCCAACTACGGGACCTGGACATATGGGATCCTCTTTTTTGTGGTCTTTATGGAAACAGGTTTTGTGGTCACTCCCTTCCTGCCGGGAGATTCCCTGTTATTTGCGGCGGGGACATTTGCGGCCTTGGGGTCTCTGAACCCGTTCATGTTGTTTGGCTTGCTGACCACGGCTGCAATTCTGGGAGACACCGTCAATTACCACATCGGGCAGTATATCGGTGAAAGGGCTTTTAGTGGAGAGATCAAATTCCTGAAACAGGAGTATCTAGAGAAGACCCAGGTCTTCTATGAAAAACACGGCGGCAAAGCCATCATCCTGGCCAGATTTGTTCCCATCATCCGCACCTTTGCCCCTTTTGTTGCTGGCGTGGGAACCATGAAGTACCGCCGATTCATCACCTATAATGTGGTAGGCGGGATCGTCTGGGTGGCGATTTTCATCTCCCTGGGCTACTTCTTTGGCAACATCCCCTTCGTGAAAAAGAACTTTGAACTGGTGATCTTCGCCATCATCTTCATTTCCTTCATTCCTCCTGTGATGGAAGTGATCAAAGCCCGCCGGGAGGTAAAGGGTGCTGAACAGGCAGATTAATTCTTAACCTTGTTATAAAGCAAAAACCGCTCGTTTTTCTTGAGCGGTTTTTTGATTTCTACTCAGGTGCAAATCGCTGGGCGCAATTTGATCTAACCGGGATTTCTCCCTAAAACTTGACTCTTCTTGCAGGATCGCGGATTTAATCTTTATACCATCATTTTGCTACCACATAGATCCGCGCCGACCAGGAGCCGAAGGCGCCCCCACAAGTAACAAGGGTGACTTGCTCATCGCTGGTGGGTCCCAGATACTGCAGGTGTTGATTGAGCTCCGCGGCGGTCCGGGCTACGTAGGGTACCTGGACGACTTTTTTAACTTTATAGGTATATACGGCCCCACTTTTTGTGTGGAGAATGATATCGTTCCCCGGTTTGAGCTTCTTGAGATTGACAAAGACTCCTTCCCAGGCGTACCAGCCCATATTGTAGTTATGGCCCACAAGTACGATATTGCTGCCCTGGCCAGGATCTACAGATGTAAGAGTCTGGCCGACCAGGTCCAGCCGTGTATTCGTGGCGAAAAGAGAGTCTGTATCATATTGGATCCTCCCGCTGGCGTCCCGGTATTGGCGCAGGGGCACCACGGCCCGGTTGACACCGATGCTGGGGATGATCAGGCGGGTCACTGGTCCGGCCGGTACAGGCGTTGGTGTTGGAGTCACTGTAGGCGTGGGTGTGTAGGGACTGTATACTAGGGAA
This sequence comes from uncultured Chloroflexia bacterium, assembly GCA_963712165.1. Classification (GTDB taxonomy): domain Bacteria; phylum Chloroflexota; class Anaerolineae; order Anaerolineales; family UBA11858; genus B10-G9. Next base: position 344,538 of record CAVQGY010000002.1, on the reverse strand, counting down.
TGAAATACGTCTTGGGGAGCGGGTTCCGTGCTGCGTATCGAAGCGATTTTGGGCAGGGGCAGATTGACCTGTTGGTGGAAGAGCAGGTATTCCCCTTCTATGATCTGATAGTTGGACAAGAGGGGCTTAACTGAAACCAGGGCTGCCCAGAAAAGCAGCAACCCTCCAAATATCAGTAGTGTCGTTGGCAGCCAGCGGCGGGATATCATCATGCCAATTGGATTCTTTAGATGATACGAATACAATGCCTGGGTGAGGTTTACTGATCCCCATAAACAGGCAGTCCCTTACGGGACAGGCAGAACTGTCCAGAAGGGCCTGGTGATCTCGGAATATAAGCTGCCAGCGCCGGAGAGGCCTTCAGGCGCTGGCAGGATTTGGGTCAGACTGCGGCGGTTGCTCTCTTGCGGCGGATCAATAATCCTGCAGCTACCAATCCCGCGCCAAGCAGGGCAACACCACCTACTATATAAGGTGTGCCAATCTCTACACCCGTGGAGGGTGGATAACCTGCGTAGTCGTAGCTTGCGGTGACCCTGCAGTCATCCACGCTGTACCAGGTGATCACGTGATAGCGATATGAGGCGGGGAAGATCTGATAAAGATCGCCCCCACTGTAGACGGCGCAGATCTGATCATCAATCACGCTTTGCAGTTGGGTGGCATCACTGCAAGCCCAGGGATCAACCAGGGTGCCAGTGCCCCCAGCGACAACGCTGGTACTGCAGTAGAAGGTTCCGGCGGCGTTAACCGCACCAGGAATCAATAACGCGATCATGATGGCAAGAATAGCGATTATGCGGTATTTCTTCATTCCTGCACTCTCCTTTTACTTCAATTGTTATGATTATAGCTGGATTTTCTTAAAAAACCACTCAACATCTCTGAAAGGTGGGGGCAGATGGCTAATTTTCCCCTTCCACTTCCTCTAAAACCACTTCCAACAAGGCACTTGCAAGGCTGACCAGTTCAGTATTTGAGCCGTTTTGGACAGCAAATTGATACGCTTCGGCTGCATCTACCGGTTTTTCCAGCTCTTCCAATGCCATGCCGATATACAGGTAAAGGGCTGGATTCTCCGGCTGTAAATAGCGGGCAGCGTCCAGATACATCATTGCCAGGGTGGGGTCACCTTCCAGCAGGGAGACCACTCCTAATCCTTGCAAGGCCAAGGGGTGGCGGGGGTTTTCAAGCAGCACATACTCCCAAACCAGCCGGGCCTCCACTAGGCGGCTTTCGGAAAGGATCAGGCCTGCCCAGGCGGCTTTTGTATCCTGCAAGCTGAAGTCCAGGTCCAGGGCAGTCCCATAGGCAGCCGCTGCCGCTTCCCAATCCTCTTGGGCATAATAGGCGTTGCCCAGATTGACATAAGCAGTTACGTTCTGAGGGCTGAGATCTACCGCTTGCTGAAAGTGGTCTGCGGCCAGATCAGGCTGTTCCCCCTCCAGGAGCAGGACCCCCAGGTTGTTGTGGATCCAGGGAAGATATTCATCCAGTTCAAGGGCCTGCTGATAGGCCTGTATGGCTTCCTGATCCTTGCCTTCCAGGATCAGGATATCACCCAGGTAGCCGAAATTCAGGGCAGACTCTGGCTGCCAGCGGATCAGGACCTGGAGATAGTATTCAGCCCAGGCGGCTTTTCCAGAATCAGCCAAGCGTTTGGGAAGCGTGGTTGTGGTCCGGTCTAAAAAAGATGGTCCGAGAATGATAACAAACATTGTTAGCGCAGCAGTCAGGAGGGATCCTACCGTCAGGATCCGAACCTGTCCGGGTTTGAGAAGAGGCTTTCTGGGAGCAGGAGGGATGATTGTCGGGGATAGCCAGTCTTTTCTTCCAAGCACCCACAGGGTTGTATCAGTCCAAGCTGTTATCGTAAAGCCGCTTGGTTTTCCATAAATGAGCATAGCGCTTCCGAAATAATCACCAGGCTTAAGTGTCCGGGGTAGATTGTCAGGAGTCTCCAGCAGCACCTCGCCGCTTTCCAGGATGCCTAAAAAACCACCCCGGCGCCCAAACTTGTGGATTTGGGTACCCGCCGGGTAGTGCCGCTTCTTTAGTCTGGAAGACAGGAACTGGCGCCGTTTTTCCGGCAATTCACGCAGGAAGCCGATCTCCATCAGGTCAGGTGCTGTCGAAATATCATTCATAAGGGCATCAGTATTCTCTGTACATTCTATCCCATAGTCTATCTTGAATGTTTGGGGAAAGCAACTACATGTGGAGCCGCTGCCAGGGCGGCTTGCAGACAGGTGATGGAGAATTAGGAAAATTGGAACCGGAATAAAGGAAAGATGGAGGAAGGTGTTTGGTGTATGTCAGAGTTCGGTCTGGCAACACAGCCTAATTCTTAACCGTGATTCAAGTCGAGGTGGAGTTTGGATGGTGTGTTTGGGAGGATCGCAGGCTTAAAAAAAATAGAACTTCATGCCGGTCTTCGGCCCTTGGTCATTCGTCCCGTGTCTTTCCCAGGCATACGACAACGGCTGCGGCCATCCCCCGCGAGTGAGTTAAACTCACTGACCAAGTATCGAATCCCTGTGCCTGGGCGATGGTCTTGGCACGACCGGAGAGACGCAGGACAGGTTTTCCAGAGGGTTTATTCACTATCTCGATCTCTCTCCAGGATACCGGTCCGATCCCTGTGCCAAGTGCTTTTGAGGCCGCTTCTTTGGCAGCGAAACGAGCAGCCAGCTCAGGGGCGCTGCCGCGGGCAATCTGAAGTTCTGCAGGTGTGTAGATCCGTTTCAGAAAACGCTCGCCGTGGCGGTCCAGGGCTTTCTGAATGCGCTCGATCTCGATCAGGTCAATTCCGGAGGATAGGTTCATAGAGGTGGCCCCGCAGTGGAGATCGCTAGTCGGTCTGGATCCAGATACTGCCGGGACGCTTCCAGAATGGATTCCGGAGTAATCTCTCGGATCATCTTCTCGTAACCTTGTAGGTAATCCAATCCCAGCTGGTAGCGCTCCATGGTCAGAAGTGCGGATGCAACGCCGCTGTTAGATTCCAGAGATAATGGCAGCCTGCCGATGTAGTTCGATTGCACATCTGACAGCTCCTGCTTGGTAACAATCTCAGAAACGTATCTTCTTAGTTCGATTTTGATCAACTCGATGGCTTTTTCAATATTTTCAGGGGCGACACCCGCCGCAATTGTCCATGGCCCCGGGCCAATACTGCTGCTGAGGGAGCTGTAGGCATAATAGGCCAGCCCCGCCTGGTTGCGAACGGAGTCTCCGATCCGGCCCATCATCCCGAATTGCCCCAGGATGCTGTTGCCCAATAGAGCTGGATAAAAACCCTCCCAGCTTCGACGAGGTCCAACTACGCCAAGCACAATATCTGCCTGACTTTTTTCTTCAATTGCGTGGTGCGATCGCGTGGTCTCGTTAAGCGGAGTGGTTTCCGGGACCTGGATCACTTCAGGTTGCTCCGGGTTTGACCAGCTTCCAAGGCTATCTTCCACCAGTCGCAGGGCTTCCTCAGGTTTTACAGCCCCGGTGATAACGATCACCATATCCTTGGGGCCATAATGTCTGGTGTGGAATTCCACGATATCCTTGCGCTTGATAGCCTGGATGGTTTCCAGGTATCCGTCGCTGGGGTGCCTGTATGGATGACCTGCATAAGCGATCTGATCAAATCCCAATGAAGCCATCTCTCCGGTATCTTGAGCCCGCAGGTCCAACCCTGTCAATAGCTGTGAACGTACTTTTTCAAGGTCATTTTTCGGAAAGACGGGGTGGATAAGTACCTCTGCCAACAGGGCCAGCAGGTGCGGAAGGTCGTCGGCCAGGGATTTTCCCCCAAACCCGGCAGTATGAGCCCCGGGGCTGACTCCCAGGCTGGCGCCCATGGATTCCAGCATGTCGTAGATTTCGCTGAAAGTATGATTTATTGTCCCTCGCATCAAGGTTGTGGCAACGAAATCAGCCAATCCCAACTTTGGCTCAGGATCATACAGGCTCCCGGCTTGCAGGTAACCGGAGATTGCGACCGAGAGGGAATTGTAGTTAGGGCGGATAAGCAGAGTGATCCCATTCGCGAGTTCAGTCCTCGCGATGTCTTGCGGACCTGGAAGGCTAGCTGTTTTTAAGGAGGCAAATTCCTGCGTGCTCATGGGCGATTATTTCCCTTATTATGGGGTCGATAGATTCCCACAATTCTGTTTTTAGGCTGTAAATATTTCTGGGCGACGCGCTGCACATCCTCTGGAGTCACCGCTTCCAGGTTGTCGAGGTACCCGGTTACCCACTCATAACTTGCGAACATCTCAGAAAACCCCATCCAGAAAGCCTGGTTGGTGATGCTCTCTCCACCGTAGGCAAACAGGGCCCTGTTTTGTCTGGCAGCACGCTCAAGTTCACTTTTATCGGGTTGAGAATCCTGCAGCCGCTGGATTTCCCCATTCAGAACATGCATTGCGGCCTCTGGTGTTGAGTCAGGGTGAACGATCATGTTTATGCTGTACAGATAGGGATCTATTGTGGCCGGCATACCACCGCTGATGCTGACTGCAACTTCTGCTTCTTCCACCATCTTGGTAAAGAGTCGTGATGTCTTATTGGATATTCCTCCCCCTCCGAACATATTGAGTCCTTGGGGACCGGACAGGATGCTATCCAGGATCAGGAACGGGAAAAAGTCCTCGTGGCTGGCGGGAGGAGCATGATAGGCTACATCTCCCAGAACGGTATCACCGGGACCTTCTACGGTCAGGTGGTGTTCACCGCGTTGGGGGGGTTCAGGGCGATTCACGCGGGGTGGGTCATCGCCTGCTGGCAGATCCTTATAAAGTTCCTCTAATCGCTTGAGCAAGCTTTCTGCTTCAAAATCCCCTGCGATAGATATCACAGCATTGCTGGGAGAGTAGTAGGTTTTGTAATGCTGGTACAGATCTTCCCGTTGAATGGTTCCTAAATCGACCATATCCCCCAGGATCATATGGCTGTAAGGATGTATTTGGAAGGCAGCCTTGTGGATAGCTTCATTGAGCCAGAAGCTGGGATCGTTCTCCCGTCCCTGTCTTTCTGACATGATCACCGTGCGCTCAGATTCGACTTCAAGTTGATCATACCGGCTGTTGACCATCCTGTCGGCCTCGATCTCCAGTGCCTGATCGATTTTATCTGCCGGCATGGTCTCGTAATACGTGGTCCAATCCAGGTAAGTGAAAGCGTTCCAAGCCCCTCCTGCACGTGCGATAGTTTTTTCACGGTCTTCAGCAGGGAATTTCTCCGTGCCTTTGAACTGCATATGTTCTACCCAGTGGGAGATCCCTGTAATGCCCGGGATCTCATCCCGGGATCCAACCCGGTACCAGACCCAGGAACTTATTAGGGGAGCAGTGTGAATCTCTTTAAGTTTGATTTCAAGCCCATTCTTAAAACGAATGGATGGGATAGGTTCTAATAGTGTCATAAGGTGTGTTTTATTGGGTGAGGGATGCGATTAATAGATCCAAGGCTAAATTATCTTCCAGTCGCCCGGTTTTGATTGCCTGGTCCAGATCTGATAGCTGGTGGTAGATCCTTTTCAGCTGAAGGAGGTTGAAATGTTTGGCCTGGGGAGTGATCTTTTTAATTGGGTAGGGATGAACGCCGATCTCACTGGCAATATCCTCGGTGCTTAATCCGGGATTTTCATCCAGAAGCTCGCGGACCTGAATCAGCAGCCGGAATTGGCGTACGATCATCCCGAAGAGAGATAAGGCTTCACCATATTCCAGAAGCCTGTGCAGCATTTTCATCGCTTTTTCGCCATCTCCGTATCCTATGGCATCTACCATCTCAAAAACATCGCCCTGGCGAACATCAGCAACCAGGGTGCTCACGTCATCTTCGCTGACCACCCTAGAAAAATCCACGTATGTGAGCAGTTTATTGATCTCTGATTTCGCTAGTCGGGGATCTTCATCGGTATAGCTCGCCAATAGCTGGGCAGCCGGGTTGCTGACCTCACCGCCCATGGCCTGGGCCTGCTCCATGATCCAGCGGGTCATAGCGCCACCCTTAGGTAGTGAGAATAACTGAGACCAGGCTTGGTCTGTGTGTTCTTTGGCCCATTTTATCAGCCAGTGTTTGATGTCCAGGGTGCTGTCTTCTATTAATACCAGGGCGGTAGATGGTGGTATCGATTCCAGCAGTTCGATAAATTTCTCCTGATTGGTTTTCCCTTTTGCCAGTGAGAGAGGGTTAGAGAGAATTACCATCCTCCTCTTCGCCAGAAAGGGCACGGTATGGGTTTCTGACTGGATGGCTTCCAGTGATTTTGATCGGCCGTCCAGTGTTGTGATATCCATCGCCGTGTCTGAGGATTCTCCCATCCTTGTTTTCAGCTTATCATCCAGAAAACTGCGGATGGCGTATTCATCATTACCGTGCAAGATATAGACAGAAGGAGAGATATTACTCATATCAAGCCTGGGTACGGATCCTGTGAGCCGGCATTCCATTCAAAGAGTGCCGTGTAATGCCTGTGATTTGAAGATCTCCCGGGTTGGGATTCACTGTGATCTCTCTCTGCGCCAGAGGACCTAGGGGACGGGCAATTAACAGAGCAGCCACACCGAAGAGGGTGATTAAAGGGATACGTTCGATCTTGTCGCGGGGCCTAGTGCCCACCCCAATCAATCCGGCCGCGCCAGCCAGACCAGCAGCGAAACCAGAGACCAGCAGGTTGGTTCCGCAATTCGTGTGAAAGGCCAATTCTGATTGACCTGCCCGCAGTTTTACAAGGGCAGCGTCAATCGCTTGAGCTAACTCCTCGGAGGAGATTTCACCCAGAATCCAGAATCCACTCCCATCCGAATGACCGGCAAAGGCCTTTCCAGGATGAGATTTAGCCAGTAAATTCAGTGTGGCGTGCTCCAGGCCGTGGTTGCGGCGGGTTCGTGAGATAAATGAGGACATTGTCTCCTGATTTATTGCTGGTATAGGTATTGTATCAAGTTTGAGCGCCGAAGAGGCGGGATCCAACCTGTGTCCGACAGGATTTCCATTTTACTTGACAAGATTGGTAAATACTATTGGTCTGGTCTGGTTATAATAAACTTCTGAGACGGCTCGTGCTATAATTTCATTTCCCGATGGACGGTTTCGACCGGGAATTTCCTTATGAAAACATTGATTACGGGAGTGGCAGGCTTCTTAGGCTCTGCCCTGGCTGCAAAATTACTAGAGGAAGGGCATCAGGTTATTGGCCTGGATGATCTTTCTGCTGGGAAAGAACAAGCTATTCCTCCTGGTGTTCAGTTTGAGCTGGGAGATATGCTTGACCGCCCCAAACTCTGGACCCTGCTACAGGGCGTGGAATGTGTTTATCATCTGGCAGCCAAGGTAGCAGTTCAGGAATCGATCCTATATCCCCGGGAATATAACAGCACCAATGTGGGGGGAACAGTCAGCGTGATGGAAGCCATGAGGGATGTGGGAGTAAACCGTGTGGTTTTCACCTCCTCGGGTGCGATCTATGGCTCTCAGGTAGCTCAACCCCTGCACGAGGAAATGGTGCCTGCCCCTGATTCCCCCTATGCGGTGTCCAAGCTTTCGGCTGAATATTATGTTAAAACCATCGGCCGCCTGTGGGGAATAGAGACTGTTACCTTGCGTATCTTTAATGCCTATGGGCCTGGGCAGCATCTGCCGGCTGATCATCCACCCGTGATTCCATATTTCCTGCGCCAGGCGGTAAAAGGTGGCAGCCTGGTGGTACATAATAGTGGGACCCAGACCCGGGATTTTGTCTATCTGGATGATGTGGTCTCAGCCCTGACCAAGGCTGGCATCGCCTCGGATGTGGATGGTATAACGATTAATATTGGCAGCGGACGGGAGTATAGTATTCTTGACCTGGTGAACAGCGTTATTGAGATAACAGGAGTTGATACGGATGCCATTTACAATCACAAAGCCAGTGGGGGAGTGAGCAGGATGCGAGCTGATATCACGCGAGCAGGCTTGCTGCTCGATTATCAGCCTCGATTTACCCTTGCTGAAGGGTTGGCGCGCACCCTGGATCTCGATCAGCGCTTTCAAAAGGATAAGTGAGAAAAACAAGGACTGGATCCCTTTAAGGGTCCAGCCCCCTTTATGATGAAACCACTGCCAGAATCATTTTATACCCGGGATACGGTTGAGGTTGCCCGTGATTTGATCGGTAAAACATTGGTGCGCCTGGAAGGAAAAGAACGGATTTCTGGGATAATCGTCGAAACCGAAGCCTACCGAGGGGAAGAAGACCTGGCTTGCCACTGCCGGGTGGGAAGAACGCCCCGCACAGAGATTATGTACGGGCCGGCTGGCAGAGCTTATGTGTATTTGATTTACGGCATGTACTGGCTGCTGAATATAGTGACCGAAGGGGTTGGGCGCCCAGGAGCTGTGTTGGTCCGGGCCATTGAACCTATTGAAGGCCTGGAAACTATCGCCAGAAGGCGTGAGGGCCAGCCCAGAAAGAAATGGACAGATGGTCCAGGAAAGCTTAGTAAAGCCCTAAATATTTTGGGTGATTTGAACGGCTCGAATATATGCTCGGCTGACGGACCTCTCTTTGTTGCCCATGGGAAAGATATTTCCTTGGAGATCATTCAATCTGGACCGCGAGTAGGGCTGGATACTGTCCCAGAACCCTGGCGGAGTAAAGCCTGGCGGTTCATGCTAAATCATCAGGGGTTTCAGAGTTTATAGCCGATCATTGGAGTGTATATGTTCAGAAGAAAAGATGAGCTTACCCCAAGTATGGAGCCGATGCCTTCGACAAGCCGGGTGACTTCAATTATAGGAGAGGGAACGAGCTGGAAAGGCGAGATCAGCGGATCAGGGGGAATTCGTATAGAAGGGCTGTATGAAGGGGAGATCGATTTGGATGGTATGATCATCGTCGATCTGAAAGGCCGGGTGGAAAGCGATTTGATCAAAGCGGATACTGTTATCGTGGCTGGGGCTGTGCGAAGCAATATCCACGCAAAAAAGGTTGAGATTCGCAGCACAGGCCGGGTTTGGGGAGATGTGACTACGATAAAATTCTCTACTGAAGAAGGTGCCTATCTTCGTGGAAAGATCCAGATGGAAGAGGAGGAAATTCCGGAAGGATCTGCTGAAGAAAGCCCGGATGATGATCAGCCTTCAAAGCCGGAATTAAAACCAAAGAAATCCTAGGAATAACATGGACAGCTTCCCGAAAAAAGGATTGCCAGCCATAATTCTCCTGGCCATTCTAACTTCCTGCATTGCACCCACGCCTATCCCTATCTACAAACCTGGCACGCCGGAGCCCACTGCCTCGGCAGCATCCAAGGAGTCCCCTACAACATTACCCCAGCTGACCCAAGACCAGGCAGACCAAACGCCAACGATAGAAGAGGTTGAAGCAAGATGCCCGGAAAGCACTGGTACCATCCGGTCCTATGAGATCCCCTGGGATGATGAGACGCTTACCGGCAGTGTTTACACACCTCCATGCTACCTGGAAACAGAACTTCGTTATCCGACACTCTATTTGTTACATGGAGCCACGGAAACCGATCAGCAGTGGGTGGATCTGGGGTTGATTACTGTAGTGGATGACCTGATAAACCGCGAGGCAATACCTCCCCTGATTATCGTACTTCCGCGGGAAGACACCTGGGTCAGCCTGCATATTAATTACTTTGCAGACCACCTGGTAGAGGCCGTTATCCCCTGGATCGACACTGAATATCGGACTCTGGCGGAAAGGGGTTACCGGGCCGTGGGGGGTATTTCACGGGGAGGGAATTGGGCTATCCGGCTGGGCTTGTTGGATTGGGAATTGTTTGGAGCGCTGGGAGCCCACAGTGCTCCGCTCTTTTATAAGGATCTGTTCCGTATACCGGCCTGGCTTGAGGAAATTCCGCGCGGGTCCATGCCTCGGATTTATCAGGATATCAGTGAGGCGGATGAGAATCTGGCTGAGGCGGAGTCCTTCCACGGCATTTTGAGAAAGGCCGGAATTTCCCATGAGTGGCATCTTTATCCCGGATTGCATAACGATGCCTACTGGATCTCTCACCTGGAAGAGTACCTGCTCTGGTACAGTGAAGGGTGGAGCGACCTGTAAAAACTCATCAAAATAGTGAATGAAGGCACTTTCATTTAAGATTTATAGTTCGGTGCCAGCCAGCTCAGCTCTCCGTTATAATTAAATCTTGGAGTCAATTAGACAGGGATATCTTATGGCCAACAAACTAACAATAATTATTCCCATGGCAGGTTTTGGAAAACGCCTCCGACCTCTCACCTGGAGCAGGCCCAAACAGCTGCTCAGTCTGGCGGGAAAACAGGTGATTGAACATGTCCTGGATACATTTAGCACCCTGCCCGAGAAATTCCATGTGGAATATGTCTTTATCGTGGGGTATTTGGGCGACAAGATTAAAACCTTTATGGCGGATGAGTACCCTGATCTGACAGTGCATTTTGTCACCCAGGAGGAAATGCGCGGCCAATCCCATGCTATCTACCTGGCAAAAGAGCATATCAGCGGTCCAATGATCATGGTCTTTGCAGACACCTTGATCGAAACAGATCTGGCTTTCCTTGATAAAGAGAAAGCTGATGTGGTCGCCTTAGTTAAACCCGTACCTGACCCCCGCAGGTTTGGTGTAGCGGAATTGGGGCAGGACAAACGTGTGACGCGATTGATCGAAAAACCCAAAGCCATGGATAATAACCTGGCCCTGGTAGGTTTTTACTATTTCAAAGAAGGGAGCGATCTGGTCGCTGCTATTGAGAAGCAGATGGATCAGGAACTGCGGCTGAAAGGCGAGTATTTTCTGGCAGATGCCATCAATATCATGCTTGAAGATGAATCTTGTCAGATGCGGACTGAAAAGGTCAATGTCTGGCTGGATGCCGGGACCTTTGAATCAATGCTCAGTACCAATCGCTATTTATTGGAGCATGGACATGATAATTCTGAAAAAGCCTCCCAGCGCATGGGTGTGGCTGTCATTCCGCCAGTTTTCATCCACCCTGAGTCCGAGGTTGAAGCCTCAGTGATCGGCCCATATACGACCATAGAAGCTGGATGCAGGGTTGTGGGATGCAAGATCGAGAATGCCATCATCGAACAAGGGACCCAGATCGAAGGACTGGTTCTGGAAGGCTCATTGATCGGCCAGAACACCACGCTCAAGGGAAAACCCATCCGCATCAATCTCGGAGACAACACAGCCGTCGATTTCTAACTACTCCATACATGGCCTGGCAAGGAGCCCAATGCCGAGAGATTTTTTAGCCAAGCGGGTTGAAAACCTTAAACCATCCGGTATCCGGAAGATCTTTGATAAGGTCGCGACAATGGACGATGTCATCTCCCTGGGGATCGGAGAGCCGGACTTCACAACACCTCAACCTATTTTGAAAGCTGGAATTGAAGCTCTCCGACGAGGTGAGACTCACTATACTGCAAACGCCGGCATTTATGAACTCCGGGAGGCCATTTCGGATCTTTTAGAAAGTAAATACCAGGTCTGCTACAATCCTGTCAATCAAGTGATGGTAACGGTGGGGGTTTCTGAAGCTCTTTACCTGGCTCTCACCGCGGTGATCGATCCCGGGGAAGAGATCATCATCCCTACACCCTGTTTTATCTCCTATCAGGCCGAGGTGCTGCTGGCTGGTGGTGTGCCCATTGAGGTGCCAGGAACGATGGAAAACGGCTTCCAGCCGGAACCGGAACTGATAGAGGCTGCTATCACATCTGCCACTAAGGCTATCTTTATCGGTTTTCCCAGTAATCCTACCGGAGTGGTGGCCACACGCGAAAACCTGCTGGCCATCAGCCGGATTGCTGAGAAATATGATTTGCTGGTGATATCGGATGAGATTTATGAAAACCTTGTGTATGGCGTGGAGCATATCTGCTTCGCCTCACTACCAGGCATGAAAGAGCGCACAATCACGCTGGGTGGGTTCTCCAAGAGTTATGCCATGACCGGCTGGCGTGTGGGCTATGCCGCTGCGCCAGCAGAGATCCTCACGGGTCTTGTTCGCATTCACCAGTACACAGTGATGTCGGCTCCTTCGATATCCCAGCACGCTGCCCTGGCAGCTCTTCAAGCGGGTGCTGAGCATGCCGAGGAAATGCGTTTAAAATACGACCGGCGAAGGAAACTGATCGTCTCTCGCTTGAATGAGATTGGCCTGGAAACCATAATGCCCCAGGGAGCTTTTTATGCCTTCCCAAGGATCACCAGCACGGGACTCGACGATGAGACCTTTGCCCTGCGCCTGCTGGAAGAGGCAAAGGTGGCAGTTGTGCCAGGCTCTAGTTTTGGTGCCGGGGGAGATGGCTTTGTGCGTTGCTCGTATGCCACCAGGTATGAGAATATCGAAAAAGCCCTGGACCGGATCGAAAAATTCTTGAAATCTTGCAGTTGATCCAAATAGGATTTATTAAATAGAACCCGCCTATTGAAGAATGGGCGGGTCCCCTCGACCTCGGTGGTTAAGCAGTCAATTATAGAATCGTGGGAGGATCTACTTCGATGGTCCATTCTGGACCGGGAGGATGGTCACGTACCAACTTGACCGGATCTGGCCCTTTGATCAGCAGTTGCCACCGGTATTCACCGCGGAGTTTTGCAAAATAAGGTGGAGTGGGGCCCACAATACGAGTGGACCGGTAGCCTTCAGTCTTGATCCAGCCTTCCAGGGCTGCTGCGTAAGTCTGGGATTTGCTCTCGGCTGTTTTTTGATCTCGGTCGCGCACCTCGAGCCGGACTAACTTCAAGAAGGGAGGATACCCCAACTCCCTCCTGTAGTTGATTTCCTGTCGATAAAACCCGTTAAAGTCATGCCCGGCGGCGGCCTGGATAACATAATGGTCTGGCTCAAAGGTCTGCAGGATCACTCCGCCACCCAATGGGCTACGCCCCGCCCGTCCTGCTACCTGGGTCAATGTTTGAAAGGTCCTTTCTGCAGCCCTGTAATCTGGAAGGTGTAAGCCACTTTCGGCCAGCACTACCCCTACAAGAGTCACCAACGGCAAATCCAAACCTTTGGCCAACATCTGGGTGCCAATAATAATATCGGCCTGATAAGATATGATCTTCTCCATGATCTCCCAGTGGGCTCCCTTGGTCCTGGTTGTATCCCGATCCCAGCGCAGGGTGCGAGCTCCTGGAAATAGCTTGTGTATTGCGGATTCAACCTGCTCGGTTCCTGTGCCCATATGGCGGATGCGATTTGACTTGCAGATAGGACAGGCTCTGGGGATACCACGCTTATACCCGCAGTGGTGGCAGTGGAGCGAATTGTCTTTTTTGTGAGAGGTCAGGGATGTCTCGCAGCGAGGACAGCGCAAGGAATGACCGCAGTCGCGGCAGAAGACGTAGCTGGCGCTTCCGCGCCGGTTGAGGAATAAGATGGCCTGCTGACTCTTCTCGAGCGTGCTTGATAAAGCATCATGCAATTTCCGGCTGAATATCGAGCGGTTACCTGACTTAAGTTCAGAACGCATGTCCACGACCTGCACCTCTGGAAGAGATGCCATTTGTAGATGATCATCAATATCCTGATAGCGGGGATTTTCAGGATCCTGATGGGCCTGGTTGATCTGGACCTGAATGGAGTTCTTATGAGCCAGGATCCGCTCGGGTAATCTTAGATAAGTCCACCGCCCCGCTTCGCACTGGTAACGATTGGTGATATTGGGAGTGGCAGAACCCAGGATGCAGACCGCACCGCAGATCGCCCCGTATGCTACGGCTGCCTGAAGGGCGTGATATCTTGGCGCCAGATCTCCCTGGTAATAGGAGCCATCATGGCATTCGTCCACCACGATCAAACCTGGATCTAGAAAGGGCGTAAACAGGGCACTGCGGGGTCCGACCACAATATCCAGCGCGCCGGCTCTGGCCAGGCGCCAGGTGTCGTAGCGCTCACCGGCGGATAATTCCGAGTGCAGCACGCCCACTCGTCCGGGAAAACGTCCCATGAAGCGGCTCACCGTTTGGGGGGTGAGGGCGATCTCTGGTACAAGGACAATGGCTTGTTTCCCACGCCGGAGGGTTTCTTCCACAGCCTGCAGGTAGATCTCTGTTTTTCCAGATCCGGTGACTCCTTGGAGCAGGAAGGGTGAAGGGTTTTCTTGGTTGAATGATTCCCGAATTACCTCCCAGACATCTTCTTGGTCCGGAGTGAGTTTTGGCGCATAGCTGGGCTCAACTTCAAGGTCTTCCAGGGGGTCGCGATGCACGGCGACTTCGATGATTTCTGCCAGGCCTCTCTGGATCAGAGTCTTAATATCACTCAAATTGGAGCGGGTCTGTTTGTATATATCTGAAAGGGGAACCGGCGCAGGCTGTTGCATGATCAGTTGGAGTGTCTGCTGCCGTCTGGAAAGAGCTTCTGGAAAACCCTTGCGGGCCAAATCATCCATTTGTTCAAGTGCACCCTCAGAGTCGCCAATGAACTGTAATTGCCGTTCATATTTTGGTTTAACGCTTGGATCAGCCAGCGTAGATTGGCTCTCAAGAATTCCCCTGCGGGCCAATGCACCTGCTGTTTTGCGCCAGTTATTGTGAGGGAGCGCCCGGTCCAGCTGCCGGCCTCGGAGGGGTCCGCGTTTAATGAATAAATCCAATAGTCGGGTTTGGGATGGAGTCAGTTCTTGTGAAAAAGGTTGACCTTCTACTAACTGATTCGAAATTTTTTCAGACAGGTGATATTGGATGTCTGCCTGGACGCTCAGTCCTGCCGGTACCATAGCCTGGAGAGTGACCCCCAAAGGGGAAAGAGTCTCCCGTGCTATATAATGAGCCAATTCGATTTGCTCCAGGGTGACTACTGGTACTGGGTCGAGGATCTTCTGAACGGCTTTGGTTTGAGTAACTGCAGGCCTCTCAGGAAAATCAATGATTATTCCTTGAACCGATTGTCTTCCAAAAGGTACCTCAACGAGCTGCCCTAGTTCAAAATTGGATTGGGTTTCCTGTGGAAGATGATAGTCAAAGATACCCTGTACATGGGGGACATTCACTGCCAAGCGAGCAATATGGGATTTGATTCCGGGAGCGGGAACCATCTGGCTTAGACCCCAGTGATCTGGATTTTGGCAATCCTTAGCCCATCCATCTCTGTAACTCGAAATTGGATTCCGCTTGCTATTTTGATTTCTTCACCAATGGTTGGGATATGGTCCAGGTGTCCTAAAAAGAAACCAGCGATAGTGTCATAGTTATCATCATGGAAATTTGTTCCCGTAAATTCGTTCACGTCCTCAATCAGGGTTAATCCGTCCACAAGGATATTATCCTGGTCGATGCGCTGGATTTCGGGCACAACATCATCGAATGGATTCTTGATCTCCCCAACAATTTCCTCTAACAGGTCCTCCAGGGTGATCAATCCGGCTGTACCGCCGTACTCATCCAGTACAATGGCAATATGCCGGCTGTGTTTTTGAAACAGATTCATCAAGGTCCAGACCGAACTGCTTTCCGGTACCATCAGTGGTGACCGGGCAAATTCTGCGACGGTTTTTGAGCCCAAATCTGTTGATTCCCTGGCCTTAAGCAGATCTTTGATATGGACGACACCGATGATTTTGTCAAGATTTCCTTCGAAAACAGGGAATTTTGTAAAACGACTGTCGACAATAACGTTGATGCAATTCTCGATGGTTGACTCTGCCGGGAGGGCGACGATCTCGGTGCGGGGGATCATCACCTGGCGCACAAGCAGGCGGTTAAAATCAAAGATGGCATTGAACAATTCCCGCTGGGGCGTTACGATAGTCCCCAATTGTTCGGATTCTGTTAGGATTTCTTTTAATTCATCCACTGAATAGATCAGGGAATGTCCTCCTCCGGAACTCTTTACGCCAACCAGGCGTAAGATGGCCTGGGTTGTCCAATCCAGTAAATTAACAAACCAGGTAAAGATCAGGCTGAACCATTTCATCGGATGAGCTACGAATAAAGAGACTTTCTCAGGAGATTCCAGGGCAGCCACTTTCGGCACCTGCTCTCCCAGGACAACATGCAGGCTGGTCACCAGGATCAGAGAGATCACTAGAGGAAGGGCGGTCAAAATGGGTTCTATCCTGGCCCATTCAATCGGGATTGCCATGGAGTGGAACACCGGTTCCAGCAGGGCTTCAAATGTGTTTTCACCGACGGCACCCAAAGCCAGGCTGACGATGGTGATTCCTAATTGAGCGGCAGCGATTAAGCGATCCCGCTCACCGGGATTCTCGAGCCAGCCCAGGACAAGCTGGGCAGCCTTTTTCCCCTCTTCAGCCTCAAGCCGGACCCGTGTCTTGCGGGCGGTTATCACCGCGAATTCAGTGGCTACAAAAAACCCATTTAGGGCCACAAGAAATAAGATCAATAAAAAGTTCCAGATCATATGTTTTATCCGTGAGTAATGACTACTGAAGTATAACCAACTACTCTGCTATTGTCTCCGGTGATATTTCCGGAATTGGCGTAGTTTAAGATATGAGCCTTTGATTCGCCAGCGGTGTTAACCGCCCAGATCACTGCCGCCAAAGCTCCCAATCCACAGGCAGAGCCGGTATTTTCTTTCTGGGACTGATAAAGCTTTTCTGGATCGAGAGACTGAATGCCCTGGATGATGGTTTGATCCAGTTCTCTGGCTTTAGCGGCTGGGTGGAAGTGCGATAGATCTGTGCTGGCAGCTAAGAGGGCATCCCTTGAACCCATCAGTTCTGCCAGGGTCGATCCCAGGGTACGCATCAGTGAGGGATCCTGGTCCCTGATCATCAGCGGCAGAAGTTTAAATCCGTCCGTAAATGTGCGCTGGAAAAAAGGCAGCAGGATTTCAATGGCATGTTCACCGTCGTTTCGGATCTGGGATAAGCCCACGCCTGCTCGATTGCGAAGAGAGGTATCTACCCATTCCAGGCTGTCCAGATCGACTGGAACTTCTCCCAGCGGAGTTTGATACGCGGAGTGCCCCGAGGTGAGAATTGCACCAGAATGGATCTGGTGGAAAGGAGACAGGATCACTACTAGATCAGCCTGTCTGTACTGAAGGGCCTTAAAGGCATAGCCTGCTACAGGTCCGGAATAGAGATGTCCCGCGTGGGGGGAGATCAGGGCAACTATCTCCCCAGAGATGGCCGGAACCTGCGCCTGTGCGATGTAGTCGTCCACAGATTCCGCCAATTGTTTGGAGTTAGCGGGATACCAGCGTCCTGCCAAAGGTGAGGGTCTGATATCGCTGATTTGATTCATGTCTTCTTATCGATTGTAGCACAGGTAAAAAGGTCTGGGTTTTGGAAGGCACGAGTTCGCTAATCCCTTGTGATATACTATTTTTCAATTCAACAGGAGAATATTAATGAAGTATACGATCTCAATCGAATATTGTGTTCCTTGAAATTACATCCCGAGAGCCCTCAGTTTGGAGGGTGCCTTTAAGAAGGAATTTGCAGAATACATATCCGGGATCGAGTTGATCGAATCCGCAGGCGGAGCCTTTGAGATTCGTGTGGATGGGGATTTGATCTACTCAAAACTGGAAACCGGACGACATGCGGATCCGCCGGAGATACTGGATCTTTTCAGGGAGTATATTAAGGAGTAATTTGCATGACTGAAAAAAAAGGCAGAGTCTTTTCGGGTGCTCGGCCTACGGGTCGCCAGCATTTAGGAAATTACCTGGGCGCCATCAAGAATTACGTGGCTCTGCAAGATGATTACCGGGCAGTATACTGCGTGGTGGATATTCATGCCCTGACGACTGTGGAAACCACCCATGACTTAGCCCTGAACACCCAGGAAATGACTCTGGATTGGCTGGCTGCTGGGATGGATCCTGGTAAAAGCATCATATTTGTACAGTCGCATGTCCCTGAAGTGATGGAACTGCATACTATTCTGTCTATGGTGACTCCCCTTGGCAAGCTTACAGCCTTGCCCACTTTCAAAGAAAAAGTCCGCGATAATCCAGACAATGTCAACTACGGATTGGTAGGCTATCCAGTCCTCATGTCAGCAGATATTCTGCTCTATAAAGCGGATGTCGTCCCTGTCGGCACCGATCAGATCCCCCACCTGGAGTTTGCTCGCGAAGTGGTGCGCTCCTTTAATCACCGTTATGAGACCGACATCCTGGTTGAACCGCAGGCTAAGATCACCCAGGTTCCCAAGGTCCTGGGGATAGATGGGGAACGCAAGATGAGTAAAAGCCTGGATAACCACATTGAGCTGGCAGCAACCCCGGAAGAAACGGAAAAGCGGATCATGAGCATGGTTACAGACCCTCAGCGCATCAGAAGAGATGATCCAGGCAACCCGGATGTATGTAATGTGTTCACTCTGCATAAGATCTTCTCTTCGCAGAATGAAATCGATGAAATCAACCAGGAATGCCGGTCAGCGGGTATTGGCTGCGTGGATTGCAAACGGAAATTAGCGCTCAATCTCAATCAATATCTGGTACCTTTCCGGACAAAAAGGGGGGAATTGGCCCAGGATCCCAAATTTGTGCAGGATGTACTTGAAGATGGTGCTAATCGAGCCAAGGTGATTGCCGGGGATACGATGTCCGAAGTCCGGGAGGCGATAGGATTTTTTGGATCGAGGAAGTAAGCTGTGAAAGCAGTCGTCCAGCGCGTACAGCGGGGAAGTGTTACAGTGGATGGGATGATCCTGGCTGATATTGGGAAAGGATTGGTCATCTTGCTGGGTGTAGGACCGACGGATGATGAAGCTTCTGCCAAAAAAATGGCTGAAAAAATCGCCCAAATGCGTATCTTCCCGGATGGTCAGCGAAAGATGAATATCTCTCTCCTTGATGCGGGAGGAGAAGCTTTGGTGATCCCACAATTTACCCTGTTTGCGGATACTCGTCGCGGCCACAGGCCGAGTTTCACGGATGCTGCCCCACCCGATATTGCCAGGCCCCTATCAACATTTTTTGCTCAGAGTTTACGCGATCTGGGGATACCGACCGGCGAAGGTGAGTTTGGAGCGCATATGGTGGTGGAGATCATCAATGATGGGCCGGTGACTATCTCGCTCGAGGTGTAAACCTGATTCACATGACCGTTAACATTAAACCGGGGCGGTTGAAACCTACCCCGGTTCTTATCAAAAGAATTATTGTGGCGACCCTCAGGGTCGCCACGATCAATTAAATATCAAACCACCTTGCTGTGAGAAAGCTTGCCTACATCATCATTCGATTGGCCATATTTTTCTTGAACTTGCTCCTCGATCCACTTATAAGTGGTAACCATTCCTTGTTCAAGGGATATTTCTGGAGACCAGTCTAATACTTTTTTGAGAAGAGTATTATCAGAATTTCTGCCCCTGACTCCCTCTGGCCCTTCTACGTGGTTCTTCTCAATTTCAATCCCTGCAACATCAGATACGATATCAGCAAGTTCATTGATTGAGACCATGCGATCACGCCCCATATTGAGGGGTTCATGGAAATCGGATTGCATCAACTTGTGAAGACCCAAAATAATATCATCGATATAACAAAAAGACCTTGTTTGCTCACCATCGCCCCAAATCTCGAATTCTGCATTGCCGGTCAATTTTGCCACTGCCGCTTTCCTGCAAAATGCAGCAGGGACTTTTTCACGACCACCTTCCCATGTTCCAAGAGGGCCATAAACATTATGGAATCTAACGATATAAACCTTCATATCGAATGCTTCATGGTACCTCATGCAAAGATTTTCAGTGGTCAACTTCTCCCAGCCATAGGCATCTTGGGGAGCTGCAGGATAGGCATCAGTTTCCTTTAATGGAGCAACATTTGTGACTTCCTGGAGGTATTCCGGGTAAATACAGGCTGAAGACGAAAACAAGTACTTTTTGATGCCATTTTCTCTGGCTGCCTCGATTGTATGCACATTGATCAGGATGTTATTGTGCAATATTTGGGCGTGATTTGAGGAAATATATCCCATGCCTCCCATATCAGCAGCTAAGGCATACACTTCGTCTATATTGCGTGTCGCTTGTTGGCAATTTTCCCATCGGCGAAGATCGAGGATCTCAAATTCGTCCGCGTCAGTCTCGCTAAATTCAGGGTATTTCAGATCGACTCCGCGTACCCAATACCCCTGTTTTTTGAGACTACTTACTAAATGAGTTCCTATGAATCCCCCCGCGCCCGTCACAAGAACTTTCGTTTTGTTTGACATAATCACTTCCTTTTTCATCCCTCGATTATTGTCCAAGAATGAGAATACTTATCTACAATTCGGTTTGTTGAATCCATCAGTGCTTAGATTTTATCACTATTTGGTTTTGTAGTTATCTGTCATCATTTAGGCATACCCATCCCTCATGTCCTGAGTTCCTCGGGTCATTAATCACTCCAATCCTGCCAAGGGCAATCAACCTCAGGCCTGATGGTAAAATCATTTCCATGGTTTTGAAAACAACCGGCGATGCCGTTCCTTTACCTATCCGAGGTTTTGATGTACGCACGGACATGCTTCCTGTGTCAGATCTGGTTGAGCTGTGCTTCGCTGATCGCCTCTCCGCGGACGGAGAAGCCCTGCTGCGCAAGATGCGCTCATCCGCGCATAATAAGCGCTTCCAGGAATGGGCTTATCATATGGCCGGCCGGGTCTCCATGCCTTTTACCGGTTATGTTTGGGAGGAAGCAGGTGAGATCATCGGTAATTTAAGCCTGGTTCCATATCATGTTGATGGAAAACATTATTATATGATTGCCAATGTGGCAGTCCATCCAGATTATCAGCGTAAGGGCATTGCGCGTTCCTTGGTCAGCCAAGCCCTTGATTTTCTGCTGCCGCGGAAACTGGATGGAATTTGGCTCCAGGTAGATGAAGGAAATCAAGGAGCCGTCGATCTTTATCTCCGTCAGGGTTTTTGTGAAATCTCGCGCCGAACTACCTGGATACTTCAGCCGGAGGATGTGCCTGCAGGGTTTAAGGATTGGCAGGTTCCTGGTTTCCAGGTAGTACCCCATCGCCAGGGTCATTGGAAACAGCAGCGAGTCTGGCTTGAAAAGAACTATCCACCGGAGGTGCGCTGGCATCTCCCTTTCCAACCTCAATATCTGCGGGGTGGATTGACAGGCAGGTTGACTCGCTTGACCCTGATCGACCCCAAGATCTATCAGTGGTCAGTGATGGCTGGAAGAGAATTGATCGGCGTTATTTCCTGGCAATCCTCAAAAACGCAGGCAGACTGGATCTGGCTGGCTTCCACGCCAGAAATGGAAGGAGTTCTGTTGGATACCTTTTTACCAGTCTGGCTGGCTGAACCGGGGCTGAAGCGCCCATTGCGCCTGAACTTTCCTGCCCGGAAGACCAATCAAGCTCTGGAAACGCACTGGTTCAAACCTGATCGGATCTTGATCTGGATGAAATATGAGGGTTAATTGCGGCCTTTGGTTCTGGTCTGCGAACGGGTTCTCGTTGACTTTATAAAACAAACGACGTATACTGGTGGAGTGTTAAAGGTGGTCAATTATGGGAAAGGTTGACTCAAAAAGAATAGCTGACCGATAGGACCCAATGCACGCATGCTCAGGCTGCGTGCTTTTTATTTCTTTGTATGTGGAGGTGAAAAGTATGGATTCTGGGATGATTGGAAAAATCCAAAAATCGAAACAATACGCCACCGAGCGTGAACGGATCAAGATCAACGCCCTTTCCGTGACACTGCAAGGGCAGAATAACGCTCACCAGGTCTCTTATAAGGATGGGGAGTGGCGTTGCGATTGTGATTTCTTCCAAACCAGGGAGCGCTGCAGCCATACCATGGCCCTGGAGCGCATCCTCATCGAGGAGGCGGATCTGACTCTGGACTAGAGAATTCAATAACATACAGTTTTTTGTTCGAATCAATGCTGGGCGTCTGGGAATGCGGCGGACGCCCAGCATTTTTATAGTGATGGGCCTGGTGGGGCAAGTATTGTAGGTGACTTCCTGGTTCTATACTCTCAATGCGATATAATGGCCCCCATGAAATATCATATATGGACCTCCGGATGTCAAATGAACGTGGCGGATTCACGCCGGGTGGCATCGGCATTGGAGGGATTGGATTTTCAACCCACCGCTCGGGCGGAAGATGCAGATGTGGTTGTGCTGAACACCTGCGTTGTGCGCCAAAGCGCGGAAGATAGTGCGGTCGGTAGGATTGGTTCCTTAAAGAACCTCAAACAACGAAACCCGGAGGTGGTCATCAATGTCATGGGCTGCTTGGTGGGAATCAAAGGCACAGCAGACCTAGAAGCGCAGTTTCCTCATGTGGACGTATTTTCCCCTCCATCAGACCCAGGACCGCTGATGGCTCTCTTAACTCAGGACGAGACCAAGACCTGGGAGCAAGAAGCCACATCGCGTCGTTTTGCCTTTATGGATGGGGAATTGACCCTCCCGGCTGAGGACCGGGATAATCTGGTTTCCGCCTTTGTGCCTGTTGTGCTGGGCTGCTCTCATGCATGTACTTACTGCATCATCCCCTATCGCCGGGGTGTGGAACGCAGCCGGCCAGTGGAGGATGTCCTGAATGAAGTCCGCTCCCTGGCATCCCAGGGAGTAAAAGAAATCACATTATTGGGACAGATCGTAGACCGCTATGGCTTGGATCTGCCCCAGCCAACCAGATTATCGTCCTTATTAAGATTAATTCATGACGTTGATGGTTTGGAACGGATCCGATTTCTGACTTCCCATCCAAATTGGTTCAGTACGGAATTGATGGATGTGGTGGCTGAGCTGCCGAAATTGATGCCCCATATTGAAGTACCTCATCAGGCTGGCCACGACCAGGTTCTGCGGGAAATGAAAAGGGAGTATTCCATCAAACAGTACCGCGATCTCATTGGCCAGATCCGGGAAAGGATTAAGGGCGTAAGTATCGCCACGGATGTGATCGTGGGATTTCCTGGAGAGACAAAGGAATATTTCCAAAGCTCATATGATTTGCTGGACGAGTTGAAACTGGATGTGGTTCATTTGGCCCGGTATTCTGTCAGGCCGGGCACAGTAGCGGCAAGAAAAATGGAAGATGATGTGCCTGATGATGAGAAATGGCGCCGCTTTAGGCTGGTAGAGGAACTCCAAGAGAGGATAGCAGCTGATATTAACCGCAGTTATCTGGACGGCATTGTGGAAGTCTTGTTCGAGGGCCAGCAGAAGGGGCGTTGGCGGGGACGCACTCCAACCAATAAACTTGTCTTCGTGGAAAGTGAGCACAACCTCCTGGGAAGAATTGAAGAAGTGATCATCACCTGGACAGGACCATGGTCTATGCAAGGCCGCCTTCAGGAACTTTAATGAGTCAACGGCCAATGATTTTGGATTATTCAATCGTTATGACACCCTGGAAATAAAAATGAAAAAGGAACAGCAGTATCCTGAACCAACTGTTGGAGCCCTGATCTTCAATGATAATGATCAACTCCTGATCGTCCAGACTCACAAATGGCATGGGAATTACACCATCCCCGGCGGACATGTCGAATTGGGAGAACATCTATTTGAAGCTCTGGGGCGAGAAATTAGAGAAGAAACCGGTTTGAATTTGACCCGGGCGGAATTTTTAGGCTATCAGGAATTTGTGTTTGATGAATGTTTCTGGGAACAGAAGCATTTTATTTTCTTTGATTTTGTGTGCCGCGTTGAGCCAGGTGAAGTCCGCTTGAACGAGGAGGCAGAGGGCTATATCTGGGTAGATCTGGACAAAGTCGAGGATTATCCTATCGATGATTATTTGCGGCATTCACTGGATATGATCCGAAAGGACCCTGGTTATCTTCAAAAGGTTTGATCTTGGAGATGTGCAATTCGCGAACAACGCGGGCCTTGCAGAGCTATGCGATAGAATGTGGTTGGATCAAAACTGGTCTGGATGGAGGATATGGTTAAGCGCTGGATGATTCTTCTTTTGATAGGGTCTTCGCTGCTGAGCGCCTGCACTTTGCCCCAGGAAAATATTCCGCCGGAAGGTAAACCCGGAGCTCTCTACACCGAAGCAGCTCGGACAGTATTGGCATTGGGAGGTGTTAACAGGACAGCATCTCCCGGAACCGACCTGCCAGAGTATGATTCTACTCCCCAACCCGAAGAGACATTTGCCATACCTGCTTTAACTCCCACGAGTCCTAAAAACGAGACCTCCTCGCCTTGCGACAGGGTCAGATTTATCAAGGATGTAACCATCCCCGATGAGATGGACCTGGCGCCGGGGGAGGCTTTCACCAAGATCTGGCGGTTGGAAAACGCTGGTTCATGCCCTTGGACGATTGGATATCTGCTCTATTTCGATAGCGGGGATATTATGGGGGGGCCGACCTCCCAATTCCTGACATCCGAACCTGTTCTCCCTGGTGAAACGATCGATGTTTCCCTGGACTTGATCGCACCAGAGGAAACAGGGGTTTATCAGGGTAACTGGAAGCTGCGCAATGTCAAAGGTGAGGGATTTGGCATTGGGGATTATTCGAAAGCTTTTTGGGTCAAGATCAATGTTGTGGATGGGACGGGATTGATGTTTGATTTTAATATCCAGGCAGACAAGGCTGCGTGGGGAAGTGGATCCGTACCCATTGACTATGTTGGTCTGGGCGAGGATATCCTCAATTTTGATCTGCCCGGAGGTCCGGGAGATCCATATGTGGCCCTCTTGGATCAACAATTTCTCGAAGGGGGAGATATTTCTGGAGTGCTGCTGGCAACCTACCCTCCTCAGGGAGCGGGCAACTATATCATTGGGCGTTTCCCGACCTATAAAGTCAATTCCGGGGATCTGCTATTTGGCCGGGTGGGACTGACCACAAACTATAATGGATCTTGCGGGAGCGGTGATGTCACCTACAGAATCACCATCATGATTGCTGAAGACCCGTCGACCCGGAGCACACTCTGGGATTGGAAGGAGATTTGTGATGGGCAGATGAAATCCTTTGAGATCGATCTTGATAGCTATCAGGGGGAGACCATCCAGGTTTTCCTGATGGTAATTGCCAATACTGATTCGACTGACACAAAGGCAGTTTGGGATTCCCTCTCAATCCACCGCTAAGTACTTGCTGGGCGGTGCAGTGGGTTGGCCCGTAAAAATTAAGGTAGAATTAAGTCCAGGGAACTTGATTGGGCGCAGTCTATCCTTTTTGGAAAATGGTACAATGTGTGCTCAGTGTAAGAAGGAAAAGATCCTATGAGTAAACAAGAATCGACCAAAGATATCATAGACTCTTACCGCAAACGCAAAACCCAATCCTGGCAAACGATCGCCATGTTTGTCGGAGCTGTCCTTCTGATTATCCTTGGTGCCGCGTTCGTGATTACTTGGCTGACCGGGGCCAGACTGGATATCGGGGCGATTTTTGCCTCTAAAACACCGACTCCCACAATAACATTTACGCCCACTCCAGTGCCGCCGACTGCGACTATTACACTGACCCCTACTGAATCTCCGCCCACGGACACGCCTACACCCAGCCCTGAGCCAACACGTTCCGGAGCGGTGATCTATACTGCTGAGGAAAACGACACTTTCTGGTCTATTGCTGAAAAATTCGGCGTGGATATCTTTACTTTGCTTTGGTACAACAAGGGTGAGGACCGGCTGAATCTCGACCTTACTAATCCGATCCTTTATGGGGGTGATGAGGTATACATCCCCGCTCCTGATGCTACGGTGCCTACGACCACGCCGATCCCGTTTGATCTCCAGCCGGGCTTCCCTGTGGAATATATCGTCCGACCGGGTGACTCGATAGGATCGATTGCCCTGGCCCTGCGCAGCACTGTGGAAGATATCCTGGATCGTAACGACCTGGAAGATCCCAACTCGATCTTCCCCGGGCAGACTTTGAGTGTGCGGGTCAACCTGGTCACCCCGGTACCGACAGTTCCGGGAACTACCGCCAACACGCCGGGCGCGATATATACATTGACCCCATCGCCATAGATAGAACTGAACCTATTACCGGGCTGCTATTTGCAGCCCGGTTTTGCTTTAATACCACGGACCAGGTCCTATTAAAGGATCTGATCCCTGCGTATGGATACAGGCAAAACTTCTTTTGTCCCTTGTGATTGACACCTTTTTGTATTCTGGTATACTGATAATGATAATTATTATCAGTAAGGACGCGTGCCATGACATTTTCAACACCGGAACAATGCTTGGAGAATTGGAAATCCACTCTCCATCAAAAAGGATATCGAGTCACTCAACCGCGCCTGCAGGTCATGAGCATCCTTGCAAACAGCGAAATTCCCCTCACGCCGCAGGATATATACCAACTTACACTTAAGTTGGATTCCCCCCCTGGCATAGCCAGTGTATACCGCACCCTGGAAACGTTGGATGATCTGGGACTGATCCAACAGATCCATCAACCGGGCGGTTGCCATGCCATTTATCCCGTCATTGAGGGTCATAAACATCTGCTGATTTGCACCAGCTGCGGGAATATGCGTGTTGTAGAGGGTAATGAAGGGATATCAGCATACATCAGTAGGATAGAAGGAGAGACCGGCTACCTGGTGGAGGAGCATTGGCTGCAGCTGTTTGGTATCTGCCAGACCTGTTCTTAAGCACAATTGAGTGAAAACCATATGCATAATAAACTAAAGCTTTACGGAATCGCCCTGATAATCATGATCGTTCTTGTGGCCTGTAGACCGGTTGAAGAGCGCCAGGCAGGAGATGGGAACTCAAGGCTGAAAATTGTGGCAACCACAACTTTTATTGGGGATGTTGTGCGGCAGATAGCCGGGGAGAATAACCAGGTCACAGTACTGCTGGCACCAGGCCAGAATCCTCATTCCTACCAGCCCGCTCCCCAGGATATGGTGCAAATCTCCCAGGCAAATATCATCTTTATCAATGGCTTGGATCTGGAAGGTTTTTTACCTATCCTTTTGGATGGCTCGAGCACAGAAGCCGAACTGGTGGTGGTTTCCGATGGCATCCAACTACAAGAATTGCCTGGTCCGGTTGATTCTGGTCTGGCGGACCAGGAGGATGAGGAGGGCCATAGCCATGAGAACGGCATAGACCCCCATGTCTGGTTCAACCCCAACAACTTGATCGTTTGGTCTGAAAACATCATCCGGGCTCTCTCGGATCTGGATCCTGAGCACGCATCAGACTACTTAGCCAACGGGGTGGCCTATCAGGAAGAGCTGATCGCCCTGGATAAATGGATCCGGGAGGAAGTCAATCGGATCCCTGAGTCTAATCGCAAATTAGTTACCGATCATATATCCCTGCGTTATTTTGCAGAGGAATATGGGTTCACTCAGATCGGAGCAGTTATCCCCGCCCTGACCACAGAAGTGGAAACTTCTGGACAGGAGTTGGCAGGGCTGATTGACACAATTAGGGACAATCAAGTAAAGGCGATCTTTGTTGGGATTGATTTTGACCCCACTTTATCCCAGCGTGTATCTGAGGAAACTGGAGTTGATCTGATCCAGATCTATTTTGGGTCATTAACTGATGGAGAACCGGCTGGCAACTACCTTGATTTTATGCGCTATGATGTCAATGCTATCGTCAGCGGCCTTGACTGAGGGAAACGGATGAAAAAACTAATCAACACCTTCCGAAATCAATCCTTTTCACGTCGCTATGCACCCCACAAACCTGATGCCCCTCTCCTGGAGTTGGCGGATGTCATTGTTCGTTATGAGACAGGCAGGGTGCTTGATCAGATCACCTTCGAACTATCTCCCGGCGATGCTGTGGCTGTTGTGGGACCTAACGGAGCGGGAAAGACCACCCTGTTTAAGGTAATCGCGGGCATCCAAAACCCGGATCAGGGTTTAGTCCGGGTCTCTGGTCATGACCCGGGCGGACATTCCTGCATAGCATATGTGCCCCAGCGCAGCCAGGTAGATTGGACTTTCCCGGCTACGGTTGCTGATGTAGTCATGATGGGCAGGATCAATAAGATGGGACCTTTCCTTTGGCCACAGAAGGAGGATTGGCATGAGGTCAGCCGTTCCTTGGATATTGTGAATATGGGCCCTTATGCAAAACGGCAGATCAGCGAGCTTTCTGGAGGGCAGCAGCAGCGCATGTTCATTGCCCGCGCCCTGGCCCAGGAAGCGGAATTGATGTTGCTGGATGAACCCCTTAATGGCTTGGATGTGCCAGCTCAGGAGAAGATCCTCGAAATCCTCAACACCCTTAAAAGCCAGGATGTCGCAGTGCTGATCTCCATGCACGATTTGCGGCTGGCGGCTGAACAATTTGACCAGGTGATGCTTCTAAACAAGGAGCTGCTTGGATTCGGTCCGCCAGAGGAAGTCTTTACCCGGGACCTGCTGAAGCAGGCTTATCATGGCCATTTGCACTTTATCGAAGGCGATTTTGACACACTGGCAGTTGGTGACGAATGCTGTGATGGAGAACATCATGAACCTATTTGATCTGCTTTTAACCCCTCTCAATTATTCCTTTATGGTCCGGGGATTAACCGCTGCCGTTCTGACTGGCATTGTCTGTGCTGTGGTTGGTGTCTATGTAGTGGTGCGCGGCATGGCTTTTTTTGGTGATGCCCTGGCTCACTCGATCTTACCCGGTGTTGCGGTTGGCTACCTGATCACGGATGGTGCCCGGGAGCCGCTATTTTGGTGGGGAACAGGCACCGCAGTACTGGTCTCGTTAGCTATTGGTGCGGTCAGTAAAGGTGCCAGGATCAAAGAGGACACAGCCATAGGGATTATTTTTGCGGGAATGTTCGCCTTGGGCATTGCCATCATATCCACAGTCAAAAGCTACACGGTGGACCTGACCCACTTCCTGTTTGGAGATGTGTTAGGAGTCTCCGGGAATCAGTTGATCATGATCGCTGTCTTCAGCGCCCTGATCCTGGTCCTGGTGTTTGCTTTTTATAAGGAATTCCTGGTCCTGACCTTCGATCCCACTCTGGCGGCGACCCTGCGGATTCCCATAAGGGTTTTCGAGTACCTGCAGCTGGTGCTAATCGCATTAACCATTGCGGTTTCATTTCAGACAGTTGGGGTAGCGTTGATGGTTGCTATGCTGGTTTCACCAGCTGCGGCCGCGTATTTACTGACCAAACGTCTGCCGGTGATGATGATCCTGGCCGCGACGATTGCCTCCGCGTCAGGAGTAATTGGACTCTACCTTTCTTATTACGTAAACGTAGCTTCGGGTCCTGCGATTGTCCTGGTAGCCACTGCGTTTTTCGTCCTGGCCTGGACCTATTCAGTAATCCGAAAAAAACAAAAGGTAAACGCGCATGAATAGGATCCAAGAATTAATCTCTCAAATGACCCTGGAGGAGAAGGCTGGAATGTGTTCCGGCTTAAATTATTGGTATCTTAAGGGAGTTGACCGACTTGGTATCCCTTCCATCATGATCACTGATGGCCCTCATGGGCTGCGCAAGCAGGAAGGAGATCCGACTACTGTCGGCCTCTCGAATACTACACCAGCAACCTGTTTTCCAACTGCCTCGTCTTTGGCCGCAACCTGGAATAGAGAGCTTATTTATCAAGTGGGAGTAGCGCTTGGGGAGGAATGCCGCCAGGAGAAGGTCGGCGTGATACTTGGCCCGGGGGCGAATATCAAACGTTCTCCGCTTTGTGGAAGGAATTTTGAATATTTCTCTGAGGACCCCTACCTGACAGGCGAGATGGCAAAGGCCCATATCCAGGGAGTGCAAAGCCAGGGAATTGGAACCTCATTAAAACATTACGCAGTGAACAACCAGGAATACCGGCGGATGACGATCGACGCAATCGTGGATGAACGGGCTTTGCGGGAGATCTATCTGCCCGGTTACGAGATTGCAGTGAAGGAAGCCCAACCCTGGACGGTTATGGGCGCCTATAACCTGGTGAACGGTACCTATGCCTGTGAACACCCCCAGTTGCTGATGAGGATCCTTAAGGGTGAATGGGAACATAAGGGTCTGGTTGTGACCGATTGGGGCGCGATCAATGATCCAGTTGAAGGACTGAAGGCGGGACTGGAGTTGGAAATGCCCGGGGTCAATATCAGGAATGACGCCAAGATCATTGCGGCAATCGAATCCGGGGATCTGGAAGAAGCCGTCCTCGATCGGGCCGTGGAGAGGATTTTGGACCTTATTTTCAAAGCTGACCAGACTTTGTCTGAGGATTTCCAGTACGACCAGGAAGCTCATCACATCCTGGCCAGAAAAGTCGCAGGAGAAAGCGCCGTTCTGTTAAAGAATCTGAATAAAACCCTTCCGTTGGCGAAGGGGACAAAAGTCGCCCTAATTGGTGAGATGGCGGCGCATCCCCGATTCCAGGGAGCAGGCAGCTCTCTGGTGAACCCAACCCGGCTGGATACGATCCATGATGAGGTGATTGCTATTGCCGGAGAGGATCTGATTTGTTATGCTCCCGGTTATTCAACTCGGGGGGTAGTGGTTGATCAGAAATTGATCGATGAAGCTGTCGAGGCCGCTCGTAAGGCGGATGTGGTTGTGATCTGCGCCGGCCTGCCTGATAACTATGAGACAGAAGGCCTGGACCGAGAGCATATGGGGATGCCTGAATCCCATAACTTATTGATCCAGTCTCTAAGTGAGGCCCATGACCGAGTGGTGGTTGTGCTCAGCAATGGTGCTCCGGTGGAGATGCCCTGGATCGAGAATGTAGAAGCAGTCCTGGAGGGTTATTTAAGCGGCCAGGCTGGTGCTGGGGCGATTGCCGATATCCTCTATGGGGACATCAACCCCAGTGGAAAATTGGCAGAGACCTTTCCAATCAGATTGGATGATAACCCCTCCTATCCAAATTTCCCTGGAGGTCCAAAAATCGTAGAATATCGCGAAAGCATATATGTTGGTTATCGATTCTATGACAGCGTGGTGAAGGAAGTCCTTTTCCCCTTCGGCCACGGGCTCAGCTACACAGATTTCGAGTATAACAACCTGCGGATAAGTAAAGATCAGGTCGAAGACCTGGAATCCTATACGATAAGGTTCCAGGTCAAAAATATTGGGAATCTAGCTGGAAAAGAGATTGTCCAGGTTTATGTCCAGCCAATGGATCACATCGCCTTCCGACCGGACAAGGAGTTAAAAGGTTTCGAAAAGGTTGAACTTGTCCCTGGTGAGGAAAAAGAGATCTGCGTAGTGCTGGACCGCAGGGCGTTTGCTTATTTCAATACCGGATTAAGCGACTGGCATGTGGAGACTGGTGCCTACCGGATACTGGTTGGAGCTTCATCGCGGGATATCCGACTTGAAGGAGAAGTGAAAGTTCACTCCAGCCAGCGTAATGTGGCTGTCCCGGACAGGGACATGCTTCCTTATTATCATAAATTTCCTCCGGACGCACAGGTTCCAGGTGATGTTTTTAGAGAATTATTAGGGCGGGATCTGCTTCCCAATCTGCCTGATGTAAAGGGATCTTATACGATCAATACTCCCCTGGCGGATTTAAGGGGCACATTGATCGGAAAACTGCTCCTGAAAATGGTGGAAAGGAGTGTTGAGAATCTGATCCAGGAGGACCCAGACAGTCCCACAGCCTTAATGATTCGGTCAATGGTCAAAACCATACCGCTGCGGACTTTGATGATTATGGGGGGTGACCGGTTCAATCCTGGAATGATGGAAGGGCTGGTGGAGATGATCAACGGAAGATTTCTGAGTGGATTGTGGATGATAATCCGTAAAAAAAACCTGATCTGGTCGTAGGCCAGATCAGGTTCTATATATATTCATTGTGGGCGTTATTCTTCCCAAAGGTTATAGATCACTCCGAACGGATCGCGAATGTAGCAATCCTTTCCCTTCCCGTCCCAGCGGAGCACCTCACAGCCCGCTTTCACCAACTTCTCGCGAGCGGTTTCAAGATCATCAACTAGTAGCTCATGGACCAGGCCTTCCAACTCCCTATCCTTGATCACGAACAACCTCAGAGGAGCAGCATCAAAATCTCCCAGATCTGGATCATCCGATCTGTTCTCAAATCCGAAGACACTGGCATAAAATGCAAGTGCTTCCTGGTATCTTTTCGTCCTGATGGCCACATTGGGGCTCATTATTAATTTCATGAGTACTCCAATTCAATCAGCACCCAGTCCCGGTCTGTGGTCTATTCAATCTGACCCTCATTCCCGGTTTGATCCAGAATGGATAACTAATCCACTGATTCGACCCATTCACCATTGCGCATTATGGGATGAATTTCTCCAGCCGCATCAATCCCATCCACATCTATCTTGTCGGAGCCGAGCATAAAATCGTAGTGGACTGTGCTGTGATTGCCGCCTGATTTGAGAAATTCTTCAGTGGTCATCTCGTCTCCCCCCTCCAGGCAGCTGCGAATTCCCCGACCGATGGCAACATGGATCGAGGCGTTTTCGTCTAACAATGTATTATGGAAGATCACTCCAGCCCGAGAAATTGGCGAACTATTTGGGACCAGGGCAAGTTCTCCCAATCGAGAGGAACCTTCATCTATCTCGAGGGTTTTCTTTACGAACTCCTCTCCTGTTTTGGCTTGTGTTTTGGTGACCTTGCCCCCTTCGAATTCCAGATAGAGGCCATCCACAAAACCATCACCCATCGTGAAAGGCTTGGTTGAGGATACATAACCATTGACATTTAGCCTGTCGGGAACTGTAAACACCTCTTCCGACGGCACATTTACAGCATTTTCGCGGCCATCCCGGTCAGCGATGACAGCAGTTTTCCAGCGATGTCCTTGAGGAAGTCCCACTTTTAGATCTGTGCCTGGGCCATACAGATGGATCAGATCAAATCCTGGGCTGGTCAGTTTGTCCGCTCGCTTTTTCAGATCCTCAAAATGTCCCTTCCAGTAGGCCACAGGATCTTCTTTGTCCAGTCTGTAGAATTTGACCAGATATTCTGATAACTTGTCCACTGCGGCATCCGGTCCGAGGTCCGGAAAAACAGCCTGCGCCCAGGCTTGTGTGGGATAAAGGACGATGATCCAAGGACTTGGATTGAGATTCATATATTCGTTGACTTCACGGAAGGACTCAGAGCGAACTTTCTGCATTTTAGAAAGCAAGGCACTGTCCACATCTTTGAACTGGTAGGGATTTGACCCCCCGATAAAGACCCCGGCGTCTTTCCTGTCTGTGGATTTGTAGTACTCATCGACAGACCAGGTCGGGATCTCCTCCAGGGATTCCTCAGGTGCATTCTGATAGCGGATCAGGTCCAGCTCGGGATCCCCCCAGAAAACTTCTACAAAAGGAGCTCCCATCTGGTAAGCCTTTTTCGCCAGCAGGCGCACAAGAGGCGCGGCTTCGAGGGGGGTATAGAAGCGGGGTGATCTGCCTGGTATCAGCCCGATCTGGAGTCGATGACCAGACTCGTAATTGAGGCCGGCTATTAAGATCAGCTCTGCGTAATCCTCAAGATAGTTATTGAATAACCCATTCATTGATTTGCTCCTCGAAAATTTAGATCAGGGGACTTTTTTCAAAACCAGATTGGTGAATAGTGGGCTTTTGGTGACCAGTCCTGCTTGATTGGTCGCTTGCAGGTAATACTCAACAACGGCTGAGTTTATCGACTTGTAGTCAGCAAAAGTGTGAGCATCGATCTGCGCCTGCCAGGTTCCTCCCGAGCTGGATACCATAGAGGCGTTATACCAGGCGGAATTTCCCGCCAGGTGGTAGAACAGCCTTACGCCTGTAAGGGGAATCTCACCTCCGCATTGTGCCTGAATGGTCACGGACCGCGGCGAACTATCCCCCCAATAGAATACATTATGGGATGGGAAGACGCGGGTGATATAGGGTGGGGAATCCAAGATCTCAGACTGCTCCGGGATACAGGTCGCTTCGACAGTCCCTCCTGAAACCCAGCAGGGATCTGGCTGA
This sequence comes from uncultured Chloroflexia bacterium, assembly GCA_963712165.1. Taxonomy (GTDB): domain Bacteria; phylum Chloroflexota; class Anaerolineae; order Anaerolineales; family UBA11858; genus B10-G9. Next base: position 310,723 of record CAVQGY010000002.1, on the reverse strand, counting down.
GATTCCGGCAGCACTGCCCACCAGCTCAGATCCTGGTTGCTCCCCAGGATTGGTGCGGATTCGCCTTCCAATAGATACACAACTGGTTCGTTAAAGGGGGTTGGCCCCTGTCGGCAGGTTGTGTTCATTAGGGCGGTGATTTTTGGCTCACAACTGATCAGTTCAATTATGGGAGTTTCTGTTGGCAGCAGCTCCAGAGCTGCCAGGGGTTGGAATTCTTCTTCAACAGTTACTCGGGCCAGGGCAAAGTCGCTCCAGGCGCCGCTGCTGTTCTGCCCCCTGGCCTGGATCGTGTATCTGCCCGGGCTGGGTGGTGTCCAGGTCAATTGAACCGAGAATAATAACTCCTGTGGATCAGGATTCTGGATCGTCTCCAGAACTTCCCCGTCTAGGGAAATTTCAAGCAGGCTGATCTGTCCTGGATCAGAACCATGAGCAACGATCTTGTAGGGAGCCAGGGGAATGGTCGATTCATCCAATGGGGCATCAATCCAGGCTATCAGGGATGTGGGATCGGAGGGATTCTCTGGAGTGCAGGCAGACACCAGCAGGATCATTAAAATGGTTAATAGGGATATTCTCTTCATATCATTTGCTCCTGACGGGCACGCCTGCTGGGGTTTTATGGATAACATACATCGCTTGTCTCCTGGAAGATTAACGGTTCGGCTGGATTTCCGCAGGGCACCAGTTCCGAATCCTGGTCCGGAGAGGTGCTGCCAATCAAGCCGCTGGGCGTACTCAAGCAGGAAATGGAAGCCTCAATTTTGATCGCCCCCCCGCGATAGAGACATAACCAATCGAACAGGTAACCCCTGGAGCCGCCAACCCCGCCCACATCCCCGATTTCCAGATTCCGGGAGTTGAGTTCGATCATCAGGGAATGGAGATGCTCGGGGATGTAATAGGAATGGGGTGTTAATGACAGGGGGATGGTGATGCTTTCCCCGGGAGCAAGTGGAGGGATGGGTAAGGTTTGGGCGTCAAAGACGTCATTCTGGAGTTTAAACACTGGTGCCTGGACGCTGAAAAATTGTTGATATCCTTTATTCCAATCTAAATAAGAATACGTATAAGGGATTGTGGTCCCCGACAGCTGGGTATTTTCCCCCGTGAACCTGACCGTCACTGTGTAGGCCGCTTGCCCGTGATATTGGAATTGCCCGGGAGGTTCTTGCCCCGTTCTGGTGATCCTGACCGCAGCCCGGGCAGGTTCGGAAACGCCTTCTGGAACAGCAGCGGTTTCCACTCCCGGTGGCAAGCATAGGCTGTGTTTGCCCAACACATTAGCCCAATTCTCGTTTACGCAGCCTGGTTGGGAATTGTTCTGGGAGGCTGAGTCGATAACTTCTTCCAGACCTTCCCGAAGGATACTCTGGCATTGTTCAGGGCAGGGAATGCCTGCCTCAGCAGCTGCCATAGAAATTGCATATTCAATGCCTTCATTCTTGAGCTGTTCAAAGGAAGGCAGGTTAGGTGGCAGGCCGGTGAAATAGGCGAATCCTATTTCCAATCCAATCTTCAGTCCAGCTCTGCACTCTGCATCACAGGGAATGCCCAATTTATTGATTGCGGTGGCGACCTGGTCGACGATCCCGGCTTTGAGCGCATTGAAGGCATTTACAACCCCTTCCCAGAACTCCTGGAGACCTTCTACGAGCATCGAGCCCCATTCACTGATCACGGATCCAGAATCTGAGGATTGGTATGGCGCCGGGCAAACAATCAGATTGTTCTGGACAGCGTAGTTGAGGTCATTAAATATTTGATCGGCAATCTGGGCGATGGTGCTATCAGTGATCGTGGGGGGATAGTTCGACCTGTAGTAGTTCCAGATGGCATCGTAGTCCAATCCTGTGATGAACACGCAGCCCCAATAACGCGGGTCCATATTCTTGATCGGTGTGAAGTCAGCAATTTCAACCTGATAGATCTCAGGCAGATGATCGACGATAACAGGTTCAAGCACGGTCTCCCCCGGTCTGGCCAGGATCTCGACTGTGTTGGATGGTTTTCCGGTTGGCAGGTTGCCGGCCATGGGAGTGAACCGGATATAATAATGAGTTTCTGATCCCGGGAGCAGAGCGGGATTCCAGCTAAATCTTGAAAACTCGATCCAGGGCAGGGAAGTGATACCACAGGATGACGGGGCAGGCAGGTAGGCTTTCAGATCCTTGAAGTCAACCAGGAAGCTTCCTCCCGGACCCCCTTCGCTGCATTCAGCTGCCACAAGTCCGTAGGGATGGGGGGAAAAATCTCCCGTGAAAGGCGATGTAGATATTTGCCAGAGCACCCCAGTGGTCCCTGGTGCCGTGGTAGACCAATAGAATTCGCGAATTTGATTTTCCGCATCATTTGCCAATTCTCCAAACGTTGAGCGGAAACCGCTGGCAACGTCGCCGGTGCAGCCAGTTCCCAGGTTGCAGACCTCCAGCCGGGAAGTGTTGATAATCAGGCGGTAAGCGCCGAGATTGACCAATGTGCCGTTGCTCCATCCCCACACTACAACATCGGCATCCCTGACAAGTGCCGGAGTGGTCCCGGCCAATCCCTCTATCATTGCTCGCAGCGAAGTTGGATATTCTGATGGGGTCAAGAACTCCTCAGCATTTGCGGGATAACGCTGGTAACCCCCACCGTTGAATGCATAGTAGAAATAGGCCAGATCCAGGACCTCGAGATCCTTCTGGTCAGGGCCATCCACCGCTTGGTCCACTGATGGGGCTGAGCAGGAGGGACCAAAATCACTGATTGAAATAGGCGAGCTGGGAGCTTCGCCGCTGCCATTGAATGCAGCTGCATAGTAGATCGATCCGGGCGCACTGTCCGGATCAAGGTAAGTAAATGCTCCTTGACCTGGATGGCTTTCCAATTCCGCAATGCGCTGGAAGGAACTGCTGCCCGGAGCGGACCTGTAGATGAAAAAACCCAATTCGGTTTCCGACTGGTCAGTCACTATCATCAGTGCCTGGCAATCCTGGATGGAATAGGACAGATTTGGTGCCTGGGGCGGGAGAGGATTAAAGCTGACCTGATTTCTGAGCCACAATCCGCGATAGTTCTCTATCGGCTCTGCCTGTAGGAGGTTTTCAGGGGGGGGCTGTGGGAGATCAGGTTTGGAAGGTAGTGATCCGGATGGTCCTGAAAGGGTTATATTCACTTCGCTGATGGGATTGTTATTCTCGTCTAAAGAGACCAGTCTGGCACCGGCAGGCGCAATAATCTGGAGCAGGATGGGATTAGAGATGGACACCTGGTCTTCAGAATTGATCGATCTGGCCAGGATCTGCACACTCCCCTCATTGATGGGCGTCCAGTGGAACAACTCGGAATAGTGTTGCCCTTCCTGTTCCAAGGATTGGCTTGATGTCACCAACCTCCCATCTGCCCAGAGCTCAATAGCTGAGAGGGGTTTTTCAGATATGGTAGAGATCAAAATTGGAATCGAGGCGTCAGCTGGGTATGAGCTCCTGTCCTCCGGAGAAAGGATGAGTATTGAGGAGCTGCTTTCAGCGTGGCGGAATAAATCCTCGGCAGAAGGTGGTCGAATGAGGGTATACCAGGTGCCAATGGCGATGGCGGCGATGACCAGAATACTAAGAGACCAGATCAGGCCGCGGAGTCTGTGTCTTTTCAAATCAGACCTCCAGCTAGATTGTTAGATTTCAGCCTATTATAGTCTACGATCGGCAGACAGAAGTAATATTATCGCTCAGGTATATTGGATCGATTTCTTAGGATCATTTTCTTGGCCCAGGCAGCGGAATTTCTGATCAGATATTCAGGGTCTTCCTGGGCTTTTTCTAAGGCTTGTAGGGCATCTTCTTCTCCGCGGTTCCCCAGGGCGATAGCCACATTTCGAAGGTAGCCCTGCCGTTTGGCCCGCTTGATCGGGCTATTTCTAAAGCGGGTGCTAAATTCTTCCTGGCTTAATCCCAGTTCCTGTAAGGGATCCACTGCCAACAGCTCTTCCCGGGGTTGGAACTCTTCCAGGATATCGGGTGCTTCCTTTCCGGGTTTATTCCAGGGACAGATGATCTGGCAGATGTCGCAGCCGAATATCCAATCTCCCATATGCGGGCGCAGACCCTCCGGAACTTCCCCGGGGTGTTCTATGGTCAGGTAAGAGATACAGCGGTTGGAATCCAGGGTATAAGGCTCAAGCAGCGCTCCGGTAGGACAGGTGTCCAGGCAGCGGGTGCAGGAGCCACAAAAGTCTTCCGTAAACGGGGAGTCAATCATCAGATCTATTCCCAGGAGGATCTCAGCCAGGAAAAAATAGGATCCGTATTCCTTATGGATCAGGGTGGTGTTCTTGCCGATCCAGCCCAGGCCGGCTCGCATAGCCAGTTCCTTTTCCAATACCGGTCCGGTATCGGTATACCAGCGGTTGGGCACTGGTTTGCCGACCCACCCATCGATGGCATCAACCAGGGCCTGGAGGCGCGTCCCAAGCACATCGTGATAGTCCTGGTTCAAGGCATAGGAAGCGATATTTCCACCTCCCACATTGCCCCTGGGTGAGGGGTAGGGGGAGCCCAAAACCAGAATGGAACGGCATTCAGGAAGGATAACCCGCGGTTCTGCCCGCCTATCCAGGGAGCGGTCATTCCCTATCCAATCCATAGAAGCCTGGAAGCCAGACTGGAGCCAATTCAGAAAGAACTCAAGATGCGGGGGAGGATCAGGTGTAGTCACTCCCACCAGAGGGAATCCCAGCTTCTGAGCCTGTTCTTTGATCTTTTTGGTCAGAGTTGTTTTATCCATGGATCAGGGTATCCACCCAGGGGAAAATCCGTTGATGATCAGCCGCAGGGCCCCACCGTTGGTTGTGGAAACCAGCCATATTTCAGGAGCTTCAGAAAGTGTGGCCTGATTGTAGCGAACATAAGCCAGCTGTTCCCCGTCAGGATGCCAGGCAAAGGAGGTGTGTTGGTAATCGACCTCATCTGTGAGGGGAGCAGATTCACCGGTATCCGGGTCCATCACCCAGAGTTGGCGGCCTGGGGTCCAATCCTGGGGGTTGAGGGATTTCCGGCTGAAAGCGAATACCAAACCGCGGGTTGAGAAGCTGGGGTTGAGATCCTCCAGGAAGTCCCCACGGGACAGATCCTGGGTGGTCTCCTTCACCAGGTCATAGAGCTGAAGGTGGCGGGGCGCCAGGGTATCCCCCGTAAAAAGGATTTCAGAGGTAAGAAAGTAGCGCCCATCTGCTGACCAAGTGCCGAACCCGCCTGTTTCATTGGGCAGGAATTGAGTGAGATCGGCATCTGGATTCCAAAACTGGTAACCCTTGGTGGTTTGATTATAATAAGCCAGCCATCCGGCGGGGGACCAGAGCGGATTTTCAAGGTACTCGCCTGAGTTTCCCAATACCATCTTGGATTGATCCTCGAGGTTGAAGACCAGAATACCAGGCAGGGATCCTGGCTCTCTGGATAGAATCTCATAAGCCAGTCTGTTCCCATCAGCAGACAGCTTCGGCAATGTACATAAGGCTTCCGGGCAGTCGATGACCAGAGAGGCATCTCGTGAACCCAGGTCAAGGACCATGATCTTACTGGCTCCATTCTCGGCAGCTACACTGTAGTGGATCAGTTCATTGTCCAGAGAGATGGAGTAATCAAGCACACTGCCGGAATGATCGGTTAGTTGTTGGCTTTCACCGCTGACGGGGTTGATCTCATAAAGGTTGCTTATACCATCTGCCGGCCAGAGATAGACCAGGGATGTGGGCTTGATCGGCCAACTGGCATTGGTCTCCTGCCAGAAAGGAAACCTCAGTTTCGATCTCATCCCCCTGCCCAGGCGAATAGACACAGTCTCTCCGGAGGGCCAGATACTCCCAGGAGTAAAGGTCACCACCTTGGACTCACCATCCCAGCTGAATTCCCCGTCGTAATCCGGGGAGATTTCGAGGTACTCTTCTACGCTTACGGGATCCATCGCCCTGGTGAACCGGATCTGTAGAGGCTGCCGGCCCTGCAGATCCCCTTCCGGGGGCAGCACTTCAGCGACCCGGGGCGAGAGCTGCCAGCCAGCCAGCAAGCCCCCAACCAGGAGCGCAATTAAAATTAGTATCCCGGTTCTCCAGTTCATAACCAACATTATAATCGAGTTCTCCTCGAGGGTATTTCACCCCCTTTATTCTTCCCTCTCGAGGCTGATTTTACAGCTTTGACAGGCTGGATTCCTGCTCCCTATCTCATGTTAGAATGATAGCTATGAAACGCTGGCAGTTTTGGGTGGGCTTAGTGATCAGTGCTGGTTTCCTGTATTTCGCCCTGCGAGGATTGGGGATCGATGAGATCTGGGAGCCATTAAAATCAGCTCGCTACTGGTGGCTGATTCCAGGTGTGGTTGTGTATTTTATAGGTGTCTGGGCTAGATCCTGGCGCTGGCATTACCTATTGCGGCCCGTTAAGTCGGTTTCAACACGCAAGATGTTCCCAATCGTTGCAATTGGCTATATGGGCAATAATATCTATCCGGCCCGCGCAGGCGAGGTCCTCCGGGCAGTCGTGTTAAAACGTAGAGAAGGGATCACAATATCAGCCTCACTGGCTACGATCATTGTTGAGCGCATCTTTGATGGTGTGGTCATGCTGGGGTTTGTGTTCCTGAACCTGCCGCAGCTGGCTACTCTGACTGGAACTTCGGGTTTTATAGGCAATATTCAATCCCTGGCAATCTGGGGTTCGATCGCTTTCTTAGGAGCCCTGGTGGTATTCATGCTGGCGGCCATGTTCCCAATCCAAGCAGAAAAGATAACTGCCAGGCTGATCCAGATTTTTATGCCGGAAAGGTTCCGCGGTAAGGTTCAGGAAGTGCTCTTCAAATTTCTGGGCGGACTGGAATCCCTTCGATCTCCCCGGGATGCGGTGATGGTACTGCTGACATCGGTTGTGATCTGGTTATTGGAAACAGGAAAATACTGGTTCGTAATGCACGCATTTGATTTTCAGGTCAGTTTCTTTGCTTTGATGTTAATGAATGGAATCGTCAACCTTGCCACCACGATTCCCTCTGCCCCGGGCTATATTGGCACCTTTGACGCACCGGGCATTGCGGTCTTGTCCGCATTTGGAGTGCCCCAGGGTATAGCGGCTAGTTATACGCTGGTGTTACATGCAGCGTTATGGGTTCCGATCACGCTATTAGGTGGTTATTATATGCTTAAGGAAGGCATTCGGTGGCAGGCTGGAAAAGTGGTTGACGAAGAAGATGCAGGGATGGAGTCGGATTGATTTTGGCAGTATAATTACTGAGAATCCAGTTGAAAGGAAATTGGTACTCGGTGAAGGAGCAAATATAATGGACCAGGCCCAAAAAAGAACCCCCTACAGGGTGCTAATTGCTGATGATGTCCTGGAAACACGCCGCAACACCCGCCTGATGCTGGCAGATAACCCCATGGTGGATATTGTCGCCATTGCCCACAATGGCCGGGAAGCGGTGGAACTGGCTAAAAAACATCAACCGGATATTGCCCTGATGGATATCAATATGCCGATCATGAACGGTTTTGAAGCTTTCCAGGAAATGTATAAAATCTTCCCATCCATGGCCTGTGTGATCATATCAGCTGAGGATGATAACCAGTCCTTCCGGTCGGCAATGAATGTTGGCGCCCGTGAATATCTAGTTAAGCCGTTTACTGTTTATCAGCTTAATAACGCTGTGAAACGGGTAGGTGATATTGTGAAAGCTGAGAGGGAAAAAGCGGAAGTCGCTGAAGCCCTTCAGAAACAGCGGATATCCTATCTGATGCAGCTGGCTCAGGAGTATTCCAAGTCCAGGAGGACGGATGATGAGGCTGTGGAAGTCTTTGAGCAGCTGGCGGCCAATCCCAGGTGTGAACTGCGCTGGTTGCGCACCCTGGCCATGTTATATATCATCCGCCAGGAATGGAAAAAACTCCAGGTATTGGCAGGCCGATTGGCCCGTCAATTTGGATAATAGCCCCTCACAAAGGAATAGAATATGAAAATTGCCGTAATTGGTGCTGGTTACGGAGGATTATCAGCGGCCTACGATTTGGCGCGCGCTGGACATGATGTTGTAGTCTACGAGGCTGCGGACAGAGCGGGTGGTTTGGCTGCTGGTTTCAAGGAACCACATTGGGACTGGTCAGTGGAAGCATATTACCACCACTGGTTCGCTTCTGATGAACATATGCTGGGGTTGATCGATGAGTTGGGATTATCTGATAAGGTCCGGTTCCCGCGACCATTTACGGTCATGCTCCATAAGGGTAAGTGGTATCCCTTTGACTCCATTATCCAGGCACTGCTCTATCCCGGCCTGGGTTGGGGGATCAATAAGGTCCGTTTTGGTTTGGTGGGATTGTATTTGCGGTTGACCCAAAACTGGCAGTCCATGGAAAAGACCACAGTAGATGCCTGGATGCGAAAGTGGGCCGGTAATAAAGTGTACGAAACCATGTGGGAACCGATGATGAAGGGCAAATTTGGCCCCCACTATAAAGACGTGAATATGGCCTGGATGTGGGCCAGGATGCATGCCCGGACTTCCCGATTAGGTACCTATCTGGGAGGTTTCCAAGCATTCACGGATGATTTTGTGGAAATATTACAGGGTTTGGGCGTGGAGATCCGGTTGAAATGCGCGGTTGAGGAAATATCTACCAGCCTGGATGTCAGAACAGTTGAAGGAAGTTTTGCTTATGATCGAGTTCTAGTGACCACTTCTCCAGCCTTGTTGTCCAGGATGGTTCCCGAGATGCCTGAAAGCTACAATGCCGGATTGTTGAATTTGAAAAGCATGGGAGCAGTTGTCTTGACCCTGTCGGTATCTCAGCAGCTTTCCAAGGAGGGGTATTATTGGCACAACATCCCCAAGGATCAAGGCTACCCTTTCCTGGCTGTAGTAGAGCATACTAATTTCCTCTCAACGGATTATTTTGGCGGGGATCATATTCTATACTGCGGAGACTATCGGGATGCGGATCACCCCTATTTTGATATGACAAAAGAGGAGATTCTGGAGATCTTTCTGCCCCCCTTGAAGAGGATCAATCCTGATTTTGATCCCTCCTGGGTGAAGAAATCCTGGCTGTATCGCACAAAATATGCCCAGCCAGTACCGGAACTGGATCATTCTCAGAATATCCCGTCCATAATCACGCCCATAGAGGGGTTGTACTTTGCCAGCATGAGCCAGGTTTACCCCTGGGACAGGGGTACGAACTTTGCAGTTGAAATCGGCCGGCGGGCGGCAGATTTGATATTGACTGGTTGATTGCCTGGTCAAACCTAAGTCTTTAAACTATCGGAAGCGGGATCCTAAAAGGACCCCGCTTCTTTCTTATGTGATGATTGTCCTACCTTTTGTGAGTTTTTCCACTAAAAATCTACCTCTATCTTGAGTATATTACTCTCACTATACGTATTGGAATAGGTTCCCGGGGGATATGATGAACCTGCACTACCATTAAATGAGGTTTGGTATGGACGCTGCGTTGGTAGATCGTTTTGCATTATTAGAGGATTTTTCCCAGGATCAGGTTGAGATTCTCAGTCCGATAATGACCAGTGCTGCATTTCAAACCGGTCAGACGGTTTTTGAACAAGGTGACAGGGCTGATTACCTCTACTTTATCATCGAAGGCGGCGTTTCAATCCAGTTTAAACCTGACGATGGACCAGTGCTGACCGTTGCTAACCTGGAAGAGGGAGATGTCTTTGGATGGTCTTCAGCTCTGGGCAGCAGCTGTTATACTTCCTCCGCGGTATGTTTGGCTGAGAGCATCTTTATCAAAGTTGCAGGTGTAGACTTAAAGATCCTTTGCCAGGAATACCCTGAAACGGGTATACTGATACTAAATAGATTGGCCGGTGTCATCGCCCAGCGCTTGCGCGGCACGCACGAGCAGGTTGTGGCACTTCTTCACAAGGGATTGAATCATCAAAAGCCCGGAGGTTGTATATGAAAGAAGTTCAAAATAATCTACGGACTGAACAGATGGAAAACCTCATTCAGAACATCAGTGCCTATATTGAACAATATCATGGTGGATCTGCTGAGATGGTATCTTTTGAGAATAATGTTGTGAAGGTCCGGCTTGGTGGGGCATGCACCGGATGCCCCCTTTCAGTGGCGACATTAAAAGGCTGGGTGCAGGGCACGATTCATCAGTTTTTCCCTGAAGTCACTGTAGAAGCTGCAGATTAAGAAATAACTGAGAAGTTAAGACTTGCGATCCTTATTCTGCTGGATGGTCGAGAGCCAAGCGGCCTGGCATAAAAAAACCCCCCCGATAGGGGGGTTTTCATTAGGAAGCTGATGGTAGTGAGCCGTGGGTATTGGCTCGGTTCTGATCTGGCTGAGATACCAAATATAACAGCCGCTGTTAAAGACCTAATATATTATCCAGCATAGCTGCGACAGCCAGATAGACTGGGGAATCATCATCCAATTCTATCAGCGGTTTGCCGCTAATATCATATTCCACCACGTTATTGTCCGCAGGGACAGGGCCCAGGAAAGGGACCCCGATTTTGTCAATCGTCTCCTGGAGAGGAAGAGGGATCTCGCCAGGAACCCGATTGAGGATGAAATGAGAATTCTTGATACTGATCTCAAGCTCATCCTTCAGAGCGACGATGCCAGCGGCTGCCGATAAACCTCGTTGAGTGGGGCCGCTGACGATGATCAGGTGATCCACATCCTGGGTGGTCCTCCGGCTGAGATGTTCCATGCCAGCCTCATTATCCATCACCACATAGGGATAATTGTCACTGAGTTTATCGAGGATATCTCGCAGGGTATGGTTAACAGCGCAGTAGCAGCCGGGGCCTTCTGAACGGCCCATGGCGATCAAGTCGAATTTTTCACTTTCGATCAAGGAATTATGGATCTCGTAATCCAGGTAGTCATGTTTTGACATCCCGCCGGCGATGCTGCCGCGAGCGGCTCCGCCAACTTTCTGGGAGTCCTTAACCTGTTGAAGCATATCTTCCCGAATCCCTCCCACGGTATATTCCAGATCGACCCCCAGAACCATATTCAAATTGGCGCTGGGGTCGGCGTCGATGGCCAGAATGGGAGATTTGCCTTTATTTATCAAGTACTTGATAATCATGGCGGATATGGTGGTTTTTCCTGTCCCGCCTTTTCCTGCCAGGGCGATCGTTGTGGTCATATACAAATTACTCCTCTAAAAACTGATCAGGGTATGGTTCCAATAAACGTTTCGCGATCAACTCCGCAGCCTGATAAAGGGCTGGAACATGATCATAGACTGCCTCACCTAGACGGTCAGCATCCAGCACGCCTAGATCCATTGGCAAGGTGCCCAGGAGCGGAATGCCAGGAGAGCTTGTTTCAAGAAATTTTTTCTCTTCATCTGAGCGGACTTTATTGCCCACCAACCAGAGACGATTCAACCCGATATCCTTGGATAAAGCTTTGATCTGCGCGGCGGTACCCAGGCTGCGCTGGGTAGGTTCGACCACAACGATCATAGCGTCTACAAAATCCACAGTTGCCCTGCCCAGGTGCTCCACCCCAGCGTACATATCCAGGATCAAGACATCATCCTTTCGGAAAAGCAAATGGGTGAAGAGCGTCTTCAGCATGGCACTCTCAGGACAGATACAGCCGGATCCGCCCAGGTCAACGCTGCCGCTTTCCAGCAGGCGAACACCCCTGTGTGTGACGCTGAACCGTTCAGGCAGGTCATCGACGCGGGGGTTGAGGGTGAAAAACCCGCCAGTTGTGCCTGGTTTGGCGCCGGTGCGCTCTTCGATCAGAGCATCCATCTCCGCTATCGGGCTGAGTTTCGCGCGCAGATCATCCGGTAAACCCAATGCTCCCGCCAGGCAGGGTGAAGGATCGGCATCCACTGCCAGGACATCCTTCCCCTGATCCGCGTAATATTGAGCTAAGAGAGCCGAGAGCGTGGTTTTACCAACGCCGCCTTTCCCACTGATCGCTAATTTCATAATTGCTCCTAACCCTGGCAACCAGGGTTTACTACATATTTGCTACGAGTTTTCCGGTCAGCATGCTAGCCAGGATCGCGCAAACATCGGTAGGTAAATGATAATCGACAATATCCTCAAAAAGTATCTTATAAGAGGGAGGGAACTCCTCATCCCCGCGCCAATGGACCAGCAGCATCGCTACCTTGGGTAGTATGTGATAGCGGTAGGCGCCGTCACCAAAGTTTGTTTTTTCTCCACAGAGAGCATTATTGGCTTTATTGAAGGCCGAATAGTCATCGCTGAAGTGCTGGAGCAATTTCTTGGCTGTATAACCTTGAAAAGCTGCGTTATAAAACATCCCATCTTCAAGCTCTGAAAAAGAGATCCACTTTCCGGGCTGCGATGACCCTCGTGATGAATGGAAATAATACAGGATCATGGCTTGGTGAACCGGGGGCAAGATATGCTGGCTTTCCTGATCCCTGGCTATGTAGTCCTGACACGAGAGTTCAACAGGTTTCCCCCAGTAGGCAAAGCTGAAATATCTATCCTTCCCTTCACCTACGAGTTCGGTGTTCGTGGCAGCTGCCAGCTGTTCCGGCACGCGGGTTAGCAGATCGGAGCGAAGCTCATCGGCTCGTCTTTCTAAGGGTTCCTGGTCCTCATTCATTACAAAATCACTCACAGTATATTTTCCTCTTTGAGCATTGATCGAATGGCATACTGCATTTTTGCCGCACAGAGGTTCACCGGCGGCTCATAATCGCATTCATAATTCCTATGCTAAGGATTTATCATACCATGGAGAGGGGGACGGTTGTTTTTGATGACAAATTTCTTACTTTTAGTTAATGTGTGAAGAACTTGCCTTTCGGGGAAATTCCCACTTGACCTTATCTTGGGGCAATGTTACACTAACGAACGGTCACCTAAAAATCGAGGAAGTGTTTTATGATCATGCTCAAAGTTTCTAACTGCGGATACGCAGAACTGTCTGGGAGGGTTCCCATCGTTTGAGCATGTTAATCGTTTGACATCTCTGACGCTCCGGGAACACCAGAACCCGGGGCTTTTGTTCTTAAAAGGATCAGGTCTCGGGTTATCCCGCGGCCTGTTTTCTTTAACAGGCGGTCAATAAGAAGGAAATAACGAGGAATAAAATAATGTTGTTCAGGAATACGATCGAAAAAACCAAATCAGTTTACTATGAGTACCCCAAACAATTCTGGGTGATCGTGGGCTCAAACTTCATTGACCGTATTGGAGGGGCTTTGATCTTCCCCTTCTTCGCCCTTTACATCACGCAGAAGTTCAATGTGGGTATGACTGAGGTGGGTCTGCTTTTTGCTGTCTTCTCGATCACAGATATGCTCGGAAATATGGTTGGTGGCGCGCTTACAGATTATTTGGGCCGAAAGACAATGATCATTCTCGGCCTTGTCATCAGTGCCTTCACCAGCCTGGGGATGGGCCTGGTTCAGGAGCTGGAGTGGTTTTACGTGATGGGCGCGATTTCCGGCCTTTTTGCGACAGCAGCCGGACCTGCCCATGAAGCGATGTTAATCGATATCCTTCCTGAGAAAAAGCGTTCGGAAGGTTTTGGCGTCATGCGCGTGGCCATGAACCTGTCCGTAGCCATCGGGCCTGCTATTGGCGGATTTATCGCAGCCTATTCCTACCTGATACTCTTTATTGCGGATACTGTGACCAGTCTGATCACAGCCCTGATCGTCTATCGGGTTGTGGAAGAAAGCAAACCGGAAGAAAAGGTAAAGACCGGAGAACGAAAGAACTTCAAAGATACTTTCATTGGTTATGGAGCGGTGTTGAAAGATCGCAAGTTCATGCTCTTTGTGATCATCTCCACCATTGCCACCCTGGTTTATTCCCAGATGTACAGCACCCTTTCGGTCTATTTGCGTGATATTCACGGGGTTCCGGAATCCGGGTACGGCTGGCTGATGACTTTAAATGCCGGTATGGTTGTGGTCTTCCAGTTCATGATCACCCGCAGGATATCCAACAAACCTCCCATGCTGATCCTTGCCCTGGGTTCCCTGCTGTATATGATCGGCTTTGGCATGTATGGATTCGTGAATGTGTATGCCATGTTCATGCTGGCTATGGCGATCATCACCGTAGGTGAAATGGTGATCATTCCGGTCGCCCGGGCTTATGTAGGCCAAGCGGCACCGGAGGATATGCGGGGACGCTATTCAGGGGTTATGGGATTTTCCTGGATGATCCCCTGGATGATTGGTCCGCTCCTGGCTGGTCTGATCATGGATTATGGCGATCCTAACTGGATTTGGTATGGCAGCGCCATTCTCGGCCTGGTCGCGGCGGCGGGCTTTCTTTGGCTGCGGAACGGAGATGAACGGAGTGAGATTGCCCCGGAAGGCAAGCCGGGTTTCGAAACCGGTTAGAATAAGGATTAGAAAAATGAAACAAAAATTACCTGACAACTTTGCTTCCCGCCCAACGGGGATGGAGGATTTACCCGAAATCCACCGCCTGGAGGGATTAAAAACACTTCATTACCAGGGTAAACAAGGACTCACTCTTGACCTACTAATAAATACCTATCAAACCCCGGGATTTATACCTGAAAAGAACGGGATCTTAATAGAGAATCAGGATGGGATCCTGGTTGCACTGGCTGAGGTTTGGGACCTTGGGGAACGTCCAGTTCACCCATTTTTATGGATGACAGTGGATCCTGAATATGAAGATCTGGGTCTGGAAGATTATCTGGTGGATTGGGCAGAGGAGCGCGCCCGGCAAGTCTTAAACAGGGTATCACCTGAGTGGAGGGTTGCTGTACGCTGCAATCCACTATCTCTGGTCACATCAGCCAAAGAGGCCCTCTTGAAGGCGGGCTGGAAAGCAATCCGGCATAACTTCACGATGCGGATCGATATGGTTGAAGCACCACCCACCCCCGCCTTTCCCGAGGGAGTTCAGCTGCGGCCATACGACCCGGAAAGAGATTCCCGGCAGGTGTATAAATTGGATGACGAGGTCTTCCAGGATCATTTTGGATATGTTGAGGAGGACTTTGAAAAAGGTTATGAGAGATTCATGCACCATATGGCAGGGGATGATTCCTATGATCCCAGCCTGTGGTTCCTGGCAGTCGCTGATGAAGAGATCATCGCTATCTGCCTCTGCCGCCGATTCAGCTTTGAAGACCCTGATGCTGGCCATGTTTCCACTCTGGGTGTAAGGAGGGACTGGAGACGCCGGGGAATGGCACAGGCCCTGCTTCTACAGGCTTTCGGTGAATTTTATAAACGGGGAACTTTTTCTGTTGATCTGGGAGTGGATGCAGAATCACTGACCGGAGCGACGGATCTGTATAAAAAGGTAGGCATGCATGTGGACCTTCAGTATGATATGCATGAAAAAGTGCTTCGTGAGGGAGTGGATATCAGCATCACCCAGCTGGAATATATTCCAGAATAGGCTGGATAAGGAGACCAATGATCACCACAATCATTTTTGATTTAGGCGGTGTGCTGCTGCGGACAGAGGACAGGGCCCCCCGCACGAGGCTTGCTGAGCGTCTGGGAATCTCCTTCAAGGAGTTAGAAGGCCATGTCTATGGCTCCAGGGAAGTCATGCGAGGAGAGATCAGCGCTGAATCCCATCTGAAGGCGGTTATGAAAAGACTGGGACTGCCTGAGGAAGCTGTTCAGGAATTCAGCGACGAGTTCTGGGGGGGAGACCGGATGGACAGGAAACTGGTGGATTTCATCCAGGGTTTGCGCGGGGACTATACTACAGTTCTCTTGAGCAATGCCTGGGATGACCTGCGCCATATGCTTGTTAATGTCTGGAAGATCGCCGATATCTTTGACCATATATTCATTTCGGCAGAGATGGGCCTTGCCAAACCTGATCCAAAGATCTACCAGGCAGTGTCAGCGGAATTGGGAAAGGATCCGCATGAGTTGATCTTCGTGGATGATTTCATTGAAAACGTCGAAGCAGCTAGAGAAGAGGGTTGGAACGCAATCCATTTCCGCTCACGAGAAGGCGCTCTGGCTGAGTTAGCTGAATACCTTGACACAGAACGATAGGCCGACCCGGATAGGCAAAAGGATGAAATGGCCCGCAAAGCCTTTTTTACGCTACAGTACTGGATGAAGGATCCACCCTGGGATACCGGGATCACTCCCCCCGAGGTCTACCGCTTTCTTGAGAAGAACCCTCCAGGCCGGGCCCTGGATCTGGGTTGCGGGACTGGCACCAATGTGATCACCCTGGCGGAAGGTGGCTGGCAGGTTACCGGGATCGATTTTGTCCCTCGGGCCATCCGGATCGCCCGACGTAAAGCCCGAAGGGTGGGAGTAGAGAATCGAACGGATTTCCAGGTTGGGGATGTGCTCCAACCGGGACTGGTCATGGGGGTTTATAACCTGGTGCTGGACATCGGCTGTGTGCACAGTTTTACAGGTCGGGACGTGGGCCGCTATGCGAGGAATGTGAAAGAATGGCTGGTGCCTGGCGGAAGTTTGTTGTTGTACGTCCATCTCAACCTGGGTCCGGGTCCAGGCCATGGGATACAAGAAACAGATTTGGAAGCTCTGGCAAATGTGCTGGAGCTGGTCTGGCGCGAGGATGGAGAAGAATTCTCCCGTCCTTCGGCCTGGATGGAGTTTGTGAAAGAATAATGATGAGGTTTTGTTTAGTTGATTATCACAGCTCATCGAGCGGAGCGGCATCCACAGATGGTGCGTAGACGAGATGGCGAGATTGTCCTATACCGCCTCTTCGACTGCGGCCCTTCGAAAAGCCTCAGGGCCTCAGCTCTGAGAGCTGGATTATTCCATTGATCAGCAGACACAGATCATCGAGCGGAGCAGCATCCGCAGGATGGAGCGTAGACGAGATGGCGAGTTTGTCCAATTCCGCCTCTTCGACTGCGGTCCTTCGAAAAGCCTCAGGACCTCCGCTCTGAGAGCTGAGGATTTCATTGATCAGTAACCACAGCTCATCGAGCGGAGCGGCATCCACAGATGGTGCGTAGACGAGATGGCGAGAATAAAGCTCCTGTCATATATTCCTGATCAGGATTTATTTTCCCGTCTTCTTCTTTCATTCCTTACAATTTGATGGATCAATTCAATATTATTTTCGATCAACGCTTGTTTTTTTGCATGTGACCAGCCTTTGATCTGTCTTTCGACCCTAAGGGCATCATGGCGATCAGGAAAT
Source organism: uncultured Chloroflexia bacterium (assembly GCA_963712165.1). Classification (GTDB taxonomy): domain Bacteria; phylum Chloroflexota; class Anaerolineae; order Anaerolineales; family UBA11858; genus B10-G9. The sequence goes on along the minus strand of CAVQGY010000002.1, from coordinate 293,555 downwards.
TCCATGGACCAAACAAGAGTTACGGGCCGAAGGTTATAGGTATAGGATTTCGGATCATATCCAGATTGATGTTGTGAGATTCTTAAAGCTAAACTGGAAGTGTTCCCGGTGTAAAAGGTTCCGTTTGAACATTTGAGGATGTATACAAAATAAGTCATATTGCCCCCTTTATTATTATCATTTTTCAATTCATAACTGTTTCAACAACACATTATTGGATAATTGGCCTTAATCGCCTCTTCAACTGAAGCCCTTCGAAAAGCCTCAGGACCTCCACTCTGAGAGCTGGATTCTTCCAATAATCAGTAACCACAGCTCATCGAGCGGAGCGGCATCCGCAGGTTGGCGCGTAGACGAGATGGCGAGATTGTCCTATGCCGCCTCTTCGACTGCGGCCCTTCGAAAAGCCTCAGGGCCTCCGCTCTGAGAGCTGGATTATTCCATTGATCAGCAGACACAGCTCATCGAGCGGAGCGGCATCCACAGATGTCGCGTAGACGAGATGGCGAGTTTGCTCTATAACGCCTCTTGAGTCCACTGCTCAATTTCCTCAAAAATCAACTTTACGTTTTTCCTGAATTCCTTGGGATCCCTCTCGGTGAGCAGGTTTTTCCTTATTGCTGGATCCAACTTGTAAGCCTTCAAATACCCCGCCGCGAATTTGCGGAATAGCACGAGCCCATCTTGGGAACCATAAAAAACCAGGGACCGCTCCAGGTGCTCCAGCAGGGTATCCTGCACTTCTTCTGGTGGGACCTCCTCCCTATCCCTTCGGGAGAAGATCCAGGGATTGAGAACGGCCCCCCGACCGATCATCACCCCGTCACAGTTTGTGGCCCGGAACATTCTGTCTATATCAGAAACCCGGCGAACCCCGCCGTTGCCCAGAACCGGGATCTTCAGGGCTGCTTTTATCTCTGCCAGGGCTGCTAGATCCGGCTGGCCTTCGTGCCCCTGCTCTTTGGAACGGGCATGCACTGCTACCAGGGAGCCGCCGAACTGCTCGATAATCCGGGCGAGTTCCAGCCCGTTCCTGCAGTCCTGCCAACCCAGCCGGATCTTGGCTGTGACTGGCACGTGAAGTTCTTCGGAGAGTCTTTTCATGATCCGGGCGGCTTTGATTGGTGTGCGCATCAAACCTGCCCCGGCACCCCGGCCGGCAATGGAGCGGTTCGGGCAGCCCATATTGAGATCTATCCCGTCCGGTCCGGCCTCCTGGAGCCGGATGGCAGCTTTCAAGAGATTGTCAGCCCTATTCCCGTAGACCTGGATGAATACTGGCCGCTCAGACTCTGTGAAGTGGATCTTGTTTTGGATGTAGTGGGGCCGCTGCAGAACGTCCTCAGCTTTGACGAACTCGGTATAGCTGATCGCTGAACCCAGCTCCCGGCATATGGACCGGAACGGCCAATCAGAATAACCGTCCATCGGTGCCAGGACCAGGGTCCCCCTGATCTTCAGATCCCCCACGGAAAATGATTGGCCTTCCATATTATTTACTGAGAAGAGCTTTATCCAGAGCTTGGCTGAGAGAACGGGCTTCAATAACTTCGATCCCTGCAGGCCAGGAGATCCCGCCGCTCCTTAATCTTTTAGGGATAATGGCAGATTGGAAACCGAGTTTGGCGGCTTCTCCCAGGCGATCGCCCATGCGACTGGCCATGCGCAGTTCACCAGAGAGGCCGATTTCACCGATCAGGATGGTGTCCGCCTTGACAGATCTGTCTTTTACTGAGCTGGCAATGGCAGCAGCCACGGCCAGATCAGCGGCAGGTTCACTGATCTTTAATCCCCCCACCACATTGACGAATATATCTTGATCGGCGAGTTTAATGCCTACCCGCCTGGTCAAGACAGCGCTGATCAGCAGCAAGCGGTTGAACTCGATTCCGTTTGGTGTGCGTCTGGGGTTGCCGAATGTAGTGGGGTTGGTCAATCCCTGGATCTCCACCAGGATTGGACGGGTGCCTTCCATTGTGACCGCGATTGCTGACCCGGGAGCATTAACCATCCTCTCTGCCAAAAAAGCTTCGGAAGGATTCGAGATCTCGATCATCCCGGCTTCCTGCATCTCAAATACACCAACCTCGGAGGTTGCTCCGAAACGATTTTTCACCGACCGCAGCAGGCGGTAGGCCTGGTAGCGATCTCCTTCCAGGTAAAGAACAGTATCGACGATATGTTCCAGCACCCTCGGCCCTGCAATGGTGCCTTCCTTGGTTACATGCCCGATCAGGAAAATACTTACGCCGGTCCGTTTGGCGTATTCCCGCAGCCGGGAGGCGCTTTCTCGAACCTGTGAGACGGATCCTGCTGAAGACTCGAATTCAGGGAGGTAGCTGGTCTGGATGGAGTCAACGATCAGCAGCGTTGGCTTGGTGCTGTCTGCATGATCAAGAATAGATTCCAGATTGGTTTCCGTGACAAGCAGCAGCTTCTCCGGTAGGGGAAGGGCTTTTCCTTCCGGGCCCCGATGCAAACGATCTGCCCGCATTTTGATCTGCTGTTCAGATTCCTCGCCGGATACATACAGAACAGAATAGTTGACCGACAGCTCAAGGGCGATCTGCAGCAGCAGAGTGGACTTGCCAATTCCTGGATCACCGCCGATTAAGCTGATGGATCCTGGTACCAGGCCTCCTCCCAAAACCCGGGAAAATTCCTGGTGTTTTAGCTGGATCCTTTTCCCTTCATCGGATTGGATTTCCTGGATGGGCCGCGGCACGGATGTTGCATTAAAACGCGTAGAGGAATGGGACGCCTTCGGGCTGCTTTTCGAGATGATTTCTTCAGCCATGGTGTTCCAAGCCTCGCAATTGGGGCAGCGACCCAAATAGCGGGGGTTGATATACCCGCAATCTTGACAGACATATTGAGTAAATGATTTTGCCATGCACCCATTATAAACGGTTTGCAGTAGGGAAGCGCCAGGGGCAGGAATTCATTTGGAAAGCCTCTTGCAAAAAGGAAAGTTCTATTCTATAATAAAACAGAACAAACGTTCTATATTCTAGATGGGCTGACTTCCCCCAAGCAGCCAGGCAATCAGAACAGGGAGTATCACATGGAAATTGGCATGTTATGGTTTGATAACGATAAAAAGGCCAGTATACCCAGCAAGGTTGAAAAGGCTGCCAGGTATTATCAGAAAAAATATGGTGTTAACCCGGACCTGTGTTATGTACACCCCAAGACTGTGAAAGCGGAATTCCCGGGTAATGGACGCTCCCGGAAAACGAATGGTCAGGAGACTTATAGAATAGGTAAAATCCTGGTCCTTAAAAACGAAAAAGTCCTGCCGGACCACTTTTGGATCGGAAAAGGCGCTGGTGAATTCAGTTCGGATGGGTGATATATACTTCCCAGCTTCCCCAGTAAGAATCTTCAGATTCTGTTTGACAGGTAGGTACTTCTATATTCGGGACCACCAGGCCGCTATCAGGAACTTCCAGTGTGTAGGTGAGTCCCGGTTCTGCTGAAAAATCTGCATAACCCAATCCCACTTCAGGTTTTAAGCCCGTATAAAAGGATTCCTTGAGATTTGGGCCTAAAGATATCACCAGGGCCACACCGGGAACACCTTCGCCTTCGCCGTTGGTGGCGATGATCTGGATCAGGGATTCTCCCAGGGTTGGATCGCAAATGGACGTAGAGTCTTGCAGGATAAAGGGTGGAGATTCAGTAGGTGTGGGAGTAGGGATAGCTGGTCCAGCATCAGGTGAAGGGGTACTCTGACCTGTGTTTTGTCCGTCATTCGTGAGTGTCGGTGAGGCAGTTCCTTGAGTTTGGTTGCTCCCTTCTGTCCCGGCAGGCAGGGGAGTTGCAGAGGTGATGGCTGCTGCCTGCAAGGCAGATGATAGATTGGCCAGGACTTTTGCGGTTTCTATATCTCCGCCCTCTGCCAGATATCGCTGAGCCTGGGCAGCCAATGCCAGAGATGGTTCTTCATCTCCGATCAATGCCAATCGAGCTTCTGCCCGGGGAAGGTTATTATTGGCCTGGTAAGCCCGGGCAATCAGGGTGCGGTAGATATCTTTATAATCTTCTCTGAGCAAATTGGGGTGTGTATCGATTTCTTTGACCGGTGAGACCACCCAGGTGAAGATCAGTCCCAGGATCAGGCCCAATAATAATCCGGTCAAAATATACCAGTTACCGCGATTTTGATCCATGAGACTAATCGCTCCCCTCTATTGCATTATGAAGATCCCGGAGAAGGAACATATCTGGTAGCGTGTAATCAGCTTCGGAGGCGAATCGGAGAGCGTTTTCAACACTGGTCAAGGGACTGGAGTCTTCCAATAGCGTTAAGCGATTAAGGGCCCACTCCAGGTCATTGTTCTGGTGGTATACTTCTGCAACCATTAGAGTGTAGTCTGTTTTATAGTCTTTCCGCAGGCTAGAAAGGGTTGTGTCCTGAAAGCTGACCGGGTTGATTACCCAGCCATAGACCAATCCCAGTCCTAATCCCAGCAGTATCACTATCAAAAAAATAGTCCGGCGAGACATGGCAGTCCTTTATTGATAATCCTTTCTTATTGTGCCACATAGGGAACTTGTGGACAAGCCATCCATACCTTGAGCCAGAAAAATCGGCCATACAGGCTTATTTTACACCTATCTATAGTTTTTATTAATCAAGACAGGTTTTTCTTGACGGGGTTCTGAGCAGATGATATAGTTGTCGCGGAGGATCATTCAAATGGAAGATAACCCGATTGAGAATCAAGATAATACGCCCCGGAAGGCAAATATGAGGGCTTTATTTTTTCGTATCAGAGACCACATTTCGGAAACACTGTCTGGTGAAAGGGGCAAACGAGCCCTTACGATAGCGAGTGTGATCCTGCTGGTTTTGGTTGTGGTCCTGGGTATTAAATTCCTCCTACCAGAATCTGGTGGAAATCAGGTTTCGTTCCCTCTCTTTGGCCAGCTGGCTTCTGAGGAAGAGGAAGATGAGAATGGGGGCACTTCCGGCCAGGGTGGAGTCCTGGCGATGCCCAGTTTCAATCAAGATCTAACCTCCCAGACCCGGGGCATTCTGCGAGCTGCGGACATTCACACATCCATACCTACCCGGTCCAGGATAGAAGTGCTCACCTATACAGTTGAGCAGGGAGATTCCCTTTTCGCGATTGCCGAAAACTTCGGATTAAAACCTGAAACTATATTATGGGGTAATTTTGAAACCCTGGCAGATAATCCCCACACACTTCAACCTGGTCAGAAGCTGAATATTCTGCCGGTTAATGGGACCTTCCACAAGTGGCGCGAGGGTGAGAGTCTCCATAGAGTTGCTGAATATTATGGTGTTGACCCGCTGGAGATTGTCCAGTACCCTGGTAACAAACTTGATATCTATGATTTTGATCTGGACAACCCCTCCTTTGAAATAGGGCAAATGCTGATTGTCCCAGGTGGTGAGCGCGAATTGGTGGATTATGGCCCTCCGGCGATCACCCGCGACAATCCGGCTACTGCATCCACCTATGGTCCCGGTCATTGCGGGGCGATCTATACGGGCGCTGTCGGGGTAGGCGTTTTCCTATGGCCGACTGCAGAACGCTGGCTGTCTGGTTATGATTACAACCCCAGCATCCATCCAGCGATCGATATCGCTGGTAGAACTGGAAACCAGATCTGGGCCTCAGATAGTGGGGTTGTGGTGTATTCCGGATGGAGCAATTATGGATATGGTAACCTGCTGGTGATTGACCATGGAAACGGCTGGCAGACTCTTTATGCTCACTTGAACAATGTCTTTGTAGGCTGCGGCCAAAGTGTATTCCAGGGAGATGTTATCGGCGCGCTGGGCTCGACAGGTAACTCCTCTGGACCGCATTTGCATTTTGAGCTGATCTATGCCGGGGTCAAAGTAAATCCCTGGAATTTCCTCCAGTAAGATTGGACCAATAAGGAAATTTAATAGCAAGGTACAGAAATGTACCTTGCTTTTGTTACAATAGGATTGCTGCTCTAAGAGATTATGAAACTAACACCTTACTCACTCCTTACCTCCTTATTGGCCTGCCTATTGGGATTGGTCGTTCCGGCTTGTAGCGGGTTGACCCAATCTACGCGAGATTTGGCGCAAACCTCGACTGTTGCTCAAACCATTCCTCCAGCTACTTTAACGGCTATCAGTGAATTGGCTGCCCCCAGTCGAACCCCAGACCCCAATCCTTTGGGAGTTAGATGGTCTGACCTGGATGGCCAGGAATTGGAATTTTGGTATATATGGGATCTGGATGAACCCGGGGTAGGCATGAACGATATTGTGGATCGGTTCAACCGAGAAAATGAATGGGGTATTACTGTGATTCCCCATGATCAAGGATTGGTTCTTGATCCCCTTTCTTCAGTGGAATCTGCCTTTGAAGAAGGCAATCTGCCCCATATCATGATTGGGGAATCTTCTGTGGTAGCAGGCTGGTACCAATCGGGATTAATTGTGGATCTGAATCCTTATCTGGAAGACCCCCTTGTGGGAATGTCGGAGGAGGATCTGGGGGCATTTTACGCGGGAGTATTCACTGACTTCACCCTGGACGGGTCTGTTCGTCCTGGTATGCCATTCTCTCAATCAATCCAGGTCATTTATTACAACAAGAGTTGGGCTGAGGAAATGGAGTTCAAGTCAAATCCCCGCAACTCAGAGGAGTTGCGAGATCAAAGCTGCAGCATATCTGGGATGGATGACTCGGTGGGACTGGTTCTTTCTCCCCAATCTGCCAGTATCCTTTCTTTTATCTACGCATACCAGGGGGATCCAGTCTTTTCTCCTGACGGGGAGTATGATTTTTCCTCGCGGAGAATCAGGGAATTTGCAGGTGATTGGAGGGACCTTTCCCAGGATGGCTGTGGTCAGTTGATCTTTGCCTATCCCAACCCCATGGCAATTGAAGGGGAGTATGAACGATTTAATCAACGTCAAGCTTTGATGATCATGGGTTCATCCCTGATGCAGAAGCATATCCAGATTGAGCAAACTCAAATAGGAAAACAGGATTTGTGGCGGATGCTGCCTTATGTTGGCCCAGATGGGACCAAGGCGGTCATCTCAGAAGTGCAGTCGGTTTTTATTTTCGATTCTAAACCGGAGACTGAACTGGCTTCCTGGTTGTTCCTCAAGTACCTGCTTTCACCAGAAGTGCAGGCGGAGTGGTCGCAGTACAGTGAATACTATCCAACCAGAAAAGACAGCAATATATTCCTGCGGGAATTCAGAGAGGAAAATCCAGCCTGGGAAAGCGGATTGTATTTGTTGGGTTATGGCCGATCAGCTCCGCTGCATCCATCATGGGAAATTGTTAAATTAGCGGTTGAAGACGCTTTTGAAGAGATCTTGGCTGATCCAGATATTGACCTGAAGGACCAGCTTGATGCGCTGGACCTGATAGCGGCTGAGCTGCTAGAATGGTCCGGGAATGAAGACTCTTTTCAGAGACTGGAGGACCCTGATGGCGAATAAACCCCAGGTGACGATTTATACGGATGGAGCTTGTTCAGGGAATCCCGGCCCGGGAGGTTGGGGGGCCTTGCTTCAATTTGGCAAGCATGAAAAGGAACTATCAGGGGGCGAAAAAGAAACGACTAATAATCGAATGGAAATCACAGCTGCTGTAATGGCCCTGCGAGCTCTCAGGGAACCGTGCCAGGTCGATCTTTATACTGATTCAGAATATTTAAAGAAGGGGATCACTGAATGGATTGTGAATTGGAAAAAACTTGGGTGGCGTCGTGGCTCTCCTGGAAAAACCAAAACCCTCGCAAATGCGGATCTCTGGAAAGAACTTGACCTGGCTATCAGCTCTCATGAGATTAGGTGGCACTGGGTGAAAGGGCATGCTGGCCGGTCAGGGAACGAGCGCGCTGACAAGCTGGCTGTCAAGGCTTTGAAAAACCGGTAGATCAGGGAAAATCAAACTCTTCGCGCACCTTTTCTCTACGGTATAATCCAATCCATGGAAGGTCCCAGTCTTCAGATTTATGAGGAATTATTGCTGGCCAAGCAATCCCGGAACGAGGGAAATGAAGGCCGTGCCCGGGTATGTGCCCGGAGAGCGGCTGGTGCAGCTGCCCAAACCTATCTTTTGAAAGCTGGTTTCGCGGATCAGTCCGATAATGTGTTGGCCTCACTCCTCGCAATGAAAACCGAATTGGAATTACCAGAGAGGGTGAAAGGGGCAATAGACTGCCTGTTGAAGCGGGTTGATCTGGATCACAATCTTCCTGATGATGTGGATCTGATAAGCGAGGCCGAGATAGTCATCCAGTATATTCATTCTATTGGATACGATTGAAATTCGTTGGCTCATGAAAAGATCAATGACCCGTAAACCTGCCTGGCTGATCATAGCTGGATTAATAGTCCTCAGTATCTGGATAGTCCCAGGCTGTAGAGAGGCGGCCGAACCAACCCCTATCGACTCTGGATCATCCCCTTCCCCTGAAGTTCTCCCAAGCGCAACAGCCCAATTGGTTTTCACACCAGAACCGACTTCTACCGAGGTGATTGAACCCACTCCAACCACAGCGGTCTTGGAGAGGCCCAGGTATGAGATTACCGCCGAACTCGATTATGATAAACACCGAGTGGTCGCTGAAGAAAGGATCCTCGTCTCCAATCCAGCTGGAATAGTCCTTGATCGGGTCGATCTGGTGGTTCCTCCAAATAATTGGCGGGGGGTATTTTCTCTGCAGGATATCCGCATCGTTGATTTGTCTCTTGAGGGGTACAGCCTGGAGGGAGTCATCCTGCATCTTGATCTTGGAGACGAAGGTTGGCATCCGGATGAAATCCTTGAATTGGAAATTCAATTTACGCTTGATCTGCCGAAGCAGAACGACAGGCCAGGATACGGGCCTTCACCTTTTGGATATACTTCCCTGCAAACCAATCTGGTGGATTGGTATCCCATGGTTCCTCCCTATCAGGAGGACGTCGGTTGGCTGATCCACGACCCCTGGATATTTGGCGAATACCTGGTTTATCCAGCAGCGGATTATGAGGTTAGTTTGAAACTCGGGGAACCGGGTTTAATCGTAGCCGCCAGTGCATCCCCGATCACGGAAGGCGACCCGCTTTATTTTTCACTCAGCGCAGCGAGAAATTTTGTTTTTTCCATAAGTCATTCCTATCAGGTGCTTGAAAGGGATTTGGATGGCGTCAAAGTATATGGCTATATCTTTCCACTTTATCTGGTGTCCGGCCAGGCAGCTTTTGAGGCAACCGTGCAGGCGTTGGACCTTTACCAGGAACTTTATGGCCCATACCAACAACCCAGCTTATCCATGGTCCAGGCGGATTTCTATCATGGGATGGAATATGAGGGTTTATATTTCCAGAGCAAGGGGTTCTTCGATACATATAATGACTCTGAGCGGAGCTATCAGGTGGCTATTGCTGTCCATGAGACAGCTCATCAATGGTGGTATGGTCAGATCGCTAATGATCAGGCCCTCGAACCCTGGCTGGACGAAGCGCTGTGCACTTTTAGTGAGCTGGCTTTTTATGAGAATGAATATCCCGATAGCGAGGAGTGGTGGTGGTACACCCGAGTCAACCTTTATGAGCCTGAAGGCAGGATCGATCGATCTATTTATGGTTTCCAGGATTATGTTGACCAGTACTTGAATTACCGGAATGCGACCTATCTTCAGGGCGCTAAATTCATGTCAGCACTCAAAGACTATATGGGAGATGAGACTTTTTACCTCTTTCTACGAGAATATGCGGCCAGGAACAAGGATTTGATCGCTACCAGCGATGACTTCTTTGGCTTGCTGGGTGAGTATCTTGACCTCAGTCAATTGGTCTGGCTGGGCGATTATTTCCAGATCGACTGACACTGTTGCTCACAGCTTGGAGCTGTGTCAGATCGATCATTCTCTATTTGGATACGCCAAAATCCCTGATTTTTGATCTCTTACAGGCATAAATCCTAACGAAACTGATAACTGGGAGGGGTATTTCTTAAGCTACACTGGAATCAAGAGAAAAGGAACACCTCCATTTCTTCTCCTCCTTAGATAAGCATACACCTCACCGTGGGCAGCCGGTGAGGTGTATGCCTTTAAAAGATCTGAGGCGACGATGGGAATCGAACCCATGATAAAGGTTTTGCAGACCTCTGCCTTACCACTTGGCTACGTCGCCTTGATATAAAGAGACTGATGGTTTCTGGCTTATGTGTCAGCCGTCAACCACCAGCCAGTTTTTGAAGAGCGGGCGACGAGATTCGAACTCGTGACCTTCTCCTTGGCAAGGAGACGTTCTACCACTAAACTACGCCCGCATTATAGTGCCGAGAGCCAGACTCGAACTGGCGACACCTTGATTTTCAGTCAAGTGCTCTACCAACTGAGCTATCTCGGCCTGATTGTATTCCTCAGATTTGCACCGCCAATTTTACTCGTTCGATATGGGCTTGTCAAGCTTCAGGCCTTATCGCTGGAAAAGAACGGCATAAAAAGCAGAAAACCGATGGCGATGATAGCTTCTCCAAGAACTACGCCGGCAGCTTGTTGGGGACCAAAGAATGGTAATGCCGGCCAGGCCTGGGTGCCGAAACCAAATACATCCGCCATGCCGGAAATCAGGGCAACCAGGTAGCCGGTAGCTACCAGCCGGATGCCGATATCCTGTGCCAGGGACTGATTGTAGTCTGACCGCTGGCAGATTTTGAAACTGATAAATCCTCCCAGACAGAGAAAGGCCAACCCGGTTGAAAAAGTAGCTGTTTGGACAAACCCAATTAAAGGGTTGCGATCCAGGCCAAATAATCCAGGATCAGCACCTAGAAGAAAGGCAAAAAAGCCAGCTAAAGATAAACCCAAGCTAAAGTTAAGACGTCGTTTAAACGATTTATGGTTAGGTTGATTCGTATTTGTTTCCATAACAGGGAATTTGATTATAACTGAAAACCCGTCCGTGAGGGCACCACTTTATAGGAAAAATTTTCCACAAATTGGAGAAGGTTATCAACCAGCCGCTCCCATTCCTTCGATGCCATCGCCACATTAAGGGCTGCCTGGCTCTGGGTTTTCGCAGCAATCATGATCTGCGGTTGATCACCATACATCGTATACCAGGCGTCTACAGGGCTGATCCCTAAACCCTTGATCTCCGGGATAAAATTGCTGATCACAAACTCGAAATATTCCTGTTCCCGATTGGGTAGAATATCCCAGGTCATGAGTAGTTTTACGGTCATGCACGACCTCTTTAATCGGTTTCCTGGGCGTGATCCAACAGGATAACCTTAGTTTCGCTGCTGGATCGGCTGCTGGTGATTGTCAACTCTGGGAGTGGCTCCACGCTGTCAAGCCCCATTTCTTTGATGAATTTTTCGACGGGATCCAGTTCGAGTTTGCATTCCGCTGTTTGGAAATACATAGGGATCGCATAACTGGGTTCAAGGATGCGGATAGCTTCTACTGCTTTGGAGGCGTTCAGGCTGCTCCCGCCACCAACCGGCACCAGTGCTACATGGACGTCTCCGGCGATGGATTTGACATCTGACTGACTGGGAACGCGGCTTAAATCCCCCAGGTGAGCGACCAAGATGCCGTTGTAATCAAAGATATACATCACGTTCCAGGGATCAGACTCTTTTTTCTGGTGATTGGTGCGGATGCCAGTGATGAAAACTTCCCCAATCTCGTATTCACCGGGTCCGGTGAGAATATGCTGGTTATTCTTCCTTTTACGGATCACCTTGGTGTGGTTATGCCCCGGGTCATCATGGCTGACGGTCACGATATCAGCCGACAGATTTAATTCGCTATAACCGATCTTCTTATGGTTATAGGGATCAGTTACCACTGTCGCCATTCCGCGTTCTGTCAGTCGAAAACATGAATGCCCGTGCCATGTGATATTCATTAAGCCTCCTGCTGGCTTCAGTACCTTTTTTACTATCTTATTGCAGAATGTGATTATACTTCAATCTGGGATTTTCTCATAGTTCAGGGCATTCAAGCAGAGGTGTAGAACAGGAGAGGAACCTTTCAGTAATATAACTGGGAATCCTCCTTTGCCTCCCCTTTTGGGGTAGATTTATCAGATTTTCATCGTTAAACCCTTCCTTAAACACGCTTGTTTTTATGAGTTGGTATAATGTGGGATACCTTTTTGGGACCTAATACTACTGTACTTCCAAGCCGTTACCCGGCTTCATCGAAATACATATATGGAAAAGAAGATCAAAGTTGTAGGCGCAAGAGTTCATAACCTCAAAAACATCACCGTAGAGATCCCTCGAGATAAATTTGTGGTCATCACGGGTTTGTCTGGATCGGGAAAATCCTCCCTGGCTTTTGATACCATCTTTGCTGAAGGACAGCGGCGGTATGTGGAATCTCTCTCATCCTATGCCAGGCAGTTTTTGGGCCAGATGGATAAACCTGATGTGGATTATATCGAGGGCCTGTCACCTGCGGTATCCATCGATCAGAGAGGAACATCCCAGAACCCCCGCTCAACTGTGGGAACGGTCACTGAAATCTATGATTACCTGCGCCTGTTATTTGCCCGGGCAGGCATACCACACTGCCCGGAATGCGGTCGAGAAGTAACCACGCAATCGGCTCAGGAAATAGTAGAGCTGCTTTCCTCCCTGCCTGCCGGGACCCGCTTCCAGATCCTGGCGCCGGTGATCCAGGGCAGAAAAGGGGAACACCAGGGTATCCTGGACGAGATCAGCAAATCAGGTTTTGTGCGAGCCAGGATTGATGGGGAAATTCATCGCCTGGAAGAAGAGATCAAATTGGAGCGGTACCAGCAGCACACCATTGAAGCGGTTGTTGACAGATTAGTGATCCCTGAACTCAAGAATGGGGAAGAGAGGGATCATTTCTTATCCCGCCTGACGGACTCTGTCGAGACAGCCTTAAAATTCGGGGATGGTTATTTGGTAATCCACGATATGACCGATCCTGATAACCCAGTCAACACTAACTACTCAGAACACCTGGCTTGCCCGAATTGTGAAATCAGTTTTCCAGAAATCGAACCTCGCACTTTTTCCTTCAACACGCCCCATGGTGCCTGTCCAACTTGCGAAGGGATAGGAACCAAACTGGAAGTAGATGTCAATCTGCTGGTTCCGGATAAGACGCGGTCCATCAATGAAGGAGCGATCGATGCGCAGGAATGGGGAGGTCCCAGAGCCCAGGGAGGATATTACTGGCGGGCATTGGAGGGGGCCGCAGATCTATTTAAGATCGATCTTGACCAGCCTTATAAGGATCTGTCCGAAAACGACCATAAAGTCATCCTTTACGGCACCCAGGGAGATGAGGTGCCTATGACCTACGTGGATAAAGAAGGTCGGGAATATGAGTTCTACCGTGAATTTGAGGGAGTGATCAACAATCTCGAACGGCGCTTCAAGGAAACACAGTCCGAGTATATGCGCACCCGGATCATGGGTTATATGAACGATCATCCCTGTCCTTCCTGCCATGGTGCCAGGCTCAGGCCAGAAGCGCTGGCGGTGACTATTGCAGATGCCAATATTGTTGAGATCTCAACCTGGCCGATCCAAAAAGTCCTCCAGTGGATCGAGGTTTTAAAAGCGAATAATTCTCCCCTTTCGGAACGCCAGCAGATCATCGCTGACAGGGTTCTTCGGGAACTGATGGAACGCCTGGGATTCCTGGTCAATGTTGGCCTGGATTATTTGACCCTCAATCGATCCGCTGGGACACTATCTGGTGGCGAAGCTCAGCGTATCAGGCTGGCAACCCAAATTGGATCCCACCTGATGGGTGTGCTGTATGTGCTTGACGAACCGTCTATCGGCCTGCACCCGCGGGATAATGGCAGGCTGCTGCGGACCCTGGAGGGCTTAAGGGACCTGGGTAATACAGTAATGGTTGTGGAGCATGACGCCGAGACGATTGAAACTGCCGATTGGGTCCTGGATCTTGGTCCGGGAGCAGGCGAGCACGGCGGTGAAGTGGTTGTGGCGGGAACGATCAAGGATATCCTTGCCCACCCCGATTCTCTGACCGGGGCATATTTATCCGGCAGATTAAAAGTACCGGTTCCCGAAAAGAGGCGTAAAGGAAATGGAAAAGCGCTCAAAGTTCTGGGAGCCAGGGAGCATAACCTTAAGAATATTGATGTGAATATACCGCTTGGAAAATTGGTTTGCATCACGGGTGTTTCCGGATCCGGTAAATCCACTCTGATGATTGAAATCCTTTACAAGGCCCTGGCCAGGGAATTGAACAGGGCTAAAACCAAACCCGGAGACCACGATGGGATCATGGGCTTGGAGCATATTGACAAGATCGTCAATATCGATCAATCACCAATCGGGCGCACTCCCAGGTCGAATCCAGGAACCTATACCAAGCTTTTTGACCATATCCGCGACCTGTTTGCCGATCTGCCTGAAAGCAAAATCCGTGGTTATGATAAAGGCCGGTTCTCATTTAACGTCAAGGGGGGCCGCTGTGAAGCCTGCCGCGGACATGGGCAGCTCGAGATCGAGATGCAGTTTTTGCCTGATGTGTTTGTTCCCTGTGATGTCTGCCACGGATCGCGGTATAACCGGGAAACACTTCAAGTCCGCTATAAGACTGAATATAATATCGCCGATGTGCTGGAAATGACTGTGGATAAAGCGGCCGAGATCTTTGAAGCCTTTCCAGCCATGATGAGCCGCCTTAAGACCCTTCAGGATGTAGGACTGGGTTATATCCGGATCGGGCAGTCTTCCACAACCCTTTCTGGAGGCGAAGCCCAACGGATAAAACTATCCCGAGAGCTGGCAAAACGCTCCACCGGATCTACCCTGTATGTGCTTGATGAGCCTTCAGTGGGTTTGCATGCAGCCGATGTTCACAAGCTGGTTGAGGTGCTTCAGCAGCTTGTGGATGATGGTAATACAGTATTGATCATCGAACATAATCTTGACATCATCAAAGTTGCCGATTACATCATTGATCTTGGCCCGGAAGGCGGGGATGCTGGGGGCGAAGTCATCGCT
The DNA here is from genome assembly GCA_963712165.1 of uncultured Chloroflexia bacterium. GTDB lineage: Bacteria > Chloroflexota > Anaerolineae > Anaerolineales > UBA11858 > B10-G9. The sequence continues at coordinate 278,553 of CAVQGY010000002.1, read as the reverse complement.
GAAGGACTTCCAGAGGAGATCTGCCGTAACTCCCATTCCTATACCGGGCAGTATCTCAAGTCATATATTAAGAAGAATCATGCTTAACAAGCAAGATGCGTGATCCTGCCAGGATCACGCATCCTGTGCCATCAAACTGCTACCTGCTTCCTTAATCTCAAGATATCAGTCTCATTCGAATATCGACCGCAGCGGCTCCCTGCCCGTCCGAAAACACACGCAAGGGATTGATCTCGATCTCATCCAGCTCGGGGAAATCCCAGGCCAGTTGGGCCAAACGGATCAGGACCTCTTTGACTGCCTGGATGTCAGCCGGCGGTATATTCCTGTAACCAGATAACTTTCTACCGGCCCAGGTTTTTTGAAGCATGGATTTTATCTCAAGATCAGTCAACGGGGCCAGTCCAAAGGCCAGGTCTTTGAGTCCTTCCACCTCTGTCCCGCCTGAGCCAAACATCATCAGTGGGCCAAATTGGGGGTCCTGCACTGCCCCAATGATGACTTCCTGGCCACGTGGCACCATTTCCTGGACATAAACCCCGGTAAGTTTCGCATCCGGCATGGCTGCCCTGGCTTGAGCCAGAACATTCTGGTAACCCCCCCGGACGGATTTGACATCCGCCAGGTTTAACAAAACACCTCCCACGTCAGTCTTGTGACTGATCTCCGCGGAAGCTACTTTCAGCACAACAGGCATTCCGATCTCAGCTGCCAATTCGGCGGCCTCATCTTCTGTTTTAGCAAGTTTCAGTGAAGCTGATGATATGCCGTAAGCGTTTAATATCCTGGCTGTTTCAATGGCTGAAAGATGATTTTTTATCTGGCGATTATCTATGATCTCCCGGACAAGATCAGGCTGTACATCCTGCACCTTTATGGGCTCTTCAGCTGCCTGCTTGAGAAGGTCCACCCGTTCGACCAGGGCAGCCAATGCTGCCGCAGCCCGTTCTGGAAAACGGTATTCAGGGATGCGGGCAGCTCGCAGGTGTTCAACTGCCTCCTGGATCAACCTTTCTCCCATCAAGCTGATCACCACGGGTTTTTCCGCTTGATGGATGATAGGGATAAGTGATTTGGCAACAGCTCCTGCTGTATGTAAGGGCGGAGTGGGGAAGATTACCATCACGCTATCTGTGCCCGGGTCAGCGAGCATAGTCCTTAAACAGGCGGAAAATTGATCCGGTCCGGCGGAAGCCAGCATATCTACCGGGTTCTGCAAACTGGCTGCTGGGGGCAGGATATCAGCCAGGGCTTTGATTGTTTCTGGGCTGAATTCCGCCATCTTTAATCCGAGGGATTCCAGGGCGTCCGCTGCAGTAACCCCCGGACCGCCGGCGTTGGTCAGAACGCCGACCCTGTTGCCTTTGGGAAGGGGGCACCAGGCTAATGCCCGGGCCTGGTCAAACATCTCCTCGCTGGTCTCAGCGCGCAAAACGCCAGCTCGCCGGAATGCGGCATTATAGGCGTTTTCTTCCCCGGCCAGGGCACCGGTATGTGAGGAAATCGCTTTTCGACCGGATTCATAACGGCCGACCTTAAGGGCGATAATGGGTTTGGATTTGATCACCGAGCGTGCTTGTTTGATAAATTCGCGACCCGACCGTATTCCTTCCAGATAAAGGGCAATCACTTGAGTATGCCCGTCTGCGGCAGTGGGAGCCAGCAGGTCTGTCTCGGTTACATCGGCCTGGTTCCCCAGGCTGATCAGTCGTGAGATGCCGTATCCCTGCCCCCTGGCCCAATCTATCGCAGCGGCGCAGATAGCACCTGAGTGGGATAAAAACGCTACATCACCCGGCGTTGGACCTGGTGGGGGCAGGAAGGTTGTGTCTATTGGCAGGTGGGTGTCCAGCAGTCCGATGCAGTTGGGACCGATCAGCCTGATCCCTTGCTGACTGGCAACCTCAAGCATCTCCTGTTCGAGTTTGAGTCCGGCAGGACCGATCTCCCGGAAGCCCCCGGCACCGATTATCGCTGCCCGGATCCCCCGTTGACCGCATTCATTTAGAGCAGACAAGATAAATTGGGCCGGGATTAAGATAATTGCCAGGTCAGCGGGGTCTGGAACATCAAGGACAGATGTATAGATAGACCTGCCAAACAGTGTGCCGCCCTTGAGATTGACAAAATGGACGGCGCCTTTATAGCCGCTTCTATGCAGGTTGGTTGCCAATAAATAGCCCAGCTTGGTTGGTTCCTGAGAGGCACCTATGACAACCACACCTTTTGGGTTAAAAAAAGGCACCAGGGAGGTAATTTCAGTCATACCTCAGATTGTATCTTAAAGGAATCCACTCATTGGTTATTGATCGACCTGTGAAAAATGTTATTGGGGATGAAAGATGGAAAGTTATTTGGTTATTGTTTTACAGAATACATGAACTACTTTGGGATCAAATTGTATACCGCTGTATCTTCTTAACTCTGCGATAGCTTCCTCATGAGTATGACTATCACTATATATTCTTTTATCTCGGATAGCTACGTAGGCATCTACAACAGAGATTATTCGAGCGCCCAAGGGAATATCTTCACCAGCTAATCCGTGAGGATAGCCTGTGCCATCATATTTCTCGTGGTGGGCTTCTATTAGAGGAGAAACGGAAGAGAGAAATTTGACTGGCGCGACGATCTGCGCGCCAGTCAAGGGATGCTCTTTCATGATAGCCCATTCTTTCTTCGTTAATGAACCCTTTTTATTGAGGATCTCATCTGGAACACCAATTTTCCCGATATCGTGCAATATTGCAGCCCAGTGTATAGCCTCTAGAGATTCTTCTGATAAATTCATTTCTTTGCCAACACGAGTTGCTATATTGGCCATCCGCTGACTGTGGTCGCCGGTATACGAGTCCCTCGCATCCATTGCATTTGCGAGAGAAACCACAGTTTGGAGGAAATTTTCCTCAAGCTGCTCATGCAGCATAGCTCGTTGAATGGCACTGGTTGCATAATCTGCAATTGCATTGATCAATCTCAGGCCAGTTGTTGAAAAAGGTTCTCCGCGAATGATGTCGAAATCACCTAACACCAAAATGCCAACGCTCTTATCAGGTCCTCTTAATGGGCAGAGGCATAAAGTACTTGCATGGTTCAAGAATAAAGCGTCTTTTTCTTCTTGTTCAAGATTGCTGCTGGTGATATCGATAACAACTGGCTGCCCTTTATTTAAACTCCAATTATAAAAGTGCTCGGCAACAATAAATTCGTCTCTTCCTAGGCGGAGAGGTTTTTCAAGATTTTGTTCTGGATAGATCGCCCTGCATTTATAATTACCATCGATTTCCTTGATCAATATTCTTGCGTAAGTAACCTGAATGTTCTCTACTGTATGGCGGGTGATAATTTTCAATACGGTATCAAGGTCATCCAGATCTACCAACTGATGGGACAGATCATAAAGGGTGTCGATTTCTTTTAGTCTATTTTGCTCAGAAGTAAACAGTCGGGCGTTCTCAATGGCAACCGCTGTTTGATTTGCTACAGTTGTTAATGTTTGTTTATCCTCATCGTTGTATGCTAACTCAGATTTCTTTGTGCCAAGAGTAAAGATTCCTACCAATTGGGATTGCACACTGATGGGAATGAACAAATCCAGGTCCAATCGATCAAGGTCTTGTTGTTCGCTCTTCCACAAAGACTGGAATTGGGGAAGGACTTTCATTTCTTCGGCTGTGATGGGTTTGTTATTTGTAGATAACCAAAGAACCAGAGGATGTTCTGGTCTGAAGGAAAGGTTTAAAACAGAATCGAGACCAATCTGAGAAGTCAGCGGGTATTGTCCACTCTCTTCATCTTTAAGGAAAAACGCACCTCTCTCTATATGCAGGGTTGAGGTGACCTCAGTCAGAATGAGATTGGTGATTTTATAAAGGTCTAGAACCCGGGCAACTCGCCCGCTTAGATCCTGAAGCAATAGCCAGGAATCATATTTCTCCCTGAAGAACATTCTGTCGATAACACGCTGAGCCCTTTCTCTAAGCGGTTCAGCTGCTATTGCAGCAATTACCGCAACAAGAAGTGAGATTAAATAGAGTTCAATATTGACATCAATACTGGATTCAATGCCAACATATACATTGAACAGATTGAAAGTAAAGTTAATGACAAGGAAGTATGCAGTGCCGATGATAATGGTTGGAAACGAATAAACTAAACCTTGCCTGATGACGACCCTGACGTCTAATAGCTGATAGCGTAAAATAGCAAAGAAGAATAACAATGCCGCAAGTCCGTTTGCAGCAATGTCAATAGGATATTGGCCTAAACTTGGGATGATATTTCCCAGTGTTGAAGCAAGGACCATTACTCCAATACCCAGAATTAAATAGAGCAACCGGTTTTGTTCACTGGGATCTTGGGATCTCTTGAAAGTCCTGATCAAGATCGAAAGGCTGTAGAGCATGATAACTGCTCCAGGAGCCATTACTAATGGAACCAGCCAAGCTCCAAATTCGCTGACAATTACGCCACTCTCAACGTATGCAGCTTCAAAGACCAAATCCGTGCCTAAGCTGAGACCAATACAGACTAATATATAGAACAGGATTCCCAGATCCCAAGCATTCCTGACATTGATGGTTGCTCTGGCCAGCCTAAACACAGGGACAACTGTCATCAACCCACCCAGGGACATCATCCGGAACCAGAATAGTGCCCTACCTTGATCAACATAAACCAAGAAAGCCGCTACTGACCAAAAAACCATTGCCAGCAAGTACAGGCGGAATATTCGCTTTGCTTCCGTTTGGGGCCTGGATGTGGTTACCAAGATAAACAGACCACTATAGAGGAGGATAGCGAGAATCGTGATGGTGATGTTGATTGTAAGGATCATACTACCCAATAACCTTTTTCCCTCCCAATAAACGTTTCATCTGGTCAGATGTGGGTTTCATGTGGGGGGGTTTGGTATGTGCCAGATCAGCCCCCTGGCTTTGTTGATAATCCATATACACCCCAAATGCCCCGGGATTGAGCATGGTTGCTTTGACCGGCCTGTACCCAAGCATATCCTCACAATCCTTAAAATCAGAGTTCACTTTGCGCAGCGCCATGCTGATTTGTTCTTCCACATCACTGAGATTGGTCTGGTCCATCGTTTTCAATTCGATGAAGATGTGCAGATACGATTTGTTATTGATCATTTCCTTGCGGGCTACCCACTCGTAATAATCCAGCTCGGTGTTTTGCAGGGCATTCCAGATATCTGATTCTGTGATCAAGGCGAAACCAGCGATATTGATGATGTCGCTGTCCCGGGAATAAAATCGAATCTGGGGGAGATTGATGTTCAACTCTTCATCTCTCTCAGAAAGGACTTCAAACAGATCTCCGATACGGTACCTGGTGAATATACCGCCATGAAAGTTAGTAAAGACCAACTCATAAACCCCAGGTTTCAGTTCGTTATAGAGTAGAGTTTTCGGTTTATATTCTGGATCTTTTTTGCTTTTCTTGTGTTCCTCATGAGGGATGAACTCCAGGAAATTAACATCTGGGTAAAAGGTCATACCCTGATAGTTCCAGGATTGCATGCACATCGATCCGCCTTCAGTGCAGGCGTACCCTTCAAGCGGTTTTTTGCCCCAGTAGTATTCAATCTGCTCTTTATAGATCGAAGCGTCAACGCCGCCGGTCATGATGCCTTTTAATTTCCAGATATCCTTGGGCAGCATATTTTTCCCCCCAATTTTTTTTGAAATGTATGCTTTAAGCATTCTCCCGAGGATCTTTGATTTCAATAGATCGGGTGACAGCGTCATTGACCCCGAGCCTTTTTCAAATCGTTCACCAACGCCAACCAGGAAACTGGCAAGTCCGTAAAAGAAATCCACTCCCTCCATCATCGCCATTTTAAATCCAACTTGAAGTCTCTCTCTAAAATCCAGTTCGGCTTCGGTTTCCAGAGGAGGAAAAAATTCCAGATCCATCAATTCACTCGCAGATCTAGTGATTTCTCCGGAAAAATATGGCTTTGGGGCCGTCCCCACCAGGACCGTATCAAAGGGCTCAATCAGCACTTCGCCTTTCTTTGAGCAGGAGGACATGATCATGGAAGCAGTAACAGATTCGCCAAGTTTGTCATACATCTTCTGGGAATACGGTGCCCATTTCCATCGGAAATCACCGCTCCTCCCAGATGTGTGGGCCCAGGCAACTGGCTCCCGGGGCAATACATCGGTCCTCTTGGGGTCGAGGTATTCATGGTAATCCTTATAGGAAGTCAGGGGTACGATCTCCCGAAATTCCTCTATACTTGAGGGAATCACATCCCCCATTATCATTCTTCCCATCATGCTTTTTCCCAGCAGGTCTATTTGCTCAAGGAGGAGGCGCTCCTGAATTTCCATGAACTCGTGGATATTCAAATCTAAGTATCCAAGATATTTTGTCCAAAGCTCTTTCTGTCTGCCCTGTTGTATAAGAGTGCTGATAGGTTTCATGGTTTCTCCAAATTGTATGTTGATTGGATAGTTAATGGTTCAGGGATCCAACTGTATTTTGAAGATAATTTTGTAATCCTGATATCTTCAAACCCAGCCTTTTCTAATTCTGATTTCCAACCTTCTGGAGTTCTAGTGTTTTTCATTGCTGCTGCTTCTGCCCAAGCGCGCACGGGATTATTTTGGAACAGAAAAACAAAGAAAACTATCACTTTAACAAGGTCGCGTATGATGGGTAATTTCCAAAAAGATGACATACCTATGTCGATGATAGATAACAAGCCGCCTGGTTTCAGCACCCGTTTCTTCTCTGATAGCATCAATGGAATGTTCATGTGATGAGAGGCAAGTCCTGAGAGAACTACATCAAATGTCTGAGATGAAAAAGGCAATGCCATTGCATCACCACAAGTTAAAGAGATTGAGTTATATGAATCTGTTTTTAGAATTTCCGTCTTGCCTTTTGTTAACATTGCTTCTGTGATATCAAGACCAGTAATATGGATACCCGGGATGTTTTTTGTGGATATCTTTCTTGGTATCATCGCGGTTCCAGTAGCGATATCAAGGACTTTTTGGTCTTCTTGGATTGGAGTTCTTTTTACTAACTCCTCCAATAACTTAGCATAGCTCCAGCCCCAGAATCTATTTAATTCGCTGTCCATAGACTCTTCGTAATGGACTGAGTATTCCTTGAATGTTTCCTGGATGGCCTGTTTTTCTTTCATTATCGGATTTTTCCGGACTGGGCACTTATAGTATTGCGAAAATCCCAATAGAATGTTTACTACCGCAAATTATACACCTGAATAGAATACGATTGTTCGCCAGCAGTCCCTAGATATAGAATCGATCTTTATCCACTTCCTCCCGGAGGATCCTCAATTCCTTTTCCGTGGGGGCTGGATTTTGTGTGATCTCATCCCCAAGAAGAAGTTCAAAGCCTGTGTTTTCGAGCACCTGATCCACTTTAGCGCCCGGCTGCAGGGAAAGCAGCTTCATCCTTTTGCTTTCCTCATCATATCCCAGGATGCCAAGTGTTGTCACAACCCGATAGGGACCTGTCCCTGGTGGCAGTCCTGCTATTTCCCTTGCGCCGGGTCCATCAAGATATCCCGGGGTAGTGATGAAATCAACTTTCTCAACAAAGCGCAATTTGTCGTGTTTCATAATTGCGATCGTGCGCCAGCAGTGGGAACCCACGTCGTTGCCGCCCCCGCTGCCAGGCAGGCGGACCTTGGGGTTATCATGGTCACCAATAACGGTCGAGTTGAGGTTGCCGAAAGGATCGATCTGGGCTCCGCCCAGGAATCCGTAATCGACATAACCGCGCTGGGCGGTCTCCACAACATCCAGGATGCCCGAGGCAGCCAGAGCCTTGTGGAAAGTACGCCTTTCACCAACGGCCAGCGGCAGCTCTTCCAGCACTGCGCCAGTTCCTCCAAACTCAAAAATGCTGATCAAATTAGGAGCATGCATCTTTTGTGCCAAAGCGCCAGCCAACATGGGAATTCCTGTTCCGATAAAAACAGTTGAATTATCTTCCATCAACCTGGAAGCTGAACAGATCATCAATTCGTTGGGGTTATAGGGAGCATCTGCCATTTTAGACCTCCGGGACCATGTCCTTTAACGTCTGCAGTCTGTCTTTTCCGATCAGATCCAGATAAGCCTGGTGATCTTTCAGGTCGTAGATATATTTTTTAAGATATTCCTGGGTCGTTTCCGGGTCCCGGGAAGCTTCCACCCAGGCTTTGATCTGCGGCTCATCCCGCTCGTACACATAACACATCTCACCCGGATGGGAACCGAAAGGAGCCTCAACTACAGCGTCGACCAGGTAATAGGGTATGATCGTCCGGTCAGGGTTTTTCCGTATTTCCTCGGTTGGAACGATCTCTTCAGCGCTGATGATCAGGTTCTTAGATGCCCGAGCCAGCTCAAACGCAAATCCGCTGATGCCGTCAATTTGGGCATTACCGTAACAGTCAGATCTGTGGACGTGGATCAAACCAACATCCAGGATCAAGGCGGGAAGCAGGGCGATAGGACCGGTGCCGAAAGGATCTTCGATCACCTTGGCCCCGCTATATACCAGGGTATCAGTGCCCAGCATGGAGCGTGTGGGAATGAAGGGCACTCCCATTGCCGCAGCCTTAAACCGCCAGGCAATGGCTGCATTGCTCCATTCCACACAGTGTTCTACCCGACCCGATTCCACTTCCCTCCTTAAGCAGTTGGAGATTCCGTATACCTCCATGCCGATATAGGTGTGATCGAGTGCCTTGATCAAGCTTGCTCCCAGAAGGAGATCAAGCTCATAGACTCCCTGCCCTGCGACTCTGAGGTCCTTCTTTCCCTGCCTGATGATCTCATTGACCAGGGATTGAGGGCAGCGAACAGTACCGTAGAGCTCGGTACCGATATAATCGCCATCGTGAATGAATTTGCTGATCGCCTCAGCCTCGCTCATTCGTTTGTCTATCAGTCCACGGGGTTTGTTCCTGTTATGTTCGCGGAATGCGTTCATGTCAGGAGGTTGAAGAATGGGGCCCTTACCGGATTGGATTACATTCATGATGCCCTCCCACAGCTTATGAAGCTGATCATATGGTTTGATTCCGATCAGCTATTCCTTGATGGGGGCGGGAAGCGGGAAGTTGCCGTTTCCCACCTGAGTGGTTTTCAGCTCAGCAGGATGATTTTTTGCTGAGAGTGATCCAGACTTGTAAGGCCATCTATTTGTGCAAATTGGATGCGGCCAGAAAAGACAGTCCGTTTTCTGTCAAAGCCCTGGCAGTTTTATTCACAGCGAGGAACTTATCCATAAAGTTGCCAGCCAAGAAATCCATATGCCCTGCGGCCAAGATTTCGGATTTGTCGCGGAAATAATCCAGGATATCTGAGGGATGTTCCCTGGCCCCATCAATTTCCGGGTCACCGCCCTCGTGCTTGGCAGAGACGTTGGCGACATGGTCGGCAATTTCAATCAGCTCATCCCTGCGGTTGTAGGGCTGGACAACGATGCTTTTGAAGGTTTCGGTAATATGATGCTCAAAGCGGATGATATCCTCAAAGCCCAGATCTTTCCTGAATTGAGCGGTCAACTCCATTGTCTGATTATTGACCGAATTGCTCCAGTTGAATCCAATTAAGGGTGTGGTGCCATCTTCCCGGGTGAATAACTTGGCTCCCAGCAAAGTCCACAGGGCAGCGTATGGATTATCGTTACCCATGAAGACAGAGATCTTGAACTCATTATCCACACCTAGCTTATGCAGCATATAACCCAGAAGAACTGTCCCGGGATTGATGTTCAATACCTGGCGGATGCCGTAATTTGTGTAGAAATAAAGGAACTCATCCAGCCATTTGAGGGCGTGTTGATTGGGCTGTCCAACGCCGCCAAAATACCCGGTGATGGTTGCCGGTCCTCCCAGATGGACATTGGATCCATCCGTTCCCTTGGTATCCAGGGTCTCCACATAACTTGCACCCAGGATTTGCATGGCTGCGGCAAAAGCTGGCAGATCGCCGTCTTCTTCCTGCTCTTTCATCTTCCGGACCCGGATGAACCTTCCCGGGATCAGCAAGCCATTCTCAAGAGCCCTTTCCGCAATCATGCGCACCCAGGGAAAATACTGGCAGGCGCTGATTTCCAGGGTAACAGCATAGTCATCGGTAAAATCTGTCTGGTCTGCTTTTTCCCCCAGGATTTTCCTGCGGTAATCAACCACGCTGATAAAAGCGCTCTGGTCTCTCTGTTTTTCCAACCATTCCAGGTCATCCAGGTATTCCGGCGTGGTTTCCTTTACCTTGGCGAGCAGGGATTCCATTTTCCTGGCTTCCTTGGCCTTGGCATTGATCTCTTCAGGAGTGCCGTATTTTTGGACCACGTCCAGGAATTCGTTAATGATCTCCATATCCGGGTTGAGGAGGATCTCATTAATGGAATCCAGTTTATCAGGGTTAATTTGCAGGCGAGAGCGAAGGTCGGTCATATAATTCTCCCTTAGAGATAAGTGGTCAGTAATCAGTATTCAGACTAATAATTATCTACAGAGTCAATATTAATTTTTACCGGTCACAAAACATGTTTGCTTTTGAAATCATACTGCCTAACATTTTGCCAATTTCATGACATGAATTTATTAGATGTAATTCTTGCTGTTTAGTTATATATCCACAGTTGGATGAAATCAATATCCAATGCTCTGTCTCATTATTTTCTGCATCCGCATCGGATAACTTACTAATGAAATGTTTAGTGTACAACCTCTTCGCCCAAGCTTCTGCTATTTGGGCCCCAATGGATCTGGATGATCTCCTAATCTGAGTAGTGAGTGCGTATAATTCTTCCTTTGGAAAAGTCTTTGATATTTTGTAAAGATCATTTGTCAAAACGATGGATTTCTTATACACTGACAAGTCCTGATACTTATTCACATATGGCAATCGCTCACTCATAGATATCCAGCTCTTGATAAGCTCTTTGACCCTGATTACTGAATACTGATTACTAAATTCTGTTTACATCAAGAGCTTAGATATTTCTAGAGGTTTGATTAAAGAAGTCCTAACAACTCCTCATACTCGTCATCGTTGATCGTGAACCAGTTTTCCTTCTTTGGGAAGGTTTGGTCTTTGACCTCTTTGTTGTACTGGATCAGGCCGTTCTGGAGCACTTCGCCCGCATTTCCGTAAACCTTGGCCATTTTGGGTGTGAATTTGGGATAGAGGCCGAACATATCGTGGAAGATCAGCAGCTGGCCGTGGGCATCGGGACCGGATCCCAGGCTCATGATCAGGCAATCCTTGGCTCTATCGGTGATGATCTTGGTAACTCTGTCTGGCACCATTTCAAGCAGGATGCAAAAAGCTCCGGCTTCTTCCAGGGCCTTGGCATCATCGATGATCTCCTTGGCTTGGGCAGCGCCCCTTCCCTGGACCCTGAACCCGCCCAGTGAGGCCACACTCTGAGGCGTGAGACCAAGGTGGCCGACCGCCGGGATCCCGGCCGCCACAATGGCACGCATCCTGTCTGCCATTACATGGCCGCCTTCCAGTTTGATGGCGTCACAACTGGCTTCAGCCATAAAACGTCCTGCGTTGAGTACGGCAGATTCTGTGCTGGCCTGATAGGACATATAAGGCATATCCCCAACCAGAAAAGCAGTGGGGGCTCCCCGGCGAACCGCCTGGGTGTGGCGGATCATATCTTCCATGGTTACCGGAAGAGTACCATCGTAGCCGAGCATAGTCATGCCCAGGCTATCTCCAACCAGAACCATGTCGATCTCAGCCTGTTCCTGGAAATATGCCGTAGGGTAGTCATAACAAGTTAACCAGGATATAGGTTCTCCCTTGGCAGCCTTGTCAAATAGAGTACGGATAGTAACTTTTTTTCGGTCAGTCATGGAATTCTCTCCTGGGAGTGAGGGGTAGAAGGTCCAGGCATATCTGCATTGGTATCATTCAGACGGATTATTCCTGTGCAAAATGTATTTCGCCTTGTCGATCTGATCCATATGAAGGAGATAGCTGCAGTGTTGTACCTGAATCAGGTTACCTTGTTGTACTGGACATATTGACCTTATTTATTGTAAGTCAATCCGAACTCACCTGCAACTGGACAATCATCCCGAAAGCGTTTTGCAGCTGCCAGATCGGTGAAAATCACACCGGATGATCCAGCGGTATAGATCTATTCTTTGTATATCAATCCTCTCTAAGATGGTGATGAAAATAACTTGCTAAGGGCACCCTTTTTCATGATAATGTTTTTTAATCTGGCGGAATAGGCTAGAAAATAATCTCTACTCGTCTTTTAATATCGAAAATATCTCGAAAACTCATATTCAAGGGAGTAATTTATGACTGCAAAAATCATAGATGGCCGTGCAGTAGCACAGGAAGTCCGTGACGCTGTAGCTGCCGACGTGGCTGCCATGGTTGCTGAAGGAAAGAATCCCCCTGGGCTGGCAACTGTCCTTGTAGGAGAAAACCCGGCTTCCGAAGTATATGTCAGCATGAAACATAAAGCCTGCGAAAAGGCTGGCATAAAATCCATCGGGCATGTACTGCCTGTAACTGCGACCCAGGAGGAAGTTGAACGGCTGGTGAAACAGCTTAATGATGATCCCGAAGTGCACGGCATTTTGGTCCAGCTGCCCCTGCCTGACGGACTGGATGATGAAAGCGTTTTGCGGACCATAAGCATTGAGAAGGATGTGGATGGATTCCACCCCCTCAATATTGGTCGCCTGGCCCAGAAAGGACGGGATCCGCTCTTTGTTCCTGCCACGCCGGATGGTGTGCTGTACCTGCTTAAGAACGCAGGTGTGGAGCTGGAAGGGGCCAATGCCGTTGTGCTGGGCCGCTCCTTCATAGTGGGCATGCCAGCAGCCCTGTTATTGGTCAAGGAAAATGCCACCGTGACCATCTGCCACTCCCGCACTAAGAACCTTAAGGAAAAATGCGCTGAGGCGGATGTGCTGATTGCGGCTGTCGGCCGGGCAGAAATGGTCAAAGGAGACTGGATCAAACCCGGTGCCGCTGTGATCGATGTGGGCACCAATCGGGTTGATGACGAAAGTACCGAGAGGGGTTATCGTTTGACTGGTGACGTGGACTTTGAAGAAGCTTTGGAAGTGGCGGGGTACCTGACGCCGGTTCCAGGAGGCGTGGGCCCGATGACAATCGCCATGCTGCTCAGGAATACAGTTAGAGCAGCAAAATTGGCTTACAAATAGGAATCGTAAATCTTCGATTTTGATTAGATAAAGGAGTGAACAGATGACATTTGAGAAAAAGCCCGTAACCCCGTCTCCCTTGAAATTATTGGATCCAGTGCCATCGGATATCGATATCGCTCATGCAGCGGTGATGAAGCCCATCAAGGATCTGGCTGATGAGATTGGGATTCTGGATGACGAACTTGAGCTATATGGAAAATATAAAGCCAAAGTGACACTTGATATCCTGGAACGTCTAAAAGATGTGCCGGATGGTAAGTATATTGACGTGACCGCCATCACCCCAACTCCATTAGGCGAGGGCAAAACCACTACTACTGTGGGTCTGAGCCAGGCTTTAGGCGCCCATCTGGGCAAAAGCTTGTTCACCTGCATCCGTCAACCAAGCCAGGGACCAACCTTTGGAATCAAAGGCGGCGCTGCTGGCGGCGGCTACAGCCAGGTAGTTCCCATGGAGGATTTTAACCTCCACCTAACCGGGGATATTCACGCCATCACAGCCGCCAACAACCTGGTCGCCGCGGCGATCGATACCCGGATGTACCACGAGAGCCGGCAAAGCGATGAGGCATTATTCAAGCGACTTTGTCCCCCAGATAAAAATGGGAAGCGCAAGTTTGCCCCGATCATGTTCCGGCGGCTTAAGAAATTGGGTATTGATAAAACCAACCCGGATGATTTGACCCCGGAAGAATATGGCAAATTTGTGCGCCTGGATATGGATCCTGATGCAGTTACCTGGCGGCGGATCGTTGATACCAATGACCGGCACCTGCGTGAGATCGAAATCGGGATCGGACCGAAGGAAGGCGGGCATTCCAGGAAGACAGGATTTGATATCTCTGTCGCCAGTGAGATCATGGCCATCCTGGCCCTGACAACTGACCTGGCAGATATGCGCGAGCGCTTCGGTCGGGCAGTTGTAGCGACCAGTCGGGCTGGCGATCCGGTCACAATGGACGACCTGGGTGTGGCTGGTGCAGTTACGGTGTTGATGAAAGATGCCATCAAACCCACCCTGATGCAGACCGTAGAAGGCACCCCGGCCCTGGTCCATGCAGGTCCATTTGCGAATATCGCCCACGGTAACAGCTCGATCATCGCAGACAGAATTGCCCTCAAATTGGCTGATTATGTTTTGACCGAATCCGGCTTTGGAGCGGATATCGGCATGGAAAAGTTCTTCAATATCAAATGCCGCTACTCAGGATTGATCCCGGATGTGGTTGTCCTGGTCGCGACAGTGAGAGCATTGAAGATGCACGGTGGCGGCCCAACGGTAACTGCGGGAGCTCCCCTGGATCCTGCCTATGTGACCGAGAACCTGGAGCTGCTCGAGAAGGGTCTTTGCAATCTGGAAGTACATATCGAAAACGCCTTGAAATTCGGCATCCCGACCGTGGTAGCCGTCAACAGTTTTAAAGATGATACGCCTGCAGAAGTTGAGATGGTTCGCGAAGCAGCCATTAAAGCTGGTGCATATAATGCGGTTGTCACTCGTCACTGGATGGAGGGAGGCAAAGGCGCAGTTGATCTGGCAAAAGCAGTTGTTGAAGCCTGTGATCAGCCCAGCGACTTCAAATTCCTCTACCCGCTGAAAGGAACCTCCATCAAGGATAAGATAGAGATCATCTGCAAGGAGATCTACGGCGCCGATGGTGTGACCTACGAACCCCTGGCAGAAAAGAAGATCGAACTGTACACGAAACTCGGCTTTGATGAGCTGCCGATGTGTATGGCAAAAACTCACTTGAGCATGAGCCATGATGGAACGCTTAAGGGTCGGCCAACCGGGTTCACTGTGCCTATCCGGGATATCCGGGCATCTGTTGGGGCAGGATTCCTTTATCCTTTGCTGGGCTCGATGAGCACCATGCCTGGTCTGCCAACCCGGCCGGCATACTATGAAATTGATATCGATCTTGAGACGGGTGAAGTATTGGGCCTATCCTGAATCAATATCTGGAACTGATTGATCTAATATACAATATCTGAATCGGGGCGGTTAACTCAAAAAGGGTTAACTGCCCCTGTTTCAAACCCCATCAGTACGGGGCTTTTAATGGTTTTTTCAACCACATGACGTCAAGGATGCGATGACAAATCGCGGAGCAGAATATTACCATTGGTGGGATTTTCATCATGACTGGACACCGGACGGTGGGGATGTCATTGAAGAAATCACCCTGACCATATATGTAAACGGTGAAGAGTTCGTCTCATTGATGGGAACGCCTCTCAATCAGGATTGGTTGGCAGTCGGTTTCCTGGTGAATGAGGGAATTATCGAAACCCTGGATGAGATCAAGGATCTCAAGGTCACACCGGATGGTTGTTGTATTGATGTCTGGCTAGACCGGGAAGTCGATCTGCCCCAGAAGATGGTCCTCACTTCCGGCTGCGGCGGGGGAGTTACCCAGAATGACACCAGGCCTGAGTTGAAACCCCTCCCGGTTGGGATCTGCCCGGAACCAGAAATGATCCTGAAAGCTTTTACCAATCTGCAGACCAAAGACAGCCTTTATGCCAGGGCCCGGGGAGTTCATGCTGCAGGTTTGCTTGATCTGAAATCCGGGATTTTGCTTCAGGTTGCAGAAGATATCGGCAGGCATAATGCCATTGATAAACTCCATGGAGCCTGTTTGATGCAGAATATCAAGATGGAAGGACGCGGTTTGATAACTACGGGCAGGATCTCATCGGAAATGCTGCGCAAGGGTGCTTTTATGAAATGTCCGATTATTGCATCCAGAACTTCCCCAACCTCTGCAGCGGTTGATCTTGCCCGGGCCTGGCAAATCACCCTGATCGGATATGCCAGGCATGGGAAATTGCGAGTATACTCTTATCCAGGGCGACTGGGGTTTGACGATCCTCAAGTAAATGAATAAGGGAATCTTGTTTTCCTGGCTGTGATTTAAGGAGAGATCATGGACAAAAGTTTGGAAACAATCGTTTCCGGTTATGAAGGAAAAAGAGAGAATATCATTCCGATCCTCCAGAAGGTTCAGGAAGAATATACCTATCTCCCGGAGCACTTGATGGCAGAGATCGCAAAATATACCAGCGTGCCTGCCAGCGATATATATGGTGTGGCGACCTTCTATGCCCAGTTTCGATTCGAACCGACCGGAAAGAAGATCATCTCGGTTTGCAGGGGAACTGCCTGTCATGTCCGGGGCGCCCCCAGGATATTTGAGGAACTTATTGATCAATTGGGCCTGGAAGGTGAGGGAACTACTGAGGATATGGAATACACAGTTGAGACAGTTGCCTGTGTGGGTTGTTGTGCCCTGGCGCCAGTCCTAACTGTAAATGAAGAGGTTCATGGCGATCTCAATAAACAGAAGGTCAGGAAATTGATCCAGGCTGAAGGGGGAAGTAATGGAGAAGAATGATCGAACCATCCTGATCTGCCGGGGCACTGGTTGTGAGTCATCCAAATCACCGGAGATCCATCAGATCCTGGAAGAACAACTGGCAGGGAGTGAGGTAGATGTAAAATTCACTGGTTGTCATGGCATGTGTCAACAGGGCCCGATTGTGATCGTAGAGCCTGAGAATACTTTCTATGCCAAAGTAAAAACCAAGGATGTGGCCAAGATCGTCGATCAGCATGTTAAGGAAGATAAAATTGTTGAACGCCTGGTTTACCAGGACCCCACCACAAAAGAACGTATACCTGATTACAATAAGATCCCATTTTATGCCCGTCAAAAGAGGCTGGTGCTGCGTAATTGCGGCAGGATAAATCCGGAGAATATCCAAGATTCCCTGGAAGCTGGAACATATCTCGGTTTAAAGAAGGCTCTGGATATGACTCCCGAATTGATCGTCTCAGAGGTAAAGGAGTCTGGATTAAGGGGCAGGGGCGGTGGCGGTTTCTCAACAGGCATGAAATGGGGTTTCTGCCAGAATGCAGAAGGTGACCCCAAATATGTTCTCTGCAATGCTGATGAAGGAGATCCGGGTGCATTCATGGACCGCTCCGTATTGGAGGGGGATCCTCATGCAGTACTGGAAGGGATGATTATCGCCGGCCTGGCGATCGGTGCCAAACAAGGCTACATCTACTGTCGGGCAGAATATCCCCTGGCAATCAAAAGATTGCAGATCGCTATCAATCAAGCCCGTGACCACGGTTTTCTGGGAGAGAATATCCTGGATAGTGGATTTGATTTTGACATTGAGATCTTCCACGGGGCAGGCGCCTTTGTCTGCGGCGAAGAGACCGCCTTGATTACTTCGATAGAGGGCAACCGTGGTATGCCGCGCTCACGTCCTCCCTATCCGGCAAACTCCGGATTATATGGCAAACCCACTTTGCTGAATAATGTAAAGACATACGCCAATATTCCCCTCATCCTCACCAAGGGATCAAAATGGTTTGCGGATATCGGTACTGAAAAGAGTAAAGGCACAGCCGTATTTGCTCTTACCGGGAAGATCGCTAACAGCGGCCTGATCGAAGTTCCCATGGGTGTGACATTGCGCGAGATCATTTACGAGATCGGTGGGGGAGTATTAGATGGAAAGAAATTCAAAGCCGTTCAGACTGGCGGCCCCTCGGGTGGGTGCCTGCCGGAATCATTCCTGGATACACCAGTCGATTATGACTCACTGATCGAAGCAGGATCAATGATGGGATCTGGCGGTATGGTGGTGATGGATGAGGACACTTGCATGGTGGATGTCGCCCGCTACTTCCTGGATTTCACTGAAAAAGAATCCTGCGGTAAATGTGTTCCTTGCAGATTGGGAACGAAGCAATTGTTATCGATCCTGGAAGATATCGTTGAGGGCCGGGGAAGACCGGGAGATATTGAACGCCTGGAAGAGATCGCCCGGGGAGTAAAATTGGGGTCCTTATGCGGCCTGGGACAAACGGCTCCGAATCCTGTTCTCACAACTATTCGTTATTTCAGGGATGAGTACGAAGCCCATATCCATAACCACGCCTGTCCAGCAAAACAATGTAAATCCTTTATCACCTTCCATATTCTGGAGAGTTGTGTTGGCTGTGGTCTGTGCCGCAAGAATTGTCCAGTAGAGGCGATCAGCGGAGAACAGAAAGAACTCCACATAATCGATCAGGATATCTGCATTCAATGCGGGGTTTGTTATGAGGTTTGTCCTCCCAAGGTCTTCTCTGTTGAGATCCGAACAGGAGAAGAAAGCCCTGTCAAGGAGGCAGCGTAATCACGTCAAATATGACGCGCTGGAGAGTTTATGAAAGATAAAATAACTTTCAAGATCGATGGCCAGGAAATTGAAGCCAAGAATGGAATGAGCATCCTGGATGCTGCGCTGGCCAATGATATTTATATCCCCCACCTCTGCCATCATGAAGACCTGGTGCCTGTAGGCGCATGTCGTATGTGTGGTGTAGAAATTAACGGCGGAAAGA
Source organism: uncultured Chloroflexia bacterium (assembly GCA_963712165.1). Classification (GTDB taxonomy): domain Bacteria; phylum Chloroflexota; class Anaerolineae; order Anaerolineales; family UBA11858; genus B10-G9. The sequence continues at coordinate 259,945 of CAVQGY010000002.1, read as the reverse complement.
TGACCATGTCTTGTATGACTCCCGCCAGGGAAGGGATTGATGTTATAACGGACAGCCCGGAGATCTATAAGTCCCGCAAAGTAACTATGGACCTATTGATCGCGGATCACCATATGGATTGCCTTGCCTGCGAGGCAGCAGATGATTGTGAACTGCTTACAGTGGCTTCCTACCTGGGCATTCAACCTGAGCTGGATGGGGGAGTGAGAAAAATGGGCCGGGATCTGCCGGTCGACACCTCTAACCCATTCTTCCAATTCGATCCCAATAAATGCATCCTCTGTGGAATTTGCGTCAGGACCTGTGATGAGATTGTTGGTTTAGGCGCACTTGGATATATCGACAGGGGATTTAAGACCGTTGTTGGCACCTTTGGTAATAAAGGATTTGTGGATTCTATTTGTGAGTCCTGTGGGGAATGCATCTCCCGCTGCCCGGTGGGAGCTCTTGTTCCGAAGAAACCACAAAAAGCTGCCAGGCAGGTAAAAACCATCTGCGCCTATTGTGGTGTTGGGTGTGGGATTAATTTCGGGGTCAAAGGCGACAGGATTGTCAGTGCCACAGCAGATCGAGAAAGTCCGGCCAATCAAGGCAGTTTGTGTGTGAAAGGCCGCTATGGATTTAGTTTTGTGAATCACCCGGATCGATTGACAACGCCGCTGATTAAAAAAGACGGTGAATTTGTGGAAGCGAGTTGGGATGAGGCCCTGGATCTGATCGCGAAAAAATTCAAGAAAGCCAAAGGGAAAAAATTTGCAGCGTTGACTTCAGCCAAGTGCACTAATGAAGATAATTATCTGGTCCAGAAATTCACGCGGGCGGTGATGGGCACAAATACCATTGATCACTGCGCCAGGCTTTGACACTCTCCTACCGTGGCCGGTCTGGCCACAACTTTTGGCTCAGGAGCAATGACCAATTCAATTGGAGAAATTGATAACGCGGGCACGATATTTGTGATCGGATCCAATACGACTGCCGCTCATCCAGTGATCAGTCACAGAATGAGGCGAGCTGCCCAGAATGGAGCTACCCTGATCGTTGTAAATCCCAAGGAAATCGGCCTTGTGAAGGCGGCTGAATATTTTGTCCAACCCAAACCCGGCTCGGATACGGCTTTCTTGATGGGTATGTGCCGATCTATCATCGAGAATGATCTTCACGACAAAAAATTCATCGCTGAAAGAACGGAAGATTTTGAAGAATTCAAAAAATCCCTGGAACCATTCACTCCTGAATTCGTAGCAGGGATCACTGGAGTGCCCTGGGAGCAGATCGCCCAGGTTGCCAAGGTCTATGCCACAAAAAAACCGGCTTCGATATTTTACGCGATGGGTATTACCCAGCATTCTCATGGTACCGACAACGTCATGGCAGTGGCTAATTTAGCCATGCTGACAGGATCGGTTGGAAAACCATCGACGGGAGTGAATCCTCTTCGAGGTCAGAATAACGTACAGGGAGCCTGCGATCTGGGCGGCCTGCCCAATGTCTATCCGGGCTACCAGCGAGTTGACAATAAAGATATTCAGAAGAAGTTCGAAAAAGCCTGGGGTAGAGAACTATCAGGCGAAGTTGGCCTGACCCATACCGAGATCTTTGATGCCATTCTGGCCGGTGAAGTGAAGGCGATGTATATGGTCGGTGAAAACCCGGTTCTGACAGAAGCGGATGCCAAACATGCCCAAAAAGCCCTGAAAGAGCTGGATTTCCTGGTCAGCCAGGATATCTTTCTCACGGAAAGTGGTCAGTATGCCGATGTGGTTCTTCCTGCCGCTTCTTTCGCCGAAAAGGATGGCACATTCACCAACACTGAGCGAAGAGTCCAGCGCGTTCGCAGGGTGATCCCTCCCCGGGGAGATTCCAAACCGGATTGGTGGATCACTACCCAGATCGCAAAGGCCATGGGGGAAGAAGGATTTGATTTTCAATCCCCCGAAGAGATCATGGATGAGATCAACCAGGTTTCACCGATCTATGGAGGTATCACCTATAAACGTTTAGAAGGGAAGGGGCTGCAATGGCCCTGCAAGGATAAAAAGGATCCCGGCACTCAATATCTGCATAAAGGTACTTTTTCTCGAGGGAAGGGAAAATTCGTGTCTTTGGATTACAAACCCTCAGCAGAAATAGCAGATAAGAGCTACCCATTGATCTTGACCACCGACCGGAGTCTATACCATTTCCATACCATCATGACACGACGAGCGGATGGTTTGGACGAATTGGAGAAAGAGGAATTAATCAAGCTTCACCCGGTGGACGCTGAGCAATTTGGCGTTGCTGATGGGCAATGGGTAGAAATAACTTCTCGCCGGGGAACCATTAAAGCCCGTGCTCAGGTGACAGAGATCTGCCAGCCTGGAATGGTATCCATGACCTTCCATTTTGTGGAAGCTCCCACAAATGAGATCACCAATCCTGCTCTGGACCCCATAGCCAAGATTCCGGAGACCAAGGTAAGCGCAGTAAAGATCAAACCTCTCAAGGATTAGAGAATTACACCCTATTAATTAAGCGATGCGCAAGTCCTTAATGATTGCGCATCGCTCTATTTAATTTGTGGATTGGATATTGGCGAAAAATCCTCTTGATGGTGATATCCTAAAAGGGGAGGGAAGAACTGATGATTGAAAAAAATGATCAGGGCCCAGGCTTTCAGAAAATTGATCCGGACGATTACTCAACATACGAAGAAGGGTTTGTCAAAAAGGGCGGGGGAGGTGGAAGCGGGGACAAAGGAAAAAAGACTCTCAGGGCCTTAAAAAAAGAGCAGCGGACCCTGTCCTCTGAGAAACGCAAACTTGAAGTGGAAAACTCTCTGATCCGGGTCCTTAAAGGATTCCCACAAACAGATAACCGCGACCTTGAAGACAAACAACTTGATCGGTATCTCAATTGGATCACGGCAAATTATCCTCAATTATCCTCCCCGGATCCTTCTGAGATAGATATTACCTTCAGCAAATCTGGCGGACCGGGGGGGCAGAATGTAAATAAGAGGGAAACCAAGGTATCCTTGATCCACCTGCCAACCTATCTCCGCGCTGAAAGCGACCTGGCCCGGAGTCAATTACAAAATAGGGACTTAGCCCTTGAACTCCTGAAAGAGCGCTTACAGACCCATATCCATCATTGGAAAGAATATCTTGCTCCCGATCAGAACGTAGACCTGGAACTGGTTCGGCACTTACTGAAAAAAAATTAGGTTTTGAAAACTCGGATATCAAATAGGGCTGTTCAGATAGGCATTGACGCAGTCCTTTATTCTTTTAATAGAAGGTTACAGGAAAAACCGGCCGACAATAATGATAACGGCCGTCGATAAAAGCATGATATTCATATATGATCTTCATTCCTGGGCTGGTATTGGAGCGCTTCCGCCAAATGGGCTGCCTGGATCTCTCTCTCGCCTCCCAGATCTGCAATGGTCCGTGATAGCTTCAGTACCCGATGGTAAGCCCGGGCGGAGAGGCCCAGCTGATGGAGAGCGCCTTTCATCAGGTTTTGAGATTCCTGGTTCAGGCAGCAATATTGCCTGATCTCCTTGGGTATCATATCCCCGTTAGTGGACCGCAGGGAACTGGACATCCGTTCCTGCTGGATCTGGCGGGCTTTTTCCACCCGCTCTCGCACCACCCCGGTAGGCTCTCCGACTCTGTCTGATGTCAGCTTATCGAACTCCACCCGTGGGACCGTGACCTGGATATCGATCCGGTCCAGGATGGGGCCAGAAAGGCGTTTTTGGTAGCGGGTGATGCTTGTCGAAGAGCAGGTGCAGGCCTTGATCGGGTCTCCATAATACCCGCAGGGGCAAGGATTCATGGCTGCTACCAGCATGAAATTGGCAGGAAAGGTCAAGGACCCCTGGGCGCGGCTGATGGTGACCGCTTTGTCTTCCAGGGGCTGGCGGAGCACTTCCAGCACACGCCTGCCAAATTCCGGGAATTCATCCAGGAACAGAACACCTCTGTGAGCCAGAGAAATCTCCCCGGGCTGCGGCCAGGTGCCGCCCCCTACCAATCCGGCATGGGATATGGTGTGATGCGGGGCACGAAACGGGCGGTTCTGGATGAGAGGCGTGTCTGAAGGGAGACGGTCCAGGATGGAATAGATCTGGGTAACATCCAGGGCTTCATCGATCGACATCCGGGGCATAATGCCAGGCAGGGAGCGGGCCAGCAGGGTTTTTCCCGCACCTGGCGGACCGTTCATGAGCATATTATGGTTTCCGGCTGCAGCTACTTCCAGGGCCCTTTTAACGTGTTCTTGTCCCTTGATATCCTGAAAATCGGTTTGGGCTTTGCTGGCCGGAAAGACCTGGGATGTGGGTCGTTGATAGGGTATTATCGGCTGGTCGCCGGTCAGATGCCAGAAGAGTTCGGATAGTGTACCAACAGGCAGGACTTCCAGATCGGGGATCAGAGCAGCCTCGGCGGCATCTGGCGCAGGAACGCACATTTTCCGGAAGCCCTTTTCCCTGGCCATGGCAGCCATGGGAAGCAAACCTCGTGTGTGGCGGACCGAACCATCCAGGGATAACTCGCCGACGATAAGCAGGTCTTCAACCGCTGTGGATGAGACCATTCCGCTGGTGATCAATATCCCCACAGCCATGGGAAGGTCGTAGGCGGGTCCTTCTTTGCGCACGTTGGCGGGGGCTAGATTGATGATCAGAGATTTTCGGGGGAAGGGCACCGGGATGTTCTTGATAGCAGCCCGGACCCGTTCGCGGCTCTCCTTGACAGCTATGTCCGGGAGGCCAACGACAATGATGTAGCCAAAACCGTGAGTGGTATCTACCTCGACTTCAACTAAGACCCCCTCCAGCCCCAGCACGGCGCAGGAATGAACGCGTGCAGGCATGGTTTCAGTGTATAAAAAACCCCTGCCCTTGTCAACGGTTCGGCTCTTGTCCTTTCTCCCGGATTGGAGTCAAAGGTTCAATCCGGGGATGGTACCCTCTTTTCCCGCTAGATCTACCCGGGCCTGGAGCAGCAGCTGGTATTTTTTATAAAGCTTGTCCCGGTCCCCGGATTGAAGAGCTTTCAATAGATCCCCTTCCAGCTCGGCTACTTCCAGGCGCTGGTAATAATCTAACATTTCTTTCAGATGCGCCAGGACGATCCTGCCAGTCAGGATGGGGTGGTTGTTGGTCACGTTGGCATCCGGGAACTGGGTGCCGTGCTCCAGCTCAACTTCCAGGCCTTGTTTGAAATCAGCAGTTGAGATGCGGGAAGCTTCGCTGCCAACGGCATCCTGGATTATTTTGGCTTCCTCGGTGGAAATTGGTTCGCCGGCGAGGGCTGTCCAATCAGATAGACCCAGCTCCTGGCAAACACGGCGGACTTCTTCAATTGAGATGTATTCTGGAATACTCATGGATTTCATCTCCTTTCCTTTTGGCAAGATCTACTTATCCGCTCATTCCCGCTGTCGTGATCCGCGGAAGGCAGTGATTAACTGCTGGTTTCGGGACGAGCCCTGACCTTTAAAACCATTTCTTACGCCGGAAATAGATCACCATTCCGCCAACTACTGCGATGATCACTCCCCAGACCATGGGGTATCCCCACTTCCAGCCCAGTTCCGGCATATACTGAAAGTTCATGCCGTACAGGCCAACGATAAAGGACAGGGGTATGAAGACCGTGGCGATCATGGTGAGCACTTTCATGACCTCGTTCATGCGGTTGCTGACGCTGGAGAGGTAGATATCCAGCATTCCGGAAACCATTTCCCGGAAGGTCTCTATGGTATCGATGATCTGGATGATATGATCGTAAGCATCCCTCAAGTAGATCAGGGACGAGTCACGGAATAAGCGGGATTCTCCCCTTTCCAGGGCGCTGATGACCTCCCTCAAGGGCCAGACAGATTTTCTGAGGAAGATCAGCTCCCGTTTCAGGTCATGAATGGCATGCAGAGTGTCGGGATCAGGATCAGTAACCAGTTCTTCCTCTAAAAATTCGATCTGTTCTCCCAGGTTTTCCAGGACGATAAAATAGTTATCTACCACAGCATCGATCAATGAATAAGCCAGATAATCTGCCCCACCTCTTGCCAGGCGGCTCTTACCTTCCCGGATGCGTTTCCTGACTCCTTCAAAGACATCTTTCTCTTGTTCCTGGAATGTGATCAGGTATTTCTCCCCCAGGAGCAAACTGATCTGTTCCGCATCGACCAGGGAGAGTTCGGCATTCCAGGAAAGCATGTTCAATTCGATGAACAAATATTCATCATATTCCTCTAATTTTGGCCGCTGGTTCGTGTTCAGGATATCTTCCAGGACCAGGGGGTGGATATTCAACCTGCCGCCGATCTCCTCCAGGTAATCCACCTGGTGACTCCCGTCAATATTGAGCCAATGGACAGGGATCTGGGGATCGAATGGAAAACATTCCGACATGTTTTGAAGCTGGCGCTCTTCAACCGGCAGCTCTGGGCCATATTCAAACAGGGTCAGCACGACTGGCCGCTTTTCTGTCTTCTCTTTGGGGATTAGTGAGCCGGGGGCATGGCCGATGGTTCTGGGTTTGTTGATAAATCTTTTCATCGTTTCACTCATTCCTTGGGCGGCTCAATTCGTTAGGGAAGAAAATCCGCCAACTGGATGATGGTAGAGGAAATCTTGACCTGACTGCTGATGTTTTTGTTTTTAACGATCATTGAGGATCAAACCCTCTTTGGGGGAATGCGCCTGGTGTAAATATAATGACCTTGGAAAAGAAATCAGCTCAAAGTCTTAGTGTCAGAACGATAACCCCACCTGCGACCATGGCGATCCCAATCCATTCATGGAAAGCCGGCCTTTCTCCCAGAAAGGCAAATGCAAAAACAGCGACCAGGACCAGGCTCAATTTGTCGACCGGCGCCACTTTGGAGGCTTCCCCGATTTTTAAGGCCCTGAAATAGCACACCCAGGAAGCTCCAGTTGCCAGGCTTGATAATGTCAGGAAAAGCCAGGTTTTAGTTGGCAGCTTTAAAGGATTACTCCACTTCCCGGTCAGCCACACAAACATAACCAAAACAATGATAATGATCGCTGTCCTGATCAGGGTGGCAAGATCGGAATCCACATCCTGGATGCCGATCTTGGCAAAGATGGCAGTGAGGGATGCAAATACTGCCGATAATAAAGCCCATATCAACCAGTTGGATGATGCAGTCATTACACCTCCAGAAAATGCCTCATTAGTAGAATTGATTATATAACAACCGTGCTATGACATGGCTGGGCAATCTGATCGACATCCGGATTTTGTAAAATCGATGGATGCATTCCGACGATCTCTGGGTTCCATGCTTGATTTTGAGGGGCTTATTTGAAGTGGCAGTTGTTATCAGGTACCCGCAGGTTTTCTGCGATACCCACCTCCCCCTTCCCCCTGTAGCTGTCATCCCCCCAAATGATGCAGTTACCCCCAGACGTATTATTACTGATCACTGAATCGTAATAATTCAGAACCCCATAGATAATGACCCCGCCCCCGTCCGCCGGTGTGCTGTTCCTGGTGATAATGCTGTCGATCAGGGTCAGGGTCCCCTTGAGAAAGACACCCCCGCCGTTCGTGCCGGACCTATTTTCACTGATGATGGTGTTGACCAGGGTAGCTGATCCCTCGCAGGCAACATGCAAACCCCCGGCTTTACCAACGGCTTCATTGCTTGAGATCGTGCTATTGTAGACGGTCAATGTATGCTGGAAGGCATTGACGATCCCTCCCCCTTTTCCACACTCCATCCCGGGATCACCGATGCCATCGGCAAAATTATTGGAAATCGTCGAATTGATCACCACCAGAACCCCGCGGTTTTGAATGCCTCCGGCGTCCCCTGCCCGATTGTTACGAATCAGGCAGTTTTCTATGGTTAAGTCACCGAAATTCAATATGCCTCCACCCGTATAGGGGGTTTGGGTCGGAAAACCTTTTTGTATGATCAGGTCCCTGATGGTGACCTTCACCCCGTCTTCGACCAGGAAGACCCGCTCATTTGCTTCACCTGCCTGTTCGTGGGCCTGGATGATCGATCTTTCCTGGCTGATCCCCTGAATGGTAATGTTTTTGGAGACAATAATTCCACCCTCGGTATGAATATCATCCATGATCCTGATAATATCGCTGCTTGTTGTTCCAGGATCATCAATCGCCTCCTGCACAGTAAGGAAGTCGCACCCAGAATGGCAGACCGTGATGTTTGGATCCTGAGGAGTTGAGGCGGGATAGGGCGTATTGGTTGGATCTGGCAGGGCAGTATCTGGCATGGAAGAGACAGAAGGCGCTGCAGTTGAGGTAGAGGAAGCCCCGGTTTCGACCAGCTGGACCAAACTCCTGGTATCCACAACAGGAGCGCAGCCAGTCAGGGACCAGATGACCAAAACGATCCAGGCTGAGCAGAGGATCATTTTGAGAGAAGTGGCTATCGAGCTGGTCGTCCTTGTTATTCTGGTCATTGATTGCTTCCCGGATGATTCTTATGTCTTAATCGTCTTTTTCCTCATCTGCCCAGCCGTCATTCCTTTATCCAGCGCTTGGCTTCAGCCTGGAGGATAGTTTTGTTAAATACGTCTGATCCCATCGGCCAGCTGGCAAATAACTTCTCCTTCCACTGAAGGAAGCCCTTTGAAGTTAAAAGTTAAGGGGAGTATCTTCCCCTCAGCACAGGTCTATAGTAATTATATAGTGATAAAGGGCTTTTTTCTAGGACGTTAACGAAAAACCGGAGCTTTACAGAACAAGCTCCGGCCAGGAAGGCATGATGGGGTCATTAATGGTTTACCAGGAGCGCCTCCCCTTCGCTGATCCGCTGGCGTACATGAAGGATCAACTCGTTCACCGACTGGTCGAAGGTGATCTGGGGCCGAGACGGGGTTGAAGCGACTTCTTCATTCCCCGCGAAGGGGGAGATCAGGTCGTGGAGATATTGGAATGTTTCCGCCATCTGCTCTGGATCAAACTGATCAGCGAGAAAGCTTTCCAGGAAGGTGAGATATTTCTGATAATAGACCGGGTCATCCCGCAGATAGCTGATCAGCGGCCAGGTCTTATCTACTTCGTTCAGATCCAGCGATAAAGCTGGCCTTATGCCCCCCGAGGATTTAAAGGATTCATTATTATCCCAGGGGATCCAAACCAGCTGTCCGGTTTCGGGGTTGTTGTATAGATAGTAGTTGTGATTCATCACGCCATAGGTATCCCAGTTTTGGATCAAGGTATTCACAGCCAGCCAGTTTAGAAAAGTGTCTACATCAAAAACCTCTTCCAGCGCCTGGCGCCAGGCTGCTGGGTCTGTCCGCCGCAGATCGGAATGCAGGATATCAAACAGCGCCAGTATATCGCTATAATCATCCTCTTCTTGATTGGTTTCCTTGTCAAAGCTGGCTTCCGTGAAAGATCCGGCCGCGAAAGTGGCCCCGCTCCCTTCTGGTTTATAGACATTGCCGCTGTCATCACTGAACTGGGTTTTGATCAGGGTGTCGTCGACTACTTCGACAGCGGTGTAGAGCCCCAGATAGATCGGTCCTTCCCCGTAGTCTAGAGAAACTGCGTAGAAGGCGGTTTGGGCGGACGCCACACCTGCTTCCCGGAAGAGGTCCGCGGCGATCTTCTCCCGCAAGAATGACTCATCTCTGAAGTTGCTGGATAAACTCAGCTGCTTGAATCCATAAAAACGCTGATCCTCTGTTTTGGGGTATTCATCCTCAAATTGGTCGAAATCCAGTTTAAAGGGCATTTTCAGGGAACCACTGCTCCAGGTGGACTTTAAGCTGGAGTTTCCTTTAAACCGAATGCCTACATGCTGCCAGGTATTCCCCTCGAAGATGATATCTGCTTCAACCCAGATCGGATTAGAGTCGTCTGTTGCCCCGGGCATTACTCCGCCCCCAGGAGCAGGGCGGTTACCCCCTTCTCCTCCCGGTAATTGCGGCCTCTCTCCCTGAGGTTGAGTTTTGGGTCCATCAGCTGGCCTCAAACCCTCTCCAGAACCCTGTTCGCCGTAGTTTTCGGTCATATCATCAAGCATGGTCTGCCAGTTTTCTGGAGTGATCTGAATGGTGATCTCGTTGATCTCATCCTGGGGAAACACAGTTTCGTAGTCAGGATCCATGCCAAGATGGCTGCTAAAACTTGCGGTTCCAAGGTTGCTTTCCTCGGCTTGATTGGATTCACCCAGACCCAGGGCATTGCATGCGCTTAGAAAAGCCAGGCAAATGATTATGATAGATATTGAGAGAAGGTACTTTTTCATGATTTCCACCTTGTTATTGAGTATACAATAATCCAACTTGCTTTTTTGAAGGAGTTGATTCGTCTGGGAGCTCCAAAGAGCGAGGTTGTAGATCCTCATCATAGTAAACCTTGATCCGGGCGGTATCCCGGAGGAAATTGATCCGCCCGATCTCCACCTGATTAATGGACAACCCCGTACGTAGTTCCAGGTCTTTTAATAACAGATTGCGATTCTCCGGGAGAATGAGATTGATCTTCTCATAAGTAATACTCTGGGAGGACTCGAATGAGAATCCGCACTCATTTTCCAGGAGGAAAAGAATAAGGATCACAGCGGTATTGGCGATGAGCAGTTTGGCCCAGTGATCCCCATTCATTGCCGTCCCATTCATCACTGGCAGGGCGGCAATGATAAAAAGATAGGTCATTTCCCGGATGGGAATGGGATTAGTCCGGTAGCGCAGCACGGAAAAGATCGCAAAGAGCCCGAATCCCACCCCAATGCTCATTTCAACACTGGTCATCAAGCTGACTACAAAAAAGATGATCGCAGTAAAGGCAAGGAAGGTGAAGACGTATTTTCTGCTGCGGTGTTTGGGATAGTAGATCCAGCGCACAATAACAACAGCGGTGGTCATATTCAACAGGAAGGCAATTGTGAATACAAGGAGATCATTCATGGGATATTTCTCCTTCGCCAAGAGAGGCGATTTGATGCAGGATAGGTTTGAAGCGGTTGTGCTTCAATGAGGGATCCAGTAGAGTGCTGCCAATGCAATATTTGCTGAAAGGCCCCGGCCTGATCCCGATTTCTTTCATTTGTTTGATGAAGGGAGAGCCAGGATTAAGCTGAGCCTGTTTGATCTCGGCAATTACCAGACCAGATAAAGATCGCGAGTGTCCATCATGTGAAAATCCAAGCTGGCGATCGATGGTGATCCTTTCCTTTTTGTCCTTGAATACCAGGGTGATCCGTGAATAGCGAGTTTCCAGGACTGACTTTAGAGAACCGATCCGGGCGGGAAAATTAGAATCCTGAAGCAGCCCAGCTCCTTCAAATAACGCGCCTGTTGAAGAGCTGATCTGCTGCCGCGTTTTGTGGGTTACCCCGCGGTTGTCTTTGTATTTCACCTCCAGGAAAGATAAACCGGAGTTGAGGTAGGTGCGCTGGCGGATCTTCCAGCGTGGGAGGGCGCCAGCATGATGCTGCCTGTAAAAGGTCCTTTCTGGTGTATCAAAATAGACAGAGTGATAGTCAAATGACCTTCTTCTGTTTACCTCTAATACTCTGTAGTCAGTCTCCAACCCATGGAGCAGGGATATCATCCTATCCTTGGAGAAAATGTATTTAGTCTCCTTGCGATCAAGTAGAGAGCCAGACCCCAATTCTTCCAATGAGAGGTGGGAAAACAGAGCTAACGGGTTATCTCTGGGAGGCAAGAGCACCTGACTGGTTTTAAGCAGCTGATTTCCCAGAATGAGTTGGCCGGTCAGCCGGCCCTGATGATCGTTCCAAGCCATTATCAATTCCTTTATTCACAATCAGGATACAGGGAGATTGTTAAGGATTGATTAGGAGGATGTAAAAAGAGGGTAAGGGCTGTGCGGAGGATCAGCCCAACGAGGCCCGTTGAATCCAGTGTTGAATGCGGAACTGGGAAGTAAATCCATGCTACAATATCGTTACCATGGCCGAAAAAAAGAAATCACCACGAGGCTCCGATTTCTGGCAGATCCTCTTTCCTACATTGATGGGAGCGGCCCTGATCCTCATACTTGGCATCTGGTTTGGGGTAACGGGGAGCACCGGGAGCCTGTCCCGTTTTGCAGAGATCTCGACTGTGCTGCTGGCTGTGCCGGTATATCTTGCCGCCCTGATATTTGCGTTTGTGCTGGTGGGATTGATCTACCTGGTGAGCAAACTGATCCAGGGAGTTCCCGCGTTCACAGGGCGAGCCTATGATCTCCTTGACAGGATTCGGGGTGGAGCCCAAAGGGGTTCCAGATCTCTTGCCAGGCTAGTGATCGAGCCGGCTGCCGTGATGGCAATCTTTCAGCGCAAGGCAGATCGCCAGGACCCAGAAAATAAGCTCTATGATTGAAAAGGTGGTAGATTCGTATGAATGGTGAAAGTCAAGAAAAACAAAGCAATACCGGTCTCTTTATTATTCTGGGCGCCCTCTTTGGGGCAATTACCGGGGCTGGCGCAGGGTACCTGCTCACCAAACGGATCCAAGAAGGGGATGAGATTCAGCTCACTGCTGGCGATGGGATCAAGATCGGGGGATCCATTATCACTTTCTTAAGGCAGATTTCGACACTGGGCAAATAAACTGCCCCCCATCACTTTCCCTTTTTATGGTGTCTGACAATATCTCTCCAAGGGATGTATTTGTGGGGGATCTGCGGCGGGAATTTATCTTAACCGCTGCGGATGATTGGATCCTGGATACTCCTGGCGGTACCCTGCTCTATGCTTCTGCAGGTTATCGTATCTGGGAGCCCCAGCGGCGTCCAGGTATTTTAACGCGCGTAGGCGAAGATTACCCTGAGATCTGGTTAGAAGAGTTTACCTCAAGGGGGATTGATATCAGAGGAGTGGTGGTTCTTCCCCGATCTATAGATCTGCGGGACTGCATCCTCCTGGAAGGGAGTTCATCGCAAAACAAAGAGGATCATCTAAAATATTTATCACAGCGCGGAATACCTCTTCCGTCTGAGCTGATCGGCTATTCAAACCGCTGGTCGCGTAAATCCATCCGCGCTGAGAGGCAAGATACAGCCATCATAGAAAGTGATTTCCCCCTCGATTATGAATCCGCAACTGGAGCCCATATCTGCTCCCTGGATTTTCAATCCCACAATCTGCTTCCGGCTGTGCTGCGCGGAAAAGGTTTCTCAACCATAACACTGGATCCCAGTTTCTCCTATATGACCCCTGATTACTTTGGGGATTTTCCATCTTTAATACCGGGATTGACGGCAATATTACCCTCGGAAGAGGATCTGAGAAATCTTTATAAGGGCAAATCGTTCGACCTGTGGGAGATCGCTTCTGATCTGGGCAGATTTGGCTGTGAGTTGGTGGTTATCAAGCGGGGTGCAGCAGGGCAATATTTATATGAATCTGCATCAGGACGAAAATGGGAGATTCCCGCGTATCCAGCCCGGGTGGTTAACCCGACCGGGGTCGGTGATGCCTTCTGCGGAGGTTTCCTGGCAGGATACAGGCGCAGCTTCGATCCTCTGGAAGCTGTCTTGTATGGCGGCGTGTCTGCCTCTTTGGCCCTAGAGGGTCATGGGGCTTTCTTTGGATTGGGAGCCCTTCCTGGCCTGGCGGAAGCCCGATTGGAGGTTCTCAGGAACGAAGCGCGTCAAGTGTGATCGGGAATTGCCAGGTTGTGCGGTCAGCAACCTCAATCTATTTTGAATAGGCATCACACTTGTGCGAACCAATCCCTATTTGTTGCGCGGTTGTAAATCGACCAGCTCCTCACCAGCCAGGATGCCCCCCAAACCAGTGGATTCCACTGACAGCACCCTGCTATTTGCAAAGAACTCAAAATCGAACTCGGTGGGATCCCCAGCTTTTTTCCCGGGGATAGGCATCAGCCGAGCCGTTAAGGGTTTGTCGAGGCGCAGAGAAAGAGCAGCCAGGTCGATCAGGATTGCGCTGATCTGGTCTGCGTTTATATCCCCCGGCAGGGGTACGGTATCCAGGCCAGTGCCGCAGACGGCGGAATACAGCAGCAGGTCCTTTAATGTCAGGGATCCATCCGCGGCCCGGGCTGCCAGAATAGCATCTTCCAGAACAGGAAGCATCAGACCGCTGAACCCGGTCCTTGGAATATTTGCTCGATCGATTGTGTCTGCCAGAAAAGCAGCCGAGGCCAGGGACCCGTGCTCTCCGAATTGGTTTATCCCCATACTTTCGAAAGCCGCACCTGTTGACAGTCCTGGTTCGGGGAAAGGAGCCAGTGAAAAGTCGATGCCCTGATATTCAGCCCCGGTATTCCTTTCTAACTCACCTGCTATCATTGAGATCCTTTTCCCTGCCTGTTCCATGCTTTTGATGAGCTGCTGCCGGGCGTTCTTGAAACTCACGGCATGTGCGAAAGCATTTACTGCCAGATCTGCCCCTTCCAGGGCAATCGAGAAAGCGGGAGGGCCCCCGCTATGATAAGCCGCCGGGAAAAATGGAGCGCCTGACGGGACGTTGCCCAGAGCGGCAAAATACAAATTGGCGAATCCATTGGGATCCAGCGGGGTCAACTTCTGGATGATCTCAGCGCAAGCCCGGACAGCGGTCAGTGACAATCCTGTGTTTTGGGTCATGCATCCGGAACAAAAAGTTACCCCAGAGGCCTCAATCAGATCGGGAATCAAGCTGAAGCTGGTGGGAGATGCCGGCAGAGCAGGGCCGAGTGAAAGATATGAAAATCCCTGTTTGGTTAATAACTCTTCCAGCTTGATCGCGTAAGCGATGATCTGGTGGGAGGGAAGGCCTCCCAGATAGGTGGGAAAGGGTGCCGAGGCGAAGCGGATGGACTGGACTTCGATTCCTGCATCCTGATAACTTGCCCGGCTTTCCCGAAGGAACTTCTCTGCCCGGAGGAGGAATTCCTCCTTGAGGGGCTGACCAGGATTGTCGAAATAAGTAACTGAACGAATTTTCATAATCAATCTACCTGGATAATATCTGGCTTGAGAGAGCTGTCACTCACCTGGCTGGTCTTTGCGATAATCTTCCCGAATAGCGTCAATGGATCGGAAGCACCCGTCACCCTCTTTTACATACCAGTACAACCAGCCATTGGCGCGTTTTCCACCCAGAATGTATCTGGCTGTTTGATGGATAGATCCCTCAAAGCCATTTAATACCAGGATCCCATTAGGTTTTACATAAGCTACCCGGTCGGCATCCTCTTTGAAGAATAAAGTTTGGCCAGGGTTGATATATCCCGCTTCCAGCAAACGTGAAAAGGGAACCCGGGGGGCAAGCCGCTTATGATCCCGCAAGTCAAAGGCTTCCGGCCTGAAATCTTCCGCCTGAACTCTATCTATGCGCTCACGTGCTGCTGGAATATAGCGAGGATTCTTCTCGATCCCGATCCAGTTGCGATGCAGTATCTTTGCTGCAGCCCCGGTCGTACCAGTTCCAAAGAAAGGATCAAGGATCACATCCCCGGGGTTAGTGGAGGACAAGATCACCCTGTAAAGGAGGGCGAGGGGTTTTTGAGTGGAGTGGACTCTCTCACCATTGAATCGGATGCGTTCGCCACCCTTACAAATGGGCAGACGCCAGGTGCTGCGCATCTGCTTTCCATCATTAAAGGGTTTCATGGCATGGTAATTGATCGTGTATTTTGCATCTTGATCCTTTTTGGCCCAGATCAGGGTTTCGTGTGCATTGGTGAACCTCACACCCATAAAATTTGGCATGGGATTGGTTTTTTCCCAGATAATCTCATTGATGATCCAAAATCCCTCGTCCTGAAGGGCTTTGCCCACGCGGTAAATATTGTGGTAGGTGCCAATCGCCCACAAGCCGCCAGCGGGTTTGAGTAATCTCCGGGCCGCTTTGATCCAGGCGGATGTAAAGTAATCATAGGCCTGAAAATCCTCAAACTTATCCCACTCATCATCAACTCCATCTACCTTGCTGAAATCCGGTCTCCAGAGATTGCCAGGTATTTGCATATTGTAGGGGGGATCAATGAAGATCAAGTCTACAGATTCTTCTGGGAGAGACTCCATGACTTCCAGGGCGTCTCCAGGGATGATCTGATTGAGTGGCAGAACTGAGTTGGACATGATCGTTATTCTTGGTGTTTGGCCGTGGTGCGCTGACGGAAGATCTCAAATAGGATTACAGCACCGGCAGCAGCAGCATTAAGAGATTCAACTGTGGGGTTCATCGGAATGTGGATCGTCTGGTTTGACAGCCTCCTGGCTTTTTCGCTGGGACCGTGGGCTTCGCTGCCCAGAATGATCCCCACCGGACCGGTCAGGTCTGAGCCCCAGAGGCTGGCGCCACTATCCAAATCCGCCAGAAACCTTGCCATACCCTGGGTGGCCAACTCGATTTCGGTCCAGCTGGCAACCCGGAAGGGCAAATTGAAATGAGCACCCATGGCAGCCCGGAGGACTTTGGGCGAAAATGGATCAACCGACCCGGGAGAGATCAGCATCCCGTCGGCACAAGCCGCGAGGCTGGTTCTCATCAGGGTCCCCAGATTCCCGGGATCTCCCAGTGAATCGATTATGACGAGCAGGCTGGGGGCGATGGGCATGGGCAGGCTGAGCAGCGGAAATACTGCCACAACTCCCTGGGGATTTTTTGTATCGCTGGCGGCTTCCAGGACCTCAGAAAGGACTGGTTCGCAGGGAATATTCTGGGCCCGGTAGCCCTCCAGTAGCTGTTCCCCTCGCTGGCCGAGGTCTTCTGTATGGATCACCCATTCGGGTTGGATGGCGCTCCGCTGCGCTTCTTCAAGAAGCCGGATCCCTTCCACGGCAAATGCACCGGCCTCTGCCCTGAATTTCGCCCCGGAATTCAATTTCCGGATCAGTTTGATCTTCGTGTTCTGGCGGGATGTGATCATGACCTGCTCTCGTCCCATTATCTCTGAAGGACTTCAAAATCGATTGTAGCATTAAAAGCAAAAAGGACAGGCAGCCCTGTCCTTTTATGTCTGGTTTATGGAATTGCCTAGGCTATGGCAGCCTTGGCTTTCTCAACGACCTGGGCGAAATCTTCTGGATGCCGGACAGCCATATCCGCCAGCATTTTCCGGTTAAGATTGATCTCGGCCTGTTTGAGGCCGTATACTAACCGGCTGTAAGTCAGTCCGTTTAACCTGGCAGCGGCGTTGATCCTGGTGATCCATAAGCGGCGCAGATCGCGTTTCCTTGTCCTTCTGTCCCGATATTCATACCAGAGACTCTTCAGCATGGCTTCGTTGGCCCGGCGGTAGAGACGACTCCTCGTTCCGTAATTGCCTTTTGCCATGCGAATGATCTTCTTATGCCGCCGTCGGCGGTTCGTGCCTGTTTTCACTCGTGCCATTCTTCACTCTCCTGCAGTCCCCTGGGCGCCGGTTGCCAGTTGGCACCTGTTGCTGCACCCAGCAGCTGCGATACAAATTTAACAGCCCGGTAAATATACCATAACCAGCTTGTTTTGGATACCCAAATGAAAGTGCTTCCATCACACGGGAAGCACTTGGTTTACTCTGATGGGTTTGATGTTGGGGATTATTCTTTCATAGGGGCCAGAACCATCAACATGGAATAACCTTCCCGAGAAGGTCTTTGCTCCACGATGCATACATCGCTCAGTTCTTGAGCAATTTCTTCCAGCATTTCCAGGGCTATCTCTGGATAGTGAGATTCTCGACCCCGGAATTGAACTCGGACATTCACTTTTTTATTGCTTTCCAACCATCTCCGCGCATCCCGGACTTTAAATGTCGTATGATGGTCAGTGGTTTTTGGCCTTAAGCGAATTTCCTTGACCTCAACGATTTTTTGGGATTTACGGGCTTTCTGGCGCTTCTTTTCCTGCTCATAGAGGAATTTACCCAGATCCATCACCTTACAAACAGGTGGATTGGCATTAGGCGCAACCTCTACCAGGTCAAGATCGGCTTCCTTGGCAATATTTCGGGCTTCTTCCGTTGATACTACACCTATGTTTTCCCCGTCGGGATCAATAAGGCGAACCTCGTGAGCCCTGATACGATCATTCGCCCGGTAGTTAATGTCTCCTATTTTTCTCTCCTTTTAATAAAATTTCATAGACTTCGATAATACCATATAAAATCACCTCACGTCAACGAGAATAGGGGGCGGGAGAGAACTGGAAAGCCCTTCCTGCCCCCTGATTCTTAGATCTGAGCGTGAGATTGGATTTCCTCTGCCATGCGGGTAATCAGATCTGCAACCGATAGGGGATCCAATTGTTCGCCTGAGCGCAACCTGGGAGCCACCGTGCCGGCCTCCTGTTCCCTGTCACCGACAACCAGCATATAAGGGATCTTTAATTTCTCCGCGTCGCGGATCTTGGCGCCCATGCGGTCGCTGCTGTCATTTACCTTAACCCGGATCCCTGCCCCGCTCAGCTGCTCTGCGGCTTCATTGACGTAATCCAGGTTGCGGTCCGTGATCGGGATCAGCACAGCTTGGGTGGGCGCCAGCCAGAGCGGGAAGGCGCCGCTGTAGTGTTCTACCAGCACGCTGATAAATCTCTCAATCGATCCCAGCAGAGCTCGGTGGATCATGTAGGGACGGTGTTGTTTGCCATCCTCTCCGATATAGGTGAGGTCAAAGCGGTCCGGTAAATTGAAGTCGAACTGGATGGTACTCAGCTGCCACTCCCGATCGAGAGCGTCGATCATTTTCAGGTCGATCTTGGGTCCGTAGAATGCTGCTCCGCCCTCATCGATCTCATAGGAGAGCTCGGCACGATCCAGTGCTTCCCGGAGCGCTTGTGTGGCATCATCCCAGCGCTCGACATCCCCGGCGGATTTGTCTGGATCTCGGGTTGCCAGGTAGGCGTGGAATTCATTCATGCCAAACCCCCGCAGGATATGGAGGCAAAAATTCAAAACCCGGTCTATTTCCTCGGGCATCTGGTCTGGACTGCAGAAGATATGGGCATCATCCTGCGTAAATCCGCGAACGCGCATCATGCCGTGCAGCACGCCGCTGCGCTCGTAACGGTAAACTGTACCCCATTCTGCCCAGCGCAGAGGTAGATCCCGATAGCTGTGCAGGGAGTTCTTGTAAATCATGATGTGGAAAGGACAGTTCATCGGTTTGAGATAATAAGATTCCTGGTCGATATCCAATGAGGAATACATATTCTCTTCATACCAGGTCAGGTGGCCGCTGGTTTCCCACAAGTGAGCCTTGCCGATATGGGGCGAGGACACAAACTCATAACCATTCTTGAGGTGTTCTTCCTGGCAGTACTGCTCAGCTTTATAGCGTAAGTACGCCCCGTTTGGATGCCAGAGAACCAGACCGCTGCCGACGTCAGGATTGATGCTGTATAAATCAAGATCCTTGCCCAATCTCCGATGATCACGCCGCTTGGCCTCTTCGAGTTTTTCCAGATAGTCATCCAGCTCGACTTCCGTTTCCCAAGCTGTGCCGTAGATTCGCTGCAGCATGGGATTGCGTTCATCGCCGCGCCAATAGGCTCCGGCAACATTGAGCAGCTTGAAAGCCTTGGAATTGATCCGCTTGGTGCTTTCCACATGAGGGCCCCGGCAAAGATCCTCAAAATCATCATGGGTGTAAGTGGAGATCACCGTTTCCTCATCCAGCGGTTCCCCATATTCATCCATCCCTCCGGCTTCAAGGCCAGCGATCAGGTCCAGTTTGTAGGATTGATCCTTGAAGAGCTCCCTGGCTTCATCGGCCGAGAGTTCCCGGCGGATGAATGGATGATCCTGGGCGAGCACCAGGCGCATTTTGCGCTCGATTTCTTCCAGGTCTTCCGGAGTCAATGGCCTGGGGAGGTCAAAGTCGTAATAGAATCCATCGGCAATAGGCGGCCCGATCGCTATCTTGGCTGCGCCCGGGGGAAAGATATCCCGGACAGCCTGGGCCATGACATGCGCGGTGGAGTGCCTGATCTTCCACAGATCGGATCCCAGATATTTGTCTTTCGCCATGCTTCACCTCCCAAAAAAATAAAAACTCCTGCCAACTGGGGCAAGAGTTTTCTCACGGTTCCACCCAGATTTAAGCCTGTCATACAGAGAAACCAGGCTCATCTCATAAGGCCGTTAACGAGGCCAGGCGGGCTGCCATACTCCAGGTGATTGTTTCAAGCAGCCGCTCCCGGGGGGTTTTCAAGTCTCTTCTCTCTAGAAAGCTCTCAGTCGCTGGCTTTCTTTCCCTGTTGAGGATCTGAGCCCCTACTCGTCCCGGTCATTGCTTTGAATTAATTGTCCCTAATTATAGCGTCTTTTATCAGAAAATCAAGCACATGGAAAAAACCAGAGAATCACAGGCTCATCTCATCCATATAGCGCTTGATTTCTGGCACAGTGGTCAATTTCTCATAAAAGAAGTTATTGACAATGTTGATAACCTCACTTCTGGCTGCCTCAACCCTGAAAGGGGATGATTGACCGGCGTGTTGATCACTGAGGGCGTCCCGGAATTCAAGCAGGAGTTTGACCACCTGCTCTTCCTCTCCACCTTCCAGTAAGCGGATCACTTCCAGGATCAGGCGGTCAGTCTGGCTTTTCAGGTCTTCGATAGCGATGGTTGATCCAGGCTGGCTGCACTCATCCAGGGTGCGGATCACCGCCCAGACCTGGTAAAGCATGGAGGCTGGCTCATCAAAGAGCTCCCGGATAACTCCGGCTTCACTATAACGCCCGGTTAAACGGAAAATATTGTACATGCGTTTGGCAGCCTTTCCGTAATTGATATCTTTGGTTATGTATTTGTTGACTTCTTTCTCCAGGCTTTTTACATAATCGTCAAGGGCGTCAGCCGAGACATGCTGGGAGAGCTTGGAAAAGATAGGAATGGATTCCCCATCCAGATAGATCTCCTGGAAGTAGGGATCGAGAAACCCGTCCAGGGGTGTGATCGACCCGTCTGGGGCTTCCCAAGTTACGTCGAGCATATTGCTGGCATTGACTAATTCTCCGCGTACGGGATCGGCTACCACCCAATCGAGCTTGCACCAGCCTGGATCCAGGGAAGCTTCCTTCCAGGTTACCTGGAGTGGTTTTCCATCTGGGTTCGTTCCGCTGATCAAGCCGGCCTTGATCTGATCAACTGACCAGCTGATGGAGCTTCCTGCGCTGCAGGTTCGTCCGTCGATGATCATATCAGCAGGGAAAGATCCAAAACGAACTTCCATCAGTTGGAAGGTTGGCCCGGCGATGGTCTTGAGGGCTTTTTCGCGGATGATCTCAGCCAGGATCTGGCAGGCTTCCTCCAGGGAGTCCGCCAGTATATTGACCCGTTCAAAATAATCCGCATCCCCGGGATAAAGCTGGATCTTGGATTGGGCGGCGGATCCTGAGAGGGCCAAAGCGGTTTCAACTTTTCCGGGGATATCGATGAATTCGACCAGGCGGCCCAGTTTTCTGAAATGGGCCAGGTCTTCGGGGCTGAAATCCAGCATGGATATCTTGTGGCCAAACACACCTGCCCGGTCGTCAAAAACGATATCACCTTCGTCTTGAGTTGCTGTGATGGCAGTCAGCCATTGGAGGGCATCCGTCTGATCAAGCTCTATGCCCAAACGATGAGCTGATTGAATGATCTGGTCCAGTTCATTCTGGGGGATGGAATTCATAACGGGCCTACCCCTTGGATATAAAGTTAGTTGACTGAAGGAAAATGGAGCTGACACAATAAGCAGTATCAGCCGTTATGTCGAAACTTATATAAAGGTGGTGCTGATCAGGGATCAATCACCCGGCGGCAGGCACTCCCCTATAAAGAAATCATATTCGGGGCAGGTGCTTCCATCCGGGTAGGTGCAGATAGCCATGTCTTCCTCAGCTCGGATGTTATATCCTTGGCGCTGACAAAAGGTCCATTCAATGGAGCATCCTCCGCGCAGGAATTCCCATTCCTCACACTCCGCCCCGTTGGGGAAAACACAGATCCCTTCTGTTCCCTGGCCAGTTTTTCGCAACTCGAGATCGTAGCCCATCTCCTGGCAGTAGAAGGAAGCCGGATTGGGTACGCCGATAAAGGGAGCTTCCTCCCCATTGTCCGGGAAGGGGGTTGGAGTGGTGTTCCCGCCAAACAAACTGCAGCCGGAGATGATCATCAGGCACAGAATACAGAGAATGGCTGCGGATATTTTCGCGCGATCTTTCATAAAGTCTCCCACGATATTATCTCGCTTTTTTATACCATACTTCCTGGTCAATGGATGTTATTGGGGCCGCAGGAGTCCGTATGTCCCCCCGTTGGGCTTAACAGAATAGCAAAGGCAGTAAGGATTATTTTTGCCTTCAGTCAATTAGAATATCTTACAGGGACGCCCTACTATATTTTTGGGATAGATGTATTTAAAGGTAGATCATGAAAATCAGCACAGATTGGGGATTGATTGACCAGGTAGCGAGCCCGATTGTGGTTATCGACAGGGACGCTGTCATCAGCCATGCAAATTCCGCAGCGGCAGCATTATTCCACGCGCCATCTTCCGCAGACTTGAAGGAATTGGATTTCTCTTCCTTGGTGCTGGATGAACAAGAGCATATCATCCAGGAACTATTGAATGATATCCATGAAGTGCCGGTGATCCAGGCGGCTAGAATTCTTGATTTTAATGGAGACCCTCATTCTGTAACTATCACCGCCGGCCAGATACCGGATCAGGATATGTCTCCCGGTTATCTTGTATTAACCCTTCAACCTGTAGTGGAACTGAGCGGTCCTCCTGAAGAAAAATCTGACCAATCTCGATATCAAGATATTGCCTGGTTGGCTGATCAGGGCAGGGCCCTGCTTTCTCTTGACAGCCTGGATGAGATCATGGATACGGCCGGCCAGGCCCTGGAGCGATTGCTTGCTCCATCCATTATTCTCTGCCTGACGATGCATGATGAAAAAACCCTCCGGCTGGAAGGAATCTATGGGATCGAAAATCGCCTGCTAGACCAGGCCCTCAAGTTGGTTGGGGGAGATTTGCAGGGCAGATTATTCCCGATAGATGAACGCTTTCGGGATTCATACACTAAGCGTAAGCTCTACAAACATCCCGGTTCGCTGGCTGATTTTTCTCGAAGTCAGATCTCTGACCGGGTTAGCGAGCAGCTGGAAAAACTGGCCAGCATCCATGACATTTATTTAATAGGGTTAGAAGGAAATCAGGGGGTGATTGGCTGTTACTATATTTTAACCCGCGAACCAGGCCTGAATGTACATGAGGAATTGGTGGAAGCTTATGCCCAGCAGGTAGCCTTGGCATTAGAAAAAGCCAGGTTTTCGGTTGAGCTAATAAAAAGTGAGAACCAGTTCAAGACCATCTTTGAGTACGCGCCGGATGGTTATTATCTCAGCGATCTCCAGGGCATTTTCCTGGATGGAAACCTGGCAGCGGAAAGGATCACGGGGTTTCCCCGATCCGAACTGATAGGTAAATCATTCCTAAAAGCAGGTTTGATTTCCAAGGACCAGATGGTAAAAGCCGGCAAGCTGCTGGCCACCAGCCTGATGGGAAAACCTACCGGTCCGGACGAATTTCTACTAAATCGCAAAGATGGATCTTCAATCTCGGTAGAAATCAGCACCTATCCTGTTAAGATCGATGGAAGATCTGTTGTCCTGGGGATTGCCAGGGATATCTCAGCTAGAAAAATCACCAACCAGGAAATAAAGAATGCGCATGAAACGCTGACCAGGGTATTGGAAGGCATTGACGCCCATGTCTATGTGGCAGATATGGAAACCTGTGAAATTCTCTATATGAATAAACGCATGATCGAGGATTTTGGAGGTGATTACACGGGGAAAATCTGTCACAAGGTTTTTAGGAGCTCAAACCAGATATGTTCTGATTGTACGTTTGGAAAGATCCTGGACGACGAGGGGCATCCGGGAGATGTGGTCACCTGGGATGGTTATAACAAGAAGACCGGTCGTTGGTACAGGAATTACGACAGAGCCGCCTACTGGACAGATCAGCGGATTGTGAAACTGCAGATAGCTACAGATATCACGGAGAACATCCAGGATTCGATAGCCCTCGAGGAAAGTGAAAATCGCTACCGCACCCTGTTTGATAACGCGGTTAATGCTGTGATGACTATCTCTCCTCCGGAGTGGAGATTCACGTCCGCAAATGCCTCTATGCTGCAATTGTTCCATTTCAAGGATAAAGCCCAATTCCTAGATTTTAATCCCTGGCAGCTTTCTCCGGAATACCAACCTGATGGTCAACTTTCTGCTGAGAAAGCCCGCGTTATGATCGAAAAAGCGGTGGAATGTGGATCAAATGACTTTGATTGGACCCATAAGAAATTGAACGGAGAGGAGTTTCAAGCAAGAGTTCACCTGAGCCGGGTAGATCTGGAGGACACCTATTTGATCCAGGCATCTGTGATTGATATCACTGAGCAAATGGAAGCGGAAAAAATCCTCCAACGTCAGATGTCGGAACTCTCCCTGATAAATACGATCAATTACCAGGCTAATTATAGTAATGATTTAGAGATTGTCCTTGAAGTCTTCGGCCAGGAAACAAAGCGTTTATTCCAGGCCATTAATGTTCACCTTTACTTGTTGGATGAAGAGAATAACCAGCTCCAATCCCGGATGTTATCTCCTATCGGTCAGCAAGGGCCCATTATAGAACGCAAATTGCCGGTCAGTGTTCCGGAGATGGTCACTATTGATTTAGGAACTGGCAGCCAGTTCCAAAGAATCATCTCCAATAAGAAAGCTGTTGTTATCAGAGATTCGGAGAGGATCAGGGCTTTGATGGAAGAAGCATTTATGCCTCTGGTACCACCTCATATAAATCGAAAAGATCAGAGCAAGAAAATGGCTTTCATGCTGCAGGATTCAGGGATCAAGTCGATGGCCTTTGCCCCCTTGATCTCTAAAGGAAAAACCATAGGATTGGTTGACCTGGTCCTTGCTTGTGATTTTCAAGACCAGGATCTGGAATCTCTGAAATTATTAGCTGATCAATTGAGTGGCATCATCAGCCGCGCTCAAGCAGACCAGGAACGGAGAATGCACTTGACGGAGGTCGAGCTGATTTCCACCTTGCTGCAAGAAAGCACGCGGGAAGATGATACTGATCTGTTATGTGACCGCCTGGCAGACCATGTCCAAAAGGTCAATCCCAATGCCTACGTAATGGTGTCGCTTTTGGATCCAGAGATCAATGCCATCCGGGTTCGGGCATTGAAAGGCCTGGGTGCCGCCGCTGACCGCATTATTCAGGTGCTTGGAAAACGACCTGAAGAAATCGTGATCAAGGATGATGAAAACCCCCTACCGAGGGACCTGAATGCCCTTTTTACAAGCGGTAGGTTAGAACTCGTCCCTGGCGGTTTGTTTGACCTGACCCGGGGCATCCTACCCAAAAGAGTGTGCCGGACATTGGAAAAAATCGCTGGTATTGGCAAGATATATATTGCCGGATTTGGCCTACAAGGGAGATCCACGGGCGGGTTGATCGTATTGGTGAAAGAAGGTTTTGAAATCCAGTTTCCAGCAGCGATTGAGTCGGTGGTCAATCACTATGCGGTCATATTTGAACGGCGGATCCAGAAGGAGGAGATTCTTAAGCGGAAAGCCCAGCTTGAAGCTGTGCGGGAAGTAGAGCTGAGCATTACCAGCCAGCTTAATCTTGATGTCTTGCTTGAAGCGATAGCTGAAAAAGCTCGAATGATGGTCAGTGCGGCTTCCTGCGCATTCAGCATCCACAATCCACACCGAAAAGTCCTGGAATACCTGGCTTATACTGGGCAGGATCAGCTGCCAGTTGGGTCCAGCATACAGTTGGGAGAGGGATTGTCTGGAAAGGTGTGGCAGACCAAGGAAACCTTGTTGGTTGATAACTATGCTGAATGGGAAGGGCGGGCTGAGGATTGGGAGGATTTAGGCCATTACAACCTGGCGGGAATCCCGGTCATCTGGGGAGAAGAGCTGTTGGGAGTGTTGGAGATTGCGATAGACCGGGAGAAACGCTTCACTCCAGGAGATATCGCCACCCTGGAATTATTTGCCACCCAGGCAGCAATCGCAGTAAAAAACGCAAGCCTTTACACACAAGAACAGCTGCGCCGGCATGAAGCTGAAACCCTGCGGGAAGTCGGACTGTTGATCAACAGGATGATGGATCGGGAAGACTTGCTGGATATGATCCTCACCTCCCTTATGCAGGTGGTTCCCTATCACAGCGCCTCGGTTCAACTAGTCAATGGATCGAATCTGATCGTGGAAGCGTTTGTAGGAGGCAAGGCTTCGGAGGAGATTCTCGGTACATCCTACGCAATCAATGATGACTTGATCGCCAAACAACTGCTCTATGAGGGAAAATATGTGATCTTGGAAAATAAGGAGCAAGTTGAAGAACAATTGCATGGACCTGCAATGGAAGACATCAATTCCTGCTTGGCCGTACCGCTGGAAATCAAGGGAGATCGGGTCGGGATCATTACTCTCGAACATCAACAACCTGGACAGTATTCAGATCAAGATGCCAGTTTGGTAAAAGACTATGCAACCCAGGCGGCGATCGCCCTGGAAAACAACCGTTTATTCACTGAGATACGCCGTCGGACAAGAGAGATCGAGGTTGTTTATGAATCCGCGCTCAAGCTGACCCAGGAACTCCACCCATCCCTTTTGTTTGAGCACCTTAATCAACAGGTTGAATCCCTGTTCGATCACGATGCATTCCTCCTGGCGACATACAATCCAGATCTTGAAGAAGTGCAATTGGAATACTCAAAGGAAGCAGGGCAAAGGCGGCCAGATCATGAATCTGTTACGTCTTCCATCTTTGAAAGGAGCTCCCTCCTGAGCTGGATCATTCGTAAAAAATCTCCCCTCCGCATTGGAAATGTGGAAGTGGACTCGCTGCCTGTGCCTCCCGGCCAGGCAGATAAGGTAATCCGGTCCTGGTTGGGAGTTCCTCTTCTAGTAGGGAACCGTGTCATCGGGGCATTGGTCATCCAATCCTATAAGATCCAAGCATACACACAGGATGACCAACGACTCTTGGAATTACTGGCAAACCAGGCTGCAATTGCCCTTGATAACAGCCGCTTGTGGGAAGACGCCCAGATGCGGTTGTCCCGCCTGACATCATTGCGGGAAATTGATATGGCGATCTCTGGCAGTGTGGACCTAGAAAAGACCATGGAAGTATTACTGGACCAGCTTCTGGACTCCCTTGAAGTCCATGCTGCTTGTGTGCTGGAATTTAACCCAATAACACAAACCCTGGGTTATGTAAGTTCCAAGGGTTTCCAGACTAAATCCCTCCAGCATACCTCCCTGCGGATCGGGGAGGGTCTGGCCGGTCGTGCTGCCCAGGAGCGCAGCTTGATCCACATTCCTGATCTACGCATTCAGGAAACCAGCCTATTGAGATCCCCTCATTTTGAAAAGGAAAATTTTATTACTTATCTGGCTCATCCGCTGATCGCGAAAGGTGAACTTGTAGGAGTGCTGGAAGTTTTCCACCGGGATCACTTAATCCCGGATCCCGAATGGATCAATTTCCTGGATGGATTAGCGCGGATGGCTGCGATTGCAATTGACCGGTTGAAGCTGTTCAATGATCTCTCACAATCGAATCTTGAACTCCAGCATGCCTACGATGCCACTATCCAGGGTTGGGCAAGAGCCATTGAGCTCCGTGATATGGGAACATCGGAACACAGCCAGCGGGTAGTAGCTATAACCCTGAACCTGGCCCGGAAAATGGGGGTAGATGAGAATACCCTGACGCATATTCGTCGGGGAGCGATGCTTCATGATATCGGCAAAATGGCTATTCCGGACGGGATATTGCTTAAAGCTGGAAAATTGACAGATGATGAGTGGAAACTCATGAAGAAACATCCCCAGTATGCGTATGATATGCTTTCAAATATTGAATACTTGAGGCCGGCTTTGGATATTCCTTATTGCCATCATGAGCGCTGGGATGGAACAGGTTACCCGCGGGGATTGGCTGGAGATGCCATTCCCCTTGCGGCCCGGATCTTTGCGGTTGTTGATGTCTGGGACGCGCTGCAATCTGATCGTTCCTATCGGGATGCCTGGTCAATAACCGAAGCAGCCCAATATCTTAAAGAAGAATCCGGAAAGCATTTTGATCCCCAGATAGTAACCGCTTTCTTGGAATTGGTTGGAGAGAAATAGCGTTTCCTTCTCCCCTATTCAGGGTGCCACAACAGCTTACTTGAATTATTTCCCTTCTTGGGCCTGATACCTGATACGGCGGATCAAGCCCGAAAAAATGAGACCATGAATGGGATAGAGCACGTACCAATACAGGAACCCTGCCAGGCCTCGGGGGATAAAGATGGCGGTTTGCAGCAGTAAAACATCTCCATCAGGAGTTAAACCACTTTCGTACTGCAGCCAAGCATTACCCGGTATGATCATCTCTGCTCGCAATCGCAACAGTTTTGGTTGCTCGATTTCTTCCACACGCCAGAAATCAACTGCGTCACCCACACGAAGATGAATAGGGTCTCGACGTCCACGTCGTAGGCCTGACCCGCCGAACACGCGGTCAATCAACCCCCGGATCCTCCAGGCCCAGTCCATATACAGCCATCCGTAATCACCGCCTAACCTAGAGTAGACCTGAAATACATCCTCCGGAGCAGCTTGAATGCGAATCTGGCGTTGTTCTAACAGCATGCCTTCTTCACTCAATAGCTGCACTGGCTGCCGGTCACCCTGACTGCTATACAGGGCGTCGCACCAACGGGTCTCTACTTCTCCAGTCTTTAAGTTGGCTAAGGCAGATTCTACTGCCTGAACGTAGCTCATGGGCTGGATTGTGGGGAATATCTTCCTGGCGGAATTATCCTGAACCAGGATCTCATTGACCAAACCTTCTATGAGGGGCCGGGTGACACTAGCATGAACAGGTGTGATCCAGTGAACCCAGTGAGAGGACAGTCCTGGGGTAAGCAATGGAACCGGGATCAACCAACGTTTCAACCCCCGGATCTTGGCATAGATAAGCATCATTTCAGCGTAAGGCAGCTGGTCGCTGCCGCCGATCTCGATCACTTTGCCGCTGCTTTCTGGAGTGGATATGGCCGTTAACAAATATGCCAGCACGTCATCGATCGAAATGGGTTGCACTTGCTGGTAGACCCAGCGGGGACAGATCATCACTGGGAGTTTTTCGGTCAAATAGCGGATCATCTCAAACGAGATGCTGCCAGAACCGACGATGATCGCTGCCCTGAACTCGGTCACGGGCACACCGTATTCTGCCAGGACCTGTCCGGTTTGTTGGCGTGATTGCAGGTGTGGTGCCAGTTCTGCCTCTGGATCACCCAGTGCACCCAGGTAGATGATTCTCTTTACTCCGGCAGTTCGAGCTGCGCTGCCGAAATTATGGGCGGCCCGCAGCTCTTGTTCCCGGTAACCTTTCCGCTCGGTCATATTGTGGATCAAGTAATAGGCAAGTGCAACACCCTCCATAGCGGGAGGCAGATCCGCTTGATTGAGGACATTGCCCTCAATCACCTCCACTTTTTCTACCCAGGAGCGTCCTGACAAGCGGAGAGCATCCCGGGCAAGCACCCGAACCCGATATCCGCTTTCAAGCAAACGGGGGATAAGGCGGCCGCCAACATACCCGGTTGCGCCGGTAACCAGGACCGTTCTGGGAAGGGTGGAAGAACTCATCATAAGGGTATTATATCGCGTTCGTTTTTTTATGATTCCAGCTAAGTGAGTTGAAAACAGCCGCAAAGAAGTCGAAATTGGCTCTTGACAAACCTATTTTCCATGCTATGATATGAGCATAACCCGATAATGCGGGTAACCTGAATAAGTGAGAATGAGGAGTAATTATGCCAAATCCAGATGCCGTCGTCCTGCCAGGTGTGACCACAGTGGAGATTCGCCTCGATCAGGTGCAAACATTCATCAACAGCATGGTGCTGTTAGTCAGGGGAGAAGAGCTCTCCGGCATGAGCCCCTGGGTCTATGAGACAGCAGCCAATCTTACGGCGGATGAAATGAAGGATCATGAATTGGTGATGATTGGACTTCATTACGCAGTCACCCCCACTCGGTTCTGGAAAGATGTGCCAACCTATCTGGACTATCTAGAGACGAGCGATCCGGTGAAGTTGCGGGACCAGGTTTTGGATTTTTATTTGAACTTTAACAACTTTCAAGAAGCAGATAATAAACTGGAGGCCAGCAAAGAGAGCCTACTGGCAGACCCCGATTTCTTCCTGGAGTATTTGCGGGCAAAATTTGGGGAAGGGTTGATCATACCTGAGGTTGAGCTCGTGGCTTATGAGATGCTAAATGATCCCCCCAGGATGCAGAAAAAGATCGCAGCCCATTTGAAATGGATGTGGGATCAGTATTTTCAGGCAGAGTGGGAGAGGGTTCAGCCCATGTTAGCTGACGCGGTGATGGCATTTGAGGAAATTGACTTCAGTCAGATGGAGAAGAAAGAGGCGGCAAACTATATCATCGGCCGGGAAATTGAACAGGAGTATTGGGAGAAGACCAACCAGGCTGCCAACCAATTGATTTTTGTGCCTAGCGCTCACAACGGTCCATACCTGGGAGGGTTCAAGTACAAGAATGCCCAGGGAATCATCTTTGGTGCCCGGCTGCCCAGGGATACGGAGATACATGCTCCAGACCTGAGCCGAAACGAGATCACCATCCGGCTGAGTGCCCTGGCTGATGATATCCGGTTGAATATCTTGAAGACCATCGCAGAAGAGGGTGAGATGCGCTCCTCGGAGATCATTGAACGCCTGGACCTGAGTCAGTCAGCAGCATCCCGGCACCTGAAACAGCTCAGTGCAACCGGTTATCTGATCGAACGACGTTGCTCAGGCGCCAAGTGTTATTCGCTCAACCGGGAGCGTGTGCAGGATACCATGCGGGCTGTGGAAGTATTCTTATTATGTGATTAGCCGCCAGAAACAGGAGGTGGAAAATGGAGAGAGTAAGTATTTGACCGGTAATTCAATATCGATAGTTTTTATCAGGATTAAATCGCTAATAGGAGAATATCATGTTTACCTGGAATACCCTTTATGTAGAAACTTTACGGCGAGAGGACCAAATCGCCAATGCTATGCAGGATCGTTATATCCGAACAGTAACGCAGGATTGTGAACCATGGCTGGTTCGGATGAGCATTCGGAGTTTAGATCTGCTGGGCTCCAAGCTCGTTGACTGGGGCAGCCAATTGCAATGCCGCTGTGCGGAATTGACAATGACCAGCTCCAAGCGCGCAGCCTGATGAGCGCCAGATCTGATAGTAACCGACAGCCTCTTAGCTAAACCGGAGCAAGCAAACCAACTTGCTCCGGTTTTTTATTTAAAAGAAGAGGCTGGATACCTCCTGGGTATCCAGCCTCATGTGTTTCAAGGTTAAGCCTTTATTTCTATTCCGTTTTTTTAGCCGGCGCTTTTTTGGGTTTTGCGGGCGCGTTTTTTTTGTCTTTAGGAGCTTCTCCCTTGGTTTTTTTCGCCTGGGACGATGGCTTTTTATTCTGGGGTGGGTTTTCTTGGGCAAACACATAGATCAATGTCAAGCCCAATCCCAGGGCAAGGGGGAGTAATCCCAGCAGGAACATGGACCAGTAGTTATTCCAGGCAAAAGGGATCATGGCCAGGACCAGGATCGCTCCCAGGATGCTGAAGATCATTCCCCACCGCAAAAGATTAGCAGTCTTATTATTGGGATCCTCCGGGGACAGCAGTCCCTTTTCCGCCAATGCCATAGTTTCTTTATGCTGCAGATAGCGGTTATAGGCCGCAAAGCCGAAAACGACCAAAAACACGACAACTGAGCCGACAATGGTGATAACAATATTCATAACCTTTCCTCCAGTTAGAATTTGAAAATCCTAGCGATTAAATATTTCAAAGGAGATATCACCACTGTTGGTGGTTGCGCTGAGAGCTGCCCCGCCATCATTGATGGTGCCGCTCCAGTGATCTGGTTTTACATCTCCTTCCAGGGTGATAGGAAACTCGGTCTTGAGTTTCCCGAAGTCGGTCTCCAGGTCAAACGTGATGGCCGTGTCCTGAGGAAGGTACATGCTGATATCCCCAAAGTCAGTTGCCAGACTGTGAGGACCGAGACCTAAGGGGCCGGTGTATTTCACCGCGCCGCTTTTTGTGAAAAGGTCAATTGTGGCGGGCTG
The DNA here is from genome assembly GCA_963712165.1 of uncultured Chloroflexia bacterium. Lineage (GTDB taxonomy): Bacteria > Chloroflexota > Anaerolineae > Anaerolineales > UBA11858 > B10-G9. The sequence goes on along the minus strand of CAVQGY010000002.1, from coordinate 227,817 downwards.
TGTGGACTTGATATCCAGATCGCCAAAATCACTATAGGCCTTGATATTTCCACCCAGGACAGAGATCTCAATCTTGCCTGAGTTGGTATCCAGGTCATATAAGTCGGCTGTCACCCCATCCAGGATGATATCTCCGAAATCAGTGTGCGCATAAAGGTTGCTTTCGATCTGCAGGTTGGAAAGAGTGATCTTTCCACTATTAGCCATCAATTCGAGGATATCCGCAGATCCATCACTGAATTCTATTTTTCCGAAGTCGCTGGAAAGGTCGATCAACTCTAAGGCTTTAACATCCAACAGGTAAACGGGACCGCTGTTGGAATGGACTAGAACAGATGCGCCGGCGGATTTGGATAACTCGATCTCGCCGAAATCGGACGATAATTCTATATGATTATCCTCCCCCTGTACATTATCGACCAGGATATCGCCACTGTTGCTCATGACTTTAAGATCACCACCTGCTCCGGATACCTCGATATTGCCAAAATCTGTGCTGAACGAACTGTCCCCGACCTTTCCGATCGAGCTGATCTCACCATAATCCGTCTGAGCGGTTATACTCATTCCTTCTGGAACTGAAATGATAAAATCTACTGTATCGATCTGCTGGGTACCGAAGCGGAATACCGCTGGTTCCCGGCGGTATTTGATGATAATTTTATTGCCGACTTGGCTGACCGTTACTGATAGATCCTCCAGTTCTCCCTGGGCTTTTGTTCTTGTGGCATGCCAGGCCGTCTTATGAGCGGTGACCAGGATCTGGTCTGTCTGGGATGTCTCAAAGACCACATCACCGCCGCTGGATTCGAGGTTGAGTGCTGTAATTTCACCAACTTCAAATTGCCACTCTTCTTCTGATTCGGCCGAAAACAGGTCTGCATTGCCCATTCCGATGCCAACCGGGCCCAGGTTAGTCTGATTGACATCCTGCCAGACGACCATAACAATCCCGGTCAACACTAGAATTTCGGCTACAATCAAGATGCTGAAAATGGTCCATTTATTTTTCATACTAGCCTCCAATGTGGTGTACATTCCTTTAGACAAGATTTCAGGTAAAAAGTTTCAGGATCGGTTTTGGAAATGTAGGTCCCTGAAACTTTTTCGAGGTTCGCAGGTCTAACTGACAGGAGAAGAAAATTGAAACGAGCGGCTGAACGGGAGCTTGTAAAGCAGGCACAAGAGGGTAATAGCACAGCTTTCGGGGAGCTGGTTGAAGCCCATCAGGGGTTTGCTTATAACGTAGCTCTGCGCGCGGTCGATAACAGCCAGGATGCGGAAGATATTGTACAGGAAGCCTTTGTGCGAGCCTGGAGAGCATTGGCAAGTTTCCGGGTTGATGCCCGCTTCCGAACCTGGTTGTACAGGATCGTGATCAACCTGTGCTACAGCCAACTGCCTCGCCTGCGGAGGGATGTGATCCGGTTGGATGCGCCAAACGGCCAGGGAATCATTCCCGACAAATCACCTGAAGGTGACCCCGCAGCTAGTATGGAGAATAGGGAGGCCCTGGTTTTTATTCAGGAGCAGATCAAGATCCTGCCAGGCCAATATCAGATCTTGCTGCTGCTGCGCCACCAGGAAAGGTGCAGCTACGCAGAGATAGCCGAAATCATGGATCTTCCCCTGGGCACAGTGAAAACCGGGATCCACCGAGCCAGGAAAAAACTCAGAGATGCACTGGCCCAGGAGCAAGAGGAGTGGGTGAGATGAAAATTGACCGGGATAATCATTTTGAGGGACTTATCGATCAGGCTCTGCGGGAATTTCCCCTGGAACCGCCACCAGAAGGCCTTAAGGCTAAGATCATGGGTCGGATTGAGACTCCGCTGGCAGCAGGGCGGTTCAAGATCTCCTGGGTAGACTTCTCCCTCTCCGCGGCCATGGCGCTGGTGATTGGGTTTGTGCTGGATTTTTTCCAGGACGTTTTTCGCTCACCTTATTGGAGTGCCCGCTTCCGGGTTGAGTTTATTTTGTTCTGGCAGGACCTGAGATATTTCCTGATCCACAATCAAACCCCACTTCTAGCAGTCCTGCTCAGCGCGGGGGTGGTCTTTTCACTTCTGGCTATTTTGGCCAGTGTCTACTGGCGCTATGCTGTCCAGCCAGATAGGCTTCCCGTCTAAAATTACCTTATCTGTCGTTCACGAATCAGGCTTTAGGTGGATTTTCCTGCCTGGAAGACGTGGACGTGTTGGTGTGGTATAAACATGTAGTCAAACCGCCAGCATCTCAGGAGTGTATTCATGAACCCATTCGCAAGTATTATCATTTCTGCAGCATTGGTATTTTATTCCATAGGAGTGTGGAGTGAGCGGATCCAGGGTCGTCTGAAAACCTGGCATCTGGCCTTTTTTATACTGGGTTTGATCTGCGACACTTGGGGGACCGGCATGATGATGGACTTCGCCGGTGGTATGACTCTTGATGTGCATGGCGTTTCGGGTTTATTGGCCATCATTCTCATGTTCATCCATGCGGTCTGGGCCCTGGTGGTCCTGATCCGCAAGGATGAAAAAGCACTGACCAACTTTCACAAATTCAGCCTATTTGTTTGGCTGATCTGGCTGATCCCCTATTTCAGCCCGATGATATTTGGTTTAGCAGGGTAGGAGAAGAATGAATTGGATAAAGATTGTTATCGTAATATTTGTGGTATTGGAGACGGGCAACATTTTTATGTTATATTTTTTCCCGGACTTGAATATGGGCAACGGCATGGGCGCGTTTAAGGCCTGGAGCAAATCCCAGGAGGATCCCAATTTTCGTGATCTGACCAGCTATCTGGTAAACTGGGTGGCCGGGACAAAGCTGATCTTCATCGGATTGCTGCTGGTGCTTCTGTTCACAGCGGATCAGCCAGCCCTGATCGCTACGGCTGGAGTGATGGCTATTGCCACAAGCTCCTTCTACTGGCGGCTTTTCCCGCTAATGCGCAAAATGGACCAGGAAGACCAGATTGAACCAGCTGGCTACTCAAAGACCCTGGGCGGGATGATCGCGGGGTTTATTGGCCTTTTCCTGATCGCGATCTTGCTGACTTACCTCTTCTAGGAAATGCGAAAGAACCAATTATCCTGTAAAAATGTAATATTTTTTCCGTAACCTTTTGCTGGGTAGGTTGTTCTATTGGGTGTCCTAATTTAATTAAGTCGTTAAGGAGAAATAATGAAACTCACACCCCCAACCAAAAATGTATTTTGGATTTCTGTGGTTTTAGCAGTCCTAGGACTAATTGGCCGCTACTTGAACGTGCCTTTCCTATCAGATTACTATTTCTATTTTGTGGTGGTAGGTTATATCGTCCTGGCCCTCGGCAATGCATTGAAAGGCTTCTAATACTTTTTGTATTTGTTTTACTCGAAGCCCCGCTGATTTCACCGGGGCTTCTTCCTTTAAGAAACTGATCAAGAAGCAAATTATCTTGTTAGATGTGACTTTGGAGTTTTATATAGGGCTAGCTTGGGTGTGGGTCCATGATTTGCTCTGCAACAATCGCCGAGCAAGCCCGTACATTTACCTAGTGCCTTTTTTTTTATTTGAGGGTAATATACAAAACCGGGTTGAGGAGATTTCCAATGACCATAAATTCATCATCTGAATATCTCTTGCGAGGAGAAAAGAAGGCCTTCCTTATTCTCGGTTCAACTTTGGCAGCCTTGATGACGGCTATGTCAGGACTGGGCTTGGCCTTTCCGGCATTCTTCTATCCGTCCCCTGAGATTGGGGAGATGTTCCTGACAAATGATCTGGTGAATATTCTCATCGGGCTGCCATTTTTTATGATCTCCCTGGGATTGATCAAGCGTGACAGGCTGATGGGAGCCCTCCTTTTTCCGGGCGCTCTGATCTATGTGATCTATAATTATTTTGCCTACTTGCTTGGAAAGCCCTGGCAATGGAGTTCAGTGGGATACCTTGTAATGGTGCTTCTCAGCGGGTACGGCTTGTTCCACCTGCTGCGATCAATCGATCATCAAGAAGTCAAGGAAAGACTGGAGGGGGGAGTTTCCGATAAGATCTCAGGCTGGGTACTGGTCCTTTTTGGGTTGGCTTTTATCGCGCTGGCTTTTTCGGAGATCATTCCCGGGATCCTGGATGGAAGCATCCCGCCCTTGGGTGAAAAAGCGGTTTCCGCTGCGGATATCCTGGTATCGCTTGGCTGGGTGATCGGCGGGATCCTGCTTTTGGGCAGGAAAGCGCCAGGTTATACTATGGGCTTGGGATTCCTGCTGGCTGCCAGCTCGCTTTTCATCGGCCTGATCCTGTTCTTCTTTATTGCACCTCTTTTGACTGACCGTCCATTTGATTGGATCGATGTGTTAACTGTTTTTCTTATGGGATTGATCTGTTTTGTGCCGACAGCCTTATTCTGCCGGGGTGTCGTTCGTAGCGAGAACCGGGATTCTGTTACTGAGTGAGATGATGACCTGTCCTGATATATTCACTCCTCTAATATTGTTCCTGATCACCGTGGGTTTTGGTTTTTGGGTCAGCAAGGTTGGCAGGCCGTATCATTCAGGCTTATTCAACATCCATAAGCTGGTTGCCCTGGCCGGGGTTGTATTGGCAGTCCTGAGGTTTCGTTCAGTATTTTCGATAGGCACCTTAACGTCTTGGATCCTTCTTGCCCTGATTTTGTCGGGATTTAGCGTGATTCTGCTGTTTGCAAGCGGGGCAGTAATGAGCATCCGGGAGGATGAACCCGGGATAGCCCTGTTCATTCATCGGGCTGGACCTGTTATAATCGCCATCTGTTTGGCTGGAATGCTTTTCCTGTTTTGAAGGTCCCCATCATTTCTCTTAAAGTAAATGATATGGCAGGGCTTGTTCTTCAAGGGAGATAAGTGAAGATAACTAATTTGAACGGAAGCCCTCAATGAAAAGATTTGGATTTATATCTGGATGACTTAATCCCAATCCTGGAAGACAAGGGTCATCAGGTAAGCCGGATCCTGTCTGCAACAAGACAGAGGGGATTTGGTCATGCGACACATTATCTGGTCAGAAATAGGGTCTGCGGTATGATAGTGGATGTTAACGATTGAATTTATTGCTGGGAGATTTGTATGAAAAAAATTGGATGGCTGCCGATCATCCTTCTGGTGGTATCAACCCTGGTGCTGGGGGTCATGTTTGTGCTGAAAGCGATCGAGAATAACAAACAGCGCACGCTGATCGGTCAAACCCAAACCGCGGCAGTGGCTACCGAATGGGTTCAACAGACTATTGCTGCCCTTCCTACGGAAACGCCCACACCCACGGCAACTGGAACAGCGACTCCTTCTCCCACGCCCCTGCCACCTACGCCCACGGTCACACCAACGGAGACGGTCACTGTTATTGTAGACTGTGATGAGGCGACCTTTATAGCCGATGTGACTATTCCGGACGGCACTGAGCTGGCCCCGGGGACAGGTTTCACAAAAACCTGGCGGCTGCTCAATGCGGGAACCTGCGCCTGGAACCCGAACTACAAGCTGGTATTTGCTTCGGGTGAGCAGATGTCCGGCCCGGCAAGCCAGCAGCTGGTCAACCTGGAAGTTCCGCCGACCGCTTCTATTGATATCTCTGTAGATTTGGTAGCACCCACAAAGTTGGGAACCTACCGGGGCTACTGGATGCTGAAAAATGGCAATGGAGAGCTGTTCGGTATTGGTCCCACAGATCAGGCATTTTATCTGGAAATCAAGGTCGTGGAAATTACAGAGTAAAACGGCACCACGCTTTTTGTGGATGGGGGAATGATCTCTACCCGGGGATAAATTATCAAGGACGAAATCCTTGAAAAGGACTTCGTCCCTGTCTGAGAGATCACAAAACTTCGATCACATTTTTACGGATCAGCTCGTCGATGATATTTTGCACTTCTGGGGCGTTTTGATCTCCCACCCCGGCTTTTTCAAGGATCTCCGCGATCGATAAGGGCCGGGATTTCGGAAAGGGGAGATGGAAGAGAAATTTCCCCTGAGGAGAGGTCAGGCTGATCTTGTGTTCCTGCCGTTCCCTGCCCTCACCTTCCCAAATGGTAACGCTGCTGAATTCATTACCCGAGCGTGCCAGGGTGAAATTGGCTCCATTCTCTGCTACTTCCCGGATCAACCGGGATAGCCCCTCACTGGGATTCTCTTTTTTATAGATCGAAAGATCGATGTTGATATTGAGCTTGGTCTTGGCAAGGTTATAACGGAAGTAAGGCCTCTTCTTCTCAAAGACCTCGGTCTTATTGACGATTTCCAGGTCAGCCAGATTGTCAAGAAAGTCCTGGGCAGTACGGATATGCAGGCTGAGCCGGGAAGCTGCCTCCGAGGCTGAGATGTCCTGGTAGTTGACGAGCAGCTTGAAAAGATCTTCTGAGTAGTCCTTGGCCAGGATAGCCCCTAAACGGGCGGCTTTTTCGTATTTCATGGCTCCTCCCGGATCAGTTTAAGGGGAATAGGCGCAGGGCATTCATGCGATCGATGATGCGGGATTCCTGTCCCTGCTTGGATAACTCGAGGAACTCCCCGAAGAGATCTCCCAACGATTGGCAGAGCTGGTCAAAGTCCAGGTCCATCTTGAACAGCAGGTAATCTTCCTCTGTGATGTTGACAGTGATGTTGCCGTCATAATCGATCGCCACCCAGGTATCTTCCAGGTAATCCTTTTTTGTGCCAAGGAAGTAGGACAGATCGTTTCCGGGTAAGGTGAGGACAAAAACGACGCGATTCTCTTCCCGGAAGGCAAAAGCCACCAGATTGATCGTCATGAATTCCACAAAGCGGATCATTTCGGTTTTGCTAACCGGTACTTTGCCTGCTGGCCGGGGCCGGGCTGAAAAACTATCCCCGATGTCTTCCACAGGCATAGCAGCCAGCTCGAAAACTTCCTCACCCCGCCAGCGTAATTTGCGGTTAATAACCAGGTAGCCACAAACAAGCATCAGGATATACATGATCACCAGGAAGATGGGAGTCAAACCAGGATCGTCCTTATCAATAATAGCCGACGGAGCGCTGATCACCAGGAGGCAGGCAGCCAGGAGGAAACCCGTCACGGCAAGATACCCGGTATTGCGAGTTCTCAGGTAGATAATGAATGGGTAGGGGACTACAATCAAATATAATCCTCCGAGTGTGTAAAAAGCCGGCCCCGGGCCTGCCAGGGCTAATAACCCAAGCCAGATCATGAGTGACAGGATTGGAAACCAGATAAGACTTAGTATGTTTTTGGGTTTGGTTTTGCGTTCGAAAAACATTTTGACCTCTCTTCATTGCCCCTAGAATACTTCACAGTAATTGAAGTATAACAAAAAAATACTATATGTCAATAGTACTTAAGTAGGATTCCGAGCTGGACTTAATAGGTAAATGATTTCGAATTTCTGAAGGTTTTCTGAGTTGATTCCCTCTTTTCAGAGAGGATTTCAGGAGGGAATGGGAGGTTTTTTCAGGTTCAAATCGGGATTTTTTTTATGTTACACTGAGAGAGGTCGCTTTCGCGATTGGCCACTTTAATTCAAAAAGATAAATGGTTTGAGAATCAGCAAAGCCCCCAAACGTAACATTTCAAAATAATAATACGTTTGTTAAGCAAGGAAACATATGGCTCAACCAGGAAAACATGATCCTAAGCTGGTTCAGAAGGCCGCTCAGGGAAACCGCAAGGCATTTAAGGAGCTTTTTGACCTCAATTTCCAGGCGGTATATAACTTTGCCCTCACGCTCTCTGGGGATCCGGCCCTGGCAGAGGATATCACCCAGGAAACTTTTATCCGTGCCCATCATAACCTGCACCGCCTCGGCCCTCCCTGGAATTTCCCCGCCTGGGTCTTCCGGCTGGCTAGGAATTATTTTATTGATCAAATAAGGAAAGACCGTGATCTCTTTCCACTCGAGGAAGATATTCAAGTGATCTCACTTAAGCCTGGACCTGAACGGGAAAAAATCTCCCGGGACACAGTAGATAGTGTTCACGGCACGCTGGCAAAGTTGTCCGTACGCCAGCGCGAAATTCTGGTCTTGCGTGAGCTGCAAGGATTCAGCTATGCAGAGATCGGGGAGATCCTGGATCTCTCCAGCTCCAATGTCAAGGTGAGCTTACACCGGGCCAGGGCTGCCTTCGCGGAGACCTACGGAAATCAATTACTGCTGGAAGACCCCAGTGGGGATTGTATCGAAGTCGTTGAGCTTCTGGGTGCCTTTCATGATCAAGAAGTCCTGTTGGATAAGGAAAAATTTGTCCAGGAGCATTTAAAAACCTGCCCGGAATGCCAGGAGCGGAGAAAGACCCTTATAGCTCAATCAGTGGCATTTGGAGCATTTATCCCAGTACTTCCGCCCAAAGGACTGGCCCAGCAAATTCTCGAGAAAACCGCCGGTGCCCAACAGGGGACTGGGCCAAAAACCGGAAAACTCAAAAAAGTTCTGACTGCAGGCGGCGGCGCGCTCATCCTGGGCGGTATGATTTGGATAACCTACAACTTGATCTTCAATACTCATTCCATCCTGCCTAATTTCCCTGGGTTTAGCGAAGTGACTGAAACCCCGGCAGTTTTGGCGCCGGCTGCCCCCACGGAGACTCCCACCCAGGCTCCACCACCACCGCCTCCACCTCCCTCGGCTACACCCACTGAGGTCAGCCGCTGTGACCTGTTTGAGGAAGTTGAGATGTCCCTGGTGGTGCTGGATCTGATTGATGGCACATATAATATCCCGATTTACGTGAAAATGGATGGCGGGATCCTGGGAGGAGCCATTGAAGGGGAGTCTGGCGATCCACTTTGGCCATACAGTGCCTTGTTGGGAGGGATTCCATCCTACAAGTGCGACTTTCAGGGATTTGAGGACCGACTGTATTGTCTGTTCAACCTCCCGCCGGAAATGCCGGGAACGCAGCAGACATACCAACTTCATTTAGAAGGTTGTGAGGATGCCCTGTTTTCCCAAGTGGTGGTACTTGATGTCTGCCATCCCCTGCTGGATGCCGAATCCTGCAAACTCAAGGGTGGAGAATACAAGAAGGTCAATGACACCCTCTCGTTTTGTTTCTGCCCCTAGGTGCTGGGTTTCTCGTTTGTTATCTACCGCGAATAGATGGATTCCTTGTGAAATAGAGTACAGGCATATATAATCATCCTAGGAATATGGCAAATCCAGGCATTACCAGGACCAGGCGGGGATTACCCTGATTGGATTTGGGGGTTGGATTTATGGGCAATGCATTAGATAGTTATAAGACCCTGAATGAAATATCATCTGTGGTCAGTCAATCGCTGGACCTTAAGGAGATCCTTTGCAGCGCTTTGGAACAGGTTCTCCGGGCGATGGGCCTGGAATCAGGAGGTATTTACCTCTATGATGAAAAGTCCCAACGGCTTAGTGTTGCAGCCCAGCACGGATTCAAGCCTGATTTTATCCAAGAGATCGACAATCTGGAATTAGGGGAAGGCTTTTCCGGGAAAGTGATGGAAAGCGGGCAGCCCCTGGTGATTAGGGATATCTCCCAGGACAGACGGCTGTCCCGAGGAATTGTCAAGGAAGCTGGATTAACATCGGTGGCCGTAGTTCCGCTCTGTTCCAAGCAAAAGACATTAGGTACTTTATTCCTGGTATCACAAGATCTACGAGATTTTGATAACCAGGAGATGGACCTGCTGCTCTCGGCCGGTCAGCAGATCGGCGTGGCTGTGGATAACGCTTATTTATTTGCTGCGCAGGGGCGGAGGGCCGAGCAATTCCAGGTCATCGCCGAGGTGGGGAGGCAGATCACCTCGATCATGGACATCGATCAGGTGCTGGAACAGGTTGTCCAGTTGATCCAGAAAGCTTTCGGGTATGAACACGTGGCAATTGCCATGATTGAGAATGAGTATGCTGTCTACAGGGTTGGGGCAGGCCGTTTGTGGGAGGATCCTGCATTCGACTTTAATCCTTCGCGGCTGAAGATTGGCGCTGAAGGGGTCACAGGAAGAGTGGCCGCATCCGGCCAAGCTCTCTATCTGCCGGATGTCAGGGAAGATCCTGGATACGTGGAAATGAAAGGAAGCAGCACACTCTCTGAGCTAACTGTTCCGATAAAAATGAAAGGCAAAGTAATCGGTGTGTTAGACGCGCAAAGTGTGCACCTGAACGCCTTTGATGACAGCGATATGATGGTGTTGCAGTCACTGGCCGATCAGACTGCAGTGGCCATCGAAAATGCCCAATTATATAAACAAGCCCAGCAGTTTGCTGTCATTGAAGAACGCAACCGATTGGCCAGGGAGCTGCACGATTCCGTCACCCAGGCTTTATATGGGATAACACTGCATGCAGAGGCTGCGTTCAGGCAGCTTGAAGCCGCCAATAACGCGTTGGCGAACGAGCAGCTGGTAGAACTTAGGGCAACCGCCCAGGAAGCACTGCGCGAAATGCGATTGCTGATCTTTGAATTGAGGCCATCAGTGGTTGAAATGCAGGGGTTGGTGCCAGCCCTGCGCGCTAGGCTGGAGGCAGTAGAAGAGCGAGCTGGAATACAAGTGGAGATGGACCTTGATGAAAATCTGGATCTGTCCGACAGGATCCAGGACGGCCTGTACAGGATTGCCCAGGAAGCTCTCAATAATGCCTTGAAACATGCCAAAGCCAACCTGATCAGCTTAAAATTATCGGGTACACTATCTAAAGTCACCCTGGAGATAATGGATGACGGCCGGGGTTTTAATCCTGATCAGGCCGTTGAGGGCGGCGGCCTGGGATTGGATGGCATTATAGAACGAGCTGAGCTCCTGAAAGGCGAATTGACGATTGACAGCTGGCCGGGAAAAGGAACAAAGATAAGGATAGAGGTGCCCAATGAGTGAAACCAAGATCAGGATCTTGATAGTGGATGATCATGCCGTAGTACGGAAAGGCATCCGGGCGCTGCTGGCGACAGAAAATGACCTGGATGTGATCGGCGAAGCAGTTGATGGCCAGGAAGCAGTTGCTCTTTATGGGGAGTTGGATCCGGACCTGCTGCTGTTGGACCTGATCATGCCCAAAGTGAATGGCATTGAAGTCATCAAAAAGATCAAAGGTGACCATCCTCAAGCCAAGATCCTGGTTTTGACCAGCTTCGCTGCGGATGATCAGGTTTTTCCGGCTATCAAAGCTGGCGCCCTGGGTTACCTGCTCAAGGATACTGAACCGGATGATCTGATCAACGCTATCAGGCAAGTTTATCGAGGTGAATCCTCTCTTTCCCCGGCAGTAGCCAGGAAAGTATTGGAGGAGGTCTTCCATCCAGCAGAAAAACCTCTCTCACCCGATCCTCTCACCAGGCGTGAGGTGGATGTGCTTCAGGTCTTGGCCAAGGGTAAAAGCAATCGGGATATCGCAGAGGAACTGACCATCAGCGAGACTACGGTCCGCACCCATGTAAGTAATATCCTTGGAAAGCTCCACCTAGCCAGCCGAACAGAAGCAGCCCTCTATGCCTTGAAGGAAGGCATGGCAGATTTGGATGATCTGCCCTGAATGCCAGCCGTAGGATCCTGACACTTACATCATTTGGATGATTCCCTTCATTTAATCGTCCAGCCCAATTTCCCCCAAAAACAGTCCTTTTGCTGACTAATAAATCCCCTCTTTGACGGATGTCATCCAGAGGGGATTTTTGTATGATAAGGGTGAATTTCAGCAACTGAACGGCAAACAGATATTTTAAAGAATTGATCCAGAAATACATCTACGGGAGAGATAAGAGAATGACAGCCTTTACAGAGTTGATTATCAGGGCAGCCGTTCTTTCATATCCCCATCAAACGACGGTATTTGATCGATTGATGGGAAGGAGTGCCATCTTGCGCAAAGTCCTCATTACTGATGATCGGATCACTTCGAGAAAAGGGCTCAGGGCTCTAATGTTGACCCAACCAGATTTAAAGGTCATCGGAGAGGCAGCAAATGGTAAGATGGCAATCGATTTCATCAAGAAGTTAAAACCGGATGTGGTGATCATGGATGCCTTTATGCCAAAAATGAATGGGCTGGAAGCCACAAGGATCATCAAGAAGAGATGGAGGGATGTCCGGGTTGTGATTTTAACCATGCATGAGGATATCCGCGAGGAAGCCCTGGCTGCTGGCGCAGATGCATTTCTGGTCAAAGGTTGTCCGCCAGAAGATTTGATAAATGTGATCAAAGATCAGAGGAGAGACTAAGATGTCATATTATCCCAGCAATGCCGAACTGATGGGCAGGGAGATGCTCAGGGTCCGTCTCCAGGAAGCTGATAAGCAGCGCTTGATCCGCATAGCGGCTCTGGCCAATCTTCCCAGAACAAAGAAGCCCAGGTTGGCCCTTCGTGATCGCTGGTTTTCTTTCTGGAACCGCAAGGAGGACAGAAAAATCTACCCAATCTCTTCAGTGCCTGGCCAATCCCACAGTATTTGAGATATGAGATTCCTCCTCATTCTTCTCCTTTTTAGCTGTCAGGGGGGCGCCGCTTTCCCAAGGAAAGTCCGCTTCCCTGGCAGCAGGGGTGAGAAGTGAGTGAGGGTTGATTCATTTCCAGGAGGATAATTGGTGAATCAGGGTAGAAATCCAATAAAACCAAGAGCCAGTGCATTGGGAAGGGGCATGGGATTAGGACTGGTTGTAGGCGGGTTGTTTGGACTTATTATGGAAAATATGGTCCTATTTGCAGGTGGAGGCATAATCCTGGGCTTGGCGATCGCCACTGCTATTGAAAACAGCCGAGCTCGAGTATGAGATGGAGCCCCCGAAAAGGAGCAGGATTCTTTTAAGTCCTGCTCCGCGGGCTTTTTCCTTCCCTTCCCTCTTCTTCGAGGAAAGATAATGTTCAATTCGACATTCAAAATCATCTATATGATCCAGCTGGTTATGATCACAGGTATCCGCAGCGCCGGCACTGCCAAGTACCGCCGAGAGGAGATGCCTGAAAATCGCTCCAGCATTTTGGACACAATCCTGCTGGCCGTGAACGGCGCAGGAATGATCATTCCCATCTTCTACGTGTTCTCTCGCTGGTTTGATTTTGCAGACTATTCCCTGCCCGCCTGGCTAAGCTGGGTTGGCGTTGCCCTATTTGCCCTGGCCGCTGTCCTTCTGCACCTGACCCACCGGGCTATGGGGCGAAATTGGACTCCGACCTTAGGATTCAGGAAGGACCATACCCTGGTTACGGAGGGTGTCTTTCAATTCATTCGCCATCCCATGTATGCTGCCCACCTGCTGTGGGCAGTGGCCCAACCGCTGATACTGACCAACTGGATTGCAGGTTTCTCCCTTTTGATACCGCAGATCGCCCAGTACTGGCTGCGGGTTGGGGCAGAGGAAAAGATGATGCTAGGAATGTTTGGAGAGGAATACCAGGAGTATATGGATAGGACCGGCCGGTTTATCCCAAAACTGTCAAGAGAATGATCTTTAGATTATCTGCGGCAATGTAGATTGATTCTGAAGGATAGAGTCCAAAGGTGTCAGATCGTCATGTCCAAGGACCAGGGAAACCAGGAGAGATTATTAACCGGCCTACAGATTACGAGATTATATTGCGGAGGCAGGCATGAATGAAAAAGAAAGCTTCTTTGATTTTGCGGCTGAGGTGGGTCTGACAAAACACCTTGGCAATATTGAGGCTACAGATAAGCTGGTTGATTTATGCCGGATCAACCAGGCTTCGTATGTGCTGGACGTGGGCTGCGGGTCTGGAGCTACCCCGGCCTACTTGGCCCAGAAATTTGGATGCAGGGTGATGGGCGTGGATATCCTGCCCCGGATGATCGACCGGGCCAGGGAAATGGCGGCTCGTAAAGGTGTATCAGACTTAACGGAGTTCCGGGTTGCAGATGCCCAGGATCTGCCTTTTCCTGATAGTCAGTTTGATGCAGTGATCACAGAATCTGTCACTGCCCTAACGGGCGATATGGGTCGAGCCGTTAACGAGTATGCTCGGGTCTTGAAATCTGGCGGGTACGTGGGATTAAATGAGTCCACCTGGCTGAAATCACCTCCCCCAGCAGAGGTTGTTGAATGGGCTTCCCAGGAAGTTGGGGCGACAGTCAATCCGCTGACCGGAGCAGAATGGATGGACCTGCTGAAAGCTGCTGGTTTGCGGGACCCGGTTTCGGAGATCATGGATATCGACGTATCGGAGGAGGCCAAAGGCATCCTGGCCCGATATGGGTTTTCCAATATGGTCCGGATCCTGGGCCGGACTTTTAAGCTTTTTCTCAGAAATCCTGCTTACCGCCAGTTTGTCAAGGGCGTGCGCCAGGAAGGCATCACCCCGGATATGCTGACGGATTATTTTGGATATGGGATCTATGTGGGTCGGAAATGATCGAATATGAATTTTGAAAATTGAAGGACTGGCGATGAAAAGAGTTCTGCGAAATCATCATAAAAATGGCATTGTAATTCAAATCTTGATCATCCTGATCCTTACCTTGGTGATCTTCTTCGCCGCCTACTACCAACCCGGCAAATCCTGCACAATATTTACCGCAGTCCAAGGTGAAACGGTGCTGTTTGGCAACAGCGAGGATCAGCACAACGCCGATCCATTGATCGGTATTTACCCACCCACCGAAGATGCATATGGCAGGATTCATTTCGGGATCACCAGAACGGATGGCCAGTTCAATTTCGAAGGCGCGGTCAATGACCAGGGACTGACCTGGGATGTGAATAGTACGCCAAAAGCGAAACTGGACGCTGATCCAAATCCAGGAAAACCTTTTTATCTTGGAGAATTCAATTTCCTTACCTATATCACCAAAAAAGCCGCCACGGTGGAAGAAGCCATCCGCATCGCGAAAACCTATCATTTTGGTGAAACCTTGAAAGGACAGTACCATATTGGCGACGCCAGCGGGGACGCTGTCGTTATCAGTGGTGGCCCGGATGGCAAGATCGCTTTCACCCGTAAAGAACCCGGTGATGGCTACCTGCTTTCCACAAACTTCAACCTGGCCCAGCCTGAAAAAGGGCCGGTGGATTTCCGCTGGCACACAGCCACCGAGAAATTGGATGCGCTTGGTAGCGGAGCGATGTTATCCCCGGAATATGCCATGGAGCTTATGGAAGCGGTACATCTGGAGGCCCTGACTACCTACACGCTCTACCAGAATGTGCTGGACCTGACCGAGAATAAGATCTATCTGTCTTATATGTCTCAATATGACGAAGTCGCTGTCATTGACATGGAAGAGGAGTTCGAAAAAGGGCAGCGGGTGGTTGAAATGCGGGAATTTTTCAGCCCAGAAGACGGCTGCAGCCGGAGATGCGGCCTACCAGCGTTTTGCGGCCCGTTTTCTGGCCGCAAAGGTGAGTGTGATCTCACTTGGGATCTTGCTCATTGCAGGGATAGTGTATTTGATCGTGCGAAAGGTGCGAAAGAAAAAGGACAATATTGCAAAAGCAATTTCTGGGAGAAAGGATGATGAATAAAGATCAAAACATGAACACCCAATCAATCATTGAAACAGAGGGCAATTGGAAATCACTTGGCCTTTATTTTGCCCTGACATTTATCTGGACCTGGGCTTTCATGATTCCAGCAGTAAATTCAGCCCCCGAGCAGTACCGGACACCCTTGATCATCGTGGCAGCATTTGGCCCATTCCTGGCAGCTTTGGTCACCAAGAGGATCTTTGAGGGAAAGGATAAACTACGCAGGTGGCTGAAATCCATCTTCCGCTTCAAGATTCCGGTTTCCCTTTATCTCACTGGCGCATTTATTATTCCGCTTCTGATCGGTTTGCTCCAGTTTATTCTCTATCGGGTTCTGGGCGGCACTCCGGGGTTTCAAGATGCTCAACCCTGGTTCCTATACCTGTTTTCTTTGATCCCAACAGCTTGATTAACCGGGGGGAATGAAGAACCGGGCTGGCGAGGTTATGCCCTGCCAGTCTTGAATAATCTCACCTCTCCCTTGTTGGCCGGTCTGATCCTGGGTGTGGTGCATTCTCTCTGGCATTTGCCGATGATGACCCGTTATGAGACCAACATCCTATGGTATTCCTTTAATTTGATCCCATTAACCTATCTGTTCAACTGGTTCTATCAAAAATCCCGGGCATCCATCTGGCCGGTGATGCTCTTTCATGCCGGCACCAATGTGATTGGTTCTTTTATCCCAACCCCGATGAATGTGCTCGGGATCCCTGGAGATTATATGATCATGAGGGGGATTGTGTATTGGATCATGGCTGCTGTGTTATTTGCCGCGACCTGGAAGTATTGGATAAAAAGGGATCAAACCCAAAAGATTACTATCGAAAAACCCCTGGCGGGAGGTATATGATTTTTCGCGCAGAGCGCGGAGGAAGATAAACCGATGAGCTCAAAGGAGCTTCACCATTGAATAAGATATTTTGGAATAAGATTGAAAATCGCCTACATGCTGTTTGGGCTGCCCCCGCGGGATTAAGTTTATATATTCTCTGGAGACATGAATTATGAATACTTCATCAGAAAGGATCCAGGGAATTGAATTATTCAGTGCTGTCGTTGTATTCCTCCTATTCGGATGTTTAATCGGCGCATCTGCTTATGTGGCCTTTCTGCCTGCCCAGCTCAGAGTCGCACTCAGGGTGCTGATGCCGGCCGCCACCTTGGCTGGCTGGCTGATTTCGGCCAGGGTCGAAAGACTTCAGAAGTATCAGGGGCTTGTTTCAGGTTTTTTTGCGGTTTCTCTGGGGCTCCTGCTGGCCTCATTTGTTGGGGAACTACCGCTAAAATGGCTGGATCTGACAACAACCACAATCAAGGGAATAGCAGTGGCGAAATTCTCTGAATCACTGCCAATAATGCTTGCAATACTACTATTTCATTTTGCTTTGGGAGGAAAGGCAGAAGGCTTATTCTTAAAGGGAGGCAGGATGAAATTCGGATTGATTTCATCGGCTATTGGGGTTGTAATCCTGCTCTGTATCGTCTCCCTCCAGGTGCTGGGAACAGGGTTGACCTGGGCCAGGATCGCTCCAGCCCTTCCCTGGATCTTGATATTTATCTTTTCAAACGCTTTCCTGGAGGAATTGTGGTTTAGGGCCCAATTTATAAAGAAACTGGAACCACTTATTGGACAAGTTGCAGCGATCCTGCTTACCTCGCTGGTTTTTGGTGTTGTCCATATTAGCTCCACCTACGTTATTGACATTTTAAGTTTTGTAGGTGTAACCTTCGGATTGGGCTTGCTGTGGAGCTGGCTGATGTTCAAATCAGACAGCATCTGGCCCGCAGTAGTTATTCATGCCGCGGGTGATGTCTTGATAATGATAGGATTTCTGGCAGGCTGAAAATTGGGATGACCGGACCCCCCATTCTTCAGACTAATTAGAGGAAGATGACAGGTAATCACCTCAAATCAGGGAGGATCACTACACACGGCATCAAGACCGCTTTCTCTATCCCCGCCCGGCGATGAATAGCCGCTCGGTGGGGCGTGTTGGTCATGAGGCGCAGGAAACTGGACCGGGATGGATAATATACCAGTCCGAATTCGCTCCAGCTTCTCGCCAGAGCGCTCTTTGAGTCTCCGATATAAGTGCCGAGAGGTTTGTCAAATAACACAGGATAACCGCCGACACTGATCAGGTAAGGCGTGATCAAGAGAGAATAACGTTTATAGGCAGCATGCCCGGTCAGATATCGTTTATCCTGCTGGGGAGCGAACTGGTTCAAATTCAACATATAGAATGGCTGGTCTTGATCGCGAGTAGAAAATTCCTGGACAGCCTCCAAGTCCGGATCGGTCTCGGGATCGAGTATATCGTCGCTCTTAGGAAAAACCTTGACCTCCAAGGTGCCCAACCAACGGGCCAGGGTAGGCGCCAATCTGCCAGCAGCTTTAACAGCTTTATTGATAGTTGAATTGGGTTTGAGGTAAATCCCATAAACTTCCTGCAATGTTTCCTCGCGAACCTCGCGGGAGCCTTCATGGGCCAGCAGCAGGGCCTGGCTGGATGGAAAGCTATCCACGGTGAGATATTGATAAGGGTGCTCTCCACCCACAAGGATCTGATCGATTTGCAGTTGATGGTCCCGATGGCCACCTTCATTGATTACTGCCTGCTGGGAAAGGGAGAGATATTCTTTGATATTGCTGGGATCTTTGCCAATTAGGAATTGGACCAATACCAACTTGGTCTTACCTCGCGAGAGTAAGCGGTCCCGCTGGACACTGGTGGGTTCAAGAGCCATGGCTTTCCTTTTGTGTGAAGTGGTCGATCATCAGTTGGCTGACAGATTCAGGTCGATCATGCTGGACCCAGTGGCTGGCGTCCTCGATCATAACCAGCTCGCCTGAGCGGCAGTATGCCAGGCTTAACGGCGCCATCTGGTGGCTGAGGTGGGGATCCTTTTTGCCCCAGATGATCAGGGTGGGCGGCGTTACTACAGGGGAGGATCGACTGGTCCGCGACATCTGGAAGGCGGCCCGGTACCAGTTGATCATGGCCCTGATCGCCCCTGGCTGGGACCAGGCCTCCCGGTAGCGGTCTTTCAGCTCTTCTGTCCAGTACCCTGGCATGGCTCTGATCAGAAAGCGCCAATTCCCTGCCCGGGAGAAGACCTCGGGCAGGCGTGGGATCTGAAAGAAGGCAGCATACCAGCTCTTGAGCATTTGGGCTGGATGGGACCGCAGGTAACTCCCGAACACAACCGGATGGGGAACGTTGGCAATGGCCAGGCAGCTGATCCGCTCCGGATGGGATAGGGCCAGGGCCCAGGCAACCATCGCTCCCCAGTCATGGCCACCCAGATGGAACTGGTCTAGGCCCAGGGTGTCAGCCAGTTCAAGGATATCCTTGGTCAGCAGCTCGATCCGGTAGTTCTTAATGCCTTCCGGTTTGTCGCTCAGGTTATAACCCCGCTGATCTGGAGCGATAACCCGGAAGCCAGCCTCGGCCAGAGGATGGATCTGGTTTTCCCAGCCGAACCAGGCTTCGGGGAAACCGTGGAGCAATATTAACGGCTGACCGTCTTCAGGGCCTGCCAGAGCAGTATGGAGTTGAATCCCATTAGTGGAGATCGTTTTAAACTGGATGGTCATGCGCTGCTATTCCAGATGAGGTAAATAAAGGTGAGTTTCCTGGCTGCGATATAAACAATCATACCAATTATTGAGAGGTTTTTCTAAAAACGACGTATATCAATAACAGGTATCAAAATTTCAATCGTATCCTCCTGAGGTCAGGATGGATAAAAAATAGGAGAGATAATCATGCGAGCAGTTACCAGGTTTTTTATGATTGTGTTTGTTATAACAGCCGTAACCTCGGCCTGTGTTGCCCCCTTCAATCCGCGCTTGATCCGCGGATCAGGGAACGTCATTCAAGAAGACCGCGCTGTGAGTGGTTTTGATAAGATCGAGATTTCCGGGGTTGGCAGGATCATACTCACCCAAGGTGATGATGAATCCCTCAGCATCGAAACCGATGACAACCTGATGGAATATATCAAGACCGAAGTAAAGGGAGATACACTGGAGATCGATTTTACAGATGACATCGTCCTTTCCCGCGGTGGGCGGAGTGTTCTTGATCCAAGCGCTGGGTTCATTTTCAGGATCAGTGTGATCGATCTTGAGAGAATCTCCGTGTCCGGCGCCGCGAATATTCAAGCGGAAAAGTTAAAAACTGACCGATTCGAGATCAATTTCAGTGGAGCGGGAGATGTCAATATTGAAGATCTGAATGCTGACCACCTGGAAATTGTGGTCAGCGGCGCAGGAGATGTAGAGCTGGCCGGCCGCGTGGAATCGCAGGAGATCAGGTTAAGCGGAGTGGGGCGCTACCAGGCATTCGATCTCGAAAGCCAGAACGCCTCTGTGGTCATCAGCGGTGCGGGTGGCGCGAACCTGTGGGCGACGGAGTCACTCTCAGTTACCATCAGCGGTGCGGGTGATGTGGAATATTATGGGGACCCTTCAGTTGATCCTGAGATCAGCGGCTTAGGAAGGATCCAGGGTTTGGGAGAGAAGTAAACAGAACGATCAGGGACGAAGTCCTCATCAAGGACTTCGTCCTTTTTTTGTTTAAGCCCAGATAATCGTCATCACCGCCGCTACAGCCGTGATGATCAAGGAGATCACAAAGGTCACCCGGATGACCTGGCTTTCCTCACCGATGCGGTCGATGCTGGCGGCAGCGTTCTGGAGTTTGGCCGGGGAGATCACACTGGCCAAACCGCCACCGATCCCGCTGCTGGCGGCGATCAGCAATCCGACCCCGCCAATCTTCTCTGCTGTGCTGAGATGGATCCCGGTCAACATGGCGATCGCGGAGGTTTCAGAGCCGCTGATGAATCCTGATAGCAAACCCAGGAAGGGAGCCACTGCAGGATAGAAGCGGCCAAAAACCTGGCTGGCGGCACCGGCAATCACAACAACCATATTATTCGCAGGATCCACCAGCTCCCAGGACTGGTTGACGCCGGAATGGTTGATCAGGTAGGCGATGGCAAAAAAGACCGCAGAGGCCAACATAGGCCGCGGCGCGCGTTTAAGCCAGAGCCGGAATGATCTACCAAGGGATTCCCGGTTGATCTTCAGGAAGGGCAGGGCCAGGATAGTGCTGACCAGGATCCAGAAATAGGCTTGCCAAAATAAGCGGATCTTCTCAGGTGCATCAGGAATGATCTCCACCGGCATACTCATGCGGCTGAAGACCAGCTCAAAGAAGGGCAGGAATGGCGCGTTGACCAGCAGCGCCAGGAGCGTGAGGATCATCCAGGGGGAAACAGCCGCACCCAGGCTGAGGGCCTTTTCGCTTCTTAGATCATGGTCTGAAAGTTTTTCCCGGCTATGGAGCTTTTTTCCAGCCAGTTTCATGTAGAGCAGCATCACCAGAACCACACCCAGGCCGGCAGCGATCCCGGTCAGAGTCACCAAGCCCAAGGCATTCATGCCGACAGCGATGAAGCCGGCAGTGACGCCAGCCAGGATGGTGGGAAAGAGGCCCCGCCAGAGCAGCTTCCAGCCCCCGGCCAGCCAGAGCATAGCCAGGGCGATGCAGGTGCTGATCACCGGCATAAAGCGGGCAAAATAGCCGCCGACCTCCTGGACCGGCAGACCAACAAAATTAGCAAAGACCACCACCGGGATACCTAACAGGGCGTAGGTGCAGAGAGCATCGTAACCCAGGGATGGCAGGGCGATGGCCACAAATGAGGAATAGCCTAAAGCGATCATGATCGGCGGCAGGATCGAGACCGGGGTAGCGCCCAAAGCAGCCAGGGTGGTGCCGACCCCGATGTTGAGGATCAGGATCTGGGCCACCTGGTCTCCGGGCGCGATGGTCTTGATGAAAGCCACCACACGGTCGATGGCCCCAGTTTCCTTCATGATCGTGATCTGCAGCAGGGAAGTGGCCACCATGATCGTGATCGGCAGGGAGGCCACTACGCCGGACAGGCTGATCAGCAGTGTGTTGGCAAGCGGGGTTTGGAAATAAAGCCAGGCGATCAGCAGGGTGCTAAGCCAGCCTGCCACCCCGGCGATATCCGCCGGCGTCCGGCGCCAGACCAGCAGGGCCAGGATGAGAAAAATTGGCAGCAGGGCAAAGAAGATCGGGAGGGGATTCATGGGATCTCCAGATAATTGAGTGGCTTTTAGGGCTTCTGGCCGGGGCTTATCGTTGCTGCGGATTTCATTCGCAAATAGTTAGAGTAGAGAATGCCTGACGGGCAGGGATCACAGCCCAGGCAACCATGGATCTCTTCCCGGGGTGGCATATATTCCTTGAGGAACTGCCGGCCTTCCTGATCGGCATCTAACTCCAGCTGGGTGAGAAAACCCAGGTAACACTCACAGGTGGCGCACTCCTCGTGGCGGTAGGAACTCTCCGCTTTGTGAATGATTTTGGATAACTGGTCGAAGGATAAGCTGTCTTCGTGGGAATTCATGTTAGATTTTTTCCATTCTCATCATGTGGACCATATATATTCCAAGCAATAAAAACCAGATCAGGATACCGATGATCACCACCCATTCCATCAAGGCCAGGGGAATGAAGTCCGGCCGATTGGACAGTAAACCTCCCATGCCTTCCTGGAAATCCACCCCTTCTTCAAATTGGGAGGGAAAATTATTGAAGATGAAGAACCCGGCTGTCGTTATAAAACCCGGTATGGATAACCAGCGCGGGAAGGGGAGGTTTTTACTAAAAAGGAAGATAAACGAATAGATCAGGGATACCAACAAGCCCAGGTTGAAGAAAGCCAGGGCAAAAAGAATATGCTGATCCAGCTGATTCATGGGAAAGACACCCACAAAAACTCCACAGATGGATGCAGACAAACCAAGAATAGCGAGAGGATAACGGGTCCAGCCCTCAATTCGCCAGGCAAGATAGATCATGAAGAAGGCATTGAAGATACCACCCAGGATCAGGGAATAATTGAAAATGGGTGCCAGATTGGAAACACCCATTTCCCCCAGTTCGGATACAAAGTGGTTTAGGGGATGATAAGCCTGCCCCTCCACGCCCGTGTAACCCAGGGCGGTGATCAGAGATCCGAGGGCAATCACCAGGGGGCCAATCAGGCCGCTCCAAGCGCCCAGTTTGTTGGATATCCTATTTCCTCGAGATGATTCCTTGGATTTTCCCATGATCAATTCAAGTGGTGGATTTTAGGATAGAGGATCAGATTAAGGCCTATGACCAGAATGCAACCTATCCCGGAGATCAATCCAGCTGTTGGGGCTCCCAACTGGTCGCCAAGCAAGCCGATCATCAGGGATCCCAGGGGATAAAATCCACCCAAAGCCCAGGTATAGGTGCTCAAAACCCTGCCTCGGAGTTTATCGGGTACGATGGTCTGGATCAGTGTGTTAGTAAGGACCAGCTGAGTTAAAAAGGTATAACCAAGGACTGCCATGATCCCCATACTTAGCCAGGGTGTGCGGGAGAGAGCCAGGCCTATGATGCCTGGGCCGAGCAGGATCCGGCTGATCAGGATCAGCCGGCCTTTATGCAGGTTATCTCCAAATAGGACCAACAAAAGACCTCCGATCAAGGCCCCAATTCCCTGAAAAGTCAGGAGATGGCCAAATCCTTCCACGCCTGTCTGGAGGATGTCCTTGGCAAAAACGGGTACAAGAGTCAGTGACCCAAACCCAACCAGGCTGAACACAGCAACCATGATGACCAGCCAGAGAATGTCCTTTTGGGATCCGATATAGCTGAACCCTTCTTGCATTTTCCCCAGGGTATTGGTGGATTTTGGTTCTCGAGAGTGCGGGGAAAGTTTCATCAGCGATAGGGCAGCAATCACTGCTAGATAGGATATGCTGTTGATCGCAAAGGCAGGCGCTTCACCGAGAGCAGCGACGACCAGCCCGGCTATGGAAGGGCCGATAATTCGAGCCACGTTGAACAGGGTGGAGTTCAGGCTAATGGCATTAAGAATATCGTTCTTGTCATCATCCACCATCTCGGTTACAAAGGTCTGACGGGCGGGCATATCCAGAGCATTTCCGAATCCCAGTGCAAAAGAGAGGACCAGGATGTGCCAGAATTGAACGATTTCCAGCCAGGTGAGAACTGCCAGGATCATGGCTCCGATCATAAACCAGCTCTGGGTGAAGATGATCAACCTCCGGCGGGGGAACTGATCCACGATCACGCCCATGAACAACGATAAAAGGAGCACGGGCAAGAAACTGATGAAAGTCACCAGCCCCAGGCTGGTCTGGGAGCCTGTTATGCGGTAAACCAGCCACTGCAGGGCAGTGGACTGCATCCAGACCCCGATGACCGAGATCAGCTGGCCCCAGAAGAAGAGCCGGAAGTTAGCGTGTTTCATGGCTCTGAATGAATTGGTCAGGTTAAATGTTGAGAGCAGTTTATGCATCGGTGTCTTGTTATTCATTATGATAGATCTGATAACCTTGATAATAGCGCTGCTTTGAACTCAATCCGTGTAGGGTCACATCATCTGGTTGACCTTCTTGATCAGGCTTTCCAGGTAGCGGGATTGTACCTGCTGATTAGCCAGGGTCTGTTTGAGGGGTGGAAGCCTGAGGATCACTCCCAGAACACCTGCCAGGGCCCGATGGCTCCCCAGCACCTGATTGTCAATGATCAAGTTCTGTAATTTCCCTCTTTCAATGGCCATTAACACCGCTTTATGGGTGCCGTCCAGGGGAGTGATCACTCTGGATTCGCGAGATTCCAGTCCGAGCGCATCGTCATTACAGGCTCGAACACAAACGCCGCAGCCGAGACAGATATCCGGGTTTAAGCGGGCTTTTTTCATTTTTGGATTATGGGGGTCATTGGCGGAAACCAGGGTCATGGCTTCAACAGGGCAGACGTTGACACACTTGCCGCAGCCATTACATTGAGTTTCAGCAACAACCGGCAGGAAATTTGTGGTGTGGACCGGGTTAAGGATAGCAAAACGCCGGGCGGCGATCATGGCTTCACAGCAGCATCCGCAGCAGTTGCAGATAAAGTTGACCCCCTCGCGAACATTCTCGCCAAATTGGACCAGGTTGTTGTCATAGGCTTCCCCCAGGAGGTCCATGCCTTCGGCGATGTCGATCTCCCGGGCATGGCCGTAGTGGGTCAGGGAAGCAGCCGTGTGATTGAAGGTCATGCAGATGTTCATGGGTGCATCACAGGCTTGATCCTTGTGCTCCATCTTATGCCGGCAGTAGCAAACCCCGATGCCGCGGTGGGTGGCGGTTTGAATCACCTCGGAGGCCCGCTCATAATCCAATACATGAAGAGCGTTTTGCCCAGAAAGGGCTGGTTCATTGACAAAAGTGCGTCCCAGCTGGGTCTCACCGCGCGTGAAAAGTTCGCGTATAAAATCCTCTTCTACATTCATATACTCATAGAACAGCTCCCCCAGTAATTTTTGATCGATATCCTCGCGGACCCGCATCATCGAGAATTCAAAAAAACCTGCCATGGGCGGCGGAAGGACATACTTGGTCTCACCATCAGTGAATAAATCGACCAGGATCGCCCGGCTGGCCAGTTCATCCAGCACTTTTTGGGTTTCCGCGAGATCCTTTTTCCAAATCCGGCTGGCCCGCCGGGCTGTGAAGGGCCGGATGGGTAATTCAGACACCAGCTGAGCTTCCCGTTCGTTGAATAAGATGGCCAGGATCTGAAATAATAGCTCCGATGGAGGAGCGCCCTGGGGAAAACGATTCAGGCGTTCAGTTAGATTGGTGTAGCTGGTTTTGAGGGTGGTGTGGGCCATAGATGCCTTCTTTCGGACAACCAATGATCAAGAAACCAGAATAAGAAGATGCTCCTTATTATAGATTAGATTTACAGGATGGGAGAGGATGTAAATCCCGGATTCCAGAGTGGTTCTGCCTGCCTTACCAAGACTGCGTTTATATGCTAAAATTATGAGAAATATCATATAAAAAGGCATACTAGCCGTGTGTTTGGGATTCTTCAGGAGATGTTATGTTAGCTAGTTTTCTTCTAGCATTGCGGGAGGGACTGGAAGCAGCTTTGATCATTGGAGCCCTGCTGGGCGCGCTGAAAAAACTAGAAAGCCCTCAAGGGAAAAAGGAGATCTGGCTGGGAACCGCCACGGCGATATTGGCCAGCATCCTGGCGGGTTATACTCTGAATCGTCTGGGCGCGAACTTTGAAGGCCGGGCAGAAGAGATCTTTGAAGGGATCACCATGCTGCTGGCTGCCGGGATCCTGACCTGGGTCCTGCTGTGGATGCGTGAAAAATCCAGGAACATCAATCAAAAGCTGGACTCAGATGTGAGGAAAGCTCTGGGGATGAACAGCGGATGGGCTTTGTTCACCCTGGCTTTTTTGGCAGTGATCCGGGAAGGTATTGAACTGGTGATCTTCCTTTCCGCGGCAGCAGTGGATAACAAAACCGGCGTGGTCCTGACCGGTGGGATCCTGGGATTGGGAACCACGGTCATTCTAGCGGTCTTGCTCTTCAACAGCCTGATCCGATTGAACCTGTCCCGATTTTTCCAGGTAACAAGTCTGATCCTGCTGCTTTTTGCGGCGGGGCTTGTGGCTCACGGCGTACATGAGTTCAATGAAGCAGGGCTGATCCCTCCCTTAATCGAACACCTGTGGGACATCAATCATCTACTGGATGAAGGATCACCCCTGGGGGCAACACTGAAATCCCTGTTTGGCTATAACGGGAACCCATCGCTGGCCGAAGTTCTATCCTACCTGATCTACGTACTTGGTCTTGGTGGTTTTGAATACTCGCGTCGATCAAAGAAGATAAGCAATCCATAAGGAGAGGAAATGAATCGAAAATTATTATTGGTGTTTGTGGGACTGAGCCTGCTGTTGGGGGCCTGCACAGCCGGGTTTCCAGGGGGAGAGCAGGGAGAGAACAGCGATGGATCCGTGACAGTTTACAAGGATCCCACCTGAGGCTGCTGCGACAGCTGGACTGAATACCTGGAAGAGAATGGATTTTCAGTCGAGATCATTGATCTGGACTCGCTGGAAGACATCAAGATCCAATATCAGGTACCGCTAACTCTTCAGTCCTGCCATACAGCCATCGTGGATGGCTACGTTATCGAAGGTCATGTTCCAATTGAGGACATCGAGCGCCTCTTATCTGAAAGACCCGCCGTGATCGGCATTGCCGTGGCCGGCATGCCACTTGGTTCCCCGGGAATGGAGATCGAAGGCTTTGAGGATGAGGCCTTTGATGTGGTCACATTCGATCATAAAGGACATTTAGAAGTTTATCAAAGTTACCCCGGCAATTAAAGTCAATAAACGAATAAAACTCCCGGATATTTGGCCATATCATCCGGGAGTTGATGGTTTGGCAGACATAGCCCGCACGATTCAGAGTAAGATATCTCCTGCCAGTTTTGTCAGAAGAAAAACAACTATTACCCAAGGCGGACGTTAATGTCGGATTTATTGGAATTCAGAAAAGAGAAGGACAGGTTTTTCCAGCACCACGAGGGCTCACCCATCGATCATGAGGGTCGGCAAACGTTTAAAGGGTTGAATTATTATCCTGAAAACCCTGATCTGCGTTTCGTGGTAGAGGTGAAACCTTTCCAGGAACAGGAAAGGGTCCAGCTGCAAACCAGCACCGGTGAGGTCGATCGTTATATCCGATTTGGCAGGTTCCAGTTTGAGGTTGATGGAGAAGCAGCGGAACTGACACTTTTTACGTCTGAAGATGGCAGCTCTTTCCTGCCCTTTGTAGATGCCACCAGCCCCCAGGAAACCTACGGGGCGGGGCGCTACCTGGAGCTGGAAAAGCTGGGCGAAAACAGCTATCTTGTTGATTTTAATCTGGCTTACAATCCCTGGTGTGCCTACTCTCCCTATTACAGTTGTCCTCTGCCCCCTGATGAAAACCGGCTGACAGTGCCGATCAGGGCTGGGGAGAAGAATTATTCTTAACCCTCCTTAAAATCCCTAATTTCATTTATTGAATGATATATACCCGTTAGGCTTGCCGTCCGGGTGTTCTGTGGTATATTTAATAGCGACCAACGGTCGCTATTGGAGCCATTATGCCCAAAGGAATACCCCTAACGGACGATTATCGATCTGAAAAGCGCCTGGAAATCGCTCATGCGGCGGCCGAGCTTATCTTTCAGAAGGGTTTTAACGAAACTTCCCTGAACCAGATCGCCCGGAAAATTGGCATCGGGAAATCCACCATTTATGACTATTTTTCCTGTAAGGATGAGATCATCCTGCTTCTGCTGGATGAACCCCTTTCCGAGGTCCGGTCCCGTGCAGGTGATATCGCGGCGGGTACAGGCAACCCTGTAGAGAGATTAACCCGGATCCTTGAGATGCATCTGGAGGTGCTGCTGAGGGATAAGGCGTTCATTTTTAAATTAAGTTTCGAGTTTCAGCGCCTGCCCCTGGATGTCCAGGCCCAGCATGAGGATAAACGCCAGGATTACCAAGGACTATTGAGAAGATTGGTTCAGGAAGGGATCTCGGATGGAAGCTTTCGCCCTGTTGATCCAGACATCACGGTAAAGATCCTGCTCTCGATACTCAGCTCCGTGATCCTCACTGCCCGACCTACAGGAACCCCATTGGAGATGTTAAATGAAGGCCTGAATTTGATCTTCAAGGGGCTTGAAGCTAATCATTAGCGCAATTAGTTAAGGAAAAAAGATGATGAACCCAACAGACAAACCCATTTATCGCAGAAGGATCTCTCCCCTGGAGGGTTTTTTCCTGCACGCGCCTTATGCGATCGTGACCATGACAGCCCGCATCAAGGGAAATATCTCCCTTGATATGCTGCGGAAGGCAGTCCATAAACTACAAACAAGGCATACCAATCTCAGATTGAAGTTGGAGTTTGATGAAAATGGCGACCCCTGGTTCACATCCCAGAATGTTCAAGAAATACCGGTCGAGATCATCCCCCGGGAAAGCGACCAGGGTTGGATGGAGGTCATCCATCAGCAGAGTTTGATCCCCTTTGATTTTGAGGTTCATCCAGCCATCCGTTTTCTGCTGGTCCAATCCCCGCAGCGATCGGAAGTGGTGATCTTCTGCCACCACATGATCTGTGATGGGCTGTCCCTGGCTTATCTGGCCCGGGACCTGATGACAGTGTTGGGTAATCCCTCAATCCGGCTTGAAAGCCTCGAGGATCCGACCCCGATCGATAGGGATAACCTTCCTCCCGGGGTCAAAATCAGCGGCCTGATGAATTATTTTATCCAACGCATCAACAACCAATGGCGGGAGCAGAGAGTCCGTTTCGATCAGGATGATTATCAAGCATTATCAAAAGCTTACTGGTCCAACTTCAATCACAGGATGTCTTTCCTTGAATTCACCGAGGATCAAACCACCCAACTGGTTGAAAAATGCAAGGCGGAAGGTGTCACCGTGAACTCAGCCCTGGCAGTTGGCCTGGCGTCAGCCCAGATAGAGGTTGAGGGCCTCCAGGAGTATCATTCCAGGATCACGATTGCTGGCAGCTTGCGGGACCGATTAAAAAAGCCAGCCGGGGAAGTGATGGGCTTTTTTGCGGGTGCGGTCAGCCCGAAATTCAAATACAACACTAAACTTGGATTCTGGGAAAATGCCCGCCGATTCAATAAAAAGGTTCAACCCCTTTATACAACTAAAAACCTGTTCAAGGAGTCCTTGGTTTGGAGCCACCTGGATATAGGCATATTGGAATCCTTGAGCTTCAAAATGATCGGAGGCATGGTACAGCCCTCATCCCCTCAGGCTGAAAAACTCAACTCTTTCAGCAAGAGGGAGGATGTGATCAGCTCCATGGCGAAACGGGAGAAAATGGATTCTTTCGAGAACGTACTTATCGGGACAGCAGTAACTAATCTGACCCGAATGGATTTCCCCCGGGAATATGGGGGTTTTGAACTGGAGAGACTGATCATGAATCCCGGCGGAGCCTATCCGCTGATCTTTGTCAATATCCTGGCGGGAGCAGTCACCTGTTCTGGAAAACTGAGCCTGATGCTGGAATATTCCCAGGAGAGGATCCAACCAGGGGATGTTGAAAAGATCAAGGAAAAGCTCATATCCTTATTAATCTAGGATTCTCAAGACAGATCTACAAGAACAGGGATTCACTCAGACTTATTAAATTACCTTGTATCTCAATTGTGCAAACCCGTTCTTCCAGGAGCGGGATTCCATCAAATTGAGCTTGATAGCCCCTTCCAGATGTCCGAAGAGTGGTAATCCCTGACCGAGAAGAATCGGAATGATGGTCAAGGTGAGATCATCCACCAAGCCGTCACGTATGAAGGATTGGATCACCTGTCCCCCATCCAAATAGATGTGCCTGCATCCTTCAGACTCCAATCTTCGAAGGATCTCTCCGGGGGCAGAATCATCAATTCTGACACTGCCTCTGATCTTTTCTGGCACTTGCGTCAGGCTGCTGCTCATCACGGTGATAGGTTTGTCCCCGTATGGCCAATCGAACGTCAGGACCTTTTCAAAAGTCCCCCGGCCCATGACCATGACATCGACGGCGTTGAATAGTTCGCCAAATCCGCCATCCTCCCCTTCATCGAAGGGCTCAAATTCATCCAGCCAGGATACATCCCCATCTGGCCTGGCGATAAATCCGTCCAAACTGATTGCGATAAAAACTGATATGCGGACATCCGGTTTACTCGAGGAAGCATTCATAGCTATCCCTTCCAAACTACTTTGAATTTCTCCAGGACAACTGGCATATTCTCGATTGGCGATTTTCCAATCTCCACGCACTCCATACTGAAAAATTTCCAGTGAACCCGGCGCCAGAACTCCAGGGATTTATCCCCCTCGCCTTCCTCATAAGCGAATTCAGGTGGAACCTCATTGAACGGCATGATCTCCACAGATGTGACTTCAACAATACACTGAGGTTCCCCATCCCAGTTGGTGATCACGCTGAGCTGTCCCACTTCTGGCAGGGGTTCATTGTCCGGTTCATAACTCCATAATAAACTGGCTGTGGCGCGTTTTTCGCCCATTAGCACAAGATCTGCACAATGATTAGCGCTTTCCTCATCTGCACAAAAATAATAGGAATCATACCTGATGGATTTGTCCCACCTCTCTGTAAGGGGGGATGAGAGAAATTTGTTGAAATAATCTATTGATTTGGGATCCATATTATTTCCTCTATCAGCGATTGGACGTTCATGATCTCCGGAGCCAAATCCTGATTATCGCTAGCTCGCCGGCGTGGTAGGCTTCATGGATGGCATACCCGGACAGCTCCTCCCCGAGGCTGTTATCTCCCTGAGGTTCCAGCAGTAGATCATCATTCAGACCCTGCAGTTCCTTCATTAGATCTTCCTGAGTCGTTTCCAGGTCGGCGAGCATATCTTCCAGATTTTCCACCAGGCTTTCTGCCGTGATTGGTTCCGAGTCCGGCAGGTAAAGTTTACAGCGATCGTAGTTCCAAATGGGTTCCAGATCCAACATCGCCTGGACATTGCTCCGGCTGGTCAGGATGTGGCCCAGGATCCAGTTGGCTGGATTCTCTCCCCCGGGAGGTTTGAGCAAGCTCTCCTGATGAGTGAGACCCTGGATCGCTTCCATCACCAGATAATGGGTGTATGAATAGGCAGTTAGGAGCATTTTCTTGCCAAGCATGATTCCCTCCTGAAAAAACCTTCTCGAAAACCTATGCCTCAGGATCCAGGGCCATTTCCCTGTCCAGGAACCAGGATCCCTTTCGGTCTTCAACGTTCTTGGGAGCTCGGTCATAGTAAATGTCAAAGATCCGACCTCCTATAGTTAACACCCGGAAGTAGAAGCGACCCACTCCCCAGGACCCCCGGCGAAGGGCCTTGGCGGCGTTGTGGGGCCGCATATTACTGGACATCCGCCCCCGGCGGCCAAAATCCTGCCATTCACTCAGCACCGACTCCACCTGGAAAGTCTCTTCCTCCCAAATGAATCGGTCCGGGGCAGGGGGTTTTTTCTCCAGTGCCGGTTTCTTGTCGAACTCCACCGGGACTTCCTGGCCGATGAAATGCAGGGGTTTTAGGGCCACGCCTTACCTTTTAACCGTTCACTGAATGAAATGTGTTATTAATGGACTGTACCACACTGACAGTGTTGTCAGCAGCGATCATTTTTTACTTTGCCTGTTCCATCAACATTAGCCACCAAGTATATGCCTGTATTTTTCAATAGCCTGGAACCGCTGAGAGGCTCCAGAAAGCTGCACCAGAAATCCTCCCAGATCGGCAGGAGAATCTTTCATCCCCGAGTCATACCATGGCTTTAACAAACCAGCCAATGTGTAAGCGTTATAGCTGATCACGTAATTAGCAAAATTCTGGCTGATACCTGGCATCTCAGACGAGACCTTCTCATAATAGAACCGTCTGAATAAACTTTTCAGCCTATCAACAATGACCAGATCCAGATCGACAGACTCTAATAAACCGATCACATCAGCGTTATCCTTCCAGGCTTTGAAGAACGAGGTATGCATCCTCTGCTCTTCTTCAGGGTTGGTCAGGAATGGACTCCAATTTTCCAGATTTTTATAATATGGTTCCAGGATGGTATCCACCAGAAAATACAAGAGATCCTGTTTGGTCTCGTAGTGGTTATAAAAGGTATGCCGGGCAACCCCGGCCTTATTTGCGATATCGGCGATGGAGATTTTATTATACGGTTTGTGTCTAAGGAGATTCTTAAATGAGGATTGAAGAGCGGTCCTGGTTCTGATAGCGCGAGGATCCTTCGATATGGTTTGAGGCATGATAATCTCACTTTTATGTACAGAGTTGAGAATTTGGTATGGACGGGTCGGGGCAAATTAATTATAGTACATCTGTACCAGAAGTTTCTTGGAGGAAATTTATGCGGATCGACCTGATGAAAAGCAGTCACAGGCCTTGGTATATGAGTCTGGGATTGAGGTTTGCCAGATGGTGGGTGGGAGCATTACCAGGTCCACCATTGACCCTCTCCTACAAACCGTCTTTCTTTAAAAAGGATTTTATATCCTATATTGTGCGTGGTATGGCAGGTTCAGGAGGCTGGACCAAAGGGGAAGCCGAGCTTTTTGCCAGTTTCGTCTCCAAGCTTAACCAATGTATGTTTTGACTCGAAGCACATGTCGCGGTCGCGGCTCTGCATATGCCCCAGAATGTTCTTGATGCAGTGCTGGAGGATTGGACCCAGGCGGATATTCCGGAAAAGACCCGGGCAGCTTTGAAAATGCTTGAGGTGATGACTGTTCATCCCCAGGATATGGACCACGACCTGATGGATGAAATCCGAAAATCCGGTTTAGATAACCTGGCTATTCAGGAAGCTGCCAATGTGGGGTTTCATTATAATTTGATCGACCGGGTGGCAGACGCATTTGGCTTTCCAGTCCCCCAGGGCGTTCAACAAAAACGACTGGCGAGAATGTTGAATTTTACCGGCGGGATCTTACGAGGCTCACCAGCAGTTGAGGATTGGGTGAAAACAGAAGATGGCCTGATCCGGCCTCCTGAAGTAGAGGCGGGACGTCAGCATCTGCTTTCTGTGGAGGGTGAGACGGATCCGGCAATGAGATCGGATATTGAGTTATATATTATGTCCCAATGGAGAGTTGAGGGTGGACAAACTCCTGATCTACCAGATGAGCTTAGAAATTATCTCAAGAATCTTTCCCTCCATGCTTATCGGATTACCGATGAGGATGTGGAGGATTTAAAAGCAGCCGGGTATACGGATGACATGATCTATGAGATCACCCTGGTAGGCGCGGTGAGTGCAGCCCTGGTTGGTCTGGATGCTGTCTATCAATATCTTTATGGATAATTAAACCAATAGAACTATCGAGGTAATTATGAGCTTGCCAAAGATGTTGTACAAAACATCGCTCTTCCAGACCGCACTCTCCCTGGAAGAGGAGCTGCAGTCAAGAGATGATGTCATCCGTTTCACGGAAATTTCTCCCAGACGCTTTGATATCATCCGGGGCAGGCTGGAAAGCAGCGAAGCTGGCCCCCCGGTGAGATTGCTCCCAACCATGCTGGCCTGCCTCTCCGGGATCAGAGAATCCTTGGAAACCCTGGACGAGAATCCGCCCCAACCAAAAATCGTGGCAGACCAGAAATTGATCGAGGAGCTGGAAGCAGAAGCCTTCCATTTGGGCGCTGCCAGCATCGGCTACACAAAACTTCCCCGGCGCTGGGTCTTCCAGGAAAAGGCGGTGTTGTACGATAACGCAATTGTAGTGTCGATGGAGATGGATGCGGATGGCATCAACAGCGCGCCCAGCATTGCCTGCATGCGGACAGTGATGGAAACCTACCGAGACCTGGGCCGGATCAATAACTCATTGGCCACATTCCTACGAGAAAGGGGATATGGCGCCCATGCCGGGCATCCTCTGAACGGACTGGCGCTCTATCCGCCGCTGGCACAGATGGCCGGGCTGGGCTGGATGGGCCTGAACGGATTGATCATCACGCCCGAGCATGGTCCCCGGGTGCGGCTGGCGGCGGTCTTTACCAGCATCGCCAATCTGCCCTTCAACGAAGGCAATAACCACACCTGGGTGCGAGAGTTCTGTAAAAGCTGCCGGATCTGCCACCGGGAGTGCCCGGCGGATGCATTTTATGACAACCCGGTGCTGCACCCGGACGGCCAGGAAACCTATCTCCGGAATGATGAGTGTTTCCCGTATTTCAACAAATACCACGGCTGTTCGGTCTGCGTGAAAGTATGTCCTTTCAACCTACAGCCTTATGAGAAGATCAAAGGGGGATTCAAATCCAGATAATATTGAGAACAAGAAAAAAGGGACGAAGTCCATTGAAAGGGCTTCGTCCCTTGGTCTTTATTTCCTAATTGGAATCCTAATTACAGGTTGCTTCCAGATCGATCTCCAACATCTCGGGATTACTTTCTGCCTGGCTGGTGATGCCTACCAGGTTGCCGTCTGCATCCAGCATTTCGATCGTGCCAAACAACGTTCCCTGCAGGTCGCTGGGTATGGCAGTGCGGTAGAAGAGGACCCCATGGCAGTCGATCGGCCCCACAGCTGGATCATCGGTCAGGGTCGGGAAACTTTCACAGGCGCCTTCCTCGGTGGGCGCATTGGAGACATGCACCCAGGTTCCTCCGGTAAGGATCGAGTTGCCCGGGCAGAGTGGGCCCGCATTCTCGAGGTCCAGACCGTAGTATGCCACAACATAATAACCGCCTGAAGTGAACCAGTTGGCGGTTACAGATCCGGGGGGAGCGGGTAGTTCGCTCTCCTCAAAATCCAGGGGGGCAAATCCCGGCAGGGAGTTTTTATAGGCATTAAAATCCTCGCCCAGTGGAGCCGAGACCATTGACACGGGCAGCATCACCATTTCTTCAGTTGCCGTGGGTTCGGGGGTAGGTGGTGGGTCTGTGGGAGCGGGATCTTCCACCTCTTCCAGAATTTCATCGACTATTTCCGCATCCTTCTCAGCGGACCCGGTACAGGCTGTTAGAACCAGGAGCAGGGACAGAGCCACCAGGATTAAGAGGGATTTTCTCATCAGTTTCTCCTTTGGTTAGTGGAAATGCTGTATATAAAGTACCAAATATTGATAATATTTACCAGACCAGACACCCTAATGGTCATAAATTCATAAAAACCCCTGAGTTAGATCTGGCGGACAATCCGACCCTTGATTAGGATGAACTACCAGTGATCAATTCTGGCTATTTTCCCTCATCTTTCTTGATCGAAACACCAGTCCCGGCCAGATCGCCGATGATATTGATGAGGCTGCTATCCGTGGGGATGACAATCTTGGCGTTATCTTTCAGCGCTTCACTGACCGTTTCCAGTTTTTTAAGCACCACGGCGTTTCCAACGAAGAATTTCTCAGCCGCTTCATTAACGGTCTTGATTGCATCGCCATCGGCATCAGCTTTAAGTCTGATAGCCGCTGCTATACCCTCAGCTTTTTTGATCTCGGCCCGGCGTTCGCCGTCAGCTTTGGTCTCAATCGCTGTGGCCAGATCCAGGGCAGCAATCTTCTCGTTTTCAGCTTTGACGACCCGGTTCATGGCATCCTGCACATCGGGCGGAGGTTCAATGCGCTGCAGCTCGACCCGGACAACGGAGATGCCCCATTTATCCACTTCCCGGGAGAGGATCTTTTCCACTTCCAAGTTAATGGAATCTCGGTTCTCGTTGGCTTCGGTCAGGGTCATTTTTCCGATCACGGCCCTGAGGGTGGTTTTGGCCAGTGAGGGGACCGATGTCGTGTAACTATCCACGTTGTAGATCGCCATCTGGGCGTCCACTACTTTGTAATAGACCACACCGTCCACCACTGCATTGAGTTTATCCTTGGTGATGATAGACTGGGGGTCAATATCTACCCGGCGCTCGGTGATATTCACCCGGATTATCCGGAAGAGCCCTGGTACGATCCAATTGAACCCGGAAGTTGCAGTCCGGATATATCTGCCCAGGAACTCAATAATGCCGACTTCCACTGGGCGGATGATCTTTATCCCCATGATAAAGATTATGATTAATAGGAAAGCCAGTCCAAAAAACTCCATCGTTCCTCCTCTAGGTGTTCTTAAAAGTTAGTTATATTGTAGCAAATATAGGTCTGGAAAATGGCAGGGCCGATTCTTCCCCATGGTCTGAACTGCCATTCTTTAAAGATGGCCTGTCTTGAACTGGTCTTACCTAGATCAGATAGAGAAGCAAAAGTCTTTCTTCTCCAAGTAGATTGCCGGAGCGCTCAGAGTCAGGAGCAGGATCAATTCCTGGAGCCCGACCAGCCAGAGTGGGGCAATTTCATACCACCAAGGGATCCCTGGCAGAACAAAA
Source organism: uncultured Chloroflexia bacterium (assembly GCA_963712165.1). Lineage (GTDB taxonomy): Bacteria > Chloroflexota > Anaerolineae > Anaerolineales > UBA11858 > B10-G9. The sequence goes on along the minus strand of CAVQGY010000002.1, from coordinate 191,563 downwards.
AACGCGCTGAACGGGAAAGCCAGCAAATACAGCAGGAGCGGGTTGAGCCCCCAGACGCGGAAGAAAGCCAATTTACAATTACCGCGATAAAAAAATGGAAAAGACCACCTCGCTTCCTGAATATTCAAGTGTTACAGAAAAATCAGTTAGAATTTAACTATTCATAGCTTGAAAAGGAGTTTGTATGGCAAACGAGACCTCTTCCGCAAAACTGAAAAGCCATATGCAGGAGCTGACTTCCTCATTGCGAGACATGCAGTCTTCTGCCCGCCTGACAGACCTGCGGGATCGCGTGGAGGATCTGGGGGGATCCATCAGCAGCCTGGAGCAGCGCATTTTGGCCCTGCGGAATAAAGGCTATGCTTTCGAGAAGGAGCTAGAAGAAAAGGCGGCGGATTTTGCCAAAGGCTGGGCGGATATCGCTCCGGGCATCGAGCGTGAGATCTCAAGGGAAGCTTCCTCTCTGGCGAGGTCACTAAGTCCTTTGGAAAGCCAACTTGCAGAACTGTCCGGAGCCGGTGGGGCACCGGCACTCCTCCTTCCTAAGGCGGAACGACTGAAGGCCGAAGTAGAGAACCTGGAGGGGCGGATCAAGGCTGTTGAGGATAATATTCGCGGCGCCTATGACCAGTTCCAGAGTGATGTCAGCAAACTCGAATACCATTTGGGGCGACTGGAGTGGATGATAACAGAGCTCAGTGAAGCCAGCTTCCAACTCCTGGCAGCTGAATCCGGGATCATGGCGGTAAAGGCGGTCTGGGCTCGAGAAGGCAAACAGACCAAGGAGGACCCAGAGGGCGTGCTCTACCTGACCGACCAACGATTGATCTTTGAGCAGAAAGAAAAAGTAGCCACAAAGAAAGTGCTTTTTGTGGCCACCGAGAAGGAATTGGTCCAGGAAACGCTGTGGGAGATCCCTGTAGTGCTGGTAGAAGAGGCGAAGTCCTCCAAAGAGGGATTTTTGAACAAGGACGATTACCTGGAGCTATTATTTGACAGCCGGGCGCCTATGAACAAGGTCCACCTGCATATCTGGCAGCGGGGGGACGAGTGGGTGGCGCTGGTCAACCGCGCCAGGGCTGGTGATTTCGACCTGGCCCGGGCCATCCCCATCGATGATGCTGTCCTTGAGGGGGTCAAGAACGCTCCCACAAAATGCCCGTCCTGTGGAGGGGCGATCAACCAGCCCATCCTGCGGGGCATGGACAGCCTATCCTGCGAGTATTGCGGGGATGTTATCCGATTTTAGGGCATAGTTAGATCACAACCAATGCTAGATTCTTATACAGGATAAAACTATACCGGATCCGCTATGTTGAATCGATTGAAAGATACCTATAACAGCTTCCCGCGATTGTTCTGGACTGTGGTGGCTGTTTCCTTTATTGACCGACTGGGAGGGAATATGCTCTTTCCCTTCTTTTCGCTCTATATCACCGATCACTTCGGCGTAGGTATGACCCAGGCAGGACTTGTTCTGGGAACCATGTCAGCTTTTGGATTGGTGGGGAATATCATCGGCGGGGGTTTGACCGACAAGTTCGGCCGAAAGAACATCATCCTCGGGGGATTGATCTTCAGCGCCCTCAGCACATTGACCCTGGGCCTTGTTAATGAGTTTTCTATCTTGATCCCCTTGGCAGCTTTGATCGGGCTGCTGGGCAGGGTGGCTGGTCCCGCCCACCAAGCCATGGTGGCTGATGTCCTACCGGAAGAGAAGCGCCAGGAAGGTTTTGGTATCTTAAGAGTATCTGCGAACCTGACCTGGATCATCGGGCCCATCATCGGCGGCTTTATCGCCAACCGAAATTTTTTCACACTTTTTGTGATCGACGCGGTAGTCAGCTGCCTGGTGGCTTACCTGGTTTTCCGGAAGATCCCGGAAACCAAACCTGAGACAGGCCAGGAGTCGGAGAGCATGCTGAAGACATATCAGGGATATGGTACTGTGCTCAAGGATTATGCTTATGTGGCATTCATGTTTGCATCCATGCTGATGTTGCTGGTCTACCTGCAAATGTACGGTCCCCTTTCTGTCTTTCTGCGCGATGTGCATGGCATCACTCCCCAGGTATATGGTTTTGTGATGACTGCCAGTGCCATAACCGTGATCCTTTTTCAGTTCTCAACCACGCGGTTGATAAAATATCGTCCCCCGTTCTTAATGATGGGTCTGGGCAGTTTCTTCTACATGCTCGGCTTTGGAATGTTCGGTTTTGTGAATACTATCTGGCTGTTTGCCTTGGCTTTGGTGGTGATAACCATAGGGGAAATGATCGTTATGCCCACTTCTCAGGCTTTGGCGGCCAATTTCGCACCCGAGGACATGCGGGGACGCTACATGGCTGTCTTTGGACTGGCCTGGTCTTTGCCATCCATCATTGGACCAAGCGCATCGGGCTATGTCCTGGATAACTTTAACCCCTTCACCCTCTGGTACCTGGATGCGGGGATCGCGCTGGTTGCCGTGGGAGGATTCTATCTGCTTCACCTCTGGCTGGGGAAGCGGAAAAGGTTCCAGCCGGCTGTGCTCTCGGAGGTCGAAACTTGATCTAAACAGTGAGGAAAGATTAGAAAGACTTATTAATTCCTAGAGGCATAAGAATACAAACTCCACCCACACCAGGTGGAGTTTGTCGCGGTTGGCAGGAAGATAGGTTTTCTTATCCTGAAGGTGAGCCACACGAAGGAAGGAAATATCCCTGGAAAAGTAGAACATTTGTGCTATAATAGGATTGAGGACCGGATCCTCTTTCAATCGGAATGGAACTTATGACAGAACACATCAAAATTCTGATCCTGGCTGATACCCATCTGGGGTTCGACCTGCCTATCCAACCCCGGATTGAGCGCCGCAGGCGGGGGGAGGACTTCTTTTCTAATTATCAATTCATCTTGGATTTTGCTCGCAGGCAGAAGGTCAACCTTATTGTCCACGGCGGGGATCTCTTTTCCCGCAGCCAGGTACATCCAGCTATCGTTGATCGGGCCTACGAACCGCTCTTCGAGGTCGCCAAGAGGGGAATCCCGATCTTTATTGTCCCGGGCAATCATGAACGGTCCAGGCTGCCAGCGCACCTGTATCTGGCGCATGAAAATATCAAGATCTTCGACAAACCTCAAACCTATCTTGTCCAGTTGGGAGATCGATCGGTTGCCCTGTCCGGTTTTCCTTTTGCGAGGAAAGCCAAAGAAAGGTTCCAGTCCCTCTTGGGCCAGACCGGATGGGAGGAGGTCTCGGCAGATGCCCATTACCTGTGCACCCACCAGACCTTTGAGGGTGCCCAGGTGGGGCCAGCAGATTTCACTTTCCGGGATGGACCGGATAATATCCCACCTGAGTGGGTGCCAGACCGTTTTCAAGCGGTGTTATCCGGCCATATCCACCGGGCTCAACAGCTGACTCAAACCCTGGGTGGAGAGCCTCTCCACACTCCAGTGATCTATCCGGGATCGATCGAGCGCACTTCGGTCGCGGAACGGTTTGAGGCAAAGTCCTTTGTTTTGGTCACTCTTCACTGGGAAGATGGGCAATTGACCCAGGAACTGGAAACCCATCCCCTTCCTGCCCGACCGATGGTGAAAGTCACAGTCCCGGTCCAGGATTTCGCTCCCGAGCAGGTGCTGGCTCACATCCGGGGGCAGCTGTCCCTGGTCAAGCCCGATGCTGTGGTCCGGATTGAGCTGACCGGTTCCCGAGCGGAGCAGGTCCAGCGCTCGATCACAGCAGCCAGCCTGAGGGCTGCAGCACCGGGCTCGATGAATATTTCCTTCCCGCTTCGCCTTTCGTCTGCTTAAAATAGACTCCCCTGCTGAACTAGCAGGGGAGTCTGAGTTTGGTTGGGAAATTAATCGCTAAATCAAATAAAACACTGCCGCAATACTTTGGCAGTGTTCATAGCATGATTTTGGAAGCGTGGGATCGCGTGATCGATGATGTTCTTACATCATACTATGGTGAGGTCTTGTCTATATTAAGGACAAACTACTCATACTCAGAGAAGGATTAGACAGGAACTTTGCTCCCTGCCAGGCTGTTCCAAAGCATGCCGGGAATATTCATTCCCCCTTCGAATTCATCACCACCCAGATAGAGTTTGTTAACCTTCAGGGACCGCAGATCACTGGGGTCTAGCGACAGGGGATCCTGGTTGAGTATGACCAAGTCGGCCATTTTTCCAACTTCCAATGAGCCGCGTTCTTTTTCATCAAAACAGGTCCAGGCGACTTCATAGGTGTACATCCTTAACGCTTCTTCGATCGAAACGGATTGAGAGGTGTCATAGGGATGGTTGCATGCACCATATATCCCTTCGATCGGGTCGGGATGAGTTACAGGTGCGTCCGAACCTCCACTGAGATGAATGCCAGCGTCAATGATCGATCTTAAAGGAGAACTGCTGAAGATCCTGTCTCCCAGGATCTCTTCCAGGTATTCCACCGGTTCCAGGGGACTGATCAGGAAACCGGGCTGCAAAGTGATGGCGATTCCCAGCGAGGCGATCCGCTGCAGATCCCCGGGTTTGATCAGGCAGGCATGGATGATCGTATGTCTGTGGTCTTCCCGCGGTGTATCCTGCAATGCCCCCTCGATAGCATCGACTGCTCTCGTGACAGCTGCATCCCCGATCGCATGCATTTCGATCTGCAATCCTTCCCGGTTTGCCTTTCTGGCAAATTCAAAGACCTCTTCTTCCTCGTGAAAGAGAATACCCTTGTTTCCAGGATCATGGCTGTAGGCTTCATGCAGGGCAGCATCGGTGGCCCCAAAGCAGCCGTCAAGAGCAGTAGCAAAACATCCTCCGATGCGTGGCAAGCCTCGCTTAAGGACCTTCCCAACATCCATGGTTTGGAAAAATAGCCGGGTTTGAAAGTTATTCTTTTTTCCCCGGGCTTTGGCGATGAGGCTGACCAGGGTAACATCCAGATCATTCGGGAATCCGACTCCTTCGGTGGCATGGATGGTTCCAACACCATAAGCAGCCAGCAGATCGTATCCTTTGATGATGCTTTTGATCAGCTGCAGAGGAGGGATCAGGGAGGTTGCAAAATCTATCCCTTCGAAAAATGCTTCGTGGAACAGATGGCCTTGATCTGCATCGAATCCAGGCAGCTGCTTCACGGTATCTGGAAACTTATCCAGCATGGCGCTGTTGAATATCGCAGAGTGCCCATCATAACAGACCAGGACCAGAGGATTGTCTGGACAGACCTGATCCAGTTCTTCCTTGTTGATCAATCTCCTTTCGCTGACGCTGTATTTGGAGACGCCAAATCCGATGACAATTCTCTGGCGGCTTTTTCCTTTGAGATATTCCTTGATTTGTTCCTGGATCTCCGGGATATTTCGGGCCTCGCGCACATCAAAAAAAGAAGCGGCGAACAAAGCCCAATTTGAAAAGTGCAGGTGTCCATCCCCGAAGGCCGGAATCAGGGCTTGGTCGCCCAGGTCGATCAACGGTTTTCCGTTCTGGTATTCAGGAGGTAAACTGTCTCCCAAATATTCGATTCTCCCTTGATCCTCCACCAGGTATTGATAGATATTACTATCTGAATCGAGGGAGATGATCTTTCCTTGAAATACCTTCATGTGGACCTCCGTTCAATATGGTGGAAATCATTTCGATCCTGCCGAGATCAATGCCTTTTTCAGTATAGCATAATAAAAATAACCTCCCCTTTGGGGAGGTTTATTCCAAAATCAGATCCATTACTTTGTAACTATCAGCTGCTAAGATTTTGCTGGCTGGCCAAATAGGTCTCAATGGCCTTTTCCAGTTTTGCCGGGCGGAAATCATATGGCCCCATCCCGCCGGCATAAACGACCACTCCATCCAGGCCAATTAGGTACAATCGGGTCGGCCAGGCGGCGTAAGTGTCGTTTACCCTGTCATCCATCTCGTCTACATAGGTGCGGATCCCATATTGGAGAGCAGTCTCGCACTCCCCTGCCACCGACCTGCGTTCCTCCATGGTCTGGGGATCATAGTGCTCTTGGGATGCCCTGGGTTCAAACATCTTCATCAACCCCCTGGTCAGGCGCCGGCCCAACCACCAACCGTCAATGGGATGGGCTTCGCGGATATAGATGCTCAGGAACTGGACCTGGTCGTGATATTTCTCATAGAGCTCCTTGATACTCACGGTACCCTTGACATAGGGAGGTCAGGTGAAGCTGCCAAAGATCAGCGCCACCGGCTTTTTCCCCTGGAAATCGGACAGGGTGATCGATTCCGTACCTGAGATATCCGAGAGGGTGAAATCTAGCGCCAGGTCACCGGCCTTGGGAGCTAGTTTATCCAGGCCCAGCTGTCTTTTCATCAGCACCCTCCGGTAGGAGAAGATGAATTTGATATCGCCGAAAAGCTCTGCCAGAATCGCCATTTATTATTCCTTCTCTGCCGGATATTCGCTGAAGAATTCCCACATCAATGCTGAGGCATTAATATCCCGGTTTGTCGGACCAGTGATCCAGACCGGTAGTTTTTCACCGCCCGGCCAGGTGTGCCCGGCGCCTTCAACTCTGTAAAAGATCACCGGAGCTTCACCCTCGCATACTGAATAGGTCATTCTCATGATGTCTTCTGTTATTTGGATTTTCTCAGGGCTATTATCGCAGGAATTCATTAACGCCCAGTTTTTAGCCCAATCCTCAACTGCCGGGAAGAATAATCGATCATCCCGGGGACTGGGACCGCCTAGATAAGGAACGACCGGATCGTCTACTCCGTGGAAAGCGATCACCGGTACTGGCCGGGATGGATGGCAGTCTTCTTGGGGAAATAGATATGCCCCTGCCACACCGCCGACTCCTGCGAACCTGTCGGACAGTTCACAGGCCAGCAGATCGGTCATCCCGGCACCATTGGACATGCCGTTGGCATAGACCCGGGAGGGATCGATGTTATAGGTCCTTTCAAGATGGTCGATCAGGTCCGCAAAGAACTGCAGTTCCTCGTCCATGGATTTTGTATCACCATAAATAGGCGAGGCATTCCAGCGGAGCGGGAAGCCGGTGCCCTGGGGATATACGACCAGGAATCCATATTCATCTGCCAGGTCATTCCATCCTGTCATGGCTCTCTGGTGATTGGGCCACTGTACAAATCCATGGATGCTGAAAACCAGGGGCGTTGGCATTTCAGGATCATAAGATTCCGGGACATAGATCAGGAATTTCCGTGTCCGTCCGCTTGAGATGATCTTTCCGTTGGTCCTGAATTGAAAGGACAAGATGGTGATCGTTAAAAGGGATAAGCCCACTACTAAAGCCAGGATCAAGGTGTTTTTGGAGTTTATTGTTTTCGAAGGCATGTCAGGTCCTTGGAATTTAATCAGTTTGACCCTATGTTAATCTTATAGAGTTATAACATGGGCTGAGCCCCCTGTATGCTATCATCTTCCTTGATCCTTTGAAAAACATCATGGAGAAAATTTTAAATGAAGATCGTTATCTTTGGAGCAAGCGGCAGAACCGGAATTGAAATTCTCAAACATGCCCTGGAAGTTGGTCATGAAGTGACCGCTTTTGTGCGCGATCCTGCCCGGATCCCATTTGAGGATAAAAGCTTAAGGGTCTTGACAGGTGATGTCTTTGATCCATCTGCTGTCGACCAGGCAGTTGAAGGCCAGGAGGCCGTCATCTGCGCCCTGGGTGTTGGAAATGACCTGGGAAAGACAACTGTGCGCACCACTGGCACGATCCATATCATCAACAGCATGGAGAAATATAACCTCTCCCGGTTGGTGGTTATCACTGCCATGGGAGTAGGTGATAGTTGGGATACTTTGTCGCTGGTCAATAAAGCCTTCTTTGCCACCCTGTTAAAGAGCTCACGGGTGGACCACGAATCCCAGGAGGCTGCGGTCAAAGGCAGCGGGTTGGATTGGACCATCATTCGCCCCAGCGGCTTGCAGGACTCACCCAGAACGGGTGTCTATGAGTATGGGGAGAATATCCTCGCCAAGAAATCCACCATTGCCCGGGCTGATGTGGCGGACCTGATCCTCAAAGAACTGAAAGAGAATCAATTGATTGGTAAAGCTGTTACAGTCACGAACTAACATCCCGGTTGAAAAAAATAAGAACCGCTCTTCAGAATGAAGAGCGGTTTTGTTGTATTGATAAATAGCGTCTCTATTCCAGCTTATTTAATTTTTATCAGTTTCCTGAAAATAATATCCTGAAATAGCGTTTTATCGAAAAGGGTTGACCCGAAAGTAGATGCTGGGCATGGAACATGGATGCGGTTGCCCGGATGATCAATATATTTGTGGCAATTAATAAACCAGCTGACAGTAATAATTGCCAGAGAGGAACGATGCTGTTCGTTAAGCGCATGACCATTACGATCGGCGATGTGAGGGGAAAGAAACTGAGGATGATCGGCAGGGCTGCCTCGGCGGATTCAGCCAATGGTGCCAGGATCCCAACTATATAACCGATCAAGAGGGGACTCATGGCAATGAAGTTAGCACCCCCAGCATCCTTCATCTTCGGCGCCAGGGCTCCTGCTCCAGCCATCATGCTGGCATAAACCCCATATCCACTCAGGAAAAAGATCAAACTCCAGATCAAGATATCTACGGGAAAGGAAAAATTCTCTGGCAGGCTCAGTGTTGATCCACCCAGGTTGAATATGGTATAGACCGCGCCTAACCAGACCAGGGTTTGGATCAGCCCTGCTATGCCCAATCCAATCGTTTTCCCAGTCAGCAGCTGTCTCGGGCTGATCGACAGCAACAGCACTTCCAGGGTGCGGTTTTCTTTTTCTATGCCAACACTGGTGAAGAGCATCGTGCTGCTGAACATGAAGGATATATAGAAGAGGGCGGCCATAATGGAGGGTATGTAACGCACCAGATCATTGGATTGGCAGGCGGATCCGGGACGGGAGCACGCTTCGCTGGCATCCGGGCTTTCTATCACCGCCGAGGATGAGATAACCCGCTCTTCCAACTCCCCAACCGGATTCCAGATTCGCTCTGCTTTTTCCAGATCCCCTCCCTGAAGATTAACCAGCAAGGTCCACCTTATGACCCATTTCTGACCATCTTCGATCAAGGGTTTGGAATCCGGAAAGACATAGATAACCTCCCCTTCTTCCACAAAATCAACTGGAATGATGTAGTAAGCAGAGATCTCCCCTGCTGCCAGGGCTTCTTTGGCCTGATCCTCGTTTTCATAGGCTATCAAATGCCCCTCAGGGAGATCTGGGGGGATGACCTGGATCAGATCAGCCTGATCGATATAACCTTCGATTTCCATTTGCCATTCTTCTGCTGAGGAGTCGGATGTTGGGTCAGCATCACCAGAACGGTCCTGGATCACTTTTACTCCGGCAAGGATCAAAACACCCAGAAGGGGAATGCCAACCGCAACAACCAGAAAAGATGGGCGGCTGAAAGTAATGATTAGTTCCTGGCGAATGATCTTTAATATTTTTTTCATTGTATTACCCTCACTCACCAGACTCCCGCAATTGGAATAAACTACGCCAACGAAGCCGTTGACCATAACGCAGCATGCCCAGCCGAAAAGCCCGGCTTGCCAGCCAGAGTGCTATCACAGCGCAGAATGTTTGCACACAAGCACTCACGGCGATCTGCCAGGAGGGAACGGAGTAGAACAGGTTGCGCATGGCAGTCGTCATCAGGGATGTGAATGGCAGAATACTCAGTGTGACGGCCAGAGAACTCTGCGGGTCATTCACAAATGCGAAACTGATATAGAGAGGGATCAAATGGAAAATGATAAAGACTGAGCTAAACGACTGCCCTTCCTGGGTAGAGGTGACCATCGTGCCGATTGCTATCATCAAGGCTGATACCAGCACATAGGCAGGGGCGGCGATGGCAACTGTTGCCAGGACAACGCCCCAGTCCATTCCTAAGTTCTGGAACCACCCGATCCCCATTACACGGGCTGCAAATATGCCCAGGACTACGATCAGGGTCCATGAAACCAGCAAGGTCAACGCTATGGCGACGATGCCTAAAAGCTTACCGCCGATCATCTGCAGGGGAGAGATTGAGGTGACCATGATTTCCATGGTGCGGTTCTCTTTTTCCTCGGCAACAGCTCCCATCAGAAATCCGGAACTCATCAAGATCAGTGCTAAAAAAGCCAAGGTGATGAATAAGGGCATCATATTGCCGAAGGTGGGACCGCTGTCAGCCACGGAACGTTTACCATCCAGTGAGCGCACGGTCACATCTGCCCCAGAAGCAGATCGGTAAGCGATCTCTGTTGGTTGATCAGAAAGCAGGTTGATCTGAAGGTAATCCCACCACTGTCTGTTGGCATTGTCTGCGGGTTTATCTATATAGACTATCTCAATCCTCCGGGTCTCCAAGTAGTCAGTTGGAAGTATATAATAAGCCTGGATCTCATTGGCTTTCAGGGACGCCAGGGCCTCTTCTTCGGTCTGGTAGGAAATGAAATCAACGGGTTCATCCCCTCCCGAGACAGGCGCCGGGATAGGGTTTTCAAATATCCCTGCCTGGTCAAGATAGCCAACAGGCAGATCATTATTCTCCAAGGAAACCATAAAGAATCCCACGCCCACACTAAAAGCAACCATAAATGGTATGCTCAACAGGGTCAGCAGGAAGCTTTTTTTGAAGACATTTCGCTGGTATTCATGTTGAGCGACGCGCAAGACCCTATTCATTTGGAGTCGCCCTCCTCAACCACGCGGATGAAGATCTCGTTTAGGGCCGGGACAGCGATCTCAAATTTCTCAACGTTAATGTCTCTATCGGCCAGGGATTTCAATACATCTTGAGGTGATGTATTTTCATCCAGGGAGAGTTTGAGATCACCATTGTGAGAGATGACATCCTTCACGCCTGGCATTTCTGGCAGTTTGCCTTCGGCCCGAACTAAAACAGCATGACCGGAGAACCGCCGCCGAATTTCATCTAGGTCCCCATACAGTACATTCTCCCCGTCGTTAATCAAAAGGATGCGGTCACATAACTCTTCTACCTGCTGCATCTGGTGGGTCGACATGATGATGGTCACGCCCCGATCGCGCAGCTCCAACATAACGTCCTTGACAAGTTGCAGGTTCAGTGGGTCCAGCGCGGTGAACGGTTCATCGATGATGATCAGCTCTGGCTCATGAATGATGGTGTTGATGATCTGGGCTTTTTGCTGCATCCCCTTGCTGAGCTCTTTGATCTTCTTGCTCTTATGGGCGGCCAGGTCAAACCGGTCTAGATATACCTCCAGATTTTGGCGGGCTTTTTGATCAGGGACCCCTTTGAGTGAAGCCAAATAGAGCAGGCAGCGCTCCAGAGGGATATCCTGATATAAACCGCGTTCTTCCGGCATATATCCGATATGGTCCTTTTTCCCTTCGGACATAGGTCCACCTAAAATAGAGACTTCACCCCGGTCAGGTTGGAATATGTCCAGCATGATCCGGATCGCTGTGGTTTTCCCTGCTCCGTTGGGGCCGAGCAGGCCAAAGATCTCACCACTTCTCACATCAAATGAAACATCAACAACCGCATGTGTATCGCCGAACGATTTTGCGATTTGGGTAACTTCAATGGGGTGCATGGCTGGTTCCTTTTTCTAACTAAGTCCGGATTAAATTCTCACACCTTTCGCCTGTCTATCCAACGGTATTGAAACTATCTTTTCCACTTCCACGAGATGTGTTTACGGATAGAGATGAAGCCTCGATAAGGATTTCATCTATGGGAAGTATAACAATAAGTGAGATAACTTGCTCCCAACAAAGGGATGGTTTGGGTACTCTAAAAGGATGATTTATCTATGGTCCAGTAGGCCAAAAAATACCCGAATCGATCCCGGTTTGCTGGGAAAGTGGATGCCCCTATCTGGTTATCACTCAGGATCCTCAATTTCAGGCATAGAGTGATTTGAACATATCCAATCCATTTAATACAAAACCCACCTCAATCTCACCGAAGCAAAAGCCCTTCGAATGAGGATGTAGGTGGGTTCATGGCAGGGGGCGTACCCGGACTTCTAGATCGATATGGGTTATCAAACCTGATCACTTCTTCAGATGATTTTCGACTTTTTTATATTGAGCAAATGTCCGCTGACAACGTGCTAGAAAGTCCAAGAGGGGCTTAGATCATGATTGGGATAGTTTGCTCCCGGACTGGGTATTCTCTTTTTTTTCCCGGCGTTTTTCTTTTATGGTGAGTTTCGCTTTCTTTTTCGATTCCCGTTTGCCTTTGTCACGTTTTCCTTTCTCGCCCACACCAAACCTCCTTGTTTACATAGAATGCACCTTTACTACAATCATAGCATGCAAATATCCGAAAAAACCAGGCTATTCAGGGGGATTAAACCCGAGACAGAAAAAAACCGCCCGAAAGCGGTTTAGAGAAGTGGGCGGTATTGGACTCGAACCAACGACCTTTGCGATGTCAACGCAACGCTCTAACCAGCTGAGCTAACCGCCCGTGGGAAAATATTATACAACCTGGAATGGGATTAGGCAATGGTTTTATCCATCCAGGACCCGCTCCAGGAAGCCCCGCATGGCACCAGACACCGCAGCGGGCTGCTCCAGCGGCAGCATATGCCCCGCCCCGGGGATGACCTTCAGATCTGCCCCCGAGATGCCACCTGCCAACCCTTCCGCGAAACGTTCCGGAGTCATCTTGTCCTCATCTCCCACCAGGACGAGGGTCGGCACCTGGATCTCCCCCAGCCGCTCGTTGAGATCGAAACTGTCGCAGGCGCGGAAGTCCCCAGCCAGCACGGATGGCCGGGTGTTCAATAATTGCCTCTTTGCGTTTTCAATCAGCGCCGGCTCAACCCGGGAGCTGAAAGACCAGTTGGTGATCTTCTCCACCGCGATCGGAAAACCTACCTGGGTGGCCAGCTCCTCGATCAGGCTGAGGTTGACTGGCAGCCTGGCTCCGGTGCTGATCAATACCAGGGCGCGGACCAGTTCGGGATGGTGAAGGGCCAGCCAGAGTGCGATCGCCCCGCCCATGGAATGCCCGGCCAGGAAGACTTTGGGCAGTTCCAGGCTCTGGATCCAGGCGGCCGTGGATTTCCCATAGGAAGAGATCCCCTGCAGGCCGTGTCCTCTGGATTTGCCATGACCGGGCAGATCAGGAGTGAAGATCCGGTAACCGCTCATTCTCCGGAGCTGGCTGGGCCAGGAAAGGTGATCCCCACCCGCGCCGTGGATCAGGGCCAGCGGCCAGCGATCAGCATCATCGGGCTGGTAGGCCTGGTAGTATAGGTCGTTGAGATATGGCATGGATATATTGTAAGTGTAAATTGAAAGATAGAAGAATCACTTCCTTGAGGACCGGTTTCTCGCTGTGCTCGTGACCGGGGTAAAGAGACCGGTTGCTCGCCTTGCTCGCGACCGGAAAAAAAGAGGCGGGATTCCCTGGGGACTGGGTGACTGGGAGAGGGAGGTCAGACCAATTTGTCATTGTGAGGAAGGAGTGCAACGACTGACAGCCTGCCCAGAGTGGAGCGAAGGGCGGCAATCTCGGTCTGAAGGACCGGATCATGTGACAGGGAGATTGGGAGACTTGGTGACCAGGAGGTTATTTAACAGGGAGACTTGGGAAAATCAGCAAGGCCGATTTCCCCCAAACCCACAGATTCAGCTGTGGGCTGATTATCACTCTTGACATATACCTATTTCCCTCATTATCCCAGATTGATGTAATAAAGCCCCACCCTAGCGGGGCTTGGTTTCCTCAGCTCCCGGGTTTGCGAAGCATCCCGAGCCTTAGCGAGGGGACAGCCGGGGGCCCCCCAAGCAGGGGATTGTCCTGCATGTTTAGGTCTTTCCAGGACGCAAACAACGACTTCTCCCTAAACAATAAAAGGCGACCGTCCTTCGGCTTCGCTCAGGACAGTGCCGGGTCGCCCCTACAAAAAAAACCGGTCGGCTGCCAAGCAGCCCCCGGTCCTCGGTCGTGCCCAACGGGCACACCCGTCGCTCCATTGGCGCTAAATTAGCCGCAGGCGATCAGCTGCATCCGGTGTAAGTGGAAGGACTACCTGGATCTGGGTGCCCTCGCCGGGAATCGATTTGACATGGAAAACACCCTGGACCAGTTCAGCGCGTTCGCGCATATTGACCATGCCCAGGCTTCCCCGGCCGTCATAATTCTCTAGAACACCTTCCACCAGGAAGCCCTTGCCGTCATCCTCGATCTCCAGGAAAGCCAGGTCGGCTTGCAGCCTGGTGACTTTGACCCAGATGTGCTCCGCCTGGGCGTGTTTACGGGCGTTATTAACGGCTTCCTCGGCGATGGTGAAGATCACCGTCTGGGTGTTCATGTCCAGTTCTTTGACCAATTCAGCATCACACTCGATGATCACATTTTGGTCGAAAGTTTCCTTGGTCTTTTCGGCCATGGATTCCAGGGCGGCGATCAAACCTTCCGATTCCAGCACCAGCGGCCGCAGGGTGAAGAGCATGTGGCGCAGCTGCCGCGAGGTGCGGCGGGCCAGTTCCTCGGTCTGGTAAAGGGCCTCTCCTGCTGCGGTGATGTCTTTGTTTAGCAAATGCCGGGCGCGGCTGATCTGCATGGGGATGGCTGCCACTGTCTGGGTGGGTCCGTCATGTAAGGCCCGGGCCAGTCTGCGCTGGGCCTCGGACTGAGCTTTAATGATCTGGTCGCGTTCTGTTTTCAGCTCCTGGAAGAGGTGAGCGTTTTGCATCGCTATCTGGGCTTGGTGGGCGATAGTGTTGATCACATCCTGGGCATCCGCATTGAAATAATCGTCATCGGGATGACCGAAAAGGATCACGCCAAAGGTGTCCAGGCCGGCCCGAAGCGGAACGCAGTAGCCAGCGCGGCAGGCCCGGAAAGAGATGAACTGCTTTAGTTCAGGATCCTTCCCGAGCTCGTTGGTGACATGGGGGTCACCGGATTCGATCACACGCTCCAACAGGCCAGAGACGCCGCGAATACGGATGGCCAGGTCCGGGCGGGGTAAGCCCCGGCCATAGGCTACTACCAGATCCGGCACAGCCATTTCCTCTTCTGCGAACAGCAGTACGACGCTGATCAGTCGATCTGTGGGCATATCAAGGATGCGCAGTGCCAGGAAGGACGCGTCAAGACTTTTTTCAAGCACCCGGGAATAGTTCAGGGTCACGGTCAGGTCAGTGATCAGGGCATACATGCGCCTGATACGCTCTTTGGCTTTGTCCTGTCCTTTTCGTTTTTTGGGTGAAGGGGTTTCTGCATCGCTGGGTTTCGGTTTAGGAAGCAGGAAATACGCCCCACCTGCTCCAAGCAGCAGGGAAATGATAACTGCTAAACCCAGGATGATCCAGAACTCATTTACTGATACCATCAACAATCCAGTTTGCTAAGCGTAATACCCATATCATAACTCAAAACCGATAACTTTTCACTGTGCCGGATGGCCTGTCAGCCGAGACCTGGCCCTCATTCTAACTGAGAAAAACTGTTAGCAAATAAAGTCTCCAGCACAGGGATCAGTTTGGCGGCGGCCAGTGCCCGGTGGCTGAGCTGGTTCTTCAGCTCCGGAGTGAGCTCAGCCATGGTCAGCCCGTTTGCTTCCAGGCGAAAGATCTTGTCATACCCAAAACCACCATGCCCCCGATCGATAGGGATAATATCACCCGAACAGGTACCGCGAGTGACAATTGGCGAGCCTTCCGGCCCTACCAGCGCGAGAACACATTGAAAGACTGCTTTCCAGGGCCTGGTGAATTCTTTAAGATTCTGAACCAGGAATAACCTTCGGTCTTTGTCTGTAGCATTCGGATCCGGCGCGTAACGAGCAGAGCGTAAGCCAGGAGCCCCATCCAGGAGATCGACTTCAAGCCCGGAGTCATCAGCCAGGGTCCACATTTGTGCTGCGTCTGCGAAAATGGCAGCTTTAAGGACCGCGTTCTCCATGTAATTCAATCCCCGTTCCTCGACCTTCAGGTCCAGACCCAGGTCCGCAGGGGAGAGAAGCTCAAGCTCAAGGCCGCTAAAAAGCGACCGGAGTTCTGCCAACTTCCCTTGGTTGTTGGACGCCAGTAATAGTTTGATCATAGCTTGTTTTCCTTGCTACACACATTGTAGATGATTATCAATATCAGTGCTTAAGAATAATGTAAGGTAAAAGAGGTCAACTCGAATTCCTTGGGGTAAAATGGAGCTACACATTACATAGAAGAATCTTATGCCAACCAACCTTCCAGCTGACTATTTCAACGCAGAGGAGCGCTTCCGGTCCGCGACCACGACAGAAGACAAGGTCAAGTACTTGGAGGAAATGCTCAGCACTATTCCCAAACATAAGGGTACGGATCACCTTCGAGCGGATCTGCGTAAAAAACTTTCCAAATTGAAAGCTGCCACAACCTCAAAGAAGGGCGGTAAAAAGCAGATTTCTCCCTACCATATCAACAAGGAAGGGGCAGGACAGATCGTGATCATCGGCTGCACAAACGCCGGAAAATCCACCCTGGTGGCAGCCCAAACCAACGCTGACCCAGAGGTTTCAGCAGTGCCTTTCACTACCTGGACTCCGACGCCTGGAATGATGATGATCGAAAATATCCAGGTCCAGCTGATCGATACCCCTCCCTTCAGCGAGGAGTATATCGATCCGGAATTCTTGAATTTGATCCGGAGGGTGGATCTGGTTTTGATCATGATCGATCTCCATGCCAATCCGGTCAAGGAACTGGAGTTTGTGATCGGAAAACTGCTGGAAAACCGCATCGCGCCTGATTATTTGCGTGGAAGGATAGAAGGCGAAGGTTTTCTCCTTTATGTACCCTGCCTGGTTCTGGTCAACAAGTATGACAGTGAGGAATATGGGGAACATTATGAGATCTTCCAGCAACTGCTGGAGGATGAACATCCTTTGATCCCGGCGTCCGTTGCTACCGGGTTCAATCTTGAGGTGTTAAAGAAAAGCATCTTCGAAAAACTGGGTGTGATTCGGGTCTACTCCAAAGCGCCTGGAAAAGAGCCCGATAAAACCGCGCCCTTCGTAGTTGGGAAAGGCATCCAGCTGGCGGATTTCGCGGGTAAGGTGCACAAGGATTTCCAGGAAAACCTCAAAACTGCCAAGATCTGGGGGACCAGCGCAGATTTCCCGGGCCAGATGGTTAGCCGCGACCATGTGCTCGAGGACGAGGATGTGGTCGAGCTGCAGATTTAGAAGCGCGCCCCTCGCGTGACCCGGAGACTGATGTAAAAGGAATCCGGGATGGTCCCTTTTATTTTTTTTCCCCACGGTTAACCCCTCGCGATGGCTCGGGGTGCTGCGCAAAACCGTGGGCTGAGATAACCAAGCCCTGCTTAAGCGGGGCTTTTATTTATCTAGTCACCAGGAATTCTGACCAGAGGTATATAAAAGCCAGTCAGGACCTTCAGCCCACAGATTGATCTGTGGGTGAAGAGCGCCAAGGGATGATCGCATTTAGGAGTTCTTCCCAGTCAAAACCATAAGAGGAGAACCCCAAGCCCTGCTTGAGCCATTTCATTTTACGGGTACAATAAAAGCATATTTGAGGGGTGATTAGTGGTGGGATTGGCTGATTCGTTGGATTAACATAATTCAAAGGAGAAATCTATGTCACTCTCAATTCATCAATCCAGGTTGATCCTGGTCCTGAGCATTATCTTAGGTCTCAGCTTAATAATTGGAGGATGTGGCATCCTCGGCGCCCCGGCTGATCCTGACGGCCAGTACACTTCCCAGGGACAAGCCCTGGACTCAGGTGATGGTGATGATGATCTGCCAGTTGACGATTCTGGATTGGAGCCAGTAGCCCTGGCCTGTCCGAGTGAATTGACCGAGTTTGTGCTGTTCCTTTCCCACACCTGGGATTTCAGTCCTAATCGGGAACTGGAATTAATGAAAGTTAACGGCCAAACCGAGCCTTCGTCTCCCTGCCCGTTCAGCGTTGCCGGGTCAACTGTGATCATGGAGGAATGCCATGTGCCGATCACTAACACGGGGTTTATCCAGACGGACGCCGGTCCCTGTGATATCACTGCCAGCGGAGAGGCTTTGGTAAGCATTGAGGATGCTTCTTGTTCAGATGGGGTGGTCACGATGACCATAGTGGAGACCATTAATCCTGATACAGGAACTGGGGCTATGAACTGCCCGCAGACCTCTCAACCTTATTTTCCATTCTTCCCCTTCTCGAGAACGACCAGGGATTTCCAAATTAAGATTGGCGGAGCGGAGGCATCAGAGTCGGCTGACCCGGACCTCACTGGTCAGTTTATGTACAATAAGACCTGGGCGATCCATGGCGAAACGACGGGATCGCCTTTGCCGGGAGATTAACCCGGATTTACCCACGCTGCAGATCTATAAATAAAAAGGATGGCCTCTCCTGATGTGCGGGGGCATCCTTTTTATTTCCCTGAGAGTTTTGCTGGTATGATTCAGGGAATATGAAACTCTCCCGGAAAACCTGGCTGCAGATATCCAGCACCACCCTAATCCGGACGGTGACCAATACCGGTTTCAGGATGGTCTTTCCCTTTCAGCCTATATTAATGGAAGGCCTGGGGATCAGCCTGCTAACTATTACCCGCATGTATGCTGGCCAATCCCTGGTGGGCTTCATCAGCCCCTTTTTGGCCTCTTTGGCTGACACCCGGGGGCGCAGGACAGGCATGCTCTCCGGTTTGATCCTGTTTGGCCTTGGCACTTTAGTGGTCAGCCTCTTTCCTACCAGCCTGGGGTTTCTGCTCTTCCTGATCCTTTCCATGTTAGGAAAGGCGATCTTCGATCCCTCCAACCAGGCCTATTTTGGGGATACGATCCCTTATGAGAGGCGCGGATTTGTCTTAGGCATCACCGAGACCAGCTGGTCCCTATCCTTTTTTCTGGGCATGCCCATTATAGGTTTTTTATTGGATCGGGTGGGTTTGTTGTCTCCCTTCCTGTTTTTAACAGCCCTCACCGTTCTGTCCATCCTGGTCACCCTGGTTATCATTCCACCGGATACGAAGGCGCACACCAAATCCCAGGGCATCCTGAAGAATTTCCAATTGGTGATCCGATCTGGAACCGCCCTGGCCGGATTGGGCGTGATGCTCATGATCTGCACGGCCAATCAGCTGGTGAATGTGGTTTTTGGAGTGTGGCTGAACCAATCCTTTGGAATGCAGATCGCTGCCCTGGGGGGAGCATCCGCGCTGATCGGCATCGCTGAGCTGTTGGGTGAAGGTGGGGTCAGTGCTATTGCTGACAGGATTGGCATGCGGAAGGCAGTGGCTTATGGATTGATCGCCAGTGTTCTTTCTTCCCTTTTGCTGCCCCTGGTTGGCGGGTCAACCGCGGGGGCATATTTGGGGTTATTCGTCTTTTATCTGACCTTTGAGTTCGCCATCGTCAGCTTGATCCCCTTGATGACTGGTGTGCTTCCAGAAGCCCGGGGAACAGTGATGGCATTAACAATCGCCAGCGCAAACCTGGGAAGAGGTCTTGGTTCCTGGATCGCCGCCCCCATTTTCTCAGGTGGTTTCTGGGTGAATGCCCTGGCAGCGGCGAATCGTGAACCTGCTGGCGATACTTATTCTGCGTTACGTCAGTTGTGAACGAATAGCTACTCGATCGGCAATTCCTCCAGTTCTTTCACCATTCCGTCTATCACATCAAATCCGCCCTGCCAGAAATCCTGGCTGTTGATATCGATGCCAGCTCCAGAGAGGATCTCAGCGGGTGCCTGGGAGCCGCCAGCTTCCAGGATCTTGATATAACCGGGTTTAAAGCTCTCACCTTCCTGCTTAAAACGTTGGTAGAGAGAGAATACCAGCAGCTGTCCAAAGGCGTAGGCATAGACGTAAAAAGGTGTATGGAGGAAGTGGGGGATGGATACCCACTCCCAGCGGAATTCATCACTGACCGAAACCGCGTCACCAAACTGCTTCTGGAGGTTCTTCAGATACATCTCGGAAAGGTCATCGATGATAGCTCCATCCCGGATCATTTGATGAGCTTCCCGTTCAAAGAGAGCAAAGAAGGATTGGCGCATAATGGTAGCGTAGGCGTCATCGACTTGTTTAAAGAGGATATCCCGCCGTACAGCCGGGTCTGCTTCCTCTGAGAGCAGTTTATCGATCAACAGCATCTCTCCAAAAGTGGAGGCGTTTTCCGCCAGCGGCAGGGATGAGTGGTAGGTGAAAACGCTGTGGTCCTGGGCCAGAAGGGCATGGATGCCGTGTCCCAGCTCGTGGGCCATGGTAGCCACAGAATCCGCGGTGCCCTGGTAATTCAAAAGCACCCAGGGGGAAAGGGATTTGTCTACCGACCAGCAGAACGCACCACCGCGTTTACCTTTACGAACCTCGCTGTCAACATGGCCGTCGGCGATGATCTTTTCAGCCAGCTGGCCGATCCGGGGTTCAAAATTTCCGAAGGCGTCCAAGACCATGTCCACACCTTCCTGGTAGGTATAAGTCTTATCAGCCTGGGCAACCGGTGCGTAGATATCGTAGCGGCGCAGCTGGTCGGTATTGATCCATTTGGCTTTGAGGTTAAAGAAGCGCTGGAAAACAGGGGTATTCTTTTCACATACACCCAGCAAGGCATCCACGGCTTTATCCGGTATGTCATTACGCAGGTTGCGTACTGCAATTGGGCTCTGGTACTTGCGCAGGTCAATATTCTCATTGGCCCAATCCCGCACCACTGTCTGGTAGATCTGTCCCAGGATAGGTCCGTCGTCGCCATAGACCTTGTACAGCTCCTGGTAGATGGCAGCCCGCAGATCGGGATCATGGTGGCGGGCGTAGACCATCAGCTCGCCCCGGGTCATATCCCTGACTTCCCCATCAATCTCCACCTTGAAACTGTAGCGGTTAGTGATCGAGTCGTAGAGGGTGATCAGGGCGCTGAATCCGGTGACATTTTTGATATTGATGACCTTCTCTTCCGGTTCCGAAAGGGTATGAGGAGTGTAGTGGCGCATTTCCTCCAACCAGTATTTCAGGTCCCCTGATGCGGCCATCAGCCTGTCAGCTGTAGCCTGGTCCAATTGTTTCCACCACAAACTGAAGAAAAGGGTCTTATTTTGAAGGCCGACCAAAAACTGCTCGATCCGGGCCTGAAGAGCCTGGGCGTCCTGGTTCTGGGTATCTGCGGCGAACCACAAACCCGCAAAACCATACAGACGATTGCTCTGGGTATTGATTTCCTCCAATTCAGAGACAATGTCCAGGAAGTCCTTTTCATCGATCTCTACATCTAACTCGGAGCGGTGCTGTTCAAAGGAATCAATGCCACTTTCCAGGCCACTCATCGCGTCCTTGAATTCCTTGGTCTCGTGCCCCGGAAAAAGGGCGTCCAAACTCCAGCGTTCCTGTTGATAGGTTGTCATGTTAAACTCACTTTTCTATAAATGGTTAGGTTAATAATTGCTGAGTTAGGCATTATACATTAAGTCAGGGGAAGTGGGGACTCTGTGACCGGGAGACCATGGGATTATTGCGTCACAATCCTCTGATCGATTCCTCGCAATGACATGATCGGGCGACCTGGCAGGTCGCCCCTACGATTGATTGGAATACTGAATGATGTATCCAATTTTCCTCATCTCCCGGTCTAAATGTCACTCTGTCTCTCCCATAAACTGAGATTACCCCCATGTTATAATTTCGTGATGAGTATTTTGTTTGAGGTTTCACTTCTAAGGCAGGAGTATTTATGACAGAAGCGCTGGATTTCCAATCTCTCATTATGGCCCTGGAAAAATTCTGGGCGGATAATGGCTGCCTGATCTGGCATCCTTATCACACTGAGGTCGGTGCCGGGACGATGAACCCGGCCACCTCCCTGCGAGTACTGGGTCCAGAGCCCTGGAATGTTGGCTACGTGGAACCCTCCATCCGGCCGGATGACGGACGGTACGGTGAAAATCCCAACCGCTTTTATCAACACACACAATACCAGGTCATCCTTAAACCGGATCCTGGCAATCCCCAGGAGCTGTATTTAAGATCCCTGGAAGCTATGGGCATAGACCCGGTTGAACATGACATCCGGTTTGTGGAGGATAACTGGAAATCCCCCGCTCTGGGTGCCTGGGGGCTGGGCTGGGAAGTTTGGCTCAATGGCCTGGAAATCACTCAATTCACCTATTTCCAGCAGTCCGGAGGCCAGGCGTTGGATCC
Organism: uncultured Chloroflexia bacterium; assembly: GCA_963712165.1. GTDB lineage: Bacteria > Chloroflexota > Anaerolineae > Anaerolineales > UBA11858 > B10-G9. The sequence goes on along the minus strand of CAVQGY010000002.1, from coordinate 169,423 downwards.
GGTTTCTGTGGAGCTCACCTACGGATTGGAACGGATTGCGATGGCGCTGCAAGGAGTACGAGATTTTAAGGATATCCGCTGGTCCAAGGATATCAAATACGGGGATGTCCAGCTGCAAAGTGAACAGCAGTTCAGTAAATATGCCTTTGAGCTGGCAGATGTTGATCATATGCGGGAGTTATACAGAATCTATGAGAGCGAGGCTCTCCGCTGCCTGGAAATGAAGCAAACCCTTCCAGCTCATGATTTTGTGCTTAAGTGTTCCCACACCTTTAACCTATTGGACACGCGCGGTGCTGTAGGTGTGACTGAACGGGCAGGTTTCTTCCACCGCATGCGGGACCTTTCCAAGCAGGTCGCGGAGGCCTATCTGGATGAGCGCATGGAACTAGAATATCCCTGGCTGGGGAGCGGAGATGACGCCGCTGCCAAAACCACAGGAGCATCGACCGGAAAAGCTCCCACTACACCGTCGCATTTCTTATTGGAGATCGGCACTGAGGAATTACCTTCGGGGGATGTAGAGGATGCGATCCGCCAGCTAACACAGGCAGCCCCGGCCATGTTCTCTGATCTGCGTCTGTCTTATGAGAATCTGAGGGTGATGGCCACCCCCCGCCGGCTGGTATTATCCCTGGACGGATTAGCCCATCAGCAAGAGGATCTCGAGCAGCTGGTGAAGGGACCTCCCCGGGAAAGGGCTTTTGATGAAGGCGGCCAGCCCACCAAGGCTGCTGAAGGCTTTGCGAAATCCAAGGGAGTATCCCTGGAGGACCTGGAAGTCAAGGAAATTGACGGCGGAGAATATGTGGTTGCCGTGGAACGTAAAGCCGGATTGCCTGCCCATGAGGTTTTGATGGGTGCGCTTTCGGATTTGATAGGGTCTGTCCGTTTTGGGCAATCCATGCGCTGGAATGATCCCAAGTTGGCCTTTTCACGACCCATTCGCTGGTTGCTGGCGCTGCATGGGGGTTCCTGGATCCCGTTCACCTATGCTGGTTTAAAAGCCGGACCGTATACACGAGGCCTGCGCTTCATTGATAACGGAGCTGATATTGAGGTTTCCTCCCCGAAGGATTACTTTAAGATCCTGGATAAACAAGGGATCCTCCTGGACCAGGATATACGCCGCCAAAGGATTCTCAAAGATGTCCAGCACCTTGCCGGGAAGGTTGGTGGTGAGGTGCCCGAGGATCCAGCCTTATTGGAAGAAGTGACCCACCTGGTGGAAGCTCCTACTGCGCTGCTGGGTGAGTTTGATCCCGCTTTCCTGGACCTTCCCCGGGAGGTATTGATCTCGGTGATGAAAAAGCATCAGCGCTATTTCCCGGTCGAGAAGGATGGAGCGCTGCTTCCTTATTTTATTACCATTGCCAATAAACCATCCCCGGAAGGTAAATATCCCCAGCTGCCCCTGATCACGCAAGGTAACACGGATGTCATCCTGGCTCGCTTCGCAGATGCGAAATACTTCGTGAAAGCTGATCGTGAAAAACCCCTGGCGGATTACCTGCCAGCTCTTGATACCCTCACCTTCCAGGTTGACCTGGGATCGATGGGTGATAAAACCAAACGTGTGCGGGGTCTAGTGGATAAACTCGCTGACCTGGTTGGCCTGGCAGAGGGAGATCTGGAGACCAGCCGCCGGGCAGCTGAACTATCCAAAGCAGATCTGGCTACCCAGATGGTAGTTGAAATGACTTCTCTCCAGGGAGTAATGGGATATTATTATGCCCGAAGTTCAGGTGAACAAGAATCTGTTGCCCTGGCTATCCGGGAACAGTATCTGCCCTCTTCCGCGAATGACCCGGCGCCATCGACCCTGCCCGGACTGGTCGTGGGTTTGGCTGACCGCCTGGATTCCCTGGCAGGATTATTCGCTGCCGGCCTGGCACCCACAGGCAGCAAAGATCCTTTTGCTCAACGCCGAGCGGCACTGGGTTTGGTGGGTAATCTCATTCATTGGGATCTGGATCTGGACCTGTCCTCGGCGCTGGACGCCGCGGCTCTCAACCTGCCCATCGATTTCTCTCCAGAAACCAGAGAGGACTGCTTGGGATTCATCCAGGACCGATTGCATAACTACCTTCGAGATGAAGGGTATGCCTATGATGTGGTTGATGCGATAGTGAGTGCACAAGGGTATAACCCAGCCAGCGCTTTTCGGGCGGTAAAATCCCTCGCTGAATGGGTTAAAAAGGATGACTGGGATCTCACACTGGATTCGTTTGCCCGCTGTGTGAGGATTACCAGGGATCTTGAAAAAAGATATTCGGTTGATCCGGCCAGATTCATTGAAAAAGCAGAGGCGGATTTGGGTGAGAGCTTAACAAAAGCTCGCCAGTCCAAGATAACTCCCGGTGACCTGGAAGGATTTTTTGCGATCTTTACACCCCTGGTTCCTCTGATCACGGATTTCTTTGATAACGTGCTGGTTATGGATGAGGACCAGAAGACCCGGGAGAACCGCCTCGGATTGCTGCAGGAAATATCCGGACTAGCTGAGGGAGTCCTGGATATGACCAGGCTAGAAGGTTTTTAGCCGGCCTGCTGTTAAGCCAAAATAGGATCCATCCCTGGTTTACAGATTCAATAGGGATGGATATTTTACCGGTATCCCCAATTCCACTTGGTATAATCTGTTCTGAACCCATTTAAACTGGTGCAATCTATGAGCGTGACTGACGAGATCAAAGACCGGATTGATATCGTTGACCTGGTGTCAGAGAGTGTCGAACTGCGGCGGGCAGGGCGAAACTATTCTGGTTTCTGTCCTTTTCACCATAATGTGAACACACCATCCTTTGTGGTCTTCCCTGATACACAAACCTGGAAATGTTTCGGAGAATGTGATGAAGGGGGAGATGTATTCAGCTATGTGATGAAAAGGGAGGGCTGGGACTTTGCTGAAGCTCTCCGGGAACTGGCTGAACGCGCAGGCGTGCAGCTAAAAACTCTCACACCAGAAGCCCAGCAAGAGAAAGAAGCCGGAGAACGCGTTCGTTCCCTGCTGGAAGAGGCGGTATCGTTTTACCGCTACTGCCTGCTGGAAACCCCGGGGGGAGAGATGGCCCGGGATTATCTTCATAAACGAGGCCTTAATGAAGAAACAGGAGAGGTTTTCGGGTTGGGGTATTCCCCGAATTCCTGGGAATCCTCTCTGAACCATCTTCGGGAGAAGGGATTCAGCCTGGACGAGATTAAGGAGGCAGGGCTGGTCTCAGTAAAGGATGATGGGGGAGTCTATGACCGCTTCCGCCACCGTTTAATGATCCCCATCCGGAACCGGAACGGCGCTATGGCTGGTTTTGGGGCTCGGGCACTCGACCCTGAGGATATGCCCAAGTATCTCAACTCACCCCAAACGGCTGTATTTGATAAAAGCCGCCTGCTCTTTGGACTGGATGCCGCCCGCAAACCGATTCGGGACCTGGATCAGGTGGTGATCGTGGAAGGATATATGGGCGTGATCGGCCCTTACCAGTATGGCTTCCGGAATATCGTTGCCCAGATGGGAACGGCCCTCACCGAATACCAGCTGAGAGTGCTCAAGAAGTATACAGATAAATTCATCATTGCTATGGACAGCGATGCTGCTGGACAAAAAGCTACCCTGCGCGGTTTACAGATCGCACGCGAAGCGCTGGACCGCACTCAGGAAATGGCATTTGACGCTCGTGGACTTCTTCAGCAGGAAGGCCGTCTGAATGCGGATATCCGTGTGTTAACCCTGCCGCCAGGGATGGACCCCGACGATGTCACCAATCAGGATCCGGAATTGTGGAGATCTCTCATCGAAAAAGCCCGCCCGGTGGTAGTGCATGTTATGGATGCCCTGGCCAGGGATCAAGACCTGGATGATCCCAAAGTAAAAAGCGCCATTGCCACCCAGGTGCTTCCATTGATCGATGATCTGCCAAATTCGATCGAAAGGGATGTATATACCCAGCGACTTTCCCGCCTGCTGGAAATCAACGAGAATGCCCTGCTTCGCTTTCGTCCTGAACGGAAAAGAAGACGCCCGGTGTCCTTGACCCGGGGAGGGGCTATCCAGGCCCAGCAACCCCCTGCCCAGAAGAAGATCCGCCGGGACGGGGAGATGTATGAAAAACATTGTGTGGGCATCCTGCTGCGTGAACCGGAATTGATCTACAAGGTCGATCGGGCTCTCAGCCGGGATGGATTAGCACGATTCGACGAGAAGGATTTTCAGAATGCAAATTTCCAGATCCTGATCAGAATTATCAAGGATGCTCTGGCTCAGGCGGAGGAAGAACCGCGCGATTATATCATCGCTCATCTGCCCGAAAACTTCGAAGAAATTGTCGATGAGCTGCTGGTGATGACAGGTGACCTGGCTTCGAACTCTGACAAAGTCCTGGAAGACCTGATGCGAGCTTTTCTGAATTTGCGGAAATGGCAAATTGCCAAACATAATGACCACTACCGCTTCCTGCAGGAGCGGGACCATGAAAATGGTGATTACAAAGCCGCAGAACATCACGGAAATATCTCCCACTATTTGCAGGAAAAGCATAAAATAGATAAAGCGATGAAGCGCTACACCAGCCGGACTTCGACCTTTGATTCCTGAGGATGAAAAGGCCAATATTGAGTATGTTATAAATCACAGCTTTTACTGACCTATTTGGGGTGAAAGCCAATGCAGAACGAACATACGAATCCAGAACAGGAAGGCGCAAATATCAGGGCTGCCCACCGGGACGACCCAGTTCAGATGTACCTGAATGATATCGGGACCATCGATCTGCTGGATGTGCACCAGGAGTTCTGGCTGGGTGCGCGTCTGCTTTCCACCCGACGGATGGACCGCTTGAAACATGAGCAACCCCTGGTGGAGATGGAAAACCCTTCCGATTTTGATCTTTATTCTGCAATCTATGGAGACCTGGTGGTGATCTACCGCCGCATACGGGAAGACGCGAAGCGGTTGAAAATGGAGTGTCCGGATTGGGAAGCCATTTTTAATGAATCCCGGGAACTGCGGAAGAAGTGGCACCTTGATCCACCCTCCTATACCCGTGAATACCTTGACAATGGCCTGTGGGGAGAAAATGAGGAATGGGGTTGTGTGGCCCGGAACATTTTCCACTTCTTTGTCTCATTTTATTCTTTCCCGGACCCTGTGGCTGACTGGCTTAAGCCCTGGCTGCTGGACAAGAACAGCCTGCCCCCTCTAAAGAAATTCCAGGATCAGCTGCCTGATGAGGAGGTATTAAGAATAGAGATCGAAGATCTCTGGAGTCGGTATTATGAAGCCTATCAAGCCCTGATCCAGCGCAATCTAAAATTAGTGGTCAGTGTCGCCAAACATTATATTGGCCGGGGTAATTCCTTCCTTGACCTGATCCAGGAAGGCAATGTCGGGCTTCTGAGGGCAGTATCTAAATTCGACCCCACCCGGGGTTTTAAATTCAGTACCTATGCTACCTGGTGGATCCGCCAGTCTGTCAGCAGGTCCATTGCCGATCAGGCCAGGACCATCCGCATTCCCGTGCATGTCTTCGAAACCGTGACCCAACTGCTCAGGATCCGCCGGAGATTGACCCAGGAATTGGAACACGAGCCAACATTAAAGGAAATAGCCCTGGAGACCGATTATCTTTCCCGAAAGGATAAAAAAGCCATCAAGGAACATCTTCAGGAGGAGCGGGAGGAAGCTCTTCCACCAGAACTGCTGCGCAACTGGCGCGAAGCAACCGCCAAAGTTCACCGCTATTTGCGCGCAGCGGAAGATCCCATGTCCCTGGACAGGCCGGTTGGCGATGAGGATGACAACCAGCTGGAGGATTTCATCCGGGATGAGGATGCTGCTTCACCTATTGAGGCTACAGCAGCAGAGATGATGCGGGACCAACTCGGCAAAGCACTGGATAACCTTTCGGTCCGAGAGCGCCAGGTCCTTGAACTCCGTTTCGGATTGATGGATGGTAAGGTCCATACACTCGAAGAAGTTGGGGCATATTTTGATGTTACCCGGGAAAGGATCCGGCAGATTGAAGCCACAGCTTTACGTAAACTTCGCAGTCCTACAGTTTCCTACAAATTAGAGGATTATGTAGAGTGATAGTATTTTTCCCCATTATTTCAATTCAATTTACAGGGGATGAATGATAAAGAAACTGGGCAACTGTAGTCTGGTGATCGGCTTGGCGTGCCAGGTTATCTACTTTTCCTCCTCTGCCTTTCTGGTAGACGAGGACAGGTTCCTGCTAGGAGGGATAGGTTTTATCGCCCTGGGACTTCTGATCAAGCGTCTAGGAAGGCGTAAAAAAGACCGGGTGAATCCATTTCAATTCCCAGGTAGAAAAAAGGGGGAAGGAACCGATGAAAGGCCTTGACCCTCTGGTCCTGAGCGATTTGGGTCCTTTGCTGCTGTATGCGCATGCCAATGGGTACCCGCCCGAGGCTTACCGATCGTTCCTGGACCACTTTCTGGATACCTATCGGACCAGGGCTGTTTATTTGCGACCATTCTGGCCGGGGGCTGATCCAGATTCTCTTCATGATTGGAGGCTGTTCCGGGATGATTATTTAAATGACCTGCCATCTCACCTCAAGGCGGGAGAGACTTTGATTGGTATGGGCCATTCCCTGGGAGGGATGACATCCTTGATGGCAGCGATAGAGCAACCGGGAAGATTCCGGGCTCTGGTTCTGATTGAGCCCACACTTTTCCCTGTTTGGAAGGGGTTCCTGATGCGGAGCTTTTCACTGTTAAACCTTTTGCCCTATTTCCACCCTCTGGTCCGCAGAACGCTGAGACGAAGGACCAGTTTCCCAGACAAGGAAAGCATGTTTCAGAATTATCGCGAAAAAGCGATTTTCGCGGCTATCCCGGACCTGGTGTTGAGAGATTATGTCACTGGGTTGGCCTTGGCTGAGGAGAACGGCAGGATCAGCCTGAAATATACACCTCAGTGGGAAGGGCGAGTGTATGAGACTGCCGGTTCGGCGGACCGCTATGTCTGGAAGAATTTGGGGCGAGTCGAGTGTCCTGTCCTGGTTCTGCGGGGGGAATTGTCCGACACAGTGAGTGAGAAGACTCTGCAGCGGATCGCCCAGAGATTGCCGAGAGGCCAGGCGGTGACTATCCCATCAGTTGGGCACTTGCTGCCTTTGGAAGCTCCGGAACAGGTGGCCGCCACGGTACTTGATTTTTTGGATCAGAACCTATCAGGCGCCTGACCATTGAGCCCTACAGCTGCAAGCGGGAGTGCCGTGGGATCTGGTAACCTGAATCCTCCCTGTTCATCCATGCTACAATTAGGTTTGAATTTTTAATCAATAAAACCAGTGTCCATGTTCATTCTCGCGCTCGCTCCTATTCTTATCATCCTGATCCTGATGGTAGGCTTTCGATGGAAAGCTTCCCAGGCTGGAGGGGCTGGCTACCTGGCAGCCCTGCTGATCGCCTGGATATGGTTCAAGATCAATTTGCCCACTCTGGCCTATGCCCACGCCAAGTCGGTATTTTTGATTATGGATGTATTGCTGATCATCTGGACGGCCTTCCTACTTTACCGGGTCGTTGCTGAAGCGGGAGGGATCGAAGTCTTAAGTAGAACCATGCCCCTGCTCACACGCGATAAAGGTCTTCAAGCCTTGCTGATCGGCTGGATCTTTGCTTCTTTCTTGCAGGGTGTGGGTGGTTTTGGTGTACCAACTGCGGTTATTGCCCCTATTCTGGTAGGCCTGGGGTTTTCTCCGCTGCTTGCCGTGGTTATACCTTCGCTGGGCCACACCTGGGCGGTGACTTTTGGTTCTCTTGGAGCTTCCTTTAATGCCATGATGGCAGCGACCGGATTGGGGTGGGAAGTCCTTGCTGGCCCGGCAGCCATTTTCCTGGGAATAACCGGAGTGCTGGTTGGAGGGTCTGTGGCGCTGGTGACCGGGGGTTGGAAAACCTTGGCACGGCTCTGGCTGCCTATCCTGATCATTGGTACTAGTATGTCTGCAGCTCAGTACCTGACTGTGAGGTCAGGTTTATGGAATATTGGCGGCTTGATAGGAGGAAGTGTGGGCCTGGTTGTTGGCATTCCCCTGGCCTGGGTACTGCGTAAGGATCATCAGTTTGAGGGCAAAATCCCTTGGCGTGAGCTGTTAATCTCCCTGGCTGGCTACGGAGTGCTGGTAGGGTTAACCCTGGTGATCCAACTAGTCCCAGGTGTAAAGACTTTCCTCAGCCAGATACGGATCGGTCTTGACTTTCCAGCCACGGTCACGGGGACTGGTTTTATGGTGCCAGCTGGCCCTGGCCGCCAGCTTTATATCCTCAGACATGCGGGCATGATCCTCTTGATCTCGTCCCTGGCAGCTTTTTTGATCTTCCGGGCCGCAGGTTGGTATGAGGATGGAGCTTTGAGCAGGATCCTAAAGAGCACCGGTCAGCGGGTGATCTCCTCCAGTGTGGGCATTACCTCGATCGTGATGATGGCAGTGATCATGGGACATGCTGGTATGACAGATACTCTGGCCCAGGGTTTCTCGAGTGCAATTGGCTGGTTCTACCCTGTAGTTTCACCCTGGATTGGTGCCCTGGGGGCAGTAATGACGGGAAGCAACGCCAATTCCAATCTTGTATTCTCAGCCCTTCAGCAGCGTACAGCTGAAATCCTGGGACTACCAGCAGCAATCATCCTGGCTGCCCAAACAACCGGTGGTGCGCTGGGATCCGTCGCGGCGCCTACCAAAGTGATTGTGGGAGCCAGCACGGCTGGAATGGAAGGCAGGGAAGGTGAGATCTTGCGCAAGCTTTTACCTGTGATCTGTGTCCTGCTGCTGGTGATCAGCTTTATAACCTTACTGGCGGTGTTGATCTCATGAATAGAATCATACAGTCCATCCGGTCTCGCCCTGCTCGTTTTTTCCTGGTCCTCTTTCTGCTCCTGATCCTTCCAGCCCTGATACTCTATCCAATGGCGGAGTCAGGCAGCCAGGTTGGAATGGGTTTTGCTTTGGCCCTGATCGTCCTGGCCAACATCATGGTCCTTTTTGCCTAGATCCTTGTAGTGTTTTCGTTAAACAAGGTGTTTTGGATCTGTCTGTCAGGAGGGTGACGGAGAGTAGATTCATGAATCTGATAGAATTTGAGAGAATAGATAACCATAATAGGGGATAGAAGCTTGGATTCGGCCAGCCCGCAGGGCTGGTGAAGGATGATTGACCTATGCGGGAAATTGCCATACTGGGAATCGGACAGGTGCCTGTTGGGGAGCACTGGGACAAACGGCTGGTTGAATTGGCCGGCGATGCCATTTTCGCTGCCCTGGAAGATGCCGATATAAGTAGGGTCGAGGCGCTGTATGTTGGCAATATGATGGCCGGACAGCTTGACAAACAGAGCCACTTGGGAGCCTTGATTTCCGACTGGATCGGATTCCGGGGTATTGAGGCTATGACGGTTGAAGCCGCTTGTGGTTCAGGCGCCCTGGCATTAAGGACCGCAATGATCGCGGTCGGCTCAGGTCTGGTTTCAAGCGCCCTTGCTGTGGGAGTGGAAAAGATGACGGACACTTCTCCCAGCGAAACCACAGCAGCCCTGGCTACAGCAGCTAGCGCTGACTGGGAAGGGATTCACGGGGTCACATTTGTGGGGCTAAATGCCTTGATCATGCGCAGATATATGTATGAATACGGTTGGGTGCACAAGGACTTCGCACCATTTTCGATCAATGCTCATGCCAATGGGGTCAACAATCCCAATGCCCGCTTCCAATCACCGATCACAGAAGAAATATACAGCAAAGCCACGATGGTGGCTGATCCGATCAATTTGATGGATGCTTCGCCGATTGGGGACGGCGCAGCGGCTGCGATCGTGGTCCCGCTGGACCTGGTCAAAGGGATGAGCCAGAAACGGGTTGTGAAAATTGCCGGATCAGCTGTCGCGACGGACAGTTTGGCGGTTCACGATCGGCATGATCCGCTCTGGCTGACTGCCGCGGAATTATCAGCCCGGGAGGTTTACCGCCAGGCTGGCCTGGGTCCAGATCAAATCGATTTCTTTGAGATCCATGACGCCTTCTCGATCATGGCAGCCCTATCACTTGAAGCTTGCGGATTTGCTGAACGCGGCCAGGGGCCTCGCCTGGCATTGGATGGTGAGATAACACCAAAAGGCAGGATCCCTATTGCTACCTTGGGGGGATTAAAAGCTCGGGGACATCCTGTGGGTGCGACTGGGATGTACCAGGTTGTGGAAGCCGTCCAGCAGCTTCGCGGCGAAGCAGGAAAAGCCCAGATCGATGGGGCAAAAGTTGCACTCACTCAGAATATTGGTGGAAGCGGAGCAACGGTCATTTCCCATATTCTGACAAGCGTTTGAAATAAGGACTCCCTTTTGACTTTTTCAACTCACTGATGAATGGAGCTGGATTCTTTTGGCTGATTATCAAATCATTCCCATTACCAGAGAGAAAGCTGAGGAGATCATTCGCTGGAACTACCAGACTCCTTATGATATTTATGATCTCAGTCCTGAAGACCTGGAGGGACTGATGAATCCGGAATACCGCTATCACCACGTGCTGGACCTTGAGGGTGAATTGGTGGGTTATTGCTGCTATGGAATGGATGCCCAGGTGCCGGGAGGGGATTTTTCCTGCGGTGAGCCAGAGGTCCTGGATGTGGGCGTAGGCATGCACCCGGGACTGACGGGCCAGGGGTTGGGGGCTAATTTTGTGGGAGCGGTTTTGGATTACGGAGCGGTCTGCTATCAGCCAAAGGTTTTCAGGGTTACCATTGCAGATTTTAATCAGCGTTCGCTGCGAACTTTCCAGGGACTGGGATTTGAGATCAAGGGTGGATTTGTGCGGGAACTGGTAGATATTCATTTTTCCCAATTGGAAAAACTTATTATGGAGGATCAAAATGGAGAACCTGGCTAAGCAATCAATTCTTAGTTACACAAAATATAATGAGCCATTGACAGAAGAACAAATCGCTGGATACTTAACAAAGCTGCCCAAATGGAGGATGATTTACCAGGAAGGCAATCCGCGCATTGAGCGAATTTTTGTGTTTGATGATTTTTTGGGGGCGTTAAACTTTGCCAACAAGGTTGCGGGGATATCCGAAGAGGCTGACCATCACCCGGATCTAATGATCAGTTGGGGAAAGTGCACAGTACGCTGGTGGACCTTTGTTTACAAGAGGCTGCACGAGAATGATTTTATTATGGCAGCGAGGACTGAATTGCTCTATGCGGATCTGTCCTGATCGAACAGGAAAGGAATCTTGATTATGTATCTGACCCCTATCAATACCGACAATCAACCACTCAAAACAAGAACTGGCGAGATCATCTATGAGTTGATCGGGAAGGCGGTAGCATCCACCCCCGATGCCAACCACAGCCTGGCCCGGATCGTGATCCCCAAAGGAAAATCCAGCGAGGCGCATTACCATAAGGTTTCCCAGGAGACATATTTTATTCTAGAGGGTGAAGGCCAGATGAGTGTGGACGGGGAGGATATTAGACTAAGATCCGGTCAAGCTTGCCATATTGAACCCGAAGAAATTCATCAGATAAAGAATCAGGGGGAGAGTGACCTGATTTTTCTGGCAGTATGTGTGCCCCCCTGGGTGCCGGAAGATTCGTTTGAAGTTTAGATAAGCGAACGAAGGATCCGATCCTGATTCACCCCAGATCAACCAGCTGATCCAGCCGCTGAAGGATTTCCTGGTATTTTTCTACCCCCTCGATGGTCAGGCTGATCGCGTTTTCAGGACAGACCTCAACGCAGCGACCGCAGCCGCGGCATTCCAGGCTGATCTCTGCCCGGTCGTTGATGATCTGAATGGCATCAGCAAAACAAATGCCGTCTGCGCAAAGGCTGCAACCTGTGCAATCCTCATTGACCACCACCTCAACGCCGGGCATACTGGTGATCTTATGGCTGATCTTTGGTGTGAGGTCGGTGACCAATCCCCACAAACAGCAGCAAGGGCAGCAGTTACAGATCGTCATCAATTCCTCGGATGGGGAAGTTCCCAACCAAATCGTATCGAGACGGTTACGTCCTATCAGGTGCACCAGGCCTGCTTCCCGGCAGCGCTGGGCATGGGCCAGGGCTTCTTCTTTGGTCACAAGTCTGCCCATTTTGGCATTGATTTGCAGAACGGGTTCGCCGAGGAAGAGGCAGCCCAGATCTTGGGGATAATCCTGGCATCCATCTCCCTCCCGGCAGATGCAAAAGTCCATGATCCAATGATGGTTGGCTTGCTCGATGAAGTGCTCGACCAGTTGAGAAGGGATAACGGTGCTTTCTGGGGAGTCGAGGGGGGCATGGATCTGAATCGTCTGGTCCTTGGGAAGAACATACATCTCATCACCACGGAATACCAGGTGATCGACCAGGTCCCCGATCAGAGGCAGCTTGGTAAGCCGGGCAATCGGCCGCCGGGTGGGATAAACACGCTTGAGTAAGTTGACAAACCAGACTGGACGGCTCATGATTTTGTACGATGTATGTTGATCCTGAATAATGATTTACGATTATAACCCCATTTGTGGTCTTTCAGTGGATGTCAGTAATAAAAGGGCGTAGCCGTTCGATTGGTATGGTAAACTGACAGCGATGGATCAAAAAGCTCTAAAAACCCTGGAATATCCCCGCATCCTGGAGGCACTGGCAGATCAGTGTCACTTTAATCCTGCCCGAGAACTAGCCCTTGAGCTGGTCCCTTCGACCGGTCTGGAAGAGGTCAATCTTCTGCAGCAGGAGACTGCTGAAGCGCTGGATCTGTTTACCCTGCACCCCGGGATGACCGTCGGTGGAGCCAGGGATCTGAGGCCAATTGTGGCGGATGCGATGAGGGGTATGGTCCTTGAGCCCAACAGGCTCTTAGAGGTGAAGGATTCACTGGTAGCCGTTCGCAGCCTGAAACGAATTTTCCACAGGGAGAACTGGGATTACCCAACCCTGGAAGCCATGGTGCAGGAGCTGCCTGATTCCCTGGGACTGATCAGCTCGATCACAAGGGTGATCTCAGACCAGGAAGAGATTCTGGATAGTGCTTCTGATAAGCTGGCGCAGATCCGGAAGGACTTGAATGTCCAGCATGGCAGGCTTAAAACCCGCATGAACCAGCTGCTGAAAAGACCGGATGTGGCCAAACATCTCCAGGAAGCCATAATTACCCAACGCAATGGCAGATATGTTCTGCCCATCAAAGCGGATGCCAGAGCCAGCGTTCCAGGCATTGTACATGATCAATCCACTTCCGGAGCGACATTATATGTGGAACCCCAGGCCATGGTGGATGCAAATAACCTCTTCCGGAAACTTGAATTGGATGAACGGGATGAGATTCGGCGGATCCTGGCTGATCTGACTGCCCGGGTGGCCGAGAATGGAGAGGTCCTGGCGGAAATGGTGGATGTGCTTACCCGCCTTGACCTGGCGTTCGCCCGGGGGAGATATGCTTTGGCCCTGAAAGCGTACCGGCCGGAAATCCATCCCTTTCCGAAAAAACAGGAAAAAGGACACCCCGGTGTGATCCTGCGGTTATTTGGCGCTCGCCATCCGCTGTTGGATCCTAAAAATGTGGTTCCTATCGATGTTGTTTTAGATGACCAGACCTATGCAATGATCATCACCGGCCCCAATACTGGCGGGAAGACAGTCACTTTAAAGACCGTGGGATTGCTGGTCCTGATGGCCCAGACCGGGCTGCATATTCCGGCTGAAGGAAAATCCGAGATCAGCCTATTCTCCAACCTTTATGCAGATATTGGGGACGAACAATCGATTGAACAGTCCCTATCCACTTTTTCTGGCCACATTACCAATATCATCAATATCCTTGCCAGAATGGATCGCCGATCCCTGGTGATCCTTGATGAATTGGGGGCCGGTACCGATCCCCAGGAAGGGGCTGCCCTGGCGCGTTCATTGATGTCCCATCTCTTGGAGCGCGGAATCACTACCCTGGTGACCACCCACCACCCGGATCTAAAGGCATATGCCCATGCCAATTCAGGAGTGGTAAATGCCTCGGTTGAATTTGACCTCGAAAGCTTGAGACCCACCTATCATTTGACGATTGGTTTACCAGGCAGATCCAATGCCCTGGCGATTGCCAGCCGGCTTGGGCTGCCGGAGGAGATCATTCAGGCTGCCCGCGGCACAATTGATCCGGATGACCTGCAGGCGGATGATCTGCTGGACGAGATCCGCCGCCAACGAAAATTGGCCGAAGGTGCCCGGCAGGCCTCTGAAAGTGCACAGAAGGATGCAGAAGCCCTGCGCCGGCAGCTGATAGACCGCATTCAGGAGATTGAAAATGAGCGGGTTGATTTGCTGGAAAAGACCCGCCGTGAGGCCAAGGATGAATTAATAGAACTCCGCAAGGGTTTGGAAGCTGTCCGCTCCGAAATGGATCGGGGGAATCAGCCTGAGGGTGAAGTAAATGCCCTAGAAGAGGAAGCCCAGCAAATCGAAGATATCCTGGCTGAGCCTGTGCCTGGTAAACGGACCGAGATCCCTATGCCGTATCCTTCGGGTCCTGTTCTCGAAGGAGATACGGTTTACCTCCGGTCATTGGGCAAAAAAGGGAAGGTCCTCTCGATCAATGGGAATGATGTGGAAATCCAGGTTGGCAATATCAGGGTAAGAGCTAGCAAATCGGATCTGGAACACACGCCCGCGGGGGAGGAACCCAAATTGGAAATAACTTCCCAATCCGTAGTTTACACACCAACTGAAGTGGAATCGCCGGGAATGGAGCTGGATCTGCGCGGGCAGCAGGTTGATGAAGCGTTGGAAAATCTGGGATTCTTCCTGGATAAAGCATTCCTGGCCCGGATGCCCTGGGTCCGGATCATACACGGCATGGGCACCGGGAAATTACGCTCGGCGGTGCGCCAAGCCCTCAAAGATCATCCTCAAGTGGACCATTTTGAGCGAGGCAAGGAAGGAGAAGGGGGAGATGGCGTGACCGTAGTGAACTTCGGGGAATAGCTCCCGGTTATTTGGAATTCGTTTTAATCCACCTTGTATTGATCAGCCGGGAATGAATCCCCGGCCTTTTCGAACCAAGCCACCCTAGAAGAGTGACTTGGTTTATTGTATTGTGATTAATAGTTGAAATGGGGGTATTTATGGGATCTACATATCATCAATTATTTGTTCACTTCATTTGGGGCACTTATAAGCGCTTTGAAATGATTACAGACGATTTAGAGAATGATCTAAGGAGATTGATCAACGAGAAGGTAATTGAAAAGCAATCCGAGGTGATCTGTTTTGGTTGTACTAGAGACCATGTTCACCTCCTGATAAAAATGCACCCAGCTATCAGTGTTTCGGAGATTATCGGTGAGATAAAAGGATATTCATCTTATGTGATTGCTAACCAGATTCATCCTGATGGTGGTTTTCGCTGGCAGGGTGGTTTTGGTGCGCTTACAGTTTCCCGGAAAGAGATTCCGAGATTGATCAAATATATTGAGAATCAAAAAGAACACCATCGGTCTGATGATCTACAAATGGAATGGGAATCATAGAAATCACCCTTCAGGGTGGTTTGGGTTGGAATAGCTCCCGGTTTCAGCCGGGAGCGGACCCCTTCAAGGATCCCGCTTCCTTAAAGGGGAACAAAATCCATAAAAAATACGTCCTACTTTAGGAAGTAATCAACTTATTATGGAGAATAAAATGAAGACCCAAAAGCAATCAAATATCATCTATCTTGTCCTGGCAGGAATTTGGATCATGGTCCTGTCTGGCTGTTCAGAGGGGAGCTCCGTTCTGCCGGAAGGAAATAAACCCCAGGAAGTCATTTCCGAGCTCTCTCGGGAAGATCTGGCGGACTTATCCTCTGGATGAGTTGGCTGAGCTGGCTGAAGGCAACAACGCTTTTGCTGTGGACCTTTACCAACAGCTGTCCTCCCTGAAAGGCAACCTGTTCTATTCACCCTACAGCATTTCCTCCGCTCTGGCGATGACCTATGCCGGCGCAGAAGGGAACACGGCCAGGGAAATGGCCGCGGTATTCCATTTCCTCGAAAATGATGGCCAACTCCATGCCGGTTTTAACGCCCTGGCTCAATACCTGGAGGGACTGGCCGAGCTGGATATCCCGAACGATCAAGGAGATCCCTTCCAGCTGAATATTGCCAATTCGATTTGGGGTCAAAAGGATTTCCAATTTGAGGAGAGTTTTCTGGATACCCTGGCGGTCAACTACGGTGCCGGCCTGCGCCTGCTTGATTATATCCAGGCACCAGAAGAATCCCGCCTAACCATAAACAGCTGGGTTAGTGATCAGACCAAAGAAAAGATCAGGGACTTGATCCCAGAGGGTGCTGTGACAACCGATACCCGCCTGGTGCTCAGCAACGCTATCTACTTCAAGGCGACCTGGATGGAACCTTTTGAGGAATCCCTCACTGAAAATGGCATCTTCTATGGCCTGGACGGAGAGGAGCTGGATGTGCCAATGATGAGGCTGGGGTCGGATGCTAGTTTGCCCTACTACCAGGGAGAAGGTTTCCAGGCCGTGGCTCTTCCTTATCTGGGCGGACAGGTATCCATGCTGGTTTTAATGCCAGACGAGGGATCGTTCAAGGATTTCGAGGGTGGTTTTTCCAGCCGGGAGTTGGAAAACATCATCTCTGAAATGACATATGCCCCCGTCCAATTGATATTCCCAAAATTCGAGTTTGAGACCGAGATCAGCCTGGCGAAGATCCTGGCAGCCATGGGCATGCCGGAAGCCTTCAGCGGCGCAGCAGATTTTTCTGGTATGACTGGAGATAAGGACCTGTTCATCTCAGACGTCTTCCATAAAGCTTATATTGGGGTGGATGAAGAGGGCACAGAGGCAGCCGCAGCGACAGCGGTGATCATGAAACTGACGTCTGCACCTGAGAATCCGATCCAGCTGACGGTGGACCGACCGTTCCTGTTTGCTATCAGGGATCACCAGACCAATTCAATTCTCTTTATGGGGCGGGTAGTCAGTCCCTAATACGTAAGAAGCGGGATCCACAAGGATCCCGCTTTTTGATTATAAGTAACACTGACAAACTCCAGCTTGTTCAGCACCCGCGAATGAATCCGCGGGCTAATTCGAACCAAGCCCCCCTGGAAGAGGGGCTTGGTTTTTTGTATGATGGAAGTATCAGATAAGGGGGTTATCAATGGGATCATCCTATCTTCAGTTGTACTTTCACATTGTGTGGACAACCTATAAAAGATATCAGTGGATAGATAATGAAATCGAAAAATTCTTGGATAGTATGATCCGGGAAAGATTATTGACTGCTAAATCCGAGTTACTTGCTTTTGGTTGCACAGGTGATCATGTCCATCTACTTTTCAAACTTCATCCATCAGCTAGCGTATCAGTGATTGTGGGTGAAGTAAAAGGATATACTTCATTTGTCATTGCTAATCAGATCAGGCCTGAATTGGGATTTCGCTGGCAGGGAGGTTATGGAGCGTTTTCGGTCTCAAAACGGGATCTTCCTGGATTAATCAAGTACATAATCAATCAAAAAGAACACCATCAATTAGGACCTCTCAGCAACCAGTGGGAACTTCCATAGAAATAGAAAGCGCCCTTTAGGGCGCCTTGGGTTGAAACAAGCTCCCGGTTTTAGCCGGGAGCTTGTTTGGATGACAGAGTTGTGGAGTTTGGATGACAGATGTGGAGTTTGGTTGTTAATGGGTGGGGATTTTGGTTTTAACCCATCCGTTCCAGCTCCTGTTCCGCAACTTCCGGATCCAGTTTCTTGAATAACGGAGTCGGTTGATTGAACTCTTGTCCAGCTTTGATCTCGCTCGGGCGCCAATCGCAGCAGACCTCCCCAGCGCGGTAGCGCAGCACGGTATGTGTCCCCAAGTTATCCTCAATCTCTTCGGTATATTGTTCTCCAAAGAGAGGCTTGTCGTAGCCCAAGATTTGGTGAAGCTGCTCGCAGGTGAATGGCAGAACGGGAGAAAAGAGGATCTTAAGTGAATCGATGGCCCGAATGGCGGTGTAAACGGATTTTGCGGCGCTGTCCTGATCTTCCTTGATCTCAAACCAGGGAGCTTTTCCATCGAGGTATTTATTGACCTCACTGGCCAGGCGCATGGTCTCGGTCAGGGCTGCCCGCAATTTTACCCTGTCATAGAGATCAGCGACCGTCTCAAATCCAGTTTCGACTACCTTGATGATCTCTTCGTCTTCCGGCCTCAGATCCCCGGGATCAGGTATTTTCCCGTCCCAAGTCCTATGCGCGAATGAAAGCACTCGATTTACTAGATTGCCCCAGGTTGCGACCAGTTCGTTGTTATTCCGGGTGACAAATTCACTCCACTCCCAATCTGTATCACGGGTCTCAGGCATGTTGGCGGTCAGATAGTAGCGCAGGGGATCTGGATCGTAGCGGGATAGGAAATCAAGGGCATCCACCACCCAATTACGGCTGCCGGAAATCTTTTGGCCCTCCATATTGAGGAACTCATTAGCGGGTACGTCATAAGGCAGAACCAGTTCGCGTGAGTCATCCTCGTCGAAAAAGGCGCCGAAAGTGCTGCCCACACCGGCCAGTTCAGCCGGCCAGATCACAGCGTGGAATGGGATATTATCCTTGCCGATGAAGTAATAGGCCCGGGCTTCCGGGTTGTACCACCAATCTTTCCAGCTTTCTTCCTCTCCGGTCAGGGCAGCCCATTCAATCGCGGCCGAAAGATAACCGATAACGGCCTCGAACCAGACGTAGAGGCGTTTTTCCTCCCACCCGGGAACGGGTACAGGAATGCCCCACTGAAGGTCCCGGGTGATAGCCCGGCCGTGCAGGTCTTGAGCCAGGATCTGACCCAGGGATTGACGCAGCACATTGGGCCGCCAGTAATCCTCCCGGTCTTTAAGGAACTCAACTATCTGAGATTGAAGGGCACTCAGATCGAGGTAAAAGTGCTCTGTCTCCCGCAGCTCCGGGGTTGAACCATCCATCTTGGAGCGGGGATTGATCAAGCCATTAGCTTCTAAAAGATTACCGCATTGGTCGCACTGGTCCCCCCGGGCGTTTTCATAACCGCAGATATAACAGGTGCCTTCCACGTAGCGGTCGGGCAGGAACCGTTCCTGAGTAGTTGAATACCACTGTTTCTGGGTTTCCGCATAAAGGTAGCCCTTTTCTTTAAGCGCGCTGAACATGGTCTGGGCAACCTTAAAATGATTCTGTGTGTGAGTGCTGGTGTACAGGTCATAGCTTAACCCTGATTTTTGAAATAGACCCAGGAACCTGGTATGGTACTCCTGATAGACTTCTTCCGGCGATTTATTTTCCTGATCAGCCCGGACAGTGATCGGCGTGCCGTGGGAATCCGATCCAGATACCATTAATACCTTATTCCCTTGTAAGCGGTGGAAGCGGGCATAGATATCAGCCGGCAAATAAGATCCGGTCATATTGCCCACATGGATATCAGCTGAGGCGTAAGGCCAGGCTACGGCGACGAGGATGTTCTTGCTCATGATTCGCTCCAATTTGAATAGTAAATAAAAAGAGCTGTCCATCTGGACAGCTCGGATAGTTCGAAGTTCGTGTTTCAGTGATCTTTTTTAACACGCACGGCTGCCAGGCGAGGGGGTGGGCTCTTGCGGCCCATCCGCATGACCATCATCATCACAGCCATCATCACACACTGATCAGGTACATATTTTTTCCTTTCTAAAACTTTCCCTAAGTCTATATGGGTGGTGGGTTTTTGTCAAGCCTCTCGCTAGAATTGATCCCTATCCGGGGGGACGTTTATGTCATATTCATCCAGATCAAAATTTCCATTGTTTCAAGCTTTGCTCCAGGTTATCCTTCAATCTCACGAATGATCCGGGCTGGATTTCCGGCAACGACGACCCCTGGCAGTACATCCTTGGTCACCACCGCGCCAGCACCCACAACCGATCGCTCTCCGATCTTCACCCCGGGAAGGAGGATGGCGCTGCCCCCGATCCAGACGCTGTTCCCGATCGTGACCGGTTTGGCCACCTCCCAGCCCAGCTTGCGCGACTCTGCATCCAGCGGATGGGCAGCAGTGTAGATCTGGACCCCGGGCCCAACCATGGCATGATCCCCGATCTCAACCCGGTTATTATCAATGATCATGCAGTTCAAATTGAGGAAAACATTGTTCCCGATGTAGATATTTTCGCCGTATATGCAGTTGAATGGGGGCCAGATGATGAGGTTTTCACCAATATTCCCCAGTAGATCCTCCAGCAGAGAACGCCGGTCATCTTCCTCATCCGACTCATTATATACTCTGAGTTTTGTTTTCACTACCTGGCGGAACCGCTTCAGATCTGGATCAAGGCAGTTATAAACCTCGCTTGCCAGCATTTTCTCTTTTTCTGTTCGGGCGGACATAGAAACTCCTCATTTTCTCAAATACAAATTTGGTCCTGATGATTAGGCTTTGAGTAGGAAAAAAACCTGAAAAAGGGGGGACAAGTTCGGATTTCCGGCCCGGTTTTCAGGACTTTAATCGCAGTATAGCATAATTGATTACTGCCCTTAATAAAAACCGTGGATAACCTCATTGATAAAGGCCAATTAAGGTATACTAAATTTACTTCCCAGAGCGGGGAGATACATCCATCACCGCTATTACAAGGAGAGATCCGTGGCTGCCCTCAAAAATATCCGGATCGTAGACATTACCCGGGCCATGGCTGGTCCCTACTGCACCATGATGCTGGGGGATTTTGGCGCGGATGTGATCAAGATCGAGCTCCCTGGCGCGGGGGATGAAAGCCGCGGCTGGGGACCTCCCTTTGTAGGTGACCCCTATGGGCCCTATCCCGGTGAATCAGCCTATTTCCTCTCTGCAAATCGCAATAAAAGAAGCCTGACAGTCAATCTGAAGGACCCTGCTGGACTGGAGATCATCCGTAAACTGGTCCGGGTTTCTGATATTTTTATCGAAAATTTCCGCACCGGCGTTTTGGATGAGATGGGTCTGGGATATGAAGCCCTGAAAGAGGGCAACCCGGGTTTGATCTACTGCTCGATCAGCGGTTACGGCCGCACTGGTCCTGATAAAGATCGTCCGGGTTACGATGCCATTGTCCAGGCGGAAGGGGGAATGATGAGCATCACCGGACCCAAAGAGGGACCGCCCTCCCGGGTGGGAATCCCGATCATCGATATCACCTCCGGCATGTTCGCCGCATCTGCCATTCTGGCTGCCATCTATGAACGGATGGAATCCGGGGAAGGGCAGCAGATCGATATCTCCCTTTTGGATACCCAGGCAGCCCTGCTTGCCAATGTTGCCTCGAATTATCTGGTCAGCGGCCAGGCGCCAGAGAGAGTTGGCAATGCTCATCCCAATATCGCTCCCTATGAGCCCTTCCAGGCTCGTGATAAAGGGTTTGTGCTGGGCGCAGCCAACCAGCGCCAGTGGGAAAAGCTTTGTGATGCGATCAGCCATCCCCAATTAAAAGAAGATCCCCGCTTCCTGACCAACCAGGAACGAGTCAAGAACCGATCAGATCTAATTGCGACTCTGAATGGGATTTTCAAGGAGAAGGATGCCGAGGACTGGCTAGCTCTGATCCGGGAGGCTGGCCTGCCCTGCGGCCCGATCAACTCCCTGCCAGAGGTTTTTGAACACCCCCAGAGCGAGGATAGAGGATTTATACAGAGAGTGGAACATAACACTGCCGGCCTGATCCCCCTGACCGGCTTCCCATATAAACTCTCCCGAACGCCAGCTGAGGTGCATCATCCACCTCCAGTCCTGGGAGAACATAACCATCAAATCTTGATCGACCTGCTGGGCTACTCCCCAGAGCAGGTCGCCGATTTTGAGGCGAAAAAAATAATCTAAAGACTTGAGAGATCATTTATGGTATTTATTCAAACTGAGATCCGCACTGGTGCATATTTTGATTCTGTAGTCCTGATGCAGCTTCAGCGTTCCCTGGCTGAGCTTCCTGGCGTAGAAGACGCCGGGGTAGTGATGGGCACGGAGGCCAACCTAGAACTATTAGGCCAAACCGGCCTCCTGGTGGATGAGATCAAAGTCGCCAAAGCCGACGATCTGGTGATCGTGGTCAAAGCCAAGGACGAAAAAATAGCGCGAAATGCAATCTCCAAAGTCGATGAACTGGTGACTGCCCGGCGCAGCAGGGAAGGTGCCGGGGAGGATTTCCTGCCCAAAAGCCTTGAGTCAGCTGACAAATCCCTGCCCGGTGCAAACTGGGTCTTGATCTCTGTCCCAGGACGTTATGCCGCCGGGGTTTCTCGCGAGGCTTTGCGTTTGGGAAAACACGTTTTCCTTTACAGTGACAACGTCACTGTGGAGGAAGAGATCGAATTGAAAGAACTGGGCGCGAGTAAAGGCCTGCTTGTAATGGGACCGGACTGCGGCACAGCCATCGTCAAGAGTACAGGATTGGGCTTCGCCAACCGAACCCGGGCAGGAGCGATCGGTCTGGTGGCCGCTTCCGGAACCGGATTGCAGCAGGTCTCGATCCGCATCCACCACTACGGCGGGGGACTGACCCATGCCATTGGGACAGGCGGCCGGGATCTGTCCTCCAAAGTAGGCGGCATCACCACCCGCATGGCCCTGGATTTACTGGACCGTGACCCGGATACGAAGGTGATCGTCCTGATCTCCAAGCCGCCCGATACTGTAACTGCTGACCGTATCCTGTCCTATGCCAGGGAGCTGTCCAAACCGGTCGTGGTGAATTTTATCGGTTATCAGACTAATTTAAAAGAGATCGATAATCTCTATTTCGCCTCCACCTTTGACGATACTGCGGCGGCCGCGGTGGCCCTCGAAAGCGATTCGGAAACACCGCTGGCGGAGGGTGAGATGGATCTGGGTGGATTCAACCCCAGCCAGCGTTACTTGCGCGGGTTGTATTCTGGCGGCACCCTGGCTTATGAAGCCCTGCTGATTCTTGATAAGACGCTGCCCAATCTTTATTCCAATGTGCCAATTAACAAAGAAAAGAAGCTGGAGAACTCACTGATCAGTCAGGAGCATACGATCGTCGACCTTGGGGAAGATGAATTCACTGTAGGACGCTTGCATCCGATGATGGATAACGAACTCCGCATCCAGCGTCTGGAAACAGAAGCCGCTGACCCCGAAGTGGCCCTGATCCTGCTGGATGTCGTGCTGGGTTATGGCTCTCACCCCGATCCAGCCAGCGAGCTGGCGCCGGCGATCGAATCTGCGATCAAGAGCGCGAGTAAAAATAATCGGCGCCTGGATGTGGTGATCACCCTCTCCGGGACTGACCTCGATCCCCAGGATATGGCTGCCCAACGGGAAGTTCTGGAAAAGGCTGGCGGAAAGGTTTACCTGAGCAGCGACCAGGCGGTTAGATATGCGGGAAAGCTGGTGGGTGGGCTTGAGGGAGTGGATCTGGTCAAGGACGAGAAGGATTTCAGCGGGATCGACCTGGAGACTGTGAACGGCCCCTTTGCAGCCATTAACGTTGGTTTGGAATCCTTTACCGAGTCCCTGAAGGACCAGGAAAGGGATGTGATCCAGGTTGATTGGAAACCAGCAGCCGGCGGGAATACTGATTTGGCTGCCCTGCTTGAAAAGATGAAAGGATAAAAGGAGATACTTCCTGATGAAAGAATTTACAGCCGCCTGTGTCCAGATCGCAATAACTCCCAATAAACCCCAGGAAAATATTGCCAAATGCGTCAAATGGCTGGATAAAGCAGTTGAAGATTACCAGGCTGATCTGGTGGTCTTCCCTGAAACGGTGACTACCGGATTTGATACTGGGCTCTCAGCTGATGCTTTATGGGAACTGGTAGATGAGGTTCCGGGTAGTTTGACCGAAACCATCCAGGAAAGGGCTCAGAAACTGGGTGTTCATGTGGTCTGGCCAACATACCGCAGGGCTGGGGAAAAAGGACGGATCCTGAACGCGTCGATTCTGATCGGTCCTGATGGCCAGATCATCGGCATCTATGATAAGACCCATCCCTTTCCGGGAGAGAGGAAGGAATTCGGGGGCTGGACTGAAGTTGGAACCAGCGCCGAGGTCTATGAAACCGAATTGGGCATGATCGGTATGATCATTTGTTATGATGGGGATTTTCCGGAACTGTCGCGCCTCTTAGCTGTAAAGGGAGCCGAAGTGATTGTCCGGCCCTCAGCATTGCTGCGGTCCTTTGATATCTGGTATATCACAAACTGCGCCCGGGCATATGATAACCATGTCTATATGGTCAGCACGAATATGGTTGGACCGGATGCAGGTGGCAATTATTATTTCGGACACAGCATGATCGTTAACCCGATTGCCTGGCGGCTGGCCCAGGCCCGGGGTACAGAGGAGATCATTGCCGCTAAATTGGATCCGGATCCCCTGCGCTACATCACCTGGGGCAGCAAGAGCCCTCAGCCGTTCGATCACCTCGAGGACCGCAACCTGGCCCTCTATGAGGAAATTCTGAAAGAAGCCCGCTCCAAGTTCGAGCCGGGTAAACGATATACAAAAAAGGATTCTTGATAGTTTAATGCCTTAGTCTGGTTGAAAAGGAGCTGGGAATGGATATAGAAAAAGCCAATCAGGAAGCAGTTGAACGAATGATGGAGGCCCGTCCCGTCTGGGTTGGAATGGGCAAAGCCATCGATGTTATCCCGGGAATGCGGGACAACCTACTGCTGCATGCAGGACCTCCCATTAGTTGGGACCGCGCTTCAGGCCCGATGCGGGGAGCAATCACCGGAGCGTTGATCTTCGAGGGCAAAGCCAAGGATATGAAAGAGGCCCAAAAACTGGTCGAGTCCGGCGAGATTGAATTAGAGCCTTGCCACCACCACCAGGCTGTAGGGCCGATGGCAGGTTTGACCAGCCCATCGATGTCGGTCTACATCCTGGAAAATAAAACTCATGGAAATAAGACCTATTCCAACCTTAATGAAGGCTACGGCAAGGTGCTGCGCTATGGCGCCTATTCAGAAGAAGTGATTGCCAAGCTGCGCTGGATGGAAGATGTCATGGCTCCTTTGCTGAAGGATGCGATCGAGTCCAGCGAGGGCATCGATATCCGGGCCCTGCTGGCGGAATCGCTGCACATGGGCGATGAAGGCCACAACCGCAATAAAGCCGGCTCGATCCTGTTCACCGCCAAGCTGGCCCCCCTGATCACCGCGGTTGCTAAAGATAACAAGGCGGCTTCAAAAGTCCTGGCATTCCTGGGAGAAAACGCGCTGAGTGTGCTCAATCCTGTCATGGCTGCCTGCAAAGCCATGTCCGATGTCGCTCACGGAATCGAGGGCAGCACGATCGTCAGTGTTATGGCCCGTAATGGCACGGATTTTGGGATCCGGATCAGCGGTTTGGGAGAGCGCTGGTTCACCGCCCCGGTACCGACTCCGAAGGGACTTTATTTCCCGGGTTATACGGAAGAGGACTCCAGTGGGGATATTGGGGACAGCACCATCACAGAATCAGCTGGCATAGGTGGTTTTGCCATGGCCAGTGCGCCGGCAATCGTTAACTTTGTCAGCGGAACACCCAAGGATGCTATCAATACCACTCTGGAAATGTATGAGATCACCTTCGCGGAGCATAAATATTTCACTATCCCACCCCTAGACTTCAGGGGTACGCCTACCGGGATGGATCTTCGCAAGATTGTTGAAAAGAATATCACCCCGCGGATCAATACCGGGATCGCCCACAAGGAAGCTGGCATTGGCCAGGTAGGTGCTGGACTGGTCCGGCCTCCGATCAGCCTGTTCCAGGAAGCCCTGGTAGCGTTCGCGGAGCATTACAAGATAGGGTAAAGATTGCCTCTGGCTCAGTCCAGGGTTATCCGATTGGGGAGGAAAGAAATGAAACGAGAGAATGTTATCAATTTACTGAATGAAGCCCGGATGTACGATTTGACCCAGGCGATGAGCATCTTCACACCGCCTTATCCGGGGGAGATGCCGCTCCAGGTGCATTTCTTCAAGAGATTGACCGGGTCCTTTGGGGGAGGAATGGGAGCCAATGGACAACAGATCGAGTGGTCCAATAACACCGGGACCCACCTGGTAGGTCCGCGTGCTTTCCACTCTGGTGCCCGGGCGATCGCCGATATCCCCCTGACTGATCTCTCCGGTGAGGGAGTGGTGGTCGATATCTCGGAGGAAGTCTCGGATTACAGCCTGTATACTCCGGAGATGATCACCGCGAAGGTTGAAGTGAAAGAAAGCGATATCCTGATCATCAACACCGGCTATCATAAGCACGGCTGGGACCAGCCTGATGTGCCCAATCCGGATGCACAGGGCGGCATAGAGAACAAGGAATTTGGATATTATCTGCGCCACCCAGGCCCATCACCGGATTTCTTTCAGTGGGCCCTGGATTTAAAACTGAAATTGATCGGAGTAGACTGCGGCAGCGCCGAGCATCCCATGAACACCAATTTGCGCTATATGCATGCCCGGGAGTTCGATAAAGCGGAAGCTAAATTAAAAGTAACCCATGGAGCCAGCTGGGATGAGTTATTCCCACCAGAGGAATATCACAAGTTGACCCATATCACCATGCCCAAAGCAGGTCTTTTGCTGGCTGAATCCTTGGGCGGCCAGATTAGTAAGTTGGCCAATCAGAGGGCCTGGATCATGATCTTCCCCATTCCATTTATGGAAGTGGAATCTTCCTGGTGCCGGGCAGTTGCTCTCCAGGCACCGGAAGACATGGAGGAAAAGGAATTCCTTGCCAGCATGAAAGAGATCCACATGCTGGATATGACCCTGCCCTTCAGTGTGCAAACCCCTCAATGGGCGAATTATGTGCCTCTTTCAGTGAATTACACCAAAAGGGTGGGCGGCCAGTATTTCGGATTGGGCCGTAATAATGCCCACTGCCGGGCCAGCTTCCACCTGGCAACTCATATGGATGGCGAGAAGCACTTTCACGCGGCAGGTTCAACGATCGGTGAAACGAAATTTGAAAAATGGTTTGGCCCGGGCGTTGTAGCGGATATTTCCAAGTTCGTCTCCGATACCAGCGTGTACACGCCGGAAATGATCCAGCAGGTTGTGGATGTCAGGAAAGGCGATATCCTCGTGATCAAAACCGGGTACCACCAATATGGTTGGAACAGCCCGGATTCGGATGAATTCCGCTATATGATCCGTCATCCAGGCCCCTCTCCCGATTTCGCAGACTGGTGCATCGAGAAGGATATCAAATGGCTGGCAGTGGACTGCGTGGCTATGGAACATCCCATGAACACCATACAGCGTATCTGGCACCCCAAGACCTTCGAGGAAGCCAATCAAAAACTGATCGAGCAGTATGGGGCTGGTTGGGATGAGATCTATCCCCTCGATAAGTATTACCAGGACATGCATCTGAATCTGTTCCCGAAAGGCATTATCCATGCTGAAAACCTGGGAACCGATCTGGCAAAGATGGAAAGTGGACGCTATTATATTGGCTGTTTTATCCAAAAAGGTATGGAATTGGCGTCTTGTTGGGCCAGGTTTGTAGCCTTCAAGGAATCTGAATAAGGGGTAGATGATGATACTGGTAACCGGTGCAGCCGGGAAAACAGGTTTAGCTGTCATCCGATCATTGGCAGCCAGAGGGGTCCGGGTGCGGGGGTTGATCCACCAGGAGGAACACCGTTCGAGTGTGATCGAGGCTGGAGCGGAGAATGCCCTTCTGGGTGACCTGCTGAGTGAAGAGGACCTGCAAAACGCGATGCAGGGTGTGCAAGCGGTTTATCATATTCCTCCCAATATTCATCCCCGAGAAGTGGAAATCGGCCAAATTGTCATCCAGGAAGCCTTCCGTGAATGTGTGGACCACTTCGTTTACCATTCCGTCTTGCATCCCCAGCTGGAGGATATGCCCCATCATTGGTTGAAGCTGCGCGTGGAAGAGCAGTTGATCGCTTCCGGGCTTCCGTTCACCATTCTCCAGCCAACCGCTTATATGCAGAACATCACAAACCAGCTGGATAGGATCAGTCGGGAGGGCATTTACCAGGTGCCCTACTCCGTTAGCACCAGGCTCTGCCTGGTGGATCTTCACGATGTTGCTGATGTTGCAGCGATCGTGCTGACTGAAGGGACCCATGCCGGGGCTGTCTATCAGCTGGTCGGTACTGGATTAACATCCCAAGAAGAGATCGCTTCTCTGCTTGGAAGACTGCTGGGCAAAGAGATCCAGGCTGAGCAGATCTCTCTGGAGGATTGGCAGGAGCAGGTATCCCAGATCTGGCCTGGGTTCCTATCAGGTCTCCACTTTGGTTAAAATGTTCCTGCATTATCAGAACCATGGATTTTCCGGCAACCCCCGTATGCTGCACTGGCTGCTGGGAAGACAGCCGACTTCCCTGGAAGACTGCCTGCAGAGGGAGATCTCACTGCTGGATGTGGGCTGAGTACTGTGGTTTAGAAATAAATAATTGAATAGGGCTTGAAACGCATGGAGAGGCAATATGAAACCTGCACCTTTTAAGTATTATGCTCCCAGATCTGTACCAGAGGCGCTGTCACTGCTGGCTGAACATGGCTATGACGCCAAAGTACTTGCCGGCGGTCAGAGCCTGGTTCCGATGATGAATTTCCGGTTGGTCCAGCCAGAAGTGCTGGTGGACATCAATCAGATCCCAGAGCTTGCCCAGATCCAGGAGGATAAGAATCATTTACGGTTGGGCGCTATGGTCCGTCATGCTTCACTTGAAAGAAGTGATCTTGTGAAAGATATAGCTCCTCTGATCCATGAAAGTATGCCCCTGATCGCTACCACCCAGATCAGAAATCGAGGGACGATAGGAGGAAGCCTGGCCCATGCGGATGCTTCCGCAGAACTGGTTGTTGTCTCAACTGCCCTGGAGGCAAAGTTTAAGATATTGAAACAGGGAGCTGAACGCGTGGTCCCTGCCAGCGAATTTTTTGTAGGTTTGCTGATGACTGTCATGGAACCGGAAGAATTGCTGGTAGAAATTGAAATTCCTCCGCTGCCGATTCGATCTGGCTGGTCTATCAAAGAAGTCTCTCGCCGGTCCCATGATTTTGCCCTTCTGGGTGTGGCAGCTCTGCTCACGTTGGACAAAAAGGATCGCCCCACAAATGCCCGCCTGGTTTATCTCAGCGCAGGAGATGGTCCAGTTTCTGCCCCTGGCTCGGCAAGTATGTTGATTGGAGAAGAGGTGACTTCCGAACTGATCGAGGCCGCTGCAGAAAAGGCTTCCACAGATGAGATCGATCCCGGCAGCGATATCCATGCCACAGCTGACTTCCGGCGCCACCTGGCAAATATCCTCACCCGGAGAGCTCTGGAAGAGGCTTTTCAACGGGCAAAGGGCGGAAAATAGGAGATAACCATGGAAAACACATTTGAACTTTCCGTCACGGTAAATGGCGTGGTCTATCAAGAGACTGTGGACCCCCGAACCTTGTTAAGCGATTTTCTCCGGAATGATTTAGGCTTGACCGGGACACACGTGGGATGTGAACATGGTGTCTGCGGTGCCTGCACTGTACTGCTGAATGGATTTCCGGTGCGGTCCTGCCTGATTTTTGCGCCCCAGGTCCACAACCAGGAGATCTTGACTGTGGAAGGGTTAGGCACTATTGATGATATGCACCCTCTCCAGGAAGCATTCCGTGAGGCTCATGCCCTCCAGTGCGGCTTCTGCACTCCAGGTTTCCTGACCACACTTGTGCCCTGGTTAGAAGAAAACCCCGATCCGACGGATGAAGAGATCCGGAAAGCGGTTTCCACAGTTCTCTGCCGCTGCACTGGCTACCAGCATATCGTTGATGCTGTCAAACTGGCCGCAGAAAAGGCGAGGTAGGATCCGAACAAACCCAAAGTTGGTCTGATGAGATATCCAGATGAGGTGCTGAAGTGAATTACAAAGTGATAGGCAAACGAGTGAAACGAGTAGAGGATCCCCGCCTGTTGACCGGGGGAGCGCTATTTGTGGGAGATATCAATCTTCCCAATATGCTGCATGCCGCATTTGTGCGTAGTGATTATGCCCACGCGAGAATAAAAAGCATTGATATCAGCCAGGCCCAAGAGATTCCCGGAGTGGTGGGGATCTTTACGGCAGAAGATATGGGGGATGACTGGGAACCCGGTCCACCGCTGGTATCTCCGCCGCCTACTCTGAAAGATGTGGTCTTCCATTCCCGCAGGCAGGTTCCTTTGGTTAAAGATAAGGTCAAACATGCGGGTGAGATCATTGCTGTTGTGGTGGCTGAAAGCCGCTATATCGCTGAAGACGCGGTGGAAGAGGTACATGTTGAATATTCACCGCTTCCGGCAGTGACCGATCTGGAAAAATGCCTCGAGCCGGGTCATACCCTGGTTCATGACGACCTGGAATCCAACCTGGCTGCCCACCTGGTCCAGAATAAGGGAGACTATGAAGCCGCGAAAAAAGAAGCAGCTCTGGTCTTCAAAAGGAAATTCAAATTGGACCGGGGAGCTGCGGCCGCCATGGAAAACCGCGGCATAGTGGTGGATTGGGATAAGAAGAATCAACATTTAATGGTCTGGGACGCGACCCAGTCTCCCATCCCCATCCGCAACGGTTTGGCCTCCCGCCTGGGATTGAGAACCCACCAGGTGCGAGTTGTGGCGCCATTTGTTGGGGGCGGTTTTGGGCCAAAGATCATGATGTTCTATGCTGAAGAAATGGTGCTGCCCTGGCTGACCATGAAGCTGGATCGGCCTGTGAAGTGGATCGAGGACCGCAAGGAGAACTTTTACGCCACAACCCAGGAGCGGGAGCAAATCCAGGAAGTAGAAATGGCCCTTTCCGAGGAGGGACGTATCCTGGGTATCAAACAATCCATCATTCATGATACTGGCGCGTACGATCCCTATGGGTTGACGATCCCGCTCAATACCCAGTCTCATTCCATGGGACCTTATGATGTCAAGAACTACTCCAGTGAGCTTTCGGTAGTTTTCACGAACAAGATCATCACCACACCAGTTCGGGGTGCTGGCCGCCCCCAGGGGATCTATATTGTTGAGCGCATGCTGGATATCGGCTGCAGAGAATTAGGCTTGGATCCCATCGAAGTGCGGAGGTTGAATTTCATCAAGTCGGACCAGTTCCCATATGACCATGAGATTATTGACCAGGCATTTACCAACCTGGTCTTTGATTCCGGGAACTACCAGCCAGCTTATGACAAAGCGGTTGAAAAGATCGAATATGAAAAATTCATCAAAGAGGAGCAGCCCCGGTTACGCGCAGAAGGAAAATATGTCGGAATTGGGCTGGTGCCTTTCATTGAAACCACAGGTGTGGGTCCTTATGAAGGAGCCCGGGTAGCCATTGAGCCAAGCGGAAAGATCAGCGCCGCCACGGGTGTTGGCACCCAGGGGCAATCCCATATGACCTCCTTTGCCCAGATCATTGCCGAGCAGCTGGGTGTGGAAGTGGAAGATGTCAGCCTGGTTTCTGGTGATACAGCGGAAATTCATTGGGGCACTGGTACCTTTGCCAGCCGGGGAGCTGTTGTGGCCGGGAATGCAGTCTTGGCAGCTGCCAGTGACGTGCGGATCAAAGTCCTTAAGCTGGCCAGCAAGATCCTGGAAACGCCGGAAGGGGAACTGGAGTTGGAGGATGGGCTGGTTCGAGTGGCTGATATCCCTGAAAAATCCATCAGCCTGGGAGAATTGGCCGTACTGGCCAATCCCTTCCGGGGAGCGGTGGAGCCAGGTACTGAACCGGGACTGGAATCCACCAAGTACTTTGGACCTGCTTACGGCGCGACCGCTTTTGGTGTCCATGGCATGATCCTGGAAGTGGACCCGGAAACGATGATGATCAAGATCCTTAAATATATCACCGTGGAAGACTGCGGTACCATGCTTAACCCATTGGTGGTGGAAGGCCAGATCCACGGCGGTGTATCCATGGGTATAGGTAATGCTTATTATGAGAAGCTGCATTATGATGAGAATGGTCAGCTGATGAATGCCAGCCTTGCGGATTACCTGTTAATATTCGCGACAGAAATGCCGCCCAAAATTGAGGTCTATCATGAAAATACCCCAGCTCCCAATAACAAATTAGGGACAAAGGGGGTAGGAGAAGCAGGAGCCATTCCCGTGCCGGCTGCTTTTGCCCAGGCCCTGGAAAACGCTTTCGAGGAATTTGGCCTGGAGATCACGGAAACGCCGCTGAGCCCAAATCGACTATATGAGCTGCTCCACCGGAGGGAGGAAGAAGATGAAAGTTGATGGAGAACATATATTTATTGGCACCCAGCAGCAAGTCTGGGATCTGTTCAGAGATACCGAGGTGATGGCTGCGGCCCTTCCGGGCACAAAAAAGATGGAACTGGTTGGAGAAAATACCTACGAAGCGGTCATGAACGTCCGCGTAGGTCCAGTGGCGGGGGAGTTCTCTGGTCAGCTGGTGATCTCCAATGAGGATCACCCTGTCAGCTATACCATGACAGTTGAGGGGCGCGGAAAACCAGGCTTCATGAAAGGAACCGGGGATGTTACTCTTACTCCTCAAAGCAATAATCAAACCCTAATGGGCTACACTGGAGAAGTTCAGATCGGGGGTAAATTGGCTGCTGTTGGGCAACGTTTGATCGATACAGTGGCTAAAAGTATCATCAGCCAGGCTTTTGAGACACTCGATAATGTTTTGGCAGAACGTGTGGCCGCTGCTGAGGAAGATCGGGAGGTTTCGTATCAAAAGGCCGCTGAAAGTGATTATGCAGCTGCAGTGGCTCGGGATTTATTGGGAGCTCCCTGGGTGAAATGGGCTGTGGGGATTGGCATCCTGGCAGTGATTGGCTTGATCTTGCTGTTCAGCTTGACCTGATCCATTGATTGCCATTTAATGGGAGTTTTGTGGTGGAATCAATCATTGACACAATCCAAGGATTGATTAGAATGAAGATTGATATGGGGACACACAAGAGGATTTCAAATCTTCAAAAGCACCGGGGTTGGATTTTAACCGTTCGGGATTATAAACCTTGAAGGAGTGAGAAAGAACCATTTTGGTGGTTCTTTTTTGATTAAAATCTTAAGGAATGTACCGGAGATGCATTACTACTTACTATAATCCGGGTTAAATATCTTAGTCGAAGGAAATGGAATTGCCTGGAGAAGGAGGTGAAGGGGAATATTTCGCAGATCTACTCGTATTCATTTTTCAATAGAATGGTCAATATCATTAGTTAAGGAGAGAATTAATGGCTACTGAAGGAAGGAAGATACCTGGTTATCTTCCAAACGAAGTTCCTCCATTTGGAAAGATGATCATCTTGGGTTTTCAGCATGTGCTGACCATGTTCCCGGCAACGGTCTTGTGTGCCATGCTTACCGGGTTCCACGTCTCGACAGTGCTGTTTGTTGCCGGTCTAGCGACGATTGTGGCCCTGGTCCTGTCCAAGATCGGAATTGGCAAGTTCATTCCTCTTTTTTATGGCTCGAGCTTCAGCTATCTGGCTGCTTACCTGGCCATCACTGGCGCTGAGTGGGGCGTACCTGCCAGCGATGAGCTGATCAGCACCATGCAGGCCGGCATCCTGGTCACTGGATTGATCAACATCGTGGTCGGCCTGATCATCAAGGCTGTCGGAAAGCAGGCTGTTGACAAGGTCCTTCCTCCGATTGTCACCGGATCCGTTGCTGCCATCATCGGTTTCGGCCTTGGTTTTGCAGCCCTCGGTATGGCTGAGGCAAATTGGGTGGTTTCGATCGTCACCCTCCTGGTAACCATCCTTCTTTCGGTTTACCTGCGCGGCAAAGGCTTTTTGGGCATGATCCCCATCCTGTTGGGCGCAATCGTCGGTTACTTGGTTTCGATTCCCTTTGATTTGATCAACATGTCCGGAGTCGCTGCTGCCAACTGGTTTGTAGTGCCACACTTCACTTTCCCGAGCTTCACTGGAGCGATGGTTGTAACGGCTATTTTCAGCATCTCGATCATGGCCATCGCCACCATCCCGGAATCAACCGCCCACCTGTACCAGATCAGCCTTTACGTGGATCGCTATGCTGAATCGATAGGGGAAGAGCCCTACCATTTGGATGAGCACATCGGTTTCAACCTGATCCTGGACGGCATCGGTGACTTCATCAACGGTCTGTTCGGCTCCACCGCAGGAACCAACTACGGTGAGAACAACTCCCTGATGGCCATTACCCTCAACTACTCCGGACCGGTCCTGATCGCTGCAGGCGCGCTCTCCATGGTGCTGGGTTTCATCGGCAAACTTGAGGCGCTGGTAAATACTGTTCCTGTGGCTGTTAGCGGCGGCCTGGCGATCTACCTCTTTGGTGTGATCGGCATGCAGGGTATCGCCCTGATGGTGGAGAATAAGGTCAGTCTTTTCAATCCCCGCAATCTGGCAGTAGGTGCGGTGATCATGGTTGTGGGTATTGGTGGAAACATCGGTTATGCCGGTGGCTTCCTGCCCATCCCCGTTCTGCAGGGTGTTTTCCCCAGCGGACTTCCATCCATCGCGACAGCTGCAGTGCTGGGCATCCTCATCAATGCCATCTTCTTGATCTTCAAACCCTCGGAAGTAGCAGATATGTAATTCAGTAAAATCAGCTTAAGAAAAGGCATCCACTTCAAGTGGATGCCTTTTTCTTTAATAAAACCAGTCCAGAAGAACAGGAAATTTATTACCTATAAAGAATGGTTGAGCAGTGTATAATCAGAAAATCTCTTTAATTTGTTAAGGAATAGTCTTTTTCACAGGTTTTCAGCAGGAGGTACTATGTTGGCACGTCCCGGACTACCTGATTTTGAATATCTGAAAGCAGGATCATCCCAGGAAGTATTCGATCTATTAATAGAGAAGGGTCCTGATATCAAGCTCATGATGGGAGGGACAGACCTGTTTATCCAGATGCGGGATCGCAGCTCTGGCCCTGCGACTCTGCTGGATGTAAAAGGTCTTCCTGGAATGGAAGAAATCTCGTTTGATAATAAAGCAGGCCTGATGGTCGGCGCCGCTGTGACCTTAAATCAGCTTTCAGCTAGCGAGGATGTTGAGAAGTATTATCCCGTCCTCAGCCAATCTGCGGATACGGTGGGGAATTATCAGCTTCGCAACCGGGCCACCCTGGGAGGGAATATTTGTAATGCCTCTCCCAGCGCAGACATGGCACCAGCCCTGCTGATCTATGAAGCCTTTATGATCCTGGTCAGTCCCCGCGGGGAAAGAGCGCTTCCGGTCAGTGATTTCTGGGTCGGGCCTGGAAAAACAGCTCTGAAAAACGACGAATACCTGAAGGCTATCCAATTCCCTGTACCGCCAAAAGGAGCTGTGGGCCAATATATCAAACTGGGTAGATCAAAAATGGGCGACCTGGCTGTAGTGGGTGTGGGTGCATTGGGCTTTCCGGATCCGGACACGACGTCCAATATCCGATTCAGAATAGGCATCAACTCTACAGCTCCGACACCCTACAGGGTTCCCCCGGTGGAAGATTACCTGGCACAGAATACCCTTTCTGAAGAGGTTTTTTATCAGGCGGCCGAGATGGCCATGGAGATATCTGCGCCTATTGAAGACGTCCGGGCGACGGCTCTCTATCAGAAGAAAATGGTCCGCAATTTGACCCTGAAGTGCCTGAGAGAGATTTGGGCAAAACTGAAATAACCAAACCTGTTATCTCAAACGAGGATCTATTATGTCAAACCATGAGATCACATTGATTGTGAATGGACAAGAGGAAAAGCTTCTGGTTCCTTCGAATATGACCCTACTGCATGCTTTGCGGGATGTACTGGGAATTACTGGCACAAAAAACGGTTGTGAGGCTGGAGAGTGTGGAGCCTGCACGGTGCTGGTAGGGGGGGAACCGGTCAATTCCTGCCTTGTATTGGCGGTGGAGCTGGATGGGCAGGAGATTACCACTATTGAGGGGCTGGCTCAAAATGGAAAACTCACCCCCTTACAGGAAAAGTTTGCAGAACTTAATGCCGTTCAATGCGGTTACTGCACCCCGGGTGTACTGCTGGCAGCTACGGCGCTGCTCAACCGCAATTCGCAGCCATCCCAGGAGGATATTCAAAAAGCGCTTGTTGGGAATTTATGCCGCTGCACCGGGTACCAGAGGATCATCGATGCCATTTTGGAAGTCTCAAACAATGGAGGTGCACAATGAAAGCCTCTGAATCCGGTCTAGTTGGAAAGAGCGTTCACCGCACCGATGTACTGGACAAGGTCACCGGTTGTGCGGTTTTTGTAGATGATATTCAATTTGGCCCCAATCTGCTGCACAGCCGTCTTGTGCGCAGCCCTTATTCCCATGCCCTGATCAAAAGTGTCAATACGGAAAAAGCGGAAGCGCTGCCTGGGGTCAGGGCAGTGGTCACCGGGAAGGATCTGACCGCGAAAATGGGCTTGTATTTGATCGACAGGCCGATCTTTGCTTCTGACCGCGTCCGGGTTTTTGGGGAACCGGTAGCAGGAGTGGTAGCGACGAGTGAAAAGATCGCTGTCGAGGCCGCTAATCTGGTCGAGGTTGAATATGAGGTTCTGCCGGCTATTTATGATCCAGTCGAGGCGGCTCAACCGGACGCGCCCTTGATCCACCCGGATCTGGGGGATTATTCCGTGGCTAATTTCATCTTTCCGGTGCCGGGCACGAATATCTCTGAACGGTTCAAGATCCGCAAGGGTGATGTGGAAGCTGCTTTCGCAGATTGCGAGGCCGTAGCGGAGGGCCGGTTCCGATTGCCACCGATCGAACATGTGCCGATCGAAACCCATACATCGGTGGCCCTGTCCGAAAAAAACGGCCAGGTAACCCTTTGGGCCAGTTCCCAGTCTCCCTTCGCTATGCGGGACATGATTGCCCAGGGTTTGGGCATCTCCCACAATAAACTGCGGGTCATCGCTCCCTTTGTAGGGGGAGGTTTTGGCGGCAAAGCTGGCGTTACCATGGAAGCCTGTGCGGTCGTCATGGCCCAGGCTGTCGAGGGATATCCGGTTAAACTGCGACTGACCCGGGAAGAGGAATTTGTGGGCACCTCGGTTCGGCAGTCACTGGTTTCCGATATCAAAGTGGGGTGTGATAAGGAAGGGGTTCTCCAGGCGATGGAGCTCACTTATTATTTTGGTGGGGGCGCCTATAATGATTACGGTGTGAATATCGCCCGGGCAGCGGGTTATTCCTGCACCGGTCCCTATGATGTGCCCAATGTGAAAGCGGATTCGCTCTGCGTCTACACCAATCACC
Source organism: uncultured Chloroflexia bacterium (assembly GCA_963712165.1). Taxonomy (GTDB): domain Bacteria; phylum Chloroflexota; class Anaerolineae; order Anaerolineales; family UBA11858; genus B10-G9. Next base: position 132,211 of record CAVQGY010000002.1, on the reverse strand, counting down.
CGGTTGGTTCAGCCATGCGCGGTTTTGGCATGCCTGAGATCCACTGGGGCTTGGAGCAGATCATGGACCGGTTGGCAGAAGAGGTGGGCATGGACCCGGCGGAGTTCCGGAGGATCAACTGTGTCCGCACAGGGGATGAGATCGTATCAGGCATGCAAATGACACCGATCGACCTGGATGCCTGTATCGAAAAGGCAAAGAAGGCTATCCAGTGGGATAAGGTGGAAAAGCCGACTGCTCCTAACAAAAAACGCGGCAAAGGGATCGCGATCATGTGGAAAGCTCCAGCCATGCCTCCCAATCCGGGCAGCGCGGCCGTGGTCCGGTTTAATGAGGATGCCACGCTTCAAGTTGAAGTTGGTGGACAGGAGATCGGCCAGGGGGCGTTCACTGTGGCCGCTCAGATCGCGGCAGATGTGCTTGGTATTCCCTATGAAAAGGTGACGGTATCCACACCGCTGGATACGAAATACAGCCCCTATGAATGGCAGACTGTTGCCTCCCGCCTGACCTGGTCGATGGGCAACGCTGTAAAAGCCGCCGCTGAGGACGCCCGCACCCAGATCCTGGAAACGGTTGCGGATGCTTGGGATGAGGATGTTGAAGACCTGACTATCAAAGATGGCATAGTCATCTCTTTCAAGTCGGAACGGGAACAGCCCCTGGAAAAGATGGTTGTTTATGGTTTGCCCAACGATAACTATGAAGGCTGGAAGGGAGGTCCGGTTGTGGGGCGGGGTCATTTTATGCCCACCTATGTCACCAATCTGGATCCCGAGACTGGACAGGGAACCAGGGCTGTGGTCCATTACACTGTAGGTGCCCAGGCGGTGGATCTGGAAGTGGACCTGGAAACTGGCCATCTGGAAGTGCTCAATATTGCCAGTGTATATGATGTTGGTAAGGCTATCAACCCGGATCTGATCATGACCCAGATCGAAGGTGGGGCAGTGCACGGTATGAGCTCAGCTTATGAGGCGATCAAATTCAACGACCAGGGCGAAGTGATCAATCCCAGCTTTGTGGATTACAGGATCGCGACCATTGCTGATATCCCCCGCAAGATCCACGGGGATTATGTTGAAACCCCCATTGACGATGGTCCCTGGGGCGCCCGGGGAGTGGGAGAGCATGTTATGGTCCAGACCGCACCGGCCATAGCCAATGCCCTGTATGACGCAGTCGGGATCCGTTTTTCAGATCTGCCCCTTTCAGCGGATAAGATCTACCTGGCTCTGGAGGAGAAAGGCGTTATCAAGTAGGACCTGGAGCGGATTTTTTTAGAAGGCAGGGTATTATGAGTGCAAAATCAAAAAAACCAACCAGCAAGGACCTGATCTCGGAGTTGAAGGATATCCGCCAGGCTGCAGCCAGTGGAGGGGGAGAGTCCAGGATCCAGGCTCAGCACGATAAAGGCAAAATGACCGCCAGAGAGCGAGTCCTGGCCCTGCTGGACGAAGGTTCCTTCCAGGAAGTGGATGCCCTGATGACTCACCGCCATCAGGATTTTGGGTTGGATCAGAAGAGATATCCCGGAGACAGTGTTGTGGTTGGCTTCGGCAAAGTAGATGGCCGGATGATTGCCCTCTTCTCCCAGGATTTTACAGTGATGGGAGGATCGTTCTCTGAAGTTCAGGGGCAGAAAGTGGCCAAGATCCTGGATCTGGCCCTGGATGCTGGCGTGCCGGTGGTAGGGTTGATGGATTCTGTGGGGGCGCGAATACAAGAAGGTGTCTACAGCCTGGCGGCATATTCAGAATTGTTCTGGCGCAACACCCAGGCAAGCGGGGTAATCCCGCAGATCAGCGTCATGCTCGGGCCCATGCGCCGGTGGATCGGTGTATTCTCCCGGATTGACTGATTTTGTGATCATGACCCGCGGCACAAGCCATATGTTCATTACCGGTCCCAAAGTGATCAAATCAGTCACCCATGAGGAAGTTGATTTTGAATCCCTGGGCGGGGCAGGGGTCCACAGTTCAAAAAGCGGCGTGGCTCATTTCGCGGCCGATTCCGAGGAAGAGGCTTTGAAGATCACCCGCAAGCTGCTCAGTTATCTTCCAGGCAATAATGCTGAACCTCCGCCATACTTAAAGGCAAAGGACGATCCCTACCGGCAGGACCAGGCATTGAATGATCTGGTCCCAACAGACCCGGAAGAAGCCTACGATATGCGCCAGGTGATCGAGCGGGTGGTTGATAAGGGCAGTTTCTTTCCGGTCCATCTGGATTTCGCCCCCAATGCCCTGGTTGGTTTTGCCCGATTGCACGGCCAGGCGGTAGGCATGATCGCCAATCAGCCCAATGCCCTGGCTGGTGTTCTGGATATCGATTCCTCAGACAAGATCGCCCGTTTTATCCGTTTTTGTGATGCCTATAACTTTCCCCTGATCACATTTGTGGATACACCCGGCTTCCTGCCAGGTGTCAACCAGGAACACGGCGGCATCATCCGCCATGGCGCCAAGATCGTTTACGCCTACTCGGAAGCCACGGTTCCCAAAATTGCCGTGATCGTCCGCAAAGCTTATGGGGGCGCCTATATCGTGCTCAGCTCGAAATATATCCGGACAGACCTGGTCTATGCCTGGCCAACGGCTGAAATTGCGGTGATGGGCGCGGATGGCGCGGTAGATGTGCTGTATGGCAAGCAGATCAAGGCAGCAGAGAACCCTGATCAGGCGCGGGAGGAGTACATTGCTTCCTACAAAGGAAAATTCTCCAAACCGTATCCTGCAGCGGAAAGCGGTCACGTGGATCAGGTATTGATCCCCTCAGAGACAAGGCCCCGGCTGATCGCGGCCCTGGAGCTGTTGAAAAACAAACAAGGCACGAGCAGGCCCAAGAAACACGGCAATATGCCAGTCTAACAGTTGGGAGGACTTCGTGAATGAGTTAGGACAGGGTTTAACGCTCAGCGGGATCGGGATTTTGATCACCTTCATTGCTCTGGGAGTCTTGATAGGATTGATCTTGTTGTTAAAAGCCCTCTTCCCGGTGAGGGATGGGAAACCAAAGGCTAAAGACCCGCTCACCATAGATTCTCCCTCCCCATCTCGCGAACGGGAAGCACTTGCTCAAGACGAGCAGCGGCAGCTGGAGTGAGTGTGCTGATGAAGAGACAGGATCGATCCAACCAGGGTAGTCTCGGTAAACTATTGGAAGACCCGGTTGGGGATTGGTGGCGCAAAGGGGTTGATCGGGTTCACGGAGAGGAGTAAGTATGGCTCAAGGCGCTCAGGAAGTATGGGTAACAGTCAGATGGAGAAAGATTCCTGGTCAAGGTGGAAGATCTGGATCAACGCCCGGTCGTAGCTTTTATCGAGGGCAGCCGCTTCGAAGTTGAGATCGAAGAGGGAACAGGTGGCTCTGAGATGCTAGATGTGCATATGGGGGATGACATGGTCACTCGTTCAGTTCCTGCTGGAACACGCTGTGAGGTGACTGCGCCGATGCCAGGAGATATCATCCAGGTCCATGTAAAACCCGGCCAGGCTGTCAAGGCGGGAGAGCCTTTATGCATTCTGGATGCTATGAAAATGAAGAACACCATCCATGCTCCCCAGGATGGCGTGATTGTTGAGGTCATGATTGGTGAGGGGACATCTGTTGAGTACGGTGTAACATTATTCAGGCTGGGATGAATTTCTATGGATTTTGCTGATCTGAATTCCCTTTTGGGAGCCCTGCAGGCATTTTCGATTAAAAACCTGATCATGATCCTGGCAGGTGGAGTTTTGATCTATCTGGCTATTAAAAAGGATTTTGAGCCGGTTTTACTGCTCCCAATCGGTTTTGGAGCCATTCTGGCGAATCTGCCATTAACCGGGATCACAGATGCGGCCGAGGGCGGCTTTCTGGGCGTTCTCTACGAGGCAGGCATCCGAACAGAACTATTTCCACTGCTGATCTTTATTGGCATTGGAGCCATGACAGACTTCGGTCCCCTGCTGGAAAATCCCAAGATGGCCATTCTGGGCGCTGCCGGCCAGGTAGGGATCTTCGGCACGCTGATCCTGGCTCTCCAATTTGGTTTTAACCTCAACGAGGCTGCCTCGATCGGCATCATCGGGGCCATCGATGGGCCGACCGCCATCTATGTGTCGACCCGCCTGGCCCCCCATTTGCTGGGGCCCATTGCAGTCACAGCTTATAGCTATATGTCCCTGGTGCCTATCATCCAGCCCCCGGTGATGCGTTTATTGACCACGGATAAAGAACGCAAAGTACAAATGCCATATTCTGAAAAACCGGTCTCCAAGACAGTCAAGATCCTCTTCCCTATCCTGGTGACCATTGTGATCTCCCTGCTCTCCCCCAAAGCTTCCCCTCTGATCGCCACTCTGATGTTCGGCAACCTGATGCGCGAATCGGGCGTGGTGGAAAGGTTAAGCAAATCAGCTCAGAATGAGATCGCCAATGTGACAACGATATTCCTGGGACTGACCGTGGGCAGCACCATGTCCGGGGAAAGTTTTATTCAGGGAACTACCGCCTTGATCCTGGCCATGGGATTGCTGGCCTTCGTGCTGGATACTGTGGGCGGCCTTTTGGTAGGTAAATTGATGTACATCCTGTCGGGGAAAAAATTCAATCCCCTGATCGGCGCAGCAGGAATCAGCGCATTCCCGATGTCTGCCCGGATCGTGCAGAAGGTCGGCCAGGAGTATGACCTGGATAATTTCCTGCTGATGCATGCCATGGGCGCCAATACTGCAGGACAACTGGGAAGCGTGGTGGCTGGCGGAGTGGTACTTATGCTGCTCTCCGGCGCGTTTTAATATAGAAAGACGAAGTCTCTTAAGAGACTTCGTCTTTTTAAGGAAAATGGATTGTAGTTAGAAACCTGATTCATGATCAGCTGGACTGTTGATTGTGAGGTAATTTAGCTGATATCTTGGATGTAATTAATGATGGATATCAGGTCTCTTAAAAGACTTCGTCTCTTAAAGAAAAAAGGAGCAATACATGAAAGCAATTGATCTAACAATTCCATTTGGCGTGGGAACCCCTCCCTGGCCGACTTATGAACCCCTGCAGGTTAAATACTTCAAACGCCTGGCCCCCAGCGGCGCCAATGGGCAGTTGCTGACCCATTCTAACCATGTTGGCACACACCTGGATGGGGAGATCCATTTTTATACACCCGGCAAGGATATAGCTGAGCTGGAGCTGGACTTTTTGATCAATGAAGGCGTGATCGTGGACCTGAGCGACGCGGTGGCTGATTACCAGGTGTATTCCAGCAAAATGGTGGAGGACCGGGTGGAGGTCAAGGAAGGTGATATCCTGATCATTCATACCGGTTATCACCACTTCGGCTGGGACCAGCCTACCGCGGATGAGATCCGCTATATGGTCAAACACCCCGGCCCCGACCGGGAATTCGCGGAGTGGGCCAAGAAGAAAAAGCTGCGCTGGCTGGGCGTGGACTGCGGCAGCGCCGATCACCCCATGAATACCATCATCCGGGACTGGATGCCCCGCCAGGCACGTGAGGCAGAAAAGGTATTCCAGGCAATGTACGGCAAATCACTGGCGGAATTCTATGATGACAGCAAGTACCAGCTGATGCATATTGAGATGTTCCCGCACGGGATCATCCATGCCGAATGTCTGGGAGGGGATATTGATCTGCTGCTCAATCAGCGTGCCAAGATCGGCTTCTTCCCCTGGCGTTTTGTGGACGGGGAATCCAGCATTGGCCGCTGTGTGGCCTTTGTGGAAGATGACCGCTATCAGGAGCTGATGAAGGTGAAAGATGGCATGCAGAAGACCAAATATGGGGATGCCATCAACCCGGCTCACGTGGAAAGTTTGGAAAAGCTCAGTAATTAGGGATTAGTCCGGGATGCTGGATCCTCCCAGGATCCAGCATCCTGCTCATTTAAGACAACGCCATTAACATGCCAGCCAGCACAGCCACCCCGGACGAGCTGCCCCAATCCAGCAGGCTCTCGAGATCGTGATCAGGTATCTGCCTGGCAGCGATCAGGCCATCTAAAACCCGGATGATCCTCTCATCCGCGCTTCCCTGGAAAGCACAACTTAACAAACTCCAGCTCAACCTGGTCGTTTTCTCCTCAGCTGCGGTGATGACAGTGAGGTAGGTCTGGAATTTTTCATCAGACCAGGAGGCCTGCCCTTGAGTGCGGGCAGTGGCCAGCAGGAATCCCAGCACCAGATCGTCATAAAGCGGGGTCAATCCCGGTCCAGCACCCAGCATATTATTTATTTCTAAGCTGATATCCAGAGGATTCCTTGATTTCAGGGACCTGGAAAGACAGATGAGGTTATCGCCAATTTCCACTAACCCTTTTTCAGGTAGATGTTCGCCGGTTCTCGCCATTTCCAGCAGTGCCAGATAGGTCTGTTCCGGGCGTAATATTTTGGCATGGTTGAATAAGTCAGCGAATCCCGTGTCTGGCTGCCGTTGATAGCGGGGAGGTGGGCTGGGTTTCCAGATCAACGGCCTTTGGAAACTGATCACCTGCCGGGAATTCCTGAATCTTAAATAACCTTCGGCCAGATCAGCGATATCTCCGATCTGGATGGAAGGGAAATCCCCTGAACCGCCCCTGATATTTATGGTCAGCGGTCCTCGGAAGGCATCACTCGTCAGGTAGAGGGTAAAATCTCCACTGAGCTGGAGGTAGATCCCCTGGCTTGTTTGGCCGGTGACCAGAGCCGAAGGGCTCCGCCGCAAAGCCTGGTTGGCGATATGGCCGATAGATGTAATGCGGAGATTTTCTTGAGCCATCATCTACTGGTGATTATATCCATTTTTCCAATCATTCCGGGCAGAGAGTGGTATCTGGTTCTCTACCAGAACCGAATAGGATATAATCATTCTTGGACCAAATCCAACTAGAGGCGGGATTTTTCCTTTGTTTAAGGGAAAAAATCCACTAAGAAACCATCATGACTTTAAAGAAGAACGATCCCCTGCGGCTGGATGTTTCCTACCTGGTTAAGGAAGCTCCTGGAACCCGCAAGGAGTTCGATTTTATTTTTACCAAGTTGAGTTTGCCCGATGACCTGCTGCTGGTGGACGTCAAGGGCCTGATCACCATATCCGTGACCGAAGACGGGGTGGTAGCGGATGGAAAGATCAAGGCTCTCACACCACTTGACTGCAGTCGCTGCCTGGAAGATTTCTGGCAGCCCGTGGACATCCGCTTTACGGAAATGTTCACCTACCATCCAGTAGAGAATACTCCCAATAACTTGGAGCAGAAATTGCCAGCGGATGGTTATATCGATCTGACACCGATCATCCGCGATTATACGGTGCTGGATATTCCGATTGGCCGGCCCTGCAAACCCGATTGCAAGGGTTTATGCCCCACCTGTGGAGCGAATTTGAACGAAGAGGACTGCGGCCACCGCCAGGAGAGCATCGATCCCCGGATGGAAGGACTCAAGGCGTTGTTGGAGCAGGGGGAGGAAGAGGAGTCGTAAGTTGATTGGTAGATAGGGTGGCCATGTGAAGGACCGGGAAAAAGAGACCTGGGGGCACTGCGTGCCCGACGGGGGTAAAGAGACCGGATTAGATTAATGTCATTGCGAGGAGCGAACTCTGAGCTGAATGCGAAGAGGTAGCGACGTGGCAATCCCCCAGCTATCTTGTGGATGAATAGTGAGATTGCCGCCCTTCGCTCAACTCTGGGCAGGCTGTCAGTCGCCGTGCTCCTTCCTCACAATGACAGCCTATTTTTTCTGGTCTTCGGTCAGGCCTCAATGAGGCCAACCGGTCACGCCCGAAGGGCGCCTTCACGGCAATTCTATCTGCTCGGGATCATTCTCGTCGAGCACAGCCTTCCAATCCTCTTCATCATAATCGAAATCGGCGATCTCCTCCAAGGGAAGCTTGATGTATTTTCCATGGCCTTCCACAGCTACCTGGCCGTCAGGGAGCAGGATCTCCCCGGTGCCTTCGAAGAGCCGGCGGTTCTGGTTGATGATGCGGCCCACGACCCGCAGCTCCTGGTCAAGGGGAACCGGTTTTTTATAGCGCACGTTGAATTCCACTGTGACACCCCAGATCTCCTCGTTGTTGATATTCATGGCCCGGCCGATGGTTTCGTCCAGGATAGTGGCAGCCAGTCCGCCGTGCAATCGATCGGGGTAACCCTGATGACGTTCGCAAGGTGTGAAAAGCGCCACCAGCTGATCCCCTTCCACCTCGTAAAAGAAGGCTTTAAGTCCAGCCGGGTTTTTCAAGCCGCACACAAAACACATCTTGGAGTTATGCTGTTTGGCAGTGACTTTCTTAGACATGGCTCCTCCAGTTAGGGGCAGTGGTGTGATCGTATTTTAACAGGGTTTGGGAGAGAGGTTCAAACAGGATGTATTGATAAGTTAGGATTGTTGACGGGTGAGTTGGGGCGTGTTAAAATAATGGTCGCTTTGCCCCCATCGTCTAGTGGCCTAGGACATAGCCCTCTCAAGGCTAAAACCGGGGTTCGAGTCCCCGTGGGGGCACCTGAAACAGACAGTCCTCCTTCAAGGAGGACTGTCTGTTTTAAGTTTTGATCAGTTGGACACATGCCAATGGCGAGTGGCGCTGTAAAGTGGTTTCCTCTGGTTCGGCTTGTCAGGCATCGATCAGCCATCCATTCTGGACAGCCTCTTCAATCTTATCCATCATCCACTCAAACAGCTCCGGTGATAGATCGCGAATACCCTGGTTTAGAGTGATCACCTGGCTTTTACTTATGCCCTGCTCCTGCCATGTTTTACCCTGGGTGGCTACATTCATAAGAAAGGGGAGCAAACGATCTGCCACCTTGACCCATTTGCTTTCTGGGGTTTCCTGGTTTTCATATTCGCGCCAAAGAGCCCCTGCCGCCAGACCAAAAACAGGGTACTTTTCTTCAAATAAGGCCATATATTCAACTTCGTTCTTGGTCTGTTCAGACCTGATTGAGCTGTAGACAGAAATATCGCCGGCCCCGATTTCACAGAGGTCATGAAGCAGAGCGATCTTTATGGCATGATCGATATTCACGGATCCTGGAATATAATCTTTGAGAACCATCAATGCCATAGCCAGATGCCAGCTGTGTTCAGCGGAGTTCTCATTCCTCGATCCATCGCTTAGGTAGGATTTTCGATAAACCGACTTCAATTTGTCCAGCTCGATGAGTAGATTTTGAATATCGTGCATCAAGGTTCCTTCCCGTAGATAACTCAAAAACTCATCTGCCCTGAGCGGATCCTGGCCAAGTCGAGGGGGCAGCCGGTGGAGTTAGGCAGCTTGGCTTAAATCTACCTCTATTGGTACCAATGTCCGGAAATAGTAGTTCCTGAATATGGCGCCTATTGAATGATAACAGGAATTGATTCCCGATACCGAAAACCCTGCTAATCTGAAGTAATTACTCCTCCGCGCATTTATTCTGAGATAACAAGCTTCCCCTGGTTTTTGATGAGAATAGTGGATCCGGAATATTCAGACTACCCAGAGATAAGTGGCGGATATTCAAAGTTCGACCCATCCCCATCCGCAACAATGAGTGGGAATCAAGGAGACGATTTGTCGCTGGGTGCTCCTGCTCCAAGGCGATGGACTATGATGAATGCCAGAGATCCAAAGATGGGAACGATCAGGACAATCAACGTCCAAACCGCTTTGGTTAGGTTTTCCAGGTTGCTTCTCTGGATCCAGACGAGTGTTATGCCCACCGAGAGGATCCAAACACTGAGCAATATTATATTTGCAGTCATTGGCAGTATGTCCTGTATTTGTTTACGATCAGACGAGATGAATAATAGTTAGTCAGGCAGCCAAATGGGTATAAACATATTTTCAAGTTGCCATAAGCTTGAGTATACCCATAATTCTCAAACCTTTGCATCAAAGCAGGATAAGCTAATTGCCCAAGACCTGTCCACTGAGCAAAGATGCTGGTTGTCCTTGTGCCTCTCATATCCATCCAGTTGAAACGGGCTGGGGCCAGCGTATAGCGTGTATAGTAGGTCACACTTGCCCGGTTGCGCAGTTCCGCCATCAACATGCCCCCCCGATAGATATTTACGCCACAAACCTGGGTATAGGTATCCGGGCGAATGGATGTGACTGATTTGACCGGCACATTTTTCAGGTCCATTCCAGATACCTCAACATAGATATCGGTTCCCTGGACCCGATAGATTTGTTTCCCTCCAGGAGGAACCAGGATTGGTCTGTCATTTATATGATCGATGACCAGAGCGCTCTTTAATTCTTGATCGGAAAATGGTGCGGTCCTGGGATTGGGAGGCGGGGGTGGTGGGTCCGCACTTCTATGTGCCTGGGCAGCTTTCGGGATCGAGGAGAAGATCAGGACAAGTGTTAATGATATAGAGATGAGTTTAGTTTTATTCATTTGAGAACCCCCTTTTCTCGTGTAAAAAATGTCTAATAATCGTGCTTTATATTTTGATTCACAATATACAAGCTAAATTCCGGTTGTGCAATAGGTATTGATCTTTTTCTTTTTGTGAGTGAGGGCCCTCAATGTGAAAATCCACCACATGGCGGATTTTATGGTTCTTTAATTATCCCGAGGTCGGGGGGACCTCGGAGGTCGTGCCAACCTCGGAGGTCATTTGTCAGGCAGGTTGCCGGGATTGCCGGAGTGGTTCAGCTTTGTCCAGCGCCAGGCTGAGGTGGTAAGCTTCATTGAGATCCTGGCTGGTGATCATACCCAGGAAGCTGCCCATTTCATCCACAACTGGCAGCGCGTCCACTCTTTCCAGGCTCATCCTTTTCTGAACCTCGATCAACATCTCCCGGGGTGAGATGGGTTTGACCCCGGTCTGCATCACATCCCGGATGGGTGTGCGGAGGTCCTTTTTCTCAAGGGCGCGCACCAGGTTGCTGTAAGGCAACATTCCAACGAGTTCCCCCTCGTTGCAGATCGGGAAACTGGACTGGAATGAATTTAAGGTGGCGTGCAGAGCTGTTTCCAGGGGTTCATTAAGACTGATCGACTGGACATTGCGGGAGTAGGCCTGCTCTACCCGAAGATCTCCCAGGATATGTTTAGTTTGGACCATTCTGCCCTCCTGGCCCGCGCCAGAGTAGATAAAGAAGGCCAGGATGATCAGGAAATAGTTCCCGCTCAGAAATCCCCACAACCCGAAACCCCAGGAAAGAATTTGCCCGATTATCACAGCGATCGTTGTAGCCCTGGTGTAGGAAAGCTGAGTTGCCATCAAGGCCCGCAGGATCCTTCCGCCATCCATGGGATAGGCCGGAATGAGATTGAACACTCCGATGAACAGGTTGGTAATGAACACGTATAAAAAGATCGATGAGAAAGATAATACACCTATCGTATCGGTAAGAGTTAAGAAGCTCGCAGTGGAAAATGACTGACCGAGCAGGGGTGCAATCAGAATCAGGATGATTGCCAGGATAAAGTTAACCAGGGGACCAGCGGTAGCGATTACTAGTTCCTTTTTGGGATCCTCGGGGATCTCTTCCAGCTGGGCCACTCCGCCAATCGGAAGTAAAACGATCTGCTTGACTGGCACACGGTAGTATTGAGCGGCGATGCTGTGCCCCAGTTCGTGCAGGATGACGATCACAAATACCAACGAGGTTACCAGGACCCCATAAATGGCGCCTTCCACGCCGCCATTGCGGAACAGGCCGAATGATAACCCGGCCCAGATCAGGATCAAAGGGAAGGTGAAGTGCATCTTGATATCAATGCCGCGAATCTTAAATAACCTTAATAGCGTTGTTCATAGGTGATCTCCTGATTGTCTTCTAGTATATAGATGATAAATGAGGGGCTAAACTTACCAGGGATCTCTCAACCTCCGAGGTCGCGCCAACCTCGGAGGTCGGGTCAACCTCGGAGGTCGTGCCTGGAAGCTTACCGGCTGGATCAATTTCTCGATCTAGCTGATCAGCTGAGGATATGTTTTTGCGATTTCTTCATATTCCCTGGCGGCATCGTCCCATAGCCGGCTGCCAACTGTAAGGCCGATATCAAGGGCCCGTAGTTTGGCGGCACACAAGGACGCTTCCTCCAATCGATCGTTTAATTTCAGCTGCTGACTGATCCCGGTGATGAGGGTCGAGCCAAAACTGAGGGCTGCAGCCAGGATACAGGCTGCCCTCCAGGCCTCGATGCCGGATCCGATCACAGGGCCCGCGGCTGAAGTGATCCCAGCCACCAAGGTTGCCGTGGCGGAAAGGGTAAAGCTGGTGACCAGGGTGCCTGTGTTGGTTTTCTTCTGCTTAGATACTACCTGCTCAGCCTTTTTGAGGCTTGATTTGATTTCATTTGTTAATGCCGTTTTGTCCTGTCCACCCATCAATCCCTCCGGGGAAAAACCAGTAAATAATATTGAAAAGTATCACGATATTCATAGATAAAAACTGATTCTATCATACTCCGCAAACATCCCTGGTTATGAGGCCCCTGGAAACCCTATTTGATCAGGCTGTTTTTATCAACTTCAGATGGCTTAATCAAAAAAAATCACCGCCGGAGCGGTGATCTTTTTGTAATTGTAGTTATTACTGAGAATTAGGGTGTCACATTTGCGCAGGTAACATCGCCGGTGTCATCCCAGTAATACTCATAGGCTGTAGGCAGGTCGCGGATGTAGGCAACTGCAAAGGCTGCATCGGCATCTGCGGCGGCAATCACATCAACATCACCGACTACTCGTTCAACGAGCAAAGCCAGATTTCCTGTATCAGCTGCCAGCCAGATGTCCATCGCAGACTGGACGACTGCGCATTCTGCAATGGTGACTGCATCTTCGGCATTGTCGCCAACACCACTGAGGGTGAGGGTGACGATACCAAACAGGACTGCCAGGATGGCAATGGTTACCAGCAGTTCTACGAGGGTAAAACCTTCTTCTGCTTCAAAAAATTTTCTAAACATATTAGTATCCTCCATAAAAAATGAAAATTTTGACTGCGGATTATATTTTTCCTGAAGGGAGCATAATGCTTCCTTCGACGCTTTAAGTAAAGCATATTTTGGTGGATATTGCCTTACAGGGAACTTACAGGAACCATCAAAAACACCTTACAGGAATGTTATCCTGTAAGGTGTTCTGGGTGATTCATCCCTGGGAAAGGAAAGAAGTTATAGTCCACCGAGGGATTTGCGGAAGGTTGCCGGATCGCTGGCATAGAGCAGGGCTTCCTCCCCTGATATCAATCCAGTCTGATAACTGCGCTGAAGTGCCTGATCCAGGGTCTGCATGCCCAGATCAGTCCCAGTCTGCATGACTGTGAGCATTTGATGGGTCTTTCCCTCCCGGATCAAATTGCGAATGGCGTTGTTGGCTACCATGACCTCTACAACCGGGACCCGGCCTCTGCCATCCAGGCGGGGGAGCAGGCGCTGGGAAAGTATTGCCAGCAGGGAAAGAGATAGCTGCATGCGGATCTGGTTGGCTTGATGAGGGGGGAAGGAATCAACGATCCGGTCGATGGATTGGGGAGCGTTATTGGTATGAAGGGTGGACATTACCAGGTGCCCTGTCTCCGCGGCGGTTATGCAGGCAGCCATGGTCTCGGGGTCCCTCATTTCTCCCACCAGGATGACGTCGGGATCCTGGCGCAGGGCCTGTGTAGCAGCTGTGGCAAAGGATCTCGTGTCAGAACCCAGTTCCCGCTGGGTGATAAAGCTCTTTTGATCCCGGTAGATATATTCTATTGGGTCTTCTACAGTGATAATCCGCCGGGCTTCGGACTGGTTGAGAAAATCGATCATGGCCGCCAGAGTGGTGGACTTGCCACTTCCGGTTGGTCCGGTGATAAGCACCAGGCCCTGTATCGCCCTGGCAAGCTCCCGGCAGATAGGAGGCAGCCCCAGTTCCTCGATACCGGGAATATCGCTGGTAACCCGGCGCAAGGCAAGGCTAAGTTCCCCTTTCTGGAGGCAGGCATTGACTCGAAATCGATGACCCTCACTGGCCTGGTATGAGAAGTCCAGTTCTTTTCTCTCGTTAAAATCCTGCTGTTGGGCAGATGTTGTCATTGACTGGAACAAATCCTTGATTTGCTGGTTTGTTACAGGTACATTCCCGAGGGTGACCAGCTGACCATTGATCCGTAAAATAGGCAGGGCATTGGCCTTGATGTGAAGATCTGAAGCTTTCCTGGTATCGAGTTCTAGAAATAGCGCATCCATGTTCATCTGGTTACCATCCTTGTCCACCAGCTCATAATCTGGTCCCCGTACAATAAGACGATAAAACCAGCCAGGGCCAAATAGGGCCCGAAAGCCATAGAATCCTTCCGACCTATCTTTTTAAGAAGCAGGAGGATTCCAGCAATGAGCCCGCCGAGCACAAAGGCCATAAAGAGCAGGAGAATGATATCGGGAAACCCTGTGATCAGACCCAGGAATATGACTAATTTGACATCTCCCATGCCCATCGCGCCAGGCCGGATGACGGATATCAGGAACAGGGCAGCGAAACCCACAAGTCCGGCGGCCAAATAGGACCAGAAATCCTCAAAATGCAGCAGGGGTACCATGATTAATGAGAACCAGATTGCCGGGAATACCAGCTGATTGAGTACTTTGTGGTGTTCCAGATCGATAAAAGCGATCACGATGAGAAGTGCACTGTAAATGCTGAACACCAGTGTCTGCCAGCTTTGGCCAAACCGGTTCCAAATCAGGAAAAAAACCAGGCCTGTTAACAGCTCAACAAAGAAGACCCTGAAAGGTATTTTTTCTTTACAGTTCCGGCAGCGTCCGCGCAGTACAAGGTAGCTGATAACCGGGACAAGGTCATAAAAAGCTATTCTCTTTTTACAGTGAGGACAGTGAGAAGGAGGTTTATTGATCGATTGATTTTCTGGGATCCGGTCAACACAGACATTCAAGAAGCTGCCGATCACCAGCCCCAGGATTCCGTACATCCAATTTAGAATGGTCATTTGGTTTTTTTGACCGCTAAACCCAGATTAACGGCATACAAGAGTGTGGGGAATTTTTCCGGCAGTTCAAGGCCTGATTTCGGTGGTTGGAGTGGATAGGGGGTTCGGAGCATCAGGCGTTCAACCAGGGAAGGAGAATCATCCATCCTCGACTCCATGTAGGTTCTGGAAAATAATGCCCCGCTAATAAAAACCGGCGTATCCTCAGGCAAACGATCCTTTTTATGGGTTTCATTATAATATTTGGTGGTTCGGGCCAGCTCCTGGCTGAGTAGATCGGTTTTGGCCTCTCCAGTCAGATCCCCGCTGTCCAAAGGGATGGTCCTGATCAACATGGGAACGTGATTTGATATGATGATCACGCTCATGGAATTGTTCTCCAGGTTGACGATGATCGAAGTCTCCCGGCTGGCAATCCTGCTCAAAGCCAGGGGTTTGATATCCATCAGGCGCGGTCTGATACCAGCCAGCTTAAGTGCCTGGACCTGCTGGTCAATCAGATTGCTGGGTACTGCGAGGACATAAAGTGTCAGCTGCTTACCATCCCTGGAGATTATCCTCCATGATAGATCCGATTCCTCAATGGGAATCGCAAATTCCTGGCGAGCTTTTCTCTCGATAGTTTCTCCCAGCATTTTTTCAGGGATAGCCGGAATTGTCATGATCCGGTGGACTGAGCGGTTGCCAGGAATAGCAGAGATAACGTTTTTCCGGGATCCTTTCAGATCTTTGAGTAATGTCTTGATAATAATGGAGGTTGCTTTTGGATTGTGAATAAATCCCTGGCTCATATGTTCCAGTGGCAAACTTCGTGACTGCCAAGCCACAACCTTATTTCCCCGGACGACCATGGCCCTGATCTCACTCCCCTCAAAACTGATCGTGGTTATTTTTTTCTTGAACAATGTGCACTCTCTTTTTTGATATCTTGGTCGATATTTCAGTCCATCCCGGAGGGAATACCAATTGTATTGATGTCCAGGGAACACCTGTTATCACCTGGATCAATGCTGGCTAATTCAAGAATGACAGTATCCTGGCCAGCTTGCTCCAAATTATTAATGAATTCCAGACAGTTCTCCAGAGACCCCTCTGTTTCTATGTTATATTCTTGCCTGATGATCAATCCAGAGACCGTATCCAAAGGTTCTGATGCTATCAGGGATATCTCCAACAGCTCCACCTGGCTTTGCTGAGCCAGAGCCAAACCTCGGCGGTAGATGGCAAAAGGTGGACCTAACAACGGTAAGGAATTCTCCAACTCGGCTACTTCTAACTGCAAGGCATCTAGCTCAGCCTGCAGAGCATCGAGTTGGTCCTGGTTGATTTGCTGGAGCTGGCCTAAATTTTCCTGCAGGGCAAGCTTATCATTGTCCAACTGCGCTGCTGCACTGCGCCGCTGTATGGTCCATCCGAGTAATATCACATGCATCAGGCCAAGTAAAACTGATAAGAAGATCACAACCCTGCGGGGATTCAATAAACGTGGTTTGGCCTGGTTCATGGCTCCACCTCCCCTGCTGTGTGTGCCGTCATTGTAAAGCGGTAGTAAGTTGTCCCCGCTCCACCAGATAAGAGGAGATCCTCTTCGGATAAATCAGGAAGATCCTCCAGATCATTTTTCTCTATCGAGTTGATTTCCACATCTACCAGGCTATCCAGGGAAATCAATGAATCCAATAGGGCGATTATTTGCTGGTACTCTGAAGAGATACCATCCAGCCGGATTGTTCGTTCATGCTGAGTGATCTGGGTCCAGCTGACCCCGGCGGGCAGTAGTTGATTGATCTGGAATAAAGTCGGACTCCACTGGATATTGGATAGCTGCAGACCCCCATAGGACTGGATGATGGCGTCTTTCTGGGTCTGAACCTCATCAATCTGGGTTTGCAGAGCTTCCTGTTCCTGGCTGCTAGTCTGATAGAAATCAAACTCGGCCTGGACCCTGGCAAAGGCCAGGCGTTCTTCCTGAAAGGAACTTTGCGTCTGGATGGCCAGTGTGTAGACCGGGTAAAGCGTGCCCAGTAGAACGGCCAGCACCAACCAGGGTAAAAGGACCAACAGGGTTAGCCTTCTCCGCCGGAAGCGATCCGGGAGAATATTAATATCAAAGAGATCTCTTGATCCCCTGAGCGGTGGGGTTGGCCTGGGTTCTGGAGGAATTTGTGTTGTAGGATCTTCCATAATACCTTCACTGTTTCTAAATGTATTTATTCAATATCCCAAAATAATACCGAGGTGTTGAGGCCGTCAATTTCAATGCGGGTATCCGTGGTAACGGAACCGGCAACTGCATGGATATCGTAGCGGGGCGGGGTAACATCAAATTCCCAGAAATCAGTCTGATTGCTGCCCCGGGTGGCAAACCCTCGCGTTGCCTGGGTGAAGATAAGATCAGCGCCCCTGCCAACAGCTGCGGGAGCGGTGGTCATTATCGACCAGGAGTCAGTACCTATAGTATACCGCCAGAATGCATTGGTATTGCCCTGGAGGGCATAGATATAACCTCCACTGAAGTAGGCCAGTCCACCACCATTGTTGACCGCGGTTGGTGCGTTTGCCAGACTGCTCCAGCTGTTAGAGGAGATAGTATAACGCCAGAAGTTAGCCTGATTGGACCCCCGAAAAGCGTAGATGCTGTTTCCTCCGGTGTAAGCCAAGTCTGATCCGTATCCCACCCGAGCAGGGGCATTGGCGAGGCTGGACCAGCTATCGGAGGATATGTTGTAGACCCAAAAATCAGTATTATTTCCCCGGAAAGCGTAGATTAGGTTTCCGCCTGTCCAAACCAATTCTCCGCCCTGAACCACTCTGGCGGGTGTGTTCTGCAGGGAGCTCCAATTATCTGTGGTGATATTGTAGCGCCAAAATGTATTCGAGTTTCTCCCCCGCAGGGCATAGAGATAATTGCCACCTCCATATACCAGGGCCCCGCCCCGCTGCACGGTCTGGGGCGTGTTGGCCAGACTGAACCAGCTGTCCGCAGAAATACTGTAATATCCAAAACTTGTGGTATTAGCGCCCCTCAGGGCATAGATCCTGTCTCCACCTGTATACGCCAGGGAGCCCCCTCTTTCAATTGAAGCCGGTGCCGCTTGGCGGATCGTCCAGCTGCCAAGCGGTATCCCGGTTACGGTAATGGTTGGTGTGTACCCGTTCAGTGGTCCCGGAAAAGCCAAGCTTGGGGAGTGCCCGGATTGTTGTCAACCAGGGACCGGAAGGAGGAATCGTTAAGCAAGCTCCAAATTCCGAATTCGATGCCGGCATCCGCAGAATACTGGGCAGCTATAGCATTACGGGCAGATCCGCTCCCGAGTGACCGTGAGCTAACAAAGGATAAAAATGGGGTTAACAACAGGGAACCGACAGCCAGGGTGATCAAAGTGGCTGGCAGGGATTTCCCGTGTTCCGCTCCCAACCGGTGGTGAGAGGGTAATTTGGCAGATTGTTCGGCAGGCTTGAAGAACCGGAATAATCCCATTCTGGTATTGATGATCCTGCGGAGGCATTTTCTGAAGATGATCATTGAACTATCTTGTCCTGAGAGCAAAATCAAGATTAGCAGTTTCCGATTCACCGCCACGGGACGAGGTAATGGTAACGGACAGCAGATCCCCGGTAATGGTAAAAATGACATCAGATTGATTTTGTATCTGCCGGGCGACTGTGGTTCGGGATTGTAATACCCCGGAATCAAAGTGCTCGCGGATCAAAGCCGATTCAGCACTGTCGTAGCTGTAACGAAAAAGGTGAGCATCATCCACCCAGGCCAATGTTCCATATTCGGTACCGACTCCTGGAGTAAAACTGGCAGATTCCAGAGCGTCCCTGCCAAGCCATAATGAGGTTACCTGAATGTCGCTGGTCACCTGGAGCTGATTATTTCCCCAGCGGGTCGCGAGCAAAAATTGGATCAGGGCACTTGAAAGCACACTGAATATCATCACACTGATCGCTATCGCAACCAGCAGTTCCACCAGGGAAGCGCCCCTTTCCTCCCGGGTTTTCAGCATTCTCTGTATAGATCCATTCAATCCTCTCAGGATATTGTTCATCAGTGGTCCACTTTGTACCCGGATACCTGTGTCAGCTGGGTGGCCCCGGATGATACAGTGATGGTGATTTTTTGCAGTCCGTCGTTTATCCAGGCTGCCTGAAAGCTATCTGTTGTGCCATTCCAGTATTCAAAATCCAGTGCAACGGTGTAGCCGGATATCCCGGTCACTGCGGGATAAGGTGAAGTAGAAGGGTCTGGCTGATAGGGAGAGTCTTTGATCAGTTCCAGTTGGGAGCGTGCCAGTGAGTCTGCCCGCACATCGTCATTCACCTGGCGCACACCCAGGGCACCAGTTGTGATCATTGCGATGAGGATCACGACACCCATGCCAATGATGGCAATACTGACCAATTCCTCGACCAGGGTTGCACCGCTTTCGCCCCTGATGAAACGGTGCCCACATATCAGCTTGGTTTGGTTTCTCATCGAATTTGGCCCAAGAGTGAATACATGGGCATTACGATCGATATCGCCACAAAAGCAACAATAATCCCAACAAAGATCACCATGCCGGGTTCAAGCAGCCCGGTCAAGGTATCCAGGGAGCGGTCCACTTCTTCTTCATAATAAGATGCCAGGGTAAGCAGTTGCGTGTCGAGGGATCCGGTTTCTTCACCCACGCGCACAACCTGGGATAACATCTTCGGAAAGTACTTTGACCCGGCCAGGGGTGCGGCAATTCCCCGCCCTTGCATGGTCTCTTGTTGGAGGAGCTCAATTTCCTCCCGAAGGACCACGTTCTGTAAGGTTTCCCCGGTCAATTCCATGGATTCTGTCAACTGCAAACCCGCGCTGATCAGCGTGGATAAAGTCCTGCTGAACCTGGCGCTGTTTCCCTGGGTGTTAATCTTGCCTAAGACAGGTATTTTTAACAGGATATGGGCCAGCTGTTTCTTGCCGCGGGCACTTCGAAAATAGAAATAACCTCCCAGGATGATGGCGATCAATCCCAGAAAAAGGTAAAGCCTGTTCTGGAGGAATAATTCAGAGGAGTTCATCAGGAAACGGGTTGGCCAGGGCAGGTCTGCCTCGAATTCATCATAGAGCTGGAGCAGGGGAGGCAGGGTGAAGTTCATCAAAATCAAAACCACGACAAAAGCCAGGGTAAGTACTACAGCGGGATAGGCCATTGCACTGCGAACCCTGGATTTTATGGTGTCTTCCTTTTCGAGATGGACAGCAAGCTGCCGGAGGACAGCGCCTAGATTTCCGGTCTGCTCACCTACCCGGATCATCTGGCAATATATTGGTGGAAATACCAATTCATGAAGAGACAAAGCAGTTGATATGGCAGAGCCCTGGCGGATATCTTCTACCACTTCGTAAAGGACTTTCTGGAGGGGCTTGCTGCCGACTTCTTCAGCCATTAAATCGATGCCAGCAAGCAGGGGCACACCGGATTCAACCAGGTTGGCCAGTTGATTGGAAAACACCACAAGATCTCGGGTTTTAGGCCCAAAGTAGGTCGGGAACCATTTAGCGATGTTAAAGGCTGAGGGAAGCTTGGTGAGTTTTGCGATGGTCAAACCCTGTTTATAAAGCAGGCGTTCTGCAGTTTCCTCTCGCTCAACCTGCAATATCCCCTTTTTTTCTGTGCCGGTGGCATCATAAGCCAGATATCGATATGGCATAGTATCTCCTGAGACAGTTGTACTGGGGAAAGTCGATCAGGACTATTCCACAGAATACACGGTTCGCAGAACCTCCAGCGGTGTGGTCAGACCTAGTTTTACTTTGATGAAACCATCTTTTAACATCGTGATCATACCTGCTTCCACAGCAGCGGCTTTGATCTCTGATGAGCTGGCGCCGCTTGAGAACATCTGGCGCAACTGATTGTTGACCAATAACAATTCAAAGACCCCGATCCGGCCCAGATATCCGGATTGCTGGCAGTAGGAGCAGCCTTCGCCTTGTTTGTATCCGGTAAGGGGTTCACCCATTTCCCTTTGATAGATCTTATTGATCTCAGGGCTCGGTTTGGCGGGTTTACTACAGTGAGGGCAGGAAAGGCGTATCAGCCTCTGTGAAGCCATAGCGAGCACAGAGGAATTGATCAGGTATTTATCGATCCCCAGATGGATGAGCCGGAAAAATGTCCCCGCTGCATCATTGGCATGGATAGATGAAAGAACCAGGTGCCCGGTCAGGGAGGCCTGAACAGCCGCGCTGGCTGTCTCGCGGTCCCGGATCTCTCCCACCATGATCTTGTCTGGATCCAGCCGCATCACTCCCCGGAGACCAGAGGCGAAGGTGATATCGGCTGCCCGATTGACCTGGATCTGGCTGATGCCGGTGAAATTATATTCAACCGGGTCTTCAATCGTCATGATATTGTACCGATTCCGATCCAGCTGATTCAGGGCCGCATAGAGGGTGGTGGTCTTCCCCGATCCGGTCGGCCCAGCGACCAGGACCATACCAAATGGGCTTTGCACAACCTCCCGGAATTTTTCCATGATCTCAGGCTGCATGCCGAGGAGCTCCAGATTGATGATGGATTCTGTGCGACCGAGAATTCGGATAGTAGCCATTTCACCCCAGGTTGTGTCGCTGGTGGCCACCCTGAAAAAGGTTTCCTCATCCCCGATCAGATCAGAGAACTGGCCATCTTGGGGTCTTCTGCGCTCTGCTATGTTCATGCCGGCAAGGACTTTGATCCTGGAGAGGATCTGGTAGTGGCTTCCAGATGGTAAGGATAAGGCGTCGGAAAGCATGCCATCCACCCGGTAGCGAACGCGAACAGAATCGTGGTCGGGGACGATATGGATATCAGATGCCCGATCCCGGACTGCTTGTTGAAGAATCATCTCTACTGCACGAACAACAGGATCCTCCAGAATGGCGCTCCCATCAAACGCCCGATCCTCGTCTACAACGGTTCCCGAGAATTCCGCCACTTCTTTTTCGATTTCCTTATTTGCCTTATAGTACAGGTCGATCGCGGATTGGATATCCATACCCACACCGACAGAGGGAGTTATATTCATGCCAGTCAGGGCTGATATCTCTCCCAGCACAGCAATATCTGTTGGATCCTCCATCACGACAACCAGGGTACTGTTATTCACCTCTACCGGAATCAGCCTGTATTTGCGGGCCACATTTTCAGGGATGATCCTGATTAATTCCGCGGTTACGGTCTGTTGGCTGAGATCCGCAAAAGGAAGATTCAAATGAATGCTGAGAGCCAATGCCAGTGATTCGGCCGTGATCCATTCCTGGTCAATGAGAATATTGCCCAGGCGGCGGGAATCTCCGGCTTGCTGCATCTCCAGCACCTGATCCAGCTGTTTTTGTGTGATCAGTTTGGATTCTAATAAAACCTGGCCCAAGGAAGGACCTGCCCCCGGGAGCGTTTGTTCTTTTATCATGTTAAATGAAATCTCCTTGCCTGATTGGGTCAAGCGGTCCGTTCAATATAAGTCTATTATAGGCTGGAATAGTGCCAATTACAATTTTGTTATATGATCGGGACCTATTTTTGAGGATAAGAAAGAGTTACTGGGTCCAAGTTAACATCTAAACGAGCAGACCCCGATTCATTAATTGCCTCTGATTATTGATATGGATAGTAACCATAGGTGCCTGGTAGACCCAAAATCACCCTGAAAATGGTCATTATCGCTAGCTTAACTTTTCTTTATTGATTGCTGAAAAGATTTGATTTTTGGCCTTCTCTCCCTGTGACAAATCGTTTTTTTCTCCTCGGGCCGAACATGAGTCTGTGTTTGTCATCCTGTCCGATCACCTTACAAAAAGGCCTAGGGTCCCGGCTCTATTCCCAGCTAGATTAATGTAAGATGCTCAGGATCTCATGAGAGCCATGAAAATTGTGTGGATAAATGCCCTCTGGATCTTCAAGACCCCCTTACAACTTTGTTATTTGGATCGGAGATGACCATCCTGGTCTGACCTGGAGTTTCACTCCTAACCAGCTTTTTTAGTCGATAAAATAGGGGGAAGTACATCCTGGGGGAGGGAAATGGCCTGTTTGCTCCTGAACCATAGGGAACCTTACAAATGATCTGGCCTATATAAGAATATGATGATTTTCAATATAATGGGAAATACCATTCTTTTGGCAGGTCTATTTATTAAGGAAGGTAATTATGAAGAAAATCTTTAATATTGTGGTCGTTTTAACCCTATTAGTATCAGCCTGTACCCTGACCGTTCCCGATCTATTTGGCGTATCCATCGTCAAAGTGGAATATCAAGACCTGGAAAACCTGGCTGTTTACCTGCGCAATGCCGACGAGGGTTATGTTGTCAAGGTAGGGGACACTATCTATGAGTGCAGTTTTGACCCAGAGGACTCCGATATCCTGGTCTGTGTAGGCCCGGGGTTCGAGCCCGGGGATGACCTGGTCATTCAGTTCATCGATGAAAATGGGGAACCGGTAGCTGAAATCACCTTTACAGCGCCAGATTATCCAGATGAAATGAAAGACACTGATGGTGATGGCGTCCCCAATGAAGAGGACAAATGCCCAACGGATTCCGCGAAATCCGAACCCGGGGAATGCGGCTGCGGGAAACCGGATACTGACAGCGATGGTGATGGAACACCAAACTGCAAGGATGAATACCCCGAGGATCCCACCAGGACCAAGCCCGAAGAGCCAGAGGGTGAGAAGGATACCGATGAAGATGGCGTGCCAGACAGCGAGGACAAATGCCCTGAGGATCCTGACAAGACTGAGCCCGGAGAATGCGGCTGCGGAACGCCTGATGCGGACGAGGATGAGGATGGTATCCCTGACTGTGAAGATAAATGCCCGGAGATCGCCTACGAAGACAAGATCGGTGACCCCTGCGATGATGACCAGGATAATGACGGCGTTAAAGACGGCGCAGACCAATGCCCCTGGGATCCCTTCAAATTCAAAGCTGGCTACTGCGGCTGTGGGGAAAAGGAAACTGACACCGACAAGGATGGCTATCCGGACTGCGTGGACAAATGCCCTGAGAATCCTGACTTGATCAAACCGGGTGAATTCGGCTGTGAGTTAGATGAGTGTGAAGTAGATACGGACAAGGACGGCATTCCGGACTGCGAAGACAAATGCCCCACTGACCCAGATCATACGGACACCGATGGTGATGGCTGGCCGGACTGCTACGAAGAATGCGATACTGATTGTTGCAAGAAGTATCCGGGTGTATGTGGTTGTGACACTGGTGATTGTCCCGATTGCATCGATCTATGTCCAGATGATTGTGAAAAATGCGAACCGGGTATTTGTGGTTGTGGGTTTTGGGAAGATGAAGTTGGTGATCCCTGCGACCACGATGAGGACGATGATGGATATAGCGATCTCATAGATGAGTGTCCCTTCGATCCTCTGAAGAAACATCCTGGCCTATGTGGATGTGGATATGAGGATATTGATGAAGATCCAGAGGACGGCATTTGCGATACTCCAATTTAGGTAATCGAAGATCTAGGAGACTCGTATTTTGGACCCTGTACGGAAAAAGCAAATAAAAAAAAGGTTCAGGCACTTCAACTGCCTGAACCTCTTTTTGTTGTTTTCCTTAAAGAGACTTGGTCTTTTTAAAAGACCAAGTCTCTTTTAAACCTAAAATCCCAGATCCGGCACCTGGATCACCTTGGCGCCGGAAGCGCGGTATTCATATTCCTCTCCCTCCGCTTCCAGGATGATGATCAAACCCGGAGTTACGACTTGGTCATACTGCACACCAGGCTCTTGCACTCCCAGGCTGGTGTCGGAAAAATTGATCTGCTCCACACTGACTGTGTTGATCTTATCGATATCCACCCCGGTTTTTAAGGTCAGGTCGAATTTGGCTAACATGACCAGGGATTCCAGATCCTCCGGGAGTTCCGGGGCCTGGGAGGTATCTTGATCACTTCCGCCGAACAAGCCGCAAGCAGATAAGGTCCCTGCCACGATCAGAAAAAGAACCAGGTTTCGCAATGTAGGGGGGCTTTTCATAACGATTTTCTCCCTTAATCTTAGTAAGTTCACGGGCAGTCTTAAGGCAGTTCCCAGTAGGCAACCCGGGTTAGATAAGCGGTGAAGCCGGCTGTGTTGGATGCGGCAACCATGACACCCATCCTGCCTTCTCCAGCGAAGGTATCGTTGGTTACATCAAAGACCTTGACCCCGTTAACATATCCGGTCAATAAGTTGCCTTGAATTCTTATCCCCAATCGGTTTGTGCTTCCCGGGCCGGCGTTTGCATGAGGAGTGCTGGACCAACCTTTGAGGACTGTATATTCTTCATCCGCGCTTTCATACATGCTCAGGCGGTAGGATCCATCGCAGGAGATGCCGATGATATAACCCTCGGAGGTATCGGGAGCCCGGAAGATCATACCGAAACGGTCTTTCCCACTGCAGGCCGGCCCAAAGGTACCGGTCGCTTCCAGGTAGAAATCCTCTATATCCTTCCAGGACATGCTCCAGGTTTCATAGCTGTTGGCTTTTTTTGCGATCAGCACCATCCGGTCCTGCTCGATCTGGTAGCTGGCAGAGGTGCCATCCCATTCGTAAAAGTTCTTCGTGCCGTTGAACCGGTCATTGAAAGTGGGCGATCCCAGGGTCAGGACCGGGTCTCCGGGTACCAGAGTAGGGACCAGGGTAGCCGTTGAGGTAGGAGTAA
This sequence comes from uncultured Chloroflexia bacterium, assembly GCA_963712165.1. Taxonomy (GTDB): domain Bacteria; phylum Chloroflexota; class Anaerolineae; order Anaerolineales; family UBA11858; genus B10-G9. The sequence goes on along the minus strand of CAVQGY010000002.1, from coordinate 106,607 downwards.
GCGTAAAGGTGGGAGTAAGGGTTGGTGTAAAGGTCGGTTCCGGGGTCGCGGAAGGAGGCTGGGTTGGATTATCCGGGGCGATTGTTGCGCCAGGCTCAAGTGTGGCCTGCGCGGGTGGGTCGGTTGGCAGGGGTTGATATTTCCCTTCCGGAGCAGCCGTCAGCGTTGCAGAAACATAAGTGCTGATCAGATCATCTGCGTTTGCCCCGGGGGAACCTGTCTGGGGCAGACATCCGGTGAGGAGGATAATTAGCAGACAAAATACCAATATTTTCTTCATGTCGGACTCCTTTCCTTGCATCACGCATAGTGTGATGCTGTACAATCTTAAGTGTACACGGTTATCTTCACCAGTCAACTCTTTATGTAGGTAGACTCACTCAGGGGGGAACTGATCTGCCCTCACCTACAACTCTCTTAGATATTTCACGTATACTATTCAAGGCAATCGGCCAGGTCAATTTTGGAACCGATGGACTGATAAGTCAATAAAACTGATCAGGAAAAGTTTGATCCCGTGGGATTTGGCAGGGGAGCCTGATCTTGCAGTAAGATATAAGATAGCCATTAGATAACTTGTGGAGGACGAGATGGATTACGGAAAATTGTTTAGCCGGGCTTGGGATACCCTCTGGAAGAATGCATACCTGATCCTGCTGGGTGCCCTGGCAGTGCTCGGAAATGGAAATTCTGGCGGCGCAAGCCAGAGCCGATATTTATTTGATGCGGGAGACCTTCCCTGGAATGATGCGGGATCCTATGATTTTGGAGGGGAATTTTCAGCCCTGGCAGTGGGTGGAATCGTGCTGCTGGTCACAGCCCTTGTGCTCTTTGGACTGGTTTTCTGGGCGTTGGGACTGATTGCCAGGGGTGGGATGATCAACGCAGTGGATGAACTGGAGAGAGGGGAAGCACCAGGTTTTGTGTCTGCTTTTAAGGCTGGGTGGGAAAAGGGCTGGCGTTTATTGGGAATCGGCCTTGTACCGGCCATACCGGGATTGATCCTATTTGTGATCGTGATCAGCTACCTCTTCGCTTCCGGATTTGGATTTCAACCCGGGATGGACCCGGGGTGGAATGGGATTCCTGCGATTGCACCCTTGATATTCATGATCTGCCTCTTTGTGCCTATCATGCTGGTTATATCAGGCCTGCAGACTTTTGCGAACCGGGCCTGTATGCTGGAAGACAGAGGTGTGATCGATTCCTACCGCAGAGGATGGGAAGTTTTGAGTGATAACCTGGGACCAGCACTGCTCTTGTTCCTGCTGCAGTTGGTCATAAACTTTGTCCTGGGGTTGATCTTCTTATTCCCCGCCATTCTGGCGGCAGTGTGCTGCCTGCTCTGGCCGCTGTTGATCATCATCCAGGCGGCGTTTATGGCGTTCTATTCCACTATGTGGACCCTGGCCTGGCGGGAATGGGTTGGAATCGCCGAAATTAAATAAGCGGAAAATTTGAGAAAAAACAGGAAAAAACGGACTGTCAGTCAGGAAGTCTGTTTTTTCTATTATTGTCCTGGAATTGATCTAACCTGTCTTATGGGGCCTGACGCTGCTGTTGCCACGGATACCATCGAACCCCCCGAATTCCTGATGTGGATAGTGGGTTAGAATATTAATATTCCATATATACTGGGTTATCCCGATTTACGGAAGGACTGGCTGAGGGTATATTGTGGGAAGCTATTGATTATTATCCGGGAGTGTAAACGATGAATATCAAAGTAGGAGATCTGGCTCCAGATTTTACCCTTCAGAGCCATCTGGACAAGGAAGTCACGCTCAGTGAATACCGGGGAAAGACCACTGTGCTGGTCTTTTTCCCACAAGCGTTTACGCCGGTTTGAACCAGCCAAATTCCGTCATATGAAGCAGAGTACGCTGCATTTGCGGAATTGAATGTCCAGGTCCTGGGCATCAGCGTTGATCATGTACCGGTTTTAAAAGCATGGGCAGAAAGCCTGGGCGGGATATCATATCCCCTGATCAGTGATTTTTGGCCCCATGGCGAGGTAGCCATGAAATACGGCGCATTTCGAGAGGATGAAGGGCGGTCAGAGCGGGCGATCTTCATTATCGACAAGGAAGGCATTGTTCAGTATGTGGATATCCATGATATAGACGAACAGCCTGATAATCAGGTTTTATTTCAGGAGATCCGCCGCATCCAGCCAGGTCAAGAACCGATCAAGGTTACCAGGGCTGAAGAGGAAGAGCTGGTTTTGGATGGTGTGGTGCTTTTCTGCAATAAATGGTGTCCTGGCTGCCGCAGGGCAAGAATGTGGTTTGAAAATAATGCCATCCCTTATAAGGAATATGATATTACTCGCAACCAGGCTGCTGCCAGGCAGGTCAAGGAATGGACCGGCGGCAACCTGACCACGCCCACGTTCTATATCAACGGCGAAGTGGTGATCGATTGGAAGATCGATGACGTTTCCCGGCTGGTGCTGGGTTGATGGATTGAGAAAGAAGAGCAGATTTCCCCCATTTGCCAAAAAACAGGCTACAATAGGGGAAATCTGCTCCCACCATCGGAAACCAATCAGGATCCGAAGTTAAAGAAAATTTATTCAGTATCTAAATAGTCAATATCTGAATAGTATGGCAAAGAAATCCTCTGCCCACACCCTGGAATACATACTGCTGGGCCTGATCCGGGAAGAACCAGGCCATGGATATGCGCTCTATGAAAGGTTGAAGAATTCCAAAGAGCTTTCCCTGATCTGGCAGGTCAAAAGGAGCAAGTTATATTACCTGCTGGAAAAATCCGAGAAAGAGGGCTATCTGAACTCAGTTACCAGTTCTCAAGGCCCTTACCCGGACCGGAAAGTTTATCGGATCACAGAGCTGGGCAGGAATGCCCTGGAAGAATGGCTGCACACGCCTGTCAGGAGCAGCCGGTTTGTGCGGCTGGCCTTTTTATCCAAACTCCATTTTCTGATACAGGAGGATAATGAATCTGCAAAAGAGCTGATCAACCATCAGGTCCAAATTTGTTATACCTGGTTGGAGAACCTCAGGTCCCAAAAACAGACCTCTGGCGCGGATGATTTCATCAGTGGCCAGGTCTTTTCCTTCCGTGAGGGACAGATCGAGGCCATGATCGACTGGTTGGAAAACTGCCGGGATTCACTTCCGGAGTGACATTTATTATTGGTACAAGGAGAAATGGAATGAAGAAGAGCATCGTCGTTTTGATATGGTTAACCCTGCTGCTGACTGCTTGCAGTGGGCTCAGCGGGTCCTCGGGGAAAACCCCGATCGAGGTCACAGACTCAACCGGGCACACCGCCGTGCTGGATGGTATCCCGGAAAGGATCGCCCTGGCGGGAAAAGCAACGATCATGGTTCAGGATACTGTTTTTCTCTTTGAAGAAGCTTCTGAGAGATTGGTCGCAGTAGAGGATAGGAATCAGTCTGCCTACAGCTTCTTGCCCCTGGTCGATGACACATTTGAGGAAAAAGAGATTTTTGAAAAGAACATCGGCCCGGAGCAGATCGCTGCTGTCCAGCCAGATCTGGTGATCATGAAGAACTCCATGGTTGAACAGCTGGGAGAACCACTTGGGCTGCTGGATATCCCGGTTATCTACCTTGATCTGGAAACTCCTGAGGTGTTCTATCAGGATATTCAGACTTTGGGACAGGTCTTTGACGCAGAAAAAAGGGCAGATGAGATCGTTGCTTATTATCAGGATAGAGTCTCTCTAGTGGAAAAACTGGTAGCTGAAGCAGAATCTGCGCCAAGCGTGCTGATCCTGGAGCACTCTGACCGGGATGGGGAAGTCGCATTTAAGGTGCCGCCAGTCTCCTGGTTGCAAACCAGGATCGTGGAAATGTCTGGCGGGGATCCGATCTGGAAGGGTATGGAAGCAGGGGAAGGTTGGACTGTGGTCAATCTTGAGCAGATCGCTGCCTGGGATCCGGATCAGATCTTTATCATTGATTATGCCGGAAAGGCCGATGAAGTGAAGGAAGACCTTTTAAATAACGAGATCTGGGCAAACCTGGCCGCGGTGAGTAATAACCAGTTATTCGCTTTCGGATTTGATGTTTACAGCTGGGATCAACCCGATACGCGCTGGATCCTGGGCTTGCAGTGGCTGGCAACCAAGATCCATCCCGATCTAACGGGTGAGATCGATATTTTGGAAGAGGTCAATACTTTTTATTCATTTTTATACCGCATGGACCAGGAGACTATCAACCAGGAGATCATGCCCAGACTATTGGGAGATATTCCCTGATCTGAACCTACATGGCTAATAAGAAGTATCAAAAGATCATTCTCCTGACAAGCGCCGGTATCCTGGTGGTTCTGTTGTTATCGATCCTGATTGGTCGGTATCCCAAACCCCCGGGAATGTTTCCCCGCTTACTGCTCACTGATCCGCTGGCGCGGCAGTTGGTACTGCGCCTCCGCCTACCTCGCCTGCTTACAGCCCTTCTATTAGGGATGGTGCTGGCAGCCTCCGGTTCTGTTCTGCAAATGGTTTTTCGCAATCCGCTGGTAGAGCCCGGATTCCTGGGCGTCTCCCAGGGCGCGGCATTTGGGGCAGCGGTCAGCATTCTCTGGCTTAACCGCCATCCCCTGGTCATCGAACTCAGCGCAACCTTCTTCGGCTTGCTGGCTCTGGCCGGTACCTACCTGATCTCCACCAGGATCCGCTACGGCGGGTGGGTTCTGCGGTTGATCCTATCTGGTGTGGCTGTTTCAGCGCTCTTTTCAGCCGGAGTAGGGGTTCTGAAATATATCGCTGATCCCTTAACTGAACTTCCGGAGCTGACATTCTGGCTCCTGGGTGGTTTATATCATGTGACCTGGAGGGATTTTCTCTTTGCCTTGCCTTTTGGATTGACCGGGATCGTAGTCGTCCTGGCCATGCGCTGGCGGGTGAATCTGCTTTCCCTGAATGATGAAACCGCTTTTTCCCTGGGCGCATCACTTGGCAGAGAGCGGTTGATACTGCTGGTCGTTGTGGTCTCAGCTACAGCCGCCCTGACCGCGATCAGCGGGATCATTGGCTGGATAGGTTTGATCATTCCCCATATTGCCAGGAGGATCTTTGGCACCAGTGCGGAAAAATCCATACCTGCGGCCATGCTGCTGGGAGGCATGTTCAGCATGGTGGCGGATGATCTGGCCAGAACGCTGCTCCCGGGAGAGATCCCGCTCGGGATCCTGACTTCGGCAATTGGAGCGGTTCTGTTCATTTATCTGATGATCAGCATGGGCATCAAGGTCAGGAGCGATGGATAAGATCATATCGCTGGAAGGGATCCACTTCCAATACGACCCTTATGATCCGGTTGTCCTTTCGGACCTTTCCCTGGATATTCCTTCTGAGAAGGTCACTGCCATCCTGGGACCCAATGGGACCGGGAAAACCACCCTGCTGCATATCCTGCTGGGGCTTGTTAAAACCCAGCCAGGGGACCACCCGGGTGGCTGGCAAACTGCACCGGGAATATTCCAGGCGCGATCTGAGCCGACTGATCGGGCTTGTGCCCCAATTTGAAAGCATTCCTTTCAATTTCACAGTCTATGAATATGCCCTGCTGGGCCGTTCACCGTATTTGAATCCTTTCCAGCTCCCGGGTGAAGAGGATCACAAGATCGCCTGCAACGCCCTGGAAGCGGCCGGCATCCTCCATTTGGCGGAAAAGCCGGTGATGGAGATCAGCGGCGGGGAACGCCAGCTGGTCCAGATCGCCCGGGTATTCACCCAGGGTACTCCCATCATGCTGCTGGACGAACCCACTGCCCACCTGGATCTGCAGAATCAGAACAGGATCCTCAAGCTGTTAAAGAAACTGGCTGCTGGCGGATCTACCGCTGTGCTGACTACCCACGATCCCAATGCAGCGGTCTATGCGGCGGACCATTTTGTGCTCATGAATAGGGGCCAGATCAGCGTTCAGGGTTCAGTTGAAGAGGTGATTACCAGCGAGAATCTGTCAAGCATCTATCAGATTCCAATCCGGGTAGAAAAGAATAACGGATTCACCATGGTCGTTATGGAATAGGAGTGAGATCTGTGGGATTGATCTTTTTGATCACAGGAGATATCCAATCAGGAAAAACCCGCCTCTGCCTGGATGTGATCGAGGAGGCCAGGAAGAAAGGAGTTCGATTAGGAGGGGTGATCTCCCCAGCGAGTTTTCCTCGCGGGAGAAAAAATCGCCATTGACCTCCAGGATGTGCGGAGCGGTGAACGTGTGCGGCTCGCGGAATTGTTGAGAGATCAGGGATCTCTCATATCCACCCAGCGCTGGGCTTTTTTGCTGGAAGCTGTGGAGATGGGGAATCAGATCTTAATGGATGCGGTTCCCTGTGACCTGCTGGTGATCGATGAATTGGGACCCCTGGAATTTGACCGTGGGGAAGGTTGGGTAAAAGGTTTCGAGTCAGTCTCATCTGGAGAGTACAAGGCGGCTATAGTGGTGATCCGACCGTCGCTGCTGGACAAGGCTCTCATGCGCTGGGAAGTGGACCGGGTCATCAACCTGGATGAACCAGACCAACCGTTCCCTACAGGAAAGGAAATATATCGATCCCTTTTCCCTGCAAGTTGATTTTCTGCTCTTTTCCATATTGTCTACAGGGTATAATAAGGATGCTGGAAAATATGCTGGAGGTATCTAATGCGTTTTAGTGGATGGGAACTGGTAGTTGTCCTCGTGATCGTGGTGATCGTATTTGGCGTAGGCCGGATCAGCAAGATCGGCGGTGAATTGGGAAGCGGGATCAAAGCATTCAAAGAGGGCCTCCAGGGGGAGGATGAAGCGGACTCTGAAGAGGAAGAAGTTTGATCTGAATTCCCACTCAGCCTTCACGTGGAGTGGCTATTTAATGGATATATCCCTGACCGCTCACCTTCTGGCGGTCAGTTCGTCTTTGCGAGTTGAGCCAGACTCCTGGTAAGGGTGTTTTGAATTGGAAAGGTTGATGAATAAGTGAAAGCTCTCAGAAAGATCTGGCAGTGGATCAGTGCTCCTTTTCGATGGTTGGGAGGAGTTCTCTTCAGGCCATTCAAAGCGGCAGCGGCGTTTTTCGCTGAAGAGCCTGAGGATTCACCTGTAGCTGATAGCCTTCAGTTGGCCTTTGATGAGCCTGCGAGTTTCCTGGAGCATATTGGTGCTTTGAGAAAACACCTTTTGAGGTCCTTGATCGTGTTGATCATCTGCACAATAGTGGCATTTACTTTCATCTCACAAATGTTGGAGTTCATCTCCCTGCCGATCGATGGACTGGACAAGCTGACTGCAGTGGATGTCACCGAACCGATCAGCGTGGGCATGAGGGTTGTGCTCCTGGGGGCGTTTGCAGCTGCGCTTCCTTATATGATCCTGGAGATATTCCTGTTTGTGGGTCCTGCCCTGTCAAGAAGGGCCCGTTTGATCGGACTGCTGGCCATCCCTTTAGTAACAATTTTTTTCTTTGGAGGCATGGCCTTTGCATTTTACCTGATCCTGCCTGTTGGACTGCCAGTCTTACTGAATTTCCTCGAATTGGAAACCCAGATCCGGCCTTCCTCATACGTGAAATTCACCACCGGGCTGATGTTCTGGTTTGGCGTGGTCTTTGAATTCCCGCTGCTTGCTTATCTGCTTTCAGCCATGCGGATCCTGTCTGCGGGGGCGCTGATCAAGAACTGGCGCATCGCAGTGGTGGCTATAGCCATCCTGGCCGCTGTGATCACACCGACCATTGATCCTATCAACATGCTGCTGGTGATGGTCCCGCTGTTATTTCTCTATACCCTGAGCATCTTGCTGGCTGCCTTGGCCGGCGGTGGGCCTAAATCGTAAATGGTAAGTCGTAAGCCGTAAGTTGTAATTCTCCCCAAATTTATTGACTGATTGCATAAAAATGAATGCTCTGTCATTGCGAGCGGACTCTGAGCAGGAGGCGAAGAGGTAGCGCGGCAATCCCATTTGATGTTCATAGGGTCTTGAACTATTATTCCTATTACTTTGACCTCAAGTGGGGGTGAGGTGTTGAATCAACAATCATACTATGTCTACATCCATACGAGTAAAAATCAAATGACCCTATACACTGGTGTCACAAATGATCTTTTGCGCCGGATATATGAACACAAACAAGGAATCAGAGGATCGTTTTCTTACCGGTATAACTTAATCAAATTAATATATTTCGAGATATATCCTGTTATCAAATCCGCTATTAACAGAGAAAAGCAAATCAAAGCAAGTTCCCGAAGACGGAAACTGCAGTTAATTGAATCTTTGAACCCTGATTGGGATGACCTCTTTGATAAATGGCAGGATTATTGAATTAGATGGGATTGCCGCGGTCGCTGCGCTCCTTCGCAATGACTATGAATTATTTAGTGACCCTTACTTTTCGATTTCTTCATCAATTGGGACCCAGGCCAGAACCCGAGTGCCTTTGCCCGGACTTGAATCCAGCTCTATCACCCCGCCTGCTTTACGGATCCTGCGCTGCATATTTGCCAGGCCGTGGCCAAGATTGGCCTGAGTTTTGTCCACATTAAATCCCAGACCATCGTCCTTCAACTCCAGATAGACTTTGCCATCCTCTTTCCAGAGAGAAATCTTCGCCTGTTTTGCTTTTGAATGACGGGCTGTGTTGGAGAGAGATTCCTGGGCGATCTTGAACAGGGTCAATGTGTTAGCATAGTCAAGATCCAGCGGGATATCAGACCTGTCTTCAAAAATACCCTCGATCTTAGAGTTGATGATGAACTCATCCAGGAGGATCTTCAGATTTTCTGTGAAGCTGAGGTTCTCCTGCATCTGGCGAGGCCGCAGGTCAGAAATATAAGTCCGGATATCACTGATCGTACTGTTGATGCCGTCCGTGGCCAGTTTTAACTTTTCCAGGCTTTCCTCGGGGTCCTCCTGGATGATTTCCTTGACATAATCCAAAGTCAATCCCAGGGAGTACAGCGATTGGATAACGCCATCATGCAGGTCCATGCCAATGCGTTCCCGTTCTTCCAGGACTGCGATATGTCTAGCCTGCTGCTGGAGGAGGGCATTCTGGATAGCGGTTCCTGCCCACATACCGATGGTTGTTAATAGGTCCAGCTCCCGGGCGTTAAATACTCGTTCACTCTTGCTGGAAAGGGTCATCACGCCCACAACTTCCCGGGTGGACTGGAGTGGGATCACAGCCTGACAGGTATACCCGGCCTCAATGATCTCCCGGCGCAAGATGCGCGGATCGGATTCCAGGTGGTAAACCACAAGGGCTTTGTTCAAGCCTGCCACCTTGCCCACAACGCCATCGCCTTTCCGGAAGACTGTCCGGGAATAGAAAGCATCAAAATCATCCCCCCGCAGCAATGCCAGGCGCAGGTCCTGACCTCCCGAATCCATGAGGAAGATCTCCCCGGTTTCAATTTGAAGGTAATTGAGAACATTCTTGAGTGTCAAGCTCATGATCTCTTTGATATCCCAGGAGCTGGCCATGCCCTGGGCGAGATCATTGATCAGTGAAAGATCCTGGTTCTGTTGATTAAGGGTCTGGTCCCTATCCAGGACATTTTCGTACAGCTGTGTGTTGATGATGGCTACCGCAGCATAGGCCGCCAGGGTTTTCATCAGCCTCTCGTCATCCTGGCTGAATTCCTTCTCATCGATCTTGTTTGTGAGGTAGATCTGACCGAGGATCGTTTCCCCTGTGGTGATAGGCACACCCAGCATTGACGTCATTTCCGGATGAAAAGGAGGAAATCCTCCTGAACGAGGGTCAGCGCTGATCTCGGGTATGCGGATCACTGCGTGTTTGTGCTGAAGTTCTCCCAGCAGTCCTTTGCCTACAGGGGGATGGGGCATGAGGTGGAGCTCTTCCTCAGACATGCCGGAGTGGATGAATTTCGTAACCACCCCATCCTCATTACGGATGGCCAGGGCAGCATATTCGGCCTGTACCTGGGCTTGTGCTAAACGGACAATCCTGGAGAGCAGGGTCTCAAGCGTAAAATCCCCTACCAGGTCCTTACTGGCCTGGTAGAGAGATCCAATTTGATCCTGAAGTTCTTTTTTCGTTTTTCCGGCCATAGCTATCCAGAGACATTTTACCTTATCCGTATCTATTTTGATAGTTTTTGCTAGTCAGGATGTCTTATCTTATGAGTTGAGACAACGAACAGGACCATCTGGCTCAGCATTACAGAGGATCTTATGTCGAAAAATGAGCGGCTTTCCCGCCTAAAAGGATTTTATGATCTGGATCTGGAGAAAAGGCACCAGGAGCTTCTGGATCGGGGATATCTAACGCCCAAAGAGCTGGAAGCGATCCTGCCAGGAGCGGGGCTTTCACTGGAAACCGCTGATCACATGATCGAAAATGTGATCGGACTGTTCAGCTTGCCCCTGGGAATTGCTTTAAACTTTCAGGTAAACGGGGTGGACACCCTTGTTCCCATGGTTTTGGAAGAACCTTCCGTGGTGGCGGGGGCTTCCTTCATGGCCAGGCTTGCCCGGGAAGGGGGAGGGTTCAGAGCTTCCTGCACGGAACCAGTGATGATAGGGCAGCTCCAGGTCCTGGATCTGAAGGACCTATCTCTCGCCCGGGACCAGATCCTGGACAAAAAAGAGGATCTGCTGGCGAGTCTGGTAGACCTGGACCCGGTCCTGCGCGACCTGGGAGGAGGCCCAGTAGACCTCGAAGTGCGGGAGATCATCCACTCGGCTATTGGCTCTTTCCTGGTCGTTCATCTGCTGCTGGATGTGCGGGATGCTATGGGTGCCAACGCAGTCAATACTGCCTGCGAGTTCCTGGCCCCTGCTATTGAAGACCTCACCGGGGGCAGAGTCCACTTGCGGATCCTTTCCAATCTGGCTGACCGTCGCCTGGCATCTGCGCGGTGTACCATACCAGTAGACAGCTTGGCATTTGGGGATTATTCAGGTGAGAGAGTCCGGGATGGGATCATTGAGGCCTGGGCTTTTGCTGATGCGGATCCTTATCGGGCGGCAACCCACAATAAAGGGATCATGAACGGAATTGATGCTGTCTTATTGGCGACCGGGAATGATTGGCGGGCAGTGGAAGCGGGCGCCCACGCCTATGCAGCCCGTTTTGGATATTACCGGTCCCTTTCTACCTGGTCTGTGGATCGGGACGGCAGTTTAATAGGAGAGCTTGAATTGCCTCTAGCCGTAGGGATCGTGGGCGGAGCAACCAGGGTCCATCCTGGTGTCAAAGCCCTCCTCGGGTTGATGAACCTGGAAAGCGCCAGCCAGCTGGCGGAGATCATTGTCTCTGTGGGGTTGGCCCAGAATCTGGCCGCGTTGCGTGCGCTGGCAACAGACGGCATTCAGCGGGGTCATATGAGGCTGCATGCCCGCCAGGTAGCAGTCACAGCGGGAGCCGCAGGAGAGGAGATCCAACGATTGGCAGCGCACCTTATTGATGAGAATATGATCAGGATCGATCGGGCCAGGGAGATCTTAAATGCCTGGCGAGAAGGGAAGCAGGTATGATTATGGAAACCACTAAGGATCAAAATCGATTATTAAAACCTACCCGGCCGGTTGGGATCATCGGCTATGGGGCCTATGTGCCTCGCTACCGCCTTCCGGCAACGGAAATTTCACGCATCTGGCACGGGGGATTGGAACTGGAACCGGTCAGTGAGAAATCAGTCGCGGGGATTGACGAGGACGTCGTCACCATGTCGGTGGAAGCCTCGCGGAATGCTCTGGCCCGGGCGGGCGTTGAGCCTGGAGAGATCCGGGCTGTATGGGTGGGATCAGAATCCCACCCCTATGCTGTCAAGCCTACCTCCACGATTGTCGCCGAAGCGCTGGGCATCACCCCCTACACCCAGGCGGCAGACTTTGAATTCGCCTGCAAAGCAGGGTCTGAAGCCATTGTGGCGGCTATGGCCATGGTCGGCTCCGGAATGGGGCAATTACGGCCTGGCGGTTGGCATGGATACAGCCCAGGGAAAACCCGGGGATGCCCTGGAATACACCGCTGCTGCGGGCGGTGCGGCCTACTTGATCGGTCCCGCGGAGGAATCCCTGGCCGAGATCGAAGGTGCACTTTCCTTTGTGACCGATACGCCCGATTTCTGGCGCCGCGAAAACCAGAAATACCCTGAACACGGCGGCCGTTTCACCGGTCAGCCAGCCTATTTTAAGCATATCTTCAATTCTGTTAACCAGCTATTGGTTGAAGTAGGGAAAAACTCCCCAGGATTACACCGCGGTTGTTTTCCATCAACCCAACACCAAATTCCCCCAACGGGCAGCCAAGGAGCTGGGTTTCACCTCTGCCCAGCTGGAACGAGGCCTGCTCGCTCCCCGGATCGGCAATGTTTACGCCGGGTCTTCCCTGATCGGACTTTCGGCTGTCCTGGACCAGGCTAAGCCGGGTGAGTGGATCCTGATGGTTTCCTTTGGATCCGGTGCGGGTTCGGATGCCATATCCATGCGGGTCACTGAAAGGATCACGGAGAGGCGGGACAAGGCCCTGTCTACTGAAGAGTATATTCAGCGCCGGACTGAAATAGACTACGCCCAATATGCCCGCATGAGGGGAAAAATAACTCTTAAATAGGTATACAGGCGCCATTTCTTCTCCTGAGAGACCCGAAAATTGATAGTTCCTGATAGTCGCGGAAGGTTATACTGGGTCCGACTTGAGAATAATAACGGCTTTTTCAGGGAGTTTAGGGACCTATGGACATACCGCGTCATTGGCGTTTGAATAAACAACGATATGCCTTAACTGGTGAGGTCTGCCCGCACTGCCAGGCAAAGATCTTCCCGCCCAGGGATGTCTGCCCGGAATGCGGCGATGAAGCCAAAACAGAGTTCGAATTCAGCGGTCGGGGGGAGATCTTCTCCTTTACTAATATCTATAATGCCCCTGAGGGTTTTGAGGAGAGCATCCCTTATACGGTTGCCCTGGTCAAACTGGATGAAGGACCGCTGGTCACTGCTCAGCTAACCGATCTGGGCGAACAAGAAGTGGAAATCGGCATGCCGGTAGAGATGATCACCCGCAAGCTGCGCTCCGATGGTGATGAGCGGGGATTGTTGGTGTACGGCTACAAGTTCCGTCCCCTGGTTGCTGCCTGAGATTGGGTTGATTTGAAATAGAGACTCCCGAGAAATCGGGAGTTTTTTTATGTGGTTTCTCAATCTGGATTGATCTTCTCATCCGCCCGACGATCAAAATCATGGGCTGGACCTATCAAGTCCCCCTGCGGGGACTTCACAAAGCTTGATCAAGGCAACTGTCGGGAAACCAGCGCCGAACCGCCGCAGGGCGGTTTGCCTCGTCAGCCCTCGGCTTTGCGAAGGATCCGAGAATAAGTGAGGGACCAGCCGTTGGGCATAGATTATTTCCAATTCTCGAATGAATATATTAGGGCATCATCCTGATTCGCCCGACGATTAAAATCGTGGGCTGAACCTTTCAAGTCCCCCTTTGGGGACTTGATTTGGCTAACCGTCGGGAGCCCGATGCCGAACCGCCGCAGGGCGGTTTGCCTCGTCAGCCCTCGGCTTCAGCCGAGAAATAGGATCAGCAGCTGGGCATAGATTATTTCCAATTCTCGAATGAATATATTGAGGGCATCATCCTGATTCGCCCGACGATTAAAATCGTGGGCTGAACCTATCAAGTCCCCCTGCGGGGACTTCACAAAGCTTGATCAAGGCAACTGTCGGGAAACCAGCGCCGAACCGCCGCAGGGCGGTTTGCCTCGTCAGCCCTCGGCTTCAGCCGTTGGGCAAAGATATCCAATTCTCGAATGAATATTGAGGGCATCATCTATTCGCCCGACGATTAAAATCGTGGGCTGAACCTATCAAGTCCCTCGGGGACTTGATTTGGCTACCGCGGAGCCCGAGCCGAACCGCCGCGGGCGGATAAGTAAATTCTATTCTCAAATCAAATTCATCGGTGTATATGAGTTTTTCGATCTAGATGGGAAGAAGATCGCGGTGATCACACACTAAGTTTCAAATAGAAAAAGGGCGACCCATCGGGTCGCCCCTACATATAGATCCGTGTTCAGTTCTCAGGGGATCTGATAGGTATCGTGCACATTCCCTTGGGGGTCGATCAGGCTGATGGTCTCTCCAGGTTCCCAGATCGGTTCTGTGAGTCCCAGGTAGAGCTCGATGGGAGTGGATGCGCCTTCCTTGCTGTAGATATTGACCGCCCCTTGTCCATGCAGGTCCAGCGACGGAAGCCCGGATTGTTCCAAGATGACATAATCATGGCTGCCTTCGTCCGCCAGGCGCCAGCCCTGGAGAGAAACTGTATCCCCGGGATCGCTGCCCGGGCGAGTCAGGCGGATGTATTCTGTGGCCAGATTACCGACACCGCCCACCTCACCGATCTCGATTAGCAGACCCTGCCCACCTTCGCTGCCACCTTCTTCTCCCGGGACAGTACTGACCTCCGAGGGAGAATTCCCGGACTCCAGCAGGACATCATTCAGCTTGGGTTTCAGCCAGATATAGTAAACACCGAGAATGGTCGCTATTGAGACGATGACATTTAACCCGATATAAAAAAGGAGTTTTTTAGCCTGATTCATGGTCAGAATTGCCTTTGGTATAATGGTCTGAACTGTACTCCATCATAGCATATTATACATCTTACGACATTATTGAGTTCAATCCGGCGGCCGGTTGGAGCCTCACACATGCCTTACCTGGTAGATGGACATAATCTGATACCGAAAATACCTGGAATCACTCTCAAAGACCTGGATGATGAGCTGGCTTTGATCAATCTGCTTGAGCATTTTGCGCGCCAAAAGCGGACCCGGGTTGAGGTGTTCTTTGATCAGGCTCCAGCATCAAGGGCAGGCAGCCGCTCCTTCGGGACTATCAAAGCCCATTTTATCCGCCAGGGCACTACCGCGGACCAGGCCATCGTCTCCCGCCTGCGCCAATTGGGTAATGAGGCCAAGAACTGGACCGTGGTCAGTTCGGACAGGGAAATCCTGTCTGAAGCCCGGGGTGTCCACAGCAAAACCATGCCAGCTTCCGAGTTTGCTGGTTTAATCTCCGGAGTAAACAGCCCTTCTGGTCAGGGGGCAGACAAGAGAGAAACCCCAGAAGTATCTGACGACGAAGTGGATTACTGGCTGGATCAATTCAAGGGGGATTGAGGGATACCGCCATGAAATTTTTAACCGTGGACATTGGCACTGGAACACAGGATATCTATCTCTACCAATCCGGCCTGGCGATCGAAAATGGATTTAAGCTGGTTGTGCCTTCCCCGACCATGATGGTCTTCCGGAAACTCAAGGGGGCTACCCGGCGGGGAGAGGATGTCCTGCTTAGCGGCCTGACAATGGGCGGCGGGCCCAGTCATTGGGCTGCCCGGGACCACGTCAAAGCCGGGAACAGGCTCTACGCGACCCCGGACGCGGCCAGGTCCTTTGACGATGATCTGGACCTGATCCGCGAAAGCGGGATCGAGGTGGTAAGCGAGGACGAGGTTCGTTCCCTGCCCGGGGATATCAACCACATCCAGCTGAAGGATTTTGATTTCAACGCCATCGCAGATGCCCTGGGAGGTTTTGGGGTTTCCCTGGATGACCTGGCCGGCGCTGCTGTAGCGGTGTTTGACCATGGTGCCGCTCCTCCTGGCTACTCCGACCGCCAGTTCCGCTTTGACTATCTGGCTGAGCGGCTGCATCCGGAAGAGGGGGAATCCATTGGAGGCCGGCTGAGCCGGCTGGCGTTCCGCCGGGGAGAAATCCCGGAAGAGATGACCCGCCTGCAGGCCGTGGAAACCTCTGCGGCGGACCTGGACGCACCCCTGCTGGTGATGGACACTGCCCCGGCGGCGGTGCTGGGAGCCGCCCTGGACCAGCGGGTCCAGGAGAGGGAGAGAGTGATGATCGCCAATCTTGGCAACTTCCACACCTTGGCTTTCCGGCTCAAGGGTCAGCAGGTTGAGGGAGTGTTCGAGCACCATACCGGATTGATCGACAGGCATAAGCTGGATAGCCTGCTGGTATCTTTCGCGGAAGGCCGGTTGGCTCATGAAGACGTCTTTGGGGACCACGGACATGGGGCTCTGCTTTATTCCCAGGAGCCCTATCAGCTTGGCATGGGTGATTTTGACGTGGTGATCACCGGCCCGCGCAGGAACCTGATGCGCGGATCCTCACTGCGGACTTATTTCGCGGCGCCCTATGGCGATATGATGTTAACGGGGTGTTTTGGACTCCTGGCCGCGGCCGGGGAGGTATTTCCGGAGCTGGGCCGGGAAATACGGGAATCGCTATTGCCGGTTGGAGAGGATGCTTCCGGTATGCCGCCCTGGGAGATTTTCGATTGAAAATTGAAATTGTGACTTTCAAACGGATAGATTAAGAATTCCCCAACCGCCACAGGGCGGTTTGCCCCGTCAGCCCACGGCTTCAGCCGTTGGGTATAGAATATTTTCAATTCTCGAATGAATATTGGGAGGTCATCATCCTAAATCGCCCGACGATTAAAATCGTGGGCTGAACCTTTCAAGTCCCCCTGGGGGACTTCACCCGCGTATATCAGGAAAATCGTCGGGGAACCCGGCGCCGAACCGCCGCAGGACGGTTATTCATGCCTGCCCACGCTCTCAGCCGAACAGGTTGCGGGTATTCTCCACACAGTCCCCAGAGCCCAGGACCGTCAGGTGATCTCCCCTGCGGAGGACAGTATCCCCGCTGGGAACGATCAATTCTCCGTCCTTGCGCACTGCTACCACCAATAGATCATCGGGAAACTCGAGTTCCTTCAGCGGCCGGTCCAGATAATCCGGATTGCGGATGGCAATCTCGCACAGGTCCCTGTTATCATCCGTCCGGGTCAGCAACTGATACATGGTGGGATTACGGACCACGAGCCCCAGCAGGGTGGCCTGGTCGGTGGCGGGATTGATGGGTGTGACGCCCAATTTTTCAAACCGGGAGATCTCGCCGGGTGCAGTAGTGCGGGCAATAACATGGTCGATCCCGTAGGTGGACCTGGCGCGGCTGCAGATCCGGAAATTCTTCTCGACATCGCTGAAGACGCAAACCAGCCGTGAGGCATTGTTGAGAAGCTCCTCAGTATCCGGATGGTAGCGGTCTGTATCGGCCTGGATCGCTCTCAGCCCGTGTCTGAGAGCGCGTTCGATCCGGGAAGGGTCCTCATCGATAAGAATGACCTGGTCACCGTGGTTTTGAATGTGCTCGGCAACCTGGATTCCGATCGGACCCGCGCCCATGACCAGAATAGCTGGTTCCTCAGCGACCCCTTTGCGGGGGATGAGTTTAACAAAGAGCGGGCGGTGCGATGACCACGGTGGTGATCGCGACCAGGATGATCGCGGCGTTAAAAGGCTCGCTGATCACGCCAATCCGCAAGCCGATCGCTGAAGCGGCAATGATCAGGGACAGACGGCTGGAAAGCAGGGTCCCTGCCGCCAGGGTCTGCTTCCAGGAGAAGCTGGTTTTAAATACCAGTGAAGGTAGTAATTTCACCACAGCAGCTGCGATCAGCAGCAGGGGGACCAGCAGCAGCGCTGAGGGGGAGCTGATCAGCGAGGTCAGATTGAAATCAACCCCTACCATGATGAAAAAGATCGGGATAAAAAAACCGTAGCCGATGGCGTCCAGCTGATGGATCAGGCCTTCGTCTTCGGGGCGCTTGAGCAGAGCGATGATGGCCCCGGCTAAAAAGGCGCCCAGGATGATCTCCGTGCCCAGCATCTCAGCCAGGGCAACGAAGATCAGCATCATGGTAAAGGCTGCCCGGACCTTGATCTGGGCTGTTGCCGAACTGAGCTCCTCCAGGATCCGGCGCACACCTTTGATGCGATTGAAGAACATGCCCCCAAAATAATACATCAGGAAGAATGCCACAAAAAGCAGGCCGATCAGCAGTATGTCGAGTGTTAGGCCGTCAGAGAGGGCTGCCACGACCACTGTGATCAGCAGCATGGTCACAAAATCAGCGATCAGGGCCGCGATCAGCAGGGTCTGGCCGATATCGGCCGCTGCTGAGCCCCTGTTCCTTTAATACGGGGACCACTACGCCCAAAGAGGTTGTGGAGAGGATCAGGGCGATCATCCAGGGGCTGGAAGCCAGGCCAGCCCGGGTAAAAGCGAACCCGATCAAGGTGGACAGGGCCAGCGTGAGGGCGAAGGAGATTCCTGCCAGGCGGATGGGACTGGCGGGCTGCTTGCCTGATCTCTTGTTTCCAGTGAGCTGCCCCAGGCTGGTAAAGTCAACCTCCATCCCGGAGAGGAACATCAGGAACACGAAACCCAGCTCAGCCAGCAGGTCCAGGACCACTTCATGGTGCTGTACCAAGCCAAAACCGCTGCGGCCGATGATGATCCCGGCGATGATCTCTCCCACAACGATGGGCAGGCGCAGCTTCTTGAACCGCGAGAGGGCGATGGGGACCAGGAAGGCCAGGAAAATGACTATCAATAAGGGCAGAAAGGATAGGGTATCTTCCATAAAGCTCCTTCTTATTGAGGTGGGACCGATTATTCGCTTCGCTCAGGACTGAAAAAGGACCGGTTCTTTGACTGTGGGACTCGGAGAGGGGGGGACAGGGAGAGCCTGGGTACAAATTTTTAATTGTCCCGGTACTCCACATAGCGCATTTCTCCCTCGCGTCTCCAAGTCTCCAGGTCACCCAGTCTACTTATCTCGGTCCTCAGTCTCCGGTCCTCGGTCTTGCCCGCAGGGCCCGCACCTGTTCCGCGGCCTGGTAGGAGGAGCGCACCAGGGGAGCGCTTTCCACCCATTTGAAACCCAGCTCGAGGCCGAATACTTTCAGCTCTTCAAATTCCTCCGGGGTATAAAAGCGATCTACAGGCAGGTGGTTCCTGCTGGGCTGGAGGTATTGCCCGATGGTGAGGATATCCACCTCCCAGCTGCGGATGTCGGCCATGGTCTCTTTGACCTCATTCAGGGTATCTCCCAGGCCGACCATCAGGCCGGATTTGGTGAGGATACCCGGAGAGAGTTTCTTGGCGTTGACCAGGGTGGCCCGGGAGGCTTCATAGGAGCTCTGGGGCTGGATGGATCTTGAACAGCCGGGGCACGGTTTCCAGGTTGTGATTGAGGATATCCGGCCGGGCGTCCATGACGATCTTGAGCGCTTCCAGGCTGCCCTTGAAATCGGGGATGAGCACCTCCACGGAGCATTCCGGGCGCAGCTGGCGGATGCGGCGGATGAGGGCGGCAAAGATCGGCGCCCCGCCGTCGCGGCGCTCATCGCGGTTGACGCTGGTCACCACAGCGTGTTCCAGCTTCATGGCCTGGACAGATCGGGCGACCCGTTCGGGTTCGTCCCAGTCCAGGGAGCCGGGCTGGCCGTGTTTCACATCGCAGAATTTGCAGGCCCGGGTGCAGACATCCCCCAGCAGTAAAAAAGTGGCAGTGCCTGCGCCCCAACACTCTCCCCGGTTGGGGCAGAGCGCTTCCTGGCAGACCGTATGCAGGGACTGGTTCTCCATCAGGGCGCTGACTTCTCGAAAAGCCTGGTTGTTGTGGAATTGGACCCGCAGCCAGGGCGGCAGGCGTTTGTGTTCAGTGGCTGAAGAGGGCTTGATCCTCTCCCTGGTAGGTGTTTTTGCCATCCGGGATCACTCCAAATGCGAGGTGCAGTGGGGACAGCGGGTGGCTTTGGGTGGGATGGCAGGAAAGGCAGAACGGGCAGTCCTTGGTGATGGGTTCAGCTGCTTTTTCATCGGATGTCTTTTCAGCCTGGAGGCGATTGATGGCCCGGATCAGGAGGAACATGGCCAGGGCGACCAGCAGGAAGGAGACGACCGCGTTGAGGAATAAACCGAAATTGACCGTCACCGCCCCGGCGGCTCCCGCGTCTGCCAGGGAGGGATAGGGGCCGGCCGGGCTCCCGGGTTTTAGGGTCAGGTAAAAATTTGAAAAATCAACCCCACCCAATAACCAGCCCAGGGGGGGCATGAGAATGTCATTGACGAGTGAGTTGATAATGGACGTGAAGGCAGCACCGATAATGATGCCCACCGCCAGATCCAGTACGCTGCCCCGCAGCGCAAACTCCCTGAATTCCTTTAACATGGACCCCTCCTCATGTGATAAGCAGAAAAAATTCAGTCACCATTATATCGTACTATGGGCTGAAAACCGGACGAGAGGGGACTGGTCCTTTGACCTACGGGACCGGTAGACACCCTGCTGCGCGTCTCACCGAAGGACCAATCGCTGGCTTTTCAGTCCCACATGACCGAGTCCAACCAAGTCTCCCAGTCTCCTGTCCTGAGCGAAGCGAAGCATTTCCCGGTCGCGCCGCAGGCGCAATTTTCAATTTTCAATTTTTAATCGCTATGATATAATCGGGAAGCTTGAGGGGGATGCGTAATAGCGGGTGTGGCCAAGTGGTAAGGCATCAGCCTTCCAAGCTGATATTCACGGGTTCGAATCCCGTCACCCGCTCTTGCTTCCGGTAGGATGGAACACTGCCGGTTCAGCGGGCCCGTAGCTCAGCGGTCAGAGCGAGCGGCTCATAACCGCCAGGTCGCAGGTTCGAATCCTGCCGGGCCCACCTTTTTGAACATTCTGCTCTTTTTTTCACCCTAAATTTATAGCAAAATGGTACCGTACAGGTTATGGACTTGTATCCCATGTGTCGCAGGTTCGTATCCTGCAGGGACAGGGATTCTTTTTAAGTGATGATAAGAATGCTTATCAAAAATAGCATGATTACCCAATTCTTTTGTTGTTGATATATGATATTCAGTATGCTATTATCAAACCACTGCTATTTGACAACAAAATATCACTAACCACACATTTCATCGATATTCCTCCCTGAACAATGCCAAAGATCCTGGCATTGTTCTTTTTTGTTTCCGTCTTATTGAATTGAATTTATATTTGGTTCGTTATAACTGAATAGTAACAATTGGAGACAAATAGTTAGGCAACGAAATATCCGATCTTGGACTGAAAATAATACCATTTCTATTTATCTGCAAACTCTTATGTCTCAATTCATTAGGTACTAACGATAATCAATGAGGAGAAATTCTTAAAATGGAAAACTCTGTGGATAGAAAAAACCTACAAACGATTATGAATAAGTTCCATGATTCTATCTGGAGAAAACGGATTCTATGGGGATTAGGAGTTTTGATTGTGTCCGCGATAATCTTCGTGAGGATCTTCTCTACCATGGCTGAAAAAGAACTAAAACTTGGCTGGGATTTGATAAATACTCAAAATTCGGAAATTGTCTATGACGCTGTAAATTCAATTGCCTTTGATAAATCCGGCAGAGCATGGATTGGGACTTTTGATGGTGTCAGTGTGTTTGATGGAGAAACCTGGTTATCCTATACAATGGAGAATTCTGCTTTAGAACAGACTGGTGCAATCGTGTATACGATCGAGGTTGATTCAGAAGGCAGAATTTGGATTGGTCTGGCAAGTGGAATAGATGGATCGATAGGTGGATTGATTATTGTGAATGGAGAAGTTTGGGAAGCGTTTCCGGGAAATTCCCCGCCCTTGTTGGGGAGCGTTTTTGCTATTGCTTTTGATGAAAACAATCAGGCCTGGATCGGTACAGACCAGGGGGTACATATATTTGATGGAACAACTTGGGAAATACTCTCCAAGGAAAACTCTGGTCTGATCGCAAATTCGATCAGGGCAATAGAATTTGATCAAAAGGGAGGAGCATGGATAGGGACAATCGATGGATTGAGTTACTTTGATGGAGAATCCTGGCGATCTTTTACTGAGTCCAATTCCGATATCCCCCAAGATCTTATAGATTGTATAGGTTTTGATCAACGCGGTAATACATGGATCGGGTGGCGTGGAGGTACGAGCGTTTATGATGGAGAATCGTGGTCGAACTACAACTGGCACCATAGTTATCCAGGGATTGACGGGGATTACCCAGATGATGTAGAAGTAATAACATCTGATTCATATGGACGAACATTGTTTATCAGCGAAGCAGCTTTGAGGATCTATGATGGTGATCTCTGGAAGGAATACAACTCGAGCAATTCCGGTTTCTTTCAGGACTTTGTATATGATCTAACAATCGATCCGCAAGGAAATATTTGGATAGCAACCGGCAGCGGTATTCTTGTGGCAAATGTAGATGATTCTGGTTTCCCCCGCCTAATGTTTCAGGATACTTCGCAAATTAACTTATCGATATTCAACCTGCTTCCTCGGCAATATTTGCTTCTAGGTATTATTATCCTTTCAATATTTTGGTTTGCTATCCTTTTGAATGATAGCATCCTGGTCATTTGTGGTGCTGCTACTGCATATTTCTTGATCTTCAATCCAAATGATTTTAGCAGTTTAATAGTCATACCTGCCACGAGCGGTGGTATTTTGGGAAGTATCATTAGGAAATTGAGGAAGAAGCCAAGCCTCTTACCAACAAAAATCGGAATAATAATTGGTATAGTTGCCAGCGTTCTTTTTCTTCTCGTGGGATCTCTTATGTCTATGTAAGGAACATACTCTTTATTTGTTGTACGTGATCAAGTTTAACTTTCCCCTTATCTTTGAAATGAAACTTTATTTGTTTCGTTAAAGTCGCTCAGTAACAATAGGAGAGACATGAAATTTCTAACGAAGAGGTTTTATCTTGCATTACCCATTTTTCTGTTTTGCATTTTATTATCTTCTTGCGGCCCTTCGTCAGAGAATGTTGTTGTCATCACAAGAGGCCTGTCCACTGTCCCTGCACAGGAAGGTTATGTCTTCTCTTTTCGAACCATTAAAGAGAGTTTTATTGGTCAAATTGATGTCTCTGCAGTGGTACCAGATAGTATGATAACTAGCCCTGACGTTCGAAGATTAGCCTATGTTGTTAATAATCTCGAAAGGAAATCTATAGTTTTAGATGGGAATATTGGAAAGCAATATGATCATATAGGGGAGCAAACTTTCAGCCCGGATAGTCAGCGACTGGCTTATTTTGCAGGTATTAAGGGAGAAGGTGTATTTGTTGTTGTGGATGGTGAAGAAGGAAAAAGATACAGTAATGTTGGTAAATTGATTTTCAGCCCGGATAGCCAGTCTTTATTATATTCAGCATCAGAAGGTAATAAACAATTTATTGTCATAAATGGGAATGAAGGAAAAGCATACGATCTTATTGATTGTAATTCAATCTTGTTTAGTCCAAATAGTCAGCACGTAGCCTATATAGCTAAAATGGGGACGCAGTGGTATTTTGTATTTGATGAATTGGAAGGGAAACTATATGATGACGTTTTGAGACCCCAATTCAGCCCAGATAGTCAACATGTCGCTTATTGGGCATTAGAGGGCGATCGTTATTTTGTAGTCGTAAACGGAGAAGAACAAAAACCTTATGAAGGAGTATTCGCAGACTCTCTTTTATACAGTCCAGATAGTCAGTCGTTAGCATATGCAGCATTAGAAGGTGATCAAGAATTTATAGTCATAAATGGGAATGAAGGAAAAAAATACGATCATATTGATCTTATTTCAATGCTGTTCAGTCCAAACAGTCAAAGATTCGGTTATATAGCTTCCGATGGAGATCAGTCATTTGCGGTGATCGATGGTGAAGAAGGAACACATTATTATAGTATTGATAAAGAGAGTCTTTTATTTAGCCCGGACAGTTCTCAAACTGCTTTTGTAAGATGGTCAAACGGCAATCAGCAATCCGTAGTCATCGATGGAATAGAAGGGAAATTGTATTATGGAATTGGACAAAATTATTTATACGGGAATCAAATTGTTTTCAGCCCGGACAGCCAGCGAATTGCCTTCATTGCCCTCAAGGATGAAATGAGTGGGTTCATGGTCGTTGATGGAGAAGAAGGATCGACCTATGATAATGTTGGGTTTCCTGTTTTCAGTCCGGACAGCCAGCACATTGCATATTACGTAATATCAGGGAACAAGAGATTTGTGGTTGTTGATGATGATGAGGGAAAAAAATTCGATTATATTATCAAAGGAAAGATCATATTCGATTCTCCAACCAGTTTTCATTACCTGGCTATAAAGGATAATAAAATCTACCTTGTTGAGGAAACAATAATCAACTAATCACGGTTACCTTCGAGGGGGGCATATTGACGATTTCTTCTGTTTTGATGGGAATTAAGCGTTCTAAATCGATATTGGGGAAGTACACTGTGGGTATGGGAAAGATTGTCCTAAACACAAGATTTCTTCATCCTCATTTTTGCGTTTGGAGTGATACAAGGTAGAGATCATTCGATCGAGTCCAACTATTCCCCTAAATTTCGTTCCTCTCGATGAAAGAACCAAATAGCCGTGACCTTATAAACCATTGGTATAGAAACTTATCACGTAAGTGTATCCGTGTATGAACTGAGCCGTTATCCTTATGACATGATTTATACTTATTATTGAGATAAGTGTAGTTATCAAAAACAGCATCCTTTATTTGATTAGACTAATTTGAATAATATTCTTATGGTATTATTAGTTTTGTTCTCATACAATTTCAAGATCATTCAAACCACTAACATCGTTATAAGCAATGCCATTGGTCACGGGCATTGTTTTTTTTAGTTTCCTCGTCGGTAGATTATTGAGATTTTCAAAGTAAACCGAAATTTCCAGGAGGAATTCCATGAACCGAAATCCCTGTGTTTTGAGCATAATCATTCTAACCATTGCACTGGCAGCATGCGCAAGCCAGCCGGCAGATCCCGTGGAGGTTATTGAAGGGTTTTTCAAAGCCGCTAGCGAAGACCGGGTGGAGGATGCTTTAAGCTACCTGGCAAATGATTTCGGGCTGCTTCTCGATCAATGCTACTACGGGGATGATGCTCGGGCAATGATCAAGGGAATGATAGAAGACCCGGTTTATCAGATGGAATGGGTAGGTGATAATTTTAGAATAAATGAGGACGAGGTTCTTCTGGATGTTAAAATAATCTCCAATGGCGAATTGTTTGGGGAAGGTCCTACGACCTATATTGTCCAGGATGGTCTAATACAGTGGCAAGGAAACTGTCAGCCCTAGTTTCTTCACTTAATATCGTTAATGGATTAAATGGTGATTTCAGAATCCCCATTTATTTCTTCCCAATATCTTCCAGATCTAAGTCCACCCTTTTCAGTGGTGAACTCTTATTGTTCTTTGATCTCGGAGATTCCACATTGCAGTGGTCTTTTAAGCCATTAGTTCAATTAATAATTCCATTCGATACTTCATCAATTATTTAACAACGTACTATTTTTAAACAAGCTATATTGATACCACACAGGAACTGAGCCGTTATCCGCCACCGTAGGGCAGGTTCGAGTAAATCCCTCGGTCCTTAACCTCGGGATAGCGAGAAGGGTGAAATGATATCACCTTCTCGCTAATGCCGGGCCCATGTTCGTGGAAGAAGGGTAATTGTGTAAAACATAGTGACCCTTTTGTGTTTAAGGACTGAGGTATTCTGGAAAATAATCAGTCATCAGATTTGGGGTAGGACCGACCAGGTCTGAATACCGATTACTGAATACTGGTAAGATCTGATATGGGATCGTTTTACGGTTCACGGTTTACAGTTTTTTCCGCCAGGTCACAATAGTTCCCTCTACTCTATTAAGAAAGGTTTTCAAAATTGTTAAGGTGCCCCATTCTTCCATGGCGTATAAATAAAATGATATATGATCATGATTTGCTAAGCAAAGGAATAGCTATGCACAGGATACTAAAACCGATCAATTTTATTCTGATTCTAGTGGTTCTGATCGCCTCGTTGACCCTTGTTTCCCCTGCGATGGCGGTTGTGGAAGGTGTCTGTGTACAAAAGATCGTCTTGCTGGATTCCAATCCCACCGACGCTGAAATGGTGCGCTTTTTGGTCTATTTCAGTCATCCGGTCATCAATGTCGATCTGAGAGATTTCTGGCTCACAGTAAAGGGAGATATCACTGATGTTGGAATCCGGGCCATCTATGGGACAGGAACGACCCGCACTGTATCGGTCTTTACCGGATCTGGAAATGGAAAAATCCGCCTGGATGTGCTTAACAATGGCACCATTGAATCCTTCTGGACTCTTTTTAGAGAAACCCTTTTCTGGGGGTCCATTCTACACAATTGAGCAAAGGGTCTGCCCTGCCAACAGCTACCCTCCCGGATCAAAATCCAACCGGCGCGGAAAGCGTTAATTTCGTGATCACCTTCCCAGAAGAGGTAGGCAGCATTGCTGTCACTGATTTCGTGCCTGTTACAACAGGGACCCTAAATGATGTCACTGTCACTGCGGTCAAGGGATCTGGTGAGAATTATACAGTTACAGTGTCGACGGGGTCTGGGGAAGGAAAGCTCAGCCTGGACTTCGCGGAAGATAATCAAATTAAGGATCCCAATGGGGATCCACTGGATTATTCCTCTCTTGAGGCTGATTTCTACCTCATCGAAAGACCAAACCCCTACGTTACGAAGATCAAACGAATGGATGACAATCCAACCAGCAGCTCCAGCGTGGATTTTTTGGTGGTCTTTTCCAAGCCCGTCATTGATGTCAGCCTGATTGACTTTTCCCTGACAATTACCGGGGATCTTTTGGGGGCTGCTGTTACCTCCTTAAGTGGATCTGAGGAAACTTATTTGGTCAGTGTTGATACTGGAACTGGAAGCGGTACGATCCGCCTGGATGTGGTTGACAATGACACCATCGAAGACCTGGATGGGAATACCTTCGATACTCCCTATACCAGCGGAGAAACATACAAGATCAAGAGAGAAGTCCTGGATGTCACTGTCAAAGCGGATGAGGAACAGAATGAAGATGGAGATTTCATATTTGAGGTGATTTTCAGCAAACCGGTCACAGGGTTTGATGAGAAAAGTGTTGTGATTTCTGGGCTTCCTGAGTCAGCCAGGGTAATAGTTAGCGGGTCAGGCGCTGTTTATTCAATTACGCTTTCTGGTTTAACCGGGGATGAAATGATCAGTGTAGATCTCATCCCCTCGGCCATCCGGGATGACCAGGGCAATTTCGTAAATTTGGATTTTGAGTCTGAAATCTTTAATATGGAGATGATCCAAAGGGTACTCGCTCCAATAGCCTGGTTAGCTAAACTCAGAGACTCCCTCTTGTGGGTCCTTGGCGTCGTAGGGGTAGTGGCTATCGCCGCCGGATTCTTCCTGCTGCGTCGGAAGAAATTAGCCTAGATCATAAGTGAATCAGAACAAAAGAATGCGGAAGAACCTTTCCGCATTCTTTGATTTAAGGCAGAAGATTCACGAGAAGTTTGATTTTTTCGCTGAGGAAATGGATTTAGGCTAAATCAGCACAATCTGCCCGGTGCAGCGGGCCTGTAGCTCAGTGGTCAGAGCGAGCGGCTCATAACCGCCAGGCCGAAGATTCGCCCTTCAGCTTTTTGCTTCAGGATTGCGCGATGGGCGATCGGAATGCGCCCTCGCGTGTACCCCTCGGTCCATAACCTCGGGGTAGCGAGAATGGGTGAAATGATATCACCCTCTCGCTTATACCGGGCCCATATTCTTTATAAGGAAGACGCTTGTGTTTAACACAGGCGCCTTTTTTTATTTAAGGACTGAGGATAAACGATCGTAAGTAATAGTTTCGTAAGTGGTAAGTCGATTAGGGGCCAGTAGTACCTTAATGGTTGACCGGAATTTTTTGGATACCAGAACCCAATCGCTTTACGACTTACGATTTACGACTTACGACTTACCTGTTTTTCCCCCAATGAATATTCCTTGAATTAATTCCATACTTGATCGGGGCTTATATCCGATAAGCGAATATTGTCCATTAGGTCTTATTCTGCAATGGTAAGATATTTAAAATTTCTAAATCTGATCAACAAGGCCAATAGTATAAATGAGGATAAATCACCTGGAGTAGATTTCCTATGAATCAACCTGTGATCCATGTAAAAGATTTTCGCAAGACTTATGGGGAATTTGTGGCTGTAGACGGGATCAGTTTTGAGGTCATGCAGGGCGAGATCTTCGGTCTGCTTGGCCCCAATGGCGCGGGCAAAACCAGCACCCTGGAAAGCCTGGAAGGACTGCGGACTCCCGATGGCGGCACTTTGCGAGTAGCTGGCATTGATCCAGCCAGGGAGCCGCGAAGCTTGAGAAACGTGATTGGTGTCCAGCTGCAGTCCTCTGGACTGCCGGAAAGTATCACTCCGAATGAAGCCATGAAATTCTTCTGTGCCTATCACAATGTAGCCCCCCGCTTCGATCTATTAGAGAGATTGGGTCTGCAGCAAAAGCGCAATGCTCAATTCTTCGAACTTTCGACAGGCCAGCAGCGCCGCCTGGCCCTCGCGTTGGCAGTTGCCCATGAACCGCAGGTGCTCTTCCTGGATGAACCTACAGCCGGCCTGGACGTTGCCACACGGACAGAATTGCACGGCATGATGAGAGAATTACAGGCCAACGGCACCACAATCATTCTGGCCACCCATGACATGGCAGAGGCTGAAGAGATGTCCAACCGGGTAGCCATATTGCTGCAATGCAAGATAGCTGCTACTGGCACACCGATGGAGATAACTGCCACTGGCGCTGGACTGACCAAGGTATCTGTGAGAACACGAGATTCATCCTTGTCCCATAAGAATGTGGATTTTCCGGCTGTGAGCCA
This sequence comes from uncultured Chloroflexia bacterium, assembly GCA_963712165.1. Lineage (GTDB taxonomy): Bacteria > Chloroflexota > Anaerolineae > Anaerolineales > UBA11858 > B10-G9. The sequence goes on along the minus strand of CAVQGY010000002.1, from coordinate 77,986 downwards.
GCATAGTTCAAAAGATGAATATGAAATATATTTCAGCACCAATATTGGCCCCACTCTATCGGCGATCATTGCCAATCTTGAAGCCCAGGGAGACCCTCTGATCGACCTCCGTGTGGAACGGCCGTCACTTGAGGACCGTTTTTTGGAGATCACTCGTCCCGTCGTTGCAGAAAATGGAGGTGCAAAATGACAGCATTTCTCAATCACTTTTCATTCGAGTTTCGCACCGGTGTCCGCAACAGGACGCTTTTGTTGATGAATTATCTTCTCCCCTTAGGTTTTTACCTGATGATGGGCTTTGTTATGCTCGGAATCAACCCCGACTTTTCCAGCAGTATGACTCCTGCAATGATTGTATTTGCCATTTTGACCGCTGCGTTTCTGGGCATACCCGATCCGCTGGTCAACGCCCGGGAAGATGGCATCTTCCGCAGCTATAAGATTAACGGCATCCCAGCGATCTCAATCCTGGTTATCCCAGCCATAACAACTTTATTGCACCTGTTGATCGTGACAGTAATTATCACAGTCACTTCCCCTTTGTTGTTTGATGCACCTCTTCCCGTGAATTGGCTAAACTTTGGACTGGTGTTTTTTGCTATGTCCCTGTCCTGCGCGGGTCTCAGTGTGCTGATAGGAGTGATTTCTGCCAACTCCCGGATTACAGTGCTTTGGTCGCAGCTCTTCTTCATCCCTTCTATTCTGTTAAGCGGAATGATGTTTCCTTTTAGCATGCTCCCTGAGATTGCTGGGAAAGTGGCTCAATTATTACCTGCTACCCATGCAATGAACGCCTTTAATGGACTGGCCATGGGATATGGATTTGATTTTTCTCCCTGGGGATCCGTGCTGGTTTTGGTTCTCAGTGGATTAGCGGCATTTGGTCTAGCGGTCTTTCTCTTCAGTTGGGACAGTAAAAATACGGCCAGGCACGGACACCCGCTTCTGTCTCTGCTGGTGTTCTTACCGAATATTATCGGGATGCTGGTTCTATAACGGATAATTCAACACCAGCCAGATCAACTGGCTGATCTACGAATCAATCTGGTGTGTGTTGAATGATAGAGATGTGAAAGGGTAGGGTGCAAAATTAGGCATAAAGTTCACCCGCATATTCCAATCTTCACTGCGCTCCGCTTGGTGCTGGCGAGCTCATCCGTCATGTCCGCCAATTAACTTTTACACAGGAAGTGTATGACCCCGAAGAAAGGTTTTAGATCTGGTTTGATTGTTTCAGGAATCTTCCTGCTGCTATTCTTCTTGGGAATATTGATTGTCGGCATCATTTCATATGATGGCTATTGTATTTCTTTTGAGCCACCTCAACGAGAATGTAATATTTTCGAATTCCTTTATCCATATCTCCTTTTACTGGTTGTATACTCTGTAGTTGGCAGACCTATCTTGGCCTTAATTTTTTTCTCTATTCTTCTTCCACCTCCAGTCATTGGTTTTTCTTTAGGATATAGAAAATCGAAAGCAGATCAGAATAATTAATAATCGGATCAATTCGGCGGCATTACCCCTTGTCCATCAGAGCGCCGGGATGAATTGAAGATTGAAAATTGAAAATAAAGAAATGAATTCGGCTGCAGGCGCCCTAAAGGATGCTTCGCAACCCTTCGTATTCACTCAGGGTTCTGCGCAAAGCTCATCCGTTAGGCCAGGTAGGCACAAGGTGATCAGACTATGCAAAGCTGGCGGAGACAACTGAGGGTCGATCCCATACCAGGGCTGCTTGCTTCTGGAGATGAAGCCCTGCAGTACTTTGTGAGACGGGATCTCTTGGATGAGGAGGTAGGTCCCATTTGTCGCTTGTGGGAACTGCCTGGGGCCCAGAAGATCCTCAAAAAACAAGCTCCTGATGGTTCCTGGGATCGTTCAGGCAGCAAGAAGAAACACAAGGCTATCAACTACAACTTGATCGAGACCTGGAAGGGGTTCAGGGTCCTGGTGGAGAAATATGGATTTAACAGAGAGAACGCAGCTGCCGAAAAGGGAGCTGAGTACCTATTCTCGTGCCAGACGGTAGAGGGAGACATCCGCGGTTTTATTGCCAATCAGTATGCCACCTACTATACAGGTGCGGTTATGTCGCTGCTCATCAAGGCTGGATATGAAGACGACCAGCGCATAGAGAGGGGATTCCAGTGGCTTCTGTCTCTGCGCCAAGATGATCTGGGTTGGTCGGTACCGATCATCACTCATGATTTCGATGGGAAAACCACCTACAGGCTGACCAGCGAATATACAGAACCAGTCGAGCCTGATCGGTCAAAACCATTTTCCCACAATTGGACCGGGATGGTCCTGCGAGCCTTCGCCGCCCATAGAAAGTATCGCAGGTCCGAGGCGGCCAAGATAGGGGCGAAGCTGCTGAAGTCGAGTTTCTTTATGCCAGATAGCTGCGCATCTTATCAAGCAGGGAGCTACTGGGTGAGATTCCAATATCCTTTCTGGTGGAACAACCTCGTAGCAGCACTCGATTCCATTTCGCTGATCGATCCATCAAGAGACGGTCAAATGGAAGAGGCGCTTGACTGGCTGATCGACCATCAAGAGCAAGATGGCCTGTGGAACACAACCTACGTGCAAGCCAAAGAAGTGAATAATGCCAGGACAAGGGAAACAAGGCCCTGGGTAAGCCTGGCGATCTGTCGCGTGCTCAGAAGGGTGAGCTGACAGGATTCAGGGCTGTGCGAGCTGGCCTTATCTGCTAATCTATTAGATTGATTCTATAACCGAGTTGGTATAAAGCTATTATCCGCCACCGGAGGGCAGGTTCGCCCTTCAGCTTTTAGCTTCAGGATTGCGCGATGGGCAATCGGAACTCGCCCTCGCATTTACCCCTCGGTCCTTAACCTCGGGATAGCGCGATAGTTCATCGGAAATCACCTTCGCGCTTACCCCTCGGTCCTTAACCTCGGGATAGCGCGATAGTTCATCGGAAATCACCTTCGCGCTTACCCCTCGGTCCTTAACCTCGGGATAGCGCGATAGTTCATCGGAAATCACCTTCGCGCTTACCCCCCGGTCCTCAACTTCTGGAATGATTGCAGGGATTGACCTCGCACTGCCCTTTACAGTATTCTCCAAACTGATATAATAAATATGAATAAAATGACATATATTACCTATATTTAGGGGGGCAAATGGCAACATTTTTTTATTTGTCCAAATTGAGGTTAATCACCATGTATTAATGGGAGGTTCGATTTCGACACCCATTGATTGCGGCAGATCACCTCAAAACTAGATGGAGGTTTAATGAGCACAGCAAATTTATTAGACGCATTACGTGTTGTTATTCAAAATGAAAGATTAGCATCCGATTCTTACGCGGAAGCCGCCCGGCAGATCGTTAACCCGAGTGCCAGGCAGGTTTTTGAGGAATTGTCTAAGTTCGAGCAGTTCCATTTTGAACAGTTATCCAAACTGGCAGCGGCACTTGAGGAAACCGGTGAGTATATAGATTATCAAGGGAAAGAGTTTCCCTCCCCTCCCATATTCGAAATCAAAGCCGCTCAAGAACCAAATATGAAGAGTGTTATCAAGATCATCGGGGAAGCGATGGAACTTGAGAAAGAGGCAGAAAGAGAATATGCTGATCTGGCTCTCCAGGCTGAAGATACTCAGGGTTATGAAATGTTCCGGAAAATATCCTCAGAAGAGAATATCCATTGGCGGATCCTTCTGGATGCCTACTGGACCCTGACAAATTTGGGCACCTGGAAGTGGTCAAATATCTAAAAGATTCCACTTAGGTAGTCATAAGCCGTTATCCGCCAGAGCAGGGCAGGTCGTTCCCTCGGTTTATATTCCTGAAAGAAGGGTCTTTGTGATTTACACAAAGACCCTTCTTTTTGCTTAAGGGCTGAGGCAAAACGATCGTAAGCAGCAGTTTCGTAAGGAGTAACCCGATCTGGTAGTGGTTATCAATCAAAAAGGACGAAAAATGATTGACTTGCCATTCATTTTCAGGTATCTTGATATACCCTGATATCCTATGGAGGAACCACTTCTTATGACCAAACTGATGATGAATCGTGACTTCTATGAGTTTTGTGTTGAACTTATCGAAAGTAGGGGTGTGAAAATTGATGAGATAGTAGAAGTTGCATACGAGCTGCAAAAGCCATATTTAGATGGGATAACAATGGATGACGCCGATGAGGCTGTTCGGGCAGTTTTACATAAAAGAGAAGCACAATTTGCTATTATGACCGGACTTGAGTTGGATCGGCTGGCTGAAGAAGGGCAGCTTCAAGGACCAATCGCTGAAATCATCAAAGAAGACTTTAGCCTTTATGGAGTCGATGAAATCCTGGTCTTATCTGTTGTAAATGTATACGGATCTATTGGTCTGACAAATTTCGGCTATCTGGATAAAGCTAAAAATGGTGTGATCAGGGAGATTGACGAGAAGTCAAGAAATCCAAATCAAGTCAATACATTCTTTGATGATATTGTCTGCGCCATTGCAGCGGCTGCTGCATCAAAAATGGCGCATAATTTTAGCTAATTTCCTTGGGTTAAGGGTTTGGGATTACAAAATCGGAGAACAGCTAAAGCCCCGGGGAATAGTTATATCGGTAGTCAGGCTGGATTTACACCAAAATCCGCCAAATCGCAGACCAGATCCATATTCGCGGAAGAAGGGGATTTTTGTCCAGAGACCTGATCAGTTCGTGAAACTACAGTTAAACCAAAACCTCTGCTAAGTTCACCCTTTTTGGGTTATATTAATACTCAGATTTAATATCAGCGCAGCCAGATCAAATCCAGGAAACGAATGAGCAGTACAGATTATGATCGAATAATCGCCCAGGAAAGGAAAGTCCTTGCTTCCATTAAGGAACATGGAGAGAGGATCGCTGCTGATTTCAAAAGAGTAACGGCTTCCTATATCCGTGAGTTCTCAATCTTTCTCATGAAAGGGTATTACTCAAATAGACCAGAAGTAGCTAGAAATCTTGGACCTGAAAAGGTAGAAGAACTGAAAGGAGAATTTACTAAATTCCTGGATACGCTGCCAGAATATACCAGTAAACGACTGGATGACAGCCAGATCTGGCTTCACCGTGTTGAAATACCCGATCAGGCGCTAACTGATATGACCTATTCCTATCAATTGGAAAAGAAATCCTATAATGCCATGGATCGAGCTGTCAGAGAATTGATCGGTCTAGCTGGCTCCCTGCTGATCAAATACGGATTTGTCGAGATTGGACTGGACTATGAATGGAAAATGACCCCGGGTGGTATCCCCCAGTATGACAGTGACCTTCCATCCAGGGGAATGGACCATTATAAGGCATTTAACTCACTCATGAACCAGTATAAAGATATCCTGATTGAATATGTCTATGCTATCCAGAATATCAGGAAAGCTGAGCAGGCCAAGAGATCGGCTCAATAGGATGGGAGATCTGTACTAGTCAAAATCCAGCGAGGTGAACAGGAAGGGTACTTGTGTTTAGCACAGGGACCCTTTTTTGTTTTTTACAATCAAGCCGTGAGTGAAAGAATGCTTCTCAAGGGTGGAGATTCTTGACCTATCGACCCAATCAGGTAGAAATACACCTTCTTTTAATATTGGTTTGTGAGACAATTCACAATTATGCCCATTCATCAACCTAAAAAGGAATTAATTAATGACAACTAACCAAAACAACAGATCTCCCTGGAAATTCTTCTTACTGACCTATGCATTTTCTTGGCTGATCTGGATACCTTCTGTGTTGGATGGGATCGGACTGGATTTGCCCTTTAATGTAGCAGGGTATTCCACGGTGGTTGTCGTCATTGGTGCATTTGCCCCTTTGTTGGCGGCCATTACACTGGTAGCCATGGACGAGGGCTGGAAGGGTATCAAGTCATTCTTTGGTAAGGCATTTGATTTCCATATCAAGCCAGTCTATATGATTCTCGCTTTGGTGCTGCCTTTGGTTATTCATCTGATAAGTCATTATCTGGCCCGTGCTGTTGGCCTGGAGGTTGCCAATACGCTCTTTCCGGCGGAATTATCCGTCTCGCCTATAATTTTAGCGATTCCCTACTTCTTCCTCATGCTGCTAATCGGCGGCGGACAGGAGGAATTTGGCTGGCGGGGATATGCTCAGGAACCTTTACAGGAGAAAATCGGGGTCATTCCAGCAAGTTTATTGATTGGTGTGATTTGGGGAATTTGGCATCTGCCTTTATGGTTTATGGCGGGCGATATGCACAGCGCTTACTCGTTTTTGGCTTTTGTGATGATGACAACCAGTATCTCGCTCATCTATGCCTGGCTCTATAATTCAAGCGGGAAGAAACTGATCGTGGTCTTGTTCTTCCATGCCATGAACAATACAGCCGCGCCTTTGATCCCGTTTTTGCATGGTATCGAAGGCAAGCCGGAGACCGCCTACTGGATCTACGCTGCGGTAAATGTGATTTTCGGGTTGGTGTTTGCTTCTTTCCTGGTCAAAGGATCATGGCTAACTCAGGATAAACCAATCGCATCTTAACTTTACGATGCGGATTACACAAACGAATAATCCTTCAGTATTTCAATAAAGCAAATATTGGTTTGCGTTCTTAAGTGAAGTGTTTTCCTCAATCGATTCCGGCCAGCCACTTGTCGATGGAGATATGCTGGGTTTGATTGCCGCTATCACTTCCCGGCTTACCTGGATGGCATTTTTCGTCCTGTTGTTGGGGATATCACTGACAGCGATGACGGTTTTCCTCTGCCCGATTTTAAAGAAGGATAGGGAAGAATTAACAGCAGGATGCAGGTTGGTCCCTTGATCTTTAACCTTGGGTTTCTAGGCGAAAAGGAATCCTTCCCTCCATTGCCGCTCAACTAAGATGATCTTTTCCAATCATCCATAAATCTGCCCTATAATTAGCATACCAATTTAATTACTCCTCATTAAAATTCGCCACCGCTGCCTCTTTCTTCATCGTTCTCATAAGGGAGGGAGGTTTGATATATGAAGTCGGAATTCGAACGCAACTTGGAGAGATATGCTGAAGTGATCGTCAAGGTGGGGCTAAACCTGCAGCCCGGTCAGCGGCTGATCATCGGCCCACCTATCTATATCGAACTCGGCGTAAATCTCGAGGTTGCCCCGCTGGTGCGCTTGGTCACCGCCAAAGCTTACCAGGCCGGAGCCAGGCTGGTGGATGTGATCTGGTGGGACTTGCAGCTCGATCTGATCCGGCTGCAGGGTGCCCCCCGCGATTCCTTTGAGGAATATGCATCCTGGCAGTCGAAGGGGGCGGTTGAAGCTGCCCAAGCCGGAGATGCCTTATTATCGATCGTCTCACCGGATCATGCTTTGTTTGCTGGCCAGGATCAGGACCTGATCAGCAAAATAATCGAAACCAGATATAAGTACGCCAAGACATTCATGGACCTGCGCGGCCAGAAAGCCATGAATTATATTCGAGTTACAGCGCCTATCAAACCCTGGGCCGACAAGGTCTTCCCCGATCTTCCAGCGGAGGCCCGCCTGGATCAGTTCTGGGATACGCACTTTAAGATTTGTCGGGTGACCGAAGCTGATCCTGTCTCAGCCTGGGAGAGTCATATTGCTGGACTCAAAACCCGCTGCGATTATATGAATGGCAGGGGTTATGCCGGTCTGCATTTTACGGCGCCAGGAACGGACCTCCGGGTTGGCCTGCCGGAGGGACATCTTTGGCATTCGGCGACCATGACCACCCAAAATGGGATAGAGTTCACTGTCAATATCCCGACGGAGGAGATCTTTACTTTGCCGCACAGAGACAAGGTAGATGGGGTGGTAACCTCTACCAAGACACTGGGTACCTCCAGGGGTGATATAGAAGGTCTCACGCTCAGGTTTTCCGGGGGGAAGGTTGTGGAGGCTCGGGCTGATAAAGGCGAGGATATTATCCTCGATACTATTGGTACGGACCCTGGGGCAAGGCAGCTGGGCGAAGTGGCCCTTGTTCCTCACAACACCCCGATATCGCAATCCGGACGGATATTTTATACGGCCCTTTATGACGAGAATGCCTCCTGCCATCTTGCCCTGGGAAACGCCTACAAGCTCTGCCTTGATGGTGGAGTAGGGATGTCAGATGAGGAATTTTCCGCTGTGGGGGGGAACTCCAGCCAGGTCCATTATGATTTCATGATCGGTTCCGGGGATATGGACGTGGATGGCCTGACAACCAGCGGTTCCAGTGAACCAGTCATGCGTGCCGGGGAATGGACGTTTGATGTGTGAGGATGTTTGCTGCCAGTAACATGGAGTCCGTGATGGCAATATCATCCGAATGGATGAGGAAATCCCAGAATATCTGCTGATATAATTCTCAGACACTTGGTGTACTGAACGACTCTATCCATTGCCTTACACCATGCTGGCAATTCTATGCTGCGTTTCATCACCCGCCGAGTTATCTTTATACTGGTTGTCTGTTTAGCGATAATCTTTATCTCATATCTCGGTATGGGCATGATCCGCAATTCAGAAGTGGCTAACCCCAGCTACGATCTGGTATTGCAGGCCAGACTTGCCTGGCAGCGTTCGCGTGTTTACATCACATCTTTGTTAGATGGGGAGATCAGTTTTAAGATCTCTCAACCCGGGCTGAGCGGAGTGGACACAGGCAGGGGGAATGCCGTTGTCAACAGCATCGTTTTATTGGTGATCGCACTGGGGGGATCTGTGTTGATCGGATTGCCCCTGGGCGCGTTTGCCGCTCTCACCAAGCGCAAAAAACTGGTTACCCCCTTGCTTATTCTGGTTCTGATCGGAATATCTACTCCTGTCTTCTTTTCTGGTTTTTTACTCCAGCAGATTGAAATTCTTTATCTATTCTTTTTTGGAAGAAGCCTGGTAAGCGTGGCGGGTTTTGGGTGGGATATCGACCATATGCTTTTACCCATCCTGGTTTTGGCTGCGCGCCCGATTGCCTACCTGACCCGGCATTCTTTTATCGCGATCGACCGCGTGATGCAGGAGAACTATATCCAGACAGCCTACGCCAAAGGGCTGGGTCAGAGATATACCATTATCGTTCATGCCTTGCGCAACGTTGCCATCCCAATTATGACTGCCATTGGCATCTCTTTGCGATTTTCCCTGGGAAGTTTGCCGGTTGTGGAGTTCCTATTCCTGTGGCCCGGTATTGGTTTAAGGTTATTACAGGCGATCAACACCCGCGAATCAGCCATAGTTGTCACCTTGACCTTGATGTTAGGTTTGATCATCCTGGGGATCAATTTCATTCTGGATATCACCTACCGGTTTGTGGATCCTCGCATACGGGATAGCGAATTATGAATAAGATCACCAGATTCGCGGCCAGTATGTGGGATAAACTTCCGATTCCTTCTCCCCCTGAGGAAAATTTTAGCGGCCCTCGTAGAAAGGCAGTTTTGCGGGGCTTGTTGAGGAATTTTCCGCTCATGGTGGGGGGAATAATCGTCCTGGGCTTGTTTTTGAGTGTGCTTTTTGGCCCCCTTTTCGCCCCTACAAACCCTTATATCACCGGGCAGATCGTTGGTTCTTATTATGATGTCGAAAAGGGTGAATGGGTCAGTCCGCCCTTATCTCCCTCCCCAGAACATCCCCTGGGGACAGATCAATGGGGTAACGATATCCTCAGTTTCCTGTTATATGGCGCCCGCAACACATTGATCGCCTGCGCTTTTGTGACCATGGTGCGGGTCATACTGGGCGTAGTCCTGGGAGCGATCGCTGGCTGGAATGAAGGCCAACTTTCAGACATATTGATCACTGGAGTGATCAGCGCCGTATCTGCGGTGCCTTTATTGATCAGCAGCATGATCCTGGTATTTGCGCTCGATATCCGGCGCGGTTTACCCGTGTTCATCGTGGCGCTCTCTGTGCTGGGCTGGACAGAGATTGCCCAATATATTCGCAGCGAATTTTTGGTTCTGAAGAGGATGCCTTTTATTGAGAGCGCTCGAGCTGTTGGGGCGGAGGATTTTTCGATCGCTGTCCGCCACGTACTCCCAAATATACTGCCCCAAATACTGATCCTTTTCTTTTTAGAGATGGGTGCGGTGTTGATGCTCCTGGGTGAGTTAAGTTTCCTGGGTGTATTCATAGGTGGCGGCAGCCATATCGCCCTGGGTGATGAGATCATGGGCGCACGAGTCACCCTTGCCGAAGTACCCGAATGGGGAGCCATGCTGGCGGAGGGATACCGCTGGATCAGAGCAAGACCCTTCATCGTGGCATTCCCGGCTTTGGCTTTTTTCATCTCTGTTACGGGACTTAATTTGTTTGGTGAAGGCTTGCGCCGTTTGCTCACAACTCATCGGGTAAGCACGAATTTTTTGCTCAAAAAACGCATGATCCTGGTGGTTATCCTGATGTCATTTGCCACTGTTTTCATCATCAATAATACTGGTCCAGCTCCCTGGTTTGACAAAATTGCCGGGGATTTTGATGGCCAGTCCGCTTATGCACTTAATGAGACATTTGCCAGTATGGATGGTCGTGGAGTTGGCCAGATCGACCACGAAAATGCGGCCGTTATTATCCAAGAAATGTTTGAAGAAAATGGATTTCTTCCCGGTTGGAAAAGTAGCAGCTATATTTATCCATTGACAACCCGGATCGTACAACTTGAGGATCAGCCAGTATTAGAAGTCTGGGACAGTAATGGGGATCTGGTTCAATCTTTCCTGCACCAGATTGATTTCGGGTTTAAGATAGAAGGCCATGGGGGCAACGGGGATATTCATTTGCCGATCACATTTATTGGATTCAATTCAACCAGGATTTCAAATTCCTGGGAGTCCTATCAGGGGTTGGATCTTCGAGACCAGATCGTGCTTCTGGTCGAAGGAAATGCCCCAGCTGATTTTGAGTCGGAAGCTCTTATTCGCGGCGCCCGCGGGATCCTTTGGGTAACGGATGAAGATCCAGGGAATCTCCAATCAGAAATTCAACTGGCCGATCCGGAAAAGTATTATTTGAGCAAACCGAATATCCCCATTTTCAAGATCAATCCCGCTGCGGCACAGGCCATCTTGATGAGCGCGGGTATGAGCCTGGGGGATCTATTTATAGGTGATAATACTGGAAATCAAACCGAAAATGGATGGTACTCAGTCCCACTCTCTGTGACTGCCCATATGTCCCTCTCGTTGAGCGACCCGGCAGCAATAGAGATCCCCTGTGTTTTGGGGTTTTTGCAGGGTTCTGACGCCCAGATTTCCAACCAATTGGTGGTTGTGGCTACAAATTTTGACGGCCTGGGTAGAGATCCTGATGGGAGGATCTTCCAGGGCGCCAATCACAATGCATCCGGTATCAGCACTCTCCTGGAAGTGATCCGGCTCTGGCAGAACCAGGAAATCGATACCAAGCGGTCCGTGTTATTAGTAGCCTGGGGAGGCGGATATTTAGATGATCCGGGTTTCACGGATTTCCTCCAGGACCCGGTTTCTTATCGGCATCTACCCGCCCAAAGTGGGCGATCGCGCCTGTCCCCTGCGGTGATCATCCAATTTTCAGGTCTTGGCGCAGGCGGTGATGCCCTCCTTCTGCATCCCGAATCCAGTGAACGTCTCAGCGGGTATATTGAAGAAAAGGCCATCGATCTTGGGATACCGCTCGCGCGCGAAATCCCCAGCTCATACCCAAGCGAATTCATTTCACGGCAAGCAGGTGCCGATTGGGTCTACTTCTCCTGGGTAGATTCAGAGGTGAATGTAGCTGAAGATATTTTTGAAAATATCCAAGAGGAGAAATTGGCGAATGCAGGAGAAATCCTCTCTTATTTGATGATCAAACTCAGTCGTCAGAGTCATTATTAGATGGAATGTTGATCACCCATACTACTCTTAGCCTGGATATACCGTTATGATATTTGATAAATCTTCTTCAATGGCTATCCTCTGGCGGGTCACCGCAGTTGTGGCATTACTCTTATTGATCATTACACTCATCTTGGTGGTGAATATCAGAAGGCCCGCAACGGCTAATTTTACTGGCTATATCAACGATCAAAGCACTACAGTCTACCTGCGAGACCGCCCAACCGAAACAGGCAGAACGCTGGCGATTCTCAATCCTGGAACCGAGGTGTATGTTGATCGTTCGACCTCCAGTGAGGACATGACCTGGTACCATGTCAACACTGAAAGCGGCAGCGGCTGGATTCCAGAAGAAAACCTCAACTTGAGGGGACCATGAAAGCAATCAATCACCAAACCCCGACTCAATTAAACGATCGCATCGATTTTGTGGATATCCTGCGCGGTTTTGCTTTAATTGGCGTTTTGCTGATGAATATGAACGCTTATAGCGGTCATCAATTCACCCTGGGACAGATGCCTGAGGGCATTGATAAGGTTACGGTCTTCCTGCTGCAATTCTTCTTACAGGCCAAGTTCTATTCCCTGTTCTCATTCTTGTTCGGCTGGGGAATGGCGACCCAGGTTGAACGAGCGGTAAACCGCGGAACGAAATTCCTCCCCTATTATCTGCGCCGGAACTTCATTCTCCTGGGGATTGGGTTGATCCATGCCATCTTGATCTGGGATGGAGATATCCTGGTAGTATATGCTTTGCTTGCTTTTCTGCTGCTTCTGTTCCGCAATCGCAGCCCAAAAACGATCTTAGTCTTTTCTGTTGCCTGTCTTTTATTTTCGATTGTGATGGTTCTGCCAGGTGAAACGATGGAAGTCGGTCCGATCCTGGTACTACCAGGCAACCATTTCCCTTCGCGTGGATAATCCTCCCTTCCAACTTTACGCCACTGGCAGTTACTGGGAAGTAGTAAAACTTCGCCTGGACCAGCTGTTGATGATGCCGGCAAACTTCCTGTATTGGTTCGGCAATATTTTCAGCATGTTTTTGCTGGGCATGTACGTGGGGAAACGGGGAATCTTTAAAAATATAGATGAGCACCTATCTTTAATCAGGATTGTGATGTGGGTGGGTTTGGCCATCGGGTTGGTTTTCAATGGTATCTTTTTAAAAACCAATCTTGACCCTTCCTGGATTCCTCAAGCATACAATCGATTAGCCACATCCGGTGCCAGAACGATCGGCGCGCCGGCGCTAATGCTTTTTTATGTTAGCGCTATTCTCACCCTGTTGAGGAAAGAAGCCTGGATACCCCGCCTCAATCAGCTGGCGCCGGTAGGCAGAATGGCTTTGTCCAATTACCTGATGCAGTCCGTGTTGTGTACCCTGATCTTTTATGGTTATGGGTTGGGAATCTATGGCGAGATCAGCCCCACAGTGGGTTTGATCTTGTCAATCATCATTTACACAGGACAGATGAAATTCAGCGCATTTTGGCTGGAGCGCTACCAGTTTGGCCCCGTGGAATGGTTATGGCGCTCGCTAGCCTATGGGGTACGCCAGCCCATTCGCCAGGGTGAGACGTTTGCTGATTTGGGGCAAACTCCTTTGGGAAGGATATCTGCCAGACTCAAGAAGATACCTCAACAGTATATTTTGATCGCTGTCTGGGTCCTTCTGGTGGGGTGGGCTGCAGGATTATTCCTCTGGAATAATCAATTGAGATCCCAGGGATTTTATGAACCATTCACTGTTATTGTCAGGGTAACAGCAACGCCTGAAGGAGTCGTTGAGCATGATCCGGGAACAGGGGATGAACAAACCAGTATCTCTACACCTGTAGTAGAGGCTGTTCATTATGCCCCGGGTCCCATTGCAGCCTCAGGAGATATGGTTTCTCTTGCAGCGGCATTGGATGTCAATACGGCATTCATACATATCCAGGAGCTTGCCAATCCATATTACAAAGGACGTTATGCTGGCACTCCAGGCGGATATGCGGCTGGAGATTATATTGCCGAAATGTTTGCCGCGTATGGATTGCAGCCTGCCGGAGATGATGGCACATTCTTCCAAACCTTCCCTGTTTTTATCAACCAGCTCAGCGATGTTCCCTCCTTGATGGTTGAAACTGACCAGGGCGTTCGCCAGGAGGCTTCCCTTTATCAGGATTTTGCACCGATTACCAGCCGTTACCTTGGTGATGGAAAAGCACATGGGCCCATCTTCTGGGCAGATCTATGTGATCCTGATACGCTGCAAGAGAATGATCTGGTGGGGAAGGTAGTTTTTTGCCAGGGCATTGTCACCACGAACGACATTCTGAATACAGGGCGCTTGGCATTGGAGTATGGAGCAGCAGGCCTGCTGCTGCTCACAGATCCTGAAACGCGCCCAGCGGATTTTGGCAGCCGGTACTACCTGCCCTGGGTGCCGGAAACGATTCCCGCCTTCCGGGTATACCCGGAGATTGTTGATGAAATATTGTCGGGCACTGGTTATGTTTTGGATGACCTGCTTCATTCCCTTCCCCCGATGCAGTTGGAATCCACCGCAACCCTTGAGATAAAGACCCTGGGGGAAGCTGCCTGTCCGTCCACTGGCTGCCTGGCTCGAAATGTGCTGGGGGTCATTCCTGGCCGCGACCCTGCCTTCGCTCATCAGGTGATCCTGATCGGCGGGCATTATGACCATATGGGCGCTGCGCCCGACGGAACGATCTGGCCCGGAGCAGATGATGATGCCTCTGGTATCGCGGTCTTGCTGGAAATTGCCCGCAGCTGGCAGGAGCAGGGATATGTCCCGCGGCGAACGGTCGTATTTGCTGCCTGGGATGCCGAGGAGCTTGGCCTCCTGGGTTCCTATCACTATGTGGCTAATCCAAGATACCCCCTGGAAGATACGATCGCCATGGTCCAATTGGATATGGTGGGGGCTGGTGCTGAATACCTTTCCATCAGCGGGAGTGAGGTTTTTAAGTCACAGATCCTCTCCACTGCTGAGATGCTGGGAGTAGATGCGGTAGGATCAGAATCGGCAAGGAGCGATCATCTGCCTTTCTGGGAAGCAGGAGTGCCAGCCAGTTTGCTCATCTGGTGGGATGAATATACCGCAAATTATGTTCACCGCCCGAATGACACGGCAGGGGAAATAAAACTGGATAGATTGGAGGTTGTAGCCCAGATCGCCAACCTTTCTGTGTTGAATTTGGCCGAAAGTGAACCGGCCATTCTTGCTATGCTTGATCAGCGGGAACTTGCTTCAGAGGTTGGGGATCAACCAGCTTTTTTGCTAACCTCTCAGGACAGACAGAAAGTTAATGATAGGATCTGGTTTGATGATTTACAAACACTCTACCCCATTGAGCTGGATTTTGAGGCTGAGAATTTAAGGATCTCAGGTGATACCGCGAGCGCACAGGTCCATATTCGATTGGAATATGCTGGTTCATCTGAGGGAGACTCTGATAATGATCCCCTGATCCGAACTGCAAGCCTGGAAGTGAGTTTTGAACGGGGGGAGTGATGGCTGGTTGTGGGCAGGTCCTCACCTTGCGGTTGCGGCTGAGGAAGCAGACATCCCCGCTTTCCGGGTATCCTATCCACCAGGAGAGGATGTGCCGCCAGGTATAGGTATCTCGGCGATGGAAAAATATGCTGCTATCGCCGGAAAGTTAGGACTTCCGACGGAGATCGAAGCCGATCTCTATCTCATGCCCACCCCAGAGCGCTGAGTACAAATATTGCTCTCTCTCTCCCTCAGGATCTCGATTCCTGGGTCGTTCCGGGAGAGATCTACCTCCTTTACGACCCCGAAATGGATTCAAGTGAATCCTTTAATACGGCGCTCGCACAGCTTGTGCTGGCCAATTCTGGAATTCCCCAAAGCGCAGCTCCCTGGTTATGGGGTGGGCTTCCTCTGGCTCTGGATGCCGAGACAGACCCTCGAGGCATTCAGTCGGCCCTTTTGCCCGATCTTACAGCTGCCTTTGAAATCTACCCTTCTTCAGTAACTGCCTCCTTTACTTCCGGGGATACATCCAGCTCCACGGGTGAATTTCAGGGTCAATCGCCTAACCAAGATGACGATCATTTCTCAGCTACCTCATGGGCAGCGACCGATGCCTTGATTCGGGAATATGGTTGGACTGGGTTGGGAGCGATTATCAGACGGTTTGGGGAAAGCTGTCTTGAAAGCGGCTGCCTGACCGAGAACGACGTGGAAGCTGCTTATATCACTGCACTCCAAAAAGGAAGTCAGGGATTCGAAATCTACTGGCGGAATCAGTGGAGAGCAAGCCTGAAAGCAATCCAAAACGATCTGGATGCCTTGCTGATTACCCGAATGGATACCGCGCTGGTGGGAGATGTTGACAGATTCCTCCTCACTGTAGATCGGTCAGTGCCTAATCTGCCGGCAGCGGAACGTGGTTGGGTATCTCATTTGATCGATAAACAGCCTGAGGAAATGACCGTTTATGGTCAACCGCTGACAATCTATGAAGATGGCCGGGTATTAACATCCATCAACCTGGAGGTTCAACACAGCGGCCGTACCACTCATTTATCCTATCCTGTAGTGGTCAAGTTAACCAGGACCGATCCAGTATGGATGGGGACTCCCTTTGAGACTCTGTCCAGGGGAAATATAACAGTCCGTTATCCATTGGGAGCCAACTCTTTGGCTCAGGTAGTCCTGGAAGAAGCCAGCACTGAATTATCAGCCATTGCTGCCGCGCTTGAAATCACGCCAACCCGGAAATTGATCCTGGAGTTATTCGATGATCCAGATGGCTTCCGGGCCTCTATCTTTTTCTCTTTCCCAACGACCGGGAGAACAGGAGCTTGGACTGCTGAAGGGGAAAACATCAAGCTCTATCTCCAGCCCGGATCGGATGATGACGATTCTATGGGAGTAAACCAATCTGAACTTGCCGCTCAGATCGCTCGCTGGCTGTTGTACCAATCTGATATAGATGCTGAATGGCTTATCAAAGGGGTCAGCAGCTTGATCGCCCGGCCTTTTGATGGAGGTAAAACATACCAGGATGCAGGCGCTGCCTATCCTCAAGTTCTCTCGATGTTGGAGGACGATTCTCTACCAAGATTATCCTCCTTGCCCCGAGATTACCTGTTAAATGAGGCGGAATTAAGCATAGCACGCACAATCGCTTTGGACTCGGTGAGCTATCTGGTCGAAACCTATGGGTGGGATCAATTGATTGATATCCTGGGTTCTTATGCTGATTCGGGCGATCTGGATGATGCTATGATAAGGACCCTGGGCATTCCATTAAGTGGTTTTGTGAGTGATTGGAGAATATCACTCTCACAGGGACATATCGCGGAGGAATGGTCTGAGATCGCTGAAGCTTTTGATGGTGATTCCGCTCGCTATCATATCAATCAATTAACCAGAACTGGAATGAATGGGCGCCAGGCTGGGACCTTGGGAGACCGGGCTGCCCAGAACTATATTGCGGAGCAATTTGCCGCCTTTGGGTTGATCCCGGCAGGAGACCCGGAGGGAATATCCTATTTCCAACAGTTTGATATCACAACCAGTGTAATGTCCGCAGCCCCTAAACTTGAAATCACCGGCGGCATTGAAGACCCTGATTTTATCTTCAGGGAGGATTTCTCGCCGATCAAGTCCCTCTCCACTGAAATAGATCAGATCAGCGGGGAACTGGTTTGGGTAGAAGATTATAATGCCCTGGAATTTGGGGATGTGCTCACGGATACCATCCTGGTGCGGCCCAGTACTTCCGATATAGATCTGGAAATCGAACAGGCGGTAAACCTGGGCGCTGTTGGGATCATTTTCCTTGGTGATGCTCACGATGAGGAAGTTTTCTCAAAACAACCAGAAATCTATGCCTATCCACCCGATTCTCCCATCCTGGTTTTTGAACTTACTCTATCCGGTACCAATAAACTGAAAGAAGCTGCCGGGTACGGATCTCATACTTTTTCCCGCATACCTCCTGTCACTCCCCTGGAAATATTTGGGGAAATGGAGTTCAGGCTGCCAGTCCCTGAAACTTTGCCAACAGCCAATGTCCTGGGATTTTTGCCAGGGTCTGACCCTTACCTGAGCCAGGAGATCATCATCATAGGGGCCCATTATGACCATGTTGGGAATGACCCCTCGTATGGTTTGCGGTATTCTGGAAGCAATGATAATGCGAGTGGGATCAGCGGGTTGCTCGAGATCGCCCGGATCTGGCAGGAGTTTGATCATCGACCCAAACGGAGTGTGCTCTTTGCGGCCTGGGGAGCTCAGGAATTGGGACAGGCGGGATCCAGTTATTTTGTTGAAAACCTCATTTATCCTCTGGGTGATATAGTTGGTATGATCCAGATGGATGGAATAGCCGGGGGAGATGGTTTCTATCCCGGCATCCAGGGCGATTGGGAGACCGACGGGCAGCTGCTGTTCAGGATCAGAACGGATGATAAATTGATCTATACTCCACAAATAACACCGAGTGATCACTTCTCTTTTCAGGATTATTCGATTCCAACACTGCTGGTATCCTGGCGTCTGGCAAGCGAAGACAATCTGCCTGATGACCTGGCCAACCGGGTAAGTTCAGAAAGATTAGAGATCTGTGGAGAATTGGTGACCCTGCTGTTGATGGGAGCTGCCCGGTAAGATTGAACCTTCGCCAATATCCTGAATTTGAAAAAACCTCCAAAGTGCAGTGAGATTCAGGATCCTAACCTGTGGGAATAAGGGGGATTATTTAAGCTATGATAAGTGTAGTGCTTTGAAGCAAACATCAGTACTCTCGTCCTGTTATCCTGTTCCCGAACCCAATACCAGAATATTCACTTATAGCACAAGGGTAAATCAGCAAAGATGATTTGATGAATAACAAAAACCGAACCGCCTTGTTCATCCGCCCTTTTCTGCGAGTCCAGAAATTCATGCAGCGGTATGCGTCGATCGAATTCGTGCGGCGTATATCCCGGTGGAGCGACCTGTTATTTTCAGTGCCCAATGACCTTCAATGGGATCGGTTTCGCCATAATGACCAGCCTTTAGAGTGGCTCGCCCCCGGAATCAACACATCAGATTATGTGATCTTCTACCTCCACGGAGGTTTTGTGTTTCCGTTATATAATCCAACCCGCTATCTTGCTGGCCATCTGGTGCAAAAAACTCGCATGAGGGCCCTGTTGATCGATTTCCGTCTGGCACCGGAACATCCTTTTCCTGCGGCAGTGGAGGATTGTGAAAACGCATATCTGTGGCTTATCACTGAGGAAGATGTTTCGCCAGATAATGTACTCTTCGTGGGAGAATCTGCTGGGGGCAACCTGGCCCTCACAACCATGCTGTCCCTGCGCGACAAAGGCCACTCCCTGCCTGCGGGAGCGGTATTGATCAGCCCGGTGGTTGACTTTGAGGGTGGGGGTGCGTTTTACACACAAAATGACCCTATGGCAGACGCGAATTTCGTGATGAACCAATTGAATGTCTATCGGGGGGGAGCCGATACGCGTGATCCGCTCTTATCCCCTCTCTACGCGGATCTGCGAGGCCTGCCTCCCCTGCTGATCCAGGTGGGATCAGAGGAGATCCTCAGGAGCGGCGCGGAAGACCTGGCAAAAAAAGCAGATGAGGCCGGGATCCCAACCACACTGGAGATCTGGCCAGGGATGTGGCATTATTGGCATCTTTTTATCGCCTCTTTACCGTCAGCACGACAGGCAATGACAAATATTGTGGATTTTCTACTCTCGTTCCAGATTGATTAAATGAGAGGGCGCTATATTTTAGCCCCTGAGGACTCTCCCAAAAACCCAAAGAAGAGTATCTAAAATCGCTGGTTTTGTTATATCTGTTAAGCCGGCGGTTGATCCTTTGACCTACCACCCTGATCCCAATAGGATCATCTAGACATTCCAGCAAATTCCAAATAACCCGACCGGGGTTACGAGGGTAAAACTACGCTATTGACAGCTGGTAATACCAGCTATATAATAAAAAACAAAAACCGGTCTTACCAGTACTGAGTTCGCGTGAATATAAACAGCCCGGTACTGCTGGGGGAAAAAAGAAGGAGATAATTAATGAAAGTACTCTTGATATATCCTGAATTTCCTGACACGTTTTGGAGTTTTAAACACGCCTTGAAATTCATTCGAAAAAAATCTTCAATTCCCCCTCTGGGATTATTAACAGTTGCTGCAATGCTTCCGGCAGAATGGGAGAAACGCCTGATCGATCTTAATATACAGCCCTTAACCAAGAAAGATTTAAGATGGGCGGAGATGGTCTTTATCAGTGGAATGACCGTCCAGAGAGAACCAGCCATGCGAGTCATCCAGCGCTGCAAACAAGAAGGTTTGCCAGTTGTCGCGGGAGGTCCGCTATTCACCATGGAATATGAATCTTTTCAGGAAGTGGACCATTTTGTGCTCAACGAAGCCGAGATTACCCTTCCCTTATTTCTGAATGATCTGTCTCAAGGAAAAGCAGGTCGATTGTACAGCACTGAAGGTTATCCAGATCTGAATCGGACTCCACCACCTCTCTGGTCATTGTTGAGATTCTCCGCTTATGACACCATGCCGCTCCAATTTAGCCGTGGTTGCCCCTATAACTGTGATTTTTGCAATGTCACTGCCTTGCTGGGCCATCGCCCCCGCACAAAAAACACTGAGCAGATCCTGGTAGAGTTGGATGGGCTTTATGAATCAGGCTGGAGATCCTCGGTTTTCTTCGTAGATGATAATTTTATCGGTAACCGGCGTTATCTTAAAGAAGAATTGCTTCCGGCACTGGCCCGCTGGCGGCGAGGGAAATCCGGTTTCTCTTTTCACACTGAAGCCTCCATCAACCTGGCTGATGATGATCATCTGATCCAGCTGATGGTTAAGGCGGGATTTAATAAAGTATTCATCGGGGTTGAAACCCCAGATGATCAGAGCCTGGAAGAGTGCAATAAGAGCCAAAATATTAACAGGGATCTGGTCCAGGATGTGAAACGCCTCCAGCGCTCTGGGCTTGAGGTACAGGGAGGATTCATTGTAGGTTTCGATTCTGATAACCAATCTATCTTCCAACGCCAGATTGATTTCATTCAAAATAGTGGTATTGTGACTGCCATGGTGGGTTTGTTACAGGCTCCAGCAGGAACAAACCTGTATGAACGCTTGAAGAAGGAAAATCGCATCTCTGGCGACATGTCCGGTGACAATGTAGATGGCTCCACCAATATTATCCCCCGCATGGGTGAAGAAAATCTGCGTGACGGGTACAAATACCTGATGAAGCAGATCTACACTCCCCGCCAGTTTTACACGCGGGTCAAGACCTTTCTGGTGGAATACCAACCCCGCAAGATCATCTCACCCATCTCCTGGCAGGAGTTTTTGGCGTTCTTCCGGGCAATCTACCACCTTGGAATAATCAACAGGGAGCGGCGCCATTTCTGGGATCTATTGTTTTGGACACTGAAGGAACGTCCCACCCTATTCGCCACAGCTGTCACAATGGCCATCTACGGCTACCATTTCAATAAAATATGCGAGCTGCATATTTTCTGATGAGACCCATTCAAAGCCCTCATTGTTACGAGGGCTTTTTCATTTTGCTCGGATTACTTTCTGCCCACTGACCACGGAATACTGAATACTGAATACTGAATACTGAATACTGAATACTGTCCCTCCCCTCTGGGAACTGAGTGGTTTTGGGCGTTTTCCATGTAAGACATGGCTGGTTTACCCACTCTGATAGATATGGATCTGCTGTCACCTCTTGGAAGAGGTTTGCCTATTTCCAGCAGATCAGGAGAAACTATGTCTATTCGACCTGTACGGAAACACACAAAAGCCCAACCAACCCTGGAAGGCGCCGGAGTTCGTCTTAACCGGGCTTTCGGATTTGGAGAACCATCCGAATTTGACCCTTTTTTGCTCCTGGATGATTTCCGCAATGAGAGCCCTGAAGATTACCGGGCCGGGTTTCCCTGGCACCCGCATCGGGGCATTGAAACCATTACCTATGTTCTGGCAGGCAGTGTCGAACATGGGGACAGCATTGGCAACAGCGGCGTGATCACCCCGGGAGATGTGCAATGGATGACGGCTGGCCGGGGCATCTTCCACCAGGAGATGCCTGCAGGTGATGAAAACGGCCGCATGCACGGCTTCCAATTATGGGCCAATTTACCGGCAGCATTAAAGATGACAGAGCCCCGTTATCAGGAGATCAAATCTGCCGATATCCCGGAACTGATTGACGACGATGGCACCAGGGCCCGCTTGATCGTGGGGAATTTCTGGGGCGCGCGCGGTCCGGTTGAAGGTATTGCGGCGGACCCGGTATATGTTGATATCTCCCTGCCACCTGGGCTGCGGAAGACCCTGCCGGTCGAAATGATGAGCCATGCCTTTGCTTATGTCTTTGCGGGTGATGGAAAATTTGTGGACGCTTCAGGGCCGCTGCCCGTGCCAACAGAAGATCTAGTAACAGAACAGATCACGTATTCCACACCGGCGGAAAACCGTTCCCTGATCCTGTTCGACAAAGGGGATTCCATCACAGTTCAGGCAGGCGAAGCCGGTATCCGGTTTTTATTGGTGTCCGGTCGTCCGCTGCAGGAACCTGTTGCCTGGCACGGTCCCATTGTGATGAATACCGAGGGGGAATTGAAACAAGCTTTTCGTGATCTGGAAGCCGGGACCTTCATCCAGCCGGCTCTGTGATCGCTCAGATCATTTTTTCTCCAAGTCTTATTCTTTTTTGGTCCAATGTTTTGAACCTAGATATTGAGGAAAATTGATACGTTTTAATTCCTGGAAGAGGATTTGAAAATTTTCTATTTCCGGATATAGTATGGATTAGAACGGGCTCTTTATTAATCGGATATCCCTTGATCAACCTATCCATTAGCTCCCCTGCAGGGCAAAGTGAGGGTTCCAATGAGTGATCTCAATGATCACCTTGAAACTGGCAATGATCGTCTGGATTCGATAGACCAATTTCGGGGTTTTGCGATTCTGCTGATGGTCCTGGCAGATTATCTCTCCCGCATCCAGCGCGTTCCTGGATGGCTCAAACATGCTCCTGGTGTTGGCTTAACCGTGGTAGATCTGATAGCCCCGATGTTCATCCTGGCTATTGGCCTAACTTTTAGACCCTCCTTTCAAAGAAGACTTCTCCGGGACGGGGGCTGGCAAACTACCATGCATTTCATTCGGCGTTTTCTGGCGTTGATGGGGATTGGAGCCTTGACACCGCCGGGATATGCCTGGGGACTGTTTCAGACGATCGGCGGGGCAGGTCTGCTTTCTCTGCTGGTCATTCGGCTGCCCTCGCTGGCCAGATTGGCCATAGGAGGAGTAGTTCTGGGAGGATACCAGTTCCTCTCAGGCAATGTCTGGGTGAGGCGAGTATCGGCGAATTCTTCCTGGTGCGAATTTGAAGGGGTGATCAGTTGGGGAGCGATGTTGATCCTGGCTGGTGTATTGGCTGATTGGTACTACGATCGGCCGCGGGGTCTCAGGTTCTTAGCCTTGGGCAGCCTGTTATCGCTGGGATTGGGGGTTCTATTATCCAATTGGATCGAGATCAGTCAGTACTATGTATCGGCCAGTTATGTGTTGATCGGTTTGGGAGCAAGCGGGTTGATATTCTGGGTGTTTGAGAGCCTGACCAAAAAACTTAAGGTTCATATCCCCCTGCTGATCTCGTGGGGCAAGAACCCCCTGGTACTGTATCTGCTGCATTACTGGATCTGGGTATATGTATTCCTCTGGCCGCTGTCCAGCTCCTGGCATGTCCAGGCCCAGCTGTGGCTGATCATCCTCCAGGCAGTGGGTTTTGTTGGCCTGCTCAGTTTTGTGGCGAGGTTTCTGGATCGCCGGGGGTGGATCATCTCTTTGTAGGTGTTTAACTTTTCTTGCTTATGCTCGGAGTAGAGATAGTCTGCCTATCTGAAATAAAGAACTTGAAGGTCGAGAAAAGATCAGGAATACAAGGAAATCATTCAGTCTGTTATCCTATTAAATGGAGGATAGATATTGGCCCAGCATAATAAGGATAAGTTAAATTGATCCAGATAATCCCTTTCAAAACAGGGTACCTCGATGAGGGGGCTGTCCTGGCGAACAATCGCTACCAGGAGCTGCGTGCCCAGGTACCACTTCTGCCCACTTAGTATTCAGATGTAACCCCATTATTACCTCTTATGAAAGAGATCCTGAACCACTCAGTGGGAAGGAATTGCTGCAATCCCTGGAGCACACCTGGTTGGGTTCCTGACTGCCCGGATATCGACATCCTTTTGTGGACGGAGAAGCGTGTACGGCGGCTCGGCAGGTTTTTTTGATCCTATCCAGGATTCCTGGCAAGCTTGTTAACTTCTTGTGATGACATGATTTATACTTAGGGTTAACCTGTTAGTTCTGATCACAACCTTATCTGGCGTCTGAACTAACTCGAACGTTATTCAAGTAAGTAGAAAAGGAAATCAAATGTCAGCCGATGCAAATGTAGGAACGTTACCTCATTGGGATCTCTCTAATGTCTATGCCTCATTGGATGATGGGGCTTTCAAGGAGGATGTCAAGAAGATCGATCAGCTTCTCGATGATCTGGATCAATACCTGGCCGATAACGATATCTCCAAGGCCGGTGTTGTCTCAGATCCTCCGGAAATGCTTGCCAAGAAAACAGCTGGGTATTTGGACAAGATGAATGGGCTTCTGCGCTTGTATCTCACCCTGCGAGCCTATGTGGCCAGTTTTGTCAGTACCGATTCCTATAATACCGAAGCCACACGGATCATGTCCGAACTGGATCAGCCGCGAGTGCGCATTAATCGTCTGGAAGTGTTATTCCAGGGATGGGTGGGGGAGATCAGCCAGGATCCGGAAAAACTGCCCGCGATTATCGGCAAGAGGGGATCTCCAGCTGAACACAGCTTCTTCCTGGGTGAGACAGCTGAGCAAAGCCAATTCTTGATGAGTGAAGCTGAGGAAGGTCTCGCTTCGGAACTCTCGCTGAGCGGTTCTAGCGCATGGGGGAGACTTCAAGGTGTTGTGACCTCGCAGCTTAAAGTTCCATTTGAGGTAGATGGGAAAACCGAGATCCTTCCCATCACAAAAATAATCAACCTGCGTTCTGACCCGGATGGAGATGTTCGCCGGCGTGGATATGAGGCGGAGCTCGAGACCTGGGAGAAAAACAGCGAACCTCTTGCGGCCTGCTTGAATGGCGTTAAAGGCTCTGTGGTCACGCTTCTTAAGAGACGCGGGCGCGAAGACGCGCTTCATCAAGCCCTGGATCAAGCCCGCATCCGCCGTGATACTTTGGAAGTGATGATGGAGTCCATGCGGGATTACTTCCCAGCCTTCCGGCGCTATTGGAAGTCCAAGGCATCCAAACTGGGAGTCGAAAAATTGCCCTGGTGGGACCTGATGGCGCCGATGGGAAGGTCGGAAAAGCGTTATACATACGATGAAGCTCGCGATTTCATCCTCGATCATTTTGATCAGTTTTCACCTCGCCTGGCCGGGCTTGCACAACGGGCTTTCCAGAACCAATGGATCGATGCTGAACCGCGGGACGGCAAGAGAGGCGGTGCCTTTTGTATGAGCGTTCCCGGTGTGGATGAATCTCGCATCATGTGCAATTTCGACGGCTCCTTGGGCCAGCTCCAGACCATTTCCCATGAGCTTGGCCACGCCTATCATAACGAATGTTTAGTGGGAAAGACCATCCTTCAGAGACAGACGCCAATGACGTTGGCCGAGACTGCTTCTACATTCTGCGAGACCATCATCACAGATGCTGCTCTCGCGCAGGCCGCTGACGAGAAGGAGGAGTTGGCGATTCTTGAGGATTTCCTGATTGGTTCATCGCAGGTGATCGTTGATATCTCTTCCCGTTTTTTGTTCGAGACCGAGGTATTCGAGCGCCGCGCGGGTGCTGAGCTTTCGGCGGCAGATTTCTGTGAGATCATGGCCAGGGCTCAGATGGATACCTATGGAGATGGGATCGATGAAAACCACTTACATCCCTATATGTGGACCTGGAAACCGCATTACTACAGCGCTGATCGTTCCTTCTACAATTTCCCCTACGCGTTCGGGCTTTTGTTCAGCCTGGGCCTGTACGCAATCTACCAGGAACGTGGGCAAGAGTTCGTTAAGGAATATGATGAACTGCTGGGAAGCACGGGGGAGGGCACAGCAGCGGATCTGGCTGCGCGGTTTGGGATAGACATCCGGAAGGGTTCATTCTGGGAGGGGAGCTTGAAGCTGATCGAGGAGAGGATCGATCGCTACGTGTCCCTGGATTAACTCGCTTTCAGACTCCTCCAGAATGTGAATTCTCAATGACTAGGTCTTTTCTGCTCCAGAAGAGACCTAGTCTTATATACTCAGTTCATCCATTTCAGGGCAGGGCTTGATTTATACTTATCATATGAATCATGGTAGAGCATTGAATTCTCGGGGGCTGTAACTTATCAAATATGAAGCAAAACAAAGGCCACTGAAATGGAGCAGCCGTAGGGATAAGGTGATAGTAATCAAATAGATAATAAATGATAAGGGGCACCCAGGTATTAACAAAAGGTGGCTGGAATGCGGATCACATTAGTAGCACTCGGTTCACAAGGCGATGTCCAGCCCATGGCCGCGTTAGCGGTAGGACTGCAAAAAACAGGCTCTTATGAAGTACGCTTTGCCGCGCCCGATAATTTTGGATCGCTTGCGCGTGACTACA
Organism: uncultured Chloroflexia bacterium; assembly: GCA_963712165.1. Lineage (GTDB taxonomy): Bacteria > Chloroflexota > Anaerolineae > Anaerolineales > UBA11858 > B10-G9. Next base: position 51,425 of record CAVQGY010000002.1, on the reverse strand, counting down.
ACCTATCCTTTTCTCCCCTGGGTATCGATACACAGAAAATCCTAGGACCCGGTGGCATAGACCCCGATCAAAACGTCCTGGTCTGGTTATGGAATGTGCTTCGTTCTGTGAAACCACTTGCTGAACGAATGACGGAAACCACGTGGGAAGCTTGTCAGGATGCGGATTTGATCATCTATTCAACAATGGGTGTCGGGGCGTATCACGTTGCTGAGAAATTAGGCGTGCCATGTTTCATGGCATCTCCTATTCCAGGGTTTGCTCCTACCAGAGCCTACCCCAATCCCGGAGGCGTCTTTCCGGTTTTGCCCCTGGGAGGGGAATATAATCGTCTGACTCATATCTTCTCATTATTTATCTTTCAATTATTCACGGGTCCTTTTATCAACCGCTGGAGAAAAGAGGTACTCCAATTACCGGCTCTTCCTTTTGGTAAGTTCCCTTATTTTCATAGGGGTGGTCGCCCCCTACCGTCGTTTGGCAGTTATAGCTCCCTCATATCCCCCAAACCTCCAGATTGGGGTGAGGATATTCATGTTTGTGGCTACTGGTTCCTTGATCCCCCACCAGCCTGGCAGCCATCTCCCCCATTAGTCTCTTTTCTTGAATCAGGTTCTCCTCCTGTATATATTGGCTTTGGCAGCATGACAAACCGCGCTCCCCGGAAAACAGCTCAACTTGCGCAGGAAGCATTAGCGCTTTCGGGGCAGAGGGGCGTACTCGCAGCAGGTTGGGGTGGGTTAGGTAAAGTGCATTTGCCAGAATCCATTTACGCGCTGGATTCAGTTCCCCATGCCTGGTTATTTCCACAGATGGCAGCGGTGGTGCATCATGGTGGCGCAGGCACTACAGCAGCTGGTTTCCGGGCAGGCGTGCCTGCTGTCTTGGTACCCCATCTCGGTGACCAGCCCTTCTGGGCTAAACGAGTGGCAGAATTGGGAGTGGGACCCCCGGCAATACCCCGCAGGAAACTGACTGCAGAAGGGCTTGCGGATGCCATCACAATTGCCACCACAGATCAAAATATGCAAAAACGGGCCGCAGCCCTGGGGGAACGTATTCGGTCAGAAGATGGAATTGGACGAGCGATAGAGATCATTGCAGGTTATTCGCAGTAAGCTGAAGGAAATCTCATTTGAGTGAAGATTGGCTGGATGATTTCCGGGCCACATTGCCATAGGATGAGTACCGCTATGCTCGATATCGATCCTAGATCTTAAACTGGGTTTGATACAGCTCTTGATACAAGCCCCCTCTTTCCAGCAGCTGTTGATGGGTTCCCTGCTGGACCAGGCGTCCTTGATCAAAGACCAGGATCCTGTCCGCAGCCAGGATGGTTGAAAGCCTGTGGGCGATCACCAGGCTGGTGCGCTCCTTCATGATCTCCTTCATCGCTTCCTGGATCAATTCCTCAGATAAGGAATCCAGGCTGGAAGTTGCTTCGTCCAGGATCAGGATCCTGGGGTCCCTTAATACGACCCGGGCGATGGCAACCCGCTGCCTTTCCCCACCGCTCAGCCGGTATCCCCGTTCTCCAACTACAGTGTCATATTTATCCGGCAGCCCCTGGATGAAGTCATCGATATTCGCCACCCTGGCTGCGCGTATCATCTGCTCCTCTGATGCCTGGGGATTGGCATAGAGCAGGTTGGCCCGGATGGTATCGTAAAACAGGAATGTTTCCTGGGTGACCATACCAATATTAGATGCCAGTGATTTTAAACTCAGACCTTTGATATCCTGGCCGTCGATCAGAATCCTTCCGCTGGAAGGATCATAGAGCCTGGGCAGCAGATAGGTCGCGGTGGTCTTGCCTGCTCCGCTGGGCCCAACCAGGGCGGCCAGTTCACCAGGCTTGATCTCAAAATCGACCTCTTCCAGCGCCCAGCGCGGTTCATTTTGCTCGACCCCTGGGTCCAGTTCAGATTTCTCAACCCCTCGTTTCAGATGCGCCATTCCGTCTGATCTCCAGGATAACCTGGCTACATCCTCCAATCCAACGCTGTCCGATCCGGATTCACGGTAGCTGAAACTGACATTCTCAAACTGGATCAGTCCGGAAACATCCTTCAGTTCCCTGGCCTGGGGAGTTTCTGTGATCTCAAGCGGCAGGTCCAGCACCTCAAATACCCTTTCAAAGCTGACCATGCTTTCCGCAAATTGAACCTGGGCGTTGGTCAGTGCCATCAAGGGGCCGTACATGCCGGCCAGGTAGGTGCCAAAAGCCACTATTGTTCCAATGGTGAATTCGCCCCGCAGTACAAGATGCCCTCCGACCCAGAAGACGATAGCAGATCCAACAGCGCTGACCACGCTGAGCAGCATGAAGAACCAGTGTCCGACCACGGCTGATCGAACCCCGATATCCCGGACCTCCCTGGCATGACCCTTGAATCTCCGCCCCTCACTCTCTTCTCTGCCGAAGAGCTTGACCAGCAGGGCGCCGCTGACATTCAAGGTCTCGTTCATGGTGGCATTCATCTCGGCATTATATTCCAGGGATTTTCTGCGCAGGTTTCTCAGGATCTTCCCTACCCGCCTGGCGGGAAAAAGAACAAAGGAAGGATCGCCAGGCCCAAAAGGGTCAAACGCCATTCCAGGGCGACCATGATGCTCAGTGTCGCTGCCAGAGTGACTATATTCGAGACAATCGTTACCAGGGTATTACTGATCGCCCGCTGGGCGCCAATCACATCGTTATTCAGCCTGGACATCAACTCCCCGGTCCTGGTTTCCGTAAAGAAACGCAGTGACATGCGCTGCAGGTGATTGTAAAGGGATTGGCGCAGATCGAAGATCACGCCCTCTCCCACAGAGGCATTCAGCCTGCGCTGCCAGACACCGATAATGCCATTGATGACCGGGATGCCGATCATTCCCAGGGCCAACCAGTTGATCCGGGAGAAGTCCCTCTCAGGTATAGCCACGTCGATCAGGTCCCGGTATAACAGGGGGGAGATCAAACTCATGCCAGAGATGACCAGGATCGTTACCAGCAGGGCACTTACCTGCCGCCAATAAGGCCGGGCAAAATTCCAGACCTTGCTTAACAGCTCCCGGCTGATTGCAGGCTGTTCTTTTTGATCATCGTGAGAAATATAGGAAAACCATCCGCTGGAATGCATGCCCATTTCCGTCTCCTTATGTGGAAGAGGTTGCTTCCACCCGGGGATTCTTTAATCAGATATTTCCTGATATCCTATTTCACATCGATTGCCTTAAGGGTGCAGGCAAAGGGTATTTATAGATATCTTATTATACTAATGGCTAATTAAGTACCACTCAGGATGAGATGGTCAGATCTTGGATTTATTTTTCCCCTTTTCGTTGACCTCTTAGTTGGATGACCCGCAAGCTATGACCCATTTTTGTGCCTGAAATCCTGATTGTGAGACCTATGGCATAGTCCGCTGAAAGGGACAACCAAAAGAAAACCTGATCGATTGTTTTCTGTTGAGCGAATTGGATCGAATTTATCCCTTGCCGTTAGGCAGGGCTGGTATCCTGAAGTTTTGATAAATCTCAGCTCAGGTCACTTCCACGTCATGGGGCCGGGATTCTTGGAGGCCAACTGGTGTGATGCGGACAAAGACAGCCTTTTCATGGAGCTCATCAATCGAGATTGCATTGGTATAGCTCATGCCTGATTGCAGACCGCCCACGAGCTGTTTTAACATCTCTTTGGCTGAACCCCGGTAAGGCACAACAGCCTCGACCCCTTCCGAGACGTAATCTTCGATCTCCTCGCGGGTGATATCGGTTTCGCCCTCCCGCAGTTTGCGATCCAGGTTTGCCTGCAGGGAAGCCATGCCACGGGACGCTTTGTAGCGGTGGCCTTTTCTGGTGATCAGTAATCCGGGGCTCTCATCGGTGCCGGCCAGCAGACTGCCAACCATCACTGAGGAGGCTCCGGCTGCCAAAGCTTTGACGATATCCCCTGAGGTTCGGATACCTCCATCGGCGATGATAGGAATCTTCTGGGGCCGGGCGACTGCAGCGCAATCCATCACTGCTGTCAGCTGTGGAACACCCGCGCCAGCTACCAACCGGGTGATGCAAATCGATCCAGGACCAACCCCGACCTTAACGGCGTCTACGCCAGCATCAATCAATCGTTGGGTACCTTCTGCGGTAGCAACGTTACCACCAACGATCTGAGCTTTGGGAAACCGTTTCCTGATGTCTTTGACCATATCCAATTCCAGTTTTGAATCACCGTGAGCGATATCGACCACAATGCAATCCGCTCCTGCTTCGAGCAGCCGCTCTACCCGGTTCACGTCAAGGCTCTTGACACCTACGGCAGCTCCCACAGCCAGGCGTCCGCGGATGTCCTTGGTTGCCTGGGGAAACTTCTTCAATTTCAAAATGTCCTTGACGGTGATCAAACCTGTCAATCTGCCATCGGAATCCACCAGGGGTAATTTTTCGATCCTGCCTTCATGGAGAATCTGTTCCGCCGCCTCGAGAGTGGTCCCCTCAGGGGCGGTGATCACCTCGGAGGTCATAATTTCCGCTAAGGGCCTGTTGGGATCGTTTTCAAATAGGATGTCCCTGGTGGTAACAATGCCCACGACCCGGTCTGCCTCATCAACGATCATAATACCGCCGACATAGGACTCAGCTACGATGCGGTTCACATCGTCGATTGTGTCATCTGCCTTGAGGGTGATTGGATTATCAACGATGTAGGATTCGGTCTCTTTGACCTTTCTGACCTGACAGACCTGGTCCTCAATGGATAAAAAACGGTGGATGATCCCGATACCACCTGCATGAGCCATGGCGATTCCCATTTCACTTTCTGTCACCGTGTCCATATTGGATGAGATGATGGGTATTTTCAAATCTATGCCAGAGGTGAATCGGGTTGCTGTGGAGAGAGTGCGGCGGGAGGTGACTTCTGAATAGTGGGGTACTAAAAGGACATCATCATAGGTCAAGGCGACTTCAGGTCGAATTTTCATATTATGTTCCTTTTCGAAGCAGTGCCTGCCTATATTTATATCATCTCCTTTGGGTGAACCTCCAGAATAATATTGGGTAATGATCAAGTATTTCACAGCGCACCGAATCTGGATTATGATATGCGTTGAGTTCTAGGAAACCGCCAATGATGAATTGGGGAGGAAAAAATGTGGGAGAAGAATCTGGAATATTATGATGCCGCTGTGGAAAAATGCCCCAGGTTTGAGCGCAAGGGAAAGACCATGCCTTATACCTCAGCCAATGGGCATATGTTCTCCCTCTTGAATAAAGCTGGAGAACTGGGCATCAGATTCTCAAAGGAAGTTCAGCAAAGATATATCGAGGAGTGGCCAACGACAATTTTCCAGTCCGATGGAGCGACCATGCGGGGATATGTCCTGATCCCGGAGCATATTTGCAGCGATATCGATCAACTGGCCCACTATCTGAATGAAGGTTATGACTATGTCATGATCCTGGAACCCAAATGAACCCAGCCCGGGGGCGTTTCACTGTTCGGTAAAAATAAAAAGCACTCCAGGGTTTGGAGTGCTTTTTATGATCACAAAATCGTGGATCAGGATCCGTCTTCGGAATCCTCTTCCTCTTCCTCTTCTTCCTCTTCGTGCTCGTCACTGGAATCATCTGATTCGTCATCGTCATCGGAGTCATTGTCCAACTCGTCGTCAGAATCATCGTCCATCTCATCATCGGAGTCATCGTCCATCTCGTCATCGGAGTCATTGTCCATCTCGTCATCGGAGTCATCGTCCATCTCGTCATCGGAGTCATCATCCATCTCGTCATCGGAGTCATCGAGTCTCATCATCACATCCAAAAAACCTTCGGGATAGATCTCCAGGGCTAACAGGGATCCATCAGCCTGGGTCAGAGCTTCCACTTTGACAAGGTCGCCGATTTCAAAGGCCCCTTTGATCTCAGTTTGGGCATCCACAGTAACTTGAATTCCACTGATCATCCAGCTTTCTTCTTCCATGGATTCGATCAGGCCCAGGAATTCAACATCCTCTTCCCGGCCTTCATCCAGGAGAGCTTCCAGCTCATCCAGGCGTTTATCTTCAAACTCATCCTCCAGCTCCTGATGATAATCATCATCAAATGCCAGGGCCAGGCGGATATTCTCCCAACTCAGTTTGAGGTTGTACAGTGTATCGCCAGGCAAACTTGAGGCAGAAGCGTTGACTGTGACGAATCCGGCGATTAGTACAGTCATCACTAAATAGAGGGCCAATCTTGGTAGCAATTTCATTTCAGAGTTCTCCTTTCCAACTAATAATTCACCGATATTTTTGAACCACTGTCCTGAATAACGTGAAAGGGAAGGTTTTGTTCCGTTTTTAGTGAATAATCCAGATTTATTCATCCGGTCAGCTTCTGCAAGAAGGCGGTTCCTGCCTTCCCTCATAGAGCTCCCATAATCCGGTTCGGATAGTGACCGGGCAGATTGGGCAGCCCTCAGCAGGGGTTCCAGCTTTGCAGCATAGAGAGAGTACTCATTTAGGATGTCCTCAATAGCAGTGCCTGTTTCCAGGCGCGCCAGGCATACATCCAGGATGCGGGTAAATTCTTTTCTGTTCATAGACAATTTTCCTCTACCAGTACTCTTTCCAAAGATCTCAAAGCCCGGTGCTGCAGGGAGCGTACGGCGCGGTCACTCTTGTTGAGCAGTTGGATGATCCTTGGTGTCGAAAACCCATTGATAAATCTGTGGATCAGCAGCTGCCTCTGAGTCTCCGGCAGCTGTCCCAATGCTTTCTTGAAACAATCCGAGGTCTGCCTGTCCTGCACTACCTTGTCCGGTCCAGGATTCTTTTCTTCGAGCATCTCTTCCTTCAGAGCTACTTCTTCTTTCTTATCGACTATCCTATGGTGATCGATGACCAGGTTCCTGGCGATGGTATAGAGCCAGGCCAGGAGGGGTCGGCCGCGATCGACATAATCGGGAAGTTTGTTAATCATGCGGATGAATACCTCCGCGCTGAGATCCTCGGCGGCCTGAAGATCGCTTACCCGGTAAAAGATATAGTTGTAAACTGCCCGGTAGTGCAGGTCATAGAGAGATGCTATCGCTTTTTTATCCCCGAGTCCTGGCGCTTCCTGAGCATGTTCTTTTCTTTAGTATCATTCATGGATTACACCTTGAATAACGAGGAAATGCGGTTTTTGTTCCGCATTGGAATGAATCCATTTTACCAGTTGTAGCAGGTTGCCATATTCCCGGCGGGCATTTCCTAGATCGAACATGCCAGGGCGGAATACGAGAGTCCTGATTCCTTATGGTTCATAAGGGCCAAATAAAGCTGGATATAATCATTAGATGTGTCCGGGCCGACGATGCGAGTTTTCAGGAGAACGAGTGGTCCAGTTCAATACCTCATCACCCTATAAGAATGCCCGAGCAAGGATCCGCAACTGGAAAAAAGAAACTGGCTTGATGTGAATTTCAGAATATCTCTATTGGCGCGGATATCTGCCAGTTATCACCTCAGCTCTGAACCCAGGCAAACTAAATCAGAATGCAGGCACAACAATCCCCGGGCTGTTCCAACTGCGATATAATGGACGGCTGGGAACAGACCGACAGGGGATGATCCCGGAGATCGCATTTCCAATGAAACCACTAAAATTCGCCTTCCGGTATACGGGAAAATACACCGGCGTGCTGACCCTGACAGTGCTGAGCATGCTGCTGCTGGTCGGTGTTCAGCTTTACGCCCCCTGGATCGTTAGAAGTATGATTGACCTGGTTACTGATCCGGGCGTCAGCGAAGCTGACCTGGGGCAGATCACCCGCCTGGCGCTGCTGATCTTGGGATCTTACCTGGTGCGGTCCGGGCTGCAGTTCACCCGCAGTTATATGGCTCATGTGGCAGGTTGGAGCGTGGTCGCTGATGTCCGGGCAGCGCTTTATGAGCACCTGCAGCGCCTGTCCCTGCGTTTTTATGAGGATAAGCAGACCGGTCAGCTCATGTCGCGGGTGGTCAATGACACCGATTTGATCGAGAGCCTGATCGCCCATGCCATACCGGATCTGGCTGCCAATGTCCTGATGCTGTTCGGGGTACTGGCGGTCCTGTTCAATATCAACTGGCAGCTGACCCTGCTGAGCATGATCCCAATCCCCCTGATCGTCCTGGGCATGCAGGGATTTTCGAAATATGTCCGACCGGCCTTCCGGGTCCGCCAATCTGAATTGGGCCGGTTGAATGCAGCCCTGAATGACAACCTCTCCGGGGTGCGGGAGATCAAAGCCTTTGCCCGCGAAGAGAGCGAGGCTTCCCGGGTGATGGATCACATCATCCTTTACCGGGATACAAATCTGCGGGCCCTGCGGCTGATGGCCACCTTCCACCCTTTTGTGAATTTCGCGGCCTCGCTGGGCACGATCATCCTGATCTATTTTGGAGGCCGGTTCATCATTGGCCAGACCCTGGCCATTGCTGACCTGGTGGCGTTTTTCCTCTACCTGGAACTGCTCTACCAGCCTGTCCGCGAGTTGAGCCGGGTCTGGGAGAATGTGCAGCAGGCCCTGGCTGGCATGGAGCGGGTGGCTGAGATCCTTGAGGAAGCGCCTGATATCGTTGAGAAGCCAGATGCGCTGGCGCTTTCCGGCAGGGCCAGGGGGGCGGTTGAGCTGGAAGGTGTTGGCTTCCAGTATGCTGTTGGGGATGCCGTTCTGGAGGATATCAACCTGAATATTGCCCCCGGGAGCGTGGTTGCCCTGGTGGGTCCCACAGGGGCTGGAAAGACCACCCTGGCCAACCTGATCCCCCGGTTCTATGATGTCTGTGAGGGCGCGATCCGGCTGGACGGGCACGATCTCCGGGACCTGAAGATCAGCAGCATCCGCCAGCAGATCAGCATTGTCCTGCAGGATATCTTCCTCTTTCATGGCACCGCCCGGGAGAACATCCTCTTTGGCCGTCCGGATGCCAGCGAGGAGGAGATGTTTGAGGCAGCCAGGATCGCCAATGCCCACGAATTCATCACCCAGCTTCCCGAAGGCTACGACACCCTGCTGGGGGAGCGGGGCGTCAAGCTGTCCGGGGGCCAGAAACAGCGCATGGCTATTGCCCGCGCGGTGTTAAAAGACGCGCCCATCCTGATCCTGGATGAGGCAACCTCTTCCGTTGATACCGAAACCGAGCTCTTGATCCAGCAGGCCCTGGAAAAGTTGATGGTCGGGAAGACCGTGATCGTCATCGCCCACCGCCTCTCCACCATCCGCAAGGCGGATCTGATCGCTGTTCTGGAAGGCAGCGGGATCGTGGAGATGGGCACCCATGAGGAACTGATCCGGGCGAATGGTCTCTACAAGCGTCTGAATGATGTGCAGTCTGATTATGCGATGGACTGGGTTGAGACAATCAAGAATTAAAAATTGAAAATTGAAATAGTATCGGTTACAGAATAGAGATCACTTTTAACTGAACGCTTTCTATTGCGGGAAGCAGTTCCGGTTCCCGCTGCCTATTCTTTCCAGGCTAAGAGCCCTTTCATAACAAAAAGATCTACAGGAATAATTGATCTTGCCGCAGACCTAAGATAGATCTTATAGTTTAATTGCCTAATAGAATTTTTGAATGTTAACCTTGAACCACGGCAGAGATAACCATGGTTGTGAGTATGCCGCTGATATTTGATGATTGAGTGGATGGTGGGCGCATTTCGGAGCAGGTGAGCGCTTTTCATATGAGACCTGCTGAGATCATTAATAAATTTCCTGCTGTGAAAGGGAACAAAACTGTTGAGATATGCGTCTTAACTGTGGTTCATATAAAAACCAAAAAAAAGGAGGTGCAAATATGAATACCAAAAATATCAGTATCTTATTGGTTGTATTGATCTTGTGCCTCGTTGGCTGCACATCAAAGCCAACTCCTCCAGAGACTGCTGACCAATCAGGCATGCCCAACCCGGCTTCTGTCTATTGTGAAGAGCAAGGTGGCCAGCTGGAGATCCGCACCGATGATGTTGGTGGGCAATACGGTGTGTGTATCTTCGACGACGGCAGCGAGTGTGAGGAATGGGATTTCTACAATGGTAAATGCGCCCCTGAAGACGCAGAGATCGTTGGCATGCCCAATCCGGCTTCTGTCTATTGTGAAGAGCAAGGTGGCCAACTGGAGATCCGCTCCGATGCTGATGGAGGACAATACGGCGTTTGTATCTTCTCTGACGGCAGCGAGTGTGATGAATGGGCTTTTTTTAGGGGGGAATGTAAGCCCTAAGGTAGATAGCTGATACTAGGTCCTAGAGCAAATCCCATAGAAATTGAGCCCCCTCCGCATATTGAAAAGGTTCCCAGCTTTGATGGAGGACCAACCCAAGTGCGGAGCTGGGCTCTTTTTTCAATCCCAGCAGAAGGAATTGCCCTCTTGATCAATGATGGTGATGACCCCCACCCCCTGATGTGGCAGGCCCCAGGTATTTCCAGATCGTCCCACCTCCGGTGGATTTCTTGGCTACCAGGCTGGCCAGCAGGGACGTAAAGGGGACAGCCGCGATCAAACCCAGGGATCCGACCATGGTCCGCACCACTTCTTCGGCTACAAATTCCAGATTCAGAAGATAGCCGATCCGGTCGCCCGAGATCGAGAACAGCAGGAACATCGGCAGGGCTGCGCCAGCATAGGCCAGCACCAGAGTGTTCACGGTGGCGGCCACATGGTCCTGCCCGACTCGCATGGAACGTTTAAAAAGGTCCATCAGCGGCATATCCGGGTCCAGGCTCCAGAGCTCAAAGACCACCGAAGCCTGGGTGATGACCAGGTCATCCAGTACGCCCAGGGCGCCGATTAACATCCCTCCCAGGACAAGCCCCTGCATATTAATCCTCCCAGCGGACTGCTGTACCAGGAACAGGGCGTCTTCATTTCCAAAACCAGTCAGGCGGGTCAGATTCACGAAATAATGGGCCAGCAGCGCAGTCAGGATCAGAGCTCCCAGCGTGCCCAACACGGCTGAATGGGTCTTTAAGGTCCAACCGTATACCAAGTAGAGGGTCACCGCCAGCAGGATGAAAGCTCCGCTAACACTGATCAAAACGGGATCCTTGCCATCCAGGATCTGGGGAATGATGTAAAAAATGATCACCCCGATGCTGAACCCCATCCCAAGCAAACCCCTAAATCCCTTCCAGCCGCTGATCAAAACGCTGAATAGAACAAAGGTGCCAAACAGGATCAGCAAGGGACCGATGCGCTCAAAATCCAGGAATCGGGCCTGAAGGATGTTGTCCTGGTCGGCGCTGACGGTCAGGAAGACCCGGTCACCGGGCTTGAGATACAGGCCTTCAGGGCGGATCTGCTGTTTACCGTAATCCACTGTCAGCTCCACTCCCTCCAGCTCACCTTCCAGGATCAGCACTCTGAGAACCTGATATTCCTGTTCGACGTCCCCCAGCTGCACCAGGCCTTGCTCCAGGATCTCCGTGATCTCCCCTTTGACCGCCTCGCTGCCAAACCCGATAGTGGGTTTATCCTCTGTGGGGGCCTTCTGGGTTAAAAACGATCCTGGTAGGAGATAGTTGATAACAAACAGGAAAAGCAGGACAGCGGCGATTGTCAGGACTGCAAATAATACGCGATTATTCTTCAAATTCTACCCTCCCAGTTATAAGTCCCGCGCAGCAACACTCCTCACTCACCCTTCCTGGTCCTTATCTCGCCTCAGTCTGATTGCAGACGAAGCCACGAACACAATTCCCACACCTATGCCAATGGCGATATTGTCCAGAGCAATCCCAACGCCCAATCCCAGGAGCATGCCAGCATACCGATTGCGAGATCCTTTATCCATTATCTCTTCCTCTCTTGAGCGAATAAATCATATTACTGTTTATCCCACAGATTATACCTCCCCGGAGGAGTAACACCTGGAAGGACTCCGCCCCTACAGAGTTGTTAGATAAGGAAAGTATCTCCAGCTTAGCTAGATGTTGACTGATGATTTTGTTAGGTTGGCTTGTAAGGAGGGGGGATGAAAATCGAAACGAGTATAATAAAGATGACCAAAAAGATAGGATTGTGCAGCACCCATTCGATCCGATCCAGTGGTATTTTGTTGTTTTCCTATTCTTTCCCATCTTTTGGTCATGTTAGAATACAGGCATACAGCGGACCTGCTGTCTGTTCATAAATGAGAAGGACCACTCCTGATGGTCAAGCAAAGACCAGGAATGGGTGTTTTCGTCTCATCAAATAAAGCACCACGAAGAGGAGTAGACCGATTTGGTTCAGATTTCGATCTTGATCGCGGATAGAGATCCGGAATATGTCCAGCACCTTTCCGGGACCTTAAGGGCCAATGGCTTCGAAGCCAAAGGCACATCTTCAGGGCGGGAGGTGCTTAGTATCTACAAAACTGAAGCCCCGGATCTGGTAGTGGCTGATATGGATCTGGTGGAAATGGGAGGCTTGACTTTGCTGGAGGAAATGCGGCGTTTCGATCCCCAAGCCAAGGTGATCCTGACAACCACATCGTCGACCAAGGAGCTTGTGATGCGGGCTTTCCGGATGGGTGCCCTGGATATTTTGGAAAAGCCGCTTGACCTTGAATTCCTGACCAACAAGATCCAAGAAATTGTCAGCAGGGAGGATCGGGCCCTGGAAGGCAATCTGAAAATGATGAGCCTGGCAAGTATAGTCCAGATCAACTGCGAAGAACGCAATCAGGCCCAACTCATTCTGAATTATCAAGGCCGATCAGGGAGTATATTCTTTAAAGATGGCGAGATGATCCATGCTGAATCAGGCTTGAAAACGGGAGAGGAAGCAATTTATGAACTCCTGGAGTGGGAAGATGGCTCCTTCCAATTGAAGATGGGCGTAGAACCCAGTCTGAGGACGATCGACACGCCCTGGTCCGGGGTCATTCTGGAAGGCATGCGGCGCATAGATGAATCGACTGCACCCTGGAGTCCAGAATGGGATGGCGAGGGTTTTCCGGAAGAAGAGGATCAGGAGAGTCTGGTCCAAGAGAGGATCGCCAAAGCCATTCTCAGTACCAGTGAGGTTTCCAGTGCCGTTATTACCAGACTGGATGGCACATTAATTGCCCAGGAAAATAGCAGCGACCCACAGGGCGAAAGTGAGCTGGGGGTTGTGTTGTATGAAAAAGCGAAGATGCTAGGAAGTTTTCTTGACGGTGGAGACCTGAACCGCGCGGTCTTAACTGGCTCCAAGAACCGGTTCTATATGCAAATTGTAGATGGGAATCTGGTTCTATTATCTCTGACGAAAAGATCTTCAGCTGAAACCGTCTATGAGTCCATGACAACCATTCAGAAACGGTACCAATCAGCTTGATCCTGGGAGGTTAGGATGATATTTCCTAAAAAAGAAGCGGTTTATCAGAATCTGAATACCTCATTCACCAATTTTGGAGAGTTGTTGGTGGATCTCAAAGAAAACAGTTTTACAGGGGTGGTACAGGTCAGCTTCTGGGAGTATGAGGGAGTGCTGCTGCTTGATAGGGGAAATATCATCAATGCTGTCCAGGAGATCAACGGCAAGGTCATTACCGGACAGGATGCTGTCAGCGCTGTGACGGATAAGGCCAAGGAGAAAGACGGCTCAGTCAGTGTTTATCATCAGAAGGGTGAGATGATCACCATGCTGGCCAGTGTGGCCAGGAGCGAGGTTCTTTACGAGAATCTCAGCGCTGAGTTTACCAGCCTGGAGGCATTGATCTCGAAACTTCAAAACGAAGACCATACTGGATATATAGAGGTGATCTTCGAAGCCCAGGACCAACAAGGCTATATTTTCCTGCTGGCAGGCGAGGTGATAGAAGCGCTTCTTTCTGCCCGGGGAGGAGAAGCGACCAAGGTAGCTGTGTTGAACCAGATCCTGGCGCTGACCACGACGATGGGTGCGGTTTTTAATGTCTATAAAGCTGCTGTCGAGGATGCTCATTCTGAGAGTGAAGTCATCAAGGTCAGTTATAATCTCCCCCAATTGCTGGAAGTTTGGGGTGCGGTTATCCAGGCGGTTGAATCCGCCGCGGATGGATTATTAGGGAAGAAAGAGTTTCTGAATACGTTCAAGGAAACGCTGATCGCCCGAGCTGATGATTATCCTTTCCTGGATCCCTTTGCTGCGAAATTCAAATATTCGGATGGTGTTGTCACCTTCACCGGTGAGGTGAGAAAAGACTTCAGCCAGGCGATAGGGATTTGTTTGAATAATACTGTGAATACGTTGGCGGAACGAATGGCCCTGGATGGCAAGGACCTTTATGGTCCGGTCCGATCAGCCCTGGGCACGTTGCAGGGTGAGTTCCAGGACCAGCTAGACCGGTTCAGTATCCCTGGGATTCTTCCAGACCTTTTTGAGTAATTGTTAATGATGAAGATTGGATTAAGAGAAATCAATGAATTGAATGGAGTTTGGGGGAGCTTCATTGCCAATAATCGAGGCGAGGTGTTGTTCAGTGCTGCCCCGCCTGATCTGAATGAAACGGTTCAGGAGAATATATCACGCCATTTATTGGAGTTGATCGGATTCTCAGGCGACCAATTGAAGGAGCACTCTGAAACTGTCTTCCACTATTCTAGAAAGAAGTTATTTGTGGTGGATTTGGAGAGTGTTATCCTCGTTGTTGTTTGCACACCCAGTGTGGATTTATCTCTGCTCAGGATGACTGTCAATGTGGTTAGAGCTGGCTGGGATGATGACCCGAAAGTTCAAACCCTGCTTAAGAAGAATTACGTGGAACGAATATAACTCGATTATTTTTCAGATTGAGAAGTAATTTTTAAAGATTAGGAGAAAGACAATGGCAGAAGGATTTAGAGGAAATTTAGCACAAATCTCATTGCTGGATATTCTCAGGATGTTAAGCTCTGGCAAGCGGACCGGAAGGCTGGAAATCCAGAACGCTGGAAAAATGGGAGAACTATTCCTGGACAGGGGTGATATTGTCCATGCAGTAGCCGGCACCCAACTGGGTGAAAGCGGAGTCTATTCCCTGATGGGCTGGATGGAGGGTGATTTCAGTTTTACACCCGATGCTGTTCCCCCGGAAAGATCGATTGGAACGACAACTGAACAGCTATTGTTGGAAGCTGCCAGGCAGGCAGAGCAATGGGGAGACATCAAGGATATCTTATCTTCAACGGATGCTGTGTTCAACATCTCTCCCTCGGGCTCTACAAGCACGGTCAGCCTGAGGCCGATTGAGTGGCAGGTATTGGCGCAGGTCAACGGCGAGCGGTCAGTGGTCGAGATTGGAGAGATCCTGGAATTGAATGAGTTTGATGTTGCGCGGATAATCTACAGTTTGACCACCGCGGGATTGCTGCACGAGGTCGTTGGGGGAGGTAGAAAATTCCGGGAAATCGCGGATGAAGCTTTCTTTGAGAGCTTATCCGAGATCTATACGGAAATCATGGGACCCATCGGCCCGATCATCATTGAGGATGAGATCAGATTATTAGGTGAGGACCAAAAGGCCTTCCCGCAGGAAAAGATGGCGGAGCTGGTTGAGAGGATCAGCCTGGAGATTGCTGATAATAAAAAGAGGGCAGATTTTCAGAAACGAATGGTTGTTCTTTTGCGAGGCTAAATGACTCTCTCCAGGGAATAGGTAATCAGACCATCCAGGAGTTATAGATCGTAAGGAGTATTGAAGATGACTCTTAAGAATGTTAGAAACTTTATTTTCGGCATTGGCATCGTCGTTCTTTTTATCGCAGTCAGCAACGTAATCAGTTCACAAAGATTGAATGACGCTGTGGCGGTAGTGGTCGATCTAACTTCCCTTCAGGAAGTAGTTAACGCACTCGATCAAATTGATCGAGCGCTGGAAGAGGAGCGTATTGCGGTAGGTCAATATCCTCTCAATGGTGATGAGGGATTATTAACCCGGATATCTGATGCCCAGGCCACCTATGATGAATACTGGAACGTGATCATGAATAACCGGGGCACCGAAAAAGCCGAAACTCTGGCAAAGATCGCAACTGCACGAGATACCTATGTAGCTATGCTGGATGATGTGATCAGTGCTTATCAATCCAATCCTGCCAACAATGATGCTGCCAGCAAAATGTCTACTGCAATCACTTTCTATCTCCAGACCCTGGATCCAACACTCACGAGTTTCAAGGACCCAGAAATCGCTACCTTTGTAGAGCGTTCAAAGACAGAAGCTGCCAAGGCTCAGGTATTCATTACACAATCGAAGATTGTGTCGTGGGTAGGAACTGCTGCCACAATCGTTGGCGTGATCATGACTTTTATCTACGCTTTTGGCATGACTCGCATTGTGCGCGCTATTCTGGAGATCATTGATACTGCAAATTCGATCAGCCGGGGAGATCTGGATTTTCCCATCAATGTTGACCAGCCCGGCGAGATTGGCGATCTGGCCCAAGCGGTAGAACGTATGCGAACGAGTCTTAAGGCTGCGATCGAGCGCCTCAGGCGCTAAAATGTGTATTAGGCCAATGCGCCTAAACTATACACCCAGGTATTGAACAGCGTGTTGACGAACGTAATGGCAGATGTCAGAGGAACAACATCATGAATCAAGGAATACATATACCTGAAGAGATGCTGGAAAGGATCGATTATATCCTGGCCCATTTGGCTGAAAAAGCCCACACCGACAGCATAGTCTTGGCTGATATCAGCGGGCAAGTCATTTCTCTTCAGGGCATTATGGACGAAGGAACGCCAGCAGTAGTGGCTGCCCTGGCGGCAGGCGATGTGGCGGCTATGGCAGAATTATCCAGCCGGATTGGAGAGCAGGATCCCCATGGCTCTTTCTTCCATGAAGGGGAAACCAAAAGCATCTACCTCCACAATATCCAGGGCAGTTTTATTTTGATCGTGATCTTCAGGGCGGAGACTCCCATCGGGCTCGTCCGGCTCTTTGCCAAACGCGCTGTTGAGCAGCTAGTTCCCCTCACTGAAGAATTTGAAAAGGTGATTGGCCCTCCCCCGGATTATGTCCCGGATGATTTTAGAAGGGGAATCACAGAGGAACTGGATGATACGTTTATCGATTAAGGGTGAACTGAAGTATGTTTATTAATTGGAAGTTACGGGAAATCAACCTAAAGATAGTTTATTACGGCCCTTCCCTGAGTGGAAAGACCTCCTCGCTGCAATACATACACTCACGAACTCGCCCGGAACGCAGAGGGGAACTGATCTCCCTCAAAACAAGGGAGGATCGCACCCTGTATTTTGATTATATGCAGTTCGAGATGGGCGAGATCAGCGGCTTAAAGCCGCGGTTCAATATCTACACGGTCCCTGGGCAGGTGTACTATAGGGGTACAAGGAAGCTGGTCCTGAAAGGGGTGGATGGGATCGTCTTTGTCGCCGATTCCCAAATCAAACGTCTGGATGAGAACGTTCGGGCAATTCATGACCTGTATGATGACCTGAAAGACCTGGGCTTCGATCCCCGGGATGTACCCTTGATCCTGCAGTGCAATAAACGGGATATGCAGGAAATAATGCCGGTCCATTCCATTAAAGAGTCCTTAGGATTGAATGGAGTGCCGACTTATGAGAGTGTTGCAGTCGACGGCTCTGGCGTGATCCCCAGTCTAAAAAATATCATTAACGAAGTTGTTGCCAAAGCCAGGGGAAAAATATATTCAACCCCAGCTTAGGAGAGATAACGTGAAAGACGACAGGACTGCTGAGGGGGGGAAACCATCTCCTTTCTCTGATATTCTCGAAGAGATGAATCTGGAAGGTGGATTTGACCGCTCAGTTCTAGCGACTTCCGAGGGCCTGCCGATCGCGTCTTGCCCCATGCAGCCCGACAATGAGCTGGCCAGCGCCATGATCGCATTGCTGCAGCAAGTAGGCGCAGAAACGCAGGATAATCTAAACCTGGCAGCTGTTGATGAGGTGACCATCCGGACCGAAGACCGGACCTACTTGGTTTGCCGGAGGATCCAATCTGGCTCGGATTGGATTTGCCTCTGTGCACTGGTTCCGGCAGGAGCCCATTACCGCAGAGCTACCAACCGCGCCGTTCGGCGGATCAGCCAGCTGATCGAATACTGATTTTAAGGTCCAGATACGGGAAAGAAAAAGGCTGCGCAGATGCGCAGCCTTTTTAGTTTTTTGGGTTGATCCATGTTACGGAAGGAAATCAAAAGTATCGAGAATCCGTTGCAAGATCTCGTTACTATCTTCTGGCGAAAGTTGTATGGTGACCAGTGCCAAGAAGGATGAGGGATCTTCAATCGGGTTCGCGCCTATTAAGACCAAATCAGCATCACCGCACAACCAATAATCATAGGCACCCTCATAGACAGGATCCTGGTAAATGTCCCGTCCGTCGTAATCACAATTCTCATTGAACCAGGTTTTTGTCCAATCCAATAACATCTCCACATCACCGATCGCTGCCCAATCGCTGGATACTGACAGACTGACACCCGGAGAATCGTAAAAAGCAAAGAAATCCTCCAAACTCGGTGCGGCTGTAATGTCCAGGGCAGTAAATGAATTGTCCCCCCAATAATCTGTATAGGATGTACCGTCGATCTCATTCCAGCTGGTAGGTACCTCCAGATAGAGCTGAACGGTTTCATTTGTGATGGCCATATAGCCATCACCTAATACCTCGATGATGTATTCGGATCCAATTCCTCCTGAGACATCTGTGCTTCCATCAGACGTACCCTCCTTAGTCTGGCCAGATCCGTCTATAGTGCTGGTTACTGCGAGCGCCCGACCGTTGAACTGGCCTTCCAGGACTTCATTGGTGTCAAAGCGGATCACATCCACAGCCAGGGTGTTCTCATCACCCTGGGTGCGGATAATGTCACAGTAGGTGGCCATGCTGCCATCGGCTGCTGGGTCCAGTCCTTCCAGGGTGGTGATCAGATCTCCCGGCTCAACCCCGGCATCATCGGCGGCCGATCCTGATTTGATCGAGGAAACCCAGATGCCGCTCAAGCTGCCGTCATCGGACATAACAGCCTGGCCGTTAATACCCAGGGAATCCACATCGTTACCATTCTTGAATTGCTCCAGGATCTGCAAGGTTGTATCACGACCGATAGCGAAAAATTGGCCAGCCGCGGCGTAGGAGGCATAATTGACACCAACAATCTGGCCATCCTCAGTTACCAGAGGTCCGCCAGAGTTGCCGGGATTGATGGTAGCGTCATGTTCGATAACATGGTCGACCGAAGCCCAGGAGGATTCCCCGTTGGCCTTCTCCTTGGATACGATGCCTTTGGTGAGAGTGAATTCCGGGTCACCCAGGGGGAACCCGGCGGCATATATTTCCAGTCCGACAGTGATGGGGTCGGGATACCATTCCAGGTACGGGAAGCCATCTCCCTCAATATCGATCAAGGCCAGGTCTGAACATTCGGACACAGCCAGGATCTGGGCATTATATGATTTGGTTGTGTCTCCACCTACCCAGACCTTGAGCAGAGCTGCTCCGGTGACCACATGGTTGTTGGTGAGAGCCAGTCCCGAGGGATCGATGATGAAGCCGGATCCCAGGCCGGCGCCGCTGTACTCCCCAAATTCAGGATCTACAAATGTGCCCTGGGCTTCTATCTGGACGACTGCGCTTTTCACATCCGCCAGGGTTTTAACCAGATTGGGACTGGATGCCCCTCCTCCGAGAGGACCATCCCCTTCCGGCGCTGTTCCGGAACAGGCAGCCAAAACCAGGGCAACAGCCACAAACAAGGATAAATACTGATACTTCCGAGTGGATTTCATGATCACTTTCCTTTACATATGAATAATTGGGGTCCTTTAATTCAAAAAATGGACAAATTATAGGTCAAAACCCCTCAACAGGCCTGTTGAACCAGCCTACTATGAATATAACGTACAAGCCGTGTACCAACAAGGGAGAGAGAAAGATCCTGGTTATCATTTTTGTTATGGAACCCGAATTGAAAAGGAATGCGTGAAAACAGGGTTCAGGGAAGCATTTTTTCCGCTTATGGTATAAATAGGGACATATTAAAAACGTCTTTGATGATCAGCTTATTACTGCTGTCAAAAAGACTACAGATCTAACCATTGGACAAGTTCTTATACGTTTGATCAGGAGGAGTGATGGCATCCGAAAAATATAAGGAAATCAAAAAACTGTTGGGCAGTCCAGACGCAGATAAGATCCACCAGGGATTACAGATGATCAGAGCAGAGCTGCCATCGATCGATGAAGAATCTGCTCGATCGCTGTTCGAGATGGTGTCTGTCTTATTCCATGTGGACCTATTCGACCATCCGGAACAAGCTGGTGTAGTGGATGAGGCCATAAGCCTGGTGGGAGATTTCGGCGAAGAGGTGATCCCTTACCTGCTGAATGATCTTGATGCCGGTGATATGAAAGCCCAGCTGGCCATTGGCCATGCATTTGGCAGGGTAGGAGAACCGGCCCTGGAACCCCTCCTGGAATCCTATAAATGCGAAGAAAGCGAGGAATGCCGGATCTTCCTGGTCTATTCCCTGGGCAAAATCCAGTCTCCGCGGGTGCTGGAGGCTTTTGAGCAGGTGTTGAGTGCGGCAGGTTCTGAAAACCTGGAATTGCGAGATACGGCCATCCGTGCTTTGGGAAGGTTTGTGGAGCACATCAAACCAGAAGATTTGCCCGGAGAGTTCAAAAAAGGCATGCTGGATGCAATCCAGGGAAACCTGGGTGATGCCAGCGCCGGAGTGCGCGCCAAAGCCATTCGCAGCTACGGCAAACTGGCCCGTTACGGCCACCTGGATCAGGAAGAGAAGGCCAAGCTGCGCCGGACCTGTGAGCTGCTGTTGGGAGTGGACGATCAATTCGATTGGGACCGGGCATATATCGTCCGCAAGGAAGCCCAGGAAGCCTTGGACTGCCTGGACGGATGTGATTGAGAACGAAGGTCGTAAATCGTAAATCGGAAAATGTAATTATTAGAGCGACGCGGGTAACTGACCGGGAGACTTTGAGAGTGGGGGACCGGGAGTTTGAAATAGGATTGGATGTAGGGGCGACGCGATGCGTCGCCCTTTTTATTTTTGGGAGATTATGATCCTATTGTAGATTATTGTGGAAAACTGTCCCCCTGCGCTGTTATTTGGATAAATGCCTGGAATGTGGAGTTCCGGGTACCAAATTCTGTTTTATTACAAACTCATCTTTCGATTAAAATATCAATACTAATCACCTGATACAAGGAACACTGCCATGAAACTCAAACGCGAAAAAATCATCCTGATCCTGATCATATTGATTGCCCTCAGCCTCCAGGCCTGCGCGCCTGGGCAGGTGCCGACTGAAGACACTGGCGTTGATACAATCGCCACCGCAGTGGAGGAAACCCTGGCAGCGCAGGATTCAGTCCCGCTCCCGCCATCACCGACCTGGACCATCCATCCAACGGTAACGACGTCACCTCCCGAGACTAATTTTGATTATGCCGGGGTCAGATTTTATTTCAACCCCATCCTGGCAGACAACATCACCGCTGGAGTTGAGCCAGGATTTTACGAGGATAATAATCCCTGGTGGAGCACACCGGAATATAGAGAATACCTTTTCAATCATTGGGTTCTGGCCGGGGCATTCCACGAACCGACCATTAAGGTTTATCCTGTGGCCGACTTCAGGGCGATCAACGAGAATGTCAGTAATGGCCTGGATGCGCTGCAGCTGGCCCTGGATACCCATCCGGCGGATCATGCCGGACTGGCGGTTTCAGACCTGTTCAATGCCGGCCAACTATACCAGTCCAACGTGAAATACCTGGATTTTCAGAATGGGCGCGGCGCCCGCTGGTTGGCTCAATACGGTCAGGCATATTTTAACGTTGGCTGGCCGTATTTATTCTATGCTTACCAGGGCCTTACTGATGATGGGCTGTATTACATCAGTGCTGTTCTTCCAGTAAATCATCCCTATTTGCCGCATCCTGATGAGGTTGTATTGGATGATGGATTCTATGAGAATTATGGTGCTTACCGGGACGGGATCGTGGCCCAACTGGAGAGCGAATCAGACAATACATTTTTGCCTTCCCTGGTCCTGCTAGACCAGCTGGTGGCTTCGCTGTTGGTGGGATCACCGTAAAATGTAAGTCATAAGCTGTAAATTGTAAATCGATAGGACTGTAGGGGCGACTCTCCCTAGTCTGGTTCCCTTGCCTTCGGATCGGACCAAGCTGGACAGAGCCAGGTCGCCCTCTTTGATTCATATTCCCTCCCTGGGACGCGTCCGTGAGCAGGATTGGATCGTGACTTTGAGTCTTGCGAGGAAGGAGGATGCCCTGCGGGCATGACGA
This sequence comes from uncultured Chloroflexia bacterium, assembly GCA_963712165.1. GTDB lineage: Bacteria > Chloroflexota > Anaerolineae > Anaerolineales > UBA11858 > B10-G9. The sequence goes on along the minus strand of CAVQGY010000002.1, from coordinate 29,170 downwards.
AGTAATCCGGTCCTGTCCGCGAGCGTAGCGAGGAAGATCATCAGAGCTGTGTCTCCGAAGAAATGATGCGAGATTACCCCGAGTGCGGAGTCTGTTGGGGCTGTCCTGAGCGACAGCGAAGGATCTATGGTGAAGTGCCCCTCGCATGACTGCCAGTTCGAGATCTATCTGAATTCCGGAACTTCCAAGAGATCCATGCAGCTGGCATCCGGTTCCGTCCAGGGGTCATCCAGGAAATCCAGGCCCATAGCCAGGGCGCAGCTGTCAGCCCGCAGAACGCCGTGAGCCAGGTTGGGGAACTCGAAATAGAAGGAATTCTCCAGGTAACTGGCTGTATCAAAGTTCCAGGAAGGCGCGGTGATGGGATCAAAATGGCCGGTTAACACCAGGGTGGGCAGGTCGCTTGCTACAGGTGAATTTTCGACTGGATCAGGTTTCTCAGTGACCCAGTCCTGGCAGGTCTGGTAATAAAAGGATAGGTTGAAGTAATCGCTCCAGCCTTCCTGGAGTCCCTCCAGGAGGGGCAGGCTGTTCTCCTCGCTATCAAAGATCACCTCGTCGCGGCACATGGCGGAGTACTGTACACCGGTAGTGACAAAATCGCTGAAGGTTCGCAGGTCTCTTGATCGGGTCCTCCGTCCAGTCATACTCTCCCAAGCTGGCTTCATGGATCGCCAGGGGGACCACCGGCAGGGTGGTTGCTTCGTGCAGGTAGAGGTAGATGATATCCAGGAACAGAATATGGTCCAGGAGGATCTCCTCCCCGTCAATCTCGAGAGGGACTGGATTGGCTTTTAATTCTTTGATTACCCGGTAGAACTCCTTTTCAAGTTTGGGATATTTCCGGTTGCACTCGTCCTGGTCGGCGCAAGCAGCAAATAGATTGTCCAACGACTCGAGATAACTTGTGATGCCGTCTCCAGGAAAATTGATCTGAGGTGGCAGGATGGAATCCAGAATGGCTGAGCGGACCCTGTCCGGGTAGTAACGCATAAAAGTCAGTCCCAGACGGGTACCGTAGGATGTGCCGTAAATATTGGCTTCTTCGTAGCCCAGAAGCCTGATCAGGTCCGCCAGGTCAGCGGCATGGGTCAGGCTGTCATATCGATCGAGATTGATCCCCTGGTCCTGTAAATAGTCCCGGCATTCCATCATGAAATCGTACTCCGGCTGCTCGTCTCCTGTTGTGCTGTGAACGAATCTGTTGAGCATCGTAGGGAACTCAGCTTCTCCGGGACAGGCTAAATAGGGATCATTGCGCTTGACTCCCCGCTGATTATAGAGGATGAAATCCCGTTTGGTGCGGATCATTGTGCCGGCTGTCTCCAGGAAGTAATCTGCCGAACCCAGGGCGTCAGACCCGCCACCACCTACAAGATAGATGACAGGATCCGGTTCCGGGTTAGAGCTGTAGCTGGGAAAGATCGCTACGTGGAGAGTGATTACTTTGGAAAGCGAGTCAGCCCGGTCCTCGGCTACGTAGAGGTCACCGCAGCGCACTTCCCCTTCCGGCACCGGGAAGCGGCAATCTCCGGGGATGAAATAGGGCGGGGAGGGTGTGGGGATGAAAGGCTCCCGAAAACGTGTTTTCGCGAAGGGATTATCGCTGAAGATGGAAAGAGAACAGCTGGAAAGGACCAAGCCCAGGCAGACCAGGATCAGGGTGATTTTTTGGTAGGGAGATTGGTTTTTCATCTGGCTCCGGTGTCAGGGGTATCCTTATTAATCATACCCAGTATTGAAGAAATATGGGAAAGAAAACCAATCTAGTGGATGTTCAGAGGAAGTATGTGTTTGAAGGTAATAAAACCAAATGCGGAATAGGTTCAGCGAGATTGCCGCGCACCTAGGCGTTGCACGCCTATCCGCTCGCAATGACAACCTGGTAAAACAGGATTTGATCCACATTTGCGTTCTCCATCCCCCAGCTGAACCTGGGGGCTGATAACAACAAACCTCCCTGAAGGGAGGTTTCCTAAGAAACCCTGCTTAAGCAGGGTTTAGTTGACCTCAGCCCACGGTTTTAACCGTGGGTGGATACGGATTCCAGTCAATCATGATCATGAAATTGCCACTCCCTTCGCTTCCCTCTGGGCAGGCTCCAACCAAGCATAGCTTGGTTGCAGACGAAGAGGCGGGTATTACAAAATCTGCCATTTCGTCTCCGCTCCATCCTCTGGATTTCGCTCCGCTCAATGAGCTGTGTTTGCTGCTCAATGAAAAAAATCAGCTCTCAGAGCGGAGGTCCTGAGGGTATCCGAAGGGCCGCAGACGAAGAGGCGGGAATGACTGGATCCGCCATTTCGTCTCCGCTCCATCCTCTGGATTTCGCTCCGCTCAATGAGCTGTGTTTGCTGTTCAATGAAAAAGGTCCAGCTCTCAGAGCGGAGGTCCTGAGGGTATCCGAAGGGCCGCAGACGAAGAGGCGGGAATGACTGGATCCGCCATTTCGTCTCTGCTCCATCCTCTGGATTTCGCTCCGCTCAATGAGCTGTGTTTGCTGCTCAATGAAAAAAGGGGGAGACTCCCTCGCTAACACTCGGGATAGGGCCGGATCATCCTTACAAGTAGGATTCAGTTTGTCCGGATGAGCATACACGATCCCCCGTCTTTGGTCATCCGTCTACTGTCGGAAACGGGGCTTAGGCCCCATTTCCAAATACGGACTGGATTTGTGCCTTGTATTCCGTAAACTGCTTTTTCCCTTTCAGGGTCAATTTGCAGAGAGTGCGGGGATATTTGCCCTCGAAAGTCTTCTGGATCTCGATCAGGCTAGCTTCCTCGAGTTTCTGGAGGTGGACCGAGAGATTACCCTTGGTGAGGCCGGTGGCGCGCTGCAGGTAAAGGAAGTCGGCGCTTTCCACGGCGTCGAGGATGGCCATGGCTGCCAGGCGGGCTGGTTCGTGGATCAGTTTGTCAACGGATGCCAGCTCAGCCCAGTTCTCGTTGAGAGGGAAATCGGTTTTAGGCATTGGCAGCCTCCTGATCGTTCTCAGGGGAAGGGTTTTTGGATAGATAGCTGCGCCAGGCGACCCCTCCGCTGAGGAGTAGGGCTAGCCCTGCGATAGTATAGGTAATAGCAAGGCCGACATGTTCACTCACCTGCAAATAAGCGAGAGTGACCCCCAAGACCAGGCCGAGTATGCCTATTCCGATCAGCCTGCCGAGATTCACCCGGACGCCGATGGTTACCAGTATCAGGCAGAGCAGGATCCCCCCCATGACGGATTCGCGGTTGAGCCAACTATCGGAATAGATAATCGCCAGGGCTACGACCAGCAGGGGAATTCCCATGATCAGCCAGCGGTAAGGGTTGGGTTGGGTATCGTAGGCGATGAAACCTGTGCGCGGGTGGACCAGCCGCTCCTTTTGGTTCTTAACAAAACGCTGGACCCAAAAAATCCCGCCCACAGTAATGATCGGGAGTGCGATCCAGGCTGCCAGGGCGAAGGGTGTGCCCTGGGGCGCGGCACTCACCAGCCAGAGGTTCAGGCCGACAACGGCAAATAGGACACCTACCGCTAATTCCGCCAGGCCGTCCTCATAATAGTAGCGGAAGGTTTGTTTTTGGATATCTTGGATTGGATTAGACATAATATTCCTCCTGATTCTGCATAGACAGGTTTGTACGGTAGACTAGTCTATGGATATTATACATGAATCAGAAGGGTTGTCAAGACGAAAATGAGGGGAAATATTAAAACGTAGGGGCGACCTGCCAGGTCGCCCGTTTTGGTATATTCAACCAAGGTATATTTCCTCGCAATGACCAATCAGGTGGCTTCAGTGCCTGATCAAGTCAGTTTGGCAATCGAGGGGATAGCGAGCTTTCTCCCAGGCCCGGTAGAGGGTGATCTGGACCTGATTGAGCTCATCCAAACTGGTAAAGGAACCAAGTTTGGTGCGCTTGAGCGGAGAGATCAGCCACAGCTCCCAGTTTTGTTCCTTTTTGATCTCCAATTTCTGGAACGGTTTGGTATACATGGTATGCCTTTTCCGTCTGTTAAGTCCATTATAGAGACTTTTCTCTCCGGGAGATTTAAGGGTTTTGTTAGGTGGGCAAAGTCCTTCTCTTATGTTCTGGAGGTCGATCAGGGTAAACGATCAATTAATAATGGTGATTGATGTATGTTGGCCTGAGAAACGAGACCAGGAGAAAGGGACTGGAGAACTGAGAACAAAAGCTATCGCCAGGTTTATAATGGAAAGAGGATATACCACTATATAGTAAGGTCATTCAATGGAAAAAACCTACACACAAGACGAACTGGATCAAAAAGTTGTCCAGGAAGTCCGAAAAGCCATTGAACACCGGGCTACCTGGATGTATCTCTTATTAAAGGAAGCCAGCCAGAGAGGCCTGGATTGGGACGAATTCGCCCGGCCGGCTATCTGGACCACCGGCTGCCTGGGCGGCCAGACCAGGCGTGGGAGAGATGGCTGACCCCGACGAGCCTGGCTGAGTTTGCCAAGGTTTTTGCCGGCGAGACCAGCCGGGCGGTCTTTGAAATGGAAGTCGTGGCCCAGGACGAGGAGCGCTACCACCTGGATTTCCATTACTGCCCCCTGGTGAGCGCCTGGGAAAAGCTGGGCGCGACCCCGGAGGAGATCCAGCAGCTGTGCGATATTGCCATGGAAGGGGACCGGGGTACAGCGGACCAGTTCCCGGCTTTTACCTTCAGCCTGGGGAAAACCATCGCGGAGGGGGAAGAGGTGTGTGAGATACGGTTTGATAAGATGAACTTGAGTAGTAAGGCGTAATTTATTTAGCAAGATGCGGGATCCTCAAAGGATCCCGCATCCTATCCACAATTAGGAGGTCTCATGTTAGAAAAAGTATATGATCACATTATCATGGATATCAAGCAGAACACCCGGACAGATACCATTTTTATCATTGTAGCGATCGTCCTGAACTTCATATCCCTGGGCATCAATTCCGGGGTGGCGAATGACCGCGGTCCGGCCTCCACCTGGACCATGGTCACCTTCATTGGCTTGGTGGTCATTGTCAACATTGTGGTGATCTTCGGCTTGCTGCGCGGCAAAGACACCCGCAACAAACTGATCTCAGGGCTGCTGAAGATGTATAAGGACCAGAACGTGGACCAGTACTACGACGCATCGATCGTTTCTAACTACGATACGCGCTACCTGCTGTTCATCCTGGCCGTAGTGACCACAGGCGTGACAGCGATCCTGATCCCGCTGATCCTGAAGTTCCTGGATTGAGAATAATTAAAAATTGAAGATTGAAGATTGAAAATTAGTTCTTCATAACCCTCCCCAGTGGATTGACAAAAATGTTAAACAGGGGTCAAGGGAGAAATCCCCGCATTATAATATCTGAATGAGGGAATCTCTGTTCTCCAGAATGGGTAATCGAAAGTCTTCTGACCGTTCCTCAAAGCTGGCTTACCCGCTGGGATTAGTGATCCTGGTGGTTTCTGGATGGGTCGGGGCAGGGTGTTCGTTCAGTGAGATTCTCAACTCAGGCCAGGACAGTCAGTCGATGATCACACCAACTGTCCTCACATCCCCAACTATCCTGTCCAGCCCGGCACCACAACTTACGCCCCTAACTTTTGAGACCTTCCCTGAACCACAAGGGGAGTTATCCCAATCCTATTCATTTGAATATCTCTGCAATCCCTATACAATCACCTTGCCGTTATATCAGAGCAGTTATGAGTATTTCTTGGCAGCCGACAAGAACTATTATTATCGCGGCACACTTCCAGACGGCTGGCAGCAGCAGTTCTACCTGAATTTTCTTGACCTCACAGGATGATCTGGAGATAGTGAACGATCTGATCGATGAAGTGAGGCGTGATCATTGATCAGAGCGGGGACGATCTGGTCATGGCCCTAACCAGCCTGGTCCAGCACCTGACCTATGATTGTGACAAGCTGTTCAGTTATGAAAAGCTGGATGGGGAAGGATATCAAACCAATTTTCCCTATGAGACGCTCTATACCAAAAATGGGGTTTGTGGAGATACATCCATCCTGCTGGGAAAGATCCTGCGGGAGTTGGGTTACGGGGCAGCCTTGCTGATCTATGAAGACAACAACCACATGGCTCTGGGCATTCAGTGTCCAACCGAGGTTGCCACCTATGTTAAGGGTATGGCCGGGTATTGTTATATTGAAACCACCGGCCCGACCAGGATTGGGGTTAAACCTGCCGAGCTGGGAGGAAATGAATTTATTGAGGAACCCTGGATTATCCCGATCAATGATGGAAAATCATTTACCCGCATGATCAGCCTTAAAGAGGAAATGGAGGAAGATGCCCTGCTCTATGGGGATATGATCCTTCACCTGGCATCCTGTCAGGAAATCGAGCTCTTTCAGGAGATCCAGGAGCGAAATGATATTATTACAGCCCATGATGGGCACCTGGCGAATCTGGGCATCAAAATGGATCAGGCAGAAACTGAATTTCGCGGGGAGCTGGAGGTCTTTAATTCGATGGGCTGCGAAGGCACTCTACCTCCGGATCTGTATGAACTCTGTGTGGCCCAACAGGCAGTTGTGGAAGGTGTGTACGCCACATATGAGGAAGCGCTCAATCTGTATAACCAGGTCGTTTTATTAAGGAACGCAGATGTTGACAGACTGAACCAGGCGGTCAAGGCTTTTAACAGCTTGATGGATGCCAGGGACCAGAGCTGCGCGGCTGGTCTGGTCTGAGCGGATTGAGACACAAGAAGAAGGTGATTGATCTTGAGTAGTGGAGATTGTAGGGGCGACCCGCCGGGTCGCCCTTTTTTATTGCGAGGAAGTGTATTAATCCGGGGATGGTCTTTAACGGGCGACGCATCGCGTCGCCCCTACAATGAGATCCAGTCCTCCCCGGTCTTCTGTCTTCGGTCAGGAGCGAAGCTCCCTGTTCAATGGTAAGATAAATCCCATGTCTACCGGCATGATCTTCGACATCAAGCGCTTTTCGATCCATGACGGCCCCGGGATCCGATCCACGGTGTTCTTCAAAGGCTGCCTGCTCCGCTGCGCCTGGTGCCATAATCCCGAGAGCCAATCTCCCAAAATCGAGTTAATTATTCGCCCTGACCGCTGCCTGGCCTGCGGGGAATGTATCGATGCCTGCCCCCATGGTGTTCCCCAGCTGGTCGGGGGAAAGATCACCCAGATTTGGTCCCGCTGCCAGCTGGATGGCGATTGCGTGGAGGTTTGCATGCCGGGCGCAAGGGAAATGATAGGCCGCGAAGTGAGTGCCCGGGAAGTGCTGGAGGAAATTCTCCGGGACCGGGTTTTTTACCAGGAATCCGGAGGTGGAGTGACCTTCTCGGGCGGCGAGCCGCTCAACCAGCCAGATTTCCTGGAAGCCTGCTCCCGTTTGTGCCAGGAAGCTGGCATCCATACAGCTCTGGATACCTGCGGAAGCGGGTCTTGGGAAGATCTGCAGCGCCAGTTGCCTTACCTGGATCTGGTCCTGTATGATCTAAAAGCCATCGATGATGATCTTCACCAGCAGACCACTGGGGTTTCAAACCAAGCTATCCTGGAGAATTTCCAGCGCCTGGTCGAAAGCGGCATCGAGATTCAGGTCCGCCGTCCGGTGATCCCGGGAGTGAATGATACTCAAAGCGAGATCGACCGGCTGGGAGAATTCCTGGGCTCCCAGAATGGTAAGATTAAGATAACCCTGCTGCCTTACCATGCTCTCAGCGCTGATAAATACACCCGCCTGGGACGGGAGGGCGAAGTAGGGATTTGGGAAATTCCAGACGAGGCATTACTGGAGAGTATCTCTAATCGATTATCGGAACAGGGTTTTGAGGTGGATTTGCGGGGATGATCGTGGGACTTTATTGGATGTGAGGTTGAGATGGAATTATCAGGGAGAATCAGAGATCTTCAACAGGCGAGTAAGGATGCCTTGCCCACCCTGGACCCGGAACGGGCCACACTCCTGACTCGCTTTTACCGGGAATCCGATCTGGAGGGGATCCCAATTCCCATCCAGCGCGCCCGGGCATTTGAATTTATCCTGCATCATAAGGAAATCTCCATTGGTGATGGAGAACTGCTGGTAGGGGAGAAGGGCAGCGGCCCTCGCCGGGCGCCAACCTATCCCGAACTATGCACTCACTCCCTGGCCGATCTGGATATCCTCCATCAGCGAGAGAAGGTCGCTTTCCGGGTTGAGGACCAGACCCTTAAGATCTATCAAGAGCAGATCATTCCCTTCTGGAACGGAAAATCCACCCGCGAAAAGCTGCTGTCCAGGATGAGCCCAGCCTGGCTGGATGCCTATCAGGCAGGTGTGTTCACGGAATTCATGGAGCAGCGCTCCCCGGGCCATACCGTGCTGGATGACAAGATCTACCGGATGGGTATGACTGATTTCCTGGCGGAGATCGAACGCTCCATAGCGGCCATCAAACCAAGTGATCCGGCTTACCCTGCCAAAATGGCAAACCTGGAAGCCATGGCTATCACAGCCCGGGCCCTGATCAGATTTGCCAAACGCTACGCTGACCTGGCCCGGAATCTGGCCAGCGCTGAAGCGGATCCAACCCGGAAAGGTGAGCTGGAAAGAATCGCCGGGATCTGCGATCGAGTACCTGCCAATCCGCCCCGCACTTTCCAGGAAGCCCTGCAGTACTACTGGTTTGTGCATCTGGGTGTGACCCTGGAGTTGAATCCCTGGGACGCTTTCTGCCCCGGCCATCTGGACCAGCACCTGGAACCTTTTTACCAGCGAGGCCTGGCAGATGGGAGCCTGACCCAGGCTGACGCCGAAGAGCTTTTGGCCTGCCTGTGGATCAAGTTCGACAATCAGCCTGCCCCACCCAAGGTGGGTGTGACCGCCCAGGAAAGCGGGACCTACACCGATTTTGTGCAGATCAATCTGGGCGGCTTAAGGTCGGATGGATCCAGCGGGGCCAGCACGGTTTCCTATCTGATGCTGGACACCATCCAGACCATGAAGCAGGTCCAGCCCAACCCTTCGGTCCATATTAGCCAGAACACTCCCGACGATTTCCTGCTCAGAACCATGGAAGTGATCGGGGAAGGCATGGGCAAGCCGGATCTCTTCAACAGTGAGATGGTGATTGAGGAAATGCTTCGGGTGGGCAAGGACCTGATCGATGCTCGCCAGGGGGGGACCAGCGGCTGCGTCGAGACTGGTGCTTTCGGGAAAGAGGCCTATATTCTGACTGGCTATTTTAATATTCCCAAGATCCTAGAAATTACGCTTAATGGTGGTTCCCTTGAGAAGATTGGCGACGGGGGAATAGGAGACTTGGAGAGGAGGAGGCGGGGAGCAGGGGAACAGCTGGGATTTGAGAGTTTCGAGGATCTATTTGAAGCTTTTAAGTTCCAGCTCAAGAAATACATTGATATCAAGATCGAAGGCAACCTGGCAATTGAAAAGCTCTTCGCGGAGGAAATGCCGGCGCCGTTCCTGTCGCTCCTGACCGATGACTGCATCCAGAAGGGGCTGGATTATCACCAGGGCGGGGCCCGCTACAACACCAGCTACATCCAGGGTGTGGGGTTGGGCACGATCACAGACGCCCTGTCTGCCATCAAGACCCATGTCTACCAGGAGAAGAACCTCAGCATGGATCAGCTTCTGGAGCTGCTGAAGAATGATTTCCAGGGTGCAGAACGGGAGCGCCAGCTGTTAATGAATCGCACACCCCGCTATGGCAATGATGACGACCGGGCGGACCAAATTGCCCGGGATGTCTTTAACGCCTATGTGGAGCTGATCGACGGCCGGCCCAATGCCCGGGGCGGGACCCACCACGTCAACATGCTGCCCACTACCTGTCATGTCTATTTTGGCTCCATGGTGGGCGCTACCCCCGACGGCCGGCATGCCGGGCTGCCCCTTTCCGAAGGCATCTCTCCCGTTCAGGGCGCGGACCGCAAAGGTCCCACCGCCGTGCTGAACTCCTCCGCCAAGATCGATCACAGCAAAACCGGGGGCACCTTGCTGAACCAGAAGCTCAATCCCAGCCTGCTGGATACCCCGGCCGGACTGAGTAAATTGGCTCAGCTGGTTCGAGCCTACTTCAAGCTGGGCGGGCACCACATCCAGTTCAACGTGGTGGACCGGGCCACCCTGGAGGCTGCCCGGGAGAACCCGGAAGCCTACCGGGACCTGATCGTGCGCGTGGCGGGTTATTCGGATTATTTCTGCGACTTATCAGAAGCTCTCCAGCTGGAGATCATTAGCAGGACGGAGCATAAGGGACTGTGAGTTTGGCGTAAGACGTAATTGATTCTGATGTAGGGGCGACCCGCCGGGTCGCCCTTTTTGTTTTTTTGAGGAGCTGATAGAAAGGAGGCAGAGCCTGCGCTGAGCGGTAGCGAAGCGTGGCAAGCTCGCATTTGATTATCTGAACGGAATTCATCACACCCATGGATGAATTCATGGGCTGATTTACCCCAAACCTCCCTTCAGGGAGGTTTGTATTGTTTCAGCCCCCGGTTTCAATCGGGGGCGTAGATCGTGTTCTTTCGATAAGGAAGGGGCGACGCATTGCGTCGCCCCTACAATAACAGTCGGTTTTTCCCGGTCGCGGCTTTAGCCGCCCCGGTCCTCGGTCGGGCCGCTCTGCGAGCCAACCGGTCATGCGCGAAGCGCATATCTCCCCCCGTCCTCGGTCGGCTGTGAAACAGCCATCCGGTCGGGGACGCAGCCCAAAGCCTTAGTCCTTCTTCCTCTTCCGATACACCAGCACACCACCCAACAGCCAGGACCAGTACCACAACCCCTGCACCGACACCCAGCAGGCCCGGGGAGGTACGGTCCTGATCAGAAGGCTCGCCGGAAAAGAGGGAATCCTCAATATCCAGGTCCTGATCGTCCAGCAGATCATTCCATACATTACTGCTCATGCGCTCCACAGAACCGATCGAATCGCCGCTGGGTGATCAGTAGCTGATTATCCGTCAGCTCCTGGCTCTTCCCAGTTTGGAGGTCGGTGACGCTGACATTCCCTTCATTGACATAGGTCCGCAGCAGGTCCAGGTCGGGATCGTATTCCAGGACGATATCCGAGGCGACGGTGACGGCTGCCCTGACGCTGACATCGACCCCCAGGCTGTTGCCCGGCCGCCAGCCCTGGGTGATGATCCGGATCGCGCCCCGGATGTGATCGATCATGCCGGGCCGGCCGTCATCGCGGTGGACGGTGAAGTCACTGAAGCACATCTTGCTGCCCCTGCTGATGTATAGGGTTGTGGGATCAGCATTATATTTATCATCCCGGTCATTGAAGGTGATCTTGCCCCTTCCGTTGGCGCCGGTCTCGACACAGTCCCCAATCCGGATCGGGGTGCCTTTACTCGCTGCGCCGCTCCCGCCCTCGCAATAGCTGACCTGGATATCCCCTAATGCGGCGCTTAAATGGCCGATGATGCCCAGCGCCAGATCGGCAGTATCTGCCCCACGGGCAATATCGACTTTGGCAGCCACTTCCTCGCGTTTGGCTGCGCAAACCGGGTCATCTTCGGTTTGCTGTTGGCGTGGCACTGCTTTCACCCTGAGCAGGAGGCTCCGCTTCACTGTAGTTGGGGTTGGGTTGGGCCTGGTAGGTCCAGACCACGGCACAGGGAGGGGAGTTCCACAGGCCGGCCCAGAGCTCGAATTCTCTCCCAGGGGAGGGGTCGATGGGCGGAGTGAAGGTCCACTCCTGGCTGGAGGAACCTTCCCAGGTGGGGTTGAAGGGGGAATAGCGGAGGATCGGATCCAGCGCCCGTCCCAGGTAGCTGTACTGGAAGAGCAAACCCAGGCCGCTCCCGCCCTCGTTGACCGATCCGCCATGGCTGGCACTGGCGGAGAGAGTGATCTCCTGGCCGGGTTCGAGCCTGGCGGGTGGGCTGTCGAAGTTGACCGAAACGGTGGTGTCGGCATAGGTGTAACCGTGGTCGACATCCACAGCATGGACTGAGAAGAATCCATCCGATGCCGTGTAAGTGAGGGATTTGCCCGCGAAACGCTCCTCACCGAAGTAGACCAGATCGCCGGTGCCGCCGGTGAAGCTAGTGCGCTCGTTACCGGGGTTGGCCACCGTGCTGACCAGAACCCAGATATTTTCTGAAACGAAAACATCTGTTCCTGGATCTTCAGGATCGGCCGCCTGGGCCGTGGGTTGAGGGGCTTCCGTCACGGGTTCCTGCCCCGATTCAGATTCAGTGCTTTCTGTCTCCGTATCTTCTGCTGACGCGACTTCCTCGGCGTCAGGGAACCCTGCAGCGGCGACTTCATCTTCCACCGAGGGTACTTCTGCGACACTGCAGGAGGGGAACAGATCGGGTTCGTTCTCTTCTTCCCCGACGGGATCGAGCTGCATTTTGAAGATCACCCGGCGGATTTGCTCCACTTTGGCCCGGCAGCGGGCTGCGCCGGTTCCCAGCATGACGTCTTTGGCTCGTTCCCGGAAATCTCCACCTGCTCCGTGTTTGGCCACTAGGAGGTCCGCGATCAGGGAGATGGCTGGATCCCCTTCACCGGTGACAAGGGTGATGGCCACCTCGCGGGCGGTCTGGCTGGCGACTGGTTTGTAGCCTTGATCCTGCAAATCGGCGACGTGTTCTCCCAACTCACCCAGTTCGTCCATCACCTGGATCAGGTCTGCTTCGATCAGGTCGACGGGTTTGGTCAGCGAGGATATCCGGGAGCTTCCCTTGCGCAGAGCCTCTCCCAATTTACCTCCGATCAACTGGCCGGCGATTCCCATCCGCTGACCGATGCGGCGCACCTTGGCCACATCAGCCATAAAACCACCGGCCCCGCCAGTTAACTTGGTAATGGCACCCTGAATAAGCCCCTGAGAGGAATTAATTCCATCGGTGAAGGCCCCCAGCACGCGGGTGACTGGGGTTGTGGAGAGGATCAAACCTTTCAGTTCGCCCTCGGCGGTGGTCATAAAGGTATCATAGGCTTCCTTCTTCTCGCCTTCGGCAAAACCGTGCATGGAAACCCGTTCCTCTTCGATGAGGTTGACCAGCTTGATATAGGCCGCAACCTGGTTATCGCGCAGCCCGAAGGTCAGTTCTCGATCGAGCAGCTGCTGGGCAGCGGTTTCACGCAGGGCGTCATAATACTCATTTTTTTCCTTGATGTAGCTGTTGGCGGTTTTATAAACCCGGTTGCGCTTGATGGCCGCAGGGATCAGGCCAATGAGAGGAGGCCAGCCGCCGGCCTCGGCTGAATCAAGATCCACCACCAGGGCAGCAGGGAGAGCCAGCGAAAGGGCCAGGATCAGGCGCCAGGTGATATGTAGTAATGAGAGTTTAGATTTACTCATGGATTACCTCTCGTTTAAGGATGAGCTGTGATGGACAGGTTGTCAAAGAGGACGGTTTCCGGATCACGGGATGATTGAATGGTCAATCCAAAGTACCCGGGATCAACGATCAGATCGCTGCTGAATTCAGCTGCCAGCTCATCTCCCAGGTAGACCCGGATTTGATCTCCCTGACAGTCGATTTTCATCCGGTAGATCCCGTAGGGCGGGATCAACTCTTCCGGGATGTTCCGGGTTTGGTCCTGGATCCATTCTCCGCCCAGCCAGACCTGGAAAGAGATCTTCTCCTCGTTGGGCAGAATAGACAGCATATTATAATAATTCGCGCCGCCGCCAGGATATTCGGACCGGAAGAGGATCCCGGCCTTAGATCCGGCTGCAAACCCAAGGGGGCGCAGGTCTACCTCGAGAATAAAATCCGCCAGCTCTGGCTGCAGATAATAGGCCACCAGAATGCCGCCAGGGAAATGGCTGGTGAGAGCACCCTCGCCATCGATGACCCCATATTCCATGAAGTCTTCTCCAAAGAGTGAGATTGCCAGGGCGGTATCACCCTCAAAATCATCTTCAAGAATAGAAAGCTGGGCCTCGGTCGGTTCCGGAGTGGGTTCCAGGGTTGGTTCCAACGTGGGCGGTGAGGTTGGCTCCGGAGAGGGTTGTTCCTGTTCCGTTTCAGCAGGTAAACCCACCAGGGGCTCCCCATCCGGATCTGGGCTGAGGATGAAGGTCTCGACATAGACCAATTCGCCGTCCTGGAAACCGAGCAGGAGCTGTTCTCCAGCCACGACCCGCGTGCCTTCTGCGTCCAGGGTGCTGAGATCTATCTCCGTGAAGTCGATTTCCGGGAAGAGAATGGCTATATCGGCGGGGGTCATCCTGGCCTGGAATTCAAGGGGATCATACCAGTGGGCGTAGATCGAACCGTCTGCTACTGGCTCAAGCTCAACAGACCAGATCAACTCGCCGTCAATGAAATCGAATTGGGCTCCGAGATCGAAGTAGGACCAGGATTCCCAGCGTACTGATTGGCCGGCCAGTTCCTGGAACTTGATCGAGAAAGCGTCCGGGGGACCAAGCTCCTCGATCACTGTGGGCCGGCTGTCCTGAGATTCGATCTCGAGGGCTTGATCGAGGGACATGGGCATTTCGTCGGGTTCGGCCGTCTCGGTCCGGTCGAAAATCCCGCAGCCGGTCAAAGTGAGGAATATTATGAGAAATAATGAGGGAAGAAACTTGTGATGAGGGGGTGAGACTTTTTTGCGTGTCACATGCACCTCCTGGGGATGGTACTTTTGTTATACCATTTTTTTTGAGGGAATAAGCAATTAAAAATTGAAGATTAAAAATTGAAAATTGAATCTCCGCTGCATCTGCCCTGAAGGGTGAAGGACCGGGTATTTGCGGAGCCTGTCCTGAGCGGAAAGAAGGGCAAATGACCGGGGTAAAGAGACGGGATGTTCGCTTCGCGAATGACGGGGGAATAGAGATCTTTAACGTAGGACGAGAAATAGTTCGGGTGATGGGGCGAACCGGCCATGTCCCGAGGATTGAATAAGGGAGGGTCGCCCTTTTATCATTTTCAAGGGATATGCAGCTCATTAAGCGGAGCGACATCTACAGAATAGCAAGATTACTTATCGCCGCCTCTTCGTCTACGGCCCTTCGGATATCCTCAGGACCTCCGCTCTGAGAGCTGATTTTTTTTCATTGATCAGCAAACGCAGCTCATTGAGCGGAGCGACATCCAGAGGATGGAGCGCAGACGAAATGGCGAATCCAGTCATAACCGCCTTTTCGACTGCAACAAAGTACAACCTGGTTAGAGTCTGTCTTGAGTGGATCGAAGGGCTCATGACGGTGTAGAAAGACCGGGATATCGCTTTGCTCATGACCGGTTTAGTTGTTCTAAACTCGTAAGGCTTTCTGGAATTTTGTGAGCTTGGTAAATAAGGTTCTACCTGAAGTTTTCGCACAAAGCAATTCCTGGCTGGGGATATAAGCTCTTCGTTCGATCAAATCTAGACAGGCAACGGTCTCGATATTGGAGCGGATCGCTAAACCCAGAAAACGGGCTTGTTCTTTGTCGGTTTGTCCAGATGATCCTTCGGCAACATTCAATGCAATGGAAGTAGCAGCCCGGATCAATTGAGAACTCAAGTTGAATCTTTCATCAGCTGGCAATTGCTTGGTGAGCTTATAAACCTGATCGATATACTCAATAGATAGTTGGTAGACCAGCAAAGACTGGAATTTGTACTCCCCCATAATCCAAGTATATAATCCACAGGATCGTTTCTCAAGAGGGTCCCTTGTTTGTCCCGGTCGCGGGCGTAGCCCGCCCCCGTCTGCGGTCGGGCCGCTACGCGGCCCTCCGGTCATATGTTACTTTCAGGGATAATCTTAGGTAATTTTCCCGATTTAAAGGGTGAAATACCTGTCCCGGCCGAGAATAACCCCAAAAAATGGAAAACTATGGTCTAAAACTTGCATAATTGTAAGTTGAGCTGTCTAGTAATCAAGGGTGTCCTTGGTATGATAGATAGTAGATTATTTGTGCGCAGAGACGCACGCAGACATATTCCATTTTCGGAAAGGAGAAACACCATGTTGTACGCGCAGAAAGAAAAAGGCCAGGGATTGGTAGAATACGCTTTGATCCTCGTTCTGGTCGCCGTTGTTGTGATCGTTATTCTGTCCCTGCTTGGCCCCGCCATTGGCAACATCTTCAGCAATATCGTTCAGAACATCTAATCGAACCTGAGTGGTTCAAGGCGAGTGACCGCCTCTTTTGTCACATACATCGAGCTCCACTGAAAAGTGGGGCTCGAGTTCTTTAAGGCTCGCTGCGCGAGCGACGGGATGTTCGCTTTGCGAACGACCGGGATGAAGAGACCGGGAGGCACTGCGTGCCTGACCGGGACAACCAATCTGTCATTGTGAGGAAGATGATCGGAGGGAATCCGACCCGGAAATCTCGGTCTGCAGGACCGGATCTCTTCTCAAATGGTGGCAGTCTCAAGGTTTTGATTGTTTGAGTGGCTCGTTTGTTGCAACCTCCCCGAAGGGAGGTTTGTAGTAATAGCCCGGATTTATCCGGGTGGGTGATGTGGGAGCCTGTCCTGCCTGTCCTGAGAGAAGCGAAGGAACTGAACTGAAGGACGAACGACCGGGGTGAAGAGACCGAAAAAGCTTCGCTGCGTGAACGACGGACCGGGTATTTGCTACGCAAATGACCGGGGGGCATTGCATGCCCGACAGGATTGATGAGACCGGAAAAGCTTCGCTGCGCGAACGACCAGGGGGTGGAGTATGTCTAAAATGGGCTGAAGTCCTTAGGAGGGCCTGCGCTTACGCTTCGGCCGAGTGTCCCCAATCGCGGACACTATATGCAGGCCTTTCCGAGAGGACTGGGGTGAAGAGACCGGGGGGCATTGCATGCCCGACCGGGAAGTTGAGACGAGTAATATAGGATGGAAAACGATTCTGGTGTAGGGGCGACCCGGTCCTGCCCGAGTAAAACGAGGGAGGGTCGCCCGTTTGACATAGCGAGGAGATCCTGATTGTTGCGGAGGATCGATGCGGCAATCTCATCATATGATTATCCGACTTTTTTACCTACCCATGGCTAAACCCATGGGCTGAATCGAAGCAAACCCCGCTCAAGCGAGGTTTCTAGGGAAACCTCCCTTCAGGGAGGTTTGTAGTGAACTAGCCCCCGGGTTTAGCCGAGGGTGAATGAGTGACGTGGTAACTTCGTTTTGAAGGACCGCCATGAAGAGACCACCACAGAGTGACCGGGGGGCACTGCTTGCCCGACCGGGACAACTAATCTGTCATTGCGAGGGTGCGAAGCACCCGTGGCAATCTCCTTAAAGTAAAAGGGCGACGCACCGCGTCGCCCCTACAATAATTTATCTAGGTTTTTCCCGGTCGTGAAGCGAAGCTTCGCCCCCGTCCTCGGTCGAGCGCGCAGCGCTCACTCAGCCAGGAAGGTCAGCTCCACGGTCATGCCCCAGCGCAGGGCAGGGTCGCTTTCGTCCAGACTGATGGTGACAGTGTAAAGGATATCCCCAGCCTGGGTGGTGAAGGACTGGCCGATCCGCTCCACTGTCCCCAGTAAAGTGGTTTCTGGCAGGGCATCGGGCACAATTTCCACTGTTTGCCCCTCATGGATCTTGACCACTTCCAACTCGGTCAGATCGCTGGTTTTGATCTGGAATTGGCTCAGATCGGCCAGCTGAGCGGCAGGGACCTCCGGTCCGACCAGTTGTCCCACTTCAAGATAGAAATCGGTTACAGTGCCGCTAAAGGGTGCCTTGATGTTGTAACCATCCAGGGCTTTGCGGGCTGCAGCCAGACCGGCTCTCGCAGCGGCCACCCGACCTTCCAGGATGGCTTTCTGATCAATATCAAACCCACCTTCTGACCACATCTCATAGACACGGAAAGCTTCAGCTTCCCCTGCCTGCGCGGTATCCAGAGCCGCTCGGGGTCCGTCGATTGCCCGTTGAGCTTCTTCCAGTTCACGCTGAGCCTGACTGAGATCTTCCCGGGCATCTTCGAGATCGTCCTCTGCAGCTTTTCGAGAGGCATTGTCCTCGTCGACGTCCAGGTATTTCTCCCATTCATCCTCAGCTTCCTCGAGGTCTTCCTCCCGGTCAAGGACCTCGACCCGAGCATCGTCGATATCTTCTTCCAGTTTTTCCAGGTCGAGTTTTTCCCAGACTGTTTCCAGCTGTGCTCGCAGGATTTGGGCATCCTGATAAGCACTCCAAGCCTGGGCAGCCGATAGACCTGAGGTGCGGGTGAAAGCATCCAAGGCCTGCCGGGCGATAAGCAGTTCCAGCTCAGCAGCCTGTACGCCGGCTCGAGCACTTTCTTGATCTCCCAGCCTGGCCAGGACCTGGTCCACTCTGACCTGGTCACCCTCCTCGACCAGGATCTCTTCTACCCTGCCCGGGGCGGCGAAGGTCAGCCAGCTCTGCTGGAGGGGGAGGATATGGCCTTCAGCGATGACATAATCCAGTCCCGGGTTGACTTCCACGACCGGGGTAGGTGTCTCTTCGGCCCCACAGGCGCTGAGAGCCAAGATGGTGATCAGGCTTAGTCCCAGGAAGATAATGGTCTTTTTTGTTTTCATAGTCTTGTCCTTTTTTGGATCTCGATAACTAAAAGTAAAATGGATTATTCATATGCCAGGACCTCGCGAATGGTCAGCCGGGCCGCGTTGCGGGCGGGCAGCAGGCTGGCCAGGGAGGAAAGCAGCACTACCAATCCCAGCCAGATCACGTATCCCAGGTAGGTGAACTCGACCGCGATCGGGGTGGCAAATACCGCGTTGCTGACGATAGCGGACAGCAAATAAGTAAAGGGCACAGCCATCAGGATGGCCAGGCCGAAAGAGATCAACCCGATCAACATGCCTTCCACGATCACCATGCGGATGATCTCCCGGTTGGTGGCGCCGATGGAGCGCATGATCCCGATCTCACGGGTGCGCTCGAGCACATTCATGCTCATGGTGCCGGTCAGGCCCATCGATCCCACCGTGGCAGTCAGTAGGGCCATGATCAGCAGGAAGGTGATCAGGATGTCCAGGCTTTCGGCGGCTTTGTCCAGGGAGGACAGCCCCGGAGTGGCCTGCTGGACCCGAAATCCCTGGTCGCGGAAATAGGCGTCCAGCTCTTCGGCCATCCTGTTCTGGTAGGCCCGGTCGTGATTATCCGTCACGAAGCGGTAGGAGAAGGAGCGGTTGGCCAGGTTCTGCTCCCGGGATATATAGTCATAAGGTGTGTAGGCGATCACCCCTTCCAATCCGATGAATTTGAAAACACCCACCACTTCCCAACTCTGTTCTTTGCCCTTGAATTTGAGGGGGATACTATCCCCGATCTCCAGATCGGGATAATAATCGTAGATGCCTTCGCTGATGGCAAGTTTTCGTTCATCTCCGGGCTGGATCCAGCGGCCCTCCACCAGCAAGGGGTAGACCAGATCGCTGTCAGCCGGAGGGGCCAGGATGCTGATATTATCCGCAGTCGATCCATCAGGATTAAGGATCTCCGAGGAGGCGAAGGTCCAGCCTTCCACGTGGGTCACGCGGGGATCTTGGTAGGCGTAGGCCTCGATCTCGCTCAGGCGGTAGGGCTTTTCAAAATCCATGGTGACATCCGCCAGGAAATAATTGCCTATATTCTGGACATAATCGAAGAGGGTGACCCGGACATTGAAGACCGAGATGAAGATGGCTCCACCCATGGTCAAGGTGAAGAGGGTCAGGGCCAGGCGGCCCCGCTGGCGGAAGGTATTACGGAGGGAGATCAACAGCTGGCGGGGAATGCGAATTCCCCGGTCTGCCAGGGCCCGGGTGGCTTTGAGCTGGAACCCCTCAAATCGGGAACTTCCCCCTTTTCCTTCCGAATCAGATACCTCACCACCCCGGGTCCCATTGCCATCCAGGGCTTTCTGGACAGTGACCCGGGAACCACTGATAACAGGCACAAAGCCAGCCACCAGGGGCACCAGGATACCCACAGCTACCTGGAGAGCCAGGGCCAGGGGCACAAAACGGTAACCCAGCAGGGTAAAACCCATCTGGTCAGCGACGAATAGAGCCAGGGAGTAGGCCCCCTGTCCGCCGGCGGGCACCGCGATCACCAGTGATAAGGTGCCGAAAATCAAGAGCAGCACAAGGTACATGCGGAAGATGATCTGGTTCTGGCCCCCGATCAGTTTCATGACCCCGATGTGCCTCAGGTGCTGTTTGAGCAGGGCACTGAGGGTGTTGGCGATCAGTGAGCTGGACAGGAAGACGATCAGCACGCCCAGGGCCATCAGGATGCCCAGCACAGCATTGATGGTGGGTTCGAGGGGATGCTGATGGGTCAGGGATCGGAAGGAGCGGTAGACGTAGTAATTATTCTTTTCGATCTTCTCGGTCAAGTCAGCCATCACAGACCGGATATGTTCATCATCATCCTGGCCAGCGACTTCCACTGTGGCGAAGAGGCGGTTGTAGAGATCGGGTTCATTATAGAAATTCAGCTCATCCATCTCGATATAAGCCAGGGGTGGAGAGAGAAAATCGATCGCCCCGGTGGAGGAATCCAGCACTACGCCAGCAACCTGGACCTCCTTGACCGTTTCATCCCGCAGGCGGATCTCCAGGGTTTCCCCGGGAGCGATCTTCAATTCATCCAGCACATCCCTTTCCAGCAGGATCTGTTCTTTCCCGGGTATGGCCTCTCCGCTGATCGGAACGAGCAGATTGACCTGGTTATCCTCAAAACTCTCCAGGGCCACAACGTCAATTGCGGTCCATTTAACCTTTCCCTGGGGGCGGACCTGGAGGGTGAAGACCCGCCGGGCTTCCACTTCCTTGATCCCGTCAAAGTTCTCGACAGTATGCAACAAACTCTGGTCGAACTCATCCAGGCGGAGTTCCATATTGGAGGGGTTATTCGCGGCGTAGGTCAGGCCCAGGTCCTGGGAGATGATGACATAGGTGCCGGACAAAACGCCGATGGCAAAGACGCCCACAGCGATAGACAGCACCACCAGGAGGGTGCGGACCTTATTATCGATCAGATCGGAAATTACTTTTCGCCAGCGAGGGCGCATACTTACTCCTGTCCGGACTCAGCCTCTTCTAAATAGTCCTCTTTTCTTGGTGTGGTTGATCTGCTGGTTCTCGTCCAGCCGCTGCTGGACAATCAGGCAGATGGCTTCCTCGGTGAGGGGGGATTCCTCCATCAGCCAGTTGAAATCTTCCCTGGGAAGAGCGAGGAGCTCGACAGGCTCCTCATCGGAAGCCCGCACGCTGGCGATGGCTTTTCCGCCCTTGAGGAGTGCGATCTCACCAAAGAAGTCGTTTTTCTTCAGGGAGGTGATCACCAGGTCATCGCTGAAGCGTCCCTGGAGGACGATCTCGACCTGTCCGCTCTGGATCATGTAGAAGTTGTCCACGCTTTTTTTCTGCTGCAGGATAACCGCCCCGGGCTGGTAGCTGCGTTTCTCCACTCTGCGGGCGAGTTCTTTCATCAAGGGATGGCTGAGCAGGGGCAAAGCCTGGGCGATGGTCTCGTCCACCAGCTCCCCGTCGGAAATGAAGACTGTGCGGGAAGCCCGCTCGGTCATCGAAGAGTCGTGGGTGACCATCAGGATGGTCTTGCCCTGGTGGGAGAGCTGCTCAAAGAGGTCTATGATCACCGCGGCGGAACGGGAATCCAGGTTGCCTGTGGGTTCATCGGCCACGATTATGGGCGGGTCAGTGGCCATTGCCCGGGCGATAGCCGCGCTCTGCTGCTGTCCGCGGGAGACGGCCCGGGGCAGCTGTTGGGCCTGGTCTTTGAGGCCGACCAGTTCCAGCAATTCGAGGGCTTTTTTGGGCCGCTGGTCGATCTCGTACATGCCTACATAATCCATGGGAAGCATGACATTTTCCAGCAGGTTGAGCATCGGTAAAAGCTGGAAGAATTGGAAGACGATGCCCAGGTTGCGCCCTCTCCAGAGGGAGCGCTGGCTTTCGGTCAGGGAATAGATATCCAGGCCGTCCACCAGGACCTGCCCGCTGGTGGGGTGGTCAATGCCGGTGAGCATGTTGAGCAGAGTGGATTTGCCGCTGCCGGATTTTCCGATCACGGCGGCAAACTCACCACTCTGGACGGAGAGATCGACTCCCCGCAGGGCGGTGAACTCCCCGGCGGTGTTGACAAAGGTCTTGACCACGCCTTGCATCTGGATCAGGGGGGAAGGATTATCATTCATACTTCCCTCCCGTTATCGACCAGCTCGCCATCAGCGATCTCAAGATGGCGGGTGAAGCGGGGCATCAGGCCCTTATCGTGAGTGACCATGACGATGGTGCGGTCAGCGTCCAATAAATTCTCAAAGATCTCAAAGATATGGTCAGCGGTAACCGAATCCAGGCTGCCGGTTGGCTCGTCGGCCACGATCAGGGGGGGATCGTTGGCCAGGGCACGGGCGATAGCCACCCGCTGCTGCTGCCCGCCGGAGATCTGGGTGGGATATTTGAAGGCGTGGTCGCTTAACTCGACCATGTCCAGCAGCTCGAGGGCCCGCTCCCGGCTCTTGCGGGGGTGGTAGAGGCCGCTCATATCCATGGGCAGCATCACATTCTGGACCAGGGTGAGCATAGGCAGGAGCTGGAAGGACTGGTAGATCACCCCCATGGTCCGGCCCCGCCACAGGGTGAGTTCGTTTTCAGTCATCTCAGCCAGATTAAGGGTAGAGCCATTGGTTCGTACCACCACCTGGCCGGCGGTGAGCTGATCCACACCGGTGATGATATTGAGCAGGGTGGATTTGCCGGCCCCGGATTTGCCGACCACGCCCAGGAACTCGCCGGGATAGATATCCAGGTCGATGCCTTTCAGAGCCGGAAAAGCCCCGGCCCGGGTGTGATAGTGTTTGGTCACACCCTGTAATTCAATGATGGGAGAGGTCGAATCGGTCATGGTTGGTAGTGGTCAAACTGGTTAAGTCTTCATCAAAATCATTGATCCTTCTCTCTACCCTGGGTCATCACCAGCAAAGTGGGCTGGATGATGAGATCGGTGAAGATCAGGCCCATTTTCCGGGGAGAGTGGGGGGTTTCGTTTTCAAGCCACCAGCGGATGAGCGAGATGGTGGAGGAGATGATATGGTTGGCAGCCACCCCGGCAGGGATGGTCCCCTGGGGCAGGCCGGCCAGGATGGTTTCCGCTTTGCCGCAGGCCCGTTCCTGAATGGGTTCGAGCACAAAACGCAGGTTGGGATCCAAAAGCAGGAAGCGGAATGCCTGCTGGTTGTCCTTGATATGCTGGAAGAGGGTGGCTCCGATGGTATTGAAGGTCCCGACCGGGTCCTCGATCAATTCTCCCGGCATAGGAATGTTAAGCAGTTCGTAGAACTGGTCCAGGCGGTCCTGGGCCACGCTGAGCAGGAGCTCGTCCAGGCCTTTGAAGTGCCGGAAGTAGGTCCGGTAGCCGACATCGGCCCGCTGGGTGACATCCTGGATGGTGATATTCTTGTAGCCTTTTTCGAGGGCTTCTGCGATAAGGGCTTCACCTAGCAATTTTTGGGTCCTGCGGATCCTTTTGTCCTGGGTCATGTATGGCACCTTGGTTGCGTTATGGCAGTCAATGGGTCATAATTTTACATCCAGGCAGGGGCGTTGGTCAAGGTGCGGGGAGTCATGTGGAGATTACAATCTTGTCAGGTGGAAAAATGACGGGAGTCATTTATTCGCTGCGCGAAGACCGGGGGGCACTGCGTGCCCGACCGGGACAGAGACGGGTGCTCGCTTCGAGCGACCGGGGAAGGAGAATGTATCTATTGTAGGGTCGCCCTTTTATCAATATCCAAGTGGTTTCCAGCTCATTGAGCGGAGCGACATCCAGGATGAGCGCAGACGAAATAGCGAATTAGTTATCGCCGCCTCTTCGTCTGCGGCCCTTCGGATACCCTCAGGACCTCCGCTCTGAGAGCTGATTTTTTTCATTGATCAGCAAACACAGCTCATTGAGCGGAGCGACATCTACAGAATAGCGAGATTGCTTATCGCCGCCTCTTCGACTGCAAATAAGCATAGCTTGGTTGGAGCCTGCCCGTAGCGGAATGATTGATTGTCGCGGCAATCTCATGTTAATGATTGACCGAAATCTTTCTCAACCCACGGTTGGCCCCTCGCTATGGCTCGGGGTGCTTCGCAAAACCGTGAGCTGAGGTCATCCAAACCCTGCTTAAGCAGGGTTTCTTAGGAAACCTTCTTACAGGAAGGTTTGAAGTGCACCAGCCCCCGGGTTCAGCCGGGGAGGATGGGTGACAGCAAAGGGCGAGCCTCCTTCGGCTACGCTCAGGACCGGCTTGGCTCGCCCCTTCAATTGTGTGTAACGTATCCCTGTTCCTCTTTCCATTTTTCCCTTCCTGTCATTCTGAGCCTTCGCGAAGTGAAGGCGAAGAATCCATCAGATCAGCAAATCTCGAGGATCGACCTCATTAGAATGGAGTATTCGGAAACGGATCGTCTCCTGGATCCTTCCCCTTCGTTGCACTCCGGGTCAGGATGACAAAACAAGAAAGTATAATAATCCTATGCTCACCAAAACCGATTTTTTAGACTATCTCTCCAGCCCGATGCATCTCTGGGCAAAAAAGAATGGCCAGATTGAAAAGGAGCCCTCAGCTTTCGACCAGCACCTGATGGACCAGGGGAAGATGGTCGAGGAAATGGCCCTGGCATACCTGAGGGACCAATACCTTAAGGGAAAGGGCGTGGTCAGCACCCAGGGTACCTTTCAGGCCGGACCATTTCAGGTCCGGGTGGATGGATTGCTGTATGATCCGGACCAAGATGTTTATGATATTTACGAGGTCAAAAGCTCGACCTCGATCAAAAAGGAACATTATTACGACCTGGCTTTTCAGCGTTTGGTCTGTGAAGCCAGCCTGAAGGTGCGGGATGTCTACCTGGTCTATGTCAATAAGGAGTATCTGCATGGCGGTGAGCTGATCCTGGAGGATTTTCTCACGATCGAGAACCTCAACGAGGAGGTTGAAGACCTGCGGGAGGAGGTGCTCCTGGAGCGGGAAAACGCGCTTGAAGTGGTCAACAGCCAATCTCCTGAGGGGATCACGCCCTGTGATCACCCCGGCAGCTGTCCCTGCCCGGCCCTGTGTTTCGGGGAACTGCCGGATCATCCCATCTACAATCTGCCCCGCTTAAGTACGGTCAAAAAACAGGAGCTGCGCGCCAGCGGGGTATTTTCGATCCAGGGGATGCCGGCGGAGTTTACTCTGTCTGCGAAACAGGAACTGCACCGCCAGGCCGTGATCAGCGGGGGCCCTGTGATCGATCGGGAGGCCATCCAGGGTGAGCTGGAAAGTTTGGATTATCCGCTGTATTTCCTGGACTATGAGACCTACCCCTCAGCGGTTCCGCTTTATCCCGGGTACAAACCCTATCAACACGTGGTATTCCAGTATTCCCTGCATAGGATGGAGCGGAATGGGGAGCTTGAGCACCATGAGCTGTTGTTGACAGGGGAGGAGGATCCCGGCCCTAAGCTGGCTGCCGATTTAGTAGAAAAGGTTGGTGAAGCGGGATCGATCCTGGTCTGGAATAAAAGCTTTGAGATGGGCAAGACAGCAGAAATGGCAGAGCGCTACCCTGATTGGAGGGAAGGGTTATTGAGGGTCAATCAGCGCATCGTGGACCTGATGGAGATCTTCAGCAGGGGCCTGTATGTCGACCCAGGATTCAGGGGCAGCGCTTCCCTGAAGGCTGTCTTGCCGGTCTTTCTCCCCGAATTTGAGAACGCCTATCAGGAGCTGCCCATCTCTGGCGGCACCCAGGCTTTGCTGACCTGGGGAGATCTCCTGTTAGGGAAAATCCCTCCCGATCAGGTTCCCCAGGTAAGACATGACATGCTGGCCTACTGCAAGCTGGATACGCTGGCGATGGTGAGGATCTGGGAACGGTTGAGGGAGCTTATAACCTGAAGGGACATAAGGACCGGGATACAGAGACCGGATGCTCGCTTCGCGAGCGACGGGGAACAAGAGACCGGTATATGCTTCCCACTGGACCGAATATTCGCTTCGCCTGACCTGAGCCCTTCACTTCGTTCAGGATAACCTCCCCAACCAACCGGGTCCTGCTTTGGTTCAGATCGCAGAAAAGTCAATGTATAATAAAAAAATAGCTAAATTCTCAACATTTCGGCGGGGGAACAGGAGGAGAAGTATGAGGAGCCAGCAAACCCAGCAGGGGATCATTCTACTCAGCATAATACTCATTTTTTCATTCATCCTTTCCAGCTGTGCCACAGTTACGCCTGTCGTGCCTGGTGAGATCCAGCTTCCTGCAGTGCAGACCGAAGTGGAAGTCCCTGGCGGATTGATAACTGTCGAAGATGGCAGCGGCCTCCGACATTCTGTTCTGGTATTTGATTTCGAGATTCAATCTCGCCTGGTCATTGGCGCAGAATATGCTCAATGTGTCGAGGAAGGGGAGTGTGAACCGGTCACGGAAACAGAGTATCCTCTGGCTCCCGCGGGGGTGAACTGGTATCAAGCGCAAGCCTATTGCTCCTACCTGGGCGGCCGCCTGCCCACTGAAGCCGAGTTAGTCCGGGCAACGGGCGGCGAGGAGGACTGCGCTGATAGCGGAGGGGAACTGATCAGTCAGGAAGGTTTCGGGGAATGGGTTTATGACTGGGATGACCCTGACTATTACAACAGCTCTTTGGTTGCCAATCCATTTGGACCCATGTACGGGGATCTTAAAGTTGCTATGGGTTTGGACCTGGATGCCGCTGGTGAGGCAATGGGGAAGTACTGGATCAAATGGGACGAACTCAAGTTGGACGAGGTCAAGTTAGATGAGGTCAAGTTAGACGAGATCAAGCTGGATGAGATCAAGCTGGATGAGATCAAATTAGATGAGATCAAGCTGGACGAGATCAAGTTTGAATCCTACAAATTCTTCTCTATGGGAAAATGGGAGTTCGCAAAAGATACCTGGCGGTATTCGATCAAATTCGAAGACGGCAAGTTTTTTATCAGCGCGGAATCCGTGGGGATGGACAAATCAAGCCCGGATCAACCCCCTATCTTCCCCCGCATAGGCATGCTGCCTGACATGTCCAATCCCCTGGTTGGCTTCCGCTGCGTCACCGAGGGCGCGGCTCTGAGCTACGCCCCGATCTGCAAAACGCAAACAGCAGCCACCTGCAATCTCCCCCCTGATAAGATGCAAACCATCTCGCTGCAGCTGGCAGATGAAAACGGCCTGGATCCCAACTTCCAGGTTGCAGGCGCCAATTGCCCCCAGGGTGGGGTTTTCGACCTGACCATTTCTCATGACCTTCCTTCCGGTGAAGGCCTAGAGGTTAAGGCTGGTGGTAAGGAATGCTCTTGCAAGGAATATGCGGATTATCCCGGCAACCTGTACTGCAGCTGCCCTTCCCCCGGCGCTGGCGTCCTAACCGAGATCGAGGCCTGCAAGCCTGAAGAGGATGACCTGATCGCGATGGATGAATTCTGCCCGACTGGATTCTACTATGACCTCCAGGTGGGTGGATGCGCCCCGGCGGCGTCCGGAGTGCCCATGATCTACAGCCTGGTGGACGGTTTGGAAGACAGCGGTCCCTCCGCCTGCCCCAGCGGACCGGGGCTCCCGGTCCCAAATACTGGGCCACTGGGATTGGCCCTGGTCAGCGTGGAAGGGGTTGGCGCAGCTGACCTCCCGGAAGGCGACCAATGGGAATTCTTCTCGCTCAGTGACGGCAGCGGCATGTGCCCACCGGGATACACCTTCAACCAGGAGACCGGCTGCTGTTCCCCCTATTCCGGGGAAAATTATGACTGCGGCCCAGATGAATATTTCGACGCTGGACTGAAGCAGTGCCTGCCCCTGGGTTGGGATGGCTGCGGTCCCTGCCAGGAATTGGATTTTGAGGGGAAATGCATTCCGAGTGATAATACGAAATTCCTCTCCTACCGATGCAATAGTGACGATGCAAGTGAAGGGATTGATTATGATGAATACGGCCGGCCCCCAGAACCTTCGGAAGGCTGTGCAGCGGGTGCCTACAAGGATCCCGGTCTGGGACTCTGCCTGGAAACCCGGGATGGCTGTGCTCTGGGCTATTATCTGGATCCCGTGACCAGAACCTGCCGACCGCTCAACGGCCCGGAAAGCCTCTGCTCGGAAGGCTATTCCTATAACAGCCTGATCGGCTGCTGCGTGCCATCTCCCGGAACTGGAGAGAGCGATTGCCCAGAAGGGACCGAGTGGGATGGGGCAGGCTGCACCAGGACTGTGAGTGGGTGCCCTCCCACTCATTATTATGATGAAGAGACTGACAGCTGCCTGCTGCGCGAACCCGGGGAATGCCCGCCTGGAACCAGCCCGACCCTGATCGGAAGTTGCACCCCGGATGAGCCAGGCGTCTGCCCCAAGGGCCTTACCTACGATCCTGAGACAGATTCCTGCCGCGGCGCTGGGTCAGATCAGCCGGTTTGTGAAGGTGGCAAGATCTTTGATCCAGCACTGGGTTTCTGCGGATCAACTCCTCCTGCAGGACCAGCGGAAGGGTTGTCTAGCGGAAAATGCGATCTCCAGGATCTTTCTGAGGTTGAGACTGTGGAGGGATCAGGCGAGGATCTGGAACTGTCCTGTTTTGATCCTGCCTCCGCCTTAATGCCTATCTCAGCGACCATAGACAGCCCGGAGGGTATCTTGCAGTGCCTGCTCCTCAGCGCGAACAAGACCTTCAGCTCCGGACGGGGTTTATGCCGGCCGCAGGAGACCGGGGATGGAGAAACCGAGCAGTATTTCACGATTGAGATCGAGGAAGGAAAAATCGCGAGCATCACCAGGGTGGAACCCGATCAGATCGATCCGGCCTCAGCCTCTGCGCCGCCTCTGGAAGAAGTTACCCTGTGCTACGCCGGGTATTCAATTGGAGATTTGTTTAGCACTGGCAAAGAATCCGATGAGGATGATGGGTCAGGGGATCCGGTCAACGGGACCCTGCCTGGAGGAGCCAGGTGCCAGATCGGCCTCTATCTGGACGCCGGGTCGCTTTTCAATCTACAGGACTGCACGACAATACCGTTCACTGTCCCGTTTTGCGCGATTGGGCCAACCCCCGTACCCCCTGATAAATGTACCGGACTGGACTTTGGGACTTGCGGCAACACCGCGGCTGCGGATGGAGTGTCAATCAGAAAAAATGCGTGGTCGATAACTGCACTGGTGTTGCATCCGAGGAAAAATGCGATGCCATATCAGGTTGCATCTGGCAGGGAGGTATCTGCCGGGTGGATTGACCATTCTGGCAGAGTCTGAAATCTAATAGGTTTACCAC
>CAVQGY010000001.1:0-629675 GCA_963712165.1 uncultured Chloroflexia bacterium | reverse complement strand
GAAAATTGTTGGTTCGCTGTGCGAGGGACTGGTTACTCACTTCGTTCGTGACCGGGGTGAAGCTTCGCTTCACGACCGGGGTAAGGAGACCGGTTTGTCCCGGTCGGAGCCGAAGGCTCTCTCCGTCTTCGGTCAGCAGCGAAGCCGCTTCCCGTCATGCAGCTTCGCTGCGCTTTCCCCAAGTCTCCTGGCCCCCTAGTCGGCTTGAAAATGGTAATATAAAGGGGTATTTCATTTTGGAGCGGATTCAGGATGGACAGGATCTTCGACGAGCAGAATTTGAAGAAGATTGGAAAAGTACTGACTATCGCAGTTTACCCGGCGGGTTTATTGGGTATGTCAGTCTTTGCATTCCAGGCAGGCCCGATTCATATTTTTCCTTACCGGATGCTGATCCCCTTGATCTGGGTTGTATTCATTCTGATGGCAATCAGGAAGAGAGAGATCATCGATCTTGCTTCCTTGAAGGTTAAGAAGTTTGGCCTGTTCCTACTGATCTGGCTGGTTTACGCAATTCTGTCGATCGCCTGGGGAATTGACAAAACAAATGCGATCAGACATGTCTTGTTCCTTACTCTATCCGTCTCAGTCATTCTTTTTTCAGTTGTCTTCCTTGATAAGAAGAATGACCTCTATATGGTGGCAATTCTGTGGTTGGTGATCCTGGGATTAGCAGTGCTGGTTGGAGTCATAGAAACTACGCTGGGCTACCACCTCCCATTTTCGCGTTTCTATCAGACCAAAAACACCAGTGTCCTCTACGTTCCCACTGGGTTGTTCTTTAATCCAAATGATTTTGCGACCTTTTTATCCTTAAGTTCACCCTTCCTGCTCAGTTTTGCCCTCTATTCCAAGAAAACTTTATATCGGATATTGTCAATTGGTTCCTTTTTTGTTTTGTTGTATGTATTAGTGCTGACAAAATCACAGGCAAATTTCCTGGCAATGGCCCTTATTCTGCTTTATTTTATTTTCGTGGCATTTCTGTCCAGGAAATACACCAAAGAGTTGGTCCTGTTATTAGTTGGATCACTGCTGCTGGTCCTGGTTTTCAATCAAAGACTCATAGATGAGTTTTCGTCCTTTATTGACCTCCCTGCAAACCTTGTCTTCTGCACTTACTGAATCCAACCAAATCGATTAGTATCAGAATCAACTTAATCAGGAATGGATTATCCTTCCTGGGCTCTACAAAAGGTTTTGGTGTAGGTGCGGGGAACTTTGAAACGTTGGATGCAGACCAGATCGGTGTTTCCCACAGGGCACATGTTAAATGCCCATAATTGGTACTTTGAAGTCCTGGTCAATTATGGAGTGATCATTTTCCTGGGATATTTGCTTTACTTTTTGGGCTTGATACGCCGGGTTCTTCTTGTATTAAGAACCCATTGGCATGATCAGCAAATGAAGGTGGTAGGTGTCGCAGTTCTGGGCGGGTTGTTTGGATTTTCCCTGGCAAGCATAAGTCCCAGTACCATCATTGGATTCAGGCCCCATTGGCTGCTGTTCGCTTTTGGATTAGCCTATGTAAATATCGGTCTAAATAGAGCTGTGTTGAGCAGTGATACTTAAGGTAAAGGGATTTTCAGTAGCAATCAGGTTCTCAGTACAGACCTGCCGATGAATGTAAGATAATGGAGGGTAATAGCTTCCCGGAGGTTGATATTTTATGACCAGGTATCTAGATAAGATCAACTTTCATAGGATAATCAAATACCTCATGTATTGCAGTATACCCTGCTGGTATATTTGGTGTGTCAATCTGGGGATTTCATGTTAGTCGTATTCAACTTTTTCCTTATCGTTTTCTGATACTCTTTGTCTGGGGAATCTTTCTTATCTCAATCATTGCCAAGAAAGGAACGCTTGACCTGAAGTCTATCAAGGTTAAGGTTTTTGGGTTATTTTTATTGATTTGGTTGATATACTCTCTTTTGTCTATCACTTGGTCTGTACAGAAATGGCACGCATTCGCGCAAGTGACTTTCCTTCTTTTTTCGTTTTCGTTAATCGCATTCTCTGTAGTGTTCTTTGATTCTGTGGATGATATCTATGTTGTGATGATTCTTTGGCTGGTGGTATTGGGAGTGACTCTGCTGATTGGAGTTTCTGAAACTATATCCGGTTATCATCTCCCGATTTCTCACAACTATCAGACTGACAATCCATCTCGTTTATTCACTCCCACAGCAGTTTTTCATAATTCAAATGATTTTGCTTCTTTCTTAACATTGAGTACACCATTCGTGCTTAGTTTCTTCTTTTTCTCAAGGAAATATCATCGAATTTATTTCTTGTTAATATTTCTTGCAATATTGTATCTACTGATTTTGACAGGTTCCCGGTTGAATTATCTAGCTCTATTCATATTAATTGTTTACTTTATTGCGGTAGCCATCTTATCGCGCAGAAGCAATATAAAGTTATATATACTGATAATCGGTTCTCTCCTTCTAATCCTGGTATTTAGGGGAAGAATTTTCCAAGAGATTGATTCTACGATGTACTCAATTCAATCTCTAACGACTGAGATTGCAGAACCAACAGGATCAATCGGGATCAGGATTAATTTGATTCGGAATGGATTCTCCTTCTTGTTATCCACCTGGGGGTTTGGAGTTGGCGCTGGAAATTTTGAGAGCTGGATGCAAACTAGAGCGCTATATGGAACAAAAAACATAATTAATACCCACAATTGGTTCCTTGAGGTTTTAGTAAATTATGGAATCTATATTTTTATTGGTTATGTAGTGTTCTATTGGAGTATGCTCAAAAAGACATATCAAGTTTTAAGAACCCACTGGAATGATCCTAAGATGCGCTTGGTTGGTGTAGCGATTCTGGGATCATTAGTAGGCTTGCTGTTAGCCAGTATGGCTCCTAGTTCTGTCGTTGCGTTCAAGCCGCACTGGTTGATCCATGCGCTTGGATTATCATATATCAATATCGGTTTGGGCAGCTCCAATCAGCATGTTGAGGAGTAAGATCCAATATGAAACTAGTAACAGTTATCGGGGCAAGACCCCAATTTATCAAAGCAGCTCCTGTTAGTCGAGTGTTAAGAGAGAGTATTGATGAGATTTATCTTCACACCGGGCAGCATTATGATTACGAGATGTCGGAAGTATTCTTCCAGGAACTGGAGTTACCGGAGCCAGATATTAATTTAGGCATCCAGGCTGCGAGCCATGGAGAGCAGACAGGAAAGATGTTATCCGGGATCGAGAAAGTCTTGTTGGATCATCAACCTGATGCTGTCCTGGTATATGGAGATACAAATTCAACATTGGCAGGGGCCTTGGCCGCGGTGAAGTTGCATATCCCGGTTTTTCATGTTGAGGCGGGACTGAGAAGCTTCAATAACTCGATGCCTGAAGAGATCAATCGGATATTGACTGATCGCGTTTCAGATCTATTATTTTGTCCTACTGCAACAGCAGTAAAGAATCTGGAAGGGGAAGGGATAAAAACTGGCGTGCATCTTACTGGTGATGTAATGTATGATGCGGCCATTTTCAATGCAGAGGTGGCAGAGTCACGATCAGATATTGTCGAAAGATTGGATATCGATGTCGGCAATTACTTTTTAGCGACTGTCCATCGTCCTGCAAACACAGATCAGAAACAAAATTTGGAGAGTATCTTTGAGGCATTTCGCTCATTGGAGAGGGAGGTGATACTTCCCCTTCACCCCAGAACGAGAAAAGCATTGTCCTCATTGGCGGTGCCTATTCCCAAGAATGTTCAAATCATCGATCCTATAGGATATTTGGATATGCTGATCCTAGAAAAGAATGCCTTGGCAATTATCACAGATTCCGGAGGGATTCAAAAAGAGGCATATATCTTTGGTGTGCCTTGTATCACACTTCGTGAGGATACTGAATGGTGGGAGACGGTTGATGCGGGCTGGAACACATTAGTTGGGGCAAACTCAGAACAGATCATCAACGCAGTAAATAAATCAAAACCCACTGGAGATCGCCCTGACTTGTTTGGTGATGGCAATGCAGCCTATAAGATTGTTGATCTGATCAAGCAGAAGTATTTGGGATAGACTTGTTACTTGTCATTCTGGCGAGGAACATATGTGACAAGGAAGAATCCAGAGGGTGATCAAGGGGGGAGGATGACCCTACATTTAGATCCACATCATGGACCCTTCCCCTTCGCTTCTCTCAGGGTCAGGATGACAATTTGACGGATGCAGGGTCAGGCTGACAACTAAGTAGAGCTATCCTCAAGAATTCCGATCCAACCCACCTATTAAGATATAATTAGATTTCGAATCCTGACAACTGGATTCGATTGTATTATGTTGTGTTATGTGCGGGAAATAGAGAGGGTAAACCCTATGGTGGTAAAGAATTTTGCGATCCTTGGAGTGGGGGGGTATATTGCTCCCCGGCATTTACAGGCCATCAGGGATACTGGCAACCAGCTGATCGCTGCTGCAGACCCTTTTGATTCAGTTGGCATTTTGGACCGATATTTTCAAGATGTCAGGTTTTTTACAGAATACGAGCGCTTCGACCGCCATCTTGAAAAACTTCGGAGAAATCACCCAGAACAAAAAGTTGATTATCTGAGCATCTGTACGCCCAATTACCTCCATGATGCTCACTGCCGTCTGGCCCTTCGTGTAGGCGCGAGTGCGATTTGTGAAAAACCCCTGGTCATCAATCCCTGGAATCTTGACCAGCTGGAAGCCCTGGAAAGTGAAAGCCCGGGCAGGATCTATACCGTCCTCCAGCTCAGGGTCCATCCAGCCCTTTTAAAGATCAAGAAAGCCTTGGAAGAGGAGAAGAGCAGCACCCAGCACCAGGTGAAAATCACCTACATCACTGCCCGTGGGAATTGGTATGACGTTTCCTGGAAAGGTTCCGAGGAAAAATCAGGCGGTGTCGCTACCAATATCGGCATCCATTTCTTTGATATGATCCAATGGTTATTTGGAGAGTATGGTGATATCAAGGTCTATCTAAAAGAGAAGGGTCGCATGTCCGGATTCGTAGACCTTGAAAGAGCTCAGGTGAATTGGTTTTTGTCCGTGAATGGCGATGACCTTCCTGCTCCTGCGAAACCGGGAGAGCCGATGACCTACCGCTCGATCACGATCGATGGGGAAGAGATTGAATTCTCTGGAGGGTTTACAGATCTCCATACGCGAGTCTATGAGAAGACTCTTGCAGGGGAAGGATTTGGTATCGAGGATGCCCGGGGATCGATCGATCTAACCTATCAGATCAGGCAAGCGGAAGTGAGTCCGCTGGACGATCTGGCTCATCCTCGATTGAAGGAGTGAGGATCCTATGAGTGATTATTTCATCCATCCTTCCTGTGTGGTCGATCCAGGCGCAAAGATCGGCAATGGGACCAAGATCTGGCATTTCAGCCATGTGATGGGGGAGTGCAAGATTGGCGAGAACTGCACACTGGGGCAGAATGTCTTCATTGCCGCGGGAGTAGAAATCGGGAATAATGTCAAAATCCAGAATAATGTCTCAGTGTATGAGGGAGTGATCCTGGAAGATGATGTTTTCCTGGGACCCTCAATGGTCTTCACCAACGTGATCAATCCCCGCAGTCATGTCAACCGTCAGGATCAATATCAGCAGACCTTAGTAAAACAAGGGGCTACCATAGGAGCCAATGCGACCATCATCTGTGGTGTAACCCTGGGAGAATTTGCATTTATTGGGGCAGGTGCTGTTGTTACTCAGGATGTACCCGCCTATGGCTTGGTCTACGGTAATCCAGCGCGTTTACAGGGTTGGATGTGTGCCTGTGGTGAGCAGTTGGAGATCGCTAGTATTAGCCATCAGAACAGGTTGTGTGTGCCAGCTGTAAAAATGCTTACACCTTGGTCAATGCCAGGGAGATCAAACCAGTCATACAAGGAAAAGCATGAGTTCAAAGATACCCTTATTGGACCTGGTTGCGCAGTATCAGGCGATAAAACCAGAAATTGACACTGCCGTTCAGCGTGTCTTGGATTCAGGCTGGTTCATTCTGGGAGAGGAGGTAGCCAGTTTTGAGGAAGAAATGGCAGAGTATCTGGGCGTTAACCATGCTGTGGGTGTGGCTTCCGGAACGGATGCTTTGATCCTTGCCCTGCGGGCTCTGGATATCGGAGCAGGGGATGAGGTCATCCTCCCAGCTTATACCTTTTTTGCCACTGCCAGCACGGTACTGCATGTTGGCGCAAAACCAGTTCTTGTGGATATCGATCCCCGCACCTACTGCCTGGATGCTGAGCTTGTACGAGCTGCAGTCACCCCAAAGACTCGGGCTGTGATCCCTGTCCATCTTTATGGGCATCCAGCTGATATGGATCCAATCAATCAAATAGCTACTGAGTATGATTTTTATATCATCGAGGATAATGCTCAGGCCATTGGAGCGGAATACCAGGGGAAAAAGACCGGGAGCCTGGGTGATGTGGCCTGCCTGAGTTTCTTCCCCAGCAAGAACCTGGGGGCTTATGGGGATGCGGGCATGGTGGTAACTGATTCAGATGAGATTGCCGATCAGGTTCGACAGCTGCGCGTTCATGGATGGAAGAGGAAATATTTCCCCGAGATACTGGGTTATAACAGCCGCTTGGATGCCCTGCAGGCGGCAATTCTGCGGGTGAAACTGGGTCATCTGGACCAATGGAACCAGCGGCGGAGGGAGATCGCCGCAGTTTATGATCAGGCTTTGGAAGGAGTGGAAGGGATTCAGGGGCCTTTCACCGCAGAAGGTATTAAGCATGTATATCATCTCTATATCGTCCAGTACAGAAGAACGAGAGCTTCTCATGGAGTAGGTTAACTGCAGCGGGAATTGCCAGCGGGATCTATTATCCCCAACCGATTCATCTGACGAGCCCCTGCCGGGAGCTGGGTTATCAGGAAGGTGATTTCCCAATTTCTGAGAAAGCAAGCCTGGAAACCTTGGCGATTCCAGTCTATCCGGAACTAGAGGATCGGGAATTGCAGAAAATTATTCATGCTATCACATCAGGCTGAGAGCGAAGCGACGACTTGAACTCTTGGGGCGGTAATTTGGGAAATCTCGCGCAAAGGGAATTGCAGATATTATTCTTGACGAATTGGTATCCTAACCAGGACAATCCGGTTGAGGGTATATTCGTACAGGAAATAATAAGAGCTGTGTCAATCTATCACTCTGTCGCAGTGATTCATAATTGTGGTGCAGATCCAAATCTTGATCAGCCCTGGAAAATAGAGCAACAAGAGACTTCATCCCTGACAAGAGGGTTGAGAACTTTCCAATTCCGTTATCGACCTTCTCCGAATCTAAGAATGAACTTTTTATTATCCGCCTGGTTATCTATTCAAAGCGGTACGCTTTATAAAGAAGAATGGCTGGAAACCGGATATCATCCATGCGCATGTCTACCATGTGGGGATTATAGCGGCAATCATTGGAAGAATCATGCATATCCCGGTGGTTATTTCAGAGCATAGTTCCAAATTTCCACGATATCGTATATCTCGATTTGGATTGTTTATAGCGAGAACTGCTTTCCGATTGGCGGATGTCGTTGTTCCGGTTAGTACGGCGCTCAAGGATGCGATTATTCAGACTGGTATTCGAGGGAACTTCCAGGTTGTTCCAAATGTGGTTGATAGTGAGATATTCTTTTACATAGAAAAGAGAAGAAAACCAATTCTTCGATTCCTTTATATTGGCCTTCTTGACCTTTCCGAGAATAAAGGATTACCTGTTCTCTTCCAGACACTCCAGCAATATTTGAAGAATAATAAAAACTGGCGATTAGATATTATTGGTGATGGGCCAGGAAGAGAAAGAGTTCAAGAGATTGTTAATGAATGTCGGCTCAATGAATTTGTGACTTTTCATGGCATGCAGACAAAACCCGAAGTCGCCAGTTTCATGGGTGAAGCTGATTTGTTTATTCTTCCCAGCATCAAGGAAACTTT
Source organism: uncultured Chloroflexia bacterium (assembly GCA_963712165.1). Lineage (GTDB taxonomy): Bacteria > Chloroflexota > Anaerolineae > Anaerolineales > UBA11858 > B10-G9. The sequence goes on along the minus strand of CAVQGY010000001.1, from coordinate 621,723 downwards.
TTCAGTTGTGACCGCAGAGGCTCTGGCCACTGGAACACCGGTGTTGGTGACAAAATGTGGTGGACCTGAGGATTATGTCAATCAGAGCAACGGCATCCTGGTTAAGGCAGGTGACTCGGGCGCATTGTACGAGGGCTTATTGAGAAGTATTGAATCTTTGGATTCTTATGATAACGAGCAGATTGCCAGCGATGCTTTGCAAAGGTTTGGCCCGCAAATCATCGGTGAGAAGTACACTAGGATCTATCATGATGTTCTCACTGGATAACAGGAATGAGTAAGCCTCAGAGTAGAACTCGTTTTCGGATTTTTGGAGTGCTGGTTCCCCTTATATTGGGGGGAAATCTCATTTTTAATTTGGTCTCATTTTCCTCTATCAACACAACCAATATCTGGAGTTTAGAGCGTGTGCCTTCTACTGAGCTGATCGACCTCTACAAGGCCAGTTCCGCGCCCTTAAGGGTGGAATGGATCTACCCGATCATCGAGGAATTTTATCATGGAAGTACTCTGTACATTCCTGCAGGCTTAATGGACTCTCTGAAATTTACAGTTGAGCTCCTGCAAGCACGGGGGCGCCTGGTTGAAGTAATACCCCTTGAGTCGGGCATGGAACTATCAGAACGCGATATTGAATACTTTTTGAGCTTGGAGAATGATGATATTTCGACTAAAGATGGGGATGTCTATCATTTTATGAGAATGGGTAATGAAGCAGCGGGATCTGTTAGTGCTGATCGAATATGAAAACCAGTTCTTCTTCATTCCCGCAGAACTTCTGCCTGATCTAGACGGAGGCCTCTGGTGAGCCAAGTCCTGTTCCTGATGGGTCTATACGGATTTGGTGTCTATTTTGGTTTGCTATTTAAACGTCAGCTTCCTGTTCTTTTGATTGGCGTATCGGGATTTCTATGGGGCGCTCTGGGCTGGGTCCTGGGGGGGATGACCCTGCTGATGCTGAAGCTTCCTTATACGGCAGTCAGCATGTCTCTTCTATTTTTCGTCCTGGTATGTGGGATTTTGGTTCTGCATTTCAAGAACAAGACCTGGCAGATTTCCCGCCGGGAAATGATATACATAATTACGTTGGCTTTGGTTTTCCTTCTAGTTCTCGTCCTAGCAAGCCAATATAACCTGTCTGTTGCCAGTACGGATTCCATCATTTATATTGTCACGGGTAGGAGAATTCCATACGAGGGATTCAGCCCATCCGTTATGGTGGAGTTGGCCGACAGGGGCGGGTTTTTACCACTGCTGCAATCAGCCAGCGTGTTTCTAGGTGATGGTTATATTTATGCAGCACAGCCAGCCTTTGGGCTCAGTTTAGTAGGAGTTTACTTCTACCTCAGTCATCGGATCCTTGGACATCTGCAAAGCGATAAACGCCTTGCCCTAACGCTGTCAATCCTCTCGGGCCTGGTGCTGTTCAGCACTTATCTTATGGTGTTTCAAAATTTCTATATCCACACGAATTTGATTTGCGCTGTGTATTTGTTTCTGAGTGTGAGTGGATTTTGGCTGGCTTCAGTCGAGGAGAAGGATTCCTGGATGATACTGGGAATGTTGGCATTATTGGGATTCAGCCTGGCCAGATTGGAATCCCCAGTTTTTGCGCTTCCCTTCCTTGTCTTGCTGATCAGCGCTGGGAAGACCCCTTACCGGATTCGGTTGATTTCCATCTTGCCCTATTTGATCTCCTTGATCCTCTGGTATCTCTATCTGCTCCGGGGAGTGGGTGATGTGGATCTGACTTTGGACCAGACCCGAATATTGGCCATTATTGGTTCTCTGGCTGCCTGTATCATCCTGGTTATCTTCTCTGATATGAACTGGATCAAGCGCTGGGTGCTGCCTCATTTGCCAAAGATCATGCTGGGAGTATTGGTGCTAGTGGTAGCTTTTATGGTTATTCAAAAGCCCGAGCATATGTACACCAGTATGAAGGTCACATTAAAGAATGTGTTGGAAACCGGTCGCTGGGGTATTACCTGGGTCGTATTTGCGCTTCTGTTCCTTATCTCGCTGCTTAGGCCTGGTTTTCTGGAGGAAGGGTATTTCTTTTATAGCATTTTTTCGTTCTTTTTAATCTTAATGGCGATTTCCTATTTTCGAATTCCATACCGGGTAGGGTGGGGAGATTCTGCCAATCGAATGCTCACCCACATTCTCCCTATTCTTATCCTTTATAGTTTGCTGAAGGCCACACATGGAATTTCTGGATGGGGAATCCATGAGAAGTCAATAATCACTAAGGTTTAATCAAATGTATTAATATAATTGATTATGTTCACATTTTCCGTAGGTTGACTATACATATGAAAGCTACCCGCTTTGCGAAGGACACATTATTAATCCTAGGAACCCAGATCGGCAATCTGATTGTCGGTGTGGTTTCTTCTATATTGGTGGCTAGAATCCTCGGGCCTGAAGGAAAAGGGATCTACTCATTGACACTCCTCTTTTCCAGTCTATTCGTGACCTTTCTGAATTTTGGCTTAGGGCCGGCAACAGTTTTCTTTGTTGCCAAAGGGGAGTATCCCCGGAAAACCATCCTGGAAAATAACCTCCTGGCAATCTTGATTCTCGGTTTAGGTGGGATCCTTCTTGGTATCTTGTTATTGTCACTGACAGGACAGAAAATCTATCCCGATATTCCTCGTCAGTTACTCTTCTTATCTTTGCTCCTAATTCCAGTAAATTTTTTCAATAATCAACTGGCAACTCAATATCTGTTAGGGATGAAAAAGATCAGCAAATATAACCTTGCCATCTTTGGGTTAGTACTGCTTCCTTTTTTCTTTTTTGTTGTGGTGGTTGTATTGTTTGGTCCGAATTTGTCTGCAGTTATCTGGTCAAGGATCATTGGGTTAGCTGTGGTGGCGATCATTCTCTTAATCTGGTTGAGTCAATCCATTGGTAAGTTATCTTTAGGATTTAATAAGGAGTATATTAAGAATGCTTATCAATATGGTATCAAAGCCTATTTAGGCAATGTGATCGGATTCCTGAATTATCGCGTAGAAGTCTTTTTATTAGCGTATTTTTTACCGATCTCTACAGTAGGATATTATACGATTGCTGTAGGATTAGCCGAGTCGTTGTGGATGGTGTCAAAATCAGCCGGGACGCTGATATTCCCTGTGGTTTCTGCTGAACAGGATGAAGATAGGAAGAAAACCTTCACGCCACTTATAATGCGGACAGTACTTGGAATTACCGCACTTGCAGCATTTGTGTTATATTACCTAGCCGATTGGCTCCTACCTCTGGTGTACACTGACATTTATCTCCCTTCGGTGCCCCTATTTCGAATCTTGCTGCCAGGAATTGTGTTCATCAGTGGCGAACGGATCCTTTCGAATGATATTGCGGGGCGGGGAAAACCCATCCTGAATACCTATGTCGGTGGGGTTGGGTTTCTGATCCAGCTCGTTCTTAACCTGTTCCTGATTCCCTTATATGGGGCTATCGGCGCAGCCTGGGCCTCCACGATTGCCTATCTCTTTTTATTGGTAATTCGTCTGGGTGTTTATCTGAGAATCTCTGCAAATGACCTGCAGTCTGTTATCCTTCCCCAGAATGAGGATTGGGGTCTATACTGGCGTCTGATAGTTAAGATCTGGAATGATATGAAAAAATGGTTGAAAAAAGAAAAAAAGTCTTACTGATCACGGATAGTTTCCCTCCCCGACCGGGGGGAGCTGCCCTTAGAATGCGAGGATTGGCAAAGTATTTGCCTCGCTACGGCTGGGACGCAACGGTCCTTACGGTGGATCTGCCCGGTGATCCGGATGAAAGGTATCGAGTCATCCAGGTACCGTATCCCGGTGACGTGACGGAGCAGATAAAAACTAAACTGCGTTTAAACCCACAGGAAGGCTTGCAGGATCAGATAGGTATTCCTGTCCAGGTCAGCCTGGCAAAAGATCCCATTACTGGAAAGATCATCAAGAGGATCGAGGGCTGGCTGACTTATCCGGATCAGAAGAGGCGCTGGAAACCTGTCGCCGATGCCGCTATACAGGACTTTCTGTCAAGAGAAACCTTTCATGCCCTGGTTAGCAGCTCACCCCCGGAGATCACTCATTTGATCGCCGAAAAGGCCAGCAGGGAGTTCGGCATCCCCTGGGTAGCTGATTTTAGGGATCTGTGGACAGGCAACCACTACTATCCCTATGATGCGCTCAGGAAATTCTTTGATAGACGACTGGAAAAACAGACGTTAGAAGCTGCATCAGCTTTGGTGACTGTGTCTGAGCCCCTCTGCAAAACATTGAAGTCATTCCATGACCGGAAAGAGGTTATCCCGATCACAAATGGGTTTGACCCTGGTGATGTGGGAGGGGATACGCTGCATAATAAGTTTTCAATTACATATACCGGTAAGCTTTATCAAGGAAAAAGGGATCCGGAATTATTGTTCAAAGTGGTCCATGGTCTATTACAGGAAAACAGGATCCAGGATAATCTGATGATCAACTTCTACGGACCCAAAATGTACTGGGTAGATGGATTGATCAAGCAATATGGTCTCGAGAATATCGCCTTCCAGCAGGGGACTGTTGACAGGAAGACAGCGGTTAAGGGAACAGCGCCGGTCACAGATCCTTTTGTCCTTGAATTGGGATAACCCCAAGGATGAAGGAGTTTATACGGGAAAGATCTTTGAATATCTGGCAGCCAGGAGACCGGTTCTTGCGCTGGGAGGACCACGGGGCGTTGTCAGTGAACTGCTGGAGGAAACAGGAGCAGGAGTCCATCTGAGAACGGAAAGTGATCTGAAAGGAACCATAATTTCCTGGTATAAGGAATTCCGTGAGACAGGATCTGTCGCTTACCACGGTAATGAGAAGATATACGATTACAGCCATGAGAAGATGGCTGGCAGATATGCTGATATACTCAACAGTCTCAGTAATTGATCTCAGTTCAAGGTTCAGGACCTTATGAAAGTTCTGGTGATTTCACAAATGTACCCGAATGTGGAAAACGAGATTTCGGGCATATTTGTTCATGAGCAGCTCTTGGCATTAAAGGAACAAGGACTGCAGGCTAAAGTTATCTCCGCTCAACCCTGGGTGCCTTTCTATTCCCGGGTCTTGCCAGGTAGGTGGGGAAAGATAGCTGATAATCCCCCACATGGAAGTCAGGGATTCGATTGAGGTTTTTTATCCCCGCTTATTTCTCGATACCGAGGAATATTCTTGTAAATACTACTGGTTATCGTCTATATCACGGGATCAGGCAGAAGGTCGTTGAGCTAAAAAAGATCTTTGATTTTGACATCATTCACGCCCACGCGGCCATTCCTGCGGGTTATGCCGCGATGTTATTATCGGAAGAGTTAAACGTGCCCTATGTGGTTACGGTCCATGGGTTGGATTTTTTCTATACAATCCACAGAAACAAAATTCTGAAGAAGCAAGTAGAAGAAGTCATCAATAAATCTTCCATGACAATTACTGTTAGCGATGTCTTGAAAAGAACGGGGGAAGAATATCTTCAGCTTGAATTGCCGTTGATTACGATCAGAAATGGTATCACGCCTGATAGAGTGATTGCCGAAAAAGCGGTTATTCAAAGAAAACCAGGTGAAAAGATTCTATTGAGTGTGGCAAATTTGATTGAACGGAAAGGAATTCAGAATGTGATTTTGGCCCTCAAGGATTTATTGAAGCAGCATGATAAGGTCAGGTATGTAGTCATCGGAGATGGGCTGTATCGCCCTACATTAGAAAGCTTGGTGAACGAGTTAGATCTGGTTCAGCATGTTGATTTCCTGGGCCAGAAATCACATCGGGAAACGATGCGTTATATGGCAGCCTGTGATGTCTTTGTCCTGCCAAGCTGGGATGAAGCATTTGGAATCGTGTATCTTGAAGCCATGGCCAATGGCAAACCGGTGATCGGCTGTGAAGGGGAGGGAATAGAGGATTTTGTGGTCGATTCGGAAACCGGGTTTCTTGTCAAACCTAAAGACAAAGAAGATCTCTTTCAGGTGCTGGATGATTTACTAGGTCCATCCTCAAAAAGGGATTGAAGTGGGAAAACAGGCGCAGAAACACGTTTTGGAAAATTACACCTGGGAGAAAAACGCCCAGGCGACAATCCGGTTATACAAGAAAGCCCTGAATGATCACCAAGGATTACGGGACGTATAAATGATGATTGAGAGAATATTGATCATTCAAGATCTGAAACGTTTCCTGTTCTTTTATTTGCTCCTCCTGATCCCGGTTTTATTCCTGGCGATTAAATACCGAGCTGCATTCTGGAAGTTATTTGGATCTATTCTCTTCCCGCTTTTCCTTGGGGCGCTATCTCATCTATAACATCCTCTCGTATCCAACCCTGAACTGGTTTGTGATATTTCCTTCCTATCAGGGGACCTTCCAGCGCTTGCCTTCCAATCAGCTGATTTCGCTCTATGATCATGGATCGGCGCAAGCCCGGGCAGCCTGGATCTATTCATTAGTGGAGATCTATTATCCAGGGAAGACCCTGGGCGTTCCCGATGGGCTAATGGACTCTCTGAACCTATCAGGGGAGCTCTTGCGAACCCAAGGACGATTGGCAGGATTAGTAGCAGTTGAGATTGATCATAATCTGACTGAGGACCAGGCAGGAGGGATCCTGGCCATGAAAAGGGATTCGATCAGGATGGATGATGGGAACCTCTATCACTTTATAACCGAAGAAAAGGATCCAGAGTCCACTCTGTTGCTCCTCCAGCGTGGGAACGAGCTCTTTTTCATTCCTGAAGACCTTCTACCAGGAAAAGAGGGGGGACTGTAATGAGTCAAGTTCTGTTCCTGACAGGTCTTTATGGATTCGGGGTTTATTTCGGACTGTTATTCAAACGAAAGATTCCGTTTGTTTTTATCGTGATCACTGGATATCTGTGGGGCGCTTTGATCTGGGTTATCGGGGGAACCTTGCTGCAAATCTTGAAAATCCCCTCTACAGCTGCCAGCATGGCATCACTTTTTGTTCTGTTGGGAATTGGGATTTCCATCCTGCATGCCAGGAACAAGACCTGGACATTATCAATCAGGGAAATGATCATAATCTTTTCTGCTGCTCTGGTTTTTGTCCTGGTCCTATTGCTGGCGAGTCATTATAACTATTCTATCGCGAGCCCAGATTCGGCAATTATGATCTCCACAGGCCGAAGGTTCACTTTTGAAGGTTATAGCCCAGCAATTATCGAGGAGCTCTCCTTAAGGGGTGTTTTCCTACCACAGCTGCAGTCAGCCAGCGTGTTCCTGGGGGATGATTATTTATTTGCCGCCCAACCAGCTTTTGGTTTCACGTTTGTCCTGGTCTTCTCCTATATCAGCTATCGGGTCCTGGGTCAACTGGGATGGCGCAGGCGCCAGGCGCTGATCTACACTATCCTTGCCAGCCTGAGCCTATTCAGCACCTATTTCATCGCCTTTCAGTTCTTTTATATCCATACCAATCTGATCTCAGCCGTTTACCTCTTTGTCGCAGTGGGTGGGTTCTGGTTTGCTATCAGTTGAGGGAAATGAGGATTGGATGATCTTTGGGATCCTGGCATTAACCGGTTTCAGTCTGGCCAGGACCGAAGCACCGCTGTTTGCACTGCCTTTTCTCCTCCTGGTGATTAGTACAGGCCGGATTTCCTACCGAATGAGGTTAATGACGCTGTTGCCATATCTTTGCTGCTTGATCTTCTGGTATCTGTACCTTTATTGGAGGATGGGTGAGGGGACCTATATCCTGAACCCGGAGAGAACCTTGCTTGTTGTTGGATCATTGATCGCTCTTGGCCTCCTGGTCCTGCTATCCGAGGTGAAGTGGATCAAATGCTACCTCCTGCCCTACCTGCCCAAAATGATGTTAGGTTCCTTGGCACTGCTGCTTGTCCTTATGGTTATCCAGAAACCGGACCATTTCAGGAGCAGCATCTATGCCAGCATCTTCAACATGTTGGAAACTGGCGAATGGGGTTTAACCTGGCTGGCGTTTTCATTTTTGTTTTTTGTATCACTAACTGGCTCCCGAGTGCCCGGGGAGGAAATCCTCTCTTATGGTGTCCCTGCATTCTTTGCGTTGCTATTGGCAATTGTGTACTTTCGAGTTCCCTATAAATCAGGTTGGGGAGATTCCGCAAATCGGATGTTTACGCACATACTCCCAATCAATGTGCTATATGTAGTCATGAAAGCTTCCCAATTCAAATCCGGGAAGGGATGAGAATTGGGGCATTGCGGCTGAAGGAATTCCTGTTGATTATTCAAAGCATAATCTTCTTGTGAGATGTGGACATACAATCGCATCATAAACTTGTGGGTAGTAAAATAACGACATCACGGATCGGTCAAGGAAGGGAAACACTGACTTCTTAAGAAAAACAAACCCTGGGCGATTTTATAAACAGTGATCTGATAAACCTGGGATATGAACCATGTACGAATGGTGTGTAGTAAACGTAGCAAGTTAAGCAATATTATTATCAGTCCTTAAACAGGATCAATAATCCCACCTCAGGAGGCTTTTGCAATCAAGCGATCTGGAATGCTGTGTGGATATCCTTTTCAAGGAATATTGTTGAGGAATTGATGGGAGCAATATTAATTAGAATAACTATGTTCTACCTGGTCATTTTGAGTATTGTGTATGCTCTTCAGAAGAAACTGATGAGTAAGTATTCGAATCGATTTGGATATGTGATGTTTCCGTTAATCGCATCAGCTCTTATCATAACTAATTTGCATTCATTTCCGTCTCTCAATGACACAGAGAAGAGATTAGCATTACTGCCTTCTAATGCACTGATTGACCTTCGGGATAATTATGAGGGAGCATTTTGGCCTGAATGGACCTATTCATTTATTGAAATTTATTATAACGGGAGAACTTTATTGATTCCCATTAGCCTGGTTAATTCGCATGACCTTGACTTAGAACTTCTTCTCAGTCAAGGACGTTTGGATGAGGTGCAGCAGATAGAGTATGATGCTGAAATAATAGATAGCGAGATAAATCAATTCTTGAGCCTGGAATATGTGGAAATTCAAAGTGAGGATGGGAATTATTATTACTTAATAACAGAAGAAGGGGATCCAACTTCTCCCCTATTGCTCCTCAGTCATGGAAACCGATTCTATTTTGTTCCGAAAGATCTAATCCCAGACCTGGCGGGGAACCACTGATGGAGCAAATTTTCTTCCTCTTTTGCCTTTATTTGTTTGGGGTGTTCTTTGGTCTTCTTTTCAAAGATAAATTACCAATTATATTAATTGGTATTACTGGTTTTCTCTGGGGAGCAGTGGCCTGGGTAATGGGAGGAGCTATCTTATTATCAACTGCGCTTCCCTATAACTTAGTTAGTATGATTATCTACTTTCTGGTTTTGGTTTTCGGATTATTGATCCTTCACATCAGGAATCGAACCTGGAAATTATCCAGACCTGAACTAAAGGAACTCCTCCTTATCGCATCTATTTTCCTTGTTGTTCTGATCCTGGCAAATGAATTTAATTTTTCAGCAGCCAGTACTGATTCCATAATCTATATTATTATAGGGAGGAGAATTGCTTTAGAGGAATTTAGTAGTGCAGTTATTGAAGAACTATCTTTAAGGGGTGTATTCTTACCTCAATTGCAATCTGCAAGTGTGTTCCTGGATTATGATTATTTATACGCAGTTCAACCAATCTTTGCATTCTCGTTTGTCCTGATCAGCTTTTATCTCAGTCATCGTATCATCAGTATTTGGTTATTTAATAAACGTCTTACCTTGATGCTTGCAAGTCTCTCGACCATGATACTGTTCAGTACTTTTTTCCTCATTTTCCAGGTATTTTATATTCATACGAATCTGATTTCAGCAGTCTATCTTTTTTTTGCAGTGGCGGGATTGTGGCTAGCATCAATCGAAGATAATAAAATCCTCATGGCGCTTGGGATGCTGGCATTATTAGGATTTAGCCTATCTAGAACTGAGGCGCCATTATTTGCGTTGATATTGCTGGCTTTAGTGCTTAGCGCTGATCAATTTTCATATCACTTTCATCTGAGAACAATTGTCCCGTTTTTACTTATCCTAATTCTTTGGTATCTCTACCTTTTATGGAGAATGGGTGATGGTACATATATCCTGAATCCGGAAAGAACAGTGGTCATTATCGGATCACTAACCTCTTTCTGTATACTCGTAATTCTTTCAAATATTAAGATGCTAAAACACTTCTTGATTCCTCATTTGCCAAAGCTCATGGCAGTATTTCTGTTTGTTGTGTTGGTTTTTCAATTTCATCAAAAACCTGACCATATGGAATTGAGTTTCTGGAATACAATCAAAAACATGCTCTATGCTGGACAGTGGAAATTCACCTGGGTGGTGATTCCTCTCTTGGTTTTGATGGTATTAGCAGCACCGAAAATACCAGGTGAGCAATTATTCTTATATGGCTTTCTAACATTCTTTTCTTTATTGCTGGCAATATCCTATTTTCGAGTTCCTTATCGTTTGGGGTGGGGAGATTCCGCAAATCGAATGTTGACTCACATCCTTCCCATACTCCTTCTCTTCATCCTGATGAAGATCGCAAAGAGTCTTGCTGGACCTACTATAATTGAAGAACGGACTGGGTTTGTGAAGGAATAAAGGTATGATTGAACTAACACCTCTTCGCAGGATCCCAATAACATGTGCCTCCGGAATGATTAAGTAAATATATCTGATGTTGACAGAAGGTGCTGACACAATTTAATAGAAAGACTTTATGAAAATATCCATCCTAAATTCAGTTCATCGTATCAGCGATACACGCGTGAGGCGAATTGCAGAGTCGTTAGCAGAAGCAGGGCATGAAATTACCCTCATCGCTCCATCGATTGCGGACGGTGAGATCAGCCAGTATGATGAATCCCTTCAGATTGCTTTTCTGTCATTGATGAACCAACCCCAGGGGCATTTCCAGGAAGGGAGGAGCTTTGCCGGGATCATCAAGACCATCCTGTCGAGATTCAGGATCTGTGCAGAGTTATTTTCATTGGGGGGGAAGCAGAGAGCGGATGTCTATCACTGCAACGAAGTCGACTCCTGGGCAGTCGGGATTCTCCTGGCGATATTCAGTAAAAGCCGGGTAGTATTTGATGTGCATGAGTACTATCCCGCCCGGGTAACAGATGTGTTGTCTGGTGGGGTGATCGGACCTATCGCCGAAGGATTTTCCCGTTTCCTGTTTAATTTTCTGGCCTTATTCTCGGATGGATTGATCTTTGTCAATCAATCCCTGGTTGAGCTATATGGCTATCATGGAAAGCACACCATCCTGCGTAATTGTGTCAGAAAGAAGGATTTTTACCTTCTCAAAACTGATGAAGCCCTGAAAACACGGTTTCAAAACCGGATCATCGTGCTGCATATAGGCAGCTTGAGAGAGCAATATGGACCGCGGGTGCTGCTGGATTCGCTGGCCTTTCTGGACGACAGTAAGACCTTATTCCTCATCATCGGGGGGGCGGCGGAGGACTTTATCGCGGAGGTTGAAGGTACCGGGCAAAGTGACCGGATCAGGATCATCGATCAGATCCCTTTTAATGAGCTGCTGGGCTATCTGGCTCTGGCTGATATCGGCATCTCGCCGCTTCAGCCCAGTGACAAGAACACCATCTACTCTCTGGCCCGAAAATTCCTGGAATATGTCGCGGCGGGGATCCCGGTGATCGTCTCGGATTTTCCGGAATACCGGGCGCTGGTGGAGAAATATGATCTTGGCCTGGTTGTAAATCCCGAAGACCCCCAGGAGATAGCGGCTGCGGTCAATCGATTGGTTGAGGACCAACAGCTGCGAGTGCAATTGGGAGAGAATGCTGCCAGGGCTTTTGAAGTAGAATTGAATTGGGAGATGGAAAGCGTAATACTACTGGAACTATATAATGGGCTGAGGTGAAAGACTTGGTGACTGGGTGACTCGGAGACAGGGAGAATTTATCGCCAAGTCCCCAAGTCTCCTGGTCTCCAAGTCAATTATGCTTATACAAGAATAATCCTGATGTTACAGGCGTAAATCTTTATGAAAATCCTTCTCTTTACACAATACTACCCTCCCGAAAGCGTCGGTCCAGCCATCTGGATCGATGAGCTGGTCCAGGATTTGGCTGGCAGGGGCCATGAGTTGAAAGTTCTGACGGCCTTCCCCAACCATCCTGGGAGTGAAGTCTTTGAGGACTATCGGGGAAAGATCTTCCAGCGGGAGGTGGAGAAGGGGATCGAAATCTACCGATCGTGGATCTTCCCGCCGAAAACCAGGCGGTTCTGGCAGCGGGTTCTCTCTTTTTTATCTTTCACGATTTCCTCATTACTCTTGGGATTGTTAAGGGTTCCCAAAGTGGATGTCATATACACTACGCTCCAGCCCTTATCTCTGGGCCCGGTAGCGGTGGCTCTAGGGAAAAAAATGGATGCCAAGGTTGTCCTCAACATCCAGGACATCCATCCTTATGCCGCCGTGCAGATGGGCGCTCTCAAAAACCCTATTTTGATTCAGATCCTGGAAGGGCTGGAACGCTGGAATTACCGCCAGGCAGACCGGATCGTGGTCATCTCAGAGGGATTCAAGGAAAACCTGCTTCAGAAAGGTGTGCCTGAGGCCAAGATCGATGTGGTTCCCAATTGGGCTGATCCGGATTTCATCCAGCCTGGGCTCAAGTCTGAATCAATTTCGGAAAGAACATGGGCTGGGTGAGGAGTTCACCTTGATCTACTCCGGCGGCTTGACCCATAATTCCAACCTGGAGCCGGTCATCAAAGCTGCTGAAATCCTCCGGGAAGAACCCTTTCATTTTCTGATCGTGGGTGATGGGGTTCGTAAACCAGATCTGGTGAAAATGGCCCAGGAGAAGAACTTGGAGAAGGTGCAATTTCTACCCTTCCAGCCTCTGGAGAATTATCCGGATGTGCTGCGGGCTGCCGATATCAGCCTGGTGACCCTGAGCACGCAGGCAGCTTATGCCTCTGTGCCGTCCAAGATCTTCAAGCAGATGGCTTCTGGCCGGCCTGTCCTGGCGATCACGGCTGCAGGCAATGAGGTGGACAGGATGGTCAGGGAAGGGAAGTTTGGGCTGCAGGTGCCGCCGGATGACCCCCAGGCCCTTGCTGAGGCGATAAAGTGGGCTGCTTCTCATCCAGCTGAATTGGACAAGATGGGGCAGCGGGGAAGGGATTATCTTAGGGTAAACTTCAGCCGCGATCATTGTGTTAAACTGATCGAGGCGGTCCTCCTTGAAAGCGTTGCAGAGGATCAGAAGTAGGTGATATCTACGGAATACCTTGTGTAAAAATGGAAAGAAAGCTCATCCCGGGCGTGGTTGAGGCCTACCTAGCGGGTTTCTAAAGTAGGCTTTGCTGATTGGTGCCCTTGAAGTAGAATTGAGGACTGACAAGTTTAATAATCAAGCCACCAACCTGTTTTAACAGCGCTTGAGGTTTATAATGGAAAGGTCCTTCACCACCCCGGAAGGACGTGATCTGAATAAGTATTATATAGACCTGAATTGAGCAGTGTTTCTTAAGGGTCCCTGGAGATTGTATGCGAAGCACCTATTTGCCGTTTTCACCACCCCTGATCGGAGAAGAAGAGATCTCCGAGGTTGTGAATACCCTGAAATCTGATTGGATCACAACAGGGCCGAAAGTAAAGATATTTGAAAACGAGTTCTTAAAATACATAGGAAGCCAGGATGCATTAGCTACAGCATCCGCGACGGACGCCATGCTGGTGGGATTGGCGGCTTTGGGTGTGGGAGAGGGGGATGAAGTCATCACCACTCCCATGACCTTCTGCTCCACTGCTCATGTCATTGAGCACTTGGGGGCGAAACCGGTTTTTGCAGACGTCTCCCGGGACACGCTGACGATCGATCCCATCCAGATCGAAGAACAGATCACACCCAAAACCCGGGCCATCCTCCCGGTGCATATCTACGGACATCCCTGTGATATGGACCCCATTCTGGACCTTGCCAAAGCTCACAAGCTGGCCGTGCTGGAGGATGCCGCCCACGCATTCACCGCAACCTATAAAGGAAAAAAGATCGGCACCTTGGGAGACCTGACCGCTTTCAGTTTTTATGCCACCAAGAATATTACCACCGGGGAAGGTGGGATGTTAACCGGGTCAACAGAACTCATTGATGAGGCTCGCTTATGGAGCCTGCACGGCATGAGCAGGGATTCCTGGACCCGATACGCGGAAGAAGGTTCCTGGTATTATGAGGTGATCCGGCCGGGCTATAAATGTAATATGACGGATATTCAGGCAGCTATTGGCATTCACCAACTGGCAAAAATCGATTCTTTCCAAGAAGTCCGCAGAAAGATCGCTGAGACATATGATGAGGCTTTTACTGAACTGGAAGAGATCACAGTTCCTGTGGAAGATCCTAATGTCAGTTCTGCCTGGCATCTGTATGCCATACGTCTCAACCTGGATCGATTGAAGATCGATCGATCCCAGTTCATCCAGGAATTGAGGAACAGGAATATTGGATCCAGTGTTCACTTCATCCCCCTCCATCTGCAGCCTTATTACCGGGATAAATATGGTTACTCCCCCGAGGATTATCCAGTCGCCTATACTGAATATCATAGGCTGATCTCCCTGCCGATCAACCTCCGCCTCACCGAAAAAGACCTGGCGGACGTGATCGAGGCTGTGCGGGATGTGATCGAAGCCTATCGCTTATGAACCAGATCAATAAGCGCCTATTTGACCTGATATTATCCATTCTCTTTTTGCTGTTCACCTTGCCGTTCCTTCTTTTGATAGCAGTTGTTATCAAATTGGATTCTCCCGGTCCAGTTCTGTTCCGGGGGCGGAGAGTCGGCAGGGGTGGAAGGGAATTCGATATTCTAAAGTTCAGGACAATGGTCAACAACCCTGAATGGGTTGGCCCAGCGGTAACGAGTAAAAGTGACGTTCGGATCACCCGGGTGGGGATGTTTTTAAGGAACTATAAATTAGATGAAATTCCCCAGCTTTTGAATGTCATCCGGGGAGAGATGAGCCTGGTAGGCCCCAGGCCGGAAGATCCCAAATATGTGGAACACTATACACGGGAGCAAAGAAAAGTGCTTTCAGTCCTCCCGGGGATCGCGAGCACTGCAGCTGTGAAATTCAGGCATGAAGAGGATTTCCTGGCTGAGGTGGAGGCTGAAGAGCTGGAACGGGTATACCTCACTGAAGTTCTGCCGGCAAAACTTGCCCTGGACCTGGAATATGTGGAGAATAAGTCCCTGCTTCTGGATATCAAGATCCTTTATGGGGCGGTGACTACGGTATTGAAATCCTGAAGCTTTTATTCTATTTCGTGCTTCCTGAGAATCTTGGAAAAGTTGAAGGTTGAACGTTTAACGTTTAACTTCACGACCGATGAGAGAGGACCGAATCACCCTTTCGTGTCATTGCGAGCCCCTGCTTTTGGGGCGTGGCAATCTCGGTCCGAAGGACCGGAAGACCGTGAATGAAGGTGCCGGGCGACCCGTCGGGTCGCCCCTACATTGGATAATGCAATGGTTAAAGGAAATGATGTTTCCCGTCTTCCATTCAATCGGTCGGAGCCGAAGGCTCTCCCGGTCCTCGATCAGTTGCCAAGCAACTAACCGATCCGCACCGAAGGTTTAACTCGTCGCGCAGCTCCGCTGCGCTCCCTCCGTCTCCTTGTCTCCCAGTCACCAAGTCAGTCCTAGTCCAGCAGGAAGTATCCATTGAAGAGTAAAATCAATTACAATTCATTTTATCAACTAAGGTAGTATTCCCATTCTAGGAACCTGACTATTTTTGGAAATTGATGCGTGTAATTTAGATAATTGACTTTGCTTTTAGATTGAATAAATATAAAAGCTATGGAGAAAAAATGGGTATATTAGAGATTCTATATCGTTCCCCTTTGGGACGGATCATGTCTGTTGTTGGAAATGTATTTGCTACATTTCATAAACCCTTTATGGTATATGGATATTTCGACAATGGATCTAACAGATTCCTAAAATATACCAGGATCAGCAGCACGGCAACAATAATGAACCGGAAGGCATTAACTATGGGTGATCATGTCTGGGTTTGGCATTATTCGATTTTAGACGCTACTGAGGGTTTGATGATTGGCGAAGGAACACAAATTGGTGCTTGGGTAGGAATATTTACTCATGGAAGTGAAAACGCTATTCGATTACTAGGAAAGGAATTTGTTCATATTGATAATGAAGAAAGGATAGGGTACACACGAGGTTCAGTAAAGATTGGATCATACACATTTATTGGTGCAAAATCTGTAGTTTTACCTGGAATTAAAATCGGAAATGGTTGTCTGATTGGTACAGGTACGCTGGTTACAAAAGATGTGCCTGATTATTCTGTTGTAGTCGGAAGTCCTGGCAAGATCATTGGCAGCACGCTGGATATTGATCGAAAGTTTATTAGTGAGTTTGAAGAGTTGCATACCATATATTTTGACAAGCAGGCCTTAGAGCAGATCCTGAATGTTATTGATGAGAAAAACAGCAGATAAAGTAAAATAGGCAGGATTGGTTACTGATCAAAGAGAGGTAGAAAATATGACACTTCCCAACCTGGTAGGTTGTGGTGCTGGGAAAAGTGGTACAACTTCGTTACATTATTACCTAAGCCAACACCCCCAAATTTACATGGCGCCTGTCAAAGAAACACACTATTTCAGTAAAAACTTTGAAAAAGGTGAAAATTGGTATAGGTCCAATTTTGAAGGTTGGACAAGAGAAACAATTATCGGCGAATTTTCCACAACGTATATGAATTATCCTGCTGTGCCAGCACGTCTAGCAGAATTAATTCCTCAGGCTAAACTTATGTTTTTACTCAGAAATCCAATTGACCGGGCTTATTCAAATTATTGGTTCTCTGTGAGCATTGGTCAACAAGCGCCGGACAGGACTTTTTCTGATGTTATTCGAACCCCAAAAGGAAACCAACTTTATGTGAGTACTGGTTTTTATTATGATCTCTTGGCAGGATTCTTAAGATATTTTGATCGAAAGCAAATATATATATTGATTACAGAGGAGCTAAAAAAAGAACCAATGCAGCAAATGTCCTCATGCTACAAATACCTTGGGATAGATCCATCTTTTGTTCCCAATGTTAACCAAAAGTTCAATGTAACGGTTACAACTTCAAATAAATGGAAAAAAAGGGGAGATCAAAATTGGCTGATTCTGAAGCGTGCTCTTAGACCGTACTTCTTGCGGTTTCCTACCTCAATACGTCAACGATTATCTAAGCTAGAACAATTATTCAGGCTGCAAATGTTTAATGAAGAAAGACCTCCGATATCAAAAGAAGACAGGGATTACCTGGCTGATATTTTCCAGGAACATAATATTAAATTAGCTAACTATTTGGAACGTGAGTTACCATGGGATTGATCAGAATACTCCCCATCTTTTCTGGCTGGAGATTGTTATACTGAGGTACATGGTTCCAATCAATCTTTTTTCTAAAGAAAAATTGGAAAAAGGCATCCTATTAGAAAGTTAAGATCTGCAATTAGGAGATTGAAAAGGGATAGAATTATGGATTTTAAAGTAGGTGACAATGCAGCATTATCAAGAACTATAACGGATGAGGATATTAGGGATTTCGCTGAGGTTGTCGGAGATAATAATCCCATTCATTTGGATGAAAGTTTTGCAAAAAAATCAAGATTTGGGCGGTGTATCGCACATGGCATGTGGGGTGGGGCTTTGATTTCAGCTGTATTAGGTACACGGTTGCCCGGTGCAGGGACAATCTTTTTGAGTCAAAGTTTAAAGTTTTTATCACCAGTCTTTCCCGGGGATACAATTACAGCGCAGGTTACACTGATAAATATCAGGGAAGAAAAACCCATTTTGACTTTTGAGACAATATGTAAGAACCAAAATAATGATATATGTATCGAGGGGGAAGCAAAAGTCTTGTTTGAGCAACTAAAAGAAGGAAAATGACTAAATGATTTAGACATCCAGCGATCTATCTGAAACTCAGATTTTCAACATCGGAATATGTCATCCTATGCAGAGTTATTCGATGGAGATCATTTTTAGTTGACGAATAGCATTTTGCATAAAGAATTATTGATCCTATCAGGAGAGGTTCCTTTCTTTCCTCCCTGGAATTGCCAGCTCGGCAGCTGTGAAGTTTAGACACGAAGAAATTATTCTGGCTGATGTACTGGCGGAAATGATTGACAAAATCTACTTTGAGGAAATATTACCAGAAAAACTCTCCCTGGATCTGGAATACCTGGAAAATATCTCCCTTCTCAGGGACATTATGATATTAATTCAGGCAGTCCTCTCTTCCCTCAAATCATAAGAATTCGCGCCTTCTGTGGCGAACTCCCAGTCTTAATTCTCCTCTTGCATACCCGGAACGATCCATCATGGGATGGTCCTCTGCTCTCCGGTTGCCCGCTGTGGTGATTGCCAGATCTTGAAGTTTCCAGCAGCAACCCAACAATCCGGCCCCTCATCCCCATGATTTTTTGATAGGCAGATGAGCAGCGTTTATTTAGGAAAATAATCTGCATGGTAATGGTATGATACAGAAGTAGGGAAGATGCCAGGGACGAAAGGGTGAGGGAAGCTTATGACTGAAAAAAGAGAAACACTCTATATAGAAGAAGTAATTGATCTCAGAGAGCTGATTCGGACCCTCTGGGCTAAAAAATGGATCATCCTGGGGGTCACAATCATGGCCGGGTTAGTCGCTTTTTTGGTTAGCAGCTATCTGGTACCGGAACGATATCAGTCTGCGTCCTTTGTCACTATTACAGAACCTGTGCTGAGGACTGAATTTGAGACCAGCATCCAGGCTAACCCGGTCCAGCTGGAGACCAGCGGTCTGGCAGAGCTGGCCGAAGCGGCGGAATTTCAAGAGCAGGTATTTGAACAGTTGGGAATTACGGACCTCAAGGAACAACAAACTATTGAAGTAGCTGCTCTGATGCAAGGCGAGGGCCAGCTGCGGCTGCAGGTCACGTCTGAGGACCCAACCCTGGCCGCGAAAGCCGCCAATGCCTGGGCAGCGGCGCTTTCAGAAAGATTGAATGAGCTTTACGGTACCAGTCAAGAAACACTGGAAAACCTGGAAAGTGATGCCGCAAGGGCAATGATTGACTGGTCTTCTGCCCAGGAAGCGCTGGAAACCTTTTTGCCGGAGAGCCAGGTGTATGCATTGGAGGTGGAACTGAGCGAGGAGAAGAGAGCGTTGGCCAGATACCTGGATCGGGTGGAGGGGAACCTCTTGTTGATCAGTGATGTTAAAGCCTTGCTTTCCCAATTGGGCCTTGAAGACACTGGCGTGAACCTTGGCCACCGGGACTACTTTATCGATCATAGCTCTCCAGCAGCGAGCGGCAGGGGGGATCAGCGGCATGCAATTCCAGGTAGAGGGGAATCAGATCATGGGGATCGATTACCCAGCTGAGGAAGGACGCGTGGCGCTCCTGGGGTTGATCAAAGCCCTGGAGGAGCAGATCGTAGGATTTGAAATGGAGATCAGGTTCATCCAGGACGGTATCGGGGAGATATCTTCCCGCTGGGAAGCGGAAAGATTTAAGGTAGAGCAGCTTACCCAGGAGCGGGACCTGGCCCGCCAGGCCTATACTGCCCTCAGCAGCCAGCTGGAGGCATCTCGCATCACCGTAGCCCAGGAAGAGCGGCCGGCCCGGATTGGAGCGCAGGCAGTAGAGCCCATTGATCCGAGCAGCCCAAATGCTCTCCTGAACACTGCCCTTGCTGTCGTGATAGGGGGAATGCTTGCGGTAGGTGGAGTTCTTTTCAAGGATTGGTGGAGTAAAGAGAGCACAGATTGATAACAGGTATTCTATAATTGTCCTCCGATGAGAGTGAATGGACTTGCTTTGTCCAAGCTCATATCATAGAGAATCTTATGACGACTAATGAAACCCATGAAATATTGATCCTCAAAATCAAAAACCAGGAAGCTGAGGTGTGTGTGCTGGGTATGGGGTATATCGGCCTGCCAACAGCCTGCATGTTCGCCACCCACGGATTGCGGGTCCTGGGGGTGGATGTCAACCAGGAAGTGGTGGAGATCCTCAAAAACGGTGAAGTCCATATTGAAGAACCGGGATTGAAGACCATCGTGGGCGCTGCGATAGGTTCTGGAAATCTGCAGGTAAGCAGCTCTCCCCGGAAAAGCGATATCTTTATCATCGCCGTCCCCACGCCCATCACACCCGAGAAAAAAGCTGATATGCGCTACGTGGTAGCGGCGGCAGAGTCGATCCTCCCGCATCTGGAAGCTGGCAATCTGATCATCCTGGAAGCCACCTCGCCCCCCCGGACAACCAAGGATTTGGTCCGCCCCATTTTGGAGCGGTCAGGTCTGGAGGCTGGAAAGGACTACATGCTGGCCTACTCGCCGGAGCGGGTGCTGCCGGGCCGGATCCTGCACGAGCTGGTCCACAATTCGCGGGTGATCGGCGGGATCGATCCCGCTTCCGCTGAAGCCGGGAAGGCTTTATATGAATGTTTTGTGGAAAGTGAGATCGTCTGCACGGATGCCACCACGGCTGAAATGGTGAAGTTGATGGAGAACACCTACCGGGATATCAACATCGCGGCCGCCAACGAGTTCTCCCGGCTGGCGGAAAAATTCCAGGTGGATGTCTGGGAAGCAATTGAAATAGCCAACCGCCACCCCCGGGTGGAGATCCTCCAGCCTGGCCCCGGTGTAGGTGGGCACTGCATCAGCGTGGATCCCTGGTTCTTCGTGGAAAAAGCACCCCGGGAAGCCCAGCTCATTCACCAGGCCCGCCTAGTAAACGACAGCCAGCCGGCATTTGTTTTCCAGCTTCTCCGAGATGAATTTGACACATTAAAAGGGAGAACCTTCGCAGTCCTTGGGATGACGTATAAACCAGACGTGGATGATATCCGCGAGAGTCCAGCATTAGACGTTATAAACTTATTGGTAGATTATGGTGTAAATATCAAAGTATACGATCCATACATCAGGAAAGATAAATACGATAAATATCCATTTTTGGTTGAAAAATTCGAGGATGCGATAATTGATACTGATGGGATTATTTTTTTAGTTGACCATCACCAATTTTATGACTTAAATCCCAACGATATTACCGTACCTGTGAGAGGGAAATTTATTCTTGACACCAAGAATGTAATTGACCGCGAATTATGGAAGAAAGAAAAATATCAAATCAAAGTTCTTGGCAACGGAAGAGATTGACCTTTGTGGAACCTTCTTGTTTGCTTTGTGAAGGATGGTGAAATTTGAATAGATATTAATGGAAATGTTGTAATTGAATTGCATTGATCAAGCGCTGAATCCCTATAAAGCCTATGAAATTTTTTTTTCCTATATTAGTTCTCCATCAAGCATATGAGGAAAATAACCAAGTCTGAAATATTTTCAATATATATTTTTTTCTTTATGTTCTTGCCATTTGTATTTATTATTAATGTTCCGCACGACAACTACAATCTCTTCAAATCTAATCAATATTCTATTTGGAATCATTCAAGTTTCTTTTTCTATTTTTATGGGAGCAGTATTTTTTCGTGAAATCTCAAGTGTTAACAGCAATTTCATTGGGCGACTCATATCATTCATCATTTTCCTTCTTTTTCCTATATTGAGTTTGATGATCAATAGCGCAGATATCAATGATGTTTTTAGATTGATTGCGCTTTCTATTTTTAGTTTCAATTTATTGGTTCTCTTTCCAAAAATATCAAATTTTCTAAATTCAACATTCTTTAAGATACTAAGTGATTTATACATATTATTCGCTATCTGTCTTATCGCGGTAGCAACTTATTTTCATGTTACGGAGATTAATCCCTATAGCAGAATTGGTTATCCGTTGAATTCTGGAGTATTTGCATATTATTTGTTAATCGCTTTTTGTGTTTCGCTGTTAATAAAAAAAAGAATATTACTTGTTATCATATTTACTGGATTTATCGTTGCATCAGGATCTAGAGCATCATTGATTCTATTAATATTGATTTTGTTTTTTTTATCGAACTTGGAGTTAAAAACGAAAGTATATTTAGCCATTTCATCAGTTATTTTTGTCAGCGTACTCATATTTTTGTTTAAGGATGAATTGTTTTATCCATATTTAATCAAAAGATTAGATATATCTTCAGGGAGATTCTATATTTGGCAGAATGCTATTGCGCGTCTCAATGATCTGAAAGTTAGTATATTTGGTAAAGGGAATGTTCAGACAATAACAGGCATGGGGCTGCTTGAGAATAGAGATTACGGTACTCACAATTCTTTTCTTGATATGGCATTACAATATGGGATTCCATTTTCATTATTAAGTTATTTTTATTGGTTCCTCTTTTTTCCACCGAGATATCGTGCTAATTCTTCTCATTATCGTTTTAGGGTATCAATATTTTTCTTAATTACTGCTATGTCTTTTTTTTATAATATTTTTTGGTTAAACATGGGAGATGGTGCCACATTTATCGCACTCATCTTTTTGTTATGTGAGTCAAATAACTATTATACAAAGGCACTAAAATCAAATGTGTGACCTAAAATTGCTAAAACAACCATTCCCAATAATTGCATTAACAAACAGTTGAAAAATTAATCTAACTAGGATTTTATGAATTTTCTTCTGGATCTATTAATAATCTAGGAGTATTCCAATAAATAATGAATATTAAAAAAATCCTCTCCATCTTTGGTACCCGGCCAGAAGCCATCAAAATGGCTCCGGTTATTAAGAACTTGAAAAACATCCGGACAAATTTCAATCGGTGGTTTGTGTGACCGCCCAGCACCGCCAGATGTTGGATCAGGTCCTGGACTTGTTTGAAATCAGCCCGGATCACGATCTGGACCTGATGCGGGAGGGGCAGACCTTAAGCGGCTTAACCTCCCGGGTATTCACCGCCCTGGACCCGGTATTCGAAAAAGAGCAGCCAGATTGGGTTCTGGTGCAGGGGGATACCACCACGGTGATGGCCGCCTGTCTGGCGGCTTATTACCATCGTGTGAAGGTGGGCCATGTCGAGGCAGGATTGCGCACCCGTCGATAAATGGCAGCCTTTTCCAGAAGAGATCAATCGCCAGATTGCCAGCGTAGTTGCGGATATGCACTTTGCGCCCACAGATACAGCCAAAGACAACCTCCTGGCTGAAGGTGTGGATCCAGAGACAATTCATGTCACCGGGAACACGGTGATAGACGCCCTGCTGATGGCAGCGGAGATGCCCTTTGAACTGGAGAACAGTCCCCTGGCAGGCATCCCCTGGCAGAAAAGGATCATCCTGGTCACCGCCCACAGGCGGGAGAACTTCGGTGAGCCACTGGAGAATATCTGTGTTGCGCTAAGGTAATTGCCGAGGAATACCGGGATGAGATTCATCTGGTTTATCCAGTGCATCCCAATCCCAACGTGGTCAATACGGTTTTCCCAATACTGGAAGGTGTGAAGAATTTCAGTTTAATTGAACCCTTGGATTACCTGCCTCTGGTGCATCTGATGAAGAGGTGCTATCTGGTTGTAACTGACTCTGGCGGGATTCAGGAGGAGGCTCCGGGATTAGGAAAACCGGTTCTGGTTTTAAGAGAAAAAACGGAAAGACCTGAAGGTATAACTGCTGGCCCGGTGAAATTGATCGGTACTGATCGTGAAAGGATTTTTAGTTCTATTCAGCATCTACTGAATGATGATGACGCTTATACAAAGATGGCCAAATCAGTTAATCCATATGGGGATGGAAATGCCGCGGAGTATATCATTAAGCGAATTATTGACCGGGCTGACCAGAATTAGTTTATATGATATTGAGAAGAATTCTTGAGAAACCGCTAGATGTAATCATATTTAGGCTGTTTCAACATATATTTTCGATATATGCCAAAATGACTAATTATTGGGAGAATAGGCTATCCAATATTCAGAGATTCTGGACAGACGATAAGTGTGCGTTGTGGAAAGAAAGCTTCGATGGTGGAGACTATATAATTTCTCCTGGCACTATACGGGAATTTCTGTTATGGGTGAATGACAATTCAAACTGGTACAGTCAAATACTCGCCATAGCTGAAAAAACCCTTACCGGAAGAATATCTATATTTGAAGAGGAATATGATTTGATGGAGTCTGGGGATGGGCTCCCCTGGAATAAAGATTGGCGTTTTGATCATGTCTGGGAAACAGGAAAGGGGAGCTACCAGTTTTATAAGAGTGAAAAATCTTCACCCTACGATGTCAAATTTCCATGGGAGTTATCTAGAATGGGATTTCTAATCCCTGTTGGGGAACTAGCTCTTGTATCGGATGACACGAAATGGAAAGATTACTGTGTGAGTAGCATTCAGGATTGGTCAGAGCAGAATCCAGTAGCGAAATCGGTCAACTGGTATCCTATGGAATGCTCGATCCGGATTATCAATCTTGGATTCGTTTTTCTGTTATTAGCAGGAAGTCCTTCTATCAAACCTGTGGATTTGATGAAAATCGTAGAGATGATAACGATCCACGCAGAGTATATATTCAAGAAAATTGAATATTCAGATATCCGTGGTAATCATTATTTGGCCAATATCGTTGCGCTGTTATTCGCCGGACACCTTCTGAAGGATGTTTATCCTCCTGCAAATAAATGGTTTGCTTATGCACAAGATAGATTTGAAGGAGAAATCCTGCTTCAGATTCTTCCAGATGGAGTGAATTTTGAAAAATCAGTCCCTTATCACAGACTTGTAACTGAGCTTTGTTTTTTAGGATTGGCGGTACTTGACAAAGAAAAGTACACCGTTTGTGAAGAGGCAAGGTACAGGATAGAACTGGCAATTCAATTTATCAGGGCCTATATTCGGCCAGATGGTTTGGCACCCAATATTGGAGACAATGATAGTGCTAGAATATTTAATTTTGACCCTTTCCAAATCAGGGATCATTCAACTATCTTGTCACTGGGGACTGCTTATTTTTCAGAACCCAATATTTTAGAAAATATGAGATTATCCTCCGCTCCACCATTATTATTTGGTGCAACGGGAGTATCCGCAAACGTAAAAGAACGGATACCCAATACAGCTGATGGAGCATATGACCAATTTCCTGTAGGAGGTTTCTTTATTGCCAAGAACGATCGGCACTATCTTTTTGCTGATTATGGTGAAGTTGGTTTAAAGGGAAGGGGAGGGCATGGCCATAATGACCTGTTTAGTTTTGAGCTGTGCATAGATAAAAAACCAATTGTTATAGATCCTGGCACTCCTACTTACACAGGAGACCTGGATACACACCTTCAATATCGTAGCACCTATTCTCACAATGCGGTGCGTGTTGATGAGATAGAAATGGCTGATTTTTTGGGTCATTGGCGGATCTCAAATGAAGCTGACCCCTCCAGTGTTGAAAAGCATATTCAAGGGTCAATGGTTATTATCCAGGGAGAGCATTATGGTTATGCAAAACTTGATGATCCCGTCATGCATAAGCGTAAGCTGCAATTTAATATAGCCTCCGGAGATTTAATTTGTGATGACAATCTCAAATGTAACAGCTCTCACACTATAGAAAGAATTCTCCACTTGAATCATGACCTGGGTGTTACCCTGGAAGATCAATTAATCCGGATTATTTTCAATGATCAGGATATAGGCTTTCTCGAATGCAGTGATGCAGATCGTATTGATCTGGATACTTTTTATCAAAGTAATGCTTATGGTCAGACAATTCTCAGTAATAAGATAATATTGAAAAATGATATCCATTCTTCGAGGAAGTTGGTTTTTCGAATTAGTCCTTCCTTAGCTCGAAGTTGATATCAGGCGGTGATATCAATGGCCCATGGTAGAGAAGTCATTAACGCCCCAATGCCCGGGAATCTAGCGAATATTATTCTGGCAAGAAATGAATTTTCGCTAAACAATCCTGGCGCTGAAAGCATGACGACAAAAATCACTGAGATAGCATGGATTTGATCGATAAACCTTTGGATAAAACGATAAGATAGATGAGATCAGTAATATGATGGTAGGGATTGGGGATAATATTGGGTATTTGTTGATACTATGATAATGAACAAGAGATTATTTACCTGTATCAAAATCATTATTATGTGTTTGTTGATAGTCGGTTGCTGCAGTTTAAGTGATAAAGAGTATAAAGATGTGATGAATCTTGATTTAGAAATCGGAGATCATGATGATTTTGAGTTGAATTATGGAAATTTAAGAATTGGTCCGAGAGGTTTAATTTGGGGCAGCACAGAGGAAAATGGATTTATATTTGTCATTGACCCCAAAAAACTAACTCATGTAGCCTGGGATGAAGGCAGAAGAAGCGCATTGGCAAATACTGATTATGCAGGTGATATAACAGATTTCATTGTATTTGAGGAAAATGGGAATTGGATAATTCTTGCATGTCAAGCATATCCAGCAGAAATTTATAAGATTACTGTTCCTATAGAGGGGAGGAATTTACCTGATCCCAATAAGATTTCCCGAAAACTGGTCTATTCAAATAGTGAATGGGACAGAGTAATGTCCATTGAAGTTGGAACAAGTGCCACCGGTGAAAGACTTATATTAGCAGGATCCTATAAAAACGCGGAATTAATCCTAAGTACGGATAGTGGTGAATCGTGGAAGAGTATAAATTATTTTAGTAGTAATCAGCAAACTGCAAACTTGAGAAATCAATTATCGAGGGCTTCATCTATCTCGGAGATCGATTATATAAATGGTGATTGGTATATTTTTCTGTATCATGCTTTTTTATTGGAAGGTGAAAAGCCATGGGAAAGCGGATATCGCCATTTCATTAATGGTTTATTGATTTCCAGAGATGATGGGAAGACATGGGAAATTGCCAATATCCCTGGAAATGTGTCTTTCAGTAGCGAGATTACGCAATTAATTTTAGAGGACCGAAGGATTAATAATTTACCGGAAGGCTTTTATGGATTGGTTGGAGAAGTGGGGCAGAGTTTAGTAATAATGGACAGGGACATACTTTATTTTTCAACGGGTATCGATAATGACCCACAGAAACCGTTTGGGGGAAGGGTTCTAAAATCGGTAGATAGAGGTAGAACATGGTATGAGGTATTCTCTTTTACTGAATTTGCGGATATCCAATTGGCAGTAGATAATTGGGGCAATCTGATTGCTGGATCTGCATCAAAGGCGATCTTTGGTCCGGATGTCGTTGGAACGGGCGAGATCTGGATTTCGATGGATGGCGGGGAATCATTCAAATATGTAACTACGATCGTTGAAAACAACCTTGAATCCAGATTGCGAGACTCGGTGATCGTTGTAGGGGTCTCTTCAATCGTCTCTACAAAAAATGGGTTATTCATAGCGACTGTTGATGAGGGGTTCAAAGGTGAATTGTTTCTGCTTAAGTGATAGGAAATGAATAAAGAACAAAACAAAATCCTTTTTGAGGTTTTCTATAATATCGCTTTTTCCTTAATCGGAGCCATTACATTAATATGGGCTATTCGATATGCGTCAATTGTCTTTACTTCTATTGCGCTTGGCGTTTTTCTCTTCTCCCGAAGGATTGGCAGCACTTTGGCGAATTTTCTGCAGTTAGGTCTTTCAAAGAGCCTTACGAGATATGTGTCAATTGATCTGAGCGATAACACAAGGAAAATGCAATACATTCTTATTTGTTTACTTATTTGGATTATTGTTGGATTCATCACTGTCACCACGTTCTTCTTGTCTAAAAACAGATTGGCTGATTTTGTATTTCCCAATATCGAAAATAATGTAGTCATTCTATTTTGGACAATTATCTTTTCTTGGTCTTTAGTACTGTAATTATTTCCTAAGATCGACGTTAATAGCATGAGAGAAAAATAATCCCAGCCAATATTTTCGAGACAATAAATGCTAGCGGATTTCTGGTTTTGGCACTGACCATTTTTGGAAAGACGCAAGATGTACAGTTACCATAATGACGATTCACGCATTGTCAATCATCGTTTTTTTCTTTGATCGCGCTGATCATTTACGTGTTCCTCTTTGGGGAAGAGCATATCAACTTCAGTAAAGGAGATAGTCGTACAGGAAAAACATTATTAAGTTTCGGTTTCCCGAGAGCGATTATTTCAACAATGGACATGTTGATCTTGTTGATCGGACCCTGGTTAATTCGGGATAGAGTTGATCAATCTGGTTACTTGATTATTGCACTATCTACTCTTGCGAATAATTCAAACAATGATTAAGCCAGTTATGGAAATCGCTTCAACTTTTACAGCAAGATATGTTGGTTCCGAAAAACCAAAAATGCTAGATACTGGTGTAAGTCTTTACTTTCAAATTGTATTATTCTTATCGATCATAGCTACTGCATTTCTGTTTTTATGGTCAGATTTCCTTATTAGTATATGGCTACAAGATCCTACGGTGGTAACAGGTGTTAGAGGAGGTTTTTCTTTCCTTATCTGGGCGATTGTTCCATTTACCATTTTTCATTCAATGAAGGGTATAGTTGAAATGAATTGGACTACTCCCTATAATTTGCTTACGTTGTCTGTTGGGATTTTTGTGCAGATAGTATCCTTTTTTGTGCTACGGACATATATAGGAGAAGAATTAGTTATATATCCTTCAATACTTTTGAGTTACCTGTATGCATAGCAATCATTACCGTTATTAGGCTGAAACCCGAATTTAGTAAAAAGATTATTATTGATTTCCTTGTATTGTTGCTAGTTTCTTCATTTCTGGTTCTAACTAATAGATCTTAACCATCGGTCCCAATCTAATTAAACTGTTTTTATCTTTTGGAGTTTATTGCCTATCATTCTTCTTATATTTAAATTCTACCCATCCAATATTTCTGACATATTAAGAAGGTCTTTAAGCCATGGAGAAAATTAGTATTCAAATGAGACAATAGAGAAATGATCATGAATAATTTTCGGATAATTCTAAAATTCCAAAAAATACTATTGTGCCCCTAATCTTTGCGGATTGAATTAATGAATGTAGATTTTCTCATCGGCTTGGGCGGGCCTTTTTTTCTACCTATAACTCATTTTGTGTAGATATATGATCGAATCATCAAGTAAATCGATTTGTTTTCTTTCTCTAAAACACCCTCCGTTTGATAAGCGCGTATTTCGCAAGGAAGCACGCTCTTTATCTAATGCAGGATATGGTGTTACTCATATTGCGCCTGGAAGCGCGAATCAATTGAAAAACGTAAATGGTGTTCAAATCAGAACATATAAAGTATCAAGCAACAAAATTATAGAACGCGTGTTTAATCTCCCTCGATTATTTTTTCTAGCACTTGATGTAGAAACTGATTGTTACCATTGTAATGAACCTGATTCCTGGATTGTGGGGCTGTTGTTGAAGTTGTTCACAAAGAGAAAGGTTGTTTTCGATGTTCATGAGCATTATCCGAGCAGAGTTGCAGAAAACTATTTTCCTCCGTACCTTCATGTAGCCATATCGAAAGTCGTTCGGTTTTTGTTTAGATTCTTATCGCGGATCACTGATGGAATTGTATTTGCTAAGAAATCAGTAGCTGATGATTTTCCCGAGGATATAAACAGTGCATTTGTCTATAATTACACTGTTGTCAAAGAACTGGAAGAAGTAGAGCCTGTTCACAGAAAATCTAATGAAAATTCAATAACGGCAATTCACATGGGTTTGATCAGCAAAAAAAGAGGATGGCCTCAGTTAATATCAGCTGTGAAACAACTTGAAGAATTGGATGTAAAGATCCATATAGTGGGCGCATTTAATGATAACAGCCGACAAGAATTTATTTCAAGCATTGATCGATATGGAATAAGCGACATGTTCATTTTTGAATCCTGGATGTCATTTAAAGATGCCTTTCAACGTGTTACACTGGCAGATATTGGTTTGATCCTTTTTCAACCCGGCATTAAAAACCATGAGTATGCCTTACCTCATAAAATGTTTGATTATATGTTAGCTGGACTGCCGGTCATTATTCCGCGATTTGCCGTGGAACTTCGTCCAATAATTGTTAATGAAAAATGTGGCATATTGGTCGACACATCCAACCCGGATGAGATTGCGACAGCTATCAAGGAACTCTGTGAGAATGAGCAAAAAAGAAAAGCTATGGGAGAAAGGGGAAGACAGGCTGTCTTAAAGAAATTCAACTGGGAAAATGAGGAAGAAAAATTATTGAAATTTTATGCAGACCTCTTACAAGAGGGCGTGTAATACGACATGAACTTCCTTACGGCGACGGGACTGCAGCTCGCCAGATTGTTGACAACTTGAGACGATTATCAGTAAAGTAGTTTGGGAGGCATCTTTTGCGTCAGTCCAGATTGATTTTTTCAAACGCTGTGGTGATGTGGGCCGCCCAGATTTTGCGTCTTATTCCCCAATTGATCCTGGTGCCCTTTTTGATCCGGACGATTGGAGAGACCGGATACGGTGACTATACCCTGGTGTGGTCACTGATGACTTCAATCGAGGCCCTGCATCGCTCCCTGCAGTCTGGCGTCGTCAAATATGGGGCTGCATTCCTCGCCAGAGATGAGATGAAGAAAGTCAACCAGGTTGTCAGCTCCAGCTTTGTTTATTCCCTGCTGCTGGGCGTAGTGACCTGCCTGGGAATCCTGCTGGTGAGCTTCTTTTACAGCAGATCTTCCAGTCAGCTGGGCACCTCACTGATCGTGGTCAGCCTGATGGTATTGTTCATATTCCCCCTGACACCATTTACGGCAGTCATTCAATCCCGGCAGCGCTATTACATCGGCGCCATCGCGGAAACATTATGGAAATATTTAAGCCTGCTGGCGGTATTCATCTGGTTTAAGGTCAGCAGCCCCAGTTTGCTGTCATTGATCATTATCATGGCCGGGCTGCTGTTCTTTTCCAGGCTCGGCCAGGTACCATTTGCCTATAGACTGGTTCCTGGCTTGCGAAATCGGCTGAAGTTTTTTGACAGGAAGACGTTTCTGTTAATCGCCTCTTTTGGGGGATTGACAGTATTGATCTCGGCCAGCTTGGCGGTGAACTCAACCGGAGTGCGCTGGTTAATGGGACAATTGATTTCCAGCAATTTTGTGGCTCACCTGGCGATCATGCTTATGCCAGGAACCCTGCTTTCCCAAATTATCCAAGCAATCACAATCACGATCATGCCGGCAACAAGTGCCTATGAAGCTAAGGGAGATCAGCAGGCACTACAGAAGATATTAAAATCCGGCATTCGCTACACCAATATCATTCTTATTGCTGGGTTTCCAGCTGCAGGATTACTTATGCGGCACCTTTTGGTTCTATGGGTCGGGCAAGAATATGCTTTCTTGACACCCTATACGCTGATCCTATTTCTCGGAACGTCGTGTATGCTAAGCACATCAACTGCCCATCAAATGCTAAAGGGTATGGATGAGCAGAAAAAGGTCCTGGGTATTTATATAATTGGCTTGATCCTGGTCCCCTTAGGATTGATCCTTTTTATTCAGACGATATTAGGAGATCCATATATTGCCGTGTCACTTGGATTAGCAATGGGTTATTTTCTTTGTGGGTTCTTTCACTTATATTTTGGGGCGAAAGTTCTCAATTACAATCTCAAAGAATTGCTGGTCAAATGTTATGGAGAGACCCTGCTCCCGGTTTTGATTATCTATCCAATAGCATACTGGCTCGCGAATCATTATCAAGGACTGATAGCCACTCTCTTTCTTTCGATAATCACTGTGATTGTTTATCTGAGTGTTTTCTACTTTGTATTTACCACAAAAAATGAACGCAAACAGGGTATGGATATCTTACTCTCGATTCAAACAAAGCTAAAAAGCATATTAACCTAGATTATTCTATCGAGGTGTGTTTTGGAAACAGAAATTATCATTGCTGGTGATATTTGCCCTATCGGAAATAATACTGAGTTATTCCAAAGAGGTGATGCCCCGCAGTTGCTCAGGGGTTTTAAATCAGTATTTGATAACGCTGATTTAATCGTCGCCAACTTGGAATGCCCATTAGTTGATTCCGCAACGCCAAAGTTAAAATCTGGACCGAATTTAGCTGTTCCATCTGATTGTATAAATGGATTGGAAGCGATAGGTATAGATGCCATAGGATTGGCAAATAACCATATTATGGATTATGGTTTGGAAGGATTAATATCTACAACTCAATTGCTTTCGAAATCAGGGATTGATTACGTTGGAGCGGGGGATAATATTCAAACGGCGGGAAAGATCATTTCAATTGATGTTAATGGACTGCGTGTTGGTGTCTACGCTGCGGCTGAACATGAATTCGGGATTGCATCGCAGCACCAGGCAGGGGCAAACCCTCTCAATGTTATTAATGCTGCCCGGGATATCAAAAACAATCGACATCGATATGATCGATTAATTGTGCTCATTCATGGGGGAAACGAACATTTCCCTTTCCCGCGTCCGGGGCTTCAAAAGACTTGTAGGTTCCTGGTAGAGATAGGTGCTGACATCATTGTATGTCAACACTCGCATATTACCGGGTGTGCAGAAAGTTATATGGGGGCGCAGATAATTTATGGGCAGGGTAATTTTCTCTTCGACATGGCTTCTTCCTATGATTCTTGGCGAATCGGCTGCTTGATCAAAGTTTCATTTGGAAATGATCATGATCAAAAAGTGGAATTCCTTCCTTTTGCCCAACCTCTTGATGGGGGGGGGATAGAACAACTGAGTGAGATGGATGAAAAAAAATGGTTTGCTGAATTTGAGGAAAGATCATCGTATTTAGATGATCAAGGCTACCTTACTGAAAAATGGATTGAATATTACCAATCTCAAAAAACCTATTACTTTAATGTTATGTTTGGGAGGTTTTCCCATATCAGGCGTTTTTTAAAAAGAATTGGTCTAATAAAATGGATAGACCCTGAGAAAACGCAGCTTGCCAGACTGAATATGATCCGTTGCGAATCACACCGGGAGGTATTATTAAGAATCCTGGAAAGTGAGGTTCCTAATTAGGCGCTATATTATGTTGGAAAAGTGAGATTATATCTATGAATGTTGGTATCTATAGTATGCGTGACTTGAATGATGAGGACCTGGCTGTTCAGCAGACGTATGAAAAGATCCTGGCACATAATGGGATCCCTTCGGTCCGTCTGAGAGTCGAAGATGAGAGTTTTTGGGACAGGGTGCGAGATCTGACATTCTTTATCATGCGTTTTCAGCATTATGACTATAGCATGCAACAAGCCCGGGATATCTTACCCGTGGTGGAGAAGGAATTGGGGATCCCCTGCTATCCCAACATGGCCACAGCCTGGCATTATGACGACAAGGTCAAACAATACTTCCTGATGAGGGCCCACGGTTTCCCGATGACCAGGTCCTGGGTCTTCTACGATAAAATGAAAGCCCATCAGTGGGCGGTAAATGCACAATATCCTCTGGTCTATAAACTAAGAGCTGGCGCTGGATCAATGAATGTTATCCTCGTTGAATCGCCAAAACACGCTTCAAAATTAATAAATCGGATCTTTGGCAAAGGCCTCATCCCCCAACGATCTATCACTCCCGGTTTGGTGCGATTCAAACATTTCAACCCCCATCTTGAGATTCGTCACCTTGTGGGAATTATGGTGCGGCGGATCCGGGGTTTCGATCCCCACCATTTCTGGATTCCACACAAAAATTATGTTCTTTTCCAGCAGTATCTGCCCGGGAATGAGTTTGACACCCGCATCACAGTGATTGGCGAGCGCGCTTTTGCTTTTCGGAGGATGGTCCGGCCCAACGATTATCGCGCCTCAGGCAGCGGTCTTATCAATTATGATATAGATGAGATTGACCTTCGCTGTGTGGAAATTGCTTTTCAGGTATCCCGGGAAATGGGGTTCCAGTCCATGGCTTATGATTTCCTGTTCAACAGCGATGGGGACCCGGAATTCTGTGAAATTAGTTATACCTATATGTCCCGGGCTGTCTATGATTGTCCAGGATATTGGGACCGGGACCTTAATTGGCATGCTGGGCATTACTGGCCTGAATATTTCCATCTGGTGGACGGCTTGGGAATTCCCGACCTGAAAACCCCGCAATTGGATTACTAGCGGTTCGAAGTGGAAGTTAGTGTGACAATCATGATAGATATTCGGACAGGTTTTCATGCCTTGATGGTCATGGACCAATGGCAGGCAACTTAGATGAGCGATCATAAGCCCGTTCGGGTGATGCATTTTATTCACAGTCTTAAGGGGGGCGGGGCAGAGCAGCAGTTGTCTTATCTGTTAAATTACAGTGATCCAGCCAAGTTAGCCCATGCTGTATGCTGTTTCAATGCTGAGGGAATTGAGGATTTACCTTCCAGATGGGATATTTTTGAACTGGACAGGAAGTGTAAGTATGACTTCAAGTATCGTGAGATCACCCAGCTTCTGATATCCTGGAAACCAGATGTTGTCCATAATTGGCTTCCTAATCTGCTGGCGAACAGTTACCTTCCGGCCCGCTTGTATGGCAAGGCGATCTACATTGCCAGCTATCGTAGTGCTGTGAAGTTAAATAGTGTTTATCGGATTCTGCAAGCGCTGGTGTATATGCGCTGTGACGCTTTGGTGTCCAATGTGCCTTCCGGAAGTTTGTTCTTCCCTTTCCAGCAGTTTTTCCAGCATAAGAAAGGTTCCTTCATTCCTAATGGGATCCCATTTAATACGATCTCCAAAGCAGATCCAGCTTTGCCAGATGGATTCAGGTCTGATCCCAATGATTTCGTGCTTCTGTTTGTAGGGCGGCTGTCCCCTGAAAAGAATATTCCGCTCCTTCTTGAGGGTTTGAGTAGGCTTTCCGGGGAATATAATGGACTCAAGCTGGTTATTTGTGGGAGAGGTCGCGTTGAGGACCTTTTAAAGAAAAAGACACGCGATCTTGGGATTGATGACAAAGTTATTTTCCTGGGATATCAAGAAGATGTTTACGCAATCATGAAAGCTTGTGATCTGTTGGTGCTTCCTTCCTTTCGGGAAGGCATGTCGAATGTTCTTTTTGAGGCGTTGGCAGCAGGAATTCCCGCAATTGCATCAAGAATTCCCACTCACGAGTATTGGTTTGGAGATCGGCTATTGGTCCCGTTGTTTGCTCCCGGTTCAGTTGAGGAGATCTCTAGGTGCATTGTGCAGGAAATGAACCGGTCAAATAATGAGAGGAAAGAACGGCGTGAAGAAGCCCAACTATTCGTCTCCAAGATTGATATCCCAGGTATGGTCGATCGATACACAGATTTTTATCATGATCTCATTTATTGATTGCATTATTTCCAAAAGTTCACCCGTTTAAAAAGACGAGCAGTAACAAGGAGAGAGTTTAGGTGAAAATATTGGTTTTTGCCCATCAATTGAGAGCAGGAGGAGGAAAGTTTACCTGTATCAATCTGCTGATGAGCATTCTCCAGTTAGACGATCAGCATACCTATTTCTTGGTTGTCCCGGACGATCCGGATTACAGGGATCTGGGTTTAGAAGACAGGGTTGAGGAGGTGCGCTATTACAGAAGGCGATTTGGATACCTGGACCTAGCCATATTTAATGTCATAACACGGTATATCTATCTCCAGGATTTCAAACCGGATTTGGTTTGGACGATGAGTGGATTTGGATTGATACGACCTCCCTGCAGTCAGGCCGTATCCGTTCAGTATGGCCACTTAATGTATGAGAATGAGGAAATGGAGTGGATCAACTGGTTCGCCAGGATAAAATTAAGATACCTGCGTTATCTATTTCGGGCCCAGCTGCCCAGGACAGACCTGGTCATTTTCCAAACCCTAACCATGAAAAAGCGCTGTTCGAAAAAATATAATTACCATGGAAGGACGCTGGTCACTTACAAGGGTATTTCGAATTATCTAGGCACAATAAGGAATTCGATACCAGCAGTATTGAAGCCCTATGGTAACAAATATAAG
The DNA here is from genome assembly GCA_963712165.1 of uncultured Chloroflexia bacterium. Taxonomy (GTDB): domain Bacteria; phylum Chloroflexota; class Anaerolineae; order Anaerolineales; family UBA11858; genus B10-G9. The sequence continues at coordinate 585,750 of CAVQGY010000001.1, read as the reverse complement.
TTATTCTATGCCACCCGGTATTATGCGCATAAAGGACTTGATATTCTTGTAGAGTTGATGGATACCTACCGGGAGGAGTTGGCTGACGTGGTATTGGTGATTACTATAGAGGAAGGTCAGCACAAAGACGCTCGCAAGCTCCTGGCTGAGATTGAGGAGAAGGGTCTTCAGGACAGTGTGATCAATGTTGGTTCTCTGCAACAATCCCAATTGGCTGATTATTATCGGTCCTGTGATTGCTTGGTCATGCCCACCCGGCTGGAATCGTTCAGCGGCACATATCTGGAAGCCATGCATTATCAGATGCCAATCCTTACTAGTGATTTGGATTTTGCCAGGGAAATCTGCGGCTCGGCAGCTCTATATTTTGACCCCCGGGATGTGAACAGCATTATTGCAGCAATCCAGCAGGTGAAGGACAATCGGGAGCTGAGGAACCAATTAATTACCAACGGTCGGCGCAGGTTGGCTGAACACTTTGCTATAACCTGGGATGAGATTGCTGAGGGAATATTGACTGCATTTGAAGAGATTGGCTGAGTGAGTTCCAAGTAATATTATTAGCTGGTTTGATGGTGCAGGGAAAAGGATTTATATGCGCATAGTATTTCTGGGAGACATTTCCGTGTCAAAACCGCATGTCTATGGGGTAGATGGACTGGATTTCCTACGGGAGGCAGACCATGTTATCGCCAACCTGGAAGGCCCAATTCTACCGGAAAGTGAAATCGATCTGATCAAAAAGAAAGACAAAAGAGTGCTTTATAATTCTCCGGATGTAATAGAAGTCCTGAAAGCGTTTCAGGTTGATGTGGTTAGCCTGTCAAATAACCATATCTTTGATTATGGGAATTCGCTTGAATATACAAAAAGGACCCTGGCAGATGCCGGAATTGGCTATTTTGGGGCTGGAAGTAACCTGGCAGAAGCAAAACAACCATTTTTGTTGCAAGGAAAAATACATTTATTTGGTTTTGGCTGGGACGTGATCGGCTGCCAATACGCCACCGCGCAAAGACCTGGTGTAAATCCCTACGAACCTGATCATTTACTAGGAACTATTCGCGAACTCAGAAGAATGGACCCCGGATCTGCGGTTATTTATTATATTCATTGGAATTATGAGCTAGAGGGTTATCCTCAACCGGCGGATAGACAACTGACCAGGATACTGATCGATGAAGGCGTGGATGCCATTATTGGTTTGCATCCTCATATACCGCAAGGAGCGGAATTATACCGTGGAAAGCCCATTGTCTATAGTTTGGGGAATTGGTTCTTTCCTCCCAGGAATTTCGGTCCGGTTCAATTAAACTTTTCCAAAGAACCCGCTCTGGAAGTAGCGCTGGAAATAGATTTTGCAGGTGGATTGATGAATTCGACAGCATTCCATTGGCTGCGGTTCGATCACCAGGATAAAGTCCTTAAATATGAAACAACAGAGACCTGGGAAGGGGAAACCATTGAGGGATTGACCCCCTTTTCCGGTTTATCTGATTCGATGTACATCAAATGGTTCAGGGAGAACAGGACCAAACGTTATGGCTTGCCGATTTATAGGGACTACTCACTGCGAGTTGAGAACTGGCTTAATGACCAATATGTGAAATTTCGCCAGGGGATGATCTGGCTGTTGGTTAAGTGGCATCTAAAAAAGTAAAAAATTAGGATGAGACCGGATTTCTGGATTGCATGATGGATATCAGCGTTTGGCTGCGAGAGAAATCAACAAAGATAAGCATGCCGATCTGGGCAGGCATGCTGGTTTCGGCTTTGCCTTATGAATTGCGCCCTGGAATGGGCCTCTCGTATATAAGGTCCAAACGCGCCATGAGCAGATTTGAATCAATGGAGAATTGGCAGAAGAAAGAATGGATATTCCGGAGAGTAAAGCAAATTGCTGCTTATGCGGAATACCATATACCGTTTTATGCTGATTATTATCAAAAAAATGGATTTGATACTGCTTGTTTGAATTCATTTGATGATATCAAACGAATCCCGGTTATCAATAAGGCGATCTTGCTTGACTATGATCTGGACCAAAGATCGAATAATGACAAACCGGGATACAAAGTAAACACTGGCGGAAGTTCCGGAACCACCCTGGATCTATATGTGCATCCGGACCATCTGGGCGTAGAATGGTCTCATATGCACAATATTTGGAGTAATCTGGGTTTTCGTCCGAAAGATCTAAAATTGATGTTTACTGGGAGAAGTGAATTTGAGGATGGATTGTATTATGATTTTGTAAGGCATACTTTATCAATCAGTGTTTATGAGGAAATCGATAAATTTGCCCCAACATTAAAAAGGATCATTCAGATATACAATCCAAAATACATTCATGGGTATCCCAGTGCGTTATATGATTTTGCAGTATCGTGTAAGGAAAAACATCCTGATTTGTTGGATCTATTGAGAGATGAATTGCAGGGAGGTTTCCTGGGTTCGGAATATCCTGTCCGACTTTATCGAGAGACGATTGAAGACACTTTCCAGATCCCAACGATTTCCTGGTATGGGCACACAGAACGTTGTATCCTTGCATATGAGAAGAGGGAGCCTTACGTATATGACCCATTTCAGACATACGGGTATACTGAAGTTATAGAAGATAATGCGGGAGAGCATTCTCTAATCGGAACCAGTTATACGAACCTTACTTCACCCTTGATCCGTTATGATACGGAGGACCACGTAATAGAATTTGAGTCTGAAGGGGATTTATTGAGTAGTTTTGTGATCAAGGAAGGTAGACGAGGAGAATTTATTCTTGACGAGGGGGAAAAGAATATCCCCCTGACTGCCTTGATATTTGGTAGACACCATGAAATATTCAACTACTGCACCCATATTCAAATCTATCAAGAAAGACCGGGGTATGCTACAGTCCTTTATGTGCCAGTGGATAAGGACAATGTGCCTGACCCCGGTACTCTTTTTGACAGCAAGAATGTGAATATAAGTTTTGATTATAAAATGCTGGATGAACCTGTTCGAACTCTAGCAGGAAAAGTGAAGCTGCTTGTAGACCAGGCGTCTCTGCAGCAGCTAAAGAGATAAAAATAATGAGACAAATTGTCAACAACCTCAGAAGTGGAGTTATTGAACTGATTGAGACCCCCAGGCCTAACTGCAAAAAGGGTCATCTATTAATTCAATCACAGAACAGCCTGATCTCATCTGGCACAGAACGTATGGTTGTGGAATTCGGGCGGGCCAATATCCTGTCCAAGGCCCAATCCAGGCCGGATAAGGTCGCAGAGGTCCTCAATAAACTTAAAACGGATGGCTTGCTGCCGACCATGGAGGCTGTATTCTCGCGCCTGGAGGAACCGATTCCCCTGGGCTACTGCAATGCGGGTGTTGTGATCGAGGTCGGGGAGGGTGTGACAGCTTTTTCGGTTGGTGATCGGGTTATTTCGAATGGCCATCATGCTGAAATTGTTTGTGTGCCAGAAAACCTCTGCGCCAAGATCCCAGACGGGGTTAGTTATCAGGAAGCTGCTTTTACTGTATTGGCTTCCATCGCCATGCAGGGAATTCGTCTGGCAGAGCCATCTCTGGGAGAGCGTGTGGCAGTCCTGGGCTTGGGATTGATCGGCTTGATAACCGTTCAGATCCTGAAAGCCAATGGATGCCAGGTGATAGGGGCGGATTTTGATACGAACAAACTGTCCCTGGCTGGAAAGTTCGGTGCAAAAACGATCGACCTAGGCGCAGGAGAGGATCCGATCCAGGCTGGTATGATGTTTTCCAATTACCAGGGAATCGATAAGGTCATTATCACTGCCGCTACAGAAAGCAATGATCCTGTTCATCAAGCGGCCCAGATGTCCCGTAAAAGAGGAAAGATCATCCTGGTGGGCGTTACCGGGTTGGACCTCAAGCGGGAGGATTTCTACCAAAAGGAACTCACATTTCAGGTGTCCTGCTCCTATGGTCCCGGCAGATACGATCCTGCCTATGAGGAAAAGGGACAGGATTATCCCCTGGGTTTCGTGCGCTGGACGGAACAGCGGAATTTCCAGGCTGTACTGGAACTGATCCGAGATCGGAAACTGGAAGTGGGGCCGATGATTTCAAAGGTGTATCCGTTTGATAGCGCGCCGGCTGCCTATAACCTCCTGCTGGATGATTCTTCTCAATTAGGAATTGTCCTTGAGTACCCGAAAAACGGGGATTTTTCACCAACAGTTCAGATCATTGATCATCCCCTGAAGGATGAACAGCAGGCGAGGACAGACACACCGGTGATCGGGATGATCGGGGCTGGTTTGTTTGCATCCCGGGTGCTGATTCCAGCTTTGAAGAAAGAAGGGGCTTCCCTGCACACCCTTGTCAGCGCTGGGGGATTATCGGCTGCGGTGTCAGGGAGGAAATTCGGTTTTGCTCAGGCTTCCACTGATCTTGAGGAAGTCTATGGGAATCAGGATATCAACACAGTGGTGATTGCCACCCGCCATGACCTGCACGCTGATCTTGTTATGCGAGGCCTGCAGGCTGGAAAACATATCTTTGTGGAAAAGCCGCTGGCTTTGAACCAGGATCAATTGGCGGCTATCAAACAAGCCCGGGAAAAGTATCCAGGGAGCAGATTGATGGTCGGGTATAACCGGCGTTTCTCTGCCCTGGCATTGACTCTTAAAAAATTGCTGGATTCCCGAACCCAACCGCTGGCTATCATCTATACAGTCAATCCCGGATTGATCCCTGGTGATCACTGGACCCAGGATCCGGATGTTGGGGGAGGCAGGATCATTGGTGAAGCCTGTCATATGATCGACTTAACCCGTTATCTGGTTGGAACCACGATCACTGAGGTAAATGCCCGCATGCTGGGAGGTTCCTCATCTGTCATCCAGCGCGAGGATAAGATGACCATCACATTGGGTTTCGCGGATGGATCATTAGGAACGATCCACTACTTGGCCAACGGTTCCAAAAGCTTTCCCAAGGAAAGGCTGGAGGTTTTTAGCGAGGGCAGGGTCCTGCAGTTGGATAATTTCCGGTCGCTGCAAAGTTACGGGTGGCCAGGTTTTACTTCCAGGCGGCTGTGGCGGCAGGACAAAGGCCACCAGAATGAACTTAAAGCCTTTTTGAAAGGGATTCGATCAGGTGATCCTGACCTGATCTCTTGGGACGAGCTGGTGGAAGTATCACAGGCCAGTTTTAAGGCTATGGAAGGCGCTAGAGATAGTGGATCTAGCTCCGGTCCAATTGGGAGCGTATGATCAGAAAGAGATTCGATTATCTGAAGCGAGTCTACCAGGCTTATCTGTCTGGTGAGGACAGTCAGCTGACCTTCTGGCATGGTGCGCCTTCCATGAACCCGGAAATGGACCCGGGTCGGTTGGGCCAATACTACATGCCATTCTTGAAAAAAGCAGCCTACACAGCTCACCTTGATGACCAGGGAATACCTTTGCTGGACTATCACGGGAAGATTGGCCTTCAGTACAATCCGATTGCGATCGCTCAATATGGTCTGGGGAATTTCAATCTCTATCAGCGGACAGGGCAGGATGGTTACAGATCCAAATTTATGCTCTCGGCAGATTGGTTAAAGGATAACCTCGAGGAAAACAAACAGGGTGTCCCGGTCTGGATGCACAATTTTGATTTCGAGTACCAGGAAGTATTAAGAGCTCCCTGGTACTCAGGATTAGCGCAAGGTCAGGGAATCTCTGTTCTTGTTCGAGCTTATCAGATCACACAAGATGAGGATTACCTCGAGGCTGCTGAGAATGCTTTTGTTTCAATGGAGAGGTCAACTGCAGAAGGTGGTGTTACCGCCCAGGATGAGAAGGACAACCTTTGGATCGAAGAGTATATTGTCGATCCGCCTTCGCATATCTTAAATGGTTTTATCTGGGCTCTGTGGGGTGTATATGATTATTACCTGGTCAATTCTCACATAAACGCAAAAAACCTTTTTGACCAGGGAGTCAAGACAATACGCGAAAACCTCCATCGCTACGATCTGGGTTATTGGTCTTTATACGATCTGTCATCCAATACATTGAAAATGATAGCAAGTCCCTTTTATCATCAGCTTCATGTTGTGCAATTAGAGGTGATGTATAAAATCACAGGGGAACAGATCTTCAAAAAATGCGCGGATCGATGGGCTTTCTACCAGGAGAGACCCGGTAACAGATGGAGGGCCACCATCCAGAAAGTGATCTTTAAGGTGTTTTATTATTAAAGTGATTATCAAATCCCCTTGGATTCCTCCAATCCAAGATAAGGATTATTTCATTTATGAAGATTGTCTACGTTTCCCACTACTTCTCGCCAGAGATCGGCGCTCCTTCCGCCAGGATCCATGAAATGGCTCAAGCCTGGATCAGGGCAGGGCACCAGGTTGAAGTGATCACCGGATTTCCCAACCATCCTCAGGGAGAGATCTATCCAGGATATAAAAGCCAGGGCTATCTTAATGAAGAGATGGATGGGATCCAGGTCCACCGCGTTTGGACCTATGTAACTCCCAACAGGGGATTGGTCAGAAGAACCATCGGCCACATATCCTTGTGGATCAGCGCCCTTTTATTGGCTGCGAGGCACATCAAAGATCCTGATATCGTGATCGGAACATCACCCACTTTATTCTCAGTGATGGCAGCCAGAAGGCTGGCAAGAATGAATAAGGTGCCATTTGTGATGGAAGTGAGAGATTTATGGCCGGGAATCTTTGTAGACCTGGGAGTGATCAAAAATTCAACCATTATCAAATTACTTGAGGCCTGGGAGCTGTGGATGTACCGCCAGGCAGACAAAATAGTCACGGTCACTAATGGTTTTAGGGATAATATCATTCAGAGAGGTATTGCCTCTGACAAAATCCATACGGTACATAATGGGGCTGACCTGGTGACTTTTCATCCAGGCGAAAAGCCTTCCTCGTTAGCCAGGGAACTGGACCTGGAGGGAAAACTGGTTGTCCTGTATTTAGGCGCGCACAGCACATCCCAGGGGCTGGATGTGATTTTGGATGTTGCTCTGGAATTATCCGAAAATAGTGAGATTGTGTTCTTATTCGTAGGTGATGGCAACCAAAAAGAACAACTGATGGGAAGAGCGAAATCTGAGGGAATCGATAACCTGATCTTCCATCCACCGATCACAAAAGAGGATGTCCCTCTCTACTATAAGATAGCAGATATCTGCCTGGTACCATTAAAGGATGTAGCACTGTTTGCTACATTTATTCCATCCAAGATGTTTGAGATCATGGCCATGGGAAAGCCAATCATCGCCAGTGTGAGTGGTGAAGCAGCCCGTATTCTGGAAGATTCCGGGGGTGCTATTGTCACAAAACCCGAGGATATCCAGGGAATCCAGATGGCGATTCTGGACCTTTATAATGATCCGCAAAGAAGGATAACCCTGGGGTTGAATGGAAGAGAATATGTAGAAGCCAACTACTCCAGAAAATCACTGGCTGAAAAATACCTTTCCATCATGCACTAGAATCGGAAGATGATCTTATGAAAATCCTTGTAACGGGGGCAACTGGTTTTACCGGTTCTTATGTTGTCCCAGCCTTGCTAGATGAAGGCTGGGAGGTTTTTTGCCTTGTGCGGGAAACAAGTGACACGGATCATTTGCCAGTAGACAGGATCGAGCTCTGTTATGGCGATTTGAATGATTTTGAGTCAATTACAGCGGCCCTCAAAGGGATGGACACACTGGTTAACATAGCATCACTTGGATTCGGTCATGCTTCAAATATTGTTGGTGCGGCCAAAGAAGCAGGAATCCAGAGAGCCATATTCTTCAGCACAACATCTATATTCACGACCCTCAACTCGGAAAGCAAAAATATCCGACAGGAAGCTGAGCGCTTGATACAAGAGAGCGATATCCCGTATACGATCATCAGGCCAACCATGATCTATGGAAGCTCCCGGGATAGAAATATCTGCAGATTTATCAAGTTTATCCATAGATACCCTGTGTTTCCTGTTTTTGGAAGCGGTGATTATCAATTGCAGCCAGTCTATGTGGGTGACCTTGCAAAAGGGGTGGTGTCCATATTATTATCAGACCAGACGATAAAGAAGGCTTATAATCTGTCTGGTGGTAGTGAACTCACTTTAAATGATTTCATCCGGGTCATTGCTGATCACCTCGGCAAAAAGACTCGATTGCTCCACTTCCCCCCGGGACCATTCATCTTTTTCTTGTCATTCATGGAAAGGTCAGGGATCAAATTTCCGATTAAAAGTGAGCAGATCCAACGGTTCAACGAGCACAAAACATTCAGCCACAAAAATGCGATCGAGGATTTTGGTTATTCGCCAGTGCGGTTTTCTGAAGGAATAGGGATAGAATTGAAAGAAATGGGGTTAATCGATGATTGATTTACAATTTGTGATCATTCTGTTTTTTGTCTGTTTAACACTTTCGACCCTGGGCACGTGGACGCTCAAAAAGATCTTCTTGCGTCATCAGATCATTGATCTTCCTGATGAGAGACGTTCGCACAGCGTGCCAACTCCAAGGGGCGGGGGGATGGCGATTGTTGGGACATTTTTATTGACCTTTCTCATTGCGGGTTTGTATCTTGCGTTCGATCAGAGCATTTTCTGGGGACTGCTGTTAGCCAGCCTGGCAATTTCTGCCCTGGGTTTTTATGACGATTTGTTTACTCTTGCGCGGACTCCGCGGATTCTCGCCTGGATTGGTATTACGATTATTTCCATACTGTTCGGTATCCACTTGCAAAGCATAACCTTTCCGATCATAGGGACCGTACATTTTGGCATTTTGAGTCCCCTGGTAACTTTCTTATGGCTGATCGGTGTGACCAACTTCTTTAATTTCATGGATGGAATCAATGGCCTGGCGGGATTTGAGGCCCTGCTGGTGTCAGGTTTCCTGGCTGCGATTGTGTATTCCTCAGGAAACAATCTTGTATTTATCGCATCGGCGATCATTTTTGCAGCTGCGCTAGGATTTTTACCCCATAATTTCCCCAAGGCCAAGATCTTTATGGGAGATGGTGGATCCAATTTTCTGGGGTATATTTTTGCTGCTTTAGCTATCATTGGAAGTCAGGCTACGGTACATTCAATTCCCTTTATTGTCCCGGTTATCTTATTGCTGATGTTCCTGCTTGACGCAGCCTCCACCCTGATCAAGCGGCTGCCGAAGGGAAAAGATTGGTTAGAACCCCATAGAGATCATCTCTATCAGAGGTTGATAAAACTGGGCTATTCACATGCCCAGGTAACACTAACCTATACGACGATAAATATATTTTTAGGAATTATGGCTATTTATTACTTCAAGTCTAGTGGAATTTTATCGTTGGGCTACTTGATTTTATCCCTCATACCCTTTGTGGCGCTTACCATATTCACTGTATTGCGAGAGAAAAGGTATAATTCAGGGGTGAATGCCCTATAGTATGAGGTTAGTGCTCTTATGCTTCGCAAATTGAGAAACCGACATTTTTTCCTGATAGATTTGTTCATATTATCCCTCACACCGAGCATTGCTCTCAGCTTGCGGTTGCAGCTGCCCTGGAACGAGAGATTAGTCGAACCTTTATTGATCTATACAGTGATCTCTCTGGTAATAAAGCTGGGATTCTTCCTGTTAATGGGCATTTACCGCCAATTCTGGCGCTATGCCAGCGTGGATTCCCTGTTAACCATCCTCTGGGCGGTGGGGGCATCCTCTCTGATCTCTATCGGAATGGTGTATGCATTATTTGGTATTGGTATCCTCAGCGGGCCTTTTCCCCGTTCCGTTCCAATCATTGACGGTATGTTAACCTTAATTGTGATGGGAGGAACGAGGTTGAGTCTGCGTGTGCTGGAATACCAATCTGGCGGAGGTCATGCGAACCCTGAGGGTAAAAGACTGCTGATCGCTGGGGCCGGAGATGCAGGCCAGGTCGTGGCACGCGAGATCCACCAAAGTCGTTTTATTGACGATAATTTAGTAGGATTCGTGGACGACGATCCAGCAAAACAAGGGACCCTGATCCATGGTGTGCCAGTCTTAGGCCCTTTGGATGAACTTCCCGGTATTGTACAAAATCATCGTGTGGATGAAGTGGTAATTGCCATGCCTACTGCTGAGGGCTCAGTTATTCGCCGTGTGTTCTCGCTTTGCGAAGAAGGGGGAGTACAGGTGAAAACCCTCCCGGGAATCTTTGAGCTGATATCCGGCGATGTCAGTTTCAGCAGATTGCGAGAGGTTCAAATTGGAGACTTGCTTCGCCGCGATCCGGTCAAAGTCCACTCCCGCCGGGTTGAAACCCTGTTAAAAGATAAAAGGGTCCTGGTTACCGGTGCGGGGGGATCCATAGGATCAGAGCTTTGTGAGCAGATAGCTCGCTGCCATCCATCTCGGATCATTGCCTTGGGACATGGAGAGAACAGCCTATACAGTCTGCCGGAAAAGATCACTTCCTGGTCTAGAGAGACGAAAGATGATCGATTGGATCTGGTGGTAGCGGATATCAGGGACAGCTCTCGTTTGGAAGCGATCTTCAATCAGTTTCAACCTGAAGTGGTCTACCACGCTGCCGCCCATAAACACGTTCCCCTGATGGAAGACAACCTGGTAGAGGCTGTCACCAATAATATCGAAGGGACTCGTTCCCTGGTCCAAAATTGTCAGAAATATGGTGTGGAAAATCTAGTATTGATCTCTACAGATAAAGCTGTAGAGCCATCCTCCGTGATGGGTATGACCAAACGGGTAGCGGAAAAGGTTGTCCTCCAGGCTGCCAGGGAAAGCGGAAAAGCCTATGTAACGGTGCGATTCGGAAATGTTCTGGGGAGCCGGGGAAGTGTTATTCCTCTCTTCCAGGGCCAAATCGCCAGCGGAGGCCCGGTGACAATCACTCACCCGGAAATGGAGCGTTATTTTATGACCATTCAGGAAGCAGTCCAGTTAGTGCTGCAGGCTTCAGCTCTGGGCGAGAATGGTGAGATATTTGTACTGGATATGGGGGACCAGGTCAAAATACTGGACCTGGCATATGATCTGATCACATTATCCGGCTTGACACCGGAAGAGGACATCGAGATTCACTACACAGGTCTCCGGCAGGGGGAGAAATTATCAGAGAAACTGTACACGTCTGCTGAAAAACCCATGGAAACAGAGTTTGAGAAGATTAAAGTTCTGCAAACAGATGCTGGTGGTCTTGGTGGTTCTTTCCTGAGTGATGTGGATGAGTTGATTAGATATTCCCATGATGGAGATGCGGAGAATGCGCGCAGGATCCTGAAGAGGATGTCTGACTGAAGTAGAGGTTTATAGCTCTTCTGTGATAAAATCTATCACCCGGTATGATTGGGATAAACTGATACGTATCTTTTTTGTGAGGATATCATGCAAATTCGCTGCTACAGCTGTAAAATGCCCATTTCCATCAGTCGAGCAAATGTTGAGAGTGCTTTAAATATCTTGCACGAGGAAGATCTTGTGCATTATGATTTCCGCTGCCCCAAATGTAGAAAGGCAAATCGCGTATCCAAAGATCAGCTCCTCCACGCAGCACCAACCTGGGAGTATAGTACGGAAGAGAAAGAAAGCGAATAAGAGCAAAAAGGGGGATAACTATAGGATCCTATACCTTATGAATAGATTGTAGGGGCAAGCCATCGGCTTGCCCGTTTTCTTTCCCCTGTCATTACGAGGAAGGAACGAAGTGACTGACGCGGCAATCTGTAGCACGAGTTTTTTTTATCTAACACATCAGATTGCTTCATCGCCCTCGCTGGACTCGGGCTCTTCGCAATGACAGATTAACATGATAGGAGCGAGCCGCGGCTCGCTCCTATTCTTCTTATGTGCAAAAGATATCCATAGGATGGTTTGTATCATTTATTGCTCAGGATAGATCCCTTCCATAAAATCTTTCAACACCTTGGACACACTTCCGGGTTCATGTTCCACCCAGGGAGATCCTTCCCAGTTTGCTATCTCTAATAAATCTTTTGGAATTCGAGTGAATACCACTTCTTCCAGATTGGTTTTAGCTGCCACACAGGCAAGTTGGCTTATCTCAGCCAGTGACAGATCCGTCAGGACATTATCCTTATAGATTCCTATAAATTCAGGGATCTTCGGTATGGATGCCAGGGAAAAAACCTGTTCATGAACCGCTTTCAATATGATTGCTTGCCGATCTATTCTGTCCTGCGAATTTCTGGGATCTCGATGGCGAGCATACATTAGGGCGTCTTGCCCCGAAAATACATATCCTCCAATTGGTAAGACAGGATCGGTTTTCTGGTATGAATAGAGAGGGTAGGAATTATAGATCTTGATACCCCCGATCGCGTCTATGATATCACTGAACGCTTTCATGTTTACAGCTATATACTTGTCGATGACGATTCCATAATTATGGCGGATTGTCTCTGCCAACAATCCTGCTCCATATCCTGTACCACTGAAATAGCCCATCCCCTCTGTCCCAAAGAAGTACGCCTGGGTGATCTTTCCATGCGTGCGCCCATCCTCAACCTCTTCAATATCTGGGATTTCCACCCAAAGCCCTCGTGGGATCCCCATTAGTGCCACTTCACCGGTGATATAGTCCACCCGTATGATCATGATCGAATCCGCCATCCCGTAAAGGTAGCTCCTCCACCGGTTATCCGTACCAACTACTAATATTGTCATGGCCTTGTCCGGACCATTGCAGATCGCATCTGGGAGGGGAGTGGCTGTAGGAGGTTCTGGGCTAGGGGTTGGTTCAAGTGTATCGGTCGGAACTGTGATCTCCTCAATTGTGGGAATTGGCGTTTGGGTTATTATTGGTGGATCGGATGATATTTGCTCTCTGACTGGACTTGGCTCACTGCTTGTAGAGCAGCTAGTGAAGATCAATCCAGCACAAAGGATAAGTAAGCCCGGAAGGATTTTTCTCATTGGGTTCCTCCCAATCCCTCAAGGATGAATTCTTGAAGTAAGTTCAATGGATCCGGTCTGCGGTCAACCAGAATCAGCTCCAGGCCGTGGTCAAATGTATAGCCATAATTTATCGTCCGGATCTCCTGATAATTCCCACAAGTTTCTTTGGCGGCAGCGTCATAGAGGCCGTAGAGACAATACACCACAGCAGGCTCTTTCTGGGCTAACAAAGCATCCGTAGATGTGTGAAAGTCTATTGTTAAGAAAGAGGCAGGAGAGAGAGCGAAAGCCCCCAGGCATGTTCCCAGCTCTGTTGTGTTCAACCAGGCGCAGCTGTCAACCGCGCCATCCGCACCGATCGAAGCACCTGCTGCCAGAATCTTCCCCGGGTCAGCACCTTGCAGCCTGGAAACCGTTTCCAAGGCTGCCTGGGCATCCAGCAACCATTCTGCTGGCAGATAAGCCTGACAGCCATCTTCTCCCTCGCAGGCACGGAAATTGAAGGTGAATACACCGAGAGGTATCTCGAGAGTTCGTTCCGGGTACCATCGGGAGTTTTTCCAGGTATCTCTGGCATTTATTTCCCTGGCTAATAAACCTCTGCCTTGCAGCCAATAGGCGATCTCTTCCCATTCGCTCTGGTTGCCCCGCGACCAGGTCATAAGCACCAGGATAGGGGCAGGATTTTCATCCGCGGGGTAATACAGCCCTGATAGCTCCTGCCCGTCAGAAGCCGCAAACTGGATCTCGATCGGTTCTGGTGGCAGCACTACGATCGGGGTAGGGGTTGGTGGGATCTCAGTGGGAGTTGGTGTGCTCGAAGGTACTGCTGTAGAAGTTGGGAGGGAGGTTGCTGGCAGTACGGTAATTTCCTTGGTTTCTTCAACAGCGATCTGCCCGGTTTCAACTTCTGCGTCCGGTTTTGATATGCAGCCGGATAGAACTAGCATTACTCCTACCGTAAAAAAGATCTGGGGATTTTTCTTGTTCAGCATAGACAAATTATACAGTTAAAAGAAAATAGTATTCTAATGATTGATCTTGGATTCTCGCACGCCATTTCAACTGCGGGCCATCCTCAGGATGTTGCTCCGCTCATTGAGCTGTATCCTGCTTAGGTTGAGGACCGCTTATATCTTTGATTGATTTCCTTCAGTTTATCTTTCAAATCCTCGTTCAGATCAGCTTCAGAGAAGCGCCAGCGCCAATTCCCCTGGGGTTCCCCCGGGTAGTTCATCCGGGCGCTGTTATCCAGGCGCAGCAGATCCTGTAAGGGTGCGAGGGCAAAAACAGCCCTGGATTTCCAGGCAGCGTTGATCAGATCCCAGGATATATCCTCTCCTGAGGAATCGAGGTACTGCAGAGCGAAGTTCCTTTCGTCCTGGCCGATTCGCCTGAACCATCCCAGCGCGGTGTCATTGTCATGGGTTCCGGTGTATACGACACAATTCTCCGGATAGTGGTGAGGTAAGAATACATTGGATTCGCCACTATCAAAAGCGAATACCAGGATTTTCATCCCGGGAAGGTCAAACTGATCCCGCAGCTGGTAAACCTCTGGGGAGATTTCTCCCAGGTCTTCAGCGATGATCGGCAGACCGCCAAATTCATGATTCCACCCGGCTCAGGAAACTTGCTCCCGGACCCGTGACCCACCGACCATTAATGGCGGTTTCTTCCTCAGCAGGGATTTCCCAGTAGTTAGCAAAACCCCTGAAATGGTCCAGGCGAACGATATCTACCATGTCGAAAATGGATCGGAGACGTTTGAGCCACCAATTATAGTCCTCTTGTTGATGGACATCCCAGCGATAGAGAGGATTACCCCAGAGCTGGCCTGTTTCCGAGAAGTAATCTGGAGGTACTCCTGCGACCACCGTGGGAAGGCCTTTCTCGTCAAAATGGAATAAATAACGATTTGACCAGGCGTCCGCACTATCATGGGCGATGAAGATGGGAATATCACCGATGATCTTGACATTATTTTTCTTCGCATAGTCACGAAGGTCCTTCCATTGGAGATAGAACAAGAACTGGAAATACTTTTGGCGTTCAAATGCAAAGGGATTCTTTGCCCGGAAGTCCTCCAGTGCCTGGGGATCCTTATCCCTGTATTCAGGGCGCCATAAGGTCCAGGGTTTCCCGCCATGGAACTCCTTCAGTGCCATGAAGAGGGCAAAATCATCCAGCCAGTCTTTTTGCTCTAAGTAGAATGCATCAGCTGTAGACTTGATCTCTCCCTGCTGATTCTGAAATTGTAGAAAGGATCTACCCAGAAGATCCAATTTCCAGGGAATGACCTCGCCATATTCTACTGATCGAGGATTGAAATCCGGGGCATTCTTCAGGTCATTGGGATGCAGCAGGTTTCTTCGGATCAGGTCATCTGGACTGATCAGATAAGGATTGCCTGCAAAGCTGGAAAAAGTCTGATAGGGGGAATCTTCATACCCTGTTGGTCCCAGCGGGAGTATTTGCCATAATCCGGTCTGACTATCGGCCAGGAAATCTATCCAGCGTCGAGCCTGAGGACCTATATCGCCAATTCCATATGGGCCAGGAAGGCTGGTGGGGTGGAGGAGAATTCCGGATGAGCGTGTGAATTTCATATTAAACACTTATCTAAATGTCAGTGATTATACTACCTAAATAAATAATAAATGAAGATAGAAAACTGATCAGTGAGGAAAAGGAGAGGGATGATGTTAATCGTTGAATGTTGAACGTTAAATGTTGAACGTTTTAATTTTGGGACACTATTGATATGTTTCAGATTATTCGATATTGTAAGGACATAGGAGAGTTTGAAGGGGGCATAAGTATATGGCAGCAATCAAACGGTTTGAAGAGATACACGCCTGGCAAGCAGCGCGCGAGATCACTAGACAAGTATATATGCTGAGCGATGAGGGGAAATTCGGTCGAGATTTTGGGTTCAGGAATCAAATTCGAAGAGCCGCAGTCAGTGTAATGTCAAATATTGCTGAAGGATTTGAGAGTAATACGCAAGCCCAATTCATTAATTATCTCGGCCACGCAAAGGCTTCCGCGGGAGAAGTCCGTTCGCAGCTATATATTGCATATGATCTCAGGTATATTTCCAAAGAGCAGTTTCATTTCCTCATTGATCAAATCCAGAAGTGCAGCAGCCAGATCTATAGGTTCATCTATTATCTCAAGGACCAATCATATTCCAGGAACTTAAAGAATGAGTAATCTTTAACCTTCAACCTTGAACGTTCAACGTTCTTTCCTGCAATTCCTTATATAAATTCCAATATTTCCTTGCTGATTTCTCCCATGAAAAGTCAGCCTTCATTCCCCGGCGCTGCAATCCGGTCCAGCGGCGTTTATCGGGGTAGATATCCAGGGCGCGCCGAATGGTTTTTGCCAGGGCAGAGGAGGATACCTGTTGGAAAAGGAATCCAGTGCTCTGGGCTCTGCGGTTTGAATGGTAATCGATGATGGTGTCTTTTAAACCGCCTGTAGAGCGGGCCAATGGGACACATCCATAGCGCATGCCGATCATCTGGGTCAAACCGCAGGGTTCGTAGCGGGAAGGAATGAGGATGATATCACTACTTCCATAAATGCGTCTGGCTATTCTGTCACTATACTTGAGGACTGTTACTACTTGCGCATAGTCACTATCAAGCTGCTTGGCGGCGGACTCCAGTTCCGGATCGCCCGTGCCCAGGATAACGGCCTGCCAATCGAGATCCACAATCTCTCTCAAGGCATCAGGGACCAGATCGACGCCTTTCTGGTAATCCATTCTGTTGATCATGGCCAGCAGGGGTTTGTTGGGATCGATATCCAGCCCCAATTCTTCCTGCAGGCTGATCTTATTTTTCACTCGGTTGTCCAGGGAATCCGCAGCATAGTTGTGGAGTATATCAGAATCAATTTCCGGATCCCAGCATTTCTGATCAAGTCCATTGAGGATTCCGCTGATATCAGTCTGGCGGGTCAATAAAAATTCCTCCAAGCCCGGATCCAAACTCGGTTGTGAGTATTTCTTCGGCGTATCCCGGCGATACTGTATTGATCTTGTCGGCTGACAGCAAGCCCAGGGGCAGGGGAAGTCCATTGGCCCAGACAGGAAGGATTGAATCCCGGGCTGGTGGAAGTCCGAACTCTGTTAATGCATTCTCAGAACCAGCACCAAGGTAAGGCAGGTTATGGACCGTGAGAAGTGACCTGGTCCGGTGGAAATAATCATCCTCCTTTCTGACCCTGGACAATTTATAAACTGCTGGCGCTGTGTGCCAATCATGGGCGTGAATGATGTCCGGTCTCCAATCGATCATTCTTGCCAATTCCATGGCAGCTAAAGAAAAGAATGTGAACTTTAATCCATCCTGGTCATTATTCCCGCTATAAACAGAATCCGAGGAGTGAATTGGAGCGCCATCAATATAATAGAACGGAACACCGTCCACAGAGCTTTGGAAAACTTCTGCTCGAAGTGGACCGTCTTTGTGCGAGATCTCAAAGCTGGCCGCTGGAGTCAGACCAAGATTCAATTGACGGATCGATTTGTACAATGGAAGGCAAACCCGGACATCTGGCCCCCCCGGCAGGGCGCGCAGGGCGGCCGGAAGAGATCCAGCCACATCTCCTAATCCACCGACTTTGATCAGTGGAGCAGCTTCAGAACAGAGAAAGAGGACATTAAGGGATTTCATAAATCCATATCATTCCCGGGAACTGTTTTTGATTATACCCTTGTCAATCGGATGCGGGATCCTTTTAGATTTAGTAACCTCTCCTGTAGTTGAAAAAAGACACAACTCATTGAGCGAAGAGAAACCCTGAATGGCGGTGAAGGGTTGAATGCAGACGAAATGGCGGGTTCAGCAAATATGCCCTTTCGACTGAGCGCTTCGCACTCAGCTCTGGATGACTGTGAATAAGAGACGGGCGACCCATCGGGTCGCCCCTACACTGGGTATGTTGCTTTAGATTAGTATCAGAACGATCCGTCCCCGGTCCTCAACCATCCGTTGCCCAGCAATCAATCCGAACGCACTCCTTGTCCCCAGGTCGCCAAGGAAATTACCTTCTCCTTCCTTTAGCGAAGATACAATATTCAATCTTCAATATTCAATCTCCAATTGATAATCTGGTACGAATATTGCACTTATAAGGCCATGGAATGAGAGATTCCATCAATCATGATATTTAAATCCTTTCAGAAAAGGGTAATCTTATGCTTAGATCAGAAAAAATCTTTCTCTTCCTGCTGATCAGTGTCTGTATGATCATCAGCATTGTCCTGATCGATTCCATCATAGATCCGGCAATTTTGATCAGGACTGCTTATGCCAGGATCACTGGATCGCCAGTCCCTGAGATTGAGCCTGTATATCTACCAGACTTTGAAAGTGCTGATTCGGAAGCGACTCGAGATGGCTTTGAAAGCCAGGTCCAGGATGGCTGGAAACTGTTCCGAAGCGAGGGGTTTGCTTTCGAGATCCAGTTTCCTCAGCAGGTTGTGAGGAAATCAATCCTGAACCAGGATGCCCTTAACACGGGTGTGGGGCTGTCTCCCCAGGCACCGGTTTGGGAATTCCATCTTGATGATCCCGATTATTATCAGGGCACAAACCTGGTTGATGCGTCTCTGGTCATTCATGTTCTGGAAGGAGCAGACCAGGAGGATTTCTGCAACTCATTCCAACCGGAGAGTATCTATCAAACTCCTGCCCATTATCGAGATTCGTTGATTGAAACAGAGATCAACGGGATCCCCTACTGGCAGGACGAAGTCCTGGAAGGCGTGATGGGAGAATTTTATCACCGGATCAGTTACCGGACTTTCACCAAAGGCGCTTGTTATCAGTTGACCCAGCTTTTGCATTATAGGAATCTGGATAGTTATTTTGAACAGGAGATTGAGGAATTTGATCGAGAGACGGTCCTGGCTGAGCTCGATCAGGTGTTAAGGACATTCTCCTTCCTGGACATAGAGCCGGTCTTCCCGGAACAGAGTTATCCATTACCAAAAGGGATCACCGATCCGGTCTCAAAAGCAGCCTCAGAGTATGTGGATGGCCTGGATGTATCTCGCTGGCAGGGAACGATCAATTGGCCTCTGGTGGCTGACGCTGGTTATGTCTTCACTTTTGCCAAGGGCACAGAAGGCGTTGGCTGGACTGATGTGAAATTCCATCAGAATATGATCAATGGCACAAACGCAGGGGTTATGATGGGCATTTATCATTTTGCCCGACCTGACCTGGGAAACAAAGCCGCAGACGAAGCCAATTACTTCCTGGACGTGGTAGGTGATTACCTGAAAAGCGGATACCTGCGCCCAGTGCTGGACCTGGAAGTTGGTGCATCTTTGGGCAGGACTGCGCTTTCCAAATGGGTGCTTGAGTGGATGGTAACCGTCAAGAACCGCACCGGTATTTCTCCTCTGATCTATGTCAATCCCAACTTCATTAACAATTATCTGACGGAAGCTGTCACAGAATATGATCTCTGGGTAGCTCACTGGACTTGTGAACCTGAACCCTCTTATTATTATCCCAATACCGGTATGTGGCGCGACTGGGCTTTCTGGCAGTATTATGGACCGGGGGGATGTGGCGGTAATTATGGCTATGTGCCGGGAATTGATGCACACATCGACTTGAATATCTTTAATGGCGTGGAAGAAGGGCTGCAGCAGTATGATGCCCTCTCCCAGTTATGGGTTTCATTGACCAGTGATGCTTATAATATGCCTGCGCCATATTCTGCTGTACTTACAGGTAATGTCAATGGTGACGCGACCGGATTAATGGATTTCGCATTCTGGTGGGAGTGCACCGTCCTGGAAGCCGATCAGGCTGTGGTCGAAGAGACTTGTGGAGAATTGCCTATTCCTGCCGAAGGTGAGTGTGAGTATAACGAAGTTGGGATGAAATGCATTGGTGTTGAGAATGAGAAACAGACCGCAGAACATACTTATGAGGAGGTTGGGAATTACACTGCCAAGGTGATCGTTACGCGAGGGGAAGAAGATCCGGTTGAAGATCGCTACAAGATTACTACTCGCCACTCCCTCCGATATTTTACATGGGCACCGGCATCCCCAAGTGTTGCGGTAATTGATTATCCACATCAAATAAACGTGGATGTTCATCTTCATACGGGACCAGAAGGAATATTGCAGGCTAGCATCCAGGAACTAGGAGCCGAAGAGCCCCTGGAGTCTTACTGCATACCGGTAATTGCGAATAATCAAAGTGTGGAATCCTTTGAGTTCACCTTGATGGAATCGGAACCAGGTCAGAAGAACTATCCTGTCTCTGTTCGTTATCGCAGTGAGGGTGAGTGTCCAATAATCGATGAATCTGAATACGACCAGACAGTTGTCTACAAGCTAACCTGGGAGGATGAAAGGCCGATACTAACCCTCCAAGATGAAAACGAGGTGAATATCCCATCAGGCGGAGTGGATGATGTTGGAATGACGGAACTGTTCCAGGTCAATCAGCGGGGATACCTGGTACAGAATCCATCCACGATGAAGGGTTTCCAAATTCTATCTGCCAGTTTTAATAATGTGAACAATGCTGCGAACCTTCAGTTGGATCTGGAGAGTCCGGTGACGATTGGACCGGAGGGCGAGATTTCCCTGGCCTTGAGTTATGAAGTCCAATCCAGCGGTTCCTATTCTTTCGATATCCTCCTGGCACATGACGCCAGCAACCCATCACCGTTTGTCTTCACTGTGCGCGGCACTGGAGGTTTGTCAAGCAGTCCCATCCAATCAATTGTTGCCCAACCGCTTTCTCCTGGAACGAATTGGATCGGCGAGGAATATGACCTTCATGTGGATGTCGATCTTGATTCTCCAGCTGGGGGGCTGCTGCAGGTCAGTGTAGAAAGTCTGGATGGCACAAGCCTGGTGGATTCCTCTTGCGTGCCTGTGTCAGGTGCCGGCCAATCTGTGTATGGGTTCGACCTTGCCTGGGTGATCCAGGATATCGGGCTTGAAGAATATCAGATCTGGGCCAGATACAGGGATGTTGGATCCTGTCCGATTGGGGATAAATCTGATCTAGACCTTTCTCAAGGTTATCAGATCGACTGGCAGGAGGATGCCCCTATCCTCGAATTAACAAGGACGAACCTAAGTCCGATCAGCCAGGGTGGAGTGGATGATCTTGGTATATTGGCGCTCTTCCAGGTTGTTGAGCAGGAATACCTGGTTCACAATCCATCCAACACCAGCGATATGGAGTTGATCGGAGATCAGTTTTGCCAACGGGGAGAATATTGCCGGTTTGGAAGGCCTTACTACTTTACCGATTCTTGATCGGTCCTGGCGAGCAGATTCCCCTGGCGGTCGAATTTGAAGTCTTGGCTCCAGGAGAGTTTTCAGTTGATCTCAACCTGATTCATACAGCTACCAATGCTTCTCCATTCACCTTCAGCATCCAAGGAGAAGGGGAACTACTTGCCAACCCGATTGAGTCCATCTCGCCTCACCCAGCATCTCCTGGCCAGGCATTGATTGGCGAAAATTACGGATTGGAAATAACTGTCGCCTATGATGCCCCAACAGATGGTGCACTAATGGTTAGTCTGGTTGACTCTAACGGAGATCCGGTTCTGGATCCGATATGCCAGCTGATTTCAAACTCTGGTCCTGATCTGGCTGTTTATGAATTATCCTGGTCAGAACCGATAGCAGCTCTAAGTGTATATGACATCGAAGCGGATTTTTATACACGGCAAGGATGCCCACCTGCCGGTCAACCGCTTGACGGCCAGACCGTGAGTTACCAGGTAAATTGGCAGGAAGAATTACCTGAACTTGAAATTCACAACTCAGCAGGCGGGTTGATTCCAGCAGGGGCAATTGTCAATTTGGGACAATATGAATATTTCCAGGCGATTGATCTTGAATATCTGATTCGAAATATCTCATCTACCAGTTCACTGAATATCACCAGCATAGGAATTGAGAATCTGACCAATATCAACACTGTTGAGGTCGAGCCGAGTGCTGGTTTCGTCCTTGAAAAGGTGACTGATCATGATCTGGATATTTCATTCCTGGTAGGAAATACCGGTGGGTTTTCCTTTGATCTTGCCATTAAACATCAGGGAGCCAATTCTTCTCCTTACAGGATCACTTTCCAGGGTGAGGGGATTATGACGGACAACCCTGTCCAGTATGTTATACCGAACCCCACCTCCCCGGGTAGCTCCTTGATCGGTAAGCCTTTTGCTTTGGCTGTAGAAGTTGGACTGGCAGCCCCTGATCAAGGTGCGCTGCAACTAAGCCTGATCGATTCGAAAACTGGGAGCGAGGTTGATAGGGTTTGCCAGCTCCTGGTGGACAGACTGGATCAACCCAGGAGTTTTGACCTTGAGATCAATCAGGGAGCTCCCGGATCCAGAGAGTATGATCTGGTTACGAAATACCGAGTCAAGGGCTCTTGTCCTATTGTGGGTAAGCAGGATAGTGATCTAACCCAGACTTATATCGTCAATTGGGAAGAAGAGATTCCCAGCCTGGAGGTCAAGTCTCAGGGTGGGACAATGCTCCCGGCAGGTGGCATTGATGTGATTGGGAATCAGGCTTTTTACGAAAAGGTGGTTTTGAACTATCTGATCCAAAATACCTCTTCAACGACCAGTCTATCTGTAGCAAGCCTGCGGATTGAGAACCCTGTGAATGTTGAGTCGCTGCTTATCGATCCTGTGGGACCAGTAGTTATCCCACCCAATGGAGAGATCCCTGTCAGTGTAAGTTTCCTTGTAGCGGAGATCAAGAATTTCTCTTTTGATGTCCTCTTTACGCATAATGGATCCAATATCAGTCCTTATGTTTTCTCGGTCATGGGCACAGGAGTGATGAATGACAATCCTTTCAAAGCTCTCAGCGTAACGCCAGTTTCTCCCATGGAATTATACATTCCTGAGGAGTTGGCAATACAGGTCCAGATAGAGATCGATCCTGCTGCGCCTGGTGTGGTGGAAGTATCTCTCCAGCGACAGGGTTCGAGTGAACCTATGGGTCAGACATGCTTCCCCATCCTGGGTGAGCATTCCTTCCTGGAAGTGGACTTGAACCTGGGCGGAGTCGATACCTGGTGTGATGGATTACGATGATCGATGTCGTTTATCAGGCACTGGGAGATTGTCCTTTAGAAACAACCAGATGCAGTGCTTTCAGAGAATCTACCAAGTGAGTTGGAAGACACACCAGCCAGAACTGGTCGTCAACAGACCGGAAGGAGTGACCATCTTTGATGGGGCTGTGGACTATATAGGCAGACATGACTTCTTCCGCTTTGTGGAAGTAACCTATAAGATAGACAATCATAATAGTGCGGGACCGCTGGTCATTGACAGTATTGTGCCCGAAAACCTGATTAATCTCCGCGAAGTGATCATAGAACCAGCCGGTATCATAACAATTCAACCCGGTGGTTCGCAGTTGATCAAAATCAGCTTCCAGGTCCTAACGCTTGAACCATACTCCTTTGACTTGATCTGGAACCATAATGGTGCCAATGCTGACCCCTATGTAACGGGAATGATGGGAGATAGCGTACTTAATCTGGGAGATACACCGGTCGAATCATGGTTGTATCGCTTTATCGAGTCGCTGATCAGGACAGGATTCTTCTTGAAGCTTCCAGTCCTGGGAGCATTTCTCCTCCGGAAGAGAAAGAATCACAAGTAGTATGTAAAGGTATCCAACCTAAAAGAGGTCCCTGCTCTTGGCAGGGACCTCTTTTGATTATAGATTTATTTACCGTTGCCTATTGAGTTTCCCGTTAAAGACAGTAGAATAGTAGAAACTGAGGGCAATGAGATAAGATTCCCCCAGTTCATTATTTTCTGGATAAAGCAAGTATATCCATTATCAAGGTGAGAGACATCTTTTTTAATCGGAATAGATGAATAAAAGAACGCTGGCAGCTCGATTAACCCGAATACTCATTTTCACTTTATTGATGGTGATCATGATTATCCCCGGGCGGGTTTTTGCTGATGATGGTTCGGGCAGAAAACAAATCATCGAAATTTCATATATTGAATACAATTGGCGGCTGATGAGCTTGGATGATAACGACCTGGTTTGCGAGTTGAAAATCGACCATCCTGATCAACCCTCCGGCCCAGAGATCTATTACCAGTGTGGGGAAATAATCTATTACCAGTGGCTGGAAACCGCTTCCTGTGCAGAATTATCTGAGGGTGATACTCAGGATTGCAGCGGAATATACCTTTTTCCACTTAGATCTGAAGAGATCACCAAGGAAATTGTGCTGGACTTACCATCTCCAACACTCAGGATTGACCTTACTGAATGTGTTCCTGTCCAGGGAACTGACCTGTGTGAGACCAAGCCTTTTATGCTTATTTCAGCCGAAGAACCCCTTCCTAATGAGGAGATCATCCTGATCCAGGGGAGAATTGATGAAAAATCCTTTTCCTGTGCTGCTGAAAGCTGTGAGGTCCCACTTCAGGAAACCGATGGGAGAGGAATAGGGCTTGAATTCTGGGCAGATTCAAGTTATGGAGATAGCACAGATCATTTTATGGGCCGGATCCGGATTTTGAAAATATCCTCCGAAGATCCATTGACTTCAGGGTGGCGAGTGGAAATTGTTAGCGGCTTAGATGATCTGGACAACATGACTGGTTGCGCTGGTATTTGGAGCTCATTTCCACCCTTGGGAAATATTCCAGAATGGTTGGATAATCCATCCTCGGCCAGTATGTTGAAGACGAATGAGCCTTACACTTACCTGGCAGGACAGATGATACTGGAAGGATATATTGATACCAGCCGCTGCGACGATCACGGTTTAACTGCAGATGGTTATGCCTCCCAGTGCGGTTTAGAGGCCTCCCGCGGCTATGTTGATTTGTGGCAGAATACCTTTGATTCATATATTTTCAAATCTGCAGAAGAGACGGGCATACCTGCCTATTTGCTGAAGCGCATCTTTGCCAGGGAGTCCCAATTCTGGCCGGAAACAACTCAGGACCTATACCGTGAATACGGGTTTGGGCATATGACAGAATTGGGAGCTGATACCACTTTGCTCTGGAACAGAGATTTCTATGATCAATTTTGCCCGTTGGTCCTTGAAGTGGGTAGATGCCAGTTGGGATATGCCAAGCTGGATGATTGGAGCCAGGCTACACTCCGCGGAGCTTTATTGATCGAAATGGAAATCTTCCTTCCCGAATATGCCTTTGGAATTGATCTGGAGCAGGTCGAGGCAAGTGTGTCGCTTTTCTCGGAAACGCTGCTGGGGAATTGTGCCCAGGTAGGGCAGATGATCACATACAAGACAGATCGAATACCGGGGGAGATTGTGACCTATGATGACTTATGGCGTTTTACTTTAGTAAACTATCAGGGGGGATCCGGTTGTCTGGCAGAAGCAATCATCGATGTCCACAAGCAAAAGCAACCTTTGATCTGGGAGAATATTTCCGCGACAGTGGCCGAGAACTGCCCCTGGACCATTTCGTACGTAGATGATATCACCAAGTAAAATTGAGAAGGGGACTTGGAGACGTGGTGAGAAGCGCTCCCAACCCCCAAGTCGTCCAGTCAAAAGTTCCGTCCCCGGTCAAACCTCGCAGAGGTAATCTGGTCATGCACCCAGAGTATATTCCCCCGTCTCCTGGTCGCTCTGTTACTCAGTCACTCGGTCTATAATCAATTTCTACTTCATTATCTGCTGATTATCTATTATAATATTGCGGTTGTAGCCATAAATGTTGGAGGATGTTTGATTTTCGATATAGTTGTAGTCGGCGCCTCATCTGCAGGGTTGTTTGCTGCGGAGGCACTGGCGAAACAAGGCAAACAAGTGGCTGTGTTGGATCGTTCTGACGGGATGAAACCCGAGGAAAGAACGTATATCATCACACCCGGGTTGTACCAGGTCATGGATGATCTACCTTCCGCGTTGATCCAACAGGAAATCGATACTTTTCGGATTCAATCAGGCCAAAATCAAGCTGATATTCAATTATCATCCCCGGATTTGATCATCGATCGCGCTGAATTGTTATCTTTCCTGGCCGCCCGTGCTGAAACTGCCGGCGTTACACTTATCCACCAATGTGAATTCTTGGGTTTTGATACCCATCAGGGCAGACCTCAAATCAGCGTTAGTGTGGATAATTCTTCCAAACTGATAACAACGGATTTTCTTATCGGAGCAGATGGCGTTAACAGTGTTGTCCGAAAAAGCATAGGTATACATCCGGTGCCTTCGGTTCCGCTGCTCCAGGCTGTAATCGATCTCCCAGCTGGTTGGGACCCCAGGATGGTCCGGGTCTGGTTTGATGTTGAGGATACTCCATATTTCTATTGGTTGATACCCCGAGGTGGTAATCAGGCTGTTGTGGGTTTGATAACAGAACCAGGGGCGAATATAAAAGATCTCCTGGATGGATTTCTATTAAAAAATGATTTCAGACCCATTTCATTCCAATCAGGTCAGGCAGCTCTTCACTCCAGGAATTCCCGTGCAGAGTATAAACTGGGAAACCTGCCTGTCTTGCTTGTGGGCGATGCTGCAGGCCAGGTTAAAGTTTCAACCGTAGGGGGCACTGTGACGGGGTTTGTGGGAGCTCTGGACGCTGTCAGGACCATCCAGGGTATCGACCATAAGCGATCAGACTTGAACCTTAACAGGGAATTGGACCTGCATCATTTGATCAGGAGATTGCTGGATCAAATGGCTCCGGGAGACTATGGTGATCTGATCACCATGCTGAATCCCGCGGTAACTCGTTTTTTGAGCCTTCATGACCGGGACAATATGCGATCGCACTTTTGGAAACTGGTTGTCCTTCAACCTGGATTCATCTCCCTTGGACTGAAATTATTATTCAGATCCATCTTTTCTCATACACATTAAGCAAAACCAGGATTGGCGGAAGACAAACAGTTCCGTGAGGAACATTTAATGCGGATGATCCGTCCTTATCAAAGCTGAAGATACCCTGATGAAACAGAAAATATTCAACTTGATCAACAGACATCTGAAATTCCTCAAAGTGGTGATATTCAGTATCGCTGGTTTAGCCATCCTGCTTGGAGTTGGTTATCTGCTGATTCCCTGGAATACGCCCTTTGACCAACCCCTTGATCTTCCATTGCCCACGCCATCTGCTACTTCAGCCCTCCCAACCAATCCTGCAGCTACGGATGGACCACAATTTTCACTGGAGCCGTACCTCACACCGACACCTACTATTGTTCCAGTTTGTGGAGGACCACCGGTATTAAATGTCTTGATATCGGGCGTGGCTTCTAATTCTTATTTGTACGGCTTGGCGGATGCTATCAGGATAGCCCGAATAGATTTTCAATTGAAAAAGGTGACTGTTATGGCACTGCCGAGGGATTTATGGGTCCAGATCCCTGGATTGGAGGAGGAGGGGATTACTGCTGGCAAATTGAACCAGGCATATTTTTACGGCACAGAAGGTATGGGCTATTATTCTGGCAGCGGTCATGGATCAGGGCTGTTAGCTGAGACATTGTGGATCGATTATGGCTACAGGGCAGACAATTATCTGGCGGTAAATCTTTATAGCTTCCGGAGGATCATAGATGCTCTGGGAGGCATTGATGTTTATCTCCCCTGGATTGTTTACGAACAAGTCAATAAAGAGCCAAAACTATTCCTGACTCCCGGATACCATCACCTGACAGGCGAGGAAGCTGAGAAACTGGCGCGCCAGAGGATAACCATAGGTGATTATGGCAGAATGGACAATCAGACACTCATTCTCAGGGCTGTAGCTGCCAAGCTGCTAACAGCATCAGGTCTAAAAGCTATCCCCAGGTTGATTGATCAGTTGAGATCCAACATCATGACGGATTTATCACCGGCTGATATTACTCAGCTGATCTGCCTGGCAGGGATGCTGGATTATAAGGAAGATCTGGATTTTATCTCCCTGCCTGAAGATTTCTTGGAACAGCAGCGGATCTATGATCCTGGTATTGACACAAATACAGCTGCTCTGGTGGGAGATGATGATCAACTTCGCCAACTTTTGGGGGATTTTCAGTTGGGAATCTGGCCCTGATCGCCTGTATTTCCCCTAAAAGGCCCTTTCCTTGCCAGTGGTAGTCCTTTATGATAAGATACCTCGAGGTTAAAAACTAAAGAGGGAAATATATGCTGGAATCAATCAGGAAATCACCGGTCAAAATTGGCATCATTTTGGTGCTTTTGATATTACTCAATGTTGGAGGGTGGTATATCTATTTGAATTGGGATACACCATTTGATGAAGCTCTGGATCTCCAGACTTCGACACCATCAAGCACGCTGACCTATACACCAGAGCCAGATATAGTTGATACGGAGGTTCCAACCCCCACAGAAACACCGATAATCGTTGATACACCCACACCAACCATAGAGCCAGTCTGCGGAAACGATACTTCCCTGACGATCCTGCTGATAGGTATCGATACCGAGAATTATCTCTATGGGCTGGCGGATTCAATTTCCTTGGTGCGCTTGGATTTCCAAACCCAAAAAGTTGTCCTGGTTTCCATGCCCCGAGACCTGTGGGTGGATATACCTGGAGCTACAGATCCTTCTATTACAAAAGGGAAATTGAATCAGGCTTATTTTTATGGAACCGAAGGTATGGGTCATTGGGATGGTGCTGGTTATGGAGCTGGCCTTCTAGCTGACACACTGCTGAACAATTTTGGCATCAGTGTAGATCATTACCTTACGGTTAATAAATATGCTTTTCGCAATATTGTCGATGCACTTGGCGGAATCAGTGTTTATCTCCCTGAGGATGTGTATATCAAACGTATCTCTTTGCCTGCACCTCGTTTGTTCTTACCGGCTGGATATCACAATCTAAACGGTTCTCAAGCAGAAGTCGTAGTTAGGTCGCGGCAGTATGCAGATGGAGATTTTGGGCGGGTACGCATGCAGAGCCAGGTTATCAAAGGCCTGGCAAACCAGATGCTGACACCTAGCGGTATCAAGCAGATTCCAGCTCTTGCCAACCAGCTGCGTGCTTATGTCGTAACAGATTTTAGCACCGGGGACATCACCCAGATGGCCTGTTTGGCAGTTCATATCGATCCGGGAGAGGACCTTGTTTTTGAAAATATCGTTCCCACAGAGTTAATAGATGCTGCGGGTCAATTTGTCTGGGATGATTTTCGGGAAGAAAGTGTTTTTGCGCTGGTTGTTGATAAGGAACTGATCATCCAGCGTTTGACCGAATTCCAGGCCGGAATCTGGCCCCCTCAGTAGCCATAGAGTTATGTAAAAAAAGAAGCGGTTTCTTCAATGGGAACCGCTTCTTTTTTTATCGGGAAATGCAAACAAAAATCAACTGCTGTTAGCTGATTCCTTGATCAACTCATCGTATACATTACTGATTGATCTTGCAGTAGACAGCCAGTTGAAATGCTCCTCAGCATAAGCCCGGGCGTTTTTTCTAAGCTCATCGTTGATCTTCGGCTGGTCGTAGAGGATCCTGATCTTCTCCGCAAGCTCCTCAGAACTTCGAGGATCAAAAAGGGCGCCAACACGGTTTTCTTGAACTATCGACATCAGGCCGCCAACCCGGGAAGCGATAACACTGCTTCCACAAGAAATTGCTTCCATTGCAGTCATTCCAAATGGCTCATAATAGGAGGGAACCACTGTAACATCACCCGCGCTGTAATATATCGCCAGCTGGTCTGGGCGTTTGGATCCTGTAAAGGTGATCTGTTTTTCCAATCCATAATCATCAATCATCTCAACATATTTTTGAAAGGGTGCCCGGGAAAGCTCGTATCGGCTGAGAAACGGTTTCTCTGAAAAAGGGCCACCAACAATCACTGCCTGGATCATTGGATTATCAACAAGTTGAATGGCTTTAAGCAGAGTATCTAAGCCTTTTTGTTCTTCCAATTTTCCAACATAAATGATCAGGAATATGTCATTCGGGAATGCTATTTCCTGGCGCGACTCAGCTTGAGGGTGAGGTTGGAAGATATCCAGATTGACCCCATACGGGATAACCGATATCAGGTCTGGAGCAACATTATAAAGCTCGATCAGATCGAGCTTTTCTTGCTTATTTTGAGCAATGATCCGGTCCGCCCTGCTGCAAATCAATTTTTCAATCTTTTGTTGGATCTCCATGCCCTGGAAATCGGATCCCAGAATCTCCATTTCAACTGCGCTAAGAGAATCGAATGTGTGAACAAGGGGAATCCCCCAGGTGTCTTTCAGATGGATACCCACTGGACCACTGAGGTATGTATAAGTGTGGACAAGGTTATAATGCAGACCTTGTTGGATCTGATAGGTGGGAATCCAGGTAGCTATATCTTTCAATAAGGGGATGAGCCTCTCTTGTTGAATTTTCTCTGGAGGACCAACTGGAATCCGGATTACGCGGGTTCCGCGGGAGTAATCTTCCATGCTGGGCTGCTGGTCATTTTCCCACCGGCTGAAAACATCGATTTTCAGACCTAAAGTACCCAGATACTGGGATAGTTCATTAACGTACACTCTCTCTGCTGCATAGTTGGGGCTGCCATGACGCTCCAGAGGGTCTCCGAGCAAGGAGATGTATGAGATTTCCCAGGACAACGTTTCCTCCGCTCAATTACATAGGGATATTATCTCTTTAACGGTCTTAACCTAACCAGTCGAGCCTAATGCATTTACTCCTATAAGATCAACCCAAGATCAGCCAGGTTGATTTCATTCATTTGGTTGGGGTCAGTGAAGAATGGATGGATCGGGAGATACTCCTCTGAACCTCCAATTTTCAAATACTTATCAAAGATATCCAGATATGCACTGGCGGTCTTTTTCCAATTATAGGTAGATATGACCCTTTTATAACCAGCTTTGGCATATTCATTCCAGAGATCTGGATTATTCACGAGAGAAAGAATGGCCTCGCTGATATCATGAGGATTGGAGGGATCTATCAGGATCCCGAATGTATCTGCTCCCTGCTTCATGCTTTCACTTGGTCCTCCGAATTTGGTTACTACAGCAGGTAAACCGGCGGCCATCGCTTCCAGGGGTGCCAACCCGAATGGTTCATGAAGTGCCGGGAGGGTAAATACGGATCCCAGATTTGAGAAGAACCGGTAGGCAGCCCCCAATGCGGACTGGCCTTTGAGGGAGAACATGGTTACTTTGCCCCTCAATCCATTCTCATCAATGAACTTTATCAGCGGTTCCAGTACTTCTAGTTCAGTTATTGTGGCACCAGTGATATCTTTTAGCGGGTTTGGGAGACCGCTGGTAAGGATCACAAGATTGGATGCTCCCTGCAGCTCAGCATTCTGGGCATAAGCTTTGACCAGGCCCATGTGGTTCTTCTTCAATTCGACCCGACTGGAAGCGATGATGCAGGGTAGGTTCAGGCGGTCCTGGTTCAGGTCTCTGGCGAGTACGGTGTTAATATGTTTTATCGTTTCATTCTCAGATTCTGATGTGATATTCTTATCGAAGACAGCCAGGTTTACGCCTGGGGGTATCATGGCGAAGCGATTATCATTGGTAATATCAACAGCCCCCTGATAAGCTGGATGGCCATATTGGACTACTCTCTCCTGGAGGGTGCTCGTGATATTCACCCGAGAGCGATTCATCGCCGTCCTCTCAGCAACAAGACGACGGCTGAAGTAATATTCCTTGTCTAGAGACAGGAAATCTTCTCTCCCATCGTTCAAATGATCCAATTTTTGGGCACCCAGTGAATGGGCTGTGAAAGTAAAGGGGATCCCGGTTTTCTCTTCGAGTAAAACAGCGCTAATTCCACCATCACCGTAATGGGCTGAAAAGAAGTCAGGGAAAACATCTTCCTTTTGATAAAAGCTGATGATATTCTGGACCCATTCTGGACCCAGGTATGGCCAGAGATGTTCTTTTCTGAGGAAATGTCCAGGACCTGCAGGGAGGCGAATGATTCGCAGTTGGGGTATACCAGGATAGGAATCAAGAGGACTGGAAAATTCTGGCCAGGCAGGGTCCTGGATCTGTCGGGTAATGATATCTACCTCGTGCCCGAGCTCTCCCAGCGCGAGAGCTACTTGTTTTACGTAAACCAGCTGGCCGCCAAAATCAGGATGTTCCGCAAGATAACTGTCCGCCGGATCAAAATTACCCTGGGGATTCAAGAAAGCAATTCGCATACGATGACCTGAGGATCAGTACCTGACGAAATCGACAGTAAAGAATTTCCTGACGATATTGCCGTTACTGTCTACTAAATGGGTAACACCAACACCAAGCCTGGTATACCACCGTCCAAGAATGGTGCATTTGTGGGCATTGCCAAGTGAACAGAACGGAGGATCTTCGGGATGTGTCATCCACCAGTCAAAATTACTTTGTGGGGACCAGCCGCTGTGCCAGATCTCCCCGCAGCAGCAGTTTGAGTAGCACCAGTTGGATGACCCGTATATCGCCAGGCCGATCCTTTCCCAAGCCCTTGTGCCATCGGATGATGTGTGACTTCCCAGGCCGTTGCAGAGCATGTCCCGGCCATGTTCCCTGGCTATTCTGACCAAGGATGGTGAGGTGCTGAGGGGTGGAGACGGAGGCGTATTGGGGTTCGAATGATTATCACTTCTGGCCGCGGTGATCAGATTCAGGATCAGCTGCTCTTCATAAGGCGAGGATACAGTATAGTAATTCCCTGTATCGCATTGATTCGGGAGTGGTGTATTGCTGGGTCGAGGCGTGTTGCTGGCTGTGGGTGTATTGCTGGGTGTAGGTGTCTTGCTCGGCGTTGGCGTTTTGCTCGGGGTACGCGTTACCGTAGGCGGCAGGGGCGTGTTTGTGAATGTGGCCGGCGTGAGATTGGGCGTATTTGTCGGGCCAGGGGTCTTCGTCATGGTTGGTGTGTTTGTTGGAATAGTGGGCCGTGGCGTGTCTGTTTCCTCGTCCGGTGAGTCGAAGATAGGCAAAGCCTGGACGTTGCCAGTGGTTCTTGCATAATAGCCCCATAACCAGCAGTTCCGGCCAGTGCCTCCAGGATCCTTGATGACCCAGTACGAGAAATCCACGTTCCTGCCCACTAACGGGACTACCCTGCCAGCCAGGAGGGGTGTGAGTTTTGGATATTCCACACCAGGCCCTAAGCGGCAGTTAGTCGTCACCAAAACCTTGATGGTGGGTTTGTCCGTGATCACTGGTATTGACGTTGGGGGTTTCGAAGTATTTGAAATAGGAGGGGATGTGCCAGTGGGAACCTCGACTGAAGCGGTCTCCGTTGGCGTGTTTGTAGGGGTTTCAGTGATCTCTTCCGTGCTAGTGGGTGTCCCTGTATCCGTAGGGGTTTGTGATGGAGTAAAAGTGGGAGGAGGTTCACTGGTGGCAGTATAAGTGGATTTGATCTGAAAGGGAGTCTTCGTGGAGGTGCCCTTAACGGTGTATTTCTGGGGTGCCTGAATCTGATCACAGGCCGCTACGAGCAATGTGAGAGCAAGTATGAAGATCAATCCGGTCCAAACCCTGTTTTTGCTCATACTTTGATTAGACACACTCCAATTAAACCACCCGGCCAGGCTGTCGGGAAACCATACCACAGTCTGGCTCATTATTTGTTCCCTCATTATAACGGTAGAAAGAAGTTGATTACCTTCTAAGTTGAGGGGAGAAGACTTTACAGAATTGATAAGTAGGAGGGTTCAGAACTCGTCTCCCTATATAAGGTACCTCATAAACCCAAGCTCGAAGAAGTATTAAGAGGTATGAAAGACTTAGAATATTTGTTGTTTA
The DNA here is from genome assembly GCA_963712165.1 of uncultured Chloroflexia bacterium. Classification (GTDB taxonomy): domain Bacteria; phylum Chloroflexota; class Anaerolineae; order Anaerolineales; family UBA11858; genus B10-G9. The sequence continues at coordinate 552,076 of CAVQGY010000001.1, read as the reverse complement.
TGGCTATTGTGGAGGATAAGATCTATGGCAATGACTTCGAGGCAGCGTGTACTGGCTGTGGTGGAACATGAAATACCGGATCGAGACTATCCCTGAGATAAAAATACTGCAATAGTAATACTTTGATTCTGTGTTCAGCGTCTGGTGAAGTCGACAGTGAAGGATTTTCGGATAACGCCGTTATATTCGTATACGACCACACCCACTCCCATGTGGGTGTACCATTCTCCGAGTATGGTGCATCTGTGATCATTACCTTCATCGCACCAGAAGGGCAAAACATCTTGAGGGTGATTCATCCACCAGTCAAAAACATGCGTCGGAGTCAGATAATATCCTCCCCCGTAAACGATTTCCCCACAACAGCAGTTTGAGTAGCACCAGTTGGATTGACCATGGGCATAGAGGCCGATCCTTTCCCAAGCCCGCGTACCATCAGAGGAATTATGTCCGTACATACCGTTGCAGGTCATGTCTTGTCCGTGATCCCTGGCAGCCGAAACGAGGGAATCAAGAGACCTGAGGGTATTCAATCCGGCGTCCCTGCGAGCTTGATTGATCATGTCAAATATCTGCTGCTCTTCAGACGTTGAGGGAGAGGTATACGGGCAGTATTTGGGCAGGGGAGTGTTGCTGGGTAGTGGCGTGTTGCTAGGGACGGGTGTATCACTGGGCGTAGGCGTATCACTCGGCGTAGGTGTAATGCTCGGGGTACGCGTTACCGTAGGCGGCAGGGGCGTGTTTGTGAATGTGGCCGGCGTGAGATTGGGCGTATTTGTCGGGCCAGGAGTCTTCGTCATGGTTGGTGTGTTTGTTGGAATAGTGGGCCGTGGCGTGTCTGTTTCCTCGTCCGGTGAGTCGAAGATAGGCAAAGCCTGGACGTTGCCAGTGGTTCTTGCATAATAGCCCCATAACCAGCAGTTCCGGCCAGTGCCTCCAGGATCCTTGATGACCCAGTAAGAGAAATCCACGTTCCTGCCCACTAACGGGACTACCCTGCCAGCCAGGAGGGGTGTGAGTTTTGGATATTCCACACCAGGCCCTAAGCGGCAGTTAGTCGTCACCAAAACCTTGGTGGTGGGTTTGTCCGTGATCACTGGTATTGACGTTGGGGGTTTCGAAGTATTTGAAATAGGAGGGGATGTGCCAGTGGGAACCTCGACTGAAGCGGTCTCCGTTGGCGTGTTTGTAGGGGTTTCAGTGATCTCTTCCGTGCTAGTGGGTGTCCCTGTATCCGTGGGGGTTTGTGATGGAGTAAAAGTGGGAGGAGGTTCACTGGTGGCAGTATAAGTGGATTTGATCTGAAAGGGAGTCTTCGTGGAGGTGCCCTTAACGGTGTATTTCTGGGGTGCCTGAATCTGATCACAGGCCGCTACGAGCAATGTGAGAGCAAGTATGAAGATCAATCCGGTCCAAACCCTGTTTTTGCTCATACTTTGATTAGACACACTCCAGTTAAACCACCCGGCCAGGCTGTCGGGAAACCATACCACAGTCTGGCTCATTATTTGTTCCCTCATTATAACGGTACAGGGAGGGCATTTAGTGGTCTGCAGGGTGTCAGTCTGTTTTCAAAAATGATAGCTATACCAATATTTTTAACTATTATTTCCATATTTCCAGCCTCAAACCAATCTGATTTCAGTCTCTAATGGTATGGTAGACTAAAAAAGCAGCCTAAGGTATTTGAGGAGGTTATTTTCATGAAGATGACATCAAGGGAGCGGGTTTTAACTGTTTTGGATCATAAGGTTCCGGATCGGGTACCTATTGTGATAGGCGAAAGTAATGCTACCGGGATCAAGATGAGCACTTACCAGGGAATTAAAGCCCTCGCAGGGATCCAGGCTCCGGATGAATATATCTACCAGTGGCCTGAACTGGGTACCGCCAAGATAGATGAACTGACCTTGCAGCGATTGCATAGTGATGTACGCGGTGTGCGGGATATCCATCCTGCGGAAACCTTGAAGCGAAATCAGAATAGGGAACCTCACTCACCATTTATCGACAGCTGGGGTAGCGGCCAAAAGGAAATATCACCTGGAGAATGGTTTCCGGGTGTCCACCCTCTGAAAGATGCAACAACGGTACAGGAGATCGAAGATTATCCAGATTGGCCCGATATGAATGATCCGTCACGAATTGCTCATGTCCAGAAAGAGTCTGCGAAATTGATTGAGGCCAATCAATATGCCATTTTGGCCACTCCCTGGCTGCTTTTCCCGCTCGAGAGAGCTTTTGCGATGCAGGGTATGGATACGTTCTTACTGAACTTGGCGATCTATCCTGACTTTGCCAGGGCTTTGCTTGAAAAAACCGCCCGGCTGTGCAAAGAATTAATGGGACATTTTCTGGGAGCTTTGGGTGATAACGTGGATATGATTAAGATCGGTGATGATTTAGGTACTCAGGACAGCCTGCTGATGTCGCCGGATATGTACCGGGAAATCTTAAAACCTATTCATGCTGATTTCATCGGCTTTATCAAAGAACGTACAAAAGCCAAAGTTTTCTTTCATACAGATGGGGATGTGGTGCCATTGATAGATGATTTTATTGAAATGGGAGTTGATATCCTGAATCCCATCCAAACTTCAGCGGGAAAGATGTCCGATCTGGCAGGCTTGAAGAAGAGATTTGGAAATAATATTGTATTCTGTGGAGGAATTGACACCCATCGTGTTTTACCAAGTGGGACTCCAGAGGATGTTCGGGAAGAGGTTAAACGAGTTATCCGCCTGCTTGGAGAAGGTGGGGGATATATGGTTTCATCAGTGCATACGATCATGAATGATGTGCCGCCAGAAAATGTTCTGGCCATGGTCGATGCAGTGAAGGAATTTGGAGTTTACTCGAAAAAGCTGCATTAAAAAAAGGCGCAAACTCTGCGCCCTGGATTTTCAAGGATGCGGGATGAAGTAGACCATCCCGCATCCTTTTTTTTATGAAATATTATTCTTTTTCGTAAGGCTGACCGTCAGCTGCGGGCATTTGTCCTCGGCCGACAACTCCAGCCAGAATGACCATGGTTGCCAGGTAAGGGAACATCAACATCACTTCAGAGGGGATGGGAACCTTTAAGATCGCCACCTTGGATGCCAGCGCGTCAAAAAAGCCAAATAACAAACCGGCGCTGAAAGAACCTAAAGGATTCCAGTTTCCGAAGATCATTGCTGCAAGGCCAATAAAGCCGCGACCGGCAGTCATCAATTCGTCGAACCTGCCCACAGATCCTAGTGTGAAGTATGCGCCGCCAAAACCAGCCATAAAACCACCCAGGATCACCGAGATGTAGCGGGTTCTGAAAACATTGATTCCCAAGGTGTCAGCAGCTTTGGGATGTTCACCTACAGACCTGGTCCGTAATCCCCAGCGTGTGTAATAGAGCCCGACTGTGATCAGGATCAGGAAAAGGAACATTGCATAAACAAACATATTGTGCTGGAAGAGTATGGGTCCCAAGAAAGGTATTTCTGATAGGATGGGGATATTGATGGTCGGGAAACGCCCCGGATCGTTGAGGTTCTGATACCGCTGGAGGAATTTTGCTGACAGGAAGGAAGTGATCCCTGTTGCGAAGATATTGATGATCGTTCCGGCGATGATCTGATCCGTTTTGTATTTGATGGATAACACAGCCAATATAGCTGCCAGGAACCCACCCGCGAGAACGGCCGCCAATAACCCGATCCAGATATTGGTAACGCTTCCAACAAATGCGCTGACAAATGCGCCAGTTAACATCATGCCCTCAATCGCGATATTGACCACACCGGATCTTTCACATAAAACACCTGAGAGGGCTCCAAAAGTGAGGGGAACGGCTTTTATTAGGGCGCTGCGGATCAAGCCTGATAGGTTCAGGCTGCCATCGGCGGTCGCCCAGGTCAGGAAAGCGAAGACAAATAATCCTCCCAATAAGCCCAGCACCAGATTGGTCTTTTTCTTAAAACCTCTGGCAAGTTGGTAGCCGCCAGCGACCAGGCTTACTCCCGCAAGTACTTTCAGTGCAGGAAGGGTCGAGAAAATCCAGTCCGGGATGGACTGGCCTGATCCACCGGGGGTCATTTTAAAAGTGGTCTGGACACCTGGTTCGAGGGTTTGAATGAAAAGGAACCAGATAGCTGCCGATATTGCCAGAAAAAGCACTCCCATCACGATCCGGCGGGTGGGTGATGTTTGCGCTATATTATTGATTGTCGTGGTATTTGTTGTCATATCAGTTACCTCCCCAACCGCGAAGAGTGACAGCGTCAAGATCGATGTCAGGTTCTTTCAACCTATAAACAGTCCGGATTATCGCTGGAGCGGCGATAAAGGCCAGGATAAATGCCTGCAAGATCGATATGATGTCAACCGGTATACCTGCCAGCACCTGCATCTGGATGGCGCCATTACGCAAGAACCCGAACATGATCGCTGCCAGCACCACTCCAAGAGGGTGGCTTTTTCCCAGCAGTGCCAGGGCAATTGAATCGAAACCATAACCGGAGGCAAAAGCCAGTGCCAGGTTATGATTGACGCCCAGTACTTCGTTGGCTCCCGCAAGGCCGGCCAATCCACCTGACAGGAACATGGCGATGACTGTACTTCTAACGATGCTCATGCCAGCATACTTGGCCGCCCGGGGGTTTGCACCGACTGTTCTGAGAGTATAACCCCAGGTAGTTTTGAATAGAAATAGATAAACCAGATAGGCAATGAATAGCGCGATGAAAAAGCCGATGTGAAATCGAATGGGGGACTCAAATAATTGTGGTAGTTTCGCAGATTCCTGAATGGGAGCGCTGACTGGAATGAACCCATCCGGATTTTTCAGAGGACCTCGCAGTAGATATTCACTGAGCCGGAAGGCGATATAGTTCATCATGATCGTGTTGATCACCTCATGACCTCCGGTGGTTGCTTTTAACAAGCCGGGGATGAAACCCCATAAACCTCCTCCCAGGAAACCCGCCAAAAGGGAGATCGGAATATGAATAATGGCGGGCAAGCCTTCCAAATAAATAGCTGCAGCAACTGTGGTTGCTGCGCCGATAAATAGCTGGCCTTCAGCACCAATGTTGAATAATCCTACCCGGAAGCCAAGTGCGACCGCCAGACCTGCAAAGATATATGGAGTGGAAACTACCAAGCTTTCAAAGAAGGGGTTTGCTGCCCGTCGGATCTGCTCTAACTCACCGCTCTGGAAGGCGGCAATGATCTTGGATGGATTTCCTACCGAGCCAAAAAACAGAGCTTGATAGGTAGTCCAGGCAGCTTCGGCCGCCCTTTTGATCCCCTGCCAGAAGGAATCACCAAAGGCTTGATATACCTCTTCTGTGGTTACTGCCACCAGCAATCCTCCCAGGATCAATCCAGAGATGATAGCCAAAATCGTAACTGTCAGGTTGCTTTTGGAGACTTCCTCTAAGAATATCTTGCCTGCGTCCAGTAGCTTGGTCTGTTGTTTTTTCTCTTTGTCACTCATAGATCCAATCCTTACTATATGATCTGGAACCTGATTATGGGTGTGGCTGGATCAAGCTTGTTTTACTCCTGCCATCAATAAACCAATCTGCTCTTTTGTGGCTCCTTCAGCGTCCAAGATGGCGATTATCTCACCTGCGAACATAACCGCGATGCGGTCTGATAATTCCAGGATCTCATCCAGTTCTGTTGATACCAGAAGGATCGCTACCCCAGCATCTCTCTTTTCAAGCAGGCGGTTATGGATATACTCTATGGAGCCAACATCCAACCCGCGGGTTGGTTGGGAGGCAACCAGGAATTGAATAGGTCGGGAGAATTCCCGCCCAACGATGACCTTCTGCTGATTTCCACCGGAGAGAGAGCCAACCGGAATTAATGGACTTGGTGTACGTACATCAAAATTCTTAATGATCAATTCCGCATTTTCCAGGATCTTGTCCTCTTGAATGAAAACGTTCTTTGCGAACGGGTCCAGGTAGTAGGTGTTGAGGACCAAATTGTCGGCGATCGTTGAGGTAAGGACCAATCCATCCTGCTGGCGATCCTCAGGGATATGAGCAGAACCGATCTCTGTGATGGTTCGCGGATTTGCTTTGGATATATCATTGCCAAGCAATTTTAAGGTACCGGAGATGGGATGGTTCAGTCCCGTGATCGCTCTCACAAGTTCTGTCTGCCCATTGCCTTGCACGCCGGCAATTCCCAGTATCTCTCCCCCATGAACGTTAAAGCTGACACTTTTTACTGCAATTTGTTTGAGATCATCCAGCACAACCAGGTCCTTAGCTTCGAGAACAACATCCTTGACCTTGGCTGGATTTTTATCGACTTCAAGGGAGACATCTCTACCTACCATCATGGAAGCCAGTATATTCTGATCCGCTTCAGCAGGGGTGGTTGTGCCAACTACTTTTCCACCCCGGATAACTGTGATGCGGTCTGCAAAGGTTAAGACCTCTCGCAGTTTGTGAGTGATGAAAATGATCGATTTGCCACTCTCGACCAGGGAGCGCATGATGCTGAACAACTCATCTACTTCTTGAGGGGTCAAGACTGCTGTGGGTTCATCCAGGATCAGGATATCTGCCTGGCGGTATAGCAGCTTGATGATCTCCACCCGCTGCTGTACACCAACGGGTAGGTCGCGGATATAGGCGCTTGGATCGACTTCCAAGCCGAAATCAGTGGAGATCTCCTCGATGCGGGCGGCGGGGGTTTTCCGGTCCAATAATCCATTTCTCCGGAGAGTCTCATCACCGAGCATGACGTTTTCAGTCACGGTAAAAACCGGGACAAGCATAAAGTGCTGATGGACCATGCCGATACCTTGAGCGATTGCATCCCGGGGGGAGCTGACCTGGATCTTTTTCCCTTTAACAAATATATCTCCCTCATCAGGCGCATACAAGCCATAGAGAACATTCATCAGAGTGGATTTCCCGGCTCCATTTTCTCCCAATAAAGCATGAATCTCACCCTTATTCAGCGTGAGATTGATTTTGTCATTGGCTAAAACACCTGGAAAACTTTTTGTTATTCCTTTTAGCTCGAGGATTGGCTCCATATTTCCCTCAACAGTGTCTAAACACAACATTTTTTTTCTTGGATGGGAGGGATTATACCATAGTGGGGAACGGGTACTTTAGCCAACCTTGCTCCCTCCGATCCGATTTGCCGCGGCTAAAAAAGGACAAAAAAGGGACCCGTTTCTGGTAGTAGAAGCTGATAATCTGCCCTGTTGTATGTCTGGTACACTACACTTAATAGAATGCAATCAGGATCGGCTATGAAATATCTATCTGTGCAGGAAATGGTGGCTGTTGAAAAGGCTGCCGACCGCGCTGGTCATTCCTATGCTGAGATGATGGAAGAGGCTGGAAAAGGACTGGCTGAGGTCATTCACCAAAGATATTATGCCGCTGGAAAGACCTCGATCTTAGCTCTGGTCGGATCTGGGAATAATGGCGGTGATGGGTTAGTGGCTCTGGATTATTTGATGAGATGGGGCTGGTCTGGGGCGGCTGTGTTGGTTCGGGATCGGGACAGACAGGATCCGCTTCTGAAGCGGTTCCTAGAGAGGGGAGGGGAACTTTTTGTGGCCGACATTCCGGAAAAACTGACCGCTCCGATCTCCAAGAAGATCCAGGAGGTGGATGTCCTTCTGGATGGTGTGCTGGGCACAGGTATCAAGCTTCCTCTGAGAGAACCCCTGGACCAGCTGCTCAGGATGGCCAAGGAGTTGATTCTCCAGGCGGAGATAAAACCCATCGTCGTAGCTGTTGATTGCCCATCTGGGGTTGATTGTGATACCGGCCTGGTATCGCCTTCCTGTATTGCAGCGGATCTGACAGTAGTAATGGCGGCGATCAAACAAGGCTTGTTAAAATTCCCGGCTTATAACTCTGTGGGTGAGTTGGAGTTGGTTGATATCGGTTTGCCAGGTGAGCTACCTGAATGGAAAGAAATAAAAAGACGCGTGATCGAAAAGGATTGGGTCCGGGGAGTTATCCCAGAGCGGCCGCTAGACGCCCACAAGGGAACCTTTGGAACAAGTCTGATCATCGCAGGATCCCTGCCTTATCCAGGAGCGGCAACCCTGGCGGGACTCTCTGCATACCGGATCGGCGCTGGCTTGGTGACCATGGCAGTTCCTGAAGCGATCTATTGCGGGGTGGTCGAGAATTTTCCTGAAGCAACCTGGGTGGTCATGGATGACAAGGGAGGCGCAATCCGGGATTCGGATCTTTCCAGCGTCAGGTTGGCTCTGGGAAGGGCAACTACCTGTTTGATCGGTCCAGGGCTAGGATTGGCAGAATGTACTTTTCGATTTCTGGAGGAATTCATCAGGCAGGAGAATTTACCTCCGCTGGTCATTGATGCTGATGGATTGAGGCTTCTTTCCAATATAAAGGGTTGGCCTGAAAGGCTGCCGGCTGGAACGGTGTTAACCCCTCATCCTGGTGAAATGGCTGCCTTATGTGGACTCAGTATAGAAGAGGTCCAGGCGCAGAGGGTTGGGATCGCAGAAAAATTCGCCGGTGAGTGGGGTCAGATCGTCTTGTTAAAAGGCGCCCATACTGTGATTGCCAAGCCTGGGGGTGAAACCCGAATCCTGATAGGGGCGGATCCTTCCCTGGCCCGGGCTGGGAGCGGGGATGTGTTGTCCGGGATCCTTTGTGGGTTGATAGCCCAGGGAGTGGATAGCTTTGAGGCTGCAGCTGCCGGCTCTTGGCTGCATGCTCGATCTGGCAGATTGGCAGCGGAACTAACAGGTAGTCCGGCAGCAGTCCTGGCCGGAGATATCTCTGAGATGATCGGCCAAACACTGGCAGAATTCGGATAAGAGGATTTAAATCATAAGACCCACCTTTAACGGCGGGTCTTAAATTTATATAAGATGGAGATCAGGCTTTTGCCTCACCTTTATCCTTTTTCCCACCTTTGGTAACTTTTTCGATCTTCTGTTTCTGCTCTTCCAGGATAACGCGACCCTGCTCCTGGAGGCTTTTGGCCTGGTCCTGGAGTTTCTGGGTGTATTCCTGAGCTGCGATCCGTGCATCATCTGCTGCTTTTTCAGCCCGAACACGTGCTTCATCTACGGTTTCCAGGGCTTTATCCTTGATCTCCATGCTCTTTTCAATGATGACTTTCCTGGTTTCTTCCCCAGATTGTGGAGCTAAAAGCAGCGCCGTGATAGCGCCAGCAATTCCACCAAGTAACAAACCCGACATAAAGGCACCAAATTCATTATTATTGTCAGACATAAATCACACTCCTAGAATAGTTGGAAAGTCCTATTTTTTATTAGATTTGATCATACTTGCAAGTTTGCTAAAACCTGCCATATATTGGTTCATTTTTAGCACAGGCTCAACAAGATGCTCACTTAAGAATTGCGTAGTCCCTTTTAATGTGTTGGCTGTTTCACTGGTAGAGTCAAGAATGGGCTTGATCTCGTTTTGAAGCAGCAAAGTCAATCGGGCCAGCTGTACGATCAGGATGATCAATACGATCCCGATCAGAAGGAACTCGAGTGCCATGAAAATGATGAAGACATCTCGAACACGGGCAGTGTCTGTCCCCGGTTGAAGTAGAAAGACCAGACCTGTAATAATCAGTCCCAGCAGGATAATGCCGCCGATAATTAGACCAATCTTGTTCTGGTTTTTCGCGGGATCTGTATTATTTACTTCTACTTGTTCGAGGGAAATGGTCTCCCGAAGATCCGGCAGTGACTCTGTCATAATGATTTGATTATAACATATTCTGATAGGAGGATTTTTTTGGGTAAATATACTGGGGGAGGGAGCCCTTCTTAAAGAAGTCGAGATATTAGCATGAACCGAAAAAGGATCCTGGTAAAAGAAATGGCCTAACCAAAGAGGGAAGGCCATTTATGAGGTGGAGATGGCGGGAATCGAACCCGCGTCCGAAAGATTTAACCACTCGGATGTCTACAAGCGTAGGCAACTGTTAGTTTTCATCAGCAGGACTACAACTGCCCAAAGTATCTGCTGATTAGCCGCTGGAACCCGAAAGTCCCACTTGAGCCGGACCAGCGACGTCATCCGGCCGCACTCCTGCTTTCTGACGTTCACGCTCCTCCAGCAGGAGTTTGAAGGAGATGAACGAGATTGCATCGAGGCAATCGTCTGTCCTTACCCAGGCTTATGCAGCGAGGGGAAGAGCAGCATAGTCAGTGCGGTTGGCACTTAAAGTTTTGCGCTGATTTAACGAGAACGGCGCCTCTCGGCTCGCAATCCGGGGCCAAGCTCCTCCGTCGAAGCCTGTCATCCCCAGTAAAAGTATTATATCATAGCTGGAATTGCCCTCTGCTAAGTGAGTTAGATGGGAAATAAGCAATATGATTTTGGTTAGGGACTATCCAAGCGTAGATTCAATGCAATCCTCGTGCATACCGCAATCCATATGCCAGCTTCTCCCATCCCGATCGAGGAGTTCATCAGCTTCGGATGGTCCCCATGAACCAGGATCATAAACTGACAGATCTTCTGAGCTTGGGTCATCAAAGGAGCGGATAAGAGGATCGATAATTGACCAGGCAGTCTCGATGGCGTCAGCCCGGGTAAAGAGAGAGGGATCTCCGGCCATGGCCTCATTTAACAAGCGTTCATATTCGCCTGGTAGTTCGGCGCCGTCTAAGAAGCGCTGATAATGGAACTCCATATTCACTGGCAGTGTGTTCTGTTCTGATCCCGGTTCTTTGGCCTGGAATTTGAGGTGGATACCCTCGTCTGGCTGGATGCAAATCGAGAGAATATTGGGGGTGATCTCCTCAGGCTTTGAGAGGCCGAACATCAAATGGGGTGGTCGCTGGAACTCGACGGTAATTTCGGTAGCTTTACGCTCCAGTGATTTGCCAGACCGCAAGTAGAAGGGCACGCCTTTCCAGCGCCAGTTATCCACGTATAGTTTCAGAGCAGCATATGTAGGAGTTCGGCTGTATTCTGCCACACCCTTGGCTGAGCAGTATCCCAGATATTGACCTGCTACTGAATCCTCTCTTGCCAAAGGGCGGATGGATCGCAGTAATTTAACCCGCTCATTCCGAATAGCATCAGCGTTGAACGAGGCTGGTGCCTCCATAGCAACCAATGAGAGCAGTTGAAATAAGTGATTCTGGAACATATCTCTCAGAATACCTGCTTTATCATAATAACCCGCCCGGTGGCCGACATCGATGCTCTCGGCAACAGTGATCTGCACATTGTCTATATACCTGCGATCCCAGACAGGTTCGAAGATTGTATTCGCAAAACGAAAGAAAAGTATATTCTGGGCTGTTTCCTTGCCCAGGTAGTGGTCGATCCTGTAGACCTGGTCCTCCGAGAAAACCTCATGGACCTGCTGATTCAGATCCTGGGCAGTTTGCAGGTCTGTGCCGAAAGGCTTTTCGATGATGACATGCCTCCAGGGGGCATCTGAGGCTCTTTCCTCTGCTGCTAGCCCGGAATCTCCCAGGTTCTTTATGGTCTGATGGTAAAACTCGGGGGATATGGCCAGGTAATACAATCGATTGCTGGGCTGATCCTCCAGTGATAACATCAGTTCGGAGAGTTTTCTGTAATCCTCCAATTCAGCCAGGTTCCCTTTCTGATAAAAGATCCTTTGAGAGAATCTATCCCAACTGTCCTTCTCATAAGATCCTGGACTGAAACGTTCCAGTCCATTGAGCAGCCGATCTCGAAATGCTTCATGGCTGAATGACGAGCGGCTGGTTCCTATCAGGGAGACTTCCCGAAGGCGATTTTTCTTATAGAGGTTATATAGGGCAGGAACCAGCTTCCTCTGGGTGAGATCACCTGAAGCTCCAAATATAAGAATTGTGGTGGGATGACTGATTTCCATTGATTACATTCCAAATACTGGTATGGCTGCGCCGTGAATATCTCTGGCTGCAGATGAGCATAAGAAGTGTATCACTCCGGCAAGGGAATCCGGACTAACCCAGCGGGAAGTATCTGCATTTGGCATTGCCAACCTGTTCTGGGGTGTATCTATCGTGCCGGGTATGACACAGTTGACATTGATACCCAGCGATTTCAATTCTGCCGACATGGTTTCTGTCAAGCGCAGTACTGCTGCCTTAGAAGCGCTATAAGCCCCCATCCTGGCTTTCCCTTGAAAGGCAGGCTTTGCTCCGATTGTGATGATCTTTCCATAATTTCTCTCAACCATTACTGGAATAACAGCCCTGGTGATGTTCAAAGTGGTTTTTAAATTGAGATCCATCAAGTATTCCCAGGAATCTTCTGTGATCTCAGCCACGGTTTCGCCTATTTGAAATCCTCCTGCTGTGTGGATCAAGCAGTCAATCCTGTTGTAGGTTTTTATCCCTTTTTTCACCGCCTCTTCAACCGCTGTCCTATTTGTTAGATCCACATCCGAGATCAGCAGGTGATCGGGAGAAGAGGCCAGATCGGGATACCGATCTATCTGCCGGTCTGGGTCACGATCGAGCAGGATAAAATGCGGGTTATCAGGAAGGAATTGCCGGATTACTGCGCTTCCCAGGTTACCGGTCGGACCGGTTATCAGTACTACCTGCCTTTCACTCATTGTTTTGAGTCCTTATGATAAATGATCAATCTTTTTTGATCGCGTGTCCGCCAAACTGAGCCCGCATAGAGGCGAGGATCTTAGCAGCGAAGTTCTCTTCTTTTCTGCTTACAAATCGGGCCTGGAGAGCTGCGGTGATCACGGGGGCAGGGATGTCAAGGTCTATGGATTCGAATACTGTCCAGCGCCCCTCTCCGCTATCAGCCACCCAGCCCCTGACGCCATCCAGATTGGGATTCTCTTCCAGTGCTTTGGCAGTTAGATCCAGAAGCCAGGAGCGGATCACGCTGCCGTAGCGCCAAATCTCTGATATTTGATGAAGGTCGAGGGAAAATTCCTCTTTGGATTTGAGGATCTCAAATCCCTCAGCATAAGCCTGCATCATTCCGTATTCGATCCCGTTGTGGATCATTTTCACAAAATGACCAGATCCGAGGGGACCTACATGACCCCAACCCAAGTCCGGATCGGGGGCCAAGCATTCCAATAGGGGGGTGATGACCTTTACAGCCTCAACCTCACCACCTACCATGAGGCTATAACCTTCTTTCAACCCCCAGATCCCCCCACTGGTTCCAATGTCTATCAGATGGATACCCTTCTTTTTCAATGTGCTCCCGTTCCTGAGCGTATCCTTATAATTGGAATTTCCACCGTCGATCAGAATATCCCCCCTTGTTAACATGGGGGCAAGCGTGTTGATCATGGTCTCGGTCGGTTCTCCAGCTGGAACCATCATCCATAGTATCCTAGGACTGGGCAGCTTGTCCACCAATTCTTCCAGAGAGGTGGCAGGGATCAAACCGTCACTAGCGGCTAAATCGCTTGTCACCGAGCCGGTCCGGTTGTATCCAATGATTTCATGTTCACCTTGGATCAAGCGACGGGCCATATTGGCACCCATCTTCCCTAATCCGATCATGGCAGCTCTCATAAGTTTTCTCCATTAGTATAATAAGGCACTCTTGTGAGTGATGATAAATATAATAACTTCACCTGGTTGACCCCATTCAGAGTCCACCCCCTAAGGATGAGTGCTGGGTATTGCTTCTTACAATAAAAAAATCGTGTGGTCTTATTCCCACTCGATCGTAGCTGGGGGTTTGCTGGTGATATCAAAGACAACCCGGTTGATTCCTGGCACTTCGTTGACAATCCTGTTGGAAATCAAGGCGAGAAGGTCGGGGGGAAAACGGGACCAGTCTGCAGTCATGAAATCATCTGTGGTGACGGCCCGGAGAGCGAGCACATCTTCGTATGTGCGCTGGTCGCCCATTACCCCGACTGTTTTAACAGGAAGCAGCACTGCAAAAGCCTGGGAAGATCCAGAGGGTTTTCCACTGTCAGATTTTTGAAAATCGAGTAAATTATTCCTCTCGAGTTCCTCGAGGTAAATCGCGTCTGCTTCCCGAAGGCGGTTGATCCTTTCCCGGGTCACCTCTCCCAAGCAGCGGATGGCCAGGCCTGGGCCTGGAAAGGGTTGGCGCCAGATCATTTTTACGGGAAGACCTAGCTCCAGGCCAATCTTTCTGACTTCGTCTTTAAAGAGATAACGAAGAGGTTCGATCAGTTGAAATTCCATTGATTCCGGAAGCCCACCAACATTGTGATGTGTTTTGATGGTTTCGGCGGCATTTCTCTCCTGCGGGGCTGATTCCACGACATCGGGATAGATTGTCCCTTGCACCAGGAATTTCGGTTTATTGAGAAGCTTTGCCTGTTCTTCAAATACCCGGATAAACCGATTACCGATGCGTTTCCTTTTCTCTTCTGGATCCTTGATACCTACCAGATCTTCGAAGAATACATCAGAGGAGGGGATAGCATGCAGGTTGATGGACAGTGTATTTCCAAGTGCTGCTTGAACCTGTTCAGCTTCCCCTTTGCGCAGGAGCCCGGTATCGACAAATACAGCATCCAGCTGATCGCCAATTGCCAGATTGACAAGAGCGGTTGCTACACTGGAATCCACTCCACCACTTACTGCTGCGAGAACCCTTGATTTGCCAACAATGTCCCTGATCTCTGCCACGCTAGCCTTGATGATCGATGCCGGTGTCCAGGATGCAGTTACCTGGCATATATCAAAGAGGAAGTTCCTAATGATCTGAGTTCCAATTCCTGTATGTTTAACCTCGGGATGGAATTGAATGCCGTATAAATGGCGATCAAAATCCCCGATAGCAGCGATTGGTGTGTTCGCTGTGGTGGCTAAATTGACAAAACCATCTGGTAACCGGGAGATCTGGTCACCGTGGGACATCCAGACCTTATGTTCCCCTAAGGGAAGAAGGGGATTAACCCGTCCTACCTTGAGTATGGTGTGGCCGTATTCCCGGGCGTCAGAGGGAGTGACATCTCCGGACCAAGCATCAGCCAGGGCTTGCATGCCGTAGCAGATCCCGAGGGTGGGAACCTCCAGGGAGGTAAGGTAATCTGGAAATTTAGGAGCGCCAGGGGAGTAGATGGATGAGGGACCTCCTGAGAGGATGATTCCGGCGGGATTGATCTTCCTGAGCAGATCAGGATCTACTGACCAGGGCAGCTGCAGGGAGTGGACCGACTGTTCCCTGACAACCCGGGTAATCAGCTGGGTGTATTGGGATCCAAAATCAAGTATGACAATCGTGTTTCTGATCATGATCTATGGAATATGATCCCTTCCTCGGACATAGATTTGATTCTTGCCAGAGATTCAACATGGATTCCCAGGGCTTCCAGGTGCATTCTCCCTTCTTCAAAGGTCTTTTCTATCAGGGCGCCAACCCCAACAACTTCAGCACCCGCTATCTGTGCTAGCCGGATCAGGCCTTCAATGGTTTTGCCGGTTGCCAGGAAGTCATCAATGATCAATACTCTTTCACCTACTCCCAGGTATTCTGGAGAGACTATCAACTCTACGGTCCTGCCCTTGGTATGTGAAGGGGAGAGGGTCAGCAGTACTTGATCAGGCATGGTGATCGGTTTATGTTTACGGGCAAATACTACTGGGATATTCATATGTAGACCAGTTGAGACAGCTGGAGCGATACCGGATATTTCCGCAGTAAGGATCTTGCTGGCGGAAAAATTCATAAACAGTTTGGCAAATTCCTTTCCCGCTTCGTTCATCAAGTAAGGATCTACCTGATGGTTGACGAAACCATCCACTTTCAGGATGCCGTTACCCATATACTGGCCTTCATCGAGAATGCGCTGTTCTAATAGTCTCATCTTGCCTCCCGTGGGAATTTATCTCAGTATACACTGATTTTCACCTGACCTGTTTTCCCTTCCTTAAAAAAACTCCCGCGACAGTATCCTTCGCGGGAGCCGGCAATGAGAAGAGTATTGATCAGCCTTTGGTGGGCATATATCTGGCGAGTTTCATAGCCAAGTTGGAGAGCGGTAAACTCTGCAGCCAAATTGTACCTGGACCTGTCAGTGTTGCCAGGAAGAGACCCTCCCCAGAGAAGAGCACATTTTTTAGACCTTTTACTGCTGCAATGTCGTACTTTACGCTGGGCTGGAATAGGGCGATATGACCTGGATCTATCTGGATCCGGTCTTCGGCGCTAAGATCAATTTTTCGCACCTCTCCTGGAATTTCAAGAAAAACCGTGCCGGGTCCGGTTACTTTTTGGAGGATGAAGCCCTCTCCGCCGAATAGGCCGGCACCTAATTTTTTCCTAAAATGCATTTCAAGCTGAACTGATGTTTCCGCACACATAAATGCATCTTTTTGGCAGATCAGGCTTTGGCCAGATTCCAGGGGCAAAGCAAGCACCTTGCCTGGAAATTCAGGTGTAAATGTGATTAATCCATCCGGACTTTTGCATGTGTATGTGGTTAAGAAAAGGGATTCGCCCGCCAGCATTCTGCCAATTCCGGCACCCAATCCACCACGGGTGCTTGTATCCATTTCGAAAGAACCCCTCATCCAGGCCATACCGCCTGACTCGGAATAAATGGATTCTCCTGATTTTAAGTGGATATCAACTGTTTCCATGATAGTACCGCTAATTTTGTACTGCATGATTCCTCCCATTAGGATTAGTTGGTGTCTGAGATCTCTTTTATCATCCTGACTTGGTATCGAAATTAATCACAATCCGGTACAATATAGGCTTGGTTTAATTATACGTAAAATAGGAGAGATTGTTGTATCTGGGCGAGCTAGCGGCTGTCATAACATCTATCACTTACGCTGTAAATTCAACCCTCTTTACAGTCGCAGGAAGGAAAGTCGGATCGATGGTGGTCAACCGGATGCGACTGGCTGCAGCTTGCCTGTTTCTTGCTTTTGGAGGATGGATTTTCACTGGTAATCCCTGGCCTGTAGACGCTGGTTGGGATAGGTGGTTTTGGCTTGGGCTGTCAGGCATTGTTGGGCTGGTAATAGGAGATGCGTTCTTGTTCCAGGCGTTTATCTGGATAGGACCTAGAATCTCTATGTTATTGATGAGCCTGGCGCCCATAATTGCCGGTTTAACAGCCTGGATATTCCTGGGAGAGAGTTTATCGGCAATCCAAATAGCTGGTATCATTCTCACCCTTCTGGGCGTATCCTGGGTCATCCTTGATAAAAATGATCGATCTGGCAGAAAGAAGGATAACTATATCCGGGGGATCTTATACGGTTTGGGAGCCGCGATTGGCCAGGGGTTGGGAGTGGTCCTGGCAAAACCGGGTTTGAGGGATGATTATTTCCCTCTCTCAGCGAATTTTATTCGAATGGTCACAGGGTTTGTCGTTATCTGGTTTGTAACTCTCATTCAGGGGAAAATTAGGGTCACAGTTCGTGCAGTGCAAAATAATCCCAAGGCTTTCGGGGCGATCCTGGGTGGCGCATTTGCCGGACCATTTTTCGGAGTGACGCTCTCCTTATTTGCTTTGCAGCATACCAGTATTGGAGTAGCAAGCACTTTGATGGCCCTTCCGCCCATCTTCCTTCTGCCTGTGGAGGCCTTCATATTCAAGGAGAAGGTTGGTTGGGGTTCCATTCTGGGCACTGCGATTGCTTTGTTTGGCGTGGGTGTGTTATTCCTGTTTTAATGAACCAGGTAGGTTATGCTGGTTGGCCGTGCTATAATGCCTAAATCTGAAATTTGAGCAGTTTGGGAACAATGTTGGAGGACAGATGTACAAAACGCATACCTGTGGTGAATTGAATGCTGACCATGTTGGTCAGGAAGTTACCCTGGCAGGCTGGGTTGATCGCCTGAGGGATCTGGGAGGAGTGAATTTCATCGATCTTCGGGACCGCTTTGGAATAGTCCAGATCGTATCCAATCCTGAATCATCCCCCGAAGTCCACAAGGCTTTAGCTCCTGTTCGGTCAGAATGGGTTATTCAGGCTGTAGGTGTTGTGAGGAAACGACCCCCTGGAATGGAAAATCTGGATCTTCCAACTGGTGCTATCGAAGTTGAACTGACCAGCATTAAGGTGTTGAACCCTGCTAAAACACCTCCCTTCTTGATCAACCAGGAAGAAGAGGTTGAGGAGCAAACACGGCTGAAATACCGCTATTTGGACCTGCGTCGGCCGCGCATGCGGGATAATATCATTCTGCGCCATAAAATCGTGGCTTATATTCGTAGATATCTGGATGAAAGGGATTTCCTGGAGATTGAAACACCGATCCTCTTTAAGACCACTCCCGAAGGTGCCCGGGATTATATTGTGCCCTCCCGGGTCCATCCCGGGCAGTTCTACGCCCTCCCGCAATCCCCCCAGCAGCTGAAACAGATGCTGATGGTGGCAGGTATGGAACGTTATTTCCAGATCGCCCGCTGCTTCCGGGATGAGGATCAGCGGGGAGACCGCCAGCCGGAATTCACCCAGCTTGATCTTGAGATGTCATTTGTTGAGCGGGAAGATGTGATGGAGCTCATTGAAGGTCTATACACGGCGTTAGTTGCTGAAGTCACTCCTGGAAAAAGGATTTATCAAACTCCCTGGCCAAGATTGACCTATCAGGAAGCCTTGGATCGATTTGGAAAGGACAATCCGGATATTCGTTTTGGTATGGAACTCAGCGATATTTCCGATTTGGCTCCAGATTCTGGATTCCGCGTTTTCGCTGATACTATCGCCAATGGCGGTACTGTGCGAGGATTAAATGCCAGGGGTTTGGGAGGATACAGCAGGAAGCAGGTTGATGAACTAACAGAGAGGGTCAAGCATTATGGCGCTGGAGGACTGGCATATATTGCTTTGACAGAAGAAGGGGAGGAACGGTCGTCCTTCACCAAATTCCTGAACGAGGAAACCAAAGGCAAGATTCTTTCCAGGTTGGATGGACAGCCAGGCGACCTGCTTTTATTTGTAGCTGATAAACCAGAAGTTGTCTTCGAAGCGCTGGGTCGACTTCGGGAAGAGCTTCGGGACCGGTTGGACCTCGCAGACCCCGATGTGCTTGGTTTCTGCTGGGTGATCGATTTTCCCCTTGTCATCTGGAACGAGGGTGAAAAACGCTGGGATCCCAGCCATCACCTGTTCACCTCGCCGATGATTGAGGATATTCACTTGCTAGATGAAAACCCATCCCAGGTCCGGGGCCAGCAGTATGATCTTGTTCTTAATGGATATGAGATTGCAGGAGGATCGATCAGAATCCACGATGCCCAGCTTCAGGAAAAGATCTTTGAACTGATCGGGCTGGACCTTGAAGTTGCCAGGGAGCGCTTTGGGCATATGCTGCAGGCATTTTCCTATGGAACACCGCCCCACGGTGGAATCGCACCGGGTATCGATCGGCTGTGCATGCTGCTGGCAGGAGAACCCAATATCCGGGAGGTGATCGCTTTCCCGAAGAATCAGTCCGCACGTGACCTGATGGGGAATGCTCCATCCGCAGTAGAGCCTAACCAACTGGAAGAGCTGCATATTAAGCTATCAGAAGACTGATCTACTGGATTAAGAGGATTGACACATTTCCCCTATTCAGCAGGGGAGAGCTATGGTAAATTGTTACCACCCTACTGTGTGCGTGATGTGATCAACGTGTTTTGAGCCAACACCAACTTCTAGGGTTCCTATATCGAAGAAGCTACGCGATAGGCCTGAGCCAAGGCGGAATTTCTTTTGCGGAAACCCACCTGCATTTGCAGGTTCAAGACCCAATCACACACGGCATGGTGGGGTGTTTTATTTAAAGGGGAGGGGGGTACTCTTTATGTTCTCCGTCCAGCTGGGGTGTCAGGTATTTCTCAATAACTGTTTGGATCATAAGCGCATGATCGAATGCCAGGGGAGGGAGTTGGTTGATAGGATACCAGGAAGCATTCGCTGCATCACTGCCTGCCTGAATATCAAATTGACTGGATTTTGGCAGAATTGCAGCAAAACAAGTGGATATAACACGACCGCGGGGATCCCTATCAGGGGTACTGAAGGTATGTACTTGGGTCAAATGGGGTGATTCTAACCCAGTTTCTTCCTTCAACTCTCGCTGAGCGGCTTCTTCAAGGGTTTCCTCGTTATCCATAAATCCCCCGGGAAGTGCGTATAGGCCTTGATATGGTTCTTGTGAGCGCTGGATGAGCAGTACCTTGAAATTACCGTCTTTTGGCATGAATATTGCAATATCTACTGTAAGCGCCGGTCTAGGATATGGATAGGTATACAAAGTCGTTAACTCCCTTGAGTGGGGAAGAAGTGATATGAAATTCGTTTATAATCCAATTATATACTCTCCAGGAAGAGTTGATCACTGATTGAGGAGGTTATCTTGATGAAGACAAGAAAATTTCGTTATATGCTCATCGCAGCACTCATGATTACCATACTAACCGGGTGTACACTGCCTGGTTTTTCAACACCAACTCCCTTTACTTTCCCTACACCGGACAAGACCATGACGGCTCTTTTCCAACCCACGCAGGCAGTTCCTGCAACCTCTGCCGCCGATGGTGGTACATCAGATCCTGGGGGAGAAGGTGCAACAGCAACCCCCAAGATTGTACCCACGAATACCCAGGAGGATGCACCTACAGCTGAAGTGCCTGATACGGCCACCGTACCTCCACCCGCTCCCACAAAAACAGCAATCTCATATAGTGGACCTGCTGTTCGCAGTGGACCTTCGATCATAGCTTCGAAGAGGACTTCGGCGATAGTGATTGATGGGTCAGTGGCTGAATGGGACGCACCCTGGCAAAAGGTTATCACCTATGTTGTTTTCGGTTATGGGAACTGGTCGAATGCAGATGATTGTTCAGGCATTCTCAAGGCAGCCTGGGATGAGGATTATCTTTATCTGAATGTAAAGGTGAAGGATGATAAGTATGTCCAGGAGGGATCAGAAGCGAAGATCTATCTGGGCGACAGCATTGAAATCGTCTTTGACCGCTATGTAAGTGGGGATTATTACCTGCAGGCTATGACGGGTGATGATTATCAGATCGGAATATCCCCGGGACGCTACGGAATTGAAACTTGCGCGGTAGTTGATGGAAAAGTAGCGTCAGCATGTTCACCTGAGCCGCCCCAGGCCTATATGTGGGCTCCAAAGGCTAGCGCAGGTGTGAAAGATACAATCAAGATTGGTGCTGTAGATGGTACAACCTGGTATCAGGTTGAGTTTAAAATTCCTTGGACGTTACTCGGTGTAACGAATCCACAGTCTGGGGATCATTACGGTTTTGCTGTTTCGATCTCTGACAATGATGTGGAAGATAAACTTCTCCAGCAATCCATGGTCAGTAATGTGTCCACGCGGTATTATGCCGACCCCACGAGTTGGGGGGACCTGTACCTGGAATAACACCTATTCACTCCGCATAAAAAAAACAAGAGGAACAGGTAACTGTTCCTCTTTTGACTTTAATGGTTACCGCTTTCACTCCAGATAAGCTTGCAGCTTTTCCTGGATGCGGGGGTTGCGGAGCCGGCGAAGGGCCTGGGCTTCAATTTGACGGATCCTTTCCCGTGTGACGCCCATTTTCTTACCAACTTCATTGAGGGTCAGGGTCCTGCCATCAACCAGGCCGTAGCGCATTTCAAGGATTTTTGTTTCCCTAGGTGGTAGTTCAGCCAGAGCTTCTTGGAGGTGTTCCCGGAGCATTATGCCTGTCGCCTCTTCATCAGGAGGCATCACATCTGTATCAGCGATAAAATCACCTAGTTGGGCATCATCTTCTTTCCCTGTCGGCATTTCCAGCGACAGTGGTCTTCGGGCATGTTTCATCATATCCTGAACATCATCAGGCGTAACATTCAGCGCTTCAGCAAGCTCGTCTGGATTGGGATCACGATTGAGATCCTGTTTCAATTGGTGCTGCATACGGATCATCTTGTTGATCTTGTCACCCATATGAACGGGAACGCGGATCGTGCGTCCCTGGTCAGCAATTGCCCTGGTGATCGCCTGTCGGATCCACCAGGTGGCATAGGTGCTGAACTTATATCCCCTATCTCTTTCGAATTTAAGGGCAGCCCGCATCATCCCGATATTTCCTTCCTGGATCAGATCTAAGAAGGATACGCCTCTTCCGACATACTTCTTTGCTATGCTGATAACAAGCCTGGAATTTGCCTGAATAAGGTGTTCGAAGGCTTCCCAGCCCTCATCAACGATCACACTCAGGCTTTCCCTTTCTTCCAAAGTTAATTCTTCTTCTGAAAGCTGATTTTGAGCTTTTCTTCCCTTATCGATCAGACTGGTTAGATTCTGTTCTTCTTCACGAGTCAGGAGAGGTACTTTCCCAGCTTGCTTGATATACAATCCTACCGTGTCATTCGTGCTGATATTTTCCAGGGGATCAATTTCGTCAAATAGGTCGGTCGAGTGATCATCCAGTTCGTCCAGATCATCATCTTCGTCTTCCTCTTCTTCATCATCGTCCTCGAAAAGATCTTCGATCTCCTCTTCACTCTCGACATATGGAATATCTGCCGTAAGTAAAGCAGAAAAGGCCTCCTCAAGCTGATCGACATTATTTTCCGCTTTGGGATAGATTACACCGATATCATCCAGGGTCACATACCCCTTATCCCTGCCAATTTGGAGCAGGTGAGCAAGCGGGTTTTCGAACGGAGAGGTCACTTCATTTGATTTTATTTCTACCTTGCTCATCACAACCTTTAATTACCTCATTTATCTGACAATTAAAACCCATCCACAAATGATATGGATGGGTTCGTTGATGACTTGGGTTTTCATTATAGCAATAGAGTTGATTTTTGCAAGAGCCAATCTGAAAATCAAATAATAGATTAACAATTGCAGAAGGTAACCTTTCCCTTTATTTTCGGCTACCTGTTAAAGCTACTCCAGTGCCTCGAACCATCTCCAAAGCAATTCTTCGGCAGGTTTGCCGTGAATTGATATTGATTTGTCGTGCAGGATCACCTGGGAATAATAACCCCGGGAGACTACGCCTGATATCCAATCCTTGGTGGATAGTGTGGATAACATGGCTTGGTAGGCAGCGGCTTGCTCTGCAAACCCTGGTTCGAGGCCGGCTATATTGGGCGCAGGACCAGAAAAATCAGCTAGTGCATAACAGGTTTGATCTTCTGCTTCTGAGCAAACCGTCTTCCAACCCGAAACAGATGGATAGGCTAGGCTGAGAACCAGCTGGGTTCCGTCTGGATCCAGCCAGGTTGACCAGAAATCATGCACCTCGCCATCAAGTGAAGTCAGAGCCAGGCTGGTAAGTTCCTCCAGGTCTGGGTTTGACATAACATCCAGGGCTGGATTCCAGTTCAGAAGGACCAAGTCCACCTCATGCAAGTAGGGGGGCTTCTGCGGTTGCTCTGGCAGAGACATTGACCAGGCAATTGTGCCAGAGAAGCGGGACCGGATATCATTTAAAATATCCACCCAGCGAAGTTCCGCATCAGCTGGAACACCGGAAGGTTCTCCGCTAGACAGTTTTCCACCTGGAAGTGCCGGTGAAAGCCAATCACCCCCCAGGATTAATATATCTGTACCCTGCCTCTCCGCAGCCTCCGCAAAATGTACGGCGAAACCCCGATACTGATCAAACCAGCTGTTCCACCAGCTGAACGTTCGTGGTGCCGATTTCCACCAATCATCCTTATCTCCAGGGTATTGCGGTTGAGGGTGGAAAGCCACCTGGAGACCATTGTTAGTGGCAGATCTGGTCATATCTTCGAGATCGTACCAGAGAGGATCGTGATTAGGATCCGGTTCGATGACCGGAGGTACCTTATGGGTAAATGTCCAGGAGGGGGTGAGTATGATCCATCCAGAATGAGTTTTGGCAATTTCTGAGATTGCTGATGAGATTTGATAGGAATCCCCCGCCTGGTTGGTTGGCATGATCTCTATGCCTTTTAGAAAACTGGCTCCCCTCGAATCAATATTGGGTAGGGGTAGGGGCTCTGATAGGGGAGCCGGTTCGAGCCAGGCCCAGTCTGAGATTTGATCTGCAATATATTGGGGTTCTGCCTTGGGCGTGACAATCCTGTCCTCGCTTTTGGAACTTCCGGCTGTGCCGCATTGGCCTTGTCTGCAATAGCGATAAGAGATATCGGTCAGAATATTGAAGGGAGAGGAAAGGATGAAAACCCAGTGATTGTCCCCAATCTTGGTCATAGGCAAAGGGGTTGTCCAGCCGTAGGGATTGAACTGGATATAGATACTCTCATTGGGTGGAGTGTGTTCTGGTGTCCAGAGATCGAAAGTGATAGCATCCTTTTCATCCGACTCCCAGGTGAGTACCTGATCGTCAATTTGGGATGGCTGGTCTGGCACTATTAATCTCCGTAAATGGAACGCGCCTGTTGAATCGTGTTCTGCATTCCAGAATCCATCTCCCAGAGTGTATTTGTAACGTATTTCAGCTCCCGCAGGTAGGGAGAGGATCACACCATAGACGTTTTCTCCCGCATTGAGCAGGCGGGGCATGCGGTCTGGTATGGTGTTCATCCCTCCTGGAAGGTTGCCAAATGTGTTCCCGAGCTGATAAAGATTGCCTACCAGGCGGAGGCTGTTATCTGGTGTGCCAGCAGGTACAGAAACGATAAATGTGATATCAACATAATCCCGGGGGATGATCTCTAAATTGGCTTCTGTATTTGCTTCAGAGGCGACTTCGGCCCCTTGCTGGATTTCCTGGAAGCTGCCATCTGGTGCATAAACGACAAGGTTATGGATACCAGGAGGAAGGCCGGGCAGCATGTACGAACCAGATGCGGTGGTAAATGCCTGAACACCTCCAGCACAGACAAGCATCCCTGGCAGGGGTTCACCCGTTTCTGCATGACTTATCACGCCAGATATCCTGCCTGGCTCGGGCCAGTCATAGCTTGTATCAGACCATTTGCTTACTACATCCCTGATCTCCTGGGGATTTTCTACCCTGGCAAGGCGATATCGAACTTGTTCATCAATCTGAGTATGTTCGATAATCGCATACTGGTTGCGTCGTGTATAGCGGTACTTCAAGATAGAATGTTGGGGAACGGTCAATGTTGTTGTAAAGATGGTTTCCTGAGCCGTGTTAGCATCTCCTGGGGCAGGTTCCATGGGATGTGCGCTGGCATTAACTCCCAGACCAGAGACTTCATCCAGCAAGCTTAGATAGATGGTATCCTCGGTTGGAGTATTGAGTGGAATTTGAACAAAGAAGGTGACCTCAACCAAAACTTCATCTTCAGATATTGATCCTGAGCCAGGCAGAAGATCTGCCAGCGAAAAATCACCACAGCTGCTTATGAGCAAACTGGATAGGATCAAGATACTGATCAGGAGGCTGGTTTTGCGGGGAACCATCATATCAGATCTCCGTTTTGATGAGTTGGATGAGTATTTCGAGATTGATTAAATTGCGTATAGGAATCTCAATGGTATTTCCGGCAGTCAGTTTGATTTGGAAATTCCCTTTTTCTAAGGAGATACCTTCCAAAAATTCCCAGGGGATTTCTGTTGAAGGAAGAATGGCTTTTTTCTTTGAGATCGATATGCTGCCAAAAGGAATGGTTTTTCCATCTTTGAATGCCTGGGTTAATCGCGGCTGTAATTTCTTATACACCTGATCCTTGATAACTTTGACCAGCCCTGGTCGTTTAGACAATTGCGGTGGACAGACAAAAGGTCGGTATTTCCTGGAGTAGAGTACCAGGAAATGTTTTGTATTGTTGATCAGGGGAGTAAAGGATTTATTGACTGAATAAATGCTAATGCCTGAGATCTCCTCCCACTTGAGATATTTCTTCCTCCTGAGTGGTAAATGATAATGGATTCCCCAGGAGTATATCCTTACCCAGGTATGGGATCTCCACAATCGACGGAGTGTGTACAAAAGTAGGATGATGACCAGAAAGCCCGATATATAGAACCAGATTCTGCCCCAGCTTAAAGCAGCAGCAGGCCCATATGAGGAATATCCATAAAGAGTTCGCCAGAGACCGTATAAAAGGGGTGATAACACCACAAGTATCAGGGGTAAGAATACCTGGAATACAGCTTTCCAACCCAGATCCTGAAGGCGATATTCTGAGAGTGGTGTGAGTTTCTTTGATGTCTTCATGGCTAAAACCTGTAATGAATTATCTCGATGGATTGCCTAGATTATAGACCAGATTAGAACTGTTTGCACATAGAATCAGGCCCGCAGAATTACCTGCGAGCCTGATGATGGCCAATCAGTCGTTCTATGTTTCAGCTCATACAGGACGGAAATGGCTGATATCCTGAATGGACCCTTTACGTTCACTCTTGTCCCTAAACACGGCTTCTACTTGCATCCCGATTTTCACTTCATCCCTGTCTATCTCACCAAGCCTGTGAACAAGACCGCCATCGCCCAGGCGGATGAAAGCGATGATTTCAGGATTCTCTAACCGATTACCATCCAGGTCTTCATATAACAGGGTAAATGTGTGCACCTCTCCAGAAGTACCCACATCGACCCAGGTGTCCAGTTCAAGCATACACCTTTCACAAAATAGCGATGCGGGTACATAGATCCGTTCGCACTTGTTGCACTTTGTACCTAAAAACTTACCCTCATCCTTTATGGCACGGTAGAATCGTTCTCCTGCCAGACCAAACGTATAGCGGCTTGTCACTGGCAGATCTCCCTGCCAGGCTCCACCTTTGCGAGGATTATTATCGGGCGAGCTCATTTTTGATCCTCCTCGAATGGTTTGAAATAAAGAATATCCGTGATCGAGCCTGTCCGTTCCTCTGGCGGCTTCCAAATTGCTTTCACGCGCATACCAATCTGGACATCACCGGGTTCGACTTCATCCAGCATGTGCATAATTCCATGCAGTGGGGAGGCGCCATCTATCTCAATCACTGCAGGAATCTGTGGTTCATCAATTCGTTTAACATCCCAGGTTACATAACATAACGAAAATGTATTCACAGTTCCTGTATCCTGAAGAGGGATGAAATCGTTCATAGGCTGAAAGCACCACTCACAAACGGTACGGGGAGGGATGACCGTTAAGTCGCACTCAGTACAATGGGCACCCAATAGGATCCCATCTTTTAAGGCTTCTAAATAGCGGCCTATTGCTACTCCAGTATCCCAGGCGAATTTTCCATTCAATTCATCCAGGTTGAAGAGTGTTTTTCCCTGCTCGAAATCCTTTTCACTCAGTGGCGTTCCGGGAAATTCCGTGATTTTTTCTGTCATGGTACAACTCCTTTTGACATCAGAGCGGTAATGCCCTGGAGTTTTTCAACGGCCCAATATCACTACAGTTCCAACTTGCATCAGGTCTCCCCATGCCTGGGCTAGGCCCCGGCGGGGTTGGCCAGGAACCTGTCGCCCCCCGGCCTCTCCTCTCAATTGCCAGAATAACTCAGCGACCTTCATAAGCCCCGCCGCGGCGATCGGGTTCCCAACGCCTAATAAACCTCCGGAGGGGCATACTGGCATATTCCCGTCTCGAGCGGCAATTCCATCTGTGTACAGTTGAGGAGCTTTTCCCCGATCAGCAAGTTGAAGGCCTTCGAGATGATGGAGACATTTGTAATCGAATGGATCGTAAGGTTCAACGATATTGATCTCTTTCCGCGGTTCTGTAATACCAGCCATATCATAGGCCATATTGGCCGCTTTCTCGACATATCGGGGGTATGCCAGATCCCGGTTGGTCCAATAAGCTGTGTCAAGGTTCCAACCAACACCTTCGATCCAGACGGGTTTATCCGTAATTCGCTTGGCGGCTTCTTCCGATGCCAGGACCAGGGCGACAGCCCCATCACTCACAGGGCTGACATCATATCGCTGCACTGGCCAGGCCAGGGTCTCTGAATTGAGAACATCCTCCAGAGTAATATCGGCATCCCCCAATAAGGCACAGGGATGGTCGGCGGCATTCCGTTTATGCTGCACTGACACCTGGGCGATCTCTTCTTTGCTGATCCCATAAGTCGTCATGTACCGATTCATCTCCAGAGCAAATATCCAGAGAAGGTTCGGCTTTAATGGTCGTTCGGTGGTGTGGTCAAAGATGGTCAAAAACGCCGCTTGGGCATGAGGATAGAAGCTTGACATTTTCTCTTCTGCAATAACAAGGCAGATGTCAAACAGGCCTGAAGCCACGTGGTACCATCCCTGGATAGGGACAAAAACACCTGTGCCGCCACCGACATAGGAACGGATATACGGTTTCTGCCAGGCGCCAGCACCATCGCTGAGATATTCTCCCTTCATGTGTACACCGTCAAATGAATCCGGAGCGGTTCCCATACACACACCATCGATATCATCGATATTCAACTCACAGGAGTCGAGCGCCATGCGAGTCGCTTGAAAGGTCAATTCCTTGCTGGTCTCTTGTGCTCTGCGCACAAATTTGGTCATTCCAGCTCCGACGACTGCAACTTTTCTCATTCCCATGACCTCACCTTCCTTCGTTGCTCAGAATGGCTACAGCACCACTGTTCGTTGGTACACCTCGCCAAGATTGTGCTAACCCGACTTTTATATCCGCGAGCTGCCGGGATCCAGCCTCACCGCGCAATTGCAGCGCGACTTCAAGGGCGCGAGCCAATCCAGTGGCATCAAGTAAATGCCCCATGCCGAGACTACCTCCTGATACGTTCACAGGGAATTCACCATCAGGCTGAGTAATACCATCCTCCATCCATTGGCCCGCTTTACCCTGGGGACATAGGTCTAACGCCTCCAGGTGTTGCAGCTCCTTGTAAGCATAGGTATCATCGATCTCGGCAAAATCTATCCTGTCTCGCGGATTCTCAATTTCCGCCACACGATATGCCATGCGGGCAGCTTCGCGAGTATAGATCGCTTCTCCCCAGGTGCGATATTCCAGTGAAACTGAATCGTTGCACCAGCCGATTCCCTCGATCCAAACCGGTTTTTTTGAAAGCTCCTTCACCTTCTTCTCAGAAGCTAACACCATAACGATTGCACCATCGGCATGTTGAGACGTTTCAGCGATGCTTAATGGCCAAGATAGCGAAGGTGCATTGAGGATGTCCTCTATTCCTGCATCACCACCATAGGCGGCTATCGGATTTTTCTTGGCATTGAGACGATTTTTAGATACCACAGCCGCACATTGTTCCCTGGTTGTTCCGGTCTCATGCATATACCGGTTCATTTCCAGGCCGGCGACAAAATGGGTGTTAAAGCGCATCGGGCGATTGTGCACAGGGTCTTGCGCATATGCGGTTATCCCGGCGGGTGTTAATATGTTGGAAGCTTTACTATGACCCTCGAGCGCAACCAGATCGAATTGTCCAGTGCGGATCATCATATATGCGGATGCCAATCCATGTAAACCATCACCAGGGATCGTGTGCACGGATCTCAGTACCGCACCAATTTGATCTGGTACATATTCGTCGAATATACTCGTACCTTCATGGAAATCTTCAGCTACTGTGACGAAGCTATCGATATCCTTTCTTGGGTCAACACCAGCATCGGTGTATGCCCGGAGTGCTGCTTCATACATCAGCTCTTTGTATGAAAGTTCAGGAGATGTTGGACGAAAATCCTTCCAACCAACTCCTATGATGGCCACGCGACTGTTCATAGAACACTCCTCATGAATAATCTATTTCAGTTCTTCATTCTTGGTACTGCCAGTCCATGATGAACCTTTGAGAAGGTCTTCTTTTGCGATATTTGGAAAGTCTTCCTTCGTGATCTTGGTTAATTCACTCAATTCTTCGAGTTCTGCTTCCCTGATCAGTTTCTGTGGTAGATATTGAATTTCATTCACGCCTCTGCGGATGTTATTCCACCAGGGTGATTTGATGATGGAGCGCAAGAATTTTCCCAGCTTTCTGCCTGCTTCAATCATGCCTTCAGGTCCCAGGATCAGGATGCCAATAATGAGTACAAAAATGATCTCCAGGGGCCCTATGCCAAAAATATTCATGTCTGGGATTCTTCTTCGCCATTGCCAAGGCGCTGGAGTGATTGGATGATTTCATTTTGACGGTTGGCAAGAGCTCCCAAAACGCCATTGACAAAACGGGGAGCGCTGTCCGAGCCATAGGTTTTTGCCAATTCTACAGCTTCATTAATGGCAACTTTCAAGGGGATATCCTCGGCGAGTGCAAATTCCCACAGGGCGATGCGGAGGATATTTCTGTCAATGACTGCTACCTGGTCAAGCGGCCAATCAGGGGCATGATCTGCGATAAATCGGTCCAGATCTGCACGGATGGGCAGGACCCCCAATACGATCGATCGGAAGAAATGGATCAGCTCTTCATCCAAATCGCAGTCAGCTGCTCTTTCTTGAAGCACCGTGCCTGTTGAATGGTTGGTGATATCCAGTTCGTACAATGCCTGGAGGGCAAATCCCCGCGCCCGGGTGCGGTCCTTCATAACAATTCAGTCCTTGGGGACTTTGTTGTTTTGATAATCAATATCCTCAATATGGACATTAATCGTTCCCACATCCATACCAACCATCTTGGAAATGGCTAGAGAGACCTGCTCCTGAACATTTTTGCTGGTTTCGCGGATATTGGCTTTATCATCTAGGATCAAATGCAGATCTGCATACACGGAGCCATCTTCTTGCACGGTGATTTCCACTCCGTCCTCACGGCTTCGGCTGAATAAAGTGTTGACGCTGCTGGGAACCTGCGCCAAGCGGCTGACTCCCTCCACCTGGAGTGCGGTCAGGCGGATGATTGTTGAGAGGACACCTGGGGCGATGGTCGTTTTTCCCGGGGGGCGTTCAGTTGTAGCCATAATTTCTCCCAATGGATGGTTCGATTTCTTACTGATAGACCTATTTATTATAACCTAAAGGTTATTAAAACACAGACGGCCGTGTTCGTCACGGCCCGTCTGAAATACATTTTATCTACAGCGATGATTTCTATTTCGCGATTACTTCGCGACCGCGGTAATAACCACAATGTGGGCAAACCCGGTGAGGCAGGCGCATTTCTCCGCAATTGCTGCACTGGACAAGCTGTTTCGGTTTTAAGGCATCATGAGCGCGTCGGCGGTTCTTGCGTCCCCGGGAAATGCGCTGTTTTGGTAGAGGTGTCATATCATTCTCTCCTGCAAGTTGGTCACATGAAACTGTGTGATAAGTTCATTTTTTTCAGCAGGTAGATTATACGGAGAGGCAGGCTTTAAGTCAAGATGGTTGCCCGAAACAATCAGGGGAGAAACCTGAATGGGGCAGGGCTGGGTCGAGATTGGCAACCTGCCAGGCGGGATCTTTTAGCAGAGGAACTTCCTGGGAGCCTTCGAGAGGGAGGAAACCTGGCGGAGCGCCATATCCGGCGTTGGTGAACATCCACCAGCGCAAGGTCTGTTCCTTCACGCCCAGCGGTTGGAGCAGGGTAAAAGCTGCCCTGCAAAGCAGCTCGGCGTAGCGGTCAATATCGATGGATTGCGGCTCTGGTTTCCCGGCCAGGTCCCAGGCAAAAACACCAGGATCACCCCGCGTGAGCAAGAAGCGCACACGCTGACCCGGCGTTAGATGTTTTCCGATCTTGGACAGTTGGTCCGCTGCCCTGGCTGCGGGAGAGGGCACTTTGTATTCTTCTAGAGGGCGGCTAAGTTTCTGAGATACCAGCAGTTCTGCCAGGGGGATCTCCCCCTTTCTGAGCTCCTTCAGCCTGAGTCGCAGCAGAGCATGCACCTGTGGCAGCTGGCCGATCAAATCCCCCGCTTGGGGGGCTTCCGCCAGCAGATCGAGGATTTCTCCCTGCACCTTCTTGATCCATTTCGGGGTATCGCTCCGCCGCAATTCGATTCCCCGCACCTTCCAGACACCATTTTTAAAGAGGCCAAAATAACGGTTGGCGACCGGCACCCGGGCGTCCGGGCGCGAGCTCAGAAAAGCGATCCAGCGATAGATCCCTTCCAGGCTGACCGGCAACCCGGTGTGATCCAGGATCTTCTCGAGAAGGGGCTGAAAATCGGCGACCTCACTCAGGTCTTCCCTTTGAACCCAGAGCCCATCAACATACATATGCAGCACCCGGAACCCCAGTTCTTCAGCGGCTTCTTTAGCCCGCAGCAGCGCTTCCCGCCCATAGGCTGTAACCGCTTCATGAGCCTCGATGCGTCCAAAGCGGGCGTTCTTGTATCCCAGGTACCCAAAACAGGTGACCAGCAGCCATTTGTGCGCTGAGGATTGGGCCTGGTAGGGCCGGTAGCGGGAGTCCCTGGGATTCATGCCTGCCAGGGCCTGTTTGAGCCGGATCCTTTTTTCTAGCAGCGGTTGCAGTGTGTCTGGCACCAAGCCGCGCTGGTCCTGATCGATGGTAAGCTCCAGTTCAGGCACGAAAGTGCTGTTCAACCCCTTTTTACCGATCGTTTCCGGGGAGATGTTAAAGTGCTCCATGATACTGGGATACATGGAAATGAAGTCTATTTCCGCAACGTTGGTGTGCAGTCCGATGGTAGGCTGGAAAACCATGCCTCCCCGATCTGCCTGGAGCAGATTGTAGGCCGATTTGGACCACTCAACCTGCTGTTTATGCCAGGGAACCAGCACCCCCTGGCGTAAAGCAGTCAGGATCTGCATGGAGGAAATGCCGGTTCCGGGAGAGACTCGAGCAGCGGTCTGAATGCGCAAACTGGTCACCCGGGACATCTCGAAAACCCCTTCCAGCCCGTAATCGTGGTACATGACAGTGTTTTCTGTGGAGATATGAATTCTCCCGAACAGCCGGGCCTGGGGCCCGCGGTAGATCACCCCGCCATAGGAATGGTAGTAGCGTTCTTCCCGCCGCTCGACTTGGCGGCCGCCTTCCCGATTCAGGGGCAGGGAAATGTGATGTTTCGCCATCAGCTGATTAAGCTTGTCAATCAGCCAATCATCTCCCCAGACTGTCAGCAGCAGGTCAGGATCGTGGCGAAGCAGCAGTGCCCGCAGCTTAACCAGCAAGCCGCGTTCTTCCTGGAAGGAGAAGTTGTGTTCTTTGCCTTCCAGGTGGACTTTCAGGCTGGTCGGTTCCCTGTGGTTTGGGTTTGAATTTGGTACCAAGGACATCACTTGCAGGGGAACTAGTGGGGCATCGATGCTCCAGGGGGAGTCAAGGGTTTCCAGGGACTGGATCTCACCATCCTCGCTGGCTTGCACCAGGCAGCGTGCCAGTGGGAAAACCCCGGTCTGCGCTGCGAAGCGGATGTCAATCGGGATATCCGCATCATAGTAGACCAGATCAGGGAAGGCCCGTTTGAGATGGCTGAAGAGCTTTTCCTGCTCTGGCGGAGTCCGGGTGACAATTTTCAGTACTGCCAGGGGCTGATCCACAAAGAGATCCTGCTTTTCGACCCGGGAGAGCTGCAGCGGCAGCGGCAGCGATTGCAGATGGCGCCAGAGAGTCCGCAATTCGGCGCCGGGCCCGTGAACGTAGAAGGCAGTGGGAAAGGGCTGGTACAGCCGGTGACGCCTGATACCGTCCTGGTCCAGCAGCCAGAGGATCACTCCTTTTTCAGGGTCAGGGTAGATATCCAACAGCCAGCCGCGAAGCTCATTTTCGGAGGGCATGGCGAATTTCAGCCACTTCCTGCCTCAGCCGGACGATTTCCTTGTGTTCCTCCAGCAGCATAGACAGCAAGAAGGTTTCAAAGGGCAGCGCATGTGAGGCATAGGAGGCGGCAGAGAGATGCTTCTGGGCGGATGCGAAGAGGTCATCAAGTACTTGCTGGTCGCTGGCCCGCAGGGCCCGGCGGAAGCGGGCAAATGCGGCCCGTTCTTTCAAGAAGGTTTGGGTGATGGAGGTGATGGTTCGTCCCATGAGATTTCCTTTAGAGCAGTGTCAGTTGAGCGGCAGGGGGATGGGGTTCAAAGACCCAGACCTGGTCCGCGGCCTCGCGGACCAGGACCAGGAAAGGTTCCTCAGATGGCTGCGGATGAAGCACGGCCAGCACCGCTGTGTGGCGGGCCCATCTTCTCAGGTTGTGCAGGCAGATCTTCAGGAGTCTGAGGCGCTCGGGCAGGGACGCGTTTTCATCCTGGAAGGTGGCCAGCAGGTTCAGCACCAGGGTGGGGATTCGCTCCTGGGGGCGGCCTTCCAGCAAGGTTGTCATCTGATAACAGGTGAAGGCCCGCGCGACCTGGACCCGCTCCAGGGCAGTGTAGAGAAGCAGATCCCGGCGGCGGAGCTCGCGGTTGAGGCTCAGGACGTCAAAACGATTGCCCCCATCAAGCAC
Source organism: uncultured Chloroflexia bacterium (assembly GCA_963712165.1). Classification (GTDB taxonomy): domain Bacteria; phylum Chloroflexota; class Anaerolineae; order Anaerolineales; family UBA11858; genus B10-G9. The sequence goes on along the minus strand of CAVQGY010000001.1, from coordinate 517,939 downwards.
CTGGACCGGCCCGCTCTGGGCCAGCTCGGCGATGAACTGCAGGGAAGCCTCCCGCTGAAAAGAAGGAGGGGCGATCAGCAGCTGCAGGGAAGGGGTGTGAGGTAGGGTGATCAGATCCATACCTCAACCTTATCAGGTTGCGTTGCGGAGGGCTATCCCCGTTTGGCTGAAATCAGGGTTGAAAAAGGGGCTACCCCGATGGGGGAGAGGAGATCAAGAGGTCCAGCGGGAAAAGTCCCAGTCTGAGAGGGTTTTGCGGAGCTCCAATTTGCTCCGCAGGCCAAACTTGCGTTTGGCGTTGCGCAGATGGGTCTTCACCGTGGCCGGGGAAATGAACAGCCGGCCAGCGATTTCCTTGTTGGTGTAGCTCAGACAGGCCAGGGCGGTGATCTCTTTTTCTCGGGGAGTGAGAGCCTGCCAGGTTTTCAGGTTCAGGGCAGCTTCCTGGCGATGCTGGAGGGCAAAATGCAGCATTTTCTGCCCCACTTCGTTGAGAGGCTGTTTCTCTTCCTCGGCCAGACGGGAAAGAGCCAGGCTGAGAGGCTGATCCAATTTGACAAAGTGGGCCGGCTGAAACAGGTACCTGATTGAGTTCAAAACACGGGTCGGGAACATAGCTTCCTGGACTGTACTAGAACATATGTTCGTATTATAACCAAAGAAGGCGATTATGTCAATTAATAATTAAATAAATGAAGATTGAAAATTTAAAATAGAGAAATTACTGGTAATGTCTTATAGAGTGGCGTAAATATTATTGGAAAGATAATTATCCAGTGCTTCCATAGGTTTTAAGGAATAAGAGGAAGCACAAGAATGACTGACCTACTATAGGACTAGAAGATCACCTTTACAAAACAGGATTAGAACGAGAGAGCGATTATTTAATATTTGATAATGAATAGTATCGATTATCAGCTGCTTTACACAGTACACTATGTAAGAGATTGATTCTTAAGGCCCCGTGTATAATTATCTTTCCCATTCTTTGGAATGACAATACTTTTTTCTCTCCAACTTAAATAAATGTCTGCTTCTATATATTTTCACAATGCCCGTGAAGCTCGTCTAAACAACAATATTTAATTGTCAACGATAGTTCTTTGACATCGGAGCAGCATTTTGTATAATGCATAAATAGAGGGGTGGGCAAAACATATAACAAGGAGGACATTATGTTCAGGATTAACTCAAAACGTAAAGTGTTCTTTAGTTAAATTGTTTCGTTGGTGTTGCTCACTACATTAACTATCCCTGCTTTGGCAGATGGCGGGGATCAGCCGGATCAAATTTCTCGAGGTGCAAATTCGGGCTCCGTAAGCACAACCGTGTATACTGCCCCGCCAGGCTCAAAGGCTTCAAGCGCGGTGCCCGGAGGTGGATACGCCGTGGCAACTGCATCCATGAATTGGGCAGTTCTTAGAATGACGGGCGAATCCTCCACTAGTCTGAGTTCCGGCGTGGTTGGTAACGATTTTGATATTTATGCAAGGGTCGCATCTTTATATCGTGAAACTAGCTTTGCATGCTCGAGTTCTGGTTACTGGAAATACAATCAGGGAGCGAACGATTCGGTGAGCAGGTCGTGCACAAAATTTTGGTACACGTTAGATTACACGTGGAAGGTGACTACATATCATGAAGTCAACACTACTGGTTATCGCTGGACGCCAACCATAGTACTCTACGCGTATCCGTAATTTCACCAATGCCCACCCTGTTCAATCTTGTCAATGGAGCAACCATGACACAGCGAAAATTTCCAATGTCAGCTTCCTTTCTCGCTCTTTTTACGGGAATTGGATTATTTATGCTCACGACTTCATGCGCGCCTGTTATTTCGCGGTTTTTTCTATTAGGAAATAGGCAAGTAGAATTGATTACAGAAGATAATCATCCTTTATTCAAGGTTATTCCAGGCTATGAGCCCGGTATGATTTGTCAGCCAGGCGAGGTGATTGAAACTCCAATCCTTCCAGACGAATTGCTTGCTAATCCACCTATGGAAAGCGGCATCGGAACAGGCTTTGGAGCACGCGATATTCCAGGTGCCGTTCCCCTGGGCAACAATACGTTCCAGATTCCACCAGAAAGAAAGATTGAAGCCTCTTACCACTTGATATACCCAAAAACAGATATCAATTCCATTTCACTCCCTTTGAGGATCTACGCCATTCTAGACGAGCAAGTTGTCGAGAACGCCTTTCACCATTCTTCGGGTGACTATTATGACATTGTCCTTGATCCCGGGACAGTGACAACGCTTACACTCAGTATTCCACCGTTGCCACCAGGTGTTCACGACCTTATCATCTTTTCGATCACTGGAGTCGATCAGGAGACAGATCCTTACGGCGATTTTGGGTTTACCGATTTCCGCGTCTCACTCGTTGTTGGACAGGATGCAAAGCTCATTCCCCGTCAATATGCAAATTTCCCCTCCCTAAAAAGTATTTCGCCATTAGACAGTATTACTGGAGTTAGTTTGATTCTATCCAGCAATTCTGAAAAGCCAGAGGCTTGGAGTTGGCCCGAAACGCGGCGAGAAATCACAGGTGATGATCCATTTGTGCTTTATGCATATGCGGGATACGATTCATTTTCCGAGAATAACGAAATTGAGCCTCCGCAATCCGACACGATGGCACTGGTAGCTTTTGTGGATTATCATCCAGCTCCGATCGGAGACAATTCGCCAGTTCTATATAGTAAGGTTTCTTCAGACACGGCATGGGCAAGTATTCCAATAGAACTGAATGTTCCTTCAGAGCCCGGTCCACATGATGTGATGATCTTGAGAATACCCCATCCTGGGGTGCCAATGTGTCTCCTCCGAGACCCTGGTAAAAAGGTTTATTGGTTCCCAGAGATGGTTATCGCCAGCAGGGTTGGAATAAACATGTCTAAATAATCAATAGCTCTTTTTGAATTTGGGGCCGAAGTGTTTGTGTCTGGAGTGCTAAAATCCAATGGCTGCCATTGCCCCTAACAAATTCTCATCAGTGTCCTTAGGCTTGTATCTTCTACCAACGATGGCCTAAACTCGCTACCTATGCAGCATGTCTGCAAGCAATATCCTGATTTGGTTGTTTGGTTGCTGACGGCAAAACATGACCAATATGCGGACAATGGGACTATAAGGTCGATATAGCAGCAAACCCAAACTGGAGACACAATCAAACTGTTGATTTTTCACCTCTGGGTATTAACGAAGGTGACAAACATAAGAAATGTGTGACCTGTGGGGTGATCAAATGTGAACCACACAAAAAGGGCAGAATGAATTATTTGGAAAAGGATTTACCAAAAGTGTTGGATTTGGTCAGAACCTCAGAATGTTTTGGATATGGGCACAGTGCGTATTAAGAAGTATTAATATCAAATGAAATGGCGAATTTGATACTAGAAAGACGACGGGATGGGGTCTTAATTAAACCGATTTCTACACAATAGATAATTAGAACGGATCAAAATCACTAATAGTCATCTCCAAATCAAGCTCAATATTGAGACACTCCTGAGTGGTCTCAATGCTCGCATGGCCGAGCAGCTTGCTGATTTGGGAAATCGGCACACCGGCGCGTCTTCCAGGCTCGACATAGGTTCTTCTTAGATCGTGGGGTTGTAATGCTGGATTTCCAATCATTGCGCCTCGCTTTTGCACGATGTTAGAAGGCGCGGCCTACTTGCGTTTGGCGTTGCGCAGATGGGTCTTCACCGTGGCCGGGGAAATGAACAGCCGGCCAGCGATTTCCTTGTTGGTGTAGCTCAGACAGGCCAGGGCGGTGATCTCTTTTTCCCGGGGAGTGAGAGCCTGCCAGGTTTTCAGGTTCAGGGCAGCTTCCTGGCGATGCTGGAGGGCAAAATTCAGCATTTTCTGCCCCACTTCGTTGAGAGGCTGTTTCTCTTCCTCGGCCAGACGGGAAAGAGCCAGGCTGAGAGGCTGATCCAATTTGACAAAGTGGGCCGGCTGAAACAGGTATCTGATGGAATTCAAAACACGTGTTGGAAGCATGGCTCTCTGTATGATAATAGAACATTTGTTCGTATTATAACCAAAGAACTCCGGGATGGCAAGAGGGTGTTTCAATTTCCTCTTATTCCATCCCGGTAGTAGAGCGTTTGGGCCGCTTTCCTATAATTATGGCCGTAGGATCAGCAGGGCTTCTGCCTGGCTCTGGATGCGCCGGAAATCCCAGGGCATGGGGTGGTAGTAGATCTTGCGCCACAACTCTGCCATGTCGATATAGTGGGGGTGGTAGGCGTGGCCGGATTGACCGGTGGTGTGGATGCTGAGTGAATTATCCAGATTGCCCAGGTCGATGATCATGCGCATGGATGGCAGCCAATCTACCAGGTAGGGATTATCCGGGTCCCAGCCGGTAGCGTTGACGATCTCGTTTCCACCGGAGGTTTGGAATGGTCCGCGGTTGAAGGTATTTCTGACAAAGGGGAAGCTGTCCATAACCTGGTGGATGAATGTGACCGTATGCAGTTCACCCCACTGCCAGCCGGTGGGATCTTTGCCCTGGCTTTTCACCAGCTCCTTGTAGGATTCTTCCAGGGTCAGCTGAAGGATATCCTCCAGGTATTCCCGTTCTGGTGTAGAAGTATCATTCCACCAGGGATTATCAGGTTCGGCGAGCAGTTGGCGAATGATTTCTTTTGCCCTGGATTCCACGCCAATTTGGAAATCACCTGGCAGATTATCATTGGCAGCATTATCGGTAAAATGCTGCCAGAAAACCATGTACAGGGCGGCTGGAGCGGAATCCAGGTCTGCCTGATAGTCCCACCCCCGGAGCAGATCCTGGGCTGCCAGAAGATCAGGATCTGTGTAGGGCTGTTCCAGGATCAGGGGGACAAGGATAGCAGCCAGCTCGTCATAGTTATCGCCCTGCATTTTCTTCAGATCATTCAGAGAGATGGGGTCCTGGGCGCTTTTCAGCATAGTGACGATCCGGCTGGCCCGGAATCCGTAATTCCATTGTTTTGTGATCAAGTAGGGGTAGCTTTCATCTACCACTGCGTTATTGGCAGTTACGATATAACCTGCAGATGGGTTCAAAGTAAAGGGCAGGTCTTCAAAGGGGATATAACCCTGCCATTCATATTCATCGTTCCAGCCTGGAACAGGGAGCATGCCGTAATGGCCATCCACGCGGATGGGGATCCTACCAGGCATCTGGTAGGCAATATTGCCATCCACATCGGCATAGATCAGATTCTGGGATGGCACCGCGAATTCCTTGGTAGCTTCCCGGAATTCTTCCCAATTCCCAGCCAGGTTGATATCCCAGATGGAGCAGAAGATGCAGCTGGGTTCCAATGCAGTCCACCGCAATGTCAGCGCGTAATTCTCAGGGATTGCCAACCCGCTTTCTTCGCCGAAATCTTCCAGCCCATAAACGGATCCGATCACCGGGCCGTGTTTGGAGAGGTACACCTCAAGTTCGACCGGTTCATCCCCCGCGACCTGAATGGTCTCCCGGACTATTTCCAGATCGACCCAGCCATCAGGTGTAAGATACTGACCCGGATTTTCAGGATTGATCTTCTCTATATAGAGGTCCATTACGTCTGGACCTGTGTTGGTAAAACCCCAGGCAATGCGATCATTATGACCGATGACAATGCCGGGCGCCCCGGCAAATGAGAATCCAGCGACATTGAGCTGGCAGCTATCAGTGATCTCCAGGCAGTGCAATCCTACCTCATACCAGATCGATGGCATTTGCGATCCCAGGTGGGGATCGTTCGCCAGGTAGGGTTTTCCGGTATCGGTCAGGTCCCCACTGATAGCCCAGCTATTGGATCCGACTGATTCGAACCCTCCGCCGCTGAGCTGGTCCAGGCTGGATAGGCTGGCATCAAGTTGGAGGAATACAGTTGATAATAGGGATGTGATACTCTCAGTGGATGGCTCTTCTATGATGGTAGTGCTCTTATTTTCCGCGCTTCTTACTTGATAGCCGGGCACAATCACAGGGTGGTCCTCTGGGTAGGGGGGATAGATCATCTCCAATTGATTTCTTGGCAGTGTTTTAAGCATGAGTGCCCGGTCGATCTCAGTATCGAGATTGGACCTTAAATCCCAGGCCATCGCTTTTGCCCAGGTGAGACTATTGATGGGCGTCCAGGGAGCCGGCTGATAATCCTTGTTGATCAGATCCAGAAAATAATATTCCAGGCTCAAAGATGGCCCGCTGACCATGCTCAGATATTCATTTACGCCTGCAGAATAAGCATCCAGGATTGCTATCTTGTCATCGCCAAGCAAATCCAGCTCTTGCTCAGCAATCCGTTCCCATCCCAGGGTGCGTAAAAACCGATCCGTTTCCAACATCGGTTTTCCAAGCATTTCTGCCAACCTGCCGGCACCGAGATGACGCCAGAAGTCCATCTGCCAGAAGCGGTCCTGGGCATGAACGAATCCCTGGGCAAAAAATAGATCATGGTGTGTGGTGGCATAGATCTGGGGAATTCCGTAGGCATCCCTGTAGATCCTGACCTCGCCATCCAGTCCAGGTATTTGTAACTCTCCCTCAACTACAGGAAAGGACATCTTTGATTTGTTTTTTATAATGGGGGGGGCAATCAGAGCTACCGCGCCAGCCAATAGTCCCAGAATAAGCAAGGTAAAAATGAAGCCACGTCCAATTTTCTTTGCCATCAAGAACCTCCTCTCCCATATGGGATCAAACCAGGATCGATCTGACTTGAATCTTCTCACCTATGGAACGCATTCTTTACAACCCTGGGAGGGTGAACCGTTACGGGGTTTTATCACCCAGGGTCATTCTGAGGTAGCTCTCAATAAAAGGATCAAGATCACCATCCAGGACAGCTTCCGTATTGCCCATTTCGAAATCTGTTCGATGATCTTTGACCATATGGTAGGGGTGCAGCACATAAGATCGTATTTGACTGCCCCATTCTGCTTTTTGGTATTCCCCTCTCAGCTCTTCGATCTTTTCTTTCCGCTCCTGCTGTTTTAAAGCCAGCAGACGGCCTCTGAGCACCTTCATTGCCATTTCCCTGTTTTGGGTTTGGGAGCGCTCATTCTGGCAGCTGGCAACAATCCCGGTGGGAATATGGGTGATCCGGACCGCAGTATCGTTCTTTTGCACGCTCTGACCTCCGGCTCCACCTGAGCGGAATGTATCGATCCGCAAGTCGTTAGGATTGATCTTGATGGATTCATCATCTTCGACCAGGGGGAGGATCTCTACCATAATAAAGGAAGTATGGCGCCGGTTTGAAGAATCAAAAGGCGAGATTCGGACCAAACGGTGGACGCCTTTTTCTGATCTTAGATAACCGAAGGCGTACAATCCCTGGATAGAGATGGTAGCGCTTTTTATTCCCGCTTCCTCTCCCGGTGTGAGGTCCAGGGTCTCCGTTTCGAATCCGCGTTTTTCCGCCCAACGCAGATACATACGCTGAACCATTTCTGCCCAATCTTGGGCGTCATTCCCCCCGGCACCAGCGTGGATGGCAAGCAGGGCATCTCCCCGGTCGTATTCGCCGGCAAGCATGGCGTCAAATTCCCTTTTCTCAATTTCCCCCTGAAGAGCTATGATCTCTTTGGTCAGATCCTCTTCCAGGGAAGGATCAGATAGCTCGATCAATTCCTTTGCGTCAGCAAGGCGGTTTTCAAGAATGGCCCATCCCTTCAATTCATTCTCCAGGGCAGAAAGCGTTTTCATGACTTTTCTTGCCCTGGTCTGGTTATCCCACAAGTCTGTTGTCTGGGATTCTTTCCTGAGTTTTTCTAGTTTGATTTTCTTTCCAGCTATGTCAAAGACGCTCCAGTAGATTTTGGATCTTTTTCTGACTTTCTGTAAGAATACTGGCTAGGTCTTCCATCTTCATTCTCCATTGAATACTTAATTCCGTCCCTGGAATACCGGGTCATATTGACTATTGAGTCTGAGTCCACCCCTGGTAGAGGGTGATACCTACAGCTAGGGCCAGATTCAAAGAATCCACTACCTCAGACTGGGGGATCCTCAGACTGGTGCCAAACTGGTGATATTCTTCCCCTAACCCGCTAGATTCATCACCAAAGACCAGTGCATAAGGCCGTTCAAGATTTGCTTCCAGAAGGCTAATTTTACCATCAGTCATCAATAGATAAAGGTTGTGATTAGCTTGGGATCCCCAATAATCCGTAAAAGAACGGAATGTCTGGATCCGTACCTGGAAACAAGCGCCCATAGAGGCGCGGATGACTTTGGGATGGAAGGCATCAGCTGCTGGCTCGATGATAGCCAGATCTCTGAAATTGAAACCGAGCATGGTCCGCATTATTGTTCCAAGATTCCCCATGCTGGATGGGTTTACAAGGACCAGATGGTTCTCATGGGGTTGGATCGGCGTTTTGTACTTCTTGAACACTCCCAGTGCATAGGTATTCCCTCTCTGGGATAATTTCTCAACAAGGTGATCATTTTCCTGGACGTCGATTTGGAGATTGCTTGCCAGCTTGCGTATCTTATCTATCCCCTGGTTCTTTGAGCCCTTGCTATGAAGAAGGATTCCCAGGATCGACTGGGGTTGATTCGCGATCAGCTCCAGGGTAGGGTAAACACCCAGACAGTAGGAATGTGAAAAATCGCTCTGATATCTTTTTAGTTTAATGTCCATTTCTATCCTGATCTAAGATACTTTCCACGAACGCTTCTGGACTGAAAGGTACCAGATCGTCGGAGGTCTCACCCAGTCCCGCAAAGTGGATCGGGAGACCAAGTTCTTCCTGGATCGCAAAGGCCAGGCCTCCTTTGGCTGTAGAGTCCAGTTTAGCGAGCACAATGCCATTCAGGGGGATCGCTTCCAGGAAGGACCGAGCCTGTTGGATAGCGTTTTGCCCGGTTGTGGCATCCATGACCAGCCAGCATGCCTGGGGAGCTCCGGGGAGGGATTTACCCGCTACCCTGTGAACCTTCTTCAACTCTTCCATCAAGTTGAAGCGTGTGTGAAGGCGTCCAGCGGTATCGATCAAAACCAGGTCTTTTTTCCTGGCCAGGGCGGCTTGAATCCCATCATAAACCACTGCGCCAGGATCTCCATGTGGTTGGCCGGAGATCACAGGGATACCCAATCGATCGCCCCAGATTTGCAGCTGTTCGGTTGCAGCTGCCCGGTATGTGTCCCCAGCAACAAAGAGGGGGTTTAAGCCTTCAGCCTGGTAGTACTTACCGAGTTTAGCGAGTGTGGTTGTTTTTCCTGAACCGTTCACCCCAACAACCAGCAAAACGCTAGGTCGGTGATTCCACTCCTGCGCTTCCGGTACCATTAAGCGGCTGAGAAGTTCGGCTTTTAGAAGGCCGTGAAGCTCATCTGCGCGCAGGACTCCACCCTGCTCCGCCTGGATCTTGACCTGTTCAATAACGTTCAGGCTCGTGTTAACACCGATATCAGATTGGATCAAGAGGGATTCCAGGTCTTCCCAGGTGGCAGCGGTGATCTCACTGGCTCCAAAAAAAGCAGCGATTTTCCCAAAGGTTGATTTGCGTGTTCGGGCCAGTCCTGTGAGCCATTTATTTTGATTGTCGTCCATCGACTGCATTATAACACTGGGGTTTATATCAGCGATGGGAGAGCGGCAAAATCCAGGTTGAACCCTCTGGTAGTGGATTCAGAAGAGGGGTAGGCGAGAGGTCAGGTAAGGTATAATTGCGGCAGGGTTTAGTAAAGGATTTTTCGAGATAATTGGCATAAATGGTGATCGATGATCTCTGTTAGAGTGATGTTTTTTTCAACGATCCGGGCGCGAGTCGGGAAAAAGTATATCCAGGTCAAACTGCCTTCTGGAGCTAGTGTTGAGGATCTAAAAAAGGAAATAGCTCTCTTATTTCCCGAAGCCGTTGGAACTATCGAAGGTATGCTGGCTTCGGTAAACCAGGTCTTCAGTGATGACAGCACACTCATCCCTGATCAAGCAGAAGTGGCTTTTTTCCCCTATGTTACAGGTGGTTGAGTTGGAGTTTAGACAGGTTTCTTGCGTATAGGCAATGTAAGTTTTACTAGATGATATGATCTGCTGCCGAAATTGTAATCAACCCTTCCCTGTATCCCCTTTTCCCCACCGCTGTCCTGCCTGTGGTGGCTTATATGGATTCCCGGAGGGATTAACGTTTTCTACCCAGGATATCGATTCCACCCAACCAGGAATCTGGAGGTACAGAACAGGGTTTTCTCTCCCTGACAAGGCGCCCATTGTGACATTGGGAGAGGGGAGCACACCCCTGGTTTGGTCGAATTGTTTTGACAAACGGGTTGGTTTTAAACTGGAAAGCCTCAATCCTAGCGGGTCATTTAAGGATCGCGGATCAGCTGTGCTGGCTAGCTGGCTCCTGGCAGCAGGTATCGATAAAACTGTAGAGGATTCCTCTGGGAATGCGGGAGCTTCTTTTGCGGCCTATGCTTCCAGGGCAGGCATCAAGGGGAAAATATTCATACCTGCTTCTGCCTCTGGACCAAAGAGGACCCAGATCGAAAGTTATGGAGCGGAAGTGATCCCTGTACCAGGACCTCGATCCAAAGCAGCTGAGGCTGTTCTGAATGAAGTCGATCAAGGATCGGTATATGCCAGTCACGCCTACCTCCCTCATGGAACGGCAGGAGTCGCTACCATAGCTTATGAATTATTGGACGATGTAGGAGCAGCTCCTGGCACAGTGCTTGTTCCAGTCGGCCACGGAAGTCTCTTGATTGGGATATGGCTGGGATTCCAGGCTTTGTTAAAGAGCGGTGCCATCACTCATCTACCCAGATTGATTGGCGTCCAGGCAGCTGCCTGTGATCCACTCTATCAGGCATACCAAGGTCAACAGATATATCATACCGCTGCCAAAGAAAGTAAAACACTGGCAGAGGGAGTAGCTATCGCTGATCCATACCATGGTGAACAGGTCCTGTTCGCCGTACGTGATAGTAAAGGAACCTTCTTGAATGTGGCTGAGGATGGGATCCATGATGGGCAGAGGTCATTGGCCTCTCTGGGCATATACGCTGAAATGACTTCAGCGCTTGTCTGGGATGGTTTGAGAAAACTTCCTCCGGATATGCCTGAACCAGTAGTCTGTGTTATCACCGGGCATGGTCTAAAAAATGATTGAACCGTTGCCTCTCCAATACCATTGGGTATAATAAGAACTTATCGGGAATGAAGCAAGCAGGTTGAACTGATGGACAGCGAACCTCTCCAGGATCATTGAAGAGTTTGGCTGACCCTGAGTTCCACGGAGACAGGTCATGAACCAGTCAGGAAATCAAGGTGGATTGGAATCTCCCCAAGAATTTAATAACAGAATAGGGTTGGGATTTAAGAACCAAATCTTATTGACCCGGGCTTTGACTCATCGATCCTATATCAATGAGAATCCTCATGCCCTGGAAGATAATGAACGGCTGGAATTTCTGGGAGACGCTGTCCTGGATTTTATCGTTGGTGCCTGGCTTTACCACCATTATCCTGAAATGACCGAGGGTGATCTCACCTTGGTGAGAACAGCGCTGGTGAGGACGGAACAGCTGGCTGAGTTTGCCCGTTTGATCGATCTAGGCAGGGCAATTCGCCTGGGACAGGGAGAGATCGTATCTGGCGGACGCTTGAGAGATGCGCTTCTGTGTGCTGGTTTTGAAGCCCTGATTGGTGGATTATATCTCGATCAAGGGATCGAAGCGGTGGAGCTTTTTTTTGAACCCTACTTATCCAGGGCTGTAGAGAAGATCCTGGTTGGAGGGCATCCTCGTGATCCGAAAAGCCTGCTCCAGGAATGGACCCAAGCTCGTGGAATTGATTCTCCGGAATATGAGACTATCAAAGAATCTGGCCCAGATCATGAGAAGATCTTCACGGTTGAAGTCAGGATCGCGGATGTGGTGGATGGAGTCGGAGAAGGATACAGTAAGCGGGAAGCCAGTAAACACGCAGCTCAAAAGGCTCTCGATCAAATATCCAGAATGAAAAATAATAACCACAAGATTAACTGAGGTTTCATGCGCTTAAAGTCGATCGAATTAAATGGATTCAAGACCTTTGCGACCAAAACGAATTTTGAGTTTGCAAATGAAACCACGGTAATTGTTGGCCCGAACGGTTCGGGTAAATCCAATATTGCAGATGCTGTCCGTTGGGTGCTTGGTGAGCAATCCTATAAAGTTTTGCGGGGCAAAAAGACCCTGGACATGATCTTTTCAGGATCCGATCAGAGGCCCAGGGCCGGTATGGCAGCAGTTACCATCGTCTTTGATAACAGTGACGGCTGGCTGCCGATCGATTTTTCCGAAGTTACGATCACCCGCAGGGCATATCGCGACGGGAAGAATGAATACCTGATCAATGGGCAGCAGGTTCTCCTGAGGGATATATATGAGCTCCTGGGACAGTCAGGATTGGCAGATAGGACTTATACCATTATTGGTCAGGGGTTAGTAGATGCGGCTTTATCCCTCAAGGCGGAAGAACGCCGAATGTTGTTCGAAGAAGCTGCAGGTATTGGTTTATACCGATCCAGAAAGGCTGATGCGGAAAGACGGCTGGAGAAGACCCATCGCAACCTGGATCGGGTAGAGGATATTCTTTCCGAACTTCGCCCCCGCTTGAGAAGCCTGCAGAAGCAGGCTGTTCGTGCAGAACAATTCAATCAAGTCAAAGCTGATTTGCGGGTCATGCTTCAGGAGTGGTACGGCTATCATTGGGCTCGGGTTCAGGATAACTTGAACAAAGCCAGGATTTTGGAAACCAAACACAAGGAAGAATTGGGGGAAGCCAGGGAAGCACAAGCAAAATTCGATCGAGAGCTTTCTGAGAACCAGGCCAAGGTTCAGAGTCAGCGTTCTCGATTGAATACCTGGCATCGGGAATTGGCGGAACACCATAATCAAAAAGAGAATATCAGCAGGGAAAGAGCTGTAGCAGAGGAAAGGATCCGCTCTTTGGATAAGAGGATCCAGGACCTTCAGACGGACCAGATCCGCCTTGAAGAAGAGGATCAACTTGCCCGGGATCGGTATGAACAAAGCAGAGGGGAACTGGAAGCTGCCCAGGCAAATCTGGAAGAGTACCGGCAAAAAGGGGAAGAAGCCCGGGGGAAATTGAATGAAAAACGAAGCCAGATGACGGCTTTGGAGGACGAAGCAACTGAAGCGAAAGATAAGTTGAATGATACCTCCAACCAGCAAATCAGGTTGCGCTCCCAATTAAATGACCGCACTGAGCAGTTGGAAAGGAAGAAAACCAGATTGGACTCAGCTGATGACCTGATCCAATCTGCCAAATCCGATTACGATAAGATTCATGCGAAATACCTTGCCCTTAAGGAGGATTATGATCAAGCCTCCAAAGTAATGGAAAAGGTGGACGCTGAGCTGACCGGTGTGCAGGCGGATCGGGTTGATGGAGAAAAGGTCAGGCAGGACCTGTACAATCAGCTATCACAATCAAAGACGCAATACAGTCAATGGGTTGCTGAATTGAATGTCATCGATCAGGCAGAACAGAAACTCACTGGCTATGCGGATGGCGCAAAATTACTGCTCACAAAATCTCGGGATGGTAAACTTCCCGGCGCCGTGGGTACTTTAAGCAATTTCCTGGAAGTGCCAGAGGAGCTGGAACGAGCAATCGCCGCAGCACTGGGAGATTATTTGGATGCAGTTATCCTGGAGAGGGGCCGGGATTCCGAACAAGCCCTGGATCTCCTTCTGGCTGAAACGACCAAAGGAGTCCTTCTTCCCCTTAATCGCCTGGTCACTCTTGATAGACCAGTGATCGATCAAAATATCCCCGGTTTGATCGGAATTGCGGCTGATCTGGTCAAGACTCCCCCAAAATACAGACCAGCTATTGACCTTCTCCTGGGACGGGTATTCATCCTGAAGGATAAGGAAGATCTGAAGCGGGTGCTTCGTGATCAACCTCCGGGATCAAAAGCTGTCACATTACAGGGTGAGGTTTACCATGCCACTGGGGAGATCATTGCGGGAAACGAGGGTCAATCTGGTGTATTGGCCCGATCCAGAGAGAGGAAATCCTGGCAGGGAAAAATAGCAGGAGCATCTGATCAAATAGAAAAATTGGAAAAGAGCCTGACCCAGGTCGACGAGAAACTAGCTGAAATCAACCAGATCGAGCAGGATCTTAAAGAAGAATACGCTTCGGCGAAGGCAAATCTGAGTGGGATTGACGGTATATTTAGAGAGATCACCTTAGATCACAACACTGCTGAGCGCCAGGTAGAGTGGGAAAAAACTCAACACCGCGCGTTGGTAGATGAGATAGCTGGCGATGAAAAAGAGATCCTCCGGTTGCGAGGTGAGTTGGAAAAGACACAGACCGATATTAATCTGGCGCAGGAATTGGTTTCAAAATTATCCGGAGATTTGCGTGGTTATTCTCTGGATGAGGAGCGAGAAGAGTTAGCTCATTGGGAAACACAAGTGGCTGTTGCCACCCGGGCCATGGATGATATTAAACAGCGGCTGTCGGAGAGAGAACATGCTGCCATGGACGCTGGTAGAAAGGTGGAAGAGAACAAACAACTCGAGGATGAATACAAGGAGCAAATTCAAAGCCTGAAAGAGGAAACCAGTTTTCTGGAGGATGGAGAAAAAACCATTCAGAATGAGATTACGGAGCTCCGGTCTCTGATCGATGAAACTGATCAGGACTTATCCAAGGATGAAGCTGAGCAGAAAGAGCTCCAAAGCCAGGAAGCCCAGGCCAGGCGGATCCTCAACCAGGCAGAGCGTTCCTATGCCCAGGCGGATATCAATCTGACCAGAAACAGGGAAAAGCTGGAATCTATCCAGGAGCGCATCAGGGAGGATATCGGCCTGGTGGAGCTGGAATACAAAGAGGACATATCTGGTCCAACACCCCTGCCACTTGATGGTTATGTCCAGAAACTTCCTGTGGTCGAGGAAATTTCAAAGGATCTGGGCAGTACGATCAGGGAGCAGCGAGCCCAGCTTCGAAGGCTTGGTGCTATCAACCCGGAAGCCCAGGATGAGTACCATGAAGTTAACCATCGCCATGAGTTCCTCACCGAACAGCTAGCGGACCTTCGCAAGGCGGAGGCGGATCTAAAAGAGGTGATCGCTGAATTGGATGTGTTAATGGAAAGGGAGTTCAGGAAGACCTTCGAAGCAGTTGCTGTTGAGTTCAAGGATATCTTCGCGCAGTTATTTGGTGGGGGAAAGGGACAGCTGATTTTGTCAGATCCCCAGGATTTAACAGGGTCAGGTGTGGACATCAATATTCGCTTGCCTGGCCGTCGCATGCAAGGTTTATCCCTGCTTTCTGGTGGGGAACGGAGTTTGATCGCTACTGCGCTGATTTTCGCCTTGCTGCGTATATCCCCTACGCCTTTCTGCGTCCTTGATGAAGTTGATGCTATGTTGGATGAATCCAATGTTGCCAGGTTCAGAAAGTTGATCCGTGAACTCAGCTCGGAAACCCAGTTCATTGTAATTACGCATAATCGCAATACCGTTGAAGTTGCGGATGTCATTTACGGCATCATTATGGCTGATGACTCCTCCAGCCAGGTATTAAGTTTGAAGTTGGATGAAGTTGATGAAGTAATCGATTCCTGATGCTTAATTATTGCCTTTTTCCCTAACTGGCAGGGATCATGATCATCATCCAACTAGGTAGTTCCCTTCTCTTTGTATAGTGTTATTCACCCTTATCCCCTAGCAGTTATCAATATCGATAATTTGGATGGATTTGATTTGCTTAGGGATATAATGTGGATAAAGGTTCAAATAGGGAGGCTGATCAAAAAATCAGCCGGAGGTTTAAGATGGCTCAGACGATAGCCACGCAACTAGATTTGATATTGAACAATTTTGAACGCAGCATACCCCATATTCAGGCGACTGCTGTTGTAAGCACTGATGGGTTAGTGATTGCATCCAGACTGCCCGCAGATGTAGAGGAAGATCGAATCGGCGCTATGGGAGCAGCGATCCTTTCCATAAGCACCCGCAGTGGAGGAGAACTCGAACGGGGTGAAATGGTCCGTGTCCTTATTGAAGGAACGCAGGGTTATATTTTGATCAGAAGTGTGGGTGATTATGCGATCCTGGTTGCCCTGATCGAAAAAGATGTCCGTCTGGGCCTGTTGTTCTATGAAGCCAAGAAATGTATTCAGTCATTAATTGAAGTGCTTTAGCGGTCTTCCCGGTAAGGGATCAAGTACAGGAGGAAGGCATGGCAGATATCAAACAGATTGTTCTTGAGAGGGATCTGAACCCCTACCACTCATTCTTTTCTTCCTTTTTCGCCGGCCTGGGAGAACTGGGGATGCTCAATCAGGGCTCGATCAATATCGTGTCCAACAGGGCAGCCGATTATTTATACTCTTACCTGGAAGCCAAAGAGATCCTCCCGGATATGGAGCTTGTTCCAGGTGATACCTCTACAGAAGTGATCAAGAACTTGATACTTTATGTGAATAAGATCCTCAGTTTGGTTGGGGAATATGATTTTAAGGACACCGAGAACGATCAGGCGGTCCTTCTTATCGCTGGAAACACATGCCGCATCTGCCCCAAAGGTGTCGGAGGAGCGGCGGTAAAAGGCACACTCTGCCCCATACCCAGCTTGGTAGAAAGATTGGTCAATAATATTGCTCAAAAGGAAATCCTGGAGCTGGTCACTCGCCGGCATCGAAAAAGAAGGGTCTACCTGTAAAGCCTATTACAAGGATTCTCAGCTGATTATTAGCATAGGTCGATACCAACCGAATGGATCATTTTATCAATACCTTTTCAATTGTGGCTTATGACTCCGTGAAAAAAGAATGGGGTGTGGCTGTACAGTCCAAATTTCTAGCCGCAGCAGCGGTTGTCTCCTGGGCTAGGGCCAACGCTGGTGCTGTTGCCACCCAATCCTACGCCAATCTTAGTTACGGTTTTCGCGGCCTGGACCTGATGGAAAGTGGGATCTCAGCCGGAGATGCCATCCAACTCCTGACCGACAGATGATGGGGAAAAGGATCTTCGCCAGATCGGCCTGGTTGACCGACAAGGCAATGCCAGCGCATTTACAGGAGAGAAATGCCAGGACTGGGCAGGACATGTGATCGGTGATGGATATGCCTGTCAGGGAAATATCCTGGTTCCTGGCACGGTAGAAGCGATGGCGGCTGCTTTTGAGGAATATCGTGGAGGGGAAGGTGAGCTGGCTGACTGGCTGGTGCTATGCTCTGGAAGCCGGTCAAGAAGCAGGTGGGGATAAAAGGGGCCGCCAGGCAGCAGGCGTACTGGTTGTCCGCGAGGGTGGGGGATATGGCGGAAATAATGACCGTTACTTGGATTTAAGGGTTGATGATCATCCATTTCCCATTTTGAAACTGAAGCAACTTGTAGAAAGTCATCATCTCTTATTTGGTGAGGTAGATCCGGCGGATCTACTGCCGCTGGATAGTGTCATCCTGGAATTGCAGGGCATTATGATCAGAACAGGCCATTTGAAAGGAAAAGCATCCGGAGTGGTGGATGATCATACGCTGACAGCTTTGCGAACGCTGGTAGGGGAAGAAAACCTGGAAGAGCGCTGGAATGGTGATAAAAAAGCCATCGACCAGAAAGTTTTGGATTACCTCAGGGACAAATTTAGTGACTGATGATTTAGCAGCTAGGAAATGGTTGACAGAAAGCATGAAGGATGTTAACATCCCCTCTATGTCCCTAAACAGAAACCACCATCATCCTATGCATCAATCACAAATTCCCTGGCTGGAGGCGGTTTAGGCGTAGGATAGTACCAAGCTTGTCTTATTTCGAAAACTCCCCGGTCCTGACCGGGGTTTTTTTATTAATACTTGGTCCATGTTTGTCCAATCAAAATAGATTAGAAAGGAGAATAAATTGGTATATAATAAAAAGAGCCTCAACCCCATTTATTTATCGCAAGGAGGAAAGAGCATGAAAAGAGCACCACTTATTTTGTTTGTATTGTTGATCGCAGGTCTTCTTCTCAGCGCGTGCGGCGGAGCAAAAGAGAGTCTCGGCGGCAAGGAGGTCACCATCGCTGTTGAGAACGCTTATCTGCCGTTCAACTACATCGACCCGGATACCGGTGAACCTGCTGGATGGGACTACGATGTTTGGGATGAGATCTGCGTCCTGATCGACTGCATTCCGGTTTATGTCGAGGCCGCCTGGGAAGGCATGATCCAGGCAGTCGCGGATGGCCAGTTTGACGCCGCAGGTGATGGCATCACCATCACCGAAGACCGCGCCGAAATAGTTGATTTCTCAGTTGGCTATATTGCCATTGATCAGCGCCTTTTGGTTCGGATCGACGAAGACCGATTTGAATCCATAGAGGATATCGTTGCCAATGAGGAAATCAATCTCGCCACGCAGTCTGGCACCACCAACTATGAAACTGCGCTGACCTATCTGCCCGCGGACCGGATCCAGGCTTTTGAGCAGTTTGGATTTGTAGTCCAGGCATTAATAGCAGGAGACGTTGACGCCGTGATCATTGACGAGGTTGCAGGCCAGGGCTATATGGGCGAAAACGCTGATAAGCTGAAGCTGATTGGGCCTTCCATGTCCAGTGACCAGCTTGGTTTCATCTTCCCCAAGGGCAGCGAACTGGTTGGACCCGTTAATGATGCCATTGAGGAACTGAAAAAGAACGGTTTCCTGGATGAGGTCAACCTGAAGTATTTTGGGCCTGATTTCGACATCACTTACGACGATCTCGAGTAGAGATCAGCCTGAAAGGTATCGCTAGAAATTCGTATCTAAAGAATCAAGACGGTGCGCAGGGGATAATCCTGCGCACCGTCTCATGAAATGTTAAGGAGGTACTCTTGGCTGAGCAGCCTCAACCAATCAAGCCTGTAATTGATTTCGAGGATCTATCCTCTAAAAGAAGTCTCCGCGATCTGCCCTGGTGGTTCTTTGCAATAATCCTGATTGCGATCGGGGCTTTTTATGTCATTTCGTCCAACCCCGACTATAATGAAGCCTTCCTATTTATCAAGGCGGGTTTGACGATCACCGTCAAGACAACCTTGATCGCTTATACCTTTGCCATCCTGTTCGGTTTGCTGGCTGGGCTGGGAAGGATATCCAAGAATGTCGTTCTCAATAACCTCTCCCGGCTCTATGTTGAGCTGATCCGGGGAATACCCATCCTGGTTTTGCTGTTCTTTATTGCCCTGGTGGCTGTTCCTGTGCTGGTAGACACGATGAACAATTTCGGGTATTGGTTGAATGATCGCGGTCTGGGTTTTCTGGGAGCGATCTTCACAGCCATTACAAATCAGGATATATCCATGAATGTCAGGGCTATTATTGCCCTGGCAGTCACTTATGGGGCCTACCTGGCAGAGATCTTCCGGGCGGGAATCCAGTCCATTGCCAGAGGACAGATGGAGGCAGCCCGTTCACTGGGGATGAGCTATGGCAAGGCTATGCGCTACGTGATCCTGCCCCAGGCTGTGCGCAATGTGCTGCCAGCCCTGGGTAATGACTTCGTGGCTATGGTGAAAGATTCCTCCCTGGTATCTGTGCTGGCTGTGCGGGATATCACCCAGGTTTCCCGTTTATATGCCGGTTCGACATTCCGTTTTCGAGAATCATATGTGACACTGGCCGTGATGTACCTCACCATAACCGTGATCCTGTCCCTATTGGTCCAGCTCCTGGAAAGGCGGTTAAGAGCTCATGACTGATAATAAATACATCATTGTAGTTAAGGATCTCTATAAGTATTTTGGTGATATCACAGGCAGTTGATGGCGTTTCGATAAATATCGAAAAGGGAAAGGTTGTAGTCGTGATCGGTCCCAGCGGATCTGGAAAATCCACCCTGCTGCGCTGCATCAACCATCTGGAGGAGCCTACCAGCGGTGAGGTGTGGATCGATGGGATCATGTTGACTCATGCAGCTAAGCAGCTGAATGAGATCCGGGCGGAGATCGGGATGGTATTCCAGTTATTCAATCTATTCCCTCATCTTTCTGTGATAGATAATGTCACTTTGGCGCAGAAGGTCATCCGCGGTCGATCCAAGGAAGAGGCCAAATCCATAGCTATGGATCAATTAAAGCGAGTCGGTATCCCTGAAAAAGCGGATGCCTTTCCCTTCCAACCTGTCTGGCGGCCAGCAGCAGCGAGTGGCAATAGCCCGGGCTCTGGCGATGAATCCCAAGATCATGCTTTTTGATGAGCCGACCAGTGCCCTTGATCCGGAAATGATCAAAGAGGTCCTGGATGTGATGCTGGACTTGGCCCAAGAAGGGATGACCATGGTCTGTGTCTCCCACGAAATGGGTTTTGTGCGGTCTGCTGCCGATGAGGTTGTATTCATGGATTTTGGAAAGGTTGTCGAACACACTACGCCCGATGGGCTGTTCAATAACCCCCAACATGACCGGACCAAACTCTTCCTCAGTCAGATCCTGGAACATTAGATTACTGGATCCCTATTAGCGTTGAGAATTCGCATATGACGAGGATAGACAGCCGTAAGGACGATCAACTCAGGCCGGTGGATTTTACGCCGGGTTTTGTGGAATACCCCGAAGGCTCAGTACTGATCACGCTCGGTAAAACCAGGGTGCTGTGCAACGTCAGCCTCGAAAATACAGTGCCACCCTGGATGGATTCAGCTGACTCCACCCGAGGATGGATTACGGCTGAGTATTCCCTGCTGCCCCGGTCCACGACCTCACGAGTTCAAAGGGAGACCCGGGGTTTCAGCGGACGCACCCAGGAGATCAAACGACTCATAGGCCGGTCACTCCGGGCTGGGTTCGACCTTGAGCTGCTTGGAAAAAGAAGTTTTATTGTGGATTGTGACGTGATTCAGGCAGATGGCGGAACCAGGACGGCAGCCATCACTGGCGGTTACCTGGCGCTGGTGCTGGCGATCAATGATCTGGTCAAGAAAGGTGAAGTGCCCCCAGGTGTGTTCCTTCCCGCAGTGGCAGGGGTCAGTGTGGGGTTGATCGAAGAGCGGGTCCTGCTCGATCTAAACTACCAGGAGGATTCTCGCGCCGATGCGGATCTTAATATTGTCATGAATAGCGAGGGAGATTTCATCGAAGTCCAGGGGACTGCTGAGGGGACAGTATTTTCACGCGGAGATCTCGATCAGATGCTGGATCTAGCTGAAAAAGGAATCCGGGAATTGATAAAATCCATGGAAGAGTATATTAAGTGAAAAAAACCCCGCTGATTTTCAGCGGGGTTTTTTTTATAATACTAGTTTATTCTGAAGGGCCAATAGTAGGAAGTACGGATTGAGGTTGGGCTAAGGTCTGGATCAGGGCCAGGTAGTTAGGCGGCAATGAGGGTTCAGAGGGTACGTATTTCGTCCAATTCTCAGCAATTTCTGGTGAATATTGGGCTTCTTTCTCCGCCAGCCAATCATAGAATGCCTGATCCCGCAACTGCTCGTATGCGTTATTATCCAGCAGCCGGTCCTCTTTTCCATTGGATTTGAGGATATGCCAACCAAAATCTGTCTGAACTGGATCGCTGATCTCTCCTACTTCCAAGGCAAAGGCTGCATCCTCAAAAGCTGGCACCATTTGCCCCCGGCTGAACCATCCCAGATCTCCTCCGATATCAGCATTGGATTGATCAAAAGAATACTCAGCGGCCAGATCATCAAAGAGCTCATCTTCAGCCAATCTGTCCAGGACCTCAAGCGCTGTTTCTTCGTCACTCAGTAAGATATGCTGGATCCAAACTTGCTCCTGGTTTTGTTCGACATCGCTGGTTACAGCATTTCGAATTTCCAGCCGCAGAAGAACCATGGTGATGACATCCCGGATGGTTGATTCTTTGATCCCATCGCTCTTGATACTGTCCACGAACCCCTGGTAATTACTGAGAAATAGCTCCTCGGTGTATTCGGTCGGTACGAGAAGCGGTGTAGCGGTGGGGTCTGGGGAACCTCCCTCATCTGAAGTATCGAGATCATCTTGTTCTGCTTCTGTTGGTTCTGGTGGGGCCTGTGTCACTGCTGGAGTAGGGGTACCATCGGCAAAGTAGCCAAAAGCCAGCTGGATTTCAGTGTCTATTTGGTCATTATCGAGCTTTATGCCCAGCTCTTTAGCCTCAACACGCAGGATGAGTTCCTGGGAAAGGGTCTGAAGGACTTCTTGACCGATGAGAAGCGGTTGGTCCAATTGTGTGATCGATAACATCAGTTGATCCTCAAAATAAGCAAAGATCTCTGGTGTAGCACCTAATTGCTGGACAGTCATCAGGATCTGGTCGATTTCAATGATCCGGCTTCGCCTCTGCCAACGAACTTGCTGTTCAAAATAATCTGCTTTAATTTGTTCACCTTCCAAGGATAGTATTGTCTGTTTAGGTGTAAAGACATAACGGTCCAGTACGCCGTAGACAACCAACCCAAAGACAATAGCTAAGACAGCGATGGTGCTGATGATTATGATGCGTTTCTGTAAATCCTCTTTTTCTTTTTGGGCAACGAATTTTTTGTTTACTGGGGGCATAGGGTTTCTCTTTTTTTTGGCTGATCCGTTTTATTTTAAAGTGTCCGCTTAACGCAAAGATTCGCCAGTAAAAGGAAGGAGGGCGAGGTGGCGTGCCCTTTTGATTTCCCTCGCCAGTTTGCGCTGATGTTTTGCACAGGTGCCAGTTTGCCGTCGGGAGCGGATCTTACCATGATCACTCACGAAGCGACCGAGGGTTTCAAGGTCCTTATAATCAATTTGCATTTTCGGGCTTGTGCAAAATCGACATTGCCTATCTTGCGGATACTCATCACTGTTATATCTATTTCTTGTTCTCTCTCTCTCTGCCATGCTGTACTCCTTACCAAGGATACGATTTCTTGTTTACTTAAAAAGGGTATTCATTTTCCGGGATAACATCTTCTGCCTGGTCAGACCCATCCATTTCCTTTGGTCCTCCCAGAAAGATCATTTCCTGTGCAACAACTTCCACAACGGAATGATTGGCTCCCTTGTCATCTACCCAGTGCCTGGAGTGCAATCGACCTTCGACATAGACCTGAAGGCCTTTTTTCAGGTATTGATTGCAGATCTCTGCCAATTTTCCCCAACAAACGATATTAAACCATTCTGTTTCGGTCTTTTTTTCGTTGTCGGAAGATGTCCAATTTCGATTAACTGCCATCTGGAATTTTGTTAAAGGCTTTCCGGATGGGGTATAGCGCATCTCTGGGTCTTGGCCCAACCTGCCGATGAGCATAACTTTGTTCAATCCTCGGGACATATAGTACTCCTTAAAGAGGGGAAATAAGATCCAGGACCTCTATCTGAACCAAACACTGGTTCTGCCAGGTTCAGTCCTCCCGATTGATAATCAGGAAGCGAAGAACCGATTCCTGTAGGCGGAAATTCCGCTCCAGGGTAGCGACTACTGTCGGTTCGATCTTGATGTTGAACAGGAAATAGTGGCCTTCTTTATGATTGTTGACCAGATAAGCCAATTTCTGTCGTCCCCACTCTTCAATTGACTCGATCGATCCACCACTATCTGTGATCCAACTTTTTACTTTTTCAGCTATTTCCGCAATTGCGGTTTCATCAAAATCCGGGGTAATGATAAAGACGAGTTCGTAATCTCGCATCTTATCCTCCTTTCCACGGGTTTGTCTCCGGACAGCCTGGTCAGGACGCTGGAAACGGAAAGTAATTTTGTTAAATGACCGAGTGAGAGTTTAGCATAGAAGGGGATATTTGAGAAGGGTTCCAGACAGGTTGGCCGGCGCAAGTCAGGCAGATATTGTATTAGAGTCCGGTGAGAGATTTAGCGGGACCCTTTAGGTTTGATCGCTGATCTCAGTACAACCCCCAGTCGACAGCGTCATCCTCCATCATCGATCTATCCCAGAACTCCCTTCCCATTTCTATGCCTGTGGGAATGCCCAGAAATTCCTCCGCTTTACCCCGGCAGGCTTCCATGAGTTGAGGCGCATAGGGGCAGAAAGGGGTAGTCAGGATCATTGTGATCAATGCGGAATCGTCTTTGATCTCGACATTTCTTACTAAACCGAGCTGAACGATATTCATCCCCAATTCTGGATCCATCACTTCCTGGAGAGCGATATGCAGCTCTTCAGCCAATCCGCGGTCTTTTTTTCCCAAATCCCACTGATCTACGATCATCGCTTCCTCTGATTAATTCCTCTTGATCGTGTATTTGCACTGTTTGTCCCCGTCGAGGATGCACTCTATCCGCTCCGGGCGGCTGGCAGCAAAATGCGCGATCAATTCCTTGTCAACGACACAGACTTCCGGATAATTCTCCCCCACGTGATGATAAGGACAGCTAGCTTCAACTATGTAGAAATACCTTTCATCTTCTTCCAACGAGACCATAAATCCTTCTGAAACCAGTGCTTCCTGGAGCAGTTCCAGGCGCTCTTTTAAGCTTAGCTGATCCAGATCGATCTGCCCGGTCAAGTCATCAGCGATCCCCTCAGCGACCTCTTTGAATAATTCGCCCAGTACCTTTTCCGGCAGGCTGGTTTTGAGCTGTTCCAGCAGGCGCAGAGTAAGCTGCAAATAGCGTTGGGGAAACTGTTCCATACCCTTATTGGTCAAGCTGTAGATCAATCGAGGCCGGCCGACACCATGTCTTTCTTCAATGGATTGGATTAATCCCTCGGCTTCGAGCTTGTTGACATGATGGCGCACGGAAATCGGATTGATATCGACTGCATCAGCCAGCTCGTTTACGGTCCTCTTCTGATTGAGAAGCAGGGACCGTAAGACCCTGCTACGGGTGTTATTGCTCATAGTTGCCCTCGTTTATCACAAGAAAGTCTATCATTGAAAGGGGTATATGTCAATAATTATTATCATAATTATCGTAAATATTGACTTATCGGCCCAATTGTGCTACAATTTGCCAGTCAAAACCAGCCAATAATGGTTCAGAATGTATGGAGTGTTTCAATTATGTCTGAATTGGTAGTAAAAAACCTTCATGTTCGTGTTGAGGATACAGAAATATTAAAAGGTGTGACCTTGACCATTAAATCTGGTGAAGTGCATGCTGTGATGGGGCCGAATGGTACGGGGAAATCAACCCTGGCCTATGCTCTTATGGGGCACCCCAAATATGAGATCACGAAAGGCGAGGCGACCCTGAATGGGGAAAACCTGCTGGATCTGGATCCAAATGAGCGCTCTGCACTGGGGTTGTTCCTGGCTTTTCAGTATCCTGTTGCTGTACCGGGCGTATCGGTAGCGAATTTCCTGCGAATGGCGATCAATGCCCATAGAAAACACCGAGATCCGGAAGATAAAGGCATCTCAATTCCGGAATTCAGGAAGAGGCTCAAGGAAAAAATGGCCTTGCTGGAGATGGATGAATCCTTTGCAGGCAGGTATCTAAACGATGGCTTTTCCGGAGGTGAGAAGAAGCGAGTAGAGATCCTGCAGATGGCAGCCCTGGAGCCCAAAATCTCAATCTTGGATGAGACAGATTCAGGTCTTGATATTGACGCTCTTAAGATCGTCGCAGATGGCGTAAACAAGATCAATAAAGAAAATCAGGGTGTGCTGGTGATCACTCATTACCAGCGGATCCTGAACTATATCAAACCTGATTTCGTTCATGTGATGTTAAACGGTAAACTCGTTCAATCCGGTGGACCTGAGCTTGCTCTGCGGCTTGAAGATGAGGGATACGAATGGCTTCGGGAAAAACACGCAGCCTGATCGGTTTCAAATAGTATTTCCAAAGCTGCAGAACCAGGAGATCTCCTCATGTCAAAAGACGAAAAATTAATTGATAGTATTAGTGAATATAAATACGGTTTTAAGGATCCCGAGGTCCATGTCTTCAAGAGCAAAAAAGGGTTGGATGAGGATATTGTCCGGCAGATTTCTAAACTGAAGAATGAACCGGAATGGATGCTGAAATTCCGGTTAAAGGCCCTGAAACACTTTCTGACCAGGCCTACCCCAACCTGGGGACCTGATCTATCCACACTTGATCTGGACGATATCTATTATTACGTCAAGCCCACAGAGAAAGAAGAGAGTTCCTGGGATGACATTCCCGATTCGATCAAAAACACCTTCGACCGTCTGGGTATTCCGGAAGCGGAGCAAAAATTCCTGGCGGGTGTGGGTGCCCAGTATGAATCCGAAATGATCTATCACAGCATTCATGAACAGCTGGCAGAGCAGGGGGTCATTTTTAAAAGCATTGAAAACGGACTTAAAGAGCACCCCGATCTTTTCCGGGAGTATTTTGGGACCATTATCCCCTTCACGGATAATAAATATGCCGCCCTGAACAGTGCAGTTTGGTCTGGTGGGTCATTTGTCTATATTCCACCAGGATTGAAAGTGG
Source organism: uncultured Chloroflexia bacterium (assembly GCA_963712165.1). Classification (GTDB taxonomy): domain Bacteria; phylum Chloroflexota; class Anaerolineae; order Anaerolineales; family UBA11858; genus B10-G9. The sequence continues at coordinate 491,590 of CAVQGY010000001.1, read as the reverse complement.
ATTTGCCTCTCCAGGCATATTTCCGGTTGAATGTGGCCAATATCGGTCAATTCGAGCGCACCCTGATCATTGCGGATGAAGGATCCCAGGTCCACTATGTGGAGGGCTGCACAGCACCACAATATACAACCGATTCATTTCATAGTGGTGTGATCGAAATCGTGGTCAAGAAGAACGCCCGGGTGAGATACTCCACCATTCAGAATTGGTCCAATAATGTTTATAACCTGGTCACTCAGCGTGCCCGGGTGGAAGAACGTGGAACTATGGAGTGGGTGGATGCCAATCTGGGTTCAAAAATTACCATGAAATACCCTTCCTGTATGTTGATGGGAAAAGGTGCTCATGGGGAGATCCTTTCTATGGCCTTCTCCGGCAAAGGTCAGCACCATGATACTGGTGGTAAGGTAATGCATTTGGCACCAGATACTACGAGCAAGATCATCTCCAAATCGATCAGCAAGGATGGGGGTCGGGCATCCTACCGCGGGTTATTGCGAGTTAATAAAGGCAGCACCAATGTGAAATCCAATGTGGTTTGTGATGCACTGCTGCTGGATGATCATTCCAGGTCGGATACCTATCCCTATATCGAAGTGGATGAGCAGGATGTGACCATAGGACATGAAGCATCAGTATCCAAGGTGGAGGATGAGCAGTTATTTTATTTGATGAGCCGGGGGTTGAGCGAGGAAGAAGCAACCAGTATGGTTGTTTCTGGATTCATTGAGCCGCTGGTAAAAGAGCTGCCTATGGAATATGCAATTGAAATGAACCGCTTGATCCAGCTCCAGATGGAAGGGTCGATCGGTTAACGAAGGAATAATATGGCAAGAAAACAAGTACAGAAAGGACTTCCCTTTACCCGTGAAATGGTTCTGACCAGCCCGGAGGTCCCAAAGCCGCTGAAGGAATATAGGGCTGCTGCCTGGGATACCTACCGAACATTTCCCTTTCCGACCTTAAAGGACGAAGCCTGGAATCGAACCTCCCTCACCGGTCTGAATTTTGATTCCTTGAGCCTGGTCAACGGCTCACAGAGTGAAGCGGAGCTGGGGAGCCAAACTGGATCGATGATCGATGTCCTTGATCTTGATCATTATCCCCACATTCATCTCTCTCCTTCTGGTGTGAGTGTCTTCCAGGCGGATACTCTCAAGGAAAAAGGCGTAATTTTCAGCAGCCTGACAGATGCTGCTCAGCAGCATCCCCAGTTAGTGAAAAAGATCCTTGGAAAGGTCGTCCCCCCCCAGGAGGGATTATTCGCAGCAGCAACCGCGGCATTCAGTCGGGAGGGTATATTTATCTATCTGCCCAAGGGAATAGTAGTTGATTCACCCCTCTTTGGGATAATCTCTTACCCGGGAGATGGTACAGCCCATTTCTTCCAAACCCTGATATACCTGGAGGAGGGCGCATCATTGAACTATCTCCAGGAGACAGTCTCCCCCGCGGATCAGGGAAGCCCCTCTCTGGCAGGCGAAAACCTGGAGATCTATGTTGGCCCAAATGCCAGTCTTCAGGTCACTGAGCTGCAGAATTTTGGCAGTAAAGTCTGGAGTTTTGGCCATAAAAAAGCCCTGGTTGAGCGGGATGGGAATCTAAAGTGGGAAATTGGCGCCCTGGGATCCAAGCTATCAAAACATTTTGTAGCCCTGGATCTGGTGGGGAAAGGCGCAGAAGGACGGGTTTCAGGCATGTTCTTTGCTGATCGGGATCAGCACTTATCCTATAACACCTTGCAGCGGCACCTGGCTCCCTGGACAACCAGTGACTTGCTGTTTAAGGGTGCCCTGAATGGTGAGAGTCGATCCGTCTGGAGAGGGATGATCTTTGTAGCAGAAGGCGCCCAGCACATCGATGGTTATCAGGCAAACCGCAATCTGGTGCTTGATCCAGGTGCTCGATCAGATTCCATCCCCGGCCTGGAGATTTTAAATGATGATGTTCGCTGTACTCACGGCTCCACTGTGGGTAAGATTGACGAAGAACAACTCTTTTATCTTCTCTCACGGGGTCTGCCGAGAGCAGAAGCAGAACAATTAGTGGTCCAGGGATTTTTCAACGATATTATCAACCGGTTCTCAGTTCCTTCCGTGGGAGAAAACCTGTGGGAAAACATAAGACAGCGGCTGGTGAGTTGATATTATGATTTGATCAGCCTTTGGTATTCACAATTTTACGAAGACTGATAGAATAGCTTTGTTAATCGCATGATTTTGGAGGTTCTTTTGTCAACAGTCCCATTTTCCGGACCACCCGAGAATGAGAAAGATTTCGAGATTGGAGATCATGTAGAAGTGCTTTGTGACCATGACCTGGAAGATGATCGCGTCCGTGATTGGCTAGAAGGTGTGGTTGTAAAAAGGGGTCATAAGAAAGTTGCTGTTCAGTTTCATAAAAATGTCTATTTGACAGATGGTTGGATGGTGCCTGACCGGGTCTTGTGGTGTGCCATAGGATCCCATAATATTCGCCGACCTCTCAAACGAAGGCGGGCGAATTCCTGAGTTAGACCCTGCTGCTAGTCAAAGAAAAAGGAACCCAAGCTAATGGCCCCCACTGTAAACGCAGGATTCAATGTCCAGCAAATCAGGGAGGATTTTCCCCTGTTAAGCCGTGAAGTGCGGCCCGGTGTTCCCCTGATCTATCTTGATTCTGCAGCAACCAGTCAAAAACCGAATGCAGTGATCGATGCTATGGGGCACTTCTATCAGGAGATGAACGCCAATATCCATCGCGGAATCCATCGGTTGGCTGAGGAAGCTACTTATGCTTATGAAAACGCCCGCCAGAAAATAGCGGATTTTATCCAAGCTCCCTCACCGGAAGAATTGATCTTCACTCGCAATACGACAGAATCCATCAATCTGGTCGCCCATTCCTGGGGAAGGACTTTTCTGAAGGCTGGTGATATGATCCTGCTCACAGAAATGGAACACCATTCTAACCTGGTTCCCTGGCAGATCCTGGCTGGTCAATTATCACTTAGGCTGGAGTTCATTCCGGTCACTCCCCAGGGAACGCTGGACTTAGATGTCTTTCAAAATCTTCTTGAACAGGAACCGAAGCTGCTGGCCATTACGCATATGTCCAATGTGCTGGGCACAATCAATCCCCTGGAGGATATGCTGGCTAAAGCTAAATCCGCTGGTGCGGTGACATTGGTGGATGGCGCCCAATCAGTCCCCCATTTCCCGGTTGATCTTTCAGCTCTTGAGGCGGATTTCTATGCTTTTTCTGCCCATAAAATGGTAGGACCAACAGGCATTGGCATCTTATTTGGAAGGCGAGAATTACTGGATGAGATGCCCCCATTCCTTGGTGGGGGCGATATGATCAAGAGGGTCGAACTTCGATCCTTCAAAACCAATGACCTGCCGCATAAATTTGAGGCTGGAACCCCGGCTATTGCAGAAGCGATTGGTTTTGGGGCTGCTGTCGATTATCTGTCCCAAATCGGTATGGCTGAAGTGGAAAAACAGGAAAGGATACTCACCGGATATGCTATTGAGAAGTTATCCTTGATTCCAAATTTGCATATCTTGGGGCCGGGAATTGAGGATAAAGGCGGTGTGATCTCCTTTTTCATGGATGGGATCCACCCTCACGATGTAGCCCAGGTACTGGATAACGACGGGATCGCAGTCAGAGCTGGCCATCACTGTGCCCAGCCCCTCCACATGAAATTTGATCTGCCGGCAACTTCCAGGGCGAGCATGTATTTCTACAATACACAGGAAGAGATAGACCGCTTGGTTGAAGGTATCTACAAAGTCAAATCTATATTTGATTGATGGAAAGTAAGGATTAGGGTATGGATGATTTTTATCGTGAATTGATCATTGAGCGCTATAAATCACCTCACTACAGGGGCGAGCTCGATCCGAATGATTTCAGCTATGAGGATGATAATCCTGCCTGCGGAGATCATATTCAAATCGACGTGCGTCTGAATGCGGAAGGTGTGGTAACTGAGGCACTGTTCAGCGGTGAGGGCTGTGCGATATCTCAGGCCTCAGCCGACCTCTTGATCGAATCAATCCTGGGGAAGAATATCGATGATATTAAAACCCTTGGCAAGGACGATGTCCTGAACAATCTGGGGATCGAATTGGGCCCGGTCCGGTTGAAATGCGCCCTGCTGCCCTTGAAGGTCCTCAAAGCCGGGCTTTATGGGCTTGGTGAGGGTGAAACAGAGAATTAGGAATTCGATTTGACAGGATAAAAAAGCCTCAGTCTGGAATGAGGCTCTTTTTTTTAAAAAGTCTATCTTAACCAAACTGTAAAATTCATTTTTAGTGATCTAAGATAGATTGGTATACAATCGGAATAGGCTCTTGGCTTCAGGCGGCTGTTCCTGAGGGATAAGGTATAATCAGGAATGATTTAAGGAGAAAGGAAAATGCCGTTTATTATTGGGGAAAATGTTGGTCCCTATCGCTTGGTTGAAAAACTGGGAAAAGGGGGTATGGCTACGGTTTTTAAAGCCTACCACCCCAGTCTAGACCGATATGTAGCGATCAAAGCGCTTCATCCGGCATTTATGGAGCATCCTGGGTTTCTTGACCGCTTTGAACGGGAAGCAAAAGTGGTTGCCAGACTTGAGCATCCGAATATTGTGCCCATTTATGACTTCTCAGAACATGAGGACCGGCCTTACCTGGTTCTGAAGTACGTTCGCGGTGAGACTCTTAAAGATCGCCTGGAAAAATCCCAATTGACCTATAAGGAAAGCAGGCATATCTTTCGGGTGATATCATCCGCACTGGCTTACGCCCATAAACAAGGCGTTTTGCACAGGGATGTCAAACCCTCTAATGTACTGCTCGATACAGCTGGCGGCATTTACCTGGCAGACTTTGGACTGGCCAGGATTGCCCAGACAAATCAGACGACCCTGTCCGGGCAAATGATGATGGGAACACCCCATTATATCTCTCCCGAGCAGGCAAAAGGCTTGGGGGATCTGGATAGTGGAACAGATATCTATTCCCTGGGCGTGATGACCTATGAATTATTGGTGGGCGAAGTACCTTTCCAGGCAGATACACCTTTTTCTGTTATTCATGACCATATTTACACTCCACTACCGCTGCCCAAAGATCTAAACTCTGACCTGAATGATGAAATGCAACGAGCGCTGCTCAAAGCGCTGGCTAAGAAACGGGAAGATCGTTTTGCTGATATTCCTGAAATGATGGCAGGGTTCTTGAAAGCTTTCGATATTCTGATCCAGGAACATCCCTCCGCTGGCGAGGCACCCACCTTGGCCCTGAACTCTCAGGAAAGACGGACTGCATCTATCCAGCGGGCACAAGCAGCCCAGGAGGTGCTGGCTCCTGAAAAGATTCCTCCCCAGAAGGCCCAATCCAGAATTCCTGGATGGATTGGCTGGCTGCTGATCCCTTCATTTGTACTGCTCTGTTTAGGTTCGGTGGTGATTGGAAATGCCCGGGATGTCCCTGGGCCAGATCGGATAACCGCTGGAACATTGACCCAGGAAGCGAGCTTCAGGAATGCAACGGAGGGAGGAGAGATCCAGGCGCTTCTCCAACAAATCCGGCAGGAGCCTCGCAATCCCTTCTTGAGATATCAGCTTGGCGTTGCCTATATGAATGCGCAGCGCCTCACGCTTGCCCGAGAAGCTTTCCAGAATGCTTATCAGCTGGCGGAGAGTGAACCTGAGACCATCCTCGAACTTGGTCAATTGTTAACCGAGATCGATATTTGGACCTATGCTGCATATAGCTTCATGAAGGTAGAACAGCTCGGATCCCCCATCCCTGTAGAGGAACTCCAGCTTTTGATCCATGAGGCACTTTATTACGCGGCATTCGAGGATTACTCTTTGCCGGTATTGTCTAATAACCGGGAAATCGTCCTGGATTCTGCCATTGAACAGCTCATGCTGGCCCGGAAGGCACTGCAGGGTGGTAACGCTGGTCGGGCATTGGAGATTGTTGATCTGGTCATGGTTGAGCGGCCGGACCTGCTTGAGGCGTATTTACTAAAGATCGATATCCTCTATGCTCAGGAACAGTATGAGCAAGCTGCAGCTTTGCTGGTTGAACTACAGGGGAGAAACGATCTGCCTGATTGGATCCGTCAAGCTTCTGCAGTTGATCCCGGAACATAACAGATATCTTAATTCATCATTGGAGGCCCATTGCGAAAACCTTGTGTTGCGGGCAATTGGAAAATGCATTTAACTGTTGAGGAATCTCTTGGTCTTGTGCGGGAGCTCAGCAGCGGATTGGGGGAATTAACATCAGTTGATCGAATAATTTGCCCCCCATTCACAGCACTTGCCAAAACAGCCGATCTTCTAGAGGGAACTGGCATTTCCCTCGGGGCTCAAAACCTGTATTGGGAAGAACAAGGGGCTTTTACGGGGGAGATCTCCCCCTTGATGATCGCTGAACTGGTAGATCATGTCATTATAGGTCATTCAGAGAGAAGAGCCTTATTCCAGGATACTGACCATGCTGTGAATAAGAAACTTAAAGCAGCTCTGGGGGTTCATTTAAAACCGATCCTTTGTGTTGGAGAGACCCTGGAAGAAAATGAAGCTGGAAAGACAGGAGAGGTTGTTGCAAGGCAATTGGAATCGGCACTTGATGGTCTGCAGGAAACGCAGCTTATGGACCTGATGATTGCCTATGAGCCCGTTTGGGCGATAGGAACTGGTAAGGCTGCAACACCGGGGGGAGCGAATCAAGTGATCAAGATCCAGATCAGGGAGACACTTGCCCGATTGGTATCACCCAGGTTAGCAGAGCAGACTCGTGTGCTCTATGGAGGTTCAGTGAAGCCGGAGAATGCCAGGGATTTTTTCCATCAGCCGGATATTGATGGTGCGCTCGTAGGTGGAGCCAGCCTGAAAGCTGGAGCCTTCATTGCGATCACAGAAGCAGCTGCTGTTATTTGATCTTCCAAAAATTTAAAAAAGAAGAGGCTTCCAAACAGAAGCCTCTTTTGTGTATAAGTGATGATCATCAGCCTGTGCCAAACTGCCTGTCACCGGCATCACCCAGACCAGGTACGATATATCCAATTTCGTTAAGATGTTTATCGATAGCAGCCAGATGCAAGGGAACATCCGGGTGGGATTTCTGCATGGCTTGCACGCCTTCAGGAGCGGCAAGTATGCCCAGGAATTTGATTCTCTGGACACCCCATTCCTTTAGAATGTCCACAGTAGCCACAGCAGACCCGCCAGTTGCCAGCATGGGATCCAGTACAAGACAAACTGACACAGTTGGTTCGAGCGGCAGCTTGTTGTAATATTCCACTGGCTGCAGCGTTTTTTCATCCCGGTAGAGCCCGATATGCCAGACCACTGCTGTGGGCATTAACCCCCAGATTCCTTCCACCATACCCAAACCTGCCCGTAAGATGGGAACCAATCCTAAATGTTGCTTAAGTTCCATCCCATCCGCTTTGGCTAGCGGGGTTTCCACCTCTAAGGGAGCGATATCGAGATCGGCAGTAGCTTCATAAGCAAGCAGGGCAGAGATCTCTCGAACCAACTCTCGAAATTTCTTGGGATCTGTATGTTTATCTCTCAGGCGGGTTAATTTGTGAGCAACAAGCGGATGACTGGACTCAAATAGATTATTCATGGCTGTCTCCCTGTGTTTGCTACCTTTCCAAGCTGATTATATCCTGTTGGGATGATTTGTCACACATTCCTTCGCATTATAAGGGGGACTTCGGTATAATCTTAGGCATGGACGATCATCAGTCTGACCGCCTGGTGGGTGCTGATTCTAAACCAGGCGATTCCTTTGATTATGCATTACGCCCGCAATCTTTACAGGATATGGTTGGGCAGGATATGATCAGGGAAAATCTGGAAATTCTGATTGCTGCGGCACAACACCGTCAGGAAGCCCTTGATCATGTTCTATTCTATGGCCCACCAGGTTTAGGGAAGACTACCCTGGCCCACATTCTGGCGAACGAGATGGGTGTAAATATCAAGATCACCTCCGGCCCTGCAGTCGAAAGAGCTGGTGATCTGGCGGCTATTCTTACCAATCTCAACCAGGGGGACATCCTGTTTATTGATGAAATCCACCGCCTTGGCAGGGCAGTTGAAGAGGTACTCTATCCGGCTATGGAAGACTACTCTCTGGATATTGTGATTGGCAAAGGTCCTTCTGCCCGATCGGTCAGGCTCAAACTTCCCCGCTTTACCATTGTGGGGGCAACTACGCGATTAGCCCTGGTCACTGCTCCATTAAGAGCGCGATTTGGAGCGGTATATCGTTTGGATTATTATACAAATGATGCTATTCAGAAGATCATCCAGGAAGCTGCCCTGCGGCTCCAGGTCCCCTCTGTAGATGCTGGAATCACTGAAATTGCCACCAGGTCGCGGGGCACACCCCGCGTCGCACTCAGATTGCTTCGCCGGGTGCGTGATTTTGCCCAGGTTCGAGGAGAGGGAGAGATCACAGCCGAGATTTCGCAGCAAGCCCTGGATTTATTGAATATCGATGCCATTGGACTGGACTCGATGGACCGGCGTGTTTTGCATGCTATTGTGATCAAATACCAGGGCGGTCCTGTTGGATTGAAGACAATCGCAGCATCGATTCGGGAAGACCCGGATACTATCATGGATGTAGTTGAGCCCTATCTGTTGCAGCTGGGATTCTTGCAGCGGACAGCCCAGGGAAGGGTAGCCACAAGACAAGCATACACCCATCTTGGTTTAGAACCTCCTGATAACGCAGTACAGCCCAGGCTGATTCAGTAGCGAGGAAATATGGAATTATCCCTGACCGCTCGAATCCTGGCCTTATTTGGGTTAATTTTACTGCTGCTTGCCGGCCTTCTTTACCTGCTGGATCGACTGGATATACCTCTGGGAAACCTACCGGGTGATATCAAGATCAAATGGAGGAACTTAACCTGTGCGATACCGATTATCTCCTCATTGCTGATATCGGTCGTGGTAACAGTGATTATCAACCTTGTGTACTATTTCCTTAACAAGTAAAAGAAGTGATTCTTGAAAACATCTGATTTTTCCTACCATCTACCGAAAGAATACATAGCTCAGAACCCTGTCCACCCCAGGGATTCATCACGGTTATTGATTTACGATCGAGCTCAAGATAAGGTGGAGCATAGGATCTTCAGCGATCTGGTAGATCTGTTGACCGAAAATGACTTGCTGGTGATCAACCAGACCAGGGTAATCCGGGCCAGATTGATGGGAAGTAAGGTCCCAACTGGAGGAAAGATCGAACTGCTGCTGATCAGGGAGATCGAGAGGGATCGCTGGGAGGTCATGGTCGGAGGAAAAGGACTCAAGCCAGGCAGCAGGATCCAAATCAACGATGGCCCAGAGGGTTTGATAGAAAAGGATCTCGGGAGGTCTTTGCGTCAAATCAGTTTCACCACTCCCATTAATGACGTGATAGAAGAGATTGGTGGGGTTCCCTTGCCACCTTATATTAACGCGGTGTTGAAAGAACCTGAACGCTACCAGACAGTATATGCCCGAGAATCTGGGTCCGCTGCAGCTCCCACAGCTGGTCTCCATTTTACGCCTGAACTTCTGGAAAGGATCCGAGCCAAGGGCGTCCGGCTGGCCGAGGTCATATTGCACATTGGGCTGGATACATTTGCGCCTGTCCATGAAGAAGATCCCAGGGATCACCAGATACATAGTGAGTGGTGCCAGATCACGGGACGAGTTGTGGACGCGATCATAGAAACTCGAAGGCGTGGGGGGAGGGTAATTGCTGTCGGAACGACATCTGTACGGACATTGGAGACAGCGGCTCTTCAATCCGATGATCCCAAGGGTTTAGGACCTTTCGAAGGCCCAACAGACCTGTTTATCCTGCCGGGTTTTAAGTTTCGTGTTGTGGATGGTATGTTGACAAACTTTCATCTTCCGGAATCGTCTTTGCTGATGATGGTGAGTGCATTTGCAGGACGGGAAAGGATATTATCTTTATATGAATTGGCCATGAAGGAGAAATACCGCTTCTATTCCTTCGGAGATGCCATGCTTCTGGTCTGAATTCCAGTAGAAGGAGAGCTCATTGCAGGATCAACGGAAAATAACAGCAGCTGGATTGATCAATCTGTTTTCAGTGTACTTTATCTGGGGCAGCACCTATTTGGCAATTCGGATAGGCATCACGGAAGGCTCCGGTTTCCAACCATTCTGGTTTGGGGGACTGAGGGTCCTGGTTGCGGGGTCTTTGCTTGTATTGTGGGGGGCCCTAAGAAAAAAGAATATTATTCCCAATCGAAATGATCTCCTGGTGCTGGCTGTATCCGGTTTATTGTTCTGGATCGGGGGAAATGGTTTGGTGATACTCGCAGAACAGAGGCTTGATTCTGGATTAGCTGCCCTGATCGTGGCTGCCACACCGATTTGGGTGGCTATGATTGAGTCCATATTGGATAAAAAGATGCCCTCAGCTCTCTTGATCATCTCTTTGATCACCGGCTTTGGTGGGATTGTGATCCTTAGTTTTCCTCTATTGATCTCAGGGATTCGAGCGGATATCTTTTCCCTGGTGGCCTTGCTGTGTGCCAGTTTGAGCTGGTCTTGCGGCCTTGTATTGCAGGCCCGGAGACCAGTAAGTGTGGGGAAGGGAGTCAGCTCTGGATATCAGCAATTATTTGGAGGATTATTTTATACGCTGATCGCCCTGTTGATCCGGGAACCGCTGCCCGTACCTACTCAAGAGGCCTTACTGGCCTGGGGATATCTGGTCGTATTCGGTTCTATGATTGCCTTTACCTCATTTGTGAGTGCACTGCAGCAACTTCCAGCAAGCTTAGTAACCACCTATGCATATGTGAACCCGGTCATCGCTGTATTTTTAGGATGGCTGGTCCTTCGAGAACCTATCTCGGGCTGGACAGTGGCGGGAGGATTTTTCGTGCTCTTGGGTGTGACTGGTATCTTCCAGGTGACTAATAATCAAAGGAAAAAAGGGAAGGAAAATCCTGCTGGACCATCTAGGCAGACCTGATACAAACCGCTTACGGTATAATCAAAAAATCATCAAATCAGCCTTGGATCCGGGAGCAGCTATGCGTGCTGTAGATATCATCATCAAAAAAAGGGATGGGGGGGAATTGACCAGAGAGGAGATTGATTTTTTCGTCCAGGGATTTACGGACGGCTCAATCCCAGATTATCAGGCATCAGCCTGGACGATGGCCGTCCTTTTGAACGGCATGACTCCCCAGGAAACAACAGACCTGACCATGGCCATGGTCAAATCCGGTGAGATTCTGGATCTCAGTCCTGCTGTTCCTCTCGCGGTGGACAAACACTCCAGCGGCGGAGTAGGGGATAAGACCACATTGGTGGTAGAGCCCCTGGTGGCTGCCTGTGGTTTACCGGTTGGCAAGATGTCGGGGAGGGGATTGGGATTTACCGGCGGCACCCTGGACAAGATGGAATCCATCCCGGGATTCCGGGTTGACTTAAGCCAGGAAGAGTTTTTAGCCCAATTGAAAAAGATCGGACTGGTTTTGGCAGGTCAAACTGCCGTGCTTGCACCCGCGGACGGCAAATTCTACGCATTGCGTGATGTTTCTGGTACTGTCGATTCCATCCCGCTGATTGCCTCATCCATTATGAGCAAGAAGATCGCTGCCGGCGCGCAGGCGATTGTCCTGGATGTCAAGATTGGCCTGGGTGCCTTTATGGAAACCCAGGAAGAAGCCCGAGAGCTCGCTCAATTTATGGTGGATATCGCCCATCTCGCAGACCGGACAGCAACTGCCTTGATCTCAGATATGAACCAGCCCCTGGGTATTGCTGTTGGCAATATCCTTGAGGTGAAAGAGGCCATCAATACTCTCCAGGGAGGTGGTCCTCAAAGTTTCCTTGAGCATTGCTTGGAAGTAGCTGAGCAGATGCTGCTGCTCGGAAAAACAGCTGATACTTTAGAGAGTGCCCGGGAGATGGCTCAAAAAGCCCTGTCGGATGGATCAGCCTGGAATCATTTCCTGGAGCTGGTGGAAGCACAAGGGGGTGATGTGAGTTATGTCAAGGACCCGGAAAAGTTCCCCCGGGCGAATGTCATAAAAACAGTCCCATCTCCGCAGAGCGGTTACATAAGCCAGATCCATGCCCGGATAGTTGGAGAAACCTCGGTTGATCTCGGAGCTGGGAGGGCTAAAAAGGATGATCCAATTGACCATACAGTTGGTATCGAGATATTGAGGGAAGTAGGGGATTATATAGAGGAAGGCCAGGACTTGTTGATCATTCATGCCAAATCAGAAGATGATTTTGAGAAGGCCAAGATTCGGCTGCTCGAAGCTCACCGCTGGAGTGACCAACCTGTTCCAGCCCTGCCTCTTGTGTATGAGATAATTCGCTGAGTTATTGTCCTACCTTAAATGACCTGAGGTCTGTAAGGAATAATTCACGCTGGTCATGGTAAAGATCGAGTGGTAGCTCTCTCCTGATCATTGCCATCAATCGACTTGTTAAGAATTGATTGACTGGCGTTTTTATTTCCAGTTCCTTGCCCTTCCGCACAACAACTCCATTGAGTTCCTCAACCTCACTTATACCTTTACCGCTGTGAAGGTCAATATGAAAGGATGGCATCTTCTCACCTCGTCCTCCTCCTATCATCCCAGATAGAACTGGCTGGGATATGGACCCCGGAACGGACCGTACAACTCCAGCCAATAATCTGACTGGCACTCCAGGCAGGTTGATAACAGGTATTCGCAGAGTTCTCATCACCAGTAAGGTTTCTTTGATTTGTTCCAGCTCCATTTGGTAGAGGTCAGGATGGTGGTAAATAGCCGATGGCGAGAGATTGAGTATCGCAGAACTGGCATTTCCCAATAAATTGGTTATTAGTTTGGACCACTTCATCCCATCAGCCCGGCGGTAAATTTTGCAGTTCAGACCTGCCTGGCTAAAGACAGTCTGAAACACCTTCAGTTGGGGATTATCCCCGGCAATCCCCATACCGCGAAACTTTTGAAGGAGGATATTCCCTTTTTCCAAACGGTCAACAGCGCTGGTCACAGTTCCAGGGATTATGCAGGTGCCATTCAGAGCTTCCGCTAGCTTCTTTTCGCTTTCCACACCATTTTGAAGACAGAGCAGGGGGGGAAGGTGATCCGTATGAACGGTCAGATCCCCTATCACCGCATCCAGGTGATAGGTTTTCAGGGCCAGAATGGCCAGATCAAAATCCCACTGGGGGAGGGACTTCAGACTGCTGAGGAATTCAACATTGTTAATAATATGTTCTTTTTCCCCCAAGACCATCCGCAGACCCTGTTGCTTTAAAGTGGGTATGTCAGGCTCTTTTTCCAGGTATACAACCTGGTGTCCCTGGAGGGCCAAACTGCCTCCGATATAGGTGCCGATCGCGCCCGCACCAAAGATCAGAAAACGTTTCTTCATACGCCTGTTGAAATAGATTAATAATCCTTGAGGTGACTGGTATTATTATGCTCCATGATGATCCAATTATCGTTACCTGGTTCATATCTGACCCTGGAGTAGCCAGTATTGGAGAATCTGAAATGGGGACCCTGGAAATTAGGTTGGGGAACCAGTCCGACCAGGGCGTGCATGACCATATTCAGTAAACCCCCATGGGAGATAACCAAATAATTTCCAGGTGGAAGCATGACCAATCCTTTCAGAGCTGTACCCGCTCGTAAATATAAGTCCCATTGACTTTCACCGGTAAGGGCGATAGGTTCGTACAGAGAGATAAATTCAGGGATCGGGAGTATCTGGAGTGCCTCTTCGTGTAGTAACCCCGCCAGCTTTCCGTTATTTCGTTCCATCCAGATCGGATCGTACTCCGGGTTGAATCCAAGGCTGATGGAGAGGATCTCAGTGGTCTCTTTTGCCCGGGTCTGGGTACTGGATATAACTCCATCGAATTCCCATCCCCTGTTCTTCCAATCTTCTGCCAGGGCGCGGACCTGTTGGACTCCCAGGTCTGTCAGAGGAAAATCAGCCTGACCCTGATGCCTGTTTTCTGCGTTGCCGGTTGATTCACCATGCCGCAATAAAATATAAGTGGATGGTAGGGATATTTTCTTCTCTTGAGTCATAGTTGGATATTATTCCTTATTCGTTTCTAGTCAGGACATGTCCCAGGAAGGGGTCCCGTTGAGGAATTCCTCCCCGGAAACCGGTCTTTTTCCAGCAAGCTGGAGAGTTTCGATGATCAGAATGCCTTGACCGGTCCCAATTGCCGGTTTCCCTTCAAATGTTATAAACACGCCTACCCCAGGAGAGGTTACGGGATTGCTGGATGATTCATGGATTAACAATCGTTTTCCTTCCCAGGTTGTGAAAGTTCCTGGCCAAGGGGAATATGCTCTCACTTTCCGAGCCAGGTCTGCGGCTGATTGGTTGAAATCTAGCTCGCCAGCTTTTTTCTTTATCATTCGGGCATATGATGCCTGTGTGGGATCCTGGGATTGGGGAATGATCTCACCCCGTACGTAGGAGGGGATGGTTTCTAGCAGTAGATCGGCCCCCATTTCTGCCAGGCGCTGTGATAAAGTCCCTGCTGTATCCATTGGCCCAATTGGCACGGACTTCTGGGTGAGGATAGGGCCATCATCAAGCCCAGGTCCCATTTTCATAATTGTAACGCCTGAGTGGGAATCCCCAGCCAGGATGGCTGCATTGATAGGGGATGCTCCCCGCCAGCGAGGAAGCAGGGAGGCGTGAACATTCAAGCACCCCCATTCAGGCAGCCTGAGCAGGGGATCTTTAAGCAGCTGACCAAAGGCAGCTACGCAGATCAGATCCACATTCCAAGCCCGGATGATCTCCAGCGCGGAAGGCGCATTGACATCGTTGGGTTGAAACACAATTAGACCAAGCTCATCAGCAGTTCTTTTTACAGCAGGTGAGATCAGTTTGCGTCCCCTGCCGGAAGGGCGGTCTGGCTGGCTGACCACCCCTGTTACAGTGAAACGGTCTGCTAGTTTTGTCAGTATAGGAACTGCAAAATCTGGTGTGCCCATAAAGGCGATACGGAGATCCATAGAAGGATTTTAACATAGCCGGGGAGAAGGTGGTCTTCCCAGGTAGACATGATCGTCTGGAAATCCTGAAAAAAGGATTTATTCCTTTGGGGAGGGTTTGCCAACTGCCACCTGATCTCGGCCACGTTCTTTAGCTCTGTAAAGAGCGCGGTCTGCAACAACGACCAGATCGTCTGCGTTTGTTGTGTGATCAGGGATAGTGGCAATACCTTGAGAGATGGTAGGTTTTGGAACGGTTTGGCCTTCGATGTTAAAAAGTGGTAACTCAGAGAGTGTTCTACGGATGCGGTTGGCAACCATATTGGCCTGCGTAATGGTGGCATTGGGGAGGACGATACCGAATTCCTCACCACCCCAGCGACCTACTATATCTGTTTTTTTGATATGGGACCTGATGGCCTGCACAGTGAGCCGGAGAACCTCATCGCCGACTATATGGCCGTAGGTGTCATTGTATATCTTAAAATAGTCTATATCCAGCATGATCATGGATATGGGCATCATGGCAGTAAGAGCCTTATCGGTCTCCTGATAAAGCATTTCAATGAAATGTTTATGATTGCTCACTCCTGTTAGGGAGTCCAACTTTGCTTGTTTATCGGCTTCTTCATAGAGGCGCGCATTCTGGATTGCCAAAGCCGCTTGCTGGCCGATTTGCTCCATCAGCAGCTGGTCGGCTTCATTAAAAACATTAGGAGCATAACTTGTTACTGCCAGTATGCCGATCAGCACTTCGTCAGCTAGAAGGGGTATTCCTAACCAGGACCGGGAAAGCCTCTTTTCTCCAACGAGGATCGGTTTCACAGACAGGGTATCAAGTTCCTTGCGGAGGTCATTGATCAAGAGGGGTTTTTTATTCTCGACCACCCAGCTAGATACACCCTTGCTGGCATCGACTTGTTCGGACGGGTAACGTTTGCCCTGATCGAAGAGTATCTTGATATCCAGTTCATTGGTATCTGGCAGGTAGAGCGCGACAAAATAGGCATCACTGGAGATCACTCTGGAAAGTTGAGTGAAGATCAGCTCTAGTAAATCATCAATTTTTAATGTGCTGGTAATTGCCTTGCCGATCTCATAGAGTACGGCCAGACGATCAGCTTGATCCTTGAGGTTTCTGTTGAGAAGATGTGACTCGGTATTATCGTGAAAAATGATCGTAAAACCGATTAATTCTCCCTGGAGATCGCTGAGAGGGATTTGGTTTACTACGTAAATCTTCTTTGACGGCCCTTGGCCGGTTGTGATGACCTTAACTGGAGTCTTACCATCTTTTGAAGAAGATATCCAGCTGGTCAGGTCAGATAAAATCTCCCCGGCAGGTTTACTAACCACTTCAGACAGAGTCGCCTGGACGATCTTTTCACCAGCTGGATTGATATCTACGATCCGGTCATTAAGATCGATCACGATAATGCCATCCTGCATATTTTCGATGGTCGTATCCCGGGCAATGGGTACGATATCCAGCAAACGGTGGTAATAAACGACATAGACGATGATCAGTCCCATGACAACAAAACTCAAAGCGGTTAGATTGATGAGGGGAAATGGATTTCCCATGGTGAGTGTGATGGAATTAATGATTCCGGGAACAAATCCAGCCAGGATGATCAGCAGGGTTTGCTGGCGGAGTGCTCGCGGTGTTCGGACATAATTCTGAATGAGTAAAATAAGACCGAACAGATACAATGCATAAGAATAGGCTGCGTTTATCCAGAACCAAATACCATAATCCTGGGAGAGGACGATTATGCCTCGCACATTGGATAAGCTCAAGTTAGACCAAACCAGGTTGTGAAACTGGTTCGTAAAGGCCAGGATAACAGTTGCAGCTGGTATCCATGAAAAAATCCAGAAAAATATATCGGTCTTTGGTTGCTGGCGATTAGTATAACGGAGACAGAAAAGTAGCCAGAAAACGGTGATCCAGGGCATACCCAGGTACTGTACTTGAATCCAGACAACCTTCGATTCCAGTACTTTGAAGATAGTTTCTACGCCCGTACCAAGAGAATAAATCGCTATTGAAATGAAAAGCAGCGCTAATGGAAATGCTCCCGGAGAGGTGCGCAGCTTCCATAATCGGGTAGCAGTGAATACCGACAGGAAACCAGCTAGCACGGAGGGTATGATTCCAATAGAAAATTGAAGTTGTTCCATAATCGTTTCTATCCGCTTATACCGTCTGCAGCTTGTTAGTACTCCTCGTTTTCATCCGGGCTAGCAAGGTCAAAATAGAATGTGGCACCTTTGCCTTCTTCGGATTCAGCCCAGATCCTTCCATTATGTTTGTTAATAATGAGTTTCGCAAGAGTCAGACCGATACCAGTTCCTTTGCGATATTTTTCGCCAGGTGGCTCCTCGAGTTTCCCAAAAACCAAATCCTTTGTTTCTTGATCGAATCCAATTCCGTTATCCTCGACATAATAGATCACGCGACTAGAGGATTGATCTGGTTGGTAACCGATCTGGATTTCCGGAGTTTCCTGGCTCGCAGAGTATTTGATCCCGTTGCTGATCAGATTCTCAAAGACCAGTTCCAGAAGTTCACGATCGGCATAACATGCCGGCAGGTCCTTAACGTCTGTTTTGATCTTCTTTTCCTTGATCTCCTTGGCGAATGACCTAAGTGTCTTTTGGACCAGTATTGCTGGATCAAGCTCCTCCAGCTGAAGCTCCTGCAAACTGAGTTGGGAGATGCGGAGCAGGTTGCTGATCTGCTGGTTAACCCGATCCGCGGTTTCCTGGATTTTTTTGATCGAGTCCAGCTCCTTTCCACTTTGGCCCTTAGACTTGTTTTTGATCAGTTTAGCTGCTGTTTCTTGGATTGTCGTGATTGGCTGCATCAGATCAGTAGATAATGATAAGGACAAAGATTCAAGCTCCTGATTAGCTGTGGAGAGGGTATTTCCGAGAATTGACAGTTTTTCATTGGCTGCTTGATAATCATCGAGAATATTGGTGAGAGCAATGTTTAGGCGCTCTACCTCAGTTATCCTTTCATTCAGTTCTTGGGTTCTATAATCGACAATATCCTCCAATTGAAGTTGATAATTGCTTAAAGCCTCCTCAATTTGTTTCTGGGCGCTGATATCGGTATGTGTACCCACAAAGCGATGGGGATTTCCGTTTTCGTCCTGTTCGGTGATCTTGCCCCGACCCATAATCCATAACCAGCTGGCATCCTTCTGAAGAAACCTGAATTCGATATTGAAAATATCTGCTTTGCCTGTCAGGTAGTCTTCCGCATGGCTGAAGACTTTTCCTACATCATCGGGATGGACTCTTTTTCTGAATTCTTCCAGCTCATGGGGGAACTCATCAACTTCATAGCCGGCCATAGTGTAATAGAGAGGATCAAACATCACTTGATCTGTTTTAAGATCCCAGTCCCAGAGACCATCGTTAGTCACCAGGGCAAATCTTGAAAGTGTCTCCTCCCTATCACGCAAGGTAGACTCGATGTTCATTACACCTGTAAAGTCCGTGGCCACGGTAAGGAACAGGATCCTTCCATCTGAAAGGGCAGGAAGCATTGTCCAGCGTAGATACCATTTTAACGTCTCCCCATTTTCTTTATAGATTTCGAAAAACCCATCACTTTTGATATCTTCGCCAGCCAAAAGTTGATCAATGATCTCAATCACCCGGTGGCTATCTTCCCGGAACATGTGATCCAGCCAATCCGCATATATGGGCAGTTTGTCCGGGGAATAGCCACTATCGTTGGCCCAGGCAGTGTTCACCAGCAGTATCTCACCGTTTTGAGCGTGGAGCATGGTGGGATAGGGGGATTCCATCAGGGCAGACTTGAAACGGTTTTCACTCAATCTGAGCTGAGACTCAGCTTCCTCTCGAGCATTGATCTGTTGCATCAAATCAAGATTTGCGCTTCCCAGGTCTTTTTCTTTGTCTTGCAGTTCCCTGAAATTCTGTTCGTGCCTCAGGATCACTATTGATAACACCACTGAGGCCAGGACCAGGTTAATTGAGTTGATCAGGATGATGGAGAATGGGTTAAGGACGATAAGCAATTTGGGAGTCATCCCTTGAGCTTCAATCAAGAAAAATACCAGATAGGCAATTAGGCTTATGCCTGCCAGGTGCATGGTATACAATTCTCCCAGGATAAGGCCGCCCATTATGGAAATCGAGATAAATGAGGAAAAGATCTTGCTGTTGAATCCTCCGCTGTAGAGGATCAATGCGACGTCGAAAATCCAGATCGAACCGACAAAGAGACGCGCAGCCAAGTTTGTGTATCCCCTTCGATTCAGGACCTGGACCAGAAGGATGATCAGCATGATCCCCCCGGTTATGCTCAATCCCCGCAGTGTGTTATCAAAGACAAGGGGAGTGAGCGCCAGGGTGGCAATACCTATCACTAGCGTCAACGAGGACAGGATATGGATGATTTGGGCCTTTCGCTGCAAGGTTGGGTCCATGAGCTTAGGCGAGTTTAATATATCCTCCATGAATTCTATGAACCGTTCGAAGTAGTTCTTTCTGGCTTGTTTATTATTCATGGGTCACGATTTTCTCATCCTTCAAAGGATCCTGAACTGAAGGTTTGATACCATGATCGCGCAACTGCTGTCGAAGTTCCTTGATTACCCTTTTCAACTCGATCATCCTGATCTCTCGACCTGTCATATGATCAACCATCTTGGTTAGCTCTTGGGTCCTTTCATCGATGCGCGTTTCCAGTGTCTCCGCGTATTGGGTGACCTGTTCATATAGTCGAGCATTATGGATTGCTTGGGCTGCCTGGGAGGCAAATAGGTTAGCCAGATTGGCTTCCGATGATCCGAACGCGGACTGATCTTTGCTGTCCATAGTGATGTAACCTATGAAGTTATCCTGGATGACCAGTGGGACGCCAAGCCAACCTTTTACATGATGCATCTCGCCCCAGCCCTGATACCTGGCATCCCGCATGGCATTGTCAATGATGATCGGTTTCTTCTTTTTATACATCTCCTGAAAGAGCGGGTTCGAGGTTGGAAATGTTTTCCCGAGCACAAGTTTAGGTTTCGGGTGGTTCAGAACAGTCTCGATGCGCAGTTGGCCTTCCTCGTAGAGAAAGATCGAAGCGCTGTCAAATGCCAATGTCTCCTGTAGTTTTTCAAGGACCAGATCAAGAAGTTCCGAAAGTGAAAGAGTAGAGGACAGGGATTGGGTAACGGCATGCAGGGCTTCCAACTGGTCAGCATACTCCCGGAGCTCTTCCCGGATCACGACTCTTTCCGTGATATCCTGGGTTGTGCCTACCATCCTTAATGGAGTACGGTCTCGATCGCGTTCCACAACCCGTCCTTGATTGAGGATCCAGACCCAGTGTCCGAGTTTGTGTTTCATGCGGATTTCAGCTTGATAGTGGTATTGGTCACCTGCAAAATGTTTGAGGATGAGCTTGTTGGAGGTTTCCAAATCTGCAGGATGAGATAGTTTTTCCCAGGCCTCGATGGTTAGGGGAACCAGCTCGGCTTTTTTATAGCCGATGATATCTGCCCAGCGGTTATTGATCTCAATGATATTTGTTTCCAGATTCCAATCCCATAATCCCGCCCCTGTCCCGGTGATGGCCAGGTCGAGGTTCTCCCGGCTCTGGCGCATTTCCCTTTGAGTCGAGATCCAATTGGTGTTATCACGTATCGTTCCCTGGAAGGCGACAACCTCTCCGGATTCATCCTCAATTGCTGTAGTTGATAATACAGTGTGCAGAATATTGCCATCCTTGTCTACCAGGTCCACCGGTAGATCCTTGATAAATCCGCTGTGCTCCACTTGTCTTAATATATTCGGGCGGTCATCTGGATTTAGATAGACTTGGCTGACATGGATTGAGAAGAGTTCTTCTTTTGATCCATATCCAAAAAGGTCTATTGTAGCTTGATTGGCATCGAGCCATCGTCCATCCTTGGAGGTGATGAAGACCGGATCCTTGGAAGTCATGAAGAATCGTTTGAATTTCTCTTCACTTTCCTGGAGGGAATGAGTATGCTTGCGGATCAACCGGCGCAGCAGGATTGTGTAGACAATAAATATCACTGCAAGGCCAGACACCAGGGACACTCCTAAGGTCAGCCAAGGAGATTCGTCCTGGATGGTGGGGAGTAGAGTAGCTATATGGTTGGAAATGCTTTGTATGTTCATGCTACCTATAACTATGAATGATAAGACTGGTTATTCAGGTTTCTTCTTATTATATCGGATGGTTGGAGAAAACCAACTAACGGACATCATTCCCTAACCAAATTGATGAGTGAGTTGGCTGGTTTTGTGAGCCGATCTTCGTGAGATAACAATTGTGTAGGTTGAGTAAGTCAAGCTGAATGGATATCTAGCCGCGGATTTAAATGAAAAATGCGGAATGGTCCGCATTGGAGAGAAAAAAGTAGGGCGGGTGGGACTTGAACCCACATGGTGTGAACCGGGGGATTTTAAGTCTTATCGAGTGACTTTTCTGCCCTATCTCAAGAAGCTACACTTCTCTGATCTCTCGACTCATCGAGAGAAAACCCTGAAAATTGTATCAGGTTTCTAAGCATTCTACCCCAATTACACGCAAATTACACGCAGTGCAAGGATGGCGGTTCAGCAGTGGAAAAGGTTAACCTTTGTACAATTCCCTGTTTTGGTGGTTGTAAAGTTTCTATTTGGGTAGTTATCAAAAATGTATGGAAAACAAAATTCAGAAAAAAGTGAAATTGATTATATAATTCCGTTGAGGTTTCAACACCTATATTTCAGCCTGACATGCTGTTTGATGTAAATAGTTCAAATTCGTTATGCCATCACATCAATTAGGAGTAAAATTGAAAAATCTTCCGCGGACCATCCTGTTCATCTTCCTAATATCTATGTTACTCATCCCCTTGGGCCTGGTCAGCGCACAGGGAGGTTTGCCTGAAAGCCCATTGAAGGATCAGAGCTGGGTGCGATTGGGCGGCCCCCCTGGCGGAGTGGGATATGATATCCGCCGTAATCCGGATGATCCCAATATCATGTATGTCACAGATTCCTCCGCTGGCATTCATAAAAGCACCGATCGCGGCCAATCCTGGGAGCTGATCAATGAGGGAATCGATCTCACAACTGGTACTTCTGGGGATTCGATTCCTATCTTCACGGTACGGATCGATCCTAATGATCCGGAGATCGTCTGGGTTGGGATGCAGAATCTAAGCGGTATCTATCGGTCCGAGAATGGGGGTGCCACCTGGGAAAAGCGATCAAATGGAATTGAAGAAAGTTTTGGATTGACATTCCGGGGATTTGCGATCGAGCCTGGAAATTCTGATGTTGTTTACGCGGCAGCGGAAATCTCCAGTTCCTGGTGGTCTGATGTATTTCGGCCTGGAAGCGGTTTTGGCATGACCAAAGGAGTTGTCTATAAATCTACTGACGCCGGCCTGAATTGGAATCCGATCTGGCGGGGAGATAATCTGGCCAGATACGTCCTGATCGATCCCGAAGATGTCAATACCCTCTATATATCGACAGGAATCTTCGACCGGGATGCTGCTAATTCGGACTGGGAGACATTCACTCCTGGAGGTGTTGGTGTTCAAAAATCGACTAATGGTGGACAAACCTGGAGAGAGATCAATAATGGATTGGGGAACCTCTATGTTAATTCCCTTGATTTCCATCCTGAGAATTCCCAGATCATTATCGCAGGCACAAAACATGTCCTTCATGAGTATAATGCCGGCGGCGGGGTCTATATCACCTATGATGGCGGGGAAGAATGGCATTATCTGGTAGGCACAGAAAGTTCTGCGGTTGAGTTTGCCGATAATTTCCCAGAATATATTTACTCTGTTGGCCAGCATGAATTTCACCGCTCTGCAGATGGCGGCGAAACCTGGGAACATATCCCCGGTTTATGGGGGCCATCAAATATGATCTCGGGAATAGCCATGGATATTGATGTTGATCCGGATGACCCCTTGACCTTTTTTGTCAACAGCTATCAGGGAGGTAACTTCTATACAGAGGATGGAGGGGATTCCTGGGTACCTGCCAGTGTTGGTTATTCTGGCGCAATGACGCGTGATATCGATGTTCATCCTACGAATCCTGCAGTTGTTTATTTGAGTGGACGGACCGGACCCTTTTACAGTGTCAACGGCGGCTACAGCTGGGTCGGGATCAAACACCCCGACGATAATGCGGAAGGAGATGAGATCGGAATTGATCCCACCAACCCCCTCCATATCTTGAACGGAGATGGGGATCATGGCTGCATCATGGAGTCTTTTGACCTGGGCTTAAATTGGGAGTACCGGATCTGCCATGACCAGGAGCTCAGGGATTTATCCTCGAGAGTGACCAATGAATTGATGAGGCACCAGGGAGTCCAGGCTTTTGCTTATGCACCATCTAATCCTGATCGGATCTACGCCGGTTTTGGTGTCCAGAAGTGCGGAGAAAATCACGATGACTACCACTGTAATGGTTACTCGCTTAAGCCAATCCTGATCTCGAATGATGGCGGCAACAGCTGGACCAGCCCGGATATTCAGCTTCTATTTGGCAAAACCATCAATGAAATTGTTGTGAATCCAAATGATCAAGATCATGCCTGGGCGACCACGGACGGTTTAGGGGTTATCCAGACTTATGACGGTGGCTTAAATTGGGAGATCACCTCAGCCGGAATGGGATCGGAATTTGTTACAACATTGGCAGTTGATCCAACGAATCCTGATCAGCTGTATGCTGGTGTTATGAATGGAGCCATATATGTCAGTCAGGATGGCGGCGCAACCTGGATCCAATCAGCCACTGGAATGGATTTCAATGAAGCAATTCGGTCTATTGTGGTGGACCCCTTGAGAACGAATGTGGTTTATGCTGGGTCCTGGAGGACCGGTGTATATCTCAGCGAGGATTACGGAAAGACCTGGCAGCAAATCAATGACGGTTTATCCTTTCGAGCCATCCTTGATCTGGGCGTTTCTCAAGATGGCAGCACCCTCTATGCGGCAACTCAGGGTGGGGGAGTGTTCCGTTTGAGCTCTTTCTCCCAGGAGGATCTTGATATAAGGGGTTCCGAATTTGAGGTGCCTGTGCCATCCGATCAAGATGCCCCTTCACAGCCCGCGGCTGATAGTAGCGCTGGACAGATCGTTCTGCCTGAATGGGATGAGAGCTATCTACTGGAAGAGGATCCGGTAGGAGATCTTTATGAAGAAGGAATGGACCTGACTGCAGGTTATGGGGCGCGGGATGATGAGTATCTCTATTTTGAGATCGGGCTGGCAGACCCGGCAGCTGAAATCGTCCAGTTTGATATTATCCTGGAGATCAACGGGGTTGAGCTGATGATCTCACACTCACCGGGAAGTTCGGAAGGCTACGCCAACGATTTTAACAATATAGGGTTGGAAGGTCCAACGAAGGATACTTACTTCCACTTTGGGGAGACCTACCAAGGACAGATCTCCCTTGCTTTTCTAGGCTATCCTGAGAGAGTCAATCTCCGGAAGGTGAATGCCATGGTGGGAGACGGAAATAGCTCCTGGGGAGCCTCAGATGATTGGCACACCAGGAAAGATACGCCTTATCTTACTCCATCCTCCTCTGGAGATGAGTTACTAAGCGAGGTCCAACTCCCCGATTGGGATGAGCGCTATCTGATTGATACCGACCCGGTAGGCGATTTGGAGCGGGATGGCCTGGATTTCACAAACATCTATGCTGCCAAGGATGATACCTACCTCTATTTTGAGGTTGAATTTGTCGATCCATCGGCGGACGTTGTGCAGTTCGACATCCTGCTCACGATTAATGGAGTTGATACGATGATCAATCACACCGCAGCCGATACAAAAGGATATATAAACGATCCAGAATTGGGTGAAGCTGATGGAAGCCTTTCGGATGCTCTCTTCATGTTTGGAGAGACATACCAGGTGCAAATCGCGCTGGCATCACTCGGGAATCCGGACCAGGTCAAACTTCGCAGTGTGGGAGCGGCCGTAGGTGTGTGCTGTGATGATTGGGGCGTATCAGACAGCTGGTATACGGATAAGGATACGCCGTATTACGAATGGCCTGAAGCGGAAGGGCCAGCAGACGAGCAGCTGGCAGAGGAATCACTCCCAGCGGAGAACGATTCTGATGCATTCTACCTTCCCTTCCTTATCGCTGGCGGGGTCATTATACTGCTCGGTGGAGGTTGGGTTGTGATTAAACAGCGGACTGCTGGTGGGGCTAATGAGGATGGGTAGAATCAAACCTTCCCGGTTGAGGTGCATGGTGCTGGCGGTCTCTTTTGTTGTGGCGGCAGGATGTGTTTCACGATCTCCAACACCTCAGCATGGAGAGCTGAAACCGGTTGAGGTCAGTGAGGATAGATCAGAAGAAGTCCGGAAGGACACCGTGTCAGGCAGGGTACTCAGCCAGAGTGGAAACCCCGTTGTGGGTGCAGTTGTCAGGTTGCAGGCTTCAACGAGTGTGACCATAACAAACCAAACCGGAGACTTTCTGTTGGAAGGACTCCAGACAGATCGTGATCTTCGTATCACCGCCTTCGCCACAGGATATTTCATCAAGGAGTTCGACACAAGGGCAGGAACAACAGGAGCGGAGATCATATTGACCGCGCATACTGCAGAAGACCACCCTGAATATGAAATCCTGAGTGCGGGAATTATCCAGGGCGGGGAGGGAGAGAACACAGGCTGCGCGGAATGCCATGCCGCATCCTCCGTTGAATCCCGGGCCGGACTGTCACTGCCATATGACGAGTGGCAGTTGGACGCCCATGCGCTTTCCGCTGTCAATACCAGATTCTTGTCCATGTTTAACGGCAGGGACTTGGCGGGCAATCAAAGTGAACTGACCCGATATATTCGGGATCGCGATTATGGATCGCTTCCTCTTCCTCCTGACCCCGATCGCCCCTACTATGGGCCTGGATATCTGCTAGATTTCCCGGGCAGTACTGGAAACTGTGCTACCTGCCATATGCCTATCCTTGCTATCGATGATCCCTTCACGAGTGATCCAAATCAGGTAGATGGAATCGCATTGGAAGGAGTCAACTGTGATTTCTGCCATAAGGTCTGGGACATAAAGCTTAATCCATCTACTGGTTTGCCCTATCCGAATATGACTGGCGTGCTGTCTTACGAGTTCCGCCGGCCAGGGGAAGGACACCAATTCTTTGCTGGACCCTTTGATGATGTTGCTCCCGGGGAAGATACCTATTCTGCCCTGCAGACAGAGAGCGCCTACTGTGCCGGCTGCCATCAAGCTGAATTCTGGGGTGTACCGATTTATAATTCCTACGGGGAATGGCTCAACAGCTCCTATGCTGATTCGGATTCGGAGTTTTTACAAACCTGCCAGGACTGCCACATGCCCCCTTTGGGTATGACTCAGTTTGCTCGATCAGAAGTTGGAGGGCTACAGAGGTCCCCGGAGTTGATCTTCAGCCACCGCATGCCCGGGGCGGCTGACCAGGAGCTTCTGAAAAATACCGCTGAACTGGAGATCTCTGCCTTCCTGGATGGAGATGTTCTGGTCCTCGATGCGGTAGTCAGCAATACGGGAGCCGGCCATCATATGCCGACAGATTCCCCTTTGAGGCAAATTTACCTTATCGTAGAAGCCATGGATCAGGATGATCAACCTCTATCGTTGCTGGAAGGTCCCCAACTGCCTCAGTGGGCCGGAGATCTATTCGGTCAGCCCGGAGTCTACTTTGCCAAGATCCTGCGCCAGCTGTGGACCGAGATCGAACCCACGGGAGCCTACTGGACCCAGACCCAGATTTCGGAAGATACTCGGTTGGCTGCCCTGGAGCAGTCCCGCAGTCAGTATCAATTTTCAATTACTGGCGTCGATCAAATCAATCTCCAGGTCAGTCTGGTATTCAGGAGAGCCTTCCAGGAGCTGATGGATCAGAAGGGCTGGGAGGATCCGGATATTATCATGGAACAAGAATCCCTAACGATCAATACCACAGCTGACCAGTAATCAGACTCAGTATAGCCCTGGCTTGAACCATGGGACCATCTACGCACAATCAAGATCCAATGAAAGAATTGCACGTCAATTGCACGTGAGGATCAATGAGAAAAAGCCTGCGGCAGCGCAGGCTTTTCTGTGTTTCCAGGCAAATTCCTGAGGGGAATTTCCCCATAAAGATAGAGTAGGGCGGGTGGGACTTGAACCCACATGGTGTGAACCGGGGGATTTTAAGTCCCCTGCGTCTGCCAATTCCGCCACCGCCCCTAACTTTTTCCTGCCTTAATTGTACACTCCATCACATGACGGTCAAGGCTTTAAACTCAGTTGCATCCTAAAAGAGGGTGTTTGCCAGCAGTGGGCGGTATTCTTCTGTAATCGGATGGTCTTCACCCAGCAGCTCAAATAGCCCCAGGATCAGTTTGAGTGGATTCCCACCCCGGAAGTTCTTGTTTCGCTTGAGTATCTCCAGAAGGCCGTCCAGAGCGGCTGGGATAGTTCTGTCCCTGAGCAAACTTAATGCTCGCTGGTAGATAGCTTCAAGGGGGTCTCCCGAAAGATCCAGCCCGGGAGGGCTGAGAAGTCCTTCCGCCAGCGGGATCAGCTTTTCTGCGGACTGATATTCCCGGCTGGGGGGGAAGTGCTGGAGCGTGGTCAGCGCTTCAAGGTAGTTCCCCTGCCAGAGCAGGCTTTTCGCCAGCAGTAATTTTGCACCTGGATTGGCTGGATCACCTTCCAGGATCTCAAGGCAGACATCCTCCACGGAAATGTATTGGGCATCCTTCAGATATCTGGCGGCTTTTTCTAATAACAGTCTTTCCGGACCGGGAATGTGCTTTTTGATATAGGCTTCAATCTCTAGATTCGTGTGAATGCCTTCCAGCTTCCCGCTCACAACGCCATTTTGAAAGGTTTTGATGGTCGGGACAGTATGCACCTGGTAACCTTTTGTGAGCAGCGGGCTGCTGTCCACATTCACCTGGGCCAGTCTGAAGCGACCGCTGTGCCGGGAAGCCAGGGATTCCAGGGTATGGCTGACCTGCTGGCAGTCCAGGCACCATTTAGCCCAGAAATCCACCACAACCGGCAGGATCTCTGAATATTCCAGCACCTGGAATTGGAAATTGGTATCGTCCGCAGAGATGATATCAGGTCCGTCCATTCCTGCCTTTACTCGTCATCCGCGATCATGCCAGGCTGTTCTACGTCGACAATTTCACCATGGTGATTGATGATGATCTTAAAACCGGTCATGCCCATATAGGTTCGGCCCTCTTCCGGCAACCCTTCCTTGATCAGCTGGTCAAACTGCCTGTCAATATTCTTAAATTGCTCAAGGAATATGGCCCGGGAGAAGATATCATCCTGCCCGAGCAACTTGGCAGTCTGTTCACTGAGAATCTCTTCGTGTCCCTCGATCTGTTCTCCAAGCAGGTTCAGTACCTGTCGGTCAACCTGTTCGGAAGGGATATGTCTGCGGAATCCGTCATCATCAACCACATAACAAGGCTCTTCACCAACCATTGTTGTTTCAACAAGCTGGTCATTCTCGTCAAAGACCAGACCCGAAAATAGGGGTTTGCCGCTCATAACTCACTCACTTCCTCATACTTGTAAATGGGTTGTCACGACTTTATTTTATACCTTGATCGCCGCTGGAAAATAAGATTCTTATTAAATCATTACTGGGAGTGATGAAGCGGGGGAGATCCTAGAATATATCCACATGTGTTCCGTAAACGTTGTAAGCAGATTGCTGGTGATAAGGAACATGGGGAAGTGTCCAGCGGTAAAACCACTTGGAAGCTTTGGATGGCAGGTTAATGCATCCATGGCTGCGTGGGAGACCGAAGTCATTGTGCCAGTAGGTTCCGTGAAGGGCTATCCCGCTTTCCGTTATGTACATGATCCACGGTACACCAGGGAGGTCGTAGCCGTTATAAGCCAGATTTCCGGCTGCCATGTGGCGGGAGGGGCGTTTATGATTTGTGATATGCTGGCCAGGGGGTGTTGCGTATTTCCCAACCTTGAAATCTCCACCCGTGGATGCCTTCACCATATATACCGGCTGGTTATATTCGAGGGCAGTCACTGTCTGCTTTTTGGTATTGACCTCAATCCGTTTTTCCCAGCTGGGAACATCTGCTGAGATCAAACTCAATTCACTTTCAGGAATGATCCGCAGGTGGGTAGCAGGTACATAATAGGACAGTTCCCATTTGTCTTCCAGGATATGGTAATACGGGATGCCATCCGGGCCGTTGACCACTTCCTTGATCCAGTGTGTGGTTTCGTAATAAAACCGGTAGGCGACATGATAGCGTTCCCCGGGATTCCAGAGAGCATCTGTATAGGGTACTGAGACTTCTGCCAGCAATCCCGCTTCAGGAATAGCCGTGACTACTGGATTGGTCTCAGTCCTGACCGGTTGGATTCCACCTGAATGGGCATAACCCTCGTTCCCAACCCTGTACCAAATCCGATTATGGCTGGGCTCTCCCATCCCCAATGCTATGCTGGTGATTGGAAATACTGCATCCTTCCAGTGAATACGGATCTTTTCGCTTTCATAACTGGGCTGTACATAGGTAGAGATGTTTTCGTTGATTACTCGTCCCTGCTGACCAGCATAGATATTGAAAACAGGTTTAAGCTGACGACCAGCAAGGCAGGCCAAGCCTAAGCCGCTCAAATTCAGAAAATCCTTTCGAGTTAGCTTATTCTTCATATCAGTAATGGATGTTCACCAGGGTGCCGATCCTGGCAAAGTAGAATGCCCATTCCGCGTCTTCATTTCGCATATTGACGCAACCGTGGCTCATTGGGTAACCAAAATTATTATGCCAGTAGGTACCGTGTATACCGTAGCCGTTGTAAAAATACATCGTCCAGGGAACGTTAGGCAGATAATACCCTGGTCCGGCCATTAAAGTTGAGGTGTATTTGATATAGATCCTGAACCGCCCTGTCACGGTAGGTGTTCCAGGCAGTCCGGTTGAAACAATGAAGGTTTTAACCAGCTCGTGACCATTATAGGCATACATGCGCTGGGTGGAAAGGTTGATATCAAACCAGCGCTCGTTGGGATAGACACCGGGCGGGAGACTGGCCTTCCTGTAGGATGGGTAAGTATTGGGCACAGGGGTAGGCTGCGGTGTGGGTGTGATGGTAGGTGTGGGCGTGTTGGTCGGAGTTGGAGTAGGCGTGGGCGTATTTGTCGGAGTGGGTGTATATGTTACCTTGCGCACAAACTCACCCGAAGCGAAGGTGCTCTCGGGAGCGGTCTGCATATCTGGCAGGGCAAATGAGAACTCCGGTGTCCATAACCAGGCTACGATCACAGCTACCAGGATAAGAATGGCTGTTGACCAGGAAATAAGGGATGGTCTGTGGATAGTTAGGGGTTTGTCGGCTATGAAAACCGGCAGCTGGCCTCTTTTTGGCTTTCTGCTGCGATCGGTTTGCCTGAACCTTTGAATGGCCCAGTGCATGCCTTTTTTGGCTTGCCTGCTGTCGGGATTGACTGCCAGGGCTTTCTTCAAATAGGAAATGCTGGCTTTTGGCGATGAAACAGAAGCCAGGTAGAGCCAGGGTTCTTCATGATCAGGCGCTAACTTCACCGCTTGGAGAGCTAAGCGCCGAGCACTCTGGAGATCACCCTTTTTCAGAGCCTCCTTAGCGTCCTTCAATAATTCGAATGCAGCTTCCGGTAGAGTTATTGACATCTTTAATCCGGCGATATTTCCTCGCGATTCAAATAACACATAATGCCTGCAGTAATTCCTTTCGCGACCAGGGCGGGATTCTTGGTTAGAAGCTCGCGGTCCTGGTTCATATACCCGGCCTCGATGATGACAGCGGGAGTATTGGGATCAATCTCGCCAAAGGCATGATAGCTGGTCATATCCTGAGTGATCCTGTGGTCGTAGCGCAATCCGGTAGCTTCACCATACCGGTTCTTAAGGCAAGCCATCAACCTGGCTGCTTGTTCGGGGCGTTTATTATCGGCAGCCTCGGCAATTTTGAATCCAGTGCCCAGTTCGGGGATATATTCACAGGTATCGGCATGGATAGATATCAGGGCATTGCTTTGATATCCATCCAGGTGATCATCAAATTCCTTCAATAGATCCACCTTAATACCCTCGGTTTGAAGGTACTGGCGAGTAAGATCCGCGATGGTGTAATTTACATCCACTTCCATATAACCCCCCAGGCTTTCGGGGCAGATAGCACCTGTGTCATTCCCCCAATGCCCAACAACAAGCCCAACATGAAGCTCCACTTCCTTTGTGGCGGCGGAGTTATCTCCATTTCCTGGTTGAAAGGGGGATGAACTGAACCCAATACCCGTTGCGGGCAGGGCGGTAAATAAAGTCGCAGTGAGGACGGCAGTCAGTAAGACATTGGTCACCGCTTTAACGGTCTTGTTTCGCATGCCGGTTGCGGTCTGCCATCGAGGTGGTTCGTTTTGTATTGTCATTCCGTTATAATACGAATAAAAGGTAACCCGGAATCCAGTTTAATTCTACCGTATTTTTTGTTTTGAGACATCATATATTTTCCCAGGAGCTAAATCTTGACTCGCTCGATATAAAACGGACAATAATAGACCATTTGTTCGGATTTTTTGATAAAACCCAATTTATACTCAAATGGAGGATAAAATTGAGTATTTACTACCTAGGTGCAAGAACATGACCAGAGGAATTTCACCTACCGACAGGGAAACCCTGTTAAGAACCGCCCGCGAGGCAATTGAAAAAAACCTCAGAGGGGAAAAACATACCCCATTCGATTTTGATGAGCTTTCTCCGGTGTTGAGTAGACCAGGAGCTTGTTTTGTCACTTTGTCTATCGCTGGCCAATTGAGAGGGTGCGTCGGATCGATTGAAGCCAACCGACCTCTAATTCAAGATGTTCGGGACCGGGCAATAGGAGCGGCGTTTGAAGATCCCCGGTTTCCTTCGCTGGCGCTCCCCGAACTTGAGGATCTGGTTATAGAGATCTCTACGCTCACCAATCCAGAACCTCTTCCGTATGCTACAGCTGAAGATCTGGTAAGAAAGTTACGGGTTGGCATTGATGGCGTGATCCTGAAAGGGCAGTTCCGAAGGGCAACTTTCCTCCCCCAGGTCTGGGAGAAATTGCCAGATCCAGAACTATTCCTTTCCAGACTTTGCCTAAAAATGGGTCTGGCATCAGATGCCTGGCGCAATGAGGATCTTGATGTTGAGATCTACCAGGTAGAAAAGTTCACAGAACGGGATCCCTAGAGTTGGATTTCCACCTTTTCCCCCCTGGGATGGATCGTCACACTTCCACCTGGTCGGCAAATTTCAGTTTCCCTCTCTGAGATTGTGATCTCTATACCCTTGTAAAATAGGCGCACAGGGAAGAGGAGAGGGTATTTCTCTTCCAGGATAAGTTTCCCGTCGATCAGAAATCTCAAACCCAGAAGATCAAGAAGCAACCTGACCGGCAGGATTCCTTCTAACTGGTTCACCCCGCTTAGACCAGATCCTGTTTCGGACTCCCAGGTTGAATACAGACGCCCATCTCCGGAGATGTGATTCGAGACAGCGTTTATCAGGCAGCTGATGATCCCACCGGCCAGTTCGGGATTGCCAAATCTTATCAATCCCTGGACAGCCAGCAGATTTAAGGGCAGCTGTACAGCTGTATTTCCAGACACTGGGAAGGTTTTTAGGCCGTAATCTGACCAGAAATGTGCCGATTCAGCCAGGAGTATGGAATTGAATCTTTCCCCAATAACAGCTGGTAAGGAATCCAACCAGAGGACGAGTGTTTGGCTGAGGGCTTGCCTATCCGTTCCTGGTGCCTCGATCTGTATTTCATGGTTGCCTTCCATTCCGACCACGACACAATGGTCCAATTGCTGGTAAATGCTCTGCGAGATTCCCCATCCGCCATGATCATGCCACATAAAATCATGTGTGGTCAGTTCCTCGATTCGGTAGAATCCCTGATAATCTGTTCCCAGGAGAGTAATCCGGGTGGTTGGCGGTGGGATTTTCTTGGATAGGTTCCTTATTCGCAGCCTAACCCTGGTTGGGAAGGGTAGGTTGGCCCGAAGAATATTCCATCCTGTCTGCAGGTTTTCCTTTAGTGAAAACTCACCTTCACTGAAATGGTTTAAATGATCCCGGGATCGGAACCTGTTTTCAGATTCCTGCCAGGATTTGAGTATGAATTCTTCCAGATGGGAGAGTCGATTGCTGATGCCGCTGGGTAGTGAAGCGCCGGGAACGACTTCCACGATCTTCGATAATTGACTGATCTCATTATGCAGCAGTGCGGCCAAGCCCGGGGTCTCAAGATGATCACTATACCAGGGTGGGGCACTCCAGCCCTTCCTGTGTTGTTGGAAATGGTGATCCAGGTGGAAGAAATTGCCCTCGGGTTCTTCTGGAATCCCGTCAACATCCCTGTCATTCTCCTTTGAAAACCAGGACTTGAGATTCTCAGTAATCATCGGAATGAACTCTCGGACCAGATCCGGGTTGATTCCGGACTGGAGGGCTTGCCATACCAGTTCGGCTCCCAGTGGGAAAGAAGTACCCGGTTTTTGATCCTTCCGGAATGTTTTTCTGAGCAGCTCCAGCAGATCAGATGATTCTAGCGGCCCGAGGGCCAGGAACATTTGCCAGAGTTGAAGGGGGTCGAGAGCGATATCGTCAGTAACACAGCTATTCTCTTGCCGGATAAGCTGGTTGAAAATCAAATGGGCCTGTCTCTGCGAGAAGGCTAGAGTGAAATCTCGATCAGCATCCTCGGTCCTGATCTGGAATTGTCCGGAGAGGGCAATTTTCCTGCGAGCGATCTCTCCATCCCAGTCAAGTTTGATGACTTTTCCTAATATATCGCGACCGTCTGTCTCCGAATCGCAATAGACCAGAATCCAGCGCCCTTCAACCTCTCCTCCAGATCCCTGGACAACCCGAAAACAAAGTTGGTTTGCAGGTCCTGAGTATACTGGCTCGTTTCCAGCGAGGAATAAGACTGCATTTTCTTTAGAGGAGCTGCCTGAGAGGATCTCCCTTCCCTGGAATGTCTCTCTTGAAAGGCTGATACCTCTCGTTCCGGTTCCAACCATAGAATTGAGTAACAATAATATCTCCCTGGGTTGGGAGCTTTTATCATGGATGCGATGTCTGCCGCAGATCACCCTGGGGTCTGGAACCCAATACAGGACATCCACCTCGAGGTCAGGAAGCGGCTCGTAGTGAAAACCGATCCAATCCCAGGCCATAGAGTCCAATATTGGCGGCAGAGTGAATTTCTTAGGAGAGGCATTATGAGGGGATCCCTCAACGTATCTGGATTGGATGATCAAATCCCCAATCCGCTGGGAGGATTGGGTTTTCACCTCAAGGGCAGGGGATGAGGAGTGCCCTCCAGACACCAACCAACTTTGAGCAGGATAGGAAAGAGGTTCAGCGAAACTTTTCCTACCACCGAGAATGATCTCAGCAGGTAAATGCCGGTTCCAGGAGACATGGGCCATATACTTATTGTAAAGTCAGCTAGATCAAGGGTCAAATCCAGTATGGGACTTGAAGCATAAGAACTGGAAGGGTCCTGAGGTCAGAATCAGTGTCCCTGATTGATATTTGGAAAGAGCGTCGTGTTTATCGCTGTTCTCAACAGTGGGATGTGGTATCAGGTTGTTAAAGGGAAAGATTTCATGAATTATGCTAGAATTACTCAAGATTAGCAAATCCTATCAAGCCGATCTGTTTGGAAATAATATGACAGAATCCGAACCAAAGCCAAAACCCCCACAACCGCTTCCCGGTCAGGAAAATGACCCGGTAGAGGATGTGAACAAGGAAGATCCAGAGTACCCTCATCAGGAGCCTTTCATTTTTTCCGACGGTGAAGAGGGAGATATGGATGGTCCATCACTCCCTGAACCAGAAATAGAAGAAGGATCACCGCGCCGGAAAGCCTTGATCGGGCATGTAAATCCTCCAGATTTTCTCAAGGATCTGGATGCAGATCTGGATCCAACTGAATCCCTCGGAGAAGAGGAAACCAAGCGCGAAAAATCACCCCTTGATGGAACACCTCCCCCTTCTTTAGGTGCGACCCCTCACACGCCCCCTCCGGCTGTTGATGAGAGGGGTATGCCGCTTCCTCGCCGACTGGATCAAACACCCCCACGCGGCAGCACCCTGCCACCCTCGGCATATCGCACACGGCCTGGCACAAAGCGAGCAGTTACCGCTCCAGAACCAAAATCAACATTTAAGACCTGGTGGAAAAAGAAAGGTCCTGGGGGTTGGGGGAGAAGCCAAAGTTGGGGTTGCCTGGCGCGCATGCTGGTCATCGCGCTTTTTGTGGGAATTGTAGTGGCGATAGCGGCGGGTTCTGTTGCCATTTTCTACTATAACAGGATCGCAGCGACACTGCCCGAAGTGCAGGATCTCCGTGAACAAGCTGCACAATTTGAAACTACCCGTATCCTGGACCGGAATGGAAATATCCTATATGAGCTCCTCGATCCCAACGCCGGCCGCAGGACTTACGTTCCCTTGGCGGAGATCTCTCCCTACCTCGTAGCAGCCACTATTGCCACTGAAGATGCTAATTTTTACAGTCATCCTGGTTATGATGTCTGGGCTATAGCCCGTTCTTTTTATTACAACCTGGTCAGCGATGAAATAGTCTCTGGAGCTTCCACCATTACACAGCAACTGACGAAAATGCTCCTGCTTTCCGCTGAAGAGCAGGTCAGCCGTACCTATACCAGGAAGATCAGAGAAGCCATCCTGGCTGCAGAGATCACCCGGCAGTACTCCAAGAATGATATCCTGGAGCTGTATCTCAACGAGATCAACTTTGGAAACCTGGCATATGGTGTGGAAGCCGCTGCCCAAACATATTTCAACACTTCTGCGAAGAACCTGACCATGGGACAAGCTTCCTTTTTAGCTGGACTTCCCCAGCTTCCTGCTGTTTACGATATATATTCCAACCGGGATGTGACCCTCCGGCGGCATGAGAATGTCCTGGTATTGATGTACCAAACCAGTGAGGAGCAGGGCTGTATCCAGGTCAGCAATAATCAGCAGCCGATCTGTGTTGGACCAGGCGAGGCCCTGGGGGCTGCGGAAGAGATCAAGAATTACGATTTCCAGGAACCAACTGGCAGTCTGGTTTATCCGCACTGGGTTTTCTATATCCGTTCCCTTCTGGAAAACAAATATGATGCCCAAACTATCTACCGCTCAGGTTTCACAGTGCATACAACACTGGATCCAGTTCTACAGGATCAAGCCCAGGAGATTGTCCGCCAACAAGTGGATAGTTTACAGGCCAAACATGTCACGAACGGATCCCTGATCGCTATCCAGCCCAGTACAGGTGAGATCCTAGCGATGGTAGGATCAGCTGATTTTGACAACAAGGACATCCAGGGTGAGATCAATATGTCGGTCATACCCCGCCAGCCGGGGTCATCCATTAAACCGCTGACATACCTGGCGGCTTTTGAGAAGGGTTGGACACCGGCAACGCTGATCTGGGATGTGCCCTCAGAGTTCCCGCCCTCAGGGGATCCGAACGACCCCCGTGATCCCTACAAACCGGTCAATTATGATGGGAGATTCCACGGCCCTGTAACCGTGCGCACTGCCCTGGCGAACTCCTATAACGTGCCGGCAGTAAAGACCCTGGACTTTGTCGGTATTTACGATAATCCTGATACTGAGGTGGAAGAGGGCATGATCGCCTTTGCCAGGCGAATGGGCATCACCACGCTGACCCGGAATGATTATGGTCTTGCGCTGACCCTTGGTGGAGGAGAGGTGACTCTGCTTGACCTGACCGGAGCTTTTGCGACGATGGCAAATGGTGGTCGCCAGGTACCTCCAGTTGCGATAACGAAAATTGAGGATTTTCAGGGAAATCTGGTATTCGAATACCTTCTTCCAGCTGGGGAACAGGTCATCAGGCCGGAACATGCTTATCTGGTCTCGTCTATCTTGTCGGATTCCTATGCCCGGATCGCCGCGTTTGGCACCGATCCTGTGATCAATTTACCCTTCAAAGCAGCAGCGAAAACTGGCACCACGAATGACTTTCGGGATAATTGGACACTTGGATACACGCCAGATCTGGCTGTGGGCGTTTGGGTGGGGAATGCTGATTACACACCTATGAGGGACACGAGCGGTTTGACAGGTGCTGCTCCGATCTGGGCTCAGTTCATGCAAGTAGGCATAGAAATCCTCACCGGCGGAAATCCCAGTGGATTCTCCCGTCCAGCCGGAATTGTTGAACGGGTGATATGTGCAGTATCTGGAACGGAACCATCCAAATACTGTCCCAGCCAGCGCAGTGAATATTTTGCTGCTGACCAGCTGCCCCTGCCAGCTGATCAGGATCTGTGGGAAGAGGTTGAGGTGGATACCTGGACGAATAAACTCTTCACCCCGGAATGTCCTGGCTATACAGTAGAAAAAGTGGGCATCAAAGTGGAAGATCCCTGGGCCAGAAAATGGTTGCTGACTAATACTGAAGGCAAGGCCTGGGCAAAAAGGATGGGTTTGACAAATAATCCCTATATTATTGATGAGGATAACCTCTGCCTGTTAACGGACTCCAGGCCCATTCTTGAATTCGGGTCTCCCAGGGATGAGGATATATTAATCGAAAGTCCCTTGGATATTTATGCCCGGATAGATGCGACAAGCCGGTTTGAAGAGGCGCGATTGGAGTATGGCCCTGGAAAGGACCCGGTCCAATGGGAAATCCTGGAAATCATAACCAGTCCATTTAATGCTATGACGAAGATCTTTAGCTGGGATCTGAGCGAGCTGCCGTCAGGCTGGGTCACTCTGCGATTGTATATGAAGGCGATCAATAGTGGATATGCTGAGAAACTGATCCAGGTCGATATCCAGGTGCCGACCCCCACACCAACACCAACTCCAACCTCGACACCAACAGAGACCCCCACGCCCACGCCGACGCCGACTTACACACCAACGCCGACGGAGACCCCGCCGCCGACACCAACTGACACGCCGCCAACCCCCTGATCCTTTCTCTTGTTAGATCAATAGAAGCTGGGGAGAATCTGAAGTAAAGGGGTCCAGGCACAGTCTTTCCCGGAAATTATCACGGGTTAAACCGCCCTGGTCGTGCAAACGCCTCAAGTGGCGGTATTTGATCAACATCCAATTCTGGTTGATGATTTCAGCCAGGACGGGATTCTGGTGCATTTTATAATGAACCAGGCCGGCCCGGCTGCCGGGGAGTATGATCCACCCTTTTTTCTGGTCTTTCCTTTCAGCCTTGACAATCTTGCTTAATAACCCTGAGGCTGAGATGTAGAATCTTTCCGCATCACCAGCGCTGCCTTCCCAGATCACAAGAGATAGATTATCTGGCGCCTTATCACTTCTGGTTTGATAACCTAGATCATTGCCAATGGAAGTGATCATATCCTCCATTTCTCTAAGGTCCTGGATTCGGCTGGAGGGCTGGTCATTGGCCCGTAATCTCCATCTTGGTAGCTGGCTGTTTTCCCGATAGGCATAAGATTTCAAGCAGGCTTCGATCAGGCTGGAGCGGGGTGTAGCCAACCCTGGAAAGGCACCATAAATCTCCTGGAAAATACTGGCTTCCTCTATTAGCTCGTCATTATCCAATAGAACCCGGACCAGTTTGATTTCTACCTGATCGGAACGGGAAAGGGAAGAAAGGCCCAGTTCCTGATGCCACCAGCTATCAATTTCAGGGTAGTGAAGGAATCCCTGACGGTAGGCAATGTTCTCTTCATAATCCACCAGCAGTTGAGAATAATATTCACCTGCATCTGCCATCTGGCTATCCTGAATCGGATAACCAGCTTTTGCGAGGTTTACCATCCCTGAGCTGTAGAGTGTATAGGTGTGTTCGGGTTCTCCTGCTTCCTTGAGAGATTCCAGGCCGGCCTCCCGGATGATGGCCCTGTGGTTGATATCGAGTGGTGATCCACCCGGGACAGGATTGATAGTCCACCAGCTTTGTCCCTGGCGGAGATCGGGATCGAGAGCCATGCTATTCAGTTCTAATCCAGCAGCTAATGACCCACTTATCCAGGCAAGCAGGGATTGCCTGCCCACTTCCGGCATTAATCCCAAGGCTGGGATCTGGTCTGGGAGGACTTCACCCAGGTCACGTAAAGTGATCTGGGAAGCATGCGTCATCCAGGACCAATCGAGCTCCCGGCTGCTAAGGATACCACGTAGGGGGGCTGCGGCCTCCTGGCCCCACAGCCAACCGCTCCAAAGCGCGGAAAGGCTCCAGAATTCAGGTGTTGGCTTGGGATAGACCATCACGATTCCCCGGATCGGAAAACCGATCAGCTGGGGCATGAGTTCTTTCACGCGGCCCGAGAAAATTGTGATTCCACCTCCTTCGGGAGGTAACTCTGGCCAGCTTGTTACCGGAATGGATGACCCATCCCTAACCCAACAGTTCAGGGCGTCTTCCATAGCGAACCAGACATTCTCTTCCCGGAAGGTCCCACTTTCCATTTCGCTTTCATTATCACGCAGGTCAGTGCGCCCGGAAGGTTGGCTGCACAAATAAAAGGCATGAAGTAAAAGGATCTCCAGATTGGATATTTCTACTGGGGGGAGGCTGAATCCAGAAACCTTGTTCAAGGCAGTGAAGAGGGCATATACGGAGCGTGGTGGATAGGTGCCAAGGGCATTTTCTACCTGGGCACGGATCGGATCTGCTGGTGTTGTCACCCGGGTGAGGGCCCGAGCATGAGTAGGACTCTGGTCACTGAATGACAGGGCTAAATCGAGATCCGCATCAGATAGATCCGCGGTAGATTTTTCTCCGCATGTGCTGCAGAGGCAGATTTTGCTAAGGGGTTTACCGCTGGATTTGTCCCAGATGAAAGAAACTGCTGATGTTTTCCGACCACACAAGACGCAATCAGTTTCGTATAGCGATAAAAGATGGGGTTTAAGGCGTTCTTTGCCTTTATAACTTGAAGCTAATTTCACCAGCCCGCTGTTAAGATCCTCATATGAGGGGGGAGCTGCACTTTTCCTGAGCAGGAAGCGCAGGATCGGATTGTGGATCGGGATAAGCACCCTGAATCCAGCCTGGGCTGCTTCCAGAGCTGCTTGAGGAGAGGTTCCAAAAGGGCATAAGACCCAGTCTGACGGGGAAAGGTTATTGACAAGCCAATTTTTAACCACACCCCTCTGAATGGCAGGCAAATAGGATCCCAGGGGAGGGGTCCGGGTGATGGCTTTACCATAAATATACGGCTGGTCGTTCATAGGTTGCTCCCGATAAGTGGAGGGCTGCTGGGAGCAGCGGAATTCTTGGCCGGCAAAGGCTTCGGGCGGATTGTTAGCGGGATCGGATGGTGTGGAGCAGTGCCATGTTGGGTGGTACCATCTCGTGGATCGGCAAGCCAGCCAGGAGGACGATTTCTTGCCCGGCTTTGACTGGTGTTCCCTCGATCACTGAGGTATCAACATGGGAGAGCATCTCTTCTAATGACCTTGCATGGGGAATCAGGTAAGGTGTTGTCCCCCAAAGCATGGCAAGATATTGATAAGTTACCTTGTCAGGTGTGAATGCCAGGATGGGTACATTTGGACGGGCCTTCGACATCAACCTGGCGGTCCGTCCACTTTTCGTGAAGACTGCCACAGCCTCTACATCACGATCCCGGGCTAGTTCCCTGGCTGCCCGCGTTATCGATACCGCATCATCATGGTTGAAATCATTCGTTAGTTTCAGATCCAGCCTGCCCCATTCGTCACTATGCTCTTCACTTTGGTAGATGATGGAAGCCATCATCTCCACAGTTTTCACGGGAAACTCGCCAATGGCAGTTTCTCCAGAAAGCATCACTGCATCAGCACCATCCAGAACGGCATTGGCGACGTCGGACGCTTCTGCCCGGGTAGGACGGGGGTTGCTGACCATTGATTCCAGCATTTGAGTGGCAATGATCACATAGCTGAGATGTTTGTTCGCAGAAGCTATGATCTGCTTCTGCGCGATGGGTACGGACTCCGGCGGCATCTCTATGCCCAGATCCCCCCGGGCTACCATAACGCCATCCGCTGCATGGAGAATATCGTGGAGGTTATGCAGAGCATCCGGATGTTCAAGCTTGGCGATGAGCGGGATCTTGGCCATTGAAGGGTCGCGGTCATTGATCGCTTCCCGGAGTATCTTGATGTCCTCTGCCGAACGAACGAAAGAGAGGGCAATCGCATCTACGCCGTGTTCAAGTCCAAAATCCAGATCAAGAAGGTCTTTACCTGTCAGGGACGGCATATCCAATTTCGCACCTGGAAGGTTAACCCCTTTGCGGGCTTTAAGGGTACCTCCCTGGATCACTTCAGTGATCACATCATTTCCTTCGATCTTCGTTATTAGCAGCTCGAGCCGGCCGTCATCCAGGTGGATCCTGCCTCCCGGTTCTACACTTTCTGGCAAGGAATGGAAATTCACCTGGATCCGGGAACCAGTGCCGGCGGCATCCTCAGTCGTCAGGATTAGCTTGTCCCCTTGATGGATTTCTACGGGGCCTTCAGCCATTTCACCGGTGCGGATCTTAGGACCGGATAGGTCCTGGAGAATGGTTATTGGCTGGTTGAGTTCGGTTGAAATCTCGCGAATATGACTGATGATCTGGGCATGCTCCTGATGTGTGCCATGAGAGAAATTGATCCTGGCTACATCCATACCCGCCAATACCAGACTCCTGATGGTGTCCTTGTCCCGGCTGGCAGGTCCTATTGTGGCAATGATCTTTGCCCGATTTTTCATAACCTTAAATGCCTTCTTGTCATTTTTGATCTGCTAGATGTAATGCAGCTCTTTGGCCTGTTTGGTCAAGTCCTCTCTAAAATCCGGATGGGCGATATTGATCAGCGCCTGAGCCCTCTCCCGAATCGTTTTTCCATATAGAGCGGCTACACCAAACTCGGTAACTACATAATGGACATGATTGCGGGTTGTGACCACGCCTGCTCCGGGTTTTAAGGTAAGTACGATGCGGCTGATATCCTTGGCTTTGCTGGGGAGGGCGATGATGGGAACGCCGCCTTTGGACCGCGATGATCCGTAGACAAAATCCAGCTGGCCTCCGACACCGCTATAAAGTTTGGTGCCAATGCTGTCAGCGCAGATCTGACCTGTCAGATCTACCTCGATAGCAGAGTTGATGGCGACCATGCGATGATTTTGGGAGATGACAAAGGGATCGTTGACATATTCGGTTCGCAGGAACTCGATCAGGGGATTGTTATGGACCCATTCATAGAGGCGTTTTGTCCCCAGGATGAATCCAGCGATGATCTTGCCCGGGTGAATGGTCTTTTTAGCATTGGTGATCACGCCGGCTTCCACCAGGTCGATCACACCATCCGAAAACAGCTCAGTGTGAATGCCAAGGTCCTTTTTATTATAGAGGTACTTCAGGACAGCGTCGGGAACCGCGCCAATACCCATCTGCATGGTGGCCTCATCCGGTATCAACTCAGCGATATGTCCGGCGATCTTTTCTACTGTTTCGGATGGTTTGCCTTCTCCCATAGGCAGTTCGGGAAGATCGTAGTCCACCGGGACGATGTAATCAATATTGCTGACATGGATGAATGAATCTCCCAGGGTGCGGGGCATCTTGTCATTGACCTCAGCAATGATGATCTCAGCGGATTCTGCAGGGCTTTTGCTCAGACCTACTTCAACACCAAAGCTGCAGTAACCATGCGGGTCTGGTGGGGAGAGATGCACAAATGCCACATTGACCGGCAAGTGTTTTTCTTTGAAGAGCAGGGGAAATTCTGAGAGCAGTACTGGAGTGAAATCGGAACGTCCGGCGTGGATTGCCTCGCGAGTATTATGGCTGATGAACATGGTATTGACCCGAAGATGACCCTCCATTTCGGGACTGACATAATCAGCAGAGCCGATGGTCAGGGCCTGGTTGATCTCAACATCCTTGAGCTCCTTGGCTCGATCCACTAAAGCAGCCAAGATTGTTTTTGGTACCGAGCAGTTGCCGGTCAAGAAGATACGGTCTCCAGATTTAACCGCTTTGACAGCTTCAG
Source organism: uncultured Chloroflexia bacterium (assembly GCA_963712165.1). Lineage (GTDB taxonomy): Bacteria > Chloroflexota > Anaerolineae > Anaerolineales > UBA11858 > B10-G9. The sequence continues at coordinate 448,451 of CAVQGY010000001.1, read as the reverse complement.
CTGCTGTTACGACTTTTTTCTGATAAGCTTCTGTCCAACTCATGATTATTTCCTGCCTTCTAGGGCGTGTTTGTAAACCTGGTTGATTATTTTCCCCTTGGTTGTATAGACGCCGTTGTGCAAGGCCTGATTGACTTTTAAAGCTTCTTCAACTCCAAGTTCAGCAACCTGGATGATATACGGCCAGATAGCATTGCTCATCACGTGGGTTGCAGTTCGGCCCAGCACGCCAGTCATATTGGGAACGCAATAATGGATCACGTCCTCTTCCAGGTATGTAGGATTACTATGTGTGGTTGGCCGGCTGGTCTCAACACATCCTCCCTGGTCGATAGAACAGTCGATGATGATCGAATGGCTGTGGAGCTGTTTGACCATATCCCTGGTCACTACGATTGGTGAGGGTGCGCCTGGAACCAGGATTGCGCCCACAAATACATCTGCGAAAGAACATACCTTGTTGAGGTTGAAGGGATAAGAAACGAGCGTATTGACCCGGCCTGAAAACTCCTCGTCGATATGCTGAAGTGCTTTTAAGGAGGAGTCCAGCATGTGGACATTGGCACCCAGGCCCAGGAAGGCCCTGGCCGCGCTGCGGCCTACCGTACCCGCACCGAGAATGACAACATCTGCTGGTGGAATACCTGGAACGCCGGAAAGGGCAAATCCCTTCCCGCCGTAATTGTTTTGAGCCAGAGTGGCGGCTATTTGGGGGATCATAGTTCCTGCCAGGTGGCTGAGAGGTGTCAAAATAGGCAGGTTGCCATCATCCTCCTGAACGATCTCATATCCAATGGCAGTGATCTTCTTCTCAAGCAGGGCGTCCACTTTGTTGACCCATCCTGCAGAAAGGTGTAGAAAACCCATCAGGGTCAGGCCTTCAGGCATCCAGCCGTATTCTTCTTTTAAAGGACGGGCGACTTTGAGGAGCAAATCTGCCCTCGTATAAACTTCCTCACCACTGTAAACAATGGTTGCACCGGCTTTTTGGTAAACGTGATCCGGGAAACCGCTTCCCACACCAGCTTCCTTTTCAACATAACAGGTGTGCCCCATTTGGGTGAGCAGCTCAATCCCAGCTGGGGTCAACCCAACCCTATATTCGTTATCGCGCCGCTCTTTTGGTATGCAGATATTCATAATTTGCACCTCTGTGTTTTTGATCAGGCCAAAAGTTTAACCAGGATGGATTTCTGGGCATGGAGGCGGTTATGGGCCTGGGGGAATAAGCGGGACTGAGGGCCATCCGCCACTTCGTCGGTTATCTCCTCTCCGCGGTGAGCAGGTAAACAGTGTAAAACAATAGAGTCCTTGTCCGCTTGAGAGAGTAATTGTCTATTGACCTGGTAAGGGGGAAAGACCGCTTTACGCCTGGCAGCCTCTTCATCCTGACCCATACTGATCCAGGTATCGGTATAGATCACCTGGGCGTCTTTCACAGCCTCCACAGGATCGGTCAGCTGGCGAATTGAGCTCCCGCTTTCTTGGGCAAACTTCTCGCCGATTGCTACCGCGTCCGGGTCCATACCATATCCCTCTGGGTTGGCGATCGTGAAATGGGCGCCCAGTTTGGCGCAGATATGCATCAGGGAGACGGCAACGTTATTACCATCGCCGATAAAAGTAACCTGGAGGCCTTTTAAGGAGCCGAAGTTTTCCTGGATCGTGAGGGCATCAGCGGCTGCCTGGCAGGGGTGATTATAATCGCTCAAACCGTTGATCACCGGGATCTCAGCCCATTTGGCCAATTCCAGAACGTGCTGGTGATCGAAGACCCTGGCCATTATCACATCCACATAGCCGGATACCACCCGGGCGACGTCAGCGATCGACTCCCGCTTTCCCAGGCCGATCTCGGCAGGTGAGAGATACAGGGCATCCCCACCCAGATGGCGCATCGCCATATCAAAAGATACCCGGGTCCTTAAGCTGGGTTTTTGGAAGATCATTGCCAGCACTTTGTTCTTGAAAAGGGGAGGATTTCCTCCCTCACTCCATTCTTTTTTTAGATCAACAGCCTGATCGAGAATGGCTTGAAGGTCAGCGGGGGAATAGTCAGCTATTGCCAAAAAATCTTTCATTTTTCACTCCTGTGGATATGGTTATGCTCCATGAGAAGTATAACATGAGAGGCATCCTTTGATGTCTTGTGAGGGCTCTTTGGATTATATTTCGACCTCGGAGGTCCCGCCGACCTCGGAGGTCTTGCCCACAATTCCCTCCTGGTTCATGTTATTATAGATAGACCGAGTCTATATAGTTTGGCGCAATTCTGTTATTCATTGAAAAATGTGGAGGCCATCATGACCTCAAAAATCCTCTTGATCGATGATGATCCCAACCTGCGAGAATCACTTGGTGAGGTCCTGCGAGTAGAAGGGTACCAGGTAGGTGCAGCTGCCAGCGGCGAAGAAGGGTTGGACGCACTGAAAACAGAGAATTATGATCTGGTGTTGCTTGATATTCGCTTGCCGGGGCTGGACGGCGAAGTGATCATGAGAGAAATATATAATTACCATCCGGAAACAGTGATGATCATCATTTCTGGCTTTGGCTCACTCGAGTCTGCGATCACAGCCATCCGATTGGGAGTCAAGGACTATTTCATTAAGCCGTATCAAGTGGATGAATTGATAAACGCGGTCTGCCGGGCATTATCCGATAAAGAAGCCCGGGCTCGCAAAGAAGTGCTTCTCGATCAGCTGTCTTCATCATTAGACCAGCTCAAGGACCTGGAAGGGATCCGGGGAGAGTCCCTGCCTGCCCGGAGAGTAATGACCCTGCCAGGTGGAGTCATGGTTGACCTGGAGCGGCGGGATATCTGGCGCGGCAACGAGCGAGTTAGCCTAACCCCCACGGAGAGCAATTTGCTGGGAAACTTCTTGGAAAATCGCGGAAGGGTCCTTAGCCATGAGGAATTGGTCTTGCTGGTTCAGGGGATTCAGGTTGGGGAGGAGGAGGCTCCGGAAATATTACGCCCCATGGTCAGCCGCTTGAGGAAAAAAATCGCTGCCTTCCCCGGAACGGATAACTGGATCAGTAATGTTCGCGGCATTGGCTACGCCTTCGATCCTAAATAAAAAAACGGAGGCGATTTCACCTCCGTGGAGCTAGAGCGGGTGACGGGATTCGAACCCGTGGATGTCAGCTTGGGAAGCTGATGCCTTACCACTTGGCCACACCCGCTGACCTCAGCGCAAGCATTATAACAACAAGATAGAAGCGGGTCAACTTCTTTCCCCCCTGGTTATATTTTCTTCCTATTGATTACCTTCCAGCGATCCCACCACCGGCAAATGGTCTGAAGCTGTAGACTGGATGACCTCGATCTTTGACACCTTAAGATCCGGGCTGTGCCACAGATAGTCAATCCGTTTCTGAGGATCATCTGAATCAACCGTATACCCTGGTCCCTCACCGGCTTCAAACCAGGCATCGACCAGCCCTGCTTCGTAGATCAAGCCGATCTCAGGGGAATTCGGTCCGGCGTTAAAATCTCCCAGCAGGACAAACTGACTTTTATCTTCCAGAAAGTCCAGGATCACCGGTACCTGTACCAGACGAACATGGCCATCCGCCACAACGTGGTGCAAGTGAGTAACTACCACCAGCAAGGGTTCTTCTTCTCCTACATCGATCCTGGCCCAGAGAAATCCGCGGCCGATCAGGGATCCTTCCCGGGGCAGAGCCTGGAAACCGCTGTCCAGGATAGGATAGCGAGATAGGATGGCATTGCCCCAGATCGGTTCTTCGGTCCCCATAAAGACCATTTCCATTCCCAATCTACCTGGGCCAGCCAAGTGGGCATGTCCGCTCCCCCGTCCATCAGGCGGGTCCGGGAGACTTCCTGGAGACCGATGATTTCAGCGCCAGATTCCTCGATCACAGAGGCGATGGCTTCTAGGTCTTGCCCCCCCGCTACGTTGAAGGCAGAGTGGATATTGTAGCTCATCACCTGAACAGGAAATCCAGCTGGAGCTTTCCCTTCCGGTCCTGTTCCCCAAAAACACCAGAAGATGATCGGGATCAGAACCAGCAGACCTGCGAACAGGGGTCCCGTCCAATCCCAGGGGCGTTTGGGTCCTTTCCAGGCCTGAACGCTGCCCCAGATCACCAGCAAAGCAGCCGCTCCGGCAGCCAGGGCCGGGAAACTGGCCTTGTCAATAGGCAGGGCGATATCCTGGGTTACGTAAAAGGCGAAGGCAAGGATCAAAAAGAGTACCATCCCGCCGGTCACTGCTAAAGTTGTCCGCCAAACAGTATTTTTTTTACCATCCAGGTTGGCTTTAGCAATCCCCCCCAATCCCCAACCCAGGGTAAATTGTCCCGCAAGGATCAGAACCAGCGCGCCGATCCCCAGCTGATTTGCATAATAAACCCCATAGATCAATAAAAAGCCAGATCCAATGGTCAGAGAGGGATGCAGGCTTCTTGGCCGGGCTTCTGCCAGGGCCAACCCTGCCGCAGAAGCCAGATATCCTAAGGAGATGATCAGAAATCCAAGCGGATAACTCAGCCCACTGACCTCTTCCAGCCAGCCCGAATTTTGAAGGTAGAATAACTGCAGCACAAAATAAGGTCCCTGGGCGAGGAGCAGGGCGACTGATTTTCCCCTTCCTTCCCTAAATCGCCTTGATTCCGATTTGCTCTCCTGCCATAAGCTCCGAAGTACCACTAAAGAAAGGATTAAGATCACTACGACAGGGACCCATCCTCTCACAGTTCCTGGGTCCCGCATGCCAAATAACGCCCTGATAGCTACATCGGCGCTCAAGCCAAGGATCAATCCCTGGAACCAGCGCAGTGGGAAAGGTTCAGCTTCAGCTCTGGTCCAACTGATGAACAATGGCATAAAGATCAGGAATAACCCTACACTGGCGATTCCCAGCCATAAATCCACAGCAGGATCTATAACCAGCTGCTCAATCAATCTGAGAACTGCCAAACCGCCGGCGCTGATCCAGAGGGTTAGCCTGGCATTGAATAATTTGCTGACGAAAATAGCCAGGAATCCCAGAATGAAGGTCCCGAACGCGTAAGGGAGCAGGCTCAACGTACCTATTCCAACCGTATCGCGCAGATACCAGGACAACCCGGGGATGAATCCCCTCAGGGATTGCAGTCCTAAAACCACAACGATGGAGGGAAGGATTAAAGCCTGAAAGGCAGCAGATCTAACCTGTGATCTTTCCTTGTTCATAGGAACATATCCTTTTGATTATCAAATGCAGTATGGAAGTTAAAGGAACGAATACCGTGGGATGGAGCTGAAGTGAAAGGTAATTTTCATCATAGCACAGGCCTCGTGTCATTTCAATATACTGCTTCTTCAATGGATCTACTTACATTTTCCTTAATTGTCCTCGAGATAAAACTTGGTAGAATATCCATGATTGGCAAATTCCTAGGAGAGTGAATGCCAACAAAAGCAGATCCCCCATCCCCAGAAGAACGAATTCTGGCCACAGTTCTTTTTATCGATATCCTCGGCTATTCAGCTTTGGTTGACCAATTGGCCGCGGATATCGTGCGCCAGGTGACCAATCCTCTCTGGGAGGAGTTTGAACAGATCATCACTGAGTACGGAGGATTGGTTGCCAACCAGATGGGAGATTCACTTGTTCTGGCCTGGGGAGCTCCCGAATCAAATGAAGATGATGCCGAGAGGGCAGTTTCTGCTAGTTTGGCATTACAGGATGGACTGAGGCGCTTTAAAGAAAAGGCTGAACACCCTCTTTGCCGGGGTCTCAGTCTGCGGATGGGGATCCATACCGGGTTGGTCTTGGCAGGAAAGTTCGGAGTGCGGGGCGAGTATACTGTTTTGGGAGATACTGTGAATGTCGCTCAACTGCTTGAGAATTTTGCTGAACCAGGTACTTTAATTGTAAGTGAGGCCACATATCAATCTATCCGCGGTGCATTCCAGGTCAAGCGATTAACACCTATTCAACTCAAAGGCACCCGCTCATTGATGAATATCTTCGAGATCATTGAGGAACTCCCTCAGCCAACCAAGCTGCGATACCGCAGCAAGGGAGGTTTGGAAACTCACCTGGTGGGTCGGGAATCAGAAATGGATCGTTTGCGCGATCTATTTGAAAAGATGCTGGATACAGGCCAGCCCCAGCTGGCTCTGGTCACTGGCGATGTGGGTGTTGGAAAATCACGATTATTATTTGAGTTCACCGGGTATCTAGAGACCCATCACCCCCTGCTAACCGTAATGTCCAGCAGGGCGTTGGAGCAAACTTCCCGGATTCCCTATTTCTTGTGGACCGAGCTGTGGGCAAACCGTTTTGCCCTCAAGGAGAATGACCCTGCCGATATCGCCCAGCAAAAGACTATCGAGGGTGTGCGGGCATTCTGGGGAAGAGCCCTGAGTGAGATTTCTGCGGTTGAAGCAGCCCATTTTCTGGGATACTTGATTGGGGTCAATTGGGAAAAAAGTCCCTATATGGATAAATTTCAAGACAAACCTCGAGACAAGAATCTCCGAGCTTATCTGATGATGGAGGAGATCTTTCACAGAGCGTCCCAGCCGGGACCGGTGGTGCTGATCCTTGACGACCTTCATTGGGCAGATCAGGGCAGCCTGGCCTTGATCGAGCATTTATGGAAAAAATCAGCCAGGCAGATTCCCTTGTTGATACTAACAGGTGCCAGGCGGGATTTCTTGGGAAAAGCAGGCCAGGTATTTCAAGAAAGTGAGATCATTGAACTCGGGCCTCTTCCAATGTCCCCAGAATTAGTCCAGGAGGCTTACCCAGTTTTGAAGGGCGCGTCAGATGCAGTGCTTTCTTTGCTGGCAGAAAAATCCGGTGGAAACCCTTATTACTTGGAGGAGTTGGTCAAGAATGTAGTGGTGGATGGGTTAGTGGACAAGAACCGCTTAAAAAGGCTGCCCGGCACGCTGAAAGACTTGCTCCAGTCGAGACTGGACTCACTCTCTCTGGAAGGTAGAGCCACGGCATATTTTGCTGCTGTTTCCGGTCGTGTATTCTGGAAAGGGTCCGTTATGGCTGCTTTCCGGGGAGCTCCTGGTGTGACTCAGGTCCTAGATGTCTCCAGCCTCAATCTGGTGGGTAAGGTCCAAAAAGCCCTCGATGAGCTGATGGAACGTGAATTGGCATTCTTGAGAGTAGGCAGCGCATTTTCAGGGGAGCGTGAATATATATTTAAACATGCCCTCTTGCAGGAGGTTGCTTACCAACGGCTGCCTAAGGAAATGAAAACAGCTTGCCATTTGGCAGTAGCAGATTGGCTTGCTGAAAAGATCGGACCGGAAAGAAGTATCTGCGTTGCCGATCATTTTGAGAGAGCTGGGGAAATTGACCAGGCCCAGGTTTATTTCACCAAGGCTGCGGATCATGCTCGGAACCTTGGGGACGATGCAGAAGCGGATGATATCCAGTATTATGCCCGGACCCTGCCGGATGACTTAAGAGAGTAGGGGGAAAAATGACCAAGATCTATTTAGAAGATATACCCCTGGAAACAGCCCAGGTCCGCTTCCGCGAGGCAATCAAGGAAGCTGGACTTTGGGGAACGCTGCCGAATGAACTGCTGCTTCTGGATGAGAATATTCTGAATAGGGTCCTGGGTGAAACAGTCTGGGCAAAAATCAGTTCACCCCATTATCATGCATCAGCCATGGATGGCTTTGCGGTTCGATCCGAAAACACACTTGGTGCTACTCAAACGACTCCTGTAACACTAAAGTATGATCAGGAAGCAATATATATTGATACAGGAGATCCACTACCCGAATGGGCGGATGCAGTGATTCCGATCGAGCTGGTCGAATCCGTCACCGCAGGTGGGAAAATGGCTGAGGACCCCCGCCATCCTGATCTGATCCGAATTCGAAATTCTGTCTCTCCTTGGGCACACGTACGGGAGATGGGTGAGGATATGGTTGCCACCCAATTGGTGTTACCGCGGGGAGTGGTGCTCCGTCCGGTCGATCTGGGGGCTGCAGCTGGATGTGGTTATGATTCCTTGGAAGTGGTCTGCAAGCCCCGGGTTGCGGTAATTCCTACAGGGACGGAACTGGTTTATCCGGGTGATCCCCTGAAAGCTGGCGATATCATTGAATATAATGCGATTGTCCTGGCTGCCCAGGTACAAGCCTGGGGAGGGGAAGCCACAAGGTATGAGAATACTCCGGATAATTTTCAAGAGATCAAGGAAAGAGTGCTTTCTGCTGCGGCTGAGCATGACCTTGTGATGCTGATCGCCGGCTCATCTGCAGGGTCCGAGGATTATTCATCGCGTGTGGTTGAAGAGGTTGGACAGCTGCTTGTGCATGGTGTAGCTGTCAGGCCGGGGCACCCTGTGATCCTGGGGATGGTTGAGGATGATGGGAAAACCACGCCTATCGTGGGAGTTCCGGGTTATCCTGTTTCTGCAGCCCTGACGTCCGAGATCTTTGTCCAGCCAGTACTCCGACACTGGTTAGGATTACCGCCCTCCCTGCCTGGCAAGCTGGAGGCAGTCATCACTCGCAAGGTGAATTCACCCCCAGGGGATGATGATTATTTACGTGTCGCTGTGGGTTTTCTGGGAGATAAAGCCCTTGCAGCGCCTCTATCACGAGGATCCGGTGTGATCACTTCCCTCGTGCGGGCTGATGGGCTAGTGGTCATCCCACGGGGAGAGCAGGGTCTGCAAGCCGGAGATCCCGTCACGGTCCAGTTATACCGGTCACGGGAAGAGCTGATGAATACGATTTTTGCCATCGGGTCCCATGATCTGACCCTTGACCTGCTGGCACAATTCCTTGCCCCTCTCCAGCGGCGTTTAGCTTCGGTTAATGTGGGAAGTCTGGGTGGGATACAGGCCTTAAAAAGGGGAGAAACCCATCTGGCGGGATCCCACCTGCTGGATCCTGAGAGCGGGGAATATAACCTGACCTATATAAAACAGCATTTACCCGGCAAAAAACTGCGTGTAGTCACACTGGTGGGCAGGACCCAGGGTCTCTATATCGCCCCTGGTAATCCAAAAAAGGTTCAAAATCTCAAGGATCTCAACAATCTGGATATCTCTTTTGTCAACAGGCAGAAGGGATCAGGTACGCGTCTCCTGCTGGATTATCACCTGGAAAATGAAGGCATTAACCAGGAGTCTGTGAATGGTTACGACCATGAGGTATTTACACACCTTGCTGCAGCGGCGCAAGTAGCCTCTGGGCGTGTGGATTGTGCCCTGGGAATCGAGGCTGCTTCCCATGCCCTTCAGCTGGATTTCCTACCGCTGTACACAGAACGATATGACTTGATCATCCCCCATGAATTCCTAGACTCGGATTTGCTTCGCCCCTTATTGGATCTGCTGAAAGATCCCCAATTCCGCAAGGTGGTCTCAGAACGGCCGGGATACGATGTTTCGAAAATGGGGGAAATCATAGCCGAACTCCCTTAAGAAATCAATTTGCTTCATAAATCAGATGATCTCGTCTATAATGGATGAGATCAAATCATAATCATATTTTGGAGGACCAAGAATGGCAGTAGTCAAAAAGAAAAAAGGGGTGATAGGGATCTTGACCGGTGGGGGGGATGTCCCGGGTTTGAATCCAGCTATCAGGGCGGTTACAATTAGAGCCCTCCGTGAGGGATACCAGGTTATTGGATTGAGGCGGGGTTGGGCTGGTATAACCGAAATGATCCGTGATAAAAAAGCGGATAATCGGTACAATTTCGAGATTCTCACCGAAGAATGTGTCAATAAGATGGGGCGCACAGGTGGTACCTTCTTGCACACCTCCCGGACCAAGCCCAGCAACATCTTAAGAGATGAAATTCCTATGCATCTGAAAGAGGAGTATGACCAGGACGTGAATGATCTAACCCCGGAGGTGATCAAGAACCTGGACTTCCTGGGCATTGATTATTTGATCCCTATCGGTGGGGATGATACCCTGAGTTATGCAGTTGAGCTGTATCGGAACGGAGTCAACGTTGTCGGGATACCCAAAACGATGGACAATGATGTCCCCGGGACCGATTACTGCATTGGTTTCAGCACGGCTGTCACACGGACGATCGAGATTGTTAACAGCCTGAGGACCACGGCTGGATCCCACGAAAGATTTTTAGTACTGGAGGTCTTTGGACGGTATGCAGGTTTCACAGCCATGCTTCCTACGATGGCGGGTGCTGCCAACCGTTGTGTGATCCCGGAATTCAAGTTTGATATTGAGTGCTTGACGGAACTTCTGGCAGACGACCGGTATAAGAATCCCAGCCGCTATTCGATCGTGCTGGTTTCAGAAGGAGCCATGTTCAAAGGCGGAGAGATGGTTTTTGAAGATTCCAGTCAGGATGCCTATGGCCATAAGAAACTAGGGGGGATTGGCGATCTGGTTTCAGAGGAGCTGAGGCAGCGTTCTGCCAAATATAATAATGGCAAAACGATCAATGTAGTTAATCAGAAATTGGCCTATCTGGTGCGCGGAGGTAGTCCGGATGCTATAGATTCCATTGTCCCCATGGCATATGGAAATCTGGCCTTGGATCTGATCCTCCAGGGGGTACACGGCCGCCTGGTCGTTTTGAGGAATGGGCGGTATGACAACATGCCCATTGAAGTCTTATCTGGAACAAGCAAGTCCGTGGATGTAGAGCGGTTTTATAATACTGATCGGCTGCGCCCTCACTATAAAAAATTCGCCATGAAACCATTATTTATTATGACTTCGGAGGATGGCTAACCGGATACGCATTTTCCCAATGTTATAATGTGGACAGGCTTTCAGAAAGAGGAGGATGAAGTGTTATTTCAAGCTGGAAAACAGAGAAAACTGATCCCTGGTTGGTTCTGGAACCTCTTTGTATGCCTGCCCCTGGGAATTATGATCTGGTGGTTTTTGCGCTGGTTCTTCCTGCCAAATTATAAACGGACTGCGGCTTTAGAGATCAAGACTCCCCGGTCTGATGGCATTCCACTTTCGATCATTAAAGACAATTTCACTATCCTCAAAGGAATTGGGCCAAAAACCGCTGATGGTCTTTACCGGGCGGCTATCTTTACCTTTGAACAGTTGGCATTGATGGATCCAGTTAGATTGGTGCAAGTTTTAAACGATCAAGGTTTATCCAGTACTAGTGCAGCCTTCTGGCAAGAGCAGGCCAGGTTGGCAGCAGCGGCTGACTGGGATGGGTTGAAAAAAATCCAGAATTAGATCATCCAATAAAAGCCCCACATCTCATGCTGGTGAGTGGAAAAGTTAAAAACAAGAAGGACCGGTTCATCTACATTACCCGGTCCTTCTTATTATTGCGGTAGCCCGGACGAGCTATCTTGATACTGCTAGTTTTACCATTTTTCCAGTTTTATCGAAAGTTACCCTGGCATAATGGCGATGAACAGTTTTTCCTCCATTTTGAGGAATTTCAAGTTTTTTGCTGAGGGTTACTACCTGGCGCTGCCCCAGATCTTCTTTGTGAACCTGTTTCCCACTAAATTGGGCTGGATCACCAGTGTGGTTTATTTGCCTGCTGGATATTTGTTTCTCTGTGCCAAGTACCATTTCCGCATCTTCCATGCCAGGAAGATACTGTTTGACTACTTGTTTGACATTGATCAGGGTAGCAGAGGGGATGTCAGTGGTCAGGTTGGACCTATCAGACACAGTCTTCACTTCTACTGGTACATAACGGGAATCATCAGTGCTTTTCGATTCCCTTCTTTCGGCTGCAGCCGGACTGGCAAGGGGGTCTCCAAAATGCAGGAAGGAGATCAATGTTTTTTGGTCTTCGCCGTCAAGATATCCCTGACGTGAGATCATCTCTCGTGCCATCTGGATTTTTGCTTTCTGGAGTGCTATGCCGCTTGTGAACCCCTGATTGATATATTTCCAGAAGAGGGATGCCAGAAGGTCAGCGGCGATGAGGGGCGCTGACACGGATCCATAGGCTGTCACTGTCGAGCCAACCACAACGTGAGAGCCCCGGGATAAATATTTCAAGGCAATAGAATCCTCGATTTCTCGGCCATTTAAGTGGATCCCATAACAAGCTTCGGTGAATACAAATAGTGGAGCGTCGTCGTAGGCATTGATATCCTGAGGCCGAAGAGCTACAGGGTAATCAGGGCCCGGACGCTCTTTGGTCAGATCCTTTTGACCGTACCAGTAGGGAGAATCTTCGACGCCGTGAAGGTTGAAGTATCCATAACGAGTGATGGGTACAGGAATTTCAGTTTCCACCCCAAAAGGTGGGGATGTAACCAGGTCGCCCCGCTCCTGGATCTGTTTGAAGACATCCTCTGAAGCCAATTTCCAGGCCTCTGCTACGTATCCAAAACTATTATTCTGCCTGACTGTACCAGCAAAGAGATTGGTGAGCCACTCGATAATGATTTCCCAGATTGATTTGCGCCTCTCGCTCTTTCCCATATGGTGCTCCGAGATATGCCTGAGCATATCCAACAGCAAACCAGGGTCATTATCAGCGCCGCCAGGTAGGCGGCCAACAGGCCATTCAGGTACAAAGTAATTTTCGTCCAGGGTACTGTACGGATTGTCTGAGGGCACCTCTGGATCGATATCAGCGATCGGATTGGGCAGTTTGTGGTAAGGAACAACATCTGGCCCACCAACGATCAGCACCGCGCCGATCATCAATCCTTTGTTATTGATCACACCTTCCAAGTCAACCAGAGCTAATTTTAAAGCCCAGGGATCATCAGGTAGGGTTGGTTTCAAACCATAGTCCGCCATACTTGAGGGATCATCAGCCAGCAGCATCAGGGCTCCCCAGCCCGGTTTGAGCCTGATGGCCGATGTGGTCTTTTTCATTTCCTCAATAATGATAGCAGCGGTTTCCGGGCCATATTTCTTTTCCAGACCCTTGCGGGTGGAAAAAACCACATACATGGGAAATTTCCCTGTGCTCCTGCTGGTCTTGGTTCCCTCTCTGATTTTTAGATCGTCCTTGATCTTGATCAGCTTTTCAGGCGTCGAGATATCTTTTGATTCGACGGTCTCGCTGTAGCTGTAAAATTCCTTTCCGTTTTCACCTCGGTCAGGGACTCCTGCAGGCAGCTGATTCCAGCCTAGGGAGCCGCTCACAGCAGCTGGCAGCCGGATATCCAGGATTGCACTCAGGTCCTCTGGCCACAAGCTCTTATATTTGTGGTTCGCTCCCCACAACCGACAGGCGATCTGTCCGGTGATATCCTGGGATACTGCTTGATGGATCAAAGAGACACCTTTGGAGCTTTGACCTCCTTTGATCAAGGTATCTGCCAGGATAAGTGAGGGAAGCAGCGCATTTGGGAATTTGGCCTGGTAATGTTCTGCCAGTTGACGCAGGGCACGGTCAGGTGTGCCGGGATCCTTGGCAAGTAATTCCAGATGAGTTATAGCGGCAAGTGCTGAGCCTGATTCACTTCCGAGCAGTGCCGGAAGTAATTCTCCAGCAGACCCAGGGTCTTCCTGCTTTAGTCTGCCCCGGAGTTCGGCCAGGGTTTTTGCCCAGGAAGGGATGTTCGCTTTGATGTTCTGATCCCGGAATATCCTTTGATTGGGAGCAAGAGCGAAAAGCTCGCCGATGACCCATGGCTCCAATTCTGCGGAAGGGGTCAATTCAAAACGCGCTTGTTGTGCTTCGGCATAGGCAGGATCAATCTGGCAGAGATCTTTCAGAAGTGACACAGCCTGCCCAGTTTTGAGACTCTGGGACACAGCCTGAGCGTGAATGAGTTGAACCGGAAGGTCACCGGGATATACTGCCAACCAACCCAGGGCTGATTTCCTGATAAAACTGTATTCCTTCACCGCAGCAGCGACACCCAGCAATTCCATCAGCTGGTTTCTCTGCCAGGGTTCAGCCTGGCGGGGGAGGGAGAGGGGGGTTTTTGTCATTTGATCATTATCCGCTATTCAATAACTTGCTGCGATGAGTACCTTTTTCTTCCATTATTCAGGCCGGCATGCCCTGTTTGTTTTCTCCGTGGACCAGATTTAATGTCACCAGAACGCCGAGTTGACGGTGGATCTTGAGGTCATTAGGAGCCAATTTAGAAGCTTGTCTGAGCATTCTTTCTGCCTGGCTGTAGCGTTTCAGTTCTTTCAGGACCCGACCTGCCTGGTAGTAGCCCTCAGCCTCATCGGGTTCGATATCAATAGCTTCCTGAATCTTTTCCAGGGCTTGATCATACTGTCTGCGGTCGAAATGGACTCGGCCAAGTTCAAGGAGTGCCTCGTAATTGGGTTCGATCAATTTTTTTGCTTGAAAGAGATGATGAACGGCTTGATCCAATTGACCATTCTTTCGCAGCAGCTTACCTGTTGTCAAATAAAGGTGGGCTTTCTGCTCATTCGTATAGCCAATATCGTCATTTCCCAGGATCTCGAGGGCAGTGCGGATCGCTTGATCCATTTCCCCCGCTTCAGCCAGTGTGGTGACCAGTTCGATCACCAGGGAATATTGGTCAGGGTAGTGACTGCCAATGATCCTGAGTTGATCAACTGCAGCCAAAGGACCTTCAATATGCTTGATCATACTTGCCCGCTGCAATTTAAGCTCCAAGGAGTCGTCTTCCAGGGAGATGGCCTTGTCTATCACTCTCATAGCCTGTTCAGCTTGCTTTTGAGCTGCCAGGGTTCTGGCAAAGAGAGCGAGCAGTTCAGTATCATTTGGTTCCTGTCCCAATAAAGTGACCAAGTGTTGTTCCGATTCCCTGAATTTACCATGTTCAAATGTGAGCAGGGAAGCTGTTTTCCGGGCTTCCTTATGATCTGGAGCCAAGGATAAAGCCTGGTTAATGCTGGCCAGGGCTTCAGGCATTCGGTTCTGGGCTCTTTTAGCTAGAGCTCGGTTGATCCAACCATCAATCAGCTCAGGATTCAGATCAAGGGCTTTTTCAAAGCATTTGACAGCCGAGAGAGCCCTTTTAGCTTCCAGATGAGCTTTGCCCAAAGCCAGATAGTGACTGGTAAATTCCGGCTCTAACTCTATTGCTTGTCTGTAATATTCAACTGTGCTGGCATAATCAGCTGATAAATCCGCAGCCAAGGCATACCAGCGGGGTTCACTATCCCAGATTTCCAGCGCTTTTTTCATTGCATCTTCCGCGCTCAAGTGATCATCAATTCCCCCGGCTGCCTGGGCGTATAGGACAAAATAGATTGGGACCTGGGTTTGATCAGTCCTCTTGCCGGCTTCCAGGGCAGATGAGGCAGCTTTAAAGGCTTCTTCTGGTTTGATCTTCAATAATGCAAGAGCGATCTGAGCATCCAAACGCGGTTCAACGCCAAGTTTATCCATGGAGGATAGAGCGCTTTGGGAAGCAAATACCTTCTGGCGGCTGTGCCGGAAGGCTGCTATTACTGCGGCATTCTCTTCTTCCGTTCGTGCAATCTCCTGAAGGGCTTCAGCACTTTCCTGGCTGGGAGTGAAGACAGCTTTTCCCCGGGCAGACAGCCTGGTGAGGAGATCTTTATCCATCTCAAGATCTTTCAGGGCTTTTAGGCATGCCTGAAAGCTCTTATAGACATCTGTTGATGTCGCGATCTGTCCGGGTGCATTGTTCAGGACTTTGAAAGTCTCGAAGAAGCGGCGGGTTTCCGCCAGTTTGATATAACCGGAGGCTAATTCATACAGGGCTCTTTTTTCTTTGGGGGAGTAGTCCACTGCACCTTGAAGATGAGCGGCGGCCTCATCCCAGCACTGGAGTTCCAGGGCAGTTTTACCGAGGGCAATTTCCATTCCAGAGTTAAATTTCCTCTCATCAGGCGATGTCTTCTTCCAGGCTTCGTGTGCAGCATAATAGCGATCCCTGGCTTCCTCTAAAAGCCCCTGGCGATTCAGGATCCTGGCCTGGAGCGAGATCACCCGGGGATGATCCGTTTGGGTTGATATTAATTGATTGCTGATATCGGCAGCCTTGATTTCCTCCCCGTGATCCAGGGCAATTTCCCCGGCCAGGCAAAGAGAATTGATCATATCTCCAGAAAGTTGATCGTCAGGCTTGATCTTTTCCTGGGTGATATCCTCAAGAAGGTCCTCAGCTGTTTTGTGGTTCAATGTTGCGGCTGCCAAGTCGGCTGCCAGAGCCAGGGCTGATTCTGCGTCGGAACCGTCTTTGGAATTTGCCAGGTATCCGGATAAGGCTTGCTGGGCATGATAGAGAGCTTCTTCACTTGCCCCGATCTGCCGCTGGACCCGGGCCATTTTCTGATGGAGAGACGGTTCGTCCGGCGAGAGGTCAAGTGCATTTTTCAAACTGGCGATCGCAGCCTGTAATCTCCCATCTTTGATCAACAAATCAGCTTTTTGGATCCTCCATGCAGGCTGATTCAACTCTGTGGAGATAGCCTGGTCAAGCAGCTCAAGAGCTTCTTGATGGTTGCCAATAACCTCAAATCCCTTGGCCTGGCTGGACCAGATCCTGGGGAGCAGGGGAGAAGGTTCAGAGTTGGCTTCACAGATAGTGATGGCCTTGGAAAGGCTATCCATCCCTGTTTCAAGCTCACCCAATTTGATAAGCTCATCTCCTGCGATCAGCAGGATATCCGGTTGGATATCATCGAAATTAGCCAGGGTTGAGTATGCTGCAGCTGATTCTTTCAGATTGCCGGCAGCCGCCTGCGCTTTTCCGAGCTGCAGAAATGCCATTGGCTGGTCTGGATTGACCATAATCAAATTCTTCAGAGCTCTGATTCCCTCTTCGGGATGCCCCAGCTCGAGGGTAAAATCTGCGATCCAGGACAGATTATCCGGGTCCTGGGGAGAAATTTGGGCAGCCTGCCGGGCTGCATCAAGGGCATTATCGATCAGATCAGCGGCCTTGTAGGCTTTAGCAAGGTTATAAATCAGGTTCAGATCAGCGGGAAATCTTTCCTGACCGTCCTTGAGGGCGGCTATGGCAGTTTCAATTTCTCCCAGCTTCAATGCAGCTTGTCCCAATCCGACACTGATCCGGGGAGCCCAGACAGGGTCGATCATAAGGCCGCTCTCCCGGGCGCGCTGGAAGGATAGTATAGCTTTCTTATTCATCCCATCTAATGCCTGGGTTTCCGCGAGCAATACCCGGGCAATCTCATTACCAGGGTCCAGCTCAAGGGCTTTCTCCAGAGCTCCAGCGGCATTTTTAGTCTGATCTCCAACTTGAAGAAGGGCATCAGCGTAAAGCAAATATGCCTGGGGATCATCTGGCCGGCTGTCTACTGCCTGAATAAGGAAGGGGAGGGCCTCCCTGGGCTGGGAGAGATTCAGTAGGACTTTCCCATACAGAAAATCTACCTCATGATTAGCAGGGAAGCGTTCATTGATTTCCTTGAGGGTTGCCCGGGATTGATCCAGGTGCCCCAGGTGATAATAGGACTTTGCCTTTCCGAGTTGAATTTCCGTCATGCTTTTCTGATCTAGGTCCTCAGATTCAGCAGCAGCCTCTGCTTTTTTGTAAATGTCCAGGGCTTTGGAATGATTGTGCTGGTTTGATTCGATGCCCCCCAGCAGGGTATAAAGACGTGAGCGAGTTTTGGATGCAGTCAAGCCAGACTTAAGCGTACCCCGGGCTTTTTCAATGGTCTTTGCTTTGACCTGGGATTCGGCCAGATTGAGCCAGGTTTGTTCCTTATCCGGGCTGACATCCACAGCCCGCGAAAGATGAGCGAACCCTTCCTCGGCCCTTCCCAGGGAGCATAGGGATTTGCCTTTTAGACCAAGCGCTTGGTGGTTCTCCTTGTCCTGGGAGAGGATCTGATTACAGGCAGACACAGTCCGATTGTGATGACCAGCAGTATGAGCACAGGCTGCAAAAGCCAATAGGTCATCCAGGGGTAGTTCAGTTGGTTTAGCCTTCCCGTTTTCTGAAAGGGATTGGCTTTTTGTAAGAATAGATGCTCGTACTTCCAGGGCTTCATTCCAGGCTTCAGCTTCTTCTAAATAAACTGCCAGTTTACGCTGCTGCTGAAGATCACCCGGAACGAGCACTGATAATATCTGGGCGGCTTTGGCTGCTTCGTGGTAATTTCCCAGGCCGCGCAAGGATTCTACATGATCAAGATGGGATTCTAGGTGATTTGGGTGTTTATTGATATAGGTGTCGGCTGCCTGCAGGCTCTCATTAAAGAGTTTCAGCTTCAACAGCAGTTTACTGAGACCTTGAGGAGGAGCGTCAGTTGAAAGCTCAAGGGCTTGTTTGGCAAAACTTTCTGCTCGTATAGGCTGCTGCTGAGTATACGCGAATTCTGCCAGGGCAAAAAGGAGTTCGGCATTTTCAGGTGGGGGATCGGGCAGCTTTCCCACCAGGTCAGCAACGGCTGCAAATTGATTCTTCCTTAACAGAGAATGGATAATTTCAGCAATCTCCGAGAGATTTTCACTCATCTCTCCCTGCCGGCTCAATGAACCTTTTAAGGCTTGCCAGGCAGGATCACTTACCTGGGGTTCATCCAGTGTGGTTTTCACCATATTAAGGTTGGCGGTTAACTTTCCCTGGATTTTCTGGTTCTTGGCAGCTGCTTTTTCAAGCAGATGTAGGGCTTTTTTCTGTTTCCCCGCCAATTGATTCAATAAAGATAGGGTCAGGATTTCAGGAATGCTATCTGGTTTGAGATCCAGGCTATCGATTAACGCTTCGGCTATCATGCCAACAAGGTCTGGAAGTTCTTTCTCAACTGCCTTTAACCAACTCTCCAGATCTTCCCGATCAAGGTTTTGGAGCACTTCAACCAGGATAGCTGCAATCCCATCTGGTTTTATCGGATTTGAAAGCAGCACATGGAGGGCAATTTCGGGATCGAGCGCGGCCAGGAAGTCTACCCGGTTTTCGATCAATCCGAAGAGAATGGCTAGAGGCCCTCTCCAATGGACCCGCCCCGCATACTGATTGACGATTTCCACCCAACTTTTCCCAGCATCTCTTTCTCCCAGCAATGCCAGGGCAAGCAGAACGCTTTCGATCAGACTGGGTGGATCATCCTGTTTTTCATTAAATTCCTGGTAGGTCTGCTGGACCTTGCCTTTTATTTCGGCATCGAGATCATCGAAGGAGCCGATCGGAAAATGGATTGTCTCATCGATGCTCTTCTGTAGATGAGTTGTGCCGATTCTACTTGGAGACCAGCCTTCAGGATCCGGTCCTAGTTCCTCGGCTAACTCGTGGGCAAAATCCTCCGAATCCAGCTTCTTCCAGATGGCTGGGCTGCGCCTTAAAGCGGTAATCGCCCAGCTCCAGGAATCTTCAGGAAAGATATTTTTCAGAGTATTGAGGCGTTGAAGTTCCAATTTTTCCATCGCAATCCTGTTAGTTTAAGCCGATATAGAGAGTGAGGACGATTCCCATTATCATGAAGACTGATCCGCTGATGATCAGGAACACCCCAATCCCTTTAGTGGTTTGGATCAGGTTGCTGACACCTGCCATCAAGCTGTTGGCGTTGTCTACCAATCCAGATAGATCATCCGCAATCCCTTTTTCTGTGATATGCAGGATGGATTTGCTAACAGCTCTGGTTTCCTTGCCGATGGAGCGGATCACCAGGATGGATACGCCTGTTGCAAAAGTGATCAATCCGATCAGGAACAATCCTGAAGCCATGGCAGAGAGAACGCGGGCAATTTCAAAGATGGTCATAGACATTTTAAAAACTCCTTTTTACTGGTTTCTCCAATAAGTGCAAGATATATGCCGATTGACTGGCGGAAGCCGGATATTTGATGCACATAGGAATAGGTCAATGCAAGAAATGCGCCAGATCTCATTGTGAGGGGGATATTGACTGATTTAGAAATGAAGGGGGGAGAGAGAACACGGAATCCATGTATTGACGGATGAAGGTCGGCAAGTTACAATCTTCCCTGCTTAAATCTCGCATCAAAATTGGAAGTATAGCCATTATTAATGGCGTGAGTTGAGAATTAAGCGGAAATATTTATTCACCCAATTCTAGAGAAGCGAAGGTAACAGCCGGCAACGGAGGTGAGAGGCGCTTCGAGGAAGGAAGACATGGAAAAGTATGTTTTAGAAGCTGAAAACAGAGAGATCATCGGGAAGAAGGTCAAAGCACTGCGCAGAGAAGGTTTGCTGCCTGCGGTGATCTATGGGAGCGGTTTTGAACCCCAGCCGATCACACTGGACACGAAAGTTGTCGTCCAAACGATGAAAGTCATTGGTGCAAATACCCTGGTTACCATCAAGATTGGGAAGAAGGAACACCTGGCACTCGTCAGGGATATCCAGCGCGATGTGATCAGACGGGATTTGCTGCACATTGATTTCCAGGCAGTATCCCTGGAAGAGAGTATTACCAGCACTGTGCCGATCGTGATCGAGGGGGAGGCACCTGCAGTCAAAACTTATGATGCTGTATTAAGCACCGTCATGGATGAACTACAAATTGAGGCCAAAGCCAAAGATCTTCCAGACAGCATTATCGTTGATGTGTCCTCACTTGAGGAGATTGGTGATCATATTTTGGTTAGGGATCTGATTATTCCTGGTGATGTTACCGTTCTTGATGATCCTGATGAGATGGTCTTGGTTGCTTCTGCTCCGACCCTGATGGAGGAAGAGCCTGAAATCGAGGAAGGCGCCGAACTCTTTGAAGAGTTGACTGATGCTGAATTGATGGATGAAGAAGCAGGGGACGCGGAAGAAGGGTTTTCAGAAGAGTAAGAGTTCCTACCTAGGTGAACAAACCATTCCGGTCGGCTTCGGCCAGCCGGAATGGTTTTTCTGTTAATGCGGTAAACTTCAAGGAGATATGAAAGATAAGCGGCAGTTCTTGATTCTGATAGGGAACATTATTGTGGTGGCTGGATGTCTCACAGGTTGTGGGACGTCCACAGGACAGGTTAACACCCCAGCGACAGGTGCCGATGAGAGTGAAGTTCTGTTGCCAGTTGGTGGGGTGATATCACAATGGGGAAGCAGTGCTGAATCGGGAAGTGAGTTTGCTAGCCCTGAATGGAGTGCATCCCAGGCGACTGGCAGTCCGGATGCTCCCGGGTGCGGCGATTATCAATTTGCCTGGGCTTCTGCAGCCAGCGATTCCATAGAAACCCTGGAAGTGTCATTCTTAAGACAAGTATATCCCCTGGAAATACATATCCATGAAAGTTTCAACCCTGATCAGGTTGTCAAAGTAGAGGTATTCAATCCGGAAAATGGTGCTTATTATTCAGTGCTTCAAAAAAATCCCCTACAGGTAGACCGACCCTGTCCCTTTGTGCTGGAAATCATTGTAGAGGGGATTGTATTCAAAACGGATAAGATACGCATTACTGTTGACCAATCCCAACTGGGGTTGGGCTGGAATGAAATCGATGCGGTCCAGTTGATCGGCTCTTTTGAAATCACGGAGCAATAGGTC
This sequence comes from uncultured Chloroflexia bacterium, assembly GCA_963712165.1. Taxonomy (GTDB): domain Bacteria; phylum Chloroflexota; class Anaerolineae; order Anaerolineales; family UBA11858; genus B10-G9. The sequence continues at coordinate 427,123 of CAVQGY010000001.1, read as the reverse complement.
AGGCCGAGGGGGACGAAAGGATTATTTCCAGGAAGTCAACTACTATTTGAGCTGTTGCTCCCCAGAGAACTTCACCTTTAAACTCATCGAAGAAGACCACCGGTAAATCCACTCCCGGATGGTAAGGGGACTGCCAGGTTTTTTTTTGGCGGTGGTCAGGATCATTTAACCATTCAATAGGTATCAGAATGGTCTTCTGAACTTCTTCCTCTGAGATTCTCAAAGGATATGGCCAGGGCAGGATACCTATAAATGGGGTTATCCTGTAATTGGTAACAGTTGTGATTGGGCAGGAAGGCCCGAGGATTTCAATATCACCAGGATCGATCCCTATTTCTTCCTCAGCTTCGCGAAGCGCTGTAAAGAGCAAATTCTGATCAACTTGGTCAGCTCTCCCGCCAGGAAAAGCGATCTGCCCGCTGTGGCGATCCTCTGGATGGCGTGTGCGTTTTATGAACAACAGCTTCCATTCACTTTGATCCATTACAATCGGGATCAGTACAGCTGCCGGCTCGGGATCATCGGACTGGATGCCGGGTAGAGGAGGACAAAGTATCTCCTCTACACCATTGATCCTGGCGAGCTTTTCCTTGATAAGTTCTGGTTGAATGATCATTTTGAGTCAAGTTGAATGATCCAGTTCCCGAAAAAAAGGAGGACCAGGCTGCCCAGGGCGCCGAAACCCCCTGAAATCGGTCCGATCATTAAAAAGGGTACATCCCAGGATGTTCCCATCCAATTTCCTAAAAAAAATCCCGTCCAGGAGAGGATCAAATTCATCACTAAACGACCTCCGCCACCACCTTTCCAGAAATGGAAAGCAGAACCCAGGAAAGAAGCCACTAAAAAACTGAAGATGAACGCAGGTGTGATCATGAATCCTCCAGGGAGATGGTTCCGCCGCCCAGGCAGACCTCACCTTGATAAAAGACTCCCGCTTGCCCAGGGGTGATATCCGCCAGGGGTACTTCTAAGTTTATCCTGGCTTGATTATTTTCCAGAGGTGTAACCAGGCCAGGTACGGCGCGGGACTTATAGCGGATCTTGATTTCAGCAGGAAAGGGTCCATCCGGTGTGTCACCGCTGATCCAATTCACTGAATGAGCAGTAAATGCCAAGCTGCCCAGAGAACCTTTTAAGCCTATCACCAGGGCATTTTTCTTGAGATCCTTTTGGATCACATAGTAGGGCTCGGATCCGGAGATGCCCAGGCCTTTACGCTGGCCAATGGTATAGTTTACCAAACCCTCATGTTCACCTACCTGGTCACCATCCTGGTTGAGAATGGGGCCGGGTTTGATCGCACTGGGGGCTTTGGAACGAATAAAATCGCGATAATCTCCCTGGCCGACAAAGCAGAGGTCCTGGCTGTCCTGCCTCTCTGCCACAGGTAGCGAAAATTCTCTCGCCAGCTGCCTGACTTCGGCTTTTGTATACTTCTCCAGGGGAAATAGAGTGTTCAGGAGGTCATCCTGAGTGAGAAGGTGCAAAAAATAGGATTGGTCCTTTTCGGGATCTGGATTCTTCAATAACTGAACACTTCCGTCAGTCAGCTTTTTGGTGCTGGAGTAATGTCCAGTCGCGATCTTATCCGCTCCCAGTGCTTTAGCTCGAGATCTTAAGAAATTCCAGCGTATCAGGCGGTTACATTCCAGGCAGGGGTTTGGTGTGATCCCTCCCGCATAACCTTCAATAAATGGTTCTACTACAGCCGCGTAAAAAGCATCTTTAGCGTCTACCACATAAAACGGGATCTCTAGCTGACTGGCGACGTTCCGGGCTTCGATCACATCATCCGGCGCGCAGCAGCGGTTTTGCATCTCCGGGGCACTCCACAGCCGGAGCATCACACCGATGACTTGCCAGCCTTCTTTCTTCAATAGAGCTGCAGCAACGGATGAGTCTACTCCGCCACTCATGCCTACGACAATCCGTTCCGACCCTTTGGAAGTCATAGAGCTGCCTCCCGGACGCGCTGAACACAATCAGGGAGAATCTGGAGGAATTGCTCAATCTCGTCCTGGGTAGTATCTTTTCCAAGAGTTATCCTTAAGGAGCCCAGGGCCCACTCGGGTGTGTAACCCAGGTGAGTGAGCACAGAGGATGGTTTTGGATCCCCGGTTTTACAAGCTGATCCTGAAGAGCAGGCGAATCCCTCACTGTCCAAGACCTGGATCAAGAGGTTTCCATCCACCCCCCTGAATACAAAACTGGCATGATTGGGGAGTCTAGTTTTAAGGTCCCCGCCGGTTAATTGACTGTCCGGGATGTCCTTTAGGACTTCCTGAATGATCCTATCCCGCAGCGGGATGAGATGCTCCCCCCGTTCGAGGACCTCTTCCTGAACCAGCTGGAATGCCCTGGTCATACCGGCGATCAGGGGCACATTCTCTGTTGCGGCCCGCAAGCCGAATTCCTGGGATCCGCCGGTTTGAACAGGTAGGAGTGGTGTTCCGCTCCGAAGATATAGGATACCAACCCCTTTGGGACCATAAAATTTATGAGCACCCAGGGAAAGCATATCAACCGGTAATTTGCCAACATCCACGCGAAAATGAGCGCCATATTGGACTGCATCAGTGTGAAAAGGGATCTTATATATACGGCACAGATCGCCAATTTCCTCGATCGGGTTGAGTGTGCCGATTTCATTATTGGCTGCCATCACAGAAACCAGAGCAACATCATCTCCCAATCTGGTTTCCAGTTCATCGACAAGCAATCGACCTCTTTTATCTACGAGGAGGGTTTCTATAGCAAAGCCGTATTCATTTGCCAACTGGCTTGCCGTAATGCTGACTGCCGGGTGCTCAACAGGAGAGATAAGGATCCTGGTGGAACCATCAGACTTCTTTTTAGCAAATGCCCCACCGCGGAGGGCCAAGTTATCACTTTCTGAACCACCAGAAGTGAAGATGATCTCTGAGGGCTGGGCGCCGATCAGATCCGCCATGATCCGCCGGGATTCATCCAGGACTTTTTGAGCCTGCTGTCCCCATGAATGCACAGAGGAGGGATTTCCATACGTGTTCTCCAGGTGGGGCAGCATGACTGAGAGCACCTTCTCATCGATAGGTGTGGTAGCTCCATAGTCAAGGTAAGTGTGTTTATTCATATCTATCCAGCGATTATAGCATGTCCGGCAAATGCCTGTTCCTTGGCTATTGGTAAGATGAAGATGGGCAGCGAGAGCCCCAATTCATCATGCTCTTTGTTATAATACCTTGGCTTAAGGTTATACATTTGGAGGTGTTATGGTTCAGGAAATCCGATTTGGAACAGATGGTTGGAGAGGGCATGTAGGCGAGGATTACACTTTTGCGAATGTCCGGCGCTGCACCCAGGGTTTTGCCGATTACCTGACCGGGAAGGGTTTGGGAGGGTCCTGGATCGTGGTTGGACATGATCGAAGGTATCAGGCCGAATTATTCGCGGCAGCTGTAGCTGAAGTATTGGCCGGAAATGATTTTAAAGTCTACCTGACAGACGGGCCAACTCCCACTCCGGTGATCTCCTACGCGGTGGTGGATAAAAAAGCCGCTGCTGCGATCAATATAACCGCCTCCCATAATCCCTATACCGATAATGGATTTAAGGTGAGGGATGAAAATGGCGGAGCGATCGATCCTGAGGGGCTCAAACTGATCGAAAAGAATATACCTGATACAGAAAGTGAAGTAAAACGCATCCAGCTTGAAACGGCTCTCGCAAACGGTATGGTCATGTATTTTAATGCTGCGCCGGCATATATAGAACATATCAAGACCCTGATCGACCTCCAGCCTATCAGGGACGCTGGGCTGCGTGTTTTGGTGGACCCCATGTGGGGAAACGGTGCGGGTTGGTTTCCCCGCTTGATCGGAGGAGGAAAGACTGAGGTATTTGAGATCCACCAGGAGCGAAATCCCAACTTCCCTGAAATGACCCGTCCCGAACCGATTCCCCCGAATGTAGATGTGGGATTAAAAGCGACGAGGGAATATCAGGCAGATGTTCTGCTGATCAATGATGGTGATGCCGATCGCGTGGGGATCGGGGATGAAAATGGGGAGTTCGTAAATCAGCTCCGCGTTTACGGCCTGCTGGCTTATTATTTGCTTGAGGTTCGAGGGATGCGGGGACCGATTGTGAAGACACTTTCCACAACGACGATGCTGGAAAAATTAGGGGTAATCTATGATGTCCCTGTATACAATACTGGAGTGGGTTTTAAATATGTGGCACCTAAGATGCTGGAAGTCGATGCCCTGATCGGAGGTGAAGAGTCCGGGGGGTATGCCTTCCGGGGGAATGTGCCTGAAAGAGATGGTATTCTGGCAGGCCTGTATTTCCTCGATTTCATGGTCAAGCTGGGCAAAAAACCTTCTGAACTCCTTGAACTACTATTTGAGAAGGTTGGTGCCCACTATTATGACCGGATCGATACGCCCTTCGAGGGTGAGACAGATGAAAAGAAACGCCGGATTGAGACTGCTAATCCGGTGACCATTGGGGGTTTAAAGGTAACGGGCCTGGTCACTTTGGATGGGTACAAATTCGAGCTGGAAGATGGCGGTTGGCTCTTGATCCGCTTCTCAGGAACAGAGCCGATCATCCGGGTCTACTGTGAAACGACCTTTGGCGACCGCGTGGAGGCCATTCTCCAGGATGGGCTCAAGATCGCCGGAATTGATAATGAGGATTAGTGTTTCTTACTGACACCCACTGCCATCTGAATTTTGATCGCTATCATCCAGATCTTGATGCTGTTTTGGAGCGATCCCGTGCAGCAGGTCTTCAGCGCATTCTTGTTCCGGCGATAGACCTTGAATCCAGCAGTGAGATCATTAATCTAGTGGAAAAGGATCCCCTGCTTTATGCGGCTGTTGGCGTTCACCCTAACAGTGGAAGAACCTGGAATACTGAGACCTTGAGAGGTTTGCGGGATCTGACTGATCATACCAAGGTCGTCGCGATTGGCGAGATAGGATTGGATTATTATCGCGATAGGACTCCCAGGGTTTTACAGAAGGAGATCCTCAATCTGCAACTAAAGCTGGCGTTGGAAACCCATTTACCGGTGATCCTGCATGTGAGGAACCAATCTGAGGAAGACAGGTCCTGTATTGAGGATCTATTGACCATCCTCGCTGAGTGGGTCTCTGGGGCGGACCCGCCATTTGAGGGCAGAACCCACAAACCGGGAGTGATCCATAGTTTTTCAGGAAATGTACAGGAAAGCAAATCAGCGCTGGGCTTGGGTTTTTACCTAGGCATTACAGGTCCTGTGACCTATAAAAAAGCTGATACTTTGAGAGAAGTAGTAAAAACTGCTCCCCTGGACAGGCTGCTGATCGAGACCGATGGGCCTTTCTTGTCTCCCCAGGCTCAAAGAGGAAAACGGAATGAACCTGCCCATGTTTGTTATATTATTGATAAAATAAGTGAAGTAATTGGCCAGCCAGTTGGCCTGGTTGCCAATCAAACAACTGCCAACGCAGCTGATTTATTTATGTGGGAGTAATGATTTGATCCAGGTAGGTTTTTTATCTCACCTTGAGGATAAGCTGGTCAAGGTTGAAGAAAAAATGGTTTCCTATTCCTCGGGATACCATCCAGATTTGATTGCAGCTCTGGATCATCTGATGTCTTCTGGAGGAAAGCGGATCCGGCCGATCATAACCTTGTTGATGGGGAAGATGCTAGGAGCGGATGAGGGTAAGATCATTTCACTCAGTGCCGCGATCGAAATGCTTCACACAGCTACCCTGGTACATGATGACCTGATCGATGGTGCGCTCCTGCGCCGTGGAAACCCGACTCTGAACTCTCATTGGACTCCTGCAGCAACGGTTCTCACGGGGGATTATATTTTTGCCCAGGCTGCCCGGCTGGCTGCTGAGATCGGATCCACTGAGGCTATGAGTATTTTTGCGGAGACTCTCAGCATTATCGTTAATGGGGAATTATCCCAGTTGTTTGGGAAGTCCAAACTTCCTACGAGGGAGGATTATTATTTCCGCATTTATGAGAAGACAGGTTCTCTATTTGCCCTTTCAACAAGAGCAGCGGCTATGGTAAGCCCTGCGGATCGTAAGTATATCAAGCCCGCGGAAATGTACGGAATGGAGCTTGGTAAGGCTTTTCAGATCGTGGATGATGTCTTGGATTTCACAGGAGACCAGGACACAGTCGGGAAACCGATTGGCAACGACTTGCGGCAGGGAATTCCGACACTGCCAGCGATCTACTACGGTGAACAACACCCGGATGATAAAGTCCTTCTTGCCTGCCTGGATGGGACTGCCACAGAAGATGAAGCGGATGGCTTGATCCAACGCATCAATGAGAGCGGAGTGATTGAACAAGCCCTCGAGGAGGCCAGTCAGTGTGTGGCGGAAGGTGTCAGGAATCTGGAAGGTTTTCCAGACTGTAAAGAAAAAGACGCTCTTGAAAAACTAGGTCCATTTCTACTGAATCGAGATTTATAAGGCCCTGTCCTTGATTGAAAAAACCCGCCTGATCAACCGGCGGGTTTTTGTTATGTTATAGACGCGGACTGAATCATTCTACTGAAGGGTTTGATTGTAGAAATTGTAGATCGTGCCAGATAGCTGCCCAACCAGGAAGGAAGCGTTGTCCCAGATCAGCTGTTGAGGATGGTAAAGGAAAATCACCAGGATATAATCCCCGCCGGGCGAATAGATAATGCCTGCGTCACCCAGGGTTTGCATGATGCCGTTGATCCCGGACACATAGCCATGTTTGTGGGCTACAACGTTGACGTCAGGTACACCTGCTTTCACAAGGTAAGGCATTTTATTCTGCACGAGGTAATCGATCATGAGTTGGCACTCTGACTGAGTGATCTTATCTCCAAATATGGCCTTGAATGCCCCAGAGCCATTGTCAGCACAAAGATAGATATCTTCCAGTAGCATACCCATATCAGATGCCGTGCTTTGATTGTATCGGTCTGGGTCAGTATCCACATCATCCCGCTGATTGGCCGGTGTTCTAAAATCACGCAACAAGGGGGATCCCAATCTAAATTCACCAGCCAGGAACGTGTTCTCAAGTCCCAGAGCCTTCATGTCTGCGGTCACTTCCAGCGGTCCCAGGTCGGGGTGTATCACCCTTTCCATGACCCAGTCAGCAGGATCATTTCCGGACTCGATGATCATTGTTTGGAGCAGGTTGAGGGTTTCTGGGTCTTCATCCTCTTCGATCCTTGAAAAAATGGAGGTCATAATGGGGATCTTAACAATGCTGGCGGTGGTGAAAGCAACATCTGGATTAGTGGGGATATCCAATCCATTCTGATAGGCGAAATGGATCTCTTCCTGGGTGGTCATATTCAGCATATATAAACCTACCAGGCCATCAAAATCATTTAATTCTATGGTTTGTTTCAGGAAGGTCTCCAAATTTTGGAGAGAGGCCCGGGGAGGGCTGGTCTGTTTCCTGGGCAGGTTTATGGAACGGTTTTTCACCGATTGCATGGCGTCGTCGATCAACAAAACAGCTGTGTCGAGATCCAATTCTGTGCCAAAAGAACCGGGTGCGAAATTGACAGTCCCAGCCTGGGGAACAGCTGGAGAGGGGGGTTTATCGTAGCGAGCTGCTATCTCATCTTTCAGGTATGTGCGCAAACGGCTTTCCGAGTACGTAGCCCGGAGAGGTATGGCGACGGTTCTGATCTGTCTACCCCAGAGATAATCCCAGAAGCCAACCCAGAATGATTGTTTGTTTCGCTCAAGATCTGCAGCGGCTAACATGCTTTCCAGATCCAGCTCAAAACCACAAATGGATGGCTGAAAAAGGATGATCTGGTCATCATAGACCAGCTCAACCGGTAGGGAATATGCCTGGAGAAGCCTATCAGCAGCTCCCCGGCGGTCCAATCCTCCAACAGGAACCTCAGCAATGGTCATATTGCCGGGATAGGTAGTCCTTAATCGGCTGAATTGTACAAATTGCATGATCGAGAATAAGGCTGCTGCGATCAAGAATAGTATCGAAAACCAACTTAATGCTGAAAATCTAGGTCGACGTCTCACAATTAAACTCCATCAGGCAACAGCCTGGTGCAGGGGGTAGTTTATCACAGGAAGGGCAGGTTGCCAATCAATAAGAAAAATACCGGGGAATTGAGCAGGAATCATCGCTCGATTCTCCCGGTAGAAGGGTTGGCTTTCAGCGTGTCTGGACTTAACCCCCAGGCAGCTCGATCACACAATTATCCTTGCCAAAATCGCCCATTATATATTCATCTGCTTGCCATTCGTTATACCATTTCTCTCCGTTCAGCAGGTAGCGGAACTCATATTTCTGACCGGGTTTCAGCTCAACTACCACTTTAAAATCTCCATTCTTCAATTTGAGCATCGGCGTATTGTTAAAGCTCCAGTCATTGAAATCTGCCACCAACGCAGCTGAGGTGATTTCATAATCCGGCTGTTCACGTTTAGCTAGGCGGAAGGTCACTTTATAAATATCGCGGCTTTTGATATATTCTTTCTTAAGCATTAATTTGCCTCAGATGACATTTGTCCAAATTTCTTGTTTATTCTATCATATCTCATTGGCTTTCCAGGCAATGTTGGATGAATAATCAAGGATAGGCTGCCTGCGAGATATTAGGCCAGATGAGGATCCCGATAGAAAATGAATGACTGACATTAAGCGCCGGTTTGAAGTAAATTCGGCATGGCAATATCAGTGCTCTCTGAGTAGGATTAGAGTAATGGAAAGACCTCAGTAAAAGGATATGGGGACATGTTGAAAATGCTCTTGATCTATCTTTCTCAGGCACAATGGGCCAGGAATATCATTCAGCGCTGGGGATTTGCTCGCAGGACAGCGGCCCGTTTTGTCGCCGGGGAAACCCTTGACGAAGCCATCACGGTTGTGAGCAAGCTACAGCAGCAGGGAATTTGCACTACTCTGGATCATTTGGGGGAGAACGTCACTTCCGGGGAGAATGCCAGGCAGGCTGCTGATGAGATCATACATATCATTGACCGGCTTAAGGCTGATAGCGTTTGTTCAGGAGTATCCATCAAATTGAGTCAGATCGGTCTGGTTGTGGATCCGGACTTATGTGAAGAGAACCTGGCCCGCATTCTGGAAAAAGCCCGCCAGGCAAAGATCTATATCCGCATCGACATGGAAGATTCTGAACTGACCCAACCGACCCTGGATCTGTATAGAAAAATCCGAAATACAGGATTCGCTGAGTTTATAGGGATTGTGATCCAGGCCAGCTTGTACCGATCAGAGCAGGATGTAAAGGATCTGCTGTCTGAAGGCAATAAGATCCGGTTATGTAAAGGAGCCTATAAAGAGCCGCGCAGTGTTGCCTATCCCCGAAAAAGCGATGTGGATACGAATTTTGACCGACTTACCAAAGCCCTGCTGGATAAATCCCTGGAGATTGGATCCCATTTGAGTCCAGAGGGGGGAATCCCTCCCTTGCCAGCCATCGCTACCCATGATCAACAGCGGATCGAGTATGCCTGTCAGTATGCTGAGAAGATCGGCCTGGACCGTACTGGATTGGAGTTTCAAATGCTTCATGGAATCCGGGAGGACCTGCAGCTGGAATTGGTCAGGGAAGGATACCCTGTCCGGGTCTATGTCCCCTACGGAAAGGAATGGTATCCCTATTTTGTCCGCCGTTTGGCGGAACGACCAGCCAATTTGTGGTTTTTCCTTTCCAATCTGCTCCGGCGCTGACAGCTCTACCGGTTTATCAACTCAACGAAATCCACTTCCCGGCGCTTGAAAGCTAGATATAATCAAGTGGAGATGACCGACCGGATCAAAACCAATCAGTTCCATCATATCCGCCCCTTCCATCTGATGACAGTCCTGGCCTTATACCTGGCAGGGGCTGGATTGGCTCGCTATCTGGGTGCCAGGATGGACTTGATTGTTTTTGGATTAGGTTTGTCCTGGTTGTTATGTTTATTCCTGGGAGTATTCCTTCTAAGCGATTATCTCAAGGTTCCATTTGTATCCCCCATCCTCCCGGCACGGGGAGCGGCCAGCCCGAATGATGGGAAGAGTCAAGAACCATCGTCCAATCTGTTGTTATTTGGAGCCCTGGCGCTATTTTCGGCTGCGGGAGTGCTGACCATCCTGATCGGACTGGAAACTAAGATCACTCCACCCGTAGGCGTGATCATGGCAGCTTGTTTCGTATTTTCCGGTTCCCTGTTGATGCCAGGTTTGAACTTGAAGTTTTCCGGGATCGGTGAATTCCTGGTTTCGATCTCTCTGGTGATTTTTCCACCAGCGCTGGCCTTTTTGACCCAGTATGGTGAATTTCACCGTTTTCTTACCCTGGGCATATTTCCTCTCTTTCCCCTCCACCTGGCATTGATTCTCACTCTAAGTTTGCGGTCTTACCCTGCTGACTATCGCATTGAACTGAAAACACTTCTGGTTAGACTGGGGTGGGTAAGGGGGATTTTCCTTCATAATATGCTGGTATTGAGCGGGTTTCTGCTTTTTGGAGCTGCGATGCTTTTTGGACTGCCGCTGCGCATTGCCGGACCGGTATTCTTGACGTTGATACCCGGAGCGTATTTGATCTGGATTTACTCTGGATTGGAGCAGGGTGCTCCTGTCCGCTGGCCGATGATCATCTTTCTAGCAACAGTTGTTTTCTTTTTACCCCTTTACTTGATCGCGTTCACTGCCTGGATATTCTAGGATTCATGGGAGGTTTATGCCGGAATTTCTGTCTTTGGTTACACCTGAGGAAGGCCTAGATCTGCTGTATCGCCAGCTGGAAATATCCATAACCAGCGAAGTTATGAACACGGAACTGGCTTTGGGAAAGATCACGGCTAATGATATCTACTCTCCCCAGGATCTGCCGGATTTCAGGCGCTCAACTGTTGATGGCTATGCTGTGAAGGCCCGGGATACGCATGGTGCCAGCGAGGGATTGCCAGCATATCTTAAGCTGGTCGGGGAAATCCTCATGGGACAGGAACCTGATTTTTCTCTTGCCAGTTCCCAGTGCGGGCTCATTCACACCGGGGGAATGCTTCCTGAGAACGCAGATGCGGTAGTTATGCTTGAGGATACCCAGGCGCTGAAGAATGGAGAGATCGAGATCTATCGTCCTGCCGCTTCTGGGGATAATCTGATCAATATTGGAGAGGATATTAAAGAGGGGGATGTTGTCATTCCCAAAGGAACGCGTTTGAGGCCGGCCGAGATCGGGGGATTAATGGCTCTGGGAATCACAGAAGTAGAGATCACCAAATCTCCACTGATCGGGTTGATTTCCAGTGGCGATGAAGTGATCCCGCCGGATGAAAAACCAGGATTGGGTAAGGTGCGAGATATTAATACCTATACATTGGGCGCATTGATCCATCAGCTAGGGGCGAGGACCTTTCATTATGGTATCATTCCTGATAGCCGAGACGAACTCCGCTCAGTGATGGCCAAAGGGTTGGAGGAATGTGACCATTTGATTGTCACTGCCGGGTCTTCTGCCAGTGCCAGGGATTATACTGCAGAGATCATGAATGAGCTGGGAGATCCGGGGGTTTTTGTCCATGGGCTGCATATCAAGCCTGGAAAACCTACGATTCTGGCATTGGCGGGCAATAAGCTGATGATTGGATTGCCCGGCAACCCGGTGAGCGCCCTGGTCATTGCCCAGGTAATGATTAGGCCAATCCTGGAAAGAATCATGGGGCTGGAAAATCCCAGACCCCGGCCGACCGTCGAAGCTGAACTCATGGTGAACCTGCCTTCTCAAGCAGGTCGAGAGGATTGGATACCAGTGCGATTGATTGAGGGATCACCAGGTAATTGGCAAGCAGAGCCAGTATTCGGCAGGAGTAATCTGATTTTTGTGCTGGCCCGGGCAGATGGATTGATCTTGATCCCACCCGCGGTCACAGGACTGGAAGCGGGGGCTACCGTTACCGTCCAATTGATGGGGTAATTTGGGAGAAATATGGATAATATTCTCACCTTGAAGGCACTTATTTATATATGTCTGGCTGTTTACTGCGTCAGTTTGATTTTCAACGCTGTCCGAAAACTACGCATATACAAAATCGCCGATTATTTGCTGGTTATCCTGCTTGGGTTGTTCTTATTGATCTCATTGATCCTGCTTGGAACAGAATTATCCTGGTGGGATTTTATGAACCCCGGGATTCGGGCCCATTTACCTCGATACGGCCTGCTCCTCTTCAGCGGGGTGTTATTTGCTTTGACCTTCACGGTTTTCAAAAATGAAAATCCTGGCTGGTTGTGGTTGATAGCCTTGCTTGGAATTGCCTTGATCGCTGTGGTTGCGGATATATTGGCTATCTTACCTGGCGAGGCAAATTGGGGAACATCTCCAGAAGGATACGCGCAATCAATACTGTCAACGGTCATTCAAGCTGTAGGATGGGGTGCTTTTGTGGTCTGGACCAGTATTCAAGTCCTGCAGGCTTATAGGACAACTGATCGGAGAGTAGTCAAACAAAGAACGATCTATTGGACATCAGCAATGGTTCTCTATATTGGCAGCTCCGTCCTGTTTTTATTGGATCGTGCGTTGTTGGGTAGTTTATTATTGCTTGCCGCAGTGATCATTCTAAACTACTTGGTCCTGACCTACCGTTTACCCGATCTTAAAAATCTGGGATTTCAGTTCGCTGCCTATTCACTGGCTGGTATCACCATCATGCTTATCAATGCCTTGGGCTTTTTGATCCTGGAGAGATACTTCATTGGTTTGTCCTGGTACAAACCGGTTTTTATAGGGGTGTTCTTTTCTGTTATTGTTTTGATTTTTTTCCTGCCAATTCATAAACTTGTTAAAGGGATCTTGCTTGGAATCTTGCCAAGTGAAAAGAACAGGACCCTTGAAATCCGCTCCTACAGTAAAACTCTCAGCAGTATTTTGGATATTGAATTGCTGTCCAAGGTAACCATTGAGATGATCTGCGAAGCGTTGGATGTCCAGAAAGGAACGCTATTCCTGGTTGATAGACTGGAGCCAGAAAAGGATCCTCCCAACTGGTATCTCAGGGCTGTTGAGGGCACTTCTACAACCTTGCCTGACTTGGATTTCCTCCCGGCTCACAGTCCGATCACCAAAGTCCTTGCAGAAGAAAAACGTCCCTTAACACAATCGGAGCTGGAGTTCATTCCTAAATTCCAGACCATTCCGGAGAATGTGATGGCCTGGATCCGATCTCTGGCCGTGGAAGCGCTTGTTCCAATCCACACTGAGGATGAATGGATCGGTTTATTCGCGCTTTCGCAGAAAAGTTCAGGAGCATCTTTTTCCGATGACGAGTTGGAGCTGCTCTCGACTGTTGCGGACCAGACATCAGTTGCCCTGCAGAACGCACGCCTGGTAGCAAGCCTGTCAAAAATTGACAGCCAACTGCGAAAGGCAAAGGCATCCGAGGGCACAGCTCTGGACAAGGTTGAGCAAATCAAAAAATCAGCTACAGATATTATCAGCATCAAAGCCCATGAGCTCCGCTCGCCTTTAACCATTGTCACTGGTTACTCACGGCTTTTAGCTGGAGACAGCTCCCTGATGGATGATGCCTATTATGGTGAATTGATCAGGGGAATAGTGTCCGGAACGGACCGGCTGGAGGTGATCATAGAGAATATGATCGACACGGCAACTATTCAGCCGAAGAACCTGACCATCGACACTACTCCCTTGTCGCTCTATACCATGATAGACGGTATCTGCCAGGATCTGCGGGGAAATGTGCAAGCCAGGAAGATCACTTTATCTCATGACAACCTGGGAGAGATCCCCCCGGTCTATGGTGATAGCACAGCTCTAAAAAAGGTCTTTGAGATATTGATCAATTACGCGATGACCCATACGCCTTCGGGAGGGAAGATCACCATTACAGGCAGGCATATTCCACCGCGATCCGAAGTATTGAAATGGGAAGGCGCAGAGATAGTGGTTTGTGATACAGGGATTGGGATCGACTCTGATGCCAAGGACCGCTTCTTCCAGGAGTATATGAACCCGATGCAGGTTGATTTTTCCCTGCTGGACGAGATAGCTGCCGGCGAGGACAAACCCGGAGAAGAGCTGGCTATAGTCCGCAGTGTGATTGAGGCACATAACGGGCGGATCTGGGTGGAGCGGTTGGTGAAGGATGCTGATCACCTTCCGGGCAGTGAATTCCATGTTGTTCTTCCTTTGGAACAGCAATCCTATCCTACTCAGCCAGGTCAGGGATCCTGAATTCATTCAGGGAGTAGGGGGAATTTTTCATCAGAGGCTTCGACAGTGGCCAAGGGGATCCAGCGGTCAGTCCCAAGAATTTCTATGACAGGCATTCGAAATCAGGCTATTGGCTTTCTCCTCGATGATTTCCGTTATCAGGTGTGATGCGGTTGTGGATCAGGGGATGGTTCTCCAATCCTATTACGTATAGCCAATATATAGAATGAAACGTGACTGATTGGGCCACAGTTCATTGATGATGGAATGGTGGGAGATAGGATAGGGGTATTTTGGGACTTGACAAAGTAGAACAAATGTTCTATACTGGTCCCGTAAGGTTCACTTTCACCCTGTTAATATCCGAGGGAGGTACACCATGTCCGCCAACAGCATTCCTTTTATTCCACAACGGGTTCAGGTCAAACGCGGCGTCGTCTTTGGGCTCTTGATCATCACCGCCCTGGTCGCCTTTGAGATCTTCAATTACAGCACGACCGATTTTGCCCTCACCGACCTGCTGGGTGGGCTGCGCTTCTGGGGCGTGCGCTGGGCCACCATCCTGGCCATCGCCTTCTGCGGGATCGATTTTGCTGGCATTGCCCGCCTGTTCTCCCCCGAAGGCAAAGTGGGAGAGGACAACGATTCCTGGTACCTGTTCGCCGCCTGGCTGATCGCCGCCACCATGAATGCCCTGCTGACCTGGTGGGGTGTATCGATCGCCATCGCCAACCATGAGACCCTGGGCAACGCAGTCATCGCCCGGCAGACCCTGTTGAAAGTGGTGCCGATCTTTGTGGCTGTGATGATCTGGATCCTGCGGGTATTGATCATTGGCCTGTTCAGTGTGGCCGGTGAGCGCTATTTCGGCCGCGACCAGCTGCAGGTGGATTTCCCTGCCTCAGTGACCAGCCGCAGGGCTCCGGTTTCCAGTCGAAAGGGGGTTCCAGCCCGCCGCCCCGCACCCAAACCCGCACCACGTCCTGAGCCCTCCTATCAGCCTCTCTCGGCCATGAAGGGTAATAACCACCAGACTGGTCAATTGTTATAAACTAAACTTAATGAAAAATGCAAAAAAAACCGCTGGATACCCAGCGGTTTTTGTGTCGGGATGGAGGGATTTGAACCCACGACCTCGCCGACCCGAACGGCGCGCGCTAGCCGGACTGCGCCACATCCCGAAGTTGTGAAATTATAACCTAGCTTGCCTTGTTGAGCAAGCACAGGGGTTTTGGGGATCACCAGTGTAGGGCCGGATATTCTACCTCGGGTTTTTTGAATAACCAGCCTAACACAACGCCGCTGACAAAGCCGCCGATATGAGCCCAAAAGGCTACACCTCCCACATCGGGCATGCCCAGGGAAGCTACACCCTGGAAGAATTGCAGCACAAACCATAACCCCAAAACAACGCTGGCAGGCAGCAAGGTCATTCTTAACCAAAAACCAAGGGGAATCAGGGTCAGGACCTTTTGGCTCGGATAAAGCACAAGGTAGGCACCCAGAACCGCTGCGATTGCCCCGCTGGCACCTACCGTGGGGATCTGCGAGCCAGGATTAGTGAGGATATGGGTTATGGAAGCGACCATGCCCCCGATAATATAAAAGAGCAGGTATTTGAAGCGTCCCAATCGGTCTTCCACATTATCCCCAAATATCCACAGATATAGCATATTTCCACCAATATGTGCCAGACCAGCATGCATGAACATGCTGGTGAAGATATCGAATATGGATCCCAGGGATACCATATTGGTCACATCGGCAGGGATAAGTGCAAATTGATAGATAAAAGCCTCGTTATTTGGCCCCAGCAGCAGTTGAAAAAGAAAGACGAGGATATTGACCAGGATCAAAAAATAAGTGACGATGGGTGTGCGATGAGTAGGATTATCATCTCGAATTGGGATCATGACAGTTACCTTTTCATTCCAATCTAATAATTGCCCCAGAGTCTGGGATTATGAGCATTTTACCATAGGGATGAGAAGAGCGTTTTGAGCGCCATTCTAATCATCTTTCCCTGACCTGATTATTATTCCTGCCTTGACAGACCAACAGCCTTTGGTACACTACCTTCAATATGTACAGGATTCTTGATCCCAAAGCTCCCGTCCCTAGCAGGATTATATCCTGAGAGGTTTTTGGCCGCGTGGAGCTGGGTATTATTAGAAAAATGTGTTTTAACTCCGGGCTGAAAATCCGGAGCTTTTTTTTGTAAATAGACAGTCAGCTCTTGTGGAGTTGAGGAGAGATCATATGCGAATGTCCAGTTTACTCAGTCAGACATTAAGGGAAGCGCCCTCTGATGCTGAGATACGCAGCCATCAGCTGCTGGTTCGGGCCGGGTATATACGCCAGCTTGCTGCTGGCATTTTTACTTCCATGCCGCTGGCAAAACGTTCCCTGACCAAAATCGAGAACATCATGCGGGATGAAATGAATAAGATTGGAGGGCAGGAGATGTCCATGCCCGTTGTTCATCCTGCCGAGATCTGGAAAACAACTGGCCGTTGGGAAAAAGTAGGACCAGAAATGGGTCGCTTCCTGGATAGAAATGGACGAGACATGGTGTTGGCTATGACGCACGAGGAAGCGGTAGCTGCCATTATCAAGGATGAGATCCAGTCCTACCGTCAGCTGCCGATGCTGATCTATCATATCCAAACAAAATGGCGGGATGATCCGCGACCGAGAGCTGGACTGATCCGCGTTAGAGAATTTACCATGAAAGACAGCTACAGCCTGGATAGGGATTGGGACGGGCTGGACCTTCAATATGCCAATCATTACCGGGCTTATTTCAATATCTTCGGCCGTTGTAAATTACCGGTCATCGCAGTGGAATCCGATGTGGGTATGATGGGCGGGAATTTGGCTCATGAGTATATGTACATCACTCCTGTTGGAGAAGACACCTTGCTGTTATGTGATGAATGTGGATATTCTGCAAATCGTCAGATTGCTGAATTCAGGAAGGTTAAGGCTAAAAGTGAAAACCCGCTGGAACGCGAGAAGATCGCCACGCCGGAGACGAAGACCATTGCTGACCTGGCTGGGTTATTGGATATCCCGGAAAGCAGAACTGCCAAAGCGGTTTTTATGATGGCAACCAAAACGACCGAAGATGGAGATAAGGATGTCCTGGTGTTTGCTATCGTACGGGGAGATATGGAATTGAACGAAACAAAACTGGTGAATGCTGTTGGCGCCAGGAGCCTGAGACCTGCTGAGGAAGAAGAGATCAAAGCGTGCGGAGCCGTGCCTGGTTATGCTTCCCCCGTTGGTTTGGTGAACATTCTTGTTGTTGTAGATGACTTGATCCCGGAATCGCCTAATCTTGTAGCTGGTGCCAATCAAGATGGATACCATTTCAAGAACGTCAACTATGGGAGAGACTTTGATGCGGATATTGTCACCGATATCGCGGCCGCCCAGGATGGGGATGCCTGCCCAAGCTGTGGAGCAGCCATGAAAGCTGTCCGAGGCATTGAAGTCGGCAATATCTTCAAGCTGGGGACTTGGTACAGCGAGGCAGTTGGGGCTTTATACCAGGATGCAGATGGTGAAGAAAAGCCGGTCGTGATGGGGAGTTACGGTATCGGAAGCGGTAGACTTCTGGCTTCAATCGTTGAAGAATATAACGATGAGTATGGCCTGATCATGCCGATCACAGTAGCTCCTTATGAGGTTCACCTTGTTGAACTGGCAGGGAGTAAAGATGTCAGTGGTGAGGTGAATAAGACAGCTGAACGGCTCTACCAGGAGTTGACAGAGGCCGGGCTGGAAGTCCTTTTTGATGATCGAGATGAAAGTCCGGGAGTGAAATTTAATGATGCTGATCTGATTGGCATCCCGCTCCGGTTGACAGTAGGACACAGGGCGTTAAAAGAAGGTGGGATCGAAGCCAAAGTTCGCAACGAGAGCGAAAAAAGTCACATCCCGCTTGAGCAGGCCGTAGAAAAAACCCAGGAGATCATCCTGGGTATGTATCAAGAGGTCCGGGATAACCTGAAAACTATCGAATTTGAAGGATGATTATACCCACCCCGAAGGTTAACAGCTCGCCGCACTGGCGAGCTGTTCTTTTGATTTACTGGAGGATACGGTTTACCTGGAGCGCACCGTATCCTTTTTTTGCCCCTGGGAATGACCTTCTATCCCCCCATCTTGAAGAAACTGGTCAATTTCATGGCCAGATTTAGATCTCCAGCCAGCTGCAGTTTACCATCCATAAAGCCTTTCATACCGTCTTCTTTCCCGAGCAGGACATCCCCGAAGTAGCGTCCATCTGCGGTCAATGTCATCACGGGGTTTTCAGCTGTGCCTTCCGCAACCTGGCATTTGTCATTTGCGATGGTGATGATAAAGTCCCCGCCTTCATCTCCTGTCAGATGGTATTGTATGATTGCTTCCAGCCCGGCAGCTTTTTCGGGCATAAAGGCCTTTTCGTGATTGAAAATCAACTCTTTTACAGTATAGTCAGCCATTTTACTCTCCTTAAAGTGGTCCTGATCAATTCATATTCTGGAATATTGCCGCTGCACCCATACCACCGCCAATACACATAGTAACCAGCCCGTATTCAAGGTCCCTTCTTTTCATTTCGAAGATCATTTGAACCGAAAGTTTGGCCCCTGTGCATCCCAGCGGGTGGCCCAGGGCGATGGCACCGCCATTGACATTGGTGATCTCTGGGTCCAATCCTAGTTCCTGGATGACGGCCAAACCCTGGGCTGCAAAGGCCTCGTTGAGTTCGATCAAACCGATATCCTTTAAATTCAACCCTGTGCGTTCAAGGACTTTAGGGACTGCCGCGATAGGTCCTATGCCCATGATCTCCGGTGGTACACCACCTGCAGCAAATGAGATGAAGCGCGCCATTGGTTTTAATCCCAGTTCCTCAGCCCTAGCCAGGGACATGATAATCACGCCGGCTGCTCCATCGGACATCTGGGAAGAGTTACCGGCGGTAACCGTACCGTTCAATTTAAAAGCGGGTCTCAGTTTTGACAACACCTCTAAGCTGGTATCCCCCCTGGGACCTTCATCACGTTTAAAGGTGATTTGTTTTGTACCAGCAGGCGTGACCACCTCAATATCCAGCGGGACGATCTCCTCGTCAAATCTGCCGGAATCGACTGCCTGGTGGGCTTTCAGGTGGCTATTCAAGGAAAACTCATCCTGCATTTCCCGGGTGATCTTGTATTTATCGCTGACATTTTCAGCTGTGATGCCCATGCTGGTATATGCTTCCGGATATTCATCTGCGAGGGTTTGGTCTGGGCTGAATTTGTAGCCGGTCATCGGCACCATGCTCATCACTTCAACTCCACCAGCAATGGCGGCGTCGATATACCCTGCCGAGATGGCCTGGGCAGCATGAGCAATGCTCTGGACACCGGAAGAGCAGAAGCGATTGATGGTTTCTGCTGGGACCTCAACCGGAAGCCCAGCCCGGAAACCGATCTGCCGGGCGATGTTCATTCCCTGTTCACCTTCAGGGAAGGCGCAGCCCACAATAAGATCATCCAATTCGTGGGGATCCAGATCCTGGGCGCGTTTGAGAAGTTCCTCGATCACGGCGGCCATTAATGTTTCGGGCCGGGTGGATTTCAGTGTCCCTCTTTTGGCTTTCCCTACAGCGGTTCTTGTAGCTGCAACGATCACTGGATCATATCTGGGATCTCTTGATTCTGTCATCAGACTCTCCTTCATTCCAGGTTGATTTCCTGGAGGTTTAATTATGAAGTACCTTACCTTTTTGAAGCAGGTGCCACATCCTCTCCTGAGTTTTCTTTTCACCGCATAAACTCAGGAAGGCTTCCCGCTCCAGATCCAGGAAGTATTGTTCATCCACCCATTCAGGTTGGGATAGATTGCCTCCGGTCATAACGTAGATCAATTTACTCCCGATCTCAACCTCATATTCTGTGATATATCCCCCGGATCTGAAGTTGTCCAAACCGATCTTTAATCCAGACAATCCATCTCGACCCGCGGCATAGACCTTCTCTGCTGGGGGAGGTTGATACCCACCTTGAGCCATGTGCAGGACCTCGCGCTTAGCCTCAGCCAAAAGATGGTCCCGGTTGATGATGATCCGGTCTGCATGTCCCAATAGGCCCATTTCCTGGCCTTCCAGAGCGCTGGTGGCGACAGCTCCCATGCCTACCTGTTCAAATACGCGCTGCAAGAATGGGAAACATACGGCATCGTTGGTCTTCATGGGTGGATTGACGATCCTGCGGATCATCTCCTTGGTCCCACCACCGGCCGGGATGACTCCTGCGCCGACTTCTACTAACCCGATATAAAGTTCTGCGGCAGCCACTACACGGTTCCCGTGCATTGTGATCTCAGCTCCACCACCAAGGGCCAGGCCGGCTGGCGCCACTACTACGGGTTTTGGAAAATACCGCATGCGCATATTGACATTCTGGAGTTTACGAACAATCTCATCCAATTGATCCCACATGCCTCCCTGGGCGGCCATGACCACTCCAAACAGGTTTGCACCAGCACTGAAATTTGCAGCATCTCCCCCGATAACAAGCCCGTTCAGATTTCCTTCCAGGGCATAGTCGAGGGATTTATTCATCAAATTGAGAGTGTCTTCATCAATGGAGTTCATCTTGGTTTGGAATTCGATGCAGGCCACTCCGTCACCGATATCGATCAATGAGCCGCTGGTATTGCGATCGAGGATCTTCCCCTGGTCATTTTTGACCTGGCTGAGAAGGAGAATTTGGGGTGTGGGCAGGACCGGGACATACTTCTTGCTTTCCGGTTCATAAGCCGTTGTCTTTTGTGTTCCTTCATACTCATAGAATCCACTCACCCCATCAGCGATCATCTGATCTACCCAGGCTGCTGGAGGGTATCCAGCCTCTTTCATCTGGTCAGCAATTTCCTTGATTCCCAGGAGATCCCAGATCTCAAAGGGGCCGGCATCATGACCGAACCCCCATCTCATGGCATCGTCGATGGGCTTGGGGGAATCTGCGATTTCCGGAATACAGTGGGAAGCGTATGATAAACCCTGGAGGGTAATTGCCCGCACTAGCTCAGCCGCTCGATCATCACCTTCCAGGATCTTTTTGTATCGTTCACCTAGATCTTCAATATCTTTAGCCGCGCCGATAGATTCATAACGGATGCTTTCTGCCGGCTCGTGCTCCCTTGTGTCCAGATTAAGGGACCAGAATTCCTTTTTCCCATCTACAAACACCTGTTTATAAAAACCCTGTTTGGATTTATTGCCCAGCATGCCCTTTTCGACCATATCGCTGATCAACTGGTTGGCGGGTTCGGATGAAAGGTAGGGCATTGCTGGATCATCATCGGGAAGGGCCTCAGTGAGGTTTATGCCAACATGTTTCCAGACATCGAGGCCTACCAGGTCAAGCAGCCGGAATGTAGCTGTTTTTGGGCGGCCGATCAAGGGCCCGGTAATGCTGTCGACTTCTTTGACAGTGTATTTATTCTTCAGGATATAGTCGATTGCAAATGCCCCGCTTCCAAAACCCATCCTGTTAGCGATGAAATTGGGAGTATCCTTGCAGAGCACCACTCCTTTACCTAAGCGGTATTCTGCAAAATGGCTGATATCCTCAGTGACCTCGGGAAGAGTATCGACAGTTGGGATGATCTCCAAGAGCTTTAAATAGCGGGGAGGATTGAAGAAGTGAGTTCCCAGGAAGTGTTCCTGGAATCCTTTGGAACGCCCCTCGGCAATGGATGTGACCGGTATACCAGATGTATTGGTGCTGACGATGGTATGCTCGGACCGGATTTTGTCGATCTTTTCCATCAGTCCACGTTTGATCTTCAGGTTTTCGATGATCACTTCGATGACCCAATCCGCTTCTGCAATGCAATCAAAGTCATCTTCCAGGTTGCCGAGTTTGAGCTGATCACCAAGTTGAACAGAGTAAAAACTAGCCGGTTTTGATTTGATCGCCGCCTGGTATCCCTGATTTACGATCCGGTTTCGCACTTCGGGGTCATTCAAGGTCAGACCGGCTGTCTTTTCACTTTCAGATAATTCTCTGGGTATGATATCCAGCAGGGTCACTTGAACGCCAGCGTTGGCGAGGTGGGCGGCAATGGCGGCTCCCATCGTTCCGGATCCAACCACTACAGCTTTATTGATTAGATATTTCATATTCCTCTCCTCTTTCAGGCTTGACTGACAGATCAGCGAAGCTGGCTTCCCCGATAACCAAGAATATTGCGGGCCACAACTAGCAGGTTGATCTGGCCGGTTCCCTCAAAAATATCATTGATCTTGGCGTCTCGGAACCATTTCTCGAGTAAGAACTCACGGCTGTATCCCAGAGGACCCATCAGCTCAACAGCCTTCTGGGTGATCTCTGTAGCTACCTTGCCTGCTTTGACCTTGCTCATAGAAGCGATCAGGGCGTTGGATTGTTTATTATCCGCCATCCAGAGGGCTTTAACAGTCAGCAGCCAGGCTTGCCTGAGCTGGATCTCCATTTCAATGACTTCTCTTTCCACGTAAGTCATTTTTTGGCGAGGGATGCCATATCGGATTTCCGTTCCATTTTCTGCTAAATGTTCCTGCACGAATTCCAGGGCAGCCCGGGCAACGCCCAAAGCAGAGGCAGCCACGATCGGCCGGGTAGCATCAAAGGTATGCATAGCGCCTTTATATCCCTCGGTGCTTTTTTCCACGGTGGGTGAGCCCAGAATATTCTCATAAGGGATCCGGCAGTCCTGGAGGACGATCGATACAGTGTCGCTGGCCCGAATACCTAACTTTTCCTCCATCTTGGTTACTTTGCAGCCTGGCGTGTCCGCTTCGATGACAAAGGAGCGGATGCCTGCCCGTCCAGCTTCAAGATCAAGGCTGGCCCAGACCACAATGAACCCTTTGGAATCTACCAGGGCTTTATTGCCGGCGGTTACAAAGATCTTCTCTCCATTCAATACCCATTCATTGGTTTTTTCATCTAGCACAGCGGTAGCCCGAATTGCTGAGGTGTCAGATCCGGCTTGAGGTTCTGTCATAGCCATGGCGTCAAATACCGGCTCTTTACCAGCAAATCGGCTTAAGAAGCGCTTTTTCTGTTCCGGTGTGCCAGCGGCGCTGATCGCTGCTGCGCCCAGCATGCCTCCGGGGGTGCAAAGATAGATCCCTGCATCACCCCAGGAAAGAGTTTCCACCATGATCATCAAGCGCTGGTAATTGATAGGAGGGCGTTTTTTCTTTTCTGGGTCTTCCTCTTTCTTCTGCGGAGCTTCATCTGGAGCCATTGATGAACTTCCCAGGGCCTTTGTAGCAGTGTGCATAAATTCGATATAGGCCCAGGGGATCTCATGTTCGTTTTCATCCATTTCACGAGAGACTGGCCGCATCATATTTTTGGCTACTGTTTCCACAACATTTCTGGTTTGGACCAGCGGTTTGGGCATTTCAAAACTAATCATGATATTTCTCCTTTCTCTGCCGGGTATAGAGCCCGGTCATTATTTGGTCAGATCTGAAAATTCCTACACCATGGCCAGGCCTGTAAATGCTGCAAAACCGCGGCCGTTTCTCATCCAAAGTTCCACCGGGTGCTCCCGGATATAACCGTGACCGCCCAGGATCTGAACAGCCCTATCGGTTACCATCATCACCATGTCAACAGCTCCACTGTAAGCCAGGAAGGCATGTTTATAAGCTTCCTCTTTTCCTTCATCCAGCATCCAGGCAGCTTCCCAGGTCATGAGCCGGGTAGCCTCGATATCAGTGCCCATCTCCGCCAGCATAAAGGCGATAGCTTGTTTTTGAGCGACTTTGACACCAAAGACATCACGATCTTTGGCATAGTCGATCGCGTATTCAAGGGCAGCCTGGGCAACCCCAACTGCCATGGCAGCCAGAGCGACCTGCCAGGAAGCGAGAATGCCGTCCATGGAATGGCCTTCCGCTCCGTTGAGCTGGTTTTCAGCTGGGATCTTGACATCATCCAGTTTCAAGTGGTAGAGGGGGAGGGCATGAATACCCAGAGTTTCCTGGCGTTCCCCCACTGTCAGGCCTTCGGCGTCCCCCGGAACGATAAATCCCTGGGTTTTTCCATCCAGGTCTGCATAAACCAGCAGGGCTTTAGCGTCTTGGGCATAGGGGACATATATCTTCTCGCCCTTAAGAAGGATATCCTTCCCTTTTATGGTTGCCTTGGTCTTCAATGCTTGGGGATCAAAATCGAAAGCGGGTTCTATCAAAGCTGCTGTATAGGCTTTCCATTCCATCTCAATCACAGGCGGGATAAATGTTTCTTTCTGCTCTTCCGAGCCGGCCAGAAGTATCGGCAGCACAAAAAGATTAGGGGTCATAACACCCAGCGTGGCAGCTAGATCGCCATATGCGAGGCCTTCAGCAGCTAGAGCTCCTGTTAGAAGGGAATAATCTCCGAATCCGCCATAATCTTCAGGGATGGAAGCCTGTAAAATTCCCAGCTCCCAGCCTTTTTCGATCAGCGCAGGCGGCAGTTCTGAATTTTCTTCAGCCTCTCGATATGCCGGACGCAAATCTCCCTCGGCGTAGCGCTTAACAGCATCGAGGAGCATTTGCTGTTCTTCAGTAGGAGTAAATGAATACATAGGTACCTCCAATTCAAACTATGGCCAATATATCGGACTGTTGGATGCAGTTGGTCTTTTTGATCAGGTGCAGAGATTACTTAGCAATAATGGGTTCAAGTCAGGGGCAGTCTAATTATTTCGAAACACCTCCTGCGGGCAACAATTAGCGGTTGTTCCTTGAAAGCAGGCCAACCAGGAATAGATCTGTGAATTGGTCTGCGATTTCTTCTGCGGATAAGGCTCCATCCTCCCGGTACCAGGTGATGGTCCAATTCAAAACGCCCAGCAGGGCTTTAGGGACCAATCCCGGATCCAGGTCGTGGAAATCTCCCCGGGTCGTTCCTTCCCTGATTAACTCCCGCCAGATCTGATCAACCTGGTCCCTGCGGGGAATATGGAGTTCCTTATAGTGTTCCTCAAGGGACCGATATTCGAGCAGCAAGACAGAAGAAAGGGATGGGTTTTCCGCCAAAAAACTGAAATAAGTTTTCATGGCTCGGCGTAATTTCTGTTCAGGGGGAATATCCTGCTCGGCTACGAATTGGAGCCGCTCCAGGATCAATTCAAGCGCTTCATTGAGAATGGCAAAGAGAATATCCTGCTTGCTATCAACATGGTGATACAAGCTACCTTTTTTCAGGTCAACAGCATCAGCGATATCCTGCATGGAAGTCGCATGGTATCCTTTCTGTTGAAAAATGAGGGCAGCCGCTTGAAGGATATTTTCCTTGGACATAGACCTGGCTCTCTACCGACCGTTTGGTAGTTTAAGCGTAACAAATAGTTGATAGAAAGTCAAGCCTTAAGAGTCCAAGATCGAAGAGCAAGCTGGAAAGTGGGATACAATTATTTCCAGGTAAAAACCCAATTTAGATAGGAAGGAAAAATGAAAAAAAGGATATTCATATCCCTGGGGTCCGGGGCTGTTCTGGGCCTATTTTGTATTTTGGGAGCCTCGGTCCGCCTGGGTTGGTCTGGAAATCAGCTCCTGATCCTATCCCTGTGGTACAACCGCTTGGTTATGGGTCTGGTGATCGGACTGGCGGGGGATTTAGTGTTGATCGAAGGCAGATCCAACTGGATCCTGAGGGGAGCTTTATTGGGTTTGGTGGTTAGTGCGGCTTACTTCTTGACTGCAGGTGGGGGCGATTGGGTGTCATTCCTGGTTGGGTCAGTCTACGGTATCATCATCGAATTCGTTCTTCAAAAGAGAAACCTGTAAGTGGTTTGAGTGTTTTCAACCTTGGGGCGCTCTTGGGATAAATGCCATCCTCTTTGGATCTGGAATCAGCAAGGAGAATTATTATGACTCAAAAATTAACCACTACTAGAAAATTGATGTACGGTGCTGGTGATATCGGTTTCAGCCTCACCAGCACAATCATGGGCGTCTATTTCCTTTTCTTCATGATTGAGGTGGTAGGGCTCAGGCCGGCTGTTGCTGCGCTGCCTATCCTGATTGGAAAGATTTGGGATTTTGTGAATGATCCCATCTTTGGACATCTCTCAGATAGAACCCGGACAAGGTGGGGAAGAAGGCGGCCATACCTGCTTTTTGGAGCCCTCCCGCTGGCATTTACTTTTACAATGCTCTGGTATAAACCAGGTTTCGAGACCACTTCCGCCCTGGTTATCTACTATTCCGTGGCCTATATCATATTTGAAGCATCTGCCACGATGTTATATATGCCTTATTTTGCCTTAACACCTGAACTTACTTCTGATTACGATGAACGGACGTCATTGACCAGTTACCGGATGTTCTTTTCGATTTTAGGCAGCCTTATAGCTTTTACAGTTCCGGCAATAATCGTGGGTGAATTTGTACCAGAGAATGCACCCAGGGTTCTCCTGATGGGGGCTATCTTCGGTTTGGTATCTGCATTACCGATGTTCCTGACTTTCTTTGGGACCGAAGAGAGAGAGGATCTGGTTGATCTTGAAAAACCCACTCTGATGGAATCCATCCGGTCTGTCTGGAAGAATATACCATTTCGGTATGGCCTGGGAATCTTCCTTGCCACCTGGATCTCTGTTGATATCCTGCAGTCAAGTCTGTTATTCTATGTCAAATTCGTTGTTCAGCGCGAAGCTGAAAATGAGATCATAATGGCCACAATTTTCGTGGTCGCTATGTTCGCCTTGCCGATCTGGAACTGGGTATCGAACCGCTGGAGTAAAAGATACGCCTATATGATTGGCATCGCTTTCTGGGCTGTCGTTCAGATCGTGCTGATCATGATGACGCCCTCCACTCCATTAGCTCTGATCCTGATCTTATGCTCCCTGGCGGGCATTGGTGTTGCGGCCGCCCATGTGCTTCCCTGGGCAATTCTGCCTGATGCCATTGAATGGTATGAGTATAAGACAGGGGAAAGGCACGAAGGCATGTTTTACAGCTTTACCACTTTGGCCCGGAAGATCACATCGACTGGCACTGTGCCAATAATCGGACTGGTGCTTGAACTCACCGGGTACGAACCTAATCTCACTATCCAAAGCGCTCAGGCTGTCAACGGGATCAAAATGGTCATCGGCCCAATTCCGGCCTTTTTACTCTTAGTTGGGATATTCATCGCCTATAAATATCCACTTGAAAGGAAAGATTTTCTTGAAATTGTGGATAAGATCAAAGAGCGCCGTTCATCCGGCGGGTGAATGGATAGGGGTATGGACTTACTATGTCAGAGATCCGTATTCGTAAAGTTGAAACAAAACACGACCTAAACATATGGCTCACTTTCCCCTGGGTCATTTACAGGGATGACCCTCTCTGGGTGCCGCCTTTGCTTCCTGAACGCCGGGCGGTCCTTGATCCGGAAAAAGGAGCCTTCTTAAACGGGGAGAAGCTGACCTTTTTTTGGCTTATAGGGATGGAAAAATTGCTGGAACGATCTGCGCAGCTGAAGACCCGCCAACCAATAAAAAACGTGGAAAAACAGAGTGTGTAATTGGATTCCTGGAATATATCCAGGACTACCAGGTATTTTCAGCATTGATAGACACTGCGATAGAATGGGCGGCTGAAAGGGACCTGGATACCTTATATGGTCCGTGGAACCTCGATTACGAGGATAGTTATGGGGTATTGATCGAGGGGAGAGATGTTCCTCCGGCATTGATGTGCGGGCATACTCCGGATTATTATCGGGATTTCATGGAGCGCTACGGATTTCTCCCAGCCAGGGCCCAGAATCTAGCTCTGCGCATTGGCCTGGAAGACACTCCCCAGATCACAAGGCTTTCTCGTCTGGCTGAAAGGGTCCGCAAGAAAGGCAAGGTCAGGGTCAGGAGCGCGGATTTTGACAACTGGAGCTCGGAAGTGGATAATGTCCACATGTTATTGGAAAAGGCCCTTTCCCACCTCGATGATTCCATTGGCTGGCATAGGGAATCGCTTGAAGCTACCCTGGCACCATTCAAGACCATCGCAGATCCGGATCTGATCCTGTTTGCGGAAGTGGATGGGCGAATAGTTGGTTTCCTTCCCGGGATTCCCAACCTGAACGAGATCTTCATGGATACCAATGGATTGCGTTATCCCTGGAATTATCTTCAGCTCCTGTGGCTGATGAAGTTCAGGAAACCGGCTTGCCTGGCTGCCAAGAGTGTCCTGGTCCTGCCTGAGTACTGGAATACAGGGGTGATCGTCCTGCTGATGGATGAATTAGCCAAACGCGCAAAAGATCGGGATTACACCTGGATCGATATGTCGATTACCAGCGCGGATAATCCCACCTCGGTCTTAACTGCGGAAAAGATGGGAGCAGAGATCTATAAACGCTGGCAGGTTTACCATTATCGGATCTAAGCTTGTTAAGCCCGATGAGAGGGAGATATCTTGCCAGATCTCACCGTTGGTTTTATAATGCTTGTCGTCCGGGGCGTGGCGCAGTCCGGCTAGCGCGTTGCAATGGGGTTGCAAAGGCCGTCGGTTCGAATCCGACCGCCCCGACTAAAAAACCGCTGTCCAGCAGCGGTTTTTTTTATTGATCATAGGAAAAGGGGATTAGCAGAAACCCATGAATTCCTTGGCTTGTTGGTATATGGAATAATCCATCTGGTGGAAATCCTGGAACTTTTCCACAAATAACTTGTCAATACCCAGGGATTTGAAGCGGAGCTTTTCAAGTGGGTAGCCCGTAGATGAAGGGTTTATATAACCAGTCCAATCTTTATTTTTCAACTGGGCGATAAAACCAGCCTGGCATTCCGTGACTCCCACCAGGTCATAATCTCCCAACCGTTGGCTTCCCAGGGCTTTTGACTGGAAATTGGCAAATTCGTCCCTCAGAGCAAAGTCCTTAAATCCGATACTTTTTTTATAAGGGATCTTTGCCCGCCAATCCACATCACCCTGTTTTCTTTTCCATTCTTCGTATAAACAGATGACCCTCTCAAGCGGATCTTTGAGGATTATGCTGATGAAGGGATTGTCATAAATTCCCCTGAACAGGTTAGGAGTGAAGTGACCATGAATAACGGCTGTATCTGGAGGTAGTTTCTTGCGGGGATAACCGTCTTCCGGGCTGGGTGTGCTTCCTCCATTCTCGGGGATGATCTGGCTGATCAGAGGAGCGTTCTCAAGTAAGTCCTTGCCGATTTTGATCAGGGATGCAGCAGGGTTGTGGGGTATATCACTTAGCCGATAGAATCTCTTCTGGGAAAGCCTATAAACAAGTACATGCTCTGGCCCATAGATATTACCCAATTCTGAGAGAAAAGAGGAGTTGGTCGTACCTTCGATATGAACACTGATATGAACACGACCGCCGGTGATGTCTTCCAAAACGACTCCTTGATTTCCAATTCAAATCTTATTAGTGGAAATTGACCAGTGCCCTATAGGGTTTCTTTTTTACCACCAGAAAGCCTGGATATCAAGGGTATCAAAAATCATCAAAGCCAAGATCAGAGATCAGATGCAAGATGACTCATCCCGGGAGATTCATAAGATGATCCGGTTTTTAAGTGGATCGATATACTTCGGGATTGATACAGTGAGGTAGCTTTAATCCCTCGACCCCGGCAATTAGATTACGGATGGCGATTTCTGCTATGGCTTTTCGTGTCCGATAGGTAGCGGATCCTATATGAGGAGTGATCAGGCAATTCTCCAGATTATAAAGGGGATGATCAGGAGGTAAGGGTTCCGGATCAGTTACATCAAGGCCGGCAGCCCTGATCTGACCGGAATCCAGGGCATCGACCAGATCGTCTGTGTTAACCACTTGGCCGCGAGCGGCATTGATCAATATCGCAGATTTTTTCATGATCCTGAATGCTGAGCCATCGATCATGCCTTTGGTTTCGTCGGTTAATGCGGTATGGATACAGATTATGTCACTATCCCGGAGTAATTCCTCAAGTTTAACTTGTCGGGCACCGAGGATACTGGCTTTTTCTGGTTTGGGAGTAGGGCTTGTGAAGATGATATTCGAGCCGAATCCAGAAAGTCTCTCAGCAACCGCATAGCCGATTTTTCCCAGGCCAATGATCCCTACTGTCGCATCTTTTAGATCGACTCCCAGCCAACCGGTTGGGTCCCAGCCTGACCATCGTCCTTGACGGGCATCCAGGCTGGCTTTTGGCAATTGGCGGCCAATGCTCAACAATAAAGCCAGGGTTAGATCCGCTGTGCCATCTGTCAGAACGCCTGGTGTATGGCCAACAGGGATTCCCAGTTTTGTGCAGGCAGCTACGTCGATATTGTCAACGCCTGCGGCCATATTGCTGACTACTTTGAGCTTGGGAGCAAACTGAAGGATTTCAGCTGTTATAGGATCGTCCAGCAAGCAGAAAATACCTGAGGCGCTGGGTAGATGATCCCGGAGATTGCCTGTTATGCCTTTTCCATTCCCATCCGGGAGGATCAGCTGGTAATCAGCTAGATGATCCCCCTGCCATTCATCTGGGAGTTTGTAGGTCATTAAGACGGTGATTTTATCTTCCATGTTAATCCTCAATTAGAACGCAAACAGGAAACACAAGTCGTTGACATTGGTGCCAGTTGGTCCGATCAAGAGCAGATCATCCAGGTTTTCAAACAGGGTATAGGAATCATGGTTTTGAAGATAAGACTCCGGGTCCAGACCAAGCCGCTGACAGAGCTGATGACTCTCTCCGGTCACAACAGCGCCGGCCGAATTCGTTGCTCCATCCTCACCATCAGTTGCCAGGGTGATCAGCGCAATATTATCCAATCCATCCAGCAGCGCAATGGCGCATAGTGCGGTTTCTAGGTTTCTACCTCCCAATCCTGGTTTTGTACTATTGGTCAAGGTCACTGTAGTTTCCCCACCTGCGATCAGGCAGGCAGGCCTGGGTAATGGATTTCCCTCCCGGGCCAGATCCGCCAACCGATGGGCAAGATCAGCCCCCACAGCGCAGGCTTCGCCATTAAGATGATCCGGGAGGATCCTTGTAGAAAAACCTTCCACTTGAGCCTGTGCTAATCCCCCCTCGAGGGCTTTACGATTATTGGCCAGGATCAGGTTGATCACATCCTTAAAACAAGGGTCTCCAGCTTTGGGAGTCTCTGGAAGGCTGCCCTGAGCGCCCTGGTCCAGCCTCCCGACCACAAGTTCTGGTAAAACATCCTTCAACCCATATTTATCGATCACAGCAAGCGCGTCCGAGAAAGTGGAGGGATCAGGTGCTGTGGGTCCAGAGCCGATCATATCAGCCGGGTCTCCCATGACATCTGAGAGGATCAAGGTGAGGATCTGGGCAGGGTAGAGGGTTTTTGCCAGTCCCCCTCCTTTAACCCGGGAAAGATGCTTGCGGATGGTGTTCATTTCCCGGATATCTGCGCCGCAAGAGAGCAGGATTTGATTGGTCTTCCTCAGATCAGCCAAAGAGATCCCATCAGCTGGTTGGGTAAAGAGGGCGGAGCTGCCACCCGAGATCAACACGATCACAAGGTCATCTTCGTTGAGGGAAAGAAGATGGTCCAGGATCTCTTTAGTTGCCTGCAGGCCATCCTCATCTGGAACCGGATGACCTCCGGTGAAAATTCGGTTTTTTCTTGGTGAACTTTCCGGCAGGTGGGATTGGCCTTTCTTGGTGAGGACAAAACCTTCGGTCAATCGGTCGCCGATCAGATCCTCCAGGCCAGTCGACATGGATAGAGCGGCTTTACCAATGCCCAAAAGGTAGATCCTTCTGAATCTCTGGAGGTCGATCTCATGGCCTGGTAAATATAATCGGTTATTCTCCCTGGTCAGATAATCCTTGATCAATAGGTCGGGATCAACTGCGGCCAGTGAGGCAGCCAGGATCCTGGAGACTTTTTCTCCCCAGGGTTTTTCTCTTATGGACCTGCTCAGAAAGGAATGGGGAGGTATCTTCATAAAAGGATGCCGGGCTGGATGCACTGCGCAGAATTATTCCTGGGTGAATTCACATAGGTTGAGACGGGATAGGAAACCATGCCTTCGGCCGGGTAAGGTTTCATCAGGAGCTGGATATCCTCAAGTTTATCCTCCTTAGCCTCCAACCAGGCCCCATAATCAGAGGGTTCGAGAATGACAGGCATCCTTTCGTGGACGGGTTTCACTATAGAATTGGGAGAGGTTGTCAGGATACAGGCAGTTTTGATCGAATCCCCTTCAGGTGAGACCCATGTGTCCCAGAGGCCGGCGAAAGCAAAGGGTTTGTGATCGGCAAGGGTGAAGTAATAAGGCGTTTTAGTCCCCCCACTTTTAGGTTTGCTCCATTCGTAGAATCCATCTGCAAGGATCAGGCACCGATGATGACGGAAACTGCTCTTGAAGGAAGGTTTTTCGGCAGCTGTTTCTGAACGGGCGTTGATCAAGCTGTATTTTCCAACCTTATCCGGTTTTGTCCAGGAGGGGATCAGTCCCCAGAGGAAGAAATCAAGCCTATTTTCACCATCATTCGGAATGACTGGAACAGGTTGTGAGGGAGCGATATTGTAGCTTGGTGGAATATCACCGGGGATGGAAAAATTCGGAAAGGCAGCCTGCAGATCTTCTGGTGAAACGGTTAATGTAAACCTACCACACATCTGATCCTCCTCTGATCTTTGATGAATAGCCTCCATTCCCATTGTAGCTGAAAATTAAAAAAATACCCCTTGACCTGAGGGGGGCAGGCCAAGGAGTACTGCGATTATCACATAACCAGTTAGGCGTGTCAAGACGTATTGGAGTCATCACCGGCAATTGTGTTATGCTTCAGGATATTCAATACTTGAGAAGGTTTAGATGGCTCAAGACTAGTTATCTATAACAAACGGGTTTATAGCAAGGCTTATTATCTAATCTGTTCCAGGGATCTCAAAGCAGTTCTTAATTTAGTTATCAAGAACTGACTCAAGAAATTCCACCAAACGAAGTAAGGGTAGGGGATCAAGGGTCGAGGTTATCAGGTGCATGCCATGAAGATTTCCCCCCTGCCAACCTTCCGCCTGGTAGTGAGGGCCGTCAGCTTCCATACAGACCAGGGCATCTGGATCAGCTTCATCATATAAACACCAGGCAGGACGAGGAGGGGTCAGAATCGCCCAGTTCAGCTACCAGATCAGGGTAGGACTCTCCCAGGTAATTTCCCGGTGAGAAGGAAAGCGCGCCCAGGCAGGCCGAAGGATCTCCTTCAAGTACAGCCGCGCAGCTGCTAACTGCAGCGTCACCACCAATACTGGCGCCGACAGCGATCACCCGCTGAGGATCAACGCCATCCAGGGAGCGGGCGGCCTCCAGGCTGGCTCTGGCATCCCTGAGCCACTCCTCTGGACTCAACTGGTTGCATCCTCCCGCGCAATCCCGGAATGTGAATGTCAATGAATTGTAGCTGGTGCCTGGGGGCAGGGCTGGAAACCAGCTCGGGTCAAGCCAGGGAACACCGCGGCGAACCCCGCTGCTGCCCCGATTTTGAAGCCAGTAGGCAACTTCTTCCCATTCGTACTGATCACCCGGGTACCAGTGCATGAAAACCACGACAGGCTGGCCGGTTGTCTCTGCAGGATAGAATCGTCCCTGGAGCTCAACACCGTCCTCGCTGAAGAAAACCACATCCAGGGGATCCGGAGGCAGGGGATTGGGGTCACCTTCCAGCTTGGGAGGTTGGTCGGCATCCGGGGTGGTTGGGGTGGGAATTGAAGAAGTCTGGCTTTCACCCGTCACTTGAGGTTCAGGGGAAGCCGGTCGACAGGATGGGAGCAGGATGACCAGGGCAAGGATTAAATAAGTATGGGGGATAGTTTGAGATTGCCTCATGGGTTTGGCCTTGAAGATCTGAACTCTTCTGATTGGATTATCCTGCACCGGAGGTTTCCCGTCAAGTTGAGCCAGGTGAGGATTTTTTATCTCTCTTGGAGTTGTTCCGCGATCTGGCGGTCGATCTTTCCCATGGGATAGGTATCCAGTTCCGGGAGTTGGACCCAGTCATATTCCGTGTGATAGTTAAGCTGGAGATCATCGCTGACCAGCCGGCAGTTGAAGGCATGCAGAGTGACCCTGTAATGCGTATAGGCATGATGGTACTCGCCCAGCTGGGATCCAATTTCCACTTCCAGATTCAACTCTTCCTTGAGTTCCCTGGCCAGAGTTGCCTGGAGGGTTTCATCCTTTTCCTGCTTCCCGCCCGGAAACTCCCACAGCCCCCCCAGTAAGCCTCCAGGAGGTCTTTTAGCGAGCAGCACAGCTCCATCCTGGGGGATCACGGCTGCGGTCACCTGCAGATGCGGCAGGGCCCTTTTCTCTTTCCGGACAGGAAGTTCTTTCTGCAATTTCAGCAGATTGGCCTGGCAATCTGCAGCCAACGGGCATTCAGTGCAGCGGGGATTCCTGGGCAAGCAAACCAGTGCTCCCAACTCCATCAATGCTTGATTGAAATCCCCGGGAGTGGATTCGGGAAGCAGGATCTCGGCGATTCCCCAAAGTTCTTTTACTGTTTTTGAGTCCTCGAGAGGAGTACTGATATTAAAGAATCTTGAGAAGACACGTTTCAGATTGCCGTCCAGGACCGGGGCAGGTATGTTAAAGGCGATAGAGAGGATTGCGCCAGCCGTATAAGGTCCGATCCCGGGAAGGCTCAGGAGTGCCTCCTTTTCAGCAGGCAGCTCTCCCCCGAAACGGTCTTCCAGGATCCGGGCAGCTGCACCCAGGTTTCGAGCCCGGCGGTAATATCCCAGGCCTTCCCAGTGTTTTAACACCTGGTCTTCATCCGCCTCTGCCAGGGTCCGAATGGTTGGAAATGCAGCCAGCCAGCGCTGGTAGTAGGGGATGACCGTTTCAACCCGGGTCTGCTGAAGCATGACTTCAGAAACCCAGATGGCATAGGGATCACTGGTTTCCCGCCAGGGTAGATCCCGGGCATTCTCCTTGTACCAAGCCAGGAGGATAGACTGGATTTTAGTTATCAGTTTTTTATGGATCACAATGCACCAAGTGTACCATTTTCTGGAAGGGTTGATTATTCGTTGACAGGAGTCTTGTATTCGTATAAACTCAAGAATGAGCCGCCTGGCTTGGTTATCATTTTATCCGTTGTACCTTCAACCAAGATCTATAGGTAACAGTTTTTCCAATAATCTGATTTGGGCTGGTGTATTTGCCCGTTAGGGATAGTTCGTTCCTATTTAGATACCGTTTGAGAGAGGAGAGCGCAATGAAAAAATGGATCCTGATCATGATACTGTCTCTATTTGTCCTAACTCTGTCGGCCTGCGGCCCAGCTGATGAGGTCGATGTTGAGGTTTCGCTGAGGGTGGCGGAAACCCAGACGAAAATGGCCTGGGAGGCTGCTGTTGAATCCGCCCAGCAGACTGCTGAGGCTGATCCAGGTACCCCGGATGAGTCTGAAGAACCGGCGGATAGTCCCCAACTGGAGGATACCGAGGAACCTGCGGATACACCATTGCCTGAGATCATCCATGTCGTGATGCCGGCTTCACCTGCGGAGAAGAATAATTCCTGGGTGACAGACTTCAATTCCATTGATCATGCAGATGATGGCTTTACCTACGGTGACCAATTCTTCATCAATCGTTATGAGCGCCCGTTCGTTCGAGGGATGGGAGAATACCGCGGTTACCTGGATATCATTCGGGCCAATTTGAAATTCAATCCCCCCTGGTTCTACGTGCAGATCTTCCTGGCGACACCCCTCCCGGAAACAAGCGCTGCCCAGTATGCGATAGAGCTTGACCTGGATATTGACGGCCGGGGAGATTACCTGATCCTGGCTCCACAGCCGACTGGGGAAGAATGGACCGTAGAGGGTGTTACTGTCCTCGAAGATACCAATGAGGATGTGGGTGGTGAGCTACCTTTGCTGACCGAGGAACTGCCTGAAGGCGATGCTGGGGACGGGTATGACCGGGTAGTGTTCGAGGGAGGCCTGGGAGATGACCCGGACCTGGCCTGGGTACGGCTCAACCCGGAGGAGCCCAACAGCCTTGAAATCGCCTTCAAAGCTGAATTGACCGGAGGGACTGGATATCTGTGGGTTATTTGGGCTGATGAAGGTCTTCGAGATCCCGGTCGGGCGGATTATAACGATCAATTCACTTTCCCGGAGGCTGGCAGCCCCTATCCCGAGCATCGCTACCACCCCATCCAGGAGATCTACCTGCTGGACACTACCTGCCGCTCCTGGTACGGTTTTGATCCTGTAGGCGATGAAATCGGGCTGTGCCAGATCTATGAACCTGGAGAAGGCTTCCGTCTTTGTTACAATTTTCTAACGCACGTCGGCACTTATTGCAGCCCGGAATGTATGCCGGAATGTCCAGACGAAATTTCACCACCTTGGTTCTGCCAACCCTGCACGATGCCTGAATGACCATCTGAGTAGAAACAGGGCATACACGATAAGGTGTGTGCCCTGTTCAGCCAGGTAATTTTAGTATAATATCCCTTGTCGATCAGTCTCATAAAGAGAGCCAATGATCAAACTCTCAACTGGAATTCTCTAGGAGTTTGCATGAGCAGGACTGCCAGCGGTTTAACTGTGGTATTTATACTTATCATTCTCGGCCTGGTGGGGTGCAACTTTGGCGGAGAAGGGGGACCGATGTCCCTGGAAGAAGCCGTTCAGGCGGGTGTTCAGGCAACTCTGACCAAGGAAGCCTGGTTGGTAGGAGTGGAGGAAGCCCGCAAGACAGCCATTGCTGCTGAGATCGGCACCTCCGAATCGGGTCAGGAAGTCGTGAATGAGCCTCTGGTGACGGCGACTCCAACCCTGCGACCAACAATAGAGCCCAGCCTGACGCCAACGCTGAAACCCGCGGTGGCTCATCTAGAATTTCCCGGAGGGATCAAAGAGAAAGTGGATTCCTATCTCACAGACCACAACTCAAGCGAACACGCGGCAGAAGGGACCACCTCTGGTGATGATTACCAAAATAATATTTTGGAGCGTCCTTTCACGTCTGAGGTGATGGTGTACCAGGGAGGCATTGATATCATCCGGGTCAACCTGAAGGTTGGTCCAACCTGGACCTATGCCATCATTTACCTGGCTGAGAACCTGCCGACCAGCGGAACGGTGAAATATGGTTTGGAGTTGGATCTGGATGAAAATGGCCGGGGAGATTTCCTGATCCAGACCAGTTTGCCCACCAGCCTGGAATGGAACGTTGAAAATGTCCAGGTCTATGAGGACAGGGATGGGGATGTGGGGGGTGCTATCCCGATGAAGAATGATCCTCCCAATGATTCATTAAATGGCTATGAAAGCTTGGTTTTTGATAGTGGGGAAGGGGATGATCCAGATCTGGCCTGGGTCCGACGCAATCCAGAAGAACTCAACAGTTTGCAGATCGCCTATAAAACAGAGCTGATCGGAAATACGGGATATATGTGGAGCGCCTGGGCTGATGACGGTATGCAGGCTTTGGATCTGCGGGATTACCATGACCACTTCACGGAAGAAAGCGCCGGCAGCCCTTTTCGTGGAAGATGGACTTATCCGGTTAAAAGAGTTTATTCCTTTGACAGCACCTGCCGGTCCTACTACGGTTTTAAACCCAAAGGAAATGAACCCGGCCTGTGCGGCTCACATTAATAAAAAAAGCCCACCTCTCGGTGGGCTTCATTTTTTAGTTTAAGTACTTAATCTCCCGCGCAGGTATTCTCACAACCGACATTCAGGGAGATCCCGGAGCAGGCTAAATAAGCTTCCAGGCTGATATCCTCATCCTCTCCTGCTTCAAGGTATAGGCAGCCGAAGTAATAAGGATCACCTGAACAGTCTTCATAACACATCAGGATCTCGTTTTCCTCTTCACAATCCTCGTAACATTCTCCCGGAGCACCCAGGAAGTCGCAGGTCGCCTGGCAGGTGGGAAGGTAGGGCATCAGGCCGTAGCCCTGCATAAAATCGTTCATGGTAGCAGAGCGCCCCTCCTGTCCTAAACTATCAATTATCCCTTCGTAGTTTTCCGCATCGCCATATTCCTGGGCGACC
Organism: uncultured Chloroflexia bacterium; assembly: GCA_963712165.1. Taxonomy (GTDB): domain Bacteria; phylum Chloroflexota; class Anaerolineae; order Anaerolineales; family UBA11858; genus B10-G9. The sequence continues at coordinate 388,884 of CAVQGY010000001.1, read as the reverse complement.
TCGCGGCCTTCCAGGAACTGCTCACCGACTGAGTCATACCCCTCATTGCGCAGATCCTCTCCCTGGGCGATCCTGACCGCGTATTCGTAGGCTGTCAGGGAGGAATCTGTGGCAAACCAGTCCGTGATCTCAAAGTCACCTGATGCGATGTATTCGGTCTCGGTACTGCCGCCCACGGTCCCCCGAGTGGCATCCAGAACGACCCATTTGCCGTCCAGATTGACTTCGGCCCAATAATGTCCCGGGGTCTCCTTGGCGATCAGGCGCAGCACGTCGTAGTCATAATCGATCCCCTTGGTTTTGAGCTGTTCATTCCAGCGGGTATACTCTTCTTCCGACATGCCGGTGGTGATCGGCACGTAGGTTCCAGGCCGTTCACTGGGCTTGGAGATCGAGTTGACCACCCGGCAGTCCAACCCGTAATGTTCCGCGATCGAGCAATAGATCACCGCGTAATCAAAACAAATGCCGTATACTTTGCCGTCCAGCTGCTTGTTCTTGATCAGGTCCTGGCTGGTGAAAAGACCGGGGAGAACATAATTGGCCCTGATGGCGTCTGAACAATCCTCAACATCCAACTCCTGGCAGTAGAGCATATTATTTTCCTGCCAGTCCTTGATGCAGCGGGCGATCTCATCCGGTGAACCCTGGCAGTCCACTCCCAGTTCCTGGATCTCGGTGTCGCTTAAAGGGACCACGGGGCTGGTGGGATCAAATTGGGGAACATCAGGGGTTTCAGCCTCACCTTCTTGATCTGCCCCAGCATCTTCAGGATCCACAGCAGTTTCAGCGGTCGGTTCCAAATTCTCTTCACCCTCCTGGGGAGCGTTTTCTGGAGGAGATCCTCCAGCACAGGCACTCAATGCCAGGCTGATCAGCAATATGATTGCGAGAAGGGAGATATATTTCTTGGACTTCATGTTGCACTCCTTGTTATTCGTTGGATAATTCACTCTCAGATTATGAATTGAAGGGAGTGAGGCTGCAAGAAGTTAAGAGGCTGATGTAAGGTGTTTGTAAGCGGATTTTGACAGGGGTGAACTGTAGTTAAAGGAAAAAAGCACACTCTTGAGGGGTGTGCTTTTTCCTCTTAACGGATGGCAGGCGGCGTTATACTGGAGCCCCCAATTTTCCAGAAGAAGATTTATTAAATGTACGTGTTCTGGATGGCTACTTTCCAAATAACTTAAAACCAACCACCAAGAGTGGCAAGGGGAGCAATCCAGAAAAGCAGCAAAACTCGCTGGTGTCAAATCCGAATAAGTCACATCCTGTTAAGAAGAGAGAAAGAGTTATGATCAGCAAAATGGCAAGAATGAGCTTGGATTTTGGCATGGATCCCTCCTGGGGGTGGGTGCACAAATCAATCAGGGTTAGGATTAATTGTGCATCTGGATTAGAATTAATTGGATTATAACAAGGTTTCTAGGCGCCCTGGATGGATTTTCCCCTAATTTTTATCGGCTTCCGCTGATTTCTTCCTGCCTGATAGTGAACAGGACTGTATTGGGTAAGCTAAGCATTCATTTACAGTTTTATTAGCCCCCGATTAATCCACCTCAATATGTATATAATCAGGTTACTTTAATCTCCCTGAGTATGAAGGGGAATCCCTCCTCTGGTTTTATAAAACTGGAGGATCACAATATCTGTTGGACCGGTGTGGATCCCATTATGCGAAAATGTATCGTATTGGCCATCTTGATCACAGTCCTGCTTTCAGGATCTTTGGCTGCCTGCAAAACAGGATTGAAGATGGTCAATCGAGAAATCTCCGGGACTGCGACATTAACTCCCTTCCTTCTCAAAGCGACTTTTACGAGTACCAGCACACCGCTGATGGAGGCAGGGTCTGAAGAGCTTGATCATCCTGCCCCTTCAGAGACCCCTGAGCTTGCTGGACCAGGGGAGGACGAGTACTCGCCGACACCGTCTGCGACCCCAACCTTAACTTTCACTTCGACAACCAGCACTATCGATCCCTCGAATACACCCATCCCAACCAAACCACCGGCAACTTCGAAACCGACCCAACCTCCTGGTGACACGAACACCCCCAAGCCTGCGGCTGATACGAACACGCCCAAACCTCCGGCGGACACAAGCACACCCAAACCGCCAGCTGATACCAACACGCCCAAGCCGCCGACACCGAGTGAATGTGTTTCATCGGGGAATAGCGGTTATGAGGACCAGGTCTTCACTTTGATCAACAAGGAGCGGACAGACCGGGGATTGGATCCTCTGGTCCAGAATTCCAGCCTGACCCAGGCTGCCCGCCGCCACAGTCTGGACATGGCCTGTACTGACACCTGGAGCCATACCGGGTCTGATGGATCCTCTCCCTTCTCACGCATGCTCGGACGCTGGTTACAGTTATTCCTGGGCCGCGGAGAATATCGCAGCCAGCTCCAGCCAAGGATTCTCACCTTCCTCTGTGGTGAATATGTGGATGAACAGTGATGGTCATCGGGCGAATATCCTCAGCCCGAATGCGGTCCACATCGGGGTGGGGTTCCGCTATGCGGGGGATGTAGATCTGCTGCCCTATGACGCTTATTATACGGCGGATTTTGGACGGCCCTGATCTGATCCATTTTCCCACCTGACTCTATCATATATAATTGATTGATATGCAGATATCAGCTTAATTGGATTGATATCAATAGGGTATTAATCATAGGTTGATAAGTATCTTTTTGGTGGCGAGGGAGGATAATTGATTTCAGGCCGTTTTCGATCGTTCTTGATCATTTGCTGTACCCTGCTGCTCCTAACGGGATGCAGTCAGGCAGATCAGGCCCTAGAGCCAATTGCTACCGAAGTTGGCTGGCCCACTCATGGTTGGCCAACCACTCCACCTGAAGCCCAGGGAATGGACTCCCGGGTCCTGGCAGCTATGCTGGAAACCATCCGGGATGAGAACCACGCAATTGACAGCGTGACGGTCATTAGGAATGGGTACCTGATCCTGGACGCCGCCGTCTACCCCTATGATACGAATTCAAAACACATCATCCATTCCTGCACCAAGAGCATTGTTTCAATTCTGATCGGTATAGCCATCGACCAGGGATATATCGGGGATGTGCAAACACCTGTCCTGGAGTTCTTTCCCGACAGGATATTCGATAATCTGGACCCGAATAAGGAGAGCATGACCCTGGAAAATCTCTTGACGATGACTACAGGCTTAAATTGCAGAGATTCGTATCTCTATCATTGGGGTGGACTGAATGAGATGAGAGGAAAAGAAGACTGGGTTCAGCACATACTTGATCTGCCCATGGCCCATACGCCAGGAAGTTATTTTGAATACTGCAATGGGTCCTCATTTCTTCTATCTGCGATCATTTCGGAAACGACAGGCATCTCTGCCCTGGAATTTGCTGAAAAATACCTTTTTGAGCGCCTGGGGATCAGCGATGTGACCTGGCCTACAAACCCACAGGGAATCAATATCGGATGGGGAGAGCTTAGAATGTTATCTCAGGATATGGCGAAGATCGGCTACCTATACTTGAAAGGTGGAGAATGGGATGGCGAGCAGATCATTCCATCCTCATGGGTGGGTGTATCAACAATGAGCCATATCCCAGCGACCTTGGAGGAAGGCTACGGATACCAGTGGTGGGTTGATGATTCAGGTTACTTCTTGGCTTTGGGATATAGGGGCCAGTTTATTTTCGTCGTGCCTGAGAAGGATCTGGTTGTGGTTTTTACCAGCACTTTGAGCGATTACGATTTTTATGTCCCTCAGATCCTGCTGGAAGAATTTATCATTCCCGCGGTTGTATCTCTGGAACCGCTTCCCATGGATCCAGCCGGTGAAGCCGCGCTTCAACAGCTCATTGAGGATCTTTCCAGCCCCTAGGCTCGCTGTAACGCAATACAAGAATAATGGGTGGGGAAATGCTGATCACCTCGCCATTTCCGAGAGCGGATCGAGATGGTTTTTTTAGGATCGAAAAAAAGGACCACCAATAAGGTGGTCCTTTTGTGTGGTGCGGGTCAGATTTACACTATTCGCTATCTAATGCTGCTTGAAGCAAAGCCTTATTATACAGGTTGGTTTTTATGGATTCATCAATTTCTGAATACTCTAACAGCTCATTGATAATATCCAAACTGTAATTATCATTCACTCTATCAATCAACCAGATCACTGTTTGAATATCCTCAGTGGATGCTGTTTCGGAGCCAATAACTTTATACGCCTCCCCCAGGGCAATTTCGCTTTCCGCAAATTGTCTAAGTTGCGACTTTCCCTCATCGCAGGATAACGTATCAGTTTCCCATTCATAGAAGTAAGTGACACAATCTATTTCTGAGACAATGCTGAGAATCTCTTGTCCATCAACAATAAACTCTGAGCCCAATTCTTCAAAGGGAACTAACTCATCTTCGGGAATGCTTTCTACATACCGTTGAGCCTCTTGTTGTGACATGCCAGTTTCATCAGAAAAATTACTAACTATGTCTGACTGACTTACGGTGTAGACTGTTCCACCTATAATCAATGTGATCAATCCCGTAATAGCTCTGCCTGGTCCTCTTGCCATATATACCTCCAATACGAGAGAATTAAGGTATCAATAACCGATCTATTCTAAGAATAACAAATATATTCCAGTCCAAATCATAATTTTCTTTACAATAAATTTAGGTAGGTCAGCCTAAAACACAACACACACTGCTTAAAGTGTGTGTTTTTATCTTAGTCTTCTCTAGATGGCGAGGGGTGGATTAGAACTGGCAAGCCAGATCAATGGCTTATATTTTCATGAAGATTATTCAAGCCCTTTCGGGATGGATTATGGTGGATAATCAATCAGGTTTTGAGGATTTTAATCTTATTAACATAATCAGATAATCTTTGATAATCCTCAGGCAGATCCATATCCATGCCAAACCCCGGATCGTTAATAATGACAGCCCTGAGTTTCATGTCGTAAGCTTTGGACAGGATATTTTCCGCTTCACTTAAAGTGAGATTTCCAGAAAGATATTTACCAATCAGGACCCATAAGCGGGGATTTTTTGCCAGATAGCGCATCAGGGGGATCAGTTTTGAAGTGTCTGACCTGCGATCGAACTCACGCCTGCGAACAGTCAGCTGCTCAATCTCATCTGTGATTTTGGGGATTATTGAATATCGATAGGCCATCAATTCTCCTGGCGTCACGCTCAGGTCTTTGAATTTACCAAGCACCCGGCCATGTTCGGGAAATGCTTCCAGGATGCCATCTTCCGGGGCACCGGCCAGCAGCACATCTATATCTTGATCGTTTATGAGGGTTTCGATAAAAATATCAATTGACTCCGATAATATCCCTGGTGCATCACCTGTGCTGACGATCAAGTGTTCCTGATCAGGATATTTAGCCTGGAGAAAGTTTGCACCTGTGGTAATCTTTTCTAGAATGGTGGAAGTGAGGTCGCAGGGGATATAGGATAGATTTGCAGAGGAGGGAAATTCTTCAGGCTTTAGACCGATTAGATAGACCTCATCCACGTACTTCGAAGCAAATAGAGCCTCTAAGTGCCAATCCATGACCCGTTTTCCATGCATGGGGAGGAGAGCCTTGGAGGGGTACTCGCCATCAGGATCAAGAACCTCTAATAATTCCCGACGTTTTAGATCCCGGCCACATAGCACAAGAATGGGATAAGTAGGGGAGTTTCTTGTGGGCATATTACTTTCCTATATCATTATTCCTCTTATACAATATACCTCATTCAACAAATCTTAATTCTATTCTCAACCAGATTATTATTGGAAGAGTCCCCTGTATGCCTATTGCAGAAAACACAAAACACACTCCAGAGAGTGTGTTTTATTTAATGGCGAGGGGCGGATTTGAACTGACAAGCCAGGCCAAGGGCTTAAAAATCTCCTGGCTTCAACTCTTAATTATCCTTTGATGCTCTTTTATTTATTGCATTAATCAATATCGCTGGTATTAAAACCAAAACAATCAACACCCCAATAATGAACAATCCAGATGGTTTATCCAATCGCTGTAAGGGATTTAAATCAGCTTCCACTTCTTCGGTCATTCCTATTTCTGGGGTTTCAGTCAGGGGCGCAGCATGGGTATCACCATCGGCTTGAGAAACCTGCGTTGCTGACTCGATTTGTGTCGCGCTGGGAGTTAACATTAATAGGAGCGACACGGTAGGGGTAGGAGGAGGGGCAGGTGTTGTTGGGACTCCTAGCCAGGTTATCCAACCAGCTTCAAACTCCTCCCAGGAAATTTGATAAGCACCTTCTACAGCTTCTCGATATCCCATACCTTCACGGAAATTCGCGATTAATTTCTGGAGGCCATCCTGCCCCCAGGTCTCAAGCATATAAAACACAACAGAGTAGGATTGATCATAAGCGAGATAGGCTTGTTCAGGATCGCTGCCAAAATCACCTGAAATAAGAACTAAAGGTAATAATGCCTTATCATGAGCTGCCTGGACAACCCGTTCTAAGGCCACCTCATTGTCGGAAAATTCATAATATTGGGCCAGGCCTTCATCCAGCCAGGAAGGCCAAAAGTAAATATCGGCATTGATCACCTGGAAAAAGAAAAGATGGGCAATTTCGTGAGGTATCACGTTTTCAATCCAGGACAAGTTTGACGATGATGGCAGAATTTGGGTTGTGATTCCCAGGGAGGGAAATGCCATACCTCCAACCCAGTCATGGGAATAAAAAAGCCAGGAATTGAAATCTTCATCATTGGCATAGAGCAGGATGATCACCGGAAAATCCAGCTCGAGGTTGGTTTCCCCTTTCATCTGAGCCAGGGCTCGATTGGCAACATCAAAGATCTTGTTCCCGAAACCTGTATCACCCTCATACCAGCGCAGGATGATCTCCGGAGACCTCAACTCCTGCCAATCAAACCGGAAATCATCATAATGAATTAACTGCTCCGGAGTCCTTAATTTATTGCCTTCCGCATCAGTTATTTGCCAATAATAATAAATTGGAGTACTGGGAGCAACCGTTATATTTGATGTATCCCAGGTATAGGAAGCATGTAACCAATGAAGCAGGTTCAATATCGATAGGCTGAGATTGGTTTGATAAACTTCCCTGTGTTTTGTAGTAGAGTTTAACGCTTGTGATTTCGGTTGGGGATTGAACACTGATATGAAAAGTTAAGTCATCAGGGAAGTTATTCTCAATTTCTGTGCTGAGGACTTGAATTCCACCTCCATCTTGAGCTTCAACTGTTCTGAAGGTAAGAATAAACACTCCGATGATAAGCAAGAGGCGAGCCCATATTTTCCAAGAAGTTTTTTTCATCACGTAGAACCTTTTACTTGATAATGGTACCGAATCCTCTTTATCTCTTTATAAAAGGAGATTATAACGGATTGATAATGGGATGATCGAGTTTCCAAAAAAACCAGGTATTTGTTCTGATCATCGACCAGAGTTTCTGAAAGAATCCCCTGGCTATCTATGCCTTAATCACAAAACACACTCCTCAGAGTGTGTTTTTTTTGGTGGCGAGGGGCGGATTTGAACCGCCGGCCAAGGGCTTATGAGTCCCCGGTCCCCAGGAATGAAAAACTCCTGATAAAAAAATGATTATCAGAAGGCTGACAAGCCCCTCTTGTTTGTTCCAATTTTTTAGGCGTCCAGACTGTTGAGCAGATCTGGTTTATTTAACATTCCAGAGGGTAATGGTGCCATGATCCCTGACTGAATCGTATTCACCGCTGCCAACAGCTATTTTCTTGCCATCAGGAGACCAGGACACACTCCAGAATGGCATTATATGATCCACGTCGATAGCTTTTGACAATAATTCTCCGGTTTCTACATCCCAGATTTTCACCAGAGCATCATTTCCTGCCGAGGCAAGCATCTGGCCATCTGGTGACCAGGCTACCCCGCGCACCCAGTTTCCGTGACTAAAAAAGGTGTTGATCAGGGTATCGTTTTCAACATCCCATAAGCGAATTTTTCCATCCTGGTGAACCGAGGCTAATATTGTTCCATCCGGCGACCAGGCAATCCCATTGGCATCACTTCTGGATTCCGTGCCGATCAGCGTTGGAAGTTCTTCGCCGGTCTCTGGATTCCAACGGCGGACTTTCCCATCAAATAGACCTGCAGCAATTGTGCTGCCATCCGGTGACCAGGCCACACTGATGATCAGAGATTTCCCGCTCCATTCCTGGACCATTTCGCCGGTTTCCGCATCCCAGATCGCAACCCGCCCCGCGGCTGTTCCTGTCACCAGCTGCTGGCCGTCCGGCGACCAGTCCACGCAAAAAGTATCCCCGGGTTTAATAAAATACAGTTCTTCATAAGAGCTGGCGTTCCAGACGCGCACTTTTCCATCCCGGCTGGCAGAGGCAAATCTACTGCCATCCGGAGCCCAGGCAACTCCCCAGACAAAATGGTTGTGTTTATTCAGGGTGGTCAATTCAGTCAGGGTTATTGCATCCCAGAGGGTGATTCGCCCGTAGGCGGTTGATGCCAGAACGTGTCCATCGGGGGACCATTCCAGACTGTAAACCGGTCCAATGGCTTCTCCAAGTAGAAATTTGTTATACAGGGAACCCGGTGTCTCCGGCTCCTCCGGTGTTGGTGTGGCAGTAGGTATTGAGGCGGTTGGAAGGGTGGTTGGTTTTGGCGGGGCTGTTGTATTTTCTGGTTCCAGGATGGATCCAGATCCGCAGCTTGATATTAAGGCAGTGAGTACCAGGAACAGAATAAAAGATGAGATTGATTGTATGGGCTTCATGGATCTCCTTAATTATTTGAGAATACGTTTGGCATATCCGTAATCACATTTATGATTTTAATGTTTTTGCGGCAATGAAAGGGTCCAGATGCGGCGGATATCAGAAATAGGGTCTGGTCTCCCCCTGGCAAATCAGCCAGAGCCGGAATTATTCTCCAGGTAATGAGAAAGGTTGATCCAAAAAACAGGGTTATCAGGGGCAGGCTGGACTGGAATTGATATTGGTTAGTCGCGGTCAATTCCGGGTTTCGAATACCAGAAATCTGTGCTATCTGGATCACTTTCTTTACCTCTGTCCACTTTGGACAATAAGAAGAGTTTATCTGATTTTCTGGACTGACGAAGGGCAGCTGTCGATACGGCAAGCATCCCTGGATTATAGATGTGAGCCTGATCCGGAGACAAGTGATCAAAATCCTGAACGTTTCCGCCTGGCAGGAGGTCGGGGAGAGACCTGTGACCAGCTTCTTCAGCCGGGCATTTCCCTTTTCTATTTCTTTGCGTTTCCCGGCCTGGGTGACGTCCATTCCCCTGTACTCCCTGCGCCGGCGCTAGCAGGTTTTTTCGCTGATCCCCAGGGCTTTGCGGGTTTGTCCTCTGGTTTTCCCTGGCTGAAACGTGAGCGGACCTAAGCATCGCGGGGTTGGTGATGATTTGCTCTGGTAAATATGGTATATGTATTGGCTTCTGTATGTGCGAACCCCGACATTGCACTTGGATGAGTTTTTTGGGGCAGGTCAAATATTCAGAGAGTGAACAAGCCTAGACGCTTAGCCACAGTGATAGATTAATTAATTATGAACGCTTGTTAGGTAAGCTCTATGAGGGTTTAAATGACCCAATCAAATTCAGCATATATTCATGAAAAATAAATCGTTCATTTCCAGAGGGGGCGTAGAACAGGTCTCCTCAGGAATAAAAACAACATCATCTATCATTAACTTATTAATCCAATAACTAACACGCAGCGGGCTTGTCTAATCTTCAGATCAAACCGCTTTATATAAAACCGGGCAGTCCCTGGGAGGACGGCTATATTGAGTCCTTCAACGGGAAGATGAGAGATTTTCTAGACTTTGAAGAAATCTCAAATCTTGATCGGGATGTGGAGGAAGGAATACAACATGCTCAGACCGCAAAGTGCTCCAGGTAATTGACCACCGGTACCAGCCGCGATCATGGTTCCTGCTATCCGATTTCAGCTGATTGGATTAACAAAAGGAGTAGTACAATTAATGGGTGATTGCCATAAGCAAATATAATGCTATTGATAAAAATATTTGATGGGAAGGGATTAAATGAGAAAAAAAGTGATAAGTCTATTTTTATTTACATCATGTCTATTAATTTCGGGTTGTAAACCCGGCCAATTACTTGGTCCCAAGCTTACCTCAACACCAATACCTACATCGACACCATTGCCTACCGCTACGTCTGATGCGATCACTGATGAGGAATTCTCCGAATTAGCTCAAGAAGCATGTCAGGTATTTAAACAAAGCTCGAATCTAAAAATGAAACAACGAACCATCTTTCAGAAAGAGAGAGATTAATAGCACAAGCATATCTTGAGGCAGCTGAAGCGTTAGGTGTTATTACTATCATTGAGGAGTTTGCACCGCAAGCTGCCAAAATGCAAAGTAATCTATATGCAACAGCGGATGCAGGTGTTATCTTCGCGGATGATTTCGATACAGCTTTGAAGAAAGCTGAAAAAAGTGAAGGCCTCATAAACTTATATATTACTGAGTTCGGGCAAATCGCAATTGTCAACTGGGGTGCGGGTGAGGCGGAAAGCTTGGACATCTCCCCTGTAGTAGTTCTTAATTGGTATAATGGTCAAAAGGCTGTTAATGAAGCTGCCGAAGCATTGGGGCTAGATGCCTGCATCAAAAAATAATTCCTGATTTTTTTCGTTAACAACTGTCTTTGTTTGGTTACTTCTTTGTTATATTGTTGTTTTGTTTGTTTCCAGTATAGATAAATATTTATTGTTGGGTCATAGCCAATTGGTGTAGGCTATAATCTGGTGATTGTCTGTTCAAGGCTCTCAATCCTCAGACTTGTTGGATCCGCCACTTCCTACTCCCCATCCATTCCCTAAACTCCGTTTCAGTCCCATTAAACTGCGCCAGATCCGATCCGCACGTTTGTGGTTTGAACTAGTTCAATCCAACCCTCATTTCTCAGCAAGGCGGGCACCCTGAGGTAGCCATAGCGTCCATACTTGCTTGCCAGCTTGATGATTCTGGCGGTCAGGTACTATACTCATCATCGGCAGGGCATTTCCGGTCGAGCATAAAGGCTTCCAACCAGTTTAGAAGGTAATCATCGACCAGAATTTTGATCATAGTACCCTGTGTATCTATCGCCTTAAACACAACACACACTCCTTTGAGTGTGCGTGTTTCCCTTTGATTTTTCACTAAATGGCGAGGGGCGGATTTGAACCGCCGGCCAAGGGCTTATGAGTCCCCTGCTCTACCACTGAGCTACCTCGCCAGGACGGAAAATAGTGTACTATGGGGGAGGCACTTTGTCAATCTTGCGGCCTTTTTCCAGGCAGTTTTTCCCCCCTAAACAGCCCCCAATTCACTCAGCGGCCAGGCATGGCTTTATACAGCGGGCGCAACTGGCGGTACATGTTCTTGTAGACCCCGTTATAGAGTTCATCATAGACTGCCTGGGTGTTTGGATCGGGCAGGAAGGTCTCGCCGATCCGGGTCATACCCGCCACCGCGGTATCAAAGTTCGGATGGATCCCCACGCCTACTGCGGCGTCGATGGCTGCGCCCAAGCCGGAGGTCTCATACAGGTGGGGGCGGGAAACCGGCAGACCGAAGATGTCCGCTGTCAGCTGCAGGGCAGCATCGCTCTGGCTGCCGCCGCCGGCCACGCGAAGCTCCCGGATGGGTATTTTGGTGCGCCGGTTGGATTTCTCAGAAGCCTCCCTCAGCGCATAGGCCAGCCCTTCCAGTATAGCGCGGTAGATATGAGCCCGGGTATGGCTGTCGCTGAAGCCAATGATCGCCCCCCGCGCTTCTGGGCCCGGGAACCGCAGCCCCGGGGACCAGTAAGGCTGCAGCACCAGGCCATCGGAACCCGGAGGGACAGCATTGACCAGGTCATCAAAGAGGTCTTCGGGTTGGATTCCCTGCTCGTCTGCCAGTTTCTGCTCCCGAAGGCCGAATTCATTCTTGAACCAGGACACCATCCAGTATCCGCGGAAGATCTGGATCTCCAGGTTGTAAGCGTCCGGTACTGCTGCGGGGTAGGGCGGGATCAGGGGAATGATCTCGATATATTTCGTATGGGTGGTGTTCAGCGTGGCAGCGGAGCCATAGCTCAGGCAGCCCAGATCGGGCCGCAGGCAGCCGGCACCCAGCACTTCGGTAGCCTTGTCTGCCGCCGCGGCGATCAGGGGCAGGCCGGCTGGAATTCCGGTTGCCTCAGCCGCCTGGGGAGTGATCTCTCCCAGGATCTCACTCACCGGGATCAGCTCCGGCAGCATGTCCGGGTTAATAGGTACAGCCTGCCATTTCCAATCCCATTTTTTTGACCAGGCTAGATTTTTATAATCGAAGGGCACATAACCCACCTGGCTGGCGACAGAATCCACAAAACGGCCGGTCAGCCGGTGGGTCAGGAAGCCGGAAAGGAAGAGATATTTGTAGGTCCCTTCCCAGATCTCAGGCTGGTGGGTTTGGATCCAGTTGGCTTCTGCTTCAGCTTGCAGGTAAGCCACCGTTCCGGATGCGCCGGCGATCCGGAATGCCGCACCCCATAATCCACCCAGGGGTTTTAACCCCTCTGTGCGGCGCTGGTCAAGCCAAACGATAGCCGGCCGGAGCGGAACCCCGGCACGGTCAACATTGAGCAAAGTGGACCGCTGGGTAGTGAGCGCAACCGCGGCGATGCTGGATTTGTCTGCTCCCTTTTCCCAGAGACCCTGGCAGGCCTCGCAGACTGCCCCCCAGAAGACTTCTGGGTCCTGCTCTGCCAAACCGGGAGCGGTGGAATAATAAGGCTCAATGGGGATCTGTTTGATGTGGAGCAGATTTCCTTGGGGATCAAAGAGCATGGCCCGCACGCTTTGAGTTCCGTTATCGATAGCCAGCAGGTTTTCTGCCATAACCTCTCCTGTGAAATACCTCTGAACCTTTCTGATGGTAGTTCAGTCAGAGCTGAATTGCGATCATCCTATTTGGTAGGTGGATTGGATCAATTCCAAATAAGCTTTCCTCTCTTGTTCCCAACGAGTGACAGACCATCCCAGCGCTGGGCGGATCACTCCGCCGAGTTTGTCCATCAGCGCTCTCCCCCCATCCGGGATCAGCAGTCCCAGCCGGATCCTTCGAAGCAGCAGGTCATCCAGGTGAACCACGGCTTCCTGGTGTGCGACTTCGCGCAGCTCAGCCCAGGTATAGGGTGTGCCAGGAATGGGCTGATGCTCAGTTGGATCCACATTGGAAAGCCCCTCAAGGGTTTCAATGCTGTATCGCCCCAGCAAGCGCACCTGTTCGGCCGGGGAATAATGCTGCCTGAATCCCAGGGAGACCACGTCTTCAGGATGCGTCAGCAGGGTTGGAAGCTGGTGATTGAATCTTCTGGAAGACGTATAGGGTTGGGCTTTTTTCAAGGCATCCCGGGCCATTAAGCGGAAGGTTGTCAGTTTGCCGCCCGCGACCGTGATCAACCCATTATCATCCCAGACCGCATATTCACGGGATTCCTTGGAAGGATCGGATTTGCCTGTATTGACCACTGGCCGCAGCCCAGCAAAGGCCCCGGTGATATCACTATAATCCAGTTCTTGGACTGGAAAGATAAAACGAAGCCCGCTCAGCAAATAATCCACTTCTTCCGGGATGATCTGGGGATTAACCACCAGATCTTCAGAATGGTCCAGGTCCGTGGTACCAAAAACGATCACGCCTTCCCAGGGAAGGGCAAATACGGGCCTGCCGTCTTCTGGATGGAGAAAAGTGACTGCCCTGCTGAGAGGAAGGCGTTCCTGCTGGATGATCAGATGGCTTCCCCGGAGTGGCCGCATCCGGGCTGGCTTTCCCAACTCCCTTCTGAGTTCATCTACCCATACGCCAGTGGCGTTGATGATGACTTTAGCTTTTACCTCCGCTGTGCGATTGATCTGCCCGGTTGTGTCTTGCAGGGCAACTCCCCTGACCCTGCCGTCAGCCGTTTTGAGGAGATTTGCACCACGGGTATAATTCAGGGCCAGACCGCCCATCTCTACTGATTCCCGGATGAGGCGCAAAACCAAGCGGGCATCATCGGTTTGGGCGTCAAAATAGCGGTAACCACCACGAAGATCCGGTGAGGTGAGGGGAGGGCAGAGATCCTGCATATCGTAGTTGTCGTAAGATCTATGCTGCCACTGCCTGGCCATCAGGTCATAGGCGCAGAGCCCCAGGCCGAATATCCAGCCTGGCATGTGATCTCCCTGCCTTCGGGCGTACAGGAATCCCAGCTGGTTGACCAGCCCGCGGCCCTGCTTGAGCAGATACTCGCGTTCTCGAACCGATTCCAGGGTCAATTTGAGTTGGGCTGTTCCCAGGTAGCGCAGTCCGCCGTGGACCAGCTTGGAGGAGCGGCTGGAAGTCCCTGATCCAAAGTCATGGGCTTCCACCAGCAGCGATTTCAAGCCGGCCTGGACTGCCTGGCGCAGCACACCCGCACCGGTAATGCCCCCACCAATGATGATCAAGTCCCAGGGTTGATCCAGATCCCCCCAGGCTTTTTCGCGCCATCCTTTTTCCCAAACCATGAATATCCTCGATTATTGCCTGGCTATTTGTCAATCGAACAGTTTTCCGGGATTCAAAATGCCATCCGGATCGAAGAGTTCAGCCGTAGATCGAATGGCTTCCATGCCCAGAGGTCCTTTTTCGGCTGGAAGGTAGGATTTGTGGTCGGTTCCCACGCCGTGCTGGTGGGATATTGTCCCGCCGTGGTGCTGGATCTCCCGGCTGGCAGCATCCTTCATAACACGCCAGCGTTCCAGGAGCTGATCCGGATCAGCAGTCCTCCTGAAGAGGAATGTGGTGTAGATGCTGGCCCCGTCTTGGTAGATGTGGGAGAGATGAGTCATGACCAGCGCCTTTTCATTAAACTGGCTGAGCCCGTTCTTGATCGATTCCGGGATAGCCAGCGATGCATCCTTGACCTGCGACCAGGGCAGAGCAGTCTCCAAAGTATCCACTGCCACACCGATATCCCAGAGAGTGTTCCGCAAGTATGGGGAGAGGAAGCGGTTCTTTTCCCAGCTATGACCGATGATCTCGCCCACAAATACGCCGCCGTGGGATCTGCATATGGACCGGGTATCCCTCCTGGCCAGGGCAGTTAAGCCGGGAGAACCGGTGACGCCGAAGATCAGCAGGCAGCGCTCATCTCCCTGCCCGATCAGCCGTAAGCCGCGATCAGCCAGGCCGATCCAGGATTTCCCGGAGAGGATCAGGGTTGTCTCTGTTTCGATGGGATTGCTGAGCCGGAGCATGGAGACTGGCACAGCTGACTGGGTTATGGACCGGACGGCATCTGATCCGCTCTCCCAGGTTGGGAAGAAGACCCCATAGAAACCTTCTTTTCTCGGCTTGGGCCTGATCCGGACTTGTGCTTTGGTGATTATGCCCAGGCGTCCTTCTGATCCCAGCACCCATTCGCGAAGGTCGGGACCGGCTGCTGATGCAGGATAGGAGGGGAGTACAAGCTGTCCGCGGGGTGTTACCAATTCTCCCCCCGCGAACAATCTCTCGATCCGTCCGTAATAGTAGGACTGCTGACCGGAAGATCGGCTGGCGATCCAGCCTCCCAGGGTCGAATACTCAAAGGATTGAGGGAAATGCCCTAAAGTGTACCCGTGCGTGCCCAGCACGGCTTCCAGGGCTGGGCCAGTAATACCAGCTTCAAATTCAGCCAGGTGACTTAGGGCATCGATCTTGATCAGGTGGTCTAATTTCTCAAGGGAAATCGTCAGGTTCGGTCTTCCACCAGGCAGGGGATTGATATGGCCAACAACACTGGTTCCACCCCCGTAGGGGATGATATTGGCGCCATTTTCCCGGGCGAATGATAACAAAGGAGACACGTCATCCGTCTGGGTGGGGAAGGCGACCCCATCCGGGAAGGTCTCTACCCGGTTGTGATGGATAGCGGCCCAATCTGGCAGGCTCTGTCCCCTGGCGTGGCGCAGTCGGGTTTCTGGTTCCATATCAATCAGGGGATGGTGGGGCAGCTTGGATTCCGGGACTTTGCCCAGGGTGGAGAGCAGGTCCGGGGAAGGCAATCTCGGAAGAGGACCGAGGATATTTTCCAGGTATTCCACGGCAAGATCCGTCAGTGGATAGTCAGTCTGGCTATTGCCCCAACCGTGCCATCTCTTCATTACTGGGCTCCTAACCGCAGCCATAGATCCAGGCTGCCTTGCATGGTTTTTCTTAGAAGGTCTTCAGCTGAGTCCAGGTCAGTGGCTTCCACACATTCCCGCAGGCGGCCATAAAACTTGCGGGATTCAGAGCGGCATTCCTCGAACGAGAAATAAGTCTGGCCCATTTGGGCATAGATATCGCGGAACCCGTTGAGCAGCAGCTGGAAAATGGGATTCCTGGCAAAGCTGGTTAGAATGTGGTGCAGCTGCCAGTCAAATAACGCAAATGCCGCTGGATCCCCGTCCAAGCCTTCAGCTCCCTTCAGGAACTCGACAATTTGGGGGGATTCAGCTTCCAGTGCCTGCCTGGTATAGGTGGGAGCCAGCAGCAGGCGGATCTCCAGAAGATAGGCCACGAAATCTGGCGATTGGTGGTGGGGAGAGGCCGCCAGGGCGGATAAGGTAGCCAGGCTGCCCTCCTGCCAGTAATCCCTGATCCGGGTGGATTTTCCCTGTTGGATATCCAGCCAGCCGTCGCGGGCAAGCCGCTGAAGGGCTTCCCGGAGAGTGGGGCGGGTGACACCGAGTTGATCAGCAAGGTCTCGCTCACTGGGTAGGCTGCTGTTAATGGGAAAAGTACCATCCAGGATGGCACTTAGCAGTTCAGATTCGGCATATTCGGCAGGTCTTTGGGGGGGCGAGAAGGACATCTGAAAGAACTCCTGAGTGGTAAGAGGTCTGACAAGTTAATCATATATTATTAGCATCTCTCCGTCAAGACCTCAGGATACAGGATCCTTTAAGGATCCTGTATCCTGCATGCAATGGATCCCATATCCTGCATCGATCCCATATCCTGCATGGAAATAAGGTAAACTAGATCATAATCAGCTAGAGTTGAGGAGCAAAATGAAGACGATTGTCATCACAGGCAGCACGCGAGGTATTGGGTACGGATTGGCAGAGAACTTTCTCAGGTTGGGGGCTCAGGTTGTGATCAATGGCAGGGTAAAAGAGAGTGTGGACCAGGCCCAGGAGAAGCTGGCGAAGGTATATTCCCGGGATAGGATTGCAGGAACCCCCTGCGATATGGGGGATTATAACCAGGTTGTCGCTCTCTGGGACTTCGCTGCAGCGCGGTTTGGGGGTGTAGATATTTGGATAAATAACGCAGGCATCGCCCAGGCCCAATCAGCATTCTGGGAGCTGGCTCCGGAGGCGATCCAGGAACTGGTTCAGACCAATATCACAGGTGCCATGTATGGCGCAAAGGTAGCTCTAGCCGGATTCCAGAACCAGGGCCATGGTGCGCTTTACAACATGGAAGGACTGGGCAGTGATGGACGAAGTGTTGAGGGGTTAACGCTTTACGGCACATCCAAACGAGCGTTAAATTATCTATCGGATAACCTGGCAGCCGAGGTCAAAGGCACGGATATCATAGTGGGAGCACTCAGCCCGGGCATGGTGCTAACAGACCTGATCATGGAGCGTTATCGTGACCGCCCCCAGGAAGAATGGGAAAATGCCCGACGGATATTCAATATCCTGGCGGACCAGGTAGAAACAGTGACGCCTTTCTTGGCGGAAAGAGTCCTCCAAAACAAGAAAAATGGGGCCAGGATCCAATGGCTGACTTCCCCCAAGGTATTGTGGCGTTTCATGACTGCTGGGATCTCCAAGAGGGATCTCTTTGAGGATCAGGATCTTTGAAAGATTGTATTGCACGTGTAGGATGCGGGATCCTAAACTCGAAATATTCTTCAACATTTTGAACTCAGGATCCCGCATCCTGCGTGAATAAGGATCCCGCATCCTGTTTATTCAAGCAAAAACCGGCCCAAAGGCCGGTTTTATTTTGGGGCGAGCGACGGGACTTGAACCCGCGACGTCCGCATCCACAGTGCGGTGCTCTACCGACTGAGCTACGCTCGCCATTCCTGGAAAATTATATCACGCGGCAGAACCGATATCAAGCAGCTCTCGGATAGCCTTAAGGAGATCCGCTTGGTCAACTGTAGTCTGCTCCCGGGAAACGAGGTCCTTGATAGCAACCTTACCCTCCCGGATCTCATCGGGACCCAGGACAACCGCGATCCGGGCTCCGATCCTATCTGCATGCTTGAACTGTTTGCCCAGTTTTTCAGGTGTAGGATAAGTGTATACCGGGATCCCTTTCCGGCGGAGATCTGCAGCTAGTTGATAGGATGCCAGCAGCGATTCCTCATCGAATACACTCACCATCACCTGCGCGGGGGAGGTGTCTCGACCGGAGGGCAGCAAACCTAGCTCATCAAGGATGACGCTCAGCACCATATCACCCATGGCAAAACCCACACCCGGGAGAGGTTGACCGCCTACATCGGCCAGCAGATTGTCATATCTGCCGCCGCCGGAGATGGACCGCCTGATATTAGCGGTGGTTGCCTGAGCTTCAAAAACGGTGCCTGTATAATAATCTAATCCGCGAATGATGCGGGGTGCGTAGGCTACGTACTCAGCTATTCCCAATGCTTCTACGGCTTCAAAGAAACGGGGCAGTTCGGGGGATTTTTTCCAGAGGTCGTCAGCCATGAGCAGTGATTGGATCCCGGAGAATTGACCCTCGTCCAGGCCCAGCTCGAGAGCATAATCCTTCCAGTCGCTATCGCTCAGTTTATCTCTGCGGTCAATGACCCGAAAGGCAGTGGCCTGGGTTTCTACGTTTATCCCTAATTCAGCCAATTCCTTTTCCATCAATCGGCGGTTGTTCACGAAAACCTTGGCCTGATCAGGCCCCAGGCCCACTTTTTTGAACAGGCTGGCCATCAATGCTGCCATTTCTGCATCGGCTTCAGGGCTGTCCACGCCGATCAGGTCAGCGTTCCATTGGAAGAACTCCCGTCCCCGGCCTTTTTGTGGGCTTTCATAGCGCCAGAAAGGGCCGAATGACCACCAGCGAAGGGGATAAAAAAGCTGCTGCTGTTTCTGGGCGATCATGCGCACCAGAGAAGGTGTCAGCTCAGGGCGAAGAGCGATCAAATTTTCATTTTTGTCCGGGAATACAAAAGACTGCTCCTTAACCAGCTCATCACCGGATTTTGCAGCGTAGAGATCGACCGATTCCAGGTAAGGACCGTCAAATTCCTGGTATCCAAAAGATTCGGACACTTCCCGGATCGTGCTCCAGAGCCAGGATATGACCGCTTTTTCTGCTGGATAGAAATCGCGTGTTCCTTTGACGGGTTTAATGATGTTAGTCATAGTTAATTCTTCCTATGCTGGGGTATGCAGTTGATCAATGCCAATCCGGGCAGAAAGGACAGGCTTCCCCTGTGGGGAAATCCACGCCAGCTTCGTGCGGACAGGAAAGAACCCATTCACTGGTGATGACCCGGGAAACAGCATGGTCTTTGATGAAAACCGCTATCTCCCTGGCGGCGTCGACATTATCTGAAATGTCATTCCCTGACCATTCCCTGATAAAAGGTTCCTTGTCCTGGCCTTCCAGGATCCCCACGATAATTGTGTTGGCTTCTTCGGGGGAGGGCCCATGGTATGTGATGGTCGCCAGTGGATAGGTTTTATTTTCCGCGACAAGTTTCTTGAAACGATCTAACCGCTGAGCGGCGAGCTCTTTTCCTGATAAGGTCCTTGCCATTGAGTTCTCTCCCTGAACACTGCTTTCAGCCGAATGGATTGTAGCATCCCCATTGGAAAATCGTCAATCCTATTAGGGTTTGCTGGGGATTGGGCAGGAAGGTAACTGGCAAGGAACTTGCACATAAGGTTATTGGTGAACTTTGGTTTTAATATAACGAGGTACAAGATGAAAAGGTTCCAACTGGTATGGATCAGTATGATTGTCGGATTATTGTTGTCTTCATGCGGGGCGATTCCAACTCTGCCATCGCTGGATTCTACAGTGATTATCAAAACCCCCATTATCACAGCCGATCCTGGGCAATCCGAGGCTACGGGGCAGGTTGTTCTTCAGGGGACCCCTCAAGAACCGGTAGAAAGCCCCTCTGCGCCTCCTGAAACGGTTGCTGTGAACCCTCAACCTACCCAGGGTCCTAAACCGACTGAAACTGACGCGGGTGAAGCCCCGGGTGGGCCTACTGCTACTCAGGGAAATCCCCCGCCAAAACCCACAGAGATGGAGGTATCCTATCCCTACAAACTGCAGGTGATGAACCCGCATTACCTGGGGAATTTCACGCGCCCCGAGCTGGGCTGTAATTGGTTAGGAGTAGGGGGACAGATATTTGACCTGAACGGTGTTGTGCAAAAGAATATCATCATTAAAGCTGGTGGAAAACTGGATGGAAAACCGGTGATCGAAGAGATGACCCTGCCTCTAGCTGAACCGAATATCGATATAGCTTACGGCCCGGGAGGGTTCGAACTTACCTTGGCGAAATCCCCCAAGGCGAGTGATTCCACCCTTTGGGTCCAGCTCTTCAGCCTGGACGGAAAAGCGCTGTCAGAACAGATCTTCCTGATCACTTATGAAGACTGCCAGAAGAACCTGCTCTTGATGAATTTTGTGGAAGAATAAGGCCGTGGAAGAGACCTCGGAGGTCTTCTCAAGTAACAAAAAAGCGGGACCTAGAATGGTCCCGCTTCTTGTTTTTAATATTTTGTCCTAAAGGGTTTCCTGGACCTGTACGGGGAGCATGGCAAATCCGGTGATGACCTTGGGATAGAAATCAGTTGATTTCTGGGGCATTTTCTCTCCCGCCTCCGTGCAGTCAGTCACTTGTTCGATCCGGGTTGGCTTGAGGAGGAACAGGAAAGAGCTGTTCGATCCTTTGACAGCATCATATCCCAGGTCTGGTTCCCTGAGGTATTCGATGTTTTCAAGA
This sequence comes from uncultured Chloroflexia bacterium, assembly GCA_963712165.1. Classification (GTDB taxonomy): domain Bacteria; phylum Chloroflexota; class Anaerolineae; order Anaerolineales; family UBA11858; genus B10-G9. Next base: position 367,891 of record CAVQGY010000001.1, on the reverse strand, counting down.
TCATCAATCTTACTCGGATCGACCTCCATGATCTTGGTAAGCAGCAGTGTGTGAAGGACGCTGACATCCAGATCGCGCCAGGCCTGGGTTCTGTCTGGAGCGAGTTCAGCCATCGCCTCAGGGGTTTTCAGGCTTAACAGGTAGTGGCCACCTGAAGACACAAAGCCGATCACACCCACTGCTTCCCCGCTGGTTACCAGGCGTTTTTCCAGTTCAGCCCGTCCCGTTACTTCTTCAACCCGGAAATATTCCTTGGCCCTCGAGAGGATCTCATCTGAACTGAATTGCTTGTAATCAAAGATCAGCCGGTGCGTGGGAAGGATGATCAGACCGGGATCGCTCATGCTCACCATGGCGACCATGCGGTAATTGAATCCCGCATTAGCGGGTGCATCCGGGTATTTACCCATCATCTCAGCCTGATAGGTCAGGGCAGTTTCATATCGGTGGTGGCCATCAGCAATGATCAGGTTGGTTTTGGGAGCCATCTCTGCACAAACCTGGGAGATCACTTCTGGGTCCTTGACCACCCAGACTTGATGGAGCACGTCATTTTCATGGAGCTCTTTGCCCTGGATATCCGGAGGCCTCTGAATGGCCTTCTCAAATATCCCGTCAATCCGGTTTTCCGGATCCGGGTAGAGCATAAAGATATTGCCAAAATAAGTTTCTGTTGCTCGGGTAAGGTTCAAACGATCCAGCTTTGGGCCGGCATGGGTTTTTTCATGGGGCAGGACGATCCCTTCCTCGAAACCGGATAACTCAAAGGCGTTGATAAATGCCTTGCGGGTAATGGATTTACCTGATGGCAGATTGAAGGTTTGATGATAGACATAAAAAGCTGGTTGATCCTCCCGGAACAGGATCCCGTCTTCCAGCCACTTGTTCAGATAAGCATTCGCCCTGGTATAGACATTATTGGTATCGGAATCGCCTTCGGTTTCCTTCCCCTTGATGATGCGGGTTATATTATAGGGACTGAGATCATAATATCGGTCTTGTAAACCATGGCGCACCCGATCATATGGCTGGCTGATAACATGGTCGATCGAGCTGATCTTTTCCTGGTTATAACGGATCCCTCGAAAGGGTTTAATGGTTGCCATTCTGTTTTCCTATCCTTTTAATGCTTCGATGACTTTCTGGGCTGCGATTTCGCCCACGCGCGTGTTGGCCTCTTTCGTACCAGCCCCAACATGGGGAGAACCAATGATCTGGTCGAGAGAATAAAGCTTGGAATCAACCAGAGGTTCCTCAGCGTAGACATCCAGGGCTGCGCCGGCGACCTTCCCATCCACAACGGCCTGATAGAGAGCGTCTTCGTCAATGGTTCCACCTCGTCCACAATTGATGATCCGCACGCCATCTTTCATCTTCCCAAATGCTGACGTGTCAAGAATGTTGTGGGTTTCATCTGTATGCGGTACATGCAAGCTGATGAAATCCGCTCTGGCAAGAAGCCCATCCAGATCCAGGAGCTCGATATTTGGCAGTTCTGTGACATATGGATCATAAGCAACCACTGTCATCCCCAGGGCGATCGCCCGGTTAGCAACAGCCAGACCGATCCGGCCTGAACCGATCAAACCCAGGGTCTTCCCGGCGATCTCAATCCCCTTGAAAGCTTTCTTTTCCCATTTGCCTTCCCTCATAGATGCTGTCATTTGAGGAATCAGGCGGGCAAGGGCAAGCATATACCCTACGGTCAATTCAGCCACGGACTGGGTTGAAGCTGTGGGGGTATTGAGTACCAGAATGCCTTTTTCTATAGCATAAGGCACATCGATGTTATCCAAACCCACGCCGGCCCGAACGATAGCTTTCAAGGATTTGCCAGCATCAATCACGTCACGGGTGACCTTGGTGCGGCTGCGGACAACCATGCAGGGGTAATCCGGGATGGTTTCCAAAAGTTCCTCAGGCGTAATATCAGGCTGATTGACAACCTCAATACCAGCTTCCTCAATGATCTTCAGTGCGTTAGGGTCAGTTGCGTCACAAATCAAGACTTTCATGATTCCTCTCTTGGTAAATAAAGGGGTTAACGGTTCAGGTAACCCCTTGGTTTGATTTACAGGCCAAGAATATCGTCGATCTGGTCAGTCAGCCATTGGACATCCGCTAGCTGGAGATCGCCCATGTGGGCGATCCGGAAACAAGTGCCCTTCAAGGCTCCATAGCCATTGGATAACATTGCGCCGCGTTTAGCCAATTCACCATTCAACCCTCCCACATCAATGCCGCGGGTGTTGTGCACATTGGTCACAGTGGGGGAAAGGTATTTCTCGTCGCTGTAAAGAGCGAAATGCTCCCGGGTCCAGCCGCGGACATGCTCAGCCATATCAAGGTGGCGTTTGAAGCGCTGTTCAACACCTTCTGCGAAGATGCGGTCCATTTGCACATTGAGGGCATTCACAAGGCTGATCGCCGGAGTGGCGGGTGTCTGGTCCTTGACCGCGCTCTTCTCCAGCTGCTCAAAATTGAAGTAGAAGCCTTTATTCTTGACTGAAAGGGATTTCTGATAGGCGCGTTTTGAAACCGTGACCACACATAGCCCCGGAGGTAGCGCAAAGGCTTTTTGGGTACCTGCCAGGACCACATCCAGATTCCATTCATCAACCTTGATCTCAGTGCCTGCCATGGAGCTGACCGCATCCACGCAGATCAGGACATCAGGATATTTATCCTGGAGCAGCTGACTGATTTCCTTAACGGGGTTCAGAACGCCGGTCGAGGTTTCGTTGTGAGTGATGCAAACTGCTTCAAAACCTCCTCTGGAGAGGTAATCATCAACCATTTCAGGAGTGGTAGCCTGGCCCATATCGACCTTGATGACATCGATTTCCTTGCCGTTCAGCTCAGCCATCTCCGCCCAGCGTTTAGAGAATGCTCCACAATCTGTCATCAGGACTTTCTTGTTGACCAGATTGCGGATTGCGCCTTCCATCATCCCTGATGAGGATGATGTGGAGAGATAGATGTGGTCTTCTGTTCCCAGGAACTTTTTAAGTTTGGCTACGACTTCTCTATGCAGGTCTGAATAGAGAGAATCCCGGTGGCCGATCATTGGCACAGCCATGGCTTTCAGGATCTCATCATCAACATGGGTTGGTCCTGGAATAAAGAGTTTTTTGTACACTGATGCCTCCTTGGAGGATAAAGATAACTGGATATTCAGCTTAGCTGTATCTGGCAGTCTAAGTTGGATCTGCCCTGTGATGATAGTTTAATCGAACTAAATTCGAGTGTCAATTGATGGGGACACACTTGCCCGTTCTTTTACGTTTATTGTGATATTCAGCCCCCAGGAGAGGGCTATTGATAATATAAAAGAAGAGATCTCCAATTTGGAAACCTCTTCTCAATTCAGAGTCTAATAGTTAATTGGATCAGTTGATAAGTCCTTTATCCTTGAGCAGCGGTCGGGGATCGACGATATTCTTATTCAGGGCGGCAGCTTTTTCTGGCAAGCCCAGGCCTATGGCCATCAACTGGGTGAAGTAGATCACAGGCACCTGGTGGTCGATCTCCATCTGGAATTGCCTGGCATCCAGATTCATATGGCAGAGCGGGCAAGAAACGATGATCGCGTCAGCGCCGCTATCGATAGCTCCCTGGATGATCTTTCCGCTCAAATCTATCACGATCTCTGGTTTGGAAAGGGCATGGCCGGCACCGCAGCAGGTTGTCTTGTATGACCAATCGATGACTTCGGCACCCATTGCGCGCATTAGCACATCCATATCCATGGGATATTCTGGATGTTCAGCTTCGGTGACCTCTGGGGGCCGGGTCAGCAGGCAGCCATAATAACAAACCAATTTAAGGTCTGAGAGGGGTTTCTGGGTCTTTTCAGCTACTTTTTCCGGTCCGACATGATTATAGATGGACTCGATCATTGTGCTGACATGAACCTGGTCTTGATAATCATATCCCAGGAGGCTGTCAGCTGTTTCTTTATGGTCCGGATGATTGCGGATCTCGAACTGGGCAGCCTTGTGGCGATTGAAACAAGCAGCGCAAGGCATGGTTACTTCTTTATATCCCTGCTTCTCGACCAGGGCCAGGTTCTCCATGGGCAGTCGCAGGGCTTCTTCTGGATCAGCCCTGTGGGCTGCAGAACTTCCACAGCAAACCCAGCCTTTTGGTTCGTCCAGCTGAAAATCAAGGGCTTTGGCCACTTCCAGGACAGAATGGTTATATTCTGTTGCAGTTGTCTCCAGGGAGCAGCCAGGATAGTAAGCTACTGTAGTAGCCGCGTTCGGTTGGGGCTTGATATTCTTCTTGCTGGGCATTCTGGTCGGATGGGGCAGGAAGCCGACTTTCCCTTTCTGGAAGAATCGCAAATACAACTGAAGGTCATCCAGCAACGTCCGGGGATTCTGGAGGATCAGCTCTGCCATTAATCCCGGCTCATAGGATCTGCCCCACAATGCCAATTCCCGCATAAAGGCCCTGTTGAATCGATTCGTTTCTGGTATCTTGGGTTTGAAGCCCCTGTCCAGGCTTTCGCGGGTCAGGAATTCCATGATGCCTGTGATATTCAGGCCTTGGGGACAGCGGGTGGTGCAGGTCAGGCAAGAAGAGCATAACCAGGGTGTTTTGGATTCAAGGGCAATATCTTCCTGTCCCAGCTGAACCGCTCTCATGACCTGGTTAGGCTGCCAATCGAAATATTCGGCCACAGGGCAGCCGCTGGTGCATTTAACGCATTGATAACAGAGATAGACGTTTTCGCCTATTTCTTCCCGGATCCTTTCCGCCAGATTACCGTTTATCGTAATGGTCGGCTGCGCTGCGACTTTGGTTTCCTCTGACATGTTAACTATCCTCTTGATCTACGGATAAAAGGTTCTTAGTTGACTTCTGGCCGTGGGTATAAACCCGCGCCTTCAACGATCGGTTTGACAGCTTCTTCCCACTCGATAGCCATGAGATGCACGCCGGCAACTCCCTCGATCTTCCGGATCTCCTTGATGAGGTCGATGCACACCTGTATGCCTTCGGCCTGCCAGGCTTTCGTGCGTGCTTTTTTCTCTTCTGGTGATAGGTCTGCCGCTTTTTTGCCAGCCCATTCACTCCCGGCTGCGGTCATCCGGTCAATGACCTGATCAGGTACCAGTATGCCCGGTACTTTTTCCTTCATGTACTTGGCCATGCCCGGGCTTTTTAACGGTCCAACGCCAGCCAGGATAAAGGCTTTTTCATGCAGTCCCATTTCGCGGACTTTTTCCATATAAGAAGCAAAAGCATCAACATCATAGATGAGCTGAGTCTGAATGAAGTTGGCTCCTGCCTTGATCTTCTTGGCCAGTCTGAGGGGGCGGAAAGGCACTGGATCTGCGAAGGGGGCAGCAGCGGCTCCCACAAGGAATTTCGCGGTTTCGCCTTTGAATTCATCCCCGCACTGGAAGATGGCCTTGTCGCGCATATCAGCTACCATCTCAACCATCTGCAGGGAATCCATATCATAGACATTCTTGGCAGTTGGGTGGTTGCCAAAAATCTGATGGTCGCCAGTCAAACAGAGCAAATTCCGGAGGCCCAGGGCGGAAGCGCCTAACAGGTCCGCTTGCATTGCCAGGCGATTGCGGTCTCTGCAGGTCATCTGGATGACTGGCTCCAGTCCATCCTGAAGGACCAGGACACCCGCGCCAATACTGGACATACGCACGATTGCAGTCTGGTTATCCGTGATATTTACCGCATCAACATAGCCTTTGAGCAAGGCTGCTTTTTCATGGATTACAGCGGGGTCAGCGCTTTGGGGGGGACCAAGCTCGCCGGTAATGACAAAATGTCCCGCTCGGAGCATTTTTTCTAGATGGGATCCAACCAGATATCCGTTATCTTTGCCGCTCATCAATGTTTCTCCTATGCTCACGATTCCAATTCATCTGATATCAGCCGCAAATCTTCGCGGACGATCTTGCGGGGGCCGCCATCCCGGGAAACCTGCCAATTCTTCGTCGGTTGGAGCTCCAGCAAATATTCCTCTCTCCCCATGGCTGTCAAGCGGTCATAGATCAGCTGCCAGGCACAGGGGATATCATTGTCCACTTCGCAGTGGCCTGCTTCAGAGCCACCGCAGGGACCATTCAAAAGGGTTTTCGAGCAGCGGGCGATCGGGCAGATGCCGCCTGTCAATCCCAGCACACAATCACCACAAGCTGCACAGCGCTCTTCCCAGATACCTTGTTCGGCTGGAATGCCCAGGAAGTTTGTGTTCAATCCAGGGATGATCCATTTATCGGGGAAGTGTTTTGCCATGGCCTGGACGCCAATTCCACAGGCGAGGGAGAGAATGATTTCTGCTCCTGCCACTTCCTTCTCAATTTCATCCAGATATTCCCATTCACATTGGCGCTGGACAGTGACATCACTCACGTCCTGAGGTTTGCCTTTGAGCTTGGAAGACATGCGCAGCGATGCAGATAGGATCTGTGCTTCTCGTGATCCTCCTGCGAAGCACACAGTCACGCAGGTGCCGCATCCGACAACCAGTACGTTTTCGGCTTCACCTAATAATCCTTGTATTTCTTCGAGGGGTTTTTGCTCGCCGATAATCATACTAATCTCCTCTCATTCATTTAAATAACCAGCAAAATTCGTTTCATTATATATCTGTGTTTTGTTTTCTAGCGTAAGGGATTTGGCCCCAGTGTTTTTAGCTGATCACCTATCTGTGTTGTCAATTTTACGAACTCTGATGCCATGGCTGCAGATACATTGACCATGTGGACACGATCAGGATCTATGCCAATCTCCCCAAGGATTGACTGAAGGTATTTTACTCTATTTTTAGCGCGTTCATTACCTTCCAGGTAATGGCAATCTCCCGGCAGTCAACCTGCAACCATGATTCCATCAGCGCCCTGTTCCAGGGCTTCCAGGAGAGTTAAGATATCCATTCTCCCGGTGCAGGGGAGTTCAACGATCTTCACCGCTGGGGAGTATTGCATTCTGAGCCCGCCGGCTAGATCAGCTGCTGCGTAAGCACAATGTTTACAGCAGTAGGCTATGATCTGGTTTTGGTTAGCTCCGCTACTCACAGGATTTATACTCCATTGCCGGATATCCGGCATATTGACGTTAATCACTTCTTTTTAAATCATATGCAAGGTTAAATCTGCCGGGTTCAATAAGGCAGTGACTTTGGCTTTCAGTTGTGAGGCAGTGTAATAGGTTAGGTCGATTGCCTGGGCGGGACATTCAGCTACGCAGATCCCGCATCCCTGGCAAATAGCGGGTTCAATATAGGCTGCTCCCAGGATCTCGCCAGCACCGATGGCGTCTTTCTGGATGACCGGGACGTCGAAGGGGCAAACCCGGACGCAAGTCAAGCAGCCGGTGCATTCGCTTTGTGATACTACGGACACATTTCCCCCAGCCTGTAAAGTATCCTGAGAAAGAATGATTGATGCCCGGGATGCTGCTGCCTGGGCCTGAATGATGCTTTCCTCAATCAGTTTGGGATAGTGTGCCAATCCTGCCATGTAAATGCCCTCTGTAGCGAAATCCACCGGACGCAGTTTGACATGGGCTTCGAGGAAAAATCCATCCTGGTCAAGCGATACCTTGAATAGGTTCGCTACTTTTTTCATATCCTTTTGAGGGACGACGGGCATCGACAGGATAACCAGGTCGGGATCAAAGGTGATTGGCCGATCTAATGATAAGTCCCAACTCTTTACCTGGATTCCGTTTTTTGACTGAGTTGTGGGCTTTCCGGGACCCCTAAAGTCGACCTCGGGTTTATGGCTGTCATCATAACGGAAGAACAGCACGCCCAGCTCGCGGACTTCCGTGTAAAGCTGCTCTGTGACTCCATATACCCGGATATCTTTATATAAGATGTGGATCTTCAGATGGGGATAGGCCTGTTTTAATGCCCGGGCATTCTTCAGGGCATTTGTGCAGCAAATTCTGCTGCAGTATTTCTCCCCGGGTCCAATACATTGGATCATCACAATAGTGCCATCTTCGGGGAGAATATCCGAAAGGGCCTTTTCTGAGATGTTCCTTTCCAGATCTTGCTGGGTGATAATCCGGGGATGAGTACCGAGACCATACTCTGGGCCGCGGTATTCCTCTCCGCCAGTCGCCAGAATGGTTGCGCCGTGGCGGATACTGATCACTTCACCAGCTTTATTTTCTATCTGGCTTGTGAAATTGCCTTTAAATCCACTGGTTCCTACAATGTTGGAGCCAGTATGTAGAGTGATCAGCGGCTGGTTGTTGATCTTCTTGAGCAGATCTGCGAGGATTTGCCGGGGATCGTAATCATCCAGGGGTGTATAGAGATGATTGAGCTGACCTCCTAACTGGTCTTCCTTTTCAACTAAATGTACTGGAAAATTTTGTGAGGCCAGATTGAGAGCGGCTGTTATGCCGGCGGCTCCGCCCCCAATGACAAGAGCAGATTTCTGGACCGGCACGTCAATCATTTGTTGGGGAGTGTGGCGGTTAACTTTGGCAACGGCCATCCGGATCAGTTCCTGGGCTTTTTGAGTTGCCGCAGTCTGATCGTTAGAGTGCACCCAGGAGCATTGATTTCGAATATTGGCCATCTCGAATAGATAAGGGTTGAGGCCTGCATCGCGGATGCTGTCCTGGAATAGGGGTTGATGGGTCAGCGGTGTGCAGCTTGCTACAACAACCCTATTTAAATCTGTTTCAAGGACTGTATCAGTGATGTGTTTGATAGAGTCCTGTGAGCAGGAATAGAGATTAGATTCGGCGTGTACAACCTGAGGGAGGGAGGAAGCATACTGAGCTACCTGATCTATATCCAGGTATCCGCCGATATTGCTGCCGCAGTGGCAGATAAATACACCAATACGGGGTGGTTGGCAGGTGGTGTCACGTTCTTCGGGATAGTCACGAGTAGTGGTTTGGGTATATCTTGCCTCACTTAAAAATGCAGCTGCAGCGCCGGCAGCGCCGCTGGCTTCCATGACTGATTCTGGTATGTCCTTTGGCCCCCGAAAAGCCCCTGCCGCGAAAACGCCCTGAAGACTGGTCTCTAGAGGGTCGTCTGTTTGGCATTCACAGAATCCATTAGCATCCAGGTCTATACCCAATTGTTGTGCCATGATCTTGAGATTTTCTGGTATTTCCATTCCCACTGACAGAACAACCAGGTCAAAATGCTCCATCTCCAGACCTGTGTTTATTTCGTTGCTGGCCGGGAATCTCAGGACGAGATTATGATTTGAAGGGGTTTCAGCCAGGCTTGAGATACGGCAGTGATGATACTGGATCCCATATTGGTCTTTGGCGCGTTTGAAATAGTCCCAGTAGCCCTTTGAAAAGGCTCGCTGATCCATCAGGAAAATGTGGATGTCCAGCTCAGGATCATGCTCCTTGGCGATCAAGGCTTCTTTGGTGGCAGCCATACAACAGATCGAGGAGCAGTAGGGATGTTCCTGGTCCCGGGATCCGATACACTGCAAAAAAGCGATCCTGCGGGGTTGTTCTCCATCTGAGGGACGCAGGACATGGCCCATGGTTGGTCCTGACGCAGATAGGAGGCGTTCAAATTGGATCGAGGTAATCACATTGGGGTAGCGTCCATAACCGTACTCTTCCGCCTTTTCAGCCCGAAAAGTTTGATAACCAGGGGTGAGAATGACACTTCCAACCTGGAGAATCCTCTTTGACGCAACCATATCGTGATCGATGGCATTGGTACCGCAGGCGAATACGCAGGACATACACTCGGAACAGATCCCGCAGGCCAGGCAGCGAGCTGCCTCCTCCATGGCCCTGGTCTCATCGTACCCCAGGACAACTTCCTGGAAATTATCAAGCCTGGAGTGGGGGTCAATTTCCGGAAGCGGGACCCTAGGCTTATATTCCGCTTCACCTCGGCTGACTCTCTCTTCAATATCCTGCCTGGATAGTTCGACAACAGGCAGAGGTTTTCTGGGGGGAGGTTCAAGGTGTTTGCCCTCCATATAGCGGATGATCGATCTGGCAGCGGTGTGACCGGTGGCAATCGCCTCAATAACATAGGCTGTCCCAAAGATACTATCCCCGGCGGCGAAAACACCTTCCCGGGTCGCGGCGAAAGTGTTGGGGTTGATGGCAATCGTATTATCCTCGGTGATTCCCACACCAGCATCATCGGGGATGAAGGCCAGACCTGCGCGCTGCCCAACTGCAAAAATCACCGTATCACATTCCAGGAAATGTTTGCTGTCCGGGATGGGAACTGGTTTGGGCCGGCCAGATTTGTCTATCACGCCTGGCTCAGTATCTTCACACCACATCCCGGCCAAATTTCCATTGCCGGCGCTGATGATTTCCGCCGGGCTGGTCTGGAAGTGGAACTGGATACCCTCCTCGCGAGCATGGCGAATCTCTTCCTCCCCGGCAGAAGCGTCTTGTTCGCGCCTGCGGTAGACGACATGGACCTCAGATTGAAGGCGGAGGGCCGTTCGGGCAACGTCCATGGCAACATCACCTGCACCGACAACCACTACTTTTTTTCCTAGATCCGGAATCTCTCCCAGCCGCACATCACGGAGAAAATTCGTGCTTACCAAAACCCCTTCCAAATTGGCGCCAGGAACCGGTGGGCGCACTCCCTCGTGGGCGCCTGCAGCGATCAGCACAGCTTGATATCCTGCCTCAAATAGATTGTCCAGATCATCCACCCGGTGGTTGAGGCGCAGATCTACACCCAGGTCGACTATGTCTTGCACTTCACGATCGACGATCTCGGTCGGCAGCCTATATTCCGGAACGCCCACCCGCAGCATCCCACCGGCAACTGGCAGGGCTTCAAAGATTGTCACAGGATAGCCATTCTGGATGATATCCTGCGCGGCGGTCAACCCGCATGGACCGGCACCAATTATGGCTACACTGTTCTCAGGATATTTGATCTGGGCGGGTTCTATGATTTCCCGGGGCTGTTGATAAACCAGGTCCGTCACATAACGCTTCAGAGCTCGGATATTAATGGGTTCATCCAATTTGGACCTGTTGCAGATATCCTCACAGCGGTGATTGCAGATCCTGCCGCATATTCCTGGAAAGGGATTGTCCATTTTAATGACGCGGTATGCATCTTCCCAGCGTCCTTCCCGGATCAGGGCAATATATCCCTGAGCTCGCTGCCCGGTAGGACAGGCATCCCGGCAGGGAGCGACCCCAGCTTTTTTGATCGTATAGGCATTAGGGATGGCCTGGGGGTATTCCTTAAAGACAGCGGTCCGCTTAATGAGCTCCTCATTAAAGAGATCCGGTATGATTACCGGGCATACTTCCACACAGTCATTGCACGCCACGCATTTGTCGATATCTATATAGCGGGGTTCCTGCCAGATCTGAACAGAGAAATTTCCTTTTTCTCCAGATATTTGATGAATGGTGCCATTGGTAATGATCTCAATATTCGGGTGGCGGCCTGTTTCGACAAGCTTGGGGCTGATGTTGCACATGGCGCAGTCATTGGTTGGAAAGGTCTTGTCGAGCTGGGCCATCTTGCCGCCAATAGCGGATTTAGATTCCACAAGATAAACCTTAAAACCCTGGTCCGCAAGATCCAAAGCTGATTGCATGCCAGCGATTCCGCCGCCAAGGACCAGCACAGAGCCTATCCTTATGGATGGGTTGGAATGGATTGTGGGATCGATGAGAAGGTCGTTGGATGAGGAGGGGAGGGATTTATTCTCCATACTGGTCACCCAGCTTCTTAGATCTAATTATCCGGCAGCCATTCTCTCCTGCGCATTTCAGGAGTACTCAGATCCAATGGAATATGAACGCTGAAGCGGCTGCCGGAAGGGTTACCATCCTTATCTGTCAGGTTTTCAACCAGGATATCCCCGTTATGGGCATCCATGATCTTCTTGGCGATGGAAAGGCCCAGGCCTGCACCGGGAGAATCACCCACGTTGCTGGCTCTAAAAAAGTCGGTGAAGATATATCGAACATCATCCGGGGGTATTCCCGGGCCGCTGTCTTCGACCATAAAAACCAATTTATCCTCTTCATACCAGGCTTTATAAAGGATAGTTGACTCTTCTGGCGCAAATTTGATCGCGTTATTGAGCAGGTTAGTGAACACCTGTCTCATCCGCCGCCGGCTGCCTACGATAGGTTTGAATTCATCGGGCGGCTCGACTATGATCTTGATATTCTTCTCCGCGGCTGAAAGACGGGTATCTTCAATCGATTCCCGGCCGACCTCTCCGGGATCGAACCACTCAAAATCTGCCTGGATCTGTTCTGGCCTCATCCGGGCCAGGTCCACTACATCGCTGATCAGGGCTGAAAGATCGGTGACCCGGATCACACACCGGTTGAGCATGCGCTCTTGTTTTTCGTTCAGAGGTCCTGCAAATCCTCCCAGGATCGTTTGTAGATAATTTTCAACTGCCGCTAGAGGTGTTCTCAGCTCGTGGGATACGATCGAGAGGAAATAGGTCAAGGTATTGGTTGCGCTTTGATAGCGCCGCCTGACAAGATTGGTTATGGCACTGATCACTTCAAAACCTGCGTCAGGATGAGCAGCTAGATATTCTCTGAGTTTTGATCCATCAATAACGCATACGCGGGTCGGCTCAACGGCTATGATCGTCGCAGAATGCTGACGGGGTTGGGTCAAAATCGAAAAGCCTGCAACCTGGTTGGGGTTGATATAAGCAATAGTGGCATTTCTGGGTGTGGAGTGACGACCCAGCTGGATCTTCTTTTCTATGGCCAGCTTTCCCCGCACAACAACTAACATTTGTTTGGCAGGCTCACCCTCAGTAAACACTTCCTGCCCATCCTGGAAAACATCCTCATGGCAAAATCTGGCAATTTCCAGCAGGTCCTTCATTGGTAGGGTTTGAAAGACCTCTGATTGGCCTAAGCGTTCTGCGATTACAGTAAGGGAGGGCGTCATTTCTTCCATTGAGATAATTTTTCCACCATATTCAGAAGATCATCTGGTTTAGCGGGTTTTTCAATATAAGCCTGGATATCCATGGCTTGGCCAGTTTCCAGTTCGTAGCGCCGCCTGCTGGCATCTTCGATCACTGTGGTCAGGACCATGATGGCCATTTTCGCATACTTGGAATCATTGCGCACCGTCCGGATAACGCCCCATCCATCCATTCGAGGCATCAACAAGTCGAGAATCAATAGATCAGGGATCTCTTCATTGAGAAGCTTTAAACATTGGAGACCATCTCGGGCTGTCCTCAGATGATAATCCTGTGATTCCAGGATCATCAAGATGCCATCCAGGATGTCTGGATCATCATCCACGATGAGAATGCTCAGGTTCTCGTTCATGCTGTCCTCCAGTGGACCAATCCGTCGAAATCAGTCTAGAGGAGTCAGTGGAAGAGCGATGTTATTTGTCTTTGAGAGGATTTGGTCCTAACCGTCTAATTTCTTCTGTGAACTCTGCAGCAGACCAGGCAAATTGACCCCCCATCGCAGCTGATACATTGATCATCTGGATCCGCTGGCTTTCTAATCCAATTGTACCCAATAATTCTCTAATATGTTCGATTCTTCGCCTTGCTTGTAGATTACCTTCCAGGTAATGGCAGTCGCCAGGCAATCAACCTGCCACCAATACACCGTCAGCACCTTCTTCGAGAGCTTGCAGGACATAGATCGGATCCACCTTGCCGGAACAGGGCATTTCTACGATCTTAACCGAAGGAGGATAATCAAGGCGCATCGAGCCTGCCAGATCTGCAGCAGCGTAAGCACAGTAATGGCAGCAAAAAGCGATGATGTCAGGCATAAAAATCTTGTTCATGGCAAATCCATATCCCAATTATCACTAGAGTAGAAATGAAAACACTTTTTCCAGGGTCTGGTCATCGGTGCAGTGGCGGACCTGAATCGCCTGGGCAGGACATTCGGATGCACAGGATCCACAGCCGTGGCAGATAGCGGCTTCAATAAATGCCGCTCCCACGATGTTGCCTACCCCGTCCAGCTCGTTGGAGATCCTGGGTACGTTGTAGGGACAAATTCTGACACAAGTCAGGCAGCCAACGCATTTTTGGGGATCAACCTGGGCTACCCGGGAGTTGGTGAGGATCTTCTCTTGCGAGAGTAAGCGGGCTGCCCTGGATGAAGCTGCTTCGGCTTGGGCGATCGTCTCATCAAGGAATTTTGGATAATGTGCCATGCCGGCCATGAAGATCCCATCGGCCGCGAAATCCACAGGGCGTAGTTTGACATGGGCTTCCATATAGAACGAATCCATGTCCGTGGAACATTTCAGAAGATTCGCCAAATTCTTCGTGCCAGGATCGGGAATGATCGGAGTGGAAAGGATCAGCATATCAGTGGGCAATCTGACATCCCGCTGCAGGATCGGTTCAAAAACGCTGACCACTATTTCATGGTCCGGATTATCAGGAGAGAGGATCTCCACCTCTGGTTTCCTGTCAAACTCGAAATGAATGAAACGGATGCCTGCTTCCCGGGCTTCGGTGTATAAACGCTCCTTGAATCCGTAAGTGCGAATATCGCGGTAGAGTATGGTAATTTCCGCTTCTGGTTTGATCTCCTTGAGCTTGAGGGCATTTTTGATCGCTGTGGTGCAGCAGATCCTGCTGCAGTACTTCTCAGCAGGTCCAACACATTGGATCATAGTAACTCGCTCGGGCAGACCACCCCCCACAGCCCGGGATCCGCTTCCTGGTATGTGTTCCCCCAGAAATCCTTCGAATTCCAGCTGTGTTTTGATCCTGGGAGATTTCCCGTATTGGTATTCATCGCCTTTATATTCCACCCCGCCGGTAGCGATGATGATCGCGCCGTGTTTGATGGAAATGACTTCCTGATCAGATTGGACAGTGGAAGTGTAATTTCCCTTGAAACCATCAGTTTCCAGCAGCTGGGCGTTGCGATAAGTAGATATCAAAGGATTGGATTCGATTTGTCGGACCAAGCCATCCAGGTATTCGAGGGGGCTTATCTCGATCGGGGAATCCTTGGGGGAGGAGAAATAACGCAGTGAATTCAAATTGCCACCCAGTTCCCCTTTCTTTTCAACGAGGTGGACCGGGAAACCTTGACCGGCCAGGTTAAGGGCAGCATTCATGCCTGCAGCTCCACCTCCGATAATCAAAGCTTCCTGGCAAACTGGCACCTCACTGATTTCAATCGGGTCAAGTTTTTCAGCCCTGGCAACTGCCATGCGGGTAAGCGTACGAGCTTTTTCAGTAGCTTCTTCCCAGTTATTGGAGTGCACCCAGGAGCATTGGTTGCGGATATTGGCCATCTCGAACAGGTGAGGATTGATCCCTGCCTGCCTGAGGGCGTCCTGGAAGAGTGGTTCATGGGTGATTGGCGTGCAGGAAGAGACAACGACCCTGTTCAGGCCCAACTCAACAGTAGTATCTATGATATGGGCAATTGTGTCTTGGGAACAGGTATAGAGATTATCCTCTGCGTGTACTACATGGGGAAGTGTTTTTGCATACTCTGCCACGTCGGGAACATCCAGATAACCGCCGATATTGCTGCCGCAGTGACAGATGAACACTCCGATGCGGGTTTCCTCGCCAGCGATTGACCGCTCCGCGGGATATTCTTTTTAATTGCCAGGGAATGCCGGGCAGGGGAGAGCAGTTTGGATGCCTTAGCAGCAGCGCCGCTACCTTCAATGACTGACTCGGGGATGTCCTTGGGTTCCCGGAAAGGACCGGCGACATAAAGTCCATCCCGCGAGGTCTGCAGGGGGTCAAACAGGGTTGTATGGCAGAAACCGTATTCATCCAGCTCAATACCCAGCTGGCGGCCGAGGTCTTTGACGGAATCAGAGATCTCCATACCAACAGACAGCACAACCATATCGAATTCCTCTTCGATTGGAACTGCCTGGTTTTCATAAGGTGAGCTGTAGCGGACGATCAAATTGTGATTGTCTGGATTCTCAACAACCTGGCTTATTCGGCAGCGTGTGTATTCTATTCCATATTTTTCCTCAGCTCGCCGGTAATACTCCTCATAGCCCTTGCTGTAGGCCCGAGTATCGATAAAAAATACCTGGCAGTGGACATCGCCGCTGCCGGGATGGGTGCGCTCTTCTGCCCGGGCGTGCTCGATGGTCATGATGGCTTCTTTAGCAGCATACATGCAGCAGACCGAGGAACAATAATCGTGATTCTGGTCCCGACTACCAATACACTGGAGGAAGGCGATCCGCTTGGGGCTGTTTTGGTCAGAGGGGCGTTTGACATGTCCACCGGTCGGACCACTTGCAGTCAGCAAACGTTCGTACTGAAGTGAGGTCACGACATTGGGGAATCTGCCGAATCCATATTCCTGAGAAAGAGATGCCTGATATGTCTGATATCCCGGGGCCAGTATGATAGCGCCAACATTCAGTTTCACCTCTTCTCCAACCATATCGTGGTGTATGGCATCTTTGCCGCAGGCGAAAACACAGGACATGCACTCAGAACAGATCCCGCAAGACAAACAACGCGCAGCCTCCTCACGGGCTTTGTCCTCGCTGTAGCCGATCTCTACCTCAGCAAAACAAGAAACGCGGTCCTTTAATTCCAGTTCAGGGAGGGGAACCCGTTGTTGATGGGTGATTTCACCCCTGGCAAGCCTCTCCTCGAGGTCGGACTCGGTGAGATCCACAACTGGCAGATCAGGGCCGGGAGGTGGCTCCAGGTCTTCTCCCTTCAGGAAACGCATGATCGAGCTGGCCACTTTATGACCACTCTCAACTGATTCGATCACAAATGCCGTTCCTGAAACGCTGTCACCAGCAGCGAAAACGCCTTCTTTGGTTGCTGCTAGCGTGTTGGGGTTGATGGCAATGGTTTGTTTATTAGTGATGCCCACACCTGCATCATCGGGGATAAATGCCAGGCCAGCCCGCTGGCCAACTGAGAAGATGACGGTATCACAAAGTATCTCATGTTTGGATCCGGGCACTTTTTCAACATTAAGGCCGCCGCTTTCATTAAAACTGAAGCTGGAAACTTCCATCAGCTCCATGCCCTTGACCCGATCCTCTTTGGTTCCCAGTATGCGCTCAAAGGAACGACTGGGATAGATATGGACTCCCTCCTCAATGGCAGCTTCAATCTCCCAGTTATGGGCTGGCATATCTGAACGGCTTTCCAGGCATGCCAGATGCACTTCTTTGCCAAGCCTGACAGCAGAGCGGGCACAGTCTATAGCCACATTTCCCCCACCCAGGACCAGGACGCGATCCCCAAGGAGGGGAGCATCTGATTGACCCTCGTCTTGATACTTCCCGAGGCGGACATCCCGCAAGAAGCGAGTATTGATGATCACTCCCTCAAAATTCGAACCAGGGATGGGCAGCCGGATGCCCTCATGAGCGCCTACGGCGATCAGAACTGATTTGAAACCTTGTTCAAACAGATCGTCCAGATCATCAATCCGGTGATTCAATCTGAGATCTACGCCCAGATCAACGATATCCTGTACCTCGCGCTCAATGACCTCTGTGGGTAGTCGATATTCTGGCACACCCAGCCGAAGCATACCCCCAGCAACCGGCATGGCTTCGAAGACCGTGACAGGGTAACCGTTCATGATCAGATCCTGAGCAGCGGTCAGGCCGCTTGGACCGGCTCCGATAATGGCTACCCGGTCATCAGGATAGAGTATTTCCGCTGGCGCGACTTCAGGCCTGGGTTGTTCATAGACCTTATCTGTTACGAAACGCTTTAATGCCCGGATATTGATCGGTTCATCGAATTTTCCCCGATTGCAGGCGGTTTCGCAGCGATGGTTGCATATTCGCCCACAGATACCGGGAAAAGGATTATCCATCTTGATGACTCGATAAGCATCCTCCCAGCGTCCTTCGCGGATCAGTGCAATATAGCCCTGGGCTCGCTGGCCTGCAGGGCAGGCATCCCGGCAGGGGGCAATGCCCGCCTTGGTGATGGCATAGGCGTTAGGAACAGCTTGGGGATACTGTTTAAAGACAGCATGGCGCTGAATAAGCTCCTCATTGAAGATATCCGGTACAACCACCGGACAAACCTCCACGCAGTCATTGCAGGCGACACAGTCCTCCAGATCGATATATCGAGGTTCGATCTTGATCCTGGCATTGAAGTTCCCAGCTTTTCCGGAAACATCGACAACTTCGGAACCGGTATAGATATCTATATTGGGATGCCGGCCAACTTCAACAAGCTTGGGAGATATGGTGCACATGGCACAGTCATTGGTTGGGAATGTCTTATCAAGTTGGGACATTTTCCCACCAATCGCTGTTTCTTTCTCGATCAGATAGACCTTATAACCTTGATCGCCCAGATCAAGTGAAGCCTGCATACCCGCAATTCCCCCTCCAACAACCATGACAGAACCAACAGGCTTGCCGTTCGTATTATCTTGTGAGGTTGGAGTCGACATCGAGAACTCTCCCTGAGTAACAACGATTAATCGCTAGCAGGTGGTGACGTTTCTGCAGCAATGACCAGCGTACAACCGGTAATGGACTGATAAAACGCACTATCTGGCTCAAATTGGCCTGTGTGGAACATGATGATGAA
The DNA here is from genome assembly GCA_963712165.1 of uncultured Chloroflexia bacterium. Classification (GTDB taxonomy): domain Bacteria; phylum Chloroflexota; class Anaerolineae; order Anaerolineales; family UBA11858; genus B10-G9. The sequence goes on along the minus strand of CAVQGY010000001.1, from coordinate 349,367 downwards.
CCAGATAGTATTCAGGTTAATTCTTCAAATCTTTTGAGACAACCGCCCAGACCCGGGATCGGAGGGGCAGTAGTGATGGGGTTTGGCCCTCTGACCCTCACAATCTAGGGCTTGGGTCAATATTGTGAGTCCTGATCTCTAATCCATAATGGATAGGATTTCATTTGATTTTAACGTGGTGAGAAATCCTTGTCAATCAAATCATACCTCAGGGGGATGCAGTTAGCATAAAAACAGGATGAATATCCTGTTGGGATGAAGGAGCTGGGTTGAAAGCGTTTGGTATCAGTTCAGGGGTCAGCAGATCCTTGGTAGCAGTTCTCCAGACAGGACATCAACGATCCGGGTTGACCCCAGGGAGGTTCTGAGGAGGACCTTGCCAGTTGGCTCTGATTCGACCTTGCCTATCACAACTGCATCCTGGCCATATTGGGATTTGCGCATAGCCTCGAGAATGATCTCTGTGTCTTCAGCTTTGACAATAGCTAGGAGTTTCCCTTCATTGGCAATATATAACGGATCAAAGCCCAGCATCTCGCAGGCTCCAGCAACTTCCGGTCGAACAGGAAGGCTTTTTTCTTCAATAGTAATTCCTACGCCTGACTGTCGGGCGATCTCATTCAGAGTGGAGGCTACTCCACCTCGGGTTGGATCACGTAAAACGTGGATATTCCTGCTGGCAGCCAGCATATTCTCAACCAGGTGATTGAGGGGGGCTACATCGCTTTCAAGATGGGTTTGGAAGCCCAATTCCCCCCGGGCTTCAAGGACCGCGATGCCGTGATCACCTATGGTTCCCGAGATGATCACTTGGTCTCCGGGTTTGGCTTTGTTTCCTCCAATATCGATGAAGGGATTCATCAAACCTACCCCTGTTGTTGAGATATAGATTCCATCGGCTTCGCCATGAGCTACGACCTTTGTGTCTCCGCTTATGATCTCTATACCTGCCTCGTCGGCGGCTGCCTTCATGGATTCGACTACTTTCTCCAGAACAGCGATTTCAAGGCCTTCCTCAAGGATGAAACTGGCTGTCAGGTAGAGGGGAGTGGCGCCTACCATGGAGACATCATTCACCGTACCACAAACAGCCAACCGGCCAATATCTCCACCCGGAAAAAAAAGAGGTGAGACAACATGGGCATCTGTGCTAACCGCCAGACTGAGTCCATCTGTGAGTTCAACAACGCCGGCATCATTGCCCGCAAGCAAGGGTTCATTCTCAAGCTGGGAGTAGAAAACATCCTTGATCAGATCGGCCATCATTTTGCCACCGCTTCCGTGGCCGAGAACGATCTTGGTGTTGTGTTTGCTTGGTAGAGGGCAAACCGGACCTTGCATTTCGGGCGATTTTTCAGTCATGAAGCGATCCATTTGTGAGGGGAGTATGAGTCCTGTATCGATAATAAGCGGCGCAGGCTCCTTCATCAGAAACCATAGTCGCTCCCAGTGGGTTCTCGGGTGTGCAAGGGTTGCCAAATGCCTGGCATTGGTCGGGTTTTTGGATCCCCTGCAGTACCTGTCCGGAAATGCAAAGGGGAGATTCTTCTGCCTGGATGGCTTCCACATCGAAGCGCTTTTCTGCATCGAATTCAGCATAAACGGGTTTCAAGCGCCAGCCGCTGCCAGGGATGATCCCAATGCCGCGCCATTTTCTATCGCAGGTTTCAAAAACCTGGTTGATGACTGCCTGGGCGCTTTGATTGCCTTCTTTTGTCACGGTTCGGATATATGCGTTCTTGACTTCTGAGGTACCTTCCTCGAGGGATTCGACTGTTGCCAGGATTCCCCGCACGATGTCTAGGGGTTCAAAACCGGTGACCGTGATGGGTATCTGATATTTATCTGCCAGGGGCAAATATTCCCAATAGCCCATCACCGCGCAAACATGACCAGCTGCTAAAAACCCCTGGACCCGGTTTGAGGGTGAACCGAGGATAACTTCGATGGCTGGTGGAACCCTGACATGTGATACCAGGATGCTGAAGTTTTCAAGGTTCAGCTTCTGTGCCTGGATCACGCTCATCACATTGGCAGGAGCTGTGGTTTCAAATCCGATCGCAAAGAAGACCACATCGAGGGTAGGGTTTTCCTGGGCGAGGCGGACCGCATCCAGCGGAGAATATACCACCCGCACGTCTCCGCCGTTAGCTCTAACAGAAAAGAGATCCCCCTGGGAGCCTGGAACTCGCAGCATATCTCCATAGCTTGTGAAGATCACCCCCGGCCTGGAAGCTATCTCAAGGGCTTTGTCGATCAGTTCCAGGGGGGTGACACAAACAGGGCAGCCTGGTCCATGGACCAGTTCGATTTCCCGCGGGAGGAGCTGGTCGAGACCGTTCTTGATGATGGAATGGGTTTGGCCGCCACAGATTTCCATCAATGTCCAGGGCTGAGTGATCCGCTTAGCGATCTTGTCAATTGTGCCGAGGACAAGATCAGCGTCCCGGTACTCTGAGAGGTACTTCATGTCCGATCCCCATCCTCCATATCGCCAGCTTCAACGATCTGACGCAGCAAATCGAGCGTCTCCTGGGCTTCTTCCTCACTGAGCAGACTGATAGCAAAGCCAACATGGATGATAGCATAATCGCCTATCTTCGCTTCAGGCACATGTTCAATACAAGCTTCGCGCCTGACACCGCTAAAATCCACCTGAGCCATTTTCAGACCCTGTTTTTCATATATTTCGATGATCTTTCCGGGAACGCCGAGGCACATATTTGATCACTCCTTCACTGATAATTTTCTCAAACCGATCAAAGCCTGACCCAGAGAGATCCCACCATCATTGGGCGGTACCTGGTGGTGGGTCAGAACCTGGAATCCGGCCTGGGACAGGTTGCGGGTTGTTTTAGTGAGAAGGCTCCTATTTTGCCACACACCGCCGCTCAAGGCAATCCTATTCAAGGAATGTTCCTTCTTGATGAGCTGGGCAAGTTCCAATACCAAGGCAGCCAGGGTGTTGTGAAATCGTGCGGATAGAACCGATACTTTTTCACCCTGCTGGAGATCCTTCAGCAGGCTAGAGATCAGAGAGTTCATGAGGATGGTATTTTCGGGTGAAATTTCCACTGGATAAGCCCCAGTCTCGTCAGGGTCTGCCAGGGCTTCCAGTTCGATCGCCGCCTGACCTTCATAGCTGATTGTCTGGCGGACTCCCAGCAGGGCGGAGACTCCATCAAAGAGCCTGCCTATCGATGAAGTGAGAGGGGTGTTGATGAGAGAAGAAAGCTGAGTTTGAAGGACATCTATCGGCTGAGCACCCGGTAACCGTTCTCGAAGAGATTGCGCATAGGCAACAGCAGGAATGGACGGTTCCCAGTCCAGTCCTAGATGGTCCAGTAGTGCCAGACCTATTCTCCATGGTTTCCTGATCGCTAGGTCACCTCCTGGAAGGGGGAAATAATCCAGATGGCCAACTCGCTGATAGGAATCATAATCCGCTAAGAGGATTTCTCCACCCCAGATAGCACCATCATCTCCGTAGCCGATACCATCAAAGGACATCCCGATAATGGGTTCGTCACCAAGATCGTTATTATCAGCCAGGCAGGACGCGATATGAGCATGGTGATGCTGCACAGCTAAGGTTGGAATATTTTCCGCTTCAGAACGCTCAATTGCATAGGCGGTTGAAAGATAGTCTGGATGCAGGTCGTGGATCAGCAGGGAAGGGCGGATCCGGAAAAGTTTCTCATAATGAAGAATGCTTTCCTCATAACTGGCCAGGGTCTCATAATTCTTCAGATCACCCATATGCTGGCTCAAAAAAGCATTATTGTCCCGGGTATGGCAGAATGTATTCTTTAGCTCGGATCCGACAGCAAGTACGGAAAGGCCGCTGAAGGGCATTGAAAGGGGCTGGGGTGCATAACCGCGGGACCTGCGAATGGGCATTGCCGCGGAACGATCATTCGTTCCCGGGTCGGTGTGCCGGATCACTGAATCGTCGCAATGTATATGAATATCTCTATTATGAAACAAATACAGATCAGCTATTTCTCTCAGCTGCGCCCTGACCTGATCATTATCGGTCAGGATGGGATTGCCGCGGAAATTTGCGCTGGTCATTATCAGGACCCGGTATGGTGACTTTGGAAAAGTGCCCTGATCTGAAAAAAGCAGATAATGAAGCGGTGTGTAGGGGAGCATCACACCAATCGAATCTTGACCAGGCGCGATGTCCTCCGGCAGCTGGTGAGCGGGATTTCTGTCCAGCAACAGGATCGGGCGTTGGGGTGAGGTCAGGAGGGTTATTTCCTGTTCAGATACCAGGCAGAACTTCCTGATCGTATCCAGATCAGGCATCATCACAGCCAGGGGTTTAGCAGGGCGGTTTTTCCTATTCCGCAGAGTGGAAACGGCGGTTGGATTTTCAGCATCACAGGCCAGGTGGAATCCTCCCAATCCTTTGACCGCGGCAATCTTTCCCTCGGCCAGCATCTGCTGGGTGAGCAGCAGGGCTTGATCACCCGCGACTCGTTCATAATTCGGCTCAGAGGCTATTTCAAGCCAGATTTCTGGTCCGCAATCCGGACAGGCAACGGGCTGGGCATGAAACCGGCGGTCCAGTGGATCCCCATATTCTTCGCTGCATTTTGGGCAGAGTCCAAAATCCGCCATAGTGGTTTTTGGCCTATCATAAGGAACGTCTCTGATAATAGTGAAGCGGGGACCGCAGTTTGTGCAGTTGATGAAGGGATATCGATAGCGAAAATCTACAGGATTGAATAGTTCTTGAAAGCAGTCCTCACAAATACTCACGTCGGGAGAAATGGGCTGATAATCCCCCTCAATAATAAAAGAACCATGGATCTGGAATCCATCATATTGATTGGGATGGATGGATTCCTTTTGGAGAGTTTCGATTCTTGCCAGGGGAGGTGTTTCTGTCTTGATGCTGGTTAGGAATTTTTCCAATCCATCAGCTGGCCCGCTGATCTCAATTTCTACACCGCCTGAAGTGTTTCGGACCCATCCTTCGAGGGCATACCTTGTGGCAAGACCGTATATGAATGGCCGAAAGCCAACCCCCTGGACGATGCCGTTTATCAGGATCCGGTAAGCAGAGGATGGGTTCATATCAAGATGATTTGCCGGTCCGGATATGACCTGTCAACCATTGAATCCAGACCTCGATACCTTCCCCCGTTTTACATGAGATCGGAAATGTGATTAAACCTGGATTCAACATTTCCACGCCCTTCGTAAAATAATCCATATCAAAATTGATATAAGGCAGCAGGTCGATCTTATTGATCAGCAAAGCATCCACATTCTGGTACATGGCTGGATATTTATAAGGTTTATCATCTCCTTCCGGAATGGAAGCGATCAGGACATTTTTGTCGGTGCCTAATTTGAAAGACACAGGGCAGATCAAATTTCCAACATTTTCAACCAGCAAGAGATCAAAAATATTCAGATCCAGCTCATTCAGGGCACTGCGAAGCATCGGGGCATCTATGTGGCATTGGCCACCGGTATTGATCTGAACCGCTGTCGCCCCAGCGGCAGCTGCCCGGTCAGCATCGATGCTGGTCGCCACATCTCCATCGATAGCTGCAACCGAGATGGAAGGGTCTAGTCCTTCGAGAGTCTTCTCAATAAGAGAAGTCTTGCCGGCACCAGGAGATGCCATCAGGTTGATGCTGAATAAATCTGCATTTTGGAGGCGTTCCCGATTTTCCGCTGCTAATTGATCATTTGCGCTATGAACTTTTTCAACAACAGAGACATTTCTGGACATCTGTTCCTCGTTAGGTTATGTTTATGCTTTCCAGGTGGAATTCCTTGCCCTGGAGGATCTCCATCCGTATGCTTCCACAATGGGGGCATGGAGCAAGTTGGCCATCCGTCAGCTGGTACTCTTTTTCACAGTCAAGGCAGCGGAATAGCGCTGGTATCCTGTTAAAATGAAGTGTGGCTCCCTGGCATATTGTCTGATCTGTGACCAGATCCCAGTAAAATTGCACGGAATCATCAATCACCGTAGATAGTTCACCGATAACCAAATATAGATCTGTGACCTTTTGGGCACGGTTCTTCTCACCATGCCTGATGGCAATTTCAGCGATTTGTTCAGTGATCGCTAACTCATGCATGGAGCCTCTTTTTAGGGCCTAAGACTCTTGATCTGGTTCGTTTATTTGGCTGGTTGTGATCAGGAAGAGCAGAGTCATGATCACTGCAGATGACAAACACCAGATACAGGAGGCGCCGATCACAAAGGGCTCAAGGAATGTCAGATAAATAGAGAACAGGACACCGATGAGGGTGAAGATCCACAAAGTGAATTTGATTACCCGGTTGAGTCCGGCCAGATCCAGCAGGCTGGCCAGCCAGCCAATGATGATGGAAATATATCCAAGGATACCCAATACGCCTACTGGTAGGATCCCAAACAGAGTAGCGTAGGAACTCTCCTGAACAGTATTGCAGTTGCCGACAGGTCCACATACAGCTTCCACTTGGTTGACTTCGACGTAGGCCAGGTAACCGGCAATACCGATGCCGACCAAAGAAAGGACAGGGATGATCCAGGCTGGATAGGGTTTACCTGTTTTTTGGATAGGATTGTTTAGGCTGATCCCAGCATAGATAACTGCTCCTAACATACCGATCAAAATCACAACAGCTAGAATATTGGCTGCCAGGTCACCTGCGAATTTTTCACCAAGAGTCATCTTTTGATCGGTTAACGGCGTTTGAGCGCCCTCAGAGTTAGTAGATTGATCCATGGTTTCCATTAATCCAGGGATCGGCGGCCAATCGATTCCACCTGCCTGGAGTCCATCTTCGATGATGGATGGGAATCTATCCGGTATCTCACCTGATCCAACCAGGTATTGATCCGCAACAACAAGGGCGGGGACACCCTGCATTTCCTTGGGAACTTGATAGGCATCTATATAACTGGCGTAGAGGGCACTGCCTTGTTCTGTATAGGTATTGACCCCGAAGATCACGAGTTGAGAACCGTAAATCTTATCCAGTTCCGGAAGTACTACTTCGAGCACTTCCTGGCAATGAGGACATGTCGGAGTAAAGAACAACACTGCATGCACGACCGGTGTTTGGGCCTGGGTTGATGAGGCAAGAGGTATTAATCCAATGGCTAAGATGAGTATTGCGAGGGTTATTTTTTGAGCACGAAACATACTGTCTCCAGAAAGTATTAATTGGTTTGCATTGGGAGATTATAGTCCCTATTCCGTCAATTGTACACTGAGCATCAGCCTCAATAAAAGATCGTGTTCATGTCATCGATTTGCGGATCCTCATCAGGTCCCGGCGGGTTTTTTCCAGGTAGTCGGAGTTCAGAATCCTGAACATTTCTTCAGCAAGGCTCAAGGCCTCCAGGGCTCCCTCCATATCTGTAAGTCCTTCCAATGCCAGCCCTTTGTTTGCCAAAGCTATGCCTTGCCGGAGGAGGTCACCTATCTCCTGAGCGTACTGGAATGAACCCTGGTGGTATTCCACGGCAAGCTTGAGATTCCCTTGATGGGATGAGATCATGCCCAGCAAATCATTTATGATCACCAATCCGGGACGGGAGCCTACTTCCCTGGCAAGATCCATCCCTACCAGGGCAAAACCCTGGGCAGATTGGTAGTTCTTATCCAGAAGATTGCTGTCTGCCAGATTGATAAGGGCATTCAGCCGCAAAGTATCATCACCGCTTTCCTCAGCAGCTTCGAGGACCGATTTATGCGATTTTATAGCGTTTTGATAATCTCCTAAAGCGCTGTGTGCCAGGCCGATATTCCCCTGGATTGCAGCCATCAGGGAAATATCCGGAGATGGATCAAGCAATGCCAGAGCCTCATCAAGGATTATTATAGCTGAGGAAGGATCGTCCCCCATTACCAGGCAGATACCCAAATGGTTCAGCGATCTAGCTTGGAGAATGAACTCTCCCACAGATGCGAAATGACTGCTGGCTTCCCGGTAATACTTTGCAGCTTCCGGGTACAGATTCCTTTCCAGGAGGATCTGGCCAGCTGATGAACAAGCGTTCCCAGCAGCCAGGAAATCACTTCTAACGATCGCGTCACGGATATCAGCCAGGATTGTTTCGAGTTTTGCCATATTATCTCCTGCAGCATCCTATTTTAACACTCCCGGACGGTAGGCTCTGGTCCTTGATTATTTTACCTTTATCTTATATAAGAATTCCGCCCACAGGATATCGGTCCATCCGTGGGCGGCAGTCTATTTAATCATTGAATCAGGATCAATGTATATGTGCTTCTAGCCAATCCAGCAGGTCTTTGAAAACGGTTTTCGATTCCGGCTCATTGAAAATCTCATGATATAGACCATCATATATGATCAGCTGTTTATCAGGGGAGGAGACGATATCGTGGATGTATTGAGACCAGGTTGGATCACTAAGCCTGTCGGCTCCTCCATGGAGGAGAAGCAGTGGTTCCTTAATGTTGGATCCGCGTTCTGCAAGCAGGTTGATCCCGAAGTTCAATTCATTGGAGATCCTGGCGGTGGTTTTACCATTATAGACCAAGGGATCATCAAGATAAGCCTGGACGACGGCAGGATCTCGACTTAACCCTTCTTTATCAATTCCAATTATGCGAACTTTGGGGAGTACCGAAGAGAGGATCTTCCCCACTTCAAGGGTGAAGGAAGAAACATAATCCGGTACTTTTGCCAGACTTGCGGACAGCACAGCGCCCTTGACCTGACCGGGATGCTTGGCAAGAAAGGTTGCTGCTAACAATCCGCCCATGGAATGTCCTATTAAAAAGACTGGTAATCCGGGGTTCCAGTTTTTGATCATATCCAGGTAGGTTTCCATCGGGGTGATAAAATCACTGTAGCTATCCACATAGGATCGGGGACCGTAGGATCTGCCATGCCCGGGGAAATCCAGGCCGTAAACAGCATATCCCTGATCGGTCAGATATTTGGCCAGATGCTGGTATCTTCCGCTGTGTTCGTGCAACCCGTGGACTACAAAAACTGACGCTTTAACCTTGCTCTCTGGCAGCCAATACTGATAATATATGGATTGTCCTGCGGTTTTTGGAAAATTTCCTTCTTGGTGATTCATATTTATTCCTTTTATTGAACCTGATATTATTCTTAGAATAAATAAAAAAAATTCTGATCCTGCTAGATGAATAATAACACAAGCCAGGATTCCGCCTATCTTACCCTGGGAGGGTAGATGGACTCTCTAGTAATCTATTATCCAGAAGGTCACCAGAATCACTCTCTTTACGGCCATCCTGAACGGCCCGAACGGATTGATGCGCTCCGGGAAGGCCTTATAGAAGCAGGATATTGGGCCAAATATCCTATCATTGAACCCTTTCCTCCGAGTGATAATCTTCTCGGATCTGTTCATGAGCGCGAATATCTTCAACTTCTAGAGAAAACCAGTCATCAGGAGCAGATGCTTGACCCGGATACGTATGCAACAAAGTATTCATGGAATTTGGCTCTTAATGCCGCTGGAGGGGCCCTGGCAGTGGTCGACCAGGTTTGGGAAAGGAAAGCCTTAACGGGTTTTGCCCTCACTCGCCCCCCCGGGCACCATGCCACTCGCTCGAGGGCTATGGGTTTTTGTTTGATCAATAACGCGGCAGTTGCAGCACAGTATCTGCTGGATGAAAAGGGTGCCGATAAAGTGGCGATCATCGACCTGGATCTCCACCATGGAAATGGCACCCAGGATATCTTTTGGGAACGAGGGGACGTGGTTTATATCTCGGTGCACCAGTCGCCGTTCTATCCTGGCACAGGTGCCTTATCTGAAGTTGGATCAGGTCCAGGAGAAGGCGCTACCCTGAATCTGCCTATCCCTGCATTCTCAGGGGACGTCGCCTACCAGCATTTGTTGTCCGAAATCATCCTTCCTTTCTTGGATGAAATAAACCCGGATGTACTGCTGATCAGTTTTGGGTTTGATACACATTGGCGTGATCCACTGGGAAGCATGCAGTTATCAGCAAATTGCATCTATACGATGATGATGGAACTGCGGAGTTGGGCTGATGCTAATTGCCAGGGAAGGATTGCGGTCATTTTGGAAGGTGGATATGACCTTGAAGCCGGCAAAGCTTGCGGACAGGCTGTAGCTGCCGGACTTTTAAAGGATCCTTGGAAGGATTACTTAGGGAATTCACCAATAGATCAGGGTGATGCCTGGCGATATATCCTGGATGAAGCAAAAGAGCTGCTGGGTTTTTAACCGCACGGGCCAACCCGGATTGATTTGATCAGAGATGCGTTGGCATCTGTATAAAAACATGACTGGAAGGGAGAGGGATACAAATGCTGAACCATTATGTTGAGCCTGAAGACCGCCTTTCTGAAAAAGCCAGAAAAGAGTTAATCCAACTCTTGATCGAGAATGTTGGTAGGGAACTGGATACTTCATCGCCGGACAACTCGGGAGAATACCAGGCAGTTGTTAAGAAGTTGATTGTGTCCTGCTATGCCAAGTTTGCCGATAACTATCCCATGACAAAATTTGATCAGGCAAAAATATTCTCTGAGGTTGAGAATGAAATTTCCGGGTATGGACCCATTCAACCATTGCTTGAGCAGCCTGACATCAGCGAGATCATGATCTGCGGTCCCGAACAAGTGTATATCGAGCGGAATGGCAAATTGGAAGACACCGGGATCAAATTCAAAGATGAAGACCATATCATGTTTGTGATTACCAGGATCCTGTCCCCACTCGGAAGGCGGGTAGATCAGGAGAATCTCATGGCAGACGCGCGTTTGCCCGATGGTTCCCGGGTGAACATCGCTATCCCGCCAGTTGCTGTTGATGGTCCGGCTATCACCATTCGAAAATTCTTGGAAAGCAAGTTAACCATAAAGCAGTCCATTGAATTGGGAACAATGACTTCCCACATGGCTGAATTCCTGCAGGCTTGTGTAGCTGCTCGATTGAATATACTCATCACAGGAAATACAAGTTCTGGCAAGACCACTTTGTTGAATATACTAGCAACCTCCATCCCGGATGAAGAACGGATCATCACTATTGAGGATGCTGCGGAGCTTAACCTCAATCAAAAGTATGTGGTCCGGATGGAAACCCGCATGCCGAATATCGACGGTAAAGGCGGCGTTACGACCCGGGATCTGGTGCGGAACGCCCTTCGCATGCGGCCAGACCGCATCATCGTTGGAGAGGTTCGGAGTGGGGAAGCCCTGGATATGCTGCAAGCGATGAATACAGGCCATGATGGGTCCATCACTACCTTGCATGCCAACTCACCCCGGGATGCAGTCTCGCGTCTGGAAACCATGTCCATGATGGCAGAGCTGGAGATACCCCTGATGGCTTTGAGGACTCAAATTGCGGCAGCGATCGACCTGATAGTACACATGGAGCGGCTTACAGATGGGACACGAAAGGTCACTCGAATAACTGAAGTCCCCCGCATGGAAGGGGACATCGTAACACTCTCAGATCTTTTCCATTTTGTGCAAACCGGCGTATCGGCAGCAGGTAAAATTCAGGGAGATATGGAAGCTACCGGCCTGCGACCTTTATTCACACCCAGGTTGGAAGCGGCAGGATTTAAATTACGGAGTGAGATATTTGGTGCTTGATCAGAATATACTCACCTGAAATGCAACTTGGGAAGGTGGATTCCGTATATTCCTTTACTTACCTGGGTCTTTAGAAAGGGATAAGATTGTATTGGAAAGCATAATAAGGAATGGGAAATGATGAATAAAGATCGAAGTAGATTATTATGGGGAGCATTATTGATCCTGGCCGGAATCTTGTTTTTCCTTCAGGAATTTCAGGTTTTGGGCAGCGCATTTGAATATTTATGGATCATCTTGATGGCCATTGGTTCAGGTGCTTTTTTGTGGGTCTATTTTACCAAACCTGATCAGTGGTGGGCTGTGATCCCGGGATTAACCCTGCTGGGTCTAACCCTGGTTGGATTGGAAAATATCATTCGGATCTTTCCAGGCGGTAGTTGGTCTGGCGCTGTGTTCTTGGGCTGTATAGGCCTGGCTTTCTGGTTAGTATATCTGAGAAGGCAGGAGCAGTGGTGGGCGATCATCCCTGGAGGAGTTCTGGTAACTCTGGCCCTGGTGGCAGGTTTGGATTTTCTAACCGATTGGTCCGATGTTATCTTCTTCCTGGGCATGGGATTGACTTTTCTGTTAGTCGCCCTTCTGCCCGGCCAGGCTTATAACACTCGCTGGGCTTTCATTCCAGCAGGTATTCTGGGTGTATTAGGGTTGCTCTTGATGGCACCCATACAATCCGTTCTAAATTACATCTGGCCTGTCTTTCTAGTGGGATTGGGCATTTTCGTACTCATCCGCAACTGGAAATAGATGAATCAGGGAGTTTCGATATGAATAATATTAAACTGTACAGAAGTGTGTCTGACCGCATGATAGGCGGTGTTTGCGGAGGATTGGGTGTGTTTCTCAATATTGACCCTGTCTTCGTCCGCCTGTTATTTGTACTGCTGCTATTTGGAAGTGATTTTGGTTTTATCCTCTATTTACTTTTATGGATCATAATCCCTGACGAAGGAAAAGCCTACGGGTTCAGGGATGAATTATTCAGCACAAAAATCAAATCCATGGGGGATGATGTGCAAAGCGCTGTTACTCAACCTCATCCTCAATCAGGATTGATCCTCGGCATTGGTTTGATTGTGATTGGCGGATTGATGTTCATTGAACGACTGAGTATAACCTGGCTGGACTGGTTTGATTTTGATATTCTATGGCCGGTTCTTCTGGTAGTGGGTGGGATCGTCTTAATATTCCGCAAACAGGGACATGATCAATGAAACACAATAATGAAGACACAACCCGAAGTAAATTGCATCGGAGAAGTTTTTTCGGCCCGATCCTGCTGATAACCATTGGCCTGGTCTTTTTGGGCAAGAATATTGGATTGATCCCGGGAGAAGGCTGGGAGACCATCTGGCGCCTTTGGCCATTGCTGCTGATCATCGGAGGATTGGATGATCTGTTTCGGCGGGAAGGTGTAGCCTGGCCAGTATTAATGATCGGGGTTGGAGCAGGGCTTCTATATAATTATTTTGGACCCCAATCCTGGATCAGCTGGACCCAGATCATTAAATTCTGGCCTGTTATATTGATTGCCATAGGGATTGATTTTATTTTCAAGGGACAGTCTGGCTGGAGGAGCCTGCTGGGGGTGCTCCTATCAGTTGTTCTAATTGGCGCAGCTTTTTTATTTGCTTTTCAAGGTGTGACGATCCAGGTAGATTATGTGAAAATGGATGAGCAGATCACAACAACCATGAACAGCGCAGAAATGGATCTGTCTTTGAGTGTCGGCGAATTAGTTTTATCAGAGTCACGGAACGGCCAATTGGTCTACGGGGTTATAACACCTGGATCAGTGGTTGATGACCTCGAAGAGGTTCGAGGACATGCCAGTTATGAACTGGCAAGCACAAGGCCTTCTTTTTTCCCCTATACAGCTCGGTGGGAATTGGGGCTTACTTCTGCTATCCCCTTGGAGTTAGCGGTTGAAAATAGCGTCGGCGAAATGCTGCTTGATCTAGCTGCCCTGGATTTGGAAACGCTTGTCGTTAATCAAGGCGTAGGAAGGATGTACGTAGATCTTCCAGAATCCATCATGGAAGAAGTGTTGATAAAACAAGGAGTGGGGATCATCGTGGTTGAGTTCCCGGAAAATATCCGAATCGCTGTGGATGCCCAAAATGGTTTAACGAGGGTGAAATTCCCCTCAGATTTTGAGCTGGAAGATGGATTTTATACCAATCCAGGCTCGTCCAGAACGAATGCCGATTTGTTGATTGTGGTCGAGCAGGGTATTGGCCTGGTCACATTCCAGTACGCCAAATAAGTGAGTGGTTTAAAGGGAAAAAGCCACAGCGCCGCTGTGGCTTTTTTTATGCTTCCCGGTTAATACTGGATTCCTGGCTGAAACCCTCCGGGTAGCGATTGAGTAATTTTTCTACATTCTCCCGGGCGATCTCATTCAGATCTAGACCTGAAGCGGTTGCAGCCTCGGAGAGGTACCAGAGCACGTCGCCTAACTCGTCTTTAAGGGCTTGAGGGTCAAAGGAGTGGCCATGTGCGGTCATTTTTTTCACCAGATTGGCAAATTCACCGGCCTCACCTGCTAATCCGAGGGCGGCAACCATAATTCTCCGCTCACCTTGGCCGCCGGCTCCAGCTGAACGGTTGGCAAGTTCCTGGTAGCGATCCAGGGACATTTTTTCTTCCATCATCAGGGTTTCTCCATTAGGTTAGCTAGCGTATGCAGCTCATCGATAAGGGTGCGGAGTTCGTTTTTTAAGGCAGGATAAGGGGCGTCATCGAAGATCTTTGCCAGGGATTGGTAGTACCAGAGAGTGCCAGACTTTTTGCCTTGGAATTTATCCCAGGTCCTATCTCCAACGATGTGCAGGTCTCGCAGGATGGAGCGGGCATTATGAACTTTGTCCGCCAGCGAGATCAGCTTCACTTCGTCTGAAGAATCTTTGATTTTCTCAAGATAGGCGATTTTCCTGGATTTCCATTCAGCCTTTGGCTGCGTATAGGAATCAGTGCAGCCATCAACTAATTCAGCTACAACATCCCCAAAATCCTCCCGGATTTTAGCGAGTGTATCCAAGCCGCCAGCATCCTCAACAGCGTCGTGGAGCAGGGCAGCAATGGCCTGGTCCTCATTCCCGCCATTCTCCAGTACCAGAGATGCCACAGTCATAAGATGGGCGATATAAGGCGTTTCAGATGCTTTTCTTAGCTGTTCCCTATGGAGGTTCAGAGCTAGATTAAAAGCTCTCTGAAATCTATCAGTTAAATAAATGAGCATTATTATCCTTTGAAATCTACTATCGCATCGGCAGTGCTTGATATTGATAGGAAGCTAGGATAGCTTGTCGTCCGGATTCTAAGGGGATTATTGAGGGGCTTCATTATCATCGGATCTCACTTATTTTGCTACCTTGCCCCAGGCATAGAACGTTGGCACATATACCAGCCGAGTACCTTGCTGCCTGCTGCTGAGATCATGCTTTTTTAGAGCCTGCAGTTCTGCCTTGTTTAATACATCCTTCAAATCTTCCTTGAGCACCCTCCATTCGGAATCAATTTCCTCATCAGAAATATCCCTTTGCCAGAATCCTTGATACACACCATATTCCAGATCTGAAAAACCGCCGGTGGCAAACAGGCTTTTCAATTTTCTACCCATGCGGGGGTCAGCACCAGCGTCGAGCAGGCTGGTAATTTGGTAATCACGAATTCGGATAAACTCAGGTGGATAATCTATTCTTCCCCCATAATCAGGCTCCGCAAAGGCAACCACGCTGCCGCCTGGTCTGGTGATGCGATGCAGTTCAGATAGGGCATGCTCGGGGCTGCCGACCCACATTAAAAAATAGTGGCAGGTCACAAGATCGAAGCTATTTGTCTCAAAGGGAAGTCTATGAACATCGCTCCCCACAAGGCTGCAATCCTGGCAGAACTGTTTGGCTAAATAGAGATGGTCGATATTTACATCCAGTCCATAGATTTGAGCGGGCGACAAAGAGTCCATCTCTGGTAATAAAGCCCCTGTCCCGCAACCCACATCCAGTACACAGCGAAGATGCTCTTTTTTGATGAGGTCGTAAAAATACAAGCGCAGTGCTTCTGTCCACTGCGCTTGAACAAGAAACCGCTGATGCCATTCTTCTCTGCTCAGCGGCATATCGATTATTTACCCTCCTCTGGTTTGTTCCAGATTTCCCGCCATTCAGGGCTGATGATATTCCCCAGGATTTTATTAATACCCTGGGCAGGAAGGACATCACCATCGGGCTCAATGTAGAACCAGGCTTTCCCAGCCCCTGGAGTTTCCTCCTGGTTGCCTTCCAGCTCCATCGAGATGGGATTATGGGCTGAATATGGCACTGGTAGGTCCCATTTTAGGGGAAGATCAGCTTCAGCAACCATCGAGCGTCCTCGTGTGAGCCCTTCCAGGATGGCAGGATCCTCCCTGTTCGAAGCACTTAATGAGATTGCGTTTGCCCCATATTTCTGGCATTGATTGATAGTTTGGGAAAGGACGGGCAAGGTTTTAGCGTTAATGGTTATGTGAACCGTTGTGTATATATCCTCATTTATGATGGCTTGGAGTGCTATCCAGGAGTCCTTGTCCAAAGGTGCGAGTGCAAATAACAGGTGATCAAGACCGCTATTCAAGAGAGCATTGCGGTATTCCTTATCGATC
This sequence comes from uncultured Chloroflexia bacterium, assembly GCA_963712165.1. Lineage (GTDB taxonomy): Bacteria > Chloroflexota > Anaerolineae > Anaerolineales > UBA11858 > B10-G9. The sequence goes on along the minus strand of CAVQGY010000001.1, from coordinate 333,124 downwards.
AACTTATAACCGTCTGTTAACAGGCCTGTCACCTGACCATTTTCCTCCGCTTTAGTGATGATGGAAATCAAATCATCGCGGAGTGTTGGTTCACCGCCAGTGAATATCAAGTGAGGAATTCCGATCTCCCAGGCCCGATCAATGATGGTGAACCATTCATCAGTGTTCAGTTCCCGGTCCACCCGTTTAACGGGAGCCAGGTCCGGGCTGCTTTTATCGGGAAGTTGATATGTCAGGGCACAGTCCAGGCGGTATGGTGCTGATATTGTACCGCTGTAGGGATCCTGGCGGGATATATCCAGGACGCTAATTGGATCAAGGTCCGGAGTTTCTACCAGGGACTGGATTTTTTGTTTGAAATGATAATAATCACGTTTAGCCTGATCACGGGATATCTTGTAGCGAGACGCGATTGTCTTGGCTGTAATTTCCAGGGAGGATCCCTGTGTAAAATGATATGCAAGTTCAGTTGCGGTCTGGTTCAAGTGGAGGATGGTCGAGGCGTTAATGATAAGCAGGCCGGTGCCGTCAACAGCCACGCGCAAATGCAGGCGGAATTGCAGTTCTGCATTGGGAGGTGACTGATAGTGATATATGCCGGGGGGAAGTAATTTGGCTGGCTTAAACAAGCTGGAGACGCTTTCAATCCATTTATTCATATCGACTCCTAACCGATCCTGGTCATCCCAGGCCCTATTATTTTTATCTTACCATGTGTCGTAACGCACTAGGTCCTTGAGCTCTTTCCTTTTTTTCGTCCCCGGCTGATCCAGGGGATAACCCAATGGAGTGAAGGCCACTGGCTGGACTTCAGCAGGCAAGCCCAGGAACTCTCTTGCCTCTTTGGGATCAAAGTCCCCTATCCAGCAAGTGCCCAGCCCAAGGTCAGCGGCCTGCAAAGTTATATGGTCGACCACGATAGCAGCATCTACTTCGGCGTAGCTCTGTCCATCATACTTCTTTCGGATCCAGCCGATATCTGGTTGGCAGCAAACGCACAGGATCAGGGGAGGCTGGATGAACCATTCCTTGGGATAGATCTTCAGCAAGTCTTCCCCGTGATCGGCAGTTTTGATGATAATGATCTGAAAAGGCTGGCGGTTGGCTGCTGTGGGAGCTAACCGGGCAGCTTCCAGAACCTTTCCCAGTATATGTTCTTCAACAGTTTGATCAGAATAATGGCGGCAGCTATATCGTTTTAATATTAATTGGTCAAAATCCATAGGACCCTCCCCGGATCATACTAAATGAAGGGATTGCCACAACCAGATCGTTGTGCCCGCACCGAGAAATCCCAAACCAATACCCCCCAATACATCCGTTAGATAGTGGACACCAAATATCAACCTGCCCATGGTAACTAGCACTGCCAGAAGAGCGGAAAGGATCCCAAAGGCCAGGTTATTGCCCAAAGCGATCACAAGGATCAGGGTCAGGAACCAGATCCGTAGTGTATCCCCGCTAGGAAAAGAGGGGTCGCTTGGTTCCCTGGGTTGAAGCATTTGGATATCCTTGTGGGCAGAATAGGGCCGGCTGCGATTGAATGTCGATTTTATTACCATCTCAAGGCCTGCCACAATTCCGAAGACAGACAGGGCTGAAAGGCCAAGTTTCCAGTTATATCCGGTTAGTAGGAGCAGGATGACCAGTGCAAAGGTTGTGCGCCCAAATACCCATAATTCTTCGAACCAAGCCAGGAAGGGTTTGCGGCCAAGCCTGTTCTGGATGAGCCTTACTGCCTGGAAATCCAAGTTGCGAGTAGTTTCCAGCTTGTGGCTGAGCCCGAAAACAAAAAGGAAGAGCCCAATCAATTGGTAGATCATATTCCTTTCTCCAGGAGATCCGGCCAGGCAGGGTAGTACATTAACCATTGTTCGGGGTAAAGCTTGATGAAATTCTCGATTTCCTTGAGAACCATTTCAGCATTCTGGAGTATATTATCCAGTTTGTTGTCATACTTCTTAAGATGGATTGGTTCTGTGTGCCGGAACCCGTACCTGCTATCCGGCATCATATAAGCGGTAACAACGATGATCGGCACATCAGCTGAAAGAGCAGTTGTTATATAGCCGAGAGGAAGGGGACTCGGCTTTCCAAAGAAATTCACGAAATGCCTTTTCTTCCGTGCCGGTAGAGGCCGATCCACCCCCGTTGCCGCCACACCGCCACGCTTCATATATTCAATTGTGGCAGCTTCAACCCCCGGGACATTCAGGGGAGTCACATCCAAGCCATATGACTTCCTGATCTCATTCTGGAGTTGATACCCACTTCCAGGATTCGGATAGGATAATACTTTCCCCTGGAAACCGCCCATGACCAGCCGGGATACGACAAGATCGAAGTTGCTGATGTGGGGTGCTACAACCATGAATCCCTGTTTTTGATTTGTTAAATCAACAAAATCCTGCATTTGATCAGACCAGGGTACGATATCGTTCAACTCCTCCGGCTTCTTGAAGTAATGGTGTAAATCGTAATAACAACGCCCGGCGTGGATCAGTACTTTTTTGGCAGATCGTATAAGGTCTGCTTTGGAATGTATCTCTCCCTGCACAACATATTGATTCAAGCGGATGTTGCGATTGATATCCCAGCCGTTAACAGACCCGATCAGAGTGCCGAGATATCTGCTAAATCCGTACCCCCATTTTCTAGGCAAATATTTACCGATCAGGATCGAAAATTGGACAGATGCTTTGCTGTTAAGAATATTCTGCATTGACATTAGTTGATCATTTGATACTGATTAGCTGATTGGATCATGACAACGATTTCACACCTTCTACAAGCACCGGAATGCCCCGGACCAGGCAAAGAAAGACACTCACCCAGGTAAACACCAGGCCAGTTTGATAAACCAGGCCGAACCATCCCTCACCAACCGGGGGCAAAGCATAAGCCAGGGAAAGGAGTATAGCAGCGATCCCCTTGGCGATACCGTAAAAGGCCCGCATGAACCTGGAGCCTACCAGGAATTGGTTGAGGGGAGATTGGATTTGATCAAAGGCACTTTTGCCGCTCTTCATGCCTACTGAGCGGACTGCGTCAACTGCGGTTCCCCTGATGAGGACGATGATTGGCACGATGACCGGGATCAGACCTAAATGGGCGTAAACCACCCACAATACATACTCCAACGTGCGGTCGGTGGCTATATCTAGAACGCTGCCTAGCAGAGATGTTTCGCCTCTTCTACGAGCGACCCAACCATCCAGTGAGTCCAGGTTGAAGATAATGAATAATAATAAGACATTCCAGTAGAGATGGATTGGTTTCCCATAGTACATAATAGCCAGGTACAGGAAAAGAAGTGGAAATCGAGCAATTGTTATCAGGTTAGCCATAGAAAATATCCAGTCCTTTCAATCGATCAAGATGCCGGCGGGATCACTGGCATAATCTCCCGGGGTTGTTCAGCGTATGCAAGGGGGCAGCCAGACCCGCATTCCTGGAGTAAGGTGCAGGCCTGGCAACCTTCGGGCACGTATTTTCTCTCTCTGAGACGCAAAGCTAATTCGTGCTCCCAGATCGATACCCAGGGATCGTATAAGAGATTCCCGAGTTGTTGGTAATATGATTGGCAAGGTATCACGCCGCCGTCGGGCTCAACACACATATTATATAATGCGGCTGAGCAGCCTTTGACCCCCAGGTCCATTTCCATTGGATTGAAATAGCAGTACAGAGTAGGGGTGTACCAGATTAATTTTTGGCCATTCTGGCCGGTATGGCTGCGGGCAAGTTCCAGGAGTGGCTTAAGTTCGTCCTCACTTAAACCAGTGCCGACGTCTTTTCCCCTGCCGGCATAGATCAGTGCGTTCAACCCAACAGTGGATACGCCTGTACCCGACAGGAAATCCAGAGTTTCTCCTATACTCTCTCGATTGTTTTGCAGCATTGTGGTATTGGTCATGACGTAAAGTGGACTTTCGATAGCGTTTTTAAGGCCTGCGATGGTTTGAGCCCAGGCGCCAGCTTTGTTGACCATTTGGTCATGGATCTCTGGGTTATGGGATTCAACTGTGATCTGGACATGATCCAGGCCGGCCTCGACAAGGGAGGATGTGTACTCTTGATCACTGAGTCTGCGGCCGTTTGTGTTTAATCCCGTGATCTGGCCTTTACCTTCTGCATAAGCGATTAGTTCTGCCAGATCATCTCGAAGAGTGGGTTCGCCGCCGGTAAATATCAGGTGGGGTATATTGATCTGCCAGAGCCGGTCAATAATCTTCTTCCAATCCTTGGTTTCCAATTCAGGATAGGATCGAGCCCGGGCGTTGTAGCAGTGGGGGCAGTCGTTATTACAGCGATATGTCACTGCCAGATCCATCCGATACGGAGCACTGGGATGATGGCTGTAGGGAGAACCGATTTCGATACCTGAGTAAGTATTGACAGGTTTGCCATCTGCAGAGATGAAAGCTTCCAAATCCTCAGTGATCAATCGAATATCTCTCAAAATATCATGCGGTGCTCCGTTAAAGGCGCCTTTGACCCTGGATTGAATAGCTGTTTCAGATAAACCATCCAGGTGGTGGTACGCAATCAGGGTTGCTGATGGATTGAGGTGTAAGATCGAACTGGCGTTAATCACCAATGTGCCGGTTCCATCTGGGTCCACACGGAGATGAAGCCTGGTTTTGTTCAGTCCTTCAATCCGCCGGAACGAGTAAAGTCCTTCCTTCAGGACAGGGGATGTATTCCAGGCGAACAGTTTCCGCAGCATGTGCCGGGTTCCGTGGGAGTTACCTGCATCCATGTTTATTATCTTCCACCACCGGCACAGGCACAAGCGCAGCCGGCGCAGGCACAGGCACAGGCACAGGATGAGCTTCCACCGCCACCACTCCATCCACCTCGACTTGAGGACGACGGGGTCGGTTTGGGTATGGGATTGGTCTTCTGCGTGATCCGGCTCGTGAAATCTGTGATATTTCCAACCACACTGCTGGAGAAATTGGTTATGCCATCCACCATGGATGCTGCAAAATCCCCGCCGGGCAACACGGGCAAACTGGGTCCGCTGGATCTGCCGGGGGACGCAATTTTGCCGCTGGGACCTGCGGACCTGGTAGGTCCGGGAACAGGTGTGTAAGTGGGATCGTAGCGGTTCCACCAGATTGGCAGGTAGACGGGCCCCTGCCCAAAGGCGTCCTGGGTCTTACTCTCAAAGTCCCCGTCCAGCATGGTCCAGCCCATATGGTCATTATATTTTTCACTTTTTACTTCAGGTGTATCTGCGTCCTCGACCTGCTGCCAGGCTCGCTTGATGATATCTTCATAATAATGGACAGATTCCCGGTGGCTGAATCCTTCCATTTTTTTACCAACGCTCTTGATGAGGTCAATCATCAAATCCTGCAGTGCTGTTTTCCTGACTCTGCTGGACTCGTTCTGGTAAGCCTCGACAAATTGGGTTTCATACTTCCGCAGATCCCCCGGAAGGGGGTCGCTGAATTCTAACTTGAGAGGATCCTTGCTGGTCACCTGGGCGGCATTCTTCTGGATCAAGGAAAAGAGAATCATAGTAAAGATCTTGTCAGGAGGCCTTTCCAGGAGAATTGCGGCCTCAATCGCTGTTAATCCTCGCTTGATGCCGTGCCCTTCGATGCGTATTTTGGGAGGAAGGTATTTGAGCTTTCTTTTATTTGTGCTGGTCACGGAAACAACGACAATCAGTACAACGAACAGGAAGAATCCGGATAAGCATACGAATGTGGTCACCTTTTCGGGAGAGATTCCCAAACGCTGCCAGATATTTGGTGTAAAGATGGCTGTTTCCGGAACGTAGGTAGAAGGGAATGAAGCTCCAAATTTGTATACTCGCCAGATCTCGGCTTGAGGATTCCGCCAGGTATAGGTGATCAGGCCATTCGAATCTCTGCCAGTTACCGGGGCGCTTGAAAATCCGGAGGGGGATTCGTGCCAGCGCGGCTCCTCTGATTGAACGCTGGGTGGGAGGTGAAAAACTACTGTCGTATCTGTTGTGCCGGTGACATATTTTGAACCAAAATTGGTTGGCTCAAAAACGGCGCTGGCATATTCGTCTGGACCCGTGTCGGGGTAGAGGACTTCCTCGATGCCATTGATGAATACCTGGACTGTCCCCCGGCCGCCAGGAGGGATGGCATCCGAACCAAGTCCTATGGCGACACCGGAACCCTGTCCTTCATATTCTGAACTGGTTATGTAATAGATCTGTTTACCGTCGATATAGGCTGAGATATTGCTGTCACTATATTGATAATTTGGAAGCCCTACATCAACAAATTCGATGGAATGTCCTTCAGGCTGGTTGATGAAAACAAACTCATAGATGAGATCCAATGACCCATCATCTCTCCAGAAAACATGGACCGTCTCACTTTCAACCTGGAAGTAATAGTCCTGTGCCAGGGCGGTTCCTGGAACTATGAGCAGCAGGATCAATACAAGAAAAGCCAGCGTTTTTTTCATAATTACCCTTTCTATATCTACCACTTGGGTTCTTCAGTAAGCTGATAACTGGTCTCGCAAAATGGACAGGATACTACCGGTGCGCCGGCGATCATGGATATATTATCCGAACTCAATTGGCCGCCGCAGGCTTTGCAGGCCAAGGTATCGAGATTCACATCCCCGGAAAGGTCGAGCTCATACTTAATTTCCTGTTCGCCAGGTTTTTTCCTGCTGGCTAAGATTATCAACCCAAAACCGATCACCACCAGGATGATCCCGGTGAGGATATTCTGGGGTTGGGGTGTGGATCCAAATGCGCTTAAAATGAATAGTGCTCCCAGGCCGATAAAGAGAGCAGCTGAGATATAGGCGATGATTTTTCCAGCCGGCATGAATGCTCCTTGTTAGATTTATAATGTATTTTATTTTTGGCCGCCATCGAACACTAGCTGGGTAGGCACCCAACTATTATTATACCAATTTCCCGCTACTCACCAACCTGGTCCGCACCTTCAGGCAGATAGGCTGTCCATAATGTTATACGCTATAATTGGTTTATGGTTTCATCAATAGATATAACCCGTCTCCAGGAGCTCCAGGAACAGCTCCGCTTTCATAATTACCGCTACTATATTCTCAACGATCCAGTCATCAGTGACCATGAATTTGACCGGCTTTATAGGGAACTGGTAGAGCTGGAGGGTAGATATCCGGAATATAGAACAGCGGATTCCCCAACTCAAAGAGCAGGAACCGAACCTTCTGAATCCTTCGGCAGGCTGGATCATCCTGCGCCGATCTTGAGTCTTGATAATGCATTTTCTCCTGAAGAACTGCTTGCCTGGCGGGAACGGATCCTCAAGCTGGATAACCGCGTGAACCAGTCTGCTTATACCCTGGAGCCCAAGCTGGATGGGTTAACGGTTGTGCTCCATTATGAGTCGGGTATTTTTGTCCGCGGGGCCACCCGAGGGAACAGCCTGGCAGGAGAGGAAATTACAGAAAACCTGAGAACGATCCGCTCACTTCCTTTGAGAATTCCCCAGGACCCTGATGGGCGAGCGGCCCCAGCCAGATTGGTAGTGAGGGGAGAAGCCTTCATCAAGCTATCAGATTTCGATAATTTGAACAAGAAGCTGGAGGAAAGGGGTGAAAAAACCTATGTCAATCCCCGGAATACTGCCGCTGGTTCACTGCGGCAGCTGGATTCCTCTCTAACAGCAAAAAGGCCGCTCACCCTCCTCGTTTACCAGGTGGTTGATAGCTCAGATCCGCTCCCGGCAACCCAGCTTGGCGCCCTGGAATTCCTGAGAATGATGGGTTTCCCGGTCCCTGATTTCGATTTTTGCCAGACGCTGGAGGAAGTCATCGAACTTCTGAATAAGTGGGACCAGTTAAGGGAAACCCTTGATTATGAAATTGATGGGGTGGTAGTCAAGCTCAATGACCTGGCTTTAACTGAAGAATTGGGAGTTGTGGGGAAGGCGCCGCGAGGTGCGATTGCTTATAAATTCCCTGCCCAGGTTGTGACAACTCGTCTTGAAGATATCAAAACCAATGTCGGCCGCACTGGTGTGCTCACTCCCTACGCTGTCCTTGCGCCTGTGGAGATTGGTGGTGTGACGGTGAGGCAAGCAACACTTCACAATTTCGATTTTATAAAAGAGAAGGATATCCGGGTGGGGGATAGGGTGATGGTCAAGCGGGCGGGAGAGGTCATTCCCTACGTGATGGGTCCGGTTCTAGACTTGCGGTCTGGCGAGGAAAGGAAATATCATCCGCCAGAAAGCTGTCCAGTGTGTGATGAGCCAGTGGAACATTTCGAAGGCGAAGTGGCCTGGTATTGTGTGAATGCGGGTTGTGAAGCACAGTTGATCAGGAATATCGAGCACTTTGTATCCAGGCCTGCCATGGATATCGTCGGACTGGGAATTAAAATCGTTGAGCAGCTGGCTCGGGAAGGCTTGGTTAGAAATGTCTCTGATTTGTATGGGTTAAAAAAGGAAGATTTGCTTGTGTTGGAAGGATTTGGGGAGAAGAAGGCCGAAAATCTATTGGATGCCATCCGGCAATCAAAAGACCAGTCTTTGGCAAGGCTGATCACTGCCCTGGGTATTCGAGGAGTTGGAGAAGTGGTGGCTGGGACGCTGGCGGATCACTTTGGAAGCATAGATGCGTTAAGAGCTTCCGGGCTGGCTGATCTCGAAAATATCCCGGGTATCGGACCCAATATCGCCCAGGCAATTCTGGATTGGTTTGAGCTTGATGGGAATCAACGCGTCCTAGAAGGGCTAAAGGAGCAGGATGTCTGGCCGGAAGTCCGGGTTGACCCTGAGAATGCGGAACGGCCAAAACCTCTTCAGGGCAAGGTCTTTGTTCTTACCGGTAAGCTGGAAGGCTACTCTCGGGATGCCTTAAAGGAATTATTGATTGGGTTGGGAGGAAAAATCACTGGATCGGTCAGCTCAAAAACAGACTACCTGATTCTCGGCCAGGATCCAGGGTCGAAATATTCCAAAGCCCAGGAGCTGGGAATCCCTATCCTGGCAGAGAAGGATCTGGAGGATTTGATATCCTCTGGAGAGGATGTTGAAGGTAGCTGATGAGCAGAACAGCGCGCCTTATTCTCAAGGTTGATCGCGAGAAACCAGTTTTGCAGCGTCACCCCTGGATATTCTCGGGCGCTATTGGTGATCTGGAAGGTGATCCTGAGCCAGGCTCGACAGTTGAGATCACAAATTACCAGGGAGAATTCCTGGCCTGGGGAGCTTACAGTCCCACATCCCAGATCAGGGCGCGGATCTGGAGCTGGGATCAAGATCGAATAATCGACAAGGAATTCTTTCACAATCGACTTGAGAGGTCGATATCTTATAGGGACAAAATTGGATATGCTCATCCAATGCGGCGCCTGGTGCATGCCGAATCCGATGGAATTCCCGGACTTATTGTAGATCAGTATGGTGATGTCCTGGTCGTTCAGGTCCTGAGCGCGGGGATTGAGTTTTGGAAAGAAGAAATCATCAGGCAGCTTGCCAGCCTGGTCAAGCCTGCCGGTATCTATGAACGCTCAGATGTTGAAGTGCGGGAGCTGGAAGGGTTGGAACAACGAACGGGAATATTATATGGAAAAGTGCCGGACGATTTACTGACCATAGAGGACAATGGAGTTAACTACTGGATCGATTGTCGTAATGGGCATAAGACCGGGGCATATCTGGATCAACGTTTAAACAGAGAATGGGTTGGAGCCCAATGTGATGGCCTCACAGTACTGGATTGTTTTTCCTATTCAGGTGGGTTCTCCCTGCAGGCGCTGCGGCATGGTGCAGCCGCGGCCACACTATTGGATAACTCAGCTGAGGCTCTCGACCTGGCAAAAAAACAATTTCAATCAAATGAATTGGCTGATAATAAGATCGAATATATCCAGGGAGATGTTTTTCAAATCTTAAGGGAGTTTCGGGATCGGGCCATGAGTTTTGATGTGATCGTTCTTGATCCCCCAAAATTCGCCCCAACTGCTTCCCTGGCGCAGAGAGCTGCCCGGGGATACAAAGACATCAATTTGCTGGCGATGAAATTGTTAAATCCGGGGGGCTTATTAGCCACCTTTTCCTGTTCAGGAGGGATAAGCAGAGAACTCTTCTTAAGAGTTTTGTCAGGTGCTGCTCGAGATGCCAAAGTTAATGCTAGAATACAGTTACATATGGGACAAAGTATGGACCACTCTGTCAACTTGAGGTTCCCGGAAGGAACTTACCTCAAGGGGTTTGCCATTCGTGTGGATGATGAGGAGGTTTGAAATGAGCAAAGAGAATGGCCAGGGTCTGGTTGAATATTCCCTGATCTTGCTGTTGGTGGCCATAGTAATGATCATTATTCTTTCAATCTACGGCACTGAGTTAGCAGACGTATACAGCAATATCATAGATCAGATCCCCTAGATTATTTTTTCCAAGTAATTCTTATTTATCATCAAAAAAGCGAGGCGCAGCCTCGCTTTTTGAATTCAAGGGGATAAGCAGCTAACGGTCTGCTTCTGAGAGTGGCGTTTTTCCAGATGGGTCAAAGACGTAGACATTATCACCTAATTCCGCCCAGTTGTAGAGCCAATGGGAATCACCAACAGATAAATTGACGCAGCCGTGTGATTGAGGATATCCCAGGCTAGCTCGCCAGTAGGCGCCGTGGAAAGCTCGTTCTTGATCGAAGTACATGGTCCAGGGTACATCTTGAAGATTATAGGATATATCCTCCCCGGCCAGCCAGCGCATACCGGTGAGGTCAAGTTTTTCCTCGATTTTGAATATACCTGGATAGGTGAAGAGAGGCGCCTTGCCGCTAGCGACCATTGTTGCGAAGACCAGTTGATTATCCTCGTAGACGGCCAGGGTTTGTTCAAATAGATTTACCTCGATCCAGCGGGTCCAGGGCAGGCCTTCGGGGGGATCGCTTCTGGGAGATACTATGGCGACTGTTCTTTGGATCAGCCATTCATCTGGACCAACCATATACCAATCCCATTCATCCACTGTGACAATATCGTAGATCTGGACCATTTCCAGGTACTCAAGATAGCGGCCCGTATAGTCATCATTTTCATAACCTGGTGTGCGCTTGGTCTCCACCTTGGATAGGATCCAGCCGAATTCATGTTCAGGCGTTCGTAAGAATTCAACTCCCTGGAATGGTGAAGGCTTGTTAAATAACAGGTCCTTTCCATTCAGCCAGCCTACGCCGTTAAAATAATAATGTTGGCCGTTACTGGAAGCGGTGCGCGAGATGGAAACGTAAGTGAATCCTCGTGTAGTGCGCTGAATGACATTGCTGTTATTTTTTTCGATCGCATCTGTTAGAGTGCGATATATCGGGGCCCTTTCCGGGATGACATAAGCATATAAAAAATCAACTTCAGTCAATGTGGGATCTGGTGATTGAACAGGTAATGGGGTTTCAGGGAAAGTGAATCCCTTCTCCGCCATCTCCAGGATATAAGCAGTAGGCCCGTAGGGGTTGCAGTCTTGGGTGAGATCGAAGAACTGTCCTGGGAGACAAAGCGGGCGGTCATCGTTTTCTGAACCAGCTGCAGATGCGGTACTGGACAGCCCAAAGATCATCAACCCGATAATTACCAGGATCATCAACCGATATTTTTTTAACATAAAAAATTACCTCGCATCCCAAATAATCATCAAGAGGGCTTGAGTTCTGCCGGTAGGTGGTTAACATCGATGGTTGCTTCATCGCAGAAGATCATAGCTCTTTCTATGACGTTACGTAGTTCGCGAATATTACCTGGCCAGGAATAATCCTTTAACAACTCTAATGCAGCTGGTGTCATATTTTCAATATTTAACCCCATTTTGGGATTATTGGTTTTGATAAAATGCCCTGCTAATCCAGGAATATCCTCGGGATGATCCCGAAGAGGGGGGATTTCAATATTGATAACCTTCAATCGGTAGAAGAGGTCCTCACGAAATTGACCATTTTCTATCAGTTCCAACAGGTTCCTATTCGATGCGGCCAGGATCTGGACGTCAATTTTGATAGAAGATGTGCTGCCTACCCGTCGGAATGAACGCTCCTCCAGGGCGCGGAGAATCTTTGCCTGCATTTCCGCTGACATGGAGGAAATCTCATCCAGGAAGAGGATGCCTTCATCGGCGACCTCCATCAGTCCTCGTTTGCGCTTCTGGGCACCGGTAAAGGCTCCAGCTTCATAGCCGAACAGCTCAGATTCCAGCATCGTGTTTTGGACAGCGGCGCAATTGATATCAATAAAGGGTTTATCGCTTCTTGGACCCATGAGGTGTATTGCCCTGGCAAGCACTTCCTTGCCCGTGCCTGTTTCACCGGAAATGAGGATCGATGTGGACCGCTTGGCAGCGCGCTGGGCTTCAGTGAAAACATCACGCATGATATCGGAATTGATGACAATCGAGTCCAGGGCTTCGCGCTGAGACCGCCTGAAATGGTTCAATTCTTCGCGCATTTCGACAATATCTTGGGCCCGCTTGATGCTCTGTTCCAGCCGGTCAAACTTGATGGGTTTCTGAATGAAGTCGTGCGCCCCATTTTTCATGGCCTCCACTGCCATATCAATCTTTCCGTGAGCGGTAATCATGATGATGGGGGGGCGGAATGGTAGATTGGCGGTCTCGGCCAGCAAATCGGGGCCGTATCCATCCGGGAGCTGAACATCAAGGAGGACAATATCAGCTGCCTGGGCAGTCAGATGTGCCCGGGCAGTCTTTAAGTCAGCTGCCAAGAGGACTTCATATCCTTCCGATTCAAGATAACTGCCAATATTATTTCGGGCATTCTTTTCATCATCCACAAGCAAGATGGTTGCTGTCATTCACTGGACTCCTTCTGATCAACTCCGGGGAGGATAATTTGAAATGAAGTTCCTTCCGGGAGGGGTTCTAATGTTATTGTACCCTCATGCATGGTTATGATCTGTTTTGAGATGGAAAGGCCAAGGCCTGTCCCATCAGGTTTGGTAGTGAAAAATGGCTCAAAGATGCGGTCCCTGACCTCGGGTAGAATGCCGGGTCCAGTATCGAGCACGTCAATTTGAACTCCAGGCGCGCCAGATGTTTTTTGGATGCGCTTGATTCGGACCGATAGAACACCCCCGCCTGTATCTTCCATGGCCCTGACTGCATTGCTGATCAAGTTGTTAAAGACCTGAGCCAGCGCGCGATCGTCTCCCGGGACGAAAGGCACATTTTTCTCGACTTTAAGCACATGGGAGACTGAAGTGCGCTTCATGCGGGGGATCCAGCGATTGAGAATGCGATCGATCAGGGCTGGAAGGTCAAGCGGCTTACGGTGGTAGCTCTGCGATTTGGAAAAAGTGAGAACAGTGTCCATGATATGTGCCAAGCGGTCGCAATCATCACTGATCCCTTTCAGCACATCACGTTGTTTGAAATCAAGGGGCAGGATCTTATCCAGGAGCTGGATGCCTGTAGTGATGTTGTTTATGGGGTTGCGGATCTCGTGCGCAAATATTGCATTCATCTGACCGACTAACGCACGCCGCTCAAGCTGTTGGGTTTGAATGCGAACTTTCTCTTCCTTGCTGATATCCTGGACAAAAACCAGGATGCCCTGGATCGTTTCTGATCCGGGACTGCTGACTGGAAATGTTTTGATAAGGGCTGGAAATACGCTTCCATCCCGGTGATGGATCTCTAGCTGTCCGAGATCGTGATTGGGAATATTATCGCGGGCATCCTGCAATGCAGGAGTCAATCGATCTGTTCCGATGATGACATCATCGATGTGGCGGTTGATGATCTCCTGTTCGGCATATCCGAATATTTGCTCTGCAGATGGGTTTACCTGCTGGATGAGCAGGTCAGGATTGAGGTACAGGATGCCTTCGGGAATATATTTATTGATGGTGTCGCCGATTACTTTTTTCAGGGTTGTACTGGCCAACCTATCATTCAGATTTGACTTCAGGATGAAATTGTTAAATATGCCTTCTGTCGCAGCAACAAGCAGCTTAATGGTTTCAAGGGCTTCGTGTTTTTCTGGAGGGGGAGTGTCAGCCGAACCCATGGCGACGATCAAACCGCTAATCGTGTTGGCATCATCAAGCGGCGCTGAGATCACAAAAGAGGATCCTTTTTTGGCTGCCCGTTCCATCAGAGGAGACAAGGGAGGCTTATAGGGAGGTGAGAACTGGCTAGCAATATAATGTGAATAGAAATCAGACGTGGAGATGGTTTCTGGCAAGAATCCAGAGGGATTATCCAGAATGACAGCCTTGAGTTGAGGATGATTAGAATCAATCTTATAGATTCCAAATGACTCAGCTGGAAGCATGTCTTTTCCCACCTTGAGAATGATATTCAAGGCATCTTCAAGGTTGGATTGATAAAAGATATTCAATAATTCCAGCAAACCCGCGTACTGTTCAGAACTCGAGGTGGAGAACACTCCACCTTTTGATGGGTATGAAAGAGGAGCCAGGCGATAAACTGAATAACGCCGCATATTACCCAGGGCCTTGGCCCTGACCAGGACGGAAGATTTGCCTTTCCTGCGGTTTATAAGATTGAGTTTACATCCCTGCAGGCTGTGCAGTTCGAGGTTTTGGCTCTCGTCTCCGCAGATTTTCTGGATACCTGGGAGCAAGGATTCTAGAGGAGTGGTCAGGAGTTCGTCTCGGGTGTACCCGGAAAATTCTACTAATGAGGCATTAACAGCAATAATATCCAAGCCGTCATTGACAACCAGCAGAGAAGGATCTGGTGAGATATCCAGCAACTGGCTGACCTCGGCCGTAATTAGGTCGATATCTTTCGTGGATCTGGATGGACCTGAAATCAATGAAACCTTGTACCTTTATACTTTTTGCCGCATCCGTGACGATAAGATTCCTTCCATGGCGCGGTATTTTGCCACTGTTCTACGGGCTATATTATACCCGGCATGGGACAATTCCTCTGCTAGCTCTGTATCTGTTAAAGGCGTGTTCTCGTTTTCAACCAATCTGATCAGCACTGTTCTGATCGGCAAGCTGCGGTCAAAAAACTGTTTTAGAGGAATGATCTTGCGATTAGGCAGCTGAACGGATTTTTCTGAAACTGCCCGGGAGATAGTTGATTCGTGAACTTCAAGGAGTTCGGCCATTAAAGCTTGGGTTTGTGGCTCCAGGTTGGCAGGGTCTCCGCTGAGGATGTATTTCCGTTGTGTTTTCACCAGTTCTGTCATCAGCTGTTCCATGGTGTGGTTGCGCTGCTGGAGGCATTTGATCAATAAGGATGCGCTTTCGAGATCTTTCATCCAGGCCCCGCTTTTTTCTTCAGGGGCCTGTTTAAGAGCTTGTTTGAAAATTGGGCTGATCCTCAAGGTTCCGCGGAAAGGGCTGATGATTTCAACCATCAGTCGGTGATTAGGCGAGTTCTCAACTTCCTTGAGAATGATATCCGGCTGGTGGTAGGCGCGCGTGGTGACTTCAGCAGGCTGACGGTGATCACCCCAGAAGCTTCTGCCCGGGAAGGGATTCAGATTGGCCCGGATGAATTCTGCTATTTCTTGGGCCTGGTCATAGGAGGTGTTCAGTTCTCGGGCGAGGTTCCTGTAGGAGTGTTTGCTGAGATCCTTTAAGCCGTTGCGGATGGCTTCTTCGGCTAGATAGGGTACCTTGACATCTTCCCGCAAGACTTCGAGCTGGATCAGCAGGGCTTCTTGGGGAGAAGAAGCACCGACTCCGATAGGATCGGCGTGTTTGATGATATCCGCAACCCGGGAGACCCGGGATAAAGGAACGTGATAAAACTGGCTGATCTCTTCCAGGGCTATATCCAAAAGACCGTCTTCATTAAGATTGTTCAGAATATGGGCAGCAATCAGGCGTTCGTCTTCTTCGATCTCAGGGGCGATCTGGCGGAGCACATAGGAGGGTAGGTCCTCCATCGCCGGCGCCAGATTGTCATAGGAGACTTCGCGGGAATTTGAACCTTCACCGTTCCCGCTGCTGTACTGGCCTGTAAAATCATCGGGGGATGAGATGAAAACGATTGGTTCATCCAGGTCATTATCATAGGCTTGGCTGCAGACGGGGCAGGGTCCTGGGGCGGATAAAGACAGGCCGCAGGAAGGACAGCGCCTTTCCTCAGCGATTTCCAGGGCAGGGTTATTGGCCAATTCCGAACGGATCTTCTGCCGGATTTCTGTGGCAGGCATTTCCAGCAGCGACATGGTTTGGGCTAGGTGGGCGGTGACCTGGGGACGAAGCTCTTGATTTTGAATTTGGAACATACGTGCCTCCCTAAGAAGTATAGCGTTATTCCTCTAAAGTTGCAAGATGTGTGCCAAACTAGATGCAATATTCATACCGATGTGTGGAGATTGATTTTGAGGAGATAACAAGCCGGTAGGGGATCGAACGAGGATGGTAGAATAAATAACGCCAAAATTGGTTGCCAGGACTTGTTAATTGCGCATAGGCAATGTCATATGAGAGTAATATACCGACACTTAATCATCTTTAACCTTTTCTCAATTGTTTTACTGGGGTTATCAGGATGTAAACCAGGAGATACCGATGTTGATCAGGAATATTTCAGCGGTATCAGGGCCTACGAAGATGTCATCAACCAGGTTGGGATAGGCGCGCGTTATCCGGGCACAATGGGGCATGATGAAATTATTCGTTATATAAATGATGAATTGGAACAGGCTGGTTGGCAGGTTGATCGGCATGAATCTGAATGGAATGGCAAGACCGTCATCAATCTAATTGCCTCCAGGGATGAGGATCCTGAATATATCTTACTGGGAGCACATTATGACAGCCGGATTTTTGCAGATCGGGATCAGGATGAAGAATTGCGGAACGAACCTGTGCCGGGGGCAAATGATGGCGGATCCGGGGTGGCAGTGCTTTTGGAACTGGCAAGGACATTGCCCGATGATTTGCCGTTTTCAATCCGGCTGGTATTTTTCGATGCTGAAGATAATGGAGGTATTGATGATTGGGATTGGATCCTGGGATCAAAGGCTTATGTCAGGGATATCGATCCCTTGCCAAAAACGGCTGTGATCCTGGATATGATCGGAGATGCGGATTTACAGGTATACTATGAACGCAATTCCGACCAGGTGATCAGGGAAGAAATCTGGAGAGTCGCAAATGATCTAGGATTTGAGGATATCTTTATCAAAGAGGAAAGGCACTCGATGCTGGATGATCATACACCTTTTCTGGAAGCGGGGATCCCTGCTGTGGACCTGATAGATTTCGATTATCCATATTGGCACACAACTGAGGACACCCCTGACAAAGTTAGTCCTGAAAGTTTGCAGTTAATAGGTGATACAATCACTGCCTGGCTCTTAGGATTGTAGGGCACACAGGCGGGATGATCAAAAAACATCATGAAAAATACTAAGAAATCTGAAAATATGAAAATAGACCGGGCGTTGATGGTAGGCGTGGAGATCTTTGATGATAAACGGATCCTTTCGCTGGAAGACTCCCTGGCTGAATTGAGGAGATTGGCAGATACAGCAGGTTTTGAAGTTGTTGGTCAGATTACTCAAAAACTTAACCATCCCAACACGAAGACGTTCATTGGCCCGGGCAAAGCGAAGGAAGCGAAAAACCTTGCGGAGGATCTTCTCGCGGATGTGATCCTATTTGATGATGAATTGTCACCCCGGCATCAGCGGGAGCTGGAAGAGCTGATGAAAGATGATGTCCGGGTGATCGATCGGACTGCCTTGATCCTGGATATCTTTGCCCAGCATGCACAGACCAGTGAAGGGGCCCTGCAAGTAGAACTGGCCCAGTACGAATACCGTCTTCCCAGGCTCACAAGGGCGTGGACTCACCTGGTGCGTCAGGCTGGAGGTGGAGGAGGAAGGACGGGTGCGACTGCAGGTGTGGGCCTCCGTGGTCCAGGTGAAACCCAGCTGGAGGTGGATAGACGGGATATCCGCCGCAGAATTAGCCAGTTGAAAGAAGAACTGGAGAAAGTCCGGGCCCACCGCCAACGGCATCGGTCCCGCAGAAAGGAATCCAATATTCCTGTTGTATCTTTGGTGGGATATACCAATGCTGGCAAATCCACATTGATCAATCAGTTAACAGAAGCGGGGGTATATGTTGCGGATCGGCTCTTTGCCACATTGGACCCAACCACAAGGCGCGTCGTTCTTCCGGACGGGCAGCAGGTCCTGGTCACTGATACGGTTGGTTTTATTCAAAAACTTCCCACGACTCTGGTAGCTGCTTTCCGGGCCACCTTAGAAGAGATCGCCGAGGCGGATCTGCTTCTCCATATTGTTGATATCTCTCATCCCCAGGCAATGTCCCAGGCAGAAGCTGTCCACAGCACGTTACGCGATATCGGTGCCGATGATATACCAATATTAACTGTCTTGAACAAGATCGACCGGTTTGACGATCCCAATCAGGTGGATGAGGCTTTAAAGGACTTTCCAGGCGCAGTAGCGATATCCGCTTTACGAGGAGTCGGGATGGATAACCTCCTGCTAAAGGTTAAAGAAAAACTCTTTGAATCCTATCTCAGCGTGTCCATCGAACTGCCTTATAAAAAGGGGGACCTGATATCACTTTTTCATGAAGAGGGGCAGGTAGATTCAATCACAAATGAATATGAAGGTGTATTGATCCAGGGAAGACTACCAGTGAGATTACTGGCCAGGTATAAAGAATATATTGTTGATGGTATCAAGGCTTGATATGGTCATTGGTAGTGTCGGCAGGAAGAACTAAGCCTTAACCTATTTCGGCCCTGCGAGAAGAACTTCTTGCGGGGTCGATTCTTCATATTTTTTCATATTTATCTTAAATTGATCAATAAGCTGGCGGACGTTATTTCCGTAAGCTTCCTGATCTTTCCAGGAAGCAGATGGGTTTAATATCTCATCCGGTACTCCTGGGCAATTTAGTGGAACCTCAAAACCAAACCAGGGGTCAATTTCATACTCTACCTGATCCAGGCTTCCATCGAGCACTGCAGTTAAAATGGCCCTCGAATGGAGGATACTGATCCTGCGACCAATCCCTGCCGGTCCACCAATAAGCCCCGTATTCAGCAGCCATGTCTTTACTTTGTGTTCATGCAAGTTCTCTTTAAGGAGTTGAGCATAATAGGCAGGATGGAATACCATGAAGGGTGCACCAAAACAAGCACTGAAGGTGAGTTCGGGTGCCTCTCCTACACCAGCTTCCGTTCCAGCGACTTTCGAGGTATATCCAGAAATGAAGTGGTACAAGGCTTGATCATGTGATAACCGAGATATTGGGGGTATAACGCCATTGGCATCGAAAGTAAGAAAGATAACATTCTTGGGATGCGTGCCCCGCTTGTCTGGCAGGGAATAGGGGATGAAATTCAAGGGATAGGAAGCACGTGTGTTTTTCGTGATCGAGTCATCAAATAGATCCACTTCGCCAGTTTGTTGGTTGAGGATCACATTTTCCAGGATGGTCCCGTAAGTACGTGTGCAGCGATAAATGTCAGGCTCAGCCTCCTCTGAAAGGTCGATTACTTTGGCGTAGCAGCCATCCTCAATATTAAAGATCCCATCCTTATCCCATCCGTGCTCATCGTCCCCGATCAATTTTCTGTGCGGATCTGCGGATAGGGTGGTCTTGCCAGTACCTGATAATCCGAAGAAGAGAGCCGAATCACCCCCTTCACCGACATTTGCGGAGCAGTGCATGGTGAGGATATTCTTCTTTGGTAAGTAGTAATTAATAGCAGTGAAGACGGATTTCTTGATCTCACCTCCATAGCCAGTGTTCCCGATCAGCACCAGACGCTGGGAGAAGTCTAATAAAATCAATGTTTCGCTGTTGAGATGGTCCTCTACTGGATTCCCAGCAAATTCAGGAACGGATATGACAGTGAACTCCGGTTTGAAATCCTGACCTCCAATAGCTTCCTCGTCAGTGATGAACATATTCTTGGTGAACAGACCTTGCCACGCCCAGGTCGTGATCACCCTGATAGGGATCTGATGTTCGGGGCTGGCCCCAGCAATACCATCCTGGATAAACAGGTCTTTCCCTTTCAGAAAGGATTTCATTTTATTGAATACGTTTTTGAAATCTTCCTCTGCATAGGGGGTGTTATATTCACCCCAGGAGATATCATCCTGTGAGTCTCCTTCCCGGACGATGAATTTGTCGTTAGCAGACCTGGCAGTCCGTTTACCTGTACTGACTACCATGGCACCGTTTTTGGTCTTAATACATTCTCCCCTGAAAATTGCTTCTCGATAATAATCATCAACGGATAGATTCCAATAAGCTTTTCTGTACCCTGACAGACCTAATTCCTCAAGACCATATGCGCTGATGTTATTGTGGGAAGACTCCTCAGCAGGTGATTTTTCTGGTGGATTCATATTCAATTAGATCTCCCAATCGCGTTGTACGGCTTTGCCGCCAATGATGATTTCCGGGGTGAAGTCCCGGTCTACTGCCCAGCGGATCCTTCTAGCGCTTTCTATGATTTCATCGCGTGAGCAGGTATAGCTTAGTCTCAGATAACCCTCTTTCCCAAAGGCAATGCCAGGAACAGTGGCGACATATGCCTTTTCCAGCAGCAGCGCAGCAAGTTCCTGGGAATCGGGGAATAAAGAGCTGAAGTCCGGGAAACAGTAAAATGTTCCTCCGGGTTCGGTTAAACTCAGCCCCTTGATCTTATTAAGTTCGCTGACCAGGATATCCCGGTTAGTTTCTATAAAAGAGCTAAGCTCCGTGATGGGCTGGGATCCCGA
This sequence comes from uncultured Chloroflexia bacterium, assembly GCA_963712165.1. Classification (GTDB taxonomy): domain Bacteria; phylum Chloroflexota; class Anaerolineae; order Anaerolineales; family UBA11858; genus B10-G9. The sequence continues at coordinate 312,400 of CAVQGY010000001.1, read as the reverse complement.
TCTGAGAGCGCCAAGGGCAGCTTCTTGAAGAACTGAAGATGTTCCAGAAGTCGAATGCCCCTGGATCTTGTTCATGGCCTTGATCAGCGGTTCTGGGCCGATGGCCCAGCCAATTCTGAAACCAGTCATTCCGTAGGTCTTGGATATGCCGTTGATGATCACTAAATATGACTTATCCAGTGGTTTTGAAGTGAAAACATAACCCGGGACCCACTCTGCGGGATCGAAAACCAATTGATGATAGATATCATCCATGATCAGGAAGATGTTTTTTGACTCGCACAGATCCACCAAGGCTGCCACGAACTCTGGCGGATACACTGCCCCTGTCGGATTATTGGGTGAGTTCAGCAGGATGGCTTTTGTTCTCCCCGTTACCGCCCTGGTCACATCTTCCATGTCCGGTATAAATAGGTCATTCGTCTCTACCACAACAGGCTTGCCAAGAGCTAATTTGATCATTTCCGGGTAACTGACCCAGAAGGGAGAAAAGATGATCACCTCATCCTCAGGATTCAATAGGACCTGAAGTAGATTGAATATCGCTTGCTTGGCACCATTGGTTATGGTGATATTAGGCAAATCGGGCGTCCTGCCATAATGTTCCAGTGTATAGGCCTGGATAGCTTCTTTTAGATTCTGATTACCGCTGGTAGGGCTGTATTTGATCTGTCCTGTCTCAAGCTTTTCTCTTGCCAGGGAGATTGCTCCTTCTGGACAAGGATTCAAGGGCTCCCCAATCCCCAAATTGATAACATCTGCGCCTTCCAGGCTCAATTTGCGGGCGGTTTCATTTAATGCCAGAGTAGGGGAACTTTGTGCCTGTGAGATCTTCTTGCTGAGAATATACATTCTGGATACTTCCTTTCTTGGAATTACACCTTTCAGCGGGCGTATTTGATTTTGTGCCTATCTATAATTTGATGGGGGAAAAATCTCATACAAGGATCACGGGGAATTCACTCTTTTAGATCCTTGCATTCAATCATCCGTCCCTGATTTAGATTTCCCTGCGAATGATCGCGCCCAGTGAACGGAGTTTTTCATCGATCTTTTCATATCCGCGATCAATTTGGGCTACATTCCGAATAACCGATTCGCCTTCAGCTGCCAGGGCAGCCAATACCAGGGCCAACCCGGCTCTGATATCGGGACTATCCACAGTCCCTGGATATAATTCTGTGGGTCCATTCACTATGCAGCGATGAGGGTCGCAAAGCACTATCTGAGCTCCCATGCCGGTTAGTTTATCTGTGAAATACATCCGGCCTTCATACATCCAATCATGAAAGAGCACACTTCCTTTTGATTGGGTGGCGACAACGATAGCAATGCTCATCAGATCAGATGGAAATGCTGGCCAGGGCATTACGCTGATTTCCGGGATCGCACCTCGGAAATCGGATTGGATGGCTTTCATCTGGTCTGCTGGTACGAATAGATCTTCACCACGAACTTCCCAGGAAACTCCCAAGCGAGAGAAGACCTGTTCGATCATGGATAGATACTCTGGCCCTGCCTGGCGTATTGTGATCTCTCCCCCGGTCAACACGGCCGCGCCAACATAGCTGATCACCTCGAGGTAATCCGGCCCTACTGTGAATTCGCCGCCCCCCAGTTTTTTAACCCCTTCAATATGAAGGGTATTGGAGCCTATCTGGCTGATCTTTGCTCCCAGTATGTTAAGCAGCCTACAGACTTCCTGTACATGAGGTTCGGAAGCCGCGTTGCGAATGATTGTTGTCCCTTCTGCAATTGCTGCTGCCATGACAGCGTTTTCAGTAGCGGTTACACTGGCTTCGTCAAGCAGGATCTCTTTTCCAATCAGGCGGTCAGCCTTGAACTCGAAGAGATTCTTGGCCTTGTCATAGTTAGTGGTTGCGCCCAATGCCTCCAGGGCCAGGATGTGGGTGTCAAGCCTGCGTCTGCCAATTACATCACCGCCCGGGGGAGGCAAAACCAATGACCCGGTCCTGGCGATTAGTGGACCTGCTAAGAGCACAGATGCCCGGATCTCTGAGCATAATGAGGGATCCAGATCAGAAGATCGAATATCCTTGGCATGAAATTTCCAGGAATGATTATTGATGTGCGTGATCTCGACACCAATGCTTTGCAGCAGCTCGCGCATCGTTTTTACATCATTGATCTCCGGTAGGTTATGAAGAATAACTGGTTCAGCAGTAAGGATAGTGGCTGCCAGTAGTGGCAGGGCGGCGTTTTTGTTGCCGGATGGGGTGACTTCCCCTCTTAACGGTACTCCACCTTGGATGATGAATTTATCCATACCAATGCCTTCCTTATTCCGATAGGACCGAACTTAGTTTTACCATATCTTAGCAATAATCGCTCAGTTATAAATCTATTTCCAGGAGAGCGTGATTTGATCCCCCCTCTTTAATCCAAGCAAGTCAGCTGCAAAGGATTGATTGGCAGAGATCTCTAACAAACCACTGCTGCCGATCAGGCCAGCCGTGGTTCCGGGAGGAATTTGATGGACGAGGTCAACCAGGTCCAGATTTCTCGCTATCCGGCTGATGACACCTTTCATGATCCCAACATACGGGTCTCTATTCCCGAAATCGGTCAGTAATACGATAGTATTAACAGCCATCGACTCTCCAGGTACATCTGCTCTTACCTTTTCCATTATAATACCTGCATGCTAATGACAATACTCTATCTGATACTGGGCCTGATCGGGGCTTGGTTGGTGAACTTTTTGAGCGATGTGCTGCCACGGACCAGGAAGTTGGTCGCCTCAAAATGCCCTGGTTGCCAGAGAGAACTTACCTGGCAATTTTATATCACCTTCACACCCTGTGGTGAATGTGGTGCCAGGCCTTCCCGGCGCCACTGGATAGTATTGGCGCTCCTTCCTGCCTTAGCGGGTTTGATCTATCATTTTCCCGCTCCAGTACTGGGAAAAGTTGGTGGATTGATCTGGCTGGTGTATTTTTCACTGATTGTTGTAATCGATATCGAACATCGTTTGATCCTGCATCCGGTCAGCCTGGTAGGAGCATTGCTGGGATTGGGATTCGGGATCCGGGCTCATGAAGTGGTGAGCACTCTGTTGGGAGGCATTGCTGGATTCGGCATAATGTTGCTCTTCTATTTGCTGGGAGAATTATTTATTCGCTTTCTGTCCAAGCGCCGGGGTGAAGATATTCAGGAGGTTGCCCTGGGATTTGGGGACGTCAATCTCGCCGGAGTGATGGGTTTATTACTGGGATGGCCGGGTGTGGTGGCGGGAGTGGTTTTCACGATTATCATGGGCGGAGTGATAAGCGGAATATTCATGTTGGGGCAGGTGATCCAACGCCGGTACCGTGCTTTCCAGGCGTTGCCTTATGGTCCGTTCATTGTGCTCAGCACACTGGCGCTTCTTCATTTGGCTGATATCATTAGCTGAATTCACCCGGTTGATCCCTCTAAGCACCTAACAGGACAGTTAGGTGCTTTTGCTATTTTTGGGATCCAACCATCAATTTTGATAGCCCTGGTTGCTATATTGATGAAATCCGACTATTCTGATTAGCATATCATTTTGATCATTCCAGGTTAGGCTTTTATTGAGGAGTTATTTTGAACAGGAAGATTTCCGCCCTGAAAGATCAGGGACAGGGGATGGCTGAGTTTGCAATAGTCTTTCCCCTCCTACTACTTCTCCTGATGGGTATATTTGAATTTGGCCGAGTGATGTTTTCCTACTCGATTGCTATAGCTGCTGCCAGGGAAGCAGCCCGTTATGGTGCCGCAATCCAGGATATTGGAGGAGGTATACCGCAATACGAGGATTGTCAGGGGATCCGCGATGCAGCACAAAGGTTCGGCAAATATGCTGGTATAGAAGACGGGGATATATCTATCCAGTACGTTAATGAATCCGGCGTCTATGCAACTTCCTGTCCTCCGGCCCAGGAAATTGGATTAACGGATTCTATCTCGGTTACTGTGAGTACCGCGGTTTCTCCACTTTCATTCATAGGCGACTTTGGACCGATTCCGATCACTTCTAGCTCAAGCAGAACCATACTACGAAAAATCCGCCTGGGTGATGACGGCACAGGTGTTGGATCGGTTTCTGGAGCAATCACAGATGTTAACTTTACGGCGACAGAGCAAATTGCGGAAGAAACCAAAGGCGTGATCATGGCTGTACTGGAACTCAACCAGACCGCCGTAGATCTGGTCACCATCCCATTCTCGGTTACTGGCACAGCTGTACAAGGGGTTGACTATACCATCACTAGCAGTCCGGTCACGATCAGCCCTGGACATAAAACCGCTATTATCTTTATCACATTGCTCAATGATGGAATTGAGGAAGAAGACGAGACGTTATTTATTGGAATCAACAATCCAACCAACGCGACCAAGGGTCCTCAGAACATACATATGGTAAGGATCATTGATCCTCCTTTGGTCAGCTTCACCATTGCCAACAGCATCAAATCAGAGGCAGACGGCACTACGGCATTGAATATTGTGCTTTCCAAGGGCAGCAACCAGGATGTTATCGTGCCGATTGTAAGTGGAGGTACCGCAGACTGGGGAGCAGGCGGAGATTACCTGACTTCACCTAACCCGGTGATCATCCCGGCGGGATCACTGTCATCTCTCCTTACAGTTACTATTAACAATGACTCGATCGATGAGCCTGATGAGATTGCGGCCATTGGACTGGGTGTCCCCGCCAATGGTTTGTTGGGTGCTATACCCATGCACCTGATGACAATTGTGGATGATGATCTTCCTCCTGAAGTATCATTCTTCACCCCTAATCAGGTAGTTTCTGAGGAGATTGGGACCTTTACGACCTTGGTAACACTCTCGTCGATATCAACCAAGACAATCACTGTGCCATATGCTATTTCTGGTACGACAACCCCGGCAGACTACATCATTCTTGATCCCTCACCGCTGGTATTTTCACCGGGTGTGCAGACAGTGGAAATCAATATGAGCATCCTGGAAGGTGATGGGTGGGAAGAGGATGAGACCCTGATCATCGATCTCCAATCACCCACAAATGCGACTCTTGGTACGCCTGCGACGCAAACCATTGTGATCACAGAGTCATCTTTTGCGCCGGATGTCTTTTTTGCCTCCGCCAATCAGAGTATCACAGAAGCAGAACAGACTGTTAATGTTTACGTTCATATGAGCAATGCCTGGAACCAGGATGTAATTGTCCCATTTACTCTTTCTGGGTCTGCAAGCCAGGGTCCTGGATTGGACTATGAGATCGCCACCAGCTCGTTGACCATACCGGTTGGTTATACCCAGGGTGTTATTCAGGTTCAGATCCATAATGATGAGATTGATGAGAGCGATGAGACTATTCAGATCTCTATGGGGGCTGTCACAAACGGCACGGCAGTAAATCCGAGTATCCACAATATTCAAATAATTGACGATGATACGCCACCGATCGTGAGGTTTAACAGCCTGGGGAGCAATAAGGTCGAAAATGAGGGATCTGTCATTATTGGCTTGAGCCTCGACAAGATATCAGCCTCCGACGTTACGATTCCACTCCTTCTCTCAGGGTCTGCGACGCAATTTTCAGATTACACGATTTCAACCACATCCGTGGTGATCCCGGCAGGTTTTTCTACTGCTTCATTTACCATTACGCTTTTAGACGATGCTTTTTATGAGCCAGACGAGGACATAGTTGTGGATCTTGGCAGCCCTTCCAATGCGGCCCGTGGATTACCAGATCGTTATACGGTAAATATCGAAGATGACGAACTTCCCCTGTGTGAAGTAGGCACCCATATGCTCACAGTTGGCCTGGACTCGCTCACCTGGTCGATCACTAACGAAGGGGAAGAGCTTTATTTCACTGGTGGGACGATCACCTGGCCGGAAGCCAGCTCGAATAAGCCCAGATTGACTGAGATCCATTTTGATGGCAGTGTTGTGTTCAGCGGCAGCCAGAAACCACTGTTCCTTAGTTATTCGGCGAATAAGAATTTCGCCGAACTGGATACGGTGCCAGTCCTATTTTCATTCAATGGCAACCTGGGAGTGGGGGAGCACATTCTGGTTGGACATTTCCAGAATATGGCAGACGGCACCCCGTGTACCTTAACTGAAAACTATCATACTCACTAGATATCATGAAAATGCATAAACCCCAAGAGAAATTTGAACAATCAGGCCAAAGTCTAACTGAATTTGCGTTGGTATTGGTATTTCTGCTGACCCTCTTGGCAGGCGTATTTGATCTGGGTAGAGGATTTTTCGCTTATATGATCATCAGAGACGCGGCGCAGGAAGGCGCAGTCTATGCTTCTATCGCCCCAAAAAGCGATCTGGGAGCCTTTCAGACCGCGGTAGCGAATCGGGTCGAGACAGCCTACCTGGATCCCTCCAATCCATCGGAGACACCTCTGGACATCAATGAAATTGCCATTCAGGTCGATATTCTTGGCAGTGGATGTGCAGCGCCTGGCAACAGCGTTCGCGTCACAATTGATTACGAATTTCCTCTGGCAATGCCATTTTTAGGCGTTTTCCTCGGGAAGCAAAAAATTGAGATGTCCGCTTCAGCGGAAGATTCCATTCTCTCACCCATCTGTCCTTAACAATATTTTTTGAAGCAGGAATTGTCGATGAAACTTTTCAACCAAGACACAAAAAATAATCGGTCCGAAGAAGGCCAGGTGCTGGTTTTCTTTTCGATCATCCTGGTATTATTGATGGGTTTTTCTGCGCTTGCAATCGATGGGGGCATGCTTTTTTCTGATCGCCGCCACGCGCAAAATGCGGCCGATTCAGCCTCCTTGGCCGGGGCCAGCGCTGCAGCCTATTATATGCGGTCAAATGCTGTGAACTATAACGCTTTTGTGTGTGGGACCAGTGGAACAACTTATACAGGAGTAAGCGCGGAACTAGAAGCGATCAGCCGAGCGGCATCAAATGACTATACGATCGATGGTGATATCAGCGATAACCACGGCGTCAATATCGTATGTGAGATCACGGATCTGATCAGTTATGAGGATAAACACCTCGATGTCATCACCAAGATCACCCGGGATACGCAGTCAAACTTCGCCCATCTGATCTATGATGGGCCATTACGAAACGAGGTAGAAGCGGTAGTGCGGGTTTATCCGCCAGCCCCGCTGGCTTTTGGAAAAGCGATCATCGCCCTCAACGAGAGCGCTTGTTCTGGGAATAAATACGGCGTGATATTTTCTGGGAGCAGTACCACGACAGTTACCGGTGGTGGTGTCTGGTCGAATGGATGTCTGACTGGAAATGGATCAAGTTTTAATGTCACCGTAAATGATGGCGGGGTTGGATATGCTGGTTCATCAACAGGGACTCTCACCAATATCAATCCCGCGCCAGTCCACATTCCCAGCACAATTCCAGACCATTCTGTGTTAATCGATGAGCCCGGTTGTGCTGGTCTGCCAAACCGTACCGTTCCTAAAAGCGGGGATGCCATCTTGCAGCCCGGACTCTATGATGAGATCAAGTGGACAGGTGGCGCGCTGACATTCAGCCCGGGGTTGTACTGTATAACAGGCTCAAAAGGGATCAGTATCAATGGGGGTTCTGTCGATGGTGACGGGGTCACTTTATTCCTGCAGCAGGGAGGCGTAACAATCAATGGAAATGTAGATCCCGTGGACTTACGTGCCCCAGAAGAGAACCCGAATCCATCACCAGCCATGCCTGGAATATTGATCTTTTTTGCTTACGGTAATACTGAGACAATGAGTGTAACGGGCAATAGTACGTCATTCTATCTGGGAACCGTATTTGCGCCAGATGGTGATCTATATTTTTCCGGAAGCTCAGGCACAAACCCAACTTTTAACACCCAGTTGATCGGAAATAACGTGGAAGTGAGCGGTGGCGCGATCATCGATATCAATTTCAATGACGATGAAAATTTTGAGAAACCGCCGTACTTGGATTTACAAAAATAAGTCTCAGGAAATCCAAAAAGATCCCTACCTCCGCATCTTAACTGCCCAGAAATGCTCTGCCAGCAGGGCGGTGCTATAATTAAATTAAATGGAATTCAATAAGCGTTTCAGAGCAACTCATGTGCAAAATAGGGTGTGGCTCCTCTCGGTTTTGTTCGTTATAGTTAGCCTCACAGCGTGTTTGAACTCAACAGAACCTAAACCCGATGCCCCCACTCAGACCGATATAATCAGCGGAACTATCGAAAACACTCAGACAGCGGTGTTTGTAGCCGCGCCAACCGTTACTCTGGCCCCCACAATTACGCAAACACCTATTGTTGTGCATCCGCCTGAACCACAAGAGATCCAGTTTACGGCATCTGATGGACAGGATTTATCTGGTTTGTATTTCCCGGCTGGAGAAAACCCAGCTCCGATTATTGTTCTCATGCCCTGGTCCAGAGGCAACCAGAGCGAGTGGGAAGAAGTGGCTTACTGGCTGCAGGGCAGGGGATTGCTGGTACGCGCTATGAACTCCCGCGAGACCTGGAAATCCTCCAATTGGTATCCAGAGCTAGCCCTGGACTCTCCCCTGGGTGTGTTTACCTTCAATTTTCGCTCATGTGAGGGCGAGGATGGCTGTCAAGCCTATCTGCCGTCAGAATGGCTGCTGGACGCCCAGGCAGCTTTAGTAACGGCATCCCGGCTCGAAGGTGCTGATCCGGACAGGATTATCACGGCAGGAGCTTCAAATGGCGCGGATGGCGCCGTAGACTCCTGTGCCTGGATGAACACCACAGATCTGGGTACGTGCCTGGGAGCTTTCGCTTTATCTCCTTCTTCAGCGTTAACGGTAGATTTCAGGACTGCTGCAGAGGCTTTGGTGGCCCAGGAAAATCCAGCCCTGGTCTATTGCTTGTATGGCTTGCTGGATGATGCTTCTCAGGAGACCTGTGGGGAATTCCCTGAGATCAGGTCAATCCATTTTGGCTATAGCGACGATCATGGATTGGAATTGATCCGGGTAGATCGCAAACCGGACCCGCTGGATTTGCTCCAGGAGTTTATCAATGGGGCCCTGGAGGTACATGATGAATAAATGGCGGTTCAGCATCATCCTGGTGATTTTGATTGGATTTTTCCAGCCTGCTTTTGGCGCTGACCCCGTCCTGGCGGCGCCGTCGTTGAATGGGATCTGTAATGGACCTGAGGGCGCTATAACCATTTTGGTTGTTGGAACAGATACCAGGAGTTCAGGATACCTGTATGGTATGGCGGATTCCATCATGGTCATGCGGGTGGATTTTGTCAGCGGGGACGTAGCGATGCTGGGGATCCCAAGAGGTTTGTGGGTGGAAATACCGGATGTTGAAGAAGATCAGGGCCGAACACATGGCAAGATAACCCAGGCCTATCATTTTGGAACCGAAGGGATGGGCTATTATAGCGGGTCCGGGTACGGCGCTGGATTGTTGAGAGAGACCATCCGCCATAATTACGGGATAGAGATCGATAAGTATATTGTTGTCAATATGAGGGCGTTCAGGGACATCATTGACGTGATCGGGGGGATCCATGTTTATAATCCGGCCATGCTGTATTCTTACCAGCAATCCCAACCGAAAAAGGTGCCAGGGGAATATTACTTCACCGGAACAGATGCGTTAAAATATATACGCTACCGGGATCCCAGGAATGTGCTGGACAGGGTTGATCGTCAGGCAGTGATCATGGAAGCGGTCTTTAAGCAGGTATTTTCGTTATCTATCATCCCCAAGATACCCAAGATCATCGGGATCTATAAAGGGAATATAATGACAGATCTAGCTTTGGCAGAAGTCAGTCAGTTAGCCTGCCTGGCAGCAAAAACAGATCTGGACCAGGTTGTCTTTACGAGAATTCCCCAAGATTTATTATATATACCTGACTGGACCAGTTCACCTTGGCTGGAATATGAGCCCGGAAGTGTTGCCAGGGTTTTGCAGGATTTTGAGGATGGGATCTATCCCGATCAATGAGTTGGATTGGGATCTGAAAACAGAAAGGCTCTGGATTTGTGGTATGACTGAGCTTGATCTTTCGAAAGGACAGGGGAATGAGTAAAGAGCATCTGAAATTCAAGGATCAGATAGTCTTTCTGTATTGCTCAGATTTGCGGAGAACGTCAGCTTTCTATGAGGATCTACTTGGATTTCCACTTGTTGTTGATCAAGGGTCATGTCGAATAGTCAGAGTGGCAGATAGAGGAGGGGGGTATCTGGGGTACTGTGAGCGCTTGATGGGGGAAATGGCATCTGAGGGAGTGATCATCACATTTGTAGTTTCCACGAAAAATGAGGTTGATGCTTGGCATGCTCTCCTGCTGGAGAGGGGAGTGTCAGTTCAAGATCCGCCCAATCATAACCCACCTTATGGGATCTATCATTTCTTCTTCCAAGATCCGGATGGCTATAAACTGGAGATCCAATCCTTCGATGATCCTGGGTGGAAGAGTGCATCCAGATCAGACTAAAAGAGCGCCCCTTGTTTGGCAGGACTTTTCCCATCTATTATCAAAAATGGAGCAGTTTTCTGATCCGCCAGCCGGTTCTTTCGAAGAAGGGCAAAGGATTTGATCCTGCCTTGACGGCGATAGGCAATGATCCTGTCTACCCTGGTTGGTCCAAGTCCAGGAATCCGCAGCAGGGTTTCCCTGGGAGCAGTATTGATCTCAACTGGATCATGAAGCAAATATTTATTTGCCCAGGCAAGTTTGGGGTCTTCCTCAAGATATAGATTGCCGTTCTCTTTATACTGGAGATCTTCCAGGGAAAATCCATAATCCCGCAGCAGGAAGAACGCCTGGTAGAGCCGGTGTTCCCGTAGGGGAGGGGATGGTGGTTTATTCTCCAAAGGTGTACCGTGGATAGGGTTGAAGCTTGAAAAATATGCCCGGGAGATCTGGGTGGTCTGATGTAAGCTGGAGGTTGCAGCCAGGATATCCAGATCGGATTCCCCTGCAGCCCCCACTACAAATTGAGTGGTCGATGAAGGCCATTTCCCATTCCAGGCCTGATAAGGATTGGTGGATCTCCGGATCTCTGCGATCCAGCGTAAGGGTTCTAGAAGGTCATTCGTAAAATCCTTTTGGGGTGCGAGTATAGAAAGAGCTTGGGGGTGGGGGGCTTCCAAATTCACGGACAAGCGGTCTGCCAGAGTCATAGCTTGGAAGATCTGGTCCCTTTCTGCGCCGGGCATGATCTTCAGATGCAGGTATCCCTGAAAATGATATCGATTCCGCAGAAGGGCGGCCGTCTCCAGTAATTTATCCTGGGTGGTGATACTGTTCTGGAAGATACTAGAGCTGAGAAAGATCCCCTCCACAAAACCTGACCGGTAAAGGGAATCGAACAATCGCGCAAAATCATCAGGAGTGAATGCAGCCCTGGGAATATCGCGCCCAGAACGGAAAGGGCAGTAGCTGCAATTCCGCTCACAATAGGAGCTAAGCAGGGTTTTCAATAACCGGATGGATCTCCCATTAGGCATCAGAGCGGTTTTAACAGTGATGGCTTCCCTGGTGCGGGGCGTTAGAGATGGCCTGGATATTTCCTCTGCTGGCTCCAGGTACATCTGGCTGGTAAGCAATTCCAGTTTTTCAATATCACTCATCGTGCTGATAGTATAGCACATATGTTCTAGTTTGTATATTGAATTAATTAATATTGGGTCAAAATAAAAGGTGTAGGGGATCGAATTCATCAAATTAGACAGGCTTGCCAGAAATAGAACTCAAGCCGATTCATTCAGAGCAGGGGCTTGACGAAACCCCGATTTATGGTTAAAATCCATAAGGTTGTGATAAGTATTATTATCGAAAGCATACGGAAATAACAAGGAATCCCCCCAAAATGCCCTCTAAACCCCCTATCAGCATATTAATAGCTGTCCAGGATTATCTGGAAAGCGTCAGTCTTTCCCGGAGCGGAAATACTGCCCGCACCTACACAAATGCTATGCAAATTTTCCTGGAATCTTATGTCAAAACCGGAAAGGATCCTGCTGAAACAGATGTCGGTAAAATCGATGAGGATTTTATAGCTCATTTTGCGGCAGATCTTAAAGCATACTCACCCAACACAGAACAGCTATATTTAACTGCGGCAACTGGTTTTTTCGAATATTTGGCCGCTGAGAAGCTTTCTGATGTGAATCTTCCCCGCTTGAGGATGCTGATCAAGCGCAGATCCAGGAGAGCAGCTCAAAGACTGCCCCAGTTTCCCAAGGATGATATCCAGAAAGTAATCACCTATGCGCAATCACTAACCATGGCCCCAGCCGAAACAAAACGGCATAGATTAGCAAATCTTCGAGATCGGGCTTTTATCCTCACCCTGGCAGATACAGGGCTTCGGGTCCATGAAGCCTGTAATCTGCGCCGTGGAGATATTGACTGGCAAGAAGGAAAAGCCATTATAATCGGCAAAGGCAACCAGGAAGCAGTAGTGCGTTTCTCATCCCGATCCTTGATAGCCTTGCGGGATTATATTAACACCAGGGCAGAGATCGATGGCGCTTATGGTAAATCTCTGAGTTCTCTTCCCCTATTTGCCAGGCATGATTTGGGAGCGGGTAAAAGAGTTGAGCCGATCAGTACTACGACTGGCAGGAATATTGTCCGTGATCGCGTGGTAGAAGCTTTAGGTGATGATGCGGCTGGCACGATCACTCCCCACTCTTTCCGGCACTACTTCGTGACAGAAGTCCTCCAGGGTTCAGGCGGCAATATAAAATTGGCTCAAAAACTGGCCAGGCATAAGAATATCCAGGTCACGCAGCGTTATGCTCACCTGAGTGATGAAGAATTGGATAAAGGCTATTACGATATATTTGAAAACTAGAGGAGATCGATAAATATGCAGTATAGAAAATTTGGCGGCTTGGATTGGGAACCCTCTGCCCTGGGATTTGGCTGTATGCGATTTCCCGTTTTGGATGGCAATTCCCATAAAATTGATGAAGAGAAGGCTTCCCGAATGCTGCTTTCTGCTATTGATCGGGGTGTCAATTATCTGGACACCGCCTATTCATATCATGGCGGGACCAGCGAAAGCTTCCTGGGCAGGACCCTGGATGGTCCTTATAGGGATAAAGTCAGGATTGCGACAAAACTGCCCAGCTGGAAAATTGAGGTGGAATCTGATCTGGATTTTTACCTGAATGAGCAAATGGATCGACTTAGAACTGAACGGATAGATTTTTATCTGTTTCATGCCTTGAATGAATCCTATTGGAAAAATCTGTCTGAACTGGGGGTTCTTGCATGGGCTGAAAAGCTTCGGGCTGACGGGCGGATCGGTCATCTGGGGTTTTCTTTCCATGATCAATTGCCTGTATTCAAATCCATCGTGGATGCCTATCAGGATTGGGATTTCTGTCTCATCCAACATAATTTTATGGATCAAGAATATCAAGCAGGCAGAGAGGGTTTACGCTATGCAGCAGATCGAGGCCTGGGAGTTGTAATAATGGAACCTCTTCGCGGGGGTCGCCTGGTGGATCCACCTCCCAAAATTCAGGAGATGTGGGATCAGGCAGAAACCAAGCGCAGCGCAGCAGAATGGTCTCTCCAATGGCTGTGGAACCAGCCAGAAGTATCCTTGGTAATAAGCGGCATGAGTACCCTGGAACAAGTTGAAGAAAACCTTGCCAGCGCCGGCAGATCAGGAATAGGAACGCTCAGCGAAAGTGAATTGAAGTTGGTTGATGATGTTCATAAAGCCTATCTGGATATGGAGCTGATCCCCTGCACGAACTGCGGCTATTGTATGCCTTGCCCGGAAGGTGTGGATATCCCTCGCATACTGCGCATCTATAATGATGGCATCATGTATGATAAGAAAGAGATTGCCAAAAATGATTATTCGCTGTGGGTTCCCGACAAGAATAAAGGGAGTCTGTGTGTAGTATGCCGGGAATGCGAGGAAAAATGCCCCCAGGACATACCGATCTCTGACTGGATGTCTAGCATCCACCAGGAATTCACTGAAACCCAGTCATAGTAATTCCGATATCCAGTTTGACTGATTATCCCCTATTCCAGCTGACCAAGGTACTGGAGAGAAATACTATACGCAATTTACAATCCTCACTATTGATAGCGTCTGATCTGAACGGAACACTGACTACGGGTTCCCCGGTACTTGCCGTATATCGCTGGCTCACTGAGAACCAACCCGAATCACCCCCTCCCCTCTTTGAATACAGGCTTATATTCTCCTATCTCCAAGTCAAGGCAGGTTTGAAGAAGATTGATACCTGGGGAAAAGAGGCAATGAGCGCAGTCCTGGAACTGGTCCAGGAACCTGATCCGGTTATGCTGGATGAGATGATGACCTCCGTGGTTACCGATGAACTCTGGCCCAAGCGCAGGATAGAACCTGTTGCTCTCCTCAAGGATCTCCATCTTCAAGGAGCGGAGATATTCTTGATCAGTGCCGCTTATCAGCCTGCGGTTGAAAAGTTTGCCAGGATGATCGCTCCTGAGCGGACCTATGGGATCGGCACTCCGGTTGAGATCACATCTGAAGGACTCCATTTGGCTGGTCCGTTGAATTCCAGGGACAGGAAAATGTCTAACCTGATGGATGCAATAGGTACGAAAAAAATTTCTCTTGCCCTGGGTGACACCTTCGCGGATATCCCGCTGCTTAAAGAGGCTGAAGATGCGATCGCTGTCCATCCTGATCGGAAATTGAAAAGGATGGCTGAGGAGCAAGGCTGGAAGATCATCGACTAGTTTACGCTTGCTCTCTGAAATATTTCCGAGTAAGATAAGCTAAGAAAAGCCTAAATCCAATCATAGAGCAGGAGGAAAGATGGAATTGTTATTCAAGCGGATCATGCGGGCAGCTTTGCTGGACAGAGAATTCTACAAGGAAGTTGAAGCTGACCCGAGCCTTAATCAAGAAGCCTTATTGATCGTTGTGGCCGTGTCTGTCATCAGCGGGATAGGTTCTTTTATTGCGGGATTGATCGCTGGACAACCGGGAGCGGCCTTCCTATCTTTATTTGTTACTTCTGCGATCGGTATCGCAAATTATTATATCTGGGCCTATGTGACCCATTTCATCGGCACCAACCTTTTTGATGGTGACGCAGATCCCGGGGAACTACTTCGCGTATTAGGTTATGCAAGCGCCCCACGCCTTTTGGGGCTGCTGGGCTTCATACCCTGCATCGGTTGGTTGATAGCCCTCGTTGGTGCAATTTGGGCGCTGGTCGCAGGATTCTATGGTGTACGAGAGGCCTTGGACCTGGATACAACAGAAACCTTGATCACGGTAGGCTTGGGCTGGCTGGCCGTTGTGATCATCACATCGGTGGTCAATAGAATTTTCGGTTTCTCAGGAGCTCGCGAGGCACTGAGGTCGTTCCGGCGCTGAGCGGTTTAACGATTCATATCAGAAAGGACCTAACGAGGCAGCCAGGCGACCAATCTACTGGCTGCCTTGTTATATGAGGAGTTATCTCATGAAGAAAAGAAACCTCCCCACTCTATTCTCATACCTGGTTGGCTACTATGGCGTCCTACAATCCTTTCATCTGCTCTTGCTTACCCGGGCTGGTGGGTTTTTAGTTCAAGGCCGCGAGATACCTTTCCCTGCGCCCCCTCCCCCAGGCGGCTGGCCGGAAACTGCCCTGCCCTATTTGTTAGGCATGGGATTAGTGGACGTATTTGCTATAGGACTGGGATTGGTTTTTGTATATATTTTCTATGCCCGAAATCTAACTCAGATCACAGTTGGTTTAATATCGTTGACGGCGGCAATTTCATCGGGCATTGTCTATCTGGTCGGCACAATTCCCAGCGGTGCCTGGGAGGCAAATATTCTGGCTTATTTGAGTGTCCTGCTTCTATTCAGTCCGGTTATTCCTCTTTATTATCTTTTGATCAAACAAGCTCTTCAATCTGAATAAAAACGGTTCTGGTCTCAATAGAAATAAAGGTCCAATACCTCATAAATCTTTGTGAGGTCTCGGGACCTGGTCTTTATCCTCTGAAGGATTCGGTCAAACTCAGATCTTCCTGGGTTTGTACTCCTCCCTGAAAAGTTGGTGCAATTTTTTTACTTCTTCCTCACTGATCGTGATCGGTTCACATCCCATGGAGCGGGCCATGATTATAGTAGCAGCAGAGGTCTCTATCGCGATTGTGGTGAAATAAGCATGATCCAGCTCAGTTCCCACTGTGATCAAGCCATGGTGAGCCATGATGGCAGCATTCCCACCTCCGGTTGTTTTCAAGGTCAGCTCAGCAAGTTCCTCCGTGCCTGGCCTCGCATAGGGAGCGATGGGTACTGGACCCCCAATCCCCATGGCCGCCTCATTCAGGATCATGGGCATTGGCTCATTTCCAATTACACCAAAGACAGTCGCTTTTGGAGGATGTGTGTGAACAACTGCGTTGATATCATCCCTATTCTGGTAATAGATCAAGTGCAGGCGGCTCTCCGAAGTTGATTTCCATTTTCCTTCGATGAGATCACCCTCCAGGTCGACTACACAGATATCTTCAATACCCCGCTGGTCGTAGGGAACAGCGCTGGGTGTGATAGCAACCAGATTGCTTTCCCTATCGTAGATGCTGAGATTTCCTTGACCATCATGGATCAATCCGGCTTTGAGCAATTTGCAGCTGATCTCGAGGATCCTCTCCCGTTCTTTTACTAATAGCATAGATATATCCGTATCTGCCCAGCAAACCTTTGGAATAGTTTTATTTGTTGATCACAACCCAGGCGTTGTGCCCCTCTGTATGGATCTGTATCTTATCCGTAAATTCTCTGTAAAGGTCCTTGATTTCAACCGGTGACAGGAAATGGCTTCTCATCAGGGCTATTTTTTCTGCCAAGGCTACAAGTTTGACTCCCCAGATCTTGATATCCGGCTCTTCAATAATGATCCTTCCTCCTGGTTTTGTCACCCGCCAGAGTTCCTGGGCTGTGTCTATCTGGTCGCAAACATGATGAAGGGCATCGACCATGATCACCAGTTCAAAATATCCCTCCGGGAATGGCAGTTTTTCTGCGTGAGAGCAGATAGGTTCGAGACCATCCTTGCCATGACTCTGAAGCAGCATCTTCTCGGATAGATCTGCAATGATCACCTTTCCTGCCTGGCTCGTAAAAAACCCTGAAACCCTTCCTGTACCACCTCCAACATCCAGAATAGTTCCATCAACTGGAAGGCTCATCAACCCAGAAAGAGTCGCGGGGTATTTTGGCTTGATAAAACGTTCGTAGAACGGTGCCAGGAAACCAAAATGATCAAACATAGATACGGTCCTTGGAGATATTTTAGAGGCGGTTAATAAAACTATTATAGTTGATTTATTGACGCCTTGTTTGGAGTGGCTTATAATTTCTCCGCACTTTTTCACAGGGGAAGTGCTGGAATTGGCAGACAGGCATGACTTAGGATCATGTGCCTTAATGGCGTGTGGGTTCGACCCCCACCTTCCCCATTCAGTGTTGGTTTGAATTCAGGGCCTGAATTATTGGCCCTTTTTGAATGTCTAATCTATTGTGAGGACAAATTGAAAATTGAAGAAACTTACCTTGAAGATCATCAGCTGGAAGTGACAGTTGAAACTGAGCAGGATGTTTTGGAAAGAGCGAAACACTTGGCTGCAAAAGAACTGGCGAAGGGCAAGAAGATCCCCGGATACAGGCCAGGAAAGGCTCCCTATCAGCTGGTCGTCAACCACTTCGGCGAAGCTGCGGTCATCGATCATGCTATTGAGCATTTACTGGATGAAGTCTATCCTCAGGTGATTGAGAAAATCGAACAGGAACCATATGGACCAGGCCAAGTTAAGGAGATCAAATCCCTAGAACCACCAACATTCATCTTTTCCATTCCCTTGCAGCCGGAAGTGACTCTTGGTGATTATCGAGAGATCCGAATCCCCTACAAGAGAACGAAAGTAGGTGATGAGGGTGTGGATCAGATCATTGATCGAATGCTTTCCCAACAGGCTTCTGTTGAAGAGGTTGAGCATCCAGCCGAGGAAGGGAACCTGGTAGATACCACCCTGGATAGCCGTCCTGTTGATGCCGATCCAGATGACGAGGAGAGCTATTTACTCAAGAATCAACCTCTTCCAGTTATGATCAAAGGAAAGAAAGAGGACAATTCAAAGGAGTGGCCCTTTCCCGGTTTTTCACGCCAGCTGTTGGGTGTCTCTGGTGGGGATACCCTTGAACTAACTTACGAGTTCCCTGATGAGGAAGATGTTGACGAAGAATATAGGGGTAGAGAGGTCCTTTATACCGTTAAGGTAAAAGGGATACGGGAGCGAGTCCTGCCGGAATTGAACGAGGAATTCGTGAAAAAAGTCAGTGATCTGGACAGTGTTCATGCTCTTCGAGATCAAATCATGCAGGACCTGGCTGCCCGTCAAGAAGCAGAAGACGAAAATACTTATATTAACTCGATTCTGACCGCAATTCTGGAAGATGCGGAGGTGAAATTTCCTCCCCAAATGCTTGATAATGAGATCGATGGAGAGATCAAGGAATTGGAGATGCAGCTCAATTCACAAGGCATGGATCTGGAAATGTACCTCAAGATCCAGGACCTGGATGAAGAAGGGCTTCGAGAACAGATCAAACCCAGTGCGGAAAAACGCATCACTCAGGGTTTGATCATTGGCAGAATATCAGAAGCTGAAGATCTGGATATTGATACAAAGGATATCACTGAAGAGTTTAAAACCATACTTGACAGTCATTTTGGCGAGGACGAGAAAGGGCGAAGCGATTATATGCAAAGTGGTGACTCAATGGCTTTGCTGAATCGAGTCAGTTCTCAGATGATCACCAAGAAGGCTTTAGATTTTCTAATGGCTGTCGCTCAAGGTGAGGATTTCTCGGTTCATCTGAAAAAAGAGGAAATGGAAGATGAGGGTGCTGAAATGAACAGCACACCCACGGATGATACCGTGATCGAACCGAAATCAGATATTGAAGAAATTCAGGAAACAGATGATGGCCAGGATTAACTCCTGCGTTATTACCTAATTAGAGGAGGCAAGATGAATATGTCAGTCCCCCAGGCGCTCATTCCCATGGTGATCGAAAAATCAGGGCACCAGGAACGTGCTTATGATATTTACTCTCTACTACTCAGGAATCGGATCGTTTTTGTTGGCACGCAGATCACAGACCAAACCGCAAACCTGATCGTCGCTCAGTTACTCTACCTCAGCAACGAGGATTCGGAAGCACCGATCCAGATGTATATCAATTCCCCCGGCGGTGTGATCTATGCAGGATTGGCCATTTATGACACGATGCAGATGATCTCTAATCCAATAAACACTGTCGCAGTGGGTGTAACTGCTTCATTTGGCACGGTTTTGTTAACAGCCGGGACAAAAGGACAGCGGTTTGCCCTGCCCCACTCCACGGTTCATTTACATCAACCTTTAGGTGGTGCCCAAGGACAGGCTACCGATATCGAAATCCAGGCCAATGAGATCCTCCGGCTGCGTGATAAGTTGAATGATATTCTTGCCTATCATACAGGCCAGGCTGTCGAAAAGGTCAAGAAGGATACAGAGCGTGATTACTGGTTGACAGCGGCAGATGCAGTTACTTATGGGTTGATCGACAAGGTGCTTGAGCCTTCAAAAGATTCCATCCTGGCAGCTATCAAAGACTATAAGCCATCAGATAAGGAAGAACCTGCCAAAGAGTAAATATAAACACTAAAGCCCGGTTTCAATAAAACCGGGCTTTTTTTTCTCCTATGAAAGGTCAAATTAATTTGAAAGCAATCCTCCTGGATATGGACGGTGTGCTTTGGCGGGGTTCTGAATCTGTGGTTGATATTCCACTATTATTTGATCGTATTAATAGTTTGGGGTTTCAGGCTTTCTGCGTTACAAATAACTCAACCCGATTGGCTGATGATTATCTGGAAAGATTCTTAGAGATTGGGGTCTTCCTTGAGCCATCACAGATCATCACCAGCGCAGAAGCAACTGCGGAGTTCATCGAAGAGAATTTTCCCCGGAGAGGGCCTCTTTTCGTGATCGGAGAAGAGGGAATAAAGACTTCTTTGAGGAATAGGTCCTTCCAGATTCTTGAGGATGATCCTGACAGTGAGGTCCTTGCGGTTGTAGTCGGTTTAGACCGTCGTTTTAATTACCGGGATATAGAACTTGCAGTTCATTTTGTTCAACAGGGCGCCTTATTTGTGGGCACAAATCCGGATCTGACCCTCCCTACTCCACTCGGATATGCACCGGGTGCCGGGACCATCATCAAGGCAATAGAGGTCTCTAGCGGTATAAAACCCTATATCATCGGTAAACCCTTTCCTGCTCTGTATGCCATTGCTCTCAAACGAGCTAAGTGCCTGCCTGGAGAGGCATTGATGATCGGAGATCGCCTTGAGACAGATATTCTCGGAGCACAACAGATGGGCATAAATTCAGCACTGGTATTGTCTGGAATAACGAATCAAGCACTTGGTGAGACCTGGGACCCTCCACCGGATATCATCGCAGAGAATGCCCTGAAGGTGCTTGATATAATTGGAAAGACCAATGGATAATCTGTATGATCTGACCCTGGAAGAACTCCAGGAATTTACTGACGAGATGGGTGAACCGTCTTTCCGGGCAGATCAGATCTGGCAGGGTATTTACCGGAGGGGCTGGAAGCAGATTGACGATTTTTCGAATCTGCCCAGGTCCTTCAAAGATACGATCTCCCAGCGGTTCTCCCTGGGAACGATGATCCAAGAAAGAGAGCTGTCCTCGCAGGATGGAGCTACCCGAAAATACCTATTTCGCCTTGATGATGGAGCGGCCATAGAGACTGTATTGATGGCCTATGCTGACCGGCATACGGTGTGCATCTCAAGCCAGGTGGGTTGTGCGGTGGGATGTACTTTTTGCGCGACGGGGAAGATGGGTTTCAAACGTAATCTGACCAGGGGCGAGATCATTCAACAGGTGCTGATTGCGGCTGCCATTTTGGAGGAAGAAAATGAATCTTTGACCAATATTGTGTTAATGGGCATGGGCGAGCCATTTCATAATTACGATAATGTGATCAAAGCAATCCATACCTTAAATGACCCGGATGGTTTCAAATTTGGAATGCGCCGCTTTACGATTTCTACGGTAGGCCACATACCAGGAATAAGACGGTTTGCTGAAGAGGAAACCCAGATCAATCTGGCAATCTCACTTCATGCTGCTGATGACAAATTGCGTGGAGAACTGATCCCAATCAGCAAGAGATATCCCCTGGATGAGCTAATGGCAGCCTGTGATGATTATCTGGAGAGGACCAAACGTCGTTTGACAATAGAATGGGCATTAATTGATGGAATCAATGATGGGCAGGACCAGGCGGAGGGTTTAGCCCAACTTCTGGCAGGGAAACTATATCATGTCAACCTTATTCAACTGAATCCTGTAAAAGGTTATGCTGGCCTACCATCAGGAGATGAAAGCGCTGCCCTGTTTCAACATATCCTCCACCAGGCAGGCATCCCCTGCACTATCCGCCTGAGAAGAGGAATTGATATTCAAGCTGGCTGCGGTCAACTAGCCAGCGAATCTGATTGATGATTCTTGTTCAAAATCTAAGAAAAGCAGACTAATCCCTTTCATGTTAAAATGGAAAAACAGGTAAAAGGAGGCGGCATGATAAGCCAATCCATCCGTCTGGTTTTTCCGTCCAGCCTGCACGATGATCCAGTCATCAATCGATTGATGCGGCGTTATTCTTTTACAGTAAATATCCTGCGGGCAAATGTCACCGCGGAACAAGGATGGATAGATATTAAAATATCGGGCAGCGCGTCAGAAATCGAGGAATCCATTTCCTGGTTGCGAGGACAAGGAGTAGAGGTTGTTCTCATAACAAACTGATATCAGATTCTGCATAATATACTCTTGTAACCGGCAGACTCTGCTTATCAGCGCTGCCGGTTTTCTGTATTAATAGGCGGGAGTGCACTATGACAGCATATGATCCCAATGACCCCATGACGATTGATAAAATTGAGAGCCTCTTGCAGGGAGAGGATATCACTTCAGTTCTAGTTATCTTTAGAGAACTTCACCCTGCAGACCAGGCGAAGTTATTCCTTGGATTAAATGCTGATCAGCAAGAGATTCTGATAGGAACACTGGAAATCCCTGAGATTGCTGATATCTTTGACGAGCTGGATGACAGGCAAACCCTCGATGTTGCCCGGAATCTCCCCCTGCCTCTCCTGGCAGATATTATCGACGACATGGATCCTGATGAAGCTGCAGACCTACTAGGCGATCTTTCAGGACAGGATGTGCGGAAAACCATATCCTTGATGGAGGAACCCGAGGAGGTCCTTCCCCTGCTCCGCTACGCTGATGAAACTGCAGGTGGACGGATGACCACTGATTTCCTGACACTAGGAAAAGAAGATACGGCAGAATCCGCTATCCAGTATTTGCGCTCATCGGGTCTGGAAACGGATATACCATACTACTTATTTGTCGTCGGACCGGAAAAGGATCTTCTCGGCGTTACCGGGCTGCGGGAATTGATCTGCGCTGATCCAGTCCAGAATATTGTCGATATCATGAATAGCCAGGTGATCAGTATTAGGGCTGTACAGGATCAGGAAGAGGCAGCCAGGATAATGAAACATTATGATCTCCAAGCTCTTCCTGTGCTCGATCAAGATGACCATCTGGTTGGGGTTATCTCACACGATGATATTCTTGATGTTCTTATAGATGAATCAACGGAAGATATCTACAAGCTTGCTAGCGTTTCAGGCACGTCTCTTGAACCAGAAAGTGGATTGTTATTGCAATTGAAAAGCAGATTGCCCTGGCTGCTGCTAAACGCAGTTACTGCCTTAATCGGCTCCTGGGTAATCAGCAATTTTGGGGATCTTTTTATCCAGGTTGCTGTACTTGCCTTTTTCCAGAGTGTTGTGGCTGCCCAGGGTGGAAATGCAGCCAGTCAAAATGTGGCCATGATCGTACGCTCCCTGGCTTTGGGGAAAGTAGAGCCGAAGAAATTTGTACCCATTCTTTTACGGCAAATTGTGGTAGGGATGTTTTTAGGCGGAATGATCGGTTTACTAGTTGGGCTGGGAGTTGGGTTCTGGCAGAGTAACCCCTGGCTGGGGCTTGTTTTGGGTTTGGCACTTTTTGGGAATATGGTGGTTGCCAGCATAGTGGGTACATTGGCGCCGCTGATCCTCGAGTTTTCAGGACAAGACCCTGCTCTCGCTTCGTCTGTACTGGTTACAGCGATCACAGATATTATAGGATTTTTAATTTTCTTGAGTTTGGCAAGCGTCTTTCTGCCGCTTATTCAACAATATATTTGAACTCTACTGCAAAAGAGAGTTTTTGACTTCTACGTTCAATTATTAATCTAGGCGGTTTCCTCCTGGGATGAGTGGGTTTCCATTTTATCCAGGATAAAGTAAAATTTGAACATGGAAGTCCAGATTGCAATTTCCAAGATTAGAAAATATGCAACATCATCCAGTGGTGATACTGCAGAGGTAATCGAACGTCCTAATGGTGGAATGTCTGTAGTGCTGGCAGATGGGCAAAGTTCTGGCAAAGGGGCAAAATGGGTATCAAGTCTGGTCGTCCGCAAGGTTATCCAATTTTTAGCTGACGGTGTCAGGGATGGTGCAGCGGCCAGGGCTGCCTCAGACGCATTATTCACAGAACGGGGCGGAAAAGTGTCAGCAACCCTGAATATTCTTTCAGCTGACCTGCAAACCAGCACATTAGTGATCACGCGGAATAACCCTGCCCCAGTGGTCATTTCTTATAATAATAAGATCAAGATGCTCTCAGAAGAATCGGATCCAGTGGGATTAAGAAGGGATACCCGTCCTATGATTTCGGAGATCCCCCTTGATCCTGGGTTAACCGTGATTGTCTATACAGACGGCCTGGTTCACGCGGGATCTTATTTCGGCGATTCTATGGATGTTTGCACTTGTTTAGAAGCAGAACTGGAAGCAGAGAATCCCTCACCGGGTCATATAGCAGATTCCTTGATGAACTATGCCCTTAAACTTGATCGGGGTATGCCCAGAGATGATATAAGCGTCGTAGTCCTCCGCGTTATTAACTCCGGGAAGGACATGATAAGGAGGATGACTGTCCAGCTCCCGGTGAATTCATTGGGAAAATGAAATCAGACAAACCGGTACTTGGTGTTGTGGGTCCATGCGCTGCCGGAAAATCAACTCTTGTTGAGCAATTACGAACCCGCGGATTTCAGGTAAAACATATCGCACAGGAGCATTCCTATGTAAAAGATATGTGGGCTCTGATTGCTAAGCCAGACCTCCTGATTTACCTTGACGTTTCGTACGAGATATCTTGTGATCGAAATCAAACCACTTGGCCCCGAATAATATATGACAATCAAGTTGAACGCCTGGAACATGCCCGGAAGAATGCAGACATTTATATAGACACAAATGATAAAAGCCCTGCCGATGTGTTGGAATTGGTTCTCGGCAGCCTGGGAAGCCGGCAATGATATCGATCCGGAACTGAGGAGACAATTGGTATGGAGGACTCATTAAGTACACAGGGTTTGACTGAACAGATCAGAGAGCTTGACGAATTGAAAAATACTTTTGTGGCTTTAGTGAGCCACGAGTTAAGAACCCCGCTCAATTTGATTACAGGGTATCTGGATCTAACCCTGGAGGAGCTTGACAAAGATCCGGCAGCTGCCAGAAAATACCTGGAAATCGTGGAAAGAAATACCCACAAGCTGACCCGAGTAGTCCAGGAACTGACAGATTTTACCAGACTTCAATTAGGTAAAGAGATTACCTACATTAATCCAATCCCGGTTGGGGAAGCTTTCATCCAAACCTATGAGTTACTAAAACCGAATATCAAAAAGAAGAATATCAATCTGATTGCGGATCTCTCACGAGAAATCCAGAATCTTCGCTATGACGGCGATAGTTTGATTATCCTTTTTAGAAACCTGCTATCCAATGCGGCCAAGTTTTCAGAACCTGGTGGGAAGGTGAAAGTCACCGGAACGATTGATGATACCTGGCTGAGAATCGCTGTGCTCGACTGGACTGTACCTATCCCTGAGGATAAAAGAGAGACAATCTTTGAAGATTTCAGGCAGCTCGAAAATTACCTGACGCGCCGCTATGAAGGAATGGGTTTAGGTTTAGCTGTGGCTAGAAGAACAGCTCTTTTTCTTGGGGGAAATATTCAGCTTGTAGTGAGAGAGGATGGCAACTCTTTTGAGATCCAGCTGCCGCTAGAGGCCGCCCAATATTAAACATAAAAACTCCCAGTTGGGGAGTTTTTATTTGGTTAGGAGTTGATTGGCTTTAGTTCTTGTTGGTAACAACATTCATGAACTGATCAAGCACGGTGCGCAGCATTGGTTCTGGTAGGGCACCAACCTGCTGGTGGATCACTTTCCCTCCTGAAATGAACAGCATAGTTGGAATACCCTGTACTCCGAACTTGTTGGCCCATTCAGAATGGTTGTCAGTATTTACTTTGGCGACGATCAATTTGCCAGCATATTCTTCGGCGATTTTGTCTAATATGGGAGCTACCATTTTACATGGTCCGCACCATGGAGCCCAGAAGTCGACTATTACGGGCAAATCCGAATTGATAACTGCCTTTTCAAATGCCTCATCGGTCACATTAATCGGTTCTTGATTCATTTCTCACCTTATCCCTTGAACTGTAACACTGCAAATCATGCACCATTATTCCGGTTCTATTTTTATCACATAGCTTAGGAACGTCTAGTAACCTGGGTATGTATTAACACTTTTCCTATATATTAGCGGAAAATCACAGCTCTCCCATCTCAGGTATAATAGGCTCTATGGATTTAAAATTTTCGACTGATCAGGTTGACCAGTATCAAATTGACACCCCGGTTTATCAGGGCCCATTGGATTTACTGCTTCATCTGATAGAGTCAGCAGAACTGGATATCACAACCCTTGCCCTCGCCCAGGTTACTGAGCAATACCTTAAGCACCTCGAAGCTCTTCAAGACCTGCCTCCTGATGAGATCTCTGCCTTCTTGGTAATAGCAGCAAAATTAATCCAGATCAAATCTGAGGCTTTGCTCCCACAGCAATCATCTCGTGGTGAGGAAGAAGAGGATTTGGGTAATGAACTTGCCCGCCAACTAATCGCCTATAAACGCTATAAGGAAATTGCAGATTTACTTGCTGAGCGGAAGGAATTTGGTTACCAAACATTTATCAGGCTCTCCCCTGCCAAGGTAGATGTAAAGAATAATCTTGATCTTGAAGGATTTGGCATCGCAGAACTCTTTCAATTAGCTAGCAGCATTTTTGTCAAGGAGTTAGTTCGCCAATCGATCAGCACAGTTGTTGAACGCCCGAAAATTTCCATCAAGGATAAGATCAACCAAATTTCAGAAAAATTCAAACACGCTGAACAGCTTTCTTTTGAGGAGTTGCTGGGCGAGAATTATTCACGCTTGGATGTGGTCATCTCGTTCCTGGCCCTACTGGAGCTTGTTAAAGGGAGTTATATCAAGGTTATTCAGGATGGGATTTTCAATGAAATCGTCATGATCAGGGTAAAAGAAGTTTCGGAAATGAAGGACTTTGCATTAAAGAATTTAGAATTGTAGGATCAGAATAGAATAATGCCTATACGCAATATATACAAATCAATCAACTTCTCCCAACTTTGCAATGAATCCAGTTAAACCCGAAGGGGGTCTTCCCTTAAACGCACATCTTTCCTTTCCATTGTCTGCCCCTGCCCTTCAAAAAGGCTCTATAAAGCCAGATTTTCAATATTACGATAGGAACCATGCCCGCAGGCTTTGTGAGCTCCTGGGCCGTTCAGGGCCATGCTTCAACGCTTGTGAGTTATCTGCTATCGGTCTGATGGGAAAGGTATACCTAACGCTTATTCAACAATTCCTTTCCTCCTCGCCAGATTCGTTCGAGCGCCTGGATCATTACCTCCTAAAGCATATCAGGGGCGTGAGAGTTCAAACCTCCCTGGCTGAAGTATTGGATCATTTTCCTACCCTTTTAACCTACAGCGACCCCAGCCAAAAACCATCCTACAACTTTGGCAATCTCGGAGATCCTGCTCGCAGGCATGGCTTCTACTATTCCCTACTCTTGATCTTGGTAGCGGAAATGAATCCCGCCATAAGGGCCAAGGATGGCTTATTCACCGATCCCCAGCTCCGGACATCATCCTTTTTTAGTGAATTAGGTGGGGCCCTTCAAGACTTCTTTTCAAATTTTCCTGATAAGGGGTCTGTCAGCGATTCGCTATTCGAGGTCCTGTTGGAGCCAGGTCGACTCTATCCAGATTCCCTTTTTGATCAGCTTATGTTCGTTAGTAAACGATGGAAGGATTTGCTTGATCCACAATTACTGCACTCCTTGATGATTGGTTTGGATCATCTTAGAGAAACGGCAATACGGGGTTTTCAAGACAAAAGAGAAGCTCAAAATCCTTTGGGTTATCTTGATGAACAAAACAAAAACAAAATCGACATTGTCCATTTCAGTCCTGACCAGGATTGGATGCCCCATGTGATCCTGCAAGCAAAGAACGTTTATGTTTGGCTGCACCAGCTCTCCCGTGAATATCAGATTTCAATTACCAGGTTGGACCAGATCCCAGACCAAGAACTCCAGAGACTCTCTCGCAGAGGAGTCAATGCCCTGTGGCTGATCGGTCTCTGGGAACGCAGTCCAGCTTCCCAAAAAATAAAACAGCTTTGCGGCAATCCTGAAGCTGTGTCATCTGCATATTCACTCTTTGATTATTCGATCTCGAACGATTTAGGCGGTGAACAAGCATACCAGCACTTAACAGCATCTGCAGCAAAATGCAATATCCGCCTGGCAGCAGACATGGTGCCAAATCACATGGGGATAGATTCTCGCTGGGTATTGGAGCATCCCGAATGGTTCCTAAGCTTAGCTGATCCACCTTTCCCTGGATACTCATACGAAGGCATGGATCTATCCAATGACCCCGCAGTCAGTATCTACCTCGAAGACCATTATTATGATCAATCTGATGCCGCGGTTGTGTTCAAGAGAGTGGATAACAACACAGGTGAAACCCGATTCCTTTATCATGGGAATGATGGCACATCGATGCCCTGGAACGATACGGCCCAGCTGGATTACCTTAATCCAGAAGTTCGAGAAGCTGTGATCCAGTCCATACTCCAGGTTGCCAGAAAATTTCCTATTATTCGTTTTGACGCGGCCATGACTCTGTCGAAAAAGCACTATCAGCGGCTTTGGTTTCCAGAGCCAGGCTCAGGAGGCGCCATCCCAACCAGATCTGGCTTCAGTCTCACTAAAGATCAATTTGATGTGGCTATGCCTGACGAGTTCTGGCGCGAGCTAGTTGATCGCGTTGCGAGAGAGGTTCCAGATACTCTTCTCCTCGCAGAGGCTTTCTGGATGATGGAAGGATATTTTGTGCGCAACCTGGGCATGCATAGGGTCTATAATAGCGCCTTCATGCATATGCTTAGGGATGAAGATAATAAAAAATACCGTGATTTACTTGTTGGCACCCTCGCCTACGATCCGCAAATCTTAAAGCGTTATGTTAACTTTATGAACAATCCGGATGAGGAGACAGCTCTATCTCAGTTTGGATCTGGGGGAAAATATTTCGGGACCTGCTTATTGATGTCCACTTTGCCCGGCCTTCCCATGTTCGGCCATGGCCAAATTGAAGGTTATGCTGAAAAATATGGTATGGAATACAAGAAGGCTTATATTGACGAGCTGCCTGATCCAGGATTGGTTGAGCAGCACCGAAGGGAAATCGTACCCCTTCTATTCAAAAGACACTTGTTCTCAGATGTTGAACACTTCGTGCTATACGACCTGATCAAACAAGATGGTTCAGTTGATGATAATGTTTTCGCTTTCTCAAATCGTTCTGGCGGCGAAAATGCCTTGATCATCTTTTATAACAAGTGGGGAGACACCAGGGGTTGGGTCCACAAATCAACTCCTCTTAATGGCCGGACCGTCGATCTTTTAGCCGGGCTCGGCCTCTCCCATTCAGGGGGTGATTTCTTGACCTACGAAGATACTATATCGGGTCTTGAGTACATCCAACCATTAGAGGATCTTTTGACCCGGGGACTTTACCTTGAACTTGGCGCTTATCAATATCATGCGTTTGTCAATTTTAAGATAGCAACTGATCATGACGGCAGCCTCAGAGAAACACATAATAAACTCCAAGGCACTGGAACTTCCAATCTCGAGAAAACGAGATTGGATATCCAGTTCGCTCCTCTTATAGAGCCCATTCTCTCTCTATTATCTGAGTGGGAAAAAGAACTATCAGCAGGTGGTGGATCTGGATCGTTTTCCAATCCTTTTGCGAAGGTTAGCTCCCTGGAGTTTTCCCATGCAACGGGGCAATCTTTTTATGAACTTCTGCTGTCCTTATTCCCGGATAAAATCGCCAACCGGGATTCGCTTATGGAAGATTTTCAGCATCGGATTTCTTGCATAAGCTCCTTGCATTCGATACTTCTGCAGACCAATCTGTTCTGTGGTGTTAACCTGCTCCTACCCTGGGCTTTTTTAGCCGATCTGCCCCAACAGCTTACTGATAAAGACCTGGAAATCATCCTGGGGTCCATTTCAGATCACCTTGCTGACCATAATACTCTCAGCAGATATGATCGCGATCAGTATCTTGGATTGTTGTCTTCCGCGGTTTTCATCTATCCCTTACTCGCTGCGTCTCCTATAGATCTTAAAAGCTTGCCTTCTTTATGGTTTTCGGTTCCATCAGTACGTCGTTATAGCAGATTGCATATTTTTGAAGGCCAAGAATGGTTCCATAAAGAATCTATGGAATCCCTTATCAAATTGACCCACACCCTGCATCACCTCATCCTCTGCTTAAAAAAACCTTCTAGCCCAATGCCTTCCGTTGACCAAGGATTAGCTGGAGATTATCTAAATATGCTCAGAGCAGTCGACCAATCGAAATGTCAGGCAGATATCTTCCTTGGCCTTCTCTCTGAAATGTCTTTTACTAGCGGTTGATAAATGAGATTATCCAAAACACAACTCAAAGTTGTTGAAGCACCAATTGATAACACAATCTTCCTTGGTGGCCCCGCGGGATCTGGCAAGACCACGGCAGGCACTGAACGTTTATCCCATCTTCTGAATGAGAATATTCCCGGCAGGTCCATTTTATTGTATTTTCCACAGAGAAATCTAGGGGCGCCCTACCAAAAGGCAATTAACAACTATGCATCAGGGAGTATCAGCCTTCCTGTCTTTGCTACTTACGGAGGCCTTGCCCGGCGTATTCTAAATCTTTTCTGGCCTTCAGTACTCAAGTCTTTCCCTCAACTTCGACCAGATTTGCCGCCCACCTTTTTAACTCTTGAATCCTCTCAATATTTACTTTCAAGGGTTATTGAGCCGCTGATCGAGAACGAAGGTTATTTTTCCTCGGTGGTGATCCAGCGGAACAGGCTTTATTCGCAAATCCTTGACAACTTGAATAAATCGGCTGTCCATGCCTTTCCACATAAAGAGATTTCAGAGAGATTAATTTCCTCCTGGATCGGTGATCCTGCACAGGTAACTATCTTTCAACAAGCCCAGGTAGCTGCCAACAACTTCAGACAGTACTGCTACCAAAACAATTTTCTTGATTACTCTCTTCAAATCGAGCTGTTTTCCAAGGCATTAGATCAAATTCCTTTATTTGAAAGATACCTGAAAGGCCAATTTGAATACTTGATCTATGATAATTGCGAAGAAGATATTCCTGTTTCCCACTACTTTATTCGTAAATTGGCTCCCCATCTAAAATCCTTCTTATTAATCTACGATCAGGATGCCGGTTACAGAAAATTCTTGGGGGCTTCACCTGAGAATGCTTTGGGCTTATCCAATCTTTGCTCTGAGACTATAACAACCGAATCCATTTTCTCAGCATCACCACCTTTGCTAAGCCTTAAAGCTG
Source organism: uncultured Chloroflexia bacterium (assembly GCA_963712165.1). Lineage (GTDB taxonomy): Bacteria > Chloroflexota > Anaerolineae > Anaerolineales > UBA11858 > B10-G9. Next base: position 281,389 of record CAVQGY010000001.1, on the reverse strand, counting down.
GTTTGTCGAAGATGATCATTAGAGAGCCATCTGCACCCCAAGTCTCACCTGAAATCCTCAAGTCCGCATTCGATATAACCTACCATCCATCCTATCCTGAACTGGCAGATTGGGTAGCGGCGAAGATCCAATCCCTTATTGAAAAAGGCACATCACCTGGAGAAATCGTGATCCTGGCTCCGTATCTAAGCGATTCTCTCCGTTTCCTTATCAGCCAATCTCTTACTAAGGTTGGCATCCCGTCAACTTCTCATCGCCCCTCCAGGGCTTTAAGAGATGAACCTGTAGCTCAGGCATTATTGACAGTTGCTTCCCTTGCTCACCCAAGTTGGGATATTCACCCAACAAGGCATGAGCTTGCTCTTGCGTTTGTTCAAACCATCAAGGGACTTGATCTTACCAGGGCATATTTACTGGGAGATCAAGCTCTTAAAAATAGCCCTTCAGCAATAGTTCGACTTGCAAATTTTGACAATATCCCCCCCCATTATCAGGATCGAATCTCTTTTTTCACTGGTAATCTATACCAACACATGTTAGATTGGTTAAACTCCTATGCAGCAAATCCTGTCCTACCTCTTGATCATTTCTTAACCCACCTTTTTGGCGAAATCCTCTCAATTCAAGGTTACGGGTTCTATAATGACCTGGCCAAAGGCAGGATCGCTTCACAGATCATCGAATCCATCAACAAGTTCCGCCAATCTGTTGGACACGTATTAGATTTTGATCAACTACAAACAGGAAGAGAATATTATCGCATGGTAAAAACCGGTGTTCTGGCGAACCAATATATAAAATCTTGGACTGAACTGCCAGAAAATGAGGTCTTTATTTCTCCAGCATATACCTTTCTCCTCAATAATAAACCAACGGATTATCAATTTTGGCTAGATATCGGCTCTCGTGGATGGTACGAGCGTATTTACCAACCCCTCACCAATCCCCATATCATGCAAAAAGACTGGCCTTTAGGTAAAGAATGGACCGATGAGGAGGAACAGTTCTACAACCTCGAATCTCTCCGGTGTTTAACGACCGGCTTAATTCTTCGCTGCAGAAAATCCATTTATGGTTGTTTGACAGAAACGGATGAAAGAGGTGTTGAACAGAAAGGTTTATTGCTGATGTCATTGAACAGACTGCTTCATGGCAGCCAGACTGATACTAGGATTCTGGAGAACTCGACCAATGACTGAAGCTTTTTCTCCTCGTCCAGCTCAAAAAGAAATTCTTTCTTATCGTGGTGGCACGATGGGAATCTCAGCAGTTCCGGGCAGCGGCAAAACCTGGACTCTCTCACTGCTTGCTGCAGAACTGATCAGGAACAAACACATTTCGGGCGATCAGGAAGTCTTAGTCGTTACTCTTGTCAACTCTGCAGTCCAGAACTTTTCGAAACGCATAAGTTCATTCCTGAATGAGTTTGGTCTGATCCCTCACCTTGGTTATAGGGTCAGGACCCTTCATGGACTTGCTCACGATATCGTAAACGAGCGCCCAGAATTAGCTGGCCTTGATACTGGTTTTCAGATCATCGATGAGAATGAATCGAACAGAATCCGAGAAGACGCGGTCCTTTTATGGATAAAAAACAATCATTCAGCCCTAGATGACTATCTTATCCCTGATCTTACAGAATCTAAACTGTCAGATTTACGCCAAAGCCAAATACCATCGCTCCTAAATCAAATTGCGCTTCAGTACATCCGAACCTCAAAGAATTTAGGCCTTTCGCCAGAGGAGATAGCTGCCCGTCTCTCCCAGGGTACTGTTCACTTGACTCTGGGCAATTTTGGCCTGACCATTTATCGTGAATATCAAAAGAATTTAGCTTTTCGCGGCGCAGTGGATTTTGACGATCTAATCATCAAGGCCCATCAAATATTATCCCTTGATAGATCTCTTTTGCTTCGTCTTCAACATAATTGGCCCTACATACTTGAAGACGAATCTCAAGACAGCAGTCTTCTGCAGCAGAAAATCCTGTCTATGCTCGCAGAACAAGAATCTTCGAATAATTGGGTGAGAGTTGGAGATCCAAACCAAGCCATTTATGAATCATTTACCACTGCAGACCCGCGATTGTTAATTGACTTCATTAAGAATGCGGATCACAACTACAGTCTCCCCAACTCTGGTCGCAGTACAGAAAGCATCATTGATCTTGCAAACGCACTAGTTAAATGGTCATTAACCGACCACCCAAATCTTAACGCCAGAACAGCCCTATTCCCTAACTATATTCAACCAACACCAAAGGATGATTTTCAGCCAAATCCTGTTAGCCAACCCGGTCAGATCCATCTCTACACAAAAGAATTAAGTCCGGAAGAAGAGCTGCACTTGGTAGCCCGGTCTGTTACTAAATGGCTTGAGGAGAATCCGGAGTCAACTGCTGTTATCCTTTCCCCAAGGAACGATAGAGGAAAGAAAATGGCTGCCATGCTTCGCGATGATTATGGGATCGAGCCTGTTGAGCTGTTAACTTCAACGGTCGCCACCAGGAAAACGATAGGCGCCCTGGTAAAAATCATTACCAGCCTGATTGACCCCGGCTCACCCAAGAAATTATCCTCCGCATTTCTTGTTTATCACCGCGATAAACGATCCGATCCAGATCAGTGGTCTATTATTGAAGCGTTGTCAAAATTGATCAATTCCAACAAAAAAACAGAAGAATATATCTCTCCAGCGCCTGGTAAGGATTGGCTTGATTCGATACCTGAGGAATTCCAGCCCCATCGAAAGACACTTGAAGAGTTTAAGTCCAAGATATTGAATTGGCAAACAGCCGCCCAGCTTCCCATCGATCAATTAATCTTGACAATCGCCGCGGAGATATTCCCCGACTCAGATTCCTTTGGGCTTTCCCATAAGGTCGCAGCTCATGAAAAACGCCTGAGTATTTCCCACCCCGATTGGGAATTACCTGATCTGCTCGATGAGCTGCGCGCTTTAGCGAGAAATGAGCGCCGATTCCATTCCGAGGGAGATGATCAACAATTCAATCCTGAAGATCATAAAGGACAAGTTGTGGTCACGACAGCCCATAAAGCGAAAGGACTGGAATGGGATAGAGTATATCTAATGTCCGCCAATAACTATAATTTCCCATCAGGTTCTAAAGACGATTTCTTTATCTCGGAAAAGTGGTTCATCAGGGATGGATTAAATTTGTCGGCTGAATTGCTGGCTCAACTCGACCATCTGGTTGATCCTGCTCAACCTCTTCCGGCAGAGGGCTTAGCATCAGCCGAAGCCCGAGATGAATATATCCGGGAACGATTAAGGTTATTCTATGTATCCATCACTCGCGCAAAAAAGGAACTGATCATCACCTGGAATACGGGACGTTTCGGGAAAAACATGCCTTGCGAAGCCTTATCCGCTCTGATCAATCACACCGCATCCAGCGAGGTGAATTAGATGTCGGACCAACAAAAATCCAATCCGTTCGTTCTCAACCAAGCCTCGCTGCAGGCTTATATAGAATGTCCCAGGCGTTATGAGTTAGGATACCTGAATGAAGCCCAATGGCCAGCCGCCCACTCATCTCCACTTTCTAAATATGAGACCCTAACCGAATTAGGGAACCGCTTTCATCAGTTATGCCAGCAGTTCTTTCTTGGACTTGATCCTCAGCAAATCGCTTCAACTATCTCAGACCCGAAAGTATCAGATCTTTGGGAAACTTTCCTGCCCTACGGTAAAACCCTTTTGCCCTACCAAACGATTTCTGAGCAAATACTTAGAATCCCCTATCAGGGTCATTATCTGGTGGCAAAATTCGATCTAATTGTGCGGCTTTCTGAGAATGATTATTTGATCATTGATTGGAAAACATCTTCGAAAAAACCGCCCAGAACCATTTTAGCCAACAGGGCGCAAAGTTTTTTGTATCCCTTCATCTTCCAACACGGTGGCAGAGATTTGTTCTCTGCGGATTCCATCTCTCCGTCTCAGATCAAGCTGCAGTATTGGTATCCCCTGGCAGAGACCCCTGAGGAAAATTTCCCCTACTCTCAAAAGGCACACCAAGATGTTTCTCAAAGAATTTCCGATCTTATCAAGCAGATTGAAAATAACCACTCTGCTGATGGGAAGTTTGCCCTTACCGAAGATCAAGAGAAATGCGTTCATTGTCAATATCGTTCTTTCTGCGAGAGAGGCCATCTCGCTCATCCTGTTCCAGCTGGAGCAGATCTCGAATGCGAAGATCTATCCAATGTGCATTTTGACCTGGATCTAATTAATGAAATAGAGTTTTAGATAGTTAATGTAGAATAGTGCCTATGCGCAATACTAACAGTCAATGGAATTACCCTCAACTAATTTCCGTCCCTGGTTCTTTTCAGCTCGCCATTGGCGGTTCCCCCCTGGTAGCAAGGACTCTATATCAGCGAGGACTTACCTCCCCTGATCAAGCCCGAGGGTTCCTGGATCCTGCGTTCTATCGCCCATGTTCTCCAAGCGAACTTCCCGGGCTGGCAAGTGGAGCGCGCCGCATCATCGAGGCTATTCGGAATAAGGAACAGATCCTGATCTGGGGCGATTTCGATGTTGACGGACAAACCTCAACTGCCCTCTTAGTTTCTTCTCTCACTGATCTGGGAGCACGGGTTGCGCATTACATTCCTAATCGCGCCACTGAATCGCACGGTGTATCCGTGGCCGTTCTCGCACAAAAGCTTAAAGATCTTGAACCCCGACTTATCGTTACCTGTGATACCGGCATTGACGCCGTTGATGCAGTCCAACTCGCAAATCATGCCGGCACCGATGTGCTCATCACTGACCACCACCAACTCCCGCCTGTTCTTCCCGAAGCGCAGGCAATCATCAATCCGAACACGCTCCCAGAAGATCATGGCTTATATAATCTGCCCGGAGTTGGCGTCGCGTACAAACTGGTGGAGGAAATATATGGGCATTTTTCTGAAGACCCTTCCCATTTACTTGACCTGGTTGCTTTAGGCATTGTTTCAGACGTTGCCATCCAAACAGGTGATACGCGATATTTACTTCAAAAAGGCCTAACTCGCCTCCGCACATCTCCCCGGCTTGGTTTGCTTGAAATCTACAGGTTGAACAACATCGAACTTTCAAATATCACTGAGGACCATATCGGTTATGTCATTGGCCCTAGATTGAATGCACTGGGTCGACTTGATGATGCCAATTCCTCAGTTGACTTTTTCACAACGGAGGATCCGGCTCAAGCGTCCTACCTGGCCAGGCAGCTTGAAGAATTGAATAAAAAACGCCAGGAATTAACCGAGGAGATCTTTCTGGACGCTGAGAAGATGATCTCAGCCTTTCCAGAGCTAGTAGAAGAGTACCCGGTCTTGGTATTACAGGGATCCTCTCAGTGGAACCCGGGAGTAATAGGGATAGTTGCCAGCAGGCTTGTGGAGAGATACCATAAACCGGTGATTATGCTTTCTCAGGATGGTGATCAGGCGCGAGGATCAGCCCGCTCCATTCCCGGTGTATCTATCTCAGATTTGATCAGCGCATCCCATGATCACCTAACATCATATGGTGGTCATCCAATGGCAGCCGGCATGAATCTTCCCCTGGAAAATGTTTCCCGGTTTAGAAGAGCACTGGCAGCTAATTATCAAGAACTTGTAGGCAATGAGGAACCCGAATACAGCATAGACATCGATGCTGAAATTTATTTTCAAGACATCAACGAAGATTTCATTAACGATTTTCACCGCCTGGCACCATTTGGAGCGGGAAACCCTAAACTTACCTTCTCTACTCGCGGAGTGTTTACGGGTGATAACCAGATAAAATTGATCGGCAGGAATGGGGTTCACCGCAAAATCACCTTTTCGGACGCGAATGGTGATTATCGCGATTTCCTGTGGTGGAACAGCAAAGACCTGCCTGTTCCTGATATGCCTCTTGATATCGCTTATTCCCTTTCTCTCACTACCTACAGAGATCAACCTCAAATTCAGGCTACATTACATCATCTTCGTCAAAGCCCAGAGACACCTATCTATCTACCTGATCAGTCCCAAATTCAGGTTATCGACATGCGCAAAAACCCCGACCCACTATCTGACCTAATTTCAAACTACCCAACTTCAAATGCTATCGTTTGGGCAGAAAATATGGAGCCTGAAGGTTTGCCCTCTAAGACTCGTAGCAATTTATCCAGCGCCGACACTTTGATATTATGGACAACTCCCCCGAATCAATTCCTCTTAAATAAGATCATCAAAGTGGTTTCCCCCAAACAAATTATTCTCATTGGAGTTGATCCTGGAATAAACAGTTTAGATGACCTCGTCCAATCTCTCATCGGTTTGATAAAACATCTACAAAGAACAGCCAAACCTTTTGATATCTCCCGTTTCGCAGAAGTTTTGGCCCTCCCTGAGGAAATCATCGAAGTTGGGATCAAATGGATCCATCATCATGGAGACTTGGATCTAGAACATATATCTGAAGGCCGGATCAAGTCTGGGCCGGGTGAAAATTTACCAGGATTTACAGATATTGATCTAACGTTAAAGCACTTACTGCGTGAAATTATTGCCTACCGAACTATATTCAAGAACACACATATTCGGGCTATTCTATGACATATGATTTTAATACACCTATTGATCGGCGAAATTCCGACTCCGTAAAATGGAACTATTTTGACGTGGATGTATTGCCACTTTGGGTGGCTGACACGGATTTTAAATCTCCCCAGCCAGTCCTTGATTCTATCCAGGACCGATTGGATCATGGTTTATTCGGTTATTCCTACCCTCAAGATTCCACAAAAAAGGTGATCTGTGACTGGCTGGAACGCCGCCATAATTGGGTCGTTTCACCCGAGGAGGTTCTCCTCTATCCAGGCGTCGTTCCAGCATTTAACATCTCTGCTCGTGCCTGTACGAACCCAGGCGATTCTGTCCTCATTCAAACGCCTGCCTACCATCCATTCTTCGACCTGGCACCCAATGCGCTCTTATCCTGCAGTAATCACTCACTCAAAGCTGACAAGAATGGCAATTACACACTCAACCTGTCAGATTTTAATGCTAAGATCTTGCCAACCACGAGAATATTTATGCTCTGCAATCCGCATAATCCGACCGGCAGGGTTTTTACACGGGGCGAATTAACTCTAATGGCAGAGGCCTGCCTCGAAAATAATGTCATCATTTGCTCGGATGAAATCCACAGCGATATCGTTTACTCTCCAAACCGCCATATCCCTATTGCTTCGCTTTCGGAAGAGGTATCCCAATCAACGATCACCCTCCTCTCCCCCAGTAAAACTTTTAACCTGGCTGGACTTAAAGCGTCTGTTGTGATTATCAAAAATCAGCATCTCAGAGAAGCGTTCATCAGGCAAACCAGCGGATTCGCCGGAACTGTCAATATCTTCGGTGAAGCAGCGCTCATAGCAGCCTATACCTCTTGTGACCAATGGCTAAAAGATTTAATTTCTTACCTCGAAGAAAACCGCCGCCTACTTTTTGAGTTTGTGAATAACGAGTTGCCTGGAGTAAAAATGGCCCTACCCGAAGGAACATACCTGGGCTGGCTGGATTTTTCAATGACCACAATTGATTCGCCTGCTGAGTTTCTCCTTGGTCAAGGGAAAATAGCATTAAATTCTGGTGACTGGTTTGGTAATGATTATTCCAAATATGCTCGGATCAATTTTGGATGCCCAATAACGACTTTATCGGCCGCACTCGACCGAATAAAATCCACCCTGATCTCCTCCTGAGTTTCAATTCAGCGGATATAGTAAAATCTTTTCATGACTTCCCTGACAGATCAATTGAAGAAGCTTGGAGTCCAGGTGGGCACAAGCCAGATCCAAATACCTTCAAAACCCGTTCCGCCAAACTCCTTGGTCGACGTTCTTTCCGGCACTTGGGAATCCACAAAAAACGGAGATTGTTTTGTTGTTCGCAAGAGCATTCCGCTTGGATCCAAACATGGCAAAAGGAAGATCGGAGGTCTGCCAGACATCAGTTTTTTCGAAACTCTTGACTACCTTTCTGGGATAGCGGGTGTACCGCCCGAAGATTATTTATTTATCGATACTGAAACAACTGGATTATCAGGTGGTGTTGGGACCTATGTCTTTTTAATTGGAGCCGCAAAATACAGCACTGATACACTGGAATTCGCTCAATTCTTTTTACAGGAACCGGCTAGTGAGCCATCTCAACTTTCAGCACTGGAGAATTTTGTTTCTTCTTCTAAAGTCATCATCTCCTATAATGGAAAATCCTTTGATCTTCCCAGAATCAAAACTCGCTACAGGATTCACGGATGGCCAGACCCTTTTGAGGGCATCTACCATCTGGACTTACTGCACATAGCCCGTCGGTTATGGAAATCTCACCTCCCTGGCTGCAGCCTAGGAGACCTTGAGCATTATCTGCTCGATCTGCAAAGGGATAGTCTTGATATACCAGGCTGGCAAGTATCAGAATATTTTTTTGAATATATCCGGTCTGGTGATCCAGCACCTCTTGAAAGCGTCTTCTACCATAATGAAATCGATGTGATATCCCTGGCGGCCTTGCTCGAATATATCTCTGAAAGACTCTCATTCCCGCTTAATAAAAAGTATCTCAAAGAGCGCGATCTAGTTTCAGTAGGAAAATATTTCCTTGCTCTCGGCCAGATTGAAAATGCAATCAAAGTGCTTAAGAAAGCCCTAGCCAACCCTGATTTGCCAGACGTTCTAACAACTGAGGGGAAAATTGCTCTTGCAGCAGCTCACAAACGTTCAGGAAATCTCGAACTGGCTGCGCCACTCTGGGAAGAATGTGCTGTGACTGGCTCTATAGATTCCTTTATCGAGCTTGCCAAGTACGCAGAACACAACCTGTCTGATTATGAATGTGCAATCCATTGGACCTTGTCTGCTCAAGAAGTGGTACATGATCTCCCCCAAGACAAACAAGCTCTCTTCGATCAAATACTATCCCATCGCTTAGACAGGTTAAAGAAAAAAGCAAAGCGATGAATTCTGCTTTGCTACCTCCATCTAATCGAATTTCCCGATCATTTCTTCTTTATGATCAGAGACCACTTTCCCATCTGAACAATCCTATCGTCCTGGTTCAATACTACAACCTGAAAGATGACCAAACCTAATCCTTCAAGTGAGATTTCCCGCTTTTCGATTACCTCGAACACAGCACTGATCGTATCTCCGATTTTGGTCGGTCTTTTGAATTTCCATTCAAGGGCTCTGAATGCAGCAGTCGACCTCTCAGCAAACCCAAGTTCATATGCCAATCCGCTGGTCAATGACAAAACCAGTAAACCATGAGCTATTCTTTCACCGTACAAACTTTTGCTCGCGAACTCTTCATCAATATGGATTGGATTTCGATCGCCAGAAAGTTCAGTAAAAGAGTGTATATCCTTTTCAAGAATCATCCTTTGCCCGCTGAAGAATTTATCCCCCACTAAAAACTCTTCGTAGAATAAACTCTGGTCCTCTCTATTCATTAATCTCCAAAATGGATTTGAGTTCTCTTTTTATTCGCTATTTGTTCTGGATCGCTTCCAAACCCGGCAAAGGAGTTCCCTCCAGCATCTGAAGTGAGGCCCCTCCTCCAGTTGAAATATGTGAGATCTTATCCTCTAAGCCAGCTTGATTGATAGCTGCTGCAGAATCTCCGCCACCGACGATAGATAAGGCATTGCTCTCTGAGATCAATTTAGCCAATCCAAACGTGCCGTCAGCAAAGGCAGGGAATTCAAAAACTCCCATGGGGCCATTCCAAACTATAGTGGCGCTATTTGTGATAAACGAATCGAATAGTTTTAAAGTCTCCGGGCCGATATCCATGACCATCCACTCTTCAGGGATATTGCCAACAGGTTGAATGATACGATTCGCTTCTTCCGCAAACTTGTCTGCTATTACCATGTCCACTGGCAGGATCAGTTTATCCCCGGCTTTCTTCATCAGCGCGCTGGCCGTAGTCAATGAATCAAGCTCAACTAAGGACTTCCCCATTTTTATTCCCTGGGCAGCAAAGAACGTGTTTGCCATGCCCCCGCCAATTAAAATTTGATCTACTTTATCAATCAGATTATCAATGACGCCAATCTTGCCACTTACTTTTGCACCGCCAAGTATTGCAACAAAAGGTCTCTCGGGATTTTCAATCGCATTCCCCAAATATTCGATCTCCTTTTCGATTAAAAAACCAGCTACAGTGGGCAGATATTCCGCAATTCCTACATTAGAAGCGTGAGCTCGGTGAGCTGTGCCAAATGCATCACTAACAAAAATATCAGCAAGCCCGGCCAGCTCTAAGCTGAAATCAGGGTCGTTTTCCTCTTCCTCTTTATGGAATCTTGTATTTTCTAGAACTAAGACTTCTCCCTCTTGCAAAGATTTCACCTCAGCCATTACTTCCGCACCGATGCAATCGGATATAAAACTAACCCTAGACTTTAATAAGGATCCTAAGTATTCCGCGACAGGCTGAAGAGAAAAATCATCAACCCGTTGACCTTTAGGTCTCCCAAGATGAGATAAAATGATGACGGCAGCGCCTTGATCCAGAAGATAATTGATCGTAGGAAGGGCGGCTATGATCCTGGTATCATCAATCACGAGACCATCTTTGATCGGTACATTAAAATCCTCTCGCACAATAACTTTCTTTCCGCTTACATCAATATCCTTCAGTGTCATTTTATTGAACATTCTAATTCTCTCCAGAAAAAAAAGAGCGCCCCCAGGTTCTCCAGGGGCGCTCCTTTAGAATTCAAGTTAAAGACTTTTTCCGAGCAATAAAGCCATGTCGACTGTCCTGCAGGAATAACCCCACTCATTATCGTACCAGGACACTACTTTGACTAAATTTCCATCGATCACATTGGTTAGATCTGCATCAATGATCGAAGATAACGGATTTCCCTTATAATCCATGGAAACAAGCAATTCTTCCGTGTATCCCATTATGCCCCGCAACTCACCCTCTGCAGCTAATTTCAGGGCATGATTGACCTCTTCAATCGTGACGTCCTTTTGTAACTCCACTACCATATCTACGATGGATACGGTAGGAGTCGGAACCCTCAAAGAGAATCCATCGAATTTCCCTTTCATCTCAGGTATGACTTTCTCTAATGCGGTTGCAGCGCCCGTAGTGGTTGGTATGATATTCAGCGCAGCTGCCCGAGCCCTACGAGGATTATCGTGAGCAAGATCGAGAATCCGCTGCGTTGTGGTATAGGAGTGAATGGTTGTCATCATCCCTCTAGTGATCCCAAATTGCTCATGAAGGACCTTCACAGGAGGAGCGAGACAGTTGGTGGTGCAGGAAGCGTTTGAAACGATATGATGTTTTGCTGGATCATATAACTCATCATTAACGCCCAGAACGATGGTGAGATCCTCCCCTTTTGCAGGAGCTGAGATGATCACTTTCTTTGCTCCAGCTTGAATATGTGACTGAGGGCCAGGCGTCTTACTCGTATCCTTAAAAATACCCGTTGACTCAATAACAATATCGACACCCAATTCTTTCCAGGGTAAGCTTCCTGGATCCCTCTCAGCGAATACCTTGATCTCATCTCCATCCACTACAATATTGCCACCCTCTACCTCGACTGAACCGGGATAAATACCGTAGTTAGAGTCATATTTAAATAATCTGGCATTTGTTTCAGGATCATAAAGATCATTAATTGCCACAACATCAAACTCTTCTTGATGATATTTCTTAATTGCCTTTAGGACCTGTCTGCCTATTCTCCCAAATCCATTTATACCTACTTTGGTCTTCATGCGTATTCCTTCCTTTGTGCTTTTTTTCACATTATATCATGCCCCAGATCATTCAAATGTCAGTGGGCCGGTCCTCTCGCGATAAAGATCGATCAAAACCTGGGCGATCTTGACAGGGTCATGTCTCCAGGGATTCTTCGTATCTAAGAGATCCTTTTTATACACCGCGTACTTTTCCTTTAACCCCTCCTCAACAGTAACTTCCTCAACATTGGAATTGTATTTACTTGGAGGACTATCATTAGCTACTATGATATCAAAAATATTAGCCCCTACATGTTCCTCAATTACCCGCAAATGATCACCGCAGGAAAAGCCTTCAGTTTCTCCTTTCTGTGTAGCAACATTACAGATAAATATTTTCAATCCTTGGCTCGCCCGGATGGCTGAATAAATATCTTTGACCAATAAGTTAGGCAATATGCTGGTATAAAGGCTACCAGGAGCGATCACGACAATATCTGCCGAAAGAATTGCCTGAATGACTTCGGGGTATGCGGCTGGATTGGAAGGATCCAATCGCATCCTCTGAATAATGCCACCAGCCTCTGTGATCTTACTTTCGCCTTCCACAGTGATCGTTTTGCCACTTTCTTTTTCAATTACATCGGCAATTAAGTTCACATTATCAAGAGAGGCTGGCAAAACCCTTCCGTAAACTGCCAACACTCTGCCAGATTCTGCGATTGCCTGTTCAAAACTACCTGTAACTTCAGCCATAGTGCTGATAAAAAGGTTTCCGAAAGAATGTCCCTCAAGTGCCCCTTCAGCATTTGTGAATCGGTATTGAAAGAGTTGCGCCATTAAATCTTCATTTTCCGATAGAGCTGCCAGGCAATTTCTTACGTCTCCCGGAGGCAAGATCCCTAAACTCTCCCTCAATCTACCGGAGGAGCCGCCATCATCAGCCACAGTGACTACTGCGGAGATATTATGGGATACGGTTTTTAGCCCTCTAAGCAAAGTTGAGAGTCCATGGCCTCCCCCAATCGCAACAATCTTTGGACCATGGCGTTTTAGATTATATTTCCCTAGTCTATCTACGATAGGATAACCCGGTTTCAAAAAAGGTCCGAGGAGTGATCTGTTTAATCCAACAATGCCCCAAATGACGATGCCTCCTCCCAGAGACATAAAAACTAAAACTCGCATCAATCGAGGCAATGACAAGAGGGAAGCATAGGTAACCAAAGGCAACCACCAGGTCGCAGGCGCCTTACGGTAGATGTCAATTACAAACAACGCTAATCCAAGCGAGATGACCGTTGTGCCAACCAGGATGGCAAAGATCCACCTCTTAATGCCAAGGCCGGGTTGCATCCATTTTAAGAAACCTTTAACTTTTTCGAATATTTTAATCATAACAAAACCATTTTTTCAGCGATTGAATAATAGCAAGCAAGGCTTATTCCGTCAACCTGACCCACACAATATTAATAACTATAGTATATCAGCGCACGGGATTGGGTTTGGTATAGTCATTGGATTGAACTATGCTATACTGTCCATTATGACCTCCACAATAGCTATAGATATTGGCGCTTCCAGGATGCGGGCAGCTTCATACACGTTAAACAGCCCGGAACCTATTATCTACAACCAGATCGCTACCCGTTCAGAGGGCATGCCCATTGAAGACCGTCTATCCAATCTGATTGAATCCGTTTGGTCTAACGACTATAAAGTCCTGTCTATTGCAGTTGCATGTCCTGGTCCCATGGATCCCATTAATGGCATCATCGTTGCTCCTCCCAACATCCCTGAGTGGAGTTATTTTCCCCTTCAGGAATACCTCAATACAAAATTCGGCGTCCCCGTATCCCTTAATAACGACGCGTCCCTTGCGGCTTATGGCGAGTGGTTTTTTGGCGCAGGAAAAGGATGCAGTGATTTCCTCTACCTTACCATCAGCACTGGCATTGGCGGAGGTATTATTTTGAATGACCAGCTTTATATGGGCTCTGCGGGTTTTTCCGCCGAACTGGGACACACAACAGTTCTCCATCAGGGACCTGTTTGTTCTTGTGGCCAAACCGGGCATCTTGAAGCTTTGGCATCTGGTCCATCTATTGTTCGGTGGGTAAAATCCAAGCTCGAAGACGAAACCTTAAGGCAGCATTTTCCTGAAGGTGAACTAGACGCTAAGTTGGTTTCCGATGCCGCTGAACACGGAAATGAATTAGCAATTGCTGCTTATGAACGCGCCGGAAAGTATATTGGAATAGCTATTGCAGATTTCCTGCATATCTTCAACATTAAGACCATCATCATCGGCGGAGGAGTTTCTCGGGCCGGAAATATTCTATTTGATCCTATCAGGAAATCAGTTGAAGAATCAGTAATCTCTGATGTATATCTTGATGATCTAAAAATCCTGCCTGCCGCATTGGGCGATGACAGCGGGCTAATGGGCGCCCTTGTCCTTTCAAGAGAGATCGCCCCTGAAATAAAAGATTGAATAGATCTACCTGATTCATGAGGGGGAATTTATATATGACCCATAATATCTATCGCTGGATATACCCAGATCCCGTCCCTTTGCCAGTGAATGAAAATTTAGATGCTTTTTCTGTCCCCTTCCGATCTATACTTTATCGACGGGGATGTTTGACCATGGACGATGCCCTTTCCATCTTGGTACCCAAGGACCCATCCCATCCAGAGGGCACTGAACTCAGGCATCTTGATAAGGCCTGCGATTTGATAAAAACATCTCATGCCAAGTACCATAAAGTCGCCGTTTATGGTGATTACGATACAGACGGAATCACTTCTACTGCTCTGCTCACACTAGCACTGCGCAAGATTTTTACTCAGGTGATCCCCTTTATTCCCAATCGCATCAGTGATGGTTATGGCTTGAATACAAGAGCAATAGACCTGCTCCACAAACAAGGTACGGAGTTGCTGATCACTGTTGATAATGGTATCCGCTCTGTAGACGAGATTGCCTATGCGAAATCTCTTGGAATGTCAGTCATCATTACCGATCACCACCATCCACCTGAAGTTCTACCTGATGCCGATGCCATTATCAATCCGAAGCTTCCAGATGATCCTTATCCTAACAAATCTCTTGCCGGGGTCGGCGTAGCGTATAAATTGGTCTGCCGCCTGGCAGATTACTTCTCAGAAATCCATCCCTCGGATTACCTGGATCTCGTGGCCCTGGGAACGGTCGCTGACATAGTTCCACTGCTAGGTGAAAATAGAAGTCTGGTAAAAAGGGGTTTGCTCAAGATTAACCAAAATCCAACGCAGTCCTTGCATTCCCTGATAGGAGCAGCTGGACTTGATGGCAATCAGATCACGTCGTCTGATATCAGTTATCAAATTTCCCCCAGAATCAATTCCTCCGGGCGGCTCGCAGATACGGAAAATCATCTCGCTCCTCTTGAATTACTCCTTTCAACAGAACCTTCTCGGTGCGGGGAATTTGCTCAAATACTTGAAAACCATAACAATCGCCGAAAGGCACTAAGCCAGCAATTGCAGGATCAACTGGAATCCGTTTTTGCCGACAAAGACAGGTTGCCTTTTATTTTGATCTCTCTCGAACCTGATAATTACCTTGGCGTCGCTGGAATTGCAGCTGGATCGCTGACCCATAAATACTATTTACCAGCTGTTGTTGGCTCTGTCGGCCAAGAATTCACCAAAGCTTCCTGCCGGAGCATTCCAGAATTTGACCTTATATCTGCACTCAGCAAAACCAGGGAGCTCTTCAAACAGTATGGAGGCCACAAATTGGCAGCGGGCTTTACTATCGAGAACAAGAACATACCCAAATTCCGTCAAAGGTTTTTAGATCTCGCCGAACAAGAATTGGCTGACCTCGATCTGCAGCCATCACTTGCTATTGATGCCGTGGTTTCTCTCTCGGAATGCGATGATTCATTTTACAGGGAACTTAATAAATTAGAACCCACAGGCGAAGGTAATCCCACGCCCCTTCTTGTTGTTCGCGACGTGTTCGCTCAACAAAAGAACAGAGTTGGAAAATATAACGAACATCTCAAGTTAATGATTAGTGACGGCACAAGTGAAATGGCTGCCATCGCCTTTGGGCTCGGCGATTCAATGGGTTCCCTGCCAGATAAGTTCAATCTTGCAGGCCATTTCACTGAAAATGAATTTCGTGGAGTAAAAGAATATCAGTTTCGTATCGTAGATTTAGAATCTTCCGATTAATCCACAAATCTATATTTGATCAAAGTCCAGATTGCCTCAAAGGCATCGCTCAGGCCAATCTTTTTTCCTTCCGAGTAATCACGTGGATTAAATGTGATAGGCACTTCGAATATTCTGTATTTCCTTTTCAAGATCTTAGCGGTGAATTCTGGTTCAAAATCAAATCTTTTCGCGTTCAAAGGCATGTCTTGAACCACTTCGCTCCGAAAAACCTTATATCCAGTTTCCATATCTGAAAGGATCGTGTCATAAAGGATATTCGTGAAAAGAGTTAATAATTTATTGGCTACCATATGCCAGAACATAGCTACTCTTCTGGACGCTCCCAGGAATCTGGATCCATAAACAACATCAGCAATACCTTCTTCGATCGGTTCCAAGAGCCTTTGATATTCCCGAGGGTCATATTCTAAGTCTGCATCCTGGATCAGGAATATATCTCCGGAAGCTGCTTGAAATCCACTCCGTACAGCTGCGCCCTTGCCCTGATTCTTTTCGTGCAATATCACATTAAAACCCCTGGTTCCTTGATATTTCTTGACCAGATCGCGTGTTCCATCTATCGAACCATCATCAATCAGCACGATCTCATCCGCCAGTCCCGTATTTTGGACCCTTTTGATGATTTCATCCAAGGTATGAATTTCGTTATATATGGGCATTATCACAGATAGTTTCATCTTGTTCCTGTTGTTCTCAATTCGCAAGGCATGCTATAATTTGATGGATTAAGTATTTTTGATTATAATTTTCATTACAATCATAAGCCAATTCATTGGAGATTATACATGAATTCTCCCAGGATAAAGCCTGATATTCGTGAAGCAGAATTCGAACACACCGGCACTACCCCCTTCGGCCCCCCGCCGATTACTCAAATCAGCGATACTGGCTTGACCAGGCTTTGGCTTCAAGACCTGGCTCTCAAAATCCTATACTTTCAGGGTTATCTGACAGGATATGAACTGGCTGACAAGATCTCCCTGCCTTATACCTCCATTGTTGATAAAATTGTTGACTCCCTCAAAAGAGAGAAATTCATTGAAGTCAAAGCTTCTACAATGGGCCTTGGTGAGGGTTCATACCAATACGGCATCACCCAGGCCGGTATCAATCGGGCGCGTGAAGCGCTTGAGCGCAGTCAATACGCTGATGCTGCTCCGGTCCCATTGGAAGATTATAATAATGCGATCCGCCGACAGAGCCTGGGAAAACTCAATGTATCCCCTCGTGCTCTTCGCTCCTACCTGTCCGAGTTGATACTCTCGGAAGATATCATCAATCGCGTCGGCCCCGCCATCAATTCGGGTACCTCGGTCTTCATTTACGGTCCTCCCGGCAACGGAAAAACCAGCATCGCTCGGGCAATTGGCTCGATGATTTTAAGAGAGAGTATTTACATCCCCTACTCTATTTTTATTGAAGGCCAGGTTGTTAAGTTGTACGATTCGGTTAATCACGAGATCATACCGGAGCGGGATGTCACTGATAGCGGAACAGGATCCTTAAAAACCGGGATGCGCCGTGACCCGCGCTGGATTCGAATCAAGAGGCCTTTTATCGTAGTTGGCGGCGAGTTGACACTCACTGATCTCGATCTTGTCTTTAATCCCGTCACAAAATTCTACGAAGCGCCTTTCCAGTTGAAAGCAGCCGGAGGTTTACTGCTCGTCGATGACTTTGGCAGGCAGCAGGTTCGACCAACAGACCTGCTCAACCGCTGGATCATTCCTCTCGAAAATCAGATTGACTTCCTCACCCTTCACACAGGCCGCAAGGTTGAAGTTCCCTTTAATGAGCTGATCGTTTTTTCAACCAATCTTCCTCCGAAGGACCTTGTTGACGAAGCTTTCCTCAGGCGGTTAAGGCATAAGATCAGAGTTGGAGATCCTTCCTTTGAGGAATACCGTTCGATATTCAAATCTGTTGCTCAATCGAAGAATATCCCCTTCAATGAAGAGATCCTTGCATATCTTATTAAGAATTGGTATATCAAGCTTGGGCGTAATTTGAGAGGTTCCCATCCCAGGGAACTATGCAACCAGATCCTTGATATCTCCAAGTTCCTTGGCTGCAAACCCGAGATGACTCGCGAGTTAATTGACCAGGCTGCAGACGCCTTCTTTGTAGAAATTTAACGAAACCCTCGGTTAGCTTAATGCATCTTACCCACACCTCTCCTGTCATATTCGCTCACAGAGGGGCCAGTTCGCATGCCCCGGAAAATACGCTGGCAGCTTTTCAGCTAGCTATTGATCAAGGCGCGAACGCGATCGAGCTGGATGTTCAACTCACCCAGGATCAAGAAGTCATTGTCTTTCATGACGCTCACCTCGGCAGGACAACCGATGGCACAGGAAGAGTCAAAGATTTAACACTTGCAGAAATTAAAACATTGAATGCTGGATTATCCTTCAGCCCGGCATACCAAAATCAAAATATACCGACCCTCAAAGAGGTCCTTGATTTCCTTCCTCAAGAAATCCTCCTGAATATCGAGCTAAAAAACATGCACTCGCCATTTGACGAACTTCCAGCCAGGACAGCATCTATCATTCAAAACCAAAACGCGGAAAATCGCGTTTTACTCTCTTCGTTCAATACTGTCGCCCTGCGAAAAATTTCCTCATCTTCCAGTTCGATACCCCTTGGTTTGTTATTGAGATCCTCGCTTATCACCAGGTTGCGAAGCATCTTTCCATACCTGCAAAAGAACTTTTACTCAATCCACCTGCCATTCACTTTCCTAAACCCGCAGCTCATTTCAACCTTTCAGAAGGCTGGACTCAAGGTCTTCACATATACACTTAATCATACTCAGGATATACTATCAGCAACGAAAATGGGGATTGATGGCTTCTTTACAGATGACCCAGGTTTTGCATCCAGGATCTTGATGCAACAAGGTTTGTTATCATCATGATCTCCCGCAATCAGAGGACAACTTTGAGTAATTATCAGCTTGCGCCTAAACCGATTTCACACTCTCTGATGCAGTCTGTTTTATCGTTTATTCTGTTATTCGTTTCACTAATACCCTCACCTAATCACCTGACTGCTTATGCCGCAGAACCCTCATTATCTCCTTCGGATTTTGCTGCCCTCCAGCTTGAGGACTTATCACCTGAAGAGCGTGTTGGTCAGCTTTTCCTGGTTACATTCAATGGCACTGATACATCATCCGCCTCTCCGATTTACGAGTTTATATCCAGGTATCATATTGGCGGTGTTATTTTAGATCGTGATAATGATAATTTTAGTGATCCAGATCATATCCCCGAAGATTGTTGGAGGTTGATCCAAGAACTTCAGAAAATTGAATTTAACTCATCAGTTTTATCTGATGAGCGTCCAGACATCCTTAGTTTTGATGATCCATCCCAATATATACCGCTTTTCGTAGGTTTGTCACAAGAAGGTAACCTATCATCCTATTCTGAAATCATCAGCGGTCTAAGTCCGATCCCCAGCCAAATGTCAATTGGAGCCACTTGGGACCCTTCTATGGCGGAACTTGTCGGCAACCAGGTTGGTCATGAGCTTTCATCCCTCGGGATAAATCTATTGCTAGGTCCCAATCTGGATGTCATCTCAGAACCATCCCCGGGCTTGAGCGATTTGGGCGTCAGGACTTTTGGCGGGGATCCATTTTGGGTCGGCAAATTCAGCCAATCCTATATCAAGGGCATTCATAACGGTAGCCTGAATAATATTGCGGTTATCGCCAAGTATTTCCCCGGCTTAGGTAGCTCGGATCGCCTTCCAGAAAAGGAAGTAGCTACAGTCAGAAAATCCCTTGAACAGCTAATACAAATCGATCTCGCTCCGTACTTCGCAGTAACGGGATACGCACCAGACACCGTTTCCTCAGCTGATGGGCTTTTGAATTCACATATTCGCTATCAAGGACTTCAAGGAAATATCCGCTCAACCACTCGCCCGATCAGTCTTGACCCCCAGGCTTTCGACCTGTTAATGGATCTCAGTCCACTAGACTCTTGGCGCGAATCCGGTGGCATTATTGTCAGCGATAACCTTGGAAGCCAGGCTCTCCAAAACCATTATGACCCCTCAGGTGTTTCCTATAATATTAACAGGGTTGCTCTAGACGCTTTTATTGCAGGTAACGATATCCTGTATTTGGGAAATTATGGTGATGTAAACCAGCCGATCCCTAATTATGAGATCATTGACACCATAGAACTCTTTACAAAAAAATATATCGAGGATCAGGATTTTGCTAACCGGGTAGACAGTTCAGTGTTGCGGATTTTGACTCTTAAAAACGAGATCTACTTCACATTCACGCTTTCAAATGTCCTCACTTCCGAAAATGCTTTATCAACCCTTGGAACAGGGAAAGTTCATGAGCTAGTTGCCAGACTGAGCGCGACCCTCATCAACCCCCCCATATCCGAACTTGGCGCGATCATGCAATCGCCGCCCACTATTTCGGACAGATTGGTGATTCTTTCAGATACTGAAACGGCGTTAGTTTGCAGCGAATGTCCCGAGATCCAAACACTCCAAACAGATTCCCTCGAAAACGCCATAATCCGCTTATATGGTCCCTCGTCTGGCAGGCAGCTATCAAGGGCAAATATCCGCTCCTATTCATTCAAGGACCTGACAACTCTGCTGGATTATCCTGGAAGTTCCAACCAAATGGTTTTGGACTTTCGAAATGCTGGTTGGATTATTGTGACTACACTAGATCAGAAACCGGACAGACCCTATTCGTCAGCGTTGACCAGACTCCTCGCTGAACGGCAGGATCTTTTACGCGATAAGAAGATCATTGTCTTTGCTCTCGGCGCTCCATATTACCTTGACGCCACTAATATCTCTAAAATATCGGCCTATTTTGCGCTTTACAACCACTTGCCTTCATCACTTGATACCGCTGCCAGAATTCTTTTAAATGAGTTTCCCACCTTCCATGGCAGCCTCCCTGTTTCTGTCCCTGGCATCAATTACGACCTGATAACTATCACTTCTCCTGATCCTGCTATTGAGTTTCCGATCTATGTCGAACAAGTTCCCGAACAAGCAAGTCCAAGCGATTCACCTGATATTACACCCTCCCCCTCTGTATTTCAGTATAAAGATCGAATCGATCTTTATACCGGTATTATCCTGGACCATAATGGCAATCCTGTACCAGATGGCACACCAGTTACCTTCTTTATCACCACACAAGGGATTTCTTCGTCCCTGCCCCAGATAACAACAATCGATGGCTTTGCGAAGACCTCGTTTTTTGTAGAAACACGCGAAGGCCTTACCATACACGCAATAAGCTCTCTGGCCCGTTCTCAAACCATAACCATAAGCATTCTTGGCGGCAATGAGGGCGATCCGACGCAAGACATTTCCCCTTCTCCATCATCCGGGACACCTTTCCCTTCACCCTCAGCTGCCCACAAGGATAATCAATCTAATGACAAGCCGTCCTCCCTGGCTGATTCTCCAACGATCTGGCTTGAATGGTTATACTCAATTATTATCATTCTGATCCTGGCTATCATCGCTTATCAGGCTGGTTCCAATTCAGGCATTGTACTCTGGGGTATTCGCTGGTTCCTTTCCTGTATGATCAGCGGGATAGCAGCTTATAACTATCTGGCCCTTCAGCTTCCAGGGGTTAACATTCTATTCCCGGAAGGTGTAACTCGTATTGGATTATTCTTGGTCGTTGCTGGGGCTGCCCTGCTGGGCTGGCTCTTTGCTTATCTCTTCCAGAAATACTTCGAACCTTAATGGATCAATGTTATTATCAGGCTTGCGATGAGCAATACTAAGGCCGCTCCAATCAGAACCTTCTCGCTCCTCGATTGCATTATCTCCCAAATGCTTGGAGTGGGCATTGCTCCATTTGGATTCAACCTTGGCTCCCAATCCCCCAGCAAGGCCTCTTTAAGGTCTGAGACCGCCTGAAATCTCTGATCTGGATGTATATTCATCGCGATCATGATCGCCTGTTCAGTCCTTGGACTTACCTTTTTATTGAAATTCCTTAACGGCGTTTCCCGGTCCATTTCCAGGAAACGTTCCCTGGCCTCAGAAGGCGCCTTATTTGCCAATAAGTGATACAAAGTAGCACCAAAGGAATAAACGTCACTACGAGGATCTGTGTGCCCTGTGTCACCCCCGTACTGTTCTAACGGAGTGTAATAAGCTGACCCATGGCCCTGGACCACTGTGATCGTTTTCTCACCGTAAACAAGGATCTTCACAAGCCCAAAATCTACTAATTTAATAATGCCATTTGGCGTGAGCTTGATATTACTGGGTTTAATATCCCTGTGCAAAATTGGAGGATCCTGATTGTGCAAATAGATCAATGCATCAGCAATTTGACTGGCCCAATTAAGGACTTTTCTCTCATCGAGGAAATTTCCTTTCTTCTTTTCCTCAAGCATCAGAGTCCTCAGGTCCTCACCAGGCACAAAATCCATCACCAAATAATCTCTCTCCTCATCAGAGAAAAAGTCGGAAACTTTTGGCAGGTTGGGATGATCCAGTCTCGCCAGGACTGTAGCCTCCCTTTTAAATTGCTCCCTTGTTTGATTGATGATATTTTCTGGTAAATTCTTTTCGTAATATACAGCTTTTAACGCGCATGATCTTCCTGCTAATCTCAGGTCGTCTGCCAGGTATACGCATCCCATACCACCCTGGCCAATAATTTCCTTGATCTGGTAGCGATCTTTGATCACTTCTCGTTTATTAAGGGTGTTGTTCATATTCTACATATCCAGGATGCAGGTTAATCAAATGCATTATAATCCAAGAAGCTAACTTCATTTTAAGGTTATATATATGCTTGATGAGTCAACCTCGCAACCGGTTCTTGTTGGACAGGGCGGCCCCCTGAATGGATATAGATGGTCTCTTGCAAATGAGATCATCATAGGCCGGACGGGTACCTGTGATATATCTATAACAAACCAGCAGGTTTCCCGAGAGCATGCCCGCGTTTTTCTTTCAGGCAGTGGACCTGCGCTTGAAGATCTTGGCAGCAAGAATGGTACTTTCCACAACGGAAGACCAGTCACCGAGATTGTCCATCTTGAGGAAGGGGATGTAATTCAAATAGCCCTTGCCCAAGAATTCATTTTCTTCGGACAAGATGCGACCGTACCGTTATCTCCTGATGATTTTGAATCCTCGGTTATTTCCTATTTCAGACGGATCCGGCTTGAGAAATCAGCTAGAAGAGTCTGGGTCTTAAATCACGAACTTAAACCTCCACTTTCCGTCCTTCAATTTAAATTACTTCAGATGCTTTCCGAATCACATGGGCGCGTTATTACCAGAGCCGAAGTGATCAATACTGTGTGGGGATCAAGAGAGTCAATAGGCGTTTCCGACCAGGCGCTTGACGCCTTGATCCGCCGCTTGAGAGACAGGTTCGCTGAGATCGATCCCGATTTCGAGTATATTTTAACAGTCCGGGGGCAAGGCTACAGGTTCGATAACCCTCCCTTCAAACAAGGCATCTCAACCTGATCATTACAACCGCGAACCAATCACTTCCCCATTTTTAATTTCATCGATTTTCTGAGTAGCGAATTGAAGATCAGTTTCAGTTTTTCTTGGGTCATTTTATTCTGGTCTTGATTCTCAGATGTCCCTGAACTTATTTGATCTTCATACCTGCTGATGATTGAAGTAAGGTAGTCTATGACTTTTGATAATATTTGCTCATCAAGCTCATTTATCACTTCATTTAACTTTTCTTCTTCATCTGATACCCCAAGCAAAGCCTCTACAATTTCCAGTTCCGGGGGAGCTGTCATCCTCTGAATGACCTGAAGCAGTTCTCCAAGTTTCTTTTCTCTTTCTGGATCTTTCTTCTCAATTGCAGCATTCAATTCGGATGAAGCAACCTGAAGGAAGAATTGATCAATAAATTGGATGTTTTTTATTATCGCGTCTTCTATAGACTCGCTATCTAGAATTATGTCGAGTTGTTTCTTTGCATCACCCAGGCGTTCTTCCATCTGCTGATCGATCTCCTGAGTAATCTTTAGGAGCAAGTTACGTTTTTCGACTAAATCAGTTCTGTCATTCGATTCAGAAGATTCAATTCGATCGGTAAACAACTTGAAGAATTCATAATCCATGGCAGGTCTCACTAACCCGGCATACGCTCTTACTCGTTCCAGGTTTGGCGCCGCGGCAATCAACTCGATCAATGAATCCCTGGTAAGATTCTTGCCTAATGATTCCAAAGATTGAGTGGCTGCTTGGATTTCTTCTGCCTCTGATTTGATGGATCGCCCTATTTCGGTTTCTTCCATCAGGACATCCTGTACTTCCTTGATCTTTTGAATGGATTTTTCGTCCCTGGATGCTACAACTTGCTGGGCTATCTCAGCAAATAAGGCAAAGAACTCTCGGTTCATTTTCTCCTGGTTTTCCCTTATTTCCGTTTTAAGTAGTTCGCCTTCTGACGAAAATAATTTTTCCAGGAGTGCCATCTGCTCTTGTTGTTCTTGGATCATTTCTTCGGTAATGCCATCAGCAAGCAGCACGTTCTTGACCAGATTATTCATGGTCAGCATAGCTTGAGGCTGAAATAAATAGCCTTTTCTTTCTTCTGGTTTCAGATCTTCTGTTACTTGCTTAAGAAGGGGCGCAAGGGCGCTTTCCTTTTCCTGCATGGTTTTGCTGGGATCAGGGGGCGAAAATGTTAACAACAGTTCCTTTTCACCATCATGATAAACAAGTGGAACTGGAAGCTGTCCCTGGAATCCACAGATAGAACATCGAGTTAAATTCAGACCGCCAGCCAGAAGAAGTTCTTTAAGCCTGGGATCATGTTTCCTGTCGATCACCTGATGTATCTCAGCCACAAGTGGTTGTTTACAATTTGGACAACTTGTCTGTATCTTTGGCATGCATTCTCCTGATGGGTTACTCGTCTTTGTCGAAGATAGGAAATTTCATTCTTCCATTTCGCGGGGTATGGAAAAACAGATCCTTGTTCCCCTTTCTGATCTCGGTTCTACCCAAATTCTTCCATTGTGTGCTTCTATGATAGCTCTACTTAAATACAATCCTAGCCCAGCGCCTTGAGTGTTCCTGGCCGCATCATCTGCCCTATAAAAACGATCGAAGACATGAGGGATATCTTCTCTCGAAATTCCAGTGCCTTGATCCTGGATACATACAATTATCTGCTTTGGCCTTAATTGGCCGCTTATCCTAATTTCTCCACCTTCCGGCGAATATTTTACAGCATTTTCCAGCAAGTTATAAAAAATCTGCTCAATCCGATTTTGGTCTCCAACTATGGATGGAAATTCATCGGGAAATTGTGTGGTGATCCGGTGCAATTCCGTACGAGACTGAATCCTTTCCCCAACCTCGGCAGCCATTTTATCTATCTTGATCTCTGCTAAGTTCAGGTTAAACCCTCCCGCCTGTAATCTTGAAGCGTCCAGCAGGTTTTCAATCAATTCCGTCAATCGATCAGCTTCATCTTCAATCACTTTTAAGCTGTCCTGGACAATCTCACTCTCCCATGACACATCTTCTCTCCGAAGAGTCCCAACATATCCTTTAATAAGAGCGACTGGTGTTTTTAGTTCATGGCTAACAACGGAAACGAAAACGCTTTTTAACTCTTCAGCTTCTCTGAAATGGGTGATATCCCTGATCGATGCTATGATATTGATCAATTTTCCTTCACCCGACAATAACGGTGCATAGGTTATTCCAACAGGTATCAAATCATCTTCGGGTCTTCTTAGATTACCTTCGACGTAAAGGTTCGCGTTTGCAGTTAATGGCCAGCCGCTCAACTCAGCTTCTTCTAATGAGCTTCCCTGCTGAAGGGATTCCCATTTGATAATTTCGTCATGTGGTCGATTTTCGATCAAAGATACATCTTTGCGGAGCAATCTGGCAAAAGCTTGATTGCTGCGTTCAATTTGATGATTTGCCCCCATGATAATGATCCCATCAGCAGCGGAATCTAATAAAGCGTCCAATCTGCTTTTTTCCGTTGTCACTTGGGTATATAACTGAGCATTGATCACTGCAATCGCTGCCTGATCAGCAAAACTCTGTAATATTGCCCTATCATTTGCAGAAAAATTCCCCTGGTAACCTCTGAAGATAAAAATCAAGCCAATTACACGTTTTTCCGAGATCAATGGCAATCCAACCCCCGTTAGCAGATTCATACTTGCCCGTTTCGTTAGGAGCTGCAAGATCCTATTTACTTGAGGAATTTCTCTACCAGCCTGATCGTCATTTTCCGGTATCTCAGCCAGAATGGGCTTTAGATATTGCAGGAAGGTGGGTTGAATTCCATGAGATGCTCCAATTTGCCAACCCCCACTTTGTTCTCTCAGGGCTATCAGTCCTGCTTTTCCTGCCAGCATCTCGGCAGCCAACTCTAGAATCCGCTGGAGCAGCTTGTCCAGGTTTAACTCCTGGGTCAGGCTGCGGGCGATTTCTAGCAGGTAATCCCTCTGGCGAATTCGATGATCAGGAAGCATTTTTTTTAGTGAATACAATCTAAAGTGTGGAAAGCGTTGTCCATTATATCATGGGGATTTTTGGCTTCTTTCAATTCAAATACAAAATATACAATGCCCTGTTTCGATTATAATCACGCTATGTCTGGTATGTTCAAATTCAAGCTTGAATCAACTGATGGGCTTGCCCGCGCAGGTACCTTCACCACCCCGCATGGCAGCGTACAGACTCCCGCTTTTGCTCCTGTTGGCACCCAGGGCGCGGTAAAAGGCCTTACACCAGCCCAGCTTGAAGACCTCCAAGCCAGTTTGATCCTTGCCAATACATACCATCTTTACCTCAGGCCAGGAGATGAGTTGATTTCCGATCTCGGCGGATTACATGAATTTATGGGGTGGGATAAACCCATCCTGACAGACTCCGGCGGCTTCCAGGTCTTTTCAATGGGAGAAATAAATGAGGTCTCAGATGACGGCGTTACATTTCAAAGCCATATTGATGGTTCTTCACACTATCTAACTCCTGAGAAATCCATTCAAATTCAAGAAAATCTTGGTGCAGACATCATCATGTGTTTTGATGAGTGCCCGGATCCGTATAATCGCACTTATAACGAAGTAGCTCTTGAAAGAACCCACCGTTGGGCAGAACGATGCCAAAAAGCGCATCACAGAAGAGACCAGGCTTTATTTGGCATTGTTCAAGGTGGGATCTATGAAGATCTGCGAATCGCATCAGCCCAGTTCATTGCTAATTTGGATTTTCCTGGGAACGCAATCGGCGGCCTGTCAGTTGGAGAAAAGAAAACCGAAATGCTGGATATCCTGGATATTGTTCCAGCATATTTGCCTGCTGACAAACCTCGCTATTTAATGGGCGTGGGTACTCCTTATGATATTATCCAAAGCGTAGCCCGAGGAATCGATCTATTCGATTGCGTTAATCCCACTCGTCTGGCCCGCCATAAAACAGCAATAACCTGGTACGGCAAGATTAACATCTCAAACCAGGTATACGCCAGGGATGAATTGCCTTTGGTTGAAAATTGCTCCTGTTACACCTGTCAGGGTTTTTCACGAGCCTATATCCGCCATTTATTCAAGTCAAACGAACTTCTGGGCCCAATCTTGTTATCCATCCACAATTTGCATTCTCTGATCGATTTGACATCAACGCTCAGAAGATTGATCCTGGAGAGAAAATTCCAGGGTTTCCTAATTGACTATCTCGATGTTATCGAGAATTCTGGAGACATCAGGTGACCTATTTCCAATCTATCATTCTGGGGATTATTCAAGGCGCTTCAGAATTTCTACCCATATCCAGCTCAGGACATCTTGTTCTTGCTCCTTCTCTATTTGGCTGGGAGATCCCCCCTCTCGAAGCATTCCTCTTTGATGTATTGGTTCAAGTTGCCACCCTGATCGCTGTTATCATCTACTACTGGAAAGATCTGATTTCAATAATAAGATCTGTTATCAGGGATTTATTAGGAGGCCATCCTTTTCAAGAAGCAGATTCCCGGCTCGGCTGGTACCTTATCCTCAGCACCATACCTGCGGGAATCGCGGCTCTTCTTTTTAAAGACACCCTTGAAGCAGCTTTCAGCAATCCCAAATTCGCGGCTATCTTCTTACTTCTGACCAGCGGCATTTTATTCATGGGAGAATTTGCAGGAAAAAGGCTGCGTAATCTAACCAGTATTTCCTGGCTCGACGCACTCATTATTGGCTTATTCCAAATTCTGGCTCTCTTTCCAGGGATTTCCCGCTCTGGATCTACCATTACAGGTGGATTGATGCGAAATTTCGACCGCAAATCCTCTGCCCGATATGCATTTCTAATGGCTGTTCCTGTAATGGCTGCCGCAGGCATCATGGCTGGTTACGACTTACTACGCTCTCCCCACTTATTAACCAAGCTGCCTATCTATATCTCTGGTTTTATTAGTTCTGCAATAGTTGGATACATAGCTATCCGCTGGTTTATTGGCTATCTCGCCAGCCAATCACTCTATGTATTCTCACTATATTGCGCAATTGCTGGGCTGGGTTCTTTAATATTCCTGTCCTTCTGATCAGGTACCCAAAACCATTCCCCCTTACCTTTTCATTTTATCAGGACGTCTTTGATCGTTTTAACTAATCGCTCAGGAGTTGTTGGTTTTGTCAGATATTTTGCCACTCCGAGGTCTCTCGCTTCCACTTTCTTCTTAACATCAGTTATTGCGCTCAGCACTATGACCGGGGGCATAGGAACCAGAATGACATGCAGCGATCGTAATATTTCGAACCCCGATCTTTCAGGGATCATCAGGTCAAGCACAATCAAATCGTATGGATCCTTCACCCGGTAACCTATTTCGACCTTATGTTCCACTTCTTCCCAAGAGCTTGCAGTGGTAACTCTGAACCCTGCTCTTTCAAGCGCGAGCTTCAAGACATCTAATGTTTTCGTATTATCGTCAATTACCAAGATATGATATTTCATTTTGGAACTCCTCAGCAATTGATGCCCGTAATTTAGACTGGCCCTCGTTCTTTTTTCCCCTTTTTGAGTTTACCATATTTTTATATACGAGTATCAGAAGACGCTTTTTTCTTTTGTCAACTATCCAGAACTTTGCCTGCAGCCAAGAACTACGTTATACTCATCGTTACCTGCACGTAAAACTATTCTGCCTATACGCAAATAATGGCGCTATTATGATCAAGATCATAGCTGACTCAACATCTTGCCTGCCAGACTCCATTCAGAAAGAATTCAATATACCTCTTGTTCCTCAGTTCATACACTTTGGTGAGGAAACCTTTGTTGAAGGCCTAGATTTGGATACAGATTCATTCCTCCTTCATTTAAGCAAATCCAATTATTTGCCGAAAACATCGGCTCCCCCACCAGAATACTTCCAAAGGATCTTTTCAAAATACTCCTCGTCCGGGGATACCCTGATCTGCATCCACCCCTCAACAGACTTGAGCGGCACAGTCCGGTCAGCCGAGACAGCCAGGATTGATTTTCCTCAAAGCGACATTCGGATCATCGACACGCGGCTAGTAGCCAGCCCGCTTGGTACTGTTGTCCACCAAGCCGCTTTGTGGGCTGCAGCTGGCCATTCAGCAGATTATATTTGCACACAGGTCAGCGATCTATCCAAACGTTGTGTACTTTATTTTCTGGTAGCCACCTTGGATTTCCTGGCCCGAGGAGGTAGGATTGGCGGAGCTTCTGCCCTGGTTGGTAATGCCCTTCAGGTCAAACCAATCCTGACCCTGGTTGACGGACAGGTCGAGCAGTATGCCAAAGAAAGGACATTCAAGCGCGCTCTTGATCGTCTTAAAACACTTGTTCTCGATGACTATCCATCTGATATTGAAGGCCATCTGTCCATTATGCACGCTGGAACACCAGATCTTGCCCAGGAACTCAGTGTATTCTTCTCTGATAAGCTTGGAATATCGACTCCCCTGATCAGTTACCTGCCTCCAGCAATCATCACGCATGCAGGCCCAGGATCACTTGCTGTTGGTTTCTTTCGCTGATCCGTTATCTATGTTTGAGCTAAACTAAGAAGCCTCTCACTTCAAGGTATAATCCCTTTATTGCCATACGAACTGGGAGATTATTATGAATATCAAACTGCTAGATACAACAAACCGCCGCGATATTAATAAGTTCATTCAATTCCCATTCGATCTTTATAAGAATAGTCCCTACTGGGTTCCCCAGATGCGGGCTGAAACCAGGGCAATCATGGATAAGTTTAATCATCCTTTTTATCAACATTCAGATGCTGACTTCTTTATCGTAGAGGATAGTGGGGCTGTATTAGGAAGAATAGCCGCTATTTCCAATACCCGTGCCAATCGTTCCAGAGATCTCAATAGCGCGTTTTTCTATTTCTTTG
Organism: uncultured Chloroflexia bacterium; assembly: GCA_963712165.1. GTDB lineage: Bacteria > Chloroflexota > Anaerolineae > Anaerolineales > UBA11858 > B10-G9. The sequence continues at coordinate 251,000 of CAVQGY010000001.1, read as the reverse complement.
AATGTATTGAGGATGTCTCCGTATCAGAAGCTCTTTTTAATGAAGTGATCGATTGGGCCAAATCTAAAGGCCACACCCAGGTTTACGGCCCTAAAGGCCTGCTACAAGGAGATGGTATTGGCTTACTGGTAAAAGGATTCGATCATGTTCCTGCAGTAGGCATACCATACAACAAACCCTATTATGACAGATTGGTAAAGAACTCTGGTTTCCAAAAGAAATTTGATTATTTCTCTGGTTATGTTGATATTGAAGTTGGCCTCCCGGATAAAGTAAGAAGGATTGCAGAAAAAGTCAAAAAGAGAAGCGGCTTTTGGGTGAAAGAGTTCACTTCGAAACAAGAGCTGCTCGATGTAGCCCAGGATCTTCGTTATGTCTACAATAGTGCATTTGATGGCTCCGAAGGATTCAGCCCCATTACAGAAGAGGAAATCGTAGTCATTGCTAAGCGACTTCTTTCCCTCGCTGACCCCCGCTTGATCAGACTTGTTTATAAAGAAGATCAGATCATTGGTTTTATGTTCTGCTATCCCAATATTTGCCGCGGACTTCAGAAAACCAATGGCCGGATGTGGCCTTTCGGATGGTTCCATATACTTCGTGAGTTCAGGACAACAAAATATATGGATGCCAATGGTATAGGGATCCTGCCGGAATACCAGGGACTTGGTCCTACCGCTGTTATCTACACAGAATTTGAAAAAACCTTCCAGGAATTTGATTTTGAGTATATCGAAACGGTTCAAACGCGTGAAGACAACATTGCCAGCCTTGGCGAATCCAGCCACTTTGTGATGGATTGGGTCAAAACCCATAGAGTATATGAGTTAAACCTGTAACTCAACTGCCCCAAACACGTTTTATTACTCAGCAGGCAGAGCAAAGAAGGTTTCTATGGAAAAAAGTCTTTCTGATCACAAACCACTTCCCTTATTTACAAAAATCATCTACGGATCAGGTGATCTTGGGATAGCAAGCTGGGGAACGTTACGACAAATCTTTTACGCCATATTCCTGACTGATGTTGTTGGTCTCGAGGCGCGATTGGCTTCCTTTGCAGCCTTGATCGGTGTAATTTGGGATTCTATAAACGATCCTTTGGTAGGCTTGATCAGCGATAGAGTAACATCACGATGGGGGCGAAGAAGGCCCTTTTTGCTCATCTTTTCCATTCCATTCGGCCTGGCATTTTTACTCATGTGGTGGGCTCCTCCCTGGTCCAACCAGATCGTTCTGGCTATCCATATGACACTCGCTTATATCATCAGCGATACACTTCAAACCCTTGTTGCTGTTCCTTTTTTCACCCTCACTCCCGAGATGACGCCTGATTATGATGAGCGAACTGAATTAACTACCTACCGTATGTTATTCAATCTTGTCGCATCCCTGGGAGTTGCTGTAGCTGCCCCCATGATCAAGAATTGGGCCTTATCGCAAGGTATGACACTCAGTCAAAGTTATCTTTTGATTTCAGGCTTGTTCGGTGGCCTGGGCGCACTCCCCTTCTTGATCATGTTCTTTTTTGTTCGCGAGCGCCACCAAGCGCCAGCTACCGCTTCTCCATCGATCAAGGAAATTGCAGTCACTGCCTGGGAGAACATCCCTTTCCGCTTCGCTACAGGCCTATATATGCTCAACTGGATGACTGTTGATATGGTTTCTCTCATCCTGCCTTACTTTCTGACCTACTGGATTGCCCAGGGAAATCTAACAGCCGAAATGTCTCTCTTTGGCGCCAACATCTCCCAGGACTCAGTGATCCTTGGACTGATGTTCATCACTGCTATAGCCGCCCTGCCTTTCTGGAACTGGTTCTCGAAAAAGACCAGTAAACGTAAGGCTTATCTATACGGCATGGGCTTCTGGATGATAGTCCAACTCCTTTTGATTGTGGTCCAGCCCGGCCAAACAATCTTGATCCTGACATTGACCATACTCGCAGGTATCAGTATCTCAACCGCTCATGTGCTCCCTGACGCAATATTCCCAGATGTCATTGAATGGGAAGAATTACGCACTAAAAAGAGAAACGAGGGTGTCTACTATGGCGCAAAAAACTTCTCCCGAAAAATGTCCGGTGCTGTTACAATCTTTCTCGTTCTGCAATTATTAGGCTGGTTCGGCTACCAAACACCTCCGGAAGGCGCAACGGTATTTCAGCAAAGCGATACAACCCTCCTGGTTATCAGGATCCTGACCGGGCCCTTTGGAGCCATTCTGCTTTTATGCTCAATCATTATCGCTTGGTTTTATCCATTAAACAGAGAGAAGCACGCCAGGATTCGCAAACTACTCATCCGAAGAGAAAACAAGACGCGTAAATAATTCTTATTTTGTTCAACCCAAGGAGAAATTATGTCCCTGCAAACAGCTAATAAAAAAAGAAATCGCGAACATATCGCCTGGTATATGTATGACTTCGGCAATTCTGCCTACGCCGCTGTGATTCTGCTAGCTGTCTATTCGGCCTATTTTAAAGGCACTGTCGTTGGTGGAGCGGAAGGCTCTAGATACTGGGGGATCTCCGTAGGCATAGCAATGCTTACTGTAGCGATCATCTCTCCCTTTTTGGGAGCTATCGCTGATTTTTCGGCTTCCAAGAAACGCTTTTTATTCATCTTTTCTGCTATTACCTGGGTTTTCACCGCCCTGCTTTTCTTTGTTCAGGAGGGTGATATCTACAAGGGTATGATCTTCTTTATCATCGCCGAAGTCGGTTACAGGTCTGGTCAGGTATTTTATAATTCTCTTCTTCCAGAAATTGCGGCACCAGAAGATATGGGGCGCGTGTCAGGCAATGGATGGGCGATCGGTTCATTTGGCGGCATCCTCTGCTTGTTGATACTTCTCCCTCTGATCATGTTAAGTGAAGGCACCTTTATGGTCAGGCTTTCGCTGGTCTTTACCGCAATCTATTTTGCAGTCTCATCTATCCCGGCTTTCAGCTGGATCCGTGAGAGGGCAGCTCCAAATCCTCTTCCGCCAGGAGAGACTTATTTGTCTATCGCATGGACCAGGCTTGTAGCCACCTTCAAATCATTGGGGAATTACCAGGATTTCTTACGCTTTGTGATCGCTTTCTTGGTATATAACGACGGGATCTTGATGGCACTCAATTTTGCAGCTATTATTGGCGCTGTCATGTTTGGGATGGATCAGACTCAATTGATCATCTTCATGATCATTGTCCAAGTTACTAGCGTATTGGGAGCCTATGTTGCCGGCCTGCTTGGCAAGAAGGTTGGTTTTAAGCGCACCTTGATCTATTCACTTGTCATGATGGCCTTAGTTGTCCTCAGCATGCTGTTTGCACAGAATATGACTCAGTTCTTTGTGATTGGCGCTTTGGCTGGCTTCGCTCTCACTGGTGTCCAATCTGTTAGCCGCACCATGGTGGGCTACTTCGCACCGGAAGGTCGAAGCGCTGAATTCTACGGGATCTTTGCCGTAACCGGCCGTACTTCATCATTCATTGGCCCAACTGTTTATGGCTTCCTGGCATATGAGGCGGCCCGCTGGTTCTCAAATAACCGGGGATTGGACATCCTTGAAGCCGAAATCAAGGGGCAACAGGTGGCAATTGGTTCAATCATTGTTTTCCTCGTTGCAGGATTGATGATCTTGTTAAAAGTGGTGGACCCAACTGAAAAATACATAGATAAATGAGTGTAAATATTACCTATCCACGCAGGGTATTTATCCGCCGGTTCTTAAAAATGCTGGCTGGGGTCGCTTTTTCATTGCTGAGTGATATGGAAATCCAAGGCGAAGAAAACCTTCCCAAGAAAGGTCCTCTTCTGGTAATTGCTAACCATTTCAGCTTCATCGATCCGGTGGCAGTCTTGAGGTCACTTCCTTATCCAATTGAGTTTGTTGGTGGAGCTGATTTTCCTCATGCGCCAACAATTGTTAAATCCATTCCCAAGTGGTGGGGCTACTATCCGGTTTTTCGGGGTACCGGCTCTAGATTCGCCCTCAGGGCCGCTGAACAGATCCTCTCCCAGGATGGCGTCCTGGGAATTATGCCTGAAGGCGGTGCCTGGGCTGAAGTACTCCGCCCAGCTCGCCCTGGCGCCGCATTTCTGGCATCTCAAACCGGCGCCAAAGTCCTGCCCCTAGGAATTCAAGGTTTAAATGACATCTTTCCGATCAAGATTGGCAATAGGCCCAAGGCTATCGTGAAGATAGGAAAACCTGTCGGGCCCTTCAAAGCAACCGGTAAAGGCAGAGAAAAGAGAGAGCAGCTTGATGAGATTGGGCTTGAGCTTATGAAATCCATTGCTGCCCTTATCCCAGATCAATACCGCGGTTTTCTGGCAGAAGATCCTGAAATTCGCAAACTTGCCGAAGGTACAGAAATATACCCTTGGGAAAACCTTGTAGAAGGACAGGTAGAAGGCGAGGTTCATTGACCCGTTCTCGCATATTAATAAACCTATAATATTCTTCCTCAGCTCGTACGGTAAAATAAAAATTATCGATTCTATTAGCAGTTAATCAAGGAGATATTATGTCTTATTCATTAATTCGGTTGCTTGACAGTGTCCTTCATTTTCCGGAAGCCAAAGCCCATTGTGACATCCCCTGCGGAATTTACGATCCAATTTCAGCTCAGATCGATGCCCTGACCGTTGTCCGCATGATGGACTTGATGGATAGCCTTGCAGGCGGAGATGATAAATCACGGAAGGAATTCCATAACTCCATCAGCCGTTATATTGCCGTCAAAGAAGAACATGCGGAAAGCGCTAAACACGAAATTCGCGTTATCATGGGAGATTTCATCAAAGAAGCCCATGTCGACAAGTATCCCCAGCTGCCCGGCCTGGTGCACAAGATCATGCAGTTAGGATCAAAGTGCCGCCAATCAGCAGATCGAGAGCACGGATTAGCCCTGGTTGATGCCATCAATGAATTCGCCGAGATCTTCTGGGGGATAAAAGAAGTCAAGACCAAAAAGGCCAAAGCACCGTACGCGCCTGCTCTTGAAATGGTCTATCCTGACCTTTAATGTTCAAGATCATCAAGGTGACAGGCAAGAGTCTGTCACCTTCTTTTTTTCCCGGTGATTATGTCCTGATCAGAACCGGCAGAAGATTTTTACGCACATACTCCCCGGGCGATTATGTGGTTTTCAACCACCCCGATTTCGGCATATTGATTAAAAAGCTCAAATTAAACCACCCTGCAGGTAGTTATATTGAAGCAGAAGGCCTGCATCCTGACACTATTTCTACAGATAAGATCGGCAAGATCCCCTACGGGGATATCATTGGAAAAGTTGTTAAGCGGTTTCAGCGCTTTCCTTAGATAATCCCGAACCCCACCTGACCTTTTCCTGGGAAAGATCATCAACTCTCTATTCTACCTACCCAGTCCTGAACCCCTGTTGTACAATTGAATGTCGTTCAAATAAGAACAGGGAGAAACGCATGGCCGATTATCTCGTGCCTGCAAGAAGGTTTTCCGCAGAGAGCTGGGTAAAAAATTCGCGATTCATTTCCACGATTGGACCTGCGTTTTCTATTCTGGAAGCTAAGGATTTCATCGGCCAGATAAATCAGCAATATCCAGATTCTTCACATAATGTTCCGGTTTATCTGATTGGCTTTGGTTCATCTGTGACTTCACATTCAAGTGATGCTGGTGAACCATCAGGAACTGCAGGAAGACCAGCCCTCTCTGTTCTCTCAGGATCAGGTTTAGGGGATACGGCTCTGGTGATCACAAGGTATTTTGGCGGCACCAAGTTAGGAACCGGCGGATTAGTCAAGGCATACAGTAATGCTGCGAAAATCGCAGTCCAGGGAGTTCCGAAAGCCAGAAAAATAACCGTTCACCAGGCCTCCCTGTTCTGCCCTTATAATATTTATGAAAGCTCTCTGAGATTGGTTAAGGCTCACAAAGGATTCAATTTCAAGGAGGCTTTTACCGAACAGGTTAAGATCGATTTCTCGCTTCCAGTTAGTGAAATAAACGCCCTTCAGTCCGCGATCACTGAACTATCCAAAGGACAGATTGCCATAACGCTCCAAAAAAAGAATCTTGTCGCATTGCAGCCAATCAACGACACAGAGGATATTACCAGTCATGCCTGAAAATTTTTATGAATTTGATATAAGGACTACTGTCTCCAAGAACAAGTTTAAGAGTCTTTGGCATTTAATGCGCGGCTACAAACGAATCTACTTTATTGCTGCGCTCAGCCTTGGTTTTGCTGCCGCCTTCAGCGCCGCTACATATTTGATCCTCGGACGTTTTATCGATGAGCTGGTTCTAGAGAACGATATTGGAAAAACCATTCCCTTGATTGCTGCTTCGTTCTTTGGATTGGCGGTTTTACAGGGAGTCTTTACTTATATTAGCGGCCGCTTAGCTGCAAAGACATCTGAGGGCATAACCAGGCGATTGCGTAATTTTCTATTTGATCATATTCAACGGCTTTCTTTCTCTTATCATGACAAGACAAAAACCGGCGAGCTGATCCAACGGACAACCTCCGATGTAGATGCCGTCCGTTTGTTTTTTGCTGACCGGGCAATTGGCTTAGGAAGAGTACTGCTGCTGTTTATCGTCAATTTAGCAGCACTCATGACTATCAACGTCAGGTTGGCTCTTCTCTCAATCATCGTTGTGCCCTTCACAATCATCCTGTCTTTGATCTTCTTCACCAAGGTCTCTGCTGCTTACGAAGATTATCAAGATCAAGAGGCGGTGCTTTCAAACGTCTTGCAAGAAAATCTTACTGGCGTCAGGGTCGTAAAAGCCTTCGCCAGGCAGGAATTCGAAGTTGAAAAATTCAACAAAGAGAACCTAGCAAAATTCAATAAAGGCAAGAAGTTTTTCACCATGCATGCCTTGTTTTGGCCCTTCTCAGATGTCCTAACAGGCGCTCAAATGCTCTTCGGATACTACCTGGGCGCGACAATGGCTATCTCGGGAGAAATCTCAATTGGCTCTTACTTGGCTTATGCCAGCATGATTAACTGGATCATCTGGCCAATCCGGAATCTTGGCCGGCTGATAGTCCAGATGTCATCTGGGCTAGTATCTTACGGTAGGATCCAGGAAGTTATCAGGGAACAACGCGAGCCCCTCACGTCAGGTTCCTACAAACCCCCCCAAGAGGCAATTGAAGGCCTGATAGAGTTTAACAACGTTTCGTTTGCTTATGATCAACATCCTGTCGTATTAAAAGACATCAACTTCACTTGTTATCCTGGGAATATGATCGCATTGCTGGGAGGCCCAGGATCTGGCAAATCGACTCTGGTTAATTTGCTTCCCAGATTCTATGAGTATACGGATGGATTGATTAGTCTCGACAAGGTTGACTTGAAGGAATATCCACGGAGTTACCTGCGCAGTCAAATCGGCGTTGTGGAACAAGAGCCCTTCCTGTTCAGTCGTTCGATTCGCGAGAATATCACCTATGGTGTAGACCGTGTAGTCAGCGACGACGAGTTATACGCAGCGAGCAAAGCTGCTGCAATCCATGATGTTATTCTGAGCTTCTCAAAGGGCTACGATACCCTCGTTGGCGAAAAAGGGGTTACCTTATCTGGTGGACAAAAACAGAGAGTGGCCATAGCGCGTACGCTCTTAAAGAATCCTAAAATACTTATACTTGATGATGCTACATCTTCTGTGGATGTTGAGACTGAAGCGCTTATCCACCATGCTCTTGATCAGCTGATGGAAGGACGGACCACTTTTATCATAGCTCACCGAATCCAAAGCCTGATGCAAGCCGATTTGATACTTGTCCTTGATGACGGCGAGATCATCCAAAAAGGCATTCATACAGAACTGCTCAACCAACCTGGCAAATATCAGGAAATATTTAACCTCCAGACGCAGATTGACTCTGCGCTTGAAGAAGAGCTCCGGCCGCTGGGAAACTAGATAACTATGAGTGAACAACATCGTTTTGAAGAAGAAGATTTTAGTGGAGTCTTCTCAGGAAAAATCGCTTTACGGATCTTAGCCCAAATCAAGCCTTATTATCTATGGGTTCTGGGATTTGTGATCTCAATTGCCTTGGTCTCTTTCCTGGACTCGTATTTCACGTTCTTGAGCAAACGCATTATTGACGAAGGGATCGGGGCAGGCAATATTGCAGCGCTGCGAGAGATCCTTATCCAATATGGATCTCTGATACTTGTTTCCGCGATAAATATATTTGCATTCATTTTCTTTGCAGGCGTCCTTGGTGAAAAGGTGCAGTATGATATCCGTAATTTAATGTTCAGCCATCTCCAAGATTTATCTCTGTCCTATTTCAACAAGACCCCGGTAGGTTGGCTCATGTCTCGGGTAACATCTGACTCAGAAAGGGTTGCCCAGCTCGTTACCTGGGGTTTCCTTGACATTGTTTGGGGCAGCCTGAATATCATCACAGCCACCTATTTTATGTTAACCATCAATTGGCGGTTGGGCTTGATCGTACTTGCCATCATTCCCATTCTTATTGTTGTTGCAGCCCAGTTCAAAAAGAAAATCATTGTCGAGTACCGCCAGGTCAGAAAGATAAATTCAAAAATCACTGGATCCTATAACGAGAATATCACTGGAGTCAGGGTCACTAAAGCCTTTAGTCGCGAATCTCAGAATATGGCAGAATTTGGTGAGTTGACTGACGAGATGTATAAAGCAGGTTTTCGGGCAGCCTGGCTCTCAGCTTTATTCCTGCCGGTAGTGGTGATCATTAGCGCTTTTGCTCTCGGATCTGTTATCTGGTTTGGAGGTCTCCAAGCTCAAATCGGCGGTATCACAATTGGTGGCATCCAAGCTTTTATCACCTATATCACTTTTATGGTATGGCCAATCCAGGATCTCGCCAGAGTATATGCAGAAATGCAGCGTGCGATCGCTTCTGCTGAACGCATCTTTTCCCTACTTGATACACCGCCGGAAATTGTTGACTCAGCAACATCTTCAGCTGCAAAATCACTGCGAGGAGATATTGAGTTTGACCAGGTCTGTTTTTATTACGATGACGATGACGAGATTGTGCTCACCAATTTTTCCTTAAAGGTCGGCCATGGAGAGAATATTGCCCTGGTTGGCCCGACAGGTGGCGGCAAATCCACCATCGTGAATTTGCTTTGCAGGTTCTTTGAACCTCGTTCAGGGAAAATCCTCATCAATAATCAAGACTATACAGATCTTACACTGGATTCAATCCAATCAAGGATCGGAATCGTACTTCAAACCCCTCACCTTTTTTCCGGCACGATAGAGGAAAATATCCACTATGGCAAACTGGATTCCAGCACTGAAGACATCATCAATGCCTCCAAGCTTGCTGGCGCGCATGATTTTATCTCTACCCTAGAGAAAGGCTATCAAGAAGAGGTTGGCGAAGGTGGTAATCTTCTCTCAGTTGGTCAAAAACAATTGATCAGTTTGGCGCGAGCGATCCTGCGGAAACCTGATATCTTTATCATGGATGAAGCAACTAGTTCAGTTGATACCATCACAGAATCTTTGATCCAAAAAGGCATGGAGAATTTAATGGAGGATCGAACTAGCTTCGTCATCGCTCATCGTCTTTCTACGATTCGCAAAGCGGACAGGATCCTCTATATCAAAGATGGTGAAATTGCTGAAATAGGATCCCACGAAACACTATTGAAGAAAAAAGGCCATTACTACCGCTTGTATACACAGCAATTCCGTCAGGATATGGCATTGGAATTGGGCGCGCCTACTCTTTTTTCATCCAATGCATAGCTAAGGAGGAGCAATGCTCACCAGCCATCAGAAGAGGCAGCGATCTCTTGCTATCGCTCTGTCATTCATTTTTATGCTCTTCCATCAAGCTGACAAGCTTCTTATTAGTCCTCTAACCTCCCAGATAATGGATGATTTTCAAATTAATGAAGTCCAAATGGGCGCTGTGGTCTCTGGAGCATTGATCGTTGGCACACTATTCTATCCTCTCTGGGGATTCTTGTATGACCGTTTTGCCAGGCCTAAACTCCTGGCTTTGGCCTCTTTTATCTGGGGGTGCACAACCTGGATCAGCGCTGTTGCTCCGTCCTATGGCTTATTTGCTGCATCCCGCGCCTCCACAGGCATTGATGATTCTAGTTATCCTGGTATCTACAGCTTGATCGGAGATCATTTTGAGCCCAACAAAAGGGGAAGGATTTACGGATTACTTCAACTTTCCATGCCGATAGGCTATCTCCTGGGTATGCTCCTGGCACTTGGCCTTAGCGAAGTTCTTGGATGGCGAGCCATTTTCTATATAACTGGATCCTTGGGCATTCTTCTATCAGGCATTATCCTGCTTACCTTGAAGGATGTTCCGCGCGGGCAGAGCGAACCCGAACTGATTGATAAGGATGACATCGTTATTCATCGTTTTAATTTCAAGACTGCTGTCCAGCTGTTCAAGAAAAAAACTCTCTGGCTTCTCATCGCTCAGGGATTTGTGAATATTTTTCCATGGCAGGTTATCACTTTCTGGTTTTTCTTCTACCTTGAAAGCGAGCGAGATTATAGCCAGGGATCAGTCCTTCTCACAATGGTTCCAGCGGTGCTTGCCTTAGCTGGCGGTTATTTTTTAGGAGGGATCCTTGGAGACGCGGCTTTTAAAAAGACTCCCCGGGGAAGAATGCTTGTTTCCATGGGGGGAGCCCTGGTTGGTGCTGTCCTGCTCTGGATCACTATGTCTATTCCCATTGACCGTCCAATCATCTTCGGAATCCTTTTAGTGATAACTGCCCTGTTCATGCCTATGGGCAGCCCGAACATCGTTTCCTCAATAAACGATATTGCCCTCCCAGAAGTCCGCAGCACAGCTTTTTCGATCCAGTACTTTATTGAGAATAGCGGGGCTGCTATTGCTCCAGTTTTGGCTGGCTATATTGCCAGCAAATCCACAATGGGATTCGCAATTCTGATCATATCTGTTACAGCGCGTCTGATCGCTGCTCTTTTCATGGGCTGGGCAGCCCTGGAAATACCAGCAGATATTAAAATTCTCCGCGACCAGATGCACCAGCGTTCACTGGAAGAGACTGTATGATCCAGATCGCAGACATGAATTTACTGGTTTGTCAAAATAAGCGATGTCAATAGTTCATTTACTCAACCGTTGGAAAATGGATCCCAGCATTGGCCCAAATATAACTTCCTGGTTGACTATACCGACCCGTGAACCTCAATGGTCCAACCTTCCTGAGATATTGGATCATCGCTTATGTTCATTCCTTGAAGCCCAGGGCATCCGCCAGCTTTACAAACATCAGCTAGATTGCTGGGAAATAATTCAACAAGGAAAAAACCTGATCATCTCCACCGGTACTGCCTCGGGAAAATCTCTTGCCTACCAGCTCCCGGCCTTGGATGCAATCCTGAAAAACAGTCAGGCTACAGCTCTTTTCCTATTTCCCACAAAAGCACTTGCTCGCGACCAACTTGCCTGGCTGGAGAACATCCCATGTGTTGTAAGTGCGCCATACGATGGTGACACCCCTCAAAACCAACGCAAGAAGATACGCGAAAACACAAATATAATCATCAGCAATCCAGATATGCTCCATCTGGGCATCCTGCCCTATCATACAAACTGGGCTGATTTCTTCACTCATTTAAAATATATCGTCCTGGACGAAGTACATCTCTATCGCGGTGTTTTTGGCTCCCATATTGCCAACCTTCTTCGCAGATTGAAACGAATCACATCGCACTACGGCTCGGATCCCCAATATATCCTTTCCTCAGCGACAATTGGCAATCCTCATCAATTAGGGAAATCCCTGATTGAACGTGATCTTACCCTGGTAAATGAGGACAAATCCTCGCGCGGGGAAAAACATTTTCTCATCTATAATCCCCCTATCATCGATCAATCATTTGGTTTACGGGCCAGCATGCAGGGAGAAACTCTCAGGCTTGCTGAAGACCTAATCCATAATGGGATGCAGACCATCATTTTTGGTCGATCCAGGCGATCAGTGGAAATCTTAGTATCTCGCTTAAAACAAAGGTCGATTCTAAACCCAGAGGATCTCAAGGCCTATCGCAGTGGTTATCTTCCTGAACAACGGCGTGAACTTGAATCTAGATTAAGGTCTGGTGAAATCAGATGCATAACCGCAACAACTGCACTCGAACTTGGCATCGATATTGGCGGTTTGGACGCTTCCCTGCTGGCAGGCTATCCGGGAACGATAGCTGGTACCTGGCAGCAAGCAGGTCGTTCTGGCCGTGGAGAAAGACCCTCCCTTTCAGTTCTGTGTCTTTCTTCAACGCCCCTTGACCAGTATATAGCTCTTCATCCCGATTACCTGCTTTTATCTAATCCTGAACACGCCCTGATCAATCCCGATAATGTGCTTATCGTTCTCTCGCATTTGAAATCCGCCGCCTATGAGCTTCCCTTTGAAGAAGGTGAGGGATTCGGGGATTTTGGCAAAGTTCAAACAGCCGAACTACTCTCGATACTTGAAAACATAAAGGATGTCCACAAATCTGGCAATAAATATTACTGGTTATCTGATAGGTATCCCTCATCAGATATTTCACTCCGGACTACATCTCCCCACCAGGTTGTTCTCGAATTAAGGACAGATGACGACCAGGTATCTCTCCTTGGAACCATCGATCAAGAAAGCGCCATCTGGATGGTCCACCCGGGAGCGGTATACATCCAACAAGGAGAATTCTATCGTGTCGAAGATTTGGACCTGAATAATCACAAGGCCTCTCTTTTACCATTCCATGGCGAGTATTACACCGAGGCTATAAGGAATTCAGAATTCGATTCTTTGAATTTGCTGAGGGAAGAAAGAATTTCCGGGGGAACGAAGTTTTTCGGAGAAATCCAAGTCACAAGCATGGTCAGTGCGTTCAAAAAGATAAACTGGAAACAATACGAATTACTTGGCATGGAGGATCTGGATCTGCCCCCAACAGTACTCACCAGCATGGGTTTTTGGATCACCCTTTCAGAAGCTGCTGAGACCTCTCTCCGTAACAGTGGAAAATGGAATAGCAGCCCAAATGACTACGGACCAGATTGGAAATTGATCAGGGACAAAGTGCTAACTCGTGATCAATATACTTGTGCAATTTGCGGCGAAATGCCCTCCTCTTCAGGGCTTCATGTCCACCACAAGACACCCCTGCGAAGTTTTCATACTCTTCAGGAAGCCAACCAGCTATCCAATCTGATCAGCCTATGCCCTCGCTGCCATCAACGCGCCGAATCCGTAGTTCGTGTAAAGAGCGGACTATCGGGTTTGGGTTACCTGATGCATAACCTGGCTCCACTTCTATTAATGTGCGACCCGGGAGATTTAGGGATTTATACTGATTTTTCCGCCCCCATTGGCTCTGGACGACCAACCATTCTTCTCTACGAACATATTCCCGCTGGCATAGGTTTCAGCTATTACCTCTACGAGCACCTTTCCGAATTGCTTGATAAAGCTTCTATTGTCTTGGGGGGATGCCCATGCAATGATGGCTGCCCGGGATGTGTAGGACCAGGGGGCGAATTAGGCGCAGGGGGGAAAACAGAGACCGAAGCAATACTTGATGTATTACTTGATTAGTATCCTTTAATATTCATCAGGTACTTCGAACTCGCCGAGCTTCATACACGTTGCTGATCCGTTCCAACAGATCCAAAGTCCTTCGCAGCTCAGTTACATTCTTGACCCCCAAGACCAGGTTAAAAATCGCCTCACCTTGATCTTGATCTACGTCTACTCTTAGCTCACTCAGACTCACGCTGTTATTGGATAGTACAGTCGCAATATCCCTGGTCAGTCCATCTCGGTCATAAGCCTTAATGATCACCGGAACTGGGAAGGTTCTAACTGGTGATCCCCAAGAAACTTCGACCAACCTTTCCTGGTCTTTTACATTCAAAATATTGGCACAATCCCGCCTATGGATTGTTGCTCCTCTCCCCCGGGTGATAAAGCCGACGATCTCGTCGCCAGGGGTTGGGTTACAACAACCTGCCAGTTGATTTTTAAGTCCCTTCAATCCCACTACAACAACATCCTTGGAGGTTTCCCTGCTGATTTCGTCTCCATATTGTCCAGCAAGAATAGGCGAATCACCTTCTTTCAGGACTACCAGGGCATGAGCTACCCGTCCCATGGAGATGTCACTGCACCCAATTGCGGCAAACATATCTTCTGAATTGTCAAAATTGAAATGACTGGCCAGCTTTTCAAAATCAATATCTGAACCAAGGTCAAGGCGTGCTACCTCTTTTTCAAGCAATTGCTTCCCGCTCTCAACATTATGTTCTTTCTCCAGCTGCTTGAACCAGCGTTTGATTTTCCCCCTAGCAGACTTGGTCTTGATCAGTTCCAGATCTTCATTAAGCCAATCCCGGCTAGGACCACCTCTTTTTGCAGTAAGGATTTCAACCTGGTCTCCTGTTGCCAGTTTATGGTCGAGTGCTACCAGTCTTCCATTAACTTTTGCCCCCCGACAGCGGTGGCCGACTTCAGTGTGGATATTGTACGCAAAATCGATTGGTGTAGCCCCTACTGGTAAATCAAGGATATCTCCCCGAGGGGTAAATGCATAAACACGATCTCCGAAAACCTCATTCTTCAACCCGTCAACAAACTCTTGAGCAGATTCCACATCCTGCTGCCATTCAAGCATTTGCCTCAAGTAAGCCACACGCTGTTCGAAATCTTTGTCCCGTTTTTGGCCTTCTTTATAACGCCAGTGTGCCGCAATACCATATTCAGCCCTGCGATGCATTTCCGGTGTCCGGATCTGCACTTCTAGGGTTTCTCCATCATCGTATACAACAGAAGTATGGATCGATTGGTACAGGCTCGGCTTAGGGGCTGCAATATAATCGTCAAATTCGCCCGGAAGAGGACGCCAATGTAAGTGGATAATTCCTACTGCCGCGTAACAATCCTCTTCGGATTGAACTACAATCCTCACTCCTCGCAGATCAGAGAGCTCATTGAAAGGAATTTTTTTCCTTTTCATTTTTTTGTAGATAGAATAGATATGCTTCGGCCTTCCGGTGACCTCGGCCTGCATGCCCTCTTGGGCCATCACCTTGGTAATATCATTGATGATCTTATTCATTTTACGTTCGCGATCAGAACGCCGTTCATCTAATTGCCTGGCAATATCGTGATATATCTCTGGATCGATATAACGGAACGCCAGATCCTCTAAATCCCATTTCATCTGCCAGATGCCAATTCTGCTTGCCAGGGGAGCAAACAGATCCATCGTTTCCTGGGCAATTCGCTGCTGCTTTTCTTCAGGTAAATAGCGCAGCGTCCGCATGTTGTGAAGTCTATCTGCCAATTTGATCAAAACAACTCTGGGGTCATCCGCCATCGCCAGGAAAGTCTTTCTCAAATTTTCCGATGCGAGCTCAGCTCGCCATTGCTTGGTATCTTCTTCGTTCTTCCCTTCTTTATCCTTAGTGCCTTCCTGAGTCCTGGATGGTTTTTTTGTAACTCGGGGCAAGGATCCTAATTTAGTAACAGCCTGCACAAGGTCAAAAACCTCTTTGCCGAATTCCCGTCTCAGCTCCTTGAGATCTATCTCTGTATCTTCTACCGTGTCATGTAAAAGACCAGCGGCTACCACAACCGGTGGTACATGCATTTCGGCCAGTATCGTGGCTACTGCCATGCAATGGTTAACGTAGGGTTCGCCTGATGCTCGCTTCTGCCCTTTGTGCGCTTTTTCAGCATATTCCAGTGCCCGCTGCAAGAGCTCTTTTTCTGCCTGGGAATATTTTTCTGACAGGGAATCAATATAACTAGAAATTTCCATTAACAACTCGGGCCAAAATATACGTCTAATAATAAAAAACCCAATTTCAAATATCCATTATACCCTCAAGATTTCTAACGCAGCTTATAATGAAGTTTAGTTGACTTGCATACACCCTTAAGCTACACTAGTTTAGTTATATTATTCGGGATTTTATCCATAAAGCCGATTAGGCCCGGAAAGTCACCGAGGGTTCTGGTGCCCTCCAGGTGTAATCAGCAAGGTCCATTATTCGGAATTGCCAGATTGTCCTACAGCTTTGTGGTAATTACACATAATCCCGAAACAAAGTCGCAAGTCACTGACGAGATCTTATCTGAAGAATTACATGAAATATGTTCATCCCGCAAATCAATTCATGATTCCAAATTCATCTATTTCCACTCGCTTTAGTATTTCTATTCCCTTAGTTCTGATTCTCGTATTAACGCTAATATCGTGCACTCTATCATCCACTCCAGAACCAACGAGCACATCTTCTCCTCCAACTCCTACTCCTATACCAGCAACCCTAACCCCCATTCCCTCGCCAACTTTTATTTCCCCTGAGGCTCCCTTCCCGGCCTGGATTGATCCAGCTCTTCCCGAACAAATAAGAAACGGAATTGGTCAATCCGACTTCCTGGAAATAACGGCTGAAAAACCATCTGCCCAACTGCTAATTTCTCAGAGTCCGGGGCCAGAAGCTGGCTCATGGATCTACCTGGCTGTAGCTCCGTTCTATTCCCATGCAGAAGAGGTCCTTTCAGCCGATCTTCTTGCTTGCTGGACAGTTGGCAGCGATGAGACATTAGCAATCAGGCAAATCTTAGTTACCGAAAGATCAAAGGCCGCAATCGAATTTCTCTGGGGACCTGCCAGTGAAGATTGCATTCTTACCGTAGATGAGGATGCTATTTCCCAGCGATTGTGGCTCGAACAGGATATTCTTGCCATTATCCCATTTGATCAGGTTCAACCAGATTACAAAGTACTAAAAATCGATCAATCTGATCCTCTATCGAGTGATTTTGAGCGTAAAGATTACCCGCTTGTCATTCGTTTTAATTATCAGATTTCCCCTGGCTACATAATCGATCCCAGCAATAATCCGCAGATTACAAATTACGATCAATCTAAACTAACCTCAATTGCCCTAACCGGTGTTACAGCCCTGGTTCGCGATACTGCCAATATCATGGAGGCCCAAGGGATTACCTACCCTGCTGCTGATATTAAGGATATTTTAGTAAACGCGGACATAACACATATCAATAACGAGGTGCCTTTCGCTAAAGATTGCCCACCTCCTGAAACCTACCAGGTCTCTCTGCGATTCTGCTCCGCAGATAGCTATATTGATCTATTAGAGGCTGTTGGGACAGATGTCGTTGAACTAAGCGGCGATCATTTTGGAGATTGGGGTTCTGAGGCAATGTTTCATACATTGGAACTTTATAACCAGAAAGGCTGGGCCACATATGGGGGAGGCGAGACACTCCCAGATGGTTTAGCCCCTGTCTTTCTCAGCCACAATGAGAACCATTTTGCTTTTATCGGTTGCAATGGCAAGGGCATCGATAGATATGCAACAGCCACAGATGACGAACCTGGTGCTGCTCAATGCGATTTCAAATGGATGATCCCTGAGATCACCAGGCTAACGAGTGAAGGTTATATTGTCATAGCAACTATGCAGCATGAAGAAGTGGACAGTTTTGGTTCCATAGCCTTGCAGCAATATGATTTTCGCAGATTGGCAGAAGCTGGTGCCGCAGTCGTCAGTGGAAGCCAATCCCATCACCCCCAAGCAATCGAGTTTAATGGATCTTCTTTCATCCATTACGGCTTGGGAAATTTATTCTTTGACCAGTGGTTTCTTGCCCACTACAATCCGAAATCCCATATCAATAAAGATAAATCATTTATTGATTTGCACTATTTCTACGACGGGAATTATGTTGGAACGCGTTTAATTCCATTACAATTTATAGATAACGCCCGCCCCCGCCCGATGACTTTAGAGGAAAAGATCCCCTTTCTGGAGGAGTTTTATAGGTACTCATTGTGGAATGGTGAGTGGATCCATCTGTATTCCACGGGATATATGTACAACAGGACAGATCAATGAACAAAACCAAACAAAGATCAATCCGTCTTCTTCTCATAATCATAATCGCCTCTACGGCAGTCTTTTTATTCAACTCCAATTTCAGCATAGCTGATGCTTCAGGAAAATCATCCCCTGATCCTATCGGAACTATCTCAGCCACTTTCGATGATGATGCACCTGAAGCCGAGAATGACACGATCCTTTTTATCGAGCTCGCGATAGGCCTGCTTTTGGTCGCATCGCTAGTCGCAATTGCCGCTGAAAGATTGCGTGTTCCCTATACGGCTGGCCTGGTCCTGATCGGCCTTATACTTGCGCTGGTTGTCCGGCGGGAAATCAATGTAAGCCCTGAGCTATTCTTATTTATCCTGGTGCCTCCACTCATCTTTGACGCTGCGTTCAAAGTTAAGGCAAAGGATCTATTCCGAGATCTAGCACCTATTCTCAGTTTAGCGATCCCGGGTGTATTGTTAACCACTTTCCTGGTTGGAGGAGTGTTATATTGGGGAACAGATTTTTCTCTTACCACCGCTCTTGTCTTTGGTTCTTTGATCGCAGCCACTGATCCTGTAGCAGTCGTTGCCTTATTTCAATCCTTAGGAGTACCTCACAGACTTCAATTGCTCCTGGAAGGAGAGAGCCTGTTCAATGATGGTACAGCAATAGTTCTGTTCAACATCATGGTGACTATCGCCTTGACCGGTCATTTTAATCTCGGCGAGAGCATATTAAATTTCCTGGTCGTCGCTGGAGGAGGTTTGCTCGTAGGTTTGATCCTTGGCCTGCTGATCTCACAGGCCATTAGCATCATCGACAATGCGTTGATCGAAACCACATTAACAAGTGTGCTCGCTTTCGGTTCTTATATCCTTGCTGAGCAATTTCATGTCAGCGGTGTTCTCGCGGTAGTAGCTGCTGGCATAGTAAGTGGAAACCTCGGTCCGCGCAGAATGGCTCCTACTACCAGGATCCTGGTATTCAATTTTTGGGAATATGCAGCTTTCCTCGCCAATTCATTTGTTTTCTTATTGATCGGCCTTCAAATAGATTTGAATATCCTGCTATCTGATTGGCAAGCCATACTCTGGGCAATTTTGGCTGTTTTAGTGGCTCGGGCTGTTTCGATTTACGGCCTGTCATGGATTGGCCCAGGCATACCCCGAAGATACAAACATGTTCTTTTCTGGGGAGGTCTTCGGGGGGCGATCAGTCTCGCCCTTGCCCTGAGCCTACCCACGGCTCTCGGTGAACAGGGCACTGTCATTCGTTCTATGGCGTTCGGAGTAGTTCTGTTCACCCTCCTGGTTCAAGGCTTGACGATGAAACCCTTTATCACCAGGATGGGACTGATCCAGACAAGCCAGGGGCAAAATGAATATGAAGGCATATACGCCCGGGCAATTATGTCTCGCACAGCCCACAATCAGTTGAAAATGAAATACAAAGAGGGCTTATTGTCCAGGCCAGTTTGGGAAACTCTTTCAAAGCCCATGGAGAAGCATGCCAACAAGCTTGTTGATGAAGCTGCCAGGATAATCGAGTCTAATCCTGAAATAGAATCAAGAGAGATCGAAGCTGCTATAGTTGAATCCTTAAACAATGAGCGCGCAGTTTTACAAGATCTGCTTCGCGATGGCAAAATCATGGAATCTACCTACTCGAAATTGGTCCAGGAAGTTGACTCTGCAATAACTGGCGATCAATCCGATATCATTCTACATTTGAAGAACCAATCATTTCGCAACGTAAATGAATTGATCACCATAGTCCTTCAAGAGAAGGATCATTCAATGATTACTAAGCTTCTTGATTCTGCAGGTTACCCCAGCACACATATAGCCAGCACCGGAGGTTTTCTGGGAAGAAAAAATGCTACGCTGCTTGTAGGAATCCCCGCAGGCAAATCGGATGAGATCAAGTCCCTTCTTCAAAATGCCACCATGTCCAACTTAGAGGGTAGTTCTGAGGATGGGATAGAAGCCGTCAGTCAAACAACTGTTGTCGCTACGGTATTTAGTTTAACAATTGAACGTTATGAGGAACTTTAGTCATGAAGATGATATTAGCCACCATGCCAACTGGCCTGAGCGAAGAAGTATCTGAGAGTTTATTAGCGGAATCATATCGGGTTACTAAATTCGCTTCCACCGCTGGCCTCCTGTCAGGAGGTATCACTACGCTGATGATCATCACGGCCAAAGAGAAGATCAATAGAGCCCTTGCATTAATCCGGGAAAAGGTTTCCCCCGCTGAGCAAACCGATGAATCACATGCCAGGGTAACCATCTATGTGTTAAACGTTAAGGAATTCGAAAAGGTATAAAATGACCAAGAAAATGCTTCTAGCTATATTAGATGATTCAGAATCTGGTCTGGTAATTCGCGCCCTGCATGATGCAGGTTACCCATTAACATTGATTGATTCCACGGGAGGGCTGCTCAGAAGAGGTAAGAGCACTCTTATAGCTGGTGTAGACGGAAGCGATGTGGATATCGTAATCGATCTAATCGATCAAGTATGCAGCCCTCGCTCTAATCCGTTTAAACCTCGGGCTACGGTCATGGTTTTTGATGTTGACCATTTTGAGCAAATCTCATAATCTCCGCTAACAATCCTTTCGAAACTGAAAAGAAACCAGGGATATTGAAGTCTACTTTATAGTCCTCACTTATTAATCCTGGGTTATAATTACCTAAGACTACACACCTGTTCGTTGCGTGAGGCAAATAACAATGTGGCTTTTAACCATCCGTGTCCCAGGAAATGAACCCCAAAAATATACGCTCAAACCCGGTGGAAACACAATTGGACGCCACCCAAATAATGACATTGTCATCGCGGAACCATCCGCATCTAGACAGCACGCACGGATCGATTATAACCGGAGCACTGACACAGCCCTCTTGCAAGACCTAACCAGCACCAACGGCACCTATATCAATCGCCGTCGTTTATCCTATACCTACAGACTGCAACATCTGGATATGATCCGGATCGGGAGTTCGACCATCAATGTTGTCATCCGCGGCACGGATGAGCCATTAGATACTGTTCGTGGACCACAAAAATTCACCCGGGAAAGATTGCTGGAAGCCCTTGATCATCATACAGTGTTGATGTATCAGATTTCAGAGCGCCTCAACACGATAATGAACCTCAGTGAATGCCTTGAAGAGATCGCCAATCTCATGAAAAAGGCAATGGGGGCTGATAAGTGCAAAGTTATCCTAAAAGAACAATTCGAAAGGATGGAGGAATTTGGATTTCCTTCTACTCTGGCCCAATCCGCGATCAATGAAAAATCAGCAGTAGTCATTCCCGATATGGCACAAAGCGATGCTGTTGCCGACAGCGAAAGCGCCACATTGCTCAAGATACGCTCAGCGCTTTGTGTTCCCATCATGACAGAAAATGACGTTATCGGTTTGATCTACATGTACAAGTCTCGGCCCGAATCGCGTCCTTTTACTAATACAGATCTCCAAGTAGCAATTGCCATCAGCCACCAGGCAGCCCTCACTATTCAACGGGTGAACTTACTGAACAAAGTCCAGCAAGAACAAAGCCTGCGTCAGATGTTCCAGCGTTTTGTTTCACCTCAAGAAGTTGATTATGTGCTCAGGGACTATGATTTGCACGGCACTCTTCCAGGCTTAAAAGAAAGGCAGATTTCGGTACTATTTGCAGATATCACAGATTCGACTGGCCTGGCAGAAGCCATGGGAGCTCAAGATTTTGGCAAACTTCTAAATAACTATTACCTCGAAATCACTAATATCATTTTTGAGCATTATGGCGTTGTCCGTTATCTTGGAGATGGCGTTTTATCAGTATTTGGTATGTCTGATGAGTCTCTGGACCACAAACTGGACTCAGTTAATTCTGCGATAGCTATACTCGAAAAAATGAAATCCATCTCCAGCGAATTTGATCAGCCCTTTAATCTCCGCTTGAGCATCAAAGCCGGCCGGGCAGTCGTAGGTTATGTTGGGACCAGTGAACGAGTTGAGTTCACAGTTCTTGGTGATCTCGTCAACGTTGCCAAGGGAATGAATCCTTTTGCTGCCGAAAACAAACTAGTCGTCGGAGAAGAGATCTACAAGGCCGTTTCTGATCAATTCAAGATGAAGAAACTGGACTCCATTATCGTCAAAGGCCGCAAAGGCCATGTCAAGATATACGAAGTCTCCCTAGATGATCAGTAGATAGGGCGGTTACTCTATCATTCTCAAGAGCACCCGATCGGGTGCTTTATCATTTTAGATACGTGTGTGACTGGATAGCAATAATAATAACCATATGACAACAAAAAGTAAGAATGCCGATAAACAAATCTTCACCATCTCTGGAGGCCATCTCATCCATGACCTTTATACTGGATTCCTCGCGCCTCTCCTGCCATCTTTGATGGTAAACCTTTCCCTCAATTTAACAGCCGCAGGATTATTGACGAGCATATCCAGGCTGCCATCCATCTTCAATCCCATTATTGGCTATCTTGCTGATAAAAAAGGCGCACGTTATATCGTTATATTTGCTCCAGGGTTTACAGCGACTCTAATGAGTTTGATAGGAAGGGCAGATTCTGTTTACTCACTAGGTCTCCTCCTCTTTCTTTCCGGTTTGAGTTCGACTTTCTTCCATGCAGCGTCACCAGGAATGGTAGCCAAAGCTTCCGAAGATAGAAAAGGGCGTGGCTTAAGCCTCTACATGGCAGGTGGCGGTATCGGCAGGAGCCTGGGGCCATTGGTTGTTGTTTGGGCAGTTGGCATTTGGGGGCTGGAAGGTATTTACAGATTGATGTTCCTCGGTTGGTGCATAAGCATACTGCTATTTCTCCAATTCAGATCAATAAAGATTCAGTCTCTTGAGACAACTCCATTGAGAGATGAGCTCCCTATCTTTAAAAGCTTCTTCTTTCCTCTTGCCCTTGTACTCATTTTACGATCTGCATTGATCGCATCCATATCGACCTATCTCCCGGTTTTCATGGTTAATAGCGGAGCACCATTATGGTTCGCTGGCATAGCCCTATCCATCCTGGAAATATCGGGAGTCCTGGGAGGGCTATTATTGGGTCCTATCAGCGATAAAATCGGCAGAACTAAAATCATCAACCTGTCCATGTTGATTTCGTCATTGCTTGTGCCCATCTTCCTGCAAGCACAAGGGTGGCAAGTTTTTGCCCTGCTGATACTGCTTGGATTCTTTTGTCTTTCCACTACGACTATTTTCCTCGCTCTTGTTCAAGATCATTTCCAGCATCATCGAGCAACGGGGAACAGCGTTTTTATATTAATCAGCTTCTTGTCAAACGCTCTAATGCTGATCGCGGTTGGTTATATCGGAGATCATCATGGTTTAAAAGTCGCCTATCTGGTCAGCGCTGGCGCCGCTCTTTTGTCCATTCCCTCCTTGCGTCTCCTGCCAACTAGCTCCCCAAATTGAGTCATATCACCCCTGCCGGGATGTCTCTGCAAAAAAGTCATCTAAGGAATAAAAAAAACACCCTCTACACGAAGGTGTTTTAGCTCCCCGGGCGGGATTCGAACCTGCAACCTATCGGTTAACAGCCGACCGCTCTACCATTGAGCTACCGGGGATTCTTTGATGCGGCAAGATTATAAACAACGATAGGGACACTGTCAAGTGACGCTCGTTAAAGGTTTTAGCGACCAACATTCACAACAATCCAAAATGACTTAACATAATCGTGAGTATCATTAATTTGACGGATGTATGCCTTAAATGTATAATCCCTTAGGTATATCCACCAGTAAAAGGTCTTGAATGGCTTTAAAAGGTAATCTCAGAGATTTCTCCTTTTCACAGCTATTGAATCTGATCAGCATTGCCAAGAAAACTGGCACGCTTGAGGTTCATGGCCCCAAAAAAGCCGCCTCCATCTTTTTTGATGCCGGCAAACTCAGCTATGCCCAAAATAATAGAGTTGATAATGGCCTGGCTGCAATTTTGCTCCGCAGCGAAAAATTAACCGATAAACAATATCAAGTAATCAAAGAAAAAGCCAAGAATATTGGGGATAAAGAATTAGGGTTGATGCTTATCAATTCCAATTACGTCACCCAGGAAGAGATCCTCAATAGCCTTAAAAACGAATTTGTTTCAACAGCGAACGATTTATTCACCTGGGAAGAAGGCATATTCCATTTTGAGAATAACCTGAAGCCATCACCAGATAAGATCTCTCTTCTGATAAGTCTTGAAAATATCATCATCGAAGGATCCCGGCAGCTCAAGGAGCTTGAATATTTGCAGGATGAGATTCCCAGCTTAGACATGGCTCTCAAGTTTACTGATAACCCGGGAACAAATATCCGCAATGTAAATTTAAGCGTTAAAGAATGGCGAGTTGTTTCTTTTATCAATCCCAAAAACAGCATGAAGCAAATTGCCCGCACAACCAAGCTGAACGAACTCGAGTTTCGGAGGATAGTTTACAGCTTGATCCAGGCTGGGCTGGTCGAGCTCATCCGACCGGAAGGTTCAAAACCGCCCGCGCCAAAGATCCCTGCCTTGCCCGTCGAGGAAACAGAAGAGCAGAAATCCTTGGTGAACCGCCTGATTACGCGTATCCGATCATTATAGGGAAACGATAGAAACAACCTTTCAAAGGGAATCGCTCTATGCAAACCGTCAAAATGGTCGTCACAGGTCCGTTCAGTTCAGGAAAAACGCAGTTCATTCAGACTGTGAGTGAGATTGACGTTGTTGCTACAGAGCGCAAGATTTCCTCCGAATCCGAAAGGATCAAAGAAACCACAACAGTCGCGATGGACTTTGGCAGGATTACAGTTGATGATGATCTGGTCCTGTACCTTTTCGGCACACCCGGTCAGAAACGTTTTGATTTCATGTGGGAGATCTTATCTGAAGGTATGCTTGGTTTCGTGGTCATGGTCGATAGTTCTAGGCCAGAAACCTTCAGGGAAGCTCGCCGAATCCTGGAAACTTTCCGAGCTTATGCTCCCACTCCTTACGTGGTCGCTGCCAACAAACAAGACCTTGAGGATGCCTGGGATCCGGATGATATGCGCATTGCTCTGCGCCTATCACACGATGTAAAATTATTGCCCTGTATCGCTACAGATAAGGAATCAGTCAAGAATGCTCTTCTCGAACTTCTGTACAGTATTCTGGAAAGAATGGATACCGAATAGACGGAATTTACCCTGGAAATAAAAACGGCCTGGATGCTCAAGCAGCAGGCCGTTTTCTCTTTAAGTCCCTGTATTCATACAAGATAGACCAAACTCGCCTGGCAGCTTCTACCTGAATACCCAAAGACATCTTGCTGTCCCCCCGTTCTCGTTCAGCGAAATAGATAGGTATTTCCTTGATCGTGAATCCTAATAAATGTGTGACATACGCCATTTCCACCTGGAATGCATATCCCTGGGATCTAACCCTATCCAGCGGTATTCCGGATAAAGTATCGCTGCGCCAGGCTCTGAACCCACCTGTAACATCAAGGATTGGCATACCCAAGATCAGTCTCGCATAAAAATTACCAAACGAGGAAAGACTCTTTCTCCAGGCAGCCCAGCTATCATCCAGGCTACCACCTGAGACATAGCGGGAGCCCAAGACCATATCATGATCTTTTAAATTCTCCAGAAGGGAAATGACCTTATTAGGATTATGTGAGAAATCAGCATCCATCTGCACAATGGCTTCTGCTCCCTTCTCCAAACATAGTCCAAATCCTTGAAGATAGGCTGTTCCCAAACCTTGTTTGCCTTCCCGATGAAGAACCATTATCCTATCACGGTAGATGTCTTTTAAAGATTCAGCGATATCACCTGTCCCATCCGGGCTATTGTCATCCACGATGAGTAAATGCAAATCATCTATTGGCAGTTTAAGTAGAGCCTCCGCCATTAAAGGTAGATTTTCTGCCTCGTTATAGGTCGGTACTACAATATAAGTCTTCAAATCAGGTTTTCGCCCCTGCTCTAATCAAGATGCATTTTTTGAATCTCAAACAGGCAGGCCTGGTCTCCCTTGGCGACACATTGGGTTTCGTTCACAATAAATTCCTTTCCGCCTGAAACCCAGACCAAGCCCGCTTGAAGCAATCCCACCATATAATAACAAACCGGATGATCCTGATCCTTTCTCCCCCAACACACTGGGCACCGCTCCACTTTGTAGATATACCGATCTCCTTCATCAATCACCGATGAAATCTGATCACTTTTTTCCGAAAAGACCCTGGCCATTGCATTTAACCCGAATTTAATCTTGTGTTGCATTGGCAGAATTTTGAATGCAAGATCACTAACTCCCGCCATCGCCCCATAATCCTTCAGCATATCGTCAAAGGTTGTCTTGCCTATGCGCAATGCTATGCCCCTGCCACCGCGATCACCATATATTTCGGTCAGTGCCTGGTTAATGGTAGAAAAATGCGCAAAATCAAATGCTCTCTCAAGATTATCAGGTGGATGATTGCCAATCAAAGATCCCAATCCGGCATAATTCAAGATGGCGTTAAGGCTGTTCTCTCCAGTGATCTCCTGGATCGATTCTAAGAAAATCCGGGCAAATTTATTGGAGTTAAAATATCCGCTCTCAGGAATGTTCTTCATAGGATGCTTAGTCACGCAAGATCAAATCAGCGAGTTTTTCAGCTGTCCGATTGATATCTAAAAACATCAGACCCAATTTAGCGTTTGCGTTGGCCATCACAGTAAGCACTGCCTCGTTACCAACTGATGTCAACATTACGTAACCTTCTTTTCCACGGATATAAACCTGATCCAGTTCTCCCCGCTTCAACTCCATAGAGATCCGTTCTCCTAGCGATAACATAGCCGCAGACATGGCAGAAACCCTGTCCTCCTCAACATTTCCCGGCAAGGCAGAGGCAATGATCAGTCCGTCTACACTTACAACAGCGGAAGCTTGGATATCAGGAGAGGAAATCTGAAGTTTTTTTAGTTCCTCTACGATTAACTTGCTTCTAGATTCGACCAAGTTACACTCTCCCTTATTCCTTGATAGGTCTTAGTGAAAGCCTAAAAAAGCTTAACATAATGGTATAACTGTGTCAAGCAGAACAGCTTAGAGATGGTTTACAGCATTAGTCCGCCTATTTTGGTTTATAATTTCTTATTCAGATCAATCGCCTCTTCTACCAGAGTCGGATTCATTCTTTTACCCAATCAAGGACAATATGATGGACTTATTTGCCAAGTGTGAGAACTATTCTACCGCGCGAGATGCACAGGCCAGCGGGCTCTATCCTTATTTTATCCCCCTCGAGGAAAGTGAAGGTTCGATTGCCAAATATAATGGCAGAAGATTGATCATGTGCGGCTCAAATAATTACCTGGGATTAACCACCCACCCAGAAGTCCAGGAGGCTGCGCGGGAAGCAATCTCGCGTTTTGGCAGTAGCTGCACAGGTTCGAGATTCTTAAATGGCACCCTCCAGCTTCATGAACAGCTAGAAGAAGAATTAGCAGACTGGCTGGGAAAGGACCGTGCCCTGGTTTTCTCAACGGGAATGCAGGTAAATCTTGGCACCATCAGCTCTCTCGTAGGCAGGAAGGATTATGTTATTTTGGACAAAGATGATCACGCCAGTATTGTCGATGGCGCCCGGCTCAGCTATGGCAACCTGATCCGCTATAAACATAACGACATGGGCGATTTGTCCGACAAACTCTCCCGCTTATCACCTGATAAAGGAAAACTTCTTGTAGTTGATGGCTTGTATAGCATGGAAGGGGATATCGCGCCTCTCCCTGAAATCATCCCTCTCTGCAAAGAATATGGCGTGCGCCTGATGGTTGATGACGCCCACGCCGTTGGCGTTCTTGGAAATGGCAAAGGCACATCCGCTCATTTTGGAGTGACCGAGGATGTAGATTTGATCATGGGCACTTTTAGCAAGTCATTCGCTTCGATCGGCGGCTATATCGCCGGGGATGACACTGTAATAGATTACATAAAACACAATGCACGGTCCCTGATCTTCAGCGCCAGCATCCCAGGCCCCAATGCCGCAGCAGCCCTGGCCGCTCTGCACATCATGCAGCGAGAGCCAGAGAGGATTGAGAGAGTCAATCAGATTGGGGCGAGAATGAGATCCGAATTCACCAGGATGGGGTTTGATATTGGATTCTCTACTACGCCGGTCATCCCCCTTATCATCGGAGACGATACCCTTACCCTTCAATCCTGGAAATTGTTATTTGAAAATGGCGTTTTTGTGAATCCTGTATTGTCTCCCGCTGTCCCACCAGGCAGGCAATTACTCCGTACCAGCTATATGGCTACGCATACTGACGAACAAATTGAGGAAGTTCTTACCATCTTTGAGGATGTCGGCCGCCAACTGGGTCTGATCTGACCTATAAACTTAATCTGTAAAGCGCTGAAAGCAATCCTATGACCTACCAGCTATTTCACGAAGACAGTTACCTGAGATCCTTTACTTCAAGGGTTTCCGGTCATGATCAACAGAACCATGGACTCATACTTGACGAAACAGCATTTTATCCCGGTGGTGGAGGACAGCCTTCAGATCACGGCTGGTTCCTGATAGACAACAAAGAGATCAAGCTTGTCGCAGTCAAACCAATTTCTGGGAACATAGTGCATATCCTTCCTGATGATGTCACCTTGCCGGAGGTGGGATCCTCACTGGATGCCAAGCTGGACTGGGATCGCAGGTATCAATTGATGCGGACCCATACAGCGATGCATATTCTCTGTGGAACGATCTTCAGAGACTATGGCGCTTCAGTCACCGGGGGTAATATGGAACCCCTCTTAGGCAGGATGGATTTTGAATTTGCCTCTCTCACAAAAGATCTTGTCCAATTGATCGAAAACGCTGTTAATCTAGAAATCAAGAAATCCCTGCCTGTCACCTGGCGAAATATAGCTCGTCAAGAGGCTTTCCAGATCCCTGATCTGATCCGCACCAAGATCAATCTTCTACCTCCTCAGATCAGCGAGGTCAGGGTAGTAGAAATCGAAGGCCTCGACCTTCAAGCAGATGGTGGTACACATGTTAAAGACACAGGTGAAGTAGGCTCTGTTAATATTACAGACTATAAGAGTAAGGGGCGAGACAATAAAAGGATCTACTTGGAGGTTCTTGAATAATCCTCAGAAACCAGACAGGATCAACCGGCAACGCTGGACCTCGGTTGTTATATTCTTTCTGTTCATGCTGCTCCATCAAACAGACCGGCTACTGATTGGTCCCCTGACATCTTCTATCATGGACGACTTTAACCTCTCAGAGCTGGAAATGGGGGGTATCGTTACAGGATCACTCATTCTAGGCAGCATCTTCTATCCTATCTGGGGTTTTTTATACGATCGCTACGCACGTCCTAAGCTCCTGGCTTTGGCCTCTTTTGTGTGGGGTATCACAACCTGGCTAAGCGCCATCGCTCCCACTGCCAGGCTTTTCCTGATATCAAGGGCTTCTACAGGCATTGACGATTCCAGCTATCCAGGCATAGGTAGCTTGATCTCAGATTATTTCCCGTCTGAGAAACGGAGCAGGATATTTGGAATGCTTCAATTATCTATTCCCCTCGGTTACTTATTGGGATTGATCCTTGCCTTGGAATTCTCACCCATCTATGGCTGGCGTGTCATTTATATTATTACCGGCTCAGTTGGCCTGCTTCTATCAATTCTGATCTATTTCGGTGTGAAAGATGTGCCCCGGGGTCTCAGCGAACCTGAGCTTGTGAGTCCAGATCATTTTCAGACTAGCCGCCTTGAGCTGTCCGAGATCTTGCAGATCTTTAAGATCCCTAGTCTCCGTTTTTTATTCTTGCAAGGCTTGATTGGCGTTATACCATGGCAGGTGATCACATTTTGGTCATTCAGGTATCTCGAAGTTGAACGCAACTATGGACCTTCGACCGTTTCGTCAATCATGATCCCTGCTGTACTGATGATCGGGGCGGGATATTTTTTCGGTGGGTTCATTGGTGATGCTGCCTATAAGAGAACCGTTTATGGCAGAATTCTTGTTTCAATATTCAGCATCTTTTTTGGGGCCATATTCCTGACCCTGGCCCTTACCCAGCCCATTGAAAATGTGGGCGAATTCAGAATCCTTCTTATCATTACTGCGTTCTTTATCCCCCTCGCATCGCCTAACATCGCTACATCAGTATATGATGTCGTTTTGCCAGAAATGCGCAGCTCAGCAACCTCAATCCAATATTTTCTTGGGAATATAGGATCAGCTTTTGCGCCCCTCCTGGCAGGTGCGATCAGCCAGACATACTCTCTCCAAGCTGCTCTCTTAGTGATCAGCTTATCAGCCTGGACCCTAACCGCTGCAGTATTGGCCTTTAGTTTAAAGAACTTCAAATCTGATTGGGAAAATATGCGGCAGACCCTGCGGGACCGAAGCCAGTCTTCTCTTCCTTAATGCTTGACCTTTCTTTTCCTCATCGCAACAGTAGAAATTGCCAGGGCCAAACATAAACCCGAGATTGCGCTGCCCCAATAAAACGACCCTGGCCGGTAGATAAATTCAACTTGTTCCGCACCCCCAGGTATCGGGGCTCCTTGGAACAAGTAGTTCACCCTAAAAACCTCCCTGCTCTTACCTCCATCAATTTGATAGGTCCAACCGGGATACCAGGATTGAGACCAAAAGATCCAACCATCTTGATCCAGGTCCACATCCAACCTAAGATATCCATTCCTCATTTCAACGATCTTCACCTTACCTGCTCCGCCTGAATCGCAGGGTATTTCGCCATCTGAATGCACAATCAGGTTATCATCAAGACCTATCATCCCGTTAAAGATCATATTCGGGTCATCTTCATCTGCAGAAAGGATTTTTCCACATCCTGCCACTCGGACCAGAGCCATTTCCCGATTACGAGGCTCTACCTCTGCTATGTCATGATCTGCTATTTTAACGACCTCAGAGATGTTCATCATGTCCAGTACTTGCTCACCTGGATATTCGTCATTAATCCTATCCATCCAGACCTGGAAATATCCCGGGACCAATGGGTCAAAGTTATTGACCATCTCTATTCCTTGGAGCATGGGTAGATTGGGTAGATTAACTCTATACATCTCCTCCCAATCAAGTACGGGATTAAAGGTATCAAATCTCAAGAAAGTATTGAACTTTAGACTGTATTCTACATTCTCTGGCATCCATACTCTGCCGCTAATCTTTTTTGGTTCCGGGACAGAATAGAAGTCGGATTCTATTCCTGGATTCAATCGCCAACCGGCGCTTATCAAATCTGTACAAACCAGGCAAATCACTGCTATTTGCCAAATACGAGTCTCTTTTGAGGTCGTTCGTGCCAGGAATAATCAGTGTGGCCAATCCAACGAGCAGGCCTAATAGACCTACCCTGGCTGCAGATAAGATAAATGTAGTCTTGATATCTGGCAAAAATAACAACCCTAAGCCGGCAGCAGCCGCCACAGAAAAACAACCTGCCACTGCCAAGCGTGTAAAATACAGCCTTCTTCCAGCAGGCCTTTCCAGTTGATTTGCTCCTAATCCCGCCAGAATAGCCAACGAAATTACTCCTATGATCGAATATCTGGTTGGGGCTTGAAATAAGTCGAAACCCGGTATGTGCTTATAGAGAAATGGAAACACCGCTGTATTATCGCCAAGCGCCAATGTGAAACTGATGAAAAGTATTGCACCGAGGAAAATACCCAAACTGTATTTTCCTTTGTCTTCCAATTGTGGGTTTTTTCTGACGATCCTGATCAGAGAACTGAGGACAATTCCTATCGCAAGCAATAAAGGAAATAATCCGATATAAACTGCATCTTCCCAAAAGTTTCCGTAACCCCAGTAATTTCCTGTTCCTGGATTACCAAATAATCCCGGCATCAATAAAGTCAAAAATCTCCAGGGCCAGAAGGAATATGTCATCGCGCTCTCGAAACCATACTCACCAGCCCGCTGGGAGGACAGGAGATATTCTGCGGTTGGAATTAGTTGAATTGCGGATAAACCGATCGCCAACAGACCCACCCCAACCAATACCGCTAGTGTCCTTCCAAGATTGCCGATTTTGCTTTCTTTGCCACTCGAGATAACCCAGTAGATCACCCAAATTCCCCCGAGCAGGATTGACATCCAAGCCGTTTGGGCATGTCCGGCAAGAAGCAGCATGCAAAGCACGCCTGTCAACCGAATCCAGCTGCCGTTCCTTCCTTTCGTAATTCGGTACAGGTATAGCAGCAGCCAGGGAAGCCAGGCAGCTGCTGCGTTAATGCTCAAAAATCCTGCTCTGGCAACCAGGTAGCCTGATAGTGAATAGGCAAGCCCTCCAACTACCTGACCAAATTCATTTACCTCGAGATCCTGCAGCAGTTTTGCGGTACCCAATCCACTCCAGATCAGGTGTCCAGCAACAACAAGAGAAATGACCCAGGCCATAAACTGTGTTCCACCTGCAAAATAGGCCCCAAAATAGATCCAAGTAGGCGGGTAGAACAAAGCAGATTGGTAATTCGCAGCCAGAGGGGCCCCCATGCCCAAGAGCGGATTCCAGAGAGGAGTCTGGCCCGAGAGGATCGATCTCCAGGCAAAATCCCACCAGGGCACAAATTGAGTTGATACAGTACCCCAAAAAAGCGCTTTTCCACTCAAATAAATTGGCGAAAACAGGATCAATGGCGCCAGGTATAAAAAAATCCGCGGGTCATTCATCCATTTTTTTAGTCTGATCATATAGATCTTTGCCTACTCATTGATTAGATATATCCGATAACCATTTGAATTATATACTTGCCTCAAGCACAACTTGAGCCCAGGGTCCCAATTCCACTGCTCCGCTTCTCCAGGTCCCCAAAAAAGGTAATCAATACTGGTTTCTTTGAAGAAATCTCCACATTGGGCTCTAGCTTGATTCTCCATAAAATATTCATCTATCTTGAGCTGCCATTCTTCCAGGTTCACCGTTTCCGGTCCATGTCCCTGAACAACTCTTACTGGCACCCAGGCTGGTAAGCTGTTCCCCACCTCAAAAGATGAGAGGACGATAGAATTCGGGGGTGCAATATCCCGAAGTGCCAGATAGGATTCAACCTGTTGACTGGGAATGAAGATGGGGGCTGATGGATGGGCAGCCCTGCTTGAAGCACCCCACAAGAGGATAAAAGTAGTTGGAAATAATAATCCTGTGATTATCTTGGCAGAGATCGGTATTCTTTCTTTGCCGCTCAGATTTCCAAACGCAGCTGCGATCAAAATCACCCAGATCCCTTCTGCAAGCCTTCGCTGAGTTGTTACTGGTGCGCTAACCAAGAACGGAAATGCCATCATCCAGCATGCCAGGAATAAGCCTTCTTTTGTCTTGATCCTGATCCATTTTAGGGCTCCCCAGATAGAAAAAGGCAAGATCATGCCATAAGCGATCAGGTAATGAAACCAGTGAGGAGATGGTAAATAATTTTGAGCTGTCCAAGCGATCAAATAGGGATCACTAAGAAATGACCAAGTTGTATAAAGAATGAGCGGGCATGAGACCGCTCCAGCGATCAGCGCTTTTTTCAAGTGGGAGGAACTGAAAGCCCAATCCAGGTTTCGATTCCTGACCCTATCCAGAAGGATGACTGCCAGGGTATGCAGCCCAATCACAACCCAAATAACAATGCCATACATCGGCTGGAATAATCCCATTATCAACCAATAGATACCTGCCCTGACGCTGGACCCCTTGCCGAGATAAGACGCTGCCCCCCAAAACAAAAACGCCCTGGCTACAGCTAAATGAGGCAGCCCAAATAAACCCAAAAATCCAAATCCCTCTGGTGATAAAAAATCCAGCGGAATGGACCCTAGAAAATTCTTCGATTCCAAAACCGCCACAATCCATCCCATTCCACCCCCGAGCAGGATAACAACCAAAGCCCAACGACGCTGGCTTTCGTTGATGATGAATAGGGACAGGAAGTCATCAATAGCCAAGGTAACTAGAATGCCCCCAAAAAACCTGAAGAGATGGAACAAAACCACCAGCTGTTCGTGTTGGGCAGATCCGGCAGTCAACTTTCCCAGAAGCAGATAGGGCAAAAATGCCAAAACCCCCGTTTGGGATTCCGAACTGTATGGGGATCGGAACAACCAATTCCCAACTGCCCCGGTTAACATTTTCGCTATATACGAGTTTCCGTCTTCAACCCCGATCAGGAACCCGGTGAAATGCCACTCTTCTCCCTGGCTAGCATATCCTAGCAGGTAGGGAACAGATGTCGCCACCATAACCAGGACCCCAACCAGGATGATCCACTTCCGTTTAATCAGATAATTCTTCAAATCTGTTCCTGAGAAATTGATACACAATGATGGACCAGCCGATACCAGCAAGGATCAAGCCGGCATATACTGAGACTGGATGGAATCTAAATACTACCTGATGATTTCCTGCACTTAGCTCTA
The DNA here is from genome assembly GCA_963712165.1 of uncultured Chloroflexia bacterium. Classification (GTDB taxonomy): domain Bacteria; phylum Chloroflexota; class Anaerolineae; order Anaerolineales; family UBA11858; genus B10-G9. The sequence goes on along the minus strand of CAVQGY010000001.1, from coordinate 216,665 downwards.
CACTTCTTAATACTCCATAGGCGGATATTAGCTCTTCTCGTTTCCCGTCAACATAAACCCTCCAGCCTGGATAATCGACCTCAGATGTGACAAGCACCCCTGGACCAGCAGCTTCTAAGATGATTTTATTGGCAGATTTCTCAAGTATTCGGACATCTCTCTCACTGACCAGATCGAGATCACCCTGTTTCTCTCCCAATTCCTCTATCCAGGCTCTAGGCATCATCCTTTCATTCAGGTATAAAAAAGGTTCCAGATCATTTGATAACAGAGTCAATCCTGGCGCATCTATCGCGAATTCTGAAATGACATACTTGACATTCAGCAAACCCAATAACATGCTATTTGGGATGGCATTGATATTATCCAGGGATGGATTGCCCGTTTTAAAAGCAGGTATCGTAACTGAATAACCATCTCCGTAAACACCAGTTGCTTTTTCTGAGAATTCCACATACTTCGCAATCTGCATGGGGTCAACCCCATCAGCTAATTCAAGCTGATATTCAGCAGCCAGGTATTGCTGCACACTATACGACGGTGAATATATTCTGAAATTTCCATCATCCTCGATCAGATAGGTTTGAGCTGGGTTAGGCTCTCTGGCTTCACTGGACTGGATGTGGTAGGAGGTATATCCAGCGCCCAGCAAATCCACAACAAGAACCCCTAATATGATCCAACCAAGGAGCGGAATTTTTGCCTTCCCTGAATTTACCAATAAAAGTAATCCAGCAGCGGTAAAGAAGGCAAATCCCCAGAAGATCATTGCAGACTGAGAAAGTTTTAAAACAGCCAAGCCCAACAATGTGAAGATACCTGCAACACAAATGCCAAATAAGATTCTACGTTTTTTTGGATCCTCAAAGCCATTTAGGATTGACTCCAAGGAAGTCCCCCCGATGACCGCCAAACATATCCCAGTCAAAAACAAGCTTCTGGCAGGTACTCTCAGTATGTTCAACAGAGGAATGCTGCTCACCCAATCAGCCTTGACTCCCCAGGAGCCCAAAGCCAATAACAGGCTGATTCCTGTCCATAGTACCCAGAACCGATTCCTCTTTCGCAAATCCTTATTGAAAAATTGGGAAATGATTAGGGCCAATAAGACTCCCCCGGCATATAGATACCATTCAATATTGCCGCCGCTGCCCGGGATGATCAAACCGATCAAGTTCGAAACAGGGAGACTTCCATAGAAGATGTCTTCCATTTCAAGATTTGCTCGAGTAGCATGTCGAAGATATTCCATTAACGGCAGCAGTAAGGGAGCACTGATCAGAAAGGCGATCAAGGATGATTTCAGATAATATAGAACCCTTTCCCTGGCTTGTAATTGCCTATACGCAAATTTATATGAAACCCATAACATGCCCCCATAAACTGCCCAGCGGGGATCAGCTAAAAATAATAAACCAGCCACAACTCCCGTTATCCATCCTCGCCGATCCCTTTCGCTGCAATACAGCAGCCAGGGTGTCCAAGAAATGGCATAGATAAGGGTCACATGCCCTGCTCCAAAATGGGCTGCCAGTTTCGGCATTAGTCCAAAACCCAATGCTCCCAGAAGACTGCCAATCTCATCTGTCTTTTTGTGGCGCAAGAATTTGTACATCCCAAAAGTACCGAAAACCATATGTAGTGCCAAAACCAGGCTTAATCCAGCCGGAAGGGGAAAAACCATCCCTATCCATCCGGGCAGATAAAAAACACCCGCCAGGGGATTGGCTGCAAAGGGGGCTCCAGACTGGATCAGAGTTGACCATAATGGGATTTGTTGATTGGTGATAAGAGATTCCCGCAGGTAAAGGAGATACGGATAATGGGTTATTAACAAATCAGAGTATACAGATTCTCCAGGAGGAACTGCAGCATTGCCCCCAAAGGTTGGCAGGTAGATCAGGGCAGGAATCAACAATAAGGCTTTTCTCGCTATATTTCTCATGAAAGCTAAGACCTGTTCTTTCTGAAAGCGCTGATCTGTTTTCATTCATCCTGCCTGGCGAAAATATTTACGGCTCCTGTTTGGAATTGAAGGTCCCAATGCTCAGAGAGCCAATCACCGAAACCGTTCTGATCATATCCGTTGAAGATGACATAATCAACGTCTCGCGAATCGAGGATTTCCCGGATGAAAGCCGCATCTCTTTCTCCCCCATATAGCTCTTCCACCAAGGTTTTCTCCTCTGCAGCAAAAACCGTTTCAAACGGGTGACCATAGATCACTCGCCGGCCAGTATATGATGGAATATATAAACCATCCTGCTCATCTGTAAGTATTAAAGCATCCAGTTCTGCGTGATTCTCTAACCACTGCATTCCCTCTATCAGGCCTTGATCAAGATATATGTTTGAGTCTAGTTTAGTTATAGCCTGGATACCAGATGCGATAACCACCAGATTGGTAGGCAAAGCTAAAAACAAGACCCCCACATACCAATGGCGGAACTCCATGGATGTTTTTTCATGTAATACCTGCAGGCCAAATATGCTGATAATTGCTAAAGGCAAATATATCCCTGTTAAGAATCTCCTTTGCAAACTCCACGGAAAGAATAGCAGCGCCAAACTGATACATGCCCAAAGAAGAAGTATCCTTCCAGTCTCATTTCTCCAGGCTCTTCGAGCACCCACCAGGGCGAGGATCAAACACGGCGAGAGAGAAACCACCAGGTCTAAGACATTAGGTTTCGTAGTAATGTTTTGTTGATGCCACTGGGATAAAATGGGGTCGGTTTGGATTGCCCAATACTGATAGATGATGACCAAGCCTCCGGTCAGGCAGAATCCGATATTTGCCCAAAACCAGCCTGATATTATCCAAGCCTTAATCCCGATCTTGTCCTCAAGGATTTTCATTCCTGCCCTGATCAACTTGATCAAAGACAGGATGACAACCGCAAAGGGCTGGATCAATCCCAACAGCGCTCCTGATATTAAGTTTTCGATAAGCCTGTCTCGCTGATTTGGAAGCAAAGCCCAGATCATAATTCCTAGTCCCAAGCTGAAATGAGGATTAGTGTACATCGATAGGAAAGGATATGCTTCCGCAACCCAAAAATCAGAAGTAAAAGCTCCCGTCAGGATAGCCAACCATCCCATTCCAGAACCAAACACAGCCAGGACAAGCCCTGCCTTGATGGCATTCTTATCTTTGAAAACAGCCAAAATCAATTGGTAGATGACAAATATCAGCCAGGCAGCTGAAAGCACTCTGGCCCCATGAAAGACAAAGATCAAAGGAATTTGCATGAGGCGGCCGATCTTCCCCAAAATCAGGTAGAACAAGAACAGGTACGCGCCTTCACCCGGCTCTGAAGTGTAAGGAAGGACAAACTTCCAGTCACCCCGATAACCCTGCTGCATCTTTGCCAGATAGGAATGTCCATCTATTGGATTCATTAAAAATCCCCCGAAGCTATTGGAGGAATTTCCAGTCTGAAATCCTATGAGATAAGGAAGCGAAATCAATACGATGCTAACCAAGCCAAGGACCAGTAGAAATCTTTTTTCAGACATGATTTTATTTTATCAGCTTTTAAATCTGCCCCTTGATTACATGGGTTTACACATCTATAATCACTTCATACATCAACGATATCGCGAATGCCGCATATGAGCCGAGCACAATCACTATTCATACTTCAAGAGCTGGATACAAGCCTGGATCAGGCGGAGAAGCGTATCCATGAGATCGATCTCATTCTCCAGGACAGTTCTCTACTTGACGAAGCAATGGAAATCTACAAGGAACTGGAAATGATCCATACGGAAAAATCTGCTTTTTTGAAGAATGCGGAGCACGATGTTTCTCTCCAAAACATAAAAATAGAACAGAACCAAAAAAAGCTATATGGGGGAGCTATCACCAACCCGAAAGAACTTGAGGACCTTCAATTGGAGTCAAACGCGTTGGGTAAATACCTTCAAGTACTTGAAGAAAGACAACTTGAGGCCATGCTTGAATCCGACCAATCTCGCTCAGAACTTGAATCAGCCAGTAATAGGGTTGCCGAGGTTAAGCATAACAGGGAAATCCAACACAGATCCCTTACTGCTGAAAAAACTAAATTGGAAGCAGAAATAATTACACTTACCGCTAAGAAAACGCGTTACATCGCCAGCGTGGACCTGCCCGATCTACCGGTCTATCAAGCCCTTAGAGGTCGTTCCGGGGGACTTGCAATCGCGCTTATGGTCGATGCCAGTTGTTCCTCTTGCGGATCAAATATTCCATCCGCTATCGAGCAATCGGCAAAATCACCATCAAATCTCGAATTCTGCCCCACATGTAAACGCATTCTCCATCCAGGTTACTAAACCAACAAAGAGTGAGATGACCCGTTTCTTTCCTAAACTTTATCTAGATATTAGTTCATTCTGGGCAGGTATCATTCTTGTTGTCCTGCTCCTGGTCCTATTCCTCGTATACAGAAAACGCCTGGTCTCTTTTTTTTCACGGACTATCTCAGGGCTTATCACATTCAGGGAAAGCCTTTCAGTAACATCGGATTCCGATTATATTCAGGTTCTTTATAAATACATGCAGGGCCTGCACGTATTTGCTGATTACTTCTCGCTGGAAAGCATCCTCGTACCAGCTAAGTGTATCGCCCCGCCCCCTTATTTATTCCCAGGCAAGGAAAGCCTTGACACCAGCTTGATCCAGCAAGTGATCGGCTATGACCCCCTCCTGCCTCAACTCAACTCGGAATATAATGGTCCCACTTTTTCCCTCCTTGACGCGATTCACACCAACTCTAATATGTGCTTTATCGGGTTCCCGGGAAGTGGCAAAACCACTGCAATTGCAGAGTGCATTGGCGAGCTTATCAAGCCCTCTAATGACGATGACCTTCCCGAGTCAAGGATTCCATTCTACGTAAAAGCTCATCATCTTCTAGCTCAATTTCCTGGCCGGGATATGCTGGGCATGCTTTTGAAAGCCCTCCAATTGAACAAAGCCTTCTTGACCATACCTAATTTCCCTAAGTATTTGACGAATGCGATCAAATCAGACCGCTCCCTGCTTTTCATCGATGATATGGACAACCTGGCACTAGAAGATATTAACAGATTGGCAAATTTCATCACCACGCTCAGATCTCAGATCCCGGGACTGCAAATCATCGCTACTGCATCTCCTTCCTGCTTGGGAAACCTTGTCCAGGCGCCATTAGAATTCATTTCCATTGCGCCCCTGGGCAGCAAAGACAAGTATGCCTATCTCGCAAAACTATCCAAGCTCTGGCCAACAATCCAATTATCTGACGACCAGGAATATCAGAAAGACCACGCTGTAATGAATTCCATGCTGGTTACGAGCGGACAAAATCAAACCGCACTTGAGTTTGCCCTAAAATCATTTGCGGCCTACGCTGGCGATTTGAATGGTCCGTCTTCTATTAACTCGATTGAAGCCTATTTGAAAAGGTTTCCACCCTTAACCGATACTGAATTAATATCCTTAGAACTTATAGCGGTCTACTGCCTTGTTAGCAATACCAGTACCTTCACGAGAAGAGAATTAACTGCTTGGTTCGAAAGCGAATACAAGAAATCAAACACAAATCCCTCCGCGGTCAATTCCGTTTCCTTTCAACCTGCGATCCAATCTGGCTTGGATACGAATCTTCTCCAGCCCGTACCTGAGAACCGCTACTACTTTCATCTCCCGACCTTCGCAGGTTATTTCGCGGCAAAAGGCATTGCAAAATCCCATCAAAAAATAATCCTCAGTATTTTAGAGAACCCAGATTGGGGTCAACTCTATGAATGCATGCGATATTTTTCAGCATTTAACGATATCAAACCTTATCTTAAGCCTATGCTTGAAGATAAGGGCCTTCTTAAAGGCAAGCTGCTTCGGGCATCACTCTGGCTGGAATACCTGGATCCAAATTCACCGGAAGAGACTGCTTTGCTGAAGCAAATCACACGCGAAATTCACGCCAATCCCTACTATTCGATCAAGCTCCGCCTGGTCTGCGCCATTGTAAGATCCAGTAATCCTCAAATTAACACCATTTTCCACCACCTGCTAAAAACGAACGAACTGGATACCAGGCGAGCAGCTGCTGTCGGATTGGGATTATTACAAGATCTTTCCGCTGTACCCTACCTCATCAAGCAGTTGAATGACGATCATCCGTCTTCAACTACTGCTTGTTATGCCCTGGGCAAAATTGGATCTCCACGATCGCTTGAAGCTATAGCCGAGGCTCTCCTTCATGGAAATGAGTTATTAAGGAGAGCTGCTGCTGAATCCTTGGCCCAAAATCGCAGCGAAGGCCATCCAGCTCTCCGTGAAGGATCGACCAGGGACGACCTGCTTGTCCGTTATGCTGTTGTTCACGGGTTAAGTTTGATCAACGAACCCTGGGCCTTAGAGATTCTGGATTTAATGCGCATCGATGAAAAAGAATGGGTTGTCAGGGATCTAGCTCAACAAACCTATGAAATTCTTGAAACTAGGTCACCTTACCTTCCCCAAGACAGTCCTCCACCCCATGAAGCACCCTGGTTGATTGATTTTGCCGCCAAGCAGGACTTAGCTCCCCTAACAGTAGAAAACGCCTTAGATTTGCTCCTGAAAGCTCTTGAGTTAGGCTCGTACGAGGAGAAACAAAACGCGCTTGCCCACCTCTCCCGTTCCGGTAAAGAAGAACTCATTCCGGCTCTTCTTAAAATCGCGTCCTCCGAAACATTCGAGGTCGCTCATCAAGCGATGCTGACCATCTGGTTTTGTGCTTCCCAACGCTATAAGATCTTTTCTTGAGCATTTCCACTAACAAAAATCCTCCCGGGGACAGGAGGATTTTTTCCATTCTGGACTCTATTTCCAATCAGGCAATCAATCCCAATATCGCTTTCTGAATTTGCTTGGGAGCCATATCAACAATGGAGATCAATTTTTTATTCCCATCTTCGCCGGCAATAATTTGCATTTTCTTTTTTGGGATGTTGAGTTCGGTGGAGATAAAATCGATCAGCCTCATATTCACATCCCCCTCTTCCTGTTTGAGCTGGATCACTACCGTGCCATCATTCAGCACTTTAGAGAAAGAACTCTTTCCCCGGCTGATCTTGACCGTGATTGCCAGGGCCGCTCCCTTCTCGCCATCATGAAATTTGAATTGTCTTGATGCCATCATTTTCTCCAAGCTAAAGCTGGACCACCTACAAAATGCTTATCAAAATATTGGCCAATAGTTCAACGAGTAGGATCAAAACCAGCGGACTGAAATCAAATCCTCCCAAAGAGGGTATTACCTTCCTGATCGGACTTAGAAGAGGATCTATCAACCTATCAACCGTTTGGCGAATGGGATGAAACGGGTCCATGAAATAAGACAATATCACCTTTACCAACACAATGATAAATATGGTTTGCCGGAGCACTTGAATTATAGTTATTAGCATTATCCATCCTGTTTTATCTTTGACCAACCAGCGCTGAACCAATTCTAAGAATTGTCGCGCCCTCTTCAATTGCCACTTCAAAATCACCACTCATGCCCATCGACAACCCCGTAATCTGTGATCCGGGCAGCTCTTTTATCAGGAAATCACGGACAGCTCTCAGCCGCCTGAAAAATGGGCGGGACATTTCAGGATCCTTTGCATAAGGAGCCATTGTCATCAACCCTATTATATTCAAATATGAATAATCTACGATCTCCTCGATCTCAAGTAGAAATTCCTCAAAATGACCGTCATCTTTAATCTGCCATCCATATTTTGTGCTTTCGCCACTGACATTCAGCTCTATAAACACAGGCAGAACTTTGTCCAGGCTCGCTGCGGCCTCATTAAGCTCATGGGCAGTTCTCTTTGATCCCACCGAATGGACAATATGAAAAAGACTGGCAATATGTTTTTCCTTGCCCCGCTGGATATTGCCAATCATATGCCATTCAATTTCGGGATCGGTCAGGAGACCCATTTTGAAATTAGCCTCCTGCAAATAGCTTTCGCCAATTTTTCTGACTCCAATATCCACCAGGGCTTTCACAACGGCGGCAGACTTTTGTTTCGTAACTGCCACTAGATCAATCTCATTATCATCCCTTCCGCTGCGTTTGGCCGCCAAGCGGATCCTGGATTTTACTTTTTCAAGGCTTTCGATAATATTCGTCTCTTGCGTCAACCTCTGCTCCGGTTCTTACCTGAGTCCAATCACGGCTCCAAATCTGCCCGTTTTCCCACTTTCAGCTCGATGGGAGTACCATTTACCAGGATCACATCCAGTACAGATTCCCGCAATATCGATCCGTTGGACTCCAGCTTTTCTTAAATGGATCTCGTTAGCTTTCCACAGGTCCAATTTTACACCATCGGGACTCTCATGCAGAACTTGTTCGTATTCCTGAGGAAAAGCCTGTTTGGTTTTCCTGATCACTTCTCCCCTTACCTGATAGTGATCTGGACCAATAGAAGGGCCAATGCCGACCCTGATTTGCTCCGGGGAAGAGTCATAACAAGCGATCATAGTCCGAACAACTTCAGCAACCACTCCTTTTAATGTACCCATCCAGCCTGCATGAGCTATGGCAATTGCCCGGTGGTCCGGGTCATAAAACAAGATGGGAACACAATCAGCGAAGCGCATTAATAATAGCAGGCCTTGCCTCGCGGTTGTGATCGCATCGCCTTCCTGGATTGCGTCCTCGGATAGATCAGCTTTGATCACTTTTGCAGAATGGATCTGTTTAACCTGGAATAGCTGGCTCTCTGAAAAACCACTAACCGATACCAGCCTGGATAGGTTTTTGCTTACATTGCTGGGCGAATCTCCCACAGTTCCGCCCAGATTCAGCGAGTTCCAGGGAACAGGGCTTACTCCGCCTTGCCGGGAAAACACACCATGAAATAATTCGGGGGTAATAAAACTTTCGAATTGGGAGTAAAGAATTCCGCCCTCATTACGCTCAATCATTGGACCCATTATCAATCTGAGATGCCTTGCGTTTAATTGACAAGACCTTCCGTGTTTCCGCCATCGCGTCCTCTATGATCGGGTAACTAAACCAAGCTGTAGAGAACCCAAATAATGCGCCAGTGATCGTCCGCAATAAAGGAGTACTCTCTCGAGCAGGAAGGGACTCCCAGTTGAACTGACTGAGCAACTGGCTTACACCATCCAGGCCAAGAGGCATAATGCCTAGCAGCACCCACGCGAGCAAAGGAAGGGGAGGAATTTTCCTCTTCGTCAATGCAAAAATCAATCCAAATAACAATATGGATCCATAAATGGCAACATCCCGCTGGCAAAGGGCTACTTTATAACCAAGAATTTCATTCCCCCTGAATAAAACTGCTCCATCTAGATCATCCGGGTTCAAGCCAGTCGCTTCTTCATAGGAATCCAACCCATCTATTGCGGCCTCTTCCCGAGGATAGGCGGCCTGATCGCCAAAAAGGAACCAGGACCGGTAGGCAAGCTGATGGCACAACCTGCCGTAAACGTTGTAAATCAGGTTTGCAGAGAGATCCTTTCCACCAGCAGTCAATACTGGAGCCAGGAAAGCCAATCCTAAATAAATGATGGCAAATAAGTTGAAAACGATCATATATCTACGGGACAGCCAGTAGAATATCCGATCCACGAATGTAAATGATTTTCCCCGCTCAAGACGCTTTTGATGTCTACTTGATTCCAAATCCGATAATTGGCTTTGCCGATCCTGGGCAGCCCCCAGGGTCATTTGCAGCTTCTTCTTATCAAAGGGAGCCTTGATCTTGTAGGGTCCGGCCTCAATAATGGGTATTTTTTCCAAGTATTCCAGAAACTCACTCTCTTCCACATCGATTTGGATCAACCTGTGAGGGAACTCTTCCTGAAGATCGTCAAGGTCACTAACTGCCTTTTCGCAAAGCTGGCAGTTTTCACGCATATATAACGTAACAGTCAGCATCGATCGCCACCCAGTCTAAATACCTTCGAATAAACTCCCAAATCTCTGCAGATAAATGGTTATGGTTTCAAATAGCCCGAAGAAGAGGAGCAGGCCTATAACGATCAAGATCACACCCATTGCGATTTCAACGTAATGGAGCGCTTTCCCATATTTCCTTAAAGCTGCCGTTACCCAACCCACGCCGAGAGCTGCGATCAAGAATGGAATTGATAATCCCGCCGAATAAGCTGCCAGCAAAATGCCCCCGGTCAGCACAGAGCCTCCGCTGAATGACAGTGTCAGGATGGCGCCCAGCACCGGGCCCACACAGGGAGACCAACCTGCAGAAAAGAAGACTCCCATTAGAAAAGAAGATAGGTAGTTCAAGTTTTCATTGGGCTTGGTTTGTTTGCGAGTATCGTATTGCAGGAAAGGGATTTTCCAGATCCCGGTCATATGAATACCAAATAAAATGACAATCAGCCCACCGACCTTTTCAAGTATATCCGTAGCGCTGCTTAGAAAACCGCCCAGTGCCGAGGCAGCCAATCCCAGGCTGATAAAAACAACGCTGAATCCAAGCACAAAAGCCAGCCCATGCGAGAACGTCTCCCATTTGCTCTTCTCATCAGATCCATCTCCAAAAGCGGTTCTACCTCCCAGATACCCGATATAGGCGGGCACAAGGGGTAAAACACAGGGGGATAAAAATGAAGCCAACCCTGCAATAAAAGCTGTTGTGATACTTAATATACTTAGATCCATTGGCTGTCCTCGTCTATGATCACAGTCCTATATTAGTATTCTATTACCTTTACGGGCGTACCTATCTTTCCTTGAACTGTTATATCCCCTTCCTGGAAAGGTGTTATCGGGGAAGCCCACCTGAAGACCCACTTAGCGTCATCTGGTGCTGCATTCACACATCCATGCGAAGATGGCTCTCCAAAATTATTGTGCCAGAATGTTGAATGAATGGCGATTCCGCCTTTCAGGAACAAGGACGTCCAACCAATACCAGGGATCATCCACCCCGCCTCATTGGTACCACCAGCCATTTGGATCGAATGCAATTTTCGCCAGATATTCCACCCGGGGGAGCCATAAGATGTTAAGGTAGTTGTATTTGGGGTTTTACCTGAGGAGATCCTGCAAAAATAGACTTCCCTTCCATCCTCAAAGCAGGACATGGTCTGCCTGGAAGGCGTCACGTCGACCACGATCTGCTTGTTTTCAACATCCGGGCTGATAGGAGTCAACTCAGCTTCTTCTAGCGGCCTGAACGCCTCTGCCGGCGCCCATAAGAGGTCACCCGGGTTTCCATAGCGCTCATTGATCCTGTACCAGATATTCCCATCATAGCGCCTTTCTATCAGGTCAACCCATAAGATCTGGCTGTAGTAGAAACGAGGAGGAAGGTTATTATTTACCTGATTTCTCCACCAGGTCGATTTCGCGGGAGTTGTTTCTAATACTGCATCAACAGTGGGCACCGATACCTCTACCCACATTCCCGCTGCTCCCAACGGTATAATTTCGAGTGGCACATTAGGCAAATTCTTAACAGGCTGAACATCAGGGCACCACACAAAACCTTCATCTGTTTCCACCCAGCGCTGATTATTCCTCCAAGGCCTGGGTCCGATCACTTCCCTGTGCCAGGGAATGACAGCATCTTCATAATATCTGCCCACAATGGAAGCGTCAAAATCAGGCTTGGATTTGATCTCTACCATGCCCACAGCGATTCTGCCCAGCTTTTCGGTGGTTGGATAATCACCCAGCAATTCACCGACCTCTCTGGGTATCAGCGCAGCTCCTGCTGCTAGAGCTGTTGTTCTCAGAAATTCCCTTCGGGAAATCATCCCGCGAAGCGTGTTCCGTTTGTTTTTCATAGCTCTATTCTTTTCCAGATACAAATGCCATTACATTCCTCCTGGCAATATCATCACTCACTTGAACAGGAGGAGACTTCATAAAATAAGCAGATGGTTCGATCAGTGGGCCTGCCAGGCCTCGATCCAACCCGATCTTTGCGCAGCGGATCGCGTCGATCATCACACCCGCAGAATTGGGCGAATCCCAAACCTCAAGTTTTAATTCGATATTCAGCGGTATATCACCAAAGCTGGTTCCTTCCAGGCGAATATTCGCCCATTTTCGATCTTCGAGCCAGGGCACGTAATCACTCGGGCCGATATGGATATTCTTCTCTTCAAACTGATGGTCGATCTGGCTGCTCACTGACTGGGTCTTTGAGATCTTCTTTGATTCCAAGCGATCCCGATCCAGCATATTATAAAAATCCATATTACCGCCATAATTCAGCTGGAAGGTCCGGTCTATCTTCACGCCCCGGTCCTGCATAAGATTGGCTAGAACGCGGTGCACGATTGTCGCTCCCACCTGACTCTTAATATCATCTCCGATAACAGGCAGGCCTTTGTCCGCGAATCTTTTACTCCAATACTCTGATGATGCAATAAATACGGGTATCCCATTAACAAACGCGCAGCCTGCATCCAGGACCTGCTCAACATACCATTTTGTTGCCATCTCAGATCCAACTGGCAGGAAATTGATCACCACGTCAGTTCCGGAATCACGGAGCACTTTAACGATATCGTCTGTCGGGCCAGGCGCTTTTTGGATGAATTCCGAAAGATACTTGCCCAGGCCGTCATGGGTCATGCCCCGGCTTACAGGCACATCCAGATGAGGGACATCTGCAAATTTGATCGAATTATTGGGTTCTACCCAAATCGCCTGACTGAGATCCTGACCCACTTTATTGATGTTTATATCAACAGCCGCAGAGAACTCGATATCACTGATATGATATCCTCCCAGCGTAGGATTCATCAGTCCAGGTATGTTTTCATCGGAGGCAGCATTCTTATAGTATTCAACTCCCTGAACAAGGGCTGAAGCGCAGTTTCCCACACCAATGATCGCGGTCCTTACTTTTTTCCTCGCCATACTTTGTTATCCTTTGCAAAACCTTCCTAATTATATATCTTTTTTTTGCTAGACTCAGTTTTGATTCAATACATTTCGCTATAACCGGTCATTAATATGGATGATTGGTGCAAGCGACTTCTTTCTCAATTCAGTTTCTTATTATTTAATCGCAGGCTATTTCCGATCACAAAAACATCACTTATCGCCATGGCGCCAGCAGCCAGTATGGGATTAAGAAGACCAACCGCCGCAACAGGAATTAGGATGATATTGTAGAAAAAAGCCCAGAACAAATTTTGCTTGATCGTCGACAGGGTCTTCTTTGACAATTTGATTGCCTGCGTGATACCCGATAAATCACCTCTTATCAAAGTTATGGGAGCAGAAGCAATAGCGATATCTGTGCCAGTTCCCAGTGATATCCCTACATCCGCCTGAGCCAGAGCAGGCGCATCATTAATGCCATCGCCTACCATAGCAACGATCTCATTATCCATTTGAAGGCTCTTGATCTTATCAGCTTTTTCGCCTGGCAGCACCTCCGCAAGTATATGATCGATACCAACCTGACGGCCTATGGCCTGTGCGACCTGATGGTTATCTCCAGTGATCATATACACCTTCAGGCCCATGCCCTTCAAGGTCCCGATCACTTCGCGCGCATTCTCTTTTACTGTATCTGCAACAGCGAGCAATCCTACCATCAAACCGTCAACTGCTACCAGCATAACCGTTTTGCCGCCTTGACGCAGTTTATTCAAGTCATTCTCAGCTATTTTCCAATCCACACTGACTTGATCCATCAGCCTCGTGTTTCCCACGGCAACAACAGTGTCATCCAGGGTAGCGATCACTCCCTTTCCGGATATCGCCTGGAATTCTGTCGGCTCAGATAAACCTATTCCTCGTTTCCTTGCCTCATTCACTATAGAAGCACCCAGGGGATGCTCCGATCTTTGCTCAATAGATCCGGCAAGATAGAGCAATTGTTCTTCCTGAATCTTTCCAGAATGAGGGCCGGATAGAACGATATCAGTTAATACTGGTTCACCATGTGTGATCGTTCCCGTTTTATCGAGCACAACCGTAGTGATATTTTCAGCCCTTTCCAGGGCTTCACCAGACCTAAATAAAATTCCATGTTTTGCTCCCCGGCCGGAACCTACCATGACAGCCGTTGGCGTTGCCAACCCCATTGCGCATGGACAAGCGATCAATAGAACTGCCACAGCATTCAACATAGATCTCGCGAACAGGCTGTTTTCAGAAACTACGGGGGGCGGCGCAACAAACATCCATAATAAAAAAGTGATAGCAGCAATTGTAACAACTGCAGGTACAAAAATGGCTGATACCCTGTCTGCTATTCTTTGGATCGGCGCTTTGCTACCCTGGGCTTCTTCAACAAGCTTGATGATCTGAGCCAGGGCAGTATCCTTGCCAATCTTATCTGCTTTGAACTTGAATGCGCCCTGAATATTGATAGTTCCCCCAAATACTGTATCCCCGGACCCTTTCTCTACAGGCAAGGATTCACCAGTCAGCATAGATTCGTCAACTGCTGAGCCGCCTGTTATTATTGTCCCGTCAACGGGAATTCTATTGCCAGGTTTGATTAAAACTATATCACCTACTTCGACTTCAGACACATCCACGACGAAAACCTGGTCACCCCGAACAATCTCGGCTTTATCAGGGCTGAGTTTGAGCAATTTCTTAATAGCCTGGCTCGTTTTTCCTTTAGCCCGCATTTCCAAGAATTTGCCCACTTTGATCAATGTGATGATCATCGCAGAAGTCTCAAAATAGACGTGTCCTTGAAATAACCCCAACAGAATAGGGATGGAATAAAGATAAGCTGCTGTGGATCCCAAAGCAACCAGGACATCCATATTGGCAGATTTGTTCCGTAAAGAATTGATCGCCCCGGCATAATACCTTCTTCCGACAATGAACTGAACTGGGGTGGCCAAGGCCCACATCAGCCAGTTAACCCAGGGTTGATGTGACCAGGGCCCGATAACACCAAAATCCCGGGCCATAGACAGCAGGAACAGCGGAATGGTAAAAAACAAACCCAGCCATAACTCTTTTTTGTGTTTGTTTATTTCCTTCTGACGGGCTTGTTCCTCAACATCCTGATCGCCATAACTGATAACGGCTTCAGGGAATCCGGCCTTTAAGATAAGGTTCCGCATATCAGACCACTCGATCAATGTAGGTATATATTTAATGAGGATCTTCCCGGCAACCCAATTGACCAACAGGCTTGTGATTCCGGTTTTATCTTTGAAAGCCTTTTCCAGGATCAGGGAATCCTGGTCAGTTTCCAAACCTTCAACCAATATTTCCAATTCTCCCACTGCAATATCATAGCCTGCCTGCTGCACACGACCGATCACTTCCTGAATGGCCCTTTCTCCATCCCTTGATATAAAGGTTGCTTTTTCAGTTGAAAAATTTACGTTTATATCTTCGATGCCCGGAACCTTTTTTATGTTCCTCTCAACAGCTGCAGCACAATTCGCGCAGTCCATGCCAGTTATCGGCAGCGTTAACTTAATCCCTTCTTGCATTCATCCTCCCCAAAAACCCACCGGTCAGGCAACTTGAATGGGATAATTGATCTCTCTTAATATATCAATCAACTGCGACTCTGAAATTGGATCCTGGTACTCGATTACAACAGTTTTCTCTGCCGCGTTGGCTTTAACATGAGTGACTCCATCGAGTTCTCTTAACTCCATTTCTATCGTGTTCACACAATGGCCACACGAAATGCCTGGGACCTTATAAGTTACGGTGTTCATCAAACCTCCTGGTACTATACTTTTGTGGCCGCTTCAAATACTTCAATAATTTCCTTCAAAACCCTATCCCTGTCCTCTGAATTATCCCCCTTAACAGCAGAGACCAAACAAGAATTGAGATGGTCTTCAAGGATATTAATGCTGATCTTGTTCAAGGCCGATTGGACAGCATTGATCTGCCTGATAATATCAATGCAGTAAGCACCCTCTTCCACCATCCGCTGAACTCCTCGGATATGGCCTTCGACGGTTCTTAATCTATTGAGATTTGCGATATTTTCATTCATGTTTAGACCCCTCCCTGGGGGGATGGGTATTACTATACCGCAAAACTATACGCCTGTCAAATGCCCCCGCTCCCCTTGTTACATTTTAAGAGAAAAACCCGGGGCTTACCCCGGGTTTTCAGATAGTCACTTTTATGGAAGATTGGAAGTAAACGCCTCTCTGAATTGGTCGGCTTCAACAGGGCCTAGCCACTGCTGGATGATATTACCATCGCCATCAATCAACAGGAAATGGGGCTGGTATCTAAAGCCCAACTCTTTCTTGAACTGTTCATTACCCGGGTCATCAATATCCAAGTAAACAAAATTGATTTCACCTGCATACTCAACTTCTAGCCCATGCACGATGGGCGCCATATTTCGGCAGGTAGGTCACCAAAAAGCAAAGAGCTCCACCAGTTGGACATTACCGGATGCCAAATTCACGCTGTTTGGATCGGTGCTTTCAAGCTCAGTCCTGGGAGTTGGTGGGATAGCCTGGGTGGAAGCGCTTTCAGTATTCTCCTCTGCGGATTGAACCTCTGTAACTTGTGCAGTTTCCGTTGGATTCTCAGTTATCACCTCGCTAGGCTCAACTTCTCCAACAATCTCGTTTTCAGCAGGAGAGGCTTGATTACCGGGCAGCAGCAGGTACAGACCACCGCCGACTATCACTACTCCAACTATGATGAATATCAACCATTTACTATCTTTCATAAACCCTCCTATTTCTATTTATAAAAAAAAACTAAACCTGTTCGGTAAGTTATTACACACTCCAAGTGTCTAAAATGAGCCATCTCCTCTGCTTGACACGCCAGAACCAGAAGACTACACTCTTATTAGGATGTTCTTGATCAGATAAATCTTACATGAAAATTCAAAAGGTCACTCCCGTCCTATTCATCCCTTTATTCCTCTTTGCCTGGATCTGGATTTCCCGTGTCCCGCTATCCTCCATGCCGACTACAATAATTGAGGCTCCCAAGGCTAATTTTTTAGCTCCAGATTTCACCTTAAATTCCCTTGATGGTGAACCTGTCACGCTGCAAGAGCTCAAAGGACGTCCTGTTATCCTCAACTTCTGGGCCAGCTGGTGCCCTCCCTGCCGGGCGGAGATGCCTGCTTTTCAGCTTGCATGGCAGGAATATATGGATACAGATCTTGTGATCCTTGCTGTCAACGCTACTCATCAGGACACAATATCAGAAATCAATCAATTCATCGAACAGAATAACCTCGAATTTGCTATCCTGCTTGATATGACAGGCAAGGTCTCATCCTCTTACCAGATCCATTCACTGCCAACAACCTTTTTGATCGACAGAGATGGGATCATCACTAAAACGATCATAGGTGGTCCGATACCACTGGCATTGCTCAGAGTTCACGCAAATCAGCTGCTTCAGGAAAAAACCGATGTTCCCAGTCCTTAACCTAGGCCCCCTCAGTCTGCCAGCTCCTCAGCTGATCTTGTTGATTGGCGCTTGGCTGGGAATCACTCTCGCTGAGAGAAAAGCTAAAAGATCTGGACATAATGCCGAAATCCTGTTTAAGGTTATTTGGGTAACGATCCTCGCTGGAATCCTGGGAGCCAGGCTATCCTTTGCCGCCAGGAATCCCGCCGCGTTCCAGGGGCAATGGGTATCCCTGATCTCATTGAACCAGGCATTATTTGACCCGGTAGGCGGATTATCAATTGCGATTGCAGCCGGCTACATTGTAGCCGCGAGAAACCAGTATGCCAATTGGACTTTACTGGATGACCTGGTCCCCTTTTTCGCTGTCCTTGCGCCTGCAGTTTTTTTATCAAATTTCGCTTCCGGCTCGGGATTTGGCACTTTTAGTGACCTTCCCTGGAGCATTGAACTGTGGGGAGGTCCCAGACACCCAGTTCAACTCTATTACTTATTTGCGAGCATAGCCGTCCTTCTCCTGATTACTATTGGACGTGGTTCGAATGAACAAAAACCCGGCTCTTCCATACTCTCCTTCATTATCTATAGTTCTGGCTATCTGACCTTCTTTTCCGCCTTCCAGGACCCTGCGGGGTATCTCATAGCTGGTTTTCGGGTTTTTCAGCTGTTTTCCTGGGCGATTTTCACTGCTTTCATTTTCATCCATTACATGATTAAAAGTAAAGAGGTAAATAATGAGGTTGTCTGAAAGTAATATTCTGATAACGGGTGCTGCGAAGAGATTAGGCAGGGCTATGGCGCTAGCAGTTGCCAGAGAAGGTGCCAATATTATCATCCACCATAACCAATCCCCCAGCGAAGCTGATTCCCTGCAAAAACAGATCCAGGATCTGGGGGGCCAAGCCCAGATCCTGCAATGTGATTTCTCCTCCCTGGCGGAAGTCAAGGATTTCTCCGACCGGGTCTTCAACTCTGGCCAGATTGATATGTTGATCAACAATGCTTCCATTTTTTTGAATATGAATTGGGAAACAACTACTGCTGAAGAGTGGATCAAACATCAACAGATCAATTTATTGACTCCATTCCTGCTAAGTCAATCCCTGGCAAAAAACTTACCCTCCGGTAAAAATGGCAGGATCGTCAATCTTCTTGATTGGAGAGCCCTTCGGCCGGGATCGGACCATCTTCCCTATACAATCAGCAAAGCTGGGTTGGCGTCCTTAACCAAGGCCCTGGCAATAAGCCTTGCTCCTGAGATCAATGTTAATGGGATAGCTCTTGGCGCAATCCTGCCTCCCAGCGATGGCGGAGAGGTCAAGGATTTGGTGAATTCTCTCCCCATCCCGCGCTGGGCTGAAATCAGGGAGCTAGAGGAAACACTGATCTTTTTGCTTACCGGGCCTACCTATATTACTGGAGAAATCATCCACCTGGATGGGGGCAGGCACCTGATCTAATGAATACACACAATCCATTTTCGCAAGGAGCTACATATGGATAAAGTCATTATCAATAATCTGCTGGCCAGAGGTATTATTGGGGTTTACGATTGGGAGAGAGAAAAACCTCAGGAAATCCTTATCAACATCACCTTGATGGGTGACATCAGCAAGGCCGGTCAAACTGACGATATCAAAGACAGCATCAATTACAAGACGGTTGCCAAAGGCGCTCAGACATTAGCCGAAAATTGTCAGCGCATGACTGTTGAAGCCCTTGCCCATGATATCGCAGCTTTTTGTCTTGAGACACCCGGCGTGATGAAAGTGTCAGTCAAGGTCGAAAAACCTGGCGCAGTGCGTTTTGCTGAATCGGTGGGAGTGGAAATTGAGCGGTCAAAAGAATAATAACCAGCATACGGTTCTGATCAGTCTGGGAAGTAATATCAACCCAGAAAAACATTTACCAGCCGCCGTCAAGCTTTTAGCCGAGATCGTTGATGGATTACAGGTCTCGTCCACTTGGGAATCACCAGCCGTTGGCAGCATCGGTCCGAATTATCTCAACAACGCTGTCCTATTTAGAACCGGACTTTCACTAGAAAAGGTCAGGTCTCATCTGATCACGCCCATTGAAAACCAACTGGGCAGGGTTAGATCAGGTGATAAATATATGGATAGAACAATAGACCTGGATGTCCTTATCTACGATCAAAATGTGGTCGATCCCGACCTATGGAGCCAGGCACACCTGGCAGTTCCGACAAGTGAGCTTATACCCGACTTCAAAAATGAAACAACGGGGGATACTCTGCGAGAAATCGCTGAACGCCTGCAACACCGCGTGGAAATAAATCAGCGCGTTGATCTTGATTAAGGACTCTAGCCCTTAGAACTGCAATGGAATTGCTGCCCGGGAGATATTATCCAGGAATTCCTGGCGAGTTGAGATATTGGTCCTAAAAGCCCCTGCCATCGATGAGGTGGTCATTCGCGCGTCATGTTTCTTAACCCCCCGCATCACAGAACACAGGTGCAGGCCCTCAACAACGACTGCCACTCCCTTGGGATGGAGCAATTCATCAACGAGATCCGCGATTTGCCGGGTCATGCGTTCCTGGACTTGTAGCCTGCGAGCAAACATATCCACAATCCTGGGAATCTTTGATAAGCCAATGACCTTTCCCCTGGGCAGATATGCCACGTGGGCTCTTCCTAAAAAGGGCAGCATATGATGTTCGCACATGCTGTAAAACTCAATATCACGCACGATTACCATCTCATCATACGAAACTTCAAATATCGCATCATTGAGAAGCTCAATAGGATCCGTCCTGTAGCCACTCAAAAGCTCTTCATATGCTTTGGCTACACGCAATGGTGTCCGGAATAAACCCTCTCGTTGAGGGTCCTCTCCTATCGAAATAAGGATTTCTTTTACCGCTAATTCAATGCGGTCAAAGTCTATCTCATCCGAAATCAGCTCTGCAATCCTTTCCAGAATCTCTTTGTCCTCATGCATCAGGCACTCCTTAGAATTCTCATTATCGTAGATGAAACTAGTCTATTCCAAGTCCCAACATAAGTCAAGCGAAGGGCTGATAAGCCAGTTCATAGAATAAAAAAGGCGAAGGGCAACTCCCTTCGCCTCTTATCGCCACGTTATATATTATCCGACGACGGGCTGGATCAATCCTAAAGTCCCATCATATCTCCGGTAGAGAACATTGATAGCCTCAGTCTGGGCATTATAGAACACGAAGAAATTAGTATGACCCAGAAGTTCCATCTGATCGATAGCTTCCCATTCGTCCATCGGACGCAAGGAAAATTGCTTTCTCCGGGCAATAACAGGTGCGTCTTCCCAATCCTCGTCCTCATCCGGTATACTTTCATCAACCTCAGGTGATTGTTTCCAGCGTTGATTGCGCTTCCCCTTAAATCTCCTGATACGCTTTTGCAGCGTATCCACTGCATAGTTCATTGCGTTATTAATTTCTGAGGCTCTTTCCTCAGCTCTCAAAATAAAGCCTTTTCCCTGAACAGTAATCTGCACAACCTCTCGCTCCTCCAGATTACGAGCGTTGGTTCTGGCTAAATCGACTCTGGCCTCTAATATATCATCCAGATATTTATTCAATCCAGAGACTTTTTGTTCTATCTGCTCTCGAAACTCATCATTAATATCAATATTACGGCTAAAGATTTTAACTTCAAATGCCATTAGATCCTCCTTTTAGATATTTTACTTCAAACTGTTTAGACGAGCGAAGATCTTGCTAAAGTCAACCCAAATACTTGAGCCGCCCCTGCCCTGATCAGGGCCTCTGCGCATGCATTTATTGTTGCACCCGTTGTGATCACATCATCAACTATTAGAAGATTCTTCTCAACAATACTCTTACTTTCAGCCTTAAATGCGCCAGCCATATTCTCAGTTCGATCTGAAATACTCAACCCAACCTGCGGCCGGGTCAACCTTGATCTGAAAAGAGAACTTTCCGAAAGGGGTATGCCAGTTCTCCAAGAAATGGGTCTGGCCAGTAAAGCCGCTTGGTTATAACCCCTTTCCTTTCTCCTGGCTTCATCCAGGGGGACTGGTAAGATAAGGTCGATCAACCAATGATATCTTTCCAATAGATCTACCATTGGCTGAGAAAGAACCTCCGCCAACCCACGGTCATTTCGGTATTTTAATCGATGGATTGCGCCTTGCAGCGGTTCAGAATATTCTGCCCATGACCGTATGGCTGTGAAAGCCACCGCCTGATTCCTGCAGCGACCACAGACTACGTCTTTAGCTTGAAAAAGCGCATCGCCACATATCTGACAAATGGGTTTCAGGATCTGCTTGGTTTTTTCGAAACAGGTCGGGCAATATCTATCCCCCCACGATCCGCACCCCGCACAACTAGGAGGAAAGAGCAGGTCCAGCAATTTCCATCCTGCATGATAAAAGCGAGACTGCATGCTTAATCCTCCCGGATTAAACTACGTGAACGTCTCGAATATGTTAGCCGAACATACCTGCCAGGGCTGAATCCTTCAGCTGCAACCCCGCAGGACCCAACAAAATAATTAACAAGGAAGGGAAGATCAGCAGCGCCATGGGGAAAAGCATTTTAACAGGAGCCTGCTGGGCTTTCTCTTCAGCGATTTGCCTGCGGCGGACTCGCATCTGGTCTGACTGGATCCTGAGGACTTTTGCCATACTCACACCCAGCTGTTCGCTTTGGATGATGGCAGCCACAAAACTTGTCATCTCCGAGATACCAATCCGGTCAGCCATATTGCGGAGTGCGATCCTTCTCACATTACCAAGCTGAATTTCCCTCAGAGCCCTTGCGAATTCATCCGCTAAAGCATCTTCCCATTTTTCTGCAACACGAGTCATCGCAGCGTCGAATCCCAGGCCAGCCTGGACACAAATAGTAAGCAAATCAAGCGCGTCAGGCATGGACTTCCTGATAGTGTCCTGCCTGGTATTGATTTTGCTTTGCAACAAAAGCTGAGGCATATAAAAACCAATAAGAGCAAATACGCCAGTCATTAAAAGTTTCCGCCCCCAGGTCCAATTCATTGAACCCATTGAAAATACCAATAAAAGCAACCCTCCCACGCCTACGGCAGCGATAAATCTAGCTGCCCAGAATAATGTTGGATCAAGACCGGGTGGATTCCCTGCTAATTCAAGTTTCTTTTCTGTTTGCTCAATCGCATTTTGAGGAGTGAACCGCTGAGTGATCTCGCCAATTTTCTGCACAATAGGGACGATAATTCGCTCAGTTATCGGCTGAGAGAGCTCAATTTCCTCAAGTGTTACTTCTTCTCCCCTGGAGATATATTCATTCAATCTCTCATCGAGCGGCGATTCCTCCCTCCTGTTGCGCAAGCCGATGATCGTTAATGAACCTGCCAGGATAACAACGATACCAATGAAGATCCAAATATAGATATTCATAAGAACTCCATCACCTCTAAACCTCTATGTCAGCCAACTTATTCATGGCCAGATAACCCGCAAATACCATCACGCCGGCGAGCCCAAGCATGATTCCGCCACAAAGCAGGTTTCCTGGTAAAAAGAAGGTCATCAAGTAATCTCGATTCGCAAACCATAACAGTCCCATCAAAATCAAAGGAAGCATGGCAAGGAATCGTCCTGAGTAAATAACCTGAGAAACGAGCACCTTGATCTCTCCCTTGATCTTAATCCTCTCCCGGATCGTATAGGAGATCGTATCCAAGATCTCTGCCAGGTTGCCACCGACCTCCCTCTGCACATTGATCGCAGTTATGATCAGATCAAGGTCATCACTAGGGATGCGTCTGTGGAGGTTATTCAAAGCATCTTCCATGCCAATGCCTAACTGCATTTCTTTCACCACACGAGCAAACTCTTCTGAAAGAGGCGGAGGAAGTTCTTTGCTCACAGCTTCCAATGCCTGCATGGTCGAATACCCTGCTCTCAATCCATTCACAACCAGGTTGAGCATATCCGGCAGTTGATTACCAAACGTCGTTAATCTTTTTGTTTGCTGGCGGCGCATGTAGAACCTGGGAATCATCGTACCTACAATAATTCCAATCAAGGCTGAGACAACATTTTGCCCACCAATTGCCCATGCAAAAAATCCCATCAAGAATCCAGCAATAACAATAGCCGCTACATATTCAGCCGGCCTTAGTTTTAGATCCGCCTGGGCTAAATTGGAAGCAATTCTATCTCCATATTTGGAACCTGCGAGACGGGTATCAATCCACTCGGACAGAATTGAGGTTTTTTGACTTTCGGCAAGAGCAACTGCGTCTTCATATTCCTCTTCTACGTAATGCGAAAATCGATCATCAAGGATAGTTTGCTCGTCTCGCACAGTAATAACGATGCCAATGACAAGCATTGCCCCTGCAATTATCCCGCCGATAATCAATATTGTTGTCATCATGGAAATCAGCCTCTACAAAGAGCCTGGAGCCTTATGCTCCAGCACGTTTCGAGAAAATAGATGGTGGCAAGTGAATACCATGGGCTTCAATCTTATCCATGTATTTCGGGCGCAAACCTGTTGGCACTAACTCGCCAAGTACTTTGCCATCTTCGATGGCAGTCTGCTCAAACCGGAAGATATCCTGCATGGTAATGACTTCGCCTTCCATGCCAATCACCTCGGTGATATTGGTGACTTTTCTGGTTCCATCCTGCATCCTGCTTTGGTGGATGATCAGGTCGATTGCTGACGCAATTTGCTCCCGGATTGCCCTCACGGGCAGGTCCATCCCGGCCATAAGGGCCATTGTTTCAACTCTGGCCAGGGTGTCGCGGGGAGAGTTGGAGTGCGCAGTAGTCAAAGAACCATCATGACCGGTGTTCATAGCCTGAAGCATGTCCAATGATTCCTCACCACGGATCTCTCCGACGATTATGCGGTCAGGCCTCATACGCAAGGTATTGATCACTAATTGGCGGATGGTTACTTCTCCCCTGCCTTCAATATTAGGAGGGCGAGATTCCAGGGTAACAACATGATCCTGCCTCATTTGAAGTTCAGCTGCATTCTCCACCGTGATGATGCGCTCATCATTAGGAATGAAACCAGACAACACATTCAGCAATGTGGTTTTCCCGGAACCAGTACCACCAGATATGATAATGTTGAAACGAGACTTGACGGCTGCTTCCATGAATAGGACAGAGCTGGGAGTAAGGCTGCCGAAGTCTATCAGCTGCTCAACGGTAAATGGGTCTTTCGAGAATTTACGGATCGTCAGGCATGGACCAACTAAAGATATGGGTGGGATCACTGCATTCACACGAGAACCATCAGGTAAGCGAGCATCCACGTACGGGCTGGACTCATCGATCCGCCTACCAAGGGGCGCAACGATCCTGTCAATAATCCGCATAACATGCTCGTCGCTCTCAAAGGTGATCGGAGCCCGGTTAATTTTTCCTGCTTTTTCAAAATAGCAGCTCTTTGCACCATTGACCATTACTTCTGTGATATCGTTATCTTCTAACAAAGGCTGCAAAGGACCAAACCCAAGGATTTCAGCCGCGATCTGTTCAAATAATCGATGTTTCTCCTGGCGCGAGAGAACAATGCTTTCTTCAGTCAGGATCTGTTCGAACAAGTCCCGGATCATTCCGCGGACTTTTTCTACTTCTGAAACATCTATGGAAGGGTCCAGCTCAGCAAGCAACCTATTTTGGACGCGTCCTTTTAGGTCGGCATAGGTCTCATCCTGGGCATCCTTACGCGGGGGAGATACCCGCCTCGCTTCCAGAGTCCCCAGCCTAGATCCTCCACTAGCAGTTGGATCTTGATCTGCATTTTGTCTACCCTGTTCAATTCGTTTCAATAGTGACATATTTATTTTCCTGATAACTCTCAGTTGATAAAGTACTATTTATCGTCTGCACGGGCCCGTTCAAGCTGGGACAGGCTTTCGCGAACCTTTCCCACGAGCTCTAAAATACCTTTTCCTACGTCTTTGGATTTTCCATCTCCAAGCATGAATGGTACTCCCCTGTTCACTCCCGGAGCAACAACTTCCTTGTCCTCGAGGATGACACAGGCGATTTGATGCCCAAGATTATGTCCAACTTTCTCGGGCGAGATGGCTATTTGTTTATCAAATCGATTCATCACTAGAAGAATCTTTTCTTTGCTAACACCAAGGCGTGAAATCAATAATTGGAGCACAGCCCTTGTATTGATGATCGCGGGGATATCCTGGGATGAGATCAGTACCAGCAGATCGCAAGAATCCAAGGTCTCAATGGTCTGGTCAGCCAGATAAGAATTAGTGTCTACGATCACGTATGAATACATGCGCGCAAGGTACTGGAGCACACTAACCAGCTGCGACCCGGTTACCTGTTCTCCATCTTCAGGAGTTGGTGGAGAAGCTACGATATCGACTCCAGATGCCTGGTGATGCAGGACCACATCTTCAACCAGCTCACTATCCAGTTGTTCCACATTCGGAGTGAGATCCACAATGGAAGTCCTTCCACGCTCATTGAAGAAGACTTGCACATCGCCAAATTGCAGGTTTGCATCAACGATCACCGCGGGTGTTTCTGGGCTGTGCAGAGCGACCGCTAAATTCACCGCAATAGTTGTTTTACCGACGCCCCCCTTAGGACTGTAAACTGCAATGATCTTTCCTAACCCGGATAGCTGAATAGTTGTAGATCTAGGATCGATAAGGCTGCCAGTGCCCCTTCCAATAAAATGAATTTCATTTCTGGTAGCTTTCGCTATTGCACCAGCTCGCCGGATGACAGAGACAAGCTCATCGCTCTTGGGGGGTTTTGTCAGGAAATCTCTTGCGCCGGCAAGCATCGCCCTGCGCATATAATTCGTATCTCCCTGAACGGACAGGATGACAATCTGCGACACAGGCGCTTGCTTCTGAATAAGTTCTGTGGCCTCAATGCCATCCATATCCGGCATATTGATATCCATCAGAACCACATCGGGATCAAGGGCGACTGTCTGCTTGATAGCATCCTGCCCGGTTCTGGCAGTTCCTACAACGTTGATATCATTTTCAAATTGCAGCAACCGAGCTACGTTTTTTCTGGTCTCTTCCTGATCATCAACTATCAGGACATTGAACTCGTCAGACATAAAGTCCTTTTATCGTTGAGGTTAATATTAAGGCGCTGGTGCAGGAGCACTCCTGGTTTCGCCTGGTTCCGGTACCTCGTCAACTCTTGGAGCAAGTCCATAAGGTAATTTTGCGGGAAGAGGAATTGCGTAATTATCCAGGAAATACTGGATCGTGGCTGTCTGCGTGTCTATTACAGTGCTGTCCCCAGCCGAGCGCAGGGCCAGGCTAATATCAACGCCGCTTTCGATCAAGTAGGTCAGGTTGACAGCTTCCTGGGGGGTCACAATCAAAGTGATATTATCTGGAGGTGGATCTTCTGGAGGTGGAGCAGCATCAGCTCCATCCACTGGAGGAGCAACAACTTCGGGTGCCTCTGTATTTGCTACCCCAGCTTCCTCGATCTCAAAATCACCCACGTGGAGTACAGTTGCGCTTGGAATGATGATCTGGGTTACTAACCTCGGTCTCTGGGCTTCAGAAGGAATAAGATAGATCTTTTCGTCAGTCAGCTCACCAGATCGTTCTGCTCGTCCTTCTGGCCCCCCTCCTTCCGCGACTTCAGAAGTCAGGCGGGGAGGACCTCCATCAGCGCCGAGGGAAATGCTCGAACCATAGACCAATGCAGTTGCGTTGGGAAGAATGGTCTGAAAGTCTGGGTCAAGATCGATGAATTGCATTGAAGCTATCACCACAACCCGGTCTCCTGGTCTCAGTGCATAGGATACACTCGCCAGACGATTGATTGGGATCGATTTGGCAACCATGCCATCGGGTATCGACAGGGACGCAACTGAACCAGCTGCGGATAACTGAGCCGCAGAATCAACCAGCATATTAACCGTGAGAGGAATACCACTATCGAGATCAAATTTTGCTTGGCGCCCGACAACTTGCGCCAAATCAGTGAACATGCCTGATATGACCATGTCCCGCGGTAAAGGTATTAATCCGAGCAATGTTTCATTAAGCACAGTGCCTCGGGGTGCATTTTGCGTGATCACCACGATATCTACTCGGTCAGGTACAACAGCCTGGGTAGGCACTGCGTCAGGCCCCTCTGCGGGTGGCGCGAGGAAACGACTATAAAGAAAATATCCCCCAGCTACTAGCAAAATCAAGATTAGGCTTAAATAAAGAAATACTCTACCGCGTCGCATTTTGACCTCCTGGCTCTATGCCTGATTGATCCACCACTATTTTACCTTATAATAGGAACCAATCCTTCCTATTATTCCTCTAACATAGTTTAACGGATAATCCAGATTATTTCTACTAATTGTCATTGCAATCCTGTCAGGTATCAGGATCGCATTCCCTTGAAAAAGCAAAACCCTACCTCGTGGTAGGGTTTAGCATATGTGACTAAGTAGGCGGTCACTCGCCTGGAACCTTGCGGTTCGTTTAGATATTCTGGACGATGTTGCTGAAAATGTTGCCAATAGCTGGGCCAAGCAAGGAGAGAATAACAATCACTACAACTGCGACTAATACAAGAATGAGTGCATACTCAACGAGTCCTTGGCCTTTTTCTTTCGGTGCGAATAACATGGTATTTACCTCCTGTTCCTAGAATTTCCTTCAAGGTGTATGCGAACCTGTCAGGTTAGTGTGCACATTATAAAGAACATCATTTCTAATTGCAAGAAGGTCCTCCTTACAATTATGCAAAGGCATCTTGCCCTTCAGTTGCCAGAGGAATCGTAAAGCCAATTCTGGTCCCTTGACCTATCGCTGTATCAATATTAAATTCGCCCCCCAGAATATCGACCCGCTCTTTGATCACCTTGATACCCATGCTGTTTTCCATAGCCTGTTCGGCATTGAATCCCTTGCCATCATCTTCTACATCAACAATGACCTGGGTTTCCCCGGTGTCGATATGCGCCCTTACGGTATTCGCCCCTGCATGCCGGGCTGCATTGCTTGCCAATTCTTGCATAGCCCTGAAAATCATGATTTCCAAATAACTATCCAGGCGTCTCTCTGTTCCAGATGCGGTGAAAAGGACCTCGAGCTCATTTTGTTCTTTGAAGGCATCGAAATAATGCCTTAATGTAGGTATCAGCCCCAGGTCATCCAGCATCATAGGTCGCAGCTCAAAAATGAAGTCCCTGACCTTGGTAAATGTGGCGTTGGCCGATACTTTAAGGTCATCCAATTCCTCCCTGGCCTGATCGAGATCCATATCAAACAAACGCTGCGCAATCTCGACCTGGAGGATGAAATTAGATAATGCTTGTGCCGGACCATCATGCATCTTGTTAGACAGCCGCTTCCTTTCCACCTCTTGAGCCTGGATGACCGATTCGATGAACTCGGCCGGATTGATCTCAGTTTCACCACCCTCCAGCAGCGGAGTTCGGCTTAAGAATGCAGTCATATCTTGAAATTCCATGATGTTCTCTTGCAGATGAACCTGTTCGGATTTAAGCTTGTCTATTTGCCCTCGCATGACAAACAACCTCTGCTGGGCATCGAGCGCTTCATCGTATGCATCCCTTACAGCGGCGGAGCTGAACTCTTCGGTTTTCTCTTTGACGTTCTTGATCTTGGCAGAATTGGCAATATTCCGCTGAGCTAGTTTGTCAACTTCAGCCTGGCTCTGCTGGATCTTAGTAGTCACACCAGCTAATTTTTGCTCAGCAGCGTTGATCTTCTCTTGGATCGATTCTTTCAGCTGCTCAGTATTCTTTTCGGCTTCTTTATCTTTAAAGGCCATTTGTTGTCTCCTGCCTTGAAATGCCTATCTATCATGAGAGTATAGCATAGGAGCACCCACGAAGCAATTTATGTCTTTGTAAGGCGTCACCTGATACCGCTAGATGGACTACTTCCAAATAAAGACTGACATCCGATCCATCCCGAACTGATCTGTATACTCACCACTTCCCTGGTAGAGAAGGGGCAATCCCTGGATCAGTTCCGGATACCAGCTCGGGAATGTTACCAAATAATCAGCCTCATTCTGGTACAGGTAATCAGCCAGCAACTCTTGATCACGAATAAAGGGGATTACGTCAGGTGTGATCAAGCCTGCCAAATCGATGATCTGTCTCTCGCCAAAATATCCTAAAGCGCCTATGTCATGGGCTCCTATCACCGCTGTCGACGGTGTGTTTTCATTCACCCAGCGAGCGACCTGGACCATTTCAGATTCGATCACACCCACATCCAGGGCATACGCTTGCGCTCCCAGAAACAGGAAAACACCCAGAATAGCAGCCGAAGATCCACCCCAGGCAAGGCTGGCTAGCCTCTTCCCTTTTATCGTTGAGCTGAAATCAAGCCACCTGGCCATACCTACTGATCCGATCAATATAAATGGGGGTATAGCTGGCATGATATAACGTCCATGCTGATAGATGACCGGGAGTCTTACTGCGTAAACTATCACATACCCCACTGTCCAAATCAAGATCCCGGCCCTCTCCCAATTCCTTTCTTTGAATATCGTATATGCCTCCAGCATTAGGCCCGGCAAGAGCATTGCCCCAATTCCCGTAATGGTTTGTTTCGAAAGGTTCAAGAATCGTGCAAGTAATCCAGTCTCCCGGAGAATGGCATATTCAGCTTGTTTTGCATAAAAGGTATTCGGCCAAAGATCACCAGCCACATAATGATTGAACAAAAAATACGGGGCGGACACAAGGGCAATGCATCCAAAATAAATCGCTGCAGTCCTAATTCTATTGATCGCGGCACCTTTCCTGAAAAACATACTTAGCAGCAAGGGCCCCATTAACGTTAGTCCATCTGGCCTTATCCAGAGAGATAAACCAGTCAGCACTCCCGGCACCCACCAATCCTCTCTTTTTTGCAACATCCACCTAAAAATATGGAGTGAGATCAAAACCAGTAATAATGTTTCCATTCCAGAAAGCGCTGACCAAACTAAATGCCATTCAAGGGATATAGCGGCCCCTATCAACAAGGGCACCACTCTTGATGCAGGAAAAATAAGCCGAACAATCTCAAAAGCGGAAATAGAACATCCCCAAAGCAATAGAAAACCAACTAAATGGGTTCCCAGAACTTCTGGAATCCCAGCGAGGTGAACTGAAGCGAGGGTAAACCCCCATAGTGGTCCGGTTGACCCGCCCGAAGGCAGCCCACGTTGGAAGCTCCAGGTGAATGTTTGGGCAAAATTCCGAGCGAATGCCTGATGAATCCAGGCATCATCCAGGGGAAATCCAAGTCCTGCTGTACGTAAACTGAAGATCAGATACAATCCACAGGCTAGCAGGCTGAACAAGCCCAATATCCCGTACTCTTTATAGCTATTCTTTTTGCCAGTCATGATCTCCTATTCGGGAAAACGGAAAATAATAACATCATGATGAGTGCCCAGATACTCTAAACGGTATTCCGTTTCCGGGTTCTGGTATAGATCATTTAGTTCTCGAGGGTGATTCATTTCCAGTACTAGGTACCTCACCCCATATTCCTTACCCGCACGCAGCACATCATCTATTCCGCTGCTGGGTATAACAACGGAAGACAGCCCAGTAGCAGCATAGAATCCTGGTGGATTATTGATCATAACCAACTCATCATTAAACCCATAAACATCCAAATTCACAACGATATCCTCTGCCGCAAGATAACTCTCGTTCCAGATGGGGCTTTTGAGATCTCCCCCAACTACTCGGTTGTGATAGACGAATATGGCAGCTACGGCAACCATTGATACCAGTACACTTCCGAAGACCTTGCCAGCTTTGGACCTGGACCAATCCCTAACATCAACTCCCCAGTCAATAACAACGTAAAATCCGCTGGCTGAGAAACACCAGATCATGGCTTGAAATGCAGAACTGGAATGAAGATATCCACCACGCATCCCTGCAAAGGGGAAGAGCATACTCATTATGATGAATACACAAAACCATCCCAGTAAAACAGCCTGCACACCCGGGGTACGACGATGCTTCCAGGCGCCAATCAGAACAAATGGCGCTAAGATTATCTGACCTTGAACGAGCACCGCTGTCTTCAGGTTAGCGAATCCGGCTTCCAGAGAAGTCTTTAATATCGTTGAGATGCCTTGGGAGATCCAAGAGTCATAACTCAGCCCGGCAGAAGAGTAAAGGAATAGATCATCATACTCTTTAAACCAGAATGCCCCGGTTAAACCAGACGGCATTAAGCGACCAATGATTAACCAGTTCCTCGCATACCAGGGGCCCATGATCAACAAATAACCCCCTATTACGCCCAGGATGGAGGGAAAACTCTTCTCTGGCCTACTTATAGCAAAGAACAGGCCAACAATGACCCAGAGCAATCCATCAGCCCTGCTGAGGTGCATTAATCCGGCAATAATGCCCAGTAAAATAAATCTGCCAGGTCTATCCTCTGCCTTAGTAAGTAAAAAGAAGAGCCCACCTAGCAGCATAACGACCGCAAAAGAATCTGTAGTGCCCAGAAATATGTTATAGAAAACAGGGAATAAAGCAAGCAAACCAGCCAGAATCCCAGCGGATGAGTTTCTTGTCTCCTCCCAGGTCACTTTCATAACCAAAGCCGGCACCAGGGAAGCGAGCAGAATATGGACCAGCCTGGCTCCCGTGAACGTCCTCAAGCCGCTGATCCAGATACCCAGGGCGGACAATAATGCAGGCAAAGGCATCCAATATGAAAATCCAGGATGCGGAATCGTTTTTACTCCCGAAAGATAATTCCAAATAAATGGCTCAGACATGCCGCTTTCAGTTGCTATACGCAATCCCATACTATAATAATATTCCGCATCCATATACCCCGGCGCAGATTGAAAACTGGCCAAGCCAGCCAAAATAATCAAAAAGACGATAGTAATTCCGAGGTAATGCTTCCAGGTCATAATTCTTCCATCCTGGCAGGCGAAGCTCCTCCAATCACCCACCATTTTATCCAATACAGTCCAATCATTAGAAATCCGGGTATAGGAAAGAACATGAGTGAACTTTGCATAGGTTGATAATCAAAACTCAGGGTCAGGAGAAATAATCCCCATAATCCAAAAAACAGGACACCAAGAATGACAGGGATGAGCACAGCAGCCTGGCGTTTCCAGCGTTCTTCCAGGCGGGACAGGACAAGTATAAGGGGTATAAATAAGATCACAAAATTTCCGGGGTCTGTAGCAATTCCAATCCATTGAGAGATAGTCAAGGTCAGGCAGGCTGTCCACAGGAATCGTTCATAACTTCCTTTCTTGGCCGCCCAGATTTCAACTCCTAATATCGTACTCAATCCAATACCTATGCCCCACCTGATCACCCATTCAAACCCAGGCAACCACAAAGCAATCACTTCGCCAACAGATCCAGGGGGGTTATAGCCAGGATATCTGAGAATTTCCTGCAAATTTTGGTTAATCCAATCGGGAATAATAATCATTGCACCGAGTGTCAATACAAGCATGCTTCCCAAAAACCAGATCACCACTTGGATTTTCTTTTGATAAAGACACCAGATCAACACAAAGAAAATGAACAATATCACCAGATTAGGTTTAATTGTGGAAAGAGCAAGAAATATCCCTGCAACTTGGTAATTATGATTATATAGGGCATATAGTGTCGCTGCGATAAAGAAGGCAACAACGATCACTGCGTTACCGTTGATCACAGCCCGAAAGCCGTGATACCAAAGCACACTGAATTGGGATAACAAAGCCAAAACTAAGATCTTAGGTTTCCAATTAGTCATTTGCAGAGCAAGATAGCCGGTGATAAGAAGTGTGATCTCCATCATGGTCATCCAGGCGACCCGCGCAATCGCATAATCCTTGATGAGCGCAAATGGAGCAAAAAATAGAATGGAATAAAGAGGGTAAACAACCCTATGCTCTATTTCTCCAGGCTCCGCAGGTCTACCAAATACTCGCTGCTGAATTTCTAGGGCGACCTCATCACTATAGGGACTTTTCCCCTCAAGAATAAGAGACCTGGTACCAACATAATGGGCAAGGAAATCATTGCCTCCAGGGTTATTCTTAGAAAATTGTGTATTTACCCAGGTTAATCCTGCAATCACGATGACTGCAATCAGGATCACAAATACGATGGATAGCATTCTGTTTTTTCTAAGCACGCTCAAGCCCCATTAGCATTCTATTCTTCAGAGATCTGACCCAAGCAGCGGCTAGGATCGTATTCTTGCCGTGGGATAAATAATGACCCAAATCCGTTCTGCCATTCCAGCAGCTGGCTCCTTCTCGCACCCTCTAAACCCGGGAAACTATCGTCCGGTTCATAAGCCTGGGTTATTTGTTCTTCAATCCAGGGGATTGGCTGATCCAGCATGATCACACCATAGGTCTGATTGCATACATTCTCCCTGATCTGACGAACCAATTCCAAACCCTCAGGCAATACTTCACCCTTGAAATACCCTGTCATTTCGAATAAGTTAACTGCATGGATAGAGGGCGGTTCGTTTATCAGACGGGGCAAATGGCTTCTATAAGGCGCCCATATCAATCCATCCACATCAGAAAAATAGTCCAACAGCAGCTGATTGGCTTTCACTTCCGCGGCTGCAGGAATAAAATTGAATGGATTATAGATCAATCCAATCAATTGAATTGCGGCAAGAGAGGATAGCAAGATCAGATTGACATCCCGGGTTTTTTCCCGGTTGGAGATCAGGACCCCTGCTTGATTGAATCCCAGGCCAAACAAGATGGAAATTGCAGCATAAGCTGACATCGCATTATTCGCACCTCCGCCGTTGGAAGACCTGGTAATCCATCCAGCTCCGATGGCACCCAATGCAAATAGGGCGAAAAATAATACTCCTTTTTTTCTTTCGACTTCCAGATGTGAAACTGCGCTATCAGGATCGCCCACTGTTCCAAGGTCGGATGGACCAAACCATATCTTGCCAAGATAAACCAGACCAAATCCCACTGCGATCCCTAAGGGACTCAGCAGATCGCCGATCCAAAAATCCACGGCGGAGATCAATGAAAAACCATGTTCCTGGGGAAGACGAAGCACATAATAGCTGAACCAACCTCCCGTGCGGGCATTGATCCAATAAAAAGGAACGACAAGGCCCAGCAGGACAGTCAGGATCAGCGGCCAGGCTGTTTTCCAGTCTTTTACCAGGAGGTAGATCAAGATAGGGGTAAATACGATCAAAGAGGATTGCTTGATATATATCCCAATTAATATAATCAGCCCAGAGCTGACCATAATAAAAGGATTGGAGCGCGTTCTAAGAACCAGAAAAGCTGCCAGTAGTACAAAAACATACAGCGAATCAACCCGTACCAGGTCATAAAACCCATCACTGATCGCAAAACAAGCCAGGAAAAGCA
The DNA here is from genome assembly GCA_963712165.1 of uncultured Chloroflexia bacterium. Taxonomy (GTDB): domain Bacteria; phylum Chloroflexota; class Anaerolineae; order Anaerolineales; family UBA11858; genus B10-G9. The sequence continues at coordinate 181,941 of CAVQGY010000001.1, read as the reverse complement.
TACTAGCAAGCCAGCCCGCCATACGGTTGCCCGTTTCTTTGATAACCAGCCAAGCTGTAATTCCTGCAGATCCAAATGAAGCCAGAACAGAAACCAAGCGCCCTGCCAGGGCAATGGGCAATCCGATGCGTGACACCAGTGCCCCTAACCAGTAGTAAAAAGGGGTATAAACCAATGGCGCGAATGTAAGAGTTGGCGCAGCATAAAGCTGGTCACCAGAAAGTATATGGTAGATCTGATTGATACCGGATCCTTCACCCCATTCCAGATCAAAAGGTAAATGGATGCGCTGAGAGATGATAAACAAATATAGAATAAGAGGTACAAGACTGATTGAGAACAGTCCCAAATTTGCTATTACTTTGCGCCTGGAGCTAGAGATTGATGTCACGTTTTACTCTCGCTAAGCTGGACTCGTTTACCAATTACCTTATCAGCGAACATAACCGCAGTTAGGCCATAGACAACCGTTCGCAGAAGGATAATCGCGGGGAGATACTGGAACATACCCCGGGATAACAAAATGGGCCATTCCAATAAATTGATAAATAAGATCACCAATCCGAATAAAATATGCCTGCTGTCCTTAAAACTCAAGAAAACCAGGGGAATTAAATACATAGCCCATTGCGGGCTGTACCCTGGCGACCAAAGGAAGAAGATGATCAGGGTCAGGCCACTAAAAGCGATCAATTGGGACTCTGTTTGAATCCTTGACTTCCAGATCAGGAATAAACCAAGACCTCCAAAGATGATCAGCGTGATCCAGGGAGAAATCAAGGATGGATTTCCAGAGGGGATGGAAGCAGTCAAAGGATCGAGCCGATTTACAAGGGGATTAAAATTGCCAGTCAGAAGGTTATTATCAAGGATTGCCCATACTGTTTCCCAGGATCCTTTGGCTCCCTGTGAAACCAGGGATGCCTCGGTATAAGTTGGCGAAAGCAAATATAAACCTCCCCAAATAATGATCAGCACCAGAACGGCACTCATAATTACCCGGAGGGCTTTCCTCCTTTCACTCCATTTCCAGATTGCTGGCAGGATCAAGATCGGGAACCACTTAACCAATCCGCCCAACCCGAGGACCAGTCCAGAAGTTATCCAGTGAGAATTGATAACTAAATACAAGCCCAGAAGCATGAAGAAGATAGCCAGGCAATCAAAATAAGCCCAGCCATAGAACAAACCCACGATCAAAAGCGCGTATATTACAGACCTCTGTGATCCTTTCTCTTCACCCCAAATTCGTTCTGCTATCCTCTGGAAGAAATAAATGCTACCCGCCTGGATAACAGAAAAAAGTATAGCTTCTAAATATATAAATGCATGCTCTCGGCCACCAACCAGAAGATAGACTCCCCGGGAAAGAAAAGGAAAGATGGGAGGAAATTCGACCCAAATGTCCAGAAATGGGCGCCCGAGTCCTGCCAGGTGGAAAAAGTTCCAGAAATCTCCATAGGATTGGATACCTTCCAATGGAAGGGAAAGGATCAAAACCAAACGAGCCAGCAAGAAATACAGAGGAAGTTTTAATACTGCGCGTTTCTTTTCAATTGGATCGCTCACTTAGTCTTTACTCCTCTTGTCTGGATGATGTGATCTGATTTGGCAATCCATCACCTCTTCCTTTTCTACCTCACCGCTCTAGAATGAAAACATCTTCATTCTGAAAAACCACATCATAGGCTGGGGAATCAAGGAAATTGGCGATCATGATCTCAGAATGCTGTCGCCTGGACAGAAGCAGATAGTCGAATTCATTTTCATAGGTGAAAACCCAATTTTCAACACATTCTGCTCCAACCCCTGTACAGCTTCGCAAAGCAATATATTGCTCTATCCTTTGATTGAATGCATCTGGTAGCCATTCATATCCCTGAACCGTGGCGACACTATGTCTCTCAGTTACAACGGGCATCCACTCACCAAAATAATCATTCCACCAATCCTGGTAATTACTAGCAGGCGGCAAATGCATCACTCTCGCTTCTTTGTTCGTATTGTCCCTGACCCATAACATGGCCTGGTGATCACCCGCTGTCAAATGCAAATCTGCCTTGCCGTCAATATATTTATAGGAATAAGCCCCGATAAAAGTATAGGCGATCAGGCAGATCAGCAGTACCCTCATGCTTCGATTGAGTCCACCAAACGCTGATATTTTTCCCCCCTGGTCGCCATCTTTCTGGGACCAGATCCGTGCGATAACCGAGAAACCCAAAGTACCCAGTAATGCCAGATAAATTGTCAGGAGATCAACCCCACCTCGCGGCACAAATAAGTATCCCATCCCAACCAGGACGCCCAGGATCAGAGACTCTTTTTTCCGAATACTGAATAAACCCATGATCGCCAAAAAACTGACAACGGGAAGGAAAAAACGATTCTCAAAACCAAAATTGAGCGTGAGTAAATAGCCTGCGTCGATCCAGCCCCTATGGCCTGTATTTGCAGCTCCAATAAAGGGACTGATCCCATGGTGACTGATCACTGAAGTCCACCAGGGAGAAGAACCCGCGATGACCACTATTCCAATTGCCAGAGGATAAATAAGCTTCACTGGCCATAAATAGACCGTCATTAGAATAATGCTAAAGGCAAGGAATATCCCAGCAACTGGATGGGAGAGAATTGTGAGGCAGCTAAATATACCCGCAAGGACTAAATCGATCCCAATCTTCTTCTTGCTAATGGCATTGCAGTAAAATACCAGAGCTGCCAGGGCAAAAATAAATCCGAGAGATCTTGTTATCCCTCCCCCCATAACAAACCATTCAAATGACCTGGGCAAGGTCGCAAATAAATAAACCGCGATAGCTCTGCTGATTTGATCTTCAGAGAAGAATATTTTCGTAACCGCATAAAATACAGGAATGGTCAGAACACTTATCACAAAGGGGAGGTAAAGCAATAAGGCCATCACCGGAATCCCAGTGACAGCTTTAATGCTGCCAACTAGATAGAATGCCAGCGGAGGATAGGCATTCGGTATATCAGCCGCATTATAAGATGTGAATTCAGTCAACTTGAATTTATTATTGCCTAGATCAGCAATCAACGAGTAAAATAATCCCCCATCATTGATTGGAAATTCTGACCCAGAGATGAAATTCCACCTGGCGATTGTCCCAAGGACAATTGCCATGAGCAGGATGACCGCTGCCAGGAATCGCCCTTCATCCACTTTGACATCTTTCAATTTCCAGTTAGATTTCTCAGTCATGATTATCCATTAGCAGATACTACGAGAATGTGGAAACTGCATACGATTGTATCCCATTGAAAATATCAGAATAAATAATCATATTCCACTGCCCGTATTGATTAATCATCTAAACATCATTCCTTACCAGGAAAACACTGGGCAGGATCAAATTCCTGATAACATGGCAGCTCCCGTAGTTGAGTTTGCGCGTCTAGCAAAGGTGGGTTTAAATTCGCCAATTGATGAAGCAGGCAAGCAGACATATTACAGTTATCGATCCGCAAATCATCCGCGGTCTCCAAAGCCGGGAAAATATAATCCATATAACTGTAAAATCCAGGCAGACAGCTATTGTAAACGCCCAGGAGTGGCCATCTTCCAGCGACAAGGCGTGAAAAATCTGTACTATTCAAAGCGGACATATATAAGGCTTGCTGAAAATAATATTGAGCCAGATCAAAGTCACCTCTCTCATGATAGAGGTTTCCTAGAGCCAAAACATTGGCCATAGATGGCTGACGCAAATAACTGATCTTAAAATCCTTTTCGGCTGCCATTGGCGCATCCGAGAGAAGATCGTTCCGCCCCAGGATCAACCACAGATAATAATTGGCGGGATTCAACCTCAGCAGTTCCGCCAATTGGCCCTCGTCCTCAGATACTCTTCCCGTATTATCCAGGATTGAGAAATAGAATAGATTACCGCTCAGGTCAAATGGTTCATCATCCAGGAAATCCCTGATTATCGATAACGCCTCAGTGGTTTCCCCTGAGTAATACAAGAGCTTAGATTTCATGACCCTGTCCACATCGGGTCCTGACAATTCAGTTCTGGCCTGTTGAATGACTTGCAACTGAATCGAGGTCCGATGTTCACTTTCTCCCCAATATGAAGTGCTCAGAATATTTGGTGAATCCACAATGCAATCCGAATATGCTGTCAATGCGTCATCTGCCCTGCCTAATTCCCAATAATAATCTCCCAGAAGGCAGTTATAAAATGGCTGATATGGATAGGATTGAATAGCGTCCTCCATCCGTTCAGAAGCCTGGCCGAAGTTTCCATCTGCGCTGTGCAGTCCTGCCAGATTGGCAAGTCCGATATCCCACCCGGGATAACTCTCCATTGCTCTCTCGTAGTGAGTAATCGGAACCGAGTATCCTTCGCCCTGCGCGCATGCTTCTTCTCCCAAAGTGTATCCCAGGGCGTACTGGTAATAAGGATTATTGGGGTCACGTTCAATGGCTTTAATAAGCTGTTTGGATGCCACTTCCCAGTTTCTGCTGTGCTCCTGGTCAACGGCTTTGTAATAAGGAGCGATCTTCCAGCAGATCCAACTTGCGCCTATGCCAATCAGAATAGCGAGCACTGTGACTACATATAGAAAATTAGGATTTCCAGGTAATCGGAATTCCTCCTCCGGAAATATCCAAACAAGGTAAAAGATCAGCAAGAACACGATCATTGAACTGGTGAAGATAGCGTCTGGAATCAGCACGCCGAACAAACCGCTCAGGGCAATCATCCCCAATCTCTGATGGGAGGATAAAGCGACACCCTTTCCTTTTATCGATTTGAATAGTTTCCAGGAAACCGCCATCAGGCTTAATAGTCCCAAGAGACCAAACTCCGCAGCAATCTGCAGGATCTGGTTATGCGCATGAATAAATGTTCTGCCCTCGAACACCGGGTCCCTGTAGCTGAAGTAAACCTGGCCGAATGTCCCTGGTCCGGAGCCAAACAATAAGTTATCCCGCAAGATCATCAGGGCTGCTTTCCAGAGCTGTATGCGAGCTTGAATGCTCCTGCCTGCAAGGCTGAACCCTCTGGTACTGGCTAACAAGAAAATGAATACTATACTTAATATACCTAGAAGCGCACCCACAGCGATCAATAGCGGCCGGTTCCTTTCATACAATGACAAGAGCTTGCCTCTATAGATATAAACTGCCCCGGCAATCATAAAAACCAGGCCTAATAATCCTCCCCTGGATCGCGTCAAAACCAATACAGACAGGTTGATGATAATCCCCAACCCTAGGAGGATTTTCCAGGATAGTTTTCGTGATTTTCCCAGTTGATAGAAACCAAGGGGCATGATCAAAACCAAGTAGCCCGCGGTAACGCTGGGATGGAAGAGAAGCGAATAAGGTACGCGCGGCAAGGCCCTGTAGACATAAAGCGGATCAGTTAATAATTCTCCTAGACCGATTTGGTAAGCTTCCAGAAAAGGAAATATCGACACGAGGATCGCCAGAGAGCTGAATATAGAAGTAATTAATAATCCATTGATGATACCCTGCCAAAGATAACCATTCCCCTTTATATCCAAAAGAAGATAGGCAAACAGAAGATAAGCGAATATCCCGATATATTTTTCCAGACTCAATCCAGGGTTTTCAGAAAAGACCACTGACAACCCGGCGGCGACAATAAACCCTCCCAGATACGGTTCCAGGCCGGTCAGATCGATGCGCTTGTTCTTTAACCATTTCCATCCCAGCCAGCCCGAGATTATGATTCCCAGGAATATGACCATCCCCCTATAATCCGGGAAGCTCTTATCTAGTATCAGAGAAGTGCCGATAACAAATCGAAGGTAAAATGCAATGGGAAGAAATGCCAGAGTTGCTGCCCAGTGAAGGAAACCTTCTGAAAATTCGTGTTCTTTGATCATTTTTAGCAGGTCAGCAATCATTTTATTCTGTAGTCGTTCAGCTAATTGAATACTTATTAATTACATGGGGGCAATAGCATTGAACTTCATCATCGAGTAAGAATTGTCATTACCTGGCAAGCAAGGTAGCCACGTCGTCCGTGTATATGACAGTCCATCCCTCCTGTACTGCAAACCTGCCAAGATTGGATTGTTTGTGCAGGAGAAGTATGTCCGAGTCGTATTTACTCAAGATCTCCTGCCAATTCTCATCGACCCGCATCACCGCGAGATAATCGTTCAAGATCTCGTCTCCATAAAGATCTGTCCTGCCATCCACAAAAACAGGTATTTCAGGCAGGTGGTAGATCAAATAACCTCCCCAGTTATACTCATTGAAAATAGCTTCGATTTGCCCATTCTCCTTGATCCACTCAACAGCTCCGACAGGGAAGATCGCGCTTTCCGCGTCTGATACGAGCTCGGATTGGTTCACCTGGATGGTTTTGATTACCCCTGCCACCATCAGTAATCCAATCAGCATCGCGTTAATAAGATTCCTGGCAGTATTGTTAAACGCCTTTTTATTTGACTCCGCAGAACGCAGCAATCCAGAAAAACCGGGGAAGGACTCTTGGGCTTTACTTCCCCATTCATTAAACAACCCGGCCAGTCCTTCCGCCAGCGCTGGCGCGCAGACGATCGCAAATGGTCCAAAATTCCGCCGAGCAACAAGAGCAGCCCAGGCAAAAAATCACAACCGGTACCAATCGGTATCCCGACAAGGGTTTCCTGGTAAGGCCCAGAACACCCAGAAGCCCCAGCATCATCCATAATAACGGCTGCTGGAAAACCTGGTGAAAATCAGGGGAGGCCCACTCATTGATCAAGTTTTGGAGCGTTTCAACTCCAATCGTATTGAAAGGTATTTTCCACATCTCCGACCCAAATGGGTTCACTAGGACCAGCACAAACCCGAAAACCATAACAACTGCGACCAACCCTATTTCCTTCCAGGAAAGACCTCCCTCCCTAGCAAATAACATGATCTTATCTAGGATCTCGCCAGCCAGGAAGGCTCCTATATAGATCAACCCCAACACATATCCCCCATGCAGATTGCCCCATAGGGCAAAAATCAAGGGTAAACTTGCCAAATAAATCCATTTCCTATTATCACGGAACTTCTTTAATAACAAGCTGATCAGCGCCAGCATTAACAAAGACATAATCTGTGGACGTGGGGACCAAACCACGCTGGAAACCAACCCGGCAAGGATCAATACAGCGCCTCTCAACAATGGGTGGCCATCCATTTGCATATAAACCAATCCCATCGAAATCACAGCCATGATGGCGACCCAGATCGACAAAGCCGGATAGTTCCCTATACGCAACAATCCAGCCATCAAGACCTGGGAAAGCCAGCTGTGATTGATCCACTGCTCTCCAGCCCGAGAGGATGAAAACGTATCAATCTTGTAAACATGTCCTGATTGAATTGTCTCTTCACCAGCCCTTAAATGCCACCACATATCACTGTCGATCGGCGCCCGAATAGCCATGATAAAAATCAATAACAGGACCACAACCAGGTACAGCTTATCTTCTTTAATCCAAGGCATATGATCTCCCATGCAGGAGGTACTTATTGCCCTCCATCCAAGGTGAATATCACGGCTGTTTGGTCGCTAAATACCATCTCCCAATCTTCACTTGCATCCAGGTATGACGCCAAAGGAGACTCACTTGGAATTAGAACCCAGCTAATATCATATTCTCTAAAAACCTGCTGCCAGCCAGGGCTCAAAGTTATCACCCGCTCGTATTGCCTTGTCAGGTCCTCGCCATAAAAATCGGTTTGTCCGTCAATGAAGACTAACTGCTCAGGCCAAAGGCGATAGAGCAAATATCCCCCCCATGGAAAATGGTTAAAACCGTTGCCTTCAATAGGGTTCTCCTCCAGCCAATCCACCGCGTTGACCGGGAATACTTCTTCAGCAAAGACATTCCCTCGATCTTGAAAATCCAATCGCACTCCACTGACCAGGAGATAGATCGATAGCACCCCCCCGGCTACAGCTAATCAAGCCCCCCTTGAGGTCTCTTTCCGTAAGAGAAATTTTATTCTGAAAATCCAAGAACCGATCCACAATTCCGGTACCTCTTCCTTCTTTCAGTAACTTCGCCCCTAAACTGCACAGGATAGGAATCACAATAACAACGTAGAGCGGGATGTTCCTGGCAGAATACAAGCTCATAGCAGTCCAGCTACCCACCAGGAATAAATGGGCTAATTTCATCCTCCGTTGGCTCATTCCAAGAAGAAGAATGGAAATTCCTATCAACGCCAAAAAAGGCCAGAAAGAAGGGCTCTGAAAATCCGGAGGTAGATATTCAGCAGTATGGCTGACAAGGTATTGATTACCAAGAAAACCCAATCCTGTTTTCCAGATCCCTATCCCGTCGGGATTTATTAGACTTGCCAAGATCGAGCTCGGACCGATCCAGACTAACACCCTCAGCTGGTTCCAGTTTTTGCCTCTCTCTAGTAATTCTCCCAGGAAGACCAACGCCCAGATGACCAGGCCGGCAATAAATGCACCATGCAGGTTGGACCAAATCAGCATCATCACCGGGAATATTACCCATTTCTTATTAAGTCCCAGCCTTACCTTCTCAAGTTCTGCAGTCCAGAGAGCAGTAAACAGGATGGTAAAGATATGAGGTCGAGTTAGCCAATGCAAACTTGCCGCGCCTGCTCCGACTATGCCTCCCGCGAGAGCTAACAGGCTCATATTGCTGAGGTTTAGGCTGTGTTTGTATACTAACCAGAATGCTAATGCCAGGACCATAGCGGTCAACCATACAACACCGTCCAGGCCGGCAGCTCGATGAACTAGAGAAAACAGGACATCTGAAAGCCATTCATGGGGAGTAAGCGGATCACCCAGTTTTGAGAAAGAAAAAACATCACTGGTCGGTATATGTCCTGTCTTAAGAATAGCATCACCAAGGGTAATATGCCGGCCCAGATCACCGTCAACATTGATCATTTGGGGGCCCAGGGCCAAAGCTGCCGCAAATACAGCGGTAAAAAAAACTTCACCCAGTCTCGGAATAACTACCGCAGCAATTTTTTCCGCTACATTATGTGTTCTCATGGATTCGTGGTTTCCCCTAAGCCGATCTCATCTGCATGAACCGGAATCGAAAGTTGATAATATACAGTATAATCTCCAATTCTTTTCTCCATCCAAGTTATATCCAATTTCCTAAAATTATCCCTGAGGTAATCGTCCAAACCGGGATGATTGGTGGTGATATACGCTACGTCAGAAGAAGATCGGACGGTTTCGGTATAAGGTGGATACCGATCATCCCTGGATGTGTATCGAAAATCCTCGTGGTATGGAAGGCGGGGGATAAACAATATCTCCTCTTGAGATAAAAAAGCCAGCGGATAAGATACCCAATAATTGCTATAACCGGTCCGAATATCATGATCGCTTAGAAAATCGATCAAGTCTTCTATTCGTGAATGGTCCACCTGGGTCACTGCGTCAAACTGTGTCGTGAGTCCCGGCGGATTGGTGCGGATCGACTGTAGGATCCCCCCCAAGTTAAATATGAGTAAAAATCCTATCAGGGAAAACTCCCAGAATTTTCGACCACCCAAGCGTTCAGTGATCAAATCTGCTCCAAAAATGCTCATGGGAACAATCAAGGGCAGAAAGTACCTGCCGGAAGGATCGTCCCCGTAAGGAGATAGAATAAAACCCCCTGCTAAAACCAGTCCTATCAATACTATCAACGATCTACTGGTTTCACTTTTATCAGAGATTACTTTGCTCAGGCTGCTATATAAAACTGCCAGCCAGAAAACCAGTATGAATGGGATCATGGGCAGCATCAACCATCGAACAGACCAGGGCGGCCTGATACCCGTAAGTACACTGCCGCCCAAAACAAACATATTTATTGCTCTATTAATAGGCCGAATTAACCAGCTTCCTTCGCTTACTCCAGCAATTGCACCTCCTGCCAATTCAGATAGCACAGCCCACTTTCCATCTAGAATCGCCGTTGCCCACCATGGAGATGATCCCATAATCCCACCTGCTGCCAGGAAGATGAGACCTTTGACCAGAATGGATTTCTGTTGCTTGACCAAGCACTTAATGAACCATATCAGAACAGGGATGATATACACCAGAGTCAAACCCAGCACCCAGAAACCAAACCCCGCTCCAATACCCCAGATGAATAGGCCCCAGATGATGCGGTTCTCACGCGCCTGTTCTCTTCTTAATTCCTCAATAGTGCCTAATCCACCCAAGAGGAGCAGATTGCCAATCAAGAGCATTTCTCCGTACCCACCAAGGCTTACCGTACTGTACAGGGCAATGTTCACAGCAGGAATAGCGGTCAGAAGGCCTGCATATAAAGCAGCCCATGAGGACTTCGATACTCTTTGGGCTAACATCACAGTTGTCGTAACGGTGCCAAGATAAAGGAGGGATTGAACCAACCTGATGACCCAGACACCTTCTCCAAATACCCTGAAACCCAGCGAAACAATCACTGCATCCAGGCTTCCCATATAATACTGCCCATAAAAAAATGCCGGCAAGTGTCCCTGATTGATATGCCGGGCCATCAATCCCACAATGGCTTCATCGGCATTGAAAGGGGTGATCTCTGGTGACCAAATCAAGCTTTTTACGAATACCGCAAATAGCATCGGAAGGCCATAGATGATGATCGGAGGTATTTTTTTGTCCATAATCAGGCAGTGGAACCTGCTTAATTCTTATTCTAATTGGCCAGGACGAGGTGAAATATTGCCACATGGCCATTCTGGAATTATAGCAGTACTGATAACATCTGCGGAATAGCTGCCTGAGAATTATGTAAGCTGCTCTTTATAAACCATTAAACCAATAGCCCCAGGAGATGCATTCCGTGATCTGCGGTCAATTCCAGATGTTCTTCTCTTGTCTATTTTGCCAATTATCAGGTAAATTAACTGCGAATAACCTAAAACATTGACTAGAATCCAGTGCTATTACTCACCCGCCAAGGACAATTGAAGTTATCTTACGCACTAACTATTCATTTACCAATCAACTTGATCATCATAATCACCAAAAAACACTTTATTAATGCTCCCGCTATCTCTCTAGATCTATTTTTTGCTTCTTATCATTTTTATTAAGAATACCCCCGAGCCCTGCGGTGTGGTTTATAATAAGGCATATTAGGTATCCTATTCTGCCAGGTAACTGGTAAATATATATTTAATACTCTCCAGGGAGAGTTTTGGATGGGCACACTATCGTTAAGAGCGTATAACAAAGAGATTGATTCGCTAATCGAACAGAACCGGCTTGATGAAGCGATCGGTCACTGCCGCCATATACTCTCCAAATTCCCCAAGCACCTTGATACCTATCAACTGCTTGGCAAAGCCTATCTCGAGAATGGACAGAACAGCAATGCTGCAGATATTTTCCAGCGAATTCTATCAGCTATTCCAGACGATTTCATCTCCCACGTTGGCATGAGTGTAATCCGGGAAGAAGAAGGCAACATGAATGCAGCAGTGCTCCATATGGAAAAAGCCTTTGAGTGCCAGCCCTATAATTCAGAGATCCAAGTCGAGCTAAAACGACTCTATGGCAAGCGGGATGGAATGGAACCACCCAAGGTCCGCCTCACACAGGGAGCTTTGGCGAGGATTTATGTCCAGGGAGAGATGATCCGACAGGGAATTTCCGAACTTCGAGCAGCCATCGCTGAGAACCCCAAGCGGTATGACCTGAAGGCGGTTTTGATGGAGTCCTATCTCAAAGATGGCAAGCTGGCAAACGCCATTGACCTTGCCAGCAATATCCTGAAAAAATATCCCTACAATCTATCTGCTAATCGGATATTGGCGCGATCATTAAAAACGCATGATCACCCCAAGGAAATGTCCATCTGTACAAAACGTTTATACGCCCTTTCTCCGTATGAAGCATATATTTCTGAACATGCTCCAACCCTGAACGATGTTCCAGATCGCGCGATCACTATTGACGAGCTGGACTGGGAGAAGGAAGGTAAAATTATCTAAAAGACCGGAAAGATGTCGGTTTATATTAGAATAGGAATGCATACAATTCCACGTGGATAGGACTGGGATGATCCAAAGTGGAAAAATCCTTTATCAAGGAATAAGTGTGAATTATGGCAGACGACTATAATGGCTCCCCGATACCGGAAAATCAGAATCCGGACCCAGGCAGCAGCGACCAAAACGAGAATATACCGGATTGGATGAAAGATGCTGGCTGGGAAACGTCCAGCGGGACTTTCGATGAATCCAAACCGATCTTTGATGACCTGGATGATGACGAAGATGAAATCGTTCCTGCAGATATTCCTGCCTGGTTAGAAGATGCTGCACCTGAAGGATTCAGTTCAGACCCGAACGCCATCCCTGCTTTTGAAGGTCTCGATGTTGATGAACCATTCATCACAACCGGTGATCTTGTCCCCCCCCCTTCAATGGAATCGCCCACTATTGAATCGGATACAGATCAAATCCAGGAGGAGGAAGAAGAACCGATAAAAGAAGCTAAGTTTGATATTCCTACCTGGCTAGAGAATCTGGAGCTCGATGAAGATTCTCAGGAAACCGCCGTAGCGTGGCTGGAGAATATGCCTGAAAACCTGCGAGCTACCGAAGAAGAACTTCAAGCTTCCAGAGGATTTCCAACCGAGGAACCAGAGATCATAGAAGAACCCGTGGATGAACTGGCCTGGATCGATGAAATAGCACTCGAGAGAGAAGAGCAACCTCCCCCTGATGATAGTTCCCAAGCAGAATTATCTGAGGATCTGGTTGCTTCAGATCTCGTGCCTGAAACAAACGAACCGGAAAAACTCTTCAGGCAAGATGAAATAGAATCCATGGAGAGCGAATTACCATCATGGTTAAAAGAACTGGGTGATGATCAGCCAGACGAGCAGGATTTCGTTGAAGAGACAGCGGCGCCCGTCTCAGAAGAGAAAAAACCACTTCCTGAAAGCCAAGACGAAAGCATACCAGATTGGCTTCGGACTTCAGATGAAGTTGAATTAAGTGACACCTTAGAAGCCCCACCTAAGGAATCCGCAGAACCAATCTCTGCGACCAAGGATGACACCTATGATCTGCCAGATTGGTTGCGAGATTTTGAGGATAGCTCCCTTGATCCTGAAGACAAAACCGATGACATAGAATGGTTGGACACGATACCAGGCGAGATATCCGAAACCAGGGCAGATCAGATGCCATCAATGGAAGAGGTTGCCGAAGAACCCCCAGATCAAGACTCTGAACGCCCAGCTCAGGTACCAGATATACCAAGCCTGGATGAACAAGTATTAGGGATTGACCCTGCACCAGAGTTTGAAGGGGTTTCACCAAACGACGAAACGCTTAATGCCCAGGTACCGGAATGGCTTTCTGTGATCGGCGAGGCGAGTGAACAAGAGGAAGGTGAACAGCCCCTTCCAGATTATTTTGAAGCTTTTGAAGACCCGGACCAGCCAACAACCGAAGATGAGTTTGAAAGCCAAGATTCCTGGCTGGATCAGATCAGCGAGAAACCTCCCGAAGGCACCCGCGACGAGATCGCCGCTCAAGAAAACGAAATTGTCGATTGGCTAGATGACATGGAGGAACTGCAAGGTGAAACCAATCTTGAAGATCTTGAAGATCTAGCAGATCTGCGAGACTCGATCTCAGATCCAGGACAGGAGGTATCTGCGCCTGTAGAGTTGGAGACAGCTAAATATCTCCCGCCCGAGGAGATTATGGAAGACGATACATCAGAGGACTTCCCTGATTGGCTATCTGAGCTTAAAGAGGATACTGACCAAGCTGTTTCACTTGAAGAGGCCATCCGTAAATCTGACCATGATCTGAACGATGCTGAAATCGATTACCTGAACAAAATTGAAGAAAAACAGGAAGAAGATGCCGATTGGCTCTCAAAACTGGACCAGGGAGAAGGCATTCCTGAGAGCGATCTCTTCGCACCACCAATCGAACTTGAAGACGTTCCTGAAGAATCAGCAGACGATCTTCGGGAAGACCCAATCGTCGTTGGCGGTATGCTTGATAGGCTCAAAGAGGCCTCTGAAATCGCGCCTGAAGACGATGTTCCCCAATGGTTGGCCGATCTCAAGGAAGAGGAAGATCCTCAAGAAACAGCTGTGCTCTGGCTTCAACAGTTTGTAAACCAGGGTGGCAACGTTGATATCAAGGATGAGATCAAGCGTTATACAGATGAGCTTGATCCTGGAGATTCTGTACCAAGATGGATGGAAGATCTGAAGAATGAAGAAGATCCCCAGACCACCGCGATGCTTTGGTTGGAAAAACTCTCGGCCGTCCGCCAGGCTAATGATTCTCCGGATCCATCTCCGCCAAAGGAAGAAGACTCCGGGTGGTTAGCTGACCTGGAACGTGAAGCTTCACAAAGCAGTGAGAGCTTGGACCCGGAAGAGGTCAAAGACTTTGACACTCCAGATGAAGGCTGGTTAGCCGATCTTGAAATAGATGAGAAACTGAAATCCAAAGAAGATGAAGTTCCGGACTGGTCCAAGACAAAAGCAGAAGCTCCAGAAGTTGAGCCTTCCTGGATGAAGGCAACATCGCCACTTGAGGGTGATTTTTATACTGACGAACTCGCTGGAGGCGAGGAAAAGGAAGTTGAAATACCAGAATGGCTGGCAGGTTTCGGTGAGGGTGAACGCCCGGAAAATGACCAGGAAGAACCGGTCGAGGATGAATATACTTGGTTATCCGCGACTGATACACCAGCTGGTTCCAGAACGCCTCTAGACCTGAATAAAGCGGCTATCTCCCAACTGGAAGGGATTCTGGGGATAAGTCACCAAGTAGCCAAAGGAATAGTATCTTACCGAGAAAAGAACGGCCCATATAAAGATATTTCTGATCTTAAAAATGTTCCAGAGATCACAGATTCACAAACAATCGAGATCCTGAAACCAGAAGTGTTCATCAGCGATGTCAAGCTGGATGGTGAAGAACCAGCACCAACGCCTCCTCCAACACCCATAACTGCTCCGCAGGCACCCAGTCAGAAAACGACCAGGAAACCAGCCAAATCAGAGAATTACGAAGAAATGTTAGTCACTGCCCGGGCCAGAGTCAGTGATAGATTGATAGGCGATGCAACGGAGCTTTACACATCTCTGGTAAAGAAAAAGAAGTTCCTTGATGAAGTGATCGGCGATCTTCAAAAAGCAGCACTGGATCATCCCCTGGAGATATCCATCCAAAGAACCCTTGGTGATGCTTATATGCAAAAAGATATGCTTGATCAAGCGCTGGAAGCTTACTCGAAGGCAGAGGATCTACTATCATAAACCAGACCTATAAAAAAGTAAAAGGACGGGAATTCTCCCGTCCTTTTTTGTTATTTGTTGAGGTCTATCAGCCGCTACTATTCCCAAGTATCCCCATTCCATGTATACTTAACCCTGATATTTTAGTTTCAATGCAGCGGAGGAATAAGTGGAGAGATCATTGGTTTTAGTGAAACCGGATGGAGTCCAAAGAGGATTGATCGGCGAGATCATAAAAAGGCTCGAGAGAAGAGGTCTACGATTGATTGGGGGGAAGTTCCTCCAAGTGCCGAGGGCGTTAGCTGAAGAACATTACGGAATCCACCAAGGCAAACCGTTCTACGAGTCGCTCCTGGATTACATCACCTCAGCACCAGTGATGGCCATGGCTTGGGATGGACCCGACGCAGTCGCAGCTATCCGCCAAACCATGGGTGCCACACGACCCACAGAAGCTGCCCCGGGGTCGATCCGACATGATTTTGGATTAGAGATCGGCAGGAACCTAACGCATGCCTCAGATTCCCCCGAAAATGGTGAGAAAGAAGTCGCCCTGTGGTTTTCTGATGTCGAATTAGTCGATTGGGACCAGGCTATCGCTCCCTGGGTACTTGAATAAAGATTTCTTCGTCAAGCTAGTCAGTTCCAGGTCATGGCCTGGAACTTTTTTTTTAAAATCTCGCTTTGGTATAATGCCCGCTAGGTTAATCAATGAGTTCTCCATATGATAGATCCACCACAGATCACATCAAAATTACATAAGATACTGCCCCTTGTGGAATCACCTGGGCGCTATACAGGCGGCGAGTACAATCAGATCCTAAAGGATTGGCAGCATACCAAGCTAAAGACTGCCCTGCTGTTTCCAGAGATCTACGACCTGGGCATGTCCAATCTGGGATTAATCGTTCTCTACGATCTGATCAACAGATCCGAAGATTATCTGGCCGAAAGGGTTTTCCTTCCCTGGACAGATATGGAAGGATATATGCGCTCTGAGGGCATTCCTCTCCATTCGCTTGAATCTAAAAGACCTGTCAGCGATTTTGATATCCTGGCTGTATCCTTGCCATACGAAAGTTTATACACAAACTTCCTCAACGCCCTCGATCTGGCGGAAATCCCCTTCAATGGATCAGACCGCAATGATTTCCACCCCCTGGTAATCGCAGGTGGCCATGCTACCTTTAACCCCGAGCCCGTTGCCCCTTTCCTTGATGCTGTTGTTCTTGGCGAAGGCGAAGAAGTCACAATGGAAATCCTTGAGGCCCTAGCCAAACTCCCGGAAAACTCTACCAGGGAAGAAAAACTCGAAGAGCTGTCGAAGATCCAAGGCCTTTATATCCCCTCATTTTACAGGCCTGTTTATCATAATGGTGGTCTTTTTTCTCACCTTGAAAAGATCAACCATGGGGCGCCTGATCGAATCACCAAGAGGATAGTTGGCAAATTGCCTTCGCCTCCGTTAAAACCCATCGTGCCTTATATTGATACTGTTCACAACCGAGCCTCCTTGGAAATAATGCGGGGCTGTACTAGAGGATGCCGATTTTGCCATGCTGGTATCGTCACCCGGCCTGTTCGTGAACGCCCAGTTGAGGAAATCCTCTCAGCTATGGAGTCACTGATTCCCAATACCGGCTATACCGAGATCGGGCTCCTTTCTCTTTCCTCTTCTGACTATACGCAGATCATACCATTGATCGACGCCATCAATGAACGGTTTGCAGAGGATAATATCTATATCTCCCTGCCTTCATTGCGCATTGAGTCCCTCTCCGTTGATCTTATGGATTCCCTATCTGGAAAAAGGCGCAGCGGGTTTACTCTCGCTCCAGAAGCTGCTACAGAACGTCTGAGGGGGATCATCAATAAACCCATCTCCGATCAACAACTTCTGGATACTGCCCGGGAAATATATAGCCGCGGGTGGCATACAATCAAGCTGTATTTTATGATCGGTCACCCCTCAGAAAGAATGGAAGACGTTCAGGCTATCGCCGATCTATCAAAGCGTGTACTCTCAATCGGCAAGGATATCATCGGTAAACGCGCTAAGGTCAACGCCAGTATCAGCACCTTTGTTCCCAAACCTCATACGCCCTTCCAGTGGGTTGCAGCTGCATCCAGGGAGGAGATCCAGGAAAAGATCAACTTGCTCCAATCAGAGATCCGCGGTAAGGGATTGAAACTGAACTGGAATAATCCCAGGGAAACCCATTTTGAAGCGTGGCTTTCACGGGGAGACCGCCGCCTAGCCGATGTGATAATTCAAGCCTGGAAGAATGGTGCCCGCTTTGATGCCTGGCAGGAATATTTTGATTTTGACCGTTGGCTGTCTGCCTTCGATACAGCAGGCATCGATCCCGCTTTTTATACTTCCCGCGAACGCAGTCAAGATGAAGCCTTCCCCTGGGACCACTTAGACACAGGAGTCAAAAAATCCTTCCTGCTGCAAGATTATCAATGGAGCCTGGAGGGAAAAACACGAGCTGACTGCAGGGAGGATTGTTTTGCTTGCGGTATCCTTCACGTATATAACGATCTCCGCCATGAGCATCCCGGGGAATTATGGCTTTGTCCGGAAGTGTCTCGATCCGCCAAGGAAAACTGACCCCTATGAAAATGCAGCGCTGGAGAATAAGATTTGCGAAAACCGAGGCCATGCGCTTCACAAGCCACCTGGATCTGATCCTGACCTGGGAGCGAACCTTCCGCCGGAGCGGGTTGCCGTTATCCTATAGCGAAGGTTTCAATCCCCGGCCGGTGATCAATCTGGCTGCTCCCCTTCCCCTGGGTTTTACAAGCACTGGAGAAATTGGCGATTTCTGGCTTTCAGAAAGCATCTCCCAAAAAAGTTTTTGCTCTTCCCTGGATCCTGCCTTACCGCCTGGATTAGTCGTTCAGGAAGTCAACGAAATCACCCTCCTTCGAGGAGGTAAACTTCCCTCTTTGGTCCAGGCAGCTACTTATCGGATGATACTGACCCAGACTTTTCCAAAGCTGGAAACACGCATCAATGATTTAATGAGTGCAAAAACCCTCAAACGGACGAGAAAGGGAAAAAAATATGATCTGCGCCCTTTGATCCAAGAGCTTAGCCTGATCCAACAAGAAGTGCCCGGCACGACAGTTCTTGAAGCCAAGCTTTCTATGCTTCCCGGCGCAACGGGCCGGCCCGATGAAATCCTGGATGCCCTGGGCATCCCACCTCTAGAAGCTATGATCAATCGGGAAGAGATTCTACTTAGATCTGACACACAGAACCAATGACAGGTTATCTGCTCTCATTTGCTGCCGGATTTACACCCATGGTTCTGTATGCCTTGTTCTTGTACTATCTGGACAGGTACGAAAAAGAGCCCCTTAAGCTGCTGGTTGGCATGTTCCTCTGGGGCGCTTTGATCGCAGCAGGGGCCGCCTTTACCATCAACACCCTATCCAGTATCGGTTTATTAATGCTCACCCAGAGCAATCTGGCTACGCAGCTTGCCACATCAACTCTTATCGCACCAATCGTGGAAGAAACCCTCAAAGGCGCGGCTGTTCTGATCGTCTTTGTGCTTTTCCGACCCGATTTTGACTCCCCGCTTGATGGAATCGTTTACGGAGGAATCGCTGCCTTAGGCTTTGCAGCGTCTGAAAATGTCTGGTATATCCATCAATTTGGATTCCTTCCAAACGGTTTCCAAGGAATATTTGAGATCACCTTGATCAGAGCCTTCCTGGTCGGCTGGCAGCACCCTTTCTACACCGCATTCACCGGACTGGGTTTTGCTCTCAGTCGGCAATCAAGGGATACCATATGGCGGTGGGTATTCCCGCTCCTGGGATGGGCTTTTGCTATCGCATTTCACCTGATACACAATCTATTCGCTGTTCTGGTCGCCAATATTGGGGCGGCTTCTTTCCTGAATTTGATCTGGGACTGGAGCGGTTATCTGGGGCTATTCATCCTGATCCTGCTTCTTATCAAGCGGGAACAAGGCTGGATGAAGACCTATCTTGCTCCAGAAGTGGAAAGCGGGGTGATCCAACCACGCCATTACCAGATAGCCTGCTCTGCCCGGCAGCAAGGACTTGTTCATGTCCGCAGCTTGCTGGAAGGGAATAGCAAGGATGTGCGCCGCTACTATCAATCTTGCGGTGACCTGATGCACAAGCTTAGGCAGATAGATCGCCACGGAGCAGATCCAGAGTCCATGCAAAAAATCGAGTATATCCGCGCAAATCTTATCTCCCAAACAGACAAGATCTGATATTTACGTCTAGCCATTCAGGAGACCCGGATGAACTATCCTATTGAACCTCTTCAGATCAATCCTGAGGGTACAACTCAAGCGATAACGAGTTTTATCCAAACAGTATTTCACGACCTCAACCGAAAGGTTGCTGTTATGGGATTGAGTGGCGGCCTGGATTCTTCCCTTTCAGCAACCCTGGCAGTAAAAAGCTTGGGGGCTGAAAAAGTGAAACTGTACTATCTTCCAGAACGGGACAGCAACCCCTTGCACAAAAAACATGCTCAATTAATGGCAGATACCCTCGGCATTGAACTAAAAGTCATGTCGATAGTACCGGCTCTGCGTGCTCTGCGGGTTTATTCCCTGCTGCCCCTGCGATACTTTCCAGGGTACGAACTCAAAGCCCGCGTAGTCGATTCTGGACAAAAAATCCTCCTAAAACATCGCGGAGGAGAAATCCTTCGGACCCGACTCGGCGGAAAAGGAGGTACCTGGATTCGGAAGGCGAATGCTTACATCAGCGCTAAACACAGAGTTCGCTCCGTTATCCTTTTCAGGGAAGCGGAACGATTAAATGGGATGGTGATCGGGTCCGCTAACCGGACCGAATGGATGACCGGCACTTTCACGCAGTTTGGCTGTGATCATATTGCAGATATAATGCCTCTCTTGCATCTCTATCGAACCCAATTGGAAACCCTAGCATTATTCCTTAACCTGCCGGAAGAGATCCGTACAAAAAAAGCAGATCCGGACGTCCTGCCTGGACTGAGTGATAAAGGAATCCTGCTTGGCTCCTTCGAAATGGCTGACCAGATACTATGGGGATTTGAGAATAACATTCCAGAGGAAGAGCTTAAATCGAAGTTCGGCAAAGTTAAGGTTATGTATATTAAATCCTTAATGGAAGAATCCGCTCACTATCGGGAAGCACCCAACGCCCTTCTATAATTTTCCCCCAGTATCATAAATTACCACCATGCACAAACCGAGAGACAAAAGAAGCTTTCCAGCAGGTTATCGATCTATCATCACAAGTTTTAAAAACCCTTTCCTCGATATCTTGGTCAGCCTTTTTTGGGAAGACCCAATCCGAGACTCACTCCTCCCAGCAGGATCTCAATGATGACAAAGACAAATCCGGGGACGCTTGAAAGGACAATGGATAAATTGGAATCAATAACACTCCCGACCATCTAGACCAGAACAGTGATATCCAATGAAGCCATAAAGATCACCGCTGACGCCGGGGATGTGTTGATTACCTCCCTGGTTCATCTTTCCATAGGGGCAAGTTTGATTCAAGCACAGCATTACGAGGCCGCCAATGTTTGGCTGAAAAAGCCTTCAGGGGTTTTCTAGATTCTAGCGACCCACTCGGAGCATCAGCTGTTAGATTATGGCTCTGTCTTGGATTGTACTCAGAAGGCAATGTTGAAAGATAGAGTCGGGAATTTCCGTTGTTGATGGATGCCTGACAAACCGGGTATAATTTTTCCTGACTATATTAAGGAGAAAATCATATGCGTTTAGAGAACAAAATATCTATTATCACAGGTGGAGCGAATGGTATTGGCCGCGCAGTAGCTGAACTATTCGTCGATCATGGCGCCAAATTAGCTATCTGGGATGTGGATGATGAGGCAGGAACAAAGCTGCTGGAGGATCTCACCAACAGAGGAGCAGACACTATCTACCAGCATGTAGATGTCACCAATGCCCAGGAAGTTGATGACTCAGCTGCTGAAGTTGTCAAAAATTGGGGCCGCGTGGATGTGCTTGTCAATAACGCCGGAATCGTAAGGGATGGCCAGCTGGTCAAGTTCAAGGACGGAGAAGTTGCCAATCGAATGTCTGACGAGATGTTTGATTTAGTAATCAATATCAACCTTAAAGGTGTCTTTAACTGCACCAGGGCTGTTATTCCCACTATGATAGCGCAAAAAAGCGGCGTGATCCTCAACGCCTCATCGATCGTTGGCCTGGACGGAAATTTTGGCCAAACTAATTACGTAGCCACAAAAGCTGGCGTAGTAGGCATGACCAAGGTTTGGGCACGTGAACTCGGTCGATATGGGATCCGCTCAAATGCAATCGCTCCCGGTTTTATCGCTACCGAGATTCTGTCCAATATGCCAGAAAAGATCATTGAGGGTATGATCTCGCGAACACCTCTGGGACGAATGGGAGACCCGAAAGATGTCGCCAATGCGTACCTTTTCTTGGCTTCCGATGAAGCATCATTCATTTCAGGGACTACTCTGCGTGTCGATGGCGGAATCGTTGTAGGCACCTGAAAAGACCTACTATCTGCTTTAAATCCATAAGAACAAGGACCATGTTCTTTGTTGTCGGCGCCTATCTCACCGGGATCATGTTGAAAAGTTTTGGATGGCCTCTGCTGCCTATCCTGGCCCTGGTAGCTGCGGCAGGCCTGATTATGGCTTTGATTTTCAGCGTTGTCCTCCCCAGGGTGAAAGGCATCACCTTTGCTCTTGTGACTTTAGGTATCGCTCAGGTCTTTTATGTAGTGATCCAATCCAGGGAAATGGTTGATTATGCTGGCGCTGAAATTGGCCTTCAGGGAGTGACTATCCCGGCAATTATTGACCCGATCAACCAGAGACTGCGGTTCTATTATATTGGATTGGCTGTTCTGATCCTGATCTATTACCTATACAATCGCTTTGTAGATTCACCAACTGGCCGGGTTTGCATCGCTATCAGAGAAAATGAAGATCGCGCTACGATGCTGGGATATAACACGTTTTATTTCAAACTGGCTGCCCTGATCGTATCTCCCATCACAGCTTCTTGCGCAGGTTCGCTGCATGCTCTTTTCAGTCCCATCATCCGCCCCGGCATCGCCAGCTCACACTTCACGATATCGGCGTTGCTGATCATACTGATCGGCGGGATCTGAACCCTGGATGGCGCTTTGCTCGGCGCTCTGACTATCCGGCTGCTTACCTATTTTCTGGAAAAATGGTTTGGGGGGAGCTTCCCAGGTCATTATCGGCCTGGTTTATATCCTGCTGGTATTATTCCTTCCCTACGGTATTGTTGGCACTATGAGAGCCCGGTCCTGGAATCTTCAGGAAGGGTGGAAGCACCTGCTGAATACGTTCGGCCTGAGCAAACAAAGCAGCTGATTCCAAACATAAAACCCGGCGACTTGAATCTGAGAAAGCTATCTGGTAGAATTGCCCTCGAGCCCCCTTAGCTCAGTGGATAGAGTGTCGCCCTCCGGAGGCGAAGACCTGCGTTCGAGTCGCAGAGGGGGTACAGGAACCGCCCAGGATCGATCCTGAGCGGTTTTTATCTAGATATTGTTGATTTTATCCAATAAGCAATACAAGTATCGCCAGGATCCCCAGGAGAAAAAATGAGCGGTATAAGCAAAACCATTCCACAAAAAGATGGCATAGCAGCAGTTAATGCCTTGTATGATGGACCGGGTGGAGAATTTGAATTCCATATGGCAGGCAAACCCTCCCGCCTGCATGTCGGTGAATATGTCTACACCATTTGGATGGATATGCTCATCGGGCGCTGCCAGATCATCCGCATTGAGCCAGGCGCTTCAAACCCCCAATCCGGGAAACCGCGCAGCTTGATCATTGTGAAAACCCCCGGTGAAAAGCTGGAAACTCCCTATCCCCGAAGCGGCCATCGCGGCACACGGTATTATGATGGCGCAGGGTGGACCCAAAAGCTTTAGGTAATGAGTTAACACCAAGGCATTCCATCAGGTTTGGACTGCCTTGGTGTTCTGGATGTAAATCTATAAAGCTAGTCAACTAATATCTGATAACTCTTTCGCCAGCTCCCGCCGGAGCACTTTGCCAACGGCCGTCATCGGCAGCGTTTCCCGGAATATCACCCGCGAAGGCACTTTATATTTGGCCATATTTTCCTCACAGTGGCCAATAATCTCCTCTTCCGTGGCATCCATGCCTTCTTTGAGGACAATAAAAGCAACCGCTGTTTCTCCCCGGAATTCATCTGTCATACCCACTACGCCGGCTTCTTTTACCGCAGGGTGCTGGTAAAGGACTTCTTCGATATTGCGGGGGTAGACATTAAAACCGCCGCAGATGATCATATCCTTCTTGCGGTCCACGATCCGGAAATATCCCTCTTCGTCCATATAGGCGATGTCACCGCTGTGGAGCCATTTCCCAGGGCCGATCGAGGGGTGCTCCCGGAGCATATTGGCGGTTTCAGTAGGCATCCGCCAGTAACCTTTCATAACCTGGGGTCCCTGCATGATCATCTCGCCAATCTCGCCCTGGGGTAATTCTTCTTCTCCGGTGTCAATATCCACGATCCGGACATCGGTATCCGGCCAGGGGACGCCAATGGTGCCGATCTTGTTCCGATCGAGCGGGTTGGTATGGGTTGCAGGACTGGATTCGGTCATCCCAAAAGCCTCCACCAACCTGGCTCCAGTGATCTCCTGGAAGGTTTCTTGGACTTTGCGAGGAAGAGGTGCCGCTCCACTCAGGCAAACCTTGACAGAGCTCAGATCGAATTTTCCCAGGTCAGGATTTGTGTTTATGCGGGCATAACTGGAAGGCACAGCGGAATAGAGGGTCGCCTTGTGTTTGCTGATCGAACCCATAATATGAAGGACATCCCTGGGGTCGACGATCAACACCATAGCCCCGCCAGTGGCAATGGTCATATTCATCACCGCAGTCATCCCGTAAGAGTGGAAGAAAGGCAAAGCACCGATAGAGACCTCCTTACCTCTTTTCGAATGGGACCAGTAGCTTCCGGCGACAGCATTCGAGACCACATTACGATGAGTCAATTCAGCGCCTTTGGGGACCCCTGTCGTCCCGCCAGTATAGATCAAACAGGCTGTATCAGCTGGTTTTAGATCAGCAGAACGGGGAGGAAGAGCCGCATTAATCAACAGGTCCTGGAACCAGATATCCTCCTTGTTGGCTAATTTGATCTTATGCCCTCCCTTCTTCTCCTTGGCAACTGTGAACATAAAGCTCAGGAAAGGGGGGAAATATTCTTTGACATTAGTTGCCACAATATGGCGCAGCTTGGTATTGCCCCGGATAGAATCAACCATCTTATAGAAAGTCGTCAGGGCGACGATGATCTCAGCCCCGGAATCATTCAGCTGGTTTTGGACCTCTGTGGCGGTGTAAAGAAAATTGAATGGTACCGCGATACCGCCAGCCCGCAGGGTGCCGTAATAAGATATCACCAGCTGGGGGCAGTTAGGCATTAACATCGCTACCCGGTCCCCTTTTTTCAGGCCCAGGTCCTGCATGGCGGCGGCAAACCTGTTAACCGCATCATTGAGCTGGCTGTAGGTCAAAACACTGTCCAGTATCTGTGAACCAAGCGCCCCGCCAAAGATCACAGCTGGCTGGTCTGGAAATTCAACAGCGGAATTCTCTAGCAGCTGATCGAGGGGGACTGGCGGGTAATCTATGTTAGCCGGAACACCTTCGTCATAATACTTAAGCCAGGGTTTGGTTCCAACCGGATCCTTTTTTTCCATCTCTTCCTCCTCGTATAACATGAATGGGTTGAATAATCTCTCCTCACGACCCGGGTAAGGCGCCAGGTACCCGGAACTGCATTTGGTTCACTCTGTCATCGTATATTCACCGCTGAGAGCGTGTACATATCCCTCCCAGACTGCCTGGTACTGGGTCTGGTCAGCTTCAGGTTTCTTCAGCATATTCAGGCAGAACTCCATTTGAGCCTGGGTGCTGCTGGGTTTATTGCGCAGTTCAAGAGCATATTTTGAAAAATCCCTCACCATGATGTCAAAGATCTGATTGACCAGATCCTGTTCTACCTCATAAATCTCCGCATTCTCCAGAATCAGTTGGCAGTAGACGATCAATGAAAATATCTCTCCCATGGCCAGCAGGAAATCAACATCCTGCTGCTGCTCCTCGTCCGGCGTGGCCCTCATCAGGAATTCCTTGAAGGCCAATATTTGCTCCTGGAAAAGTTTCACATTGGGCAGATTCCAGCGATCAAAAACCGGATTATGATCATGGAACTGGATCGAGCCTAATCCGCGGGCTGGGCCTTGATCAAACAGGAACAGGTCGTCTTCCGCCTGGTCACGGCGAGTTACATCCTCGTAGGCTGCTGGGAAGAAGAGATAATTCCGCATGAATTTAACGATCAAGGCGATATTGACATGGACTGTCCCTTCCAGCTTAGGCAGGGCCCGGATATCCCTGGCCGCCATTTCAAAGAAAGTGTCTTTCTCAAATCCCTTGGCAGCGATCACATCCCACAGTAGATCAATGACCTCTTCACCCTGCGTGGTGACTTTCATTTTTACCAGGGCGTTATACAACAGGTAACGGCGGTCCTCGGGAGATGCAGCGCGCTGGTAATCAGAGACCCGCAGCGCAAACAGCTTCATTGAAACCAGCCGGCAGTACGCGTCTGTGAACATGCGCTTCACGTGCGGAAAGTCAGTGACATACATGTTATACAGCCGGCGGTTAGCCGCATGGTTGATGGCTTCGTATAAAGCATGGGTGCAGATCCCGATCGAGGCCCAACCCAGGTTGTATTTACCGACATTGACCGTGTTCAGGGCAGTGTTCCAGGCATCGTTCCCCATGGAGAGAATATCCCCCTCTGAGATGGGGTATTCACGCAGCGCATAATGAGCAACATAGTTCTGGCTGTTGGTCACATTCTGGATAGTATCCATTTTCTCGTGCTGGGAATCGGTCACAAAGAAGGTATATTCTCCACTCTCAGCAATCTTTCCAAAGGTAGAGATCATCCGGGCTTTGTTGGCATTGCCTATATAATATTTCTCCCCACTGGCGCTGAATTCATCCCCCCCTTGAGGGGTGAGGGTCATCTCGGTTGAATAAACATCAGCCCCGTGAGTTTTTTCTGATAGGCCGAATGCGAAGATCTCCCCACCTTTCAGGTAACGGGCGGCGCGTTCCTTCAATTCATCATTATCACTCATCCAGATCGGCCCTAATCCGAGGATGGTCACCTGCCAGGTGTACCAGTAGGCAAGGCCGTAAAAACCCAGGATCTCATTGAATTCACAATTACGCCAGGTATCCCAGCGGGTATTACCATCACCGTATGCAGAGGGGGTTAATAAGGTATAAAATATCCGCTCTTTTTGGATGAATTCCAGGAAATCCTCATACCAGACCCGGTCGTGATCGTCTTCTTTTATCTTCCGCAACCCTTTACCCTCAAAGAACGCTACGGTTTTTTCCATGATCTCTTGGGACCTTTGGTCAGGATAATAGCGCCTGAGTTTCTTAGGGTTAAGGAGGAGATTCATTGGCATAATCAATATCCTTAATTTCTAGACTGGTCGTAAAAGGAATTATTTAGCAAAATTTGGATCAAGTTAATATCAAGGCAAGCCTCTACCTACCATCAACTATAACTTTAATTTGCAATTTAAACAAATCTGAATTACTATCCCGGTTGGTCATCTTTATAATAAAATTCGTTTAGATCAGTGAAGCCAAGCGATAATTACGTTTTCGTTCCTCCCGATCGTTTCATTTTGATCTAGATGCCATAAGACATTATTTAAAGAATGGAATGACAATTCCCGCAATATCCATCTTATGCCTTTCCCGGTTCTAGACAAAAAACCTATTATCCAGGGGTCTTTCATGACTAAAATGTTTATTCTATAGTGTAGAATGTTAAACATGTCTTGCAGCGAGACTTTCTCCAGATGGTATTGCTTTCCTTGCGTTTTTTACTGCAGGCATCATCAAACCCTTCATTTCCAGAAAATCTGACCTGTTCGCTGTCTAAACCCCCTTAGGTTTTTGATATTTCTGGTTACTGGCAATCTCGCAATCTGGCTTAGCTCGCTTATCAAAGGATGCTACCATGACCATGAAACACTTCAAGATTCCTTTCTTCCTTGTGACAGTCATTCTAGTGCTGGCATTTCCTTTCGGTTTCGGATCAGCCCAGGAAGAGAGCTTATTATATTCTCAGAATTTCGAATCGGGCTGGCCTGAAGAATGGGAAGCGGAGATGGGCTGGGAGATCACAGAAACTGAATGGGGATCCTCTCTCATCGGAGCTGGTCATAATTGGTCCTTCCTCAACACAGGAAGGTGGGAAGATTACCGATTCCGGTTCGATGTTAAGCTAGACAGCAATGCTCTCGTCCATGCCAATTTCCGCCTTTCGGAAGGACCGAACCGCTACTATATTGGAATCAGCCAAAAGAATATCTATCTGGCTAAACAAACAGGTCCTGATCAATTCTTTGATTTGACTGATACTCAAGGGATTGGGGAGGGATGGCATACAATTGAGATAGCTGGTTATGGATCTGAGATTTTCGTTTATGTAGATGACCGAGAAGTACTTACTTTCCACGACCCCGAACCACTCCGCAAAGGTGGCGTAGCGTTTGAATCCATCATGGACGGACCGGTCTGGATAGATAATGTCCAGATCTGGGGAACAGAAGAAACCTCAGCCACTGAAAACGATGAAACGGCTCTGGGTAGTAGCGATCTCACCTGGGTTCGACTTGGAGGACCACCTGGGGGCTTGGGCTATGATATTCGGTACAACTACAACGATCCTAATACCTGGTATGTAACCGATGCTAACGCCGGAGTGCATATCAGCACCGATAATGGCTCGACCTGGCATCAAAGCAACCAGGGCATCGATACGGTTGGCGGCCCAGCTGGCGACGGTATTCCAGTCTTTTCTCTCACAGTAGACCCCCACGACCCAAAAATCATTTGGATCGGGACCGATCTCACGGGGGATATTTACAAATCAATTGACGGGGGTTTGACCTGGAAGAAAAAGAGCCAGGGTATTCTCCAAGAAATTGAGATTGTCATGAGCTTCCGCGGTTTCACAGTGGATCCCCGCACATCAGACATCGTTTATGCCATGGGCGAACTACAAAAATCTGGGAATAATGTCTGGGGACTTAATGTTGGCGGCGTGATATACAAAACGGTAGATGGAGGTGAGCATTGGAAACTGATCTGGGACGGGGAGATCCCCTCCAGCCTGGCGCGTTATATGTGGATCAATCCTGAGGATCCTGATGTGATGTATTTTTCCACTGGCATATTTGACCGTGGCGCTGTCGGCGAAACAGACCCCGACACAGATCCAACTCCTTGGGGAGGATTGGGCGTGCTTAAATCTACAGACAGCGGGTTAACCTGGCGCGCGCTTGGCTATGAAAACGGGCTGGATTTTCTGTATATTGGTAGTTTGTTCATGCATCCAGAGAATCCAGATATCCTGTTTGCGGCTGCAGGCCACGTAGTCCCTGAATTGGCTCTTCAACAAATGATGGCTGAAAAACACAGCCCACTCGGTATCTACAGAACTGTTGATGGCGGTGAATCCTGGCATCAAGTACTTGAGCCGGAAGGAGATTTATTAGTCCAGACTTTCAGCTCAGTAGACATCTGCCCCGGAAATTCCTCCGTCATCTATGCCGGCAGCGATGTAGCTATCTATCGCAGCGATGACGGCGGGGATAGCTGGGTCCTGATGACCGGCAAATCTGGCACTTGGGGCCCTCCTGGGGTAAGAGCTGGATGGCCGATCGACTTGCAGTGCGACCCCCGGGATCCTTACCGGGTTTTCGCCAATAACTACAGTGGGGGCAACTTCCTCAGCGAAGATGGCGGCAGAACCTGGGTAAATGCCAGCAATGGATATTCAGGTGCCCAGATCATCGGCGTTGCGGTCGATCCCTTTAACGCTTCCAGGATATTTGCAGTAGGGCGAAGTGGTGCTTGGTACAGCACAGATGCAGGTGCCAATTGGTCTGGAATCCACAACCCCGGGGAAACAAAACCATTGGCGGGCGGGGAATGGGGCGGCGTGGCTTTTGACCCGGTGAATCGAGATCATGTTCTTTTGGGGAGTGAGGTGTTTCTCAACTGGAACGCACTGGAGAATCGCTGGATTTCCACAGATCATCAGGGGGATTATGGCCCAGAGATCAGCGAAATTGAATTTGCTCCCTCAGATCCCAGTTTTGTTTACGCGGTGTCCGCCAATCATAACTCAATGATCCATGCTTATAACTACGAAAGTGGCAGAGGAATTATCCTTTCCAAAGATGGAGGTTATAGCTGGCAGTCAATTACAGGAGAGCAGTTCGACAACGCTGTTCTCACAGATGTATCTGTCGATCCCTTCGATCCAGGTGTTGCCTACGCGGCAGCACAGACCGGCCTCTATAAATCATCGGATTATGGTGAAAATTGGGCAGAACTGGTCATAGAGTCTCCAGGTGATCCGGTGAGAACAGTGGCTGTCCATCTCGCGGATCCAAACAGAGTGTACGCTGGTCTGCCAGGGAAAGGGGTCTTTCTCAGCGATGATGGGGGGGAATCCTGGCGGCAGGTATTTGCAGGGCTTGAGCCAAACGGGGATTATCGAGATATCATTTTTGATCCCGCAAATCCTGATATAGTTTACCTTTCTGACATTGTCAGTGGGATTTATCAATCTACGGACCGGGGAGAAACCTGGCTCAAACTGATTAATGGATTGAGCAATCGTGCAGCCACCAGCCTATCCATATCATCCGATGGAATGCATCTATACGCGGGTACGGCAGGTGGAGGAGTGTTTCGGCTTGATCTAAACAGTATTCCCCCTGAGACATACGATCCACAGTCTCCTCCATCTGAAGCACAAGACGATTCCCAGCCGCTTCCTGATCGGGAACAAGAAGAACCATCCGATGAAGATAGCAAAATGGATGAGACTGTCAGCGAGGAGGATCCTGGCAGCCAGCCGAGGTGGCTGTTCATCTTTGGCGGATCAGCCCTGTTTCTAGTTGCGAGCTTGATATTCTATTACTTCCGGAGAAAGTAAATCATGCCTCCAGAACCAAAAGCGCTCCTGTCTACCAGGGGAGTATGTATACTGCTCGTCCTTATCCTTGGTGGATGCAATAAGTCTGCCGGGAGCAATACGCTTTCTGGAACCGTGCTCGACCGCGAGGGACCCATAGAAGGCGCTGTTGTTCGGATCCAAACCAGTGAACTCTCCACCACCACCGACTCAGAAGGTAGATTCTCATTACCGAATCCAGATTCAAAGAACACTTTCACTGTGACGGCCTGGAAATACGGATATTATATCGCCGGCCAAGGAGATGTTGCACCAGGGTTGGACAGCGTCGAGATTTATCTGGAGCCCCATACTGATAGTGATAATCCCTGGTATGACTGGCTCCCCTCACTGTATCATCCAGGCGAAGGTGAGGACCAGGGCTGCGCTGAATGCCACAGCAGTTCGGGGACGAATATCACCCACACACTTCCCGTAGACGAATGGCTCCAGGACAGCCATTCCCGATCTGCGGTAAATCCTCGATTTTTATCCATGTACAACGGGACGGACGTAGATGGCAATCAAAGCCCTCTCACACAATTTGGATATACCCAGGATTATGGGACTTTTCCCCTGCCTCCAGATCCCGATCTGCCTTATTATGGACCAGGTTATAAACTCGATTTTCCCGATACTAGCGGTAACTGTGCGGCCTGCCATGCTCCGGTGGCTTCAATAAACAATCCCTACCAGGTGGATCTCTCAGCGCTCTCTGATAACGCATTGGAAGGCATTTCCTGCGATTTTTGCCATAAGATCTGGGATATCAAACTAAACCTCCTGGAAATACCCTATGACAATATGCCAGGTGTCTTATCCTACGAATTCCGCCGCCCACCGGAGGGTCACCAGCTATTCATAGGTCCCCTGGATGACGTCGCTCCAGGCGAAGATACCTACTCTGCCCTGCAAGGGCAAAGTCAATATTGCGCGGGGTGCCATTACGGTATTTTCTGGGACACTGTGATCTATAACTCCTATAGCGAGTGGCTGGAAAGCCCCTACAGTGATCCTGAGAAAGGACAGCAGTGCCAGGATTGCCACATGCCCTCCAGTGGAGCAAGTCATTTTGCGCTGCCAGAAAAAGGCGGATTAGAAAGGGATCCAGTCACTATTTTCAGTCATACTATGCCTGGTGCAGGCAGCGAGAATCTGCTCCAGAACACCGTCTCCATGGCTGTTCAGGCTGAGCGCCAGGGGGACGAAATTATGATAGCAGTCAGTATTACTAACGATCAGGCCGGGCACCATGTCCCTACTGATTCTCCTTTGAGGCACCTGATCCTGGTAGTTAACGCCTTTGACTCTGCTGGGAACCGTTTAATACTTATTTCCGGACCCCTTACACCAGATTGGGTTGGAATAGGCGAATCTTCCAAAGGTTATTACGCCGGGCTTCCTGGAAAAGTCTATGCGAAGGTATTGATGGAGCGCTGGACCCAGATTACCCCTACTGGCGCTTACTGGAACCCAACCAAGATAGTAAGCGACAACCGCCTCGCGGCCTATGAAACTGATCTCAGTAATTACGTTTTCCGGACCCCCGAAGGCTCAACCGCAACTATCCAAGTATCGCTGCTATACAGGCGAGCTTTTCTGGAGTTAGCCCAACAAAAGGGATGGGATACACCTGATATCTTGATGGAGGAAGAGCTGATATACCTTCCCTGATATTCCTGCTTCGGCTAAACCGACATTTCATCCTGACAGTTTTTTCATCCATAAGGAGAGTCTCAATTGCCTCAAGAACATCCCTGGTGGAAAAAAACCACTATCTATCAGATCTACCCCCGTTCATACAGAGATTCAAACGGTGATGGTATCGGAGACCTACCCGGGATCATCGAAAAATTGGATTATATCCAGGATCTGGGATTCGAGACGATTTGGTTCTCTCCCTTTTTTTCCAGCCCGCAGGGGGATGGGGGTTACGACGTATCCGGCTACCGCGAGATCGCCCCGGAGTACGGGACCCTGGCGGACGCTGACCGCTTGATCGAGGAGGCTCACCGCAGAGACATGAAAGTCATCTTTGACCTGGTGCTGAACCACACCTCGATCCAGCATCCCTGGTTCATCGAATCCAGCGCCAGCAAAGATAATCCCAGGAGTGACTGGTATATCTGGCGGGACGGCAAGGGGAAGAACCGACCCCCCAATAACTGGAAAGCCATGCCGGGGGGTTCCGGATGGCATTACCACCCCGGTCGTGATCAATGGTATTACGCCAGTTTTCTGGATTTCCAGCCGGACTTGAATTTCCGTAATCCTGAAGTCAAGGAAGAAATGTTCCAGGTCGCTAAATTCTGGTTGGATAAGGGAGCAGACGGGTACCGCCTGGACATCTTCCACGCCATTTACAAAGCTGAGGGTTTTCAGGACAACCCGACTCACTGGGCATTCATTCCCAGTGAAGGGAAATTTGGCTTCTTCACTGAATGGAAATATACCATCCACCAGCCGGAAACCATTCAACTCGCCCATGAGCTGCGCCGGATTTTTGACGAATATGAACCTGACCGGTTACTGCTGGGCGAGATCTTCGGAGAGGATCAAACGGTAAAAGAGTATCTTGGAGAAGCAAATCAGGGCATGAACCTGATCTTCCAGTGGAAGTTGATGCATTTCTCCTTTAAAGCTGATTTCTTTTGGTATGCTCTAGCCCATTATGAAAGATATTACCCGGAGCCTTTTTGCCCGGTGCTGGTGCTGGGCAACCATGACTCCAGGCGCTGGATCGACCGGGTGAAAGGTGATCTACAGAAAGCCAAACTGATCAGCTTGCTTCAACTCACATCTCGCGGAGTACCGGTGGTCTATTATGGGGAAGAGATCGGCTTGCCTGAGGCCAAAATCCCGGCCAGGGATGCACTTGATCCTGTTGGCCAGCGCTACGCCTGGGCGCCAAACTGGCTGCTGGGTCTGTTGAATCTCTACGTCAACAGGGATAACTGCCGCACACCCATGGCCTGGGACAGCTCCCCGGGGGCAGGGTTCACTGATGGAGATTCTCCTCCCTGGCTTCCTCTCAGCGCAGAACCCGCAGGGGCCAATGTCGCTGATCAAAAAGAGGATCCAGCCTCCCTGCTCAACTGGTATAGAACCCTGTTGCGTTACCGAAAATCCTCAGCTGCGCTCAAAACCGGATCGCTCCAATTATTACCCAGGAAATTTACGGAAAAAGGACTGCTGGGTTATATCCGGCAGTCGGGCAAGGACAGGCTGATCGTGGTGTTCAATTTTAGCGATTCTCCCCTGGAAGTGGACCTTGATGCCAAAAAGATCCCTCTGAAAACAGGGTCCGTAACGATCCTGGAAGGCAAGATCAAACTGGGAAAATTATCCGGGGCCATCATTCCGCTCAAGACCCGCAAATCAAAATAATGAAAAATCCCTCCAACTAAAATGGAGGGATTTTTTTTAGTTAGATATCCAACCCGAGATCAGGACCTGTCTTCCTTGCCAAAGACCACCGGCAAAAGGGGAAGCGCCAGCAGGTTGAAAGCGGTCAGGATCACAAAAGCCCACCTGAATCCCACTGCTGGAAGGCCGGCTAAACCACCCGCAACAGCAAAACCCACCCCCTGGCCGATATTGGTCACTGCCATGAAGATCGAATACATCGATGCAGCGATGCTCTTTTCCGTATGGTGCATTGCCAGGGCAAAGTAGACCGTCTGGTAGGTTCCATAAGCCAGGCCAAAGACCGCCACAATAACCCAGGCAAACCCTGTTCCTGGGATCACAGCCAATGCCAGGACGGATGCAAAGGAGAAGAATAGAGCGATCAAAGTGCCCTTATGCTGGCCGATGCGGTCGATCAATCTCCCCCCCAGCACTCCTCCCAGCACAACACCGATTCCCCACACTGTGGTATACAAACCTGCTCTCTGGAGGGAGATACCGAATTCAGATTCCAGAAAAGGATTCAGGTTTTGGTTGGCGCCGGCAATCACCATAAAGAACAGGAATCCCGCTGCAGCCAGGGCGATGATAGGTTTTCTCTTAAAAGCAGCAAAGGCGCTCCACTCAAATTTTCCATCCCCTTCTCGTGCCCCTTCCTTGATACCCAGGACCATCGGAATAGGCACCAGGGTCAGCAATCCTAAAAGCCAAAAAACCGCTGTCCAGGAGACCTGCTGCGCCAGGACTCCCAGCAAGGACGCGGTGATCACCACACCAGCCGCTCTCCCGCCAACCATAAATCCCTGGATGGTTCCCTGCTCGTCCACCGGCGTGGTGTCCAATGCCAGGCCATCCGTGCAGGTATCATATAAAGCCATGCCCAGCTGGAGAATAAAGGCCAGAGCCACAAAACCCCAGTAGCTGGTGGCTGGATCGACAAAGGGAGCCAAGACCAAACACCCGGCCTGGATGATCAACCCCAGGAGAATATAGGGTTTGCGGTGGCCCATATTGAACAAATTCACCCTGTCGCTCAACATGCCTAAAAAGATCTTGATCACAAAGGGTATCAGAGCGATCGCACCGAAGATCCCTACATCGGCCATCGTCAATCCCTTGGACAAGAAATAGAGGGCATTCAGGGAGGTAAAATAGGCAAAGACAGTACCCTGGGAGAAATACAGGGAAGCAAACATCGTGTAGCGGGCAGTTTTGGATTTGAGCATGGCCTTCTCCTGAGATATTCTGATTGTTTAAATAAGTTTACCTCAATCGGAAACTATCCCGGCCTGAATTATCGTAATATGTTTATTTCCTGGAGATGAGCTTTTCAGCCGCCTTGATGCCATCGATGGCCGAGGATATGATGCCACCCGCGTAGCCTGATCCTTCTCCGACTGGATAGAGCCCCTGGACAGACATGCTTTGCCCGTCATTCCCCCGCAGGATCCTCAGCGGGCAGGAGGTCCTGGTTTCCACCCCGGTCAGGACCGCATCTAGCCCGGCAAAACCAGGCAGCCGCCGGTCGAATTCAAGCAAAGCTTCCTGGATGGCCGCCGTGATCCCGGGCGGCAGGGACTGGTTCAGGTCTGCCAGGTGGATCCCCGGCTGATAGGTAGGCTGCACCTGCCGGATTTGGCTGGATACCTGCCCTCGCATGAAATCTTCCACCAGTTGAGCCGGGGCGTGATATTCCTCTCCGCCCATCAGATAGGCTTTTTGCTCCCAGATCCGTTGGAACAGGAACCCTCCCAGGGGATCATCAGGGAAGTCGCCCGGAAGGACTTCAGCAACAATGGCGCTGTTGGCGTTTTTTCCATTCCTGGCGTACTGGCTCATGCCATTGGTGACGATCCCACCCTCTTCCGAGGCGGCGCCGATCACAGACCCACCAGGGCACATGCAAAAACTGTACACGGTGCGGCCCAATGAGGTCCGGTAAGAAAGCTGATAATCCGCAGCGCCCAAAGCCGGATGCCCGGCATGTATTCCATACTGGTTGTGATCGATCAAGGACTGGGCGTGCTCGATCCGGAATCCCACCGAGAAGGGTTTTGGGGCCAGTTTCACTCCCCTTTCCTGGAGCATCACAAAGGTGTCCCGGGCGCTGTGCCCAATGGCCAGGACCACAGTAGAGGCAGATACCCTTTCACCAGTGGCCAGCACCACGCCCTTCACCTTGTCTCCCTCGAGGACCAGGTCATCCACCCGGGACTCAAAGCGGTATTCACCGCCCAGGCTCTCGATCTTCGACCGCAGGTTTTCCACGATCCGTACCAGATTGGCCGTGCCAACATGGGGTTTGCTTTCGATCAGGATCTCAGGGGGAGCCCCGGCAGCAGCCAGTTCCTGGAGGATCTTCTCCGCCCGGAGGGATTTATCCTTTACGCGGGTGGTCAGCTTGCCGTCTGAGAATGTGCCTGCACCGCCTTCGCCGAATTGGACATTGGATTCAGGGTTCAATTCCCCAGCCTTCCAGAAATGGCTGACATCCATTACCCTTTTCCGGGCCGGTTTTCCCCGATCGATCAAGAGAGGATTGAATCCAGCTTCTGCCAGGATCAAAGCCGCAAATAACCCTGCCGGGCCCGTGCCCACGATCAGGGGCCGCTCCCGATTGATTCCAGAAATGACTGCTGGGGCCTCGTATTCCCGCTCCTCACTGAGGGATAGATCCGGGTCCTTCTCGATCCTCCTGTTATAAGAACCCTGGTCTTCAACTTCAACAATGATAGTATAGACCCGGGAGATCGGCCGCCTGGAACGCGCGTCCAGGCTGCGCCTCTTGATCTTCAAAGACAGGATCTTATCCTCAGGAATGCCGATCTTTACCGCCGCAGCTTTTCTGATCTCATTATCCTGGTGATCAAACGGAAGCTTCAAGTTGGTAATCTTGATCATATCCAGGCTGTCCCTTCTACGTGTCCCTACAATGATAATTCAAATTGGATCGATTCAGGCAGGATCATTCCATCAGGGCAGGATGCCTATCGTTTTTGTCAGAGGAGAGCCCTGAAAAAATGTCATCCTTTCATGGTAAGATTTGGAAGAAGTTGAATTTCATCCCGCCAGGCAAAAGATATGATAACAGATGAGCTAAACCAGGCCATTGAGCTGATCAAAAAGGGCAAACGCGCCCCGGCACGGGATTTGATCCTGGAAGCTGTGAAAAGCGATCCCAATAATCTGGATGCCTGGTTATGGGCCCTGGAAGTTGCCGCAAATGACAAGGAAAGAAGGGTGATCCTGGGGAAAATCCTCAAGATCGATCCCGGGCACAGTGCCGCCCTTGGTTATTTAAAGAAGCTGGATCAGAAAAGCTCCCACCCTGACCACCCTTCCCATGACACACAAAAACCCGATATCAAAGATCAGGGTAAAACGCCCTCAAAAACCAGTTCCGGCGTGTCCGGATTAGTGGGCTTGATCTTTGACTGGGCATCTTCCTTGCCGTCCGGATGCCTCTTTATCGCTATCTTCATGGGCATTGTAGCGACCCTTTTCATTTATACCCGGGTGAACACCAGCTTTTTTGGCCTGGCCGGAGCAGATTTCGATAACCTGGTGATCAGCAATTCCTACGAAAAGATCTCCTCTGATGAGTACCACTGGGAGGTTCAGTTTGAAGGCATCGGTGAATCAAAATATATTGGAACGGTCAGGCATGCTGCGCCGATCAGGATCCAGGAATTTGCCATCCTCACCCACGATATACTGGTGACCAGCGGCGACTTTGCCGATCCTTCCATCGTCAATACCAGCGTGATCGACCACAAATTCTTCTGGAAATCTCCCAATACCAGTTCACCGAAAGGATCGATCAATCTCATCCACGCCATACCAGCCACAAAAGCGATCTACCAGCAGATGCTGGAAATCAGCAAATGGGATACTGTCCAAATCACTGGCAGGGAGATCCTGGTCGTCAAGGCTTATCAGAGTGATAATAACTTCCTGGGGAGCTGGCAGGATACAGGCTGCAATACCCTGCTGGTAGAATCAGTCACTATCCTGGAAGACACACAGTAAAACCATCCATGTTATGTCTATGCGCAAAGGACTATCCAGGCTCGTGATGCTGCTTTGGGGGACGGTCGTCCTTGTCCTGGCCGGCCTCTCAGCCCTGGTTGTTTACGGGGACCTTCCTTTCGCGCAAACGCCGCAGACCCCGATTCCTACCGGAACAACTCTTCCCTCTGGGACCCCATCACCCCTGCCGCCTACAACTACGCCCATTCCACCAACCCAAACCAGCACGCCCCCTCCTTCCTCAACAGCGGCTCCCGACCAACCCCTGGTCATAGGACACTCCGTCGCTGGCCGGCCGCTCGAGGTCTATCACTTCGGGGATGGCCCCATCGAAAAGATGATCGTGGCCGGCATCCATGGAGGATACGAATGGAACACCATCGCCCTGGCTGATGACCTGATCAACTATCTGGAAATCCATCCCGAAGTTGTCCCCGCTGACCATACCCTGTATATTCTGCGTGCCTTTAATATCGACGGCTACGAGAGATCCCTGTGGAGGGCCGGCCGGGCCAACGAGAATAACGTGGACCTGAATCGCAACTTTCCCTCCAACTGGCAGGCCACCTGGCCCAAGGCCGGGTGCTGGGGCTATCTGGATATCGAAGGGGGCAGCGAAGCCGGCTCAGAACCTGAAACGAAAGCCCTGATGGCTTTTATTCTTTCGCATGACCTGACAGCTTTGATCAGCTACCACAGCGCTGCCCTGGGGATCTTCGCAGGCGGCCAGCCTCCAGATGCGGGCTCCCTTTCCCTGGCGGAGTCGGTGGCAGCAGTTAGCGATTACCCCTATCCACCGATCAACACGGGCTGCCTCTTTACAGGGCAATTCGTCGACTGGGTCTCAGACCAGGGCATAGCCGGGATCGATATTGAATTAACCAACCATCAGGATACGGATTTTGAGATCAACCTGGCCATCTTGAGCGTGTTTCTGGATTGGTCTCCCCCCGAATAAAACCAAAAACGTCAACGTCTGATCTTTGGTAATTGGATGCCGTTCAGCTTCCCAAGTTCCATCTTCCCTGATCCAGCAGCGCAGACATGGGCTCCAAAGAACAGGATCAAAGAGCTGATATAGATCCAGAGCAGTATCGCCACAACGGCGCTCAGCGAACCAAAGATCACCTCGTAGCGCGCTAATCCGCTGGACAGGTACCACTGGAAACCCATCGACGCCACACGCCAGAGTACCGTGATGCCCAGGGCGCTGAGAGATGCCGCTTTGACCGGGACCCGCCCCATGGGAATGATCCGGTACAGGCTGTAAAAGAACAGGAAAGGCACAGCCCAATACAGGACCTTGGTACCGAAGGTCCACAGCCAGGTATTGAACAGCAGGTCCAGACCCGGAATGGTGTCCTTGAATCTCACTATCGCGTTCAAAACAGTGGAAGATAACATCAAGATGAAGAGGAGCACGATCAGGATGATCACCATGGCCAGGCCAAATAAACGTTTCTGGAAAAAAGACCTGCGTTCCTGTTCCGGCCAGGCGTTGGTAATATGATGGACCATCATCGCAAACGCGTTGGACCCTGACCAGATGAATATCACCAAGCTCAATAAACCGACCGAATTCCTGATAATGAGGATCCGGGAAATATTCACCTCAACAAAACTTTGGGATACCGGGATCACGCTGATCACAAGCTGTGCGACCCGGTCACTGGCCTCGCTGCTGTCCACAAAATAGGAAACGATCGTCACCAGTACGATCAAAAGCGGGAAGAAGGAAAATAAGGTGTAGTACGCCATTCCTGCTGCGCCGCGGGCGCCGCCCTGGCGCCCAAAACTGGCGATCGCCCCGCGCAAGACCAGCACGATCTGGGCAAGGATCCTCTTCAGCCTGATCAGGATATTATCTGTGCTCATGGATTAGCCTGACAAACGCCCCGTCTCCGGATATTCATTTTGCATATTATCATTATAGCCGGGGCCAATAAGCCGCAGCCCTTAACAAGAAATGAGCCTGATCTTCTACAAATTCAGGCTCATCTGCTTTCTGTCTCAATCAGGATCAGGACCAAAATTCCTCAATATGAAGTGCTCCCGGTTCTTTGCGGGTGTGCTTGGTGTAATCTCTCTTCAACAGCCATCCGGAGACGTTATCCACCATTTTCGGATTTCCGCAGAGGAAGAAATGCGTCTTGAAGGGATCGATCGCGATCCCGGCTTCTTTACCGAGGATATCCGCGTCCAGCATTTCCTCGATCCACATCCTGTAACCGTTCCAGGTTTCATCGGCTTCGGTAAGTGTGGGGATATAGGTGAAATTGGGAAAGACATTCTCCAGGAAGGTCAATTCGCTGTAATAACCCAGGTCCCACTGTTTGGCTGCGCCCTGGATGATGGCCATTTTCGACTCCGGCCGCGAGGCCAGGTAGGAACGCAAAAAGCTCAAATAGGGAGCCATGCCGGTTCCAGTAGCAACCATGACAATATCAATATCGGGAGGTGTCTCAGCCAGTTTGAACACACCCACGATCCTCTTGCTAACGAAGATCCGATCTCCCGGCTGAAGATTGAACAGTCGCGGCGTCAATTGACCGGATTTGACCTGGGAGATGTAGAATTCGAGCTGGGACAGCTGGGTGGTTGCCGAGGCGATCGAATAGGGCCTCTGAATAAGTTTGTCGGGATCGACGAGGTCCGTCTCCGGCGTGGAGTTTTCCGATCTACCCTCCCGGCCGTACAAACCCAGCAGGGTATACTGGCCGGCGCTGAACTGTTCGCGGGGCTCGTCTGTATCTATCCGCAGGGTCATAATATCTGGCCGAACGATTATTTTCCCTACTACCGTCGCATTGTATTCCGAATCAGGCATACTATCACTCCGTGTATCTATCTGGATCCAAACCGGTAAAATTTCGGCTCTATTATAGTGCAATCATGCCAATAGGAATAGACCCAATTTCAGCAATCTGTTCAGCATTTCAACGGTTAATATACCAATCTAGTTATTTGGGTTTTGTCGTAAAGGCAACGCCCACACATCCGGCTCCCGTATGGACGGATAACCCCGGGGTCAGCCCGGTGATGGGGATGATCTCAGGACAGGGCATGGCGGCCCTGAGCAATCCCTCAAATTCCCTGGCCCAGTCCTCAGCTGCCACATGCAGGATATACATGCCTTCCACTTCTCCCTCTCCCAGGCTTTCGACAGCGAGCTCCAGGACCCGGGACCAGGCTTTTTTGCGGGTGCGCACCTTTTCCAGCAGGTCCAGCTTGCCATCCAGGATGGTCAGGATGGGTTTGATGCTGAGCACATTGGCCATTTCCGCGGTGAGGTTCCCCACCCGGCCGCTTAAAGCCATGAATTTTAAGGTATCAAGAGCCGCGTAAAGATGGGTCCGCTCCCTGATATCGACCACAGCTTTCAGGATCTCAGCTGTGCTCTTGCCCTGCCTGGCCAGCCGGGCAGCTTCCAGGACCATAAATCCCTGTCCCATGCTGATGCTCTCAGTGTCAAGAACTGTGATCTTCTTTCCAGGATGCAGCTCCGTAGCCGATACGGCAGCCTGATAGGTGGCGCTCATCCCTGCGCTGACTGTCAGGCAGATGATCTCGTCTGCCCCTTTCTCAAAAGCCTCCCGGTAAGCCTCAGAGAATACCCCCGGGGAGGGAGCCG
The DNA here is from genome assembly GCA_963712165.1 of uncultured Chloroflexia bacterium. Classification (GTDB taxonomy): domain Bacteria; phylum Chloroflexota; class Anaerolineae; order Anaerolineales; family UBA11858; genus B10-G9. Next base: position 140,463 of record CAVQGY010000001.1, on the reverse strand, counting down.
AGGTGGTCGGCAGTACCCCTTCCCGGTTGACCCGATCCACCAATCCCTGGTCCGTGATATCCGAGCAGGCGTTGAGGACTTCCTCGCCGAAGTGGATGGTGATGGGAGCCTGGACAATATCCCATTCCTTGAGGATGTTTTCTGGCAAGCTGGTATCGGTATCAGAAATAATGGCAATTGACATAGCTTTCTCTCCATCTAGATAAATAATGATCGCTAATTCAAACAGCTAAACAGCCTGCAGGCCGGTTTGATCTCCCCCGCGTCAAACTTGATAGTACCATAATAAACCAGATTCGCAGGCCTGGTAATGACTGGTCTGGTATGATTTAAGCAAGTTTGATTTCAATGATTGACGAGGTGGATATGCCGCTTCAAATAGGCATTATCGGACTGCCCAATGTAGGCAAAAGCACGCTGTTTAACGTCCTCACCCAGGCCCAGAATGCAGAAGTGGCCAATTACCCATTCTGCACCATCGAGCCCAACCAGGCGGTCGTCCCCGTGCCAGATCCCAGGCTGGAGGTGATCGCCGAGCTGGTGGGCGTGAAGAAGATCATCCGGACCACGATCGAATTCGTGGACATCGCCGGCCTGGTCAAGGGGGCCAGCCAGGGGGAAGGGCTGGGAAACCAGTTCCTGGGCCAGATCCGCAATACGGACGCCCTGCTTCATGTAGTGCGCTGTTTTGAGGACCCCAATGTGGTCCATGTCAGCCAGGCACCGGATCCGGAGCAGGATATCCAGGTAGTAGAGCTGGAACTGATCCTGGCTGACCTGGAACAGATCGTGAAGAAGGTCGATAAACTATCCCGGCAGCTCAAAGGGGATAAGAACCTGGCCCCTGCCCTGGAGATGGCCCGGCAGGTCCAGGCCCACCTGGAAAGCGGCTCCCCGCTGATCACCTTTCCCGCTAAAGGGTCTGGCGACTATGCCGCCCTGAACCAGGAACTGCGCTTCCTGACCGCCAAGCCGGTCATTTTCGGGGCCAATATCGGTGAAGCATACCTCCAGACCGAACACCCCGCCCTGAAGACCATCGACAAGATGGCCCGGGAAAGGAACGGGGAATGGGTGGCGATCAGCGCCCAGATCGAGTCCGACCTGAACACATTAAGCCCGGATGAGAAAGCAGACTATATGGCCCTTTCCGGCATCGAAGAAAGCGGCCTGGACCTGGTGATCCACAAATGCTACCGGATCCTGGACCTGGTCAGCTTTTTCACCTACAACGAGGCTGAAACGCGGGCCTGGACCATTCCCAAAGGGTCCAAAGCGCCCCGGGCTGCCGGGGTGATCCACACCGATTTTGAACGCGGATTCATCAAGGCGGAAGTCATTCCCTTCGAGATCTTTCAAGAATTGGGTGGGACATCCAAAGCCAGGGAAGCTGGTAAACTTCAGATAGAAGGCAAAGATTACACCGTCCAGGATGGAGATGTGATCTTCTTTAAATTCAACGTCTAAACAAAGGATCTCCCATGACTGATGAACTCTTCCAACGCGGAATCAAGAACGCAGTCCGCACCTGCATGAATGTCCAGAAAGGCGACCGGGTGATGATCACCACCGACAGAGGTACCCTGAAGATCGGCCAGGCCCTGGCAGACGAATCGGCTGCCGCCCAGGCCGAAGTGAGGCTTTTCATCCTGGAGGATTACGGGGACAGGCCGATGACCAAAGCCCCGGATCAGACTGATAGATGGGCTGATCGATTTCATCCCCACCGTGACCTTTTACGCGGCTGAGAGCCAGAAAGGCGAGATCCGCATGCGCGGGGACCTGGGCGGGATCGCGGACCCGCCAGGTCCTGGAAGAGCTGGGCCAGCCCCTCCCCGGCACGGCCACATGGTGAGCATCACTGAACCCCTGATCAGGCAGGGCATGACGGCCGATTACCAGGAGATCCACCGGCTGACATACCAGGTCCTGGACCTGGTCAAGGACGCTAAAAAGATCGCGGTGACCTCCATCCGCGGCACGGATATACAGGCCAGCTTCAATCCTGATTACAACTGGATCCCCTGCCACGGACTGTACCACAATCCCGGGGACTGGGGCAACCTGCCGGAAGGCGAGGTCTTCACCTGCCCGGCGGACCTGAACGGGGTGCTGGTGGTGGATGTCCTGGGAGATCATTTTTCGCCCAAGTACGGCGTTCTGAAGAACCCCCTGACGATAGAGGTCAAGGATGGGCTGGTCACGAACGCCACCTGCCAGGACCAGGCCCTGGCGGAGGAGTTCCTGGCTTACCTGGACTCAGCCGAGAACGGCCGGCGGGCCGGGGAATTCGCGATCGGCACCAATACCGCGGTGGGTGAATTAACGGGCAATCTGCTGCAGGACGAAAAGATCCCCGGGATCCATGTCGCTTTTGGCAATCCCTTCCCGAACCGGACCGGCGCGGATTGGAATTCCGCCGTCCATGTGGATGTGGTCCCGGTGGGATGCACCATCCTGGTGGACGGAGTAATGATCATGGAAAAGGGCAAGTTCACGATCTGATAGAAACCTATGAGGTCCAAAAACTACGACTGCGTTTTTATACCGGGGGGCGGCCTGAGGGAAGACGGCTCGCTTCCCCCCTGGACGATCGCCAGGCTGGATGCCGCGCTGGAGGTCCAGGACCGGGCTGAGCGGCTCATTACCCTCTCCGGCGGCACGGTCCACAAGCCGCCGCCCCTGGATCCGGCAGGCTATCCGGTCTTTGAATCCAGAAAGGCTGCGGGGTATTTGGTCGGAGCCGGGGTCTCCCCGGAGCGGGTCCTGACCGAGATCTGCTCCTACGATACGATCGGAAACGCCTACTTCGCCCGGGCCTTATTCTCCGATCCCATGGCCCTGGCCAGCTGCCTGGTGATCACCTCAGAGTTCCATATGCCCCGACGGAAGCCATCTTCAACTGGGTATATCATCTCAAGCCCGTTCAGCAGGATTATTCCCTGAAATTCCTGGGCACGCCGGATGCCGGGATGTCCCCCGCAGCCCTGGATGCCAGACGCGAAAAGGGAACAGAACAGCCTGAAAAAGCTGGGCTCCCTGATCCGGAAGATCGACAGATGGGATGATCTTCCAACATTGGCTTTACAGCGAGCATCAAGCCTATGCGGCCGGCGGGGTCAAGGAACAGCTTTCAGAAGACGAGCTGAGCTCTTATTAGAGCAATTTCCCCCACATTATTCAACTTCTCCCTCATCAGCGGCTTTTTGATACAGGTCAACCCGGTGGATCACCCGGGACCTTGTCCCGTCGTGGACCATGACCTCCGCTGGATGGGGACGATAGCTAATAAAGCGCACCTGCCTGTAGTTTGGACCGCTGCCGTTTTCAGATATCTTCAAGTAATACTTCCTGTTAATCTGGCAGCTGTCTGGCTGAAAATACCTTTCCCGGTCCATAACCTCTCCTGAATAAGCGCTAACAGAACATTTGTTCTGTTTCAGTGTACCAGTTTCAGTTACCGGGGTCAGGGTGAATTTTCAGGGTAGGCCCCGCTCCACCTATGGATCAGGGTTTGATCCCTCCCGCCGGGCGAGCCGGCTCTTTGAGGACCAGGCCGACCAGGACCGCGCCGATAACCAGCACCAGCGAGTTGAGGTAAAAAGGAGTGGCGTGGCTGATATTGTCATACAGCCAGCCGCCAGCCAGGGGCCCCAGGGCGGAGCCCAGGAAATAGGAGAAGGTGTACAGGCCGTAGCTTTTGCCCCGCATATCCTGCCCGGCGATATCCGCCACAAATGCCCTTTCAGCTGGGACCGAGATGGTATAACCGACCGTTTCCAGGCACCACAGGGCTGTCAGGGCCAGGATCCCGCCCAGCCAGGGCATGGCCAGCGAGGCCAGGGAACCCACCAGGAGGCCGATGATCATGGGCCCTTTCCTGCCCCAGCGGTCAGCCAGCTTTCCCATCCGGGAAGGCAGGAAGGAGCTGATCAGGGCCGCTGGCAGGTAGGCCAGGGCCAGGGCTGATGATGCCCGCTCCCAGGCGGTCCTGGAGGAAGATCATCAACAGGGGCCAGACCATGGCCTGGGAAGCGCCCGTCACAAAGACGATCCCCATCAGCGCCCACAACTGGCGGGTAATGGCCACCCCCCGGGCCTCAGACTTGGTTGCAGCGGGCAGGGTTTCCCTGGTCCCCCGCCAGCCATAGGCCAGGGCGATCAGGGTCGGGACCAGGAAGGCCAGGAACAGCCAGAACCAGATCTGCTGGAAGCTGATCCCCAAGGCGGCCTGGAGGGTGAAAATCGCGCTCAGCCCCAGGGTGGTGCCGATGATCCCGCCCCGGTAGGAGGCCTCATCCAGGGTGCCGAAGGCCTGGCCCCGGGAAGAGGAGCCGGAGAGATCGGCCAGCATGGTATAGAGCGAGATCCACAGGAAGGCTGAGCCCAGGCCCTGGGTCAGGCGGGCGGCGGTGAGCAGGAAGACGGAATCGGCCAGGGAGAATAAGAGGGTGGAGAGGGCGTAGCCGGCCAGGCCGATGATCAAAAAGGGCCGCCGGCCCCAGCGGTCCAGGGCCCGGCCCAGGAAGGGCCGGATCAGGGCCGGGGCGATCGAAAAGGCGGTGAACATGCCCCCGATCTGGAGGGCGCTGGCGCCCAGTTCTACCCCGTAAATGGGCAGCAGGAAGCTGAGCACCCCCAGCGGGAAGGAGACCCAGAAGACCGCCTGCCACAGGTTCCTGGTGATGTCCCGAGATTTCTTTTCCATGCGGCCTGGCTCCCTGGTTTTGCGCCTGTTTGGAAACCCGATTTTACAAAGCGGGGTCCTTCAGTCTATAATGGAACTATCGTAACATGAAATCTCAGAGTAGAAGTGGGGGGAAGTTTATGAGCATACCTGTTACCCGGACCAAGCTCCGGGTACCCCGCCGGCGGGCTGACCTGCTGAGCCGGCCCCGCCTGAACGCAGCCCTGGCTGATCTGCTTGACTACCCTTTTACCCTTATTTCTGCGCCAGCAGGTTATGGAAAAACAAGCTTGATGATCGACCTTGCTCACCAAGCTTCCCACCCTGCATGCTGGTTCACTATTGATTCGCTTGATAAGGATCCCAAACGATTCCTAGCCCATTTACTTCATTCAATAAAGTTGGAATTTCAGGATTTCGGTAAACCATCACTAAATCTTCTTGGGAATCTTGCAGATCCATTAAATCCTCCTGATCAATTTATAAATACGCTGATCAATGATATTTACTATTCAATATCAGAGAACTTTGTGATCTTCTTAGATGATTTTCATTTATTAGAGGATCATATGCAAATCATAAGTTTTATCAGTCAATTTGGCCTCCAGATGGATGAAAATGTCCATTTAGTGATTTCTTCTAGAAAAAAGTATAGTATACCGGATTTGCCTTTATTAATCGGGCGTAAGTTGGTGAAAGGAATCGATCAAGAGGACCTAGCCTTCCAACCAAAAGAGCTTCAGGAGTATTTCCGACAGAACCATAATTTGCCTCTCTCTGATGATGAATCCGAATATTTAATCAATAGTACTGGAGGTTGGATAACCGGCCTATTATTTAACAATGACATTGACCAAAGATTATTTCCTGATCAGATTAAAGCCGCCAAGGTTTCAGCCGCAGATCTCAATAGTTACTTCGCTGATCAGATCTTTCAAAGTCAACAGACTCCAATAAGACACCTGATGCTGCGAACATCACTATTTGATGAATTCAATGAAGCCATGATCGAGGATTTATTGGGTGAACCAGAAAATATTAGTGCAAATGACTTTTTAGAAGCACTTACAAATCAAAATTTGTTCGTCGAGCAAATAGAAGATACTTGTACATGGGTCCGATACCACCATTTGTTCAGGGAATACCTTGAAATGGAATTAGATAACCAAATTCCTGGCGAAAAACAGCGACTCCTATCACGCTTAGTCAGCCTTCATTTGGATTATCAGAACTGGGAACAAGCATTTTACGCAGCTCGCCAGCTGGGCAATCCGCAAAAAATGGCACAGGTGATTGATTCTAGTTTCAGCGAATTATTCCATGCTGGTCGCATTTCACTCCTGTCAGATTGGTTACAAATATTACCAGATGATGGCTATCTCTCATATCCAATTCTCTATTCGTTAAATGGTTTTGCTTTAATTGAAATTGGGAAGCCAACAGACGGGCTCATAAAGCTGGATAAGGCTATCGCCCTTGACCAAGTTTCATCAAACCATGAGCTTTTTTTGCAAACGAATGTGTGGCGCTCAACTGCAAACAGAATTCTAGGAAAATATAGGGAAGGAATTAATATTAGCTTGAAGGTCATAGAAAATCTTAATGATGAAACCAATTTCGCCCAAATAAAAGCAGAAGCTTATAGAGAGATTGGCTTAGGCTACGGAAGACTAGGACAAAATTCTAAGGCCTTAGAGTATCTTAATAAATCGTTCACAGAATATAAAAATTTGCATAAGCCTAATAATATCGCACAAGTTCATATGGACATTGGCCTTGTTCTGATGAATATGGGGCATTTCAATAAGGCAGAAACTCATTTTTTAGATTCAATCCCTCACTGGTCAATACACGGAAATAACATTCAATTATCAATATTGATGAATAACTTAGGCTACTTATCTACCCTTACCGGAAATTATATTGCAGCAGACGATTGGTTAAATCAGGGAGAAAAATATGCACAGATCGTATCAAGCAAAAGGATGCAAGCATTTAATAAAGCTACTCGAGGGGATCTTTCTCTCTCCTTGAATTTATTCGAGATAGCCACGAGCTTTTATGAAGAGGCACTGATATTATCTGAAGAGATACACGATTCATTTCTGTCAATATATTTATCATTATCAATCGCTACCTGCTATCGCTGCTCAGGCAAACACACCCAAGCAGAAAGGATTCTCTCTGAACTTAAGGATCCTATTAACCGAAGTAACTCTAATTATGAACGCGGTTTATGGTACATGGAACTGGGTTTCATTCACTTAGCTCAGAACAAGCTAAATCTCTCGCATAAAGAATTTTATCAGGCGCAGGATATCTTCATATCAATAAACCGTTTGTACGACCTAACTAAATCTCATCTGGGATTGAGTTTAATAGCTAAAAAGCAAGGAAACATAGCGGTTCTGAAAGAATATCTAGAAAAGCTGAATGGAAATCTTGCTCAATTAGAAAGTGTGCACCCCCTTGCGCCGGAATTGATTCGACACTTAGATAACGTCAATCAGATCTTTTCCGATGTTCAAGAACTTCCATTTCTTCAGAAGTGCATGAAGGAAATTAACCGGTTAGTGATGCATCTACCTGAAGTTAGATCAGAATTATTCCCTCAAGTTTTAGAGGACCCTAGATCAGGACAAATAACAATCACAGCATTTGGAGAGATTAATGTACATCTAGCTGGAAAGCCTATCGCGGCAACAGAATGGATTCACCAAAAAACTGTGAGAGAAATCTTTTTTTACCTTATATCCCATCCATATGGATTAACCAAAGAGCAAGTTGGGATCACTTTTTGGCCATATAGTTCCCCTACTCAACTTAGTTGCCAATTCAAAAATGCTATGTACAGGATGAGACGGGCCTTAGGGAAAGAAACCATCCAATTCCATCAGGAAACTCGCACCTACTCATTCAACCGGGATTGCGATTATAAATACGATGTAGAAGATTTTCAAGAATATATCAAGCTAGCCAATAATCAGGTTGACGAGTGTTCTAAAATTTCGCAACTCCAACGCGCAGTTCAGATTTATCAACACCCTTACGGGCCTCAGTTAGATGGAACCTGGGCAGAACCCTTACGAAGGAAGTATTATCTCGATTATGAAAAAGCTCAACTCGAGATTGCTTCCTATTTTTTGAGTATTGAAAATTATTCTGCAAGTCGAGACATCTGCTTTGATATCGTTAAAATCGAGCCCTGTCAGGAAAAAGCCTATCAAATATGCATGGAGGCATATTCAGGTTTAAATAACATGACTGAAATTCATAGAACCTTTAATATGTGCAAAGAGAATTTTGAAAATATTCTAGGAATAAGGCCATCAAATATGACGATTAAAATATACAAAGATCTGTCTTCTAAATGATACTATTCCTTACGCTAATCACTCTACTTTCAGACTTGAATCCTTACCCTGTTAATTGACCATTTCATATAACTTGAAATTATTCGTAGATTTGTAGATTAAATTTCCGATATAGTTCTTTCAATTCCTGAAATGACACTAATACATGTAATATACAAAATTACAATGATTTCACGGAAGTTTAATAGAGATAGTATTAACGGGAATGTAAATCGAAAAAAACATTCAAGAAAAAATAGCTCACAACTATAACGAAAGAAGATCAGTTATCCAACATAGCCATGTTAAAATTGGATAAATGATCTAAAAAAATTTTTCAGGAAAAATCATCTTGAAAAGATATCTCAATAACTTTTTCCACCAGGAGCACCTCTTGAAAATCATTATAAACACCTTCTGGAATCCCGCTGAAAACCGCCTCCGGGCCGGCTGGCGCCTGATCCTCCAGCTGCTCCTGGCGGGCATCCTGCTGATCCTGCTGGCCACGGGAGCCGCCGCCCTGCTGGCCTTGTTCTCTCCTCCCGGCCTCTCCCTCAAACCCGGCGGGGGCTCAGCCCCCCTGGAACTGGCCATGGCCCTCGCCTCGGGCCTGGCCATAGCGGGCAGCGTCTTGCTCTCGCCGCCCGGTTCCTGGACCGGCGGCCCCTGAAAAGCCTGGGGCTCCACTTCTCCCGCCGCTGGTGGGCGGACCTGGGCCTGGGCCTGGGCCTGGGCGCCGTGTTAATGGCCCTGGTCTTCTCGCTGGAATACGCCCTGGGCTGGATCGAGATCGAAGGCTTCTTTCTGCCAAGCCCCGGGGAAACACCCCTCCCGGGCAGCTTCTGATCTCGGCACTCTTCTACATCGCGGTCGGGGTCTACGAGGAGCTTTTCAACCGCGGCTACCTGATCAAGAACCTCTCAGAGGGCCTCTCCGGAAAACTCCTTCCAACCCCGGACGGCGATCCTCCTGGCCACCACCCTGTCCTCGATCGTCTTTGGCCTGCTGCACGCCGCCAACCCCAATGCCACCTCCTGGCGGTCCTCAATATCTGCCTGGCCGGTTTCCTGCTGGCGGCCGGCTACCTGCTCACCGGCCAGCTGGCCTTTTCGATCGGCCTGCATATCAGCTGGAACTTCCTCCAGGGGCCGGTCCTGGGCTTCCCGGTCAGCGGCAACCTGGGCCTGGCAGGCTCGCTGATCACTATCCTGCAGCGCGGCCCCGAGCTGTGGACCGGGGGCGCCTTTGGACCCGAAGGCGGCTTGATCGGCACTCTGTCCTCTCTGCTGGGCATCGGGCTGATCTGGCTCTGGAAAGGCCGCGAAAAGGGGATCGACCTGGGCCTCAGCCGCTACACCCCGGCCCTGCAAAAAGGCCACAGCGGATCCGCCACTGCCAGCCAGCGGCCTGGACCGGGCCCAGGGCATCCAGCATATCATCTGGGACTGGAACGGCACCCTTTTGGACGACCTGGACCTGTGCCTGGAGATCATCAACGGCATGCTGGCCGCCAGAAAGCTGGGCGCGCTGTCCCGCAAAAGCTACACCCATGTCTTTGACTTTCCCGTAAAGGACTACTACGAGAAGATCGGCTTTGATTTCAGCCAGGAGCCCTTTGAGGCCATCAGCGATGAGTTCATCCAGGCCTACGAAAAAGGCCGCTCAGACTGCCCCCTGATGGCTGGCGCCCGGGAGATGCTGGCCTACACGGCCAGCCTGGGCCTCAGCCAATCCATCCTTTCCGCCAGCCGGGAGAGCTACCTGCTCAAAGCCGTCCAGGAATACCAGATCGGGGAATACTTCAGCTCGGTCCGGGGGCTCGACAACCACCACGCTGCCGGCAAACTGGAACTGGCCCGGGAATTCATGAGCTCCTGCCCCATCCCTCCCTCGCGGATCCTGCTGGTGGGAGATACCACTCATGACAGTACCATCGCCGCTGAGCTGGGGGTGAACTGCCTCCTGATCCCCAACGGTCATCACAGCCGGCCCCGCCTGGAAAACACCAACTACCCCGTGGTGGATTCCCTGCTGGACCTGAAAGACTTCCTCGCCCCCCGGCCCGATCCCGATTAGAATAAAGGGAGAACCAACCCCTCCCTCCCAAGTGCCGTTCAATGATCCTGAGAGGTCTATCATGGAAAACTCCAGCCCAGCCATACCCCAGGAGGTCCAGGACTGGCTCCTGGATCCGGTAGAGCCAGGCCCCAGGTACCTGGCCCTGAAAGTACTAACCGACAGCCCTCCCGCGGATCTGCCAGCTGCCGGCCAGGCAGGCCCTGCGATCAGGTCCCATTAAAACCATCCTGGGTGCCATGTTTCCCGATGGATACTGGGAGAATGACGGCCCGGGCTACCTGCCCAAATACCGGGCTTCGGTCTGGTCGATCATCTCCCTTTCCCAGCTGGGCGCGACGGTCCAGATGGACCAGAGGATCGGTCAAGCCTGCCAGCGCTACCTGGATTTTGCCCTCAACGAGGGCGGCCAGATCTCCAGCAAGGGTGCGCCCAGCGGGACGGTGGACTGCCTGCAGGGCAATATGCTGGCCGCCTTGACTCTCCTGGAATATGAGGATCCCCGGCTGGACCTGGCTTTTGAGTGGATGGCCAGGTCCACCACTGGTGAAGGCGTGGCCCCCATGTCGGAGAGCAAAGCCCCTCTCAGGTATTATTCCGGCAAGATCGGCCCTGATTTCCAGTGCGGCGCCAACAACAAAGAATCCTGCGCCTGGGGCGCGGTGAAGGTGATGCTGGCCTTCAGCCTCCTGGAGGATTCCCGCAGAACAGCCCTTGATCGAAAAGGCCATCCAGCGCGGCCTGGATTTCCTGTTCAGCGTCGATCCGGCCACGGCAGATTACCCGGCTGGCTGGAACGATAAACCCAGCGGCAACTGGTGGAAATTCGGCTTCCCGGTCTTTTATGTCTCCGACATCCTGCAGATCTGCCAGGCCCTGGCCAACCTGGGCTTGAGGGATGATCCCCGGCTGGTCAATGCCCTGGAGCTGATCCTGGACAAAAGAACCCCGGATGGAAAGTGGCTGCTGGAATATGGCTACCAGGGAAAGACCTGGGATGATTATGGCGAAAAGAAGAAACCCAATAAATGGGTCACCATCCGCGCCTACCGGGCCCTGGGATCAAGATTGACAGTTGACTGACTCGCTGACAGACTCCAATCCAATCTCCGCTTATGCCGATCTAGACCAACCAGGCCTTGTTGTAATATATTCCTTCTAACGGCTCCCTTCAGCGATATAGTTTCTTCACTGCCGCATACTCTTTCGTATCACTCGCATCAATTGATAGAAATGAATTTCCTGTGAGGAATAAAAGTTCTGAATAACCTGATTGCCAAAAATAGTCGCGAAAACTATTGGTATTTATGGATCAGAAGTCAGTGCTTTTTCCCTATTTGCATCGCTGGAAATCTAAGTCGCCCACCTTTGACCTTGCATTTTTGTTAGGTTGGATTTAGACTCTTATCTAGAAGGGGGATAGGTCATCCATAAGCCATCATCCATGTTACGAGGAGAGACTTATCATGAAAAGAGTGAATCGCTTGGCAGCCTTTATCCTGATCTTAACTCTGATCCCAGCACAATTTTCTGCAAGTGCTGATGCACCAGAGTTATTTTTTTCTGAGTACATTGAAGGATCGAGTTTTAACAAAGCCATTGAAATTTACAATGGTACCGGAGGTCCAGTTGATTTATCGCTGTACACAATGGAATTATATTCAAATGGATCTCCAACCCCTTCTCAGACATTGTCGCTGTCCGGCACAGTTGCCAGCGGGGATGTATTTGTCATCGCCCACCATAGCGCTGATGCTAAGCTTAAAGGCTGCTGCGGATTTGATCAACAGCTCTGTAATCAATTGGAATGGTGATGACGCTGTTGTCTTAAAGAATAATGGAATAGTCATCGATGTTATTGGGCAGGTAGGAGTTGATCCAGGGTCAGCCTGGGGAAGTGGGATGGAGTCAACCCAAGATCATACGCTGCGCAGGAAAGAATCCATTTGCTCTGGGGATACAGATAGCTCAGATGAATTTGATCCAGCTCTTGAATGGGATGGTTATGAGATAAATACCTTTGATGGATTTGGTGCTCATTCTGCAAATTGCGGAGTGATCGTCGAGGATACGGCCCCAGCAGTAAGCTCCACATCACCTGCGAATGGTTCAGTAGATGTCGCAATTGATGCAAACATCGAGATCACTTTTAGTGAGGCAGTTGATACCACCGATCCCTGGTTTTCCATCACATGTGGTTCAACCGGATCACATACTGCATCGATCAGCGGCGGACCCACCACATTTACCCTCAATCCAGATACTGATTTTGCCAATCTAGAATCCTGTACAGTAACCGTCTATGCAGCCCAAATTACGGATCAGGACACTGAGGATCCACCAGACAATATGGTTGCAGATTATGTTTTTAACTTCACCACTGAAGATGTCCTGGTTGTAAATACAGATATCATCATCAACGAACTGGATGCTGATCAAGTTAGCACTGACAGCAAAGAGTTTGTTGAACTTTATGACTATGGTGTGGGCAATACAGACCTAAGCGGCTTGGTGCTGGTCCTTTATAACGGTAGTGGTGATGCCTCATACCAGGCATTTGATCTGGATGGTTATTCAACAGATCCTAGGGGCTACTTTGTTCTCTGTGGCGATGCTGCCAAAGTTCCAAATTGTGACCTGGATGTCTCACCAGATACAAACCTGATCCAGAATGGCGCCGATGCAGCAGCCCTTTACGTGGGTGATGCAGCTGATTTTCCGAACGGCACAGGTGTAACAACAGCCAGCCTTGTAGATGCAATTGTGTATGACACCAGTGATTCTGATGATCCGGGTCTATTGGCCTTGCTAAACCCTGGTCAACCACAAATCAATGAACAAGGCGGCGGTGACGGTACTGGGCATTCCAACCAGCGCTGTCCTAATGGATCTGGCGGTCCTCTTAACACGGACACCTATGATCAGTACAAGCCAACCCCGGGTGCGAAGAATATCTGTGTCATCACACCAGATGTCATCATCAATGAACTGGATGCTGATCAGTCTGGTACGGATAGCGCAGAGTTTATCGAGCTATTCGACGGCGGAGCAGGAAACACAGACCTGACCGATCTGGTGCTGGTTCTTTATAACGGCAATGGTGATGCCTCATACGAGGCGTTTGACCTGGATGGACATTCAACTGATTCTGGGGGCTACTTTGTTCTCTGTGGCGATGCTGCCAATGTTCCAAATTGCGACCTGGATGTCTCACCAGATTCAAACCTGATCCAAAATGGAGCGGATGCAGCAGCCTTGTATTATGGGGATGAAGCAGATTTTCCAAATGGAACTGGAGTGACCCATGATGGTTTACTTGATGCCTTAGTGTATGACACGAGCGATTCGGATGACACCGGACTATTATCATTGCTTAATCCCACTCAGCAGCAGGTAAATGAGAATGGCGAAGGCAAGGGATACGCTCACTCTAACCAGCGCTGTCCAAACGGGTCGGGAGGACCTAATAACACCTATACTTTTGCCCAATTCGATCCGACACCCGGTGCAGTGAATACCTGTGGAATTGAATGTGGTCTGCCTACCACAGCTCCCATTCATGATATCCAAGGGCCTGGTTTCGACAGCCCTTATGATGGAATCAAAGTTGATGTGGAGGGCATCGTTACCGGGGACTTCCAAGATGGTAAATCTGGTTTTTATATCCAAGAGCCTGACGCAAATATTGATACGGATCCAGCAACATCGGAAGGGATCTTTGTCTACAGCACCTCACTCGATGTTAACCCGGGTGATCATGTCCGGGTTACTGGCTATGTGGACGAATATTATAATCTGACAGAAATCACCGGCGTGAGTCATCTGGAAATCTGTTCCAGTGGAAATTCTGTAACGCCAACTGTAATCTCGTTACCACTTGTGGCTATTTCTGATCTTGAAGCCTATGAGGGTATGCTGGTCACCTTCCCGCAGCCATTGGTCATTTCCGAATATTATGAATTTGGTCGGTATGGTGAAATCGTGGTGTCTCTCGACCGTCAGTTCCAGCCGACTGCAATCTTTGATCCAGGGTCGCCTGAAGCTGCCCAGCTTCTTGCAGAAAATCTGCTCAGCCGGATAACAATCGATGATGGCAGGGGATCGGAGAATCCTGATCCGGCCCTTCATCCCAACGGATTAACATTTGATCTATCCAATCTTTTCCGGGGAGGAGATCAACTCGAAAATGTTACAGGTATCGTTGATTACAACTTTGGCAAATACAAAATCCAGCAAACAAGCAATCCTGTATTCACTTCCCTGAATCCTCGCACTGCGGCACCAGATGATGTGGGTGGAAGCCTGAAAATTGCCAGCTTTAACGTCCTGAATTACTTCACTACCCTGGACGATGGCGTAAATGACATCTGTGGCCCGTTGGGCAACCTGGAGTGCCGCGGTGCAGATACTCCTGAAGAATTTACCCGACAGCGAGATAAGATCATAGCTGCCATAGACGCCCTGGACGCAGATGTGGTCGGTTTGATCGAAATAGAAAATAATGAATATGAAGCTGTTGAGGATCTGGTTAATGGCCTTAACGCAGCAGCTGGTGCTGGAACCTACGCTTACGTTGATACGGGATATCTATTGGTGAACTGACGCGATCAAGGTTGCCTTGATCTACAAACCAGCCAGTGTCTCACTAGTAGGTGACTACGCAATTCTGGATTCCTCTGTGGACAGTCGTTTCATCGATACCAAGAATCGTCCAACTTTAGCCCAGACTTTCATGGACAATTCAAACCACGGTATATTCACAGTTGTGGTCGACCATCTGCATTCTAAGGGTCCTGTTCTAATTGCCCCCACTCTGGAAATTACCCTCTCTCATGATACTTTGTGGCCTGCCAATCACAAGTACGTGGACGTGACCGCAACTGTGGTCGCAGCGGATAATTATGAACCCACCCCAGTGGTGACATTAATCTCAGTCACTTCCAGTGAGGATGATAATTATGGTGGCACCGGCAGCACGGAAGATGATATCCTGATCATTGACGACTTCACTTTCCAGCTGCGGGCTGAACGATCCGGTAGAAACAAGGACGGACGGGTCTACACTGTTACCTATCAGGTTGAAGATGATTGTGGCAATATCACTATTGGCACCGCAATAGTGTTGGTTCCTCACAGCATGAAAATACATTAATTTCTGCGCTTAGAAACAACGCTTAAACAAAAAACACTTGATAGAAATATCAAGTGTTTTTTTAACAAATGGGGATATTTCCCTAGAGTTGGGTTGGTTCAAGTACTTTTTTTCCATATTCATGAACTCCATTTTCCGGGGGATACACTATAATGACTGGCAGGGATCCTCTCTGATCCTGGATCCCCCTTATATTTGGATTTGAGTGACCTATGACCCAGGAAATCATCATTGTGCTCTCCATTCTGGCTGGTGCGGTTTTGCTCTTCATCAGCAACCGGATCAGGATCGACCTGATCGGCCTTCTGGTTTTGAGCAGCCTGGCCATCTCCGGGATCCTGACCCCCTCGACGGCGCTGTCCGGCTTCAGCAACCCGGCCGTGATCACTGTCTGGGCGGTATTGATCCTCAGCGGAGGCCTGGCCCGGACCGGGATCGCCAGCAAGCTGGGCAAATTCGTGCTGCGGCTGGCCGGGGAAAGCGACGCCCGGCTGCTGCTGATCATCATGTTGAGCAGCGGGATCCTGTCGGGTTTTATGAACAGCATTGGCGTGGCATCCCTGTTCCTGCCCGTGGTGCTGGATATCGCCCGCAGGACTGACCGGCCTCCCTCCCGGCTGTTAATGCCGCTGGCCTTTTCCAGCCTGTTAGGCGGACTTAACACCCTGATCGGGACCCCGCCCAATATCCTGATCAGCGAAGCCCTCGCTGAGGCTGGCCTGGCGCCTTTCCAGATGTTTGACTTCACGCCCCTCGGGATCCCCATCCTGCTGGTGGGCACGGCCTATATGATCCTCCTGGGGCGCCATTTACTGCCCAAAAAGGATTTCGCCAAGGATCTCCAAAAAGGATATCCCGGCGTCTCGGCCTATTATGACCTGCAGCAGCGGCTGGCTTTTATCCAGCTGCCTGAGTCCTCCCACCTGGAGGGAAAGACCCTCCTGGAAAGCCGCCTGGGAGCGGCCCTGGAGCTCAACGTGGTGACCATTTTGCGCGGCCCGGAAACCATCCATGCCCCCTCTCCAGGTTTCACCCTTCAATCAGGCGACCGCCTGCTCGTCCAGGGAAAGCTTGACCAGCTCGCCAAGCTGGAAGATGAGGACCAATCCTTTCTGGAAATCGATCCCCTGCCAGTCAGCGCTATTTTCTCCACCCAGGTTCAGCTGGCCGAAGCCGCCATCCCCCAGGGAAGCTCCCTGGCGGGCATGACCCTGCGCCAATCCGCCTTCCGCCTCGTCTACCAGGTCATGGTATTGGCTATACGCAGAGACGACCAAGTCTTCTATACCGGCCTGGAAGAGATCCCCCTGCGCTCAGGAGACAACCTGCTGGTCAAAGGACAGAGTGAAGACCTCCAGCACCTGGCAGAAAATGGCGAGTTCATCCTCAGCCAGCAGGATGCCTACCCCGAATACCAGCTGGATGACCTGCTGATGATGGTCCGGGTCCCAGAGGATTCGATCCTGGCGGGGACTTCCCTGGCCGACAGCCGCCTGGGTGATGCCTTTGGTCTCAGCGTTCAGGGCATCCTCAGCCAGGACAGGACGGAGCTGATGCCCGGCCCGGATGATATCCTCCAGGCAGGGGATATCCTGATCATCAAGGGCGCCCAGGACATGCCTGAATACGGTCCAGGGATTACAGGACCTGATCATTGAGAGCCAGCTCCAGCCGGATCTTAAGGAGCTTGAAACCGCCGAAACTGGCCTGATCGAGGCCGTGCTTTCCCCCCACTCCACCCTGGCCGAAAAGAAGGTGCGGGAGCTGGATTTCCGGGCCCGCTACGGCCTGACGGTCCTGGCCATCTGGCGCCGCGGCCGGGCCTACCGCTCCCACCTGAGAGATATGCAGATCAAGATGGGAGACGCATTCCTGCTCTACGGCCCCCGCTCCAAACTGCGCATCATTGGGTCTGAACCGGATTTCCTGGTGCTCAGTGAACAGGCCCAGCCTGCTCCCCGATCCGGGAAAGCCCCCCTGGCGATCCTGATCATGGCCCTGGTCCTGATCCCGGCCATTTTCAACTGGCTGCCGATAGCGATCTCAGCTGTGGCTGGCGTGGCCCTGATGGTCCTCACCGGCGTGCTGCGGATGGACGAGGCCTACCAGCTGATCGAATGGAAAGCCGTCTTTCTCATCGCCGGCATGCTTCCCCTGGGGGTGGCGCTGGAAAGCACCGGCGCAGCCAGGCTGCTGAGCGACAGCCTGCTATCCCTGGTTGGAATTGGAAGCCCGATCGTAGTGGTCTCATCCCTGTTCTTTATCGCCGCCCTGGGGTCGCAGGTCATGCCCAATCCCGCCATTGCCGTGATGCTGGCGCCCATCGCGCTCAGCGCCGCAGCCAATTCAGGCATTTCCCCCTATCCCCTGATGATGGCCGTAGCTGTATCATCCTCGGCTGCTTTCCTGAGCCCGATCGGTCATCCTGCCAACCTGCTGGTGATGGGTCCGGGCGGCTACCGTTTTTCGGATTATATTAAAGTAGGGCTCCCCCTGACCATTCTGGTCTGGGCGACTTTGATCGTCCTGATGCCTTTGGTCTGGCCCTATTAGTCTTTCCAAAACCTATCAAGAGCCTTAAAGACGGGAGGCTTTTATGGAACATATACTCTCTATCCTGATCGGAATTGGTCTCAGCGCTACCTGTGGATTCCGGATCTTCGTCCCCCTGCTGGGGATGAGCATTGCCTTCCATGCCGGAGCGCTTGAGTTTGCGCCGGGGTTTGCCTGGATCGGATCCTGGCCGGCAACCATCGCCTTCGGGATCGCCATGGTGCTGGAAATCGCAGCCTACTATATCCCCTGGCTGGATAACTTGCTGGACACCATCGCCACCCCTGCCGCGATCGTGGCCGGCACCATCGCCACCGCATCCATCGTCACCGATGTGACTCCCTTTTTCCGCTGGTCCCTGGCCATCATCGCCGGCGGAGGGGCAGCGGCCCTGATCCAGGGCGCAAGCGTGACCTTAAGGGGGGTCTCCACCGCCTCCACAGCAGGCCTGGCCAATCCCGTTGTGTCGACCGGCGAGCTGGTGGCGTCCGTGATCGGCACCCTTCTTTCCATCCTGGCGCCCTATGTCGCTATTATCCTGCTGTTGTTCATCCTGACCCTGATCCTCCGCCGGCTATCCAGAAGACCCAAACCGCTCTGAGGGGGGACTGAAAATGATCAACGACCGTGAAACGATAGACAAGATCATCCACGAACACAGAGATCTGCCATCTATCCTGTTGCCTGGACGGGAAGCCCTACCTGATCCCGATCTCGTTTGGTTATGATGGCGAGGCGGTCTATATCCATACCGGGCCCAAAGGGAAGAAGATCACCTTCTTCGAAGGGAACCCGCGGGTGTGCCTGTCCTTCGTCTCCCGGGTTGAGATCCTGCCCGACCAGGAAGAGGCCTGTAAATGGTCCTTTGCCTCCTCAAGCGTGATCGCGGGTGGTTCGATCAGCGAGATCACTAACCTGGAGGGGAAGACCTCTGCCCTGAACCAGGTCATGTCCCATTATTCAGGGCGCGAGTGGGAATTTCCCGAAAAGATCCTGGGGGGCACGCGGCTCTGGAAGATCGTCCTTGAGGATCCCACTGCCAGGATCTCGCCCGCTCCCGAGCAGCCGCAGATTACTCTCATACTATCGCGGACCCGACAAAAACCCCTCACCCCGGGGATGATTTTCGGGTATTCCGGTCATTTTGTTTTAGAATAATACTGCCTAGATCAGAGGAGAGCTGCTCTTGAAGATCGCCATCACAGCCGACAATCATTTGACCACCCTGGCAAAGGATCCTCAGCGCTTCCAGGCCCTGGCTGATATCCTGGGCCAGTGCGGTGAGCAGGGGGTCCAGCTGCTGATCATCGCCGGCGACCTGTTTGACCAGACCATGGCCAACTATGCCGATTTTGAGAAGATGTATCGGGGCTCTCGCCCGGAAGGTCTGACAACCATCATCATCCCCGGCAACCATGATCACCAACTGCAAGAGGTTGCCCTGGCAGGTGAGGGATTGTCCGTTTACTCAGAACCCACCCTGCGTCCCCTCAATGATTCCCGCCAGATCCTGTTCCTGCCCTATCGAGAGGGTCAAACCATGGGGGAAGCCATCGCCCCCTTCGCTGATCAGCTTTCCAATCAGCGCTGGATCCTGGTTGGCCACGGCGACTGGTCAGCAGGCCAAAAACCCCCCGACCCCTATGAGCCAGGCGTTTATATGCCTCTAACCCATCCCGACCTCAAGGCCTACCAGCCGGAATTGGTATTCCTGGGCCATATCCACCTGCCCCAGGACGACGGGTTGGTCTATTATCCAGGTTCCCCCTGCCCCTTGAATATCACCGAGACCGGGACCCGCCGGTTCATCACGCTTGATATTGTCAAAGGGGGTGTGGATTTCCACCTGGTGGATTCTCCCCTGGTTTATTTTGATGAGTCCTTCCTGGTCATCCCCGGAGAGAACGAACTATCCATGCTGGAAGCTGCCATCCAGACCCGGATCGAGTCCTGGAAACTGCCCCCAGGATGGGAAGACCGGGTCCAGGTGAGAGTCCGGATCAGGGGTTCATCCTCCACCGGCCGGGGGGAGATCAAGTCCCTGGTTGAAAGCTGTTTTGAGCCCTACTCCTTCTACCAGGACCAATCCCCGGATCTTGATCAGCTCCTTTTCAGCCGGGATGAGGACAAGGCCGAGATCGCCGCCCAGATCCAGGATTGGGTCAATCAACTTGACTGGGAAGGTGGCCCGGGGAAACCAGATAAATCCCACATCCTTCAGGAGGCTTTGAGGATGATCTACCAGGTCAACCCATGAGCATATCCATTCAAAACATCCAGGTAATAAACCTGGGCCCGCTGGGTGCGCTCCAGGAATCTCTGGGAAGGGTCAATCTGTTTTACGGTTTGAATGAAACCGGGAAAACCTACCTGGTCGAATTCCTAGTGGGGTCCTTGTTCCGCGGGTCAAGAGATTGGGATCTGCGCCAGAATATCGGGACCGGCTCAGTCCAGGTCCGGGGCTTAGGCCAGGACCTAGTCACATTCAGGCCTGACAAGGGCCGGAAATTGGAGAGCTACTGGGAAGAGGACGGCCTGGGTTTGCCCCTGACGCTATCCCGCTACCTGGTCGTTAAAGGGGGCGAACTGGCATTATCCGCCGGCAGCCCCGGAGGGGTTGACAGGGACACGCTGAAATCGGCCCTGACCAGCAGGGCTTTGCTGGACCGGATCTGGGATGCCATACCAGCCACTATCCGGGAGGCCCGTCTGGAGAAGGGCCAGATCCTGGGAAATAACCGGGGCTTGATCAAAACCCAGGCTGAACTCCAGGAGGAGATCCATGACCTGGATAAACTGCTGGAACAGATCGAAGCCCATTATTCCCGGGGACCGATTCGCGAGCTAACCAGAATACAAGAGGGATTGCAGGAGAAACTCGCTAAACAGGTCCAGGCCAAAAGGTATCACGCCTACCAGGCCTGGAAGAGAGCCACGGAACTCAATCAGCAGCGGGAAGCTCTGAGCAAAAGGGAACTGCAGGACCTGGGGGACAAGATCAGGGATCTGAAGCGCCTGGACAGGGATCTGAATGCCCTGGAAGAGAAGTATGAAGAGCAGAAACACCTCAGTGCAGATTATCCCTGGCTGGTAGCGGCCCTTGAGCTGTGGGAGAAAATGGGGCTGGAAAAGGTGGGTATCCCTCCCAGGATCCTGGGCATTATGGGACTGATCGGGCTGGGTGCCGGGTCAGCTCTCCTGGTTATCGCCAATTTCATCCCCGGACAGGAGTGGGTCTGGATCGGCGGGGGCCTGGCCGGGATCGGCCTTGGATTCAGCCTCTATTATGGGATCCGCTTATCGAACTGGAGCAGCCGGATCGAGGACTCCCTGGAGCGAAAAGCCATCCAGGACGAATTTGAAATAAAGTTCAACCAGCCACTGTCCGGATTGGCAGACCTGAGGACCAGGAAGGCCAGCTTGCAGGAGGTCTCCATCTCCGCCCAAACCACGCATGCCCTGCTCTCTGAAAAGGCCAATCAAAGGCTGCTGCTGGCCCAGGCCATAGAGAATTCCCTGGCTGCTCTCAGCTCTCCGGCCCTCCCGGAAAGTGAATGGGAGGGTGCTCTGGCGGATCTCCACAAGAGATCTGAAGGGCTAGACGGCGATATCCTTGAAACTAAAGTCCTGCTCGGTAAACTGGATATTCCTGAGGAGGAACATGATGAAGGGCCGGTGGATGTCGAATATGATCCGAAGGCCATCCGGTCCCTGGAAGAGGAAATAGGTGGGATCGAGTCGGATATTGCGGTCCACCTGGCCGATCTTGAGAACCTCAAAGCCCGGGCCTGTGAAAGAACGGGCGATACTATCGATCATCCCTGGAAGGATGTCCTCTACAACCTGCAAACAACCCGGGAGAACAGGATCCTGGATTATGTGGAACTGACAGCTGATCTGATCGCCAAGATCGGATTATCCCAGGTGCTGAACCGTTTGCGGGAAGAGGAAGATCAGAAGATCAACCAGGCCATCAATGCCGAGCCTGTTTCCAGCCTGCTCCACAAGATGACCGGGCGCTATCAGAAGCTTGACCTGGTAGATGATCAGCTGGTTGTGGCGGATGCCTACAGCAGTTACCCCTTAAGGGAGCTCAGCACGGGCGCCCGCGAACAGGTCCAGCTCGCCCTGCGCCTGGGGGTCGCTTCCCAGGCCAGCGGAGGTATACCGCTCTTCTTGATCCTGGATGATGCCTTTCAGCATTCCGACTGGAGCAGAAGGGAAGCCCTGGTTAAAAGCACCCTGGATCTTGCCCAAAACGGCTGGCAGATCCTTTATCTGACCATGGACGACCATATCCGTGATCTATTCCTGAAGATCGTGAAACCTGCCCTGAAGAGTGATTTTAAGCTGATCCAACTGGGTTAAGGGACGATCAAACCCCATTGGAAACCAGGATCATCAAGACTCCGATGAACCAATGGATCAGGAAAGGGTAGATGAAGGAACCTGTCCGCCAGGCGACCCAGCCAAATGCGAACCCCCCAAATAGGGTGGATAGGGTTTCCAGGGCGGGTTTGCCGATATGGGCAACGGCAAAGGGCACTGCCTGGAGCCAGAGGGCATCGGTCCCGTATCTTTTGGCGTAGCCGAATAAGAGCCAGCCCCGGAAGAGATACTCCCAGCCTATCATTTCCAGTCCCCTTTTCCAGATCAAGCCCTCGCTGCTGATCCGGTAATAACTGCCCAGGGAGGGGTTGCGGGAACCGAGATACCAGATCAGCGGAGCCATCAACAAACATGCCAGGACTGTCAGGATCAAGCCTGCTTTCCAATCCCCCAGTTTGAAACCGTACTCCGCAAGCGGCTCCTTGAAAATGAAAATAACACACAGCCCCGGGATCAGGATATAGAGCAGAATGCTGTCAAAATGATTGGATCCAGTTGGGCTGTAATAAAAATCCACAAAGATCAAGGTGGTGCTCACAATCGTCAGCAGGGCGATTTTCCAATCGATATTGAGTTTGGGGCCCAATAAGCCTTTAATCGAGGTCAATTTCATTCTCCGCCTGCACTTTTAGTCCAATGATCGATGTTATAAAAGCATATCATACCCCGGGTTATGCTTGAACCTAAAAATCATTTGCTGTATACTATGATCGTCTTTTACAGGTAGCCTGAATTCCCCTTCTTAAATGTGCCTTATTGATTTCTTAGCGTGTGAGATTTCCAATCATGGAATATTTCAGGAGTGATTCATGGCTGAAAACAAACCCCCAAAAAACAAATCATCAAACCGGGTCATCCTGGCGTCAATCACCCTGATCATCTTTGCCGCAGCCGGGATTTACCTTTATGCTGGCTGGGTAGGCTACCAGGAAGCGCCCAAACTGATCGAGGTCAAGGACTCGCTGGAACCACACAGCAGCCCATTCGCCCTGAGCTCTGAACAGGAAAAGGGGCTTTCCACTTATGGAGAACCGGAAGCTTTTACGATCCTGTTCTACGAAGAGATTACCTCCGATCAAGAAATCCAGACGGTACGCCTGGAAACCTGGGACTATTACTCCCAAGGAATTGGACTGACCTTTATCAATGGGGAGCTGGTCTCGGAAGATCCAATTGAGTGGGACAACCAGGATCCACTTATTCCTATTCCCTATTCACCCGATCAGTTCAGCGCCTTTATGAGCCTGGATGATGTGCTGGCAGCTGCCGGGATAGATGCCTATATCGAGATCCCCTTGACCACAGAACTTCTTGACAGGGGGAATCTATACTATGCGGATTCCCTGTCATTTGGCATGCAGGATAACCAGCTTGTTTATCTGGAAGCCCTGGCGCTTATTGAGGAATAATTCCCCTTTGTACACCTGGAAGGAGCTCATCATGAAATCCAAATCCTTTGCCTTATTGCTGATCTTCACCATCAGCCTGATCCCCCTCACTCCGGTTCAGGCTGCATCCCAGATCAAAAACTCATTGGATGATGCCCTGCTCTTGATGTATACCAGCGACGCTATCCTGTTTGGCGAAACAGAGAACCCGGAAGCGGGTCTTTTTCACATTCTCTCCGCGCCGGTTTTTGATGATCCCGATCCCGATCTCGACGATGCTTCCATGGCTGTTATCCTTCAAGCTCTGAAAGACATGCGCAATGAGCTTGATACAAACTGCAGGCTGCTGGTCAATCAATACAGATCTGAGGGGAAGGATTGTGAAGCCGATCGGATCCAGTCTGCCTGCGACCAAAAGCGGGCTGAGATCAACACGGAGATCGGCATCTATCACGATCTGCGAGGGGATAAGAGAAAAGCGGGTACAAAGGTCTGGCATTTCCTGAAACGGAATGGGAGAACCCTGTGGCGCAAGGTTGGGCCTGTGGGGCGGACATTCCTGCGGCGGCTGGGACCGGAAGCGCTTCAAGTCGTGGCCTCCGGAGGAAGCCTCAGCGGCGGCGTGATCAAGAAGCTGGTCAAAGGTGTAGCCAGGTCAATGGGAAGAGAACGCATAAAAAAAGCTGTCTTCCAGGGTGTGCAGCGGCTATTAAATGGACAGGTCGAAATCCTCCAGGCGGCCGGGGTGGACATCTGCGATCCTGATGCGGAACTGGCGGCTAAAGAGGAAACCAAAACAAAGGATGTCACCGACGGCACAGGCCCAATCCCTGATGGCACAAAGTGGGACTGCGCCGATGTTGATGGCCCGGTGGCCGCGTTATTGGAAAGCCGCCCGCAAATGGATGGCGTAACGACTAAATATTACGAATTTGACCATTGGATGATCTATAGCGATGATCCGCCATCACTGCATTATTTTTACAGCTACGATAATGCTGAAGATTGGGATGAAGGTGAGAGACTTGGTTGGATCACACACTACTGGAGCGGCGGAGCAGAGGATACGTCCGTAATGCTGGATGAGTATGGAGTCTTCACGGTGACGCTGACCTGGAATGAAAAGAGGTCAGCCAGCTCCTATTATGCTTCCTCTGAAGTGCCTGAAACTCATAACCAGTGGGGATTGATTCCCCGGGATAACTATCAAACAGCTTATCTGTGCGATTGGGGTCCCAGGGAAATGCCGACCGGCCTCGAGACCCTGACAGCTGAAAATTTCCGGGATCGCTGCGGACCCGGTGCATACTATTTCGAGTGCGGCATTTCAGAGAAGTAATTCTCTGGAGAGATAGATATACCCATCCACTCAATAGACAGAGAGGGGTTTTTTCAAAGGATCAATCCCCTCTTTTTGGTTACTTCCCGGATCGGCGGCCCTTCATCCTATTTACGGTATGATTAAGCAACGATGATCAACCTGCGTCCCCTCTTGCGCCAAATAGCTTCTCAATACAGGCTCGATCCTCATGACGTTCACGGTTTGAACCATTGGGGCCGGGTGCTTGAAAACGGCCTGCGCCTGGCTGAAATCGAGGGAGGGGATACGAAAGTGATCCACCTTTTTGCCATTTTCCATGACGCCTGCCGTCACAACCAGTCCCGTGATCCCGGCCACGGCGATCGGGGAGCAGCCCTGGCGGAAGAGCTGCTGGGGGACCTCTCCCTGGTGACACGACACCAGCTGGACCTCTTGAAGAATGCCTGCCAGAAACACACTGACGGGAACACGGCCGGCGAAATCACGATCCAGATCTGCTGGGATTCTGACCGACTTGACCTGGCCCGCGTTTCCATCATGCCACACCCTGATCACCTCTGCACAAGCACAGCAAAAGGGGCAGACCTGATCCAGTGGGCAAATCAGAGGGCAATCAGTGATTATTCCCCGCCATTCATAAAATCTGATTGGGGGCCGTTATTTTCCCCATCCCAGAAGACCTCCTAACAAAACCATCATCCGCAATGAGATAGTTGTCTCGCCCCCCATTCTCATCTAACAAAATAGTAATGCCTGTTTTTTTCCTCTTTGAGCTTCTTCATGCTATACTCAGGGAGTAATTTCTATTTTTCCTATTTGCAGGCTGAATTTATCTATGAATATGATGAAATATTGCCCCGAATGTTATAAGGAGCTGCCACCTAACTCGGTTGCCTGCCCTTTCTGCGGCTACAAGACTGGTAATGGGGATGAAGAAGCCCCCCCGGATGTGCTCCAAACCCCCCAGGTAGATTCCTATATCCCTCCCGAACAAACCATACTGGGTTTGCTGCTGTTGGGTATCTTCTTCTGGGGCATTAATATTGCCATTTCCGCCATGCCGCTCTACCTGGGCATCGGAACAAAACGCAACCTGTTGATCGCTGTCATCGCCTCCCAGGTTCTCACGAGAGTGATCATCGGCCTTTTTGCAATAGAAGAGATATCCCTTAAAAGGAAATCAAAGCTCAAAGATAAACTGGGGGCTTTTCTCCTGGCCCTGATACCGGTTGCTGATATCGTTCCCTCACTGCATGCATCCAGGACCGTGATCCGCAAGAACCGCATCCCTGCCTTATCGATAGCCTGTGTAGTTGCAGTGCTCATCACGACTTTGGTTTTGTTCAAGACTTCCGACCAGGTTGCGCAGTTGATCAAAGAAGGAGAGATTGCCGCCCTTCCGGAAATAGGGCCAACTACTCCTCTCGCTGAATTGTTAACTATCGAAACCGGGACTCCTCTACCCGAGCCAACAGAAACCTTCCGCCCATTTATCAACGGCTGCAGGAACCCCCTTACAGTCACGGCTGACGAGGAGGGCGAAGAGCTACAAGTTTGCGGGAAGATAACCAATTTTGGGGTCAGGGACTGTAAGACCTGTCCTTTAGGATACTATTCCTACCTGAAACTTGAAAATAAATTTAAAATTGTGTCCTATGAATGGCGCTTCACCCATGCCTGGTTGAATAAATGTGTCATGGTCGAAGATGAAGTTAAGCTCCTGGCCGATCAACCCACATTCGTATTCAGCAGCGGTGAAGGCTGCATCGGCGACTGTGTCCATGACTTTCATGGAGGCTTGATAGATGATAATGGCGTCTATTTCAAACCCTTTGAGGGTTGTGATTGATCATCCTGTAAGATACCAACCCCACTGAACCTGACCTAAAAAGCAATCCCCGATCCTGCGGGATTGCTTTTTCATTTCCTATCAGGTCGATATTTCCCAGCTGCATATTTTGGATGAAGGGGAAGTGGATTGATGATATTATCTATTCAATATCAGCTTAATTCATTGATGGCACTCATGATCACAGAACTCCAAAATAAACTTCCTGCGTTGTTCAACTTCCTGGGCAAGGTATTCAGTCGGGAGAACCTCCTGGCAGTGATCATCGCCTTGATCCTGATCGCGATCTTCATCACAACCGCGGCTGATGCCCCAACCTGGCTTTATCAGGGATTCTAATGACCATCCAGGAAATTCTCATCCTCATCGCTGCTTCCCTGATCCTGGGATTGGCCTTCCGTGAAAGCCGGCGGGTCAACCTTTTAATGGTTGCGAGCATCGTATTCATCTACTGGCTCCAGCCAGATACTGGCTTGCGGAATCTGGGTTTTTGGCTGCCCTCGCTCTCCCTGGTGATCATGGTAGTGTCCTGGGCGGTGACTGCCTCTCCCGAGACTCGAGATCAACCCGAGCATCTCAAATCCCTGGCGGTCCTCTTTACCGTGCCCCTCCTGCTCAGCAGCCTGCGATTTCTTGACCCGGAAGGAGTCCTGGCTTTTGTTGCCATTCCCCGAATTTTCAGCATCCTTTTTTATGTGCTGATTGCCTCTACCCTCCTGGTCCTGTTTATTCGTTATCAAAAATCCCATCCAGTAAAAAGCTGCTGGGTTCTTTTTGGGGTGATCCTGTTCATTTTCCTGATCCTGAAAACGCCTTACCTTGCTCTGCACGCCAGCAAAGCCTGGCGAGGCTTGGCCGGGCAGTCAACTGAGCTGGCGGCCCCTGCCGAGTTAAGCTGGCTGGGCTTTTCCTACCTCGCCTTCCGCTTGCTCCATACCCTGAGAGATAAAATGACCGGGAGATTGCCTGATATCGCCCTTAACGAGTATATAACCTACCTGGTTTTCTTTCCTGCCTTCGTGGCCGGCCCGATTGCCAGGGCTGACCAGTTCACTGCCAGCCTGCGAGAGATCTCTGACCCATTCTCAGATGACCTGATCGCTGGCGGCAGGCGAATCATCATCGGCCTGTTCAAAAAATTTGTGCTGGCCGACAGCCTGTCCCTGATCGCTCTCAATTCCCAAAATGCGCTTCATCCAACCAGTTCCCTGGGAGGATGGATCCTGCTTTATGCCTTTTCGCTGCAGATCTACCTGGACTTCAGCGGGTATACGGATATTGCCATCGGCTTGGCCCGATTTATGAATATCCAGCTGCCGGAAAACTTCAATCAACCCTATCTCAAACCCAACCTGACCCAGTTCTGGAGTAACTGGCATATGACGCTGACCAACTGGTTCAGGGCTTATTTCTTCAATCCCATTTCGAGACAGCTGCGCAAGAAGAAAATGTCCGCGCTTGGTATCCTGTTCCTCACCCAGCTGTCCACCATGATCCTGGTGGGGTTGTGGCACGGAGTCAGCTTGAATTTTGTGTTCTGGGGCCTGTGGCACGGGCTAGGCCTCCTGATCCAAAACCGCTGGTCTGGTTGGATCACTACAACTTTCCCGCCTTCTGACAAGAAGTGGGTCCAGGTTATACGACGCGGCGCAGGTGTGGTCCTAACCTTCCATTATGTGACTTTGGGCTGGATCTGGTTCATCCTGCCCACGCCCGGTTTGGCCTGGGATTTCGCCTTCACTCTCTTGGGAGTCGGATTATGAGAGACAGGATCAATTATTTGCGGCTGGGGATCAAGACCCTGGTAGTGGTTATTCTGATCAGCCTAGTAGTGGTACCGGCCTTGAATGCCTCGCTTGGCAAAATCAGCCTTTATAACTGGCTTTTGCCTGGTCGAGACAGGCTGCCATTCAGCGACACGCCCCAAAAAGCCTACAACCTCAGCCTCTTCAGCCTGGATGCGATGTTCTCGTCCCATAAAGTCTCGGCCCGGAAGGCAGAGGCCGATGAATACAGGATCTTTCTTCTAGGGGATTCATCCACCTGGGGTACATTATTAGAACCTGAAGAGACCCTTGCTGGCCAGCTCAACCTGATGGAGCTGACCGCTCCGGACGGGGTGCCTCTCAGATTCTATAACCTGGGTTATCCCACCCTCTCCCTGGCCAAAGACCTGCTGCTACTCGATCAAGCCCTGGTCTATGATCCCGATCTGATCATCTGGCTTTTTACGCTTGAGTCCTTCCCGGCCGACAAACAGCTCACTTCTCCCCTGGTTGAGGGCAATGGCCAGGCGATCAGCTCCCTCTTCGAAAAATATGACCTGGACCCGACCTCCTATGGAGTTGAGCTTCAGGCTCTCTCGTATTGGGACAGAACCCTTGTTGGCCAACGGCGAAACCTGGCGGATATCCTGCGCCTTCAGCTTTACGGGGTCATGTGGGGGGTGACCGGAATTGACCAGTACTATCCTGAGGACTACCAGGGCGCAGCCCGAGACCTATCAGGTGACAGCAGCTTCCATGGCTGGCAGGAGGGGGAGATGACCCCAGAGAGGTTATCCCTGGAAATATTGACCGCGGGCCTGGAAGGAGCCGGTCAGCTGCCCCTGATCTTTGTCAACGAACCAATCCTGATCAGCCAGGGCGCCAACAGCGATATTCGCTATAATTTCTACTATCCCCGCTGGGCTTATGATGAATACCGCGGCCTGCTGAATGATTTCTTTGCAGAGCAGGATCTGTACTACCTGGACTACTGGGATCTGGTTGCATCCGAGGAGTTTACCAATACCGCTATTCACACAACGCCGGAGGGAGTTAAGCAGCTGGCGGGTGAACTGGCCCCTCACATCCTGGCCCAGCTTTTTCCCTGAACCTGATCTCCAAAACAGATCACTCTCTCGGTAATACCGCTGGCTCACAACCTATCCAATCAGTAGATTTTGCATTCTCCGATATCTTATTTCTACATTTAGCGATTTTTAGATATAATGAGGGCTGGTTTTTCCTGTATCAAGTATTTTCAGGAGGAAGATGTTTATGACCCGCAAGCCAATTTTATTCGTATCGCTGATCTTAATCCTAACTGCTGCCCTGGTATCAGCCTGTAAACCCGCCAGTACTCCTGCTGATGTGATTGTTAACTATCTGGAAGCATTGGCAGAGAAAGACCAGACCAGCGCCGTGGCTAACTCATGTGCAGCCTGGGAGGAAAAAGCGCTGGCAGAAGGGGCTTCCTTTATCAATGTCGAAGTTGTACTTGAAGACCTGACCTGCCAGGTCCTTGAAGAATCAGATACTGATGCTTCCGTATCCTGTTCCGGCAAATTCATCTCCAGTTATACCGCCGGCGAAGACCAGGAACTGGACCTTTCCGGGCTGGTTTTTTCCCTGGCCCTGGAAGGTGGAGAATGGCGCATGTGCGGGTATCAGTACTGAGCCTCCGCCGATGAAACTGCTCAAGAACCCGGGTAAATTATGATAAAAAAACTGCTCTACTCTTTACTCTTTTCAGCCGCCCTGGCCCTGATCGCCGGCTGCGCCAGCCCAACAGAGGAGCCGACCGCCATCCCCGGCTCACCCACCACAGACCAATCCGTTATGGTGGAGGAAACCGAAGCTGTTCCCAGCGAGGAATTGACTCCAACAGAAGCTGGGCCGGAGACCGAGATCCCGGAGACGGCAACTCTCCAGCCATCCCCCACGGAGGATACCCGTCCGCTGCCCGAAGATTGGCAGAACTGGCCGGTGATCCCCAGCCTTTCCCCACAGATGATCGAGGTTTATCAACAGGGAATAGCCATGGGAAACCGGGAAAACGCCTTTTCCAAGGTGGGCGACTGCCTACTCATCCCAGAGGCTTTCCTGTGGTTTTTCGATGACCCCGATTATGTCCTGCCACCCAGGATGGAACACCTCCAGGGAACCCTGGACCTGTTCCAGGGATCCTTCGCCCGCGAGGGTTACGCCCTTAAGGGCGGATTTGTGTTTCCTACTGTATTCGCCCCCCTGCGAGCGGATAGCTCAGTGTGCAATCCAGGAGAAACGCCGTTCGAATGTGAACTTCGTGTTCACCAACCCTCCTTTGTGCTGATCAGCATGGAATTCAGATACGAGGGCCGGACTGCCGAAACCCATGAGTACTACATGCGAAAAGCTGTCGAATATGCCCTGTCCCGTGGCGTTGTTCCCATCCTGTCAACCAAAGCGGATAACTATGAAGGCGGCCATTTCTTGAACATCAAGACTGCTGAGATCGCCTACGAATACGACCTCCCCCTGATGAACTACTGGAGAGCCGTTCAACACCTGCCAAATCATGGGATCGGGAAGGAACCCAACCAGTTTCATACCACTCAGGAAGCCTGGCTCACTCGCAGCGAAACCTTCCTGGCTGTTCTGGACACACTTTACCACCAGGCCCAGGGCAATCAGTGAGCGGGGTTCGAACTTTTCTGACTATGGAATCTATCCGACGCCTGACAAAGTCATTTTACCGGGGAATCTTCCCGGCTCTGTCCCTCGTATTCGCGATTGGCTTGACTGCCTGCAGCGGCTCACAGACCCAGGTCGACCCTACTCCCATTGAAACCACTGCGGGGGTCATCAGCCCGACAGCTGAACCCGCCACACAAGAGCCAACCCACACGCTAGCACCCACCAGCACACCTGTGCCTTCTCCTACTTTTGACATAAATTCTGTTGAGGATTGGGGAGCCGGGCGCTTGATATTCGACCTCATGGAACACAGTTTCGGAGAGAAACTCTCCCGGGGGATCTATACCTTGGATCTGGAGGCTGATACACTGACCGAGATCCTCCCTCCTGGAACACGGCTGCTGGATATCTCCCCGGACCGCCAGCGCATCTTATACTCGAACGATTCAGAGCTGATTATATTTGACTTGGGATCGGGATCCACCCAGGTCCTGGCAGAGGACCTTTATTCCCTCGCCCCATTCGGCGCGAAATGGGACCATAGGGATAACAGGATCTATTACCTGGCTGGCGGGGAATCTGGCCCCGCGCTTTGGCGAGTAAACCCGGAGAGCGGGGAAAGCCAACAGCTGGCTGCCGCGGGAGCGATCGCGATCCTGGAAGCGGACCAGGGGGTCATCATCCTCGGCAAGGGGACCTGTAATCCTTTTGGAGACTGCGCCTTCAGCGAACAGGAATGGATCACCGATCAGGGAGAACGGATCGCAAGCTATGAGATCGGAGATTCCATTATGCTGCCCTGCCAAAAGCCGGATGAATATATCTACGCAAAAATAGACGATAATGGCAGTTTGTCCTTGCACATCCACCCGCATGACCAGGAGGGGGAAACCGTCTTCTGGTCAGTACAGCCAGAGTATTCAGATTGCGCCTGGGCGCCAGATGGAACCCGCCTGGCTGTGACGCTGGTCGACCGCTTCTGGTACTCCGGATCCATCCAGGATTACTATTTCCAGATCCTGGTCCCTGAACCATATGAGTTAGTTGACCTCACTTACATCAAAGCCCCCCTCGACCACGTGGCCTGGTCGCCGGATGGCAGCTATATAGCCTTCTCCGGCACAGAGCAAATCGGCGAAGCCTATCAACTTGAGATCAACCTGGTACAACCTGATGGGGTGAATTTCTTTGTTTCAAGGTTTGATCAATTCGAAGAATTCCAGTCAGAGAATTATCTGACCATTCCCAGCTTGTTTTGGGCTCCCTGAACTTCACCACTATCCTGAGGATTATCTATGAGTATTGAAATGAAAAACCTCCTGTCTGAGTTTATTGCTTCTGAGATCTTGAATCAGCCCGGCAGGGAGATCGGAGAGGACGAAAAACTGATCTCCAGCGGACTGATCGATTCACTCAGCCTGGTAGATATCGCTTTATTCGTCGAAGAAGAGTTCCAGGTCATCATCGATGATACTGAGCTGAACGCAGACATTTTCGACTCCCTGGCTGAACTGGAATCCATCATTCGCTCCCGGCAATCATGACTGGCAATTTTCCTGAAAGGCTCTGGGAGCATGCCCGGGACAAACCGCATCAACCTGCCATCCACTTCCTGGAATCCGGGGTGGATGACCTGGCTATTTCCTACCGGGATCTCTACCTGAGAGCTTCTGATTTCGGCCAGGGACTCCAAAGATCAGGGGTCAAACCCGGCGATGTGGTGGTCCTGATCATCAACTACCGGGCTGATCTGCTGTATGCTTTTTGGGGAGCGATCCTCCAGGGAGCCATTCCGTCGATCCTGCCCTTCCTGACCGAGAAGCTCAACCCTGAGCGTTATCTGGCGGATCTAACTTCCCTGATCTCAGTCACCCGGCCCTCTGCGATCATCACCTACGACGAATTCCGTCCTATTGTGGAGGAGGCGGTCAGCGAGGACAGCCCGGTGCGGACCGTGCTCTACCTGGAAGAGATCGACCGCGGGGAAGATCAGATCCACAATAATTACCCGGGCTTTGCCCGCTCAGCAGATCAGATCGTCCTTCTTCAGCACTCCTCAGGCACTACCGGGCTGCAAAAAGGAGTAGCTCTTTCCCATCAAGCGGTATTCAATCAGATCGATGCCCTTGGCGAAGCCATCCGGCTTGACCCGTCTGAGGACGTGATCGTCTCCTGGCTTCCCCTCTATCATGATATGGGTTTGATCGCAGGTTTCATCCTCCCCATCCTGTCCGGGTTACCGCTGGTCCTATTATCCCCCTTCGATTGGGTGCGGGCGCCCTATCGGCTGCTCCAGGCCGTATCCACCTACCAGGGTACATTGGCCTGGCTGCCTAACTTTGCTTATAACTTCTGCGCCAAAAAGATCCGGGATCGCCACCTGGAAGGAGTGGACCTTTCCACATGGCGGGCAGTGATCAATTGCTCGGAACCAGTCCGCTGGGAAAGTCATCAAGCCTTTTCGGAGCAGTTCTCAGATTATGGATTGCGCCCGAATGCCCTGCAAACCTCCTACGCGATGGCTGAGAACACCTTCAGTGTGACACAAAGCGACTTTGATCATGAACCGCCCATCCAAACCGTGGACAGGGATACTTTTCTCGAAAAAGGACTGGTCATCCCGGCCCTTGAGGACAAACCTTCCCTGATCATGATGTCATCCGGGAAAACCCTTGCCAATACTCAGATCCGGGTCCAGGATCCTGACGGAAAATTACTGCCGGAGAACAGAATTGGCGAGATCGCCCTGAAAAGTGATTGCATGCTCAAGGAATATTACAATCGGCCAGATACGACCCGGGAATCCTTTCAGGATGGCTGGTTCCTCACTGGAGATTTCGGCTACCTTTCTGGTGGCGAGATCTACGTTACAGGGCGCAAGAAGGATCTGATCATTGTGGGCGGCAAGAATATCTACCCCGGGGATCTGGAAGAGCTGCTCTACGAGATTCAGGGGGTCCATCCTGGTCGGGCTGTGGTCTTTGGGCTATATAATGAAAAGATGGGCACAGAGGATGTTGTGGTGATCGCGGAAACCGACCTAGAGGACCCGGGTAAGCGCCAGGACCTGGCGGATCAGATCCGGTCACATATCACCCAGAATTCCCCGGTTTCCCTCCGGCAGGTAAAGATAACCGATGCCGGCTGGATCATCAAAACCTCCAGCGGGAAAACATCCCGAAGCGCAAACAAGGAAAAGTACCTGGCTGAATTAGATTCCATCTGAAGCTGAACAAGCAGGCATAGGCATCTCCCCGGGTTCTTCCCCCACTCACCCTTCTAGCGTCAAATAATGCCTATGCGCAATTTCTGAAAGGCGGCTAATAACCGCCGTTTTTTGCAATTATTCTTCTGGGCAGAGTAATGGATCAGGGTACCCGATCGGGCCGATAAGGATTCATCTGGTACAAAGGATCTAAATGTTAAAACGGATATTCAGGATATCCCCATCCTTGACGATATACCCCTTACCTTCCAATCGAAGCTTCCCCCTGTTCCTGGCCTCGGACAGCGAGCCAGCATCCACCAGGTCCTGGTAGCTGACAACCTCGGCCCGGATAAAACCCCTTGCCAGGTCTGAATGGATCACCCCCGCTGCCTCAACCGCAGTCGCACCCTGGGGAATCGTCCAGGCCCGCACTTCATCCTCCCCCACCGTAAAAAAGGACTGCAATCCCAGCAGTTCGTAACTCAGGCGGATCATGCGGTTCAACCCTGGTTCCTGTATGCCATATTCCGACAGGAATAGGTCTGAGTCCTCCCCTGAAAGCTGGGAAATTTCCATTTCGAGTGAGCCGTGCAGGCAGACGATCTTATCCTTCGGATTGATCTTGATGGAAAAATCCCCTGGATCCTCGCTACCCTCATCCCCGACATTCAAAGCGATCAGCGCTGGCTTCGCTGTTAAGAACTGAAATCCTTTTATTAACCTTTCCTCTTCTGGTGAGAATTCCAATGAGCGGATCGGCTGTTCACCTTCAAGAGCCTCTTTGAGCTTCTCCATCAAGTCAGCTTCAACCTGATCCTGAGTTCTTGTTGGATAACTGCCCTTGCGT
Source organism: uncultured Chloroflexia bacterium (assembly GCA_963712165.1). Lineage (GTDB taxonomy): Bacteria > Chloroflexota > Anaerolineae > Anaerolineales > UBA11858 > B10-G9. Next base: position 105,201 of record CAVQGY010000001.1, on the reverse strand, counting down.
TCCAGATCATGCCTGAGCCGTTCCAAGCGCCTTTCAACGATCCCCAGGTCAGAGATCAGGAATTCGAATTCCAGCGTTGCGAGATCCCGGACCGCGTTAACGCTGCCTTCTGGATGAGGGATCTTATCGTCTTCAAAAGCTCGCACCACATGCAGCAAAGCATCGCTCTGGGCCAGCTTATTCAAGAGTTGATTATCAAGCGCGCTTATCTTTCCAGTGCCAGCCCGCAGGCCTGCAATATCGCTATACTGGACCCGGGCATAGGTCGTCTTTTTAGGCTGGAACATATCCGATAATACGTCCACCCGCGGATCCGGGACATCCACACTGGCAGCATGGACTTCAACCTTGCCGGAACTGGTTAGCGATGTTTCCGCCTGGCTTCGGGTCAAGGCGTTGAATAAGGTGGTTTTGGTGCTGTTGGGCAAGCCCACGATGCCGATCTGCATGCTTTTCCTCTTTGCTGCCAGGCGAATTCTTTGGCAGGATATCATCCATTAAACAAAATCCAGCAGAGCTTATCCAACAGCTCTGCCGGACGGCATTCTAACACACGCTCCCCAATTAAACAATCACAGCTAACTATGAATATCAAAGCATGTCTACACCCGGGGCAGGCAGGCCAACTCAACTCATCGGCCAGAACCCCGGTAAAAAGACTCGCAGCAGCGCATCGATGATCAAACCCAGGATCAACAGGCCTCCCAGTAAGCGATTGTGGTAAAACCCGAAGGCCGCGAACCAGGTAGGCCAATGCTCGTATTCTTCAGGCGCTTCCTGGGGCCTGGGCTGGGTATGGACCCGGATAGCCAGGGCCAGGCGTTTGCCTGCCAGCAAGATGATCAGCATCGCAGGTGTAAAATAGCGGGGGAAAAAAACCAGGTAGATGATCACCAGGTAGATCAGGATCATCACAATGATATTCAGTATCCGGGATGCCTTTTCACCGATCCTGACCGGCAGCGTGCCGACCTTTTTTGCCCGGTCTGCTTCCGACTTATCGATATGTTTGCCGATATTGATGCTGACCACGCTCAATCCGAATGAACACCCAGCCAGGGCAACCAACCAGGCATTATCCACCCAGCCTTTGCTGAGAACCAGATAAACCCCAGCCACCATAAGTGGCCCCCAGATCAAGAATATCAGAAGTTCTCCCAAGCCAAGATATTTCAGGGGCCAGGTATAGAAGATCAGCACAACGGCCCCAAAGGCGAATAAACCTATGATTACGGGGGAGAAGTCCGTGTAAAAGAGTGCGTAGACACCAGCAGCCACAGCCAATAAACCGCTGACCCCAAACAAGGCCAGCTGCTGTTTTTTGGTCCAGAATCTTTGCACCAGGGGGTGGACTCCATAGGCTGTGCGGAAGTAATAATCCTCGTCGACCCCCCTTGAAAAGTCAGTGTAGTCATTGAGAAGATTATTGGCCCCATGGGCAATAAAAAGCCCCAGGGTAACGACCAGCCAGGGTATCCAGGAGAAGTAGCCATCCCTCCAGGCCAACAAGCCAGCGATAATGCAGGAATAGACTGTCACCATGGTTACAGCGGAGCGGGTAGCGATCAGCCACTTTGAGATCCCATCCAACTGATCCCATTCCTCTTTTGTATCCATCTTGACCAGGTTCCACAGAGCGTGACCCCACATTTTAAAGTTGATCTTCATAGCTGTCCTTTTGGTAATAGGTATTCCCGGGTCCTCTAACCATGCAGCACTCACTAATAAGCTTGTCATTTCCATTTTATCACTGGCGCCATTAGGACGGGGGGTTTTTTAAGTGATATCCTACAGGCAAAAGTTCCCGAGAAGCACATTCGTCCATCGATTGACAGCCCAAATATTTTGACCATTACTTGAGATTCGGATATACTACTAATCAATACCAACCATACTAACCACTGGTAATGAGGTGTTTATCAGTAAATTCAGGGAGGGATACCAACGATGAAAAACGACAGGAATCGCCCCAAAATAATCAGTGTTATGAAATATTTTCTCCCCCTCTTCATCCTGGTGCTGATCACATCAGCCTGCGCATCACCCACCCAGGATGCGGGTCCTGCCACTGAGCCGCCTCAGGCGACTCAGGAACAGGTCGTTGAAAGTCCCCTGCCGCCAACTTTCACCTCGCAACCTGAGGTCTTACCCCCTAACCCAAGCCCGACCGCCACCTCTCCTCCCCCGACCCTAATAGCCACTCCCTCACCTTTTCCTTTTGTGAATATCACCGGGAATACCAACTGCCGGACTGGCCCGGGCAGTGTCTATGACTGGCTTTATACCTATCTGACGGGAAACCAGGCCCTGATCTTAGGCAAGAGTGCTGATGAGGCTTTCTGGTTTACAAGTGATGAGAATGGGATCAATCCTGATTGCTGGCTGTGGGGCAAATACGCCACACCAGTAGGAGATACGTCATTTGTGCCGGTCTTTACGCCCCCTCCCACGCCAACACCCAGCCCTAATTTCACGGTCAGTTATGAAGGAAGTGATTGCGGCGCCGGCAGCTGCTGGTTGTGGTTCAAGATAGATAATACGGGTTCGATCAAATGGGAATCCGTGCTGGTTTATACGAAAAATATCGTCACCAGCGATGATGCCGTCAACCTATCAAATACCTTTAAGAATAGTAAAGCAGGTACAGATATCGCCAACGTGCCAGTGGGAGGCACAGGTTACACTCACAGCGAGCGAATGCCCAATCCCAGCGGGAACGCGGTGGATGTCTACATTGTGGCCTGCGAAAAAGACAATTTGACTGAAATATGCCAGGTCAGGAACCTCACGGTCAACCCCTGAACCCTGGCTAAATGATCATCCAGACTGCAGTATTTGATGGTTTATCTAAATCACCGCGCAAAAGATCCGCGCGGTGATTTTATTTTCTGGCTATGATGGAGCTGCTGGTTAAATTCTGTCTTGGTTCATTTCTTGAATAATACAGCCCTGATCTTCAGCTCCTCTTTAGCTATGATGCGCTGAATATTGGCCCGGTGCAGGTAAAAACACAAAACCGTCATGGCCAGGCTTATCAAGAGATAACCAAGCGGATAATCCAGGAGATAAGTGACGATTGGCAGGGCGATAAAGGTAGTGAAAGAGCCCGAAACAATATAATCCGTTAGAAAGGCTGGCACTGCCACCAGCAAGACAAATAAGATCCCCAATTTCCAGTTAACGCCGAACATCATGCCCACCAGGGTTGCCACACCTTTCCCTCCCCTGAATTTCAAGAAGAAGGGGAAGATATGCCCGAGGATGGCCATCAATCCTGCCAGGTAGGCCAGGTCCGGGTAGGCAGGGTAGATCCCTTTTAGGATCACCACTGCAAACAAACCTTTCAGGATATCGACCAGCCCTACTATAACCCCATATTTCACTCCTAAGGTCGAAGTGATATTGGATGCTCCCGCGTTGCCAGATCCATGCTCGCGGATATCCAAATTTCCTGCCAGCTTACCAACCAGATAGGCTGATTGGATGCAGCCCAGCAGATATCCTATCAGGACAGAAATGAACACCGGAATAACCATTTCGCTCTCCTTGACTGTATGATTATCGACCCAGGAATCGATGATCCTAAACTGTCCCTATTATTCCTTGGGATATAATCGGGGGACTCTGGCCCCGATAGCACAGATCACTTCGTAATTCACAGTTCCCCAGATCTCCGCCACATCCTCGGCGGTGATCAGGCCTTCACCCTGCCTGCCGATCAAAACCACTTCATCCCCCGCTTTCGCATCCGGGACTTCGTCCAGCTGAACCAGGATTTGATCCATGGTCACCCGTCCAATCACCGGAACTTTTATCCCTCCCACCAGGACTTTATTTCCAGATACACGCCGATAGCCATCTGCGTAGCCAACATGGACCGTTCCAATTCTCTCCTGTCCAGTTGTTATATATTGATGCCCATAACTGACCCCCCTGCCAGGAGGAAGGATTTTCACCTGGCTAAGAACGGATTTCCACTCCAGGGCTGGTTTGAAGCCATCCGGGAGAGGACATTCCTGGGAGGGAGGCAATCCGTACATGGCGATCCCCAAGCGCACAAAGGACAGGCCTGTTTCCCCTCTCTTGATACTGGCAGCAGAGTTGGCAATATGGACCAGCGGAGGAAGGAGACCTTCTCCTTCCAGCTGCTCAACGACCTCTTCAAACCGTTCACACTGGAGATCTGCGGAAACAGGATTTTTTTCATCCGCCCGGGCAAAATGGGAATACAGTCCCTCGTATTCGATTCCGGGAGTGTTCGCCACTAATCTCGCCAGGTCCAGGGCCTCCTCCGGCTGCACACCGATCCTGCTCATCCCCGTATCAACCTTGAGGTGGATTTTAGCTGGTTGTCCTGCCTGACTGGCAGCCGCGGACAGGAGAGAGAGCTGGTCAGGATCCCAAACCGTCAGCGAAACACCCTGGCGGATCATTTCTTCCAGCCGTTCTTTGGCTACGAAGCTCAGCATCAGCAGTGGGCAGTCGATCCCCGCCTGGCGCAGTTCCATCGCTTCACTATACCTGGCAATCCCGCACCAGGCAGCGCCCCCATCCAGGGCTGCCAGCGCGACAGGGACAGCCCCATGGCCGTAAGCATTGGCTTTCACAACAGCCATCACATCTGTACCGGTAAGCTCTCTTATGAGCCGGACATTATTACGAATACTATCTGTGTCGATCACAGCCCAGGTAGAATGCATAAAAGACCTTGGTCTAACCTTTTAGATATCGATTATGGAATTTGATCCATTCAGGGAGAACTTCCTGAAGCAGCTCCTTTGGCGGTAAAAAGGCGATCCGCAGGTGCTGGGTACCGGGTTTTTGCCCAAAACCGGAACCGTTGACGGTGACCAATCCTGTTTCTTCCAGCAGGGCCATGCAGTAATCAAAATCTGTGGTCCCTTCTGGCAGAACACCCAGGCGCGGGAAAAGATATAAAGCGCCAATTTCGCCAAAACACTCCACCCCTTCCATCTCTTTGAAAGCTTCCCGGATCATGAGGGCTTTACCTTTCAAGTCATTCAGGACTGTGTCTTTCTCCTGGATATAGGTCTGATAAGTAGAGTTGTTTTCAGAAGGAGGTTTGACCATCAAATAAGTCAGCACCTGCCCGGGCGTGCTCGAGCACAGGCTTACTGAGGCCTGTTTATTGAGCAGATCCACAAAATCAAGGGAGGTCCCTTCGATCCTGGGCGGATTACGCATCTCCAGGTATCCTCCCCGGTGTCCGCACTCACCCAGGAAACCCTTGGAGATGCTGTGCAGGCTCACCAGTGGGACCCCCTGGTCGCCTACCATCTTGGCAAAAGACAGAAATTTTCCGTGATAGATATTTTCCTGGTAGACTTCGTCTGCGATGATCATCAGCTGGTGATCCCTGGCAAAACGGATCACTGCAGCCATGCTATTCTCGTCCAGAACAGCCCCGGTTGGATTCCCGGGATTGATGACAACAATGGCTTTGAGATTGACTCCCTGGTCCCGGGCTTTCTGATAGGCATCCAGCAGGACATCTTCATCAAATACCCAGCCCTGTTCCTCATCCGGATAATAATTGACCTGAACGCCACCGGACTTTTTGATAGCTGCGGAGTATAAGGGATACTGTGGTATGGGGATCATGATGCCATCGTTTTCTGCGGCGATCAATAGATCAACTACAAAATAAACTCCCTGGCTGGCTCCGGTGGTCAGGAAAATATTCTCGGCATCCGCAGCTAAACCATTACCTGGGTGAAAGCCGTCGCGCTGGTTAATAAAATCCGCAATGGCTTCCCTGATAAAAAGCATGCCTTTGCTTTCAGTATAGGCTCCCATCCCGGTTTTGCTGGCAGCCAGGATCTCTTCACTCAACTGCAGAATATCCTCTGAGATAAAATCACCCTCATTCAAATCACTATAGGTATTCTCCTCAAACATGCTTTTGAGCTGGCGTTCGCGGTCGATCTTGGCAGGATCCTCCAACAGGCTTAGGACCTGGCGCAGATACGTCAAAGGGACCTGCCCCAGCGCCTGGGGGTTTCCGATATGGCAGGGAATGATCTTTTTCCCCTCTTTTTGCAGGACTGCTGCTCTCTGAGGAATTGGGCCGCGGACAGCGTATTCCATTTCAAGAATATTAGAATTCACCACAAGCGAGTTCTTATCATTGCTCATCAATAGTTCCTTAATTCTGTGTTTAATCTGTGATCAATCCAACCCACATTATACATCAAAGGGTTCTGCTATAATGGACTGCAGGGCATCTATTTTGTGGCCTTTAAAGCTCAAATATGCATAGTTTCACTCGCCTGTACTCCTAAGCCGGAGGTTTTTTTATGCAAGATCTACGCTATAACAAACTTGCCAAATTGCTGGTGAACTATTCCACCGACGTGGGCCCCGGAGATCTGGTTGCCATCACTGCGCTCTCACCAGCAGAACCACTGATCAAAGAGCTCTTCCGTGAGATCCTTGAAGCCGGTGGTCATCCCTATTATTTGCCAAGAGCGTATCCACCTTACTACCCAGGTTTGGAGAATCCGCTCGGTATTTTTATAAACAACGCCAACAAAGAACAGCTAAATCACACAGACATCTTCTACAAGAAAGTGGTGGAGGATTTTGATGTCCTGATCTCGATCCTGAGTGAGAGCAACCTGCAATCCTATGCCTTTTTCAATTCTGAAAAAGAAGGCCAGTACTCCAAAACTCATACAGGAGTAACCCATACCTACTTTGAAAGATTATCCACTCGCGAACTGCGAAGGGTATTGACGATCTTCCCCACCCAGGGCGCAGCACAATTCGCTGAGATGCCCCTGGATGATTACGAGGATTTTTTCTTTGACACGATCTACTGCGATGCTAATGATCCAGTAAAAGTCTGGAAGGGAATAGCCAAAGATCAAGAGAAGATTGTGACTTATCTCAATGGAAAAGAAAAAGTCGAGATCAAGGGGCCCCACATTGATTTGAGTTTTTCCATTAAGGATCGCACCTTCATCAGCTGTGCCGGCGAGGTAAATATGCCAGATGGGGAAATATTCACCGGACCGGTCGAAGACTCCGTAAATGGCTGGGTCCATTTCACTTATCCTGACTACACTTCGGGTGTTGAAATAACGGATATCAAATTGGAATTTGTGAATGGCAGGGTCGAAAAAGCCTCTGCGTCTAAGAACGAAGAGAAATTAATGGACACCCTCAACAGAGACGAGGGAGCAAGATACCTGGGTGAATTTGGCATTGGCACCAATGAACGCGTAAATAGATTTGTCAGGAATATGCTCTCAGACGAAAAGATCGGTGGGACGATCCATTTTGCCCTGGGCCATGGCTATCCAGAAAGCGGATCCAAGAATGAAAGCAGCATCCACAGGGATTTGCTGTGCGATATGAAGGATGGCGGTCAGATCTTCATCGATGATGAGTTGATCTACGAATCAGGGAAATTCACCATCAGCTGATATGCAGATAGTGATCTCGCTTACATAATAAAAAATCTGCTCTTATAAGGTTTAGAGCAGATTTCATTTTTATTTCTTTATTGATCCAACTCATCCGGATCAATCGTTAAATGCAAAATTGGGAAATTCCCCGTAACACTGGAGCCTGCCATCCTGTTCCAGGCAGCTGGATGCATTTGAAGAGAATACAAATTTGTGCGCGATATCCGGCGCCAAAAAAGCTATCTTGCCCGTAAAGCTTTCTCCGGACTGAACCTCCTGGGTGCTGAAAAACCCGTATTCCTTTCCCTCTGCCATCACCGTGAACCTGCCATCTGGGTAGATCGTAAAGGGTGTATTGATATCCGTCAGGGCAAAATCCTCGTCGAGAAATAGGACAAAGTTTACATAAGACACAAACCGCGATTGAGCATTATTATTCTTATAGGATATTTCCACGATCAGGAACTCGTTATTATAGTCTTTGTTTGCACGCGGTGGCGGAGCTATGCCAAAGGCATTTGAGGACTTATAGGCTCCTAAAAGCGTGATCTCAAATCCATTCGCGTAATCAATTGCGGTCTGTCCGATACCGGGACCCCCGAGAGCGCGCAGCACTGGCGCCGGTCGCACAATTTCAAATCTGGCTTCTGCCCTGGCTTTTCCGCCACCCTCATCATGAATGATAAAGTCGCCTACCAGATTAACTCCCTCGGGACCGAATTCTTTCTGGATCTCGGGTGGCTGTTCGCTTGATTTCAGGGTGAGCGCTTCGATATGATATGACCCATAATCCAGTCCCCCTTCCGGTCCAAATAGCCCGGACTGGAAGCTTCCGAATTCTGCTGTCACCTGCTGTTGACTGGCATAATTCCCATTCTCCTGTTTGACATGGATCATCAGGAATGTGCCGTTTGGCAAATCGGTGTTTCCAGCAACCAGGACCTGTTTCCCTTCAGTGACCGTAACAGACAGATCCAGGGAAGGAACCATTGGGTCAATGGTCGGTGGCAAATAGTCGGCAGGCTCGACGTATAGGCGGCCTACGATAAAAATCACCATCAATGCGCCTGTGCCCAAGATGATCAAGACCAGGATCTGCGTCAATCGTTTGACTGTCTTATCTGATACCTGCATATGATCCAACCCCTTCCCTTTAATTTGCATATCTGTATTCCTAATACTAGTTCATACAGAACAGCTTGGCCAATCATCTGCTGCCAGAAGACGGCCGTTTACCATTCGCTTGATTAGAATATACCCAGTGTAACATGCAAAACCCCCAGCTGAACCTCTCTTACCCGTACCTAAGAAAACCGTAAGCAGTGGTTCTGAAGGTCAAATTCATCCTTTATACCCTGAGTTGACCAGAAATAATCCCGAGTGATTTCAAAACTCATCAGCGCCCGATCGTTTGGAGATTATTTGAGAAAACGCTACTATAACAATCAAACCAAATAACCCACTCCCGATCCTGAAGATCTGGCCCAGGGAAAGAAGTCCAGCATTAAGGGCTCCCAGGGCAGCAAATGGACCGATAGTTGCGCCCAGGTCCCCGGCTGTATTGATCAAACCCAAGGCACGGCTGCGTAAATCTTTGGGAACCCGATCACCTAGAATGGCAGGCACCAGGGTTTCGGTACTGCTGCCGGCAAGCGGCACCAGCAAAGCGCCAATTAATGCCAGACTGCGGATCTCGCCGCTCATCAGCCATAATCCCAGTCCTCCCAGGACCATTGCCAGGCCGATTATCGGCCACCTGCGGCCCAATCTATCAGAAACAGAACCGGCCAGAGGAGTCCCACCAACGCTGACCAGGTTACTCAAAGCAGTAAAAAGCCCTGTCAGGGTAGCGATGGGTATGAATATTCCCAAAACATGGGTTCCTTCACCAAGAAGGTCAGCAAGCCACAAGATGGCAGTTGCGGCCAATACACCCCAGGCTAGGAAACGGGTGATAAATACACTGAACGAAGTTGTCCCGATCACCATCCAGGGCAATCTCCCCTTTGCGGATGGAGCGGATCGGTGGTTCTTTTCGGGAGAGTCATCTTCTTTGACTCTCGTTTCAGGAAGGAACAAGAACCAGGACAGAGCCGCACCGGCAATCACGGCCACGCTGATCCACTGGCCTAAACGAAACCCGAAAACATCAGTTAACATCGCGCCACCCAAAGAGGCGGTCCCAATTCCGATCACAAACCACATCTGATAAATACCGCTATTGCGTCCGCGGTTCTCTTCCGTCGACACATCCAATACCACAGAATTTCCACCAACCCATAATAAAGACCAGGCAGCCCCCCAGGAGATCCTGCCCAGAAACAAGGGCCAGAAGCCATGGGAAACAGCATAAAACACACTGGAGCCAGCCCCAAGGACCAGGGCGGCAATCAATAATCCTCGCCGGGGCAGGCGGTCATAAAGAACACCGACCGGCCCATTCAGGACCAGGCGAATGGCTCGATTCGCCCCTAATAACAATCCCACCATAGAAAGGGTGATGCCTAATTGGGCTGAAATATCCGGATGTGGCAAGACGGTATAAAGAGTGGCATCTCCTAAAAGGGAGACCGCCGTCCCGAAACCGAGCAAGTTCAATATAAATCTTGGAGATCTACGCTTTTTCATCAGCTGTATACTTCTTCTCGCCTAAGGATAGTCTTTGTTTTAAGCTCACTGGTCAGGATGACCCGGTCCCTGATCAGTCCTCCTCTAACGCCATGATCAATGCATCCAACAGGATATCTGCCTGAGCTATCTCAAACACAAGCGGTGGGCGGATTTTTAGCACATTTCCATTCTGCCCGGTTGTGCCGATCAAAACCCTGTTTTGGCGCATATCATTCATGATCCGATCAGCATTATCCCTGTCGGGCCGGCCATCTGGAAAAACCACATCAATGCCCAGAAGCAAACCGGATCCGTGGATCTGCCCGAGGGCCGGGTATCTTTTCTTGAGTTCATGCAGCCTTTTTATCAGGTATTCCCCTACGATAAGGGCATTTTCCTGGAGACCCTCTTTTTCGATCACATCCAGAACTGCCAGGCCAGCAGCACAGGATACAGGATTCCCTCCAAAAGTGTTGAAGTATCCCCTGTCTTGAGCCAGGAATTCGGCGATCTCCGGACTCGTCACAACCGCAGCGATAGGATGGCCGTTGCCCATGGGTTTTCCCATGGTGACAATATCTGGGATCACATCAGCGTATTCGAAGGCCCAGAATTTACCTCCAAATCGACCAAAGCCACCCTGGACTTCATCTGCCACACATAACCCTCCCGCTGCTCTAGTTTCAGCGAAGATGGTCTCCAGGTACCCTTCTGGAGCGGTGTAGATCCCATCACTGACAAATGAAGTGTCCAGGATGCACATGGCTGGTCGATGGCCCTCTTTATTCAATGCCCTTATCGCCTCTCTAATTCCAGCATCCGGTGTTGACCAGGTCTGATTCGATGTGGGAGGGTCAAAGGTGCCGATATGTTTAGCTAGTTTCCCTGCCGGGATATTTTCCGCACTCAAATTTCCGGCTGCATTTGTGCTGCCGTGGTAGGCATATTCCGTGATCAGGGCGCCTGAATTACCGGTTGCTAACCGTGCCATAGTCCAGGCAAGCTCATTGGCTTCAGATCCCGTACAGACGAAAGTGCAAACCTTTAAGGGCTCTGGCAGCCTTGCGGTGATCCTTTCTGCCAGTTCCAGGATATATTCATGGAGGTAGCGGGTGCTGGTATTCAGCAGACTCGCCTGTTCGGCAATTCGATTCACCACGTGGGGATGGCAGTGCCCGACCTGGGGGACATTATTATAGGCATCTAGATAACGGTGATTATCCTCATCATATAACCAGACCCCTTCACTCTTAACGATATGAAGGGGCTGTTTGTAAAAAAGATAAGCAAACGGGCCCAAAAGCTGTTCCCTGCGAGCTAATAGGGATTCCAGGGACTCACCAGCTCCCACATCCTTGCCCTGGTGCTCCCACATCCCGCATGCCCTGAAGAATCGTTTGCTTACTGCCCGGGGATCCTGTTCCCCCCACAATTTTAAAGCCCTCCAGGTTGATTCAACACCACCCATAATATAATCACGGTTTTCTGGATGGATTGTCACCCTCCAGGACGCGATCAGGTTCAACATCGTTAAGCGAGTCCCGACCAGGTCAAACAGCACTCTTATTTCACCACTTTCGAGAGTGATCAACTCGTTATAACTGCTTACGATCTGAGCGGCAACCCCTACCGGATCACTGGTATCGCGGAGGGTTGCGGCAATCGTAGTTGCCAGATCTATAATTAGCAGCGTATGGGTCAAATCTCCAAAATCAATAATGCCCACGATCTGATTGGGGTCGGTTTTTGACACCAGGAGATTGTCAGGTACCAGGTCGTTATGCACGATCTGAGCCCTTAGTTTAGGAATCAGGGGCAGCACATCCCTCTCAAACCGGTCCAGGAAATAGCTGGCCAGCTCATGATGTCCCGGGTCAGAGACATACTTTAAGTATTTCCGCAGGTTTGCTGCATGTTTCAAATCCCAGAGCAGTTCATAATTGGCAGCGGGGTGGAAAAAGCCCCTTAAGGCAGTAGCTGTCCTTGCCAGAACAATACCCAGTTGGCGATAAAGATCCTCTCCGATATATTCGTTTTTGGGGTAAACACCTGGCAAATAGGATACCACCCGTACTGGATGTTTTCGGCCATCTGGTGCCGCAACCTCTTCGATCAGCTTCCCGTTTTTTGAGAGGTGGACCTCTGGCACAGGCAGATCCGGATCGACCCGGTTTATATGCCGTAATGCCTTTAGCTGCAGATCAATAATGGCAGTTTCTTCGGAGCTATTGGCTATTTTGATCACAAACTGCTCCCCAGAATCGGAAACCAGATGAAAATTCTGATCCCTTTCACTGCCCAGGGCTGCAGCTTTTCCAGCAAAACCGTAGAGGTCTTTCATTATAGCCTCTGCTTCCGCAGCTGTAAAAGATGGTGCTGGTGTCAGAAGCAGTCTTTCAAGGCTTGAGCTTTGGTCCATAACCCTTCTTCCTTTATTGCCTGTTGCTAGTCAGGAGATCCCCTTTTCAACAGGCTCTGGGGAGGTCCTCTATAACCAGATTGAGCTCCTCTCCCTGTACCAGATGCCTAGGCTGGCGCGTCCATCAGGCGATAGGCAAGATCCACCGCGGAGATGGCATCTTCAGCGTAGCCATCTGCCCCGATCTCTTCTGCATATTTCCCTGTGACCGGGGCTCCGCCAATCATCACCTTCACTTTGCCACCCAAGCCCGCTGCGGCCAGTGCCTCAACCAATTTCTTCTGCTGAAGCATAGTTGTGGTCAATAAGGCAGATGCGCCAGCGATATCAGCATCATATTCCTTGATGGCCTCCAGAAAAGCTTCTGCGGATTGATCGACACCAATATCTACCACCTTAAAGCCATTTGCGGAAAGCATCGTGCCCACCAGGGTTTTTCCTATTTCATGCAGGTCCCCTTCAACAGTGCCCAGCACAACTATGCCCACAACTTCCCGTTTTTGACCACCAATCAGGGCTGGTTCGAGTACCTCCAGGGCCCTTTTCATCGCATCTGCGCCAATCATCAATTCCGGCAGGAAATACTCACCACTCGAAAACAACTCTCCAACTTTCTGAATGCCAGGCATCAGGCCCTGATTGATGCATGTGAGAGGATCGAGGTTCGCCTCGAGCGCTTCCCGGGCGATCTGTTCCGCATCCTGTGATTGGCCGTCAACCACAGCCTGCATCAGTTTCTTATAGATCTCTTCTGCCATTCTGTTTCTCCTTGGACTGGATCCCCACTCTTCCTTTAATCCATCTAACCAAACCGGGTGCATAGATCCGGATTATCCATTCTAACCCATTCACAGCAGAGGATGGGTGTTGAATGGAAATGGTCTTGGGATCAAGATCATCTACATCATTTCATTTTAACGATATTCCCGGTATTGCCCAGGACATAATGGGCTATTCGCCTCAATCAAACCTGATTCCTACGCAAACAGACCATATAAAGGACCGTGTGTTCCGTTATAGAGATCGCGAGATATCTAGCTGCTATTGAATTGTGGGTGCGGAATACAGCAATGATGGATAAATATTCTAGTATTTACTAAGCTTCTGTCAAGCCCAGCCTAAATGATCCCTTTATTCAATCCAGCTGGCCCCATTGGATCCGATGGGGAAGGTATCATGATCGGGTTCCAGGTTCCTGAATTCGCCATCCAGATAGATATATGTACTTTGTTTCCTGTCCATCACCGAGGTTGTCGAACCGATCTGCCTGATCAACACGATTCCCTCCTCCTTCCACTCGGGGATCATGTTGGCATAACTTGTGTCCAGGATGGTGATATTTTTAGTAGCTATATCCAGTATAAGCAGCTCATAGACTCCAAAAGGTTCGTTTTGCAGCCCAGTTCTCAGTCTGGAAAACACGATCTGGCTGTTATCAGGGCTGAGGTCAGGATCTGCGTCAATCCCGATCGGATAAGGACCATGAGGTGATTCGTTGGTTGGATTAGGTCCGCCATCAGTCATTTTTTCCAGGTTGTTTCCCCCTGCGTCCATCAGCCAAATTTGCGAAGGTTCATCGAAAAAAGGCGCGGGCAGCCTGCTGTAAACGACCTGAGTCCCATCCTCAGACCAGGAGCAGTCAAAATCCATATATTCTTCGTCGTAAGTTAGCTGGACCAAATTCCTTTCCAGATCCAGCGTGAACAGGAAATTGTGGAATTTGGTTTCCCACTGAGCGGAGAACAGGACCAGGTGGTTGGCTGGAGAATAATCAGGATTATTGATAGCCCGAATGCCCAGCCCACAAGATAGACAGCTAACCTGCTCAGCTGCCAGGTTTACCAAATAGATTTCTGGTTTGTCATTGGTGCTGATCATCCCATCACCATCGGTATCAGAACACATGCCAGCTGCCATGATCCGCCGATCGTCGATCGCTTTTAAGCTTGAAAAATCACAGGCCAGATTTGTCAATTGAACTACTTCACCCGTCTCAATATCAAGGGAATACAGCTGCCTGGGAGAAGCCAGCAGATCCAATTCGGTGTCGTAGATCTTCTCTATGCAGTCAGCATCATTCAGAAAATTCTCTTTAACATGGAAATTCTGGTCCAGGCAAGCCAGATCCTGCAGGACGTAGCGCATAGATACAAAGAGCAGGTCGGCGTTTTCAGGGATCCTATCGACCAGGATACCTGGAGGAATCGGTTGTGGCATTTGTCCAGGTTTTTCCGAGCCCCTGCATCCCGAGATAATTACCAGGCTTATCAATCCAATTACGGTCAAAGTATTTTTACTCATTTCACCCAGGCCTCCCAGCCGACCTTTTCATTTCCATCCCTGTCAATCAATCCCATGGAATCAAATGGCTGAAATACTTCCAGGTCGTACATAAAACTCCATACCACAACCTCCAGATCCAAGTCCTGGGTCAATTCAAAGAACTTCTCAATAAACTCGGCTTGCTCTACCTCTGAGCTTTCCCATCCTGCCGGAGAGGGTGCGCTGTGCCAGCCGATCTCAGTAAAAGCTATCGGCTTGGATGTATGGTCTTTGATCTCCGTATAGTGGTCATCCGGGATATCTGATACGTTCCGGTAGAATAACCCCGGATAGGTGGTGAACCCTACGAGATCAGCTTTGAATCGGTCGATCGTATCCCAATGCGGGGCGCTTCTTTCGAGCTCCCACATCGTCAGGCCTTTGATCTTTTCCAACTGGAATACAGTAAATACCTTGGTCCCAGGAGAAACGGCCTTGATGGCGTCATAAAGCTCGTTATAGAATGGCACAAATTCTTCAAAGGCATCAGGGTTCTTTTGGGCCAGGACATTGATCTCAACCCCTATACCAAAATATGCCGGCTTATATTCCTCTACAAAATCAAGTGTGCTTTGAAGATAGATCTGGCGGTTTTCATCATCAAAAGGCCGGGAAAGCTCACCAGATCCCTGGTTATAATGCCCCACCTCAATGATCGGGATATACCCGTACTGGCCTGCCAGATCAGAAACAGTGAATGGCGCTCCATTGCTAGATAATTCGATCCAGTCACCAGCCCACATCAAAACATCCTGTGTATCTCTAACCCTTTCCATGAACTCTGAGAAATCTGTCCCCTCATAGCTCCTGGGAGACAGACTGACTCCCTTTAAATATCCTTCAGTCATCTGCCGGGGCGTTATCCCTTTTTCCTTCACCAATTGAGAACAGCTGCCCAAAAAAAGGACGATCAAGAATAAAACTGAATAGGATCTCTTCATTTGAGTTCTCCCCGGTACAAGTCTTCCCAAATTAAGTAAACAGGCTTCTTCGTACCATCCGCTCTTTTCAAGGCGCTAGTACCGGTTTCTGGTGAATAGATACTCTCACCCATACCGTCGGTCAGGTCCAGCTCATGGAGGAAGAGCCAGTTGATCATCTCAACCTCATTCTCCCTGGTAAGTTCAAGGAACCTTGTTAAAAACGCCGCCTGGTCTGCTTCAGATCATGGCCACCTCGGCAATATCTCCAAGATCTTGATAGGCGTTCACCAGGTCATCAAAAGATGAGTCTGGAATGGACCTGGAACTGGGCACCATGCCCATTAAAAAGTCCCTCCCAACTGCTTCCGGATCAACTCGCTGGGAATCTGATCCAGGGGATTCGGCCTGCTGACCTTCAGGGACGCCGCAACCAGTCATACAAAATACAAAACAAATGGCCAGGGTTACCAAAGCCTTCCCGGCGTTATTCTGAGCTTTACCCACAATCGTCAGTCGATTTGGTCGGACTCCATCATTTTGAGGCTCATTTTGATCTATGGCCATCGTGTGAATACAACCTCTATTCATTTAGTATACCGAAATGGATGATAAAAGTTGCTGAATTGACCCACGCTCATCCCGGACCCACCAGGCAAGGATATGACTTTACGTAGTTTAAACAGCCTGGCAGCGCTATTTTCGTCAATAAAGACTTATAATTATGAGAGTATTCCAGTTCCTTTCCTTGAATGGTTAATTGATAATCTTCATTAGAGGGAGAGGCAATATGGCCCAAAACCTAAGAAACACCAACCATTCCTTCATCATCTTGGAGGTTCTCGCGACCTCCTGTTCAGTGGGTGTCCTGGAGATCCAAAATCCCCCCCATGCCAACCCTCCCAGCGAACCCATTAAAAATGTATCTGGGAACCTACAGAAGGATATGGTTGAGTTCTTATTGTATGCATAGCCCAACTTATTGAATGGTTTGTGAAATATGATTTCGATAGTCATCTGGCAGAGTAGTACCAACTGATGCTTTACAGATCAGCCTGAGTATCGGAGCCAGTTTATCACTTCCGGTTTTTCTGACTCAATAATTGTTAGTTGTATATATACTTGAGGATTTTCCATGAAATTCGGCCTTTATCTGCTCAATTTTGGCCCCTACGGGGACCCACGAGTCCTTGCCAATCTGGCCCAGGATGCGGAAAACGCAGGCTGGGATGGATTCTTTATCTGGGACCATATTGAGACCCATGCCGAAGAAAAAGGATGTTTCAAACAAATGAACAAAACCCAGAATATTGTATATTGATAGTAGATCAAAATAAGAATGAGATTACTCAGTACGTTGCAATCTGCGTGAAATAATCAACCTTAGAAGGAGGCGAAAATGTCAGAGCGATCTTGGGAGATCAAACCTGGAACGGCACTGGGGTGGTGGGCAGTCGGACTTATCATCGCCATGCCGTTCTTATTTCTGATCGGTTCGTCGTTATCCAATTCCCTCTACGAATTCATCCCGTCCGGGAAGACCCTTCTAGCGGATATTTCCGCCAGGCCTTTCCTGGCACTCACCATGCTGGCCGGAATGGCTGCAGGCATTGGCGCCTTCATCACCGGGCTCCTTACCATCTTCAAACATAAGGAAAAAGCCCTCCTGGTTTATTTATCTACCGTTATAGGAGGGCTCCTGATCTTGTTCCTGATCGCTGAAGTGGCTTTTCCTCACTGAGGAGGATAATCCTTTCAAGGGCATACACCTAAGGTGACCCTAAGATCTGATGGGGTCAGAAAAAAAGACTGTATCAGGAGTAGGATCAGTCCGGCCTCTCAATAGAGCCGCCAGGCAGCTCTCCATTGAGAGTGTAATTTTCATTCATTCAACTCAGGCTGCATCACGGTCACAACACAACTGCTCAGATAAATATCCCCCTGCTCCAATTCACCCCGTTCAAGTGCCATATGAAGTGTTATTGTCCACTGACTTTCTGTATAAAGTGTATTTTTTTGTAATGTATAATCATTTCAACCTAATATCGGTGTAACTTTAACTGTTTCCCATCCGTTAGACAATTGAATAAACCTAGACATGGAGGATTCGATGCCAAAAAAATTGTATTTGATCCTATTTCTTTGCCTAACGGCAATTGGGTTATCTGCCTGCGACCCGACCTGCGACGCTGGTTCTCTGGTCCAGCCTGACCTGATCTCACCAGATTGGCGGGAGGTAGTTGACGGCAGCGGGGTGGTTCTGGATTGGGACTACCCAGACGCCTGCGAACCTGAGGAGTATGAGATCATCCTCTCCCAGTATCGTGATTATTCTGTTATCGAACATACCCAACTCGTTCCGGGTAATACCACAACTTGGACCGCCACAGGGCTGGACCCTGCTGAGGAATACTTTTGGAGGGTACGGGCCAAGGTAGGATCCACTTTTGGAGGATATTCTGGCCAATTGCGATCCTTCTTCACCTTGCCGTACTGCACAGCCGGCGATCTGATCGCCCCTTATCCGCAATTCCCACTCTCTCATGATATGTATGACAACAGCTACGATTCCTTCGAGTGGTACTGGCCGCTGAATGACTGCATCCCTGAGAGCTACCGGATTGAGGTTTCCCGGGATGCCGGCTTTGTCGACGATGAGTATAACGGCGCTACCGGCTCTCCCAGCACCAGGTGGGGGTTGGGATCCGCGCCACCTCCCGCGACCAAGATGTGGTGGCGGGTATCAGCCTTTGCCGACGGCGTGTGGAGCCCCCCCGGAACAGAACATTTCTTTTATACCGCTCCAGCCTGTGAAGGGACGGATATGGTCGCTCCCACATTGGTCTCCCCGGCTGACGGGGCCGTGATCACAGATGCGGAACAGCTCCTGGAATGGTCCTGGCCTCCCCTGAGCTGCGTTCCGGATGATTACCATGTCCAGGTAGCGGAAGATCCGGCGTTCACCATACTCTTCGATGATCACGTAGGCACCGCTGCCAACTGGACGCTCTACGGACACAAGGAACCCTTCGCGGATTGCCAGACCTACTACTGGCGGGTGGCCATGGTGCACGATGGAATCGATGGGGCTTTCAGCGCTTCCAGGAGTTTTCGCGTGGATCAGACCGGGACTTGCAGTCTTTCAGGAGTTCCAGCTGCGCCTATTGGCAATTACTATTGCCGAAAAGGGACCTTTGAATATTTCGAAGCGTTGTGGACGGTTGAGCCAGATCACAGGTTATTGGCGGTTGCCCGTAACCCACAATCAACCTATGTGCTGCTTAACATCCTGAATCAAGAAACCAGAAAACCATTTGTACCCGAGATCAAGTGCTGGATCTACCTCGAACATTTGACCCTGGGCTGGCCGGAGTCACCTGAAGGACTTGTATTTGATATCGGGGATCTGCCAGTCGTGGAGCCGCCTGAACAACCGACCTGCCATGCCGACCTGGGCCGCGAGGAATGTAAAGCAGCCGGGGGCACATATCAGCTGGTGGGACGGACCAGCGCGCAGTACGAATGTGTATGCCCCTGAGATCCACAGGGTAAATCTGACTGGAATAAGCCAGTCCTGGTAAAGGGCTGGCTTATTTGTTTTGCCTGTCTAAGCCATGGCAGACTCCGCGCGGGGATATGTACGCCTTAGGTCCAGTAATCAGTAAATTCGAGTGCTGATAATGACAGATATAGCACATTCCTTGATTTTGTTCCCAATCCTTATATTGGTTAATGGCTGTGCCCCAGACTCTCCAGCTGAATAAATCCTTTCATTTCAAACCATCCTTTCCACCCTAATTGCATCGGAGATCAGCTGCCCAAATCCAGGTCGCTTCCAATGGACTCATCAGAAATCCTGTATTGCGCTCCATATATTCGATCATGTATGTAGACCAGTTTGGCACACAGGAGGTTGATAATTTCTGATGCGATTAACATATCTCAAAACGGATCCCTTGCACACGTAATATACCTATAATATTTTTTTATTGTCTCACCAGGGACTGTCGAATAGGAAAATTTACTATGAACTATCCTTCAAGACCAGGTCATTCTCCACGATGAATTCATACTTGCCGTTGTTTGAAACCGCAAGCCTGATCTCGCGGCTTGCTGATTCCCTTCTGGAGAGGAGATAGTCTCCACCTTCGTCCCTTCTTGAACAAGATTTAATCCGCTGAGCAATCGGATTTACCATGGAACCTCGAGGATGGATCTAATAGAAAGAATGGCATATTACGATGTGCCTGGCATATCTATTGTCCTGGTCAACGATTACCAAATCGAATGGGCCGAAGGATATGGAGTTCTCGAAACACAGGAAAGCGATCAGCCAGTCAGACCGATCGGACTACGCGAGCCTTCCGTCTTCACCACAGCTGCCACTGCCGAAACCAATCAGCCCGTGTCCTACATCTGGTCAAAGGATCTTGATCTAGACCTGATATTGTAAATGCACTATCGCTGGGGTGCCTGAGGGCGTAGGCATCTTTCCCCCTGCATTTTCGGAGAACCGCATGGTGTTCATGCGGATGGGAACCGAAACCACGCCCCTTATGTGCTTGAGGCCTCGGGTGAAACCATCCAGACCACACCTCGGTCCACGCTTCGCCTGCTATTGAGCCCCGCCGTCTGCCGGCCTGAACCACATCTATACTCAAAATAAGGCGAAGATTTTACTTCCGCAACTTGGGGCAGATACTGCCTTTCGACGGAAAACTACATCCTGATCCGGATCATGGGTTTTAGCCCTGCCTGACAGTACCCATTCGACTCTCATTCCAACGGGGATGATCTGATCGTCCGAACTTTGGTTGGGACCGGAATGACCATTTAAATATTCCATTCGACATAGATATTGTTTCATTCTGACCGGGCAGGAGATAGCAAGGCCTACCCTGAGGTAGCGATCCTGAAGGTGGTTACAGAAGCCTGTCTTCGCTCGAAATGACGGATGCAACCGTGTTCGATCCCCTGGGGCTGGAACTGTTATATCACAGCTCGTTCCCCCGAAAGATCTTTCTGATGAGTTGGCAGTCCAATGCTGCCTCCGGCCACCTGGCTGACCGAATCCTGTCCCCTCCCTGGAGGATGGCACATATTCCAGAGATGAAAGGACTATTCAGCTGCTGCTGGCATCTGCGCGACCCCTGAGCTCAACAATTTAGGGATCAGGGCAGATGTATTTGGATCTCCCTGGTCGTGGATCTCCACTAGAGTAAATCAAAAAAATCGTACATCTAAATACAAGGTTGGTAAGCCCGATGAAAAAAAGGAGTTCCATTCTGACGATCGTTCTTATATTATCTTCCTGCAATCTGCTTCCGCCGCGGATCTCCGGCCAATCAACACCCTACTCAAACGGTCTCATCTCCACCCCCCACGGCTCCTATTCTGGTCACCGATACACCTAAATCAAAGCTCATTTCTGTGGAATCCTGTGGGGCCAGTCCCTGGGATGACCTGCCAGATAGCGACCCATTCGCAGTGCATCAACCAGGATCATCCCGGAGATACAATTCTATTTACCTCAGGCATCAACCAGCCGGGGTACGGGGATATTTGATCAATAAAACCGTTTACCTGGTGATGGCTGGAGTTAACTACAATCTCGTTTTCACTGCCAGCGATCCCGATGACCAACCACTATTGCAGGCCACAGATGACCTGAAAGGATATGTGGTCAGCCTGGTCTCTCGTTCCATGGTTCCAAATTTTGGCCGAGTGGACAACATCACAGTCAGTCATCTTCAGATCACGGCACCCGGTAAAATCGGCTTTGTTATGGGCAGATGAACTTGGCTGGCTTGGATGATAATTGGGGATCCTGGATCAAAACCGAATGCTCCCACGCCTTTGTGATCCGGGAACGCTTAATTGTTGTGGTGCCGCTGTAATTTTCGTATTAGCGAAGAAAAAAATATAAACGTCTGTTGGAAAAATAATCTGCGGTATATTTTCCCCCACACTCACCTACCAAGCGCATCCGTAGCAGTATCCGTGTAGATCGCATGGCGTAACCCGCCCCGATTCCACCCCGAAATCGGGTCCATTCTGAAATCCAATCGGCTTGCGACTTGCGACGTACGTCTTACGCAGCCAGCCTTTCCACCCTTGATGCTCCAGAGCTGCAACAGAACAATATCTTCCCAGCTCGGTTGGCAACCCTATCATTTTCTTGTTTACTGACTATTCGGATAACTTTCGCTCAATTGGCCGGCAGGGGATTTGAACCACTCCCTGAGACCACTAATCCTGTTTTTGGGGGAATCCTATGTCATTCCCTAAAACCTTAACTTCACCAAAACAAAGATCAATTCAGCCAGATCATAGTGAGCTTCATTTATTTCACTGCTATACTTAACTCAAGATTAAACAATCAAAGCATGACTTTGTGATTGTTTGGATCTATCCAAAATTCTAGTTTGACAGGAGAAAAGATGCGTAACAAGAGATTATCGATAGCTCCTTTCGTAATTCTGCTCTTCCTGGCAAGTTTGGCTTGCTCCGGCTCCCAAAGTTTGATCAAGTTTCCAGGGGTGCGAGGGGAAGCCCAGGACGCGGGGCATACTGAGTGGTCTGATCTATTTGAAGGTGACCAGGAGAACCAGGATCGGCAAGATACGGGATCAGACACCATTGAAGGCGAGTCCGGATCAGCTGATGGCGCGGATTCCAATCAATCTTCCCAATCCTCAGGTGAAATCGCAGTGGATCCCAGCCTTGACCAAACCGCCCTGGGACAGAGGTTAAAATCGGGTGATATGATCATCGAATGGATCGAATCAACCGGGGGCGGCACCCAGGGACAGATCATCGAAATCGTGATGATCAACCAGAGCGGCGAGGAAATCATTTTTGAGATTCCACCAGGCCTTGTATTTTCCCCTGTTGGCTCCGATGAGCAGGATTTGATGGTGCTTGATGGTGAGATCGTAACCCTCGGCCCGGATGAGACGATTGTTCTATCTCCTTACGTGATCTGTATTGAATCCAGCGCTTCCACCCCGTCATCCGGCTCAGCCTATGAGATCGGGTATTTGGCAGATGGTGACCTCCTGGCTTTTGCTGAATGCGTGGACCGGGAAACAGATGGCGATCTTAGTGATGATGATTTCAGTCTCCAGCTGGCAGCCTGGTCGATAGCCAATCAAGGACAAATCCTGGCCATGCCGGATGGAATAGAGGGTCTCGAGGGGGCATTCGCAGAAATGCTTGAAGGTTGGGAAATCTCAGGATTGCTGGAGATAATGACCGAAACGATGGGAGCGATGAGCGAGGAATGGATCCAGCGGTGTGACATATCCCTGGATGGAGAAGAATAGTCCCGTTGTGAAATGACATAGCTTAGAGCTCAGATGGATCGGCAGCTCTTTTTCCATCTCAATCATGCTATTCTTATCTATTGAAGGTAATCCAAATACTGGACTATAATATCTAAACTCCCGTTCATTTTTTTGATCGCAATCATCCCAGGAGGCCTTGCTGGCAAAACCAGCTCTAAAAACCGGATCACGGGCAGCTGGAGGGGAGACATTTTCGTCTTTGGTCTACATTATTGGACTGGTAAACCTTATCAAGAGAAATAGCCTGTGAAGCGAAAGGAGTTAGGACAGATTTGGAGGGCTGCACATGACTCAAGATAATATTCTGGTTTTGGCAATCCTGGCTGTTGCAGTGGTTTTATTTGTGAGTGAACGCCTGCGGGTCGATCTTATCGCCATGCTGGTTCTGATCACGCTTTCAGTCACTGGATTGGTGACTATCGAAGAAGCCTTTTCGGGTTTTGCCAGCCCTGCCGTGATCACGGTATGGTCGGTATATATCGTGAGCGGAGCCCTCTTCCGCAGTGGGGTTGCTGACACCCTGGCCAACTTCATGCTGCGCCTGGCAGGCGAGAACTACCTGCGATTGCTTTTCATCATCATGCTCACCATTGGGGTGATGTCATCCTTCATGAATAATATTGGCGCGGTGGCGATCCTTCTGCCGGCTGTTGTCAGCGTGGCTCGCAAGATCAATGTCGCTCCGTCCAAATTGCTGATACCGATGGCTTTTACCTCTCTCTTGGGTGGGAAAATGACGCTGATTGGTACGCCACCCAATATCCTGGCTTCCAGTATTATGGAATCCTACGGAGGAATGGAACCTTTTGGCTTTTTTGACTTTACGCCTATGGGGGCGATTGTTTTGGGGGTTGGCATCCTTTATTTTATGCTGATTGGAAATCGTCTCCTGCCAGACCGGACACCAGGTGGAACTGTTTCAGATTCATATCAAATTCGAGATTATATTAGCGAAGTGCGGGTAGGAGAGGGATCACCCCTTATCGGACAGACTCTTCCCCAATCACAGTTGGGCCAGAAATTCAACCTGAATGTCATCCAGATCCAGCGCTGCGATGAGGGTCTTTTGGTTCCCCTGCAGGATCCCGTGTTAATGGCTGGTGACCTGCTCTTGATCCAGGGCAGCTCTCAGAACATCCTGGAATCAAGTGATGCTCTGGGATTAGAAACCATAGATGATTGGAAGTTCGAAGAACTCAGCCAGGAATCCCAGGCCCTGATAGAAATCACCCTCTCCCCGAGATCCCAGATGCAGGGCAAAACATTAAAAGAATCCGATTTCAGGGCACATTACGGGCTGACAGTCCTGGCAATCCAGCATGATGGTGTATCCATCAGCACAAATTTGGCAGATATCCAGCTCAACCTCGGGGATGCATTGCTCGTCCAGGGACCTGAAGAGAGGATCGCCCAACTTCGCCGTGACAAGGATTTCCTGATCCTGGAAACTCCCCCGATGGAATCCAAACGCATCAAAAAAGCTCCCCTGGCAGTATTGATCCTGGCTGGAGTACTGCTCGCAGTTAGCACGCGGGTCCTTCCAGTATCGACTGCCATGTTAATCGGCGCTGTCCTGATGATCCTGACCAGGGTGCTTGACATGGATGAGGCCTATGATGCCATTGAGTGGAAATCAGTCTTCCTGATCGCGGGAATGCTCCCCATGGGCATAGCCATGCAAAACAGCGGCACAGCCCTTTTCCTGGCAGAAAAAATTGTGGAGCTGGTCGGCAACTGGGGACCTGTGGCTGTGTTGATGGGGATATTCCTGATGACTGCACTCACAACCGAGGTTATGTCCAACGCTGCAGCCACCGTCCTGGTGACACCCATTGCAATCGATGCCGCCCGAAACCTGGGCGTCAACCCGCAAACCTTTGTGATGGCTGTGGTCATCGCGGCGGCAACATCTTTCCTGATGCCTATTGGCCATCAGGCCAATGTGCTTGTCTTCGGCCCGGGCGGCTATAAATTCGGTGACTATACGAAAGTTGGAGTCTGGCTAAATATCATCATTTTCTTCGTTGTTCTTTTGTTCCTACCTCTTATCTGGCCCCTCTAGGATCCGTATGAACCGACTCATTTCAATCACCAGAACAGAGGACATCCCACTCACATACCGTGATAGTCCAATAGGGCTGTTGCTGGAATATCATAATCTCAACCGATCTCTTGATAAATCCACGAGAGCACACCTATTGATAGGTATGTGCATTGATAACCGGAAACGACTGAGGCTGCCCAGGAACTTTGGTTATGTTATTCGAAGTGCAGGGGCAAATCTTGAGGGCAATGAATTCAATATATCCTACGCAATCGCGATTGGTGATGTAAAATTCATGGCACTGATTGGTCACAACAATTGCGGAATGGTTGATTTACCAGCCAAGAAGGACCAGTTTGTTCAAGGACTAATAGAGAAAGCCGGATGGGAGCCGGATGCTGCTCAAAAGCATTTCCAGGATTTTGCGCCTTTGTTTGAAATTGGAAATGAGATTGATTTTGTCCTGTGCGAAGTAGAACGCCTGCGCATCCGGTATCCTAAGATCCAAATAGCGCCGCTTTTTTACAAGATCGAGGATAATTTATTGTATCTGATTAGAGAAAAGACGGCAGAATTTCCCTAACACACAGTATCAAAATCCATATTTCTTAGAAAACGATTATTCTTCAGGAGAGATTAATTCAAGATTAGAACGAAAAAGCGTTCTTGTTGTTAGACTACGCGAGGTTGAGAAGATCTTGATTTTTGTAATATCAAAAGAATAGGACTAAATAATGACAGGAAAATCAATCAATAAACAATTAGATTCCAGCCAATTCTTTATACTTGATAAAAAAGTCATTTATTATCTTATAATTTTGCTTTTGGTATATTGGTTGACCAGCATGTACCAAGCTGCGATCAGTTCTCTGGTCCTTGGTATTTTGCTAGCCTATCTACTGCACCCTATTGTGGTCTTCCTGACTCACAAGCTGCATATAAAATCACGCCTATCTGCCGGGATAGTGTTTATAAGTTTTGTCGCTATCATATTAGCCGGGACCAGAATCGCTACCCCAATCCTATTAAAGCAAATCAAAGTCCTGGCCAATGATTTCCAGGCAATTTCCGACGAATTGATCAGACTCCAACCCGTTTTGGATGAACAATTTGATTTCACTATTCCCCTGGCAGATCTAGTTCCTGCCCTGGAAAATGAAATCAATCAATTGCTAGTTCCGGCCAGGCTTTTTCGGATGCTGCGATCTGCCACAGATAATATAGTCTGGGTAATGGTCACATTAATGACCTGTTACTATTTATTATCGGATCACTCAAAATTAATTAATTGGATCTATAGAATTTTCCCTGATTCCATGAGAGACGGGCTGAGCCAGCTACTCAAAGACATAAACCTGGTCTGGAAAACCTACTTGCGTGGCCAATTTTCTATGATGCTGTTAATTGGTTTTCTATCAGGGCTAGCCGGTGTCGCCGTTGGATTAAAAAATGCCCTGATCATTGGCGTGCTGGCAGGATTATTAGAACTGATCCCTTCATTGGGCCCCACCATTGCTACCTCTATTGCAGGAATTAGTGCCTGGACTCAAGGATCATCGACCCTGAATTTATCCAATTTTTGGTTCGCGATAGTAGTCGTCAGCATTTTTATCATCATCCAAATTCTTGAAAATACCATCTTAATACCCAGGGTGATGAGTAAACGCATGAATATACATCCTGCCCTCGTATTTATCGCAATAGTCAGTACATTATCGCTTTATGGAGTTCTCGCAGGATTAATCGTGATCCCGTTGATTGGATCACTGATTGTTATCATAGAATTTGGTTTCCAATATATTAATGACAAGAGTAGTGCTTGAGAGATCAAGATTGAGGAAAACTGAGATTGAGATCAATATCAGTATCACATCAATCAGAGTTTTTTGAACCAGACGCGATAATCGCAAAAGCAAGTAGAGAGCTGGACTGGACTGTCTAGTTTAAATCTTGATCCGAAAAACCAAAGATAAATATATTTATTGGGAGAACACATCATGAAAGAGAAAATACTGCTTGAAGTACTGGCTGAGTTACAGTTATCTCTCAGAAATGACGATATCGCGGGTGCCCTAAAATTAATAGACTCCTTACGCCCCGCTGACACGGCTGACCTGGTCCAGGAACTGGATACCCCCGATCAAGTTACCCTGCTCTCCCACATGAGCACGACAGATTCCGCAGATGTGCTCGAGGATATGGAAGACAAAGATGCAGCTGAATTGGCGGAATTGATCCCGTCCGATCAGCTGGCAGACATCCTGGACGAAATGGAAACGGACGAAGCCGCCGATGTCCTGGGTGATTTAACCCAGGAAAAGGTTACCGAGACCCTGCGCGAAATGGAAGATCCTGATGATGTGATCTCCCTGATGCGTTATCCCGATGACACCGCCGGCGGCCTTATGACCCAGGCGGTTATCACACTCCAACAAGCCTGGACCGCCGAAAGAGCTCTGGCTGAATTGCGTCGCCTGGGCCCGGAAGCAGAGAGCACCTATTACTTATTTGTCCTGGACGATATGGAGCGTTTATTGGGGGTTATTGGACTGCGGGATTTGGTCACTACTCCGATTGATACGCCTATTTTCGAGCGGATGAAGACAGACGTGGTCTCCGTACTGGTCACTACCGATCAGGAAGAGTGTGCCCTTACCCTATCACGCCACGGCTATATGGTCCTCCCGGTCGTGGACGAGATCGGACGATTCCTGGGTGTCATCACAGCCGATGACTTGATGGAAGTTTCTGAACAGGAAGCGACCGAGGATATGTACCGCATGGTAGGTATCACCGGGGAAGAAAGAGTTTTTGGCTCGGCAAAGGAATCGATTATTAAACGACTGCCCTGGCTGGCGATCAATATCTTTACCCTTTTATTAGCTATCACGGTAGTGGATGTTTTCGAGGATGTGATTGCTGGCATGGTTGCCTTGGCTGTCTTCCTTCCGCTGGTCTCAGGCGAAGGAGGGAATGCAGGAAGCCAAACCGCAACGGTCTTTGTGCGGGGTATTTCCCTGGGAGAACTAAAGCCCAGCGATGGAAAGCGATACCTGTTCAAGGAGCTCCGGGTAGCAATGGTTAACGGTACCCTCATCGGGCTGGGCACTGCGATTATCGCATTTTTCTGGAAGGGTGACTGGAGAATCTCGGCTGGTATCTTCCTGGCGATGATCCTTAATTTCCTGATGGCTGCTACGACCGGCGTGCTCATTCCTTTGGGGCTAAAAAAGCTCAATGTTGATCCGGCCCTAGCCTCCGCTGCCTTTGTAACCGGGTTTACTGACACTTTTGGGTTTTTATTCTTCCTGGGTATTGTCAGTTTGCTGGTCTAGATAGTACAGCTTCTGGTCTGATTGGCACCAACAAACTTGTTGGTTTGGTTCCTTATCATAACTTACTATCGGTTCAGATCTGCCGATTACATTCTCCAATGTCCATACTAATAAAAGGTCAGGGCGCCACAGTCGGCGTGCTGGTGACTGGTGGAGTCAGTGTTTCTGTAGCAGAGACTGATGAAGATTTTTCTTTAAGCTGGTCAGGGAACATGTTCACCAGGTAAAGCCAGGCAATATCCACTTCCTCAGCCGCAATTACTGGAATTTCTGGCAGGATGCTGAGAGCCAGATCAAGCCGGGCGATGATGTTTTGCAGATCTGAGCTCTCACCAGACGCCATATCCCCTTCAATGTTTGAAAGGATATCTCTTGCTGCCAATACATCCTGTTCCGCCAAGCCGTAGTTGTTTTGGGAGAGGTAAAGTCGGGAGCGTGAGAGCAATTCTATTGAGCGGCTATACAAGATCTGCTGCTGCAAATCCATTAGGGTTGAATCTTTTGCCAACAGGAGAGCTTCGTGTTCTGAGGACGCGACTACTAGCTCATCCAATGTGGCCTGGATAACGTCAAGTCGTTTGAGAGTCTGGTTATGCGCTTGAATATCAAGTTTTAGGACCTGCGCCTGTCCCTGCAGATCGACAATACTTAACCCGTTTTCAGTTAGTTGGTTTTCAAGGTCAATTTGTCGGAGCTGCAAGTCAGAGATCTGACTCATAAGGAGCTCCGTTCCAGTTTCCTGTTGACTTTCTATTTCAGACAAACGGTTGGTGTTGGTCTCTATAGGTAGAATGAATCTTTCATAGAGATAGGGAACGGCAAAATATAAAGCTGCCCCAATCCCGGCGATGACAGCTACTATGGCCAGAAAACCAAGAACCTTCCGAAAGGCCCTACCCAACCGGTGCCAGAAAGAAAATGTTGTATTCTGTTCGTTATTCATCAATATTCTCCTCAGGGCTAAACAGGTTGCCTAACAAGTTGTTTAATTCATTCAGGAAGGTATCGAATATCTGGACACGTCCTTCAATCTGACTGATCTTTTCATTTTGATTGTTCATATCGATTTGAACGGCAGCTACTTTGTCGTTGCTGTCTTTTAGCCCTGAAGTGAGTTGCTCCATAGTTATTTCTAACTCTGCTGTGCGTTCTCCCAGGCCTTCCAAGGCGTTTAACCGTGTGCGTAACCCATTCACGTTCTCCTCGAGAGAATCCAGCTGAGTGGTTATTTGAGCAAGATCATGCTGCATAGTGAGATACTGCGATCCAGTGGAATACTTTAGGCTACCATTAATGCTTCCAAGAACCACAAGTGTCACGAGGACTGCGATCAGGGCAGTGATGCTGTTCTTGAGCAGTGTCTTCCAGAGTGGATCATGTGAACTGGGAACCTGTTCGAATTTTTCAGGCAGCCCACCCACTGCCTGTCGGACAGTCTGGCCTCGCTTGCCCATAGCATCTCCAAACTCAGAAAATCCCTCAAGGGTTTTTTTACTTAGATCTGATAAGCGGGTAACGAGGGATCCCCCCACGACAGTTTCATCCTTGGAATTCAGGTTGCTTGCCGGTAATGGTGCAGCAGATAACTTATCCAGAGTAGCTGCGCTGATACCTTTTACTTCTGTCACCGCTTCGAGAGTTTCAAATGGCCGCGTAGCAATCAACTGGTCTGCCAGGGAGGGACCGATGCCAGGCAGAGCGATAAGTTCATCCCGCTTGGCTTCGTTTAGATATGTTAGGAACTGATCTTTATTCATTTTTTCTCCAATTAGAAAACATCCAGTTAGGATTTTATTTTTTTGACCGTCTTTTCAGTCAGGTTGCTGTTTGGGAAGATAATATAACTATCGGGGGTGCTCATCTCTGAATTCACAACTCCAATCGCTTCTAATGTGCCAGTTTCTCCGTCCAGGTTAATTTGATCACCCATCGAAAAATTCTCGCGGGCATAATATCCAGCCAGGATATTTCCGACGATATTCCGGGCGCCTACACCAAAAGCCAATGCCAAACCCGCAATCAAAATAGTGATAATGTTGGTTATTGCGGTAGTCAAGGGAGAAAGGTTCACTCCAATTGCCTCAATGGCTGTAATAACGACAAGCAATACGATCAGCAGTCGAGCTCCCTTTCCAAGAGCTTGATGGTATTCTGCGCCAGTTGCAGCCACACTGACCTGGACCCAGTGGCCAACTAATTGTGCAACCAGAACACCAATCACCAGGATCAAGAAAGCCACAAACATTCTGGGCAGGAAAGAAGCGATACTGGCAATGGGGATCAGTCCTACATTGAGATCTGAGGCGGAAAGTACGATGAAAATGATATATAACCAGATCAACCAGAAAGTCAGCTTCGATGTCAGGTCTCCCAGGTTTTGGTCAGGTTGGATTTTATGCAGCTCCTGAGCGAAACCAGTTCGCTCAAATGCTTCATTCAGGCCTATGCGGATGATAAATCTCTTGGCCATCCAGGCTATCAGGCGCGCCACCCCCCATCCAATCATTATGAACACAAGATTAATGAGAATTGCCGGCAGGTTATCTGCAATTTGCTCAGCCATTCGCCGAAGTGTAGAGGTCAATAGCTCTGTATCCATAGTCACTCCTTGATACTCCTTTTTTGTCGGTCCTTTTTCATCCCATTCAATAAAGGTTCAATAAGACCATTTATCATCTCACTAAATCCAACTATTCCAAATGTAATAGAATTACCGATCAAGTTTGTACGACGAATCTGACCCAAAAGCTTCCTTTCAACTTGAGCTTTATCAATGGTGATGCCAGGATCTGCCAATTCTGACCAGTACAAATCTACTTTTCCCAGACAATCTTCACATACACTTAAATGAGTTAATATTTTCTCATTTTCGTCACCAGTCAATTTGTAATTCACATAAGATTCGATCTCATCTGAAGTCAGGTGATTATTTTCCATGCTCACCATCCTGATAATATTTTTTCATCGCCAATCGGGCTCGTTGGGTCCTCATCTTTGCTGCGCTTAAGGTAATCTCCAAACGCTTAGAAATCTCTTCGTAGGTCAGATCTTCAATATCCTTCAGCAGAAGGATCTCCTGTTCTTGTTGATTTAACATGGAAAAAGCTCGATGGTAAAACTGATTGTTCGAAATTTGCTGCTGAAGATATTGGTCATCCCTTATTGATATAAGCTCATCTTGATCCTCGATCGAATCCTCAATCACAACCGGGCGCAAGGAGCGTTTCCGTAATTCGTTCAGTGCAGTATTTCTAGTGATGCTAAAAATCCATGTTTTTACGGATGATCGCCCCTCAAACTGGTGGAGATTGCGGTAAATCTTAAAGAACACTTCTTGTGTCAGATCTTCCACATCCCTTTCCTCAGAGAAATAGCTATACAAACCTCGAGCTACTGACATATGATAACGCTTTATGAATTCAGCAAATGGCCTTTCATCTCTGCCATTGCGTTCCAAACATAGCGCCACAAGCTCTGAGTCTGTAAGATTAGAAAGATCGACCATAGGTTGTCAACAAGCCTCTCCCATATTATAGGACAGGCTTGTTGATTATTGACCTATTAACCTTATTGCAGAATTCTACCCAAAAGGATTATTCTGTTTTTCCTTTTAATTTTTTCATCCAGCCTTCCACAACCTGACCGGCGGTTTCTCGGGAACCGAGGCCAAAAGCCAAAGCTGCAGCTATGCCAATGGCACCGAGAAGCACACCAAAGGAGATGTTGACGATCTCACCAGCCACGCCAACCTGCTGAAGAGCCATTGCAGATACGAGGACAAGGATGGCAATCCGACCAAGGTTAGCAGCAAAAGCAGCATTCTTGCCGCCAGCTGCCTTGATTACAGTGCTGGCCAGATTTGCCAGATATAATCCCACTGCAAAGACGACCAAGGCCAGCAGCACCTGTCCACCAAAGGTCATGAAGGTTGCCAGGATGTCTGCCAGGAAACCGAACCCAAGCATATCAGCAGCTTCAATTCCAGCCAACAGTAGAACTGCCGCGAGAACAATGAAACCAACCACTTCAGACAGGGATCGCTGATCCTTATCTACGGCTATGCGCAAGCCCAATACTTCAGGTATTTTGTCAAAACCGATACCTGTCAAGAGGTTCGTGACCAGGCCAGCAACTAGCTTACCTGCGTAATAAGCGACCAACAAGACTGCCGCTGCTCCAAAGAACATTGGGATCCCGTTCATCACCGCGGTTAACATGGATACTGCCGGCGCGGAAATGGCTTCTACGCCTAATGCGGTAAGAGCGGTGATCACTGCCGGAATCAAGATCAAAATATAGACAACAGATCCG
The DNA here is from genome assembly GCA_963712165.1 of uncultured Chloroflexia bacterium. Taxonomy (GTDB): domain Bacteria; phylum Chloroflexota; class Anaerolineae; order Anaerolineales; family UBA11858; genus B10-G9. The sequence continues at coordinate 72,464 of CAVQGY010000001.1, read as the reverse complement.
ATAATCTTGGATAATGGTTGAGTTTGCTTTTCTCCACTCACACCAATCCGTTCCCCGAATTTATCAATATTGGCTGCAACTGATACATTCACTACAATTTGTCGGACTATACGAGCAATCAACCAGCCCACGAACAGGCTGATAGCCGCGGCAAATATATTGGGGATCACACCAAGAATCGAATCGACCACACCTGTGACCGGTTCAACCAACCCTGACATGCCGAGGGCATTCAGTATTGCTGGCAAGAACAGCAAGAAAACCAGCCAGAACACACCATTGGCAAGAGCGTCCGAGACATTGATCGATGGTTCGTCGATCTCAGCCTGGGCGGCCAATTTTTCATCCAGTTTTGTCAGGCGCATAGTGCGCTGGATGACAAATTTGGTCACTGTGGCTACGATCCAAGCCAGGAACAAGATCAACAGGGCTGCAAGTAGTTGAGGAGCTGCCAGGGTGATTTGCTCTAACATTGCATTCAATGGAGCGGCTACTCCCGGGAGCTGTACGGTTTGGAAAAAAGCCACCAAAACAAAAAGCATAGCCAGGTAGTAGGCAGCGGTGGAAACCCATTTTGACAATTTCAGATTCGGGAGTTCCTCGCCATCAGATACCGCACCGGCCAATCGGTCATCAAGCTTGGTGCGTTTTAAAAGGCGAAAGATCACTGCCTTAATGATCCTGGCAATAATCCAGCCCACGATAAGGATTCCAAGGCCGGCAAGAAGATTAAGCATATCTTCTCCAACCAGGACTCCCAACTGGGATAATAATTGATCAAACATGAATGATCTCCTTTCTGATACATTTAATTGACATACTATTAGACACTTGAATCAGTCATTTGGTCACAATATCTTGAATGAGAACCAAAGTGTCAAATGGTTAGACAATGCCCAATCTTAGTCAGAGTTCCTTCACCAAGGTCCGGCACTTTCCGGAGGTCGTCTATACTTACAAACGGCCGTTCATTTAATATGCGATTTGCCAGTCCCGGCCCAATTCCTGGAAGCTGCACCAGATCATCCCAATCTGCAGTATTTGGGCAATACGTTTTTCTCTGTCATCTTCTCCCCCCTTCAATTTATATCTGTCACCAACAATAGGGCTGTTGTTCATATTCAGGCACAACAACGTTAGACACTCGTTTGCGTAAAATCATCAACATCAATAGTCGATTGCTAAGATGATCCATTTGCTATTTATTAAGTAGCATGAGAGCAAGCGCAATCTATCAGTTTCCTATAGCTCCCGCTCCGGGTAAAAACCAGTCACTCAACTCGTGATCGGCTGCAAACAGCCAGACTTGAAAGTTCAGTCGCCAAACATCGCCTCTTCAATATTAAGCAAATCTTTAGTGATCAGCTCCAGGTCGATCTTTGCGTTTTCGGTATCTCTATCCAATCCTGAAATAATCAGGTTCAGGCGTTGAGGTATGTCCTGTGCTAGAACCGGGTCGTATTCAACAATGCGAGGAAGAAGAAGTTCCAAATACTGCTGAGTCTTCACAAGGGAGGTTTTAGCATCCTCAACGTTCTCTAGGAAGAGGGCTACACGCGCATTGCTCACATCCACCAGCACTTGAAATAATTCCAAATGTGTTGTGGTTAGATCTAATTCATCCTGAAGGGACTTCTTTTCTGTTTCAAGTTCTGTTATTTTGGCTTCGGCTTCCTGATTTTTTGCATTAATCCTATCGAACGCAACCTGCATATCACTTAGATCTTGATGGGCTTGGTCAAGTTCAGTCTGGGTCGCAGCCTGAGCATCAGATAAAGGTTTATAGCGCAGGAAATGATCTGCCGCCATCCCGCCAGAGAACACAATTACTATGACCACTAACCAGATAAGAGCCTTGCGAGTAAATCGCTGCAAACGGCTGGGCTGCTTTTTTTCCTGAGCAGAATCTGGGGCAGTTTCGGTCCCAGGGTGTGCGATCATTTCAGGCAGTGATTGATCTGGTTGTTTTTCAGTATTCTTCTGATCCATGGTCTCTCCGTTTTGACTCCATTCCTTGTTAGTTAATTATTGAGCTTTTTGGGCAATATTTGCTACCGGGCATCCTGGATTCGGATCACAGGTTTTGAGCATCCCACTCCGGTCTTTAGAAAATAACTGGAGGACCGGACTGTTTACAAGGGGGACTCACGGAAATCCTCCTGGCAAAAGACAGTCCGGTCTCATATCAATGGGCTAGAGATCTTTGAATAAGGTAGCAAGGGCTAACAAGACAAACCCTGCCACCACCAGCCAGAAAGCATAGCCCCCGAGCCCTGAGAGGATGCCTTGTGATCCCAGGATACCAAGTACCGCCAGGATGACAGCGATCCAAAAAGTAACGACTTTAGGCGCACTAAGTTTGAGGTTCATGAGAGTATTCTCCTTTGATCATTCATAATAGGTTTGAAAGGTACGGTTTTCAGCCAAGGGAACATTATTGTCCTATTCTTTGGCTCAGGTGATATGGCTTTGTTGTTTTTTTTTATTTGCGGATCAGCTTAATAACCCAGAGCAGAACTACGGAACCCAGCAGTGTTACCAGCATGGTTGGCAGGGTAATGGCGTCGTTGATCGTGCCTATACCCAGGAGGGGGCTGATGAAATAACCAGCCAGGAAAGCACCCACAACGCCAACTACGATATTAAGCAGCAAGCCTTGTTGTCCGCTGGTTTTCATGATTCGGCTGGCTATATAGCCAACAATCGCTCCTGCGATCAGATAGATGATGATGTTCATTTTTTCTCCTTTGTGTAAATTTGTATTATTTTGCTTTTTCCAATTCCATTCCAGGGGTAAAGGGATTGGGATGCTGCTTCTTTTGCTTTACAGATCTTGAAGCTTAGTTTCTTGGTGGTTTTTGATCCAGATATAATCAGGTGTATCTCGTGCTGCCCATCTCATTTAGAACCAACCCTTGCAGCAGCGGCCCGCAAATGCTCCGAAATACGCTCGGGTAGCTCCCCCTTGCTGATAAACACATCGGCGCCTGCAGATAGAGCTGCTTGCTGTCGGGCATCCAGGTGGCTGATAAGTACAATGACCAGTGCAGCCGGACAGGCTTTTCTGAGTGTTTTAAGAGCTTCAGTCGACTCTCTTGGAAGTAAAGCCCAATCAATTAATAAAATATCCGAATTGCTGTCTGGCGCCTGAGCCAAGGCGGTCAACCAATCCCCTGCCTCACCAGTTATCTCTATTTTGTTATCATGCAAGAGAAGCCGTAAGGCAGAAAGCTCATCAGGATTGGCGTCAGCTAAATATGCACTGGTCATATACTCAGGATACAATACAAACTCCCCGGCCGCATCTGGCGACTGGGGAGTCTTGTCCTCCGCCATTTGGGGGATCTTTTTTTTAGATCCCCAGGTGTAGTGTTTATTACTGAACGCCAGGGTCTCTGCTTCTGTCCAGGCGGTTATCTCGAGTTTAGAGAAGATCCTGTTAAGGAGGGATCTGAAGGTGACTGGACTCACGGCCAGCATCAGGTGCGGGGACGATCATTCCTGCTTACTAGAATTAACAAGGCGCAGATCCGTGCCCTGCAGAACGATCCTAGCCGATAAGAGTAAAATTCTTTTCATGATTCCCACCCGGCACCTTTCTGGACCGATTAAGGCGTAGGTTTGGTCTTCTTTTGATTATCAGGTAGTTCGTCCGCGTGCCAAACTCTCACTTAACACAGCTCAATCGTCAATGATGAAAGTTATCGCCATGTTCACTTGGTATTCGGATATTTTCTCATTTTCAACCCGTACTTGTTGTTCTTTGATCCAAACGCTTTTTACATTCCGGAGAGTTTTGTTTGCTCGAGCAATCCCTTGCTGGATGGCATCATCAAAACTCACACTCGATGTTGCACTAATTTCTGAAACCTTGGCTATAGACATGGCTTTTTTCCTTTGTTTACATAACTACATTTTAATAAATAGGTATTACCTGGTAGACTGCTTCTTTCATTTCCAAACAAATCAGTTCCCTCTTTTACAATCTGAAATTACATTCTGGCACGAAGTCAATAGATGTCCAAAAGCATCTGTGTGTAAACAAGAAGAGCCTGCCGTTATAAGGTGAGCATCATAAACCGGGAGACAGTGTGGTCATCAGATTAAAAAGTCTCCTACCATCCAGTTTACCGGCCAGGTGATGCCCAATCAGATATAGTGGGCTTGTACTGGTGAAGAAACAGCAGTAAGTGTGGCAAATTGTGTGGTTATTAATCTAACAGTGAAGCAGGGATATTCCCGCCATTTTTTGCGATCTTCTTAAAGAGGGCTTTTCGGAGAGCTTCGTTCTTCTCTGCGCTTCCGCTTTTAAAGCTAGGGTCGACACCCAGTTCTTTTGCAAGGGCGTCTCTATTTTCTCTACTGCTATCCGCGCCGATCACTTTCAAGAAATCTACCACGGAAACTCTCCAATTGAGATTCCTGTCTCCAACCATGTTGTCAAGCTCAGTGGTTAGGTTAACATCTGATAGGGTTGAAACGCTGGGATCCAGGCCTTTGATCTTTCCAATGATTTTGTTAAAGACATCAGTAAATATGCTCATGTTGGTCTCCTTTTAAGGGTTTTATACTTCCATATCATCATACGTTAAAGACTCCCCGGCCGCATCTGACGACCGGGGAGTATTATCATCCGCCATTTGGGGGATCTTTATAGGAGATTGGTCAGGACACTAGTTTATGTCTGAAAGCCAGGGTGACTGCTTCTGTCCGGGTGGTAACCCCAAGTTTGGAAAGAATACTGCTGACATGAGATTTGATGGTGGACGGGCTTACGGTCAGTCTTTCTGCAATCTGAGTGTTATTCAGCCCCTCAACTACCAGGGAGAGAACTTCGCGTTCGCGCTCAGTTAAATCCAGACCGGGTACAGGCGGCTGATTGGAACTTTGAACAAGTGCCTGAGCAGCTTCTGGCGAGAGGGTAGCGCGGCCAGAATGGGCAGCCCGGATAGCCCGGGCCAGCTCAGCAGCGGAGACATTTTTAAGCAGGTAGGCAATTGCCCCGGCTTCCAGAGCGTTCTTGACCATATCTCCTTCCTTGTAGCTGGTCAAGGCAATCACCTGGATCTCTGGAAACTGTTGGCGGATGGCATGCGTAGTGGCTACACCGTCCATCTCCGGCATAACCATATCCATCAACACGACATTCGGCCTGATTTCACTACAGAGCTGGATAGCTGCCGGTCCGCTTCCGGCTTCACCCACCAATTCCAGATCATCAAATGCTTTTATAAAGAGGGCTAATCCTTTTCTCACCATTGTATGATCATCAACCAGCATTACCCGAATGGGATCGGAGTGAAAATCTGTCATCTTCCCTCCTTCTGCGTTTTGTCATCCCAGTGCATGTTAAGCTCCGTGCCTTGACCCGGTTGGCTTGTCACAATTAATTGAGCGCCCACTGCCTCAGACCTTTCCTGCATCATTTGTAAGCCATAGTGGCCGGAGATGATTTGATTTTGGTCAAAACCCTTGCCGTTATCACGTATACGCAGTGTTATTCCAGCACCAGCCTGATGCAAATCAATATCAACCCGGCTGGCATCGGCATGTTTGGCAATGTTGTTCAATCCCTCCTGACACACTCTGTAAAACGCGATCTGCACAACGGAGGGCATGTTAATATCCTCCGCTGTATCAACTACAACCGGGATATCGATCCGTCCTGAAAGCGCATACCCTAAAAGCTTGATGAGTTCACCTAATTCAGTGTCGGTCAGAGTTGCTGGCCGCAGTTCAGCTAAAAGGGCCCGCATCTCAGCTTGAGCGCTGCGCGTCAACCTGTGCAGGTCCTTGAGAGAGTGCCGAGCCAAGTCTTGATCCTGTTCCCAGAGACGCGGTAAAACTTCGGCAATTAATCCTGCCGTGAAAAGTGATTGGTTGATAGCATCATGCAAATTTCGCGCCAGCCGCTGGCGTTCTTCCATCACGGCAAGCGCCTGGGCTTGTTCATTTAACTCTGCATTAACCATGGTTAGCGCTACCTGATTGGCTACACTGAGTGCCAGAGAAGCGTGATGATTAGTAAAATGATTCACTCTCTCGTGTGCTAAGCCCAGTCCACCAATCAAGCGGTCTTTCACCGCCAGCGGGACCCACATCCAGGATCGCGCGCCTGTCCGTAAATGAGCAGCTTCACCATCTAGCAGCAATCGAAATAAGTGCGAAATTGAGTCATCACCTGACAGGTCAGCAACCCGAATGGGTTGACGTTCATTCAATATGATATCATTGGCGTCTAGGCTCTGCAGGTCGATCTGGAATTGTGGTGAGTGATCCAATTGTGGTGTGCCGTGGGTTGCCAAGGAAATCAATCTAACGTCATTTAATACAAACAAACATCCCTGGGTATACTCGAAAAGCTCCCGCAATTGATCGAGGATCATTCCTGGTTGGAGTTCAGGCGTCGATGCCAGTGTACGAGAGATATCCAACAAGATATCTTGCTCCTGTTTGCGAGTACCCACACGCCGCGACAGGGATTGGTCCAAAAGAGTCTCTTTGCTGATATCACGGACAATGCCGAGGAAACAGGATTGATTTAGATATGAAAGCCGCTTTCCCCGCCATTCTGCATAGAAAGTTTCACCGCTCTGGCGGGTATGCAGCAGCCGGGCTTCGAACACGCCATCCCTTTGAAATCTCAGGATATACTCCTGGAACGCTTGATGACAGTTGTGGTCGATAAAATCTGCCATCTGCTGCCCGATGAACTCATCCCGGGTGCAGCCATGCAACATACAAGCCGCAGGGTTCGCCTCCACTACCAGGCCGGTTTCCAGGTCGGTGATGATCAACCCGTCACACACAGTCTCAAAGATCCTGCGATAATCTTGGTCCATTTTCTCCAGTGATAACCCGGTTTCAAAGCTGACTCCTAGATCATTATACAGGATTAGTTTGAGAGTTTTCCAGACTGCCTGCCCTGTAAAGAAAAAATTCGATAACTTCAGACCTAATTCTGGCTGGCGGACCAATATTTCAGGTCCCCAATGATTAAATACTGATTCTTAATCAAGTAAGAGATATTCCATTCTTTCCACCTTATTGGGAATATCAACCAGCAATTCTGGAAGGAAATAAAGCAACTTTCACGACTGACCGGATTGATGATCCCATGTTCATGTGGGACTTTGGCGAACATGATGACCGAAAGAAGGTAGTTTTCTGTGAATTCAATATGCAGGTCACATATCATCCGGGGCCAGACAACTACAAGGTTGCAGGAAGCTTGGCAACTGTGTGGCGAGAGTCAGGCAGAACTACGATCAATAGCGTTGATTATGACTTCATTGAATATGAGCAGGCACAATCCAACCGTCCTGTGGTCATCAACCTCAAACTCTGGCGGTCTACAGGCGGCGGCACTATTGCCTATACTGGGCGAACAGATGGGCAAGGCAGGTTCGAGATCCAAATCCCGGGTACGGATTTAAGGATTGGTCCCTATCGTGTCATACCTGCCGGTCAATGCTTAAAGGCGGGTTACCAGGAGATTATGAAGACAGATTACTGGACTCTGCATCGCTTGCCACCAAATCCTACCCCCACGCTTGATGGACCTGCCGGGGAGTGCGCTGGCGACAACTGCAAGAACATCCGCCTGGAGAACTACTCCGGGACGACAGACACCTTCACCCTGGTCGGACCTGTGACATATACTTTCCCCTTCGGTTATGGAGTCTCGACTCACTCGATCCTCTATGGCGAGTACGAGTTCTCTTATACCAGCTGTGATGGGAAATGGACTTCAACCGGACACCTCTACGCTAACGAGGTGTGGGACTTTGCTGGTCCTCCAAGCTGTGATGATTGATTGAGGTCTCAACAAGGCTTGGTGACACAGACCTGAACAGAATGAAATGATCAAAGCAGGCTCCGCGACTCTTCCAACAACTGGTTTGGCGGCTTGGTTTTCTACCTCTAGTTCCCTCTAGCTTTTTACTCCTTGAAGTTTTTTTTTACACAGCTAGCAAACGGAGACAATTCACAGAATATCAACCCGCTTCTGTTACTGAATCCCACCATCATGTCAAGAACTAATTTTCTTGACATGGTGTTGCTGATTAGCTACACTAAAGTTATGGGGGTCTGTCAAAAGTATTTGCCTAGTCTGGATCAGGAAGGAGCTCTTTATAGAATCCTGGAAGCCAAGGCGGTCGCTACACTTGCCGTAGATACAAACAAAAACTACATCTACAAATTAGGCGATGCCCGCTACGTCGATATTGATTACTTCACAAAACAGTTCGCGAAACTCTACCCCGATGACCCAGATCTTATAAAGAACATTCTTCGATCAGGTCAAATCGAGATCGAGATATTCATCAACAACCCTAGAAGCACAGAAATCGCGGCTCAATTACTGAGTGATCTTGGAGGAAACACAGCGAAGTATTTTGATGATAAAACCGTAGAACACACAATTAACATCATCATCAGTGCAGTATCCAAGTAACAAAATAAAGTTAAGAAAAGGGACCTTTATTCCATATGACCGGTTACCGTATACCATTCAACTCAGAAATCCAGAAACTCATCAATAGAGGAATATCGCACCTTCAGAAAAATAACCTTTTCGATTCTGAAGTTGAAGGTCCGAATGTTGTAACCATCTCCAAGAGGATTGCATCATACCTGGGAGATCAACGCAAACCGCTCCCTTCTGAAATTGATACTGTTATTTCGTTGGCGGTCTCAGTAGGAACCGCTAATGAAGCCATTGGAAATGTCTCTTCAGCGCTTGCCTGGTACCGCATCGGCCGTTATCTATGGCGGGGAAATGAAGCAGCTTATGATGGAGACCAGCGTTATCCGGATTTTGGCTATCGCATGACAGTAGGCATGCTCCAGATGGAGGCCGCAATTTGTGCTGATCGATCAGGCGATTCCACAGCAGCTGGGCAACTCTTTTCCTGGGCAGTGAAGAATAGGAGCTTTCACGAGTCAGAATTACTTGAGTTTGATGAAACAAAACAATATTCCGCCGTGTGGAAATGGACAATCCAGAAAGCCTATGCCCTTCTGTGTATCGGAGAATATCATTTGGCACAGGAGGCTGCAGAAGAGGCTTTAAATTGGATCAAAAAAGACCGGAAGACCAAGCTTAGCAGCGCCACCGAGATGCCCCTGCTTATTTTCCCAACAATTCAGGCCTTGATCAACTACGAGCTTGACCCATCCCCGGAAAATCGGGCTGAGGCTGTCAAATCGCTCGACCTTGAAACAGTTTCTTCCAGGATTCATGTTGATCACTTTCAGGCGCTGTTTTATCTATTCAATCTACGCGCCAAGTACCCTGAGCTGGCCGCCCCTGATGATACAGAACTCCCTCCTGCAGCCCGCGCTCAGCAGGGCGCTGAGGCCTGCCGGCGCTGGATCTCAAAGGCCGGCATCCACCTCGATGATAGTCTGGAAAGCCTTAAGGTCCTGGACAAACATATCAAGAAGATCTACCGAAAAATCCAAGATGATGAACAGCAAAAAATGGCCCTGTTTATGCTGGGCAGTTACTATGGGGAGGTTGTGCGGCGTGAGCTGGCGGGCGGTAAATGGAATTTTTCAGTCGATGCCATGCTCTCCTGGACTGTCGATTGGGTATTAGGCGAGGTCGAGCTTAAGTTCTGGCCGTTTCAGCGGGTCCATGAATATGCCACTGGAAAAACAGATGAGTCCCTGATGGATCTGTGGGAAGATACCGAACAAGCCTATCTTGAATTTGGGCTTGCAGCCCGGTTTGAGGAGTGATGCCGGTACTTTATCTGATCAAAGCTTTGCCGCTCATTTGAAGGGCCAGACCGATCTGGACCTTTTTTATCAAGACCAGAATCTCGGTTTATTTTTCCGGGGTGCTGGTGGCGGTCAGCTCCCAGGACATGATCACAAAGTTATACACCGCCTCAGATATGGAAAGCAATGTCTCTGTGATCTGATCCAAAGCCAGGTCTTCCTCTCCCCCCAGGAAGGATCCTAGGGCGCCTTCCAGTGAGAGCCTTGCCTCTACCAGGCTGTGATAGGCAGGCAGCATACACGGCGGAACAGGGATAGCCTCAAGTTCAGGGCCGAACTCTTGAATTAGACCGAGTATCTCCTCTGCCCTCCCCCTGGATAATTCCTCCATTCGTCCTACTTCGTGAGTCAAAAACAGAAGCTGGTCACCAAAAGGCACCAGCTGATGATAAGCAGCTTCGAACTCCCCTTCCTTGCAGATTAAAAATGTCGTTGCAGATGGGAGGGATTGGGCGGTTGCGGACCCCGTCGCTATGATTTGATCGGACTGAAAAGGAGTGGTTGGGAGCGGCGCTGCTGTGCTTCTGGGAGCGGGTTTTGGATCGGGAATCTCTGTATCCTGGGAAGAGAGAGTGGGAACTGCAGAAACGCTTGCAGGAGTGCACCCCAGCAGCAATGACAAGATCATCAGGTAGATAACAAGAATTAGACCTGTCTTATTTCGGTAGATTTCCATAGCTGCTATTATACAACCTCAAGATAGAAAAACCTGGTAACCCTGCCTGGAAGTTCATAAGAATTTATTTATTTTTTTTTAATAGAGCTAATACAGCCGGATTACATTACTCGACCTCACAGACCCGTCCAACCTCGACGCAGTCGTTTCACGATCAGTAAACCGCAAATTAAAGGGGGCAAAAAGAACTATACCGGTTCACATAATCTCTCATCATGCAATTCAACTTCACAGTTCAAAGCGAATAGTTCAACTAGAGAGGAATACCATGGCGAATGAAAAAGGGCTTCTATCAGAAGCCCTTTTGATCATTGAGTTGATTTTGATTGGTAGAACCAGATCCGATAATATACCTCATTGCCATTAGCGTATGTTTTCCTGGGTAATCCATAAGGCTGGTAGCCACTCTTGGGGTTGTTAACATACTTCAAGGCGTCCTGGAACGTATCAAATCGATAATATATCAACAAATCTGCCCACTTGTCATCAGCAGATCCCCAATCATAGTCATAAAATTTTCCATGGACCTTGATTTCGATAGGTTCTTTGGATATGGGGATGATGAATCTCTCCTGGTTGGGTATGTTGAAGTAAGATGCGATCGGTTTAAAAAATATGTTGCCGGCTGTTATACCCAGCGTATGATCTTGATTACCAAAGGTATGAATCAGGCTGTTGGCACCGAGGTAAAAATAAGCCTCATAAGTATCACTTGCCCAGCCACCGCAACAGCACGAGTCACAAGACTTATAGATGTGCATCCAATCATAGACTATTTCTGCATACTTGCCACAATAGGGTAGAATTTCGCTCGCGGGCTGACTGGCGGCTGATGAACCAGTCTTAGAATTGGCATGTACACTCCATTCGTTCTTATCACCACACCAACTTGGCAGGATCACTGTGGCGCTGCGCACATTGGCCGGGACTGTTTTTAACAATTTCCCGTTGAGGTAGATAGAAAATCCAGTTATCTTCTTAATATCATGCGGCCACTGCCAGCGAATCTCCCGCTCCCAGAACCAGGACCACTCCTCACTTGGATCGATTGAGCTTTCATAGAATTTATTTTGCCGGGATCGAATATTAAAAGGTGGGGGGACGTCGCTACCACCTTTTCCGCTCATCGTTTCGTACGTGTTGGAGGTGTCTTTTAGATTCAGGGTGAATCCCAGGGAACAATTCTGGTTGCCTATTTCTTTAGCGGAATCGTTCCAATCCCCTTCGTTAATGGATGTGTCAAATGAACTTAACATTGTTGGAGTGTCTCCAGACCAGCCCCAGCATTCTCCTGAAATGTTCACATTTCCATCCTCTGGTCTGGAAAGAGTTAATAATTGGGATCCAGCCCCAGCACTTCCCAGAACAATCTGGCCATTCTCACTAGCCAAGAAGACCGAATCGTCGCTGGGAAAACGCGCCTCAGGAAGTCCATCTGCAGAGAGGTAAAAGTAAACGCTGTGGTAATTGCCGGCAACTTGCAGCTCGATAGTTTTCAATTCCAATTCATCTTCAGTGGATGAGGAGCAATTTCCGGGAATCTGGAGTGTTTTCACTATACTGGAAGTGGATCCGATGACATTATAAGCTTCTACCCAGACAGAGACTAATCCGGAAACAGGTGAGGTGAACTCATACCAGACCTGGCCAACTGTATCCTCTTCTGTTTCGAGGTCTGCAGCCAGCTGTTTATTCCCAGTTTGGCTTGAAAGCCAGACGTAATATCCGTCCGCTGCTGGTTCAGGGGCGTCCCAACCGATCTTGATCTTGCACTGATTGGCTGCCGCGGATAAGTTCTCTGGCACCCCAGGAGCCCGGATAGGTACGGCAACTCCGAATGGAAGTGAAGCGTTGTTATTGTTCGGAAAAACCCTGGCTGGTGTCAGCATAGGTGTCTCCGAGGCAATTTGGGGGTTTTGAGGTTGAGATGGCGCAGCAGGCGCTCCCGGTGTTGTAGGAACGCTGGTGAGGTCATACCAGTCACAAATATCGATCCCCTGTATACTTGATCCAGAGGTGACCTGGAATCGGATCATGGAATGATCCACACAGCTGGTGGTAAGCCCGCAGGGAACAGCTTTTGAATATGTGCCACCCAGGGAAAAGTCAGGCAGCCAGGCGTAGGCAATATACTCCCCCGGGGGCAGGAAAATACCGAATGTATTTTGATTCAGGGCTATTGGAAGGGTTATATATTGCCCGGTCATCGTATTTTCAAAATAAGCTGTCATTTCTGGAATGTATTGACTGGGGTAGCAGATCTTGCCGCTGATATACCCATTCTGAACCAACATATCAGTCGGTATTTGATCGGGCGTGATGGGCGTGTTTTCCTCATCTGGCTTGATCGGAACCCGCACCAGGCCTTGTGGTTCGTGTGGTATACCGGGGTTGAGATCGATCAGCTTTTCCAGTGGGATTTGGTGTTCCAGCGCAATCATGTCAAGCGGCAGTTCCTCGTGGAAAGGCACGACTACAAAGGGCTGCTCATCATCTGGTGCAGAAACTCCGGTTATGCTTAGCGGATCACTTTGGCCGATAAACCCTTCAGCATCGATCGCCCGTACAACAATCGTTTGAGCGCCTTCCTGGACCAGGAGCGGAAAGGAACCGTAAATTACACCGACTCCGCCTGGAATACCTGAATCCTGGACCTCGATCAGCTCTCCATTGATCCACAGCTCAATTCTCGTTAACAACCGCAGTCCGGTTGCGCTGGAGTTGACCAGGATCCATCTTCCCGTTTGTGCGGAGGTTCCCTGGGCAGGGTCATGGATAAAAACTGCCGGATTTCTCTGTTCCAACCTGGTTTTTTCCAATCTGCGGGTCTGCCAGAGGTACAGACCAGCAAGGATGGCAGCTATCAGGATGAACACCAGAAAGATCAGGACTAGCCGGCCCGATTTCGATTTTTTCTCTGTCGCTGCTCCCATTAACTACCTCCACATAATTCAACATCAAGATTCCAGCCCAGGCTCAAGGTGCTGGTATTCCCCGCGGTATCGGTTGCTGTAATCGAAAAGTTGCTCAAGGAGCCGGGATTGATAAAAAGCCCGAGGTTCTTGACATACTTTCCTGCACTGTAATACATAGATTCGGGTCCACTGCGAACTCCCGAGCCGGTCCAGTTTAAACTCACTGAGGAAACGCCACCAGCATCAGTGACCTTCACAGAAATATTAAAGGCTGTCGGTGAACAGGAGTCATTTGTGGTGTAGATAAAATCGCTCGGTGACACTGAGGCATTGGAGATCGCGGGAGGGGTCGTGTCCGCAGTGGGTGTGTTGGTTGGACCACTGACGGGCGTATTGGTCGGTGTAACGCTTCCAGGTTCTTGTGTGGGAGTAGTTGTGCTGGCCGGATCTGGTGTTAGGGTTATTGTAGGAGTTATGTTGGGATCAAGGGTGGCAGGAGGATCGCTTGAATCATCACCTTCTCCAATCACTTCTACGATAGCAAATAGCTCCGGCATAAAATCAGATGCGAGGACGTATGGTGTAGTTAATTGCGGGCAAACCTCTATTTCCCCCTGGAAAGGCACCTCCATCCCATCCAACTTTGGCAATTTCCCTGCTTGCGGAAAGATCTCCCAGAACAGGATCGAACATTCTCCCCTATCGATCACCGGCGGTCGGGCTTCAAAAATGTGGAATAATGGTTCGTTCAACACTTCATCCACATAGACAGTTAGCCATTGCCGACACAATCCTGCAGCAGATTCTAACGATCAATTCAAAGGGTCTGGTTTCTTCTGGACAAACTCTCATCTCGCCAAATGATGGCACGCCTTCGCCATCAACAATCACGCCATGTTCTCCAGGAGAAAGGACTTCCCAAAAGATATTTGCACATTCCCCTGGAAGTATAGCAGGAGGATCGGCAACGAAATTCAGAACCTCTACAGGATCACAATCTCCATATCCTGCTCCCCCCTGGGCTAACCAGTCAATCTCGTTATTACCGATATACACGATAGATACAGCCTCAGGTCCGCGTTGGCCCGCTGAATCAAGGGAAGTTATCTTTACCTGATAAACACCCGGTTCTTCTGGATGCCAGGCCTGCCTGGCAATTTCAAAACGGTTTCCCCCGACCCGAACAATTCCGATCAACGTGTCATCAACAGTGAACTCGATGCTGCTTACACCAGCATCCGATGAGGCATGTGCGATAATTTCGAGAGGTTGAAGCGGGTAGGAAGATTTATCAAGGGGTTTATCGATCCAGGAAGATGGTCCAGGCCCAGATCGACTGCAGGAAGCAAGGAGCAGGACCAGCGTGATCAAAACGAATGTCAGGCTGGGAGTCCGTTTCATGAAAACCTCCATGTCAGGAAAGTTTTGGGAAGATCACACCCATTTACTATACATTAGAATGAGGGAAATCGCAAACACAATTGGGGACGAGTCAGATGAAATCGACAGATAGTTGCGTCTGCAAAGCGTGCTGTTTTGGTAACGACGCTTTATCGGACAGAGCACATTCCACATGCGACTGGAGAAGCGCGCTGCGGGCTGACCGGCCGCCCTTCATGATCCTCCAAGAAAGTCACTGTTAAGCTCCTGTAAGGCAGTTTGATTTGCATTTATGCTTTATTTAAAGCATAAGCCTGGACATAAGAACAGATTCCTGTATCAGTTCATAATGTATCGGTGTTGATATTGGACTCAGTTTTGAGTTATAAATCATGTTAATGATACTTTTTAAGCAAGAAGATGGTTTTACCCTGGTAGAACTGCTGGTTACTATCGCCGCCCTGGCTTTGTTATTTGGCATCACCAGCCTGACACTAAGTGGCGTGGGAGCCAATGCTCAAGCAGATGCCTGCGCCGCAGAGTATCAGGTTGTCAAGTCCGCTATAGAAATATACCTGGCAGAAAATCCTGGTGTTGCGCTTACCGCAGGGACAGACACCACAATAGGCAATGGGGATGGTGAATTTGCAGAATTCCTAAGAGGCACCACGGTCGGTTTGTATTCCTGGAACGCTGATGGAGCTTTGACTGCCGGAACATGCCCTGCTCCGGTTTCCACCCCGCCCGGGGGCTGTGGAATACCAGTCCCCTGAGCACAGTTCGACAGCCACTCTAAGCTTCTGGCTAGAATATTCTTAACCAAGGCCTGATCGGATAGCCAGATAACTTCCGTTGGTGCCTCCCGGATTCCTACCATTGATTTATGGATGAAATTGAGAGACCCTCAACTAAGACGTTAATAACAGAATCGGAAATTTTTAATATGGGCACATACCTGATTATAAAGATGCCTTCTCTCTGGCTATAAACGCCAATCGATAAGAAATCGACTCTGACTGGAATCGAGTTCCAAATCAAAGATACATTCCAAAATATTCTAGATTAACAAACAAAAAAAGGACCAAGTGCATCCAATACTTTTTATTTTTTCTGGAATACCCATCTATGCATCGCCTGTGTTTCTGGTGCTGGCGATTGCCATAGGTTTTTTTGTCGGGCGGAACGAGATCCGTCGACGAGAGATCAGCGACAAGGAATTTTATCTCTATTGGGTATTGGCAGTTCCTGCTGCTCTTATACTGGCGGCGATCAATTCAGCGTTCTATTATGACCGCTTGTTCTCTGGTTTGACCAACCTGGGTGAGCTCACTTCCACCGGTTTGGTATCATTTGGCGCCGTGATCGGAACCATGGGACTAGGGATCATCATGGCAAAGGTTTATAAACGGTCCCCGGGGCAGTTGCTGGATGTTATATCGATCATCCTGCCTCTGATCTTTGGCGTTTATCGCATTGGATGCATCTTGAACGGCTGCTGCTATGGGCTTGAAACCGACGGTCCATTTGGAGTCTATCTCCCGGATTTGTCCGGTCAGTGGGAAAACCGCTACCCTACCCAGATTATGCTGTTGGTCTTCGATTTTGCCCTGTTCCTTTTCCTGTGGAAATGGAGGCTTAAGAATCCCGCCGAAGGTAAAACCACATTGGTCTTCCTGTTGTCCTTTTCGATTTTCCGCATTCTACTGGATAGCCTTCGGGAACTACCCATGGTAAATGACTGGATAAATATCCATCAGCTAGGTTCTCTTACCATCTTACTGATCACTTTATATGCCCTGATCATGATCCAACTCAAAAAATCATCCGAGAAAGAGTGATCTAACTGAAAAAATAAATGATCCCAGTCATTTTGGTGGGAGCAATTCCAAGTGTAGGCTAAAACGTGACCAACGGGCTGACCGATCCTTCGTCTTCCTCCTCGCCTGCTCTCGGGGTCCGCTCAGGACAGAGGACCGGAGAAACGCCCTGTAGGCCGACTGGATGACAGCCTACGTCAGCACAGCACCTTAAATCGTGAGTCACAAGCCGTGCTGGTTTTCGATAGGTCACGCGGCAAGTTAAAAACCATATCGTCCTACAATTTACATCTTACGACTTACGAACTTTCCGGTCATTCGTCTTCTCCCTCGGCGGAGTTTATGCAGAGCAAAGCGAAGTACTCGGGGTCCGCGCAACAGGGGCCTTTCTTCATCCTTGCCGAAGTGAATCAATAATTGATAGGTCTAAATTAAGAAACCGGAAAACCAGATACCTTCCTCACAGGAAAGGAAACCGGAAATTTCCGTCAGACGGTCGGGGAACAATTTCAGGACTGCTAGCGTCATAAGAAAAAAAGGATGTTGTTCTTATGACGGGAAAAATGAGGATTCTATTATCATTGGTGCTTACCATCAGTATGTTGACAATTGAGACCGGACCTGCCTACGCATGTTCTTGTGTTATACCTGGTCCACCGGATGAGGAACTCGCCAACTCATCGGCGGTTTTTTCGGGCAAAGTAGTAAATCTCGCTGAACCATTTTCCGGTTTTGGCCCAGTCAGCTCCGCAGATCCCATCAAGGTAACCTTCCAGGTAGATAAAGTGTGGAAAGGCTCAGTGAGCCAGACAACCACCATCTCTACAGCCCGTTCAAGCGCCAGCTGCGGCTATACTTTTGAAAAAGGTGGAGAATATATTGTGTATGCCTATGGTACTGAGAATGACCTGTCTGTAAGCTTATGCAGCCGGACTCAACCCCTTGATACCGCTCAAGATGATCTGGCAGTATTGGGCGTTGGCACTGAACCGTTAGCTGATATTTTTGAGGGGATCGGGAATTATACAGATATTCAAATGCCAGTTCTCATTGGTATAGGTATTGCGATGATCTTACTCCTGGTAGCTGGGGCAGCGATGATTAAACGATATTCCCGTTCCTAAACTGCTCCAGAAAAACACCCTGCGGGCGGACCGGATGGTCACTTCGTGCCCGACCGAAGACCGGGGTTGCTTCGCAACGACCGGAGAGGCTTCGCCTCCTGACCGCGAAAAACCGGTCGCGAGCAACGCGAGCATTCGGTCGTGAGCGCAGCGAACAACCGGTCTCTTTACCCCCGTCGGTCACGAAGTGACCAATCATTCAACTGGTTTGCCGGTTCGATAAAGAAAGATTCCCCAGTAGATAATAACAAGCAAGATCCTGATCTAGATCCAATAGAGGAATATATCATTCCGCATTAGGGAAGAATAAGATCTGCCCAAACTTCTGTTGCAAAAACAATACAGATCCTGTGCGATTCGCGCTGATTTCATACCTCATTTGAACCCGAATCAGACAGGCCTAAAATATGATTTTTATGAATATCTGAAGAGATATTTTTTGAACGTTTAGATTTTATTCGCAAATGGAGAAATGACATGACTGCTACTCATGAAACAAAATCAAGTTCGATTATCATTCTGATTGGTGCTGCCTTGATTGCCTTTTTCCTTGGTTTTTTTGGAAGGAATTTGATCATCGGATCAGTTAGAAACATAAACGATCCTGGAGGAACCATGGTGGACCAGACTGTATGCGATACATCGAGTTTGTTGAACAAGGTTCCAACGGGGATAGTTTTAGCTGGTCCGCTTAATATGCGTTCAGGGCCTGGGTTGAATTATGACGTGATCTCCAAGCTTGAAATTTGCTCACAAATTAGACTTACCGGACGGTCTAGCGACAATGCCTGGCTTGAAGTCAAATTGCCAAATAATGATAAGGGTTGGGTCTTTTCTCCTTATGTACAGGCAAATTTAAATATTATCGACCTGGAAGTATCAAAGGCATTCAGTGATCCTGATCCAGAAAATATTCCAGGCGGCTCAACCAACGGACGCAATATATCTGTAATCATTGAAGATAATCAGGCTGTTGCCTTTGTCTATGGGATGCCTGCCAATACGGATATCCGAGCAGTTCTCAGCCCTTCAAATGATTCTAAAAATTACCGGGAAGTAGCCCTAGGTAGGACCGACCCAGAAGGGAAAGTCACCTTGATTTTTTCAATGCCAGCAACCTGGCCTGACGGCAGCTCGCTTACATCCGGAACCATGACACTGGCTTTTACCGCTGGAAGTGAGACGAAGACGGTTTTGGTGACCTACTACGTAAATTAATCTGGCCCGAAAGATAGGAGGAAATAAATTCTGATAACAATCTTTCCTCCAAGGAAGAAATAGAAAGAAACCAGCTATCTTGTTTTTTTCTATATTCCTAGATGGTTGCCCAGACCTCCACCTCTTTACTTAAAAGTATGAATGAATGTATACTCTCACTCCACCATGCATACAAGTGCAGGGGTTATCATCATGGCACAGAGCATTTCTAAAGGTTTTTTGAGATGTTCTTTTGAATACTACTCGAAAAGGAATCCATATCCATTTACTAATCTACGGGAACTAGTTGATTGAAAAAAACGTCTGGGTTTGCAGTTCATCAACAAACCTATATAAAGGAAAAAAATGACGAAACAGAAATTGGCCATTTCGATCTTGATGTTAACAGCAGTTCTTGCATTGTCAGCTTGTGCATCTGCAGATAAGGAGCCTATACCCGACGACATATCGATACCAATTGAGCCAGAAGTGCTGCCGCTGATTACT
The DNA here is from genome assembly GCA_963712165.1 of uncultured Chloroflexia bacterium. Taxonomy (GTDB): domain Bacteria; phylum Chloroflexota; class Anaerolineae; order Anaerolineales; family UBA11858; genus B10-G9. Next base: position 53,059 of record CAVQGY010000001.1, on the reverse strand, counting down.
CAATCTACTCTGGCAACGATGTTCGAAGAGGCGCAGTTAACCGGGCCTCTGGCCTACGATGAATTTGGCTGCTGGCGAGCCTCAAGCGAGGGAATAAGCTTCCTGATTGTCTGGCCTCCTGGGTTTACGGCCACTGCCATGATAGGCACACCCCAGGTGCTGGATACAAACGGGGATGTCATTGGCACAGCAGGGATGGAGATCAGCCTGGGTGGAGGAGCGCGTGAAGGAGATGCAGCCTTTGCCTTTGAGAAAGAGCACCCTGACCTGCCGCTGGAACATTGTCCCGGCCCTTATTGGATTGTTGGGGAAGTTCAAAAATAGTAAACAACTGGGATGATATACAATCAAGGGCATGATAATTCATGCTTCGGAACAACAATATACGGAAGGGAGATTGAATTGACAACAATTGTTGAACCTGGGGACAAACTACATATCATTACGAGGAGATCATTGCCCACTTTCCAGGTGCAGCGGAAATCTCCTTGGCACTGATTCTGGTTATCATATATCTGGCAGGAAAATCCTGTCCCCTCCACACCATTACTTTCCTGATCCTCAGGAAGCCGTATCCAGTGATCCTTCTTCTATCATCATAGTGACGACCGCAGGTAGGATCAGGGAGTTCCTCCTGGGTCGGTGTGGGGGAGGATCGAATGATTTACACCCCGGGATCAAACTGAGCAAGATAAAAATACCCGTAATAACAGGACTGTATTTGAATTTCATAGTCTCTCCTGTGTTGTGCATAAAAGAGACAAAATCGTTCAGTAATTCATGGGGAGCGAAATGAAGGTTGGGACGATCTGGAATGGGAACTAATACTCATTCTATACGAAAGCAAACTGGTTATATAGACAGTTTAGCCAGCTCTATATGCTGCTAAGTTGATATTTTTGGTTTTCCTCGGTTTGGTGTTGTTGTTCGGTTTTATTCACACCAATGGAGAAAATTCAAAAATGATATTCTCGCATTGGCTCTACGATTATTTGATTTGATATCAGACGACCCCTGAAAATCCCTCCGGTTATCATCCTAAGATGTACTGCGGTTTGAAGCATCTTTCTAATTCGCGGTTCTATCTTTGGCCTGCCTTTGTTTAATTTCCTTTTTCTGCCATCTCAACCGCTTGGTTAAAGATCTGCAGACCTTCATCTATTTCACTTTTTGTTATGGACAAAGGGGGAGCGAAACGGATTGTGCTTTTACCGCAGCCCAACGAAACCAATCCATGCTCGAATGACAATCTCTCTACCCGGTCTCTTATTGCAGGGTCAGGTTCTCTTGATATATGATCTTTCACAAAATCAACACCAAGCATTAAACCAATTCCCCTAACCTGGCCAATACTGTCATGGCTGGATTTAATTTCTTCCAGCGCACCTATCATATATTGACCCATTTCTTCTGCATTCTTGAGGTATTCCTTTTCAATCAAATCGATCGTTGCAATCGCTGCAGCACACGCTACAGGATTTCCGCCGTAGGTATTACCATGAGCTCCTTGTGGCCAGGTCATAATACTCTTTTTTGCTATGATTGCCCCTAGCGGGATACCTGACGCAATACCTTTCGCAGTAATGATAATATCTGGTATCACATCAAAATGTTCGATCGCCCACCACCTCCCAGTCCTTCCCATACCAGATTGAACTTCATCGGCAATCAATAATATCCCGTATTCATCGCATAGTTTCCTTAGTGCTGGGAAGAAGCCTTCTGCTGGCACAATATACCCACCTTCTCCCTGGATCGGTTCAACCAGGATTCCAGCGATATCCTCTGCCGGGAGTACCTTTCCGATCAATTGTTCCTCTATATAGCGAACAACACTTTCGCCGTAGGGTTCTCCACCTTGTGAGTTTAGTATTTGTCTGAATGGATCAGGATAAGGCGCATGAACTACCCCATTCATCATGGGGAAAAAACCATGGCGATAAACCGCTTTGCTAGCAGTAAAAGCCAGGGAGCCATACGTACGTCCATGAAATCCCCCCAAAAAACCGATAAATTGGGATCGACCAGTATGGAATCTGGCAAGCTTAATAGCAGCCTCTACACTTTCAGTGCCGGAATTAGTCATGAAGGAAGCAGATTCTTCGTCAAATGGCGCAATAGTAGCGAGTCTTCTTGCCAGTTCTACCCATAATGGATGGTAGAAATCAGAAGAGATGTGCAAGAATTTTTCGGCCTGCTCTTTGATCGCCTTAACTACAACAGGATTACTGTGTCCGGTCGCTGTTACTGCAATTCCAGCTGCAAAATCGAGAAAACGGTTGCCGTCCACATCCCATACTTCTGTCCCTTTTCCATGATCCATCACAAAAGGATAAGCTCTTGGATAGGATTTTGAGATAAATTTACTATCTTCAGAGACGATCTTTTTTGCCTTGGGTCCTGGCACATTCAATCTCTTCATAAACTGCTCCTTTGTATCGTCTCAAATTTCCTTAAAATATTTTTTCCTTTTCCACTGAGAGCGGGGATTATTATAACACGATGATTTTTTATCATCCTCTCTGGAAAAGTATAAAACCAGAAAAATAATTAGTATATAATCACGCTATGCATCAGCATTAATCTCCAGATTGTGAACACACTGGCTGGGGTGAATAGTTTACCCAGGCAGTGGGAGATTGGATGATCGGTTAACTGTTTTATACCCGGAATGTGGTCATCCACTTGATTGTAATCAGAAAAAAATCAAGACCAGCGCCCCCTCCCGATTTCAAAACAAGGAGGCTTGATAGATATGGATGTTCCTAACCAGAACCAGATACCTGTGATCAATGCCAGCGGGTCCCACCATGATATTGGGATAGTAATAGGCCGAACAATGAAAGACCATATCGGGGCGATCCTGGCAAAAGCCCGAAAAGATCTCCCACCGAATATTCTCTGGAAAGATATACTCCATCAAAGCAAACTCTATCTGACTCACAGTCAAGCGGTTTATCCTCAGTACATCCAAGAATTGACAGGGATTGCTGAAGGCGCCGATTTGCCGTTTGAAGATCTATTTACTTTGATGTGCGAGGAACTGTGGGATCCGCACATTTGGAAGTCTGGAACCCACCGTCCCCTAAAAGGTTGCACCGATCTGGTTGCCCGCGGTAGGGCGACGATGGATGGGTCCACCTTGTTGGCACACACCAATGACGAACAGCCCGGCTATGAAAACCATCTGGTGATCCTGAAAATCCAGGCAGAGGATGAACCGGAATTCCTGGGAGTATCTTTCGGGGGCGCGGAGATCAGCTCCGGATACAACGCAGCCGGTATTGGCATTACCGGTAATCAGGTGGACAGCACTGACTGCCGCCCCGGGGTCCCCCGCTTGCTGATGGTGCGCGCCATCCTGGCAGCCCGCCGACTTGGAGAAGCCCTGACAGTGTGCACACTTCCAGGGCGGGCATCCAATTACAACAATATCATTTCAGATACTTCCGGTGAGGTCTTCAGCATGGAGGGATCGGCTTCCGAATGTGAGGCGATCTACATCGAAGAAGATATCCTCGCTCACGCCAACCATTATGTCAGTCCACCTATGCGAAAATTTATAACAGACCGGCATGAAATTGCTAATTCTCTGGTCCGGCATAACCGGGCAATGCGCTTGCTTCGGGAAAATTACGGGCAGATCTCACCTCAAAAGATGATGGAATTTATTACTGACCATACCAATTACCCGGCTTCAATCTGTATGCACGGAATCAAATCAATTACTGCATATAGTATTATCATCCAGTTAAATCAACTTCGCTGCTGGATAGGGAAAGGCAGGCCCTGCGAGACAACCTATACTGAATACCAGATAGCACCATGGGTGTCAGCCCAATAACACGCTTGTGAATATTGATTGTCATGCCAACACCGGTTAAGGGTTTGTCGCTGAACTCACAGGCAAGATTTCGAATAAAAGTATTGATTTCTCGAAAGTGCATAAGATAAGGGACAATGAATCACTGGATGACTATTATCTTAAAAGCAGCGAGTCAATCTATTTGGCAGTAAAAACTAATAAGACAAAAAAGGAACAATAACACCCAGATTGACAAACAAGAAGGATTTTCCTCGGGAATCCCTCTGATCAGTCAATAGTAGGTGATCATAAAGCGATCGCTATCAAAATTGAGACGAAAGCTTTGATACAAATACGAATTCAAAATCCCATAACATCGTCATTCGCGCAAATAACTCACCAATCGCTGGTGATAGACTCATTTTTTACATAGTCAGCATGAACGGATCTAATTTGTTACAATACTCCACATCCAATATAAAAGCAGGAGCATACTATGAATGATCAGATATTCAAAAAAATGGCACAAAGCATAATCGATGGAGAATCTGAAATTGCGGAACAGTTGGCTTTAGAGGCCTTGTCATTGGGAATTGATCCCCTGGATGCCATTAACAAGGGTTTTGTGCTGGGCGTTGATCATGTTGGCAACATGTTCAGCTGCGGCGATGCCTTCCTTCCGGAACTGGTCATGGCTGGAGAAGCCATGAAGGCTGCGGTCAGCGTTCTGGAACCCGAAATGGCCAAACAAGGGACCGAGCGCAAAAGCCTTGGGACTGTCGTCTTGGGTACCATCGAAGGCGATATCCATGATATCGGAAAAACCCTGGTTGGAACCATGTTATCAACAGCTGGCTTTAAAGTCTTCGACCTGGGCGTGGATGTTCCTGTCATGACCCTGGTGGAAAAAGCCCGCCAGGAAAACGCTGACATTGTCGGGATCAGCTCCCTGCTCACAACAACAATGGTTAAACAGCGGGATGTCATTGAAGCCCTGGACGACCTGGGGCTGCGAGGCAAGGTTAAGGTGCTGGTCGGTGGCGCTCCTGTTACCAGGAGCTGGGCAGAAGAAATTGGCGCAGATGGGTACAGCGAAGATGCCGTCGGCGCTGTGAAAGTTGCCAAGGAAATCCTTAATGCAGGCTGAAATCTTAGGCAATAAAAAGATCCATGCAACCACAATTAAGAATCCTTGTCCCAGGATTAATTCACCAAACCATCGATAAGGCAGACCAGGTCGCTGAACTCAAAGCCATGATGATTAAACTGGCATCAACTTCCGGGCTGGACAAACTGCTGCCCCTCGCAGATTGAGGTTTACAATTTTGCGATTTTATGATCCGAATAGTTATTGTGGAGATCAAAAAATGAATCCATGGAAAATGATCACAGACCAGGAAGTTGAAGCCATCCACCAGGCAACTTTACAAGTCTTGAACGAGGTCGGTATCATCCTCGATCACCCCCAAATACGTGAGCAGCTGCTGGATGCTGGGGGGTCAGAAAATAACGGCAGGGTCCAGATACCAACTGAACTGGTCGAAAAATCCATCCAAAGCAGCACCAAAAAAGTCACTATCCGGGGCCGTGAGGGAATTGTGGTCACACTCGGTGACGGATCACTTCACTGGCACAATTTAGGCGGCGCCAGGGATGTCTATGACCCGGTCAGCGGTACGATCCGCCGGGCAACCATTCAGGATGTAAAGGATGCCACCCGCCTGTTAGATGCCCTCGATCAAGCTTCAACGATTACACCATTCTTTACGCCCATTGATGTGCCGGGTGAATTGATGTCCCTGGCGATGTACCGTTATGCCCTGCCAAACACGACCAAGCCCCTCCAGGGACCGGGAGTGCAAACTGCCAGGGAAGTAAAGTACTCCGTCGAGATGGCCGAGTTGATCGGCCCTGCATCTGAGGTGCTGACCATGAGCGTCTCACCGGTCAGCCCATTAACCTTTCCAACGGATCTGGTCGAAGCAATGTGTGAAATCGCCAATTATGGCCTTCCCTTTGGACCTCTACCTTGCCCGACAGCAGGCACAACATCCCCCATGTCGCTCGCAGGATCTTTAACACAGCAGAATGCCGAAGTATTGGCTTCCGTTGTCATAGCCCAGCTGGTCAAACCAGGTTTACCCATTATCTACTGTGGGCGTTTGGCCATGATGGAACCCCGAACGGGTATATCAATCTGGGGTGGCATAGAAATGGGTATGGCTTCTGCGGCGACGGTCCAACTTGGTCATCGTTATGGTTTTCCTGTAAACGTATATGGCCTTTCCACTAATTCACACAGCCTGGAACTCCAAAACGGTTATGAACGGTCGCTGAACTCTCTCCTTCCTGCTCTGGCCGGTGCAGATGAACTTTCCGGAATCGGGGAGATGGCTGCTGGTGTTACTGGTTCATACGCGCAGATGGTTGTTGATAACGATATTGCCGCCAGTGTCCGGCGTGTGCTCCGCGGATTCGATGTGAATCAAGACTCCCTGGCTGTTGATGTAATCAAAAACGCGATGGACAACCAGCATAACTTTATGGCCCAGCGCCACACCATTAAATACTTGCGCGGGGGTGAACTACACCACGAAACTCTTGGTGTGCGCCGCTCTTTTGAAGAGTGGGAAAAATCTGGTCGGTTGGGCCTTGCGGAAAATGCCCAAGCTAAAGCAGATCTTATCCTGGCAGAACACCTGGTTGCTCCTCTCGAACAAGGTCAGGAAAGGGAGTTGGAAAGAATCATGCAAGCGGCTATATCCGAATTAGCAAAAAAATAAAGGTATTACCAACTCTAATCTCTGGTATAAATAAATATATAAAGCTGTCCTGAATCAATTACGCAGACTGGCCAAGGAGGTGTCTCTATCAATACACAATCTTCTTAACCCCTCAGATCCATTTACCCGGGCTCTCCAGCCCAAGATTGCATAAGGAGGAGAAAAAATGAAGCATAGATGGTTGTTTACCTTATTGGCCATTCTGATGGTGTTCTCCCTGTTAACAACAGCCTGCGGCACACCCACTGACGGGGATTCCATGCCCGAAGAACCTGGAGAAGGAGCCTTGGAACCGAAAGTAGTCACTTTCTCATGGACCCAGGAACCCGACTCTCTCAATATGTTCTACACCGACATGTGGTTCTCAGCCATTCTGCATCAGGTTTACCTGTGCTGGGCCTGGGAATACGATGACCAGAATCAGGCCTATCCTCACCTGGTAGCCGAACTCCCTTCTGCCGAAAACGGTGGCCTATCAGAAGACGGGCTGACGATTACCATGAAACTGCGTGATAATATCGTCTGGTCAGACGGGGAACCTATTACCTCGGCTGACTTCAAATTTACCTACGATATGATCATGACCGATGCCAACGCAGTGAATTCCCAGTACCCCTACGATGCCCTGGTTTCTGTTGAAGCCCCTGATCCGCTGACCGTGGTAATGAATTTCGCAGAACCTTTTGCAGCCTGGGAAGCAAATTTCTGGCATGGAATATTGCCTGCACACGTTTTCCAACCGGTTTTCGATGCTGAGGGCACAATTATGAATGCCGAGTGGAATTTAGCCCCCACAGTTGGATGCGGTCCATATAAATTCGCCGAATGGGAATCAGGAAGTTTCCTGCGCTTTGAAAAGAACGAGAACTACTGGAAAGAACCTGCAAAAATTGACAGTATCTTCCTGCAGTTTGTGCCGGATGATGCCTCTCAGACCGCAGCGCTCATTTCAGGAGACGTGGACCTGGGGACATTTGTTCCTCTTTCTGATGTTCCTGCCTTTAAAGATGCAGGGCTGTCTGTGTTTGTCGTTGACAGCGGATACGCTGAAGGCTGGTTCTTTAATTTCCGGGACATGGCTTCGCCAGCGATTCGTGATGTAGAAGTTCGCCAGGCAATCGCAATGTCCCTTGATCGCGAAGCAATCACCGAAGATCTCTTGCTTGGTTACACCCATCCTGCTGAGACATTATGGGATCCAATTGCAGGTGGAGCTTATGTGTCACCTGATATCGTACCCTGGACATATGACCCTGAAGCTGCTAAAGCCAAGCTGGAAGCCGCCGGTTATATTGACAGCGATGATGATGGCATCCGTGAAGATCTTGATGGCAACCCCCTCACCCTGATTCACGGCACGACGATCCGCGAGATCCGCCAGGATATCCAGGCAGTTGCCCAGCAGCAATTGCGAGAGGTTGGTATCAACCTGGATATTCAAAGTCAGGATTCTGATATCTTCTTTGGCGGTTATGCCGATGGTGCTCCTCCAGCGATTGGTGAACAAGACATCATGGAATGGTCAGACAGCACCTACTTCCCTGATCCTGACACCGATTACTGGCTTTGCGATCAGCTCCCCGATGATGAAAACCCCTGGGGTTATAACTACTATGGCTGTGATGAAGCCCTGGATGCCCTTTTCCAGGAACAGCTGGTCCAGACCGATCCTGCAAAGAGGATTGAGATCTTCCACGAGATCACCAAATATATGCATGACCAGGTCTACTGGTTCGGGATCTACAGTGATCCGGATTACTGGGTAGTTAACGGCTCTCTTACGGGAGTGAAGTTCTCTGGCGTGACCCCGTTCTACAACATCTCGGAATGGGATTTTGCACAATAACAAATATCGTTGATTCAAAGAAGCCGGGATACACTATCTGTATCCCGGCTTTCAAGTACAGCAATACAGCCATTATTGATCCGTTATCAATTGAGCTTAGTTTTAGTTGAAGGAACCCAGAGTAAGTACCAGACTTTAGCTGATATTTCCGTCATTCCTCAATAGAAGTATTCCGGATTGACTGGTTTTGAGTAATTCGCACTAACTCAATTAAGTATTCTGAAGGAGGGAATGTGTCACGATATATATTCCGCAGAATTCTTCAAGCATTCCCATTGTTGTTCATTCTCAGCCTGATGCTGTTTCTTTTAATGATTAACACTGGAGACCCGCTGGCGACCATGGGAGGACGCAGGGTCACCCGCCCGGCAGACCGGGAGCGGCTCTCGAGACAACTTGGTCTTGATCAGCCTTATTATAAACAGTACCTCTTCTGGTTAATCGGCAACGAATGGACCAAGACTGATATGGATGGTGACGGCACTCCGGAAACACCCGGGGTCCGCAAAGGTGTCCTGCAGGGAGATTTTGGCACCTCCCTGGTAACCAGAGGTAAGCCGGTGCTCGATATTATCATGGAGAGGCTTCCCAATACACTGCTCTTGATGATACCAGCTGAGGTCATCGTAATTGCGCTATCGCTGGCCGTGGGTGTATATTCAGCCTTGCGCCAGTACACCCTGATAGACCATACTATCACCGCCTTATCCTTTATTGGATATTCAATGCCGATCTTTTTTGTGGCTTTGGTCTCGATGTACATTTTCGGGGTTAATTTTAAACGCTGGGGCTTGCCCTACCTGCCCACAGTGGGTATGTTTGACCCTAAAGTGGGCAAAACCACAACCCAGGTATTTCTCCACATGATCCTGCCCATATTCAGCATGACGGTGATCACCGCAGCGGGATACAGCCGTTTTGTGCGTTCGCAAATGCTGGAAGTGATTACCGAGGACTATATCCGGACAGCCCGCGCTAAAGGATTGCCGGAAAGGATGGTAATCGCCGGTCACGCACTCAAGAATGCCGCCCTTCCCCTGGTTACCATCATTGGCCTTGACATTCCTTTATTACTTGGAGGAGCAGTAGTCACCGAGAGTATTTTTGCCTGGCCCGGGATGGGACGGTTGTTTATTGATCATCTCTCCCGATCAGATACCCCGGTGGTGATGGGTATCTTGATCATGATTTCGGTAGCGGTGATTGTATCTCAAATAATCACTGATATCATCTATGCCTGGTTGGATCCAAGGATCCGCTATCATTAAGAATCTCCCAGAAATCCAGTTCCCATAACTAGGAGACTTGTATGGAAGCATCAATCCTAAGCGATGGCGTAACACAAGAAGAAAAATTAACCGAAGCCCTCACTCCCAGACAAATGATGTGGATGAGGTTCAAACGCCATAAAATGGCTGTTTTAGGCTTGATTGTCCTCTGTCTCCTGGTGCTTTATTCATTTGGTGGAGCTATTTTCTACCCGGAGGTTGAGGCCAATTTTACCAATACAAAATTACGCCTGACTTCTCCTTCTGAGGATCATCCCTTTGGAACAGATACCGTTGGGCGCGATATCTTTAAACGTACTATCTACGGCGGCCAGATCTCCCTCCTGATAGGATTATCAGCTGTGATCGTGGAGGTGGTTGTAGGAGTATTGATTGGTGCGATTGCGGGGTATTATGGGGGATGGATTGATGGATTGCTGATGCGTTTTACCGAAGCCATGTTTAATGTCCCCCAATTATTTCTGCTTCTGGTGATGGCAAAATTCTTTGGAGGCAGGATTCCCACCCTGCATTTTCTGGGGCGTGAATTCAGCGGTAGTGTGATCGTGATCATCGTGATCATCGGTGCTACCAGCTGGATGTACCTGGCCCGCATCGTCCGCGCTAATTTTATGTCCCTCAAGGAGCGCGAATTCGTATTAGCTGCCCATACCACTGGGACATCAAACACTTCAATCATTTTCCAGCACATATTGCCCAATAGCATTGCTCCTATCGTCGTATCAGCCACTTTAGGGGTTGCAAACGCGATCATATCCGAAGCCTATATCAGCTTCCTGGGGTTGGGCGTTCAACCTCCGACAGCGACCTGGGGAAATATGCTGGAAGGTGCCTACAATTATGTTGAAAGCGCCCCCTGGTTATGGATCTTCCCAGGGTCACTGATCGTTTTAACCGTTCTATCAATTAACTTCGTTGGCGATGGCTTGCGGGACGCCCTGGATCCGCATGCCCTGGTCGAGACTGGATAGGAGTTATTAATGGATCCCATTGTTGCCTTAGATCATCTGGAAGTAAAATTCGACACCCTTGATGGAGTGGTTAACGCCGTAAATGGGGTGTCATATTCGGTTGAGAGCGGGAGAACATTGGGAATTGTAGGCGAAAGCGGCTGTGGTAAAAGTGTCAGCGTGTTATCGATCATGCGCCTGATCCCCAACCCTCCCGGAAGGATCACCGGTGGGAAAATTCTCTTCAAGGGAGAAAACCTACTGGAATATCCTGAAACCAAAATGGAGCAGATTCGTGGAGCTCGTATAGGGATGATCTTCCAGGATCCCATGACATCACTTAATCCGGTTCTGACCATTGGCAGACAAATCAGCGAAACCATGGTTGTCAACAACAGTATAACCAAGGAAGAAGCCGAAGACAGGACCATAAAACTTCTTGACATGGTTGGAATTGCCAATCCAGGAGAAAGGGTCAAGGAATACCCCCACCAGTTTTCAGGCGGCATGCGCCAGCGCGCCATGATCGCCATGGCACTATCCTGCCGCCCTGATATCCTCATTGCGGACGAACCTACCACCTCGCTTGATGTCACCATCCAGGCTCAAATTGTAGACCTGGTCAAACGCCTGCAGGCAGAATTTGGCATGGCTGTGATCTGGATCACTCACGATCTGGGGGTTGTCGCCGAACTGGCTGACCGCATGGTGGTGATGTACGCCGGTTATGTAATTGAGGAAACGGATGTTTACGAACTATATGGAAACCCCAGCCATCCCTATACCCTCGCACTGCTTAAATCGCTCCCTCGTGTTGACACCAGCCGAGGTGGAGAACGGCTGGCATCAATCCCTGGATTCCCTCCAGATGGAATCACGGTAAGTCCCGGCTGTCCCTTTGCACCTCGCTGCAGCTATACTGTTGATCGCTGCAGGCACGAAAATCCTCAACTGATCCAATACAACAACGATCACAAAATCGCCTGCTGGGTAGACGTTACCACGGGAAAGGAACGATGATGAGTATGGAAAAACTTATCCAGGTACGCGGGCTGAAAAAATATTTCCCCATCACCAAGGGTGTATTACTCCAACGGGAAACTGGATCTGTCAAAGCGGTAGATGATCTCAGTTTTGATATCTTCCGGGGCGAGACACTCGGCCTGGTTGGTGAAAGCGGCTGCGGTAAAACCACTACCGGTAGGACCTTAATTCAACTCTATGAGCCCACAGCCGGCGAGGTCCTTTTTGAAGGGCAGGACCTGGCTGAAATGAAGTCCACAAACCTGCGCGGTTTGCGCAAACGCATGCAGATGATCTTTCAAGACCCTTTTGCCTCGCTCAATCCCCGCTGGACGATCTCCCGGATCATCGGTGAGCCTCTTAAAGTCCATAAGATGGGAAATAACAAACAACGGGTTGAACGGGTTCAAGAATTACTGGATATTGTGAAACTGAACTCCTATTATATGAATCGCTACCCGCACGAATTCTCAGGTGGCCAGCGCCAGCGGATAGGCATTGCCCGCGCCCTGGCTTCCAAACCGGATTTTATCGTCTGCGACGAACCTATCTCCGCTCTGGATGTATCCATCCAGGCTCAAATCGTCAATCTTTTAGAAGACTTACAGGAGCAATTTGGACTAACATACCTGTTTATCGCCCACGACCTCAGCATGGTGCGCCACATCTGTTCCCGGGTTGCAGTTATGTACCTGGGAATTATTGTTGAACTGGCCAGCCGTGATGATTTATACGATACACCCATGCACCCGTATACACAAGCTCTGCTCTCGGCTGTCCCCATTCCTGACCCTATTGCCACTCGCTCTCGCAAGCCCATTATCCTTGAAGGGGATCCACCCAGCCCATCCAATCCACCTTCCGGTTGCCGCTTTCATCCCAGATGCGCGATCGCCAAAGAACACTGCCAAACAGATATTCCAACCTGGCGGGAAATCAAACCTGATCACTGGGTCGCCTGTCATGAGGTTTAAACCGGAGCAAGCTATGCCTGAGATTTTGGATTTAAAAACACTGATTAACGTTCCCCTTGTCGATCCGGATTTGGGTTTTGATATCTCTCCCGACGGTTCAAAAGTGGCATTTTCTTGGAACCGGAGTGGACGCTGGGAAATATACATCCAGGAAATCAATGGGAAATCCCCCCCTCAACAGATCACCCATGGATCCGGCGCCAAGTTCGCACCTCGCTGGAATCCCGACGGACAGCTGCTGGCTTACACCCTTGATCTCGATGGTGGTGAGAATTATGACATTTTTATATTTAATTTAGAAACTGAAGAACATCAGAACCTGACCCCCAACACTCCAGACGCGCTGACCACTTCTTTTGCCTGGGCACCAGATGGCAAACAAATTGCTTTTTGCTCTGACAGGGCTGGGCGTTTTGATGCCTATATCACGCCCATCCATGGAGGGCAACCGCGAAAAGTGTTAGATCAGCCCTATCCAGACTGGAAAGTATTTTGGTCGCCGGATGGCTCCCACTTGGCAGTTACATCTGAGGCTGAAGCCCAGGATTATTTTACGTTTTTAGTACCGCTTGATGGCAATGAACCCTATCCAATAGGAGTTGATGGCATCCCAATCAGTGCAAAGGATGCCTGCTGGTCACCAGACAGCAAGTACCTGGCGTTTGCATCCGACCTTCATGGAAATTTCCAGATCGGAGTCTATCAGATCGCAACAGGTTCAATAGACTGGCTGACAAGCGGCTCTGGTGAAAAAGAACATCCTGACTGGTCTGATGATGGTTTCCTAACCTACGTGATCAGTTATGGCCCCAAGACCGAATTAGCGCTGATGGATCTCACAAACAGATCTGTCTCTACTTATCAGGTTGAGCCGGGGGTGATCTACCAACCCAAATTCACACCCTCAACCGAGCAAATTCTCTTTGTATTTGATAACCCACGCTACCCAGATGACCTGTGGACATTCAGCCGGGCTGATTCAGGTTTTCGTCAGATCACTCACTCTCTGCCCGCTGAGATCGACCAAAACTCGCTATTCATCCCAAAAGAGATTTCCTACCCTGGCCTGGATGGCGCCGAGGTACCTGCCCTGATATATCAACCGCATCAAAAAAATGACCTGCCCCCGGCAGTGGTCTATATTCACGGCGGTCCGAATTGGTTGACCCAAATAACCTGGGACCCGCTTATCCAGCACATGGTCAGCCGGGGCTGGGTGGTTCTGGCTCCCAACTATCGGGGATCCACCGGCTACGGACGGGAGTGGATGAATGCCAACCGCTTTGACCTGGGTGGGATAGATACCGCCGATGTTGTTGCCGGAGCTGACTATTTAGCTGATCAGAAAATTGCCGACAGCACTAAAATAGCTGTCACTGGAAGAAGCTGGGGAGGATATTTAACGATGACCTGCCTGACCCAATACCCTGAGAAATGGGCTGCCGGATCAGCAGCGGTACCTTTTTTGAATTGGTTCACCAGTCATGAAAACTCGCGAGAAGACCTGCAACATTGGGATAGGGAAAACTTCGGGGACCCAGTGACCAATCACAAACTGTGGTATGAGCGCTCACCTTTCTTCTTTTTAGATCAAGTTCAAGCTCCGCTGCAGTTGATTTGCGGGGCGCAAGATGTGCGCTGCCCTGCCAGTGAATCCAAGCAGGCTTATGAAAAATTGATCAGCCTGGGAAAAGAATGTGAATATCACCTCTTTCTTGATGAGGGGCATAGTTTATTGAAAGTCGAAAATCAGATCAAAGCCAAACTGCTAAGGGCAGATTTTTTAGCGAAGTATTTGGAGCAATAATCAAAATCTCAGTTTGAGGAAATAATGCTAAACAAAGCTCAAGCAATACAACCGGATATGATTAGATGGCGTCGGGATTTCCATATGCATCCTGAGTTGGGTTTTAAAGAAGAACGCACGTCCGCAAAAATTGCTGAGATCCTTGATGGATTTGGATACCAGGTCCAGAAAGGCGTTGGAAAAACTGGTATTGTCGCGGAGATTGGATCTGGAAAACCGATCGTTGCCATCCGGGCGGACATGGACGCACTCCCCATTGACGAAGCCAACCAGGTGCCTTATAGATCTAAAAACAAAGGAGTCATGCATGCCTGCGGCCACGATGCGCATACAGCAATCGCCCTGGGCACAGCCAAACTCTTATCCCAGGAGGACTTCTCAGGGACTGTCCGTTTCCTGTTCCAGCCCGCTGAAGAAGTTGAGGACGAAGAAGGGATCAGCGGCGCGCCGAGGATGATCGAGGATGGCGCCATTGATGATGTTGATTATGCCCTGGCTTTACACGTGGCATCTTCAATCAGCACAGGTGAGGTTGAAATCTCTCCAGATTATGTATCTGCCGGAGTAGATACCTTTTATGCCACCATCATCGGGAAAGGGGGTCATGGCTCCACACCATCCAAGGTGATTGACCCAATTTTCCTCAGTGGGTATGTAATCCTTGCCCTGCATGGAATTGTTTCCAGGCAGCTGAAACCTTTTGACCCTGCGGTAATAAGCATTGGATCGATCCAGGGCGGCGTTGCAGATAACGTTATCCCTGAAGAGGTTAATATGTCCGGCACAATTCGGTACCTGGAACCTTCGGTTCAGGAAAAAATCCACGCCGAAATCAAAAAAGCGCTGGAGATCTCCCGGGCATTGGGCGGAGACTATAAATTAAGGATCCAGGTAGGGTATCCACCGATGCACAATCACCGGGGAACAGTGGACCTATTAAGAATTGTTGCGGGTGATTTGTTAGGGGAAGATAAAATCGTACCGCCAAAACCCGAGATGGGAGCAGAGGATTTTGGCTTCTTCCTCCAGAAAGCCCCCGGGGCTATGTTTTTGCTGGGCTGTAAAATAGAGGATGATGAAAGGCGTCATCATGATCCCCGGTTTGATATTGACGAAAACTGCATGCCAATAGGTGCGGCTCTTTTTGTCGAGAGTACTCTTCGGATCATGAATCGAAAGAAGAAATAATCCTGCTCATTTATAGAGAGAAACCGGTGGAGAATATCTTAACTTTATTTCCAAATACATATGAAGCCTCCCGCGAGCGCTTCCGCGATTATTTAAGTGAAGTTCAGAAATTTTGGCCAAATGCTGTACTCTCTCACCAGCGACTGAAAGGAAGTGAAGATCTTACTATTGATTGGATCCAATCTGCTGCCCAGGAGCAGAATGACAAGGTCCTGCTCATCACTACCGCGGAACACGGTATCGAAGGATATGTCGGATCAGCGATGCTGGAGCTTTTTATTAAGAAGTTCCTTAATCAACTCGATCCATCAAACACAGGGCTGCTTCTGATACATACGATCAACCCCTGGGGGATGAAACATCGCAGGCGAACTAATGCGAATAACGTTGACCTCAACCGGAATTTCGTTTACCAGGCCACCGATTTGGACCCTGATTACAACCCAGCCAGCAAAGAGATTGATGCCATTCTGCATCCGCGCCAACCGCTGAGGAGTTACTTTTGGAGTCATATTCCTTTTCTTCTGAAAGTTTTTCGCTATTCTCTAAAAATGGGGTTGAGAAATTTTCGTTCCATAGCATTATTAGGCCAGTACCACAACCCCCAGGGCATCCATTACGGCGGTAAGAAGATCCAGGAGGAGACTCTGGCAGTGATGGGATTCTACCGCGAGGCGTTGAGGGATTATCAGCAGATCCTGCTTTTGGATATGCACACTGGACATGGGCCGCGCTACCAGATGAGCCTGGTTAACTCGGTTTTCGAATCCGGAAAATCCAAGGAGTTTGAAAAACGTTTCAATTTCCCGTTAGTTGTGGCAGCCAACCCGGATGAATTTTATGATCTCCGGGGTGACATGATCGACTATATCTATACCTTGAAACAAAAAGAATTTCCCAGCAAGCGGCTCTATGCCGTTTCTTTCGAATTTGGCACTTATGGAGATTCTACCCTGGCAGTTCTGCGCAGCATGCGAACCATGCTCTTTGAAAACCAGGTCTCTTGCCAGGGAGTAAAAAAATCAAAAACTCGCACCCAGGCAGAACGGGCGCTGGGAGAGATGTTTGCTCCCAAGGAAAAGGCCTGGCGAATCAAAGCTGTGGAGGATGGCACTAAAGCTTTCCAGGGAATATTAAAAGCTGAAGACTACATCCGTTAAGGGATCTGCAGGCAGACCTGAGTTTGAAATAACAGGTCAGGTTTCCAAGAGTTAAATCGAAAAAAAAGATTCGCTGGTTAAGGAGATAACCTTCTGGGTTCGTTTTCGGAATTAACCGCCAGTGCATGAGTCAATGGAATCAAGCATGATCTCCAAACTCTCCTGGATTTGATTTTCAGTTATGATATACGGCGGGGCAAACATAAAATGATCGCCAGCCACACCGTCGATAGATCCGCTTCCGTGATAGAGAATCAATCCCCGTTTGAATGCTTTATCAACCACTTTTTGCGAGAAATGAATTTGGGGGTCAAAGGGTAGTTTTGTGGTTTTGTCCTGCACGAATTCAACCCCCCAAAGCATACCCATCCCGCGAATATCACCTACAACCTGATGATCATCAAATTTTTCATGCAGCAGCTTATGAATAACATTCCCCAAATCAGCCGCTCTTTCAAACAAATTATGATCATTGATGTAATTTAAAGTTGCCAGCCCAGCTGCAGCGCCAACGGCGTGATGAGAAAAAGTTCCCCCATGATTGAAGTTGCCGCTGCCCCCCGCAATCAAGGCAACATACTCCCCTTTTACCGCCACTATGCTGAGTGGAAAATACCCGCTTGCCGCGCCTTTTCCTATCGTGATAATGTCCGGAGTCACCTTCCAATGTTCAATTGCAAACCCCGTGCCTGTGCGGCCCATTCCGGTCATCACTTCATCCGCAATCAAAAGCAGGCCATATTGATCACAGATCTCCCTGATCCGCGGCCAATATTCAGCAGGTGGAACAGCCCCGCCGAGGGTATTGCCGCTGATCGGTTCTGCCAAAAAAGCACTAACATTTTCAGGTCCCTGCCTTATGATTTCCTCTTCCAGGGCTTCAGCACAGGCAACCTGGCAAACACTTTGTTCTAATCCAAAAGGACAGCGGTAGCAATAAGCGGGCGGGATATGAGGCATGTCTTTAAACATTGGCAGGTAGGGTGAGCGGAGTTTTTCTTTTCCGCTCACAGCCAGGGCGCCAAGAGTCATGCCGTGATAGGACATCCAGCGTGATATGGTGACTGACCGGGAATTATCACCCCTCTCAAGATGAATCTGACGCGCCAATTTGATAGCAGCCTCGATAGCCTCTGATCCACTGGTCAGAAAGTAGAACTTGGGATCAGGCAGCGGGGTGATTTTCCCCAGAGCTTCAGCATAATCCTCCAGAACCTTGCTGGTAAACATGCTGCCGTGCAGGTATGCTGCCTGGCTGGCTTGAGCTGCGATAGCATCAGCGATACTTTTTACTCCATGCCCTACTCCAACAACGATCGCGCCGCCAGAACCATCGAGGTAGCGTTTTCCCTCTGCATCGAATAGATAGACGCCATCGCCGCTAACTATCAGCGGATGTTCATTCTGCATCCGCCTGTAAAAAATATTCCCGAAAGGCTGTTTGTAATGTCTCATCGCTGAAGGACAATACTCATGCCCAATCCTCCACTGATGCACAGAGTTGCCAAACCCAGTTCCGCATCCCTATTGATCAGAGCGTGCAGCAGTGTAACCAAAATTCGCGCTCCTGTACAGCCTGTTGGATGCCCCAGGGCAACAGCACCTCCATTTACATTCCTGCGTTCTGGATCCCACGCCAGCTCCTTGTCAACCATCAGCACCTGGGCGGCAAAAGCTTCGTTTAATTCAATCAAATCAAAATCTTCCAGTTTTGTCTTGGTTTGCGCCAGCACTTTTCGTGTGGCAGGAACAGGAGCCAACCCCATCCGGGCAGGATCCACACCTGCGCTTGCAAATCCCCTGATGAGCGCCAGGGGTTCGATCCCTTCTGCTCTGGCAAGATCTTCGCGCATTAAAATCACTGCGGCGGCGCCATCCGTGATTCCGCTAGCATTGGCCGCCGTGATCGTCCCGCCTTCCGCTTCAGGCCTAAAAACCGTTTTAAGTTGTGCCAGTTTCTCTCCGCTGGAATCAGAACGGGGATGCTCATCACGAGTAAAAAGAGTCGTTGTCTTGCGATCCTTAACTTCAACTGGTACAACCTCACTATCAAAACTGCCATTATCCCAGGCTGCCGAGGCTTTCTGATTGCTCATCACAGCATATTGATCCTGTTCTTTTCGAGAGATCTTGAATTCCTCAGCCAGACGATCCACTGTTTCACCCATGAGCATTTCAGCAATCGGGCAAAAATAGCCATCATTGTAATTCGAATCCACCAGGGTGTCATTTCCCAGCCGATACCCCCACCTTGCTTTCATCAGCAAATATGGAATTTGAGACATTTGTTCAACTCCCCCAGCCAAAACTACCTGGTTTTCGCCTAACATAATGGATTGGGCGGCCAGGGTGATTGACTTTAACCCTGAACCGCAGGCTTTATTGACTGTATAAGCAACTTTTTCTACAGGGATTTGGCCCCGAACAGCAATTTGCCTGGCTATATTCGGACCATTACCGGCTTGCCTGGCGCAGCCAAAGATAATTTCATCCACCATTTCAGGGGACAACCCCGCCTTTTTTATGGCTTCCCGGGCAACGATTTCACCCAACTGGGCGGCAGAAATATCTTTTAAAGCGCCGCCAAAATTACCGATCGGAGTACGTACCGCAGATATTATTGCTACATCAAACATGATAATTTACCTTTGTATTTAATCGATATGGCTGGCTATTCTGAGGTGTACATTCCCCCCGGATCCAGTTCTTTCCGAATAATCCGCAGCTCGTCGTCAGACGGTAAGGGTGTTTCCCGCAAATCTTTAGCGGCCTTAAGCGGCCAGGCAACTTCATCCCTGATTTCCTGTTCCGTGTATCCAGGATGAATGGAAGCCAGGGTCATTTCCCCTACCCTGAAATCAAAAATAGCTTTATTGGTGATCACCAATTGCGGGCCGGATCCCGGCATCCCAAGCTTTCCACGCTCTCCTGATTTTCCAGAAAGATGTCCGGGAGAAGTAAGGAAATGAAGCTTGTCTACAAAGGAGCGTTTACTCAGGGGCATGATGATAAAAACCTTCCTGGCATGGATAGCAATTTCGCAAGCCCCTCCGCTACCTGGAAGGCGCACTTTCGGATGGGGATACTCACCGATAACTGTTGAATTCAGGTTTCCAAAACGATCGATCTGCGCCGCCCCCAAAAAGGCGGTTTCTATCCTGCCGCCCTGCAGGTAATTCATGAACAGGTCAGCCATGCCCACAACTGACGTAGCCCCGGATACCAGGGTTGGGTCGCCAATAGAGAGGGGTAAACGGGCCGGACGCGCGCCAAAAACACCCGATTCATATACCAACTCCAGGTCAGGTGCTACCGTTCGCCGTGCCAGGTTGCAGGCTATATTGGGCATACCTACCCCAACAAAAACTATCCGTTCCCCTGCCAGAGCCCGGGAAGCTGAGACAATCATCATCTCTGATGCTGAATAAAGGCTATTTTTATCCATAAATTCCATAATTGACGGGCATGCTTAATGCACTTCCTGGAGCCAATCGATCCCAAATTGCTGGTTCTTCCTTCAGTAGTTTGTCTAAATACCCCTCCCAGCTATCCACACCAAAGACCCACTCTTCCAGCCAAGAATCAACAGCCGCTTTTTCTCTCGAGATTGTTTCCCAGGCAAGGTAGCGCTGGTTATCCCGGTCATAATATCCCTGCACATAGGAAGGATGAGCCCCATACGGTTGATGAACAACCGCATCAACCACGATGTGCGGGATAAGGGTCCGGTTAGGATCGCTCCGAATCACGTCTTCATCCACGATCTCTTCCACAACAACAATCACGTTTTTGGCAGCAAAAGCAACTTCTTTCTGCATGCCGATCAATCCCCAAAGCTGTGTGTTCCCCTGTAGGTCACAGCGCTGGGCGTGAATGATGGCAAGATCAGGATTTAAGGCTGGTACGACAGATATCCGATCATCCCCATAGGGATTGTCTATAAACCGTATGCTGGGATTAACCGCTGCGATATCGGCGCCCTGGTAGCTTTTCAAGGGGAAAAAAGGTAAACCGGCAGCGCCCGCCAGATATCGGCTCACCATGCCAAAATGGGAGTACTCTTCGATCTCAAGCTCCCTGGGGATGCCGTTCTCTATCGCCCGGCGAATGCAGTGCAGTGAGCCAACTCCCGGATTGCCAAGGTAACTGAAGATCATTTTTTTGGCACAGCCAGCCGCAACGATCTGATCATAGATCAGATCGGGTGTCATCCGGCAGATTATGAGATCTTCCTTTTTCTGTCGGATAATCTCATGGGCTGCAGCAAAGCAGATGAAGGCGGTAAAACCTTCAATGGCTATGGTATCACCATCGTGAACATATTTTTTCACCGCGTCCTGCATGCTGATAAGTTTCACGAAGCTCTCCTATTAGCCGTATCCCCAATTATCCGAAGTGATCAGGACATAACTCTCGGATCCATTTTAGGAATATACAATATCACTCAGATTGAGTTCTTCCAGTTTTTCTTTTGTGGGCACTCCGTTCTCATCCCAACCCTGTAATGCATAAAATTCCGGGAGCATTTTATCAAGTTCGACAACGTAGCCTTTGGCCGGCCCGGATGGTAAAGGTTCCAGCAGCATCCGAGGAGGCAGGGTATCATCTTTACCTGAAAAACCAACTCTCATTAAAAACATGCGCTCCAAGTTAAAGACACGATCCGAGGCCTGGATTAAACTTTCCGGCGTGTATTCTGCTCCGGTGGTTAAATTCATCAACTCTGTCAATCGGGTAGGCCAGAGATCAAGATCAGGGTCAAAGATATACCGGACAGACAGGAAAACACACATGCCGGTGGAATCGATACTGACAAATGCATTGCCAAAACGTTTCACCAGCGCGGCTTTACCCTCAGTAACCAAAGGGTCAATTTTCTCCGGCACACCAAACACCTCAGAATACGCCACATCACCAGCCATATGAGAAGCGCCCACGCTGGCTGTGGCATATAATAAACCCATGCCCTGGGCTCCTCTGGGATCGTAACCGGGGAATTCCAATTTACGGGCGGTAACCGCAATTTCCGGGTGTCCATATTTCGCTGCCAAACGGAAGCTACCTTCCGCCAGGATGTCGCCAAACCCTTGCCTGTATGCCATTTTTTCAAGCAGTTCAATAAGCATATCCGAATCACCGAATCTCAGCGGTTTGCCAATATCACTATCGGGGATAAAACCCCTTTCGGACATTTCCATCGCCGCAGCCACTGTCATTCCCGCTGTGATCGTATCCATGCCAAGTTCATTGCAGGTGTAATTAGCCTTCGTAATCGCTCCCAGATGATCAATCCCGCAAGCGCTGCCGAGCGCGGATAATGTCTCATATTCTGGGCCTTCACCTTCTCCGTCATACGGGGAACCATCAGCTACTTTGGTCAACCGGCCACATGCGATCGGGCAGCGGTAACAAGGTTTTGGCCTGATAAGGTATTTTTCTTTCAGTGCAACCCCATCAATCGAATCTACCCCTTCAAATTGTCCGCTTTGGAAATTGCGCGTTGGTAATATGCCCAATTCGTTGGTCACCTGTGGGACATAAGCAGTGCCGAATTCCCTCAGGGAAGACCCGGCCTTGATCCCTTCTCCGACTTCTTTTGATATTTTAAGGCTGAGCTTTTTCATAGCTTTTTCATCATACATGGCTGGCTGCTTTGTGCCATACACAACCACTGCTTTTAAGTTTTTGCTGCCCATTACAGCGCCTACTCCAGAACGAGCTGCAGCCCGGTGTTTATCATTCATGATGGCCGCCATTAAAACCTGGTTTTCTCCGGCTGGACCGATGCAGGCCACTTTTGCATCTGGATTGGTTTCGGCAACTAGCAGATCTGTTGTCTGGGGCACATTCTTCCCCCACAGATGTTCAGCAGAGCGAAGTTCGACCTGATTTTCGTTGACCCATAAATAGATTGGTTGGGGAGCTTTCCCTGTAATAATGAACAGATCAAACCCCGTTCGTTTCATCCAGGTCGGAAATTCGCCTCCAGAGTTGGAATTTGAGAGGGATCCGGTAAGGGGAGATTTGGTCACCACCATATAACGATTGCCTGTTGGGGCGGGAGTTCCCGTTAAAGGCCCGGTAGCAAAGATCAGCATGTTTTCAGGTGAGAGTGGATCAACCATCGGATCCATTTCCTCGTAGAGGTATTTAATCGCCCAGCCTCGGCCGCCAAGAAAGTCTTTGGCAAATCCAGGATCAACATCTTCCTGCTTTACGCTCTGATCGGTCAGATTAATTCTGAGGATTTTTCCATGCCAGCCATTCATTCCCCATCTCCCTTATAGGTAATAACGGTCAAGTCATCCACCAGCATATGCTGGGAATATACAAACGATATCGTCATTTTGAAGGGTTTGTTCCGGTTCCGCGACCCTGCCATTCAACAAAACCACATTCGATCCATCAAATCTGAGATCGAACTTCTCCACAATCTGCCGGACAACAAAATGGGCAGGCACTTCAAGCTGGCAGGTGCTGCCAATGGTGCCTTCCGGTAATTTTTTTCTATAGGTAGCGAGAAGTTTAACGGATATTTGCATGAAAGAATATTGAATAAATACGTCCAGTTTGGGTATCAAAAATTATACTACAGCCGCTATTTTCTAAGAATTGTTAACAAAAGCAAGATTGGTGAGAAATCCTCATACACGATAAAGAATATTGCCATTTACAACTGTCATCGACACCTGCGTATCGGCAATTTCCGCTGCTGGAATTTCAAAGATATCCTTTTCTAATACGATAAAATCAGCTAATTTACCAGGCGAAAGACTGCCTGTTTCCCGCTCCTGACCGGAAGCCAGGGCGGGGCCCATGGTATACCCCCAGATAGCTTCATTCAAACTCAAACGCTGGTCTGGATGCCAGCCATTTGTTGGTGAGCCATCTTTTGTCTGGCGAGTTAAAGCGGCTTGAATACCGAGCAGGGGATTCGGGTCTGCAACCGGGCTGTCTGATCCCAGCGCCAAGGGCACCCCTGCATTTAATAAATCCTTAAAGGGGAAAGCAGCCCCGGCTCGTGATCCAACTGCTTTTTCGATCATCAAATAGGTCATCGGCGCATGGATAGGTTGGACCGAGGCGGTCACACCAAGTTTAGCCAATCGGGTAACATCGCTTTTTTGAATATTCTGAACGTGCTCGATGCGGTGCGGTGCAGATGGAACAGAAGCAGTTTTTTTCATCAGGAACATTTTTTCGAAGATGTCAATCAATTCCCGATTAGCCCGGTCGCCAATGGCGTGCACTGCTACGGCCAACCCTGCCGATTGAGCTCGTTTGACCTTATCGGAGAGTTCGTCAAGGGGAAGCAACTGCATGCCTACACTCGCGGTATCCTCATACGGTTCCATCATCCAGGCGGTTCGCGCGCCCTGGGAACCATCCAGAAAGAGCTTGATATGGCCTATACGCAAGAAAGAATCTCCGCTTCCAGTTTGAAAGCCCTGGTCGATTACCTGGTCCAAACGCTTCCCCGGCAGCTGCATCCAGATACGAAGAGAGAGATTTTCCGATGTGTTTAGCTGCTGAAATGCCCGATAGGCCGGAGCCCAGCACTCGCCGCCCAGCATTCGAAAGTCATGCAAACCGACCAATCCCATGCGGTGCAGTACAGGAAACCCGGCCCGAAAGGCCGTTGAAATTTCATCCTCTGCTGGTTCCGGAATCACTGCTCGCACCAGGTTGATCGCCATTTCTCGCAGTACGCCAGTCGGTATTCCAAAGGCATCCCGGTCAATCATTCCCCACTCTGGATCTGATGTTTGGGCAGTGATCCCGGCAGTCTGCAGTGCCCGGGAATTAGCCAGGGCCAGATGCATATCGCTTCGCCAGAGAATGGCTGGATGGTTTGGTGTAATGGCATCCAGATCAGCGCGTGTGGGTACGACAGGGTTAGGCCAACCGGTTTCATTCCAGCCTTGCCCGAGAATCCATATATTCGAAGGGGTGAGATCGCCTATTGCAGCTATCCTGGCCTGCAAATCTTCCAGGCAGCTCACATCAGACAGGGCAACTTGCTTCCGGGCCAGCGCCCAATCATAATAATGGAAATGAGAATCTACCAAACCGGGTAAAACCAGCCTTCCTTCCAGATTGATCAGCTGATCTGGTGAAACAACTTCGCTGCATAATTCATCATTTCCAACTCTGAGTATCCTGCCATCTTGAACCACAAGGGTGGTCGCCCGCGGATAGTTCTTATCCTGGGTAAACAGCAAACCATTATAAAAAACTTGCAAACTATTAGACCTTTTGGGATATTTAGCCATTTTTTCAAGGGAACCTTATCATTCTGATTATACTCTCTCCCAATCCAGGGAGTGGAGCTGCTTGCGCTCGCGTAATCTACTGCTCTCGGTTTTCTCTATCTTAAGGTTTTCAGTTCTTGTCCATCGATCTATAATAACTATCCCGACTGTATTGGTTCACAAACCTGGCAAGCCTGGTTTTAAACTTAACAGCAGTAACATTTCCAAGCAAACGCCTGACGAGCTGCGCCGATGTATGGATTTGATGTAATTCCCGGCATGAGCTATTTCAGATTGGATCAGATTTCCCGGTGCTCGTTGGGTACTATTTTTCTTAGAAGTGCTCCTGCCTCGATAAAATCCACCCTCGTACATGAAAAAAATTTTTAGCGGCCTATTTCCAGTTTAAATCCCAGAAGGGTTTTTACCAGGCAGAGCAGCAGATCGACCCTCTGGAAAGGAGATTCCCTCCTCCCAGAAATGTATCTTTTATAAGTTTAGACATATAATACCCGTTATAGTATCTGGAACGGAAAAAAGGACCTCATGGATGAAAGATACTCAATCCTGTTCGAACCGGTAAAAATCGGCCCGGTGGTGGCTCCCAATCGCTTTTACCAGGTGCCCCACTGCAATGGTATGGGGTACCGCATGCCGCGCGCTCTGGCAGAAATGCGCAGGATCAAAGCAGAGGGGGGCTGGGGCGTGATCTGCACCGAGGAAGTTGAGATCCATCACAGCACTGATCTATCTCCGAATATCGAGGGTCGGCTTTGGAGCGATAAGGATATTCCAGCCCTGCAAATGATGGTGGAGTCTGTTCACCAATATGGCGCCCTGGCCGGCATAGAACTCACCTATAATGGAAAACATGCCCCCAACCTGTATTCCCGTTCCACGGGCGTTTCGCCCCGCTCGATGGGCTATGATGGCTACACACCCGGGCAAGCACGCCGGGCAGATAAGGAAGATCTCATTGATTTCCGCCGCTGGCACCGAGCAGCTGCAAAACGCGCTAAAAAGGCTGGTTTTGATATTATTTACTGTTATGCGGGCCATAATCTATCTCTGCTCATGCATTTTCTACTCAGCAGATATAACGATCGGACCGATGAATATGGAGGCAGCCTGGAAAACAGGACCCGTTTGCTGCGAGAGGTCATTGAGGATACCAAAGCAGCGGTTGGTGATCGCTGTGCAGTAGCAGTGCGCCTGGCAGTTGACGAGCTGATCGGCGATCAGGGAATTACCTCCCAGGGAGAGGGTCATGATATTATCGCCAGCCTGGCGGACCTTCCAGATTTGTGGGATGTAAACCTCAGCGGGTGGAGCAACGATTCAGCCACTTCCCGATTTCAGCAAGTAGGTTTCCAGGAAAAATATATTGGATTTGTGAAATCACTGACCGAAAAACCGGTAGTGGGCGTTGGCCGCTATACAACCCCAGATGCAATGCTTTCTGCTGTCCAAAGAGGCATTGTCGATTTTGTAGGAGCGGCGCGCCCTTCAATTGCAGATCCGTTTTTGCCGCTGAAGATCAGAGAGAATCGGATTGAGGATATTCGCGAGTGTATTGGATGTAATATCTGTGCCAGCGCGGATGAACTGGGGATCCCAATTCGCTGCACTCAAAACCCCACCATGGGTGAAGAATGGCGGCGGGGATGGCACCCTGAAATCATACCTGTGAAAGAATCCGATCAGGAGATCCTGGTGGTTGGCGGGGGACCGGCGGGCCTGGAATGTGGTCGCGCCCTGGGTGCCCGGGGATATTCCGTGGTGCTGCTGGATGCTCTGCGGGAATTCGGCGGTCGGGTCTTGTTTGAATCGGACCTACCCGGTTTAATTGAGTGGAGACGGGTGATCGATTGGCGGCTAACCCAGATCCAGAAGATGAAACAAATATCACGGTATCCCAGCAGCCCAATGACTGCCCAAGATATCCTGGAATCAGGACATCAGCATATCATTATCGCTACAGGTGCCAGGTGGAGGGATGACGGGGTTGGCCGCTCCCACTGGAAACCCATCCCCGGCCACGAGCTTCCCCAGGTGTTCACACCGGATGATTTAATGGGGGGAAAAATCCTCACGGGAGATGTAGTGGTATACGATGACGATCATTATTATCTGGGAAGCGTGATCGCTGAACAGCTCATGCAGCTTGGCTGTCGGGTGACTATCGCTACTCCCGCGCCATTAATTGCCTGGTGGACCCAATATACTTTAGAGCAAAAACATATCCAGCAAAGGATGATCCAGTCCGGGATCCGGATCCTTACCGGGCAGATCCTTCAAAGGATTCAACCGGGAGCCGTCCGCCTCTTCGACACTACTACAAATCAAGAATCAGAAATCAGGACAGATGGGGTCGTTTTGCTGACAGATCGCCTGCCAAATGACGATCTCTACCAGGCATTAAAACCAGCCCTGAACCGAGGGAAACTGGCGTCATTGCGGGTAATTGGGGATGCAGAAGCCCCCCATATCATTGCTCAGGCAATTTTCTCTGGTCATCAAGCGGCTCGAGAATTTAACCAGGTCCCAAAGGATGACCCGCCTTTTCTGATAGAGAGGGTTATATCCTAAGTCAAGCTTACCTTCTTATATACAGACCAGTAAATTCTAAAAACACTGGATGGATCCTCAAGTGCCTTATTAGTGCCAGGTAAACAGAGCGAAAAAGGAGAAAGGACAAAAGACATTGACAATCCCAGGACCAGCCAGAATACCAGGGAACCTGATTTCACCTGATCACAAAATCATCCGTTATATGCCTGCCAATCCACTCCCCGGAAGGTTTCAAAATCAGACCAGGTAGATTAAAGTAGGCAGGTGATCAGGAAATCAACATGATGGCAAAACATCAATTTACATATGATGCCTACAAAATATATCTTGCCGCTACGGGAATTGAATGGTTTTTAGACAACCTGTTCTTGACCGTAATATTTGTCTACCGGGCGACCCAAATCACCAGCGACCCCTTTCAACTGACCCTGATTGAAATGGTATTTACACTGACCTTGATCTTGTTTGAAATCCCAACCGGGGTTATTGCTGATGTGTTCGGCCGCCGTTTATCGGTAATTCTCGGATATGGAGTGATCGGGATTGCTGCTCTGATCCAGGTAGTAATTCCTACACTGACAAGTATGCTTATCTCCCAGGTTGTCTGGGCTCTTGGTTTCAGTTTCATCACCGGAGCCAAAGACGCCTGGATTGCCGATGAAATCGGAGAAGACAAAGTTGGTAAAGTCTACCTGCGGGGATCCCAGATCACCCAGGTGGCTTTATTGGTAAGCATTCCTTTCGCCACCTGGCTTGGAACACTCTCTTTAAGTCTACCCATATTCATCACCGGCGTGGGATTTATCTTATTAACTATCGGGTTGTTTATAACCATGCCAGAAACAGGATTTCATCCCCAGGGCAAGGTCGACAGGAATGCCTGGAGGAATATGCTGACTACCCTCCACGAAAGCCTGCGCTTGGTCCGCGGTCGCTTAGTCTTGACCTCGATCCTGCTGATGAGTTTGATATTCGGATTATCCAGCGCAGGCTTTGATAATCTCTGGACCATTCATCTGCTCGAAAATATAAGGTTCCCAACACTAGGAAATTTCGAACCGATTGTCTGGTTTGGGGCAATCTCGATGGTTGTCTCCTTATTGGGTTTAGCGGGTACCGAGTTGGTCCACCGCAACCTGGACGTGAACCAGCAGCCGGTAATAATCCGTTCATTGATTGTGCTTACAAGCGCCACAGCGCTTTTTATGATCCTGTTCGGGCTGGCTGAAAACTTCTGGATGGCAGCCGCGGTATACTGCCTGGTTCTCACGCTGCGGACGATTTGCGACCCCCTGATCAAGACCTGGATAAACCTGAACGTGGATTCCAATGTCCGGGCAACTGTTCTCTCTCTGGAAGAACAATCATTTTCCCTGGGAGGAACCATTGGCGGCCCGGCAGCTGGTGCCATCGGTTCTTTGTTATCATTGCCTGCCGCCCTGGTAGCAGCGGGCCTGATCCGACTTCCGGCAACTTTTATCTTCCTGAGGGTGCTGTTTTTAGGAAAGCGTCAGAAGGAGCAATCCCAGGTATAAAATAGGATAAAAATCGTTGGACATTCTTTGATACTCAATGGGGATCCTTTGCTGTGCACTCCTGCGGAGTGCTGCTCAGGCTCTTGACTTTGATAAAGGCGGAGGGAGTGAATATCCCTTCCATGGTTGAGAGCCTGCCCTGAGCGCAGTCGAAGGGTCCATGCTCTCGATGGAGTCAACTCACAATAATCCATCCTTTCCATCCTGGTTGCACCGGAATAGCACCTGAAGGGATGACAGGATGGCAGGCGGAGTTTATCCCGAGTGTAGCGAGGGAACCACGACGGGGACAAACCGGTCTCATTTTCCCGGTCGCGAGCCCTTCCCCTTCGCCACGCTCAGGGCCTGGACAGGCTCCGCGACCACCCAATCAACTGGTTTGGCGGCTTGATCAAAATAAGATGCGGCTTGTTAATAATTTTGGGAGTTATATGGTTTGTCTTTGAGAATATTCTGGACTATCAGGTCCAGAGTCAGTTGATCCTCATCAGTTCCTTTTTTTAATACTTTCTTTTGATCGAGCCATTTCCAGGTTAGTTCTTTGTAGATTTCTGGTGTTTTTGGATGCAGAATAACATATTTTGATAACCCAAGCGCTTCGGATTGATTTCCTGAAAGCAGCATCTGAATGGCGATGCCTCCTAGCGCATGCAAACAAAGGGGGTCTAAAAGGTTATGATGACTCAGCTCCATAGCTTCCCTCAACATTGCTCCTGCCTCATCTATCTCCCCTAAACCCAGCTTAGCGTAACCGATCCTGCACAATGACACGCATATGCCCCAGCGATGACCAACTTCCTTAAATTGCTCCATTCCCTCCAACCCGTATTGAAGTGCGGCTTGGTAATCGCCTAATAATAATGCGCCCAGGCTCATTCGGCTCAGGTCATAACCTTGGCCGGCATGATCACCCGTTTGCTTGAAGATTGAGAGGGATTGATGATGGTAGTTCAAAGCTTCCTGATAATTTCCCAATCCATCGGATGCCAGCCCCATTTTGGAATATGAAAACGCTTTTCCCCAGTGATTGTTTTGTTTTCCAAAGCATTCCAAGCTATCATTTAGACTACTCATTCCCAGATCATAATCCCCTACTAGAAAATATACGTACCCCACCCATAAATAATACGAGGGCAAAGAATAACAGTTGGTCTCCAGGCCCAGAAGGATAGCTTTTTCCAGGTATTGAAGGGAGAGGTCGTACTCACCTCGATGGATGGCATTTATCCCCAGATTGTTCAGGCACATAGCAAGTTCTCTGATGTGGTTTGATCCTTGCAGAATGGGAAGGGATTTTTGAGAGAGCTGCTCACCTTCTTCGAACAGACCAAGATTGCTCAGGTAATAGGCTTCCTGAGTGTTTACTCGAGCCAACAGAAGATCAGTATCACCAGCTATTTGCTTGTTTATTGATTCTATAGTATCGGCAAATGTATGGAAAGCGATTGCGCCCTCATGCCAGCCCCGGATCAAGTAATATGAGAATATGTCCTGGATGATATTTGGCTCAGGCGCAGATATTGATTGTTCTAAATAATACCTGCCAGCTGCCAGAATATTAGCTATGGCATCATGGACTTCCGCCCGGGTGTTGTCTGGCTCCAGGCTGTATATTTTTGGCATCCTCTTTGTCAGGTAGTCTGAATAATACAGGTAGTGTTTTTGCTGGATTTCCTGCCAGACGTTCTCCTGGCCTGAGATGATTTCCCGACAGAACTGCTGCACTATGGGGTGTATTTCAAATTGACCCTTGAAATTTTTTCTTAGCAACGATCGATCCATAAGGACAGCTAAATCAGTAATAGATGCCTTGCTGATCTCCTGGGCGGCCTGGCGGGAAAATCCTCCCCTGAATACAGACAGCATTAATAAATACTCTTGATGGGTCTTTTCCAAGAGGTTCCAGGAGGACTGAAAGACTGCCCGCATGCTTTTATGTTTGCTTGACGAATCTTGGTGGTGGTCTTCGAGGAATCCATAGTTTTCCGTTATTTCATCAGCTATCTCAGAGAAATCAAGCACAGCGGCCCATGCCGCGGCTAATTCAATTCCCAGAGGCATTCCTTCAACCAATCGGCAGATTCGGGCAGCTTCTTTGAGTTCACTTTCGCTGATAGTTTTCTCAGGAAGGATTTGATTTATTCTGGAGATAAAGAGTGACAGGGCATCAGGGAGATCATCATGAATATCTTCGGATTCGTGGATTGGTAATCCCTCCAGGGTATAGGTCCATTCCTCCGGGAGATTAAGCTTGTGCCGGGAAGTAATTATCATTTGAATTTTTGGTGCCGCGGCGAGAAGTTTTGATAGAAGATGACCTGAGTCTGTAAGATGCTCAAAACAGTCCAGGATTAACACCAGGGTCCGATCCCCTAAGTAATCATAAACATGGGTTTGGGGATCCAGGTCACTGCCCACAGTACCTATCATTAACTGTAACGCATTGGCGATAGCGGGGAGGATATCATTCCCTGAAGTAACTGTATCAAGCGGCACAAAAAATGATCCATCAGGGAATTCTATATTTGTCTCCCGTGCAACTTCTATGGCAAGACGGGTTTTGCCAATACCCCCAGGTCCCACAATACTGATCAAGCGGCAATCTGGATTGAAAAGCATAGTTGAAATAGCTTGTATTTCTGATTCCCGCCCTACAAAGGTTGTTTGTATTGCGGGCAGATGCTGCTTGGGGCCGAGGGTATCAATGATGGAATCTAAATTTCCCTCGTCGATCAATTTCTGGATATTTATTATTTCCTCAGGTAGATCCAGATTCAAAAATTCTCTCAAACGGGTTTGGTAAACCTGGATTTGTCTAATTGCGGCAGCGCGATGACCTCTTAATGCCTGGGAGATGCTGTAATATAGATTGGCTACCTCATTGGTGGGTTCGATCTTGATCAAATAACGGGCTAAAAATTCAACTTCCTCATAATTCCCCAGTCCGAATTCCTTGAGAATTGCCTTTTCCCCCTGATCGATAGCCAACATCCGGATTCTCTCATTTTCCCACCGGCGCCAGTTTTCAAATTCTGTGCTTCCAGGTATGTAGACCCCTGAGAGCAAATCACCCCGGTATAGATCATAGGCTCTTTTAATATCCCCTGCCTTGAGAAGCCCTTCAAATTCAAGGGTATCCAGATAAAGGTCACTACTTGGTTTTATTCCTAGATTGGTCCGGTTTATTTCAAGGCAGTCAGGAATGACCTTGCGCAGCTCTGAAAGCAGAACCCTGAAACTGGTCAGGGCTTTGGCCCCTGGACTCTCCGGCCAGAGCATCGCAGCCAGGTAATTCCGGTTGTGTTTCCCTCCTTCCAGACTGAGATATACCAGCAGGACTTGCGCTCGAAGGGAGATAGAATCCAGATCCTCCCCGTCAAAAGACAGCATTAAATTGCCCAATGCCCTGATTTCTAACATCCTAGATGCAAAATCCTTGAATTTTTATATAATAATACGCTGTTTTAGCGAATTTTTAACGCTACTTCTGTATTATACAGACAAATCGGCCTGGAAATAATGGAAAGGATCTACCAGTAAATGACAAATCAACATCAAAATCCGATCAATACCCAGCTCGCCTTCCTAATTGGAATGCAAATCCTCTATTTATTCCTATATTCAATCACGCTGCAAAAATTATTTAAAGTAAACCTGAAACCGATCCGTAATCCGGGAATGAACATCAAAGAATTCTAACAAGGAGGTATATGGATCTTCAATCAGTGACAGAATGATTGTTCAAAATCAGCAATATTTTATCCAAGGAGACATCTGATGAAACTAAAAACCCTTATGA
The DNA here is from genome assembly GCA_963712165.1 of uncultured Chloroflexia bacterium. Lineage (GTDB taxonomy): Bacteria > Chloroflexota > Anaerolineae > Anaerolineales > UBA11858 > B10-G9. The sequence continues at coordinate 20,077 of CAVQGY010000001.1, read as the reverse complement.
TCATAAAAGCAGTCATTTGTATTACGTTTGGATTCCTGCTGTTGGTATTTCCCCAATTCCTGCTGAATCTTTTGGGTACTGAATTAGGCCCGGGAGGACTGTTCACGGCCCGTGAATACGGGGCAGCTCTGGTAGGCACATTGCTTTTAACCTGGTTTGCAAGAGATGCGGGAGAATCCCAGGCCCGGAAGGCAATAATCCTTGATCTATTTATTTATGATGGAATTGCCTTGATCGTCACCTCCTATAATGTGTTAACCGGTGTGTTGAACTGGCTGGGATGGGGTATTGTAGCTGTTTATCTCTTCTTTACTGTAGGTTATGGTTATTTTTGGTTCCGAAAGGAAACCTAACCCCGGATCCTACGTCATCCGATTTTTGAAGGAAAGGCGTAAATTAGACAATTGCCATGAATTGCGAAGATGGGGTCTTTGACCTGGTCGATCATGATTCAGTTTTATCAACAGGTCGACCAGCAAGACCAAAATAAAGGGAGGCAAATCAAATGAAGATTTATGTGACTGGAGGTTCAGGCTTCATAGGTCACCATCTTATCAAACAACTTATCGCTGAGGGACACAAGCCTGTGTGTCTGGTTAGGCCAACCAGCAGGACTGAAGAGCTAAAGAAAATGGGTGCGCAGCTGGTAACCGGCGACATCACCGATAAGAATTCTATCAAGGGCATGGATGGTTGCGAATGCCTGGTTCACATGGCAAGCAGCTTTGAATTCTGGGTTCGCGATAACAAAGTATTCTACGATGTCAATATCAAAGGAACCAGAAATGTTATGGAAAGCGCTTTGGAAAATGGCATTTCAAAAGTGGTTTATATCAGCTCGGCCACTGTTTATGGTAATGCCACATGGCCGATAACAGAAGAATCAACTGTAGGAACTGAAAGAGCAGGTAAATACGTCCGCACAAAATACGAAGGAGATCTCATTGCCTGGGATCTTTATGAAAGGTCTAAGCTGCCGCTGGTTGTGATATACCCGAGTGCAGTCGTAGGCGCAAATGACCCAAAAGCTTGCGGACGATATTTTAAAAATTACGCTGAGGGCCGCATGCCAGCCCAAGTTTTAACGAAACATCCCTTCCCATTTGTACACGTAAAGGATGTCGCCGAGGTAATTGTCCGAGCCCTGGAGAAAAAGGATAATATCGGGGAAAAATACATAGTCAGTGCCGAGAATCTTACGTTTGGAGAACTCAACCAAATGATTAGAAAAATCTCTGGGACAAACCTTCCTATGCTAAAACTTCCTGATTGGGCGACACTCATGACTTCCTACCTGGTCACCGGGATTGCGAATATAATTCAGAAACCGCCCCTATGGGACCTGTCGGTTGATCAGATAAAACTAATGAAACAAGGCTTTAAAATTGATGGAAGCAAGGTAGAAAGAGAATTGGGAATTAACTATACATCTGTCTATGATGGCATTAAGGAATCGATAGAATCGTTTCAGGAATAAGTATAAATATAGTTTTCCATAGATACTGCGCCACAGTTGCACCAGAAAAGCACCCTGCGAGCTGACGGCTGGCAGCTTCGCCGCTGTTATTTCGTAAATCGTAAGTCGAAAATCGACCCGGTTTCAGACTGATCCCGATAATGGTCAAAAACTCAATCGGTCTACGGCTTACGACTTACGACTTACGCCTTACGCCTTACGCCTCTTTTCGGTCTTCCATCTTCAGTCTTCCGTCAGTCGCCTTTCCCCTTCGCCCTGAGCGCAGACGAAGGGCTCAGGGTCTGGACCGGCTCCGCGACCCTTCCAGCAACTGGTTTGGCGGCTTGATTCCCAGACCAGCCTGCGCGATATTTAGGATATACTAAAGAACATGAATAGGTGTTAGATTTTCTCTAACTTGATTTGATTTCAGCTAGTTGGACAAAATACCTATATGTTCAATTTTGTTAAACACATCCTGATCGGCTCTCCCCTCCCCACACAGCGGCTTTCCGAACGGCGGCTGAACAACCTGCGCGCATTGGCAGCCTTTTCACCGGATGCGTTGTCATCTATAGCCTATGCCAATCAGGAGATTTTCCTCGGGCTGGTTGTCGCCGGAAGTGCGGGACTTGCCCTCAGCTGGCCGATCGGTTTGGCTATTACCATTTTGCTGGCCACCGTGGCTCTCTCCTACTATCAAACCATCCAAGCATACCCCTCTGGGGGCGGTTCATATGTCGTCGCACGCGAGAACCTTGGTACCTACCCGGGCTTGCTGGCAGCATCAGCGCTGTTGATCGGCTATATATTGACCGCGGCTGTCAGCTTAACCGCAGGAGTTGCAGAACTAATCTCCGCTTTTCCCGGATTGACATATTACAGAATTCCGCTCGCTTTAACTTTTCTGTTGGTGATCACCTTGATCAATTTAAGAGGGACTCAAGAGACTGGCACTCTGCTGGCCTTGCCAGTATACTTCTTCCTCATTTCTTATTTCACCATGCTGGTCATCGGCTTGATCCAGGTCTTCACTGGCGGGCAAAGCTCGTTGCCTGAAAATGTCCCTGAGGCGTCACAGGCCTTAACAACTGCCCTCATCCTCCGCGCTTTTGCTTCGGGCTGCACAGCCCTGACTGGCATTGAGGCCATCAGCAATAGCGTTCCAGCCTTCCGCCTCCCCGAGTCGAAGAACGCCGGACGGACACTGATTGCCATGGCCATTTTGATGGGCTTGCTTTTTGCTGGCTCTATTGGTTTAACTCAATTCCTCGCAGTGATCCCAGCCCATGGCGAGACCATCCTGTCAGCCCTGACAAGGAAATTGATGGGCGGAGGTTCGGCATACTATATTGTCCAGATCAGTACCCTTCTTATACTGGTTGTAGCATCCAATACCAGTTTTTCTGGTTTCCCACGGTTGGCTGCAATCCTAGCGGAAGATGGTTTTTTTCCCCATCAATTCCAGGCCCTGGGAGACAGGCTTGTTTACCAAAACGGCATTCTCTCACTAGCGTTCGTGACCGGAACCTTAATTATCGTTTTTGCAGGTGATACCCATTCCCTGATTCCATTATTTGCTGTCGGAGTATTCATCGCATTCACACTTTCACAATTCGGGATGGTTATCCATTGGTGGCGGGAGCGCAAAGGATTCTGGAGGTTAAAAGCAAGCCTCAACGGGATTGGTGCCTTCGCAACTGGAGTGACAGCTCTGATCATAGGCTTCAGCAAATTTTGCCAAGGGGCTTGGATCTCTCTCCTGCTAATTCCTGTAATCATAGCTGCACTCATCCAGATCAGAAATCACTACCGAGCGGTCAGTGAACAACTCTCCCTGAAAGGATCCACCCTAAATATAGGCGAAAGGCCACCTCTGCGAGTGGTGGTCCCAATTTCTGGAGTACACCTGGGAGATTTAGATGCAGTGGAATTTGCCCGTGCCATAGCTGATGACGTTACAGCAGTCTATATTGAACTGGAGCCGGGAACTGGCGAGAAAATCCGCCAAAAATGGGATCAGTTGTGGCCTGAAGTGCCTCTCTTTATTGTGGGTTCTCCCTACCGCTCAGTTATTGAACCACTGTTGGAATTCCTAGACCAGACAGATCATCAATATGATGACGGACAATTGGCAGCAGTGATCCTGCCAGAATTCATCCCCTCCAAATGGTGGCATGGCCTTCTTCACAACCAGACAGCCTGGTTAATAAAAATAACCCTGCTCTACCGCCGCCGAAAGCTTGGTTATCAAAGAGTGATCATTGATGTGCCATATCACCTGGAGCGCTAATACTCCAGGTTTGCCAGCCTTCTTGTTCCAAATCCGCTGCCTGATCCATAAAAGTTCACCACGGGGCAAGCGCTTGAAAAAAACCCAATAATTAAATTCGTTCCACTCTTAATAAAATGAATGAAGGGTGCCTGGATTTGAAGAAAAATAATCCTGGTGTATAAAAGTTTTACGTACACACCCCTAGCTCAATGGATATAGCTCTTCGACTAATTTATCTTGAGTGAAGCGGAGCGAAATCGATAGGCTCAGAACAGGCGTCTGACTTCGAATCCGATGGGGTGACTGAACACAGCGTTTATGGGGGTAATTTCTGTCCATCCTCTCGATGGGGTCAACTCAAGATTGTCCATTGAGTCCATAATTTCCATCTTTTCCACGCTGATTGCACCGAAATTGCACCGAGAATTTGTCACACGGTATAACTGGTTTGGCGGCTCGTTTTCTTTAAGTATTTGTGCGGATTGAAATAACCGCATCTAAGCCTCACTCAGTATCCTTGCTGATTTCTGGTCAATGCAACTAAACAGATGACCGGAGAGTCATCATCACCTATCCTCCGCTGTGCTATACTTCTTTTGATAAAAATAATTCCTGAGCATTTATGGTAAAGAAGATATTAATTGTAGAAGATGAAATCACTCTCCAGGAAACTTTATCTTACAACCTGGAAAATGCCGGCTATCAAGTCACAGTTGAAGGTGATGGCATTAAAGCACTGGATGTGGCACGGGAAATTCAACCTGACCTGATCCTGATGGATATCATGCTTCCCGGTCTGGATGGCCTTGAGATCACCCGCATCTTACGGCAAAAAATGAATACCCCGATCATCATGCTCACTGCCCGGGATGCCGAGATCGACCGCGTGCTTGGTTTAGAGATCGGCGCTGATGATTACCTCGTGAAACCCTTTTCGATGCGGGAACTTCTGGCCCGTGTGAAAGCACAATTCCGACGAGTCCGCTTACTAGAGGAGGAGTTGAACTCCCCTCAGGATCAAACCACCCCAACGCTGATCTTTGGTGATCTGAGGATGGATCTACACAGAGGTGAGGCTTTCCTTAATAACAAACCACTAATAATGAAACCCCTGGAATACAATCTACTGCAGTATTTGATGGAACATCAAGGTCAGGTCCTTTCGCGGGATCATCTCCTGGAACAGGTTTGGGGATGGGATTACAGCGGTGGCAGCCGGACTGTGGATGTCCATATCCGCTGGCTGCGCGAGAAGATCGAGCGTGATCCATCCGATCCCAAACGCATTGTCACTGTGAGGGGAATGGGCTACCGTTTTGAAGGTTAACATGTTCTCAAGTATCCGCTGGCGAATCCTTCTTCCATTCACCGTGATAACCATGCTCAGCTTTATTGGCCTGGGCATTTATCTGAGCGAGATCTCATTTCAAACTCAGCTGAGGTCTCTGGAAACGAGACTGACCGAGAACAGCCAGATCATTAGTGAAATCCTGGCTGTAAATTTAATGGAAGGTCCGGAGAAAGGGGATTTATCAGATCAAGCCAGGCGATTTTCATCAATAACAGGGGCCCGTGTAACCATCATTGATAATGAGGGCGTGGTATTGGGGGAATCCGATCTTGATGCCGCAGAGATGGAAAACCATCTCAACCGGCCTGAAATACAGGAAGCTCGCAGCAACGGGGTCGGAAGCAGCCAGCGGTACAGCGAGACAGTCAAGTTTGATATGCTGTATGTAGCTGTGCCCATTTCCGTCGCTGGAGAACAGCTGGGATTCTCCCGTCTGGCCCTGCCTTTAGAAGAGGTCATTGAATCCCGTAACCAGCTCCGCCAAACAATCTTTTTCGCGTCGCTGGCAGCTGCTGGCATTGCGGCGGCTCTCGGTTTCATTATCGCCACCCTGGGGACCAAACCAATCCGCGACTTGACTCAGGAAGCAGAGAACATGGCAGAGCTGGAGCAAATATCTTCCCTGCCAATTCAGCACGGGCAGGAAGTACGGCAACTCACCAGGGCTTTCAACACTCTGGTAGAAAAACTCCAATTCCAGATCCAATCCTTGCGAAATGAACGATCTACTTCGAACGCCATCCTTCGCCAGATGACAGACGGCGTTTTGATAACAGACGAAAATGGAAACGTGATCCTGATGAACAGAGCTTCAAAGATTATGTTTCCCCCGCCTGAAGAATCATCTCCGAAACCCTCTCTCGCTTTGGTTCTCCGCCAGCATGAGTTGATCGAAATTTGGAGGCAGTGCGCAGACACTCAAGAAGTCCAATCGACCACGATCGAGCTTCCCCGATCAGGCATGTTGATCAACTCCATCGCAATACCTCTGGGTTTAGATCTGCCAGGGCATGTATTGATGCTTTTCCAGGACCTTACCCGAATCCGTAAATTAGAAACTATCCGTCGCGATTTTATCAGCAATATTTCCCACGAATTACGCACACCCTTGGGCTTCCTTAAAAGCCCTGACTGAAACACTGCAATCCGGTGCGCTGGAAGATCCACCAACTGCCCAAAGATTTTTATATAGAATAGAGACAGAGGTGGATGCCATGACCCATATGGTATCGGAACTCCTTGAGCTATCCAGAATCGAATCTGGTCAAGTCCCACTGAAATTTAAGTCCGTGTCTCCCAAGAAACTACTTGTCGAGGCCAAGGAACGCCTTGGTGCTCAGGCTGAACGCAAGGGGATCACCATCGTTCTTGATTATCAGAAGAAACTTCCCCGAATTTTGGCAGATAAGCCCCGCCTGGGCCAGGTTTTTGTAAACCTTCTTCACAATGCGATAAAGTTTACACCAGAAGGAGGAGAGGTGATATTGTCCGCGCATCATGAAACTGAGAGGGTCCTCTTTACTGTCAAAGACACGGGGGTAGGGATTCCAGCGTCTGATCTTCAGAGAATATTTGAACGTTTTTATAAAACAGATCCTGCCCGAACAGATAAAGGAACTGGCTTAGGGTTAGCCATAGCCAGGCATCTTGTTGAGGTACATGGAGGTCAAATCTGGGCTGAAAGCACCCCAGGTAAAGGCAGTTCATTTTTCTTTTCAATTCCCATCCAACCAACTGATCCCTAAACAAGAGAATTAGAGCAATCAAGTAATTACCCGCATAAATACCTGCATCCAAGCAGGTATTTTCTTTGTTAAACACCTGTTAACAAAATGCTTACCAACTGTTCACACAACAAGCAGGGGTTGTTAACCAAGAAATGCTAAACTCGAATCTATAAATAACTTGATTATTTCTAAGGAGAATAAATGCAACAAAAAGTCTATCCAATCTTATCCCTGCTGATTTTATCAGCCCTGATGCTCACGGCTTGTGGTACCCAGGCAACTGTTGCAGAGCCACAAGTGGAATCAACTTCCGCTCCGCAAACTGCAGCAACTGAAGCTGAGGAAAGCGAGACTTCTGAATCAGATCCAGCTGACGGGGGCATGCTTCCGATGGTTGATCCTCTAGCAGTTTCTGGCGATGTGATCTCAGCGGGCAGCTCCACTGTTTTCCCCCTGGCTGAAGTCATGGCAGCTCGTTTCCAGGACGAAGGTTTTTCCGGACAGATCACAATCGACTCCATTGGTTCAGGAGGCGGTTTTGAACGTTTTTGTGTAACTGGAGAAACTGATGTATCCAATGCTTCCCGCCCCATCAAAGACAGCGAAATTGAGTCCTGCGCCTCAATCGGCCGCACCCCGATCGAGTTCCGGGTTGGCACCGACGCTCTGGCAGTTACTGTCAGCCAGGAAAATGATTTCCTCACCAGCGTGACATTCGAAGAACTGGCAGCAATCTTTTCCACAGCTGAAACCTGGGCCGATGTCAATGCAGACTGGCCTACTGAACCGATTGTTCGCTATATCCCTGGAACCGACAGCGGCACGTTCGACTATTTCGTAGAAGAGGTCTTTGATAACGATGAGACACCCATCCTCAGTGCTTCTGAACTCAACCTTTCTGAGGACGACAACGTGCTGGTCCAGGGGATCTTGGGCAGTCCATACGCGGTAGGTTTCTTCGGCTACGCTTATTATGCTGAAAACGCCGATACGCTCAATGTGCTCTCCATCGAAGGTATCGAGCCATCAGCAGCAACCGTTGACAGCAACGAATACCCCCTGGCACGACCGCTCTTTATCTACTCCGACGCATCCATCATGCAGGAGAAACCCCAGGTAGCAGCCTACATCAACTTCTTCCTGACCTATGTCAATGAAGAGATCGTCGATGTCGGCTATTTCCCCTCAAGCGAGGCCGCGCTGGAATTGTCCATGCAAAACTGGCTTGATGCGATGGAGTAAGCAGATATCGCTAAGTAAAACAGCAAAAATCAGAAGAGCACAAGAGATGATCGTTCACTAATCTCTTGTGCTCCTCATTCTTTTTTATCAGGAAGGGATCAGATCATGCCCCATAAGATTGAAGCAGAACAAAAAATCACAGAGCCGCTGATCAACGCCAGCGCAAATCCGTCGCCGAATCTCAATAAACGTTTTCGCCTTGGCGAGAATATCATCCAGGTCTTTTTATTTTTTGCCGCTGGTATTTCAATTCTTACGACCCTGGGCATTGTCTACGAACTGGGAAAAGAAGCCTTGAATTTCTTTTCCCAGATTTCATTTCTGGATTTCTTATTCCATACCAAATGGAATCCTCAAATTGGCAATTTCGGTATCCTGCCACTTCTCAGTGCCACCTTGATGACCTCGTCGATTGCTATGCTGGTCGCCCTCCCCATCGGCCTGAGTACGGCGATCTATTTGTCTGAATATGCATCCATCAAAGCCAGGAATTTCCTCAAGCCGATCCTGGAGGTTCTGGCTGGGATTCCAACCGTTGTATATGGCTATTTTGCATTAACCTTCATTACTCCCCTGCTTCGTTCCTTTCTCGGTAGAGACGTGGTTGAAATTTACAACACCGCGTCCGCCGGGATTGTGATCGGCATCCTGATCATTCCCATGGTCAGTTCGATGAGTGAAGATGCTCTCAGCGCGGTTCCTCGATCACTCCGCGAAGCATCCTACGGCCTGGGAGCAACAAAGATCGAGACTGCAATAAAGGTCGTTGTCCCTGCGGCATTCTCTGGGATCGCGGCCGCTTTTATCGTTGCCATTTCCCGCGCCATCGGTGAAACCATGATCGTCGCCATCGCTGCCGGTGCAGGCCCGAATTTCACGATCAATCCCTTCCGTCCAGCCGAGACCATGACCGGGCATATTGTCAGGATCAGTGGTGGGGACTTGAGCTACGATTCGATTGACTACAACAGTATCTTTGCGATCGGCCTATTCCTCTTCTTTATCACGCTAAGCCTTAATATATTCAGCCAGCGGATCGTGCGCCGGTTCAGGGAGGTTTACGAATGACCGGGCAAGCATTCGGCAATTCCTCAAATCAAACTAATGAGTTTCGATCCAACCTTGCGGTGAGGCACCGGACAGGTCGTGTTTGGCGATTGATCTTCCAGGTATCGACTTTGATCGGAATTGTGGCCTTGATCACTCTGCTCTTTAATGTGATTGATTTAGCATTTGGCTACGTTGCAGTAATAAATGAAATCAACCCGGAAGAACTGGCCATTAACGAAATTTCCCTTGAACAGCTGCACCAGACCGATCTGGTCTGGATATTAAATCAGCACCTTTCAGCAGGCTTGCTGCGTCGGCTGGAGAGCGAATCCTCCTGGGAAGAGCGCAGTCGCGAAGAGGTATACGATCTGGTCATTGAGCGGGTTGTAAATCCCACAATTGTGGATACTTGGTCATTGACTGAATCCATCTTTCATAAGAACCAAGTTTTTTCCGCAGCTGCTGAAAATTACCCGGAATCTACAGTAACTTTCAAATCCTGGGTGAGCGGATCGTTTATCGTCACACCCCAATCACCTGAACCCGAAAAAGCCGGGGTGAGAACAGCGATCCTGGGATCCTTGTGGACCATCCTGATCACGATCCTATTTGCATTTCCCTTGGGAGTTGGGGCAGCGATCTATCTCGAAGAATACGCCAATGACACCAAAATCAACCGTCTGATCCAGACCAACATCAATAACCTGGCAGGCGTACCTTCCATCATCTACGGTATCTTGGGCCTGGCGATATTCGTGCGGGCATTGGAAAAGGTCACCAGCGGTGCAATATTTGGACTGGTTGATCCTACAACCGCCAATGGAAGGACGATCCTCTCTGCAGGAATGACCCTGGGCTTGCTGATCCTGCCCATCATCATTATCAACGGGCAGGAAGCCCTCAAAGCCGTGCCCAACTCTTTGCGGCAGGCCAGCTACGGTATCGGGGCTACACGCTGGCAAACCGTCTGGCACCACGTTCTGCCCAATGCCATTTCCGGCATACTGACCGGGACGATTCTAGCAGTTTCCCGGGCCATCGGTGAAACAGCTCCCCTGGTTGTGGTGGGAGCTTCTACCTTCATCACATTTGACCCTGATGGTCCTTTTTCAAAGTTCACAACCCTGCCCATCCAGATCTATCAATGGACTTCGCGACCGCAGGATGAGTTCCGTAATATTGCTGCGGCAGCGATCCTGGTTTTATTAGTTCTATTACTAACTATGAATGCTATAGCAGTCCTGCTTCGCAATAAATACAGTTCAAAAGAATAGCTGGATCATCAAAAATAAAAAAGAATCATCGTACTGAGCGATCTCTACTCTTTGAAGAAATTGAAGGAATTATCTCATGACAATAACAGATAAAAATGGAAAACATGCCATTCAAGCCCGGAATCTGAATATCTATTATGGCGATTTTCTGGCTGTCAAGGACGTCAATCTCAAGATACCCCAAAACAAGATCACAGCGATTATCGGGCCTTCTGGCTGCGGCAAGAGCACAATGCTGCGCGCATTCAACAGGATGAACGAGCTGGTCCCGACTGCCTGGGCTGAAGGTGAAGTGCTGTACCAGGGCAAGAATATCTATGACGATGATGTCGATCCAGTAGAAGTACGCCGTAGAATTGGGATGGTCTTTCAAAAACCAAATCCTTTTCCTAAAAGCATTTACGATAATGTTGCCTGGGGAGCAAAGATCAACGGTTACCAGGGGAACCTCGATCAATTGGTCGAGCAGTCTTTAAAAGATGCCGCTTTGTGGATTGAGGTGAAGGACAAACTGGACCAGAATGGCCTATCGCTCTCAGGAGGACAGCAGCAGCGCTTATGCATTGCTCGCGCGATTGCCGTTAAACCTGATCTGATCCTGATGGATGAACCCGCCTCTGCCCTTGATCCAATTGCTACACTAAGAATTGAAGAGCTGATGCGAGAGTTGGCAAAAAACTATACTATTGTTGTTGTTACTCATAATATGCAGCAAGCAGCCAGAGTATCGGATTTTACTGCTTTCTTCAACCTGGGAGAAAATCGGGCAGGTATCCTTGAAGAGTACGGCCCCACAGATAAGATCTTCACCAATCCTCAAAAACAGAAAACTGAAGACTACATAACCGGCAGGTTCGGATAACCTGCTAGTGGAGGTATATCATGTCCATTATTTCTACTCGTGAGAGCCTTGATCGACAAACCCAAGATTTATTAGATCAGATTTTAGTATTGAGCAGCATGGTAGAAGAAATCACAATAAAGGCGGTCAAAGCCTTGAATGAGCAAAAAGCCGATGAAGCGCGTAAGATCTACAAATCAGATCAACTCATCAATCAAAAGCGCTTTGAAATAGAGAATACAAGCTTGATCTTGATCGCGACCCAGCAGCCTATGGCGAGGGATTTAAGGATCATTGCCTCTGTTTTAGAGATCGCGACAGAGCTGGAGCGCATGGGTGACTATGCGAAAGGTATAGCCCGAATTTGCGTGATGATCAAATGGAATCCCCCACCATCGGTATTGGCGGACCTGGTCCGAATGTCTGAATTGGCCACGGATATGCTGCACCGGGCCATGGGCGCATTTGTCAAAGCGGATGCAAAAAGCGCTGGGAGCATACCCGGAGAGGATGATCAAGTCGATATTCTGTACAACCGGATCAATCAGACAATTTTTTCCGAGTTAAGCGCAGATCCCACCATAATGGATCAATCCAATCTTCTGATCTGGGCAGCCCATAATCTAGAGCGTATGGCAGATCGAGTGACAAATATCTGTGAGCGCGCTATTTATGTCGCAACAGGTGAGATGAAGGAACTGGATGTTACCGATGACGAACAGGAGCTGAATTTCGAATGACAAATATCAATAACGTTCTCTTCCTTTGCACGGGTAATTCCTGCCGCTCCCAGATGGCAGAAGCTATTGTCAACGCCAGATACAAAGATAGCTGGAAAGCACACAGCGCCGGCACATCACCAGCAGGTTTTGTCCACCCAAAAGCTATCGAGGTCCTGGAAGAGATCGGTATTCAACATCAGGGAGTATCTAAACACGTCGACAGTCTGGTTGGCATTGAATTTGATCTGGTGGTAACAGTCTGCGACGACGCCGCTGAAAACTGTCCGCTCTGGTTGGGAGGAGGCCGGGTGATCCATTATGGTTTTGACGATCCCGCAGAGATATCCGGAACTGAAGAGGAGATCAGGGCTGGTTTTCGGCGAGTGCGTGACGAGATCAATGATAAGTTCACAAAGATTCTTCGACAATACGATGGCCAGCGTCTCCCTTGATCCACCTGAGTTAAATTAACCGCTAGAAATCATCACCTTTCACCTTGTCAGGGACTACCAGAATACTCCTGATCGGATGTCGCCACTCAGAAAAAGCTTGACGGTCAGTCAGCCGACAGCCTGTTTATCAATTTATTTTAACAGGGCTAATAGATTGTCTCTCGTCAACATCTGCAGCTCAGTTTCTTTCTCCAAAAATGGCGCTACATCATCCAGAACACGATCCCAGGACATGACCTTTATTCTCTCCTGGATCACATTTCTCCAATTATCTTTCGACAATTCTCCCCCTTCCCACCCAGATTGATTCAGCGCATTATTCAACAGAACAAGATTGGGCTCTGGCCAACGCCTGTTGCTGAGGTACCAGAACAGGTCATAGATATCCCGCCCTTTCGAATAATCGCGCTGCAGAATGGCATGCAGCTTTCCCGCCAGTAGCGATGACTGGTCATGGTGCTGCAGTTGCAGCAGGACATGACGCCTGACCACAGTCGTTTCCAGGCCGGCACCTGCAGGAGGATTGGTGTCCACTTCTAAATTGATGGATAAAACTTGATTACGATGACCTGTTAACCCAAGGTCAAATAACAAACCCGGGAAACGGACAAATGCGGAATGGACCACTTTCTTGGTGCTCACCTTCAGTTGAACTGTATAATTCTCCTTCTCGAATCCGCGCTTGATTTTTTCAAGGATCTTTTGAAAATCAAATCCATCATCAGGGCGCTCCAGAGCAAAATCGAGATCCTCAGAAAACCGGGGCAAGTCATATAAGAAACGTAAAGCTGTCCCACCCTGGAATGCCAGAGGGATCATACCTCCGGAAATTTGGAGCGTTTCGAGGATCCGGGCCTGAAGGTATTCACGAGCAAGATTTCCTGCTTGTGGTTTTGTATCTGCTTGGTCTATTAGGGTTTTCAGATATGTCTTCATAATTCTAATCTTCCCCCATGATTTGGATGACATTCTCAACAGCCCTGCCAATTTTTGGGCTGACAAATTGTTGAGCAATCTCACCTAATCTATCTGCATCAATCCCATCCATATTTTGCAGGCGTAAACTCCGCAGGTATGAAATGTCCTCGCCACCGGGTCTTAGGTAAACCAGATCGAGCAGCGCTTTTTCCGGCTCAGCCAGATAAGCACTTTGCCCCTCTCCCAAATCCTCCAGGTTAAAAGCAAAAAAGCGGTCTGTTCTGACTCGTTGAAATTGATAGTTTCCCAATGGTGTGGAGAGCTCTTGAGGCCGATCGGAAGTGATACTGGTGGTTAACGGGACGTATTCCGGGATCAAGCCATAAAAAGCCAGGGCGGACTGGAGGCTGACATAGGACGGCCGCACCAGCTGGTTGGCAATCAAGAAGGGATGCGGTTTGGTCTGTTGAAATGGCGGCGCCAGGGCATACAGACCCCGCCGCAGCTGGTAGACCTTGCCGGCCTTGACCCAGCGGCCCAGCTGGCGCCGGACATGGACGGGGTCCACATCCCCGGCCAGCAGCAGACCGGTCCGGAAGACCGGCTCATTCCCTACGATTTCCAGCATTGTATCGAATTCCATGCTGTTATTTTGCCATTAATGGCAAATTAATGCAATGGTTTCTCCTGATCGGATGTCAGGCGGCAGCCAGATTTTCCATTATCAAAGTAATTTTCCTGTTTATTGCACCGAGATTGCACCAGGAAACCGTTTATTTCTAACCCAAAATCACGCTTAACTATGCTTTTCTTGACTTTTGCCCTCTGAAAAGATACAATCTTCCCCACACGCACCCGTAGCTCAATGGGGGTCCTTCGTCTCGGCTGCGCCTTCGCTCAGGATAAACTCTTGACTTCGAATCCGATGGGGTGACTGAACAGGGCGTTTATGGGGGTAGTTTCTGTCCATCCTCTCGATGGAGTCAACTCAGGAATGTCCATTGAGTCCATAATTTCCATCTTTTCCACCCTGATTGCACCAACGCTGCACCGAGATTTGTCACACGGTATAACTGGTTTGGCGGCTCGTTTTCTTTCATTTTTCTTTTGGTTTTCCAAGTAGTAACTGACCAAGATATGTAAACCTTAAAAAATGTCGCAAACACAAAAATCAGACGCCCTCATCAATTTGCACATAATAACTCTGTTCTGTTTGGAAATGATTAATTAATTCTCAACTTGAATAATGATCTTCCCAAGTCAACCATTGCAATTGCACCGAATTGCACCAAACATCTGAATAGTATAAAACTCCAAAAACAACAAAAATAACCTCTTGATTATTATACGGCAATGCCGTATAATATTGTTCATGGAATTCATCGAGACATCACTATTCACGAGCTTGATTTATGACTATTTGAGTGAAGATGAGTATTTGGGTCTGCAAGTACATTTGCTAAATCATCCAGAAAGCGGCACTATGATCCGTGGCTCAGGCGGCGTTAGAAAGGTCCGCTGGTCCACAAGAGGCAGAGGTAAAAGTGGCGGTATTCGGGTGATCTACTACTGGAAGGTAAGCGATGAAGAGATCTGGATGCTAACCGTTTACGCAAAAAGCGAACAAGACACCATTCCGGGACATATATTGAAGAAAATCGCGGAGGAAATCAAAAATGACTGACAGGAATATTGGTTTAGAAATATTAGATGGAATAAAAGAAATCAAAGCTTTCAAAGATGGAAAAGCTGATCTTGTAACGCGCGTGCTGAGCGAACCTTCACATCCAAAAGAGATCCGTGCCAGACTAAATCTATCACAGTCTGCATTTGCCAGCTTGATGGGCGTAAGTGTGCGCACGGTCCAGGATTGGGAACAAGACAGACGGGACCCAAGCGGCCCGGCAAAATCACTTTTAAGGATTGCAGAACAACACCCTAATGTATTCCTTGAAATAGCGTAACGCCGAACGGAATACCTAATTATCCATTTCTGAGTGCTGGCTTCGTGGTAGACGGCAGCACTAATAACCTTCTCAATTCCAGCGGCCTGATCGGATGTCAGATGACCTGAAACACCCTGACGGTCAGTCAGACGACAGCGTTTTGCCTCGCTGCGCTCGTGACCGAATGGGCACTACGTGCCCGACCGGGGTGGCCGGAGTTTATCCCGAGCTTCCGAGGGAACCACGACCGGCTGTACTGTCAAAATATCCGGTCGCGAGCCCTTCGCTTCGCTCAGGCCAGGCTCAGTGAGCATCCCGTCGTGAGCGAAGCGAACAACCCGTCTCTTTATCCCCGTCGGTTGCGTAGCGACAATTCATTCAACTGATTTGGCGGCTTGACATTCTAAGGAAATCTTCATTAGTATAAACACAAGATTATTTAACTATGTTTTATGTTGATATTCGATTGGCCGGGACTATTTTCACACCTTGCTTTTTTGTCACCAATCCAATTGGACCGAACTTTCAATAAATACCTGCGATTATATAAATATATTTCTGTGTTCTTCTAAAACTGATATTTATTAAGTTAGAATATGAGCAGTTATCAAACACCTGTAGTTCATTTATTTAGGTGTTAATCCTGAATGGACAAGATCAGGAACGTTATCAGTGTATACCCCACCCTGTAAGGAGAGCAGACATGAGTAAAGAAAACAAATGCCCGGTTACAGGCAGATTAGGTAGGCCCACTGTTGTCGGTGGTACGTCGAACAGGGACTGGTGGCCAGACCAGTTGAATCTCAAGATCCTCCATCAGAATTCGCATCTGAGCAATCCTATGGGCTCCGAGTTCAACTATGCAGAGGAGTTCAAGAAGCTAGACCTGGAAGCACTGAAAAAAGACCTCTATGCCCTGATGACCGACTCGCAGGACTGGTGGCCCGCCGATTATGGTCATTATGGTGGACTCTTCATCAGAATGGCCTGGCACAGCGCCGGCACCTACCGCACCGGAGACGGCCGCGGTGGTGGAGGATCCGGCACCCAGCGCTTTGCACCCCTCAACAGCTGGCCAGACAACGTGAACCTCGACAAAGCACGAAGATTGTTGTGGCCTATCAAGCAGAAATATGGCCGAAAAATTTCCTGGGCCGACCTTATGATCCTGGCTGGCAACTGCGCCCTGGAGTCAATGGGATTCAAGACCTTCGGGTTCGCCGGCGGGAGGGAAGACATTTGGGAGCCGGAAGAGGATATATATTGGGGAGCTGAAGACGAATGGCTGGCAACAAGCGACAAGCCAAAAAGCCGTTACTCTGGCGACCGTGATCTCGAGAACCCCCTAGCGGCTGTGCAGATGGGATTGATTTATGTGAACCCAGAAGGCCCTGATGGCAACCCTGACCCGGTCGCCTCCGGACATGACGTTAGAGAGACTTTCGCGCGCATGGCCATGAACGATGAAGAGACGGTTGCCCTAATTGCTGGAGGTCATACCTTTGGTAAGAGTCATGGCGCAGGTGATGCGGGCCTTGTTGGACCCGAACCCGAAGCTGCCAGCATCGAAGAGCAAGGTCTCGGTTGGAAGAGCAGCTTCGGCACCGGCAAGGGCGGCGATACGATCAGTAGCGGAATTGAGGGCGCCTGGAAGCCCAACCCTACCCAGTGGGACATGGGTTACTTGAACGTACTATTCAAATATGAGTGGGAGCTGGTTAAGAGCCCGGCTGGCGCCCATCAGTGGCTGGCCAAGAACGTGGAGGAAGAGGACATGGTGGTTGATGCCCACGACCCTTCCAAAAAGCACCGGCCAATGATGACCACAGCGGATCTCTCCTTGCGCTATGATCCGGTCTACGAACCGATCGCGCGGCGCTTCCAGCAGAACCCCGAGGAATTCGCGGATGCCTTTGCCCGGGCTTGGTTTAAGCTGACTCACCGGGATATGGGCCCCCGCTCGTGTTATCTGGGCTCTGAGGTTCCGGACGAGGAGCTGATCTGGCAAGATCCACTGCCCTCTGTCGATCACAAACTGGTCAGTGCCAAGGATATTGCAGATTTGAAGGTAAAGATCAATGCCTCGGGTCTGTCGATACCTGATTTAGTTTCGACTGCCTGGGCTTCGGCATCTACCTTCCGCGGCTCTGACAAACGCGGCGGTGCCAATGGCGCTCGTCTGCGCCTTGCTCCACAGAAGGATTGGGAAGTCAATCAGCCAGTCCGGCTGAAGAAAGTGCTGCAAACCCTTGAAGGCATCCAGAATGATTTCAACAACGCCCAGTCTGGTGATAAAAGGATCTCCCTGGCTGACGTGATTGTACTGGCTGGATGTGCGGGGATCGAACAGGCCGCCAGCAAAGCCGGCCATGAATTGACTGTACCTTTCACTCCCGGACGCACGGATGCTTCCCAGGAGCAAACCGACCTGGAATCATTCGCAGTGCTTGAACCGGCTGCAGACGGTTTCCGCAATTACTCCAAGGTCAAATATGCAGTATCGGCAGAGGAACTGCTGGTCGATCGGGCGCAACTGCTAACGCTGACAGCGCCTGAGGTGACTGTTCTTGTTGGTGGAATGCGAGTGTTGAATGCCAATTACGACCAATCCCAACATGGTGTCTTCACGGAACGGCCTGAGGCACTCAGCAATGACTTTTTCGTCAATCTACTCGACATGAATACAACCTGGAAGGCGACTTCTAACGACGAAGACGTGTTCGAAGGTCATGACCGAACTACGGGAGAACTCAAGTGGACAGGCACCCGGGTTGATCTCATTTTTGGATCAAACTCCCAGCTTCGGGCTCTGGCGGAAGTCTATGGATGTGCAGACTCTGAGGATAAGTTCCTGCAAGACTTTGCAGCAGTATGGAACAAGGTTATGAACCTGGACCGCTTCGATCTCGCCTGATGGCATCATAAATTCTTCTGAGATCTGTTAGCAGACTGAAAAAAGATCACTAACAAAAATGGTTTATGCAGACGACATATCGCCGCCACTTATCCGGGTCTGTTAGGACAGAAATGGAAATCATAGCCAGGCTGGAACAAAACCTTCAACCGACAGAATGCACATCGATCCCCTGGTCTTATACCCCGGGATTGGGCGAAGGGTGATTGATATACTCCCTCGCCCTAAAATCCTGCCTGGCCTAAAATACCACTTGAGAACAATTATTTTTCTGTTAATCGATTAATATGTCCACTCTCCGTTCGATTCAAATCCAATACAATCCATGACTGTGGACTCGAGCCAACCTGGCAGTTAGACAAATATCGATTAGCTTGACGTCCAGTCAGACGCCAGCCCATTTACATTTCTTGGTTTTCCAGCAGCCTGATCGGATTTCAGACGTTAGAAAATATTCCTGACGGTCAGTCAGACGACAACTAGATTTTCCGCTTTCAAAGTAACTTTCCTATTTATTGCACCAGGATTGCACCGGAAAACAGTTAATCTCCAACCCAAAAACATGACAAACTAAGGTTTTCTTGACTTTTCCCCTCTGAAAAGATACAATCATTTCCACCTGCACCCGTAGCTCAATGGATAGAGCGTCTGACTTCGAATCCGAAGGGGTGACTGAACACAGCGTTTATGGGGGTAATTTCTGTCCATCCTCTCGATGGGGTCAACTCAAGTTTGTCCATCCAGTCCATAGTTTCCATCCTTTCCACCCCCGTTGCACCGAAATTGCACCGGCACTGCACCAAAAAAGATCCAATTACCAACTGGAATGGCGGCTCGGATTTCTATATACAAGTATGACTATCATCGTTACTTATGGAAGATCAATGTATTAAAGGATCTCCACCCATAAGTTGCTAAGGGTTGAATGTCTAGCTTTCAAAATTAACCAGCGTTAATCGAGCCAATCAGTCCATGGGAATATGACCAAACAGAATCCTTCAGGGAAAAAATAAAAACAGGTACTAAGCTGAAGGATCTTCTATACTTTTTGGAAACCTCAAACCTGAGTAAGTCACAAAAAGATTTATCCATCAAAATTAGGCCTGCCCTCGCCTACCGGGACTGACCAACCACACCAGAGACGATCATAATCCCAGTAATTCAACCTGATCTGTGGAAAAATGTCTTCAAAGCCGGATACAAATCCCGGTAAGCAGGATAGATTTCCTCATATTTGGCTTGGTTCTCGCCTGGTGACGTGCTCCCTGTGATCGTGATGACTGCCTCGCAAGCTTCCACTACACTTGGAAATGCACCTGCACCGGTTGCTGCCAGCAGTCCGGCTCCAAAGGCTCCGCCTTCGGTGGTATTCACCATCACCAACTCCACCCCCAACACATCAGCAATGATCTGCCGCCATAATGGGCTTTTAGTGCCGCCTCCTGAAATGCGCACCTGGTCAATTGCGTCCAATCCTGCTCCTTTCATCAGCTCAAAACTATCCCGCAGGCCGAATGCCACCCCTTCCAGCACAGCACGGGTCATATGGTCGCGCGTGTGCCGCACGGTAAGCCCCACAAATGCGCCTTTCGCCAGTGGATCAGGGTGCGGAGTGCGCTCACCAGTCAGGTACGGTAGGAAGTACAAATCTTCTGCACCAGGTTCAATCCCGCTTGCCTTGGCTGCCAGCTCACCAAAGTCCTCGCCAGGGGCAACTGTATCTCTAAACCAACGGTAGCTTCCCGCAGCTGAGAGCATCACACCCATTAAAATGCCATTTGCCGGGAACTGCATGGCAAAAGGCATGCAAACGGCCATCTGGTTCGATCAATGGCGCATCTGTAGGTGCAAATACCACCCCGGAGGTTCCAAGTGTGGAGTGAAATCACACCAGGAGTAACTGCACCCA